>NZ_CP142027.1:0-2975322 GCF_035666295.1 Haloarcula montana
ATGAAACTCACTGTCAAACCCTTAAAACAGAAGGACGCAGGCCGCGGGCTCGCGGCGATCGACCGGGCCGCGATGGCGGAGATGGACCTGGAGAACGGCGACTACATCGTTCTCAGCGGGCAGGGTAACCGTGCGGTTGCGCGGGTCTGGCCCGGCTACCCCGAGGACGAGAACAAAGGTATCGTCCGGATCGACGGCCAGCTCCGCCAGGAAGCCGGCGTCGGCATCGACGACAACGTGACCGTCGAGAAGGCGGACGTCCAGCCGGCGACCAGCGTGACCGTTGCGCTCCCCCAGAACCTCCGCGTTCGGGGGAACGTCGCCCCGATGATCCGGAACAACCTCAGCGGCCAGGCCGTCACGCAGGGACAGACCGTCCCGGTGAGCTTCGGCCTCGGCCCGCTGTCGTCGATGTCCGGCCAGAAAATTCCACTGAAGATCGCCGAGACCGAACCCGCGGGGACGGTCGTCGTCACCGACTCGACCGAGATCCAGGTCAGCGAGAAGCCCGCCGAACAGATCCGCGGCAGCGAGGGCGAAGCCAGTAGCGACACGCCCGACGTGACCTACGAGGACATCGGTGGCCTGGACAACGAACTCGAACAGGTCCGGGAGATGATCGAACTCCCGATGCGCCACCCCGAGCTGTTCCAGCAACTCGGCATCGAGCCGCCGAAGGGCGTCCTTCTGCACGGCCCGCCCGGCACCGGGAAGACGCTGATGGCCAAGGCCGTCGCCAACGAGATCGACGCGTACTTCACGACAATCTCCGGCCCGGAGATCATGTCGAAGTACTACGGCGAGAGCGAGGAGCAGCTCCGTGAGGTCTTCGAGGAGGCCGAGGAGAACGCCCCCGCTATCGTCTTCATCGACGAGATCGACTCCATCGCCCCCAAGCGTGGCGAGACCCAGGGCGACGTGGAACGCCGCGTCGTCGCTCAGCTCTTGAGCCTGATGGACGGGCTCGAAGAGCGCGGGCAGGTCATCGTCATCGGGGCGACCAACCGCGTCGACGCCATCGATCCGGCGCTGCGCCGCGGTGGCCGCTTCGACCGCGAGATCGAGATCGGCGTCCCGGACAAGGAAGGCCGTAAGGAGATCCTCCAGGTCCACACCCGTGGGATGCCCCTCTCCGAGGAGATCGATCTCTCGGGCTACGCCGAGAACACCCACGGCTTCGTGGGTGCCGACCTGGCTTCACTGACCAAGGAGGGCGCGATGAACGCGCTGCGGCGCATTCGGCCCGAACTCGACCTCGAATCTGACGAGATCGACGCCGAGGTGCTCGAACACTTAGAGATCACCGAGGAAGACTTCAAGGACGCGATGAAGGGAATCGAGCCCTCCGCGCTCCGCGAGGTCTTCGTCGAGGTCCCGGACGTCACCTGGGACTCGGTCGGTGGGCTCGAAGACACCAAGGAACGGCTCCGTGAGACCATCCAGTGGCCCCTGGAGTACCCCGGCGTGTTCCGGTCGATGGATCTGGACGCAGCCAAGGGTGTCCTGCTGTACGGTCCCCCCGGGACCGGGAAGACGCTCCTGGCGAAGGCTGTCGCCAACGAGGCCCAGTCGAACTTCATCTCCGTGAAGGGGCCGGAGCTGCTGAACAAGTTCGTCGGCGAGTCCGAGAAGGGCGTCCGCGAAGTGTTCAGCAAGGCCCGCGAGAACGCCCCGACCGTGGTGTTCTTCGACGAGATCGACTCCATCGCCACCGAGCGTGGTGGCGGCCAGACCGACTCCGGCGTCGGCGAACGGGTCGTCAGCCAGCTACTGACCGAACTCGACGGCATCGAGGAGATGGAAGACGTCGTCGTGGTCGCGACCACGAACCGGCCGGACCTGATCGACGACGCGCTGCTGCGGCCCGGCCGTCTGGACCGCCACGTCCACGTGCCGGTGCCCGACGAGGAGGCCCGCCGTGCGATCCTCGAAGTCCACACCCGCGACAAGCCCCTGGCGGACGACGTCGATCTGGACAAAATCGCCCGCCGGACGGAGGGCTACGTCGGTGCCGACATCGAGGCGGTCGCCCGCGAGGCGTCGATGGCCGCGACCAGGGAGTTCATCCACAGCGTCGACTCCGAAGACCTCGACGACTCCGTCACGAACGTCAAGATCACGAACGATCACTTCGAGGCGGCTCTCAGCGAGGTCGGCCCCAGCGTCACCGAGGAGACCAAGGAACGCTACGCGGAGATCGAGAAGCGCTTCGACACGGCCGCCCCCGACCTCGAAGAGGAGAAGGTCGGCCGGACCTTCCAATAGGGCTCCCGAACTCCGTCGATACCGCTCTCTGTTTTCTATGACTCGTTTTCACTGTCCGTTGCCCCTACCGGTTCCTATCCGTCGGTAACGCAACGCCCTTGCCCCCACGCACCTCAGAACAGACCATGCAGGCCACGGCACGGAACCACGTCGGGAAGCTCACGGGGCTGTTGACGGTGGTCTCCCTGGCACTCGTGTTCGGCGCAGTGCTGGGAGCGATCCCCCAGCGACTACTGCCACAGGCTCCGGCGACGGTCCTCGAAGCGATCCCCCACGCCAATGCGGCGATCAGCGCGCTCGCGATCGTGACGATCCTCGCCGGTATCAGGGCGGTCCGTCGGGGTGATATCCGCCGGCACCGACAGTTGATGCTCACGACCTTCGGGCTCTTTGCTGCGTTTCTCACGCTGTACCTCTATCGGGTCGTCCTGCGAGGGCCGACCGACTTTACCGGCCCCGCGGCGGTCGAGACCTACGTCTACTTCCCGGTCCTGGGAATCCACATCCTGCTTGCGATCCTCGCGATCCCGCTGGTCTACTACGTCCTGTTGCTCGCCGCCAGCTACCCGGTCGCACAACTGTCGGAGACGAACCACCCGCGTGCGGGGAAAGCGGCGGCGACGCTCTGGCTGATCTCGTTTACGCTGGGGATCGTCGTCTACGCGATGTTGTACGTGATCTGGTAGCTTCGCTCAGTCCCACTCTTCGCGAAGGAGTCCGAACCAGTAGGTGTCTCGCCACTCGCCGTCGAGTCGCCAGTCCTTCCGGTGACGCCCTTCCTGAGTGAAGCCCAGTCGTTCGAGAACCGCCATCGACCGGTCGTTCCCACCGACCACGCGGGCCGCCCACTTCCGAAGTCCACGCTAGCACAGTCCGATCGGTCTTGATGAAGGCAGGGCTCGGCATACGGTAGCCGATGTGGTGACAGCCGCTAGATTGTTTGGTCCGCCAGGGGGCCGCTCGGGGTTCGCTTCGGTCACCGTTCGCTTCCGAGGGTCGCGCCCCTCGCTAGTCGTCGGCGGGCGTCGCCGACCCACTGATATCGGGCCGGATGACATCGCGGTCGGTCTCCTCGCCCTCGATGTCGTACGGGTACTCGCCGGTGACACAGCCCAGACAGAGATCCGTCCGGCTGGTCTCCAGCGTCTGTGCGATCGCGTCGATCGAGAGATACGACAGCGAGTCGGCCTCGATCTCGTCGCGGATCTCCTCAACGGACTGATCGCCGGCGATCAGTTCGTCCCGGGAGGCCATATCGATGCCCATGTAACAGGGCGCGACGATCGGCGGTGCCCCGATCCGGACGTGGACCTCTTCGGCGCCCGCGTCTTTCAGGAGTTCGATGAGCTGTGTCGAGGTGGTCCCACGGACGATCGAGTCGTCGATGATCGTGACCTTCTTCCCCTCGATGGTGGATTTGATCGGGTTCAGTTTCAGCCGGACGGCCCGTTCACGCTCGTCCTGGGTAGGCATGATGAACGTGCGCCCGACGTAGCGGTTTTTCATCAGCCCCTCGGCGAACTCGATATCAGAGCCGTCGTTCTGGGCAGCCTCCGCGTAGCCGGAGGCGAAGGCTCGCCCGGAGTCAGGCACCGGGAGGACGACATCGGACTCGACGCCGGATTCTTCCCAGAGCTTCCGTCCCAGTTCCCGCCGGACCTCGTAGACCAAGCTCTCGTCGATGGTCGAGTCCGGGCGAGCGAAGTAGACGTGCTCGAAGAAGCAGTGGGCGGTGTTCTCCCGTTCGATGAGCTGGTACGTGTCGTAGCCCGTCCCGTCGGGATGGAGCACGACCAGTTCGCCGGGTTTGACGTCACGGATGAGTTCCCCGTCGAGCGTATCGATCGCGGCCGACTCGGAGGTGAGGACGTAGCCGTCTTCCAGCTCACCGATACACAGTGGCCGGTTGCCCTCGGGGTCACGCACCCCCAGCACCGTCTCGTCGTGCATGATCGTCAACGAGTACGAGCCGTGGATTCGCTCCATGGTCCGCTTGACCGCACGGACCAGATCCTCTTCGAGCAAGTTCCGTGCGAGGTCGTGTGCGATGACCTCCGTGTCGCCGTCCGAGGTGAAGGCGTGGCCGAGGTCGGCCAGTTCGTCGCCGATCTCGTCGGCGTTGACGAGGTTGCCGTTGTGTGAGAGGCCGAGCGATCCGGACTTGAACGAGACCGAGAACGGTTGTGCACAGGAGGTGTTGACGCTACCCGCGGTCGGGTACCTGACGTGGCCGATCCCGTTCGAGCCGTTCAGCGATTCGAGGTCGCCGGGGCTGAACGCGTCGCCGACGAGCCCCATCTCGACGTGGCTGTGTTGCTGGAACCCGTCGTGAGTGACGATACCGGCCGACTCCTGGCCGCGGTGCTGGAGAGCGTAGAGGGAGTAGTAGAGGGGACGGGCGGCGTTTCGATCCTGAAGCGAGATGCCGACAACGCCGCACTTCTCGTGCATGGATTGTGGGCCTTATTCGCCAGCTTTCGATTGCCACTCGTAGTCGCGTCGCTTCGCCGAATTGCCGAAGCCACACGACGAACAGACCTTCTTCTTTGTGTGATAGGACTTCTCGCCACACCGACGACATTTCGTGTGTGTCGTGGTGTTTTTCTTACCCTGGGAGGGAGTTCCCTTGCCAGTCATGGGTTGATCGAAACCACGTTATCCCCGCGTATAATCGTTGTGTCTTCGTCCTCGATCACGAGATTCATGTGCTGATCGTAGCCCGAGAGCTCCCCGGTGAAGATCTCGCCGCCTTTGAGTTGGACGGTGACTTCCTCACCGAGCGACGCTTCGAGCACGTCCAGCGGTCGACCACTCATGTTCGGGAAGGATAGTGTCGTGCGCTTAAACGTACCGCTTGCGTGGTCCCCTACAGGTCGACACTGAAGGGTTCATGCTCGGCGGCACGGACGGCAAAGCCGGCCATGAGGTCCGCGACGGCATCGAGGTCGTCGGGATCAATGACTTCGACAGGCGTGTGCATGTACCGGTTCGGGATGCCGACGTTGACCGACGGGATGCCCCCGCGGGCGGTGTAGAAGGCGTCGGCGTCGGTTCCAGTTCGGAGGCCAGTCGCCTGTAGCTGTACGTCGATATCGTCTGTCTCCCCTGTCTCTCGGAGCGCCTCGACGAGGACAGGATGGTTCGCGCTCCCCCGTGCGACTGCGGGACCACCGCCCAGTTCGACGCCGGTCGATCGCTCGCCCGGAGCGTCCGGGGAGTCGGTCGCGTGGGTGACATCCGCCGCCAGGACGGCGTCCGGCGCCAGATCGAACCCGACCATCTTCGCGCCTTGGAGGCCGACCTCCTCTTGAACGGTCGAGACGGCGTGGACGGTCACGTCGGTCCCGCGATCGGCCGCCCGTCGGAGTCCCTCGGCGGCCGCCCAGATGCCGACGCGGTTGTCCATCGCCCGCGCCGAGAGCCGGCCGTTTTCCAGTTCGGTGATCGTCTGAGTGAACGTTACCGGATCGCCACGGTCGAGCAGTGCCTCTGCCTCCTCGCCGTCGGTCGCACCCACGTCGACGAACTGCTCGGCGATCTCCGGGACGCTCTCGTCGCCGTCTGGCTCCCGCAGGTGGATCGCCGTCTGCCCGACGACCCCCGAGACCGGTCCGTCGGCGCTATGGATCGTAACGTGTTGGCCCCGCGAGACAGTCTTGTCGGAGCCGCCGATCCGCGAGAGGCGAAGGAAGCCGTCGTCGGTGATGTCCCGGACCATGAACCCGATCTCGTCGCCGTGGCCGGTCAGCGCCACGGTCGTCTCGCCGCCCTCGACGGTCGCGACAGCGTTCCCGTAGTCGTCGACGGTCACGTCGTCGGCGAACTCGCTGACGTAATCGATCCAGACCCGCTGGCTGTCGGTCTCGTAGCCCGACGGCCCCGGGGTCGACAACAACGATTCGAGAAACGCGCGTCGGTCCTCGTCCATGCCACCTCATTGCGGTGTCTCCGGTATCAATCATCCGGACAAGACGGATAAGGCACGCCCGTCTACTCCCACGTGTATGACGAAGATCACGTTCTTCGAGTTCCATTTAGACGGTGCCGAGTTCACGGCGAACGCACCGGGCAGCGGACAGGAAGAGGCCGACGAGGCGGGCGTCGAGACGGCAGTTGATTCCGACGAGTCGGGAGCGGGTCTGTTGTTCGCGCTCGTCGGGTTGGGCCTCCTTGTCGGAGTCGCCGTCGCCGCCAAGAAACTGCTGGGCGGCGACTCCGAACTGTTGTCGGAGGCGGTCGAGGCGTAGCGCAGTCGGGGAGAAGGCATATCCCAGTCGCTCCCGTGGTCCGGGTATGGGCCTGTATCACAGCGTCCGCGCCGTCGCCGGAGCCTCCGGGGACGGCCCGATCGACTGGGCCGCCGTCGCAGAAGCCGCCAAGGAGTCGACCGAACCGGGTGATCTGACCGTCTCCGAGGCCGAGCGGTCGGGCTACGCCACCGATGTCCGTGACGCACGCGATCGCGTCCGGGAGGTCGGGGTGATCGATTTCGACCTTCCCGAGACCGTCGAGATCCAGCACCGACACCACTGGATCGACGCCAACATTGAGACGTTCAGGCGGGTGATGGCACCGATCGAACAGCAGGCTGAGATGGTCCCCGGCGTCGCCCGGGTCGTCAACACCGGATCAATGGCGTTTGCGCTCTCGTTTCTCGCGAACAACGTCCTCGGTCAGTACGACCCGCTGTTGCTGGCCGACGGCGACGAACACGCGCTATACTTCGTCCGTCCGAACATCCAGCGGGTGGCCGAGCAACTGAACGTCGACGGCGACCGGTTCCGCCGCTGGATCGCCTTCCACGAGGTGACTCACGCCGCCGAGTTCGGTGCCGCGCCGTGGCTCTCGGAGCACATGGAGGCGGCGATGGAAGACGCCATCGAGAACCTCTCCGGCGGGAGCCTCGACCGGGAGTCGCTGGGCCAACTCGACACGACGATGACGGCCGTCGAGGGATACGCCGAACTCCTGATGGACCGTGCCTTCGACGACGAGTACGACGACCTGCGGGCGAAGATCGACGCCCGGCGGGAAGGGAGAGGCCCTCTCGCCGAACTGGTCCGGGAGTTGCTGGGCATGCGGATGAAACGCCAGCAGTACGAACGCGGGAAGGCCTTCTTCGACGTGGTGGCCGACGCACGCGGCGTCGCGGCGGCGGGACGGGTCTGGGAATCGCCCGATCACCTCCCGACCGACGCCGAGATCGAGGACCCGCAGTTGTGGATCAACCGGATCGATCCCTGACCCACGGCGGTCCACGTCAGGTGGCGACGCCGCGGTAGTTCTATGCGCTCCCCGTTGGTACGTCGGAACGTGACAACGAGCCAGTACGACCCGTCAGCGACGCTGACGCCGGTATCGCCCGACGGCTACGGTCCGCCGGAGGAGTTTCACTACTCGCTGCCAGCCATGCTCGGGCTGATCCTGCTGTTGCTCGGGCCGGCGCTGTTCCTGTTCGGGACCCTCCTGTGGTACGGGCAGGGCAGTACCGCGCTGGCGGAGTTCTTCGGTGTCACGGTCGCCGACGACACGGCCTTCGAGGCGACTGTCCCGATCGCTGTCGGTGGCGTGTTCGTCGCCGCTGTCGTGGTCGTGACCGTCCTCCACGAACTCGTTCACGGGCTCGCCTTCCGACTCCAGGGCTATCAGGTCTCCTACGGCGCGGCCCCGCAACTGGGCGCGTTCTACGCCGCCGCGTTCCACCAGTTCCAGACACGGAACGACACCATTCTCGTCGGTATCGCTCCCCTCCTCGTGCTTGACGGTCTCCTCGTCCCGTTGCTGTTCGTCCCGGTTCCGACGCTCGCGGTTTTCGCCTTCGTCGCGTTGCTGTTCAACACGTTGGGGGCCGCCGGGGACCTCTACTTCCTGGCTCACCTCCTCCGGATGCTCGCCGACGCCCTGTTGTACGACAGCGACATCCGCCACTCCTACGTCTTCTATCCGGAATCCTGACGCCGGTTCCAGCGAGTCAGGGGATCTATCCGCCGCCTGTCGGTAAAAATTCGCCTTGAACGAAAGGTATCTTATCAGTACTGTCGTGTGAACGGCCGATATGCGAACACAGTACACCGCTGTCGTGTTCGTCGCCCTGCTCGTCGGATCGCTCGTCGGGGCCGGAACGGTCTTCGCCGTGGCGCCCCCGAGTAGCGACGATGGCTCCACCCAGTCCGAACCCGACACGGCCGGGACGACGACTGTCTCACCTGTCGAGGAATCCGAGACTGGAACGCGTAGCGCTGTCGCCCAGTTCGGCAGCGAAGCGGCGTTCGACAGCTACGTCAGACGGGGGTTGCGTCGAACCGAACAGCACCAACCACACTCGCAACTGGTCGTTCGAGACGGGCTGAACCTGACTATGAACGTCCCGCTGGCGACCAATGCCGCAACGGATGACACCGGAGGGGGCGGGAGCGCCGTCGAGACCCCCTCACGTGTCGGTACGACGAACGTCCAGGTCGCCGGTATCGACGAGCCCGATGTCGTCAAGACCGACGGACGGAACTTCTACTACACGCCCGCTCGGGCAGGGAGTCCGGTGCCGATCTTCCAGCCGCAGGGTCGGCCGACGGACATCTCGGCGCTTCCGGACGCCGAACGTCCGGACCAGGGGACCCACGTCATCGACGTGACCGATCCCGATGCCCCCGAGGTCCACAGCGAGATCAGCGACTCCGGGAAGTTGCTCCAGACCGGCGATACCCTGGTCGTGATCGGTCATCGGAACGTCACCGGCTACGACGTCAGTGACCCCGAAAACCCGGAGCAGTCCTGGGAACGCTCGCTGAACCACACCGCTGTGACCGCGCGACTGCAAAACGGGACCGTCTCCCTCGTCACGCGATCCGGTGTGGGCCTCGATACGCCGTGTCCGATCAGGCCCCTCGGAGCGGACCACGTGATCGCCTGCGGCGATGTCTACCGGCCCGAGACACAGATTCCGGTCGACGCGACCTATACGGCGCTGTCGATCGACGCCACGGACGGCACGGTCGAGGATTCGGTCACCTTCGTCGGGACCAGCAAGAACACGGTCGTCCACATGTCCGCGGACGCGCTGTACGTGACCTACACCGAGGAGACGAGCCAGGCCCGGCAACTCGGTGAGTTCCTCCGGACCGAGTTCGACGAAACGCCGGACCACGTCGAGGATCGGGTCGCCGAGATCCAGTCGTACAACATCTCCGCGCGAGCGAAACACCAGGAGATCAACCGCGTCTTCGATCAGTGGCTCGCGACGCTTCCCGCCGAGGAACGCGAGCGACTCCGTACGGCGTTCGACCGCGAGTTCGCCGACTACCGCGGGGCTCGGCAACGCAACGCGACCACGACCGGAATCGTCCGCGTCGGGATCGACGACACCGACCTCTCGGTCGAAGCGACCGGGACAGTACCCGGCAAGCCTCTCAACCAGTTCTCGATGGACCAACACGAGGGAACCCTACGGATCACGACGACGATCCCGGCGGTCGGGACCGCCGATAGCACGAACGATCTCTCCGTTCTCGACAGTCAAACGCTCGACAGACGCGGTTCCGTCACCGATATGGGGGTCACCGAGCGGGTGTACTCGGTCCGCTACGTGGGCGATACCGCCTACGTCGTCACGTTCCGCCGGATCGATCCGTTCCACGTGGTCGATCTCTCCGATCCCGACGACCCCGAGGAGACTGGCGAACTGAAACTCCCTGGCTTTTCGTCGTACCTACATCCCATCGACGACGACCACGTCCTCGGTATCGGGAAGGAAGACGGCAAGGTCAAGACCATCCTGTTCGATGTCTCCGACCCGTCGAACCCGACGATCGACGACCAGCGGGTGCTCCGGACCCACCGCTGGTCCGCGATCTCACAGAGCCACCACGCGTTCACGATCGACCGCAAGCACGGCGTCTTCTTCCTGCCGGCCGGCGAGGACGGGGTCGTGATGAACTACACTGACGGATCGGTGTCCGAGACGGCGACGATACAGACCAACGGGACGGTCTCGCGTGCCCGCTACGTCGATGATTACCTCTACGTCTTCAGCGACGACGAGGTAGTCGTCGTCGACGAACGGACCTGGGACCGGGAGACGACGCTGCGACTCGACGACTGATTACTTCCGGTTTCGGTCCGGCGACTGACCGTTCCCGTCGGCCGCGCGCGGATGCTCGTTCCCGCCACTGCGCTGTTGTTCGCGCAGCGCATCGCCCGGCGTTCGGCCACGCTGAACCGTCTCGCTGCGCTCGTCGTACGCGATCCCGCCGACGCTGTCGGGGATCGTAAACCAGGCGAGCGCTCCTCCCACGGCGGTAGAACCGATCGTCACACCGGCCACGAGCGGGAGTTGGGCGTCGGTGTACAGCGTCACCAGTCCCATCGACAGGCCGACCAGTAGCGCGAACCCGACTTTCAGCCGTTTGACGAAGGCTTTCCGATCGTCTTCGGTGATCGACGGGCCGACCATCAGCGTCCACCCGCCCCCGCAGCGATCATCAGTAGAACCCCCGTTCGACGTCCTCCTCGATGACGTCCTCGAACTCCTTGTCGAGGAGTTCCTCGGCTTCCTCGAACGTCTCGGTGAGGTCGTCCATCCGCTCGGGGCGGTCGTGCTGGTCGAACTCCATCGGTCCGTAGGCCGGCGAGTCGACGGCGTCCATGATGTCTTCGAGCATCGCTTTCGGCGTCGTCGGGGCGTCGGCGTGTGTCTCCAAGACCGTCTCTAGCTTCTGTGCTTTCGCTTCGGCTTCGTCAGCGTCTTCGACTCCCTGCTGGACGCCGAACAGTCCGCTTCCGTCCTCAGGGAACAACGGATCGATATCGTCGTCGACCCGTCGGGCGACCTGCGAGCCGACCCCCTGGACCTCGAAGGGGTTCTTCGCGTAGGTCTTCATCTGGTAGACCCCAGCCTTGGGGTGGCCGAAGTAGATGTCCTCGCCGATTCCGTTCGCGCGGTCGCCCCCGACGGCCCGCCAGCTGCCGGGGTCAGCGTTGCTCTCCATAACGTCGTCGAGGATATCCTGCCAGTCACGAACGCGCATTGTCGATTGTGCGTTCGGTCTGGTATCGAATGAAGCCATCGGTCCGTTCGATGGCTTCGAGGCCACCGAACCACTTTCCCGGCCAGCGCCGCCAGAGCTGATATGGAGAGTGAGACCAACGTCCTCGGTGGCGAACTCGACGGGTGCTCGATGGACCCGGTGACAGGGTTCATGCGGGACGGCTACTGCTATCCCCTCCAGCGTGACCCGGGGCGACACGAGATCTGTGCGGTACTGACCGAATCGTTCCTCCAGTACAGCAAGGCACAGGGGAACGACCTCGTCACGCCCCGTCCGGAGCTGAACTTTCCGGGGTTGGAGCCGGGCGACCGCTGGTGTGTCTGTGTCCCACGCTGGATCGAAGCCGAAGCGGCCGGCCACGCGCCGCCGGTCGTCCTCGAAGCGACGAGCGAGGCCGTCCTCGAAGACGTTTCGATGGAGACACTCCGGGAGAACGCACACGAGGACGATCAGACGGTCTGACCCGACCGTGTCAGTTCTCCTGTGACGATTCCGGTGTCACCCGATCCGAGTTATCAAAATCTGATAACAACGGAGAACGTTAAAGAGGATTTCCGAGGGAGATCTGCGTAGGATGATTGATAGCCTGATCGCGTGGTACAAGACGCAGATACGCCGGTCGCTTGATCTCGTCGGTGTCGCCGACTCTATCGAGCGGAAGGTTCTGGCCGCCGTCGCGATCCAGTTCGGTGTCTCGATCGGACAGGCGATCGTCGCGCTGGCAGTCGATGGCCTGCTTCAGATCGCCCTCGCAGGACTCCTGCTCGTGGGTGCAGGCGTCGCCTTCGCCAACACGTTCTTTATCACCCGCGAAGATCTGGTCGAACCGATCACGACGCTCGCGGACCGTGCTGACCGCATCGCCCACGGCGAGGTCGATGTCGAGGTCCCCGAACACGACCAAGACGACGAGGTCGGCAGCCTCGTCGACTCCTTTGGTGCGATGCAGGGCCATCTGGACGTGGTCTCCCGACAGGCCGACGCCCTCTCACGCCAGGAGTTCGATGCGGCGGTCCTGGAGACGGACGTACCCGGAACCTTCGGGGAGTCGCTGGATCGGATGGCCGACAACCTCGAAGCCTACACGACCGAACTCCAGGAGATGACCGAGCAACTGGAGGTCCGCTCCGAGCGGTTACAGGAACTCGTCGAGGCGTTCGGCGCGGCGGCCGAGCAAGCAAAGGACGGCGATCTCACGGCGACGATCGATCTCGACATCGAGACGAACGACGACGAAGCGGTCGAGGCGGTCGTCCGGAACTACAACGAACTCGTCGGCACGCTGGCCGACACGCTCGGCGAGGTTACGACCTTCGCCGGCTCGGTCTCGGAAGCCAGCAGCCGCGTCAGCGAGAGCATGGCGGAAGTCGACGCAGCCAGCGACGATATCGCCCGTTCGGTACAGGAGATCTCGGAGGGCGCGACAAAACAGACCGAACTCAACGCCGACGTGGCCAGCGAGATGAACACGCTCTCTGCCACCGTCGAGGAGATCGCTGCGACCGCCGACAACGCGGCCGATACCGCCAGAACCGCGGCAGAGCGGGGCCAACAGGGCCGGGACGAGGTCGCGGACGCGATCGAGGAACTCGACACGCTGGAGGACCGGATCGACCACATCGCGGACTCCGTCGAGCGGCTGGTCGACCACGTCCAGGAGGTCGACGACATCATCGAAGTCATCTCCGAGGTCGCCGAGGAGACGAACATGCTCGCGTTGAACGCCTCGATCGAGGCCGCTCGCGCCGACGAGTCGGGTGCCGGCTTCGCCGTCGTCGCCGACGAAGTCAAGGCACTCGCAGAGGAAACGCGCGACTCGGCCGACGACATCTCGGGGCTCATCGAGGAGGTCCAGAACGCTGCCCAGGACACCGCGGGCGATGTCCACGAGATGCACGACCAGGTGACCGACTCGACGAGTACGATCGAGTCGGCGCTGCGTGACTTCGAGGATATCGTCGACGTGGTCGGTGAGGTCGACGAGGCGATGCAGGAGATCTCCGATGCGACCGCAGAACAGGCCGAGACGACCCAGGAAGTCGTCACGATGGTCGAGGAGGTCGGCGAGGTCAGTGACCGGACGAGCCGGGAGGCCGAGAGTGCCGCCGCAGCGACGGAGGAACAGACCGCGACGATCACCGAGGTGAGCGGCGACATCGACGGTGTCGCCGACAGCACCGACGATCTGATGGCGCTGCTGTCGACGTTCGAGTTCGACGACGGGACCGTCCCGGATTCGGACAGTCGTCCCACGGCAGTCGCTGACGGCGGCCGCTGACCCTCACCGACAGCGTTTTTCCGTGGCCACCCGTGACACGAGGCGTGCAACTCCGCGGCGTCGTCGTCGATGTGGCCGATCCGAAGACGGTCAGTACACAGTACGGTGAGAGTGAACTCTGTGAGGTGACGGTCCGACCCGAGCGGGGCGCCGGCGAGCCGACGACGGTGACCCTGTGGGGCAAGTGGACCGAGACGGCCGACTATCTCGAACCCGGAATGGAACTGGCGGTCTACGACGCCGAGCAACGGCAGTACCAGGGGGAGACCCAGTACTCGGCCGGCGGTGACGCCAGCGTCGTCGTGGAGCCGGACTTTCTGGTCGACGTGACCGACATCCGGGCGTGGGTCCAGTGTCCGCGGATGTACTACCTCCGGAAACTCGACGGGGCCGAGTTGGCCTATCCGCTCGTGAAAGGGACCGTCGTCCACGAGGTGTTCGGCGACCTCCTCCGTGGGCGGGACCTCGACGACGCGATCGCAGCCCAGATCGAGGCCGCGGGACTCGACATCGGACTGCTCGGTCGGGAGGCCGACGAGGTCGCCGGCGACGTGCGCGACCACGCGGCGGCCATCGAGGGGTGGCTCGAACAGGGGACGCTGACTGAACGCGACGAGTGGCGCTCGGAGATGACGCTCATCTCGGAGCGATACGGCATGAAAGGACGGGCCGACGCCGTCCGACGCGGAATGCCCGTCGAGTTGAAGACCGGCAAGAACACCAAGCGGGAGCCGCGTTTCCAGGACAAGATCCAGGCGACCGCCTACGCGCTGATGCTGGGCGAGCGGGCCGCCAACACCCTGGCCGCCGGCGACGTGATGGCCGACGGCGGCGCGACGAGTCCGCTGGAGGCCGCGCCCGACACCGGGACCTTGCTCTACACCAAAAACGCCGCGGTCGACAGGAACGAGGAGAGCGGCGACCTCTCGCCGGCAAAGGAGTTCTCGATCGGCTCCGGCCTGCTCCAGTACGTGATCCGGACGCGCAACGAGATCGCGGCGATGGAACACGACAGCGGCGTCCCGACCGGCTACGAGGCAAACGCCAAGTGCGAGTACTGCTTCGAGCAGGACACCTGTATGGCCGTCTCGGGCCGCCTCGATCAGGAATCGAAGGCCGGCCAGGTCGGCGTGGCGATCCCGGAGGAGGAGCGGGAGTACTTCCGGCGGTTCTACGACGCCATCGAGGCTGAGCGCCGGGCGGTCCACCGCGAGTACGCCAAACTCTGGGAACAACTCCCCCAGGAACGGGCCGACGACGACCGGGCGCTGATCGATCTGGAACCGCTCGGCCGCCGGGAACTCGACGGCGGACGCTGGGAACTGCGCGCTCGCGGGACCGGCGCGGTCTCGAAGATCCGCGAGGGCGACCTGGTGCTCGCGAGCGACGGCCATCCGATCACCGGCGACGCGGAACTGGCCCGCGTCGAGCGCATCGGCGGCGGGGACGAGGCGACCGGTGCCGCGGAGAACGGGTCCGAGGGCGGCCGCGAGATCGTCGTCACCGCCGACGAACCGCTTTCGGTCCGCCGACTGGACGTCTACCCCTCGGAGTTGACGACCGACCGACTCCAGAACGCGCTCCACGACGCGCTGTTGACCCAGTCGCCCGAGCAGAAAGACGTCCTCTTCGGCCGGCGCGACCCCGCTTTCGACGAGCCTGAAGAGACGTTCATCGACAACAACGACGCCCAGGACGACGCGGTCGCCAGGGCCGTCGGCGCTGAGGATTTCGCACTCGTTCACGGCCCACCGGGCACCGGCAAGACCTACACGCTCGCCCGGATGGTCCGGGCGCTCGTCGAACGGGGCGATCGGGTCCTGCTGTCGGCGTTTACCAACCGCGCCGTCGACAACGCCATCGAAGCGTTGGAGGAACAGGGCTACACAGACATCGTCCGCGTCGGCACCGAGAGCGGCGTCCGCGAGGACATGCAGGAATACCGGCTCGACCAGTCCGGCGATCCGGGTGAGTGTGCGGGCCGGCTCCAAACCGCCCAGGTCGTCGCCGCGACGACGGCCACCTGTGGCTCGACGGCGATGGCGAGCCAGTCGTTCGACACCGTCGTCGTCGATGAGGCCGGCCAGTTGACCGAGCCGGGGACGCTGGCGGCGACGACGCTGGGCGACCGGTTCGTCCTCGTCGGCGACCACCAGCAGCTCCCGCCGGTCGTCCAGTCCGAGGACGAGACGCTCACGCGGTCGCTGTTCGAGCGACTCATCGACGCCTCCCCGGAGGCCGGCGTCATGCTCGACAGACAGTACCGGATGGCCCAGCACATCCAGGCGTTCGCCTCCCGGGAGTTCTACGACGGGCAGTTACGTCCGGCCAACGGCGCCGTCGCGGCACAGAAAGTCGACGACCTCGACGGGGTGACGGTTGACGCGCTCCCGACCCATCTCCGGGAACGCGTCTCCTTCGTCGATCCCGAGGGCTCACGCACCGGGAACACGAACCCCACCGAGGCCGACGCCGTCGCCGACGTGGTCCGGGCCTATCGCGAAGCTGGGGTCGCCGCCGCCGACATCGGCGTCATCGCCCCCTTCCGGGCGCAGGTCGCGGAACTGAACCGACGGCTCCCGGACGTGGCCGTCGATACCGTCGACCGATTCCAGGGGTCCAGTAAGGAGGTGATCGTCGTCTCGTTCGTCGCGACCGGCGATCTGGACGGCCCGCTGTTCGAGGACTACCGGCGGATCAACGTCGCGCTCACCCGGGCGAAGAAGGCCCTGGTACTGGTCGGCGACCGGACGGCGCTCTCTTCTGACGAGGTCTACGAGCGGATGGTCGAGTGGGCCAGCGGGTGATAGTGATTATCGTAGCGATTTAGCGGTACGCGCCGTCCCCGGTGTCGGCGCGATCCGGAAACAGTCTACAATAATCGCTATGAGTCCGGTCGCTTCGGCGGGGTATCGACCCGTTCGTCGCAAGACTGTCGACGGAACGATACTCCTCGTGTAACTCACAAAAATGGTTTTACTGTGGGTGTCTCACATACGACAATCAATGTCCGGCCCGGAGACTGACCGAGATGGGGACCCTTCGGAGGCTGCCGACTGGGCCACCCGAATCGACGAGGACGCCGACATTCCCCAGCCGGATGACGAACCGCTCGATGCGGGTCGTGACCGGCCGGACGAGAACATCGAACAGTTCGATCCGGTCACGGAGCCACCGCCGGAGCCACAGCAGACGGTCGTCGGCGACCTGAAGGCGTACTTCGAAGCGTACGATGGGGATTTCGCGCCTGCCCCATCCGAGGCGTTCCTGGAGTCGGAGTTTTTCGATTTCACGTACCGCGAGGGAGTCGAAGAGATCGACCGGTACTGGGTCGACGAGCCGTTCGCGTACGTCGCGATCCTCGACGACGGCGGCGATATCCAGTATCACGTCGTCGAGCCGTCGCTGTCGGAGTTCGAGCGGTACGTCCGGGAGGACATCATGGTCGACTTACGCGACATCCTGATGCACGTCCGGCCCGGCGAGACCGACCGGACCCAGCGGTTGACGACGGAACTCGATACGCTGTTGAGTCGGTACGCACGGGGTGCCGACCCGGGCTCGCTGCACAAGATCAGGTACTATATCGAGCGGGACCTGCTGGGGTACGACCGGATCAGTCCGCTGCTCGCCGACCGGAACCCCGAAGACATCTCCTGTGACGGGACCGACATCGACACCCGTGGCGGCGGCGTACAACTGATAGCCGAGGAAACGGTCGATATCGCCGGACAGACGGTCTCCGTCCGCGGCGGTGACATCGAGATCAGCGCGGGGGACGGTGGCTCCGGCCGACTCGTCGCCACCGGCGCGACGATAGACACCAACAGAGGAATGACGTTGCGCTCCAACGGCGATCTCTCCCTCGACGGCGCCACGGTCAGATCGGGCTCCAGCGAGAGCATCGTGGCGACTCTCGGCACCGACGGTGCGACGCTGTTCGTCGACGGCGCAACGATCAGCGACCGGGACGATACGATCGAGTACGTGCCCGGCGACGTGACGGTCGACGGAACCCCGACACAGGGGAGTGTCAGGGCGGCCTGACGATCCGATACGCTTTCGCTCCCCGTCGGCGTAGCACCGCCAGTGACAGTAACGCTCCCCCTCGGTGACAGGACGATCGACGTGTCACTGCCGGACTGTGACGTGACGGTCTGTGAGCCGCCGGGCGGCGAACCGGTCGACCCGGCGGCCGCCGCCGAGCAGGCGCTCTCGAACCCCCGGGGCCGGTCGCTGGCCCGAGTCGTCGACCCGGACGACGCGGTCGCCGTCGTCGTCACCGACGTGACCCGAGCGACGCCCGACGACGTGTTACTCGACGCCCTGCTCTCCCGCTTGCGGTCCCTCGGGGTCGCCCGCGAGCAGGTGATGGTCGTCGTCGGCCTGGGCCTCCACAGACCGATGACCGACGGGGAACTGGCCGATTCCCTGGGCGAGCACGCCGATCTGGCGACGAACCACGACCCCGACGCGACGGTGACGGTCGGCCGGGTCGACGGGGTCGACGTCGAGATCCACGAGACGGTAGCGGCGGCCGACAGCGTCCTGACGACCGGAATGGTCGAGCCCCACCAGTACGCCGGCTTCTCCGGCGGTGCCAAGACCGCCGTGATCGGCGCCGGCGGCGAGTCACAGATCGGCTACACGCACGGCCCCGAGCTCCTGGCCAAGGACGGCGTCCGACTGGGCCGGGTCGAGGACAACCCGTTCCGGTCGTTTCTGGACCGCGCCGGCGACCGTGTGGGGGTCGACTTCTGTCTGAACGTCACCCACGGCCCGTCGGGCATCCTGGACGCGGCCGCAGGCGAGCCGCGTGCAGTCGTCCAATCGCTGGCGGCCAGTGCCCGCGAGGCACTGTCGGTCCCGATCGAGGGAACCTACGACGCGGTCGTCGCCGGCGTCGGCGCCCCGAAAGACGCCAACCTCTACCAGGCGACCCGGGCGGCGACCTACGTCGCGCTGGGTGACTACGACCCGCTGGCTCCCGACGGACGCATCGTCGTTCCGGCCCGCCTGCCGGAGGGGGCCGGCGACGGGACCGGAGAACAGCGGTTCTACGAGTGGCTCTCCTCGGCCGAGAGTGCCGAAAGCCTGTACGCAGAGATGGCCGGCGGTTACGAACCCGGTGCACAGCGGGCCTTCGTCGTCGCCCGCGTCCTCCGGGCGTACGACCTCTACGTGACCGACAGCGAGCACCCGACGGTCGTCGAGGACTGTCTGATGCACGCGGCCGAACACGTCGAGGACGCGATCGAGCCCGGCAGCGACGTGCTCGTCGTCCCGGACGCGCTCGATACGCTACTGGTCGGTTGACTCGTCGTCAGGGACGGCATCGTCGGGCGGTTCCGGTCCGATCCGGGTACCCTGGTCCCCCTCGGTACCGACGCGCCGACGCCGCCGTCGTTCTAGAAGGTCGTCGTACAACCGGCTCCTGAGCGTCTCGCGCAGTTCCGTCGCCGTCCCCTCGTCGAGGTCGTAGGCACGGGCGTCCCCGCCCAGGACGCTGGCCGTGCTGGCCGTGTCCGCGCTCACCGTCGCCAGGTGCCGCCAGCGCTGGAACGGCGAGCGGCCGACGAGGACGGTCTGAATCCGGTAGTACGGTACCACGCGGGTCGTCCGCCGCCAGAACCCGCTCCGTGTCGCGACGGCGTCCTCGTCGAGCGCGAAGCCGCGGTGGCGCCACCGGAGGTGTGCCGCGGGGACCGCGAGGGCGAGCAGACCCAGCAGTGGCCACCAGGTGCCCGACTGGAGGAGGAACCGGTCGGCGGCGTACGCGACGGCCGTGAGTACCCCGGCCGCCATGGCGAACCGGACCGCGTATCGGCGGCGGGCACGGGGCGGCGGGCGTTCGAACGTCAGGTCGCCGAACGGCTCGATGTCCCGCGCGAGGTCGTAGACGGTGTCACGCGGCGCCATCGGCACCGCGACACCCTGGGTCGACCCCTGTGATCCGGCGGCGTAACCGGCCGTCTCGACGACCAGCGTCGCGTAGCCGAACCGCCGCATCAGGACGTTCTCGCGGATTGTGACCGTCTGGACTTTCGCCAGCGGGATAGCCCCGCTGTAACGCCGGACCAGTCCCCGTTCGTACCGGAGGTCGTCGCCGTCCCGGACGAGTCTGAAGCCGTGGTACTCCAGGATCGTCAGGACGGCGCTGACGAACACCGCGACCACGAGGAACTGGAGGAGCGTCAGTCCCGCGAGTGCGACCAGTCGGGGGACCGCCGTCTCCCGGAGGATCGGCAGTCCGACGCTGTCGCCGGCCCCGACGAACCTGACGTTGAACCGCAACACCTCGAAGACGAGGTCCTGCCCGAGCGGGAGCCCGACGAGCGTCAGCACGGGCGCCGAGGGGCGGACGGAGACGGCGGCGTAGGTCAACAGCTCCCTGGGACCGAACGCGAACAGTTCCGTCCCCGTCGGTTCCCGCTCCCGAGTCGGTTCCCGCTCGGTCGACTCCGCGTCGGGACGGTCCGGTTCGGCCTCCCGGTCGTGTCGCTGGACAAGCCGGCGGAGCCGGTCGGCCTCGGTCGTCTCGACCGACTCCAGCGTCGCCTCCGTGGCGCTCCCGCCGGCCGTCTCGAACTCGACGACTGCGAGGCCGAGCACCCGGTTGAGCACGCCCTGTCGCACGTCGACGTTCTGTATCCGCCCGAGGGGAATCTCCCGGGACTGACGGGCGAACACGCCCGATTCCACGGCGAGCGTACCGCCGGTGATCTCGTAGCGAAAGCGGAGGTAGCGAGCGCCCGCGTACGCACCGAACAGCGCCGCGCCACCCATGGCCAGTCCAGGGACCGAGAGAAGCGGGAGCGACCCCGTCCCGGCCAGAGCGCTCCCGGCGAAAAAGCCCAGGAACGCGCCCTGGAACATCGCCTGAGCGACGCTGATGACGCCGCTCGTGGGGTGGAGTCGCCTCATACTGCGTCGGTCGCCTCGCTCTCGATTGCTAGGTCCCGAAGCTGTTCACGCAGTTCGGTCGCTCGGTCCGGACGGAGGCCGGGAATAGTGATGTCGGCGCCGCGGGAGCCGGCGGTGTAGACGACGACGCTCGCCAGTCCGACGCTGCGCTCGACCGGTCCGCGGGTGGTGTCGACGTGTTGGACCCGGACGTACGGAACGGTGGTGTCGGTCCGGGTCAGGACCCCACGGACCAGGAACAGCGCGTCGTCCTGGAGGTCGAACCGCCAGATCCGGTGAGCCAGGACGGCGTGGACGATACCCAGCGCCACGAGCACGACCACGCCGCCGACGAGGACTGCCCGTGGCAGCGAGA
The DNA here is from genome assembly GCF_035666295.1 of Haloarcula montana. Taxonomy (NCBI): domain Archaea; kingdom Methanobacteriati; phylum Methanobacteriota; class Halobacteria; order Halobacteriales; family Haloarculaceae; genus Haloarcula; species Haloarcula montana. The sequence goes on from NZ_CP142027.1 coordinate 20,867, forward strand.
CGGCGAACCGGTCGATCAGGTACGCGACGACCCCGAGTATCGACAGTCGGAGGACCGTCGACAGGACCCACAGCAGTCTCACCCGCGGGTGCAACGACTCCATGTTCGACCCGAGGGGCCGACCCCGGATTAACGGTTTGGCTGTGTGACGAAATTGGGTCGGTTCTGGCCCGGCCACGGACCCGAGTATGGACTGACTCGACCGGGAGTTCGAAAAATCCCCTTGTACGCAGGTCCCCCCGAATGGCGTGTATGCCACGAACCCGACGGACGTTCCTGACGACGATCGCCGCCGCAGGTGTCACGCTCCCGGTCGCGGGCTGTACCGGAAGCGGTGGGGACACGAGCAGTGGGGAGATGACAGAGGGCGATTCGATGGACGGAGGCGGCGACTCGATGGAAGACGGCGGCGACTCCATGACCGAGGGCGAAGACTCGATGGAGTCCACCGAATCGATGGATGACGGAATGAGCCCGACCGACCCCGACGACGCACCGCGGGCAACCGTCGACCGGTTCAGCGACAGCGCGGGGACGCTCCACCGCCGGAGCCAGAACGGCGACCTCCCCGGCCCCGACGAGGCCATCGACTTCGATTCGCTGTTTCTCACCCGGGGCTACGGCCCCGGGGGCGATGTCATCGAGTACTACGACTTCGACGTACAGCCGACCCAGTCGGCTCCGATCTACGCGCTGTTCTACGAGAACGGTGATCCCGTCGAAGACCAGTTGAACGTCGTGGACGTGCTCCCCGGCGACGAGGGGTACAACGACTTCTGGCGGGTCCACATGGTGACCGTCCCCGACGACTACGAAGCGAACACGGTGACCAGCGTCCAGGGCATCCGGGACGCCGGCTTCGAGATCACGCCGACGGACACTATCAAGAACTGCCCGATCGTCCCCGAGGGATCGACCGCGTCGATGCGCCACAGCGCCGACGGGAGCCCCGCGTCGCTCGTCGAGGGCTGGTACGACGGCGAGGTGGTCTCGTACTTCCTGTTCGAGGAGGCCCCGCTGTCGACGACCGACGGGAGCGTGCCGCAGTCCCCGATCTACGTCAGCTTCGAGACGAACCCCGGCGAGGACGGCGGCGGCCCGGCCTCCGGCTTCATGACCGAGGCCGACAGCGACCAGACGCACAACGTCACGGCGACGGTCCCCGACGACGACAGCTACTCCCCGCTGTGGTCGGTCAACGTCTACGACAACGCCGATTTCGGGGCCGTCTCGGACCTCGACAGCGCCGGCTCGGCGGAGATCCTGGCGGCCGGCACGGCGACGGTCAACTGTCCGATCGTCGCCGAGCAGTAGCCGGACGGGCGACGTGCCGAGTGGGTGTCTCACGCCCGCTCAGCCGTCGGTCGCGACGGCACCCTCCCCGTCGATCTCGTCGAGGACGCGCCGGTGGAACTCCTGGAGGACCGCCGACTCGTCCTCGGCGAGGACCACGTCGCTGGCCATCAGCGTCGCCAGACCGAACGCCCGCGGCGTCGGTGAGTCGACCCGCGTGGCGACCACGTCGATCACTCCCCTGTCGATATCCGTCAGGACCGTCTCGATCCCGCTGACGTTGAGTTTGTCCTCCAGAATCTCGCGGTAGGTCTCCTCGACGACGGCGAACTCGCCCAACTCCTGGGCGAAAGAAAGCAACATCTCCGCGGAGACCTGCTGTTCGCTGGCGGACTTCTCGTAGCCCTTGTACCGCTTGAGGATCATCAGCGAGCGGGTGGCGTTGATCCGGAAGTACCGCTGGAGGAGGTCGGTCCCGTCGAGGCTGGCCCGTAAGTCCGCACGGACCGCCGTCGGATCTAACTCGCGGATCAGTCCCTCGATGTCGACTTTCCTGTTCAGCGGCATCGAGAGCGTGAAGCCGTTGTCGGCGACCGCCACTTGGACGTTGGCGTTTGCAGTCTGTGCGACGTGATAGGCCAGCAGGCGGGAGAAGCCGTCGTTGAACCGCCGGCCGTAGTTCGAGTGGACGTAGTACCGGCGCTCGTACTCGCCTTTGTCCAGTTCCTCCTCGACGACCAGCCGTTCGTCCGTCGAGACGCTCTCGCTGCCGGCGTAGGCGACCTGCTCGCGGAACATCCGAGCGACGGCGCGGACGCTGTGCTCGTCTAAGGGGTACTCACGGAGCCAGTTACGGACCTCGGGCATCCCGCCCCGTTCGAGCCGTTCCAGGAGGTCCCGCTGGAAGGTCAGTATCTCCCGGCCGAGGTCGTAGGACAGTGGGAGCCGCTCGGAGAACCACGACGGAACGGTCGGCCGGGCGGCGGTTGGATCGACGTAGACCTTCGAGCCGCGGCGGTAGCGGTACTCGTAGTTGTCTCCGCCCAGCACGAACACGTCTCCTTTCTCTAACGTGTCCAGATACTCCTCGTCGAGTTGGCCGACCCAGCGATCCCCGGACCGAGTGAACACGTCACACGTGAACGAGTCCGGGATCGTGCCGATGTTCGTCATGTAGATGACCCGCGCCATTCGGCCCCGCTTGCCGATCAGGGGCTCGCCCACGTCGTACTCGTCGTAGTGGTACTCCCCGTCGGGCGGGTCGTTGGTGTCCCGCCAGACCTTCGCGTAGACGTTCTTGTCCTCCATCCCGTCGTAGTCCGCCGTGAGGTACCGCAGCAGTTGCTCCCACTGCTCGTCGGTGTAGCCCCGGTAGGGATAGGCCCGCTGGAGGATCGACCGGACCTCCCGTTCGGGCCGGACCCCGTTGATCGCCATGCCGTAGACGTGTTGGGTCGCCACGTCCTGGGCGTTCTCGGGGATGAACACGCGGTCGACGAACCCCTCGTGGGCCTTCTTGAGCATCACGGCACACTCGATCAGTTCGTCACGGTCGAGTGCGACGACCCGCCCCTCGACAGTCTCGCCGAGTTGGTGGCCGGCGCGGCCGATCCGCTGGAGCAGGGCGGCGACGGATTTGGGCGAACCGACCTGGACGACCAGGTCGAGATGTGGCATGTCGATGCCCAACTCCAGACTCGTCGAGGTGGTCACCACGTCCAGATCGCCGGCTTTCAACGCACCCTCGATCTCCTGGCGTTTCTCCTTCGAGAGCGAACCGTGATGACAGCCGGAGTTGCCCTCGTCGTAGGCGTCGAACCGTTCGCGGAGCCGCTTGAGGACCCGTTCGGCGCCCGAGCGGGTGTTCGTGAACACGAGCGTGTTGGTGTGATCCTGTATCAGTTCGTGGAGTTCGCCGTAGAACCGCTCGGTGACGACCTCCTGTGGCGTGTTGATGAGGTCGTCGGTCGGACAGGAGAGTTCGACGTCGAACTCCCTGGCGAAGCGGGTGTCGACGATCTCGTAGTCCCGGGAGTCGTACGCGCCGGTGTCCGGGTCGTACTCGCCGCCGACGAGGAACTGGGCGACCGTATCGAGCGGTTCGACGGTCGCCGAGCAGCCGATCCGGGTCGGTGAGTTCTCGGCCATCGCCTCCAGCCGTTCGAGCGAGACGGAGAGGTGAGTCCCCCGCTTGTTCTCGGCGAGACTGTGGATCTCGTCGACGATGACGTACTCGACGGTCCGGAGTTTCTCTTTGAACTTCGGAGAGTTGAGCAGGATCGCGAGCGTCTCCGGGGTCGTGTTGAGGATGTGGGGCGTCGTCTCCAACATCGCCTGGCGTTCGCTGTCGCTGGTGTCCCCGTGTCTGATCGCGTGACGCAGCTCCACGTCCTCGCCGCGCTCGTCGAGTTTCCCGGAGATGCCCGACAGCGGCACCGCGAGGTTCCGGTGGATGTCGTTGGCCAGCGACTTCAGCGGCGAGACGTATAGACAGTAGACGGAGTTGTCCAGCTCGTCGGCGCGGGCCTTCCCGAACAGTTCGTTGATGATCCCGGTAAACGACGCCAGGGTCTTCCCCGATCCCGTGGGCGCACAGATCAGGGCGTTCTCCCCGCGGTGGATCAGTGGGATCGCCTCCTTCTGTGGCGGCGTGAAGAAACCGCCGTTTCCGGGGACGAACTCACCGAACTGCTCGACCCACCACTCCTGGACGACCGGATCGAGCAAGTCGAGCACGTCGGCGTCGTCGATGTCGACCGTCCCGGCGTCGAACGACGGATCGAGTGCTGCCAGCCGCTCGCGTCCTCCCATTACCCGACGGTAGGACTGGGGCATCAAGTGGGTTCCGGCGCGGTCGGGTCGCCGCCGCTATCGACCCGCACATCGGTCAAACTGCAACCGTCCCACCGGTCGAAACCCCGTGCCGGCGAACGCTCCAGCGGGGTTTCACCGTTCGGTCCGACGGTGAAACCGAGATTGGAGTTATCACGAGATTCATTACGCTGGAACGTGGTACACCGGAATATGTCGCTGTTGCCCTCCAGAGGCCCCGACGCCAGTACGTCCCAAGAGGGGGAGCTGGAGATCGTCGGTGTCGACGAAGACGTCTCCGCCGTCCTCGACGCGCTCTCTTCGGATACGGCACGCGAGATCCTCAATACGGTCTACGAGGACCCGGGCACGCCGTCGGAGTTGGCCGACCGGCTCGGGATGTCGATCCAGAAGGTCTCCTACCACCTGGAGAAACTCGAAGAGGAAGAACTGATAACCGTCGCCGGGACCCGCTACTCGGAGAAGGGCCAGGAGATGAAGGTGTACGAACCGCCGGACGACCCGCTCGTCCTGTTTGTCGGCACGCGCGAGCGGAAACGCTCGCTGCGCTCGCTCGTCAAGCGTCTCGTCCCCGTCGTCGGACTGCTCACCGCCACTAGTTTCGTCATCGAGTTGCTACTGGGTAACTTCCCGCTCCCGTTCGGGCTGTCCAGCAGCGGTGGTGAGGACGCCGGGCCACAGTCCGGCGGTGACGCCGGCAGCCAGTCGGGTGGTGACGGTGGCGGCGTCGACCTCACAAGTCAGGGCACCGACTCGTCGGACGCCGGTGGAAACGTCACGATCCAGGAGGAACCGACACCTGCCGCGACTGCGGAACCACAGACGACCGCTGGCGACGGCGGGGGTGGGATCAGTATCGCCGAGGCGACGGAGACGGCGACGCCCGAGGCGACTGGAACCCCCGCCGAGTACCAACTCGACGCCGCGACCGAAGTCGCCCGGACGGCCGCCTCGGACGGCGGAACGGCGCTGTCGCTCTCGCCGGGACTGGCCTTCTTTCTTGGGGGACTGCTCGTCCTGGCTATCGTCACCGCGGCGTGGGCCTACGGCGAGCGGGTCTGACGCTAAAACACCGTTTTGAGCATAGACCGGGGTTATAACCGTTGCACCTGTAGGCACACTTGCACCGTCGACGGGCGATCCGGTCCCGGGCCTGCCCTGTCCCGCCGGTCCCCGACGACGGCTAGCCGCCACCCCCCTCCGCTGACGCGGCCCTGAATTGGCCTCCGACGCCGCCCGCCCCGCCCTCCACACACCTCCATCCCCCCTAACCCCCCTGACCCATATTTTCGGTCCGCTGTCCTCGCTGGCGCTCCCGAAGTAACTGCTTAGGGGCTGGGGCGTCCTGTTTCGGCTATGCAACTGACGTTTCTCGGTACGGGGAGCGCGATGCCGACAGGGACACGCGCACAGTCCGGTTATCTGTTACAGGACGGCGACGACACGCTGCTCGTCGACTGCGGGAGCGGTGTCCTGAACGCGCTGGCCCGTACAGATACCGGTTACGAGGGCGTCGACACGGTGTTGTTGACCCATCATCACCTGGACCACGTGAGCGATCTGGCCGTCCTGATGAAGGCCCGCTGGCTCGCCGGGGAGACTACCCTGACGGTCGTCGGTCCTCCCGGGACGAGCGCGCTCGTCGAGGAGACGCTCGCGGTCCACGACTACATGCAGGACCGTCTCGATCTGACGCTCCGGGATCGGACAACGGGTGCGTTCGACCTCGCGGGCTTTTCGATCGAGTCGAGGGAGGGCCAGCACTCGATGCAGTGTTTCGCCTACCGGCTCCAGCCCGAGGCCGGCGGCCCGAGCGTCGTCCTGAGTGGCGACACCGAGGCCGACCCGGACCTGATCGAATTCGCCGACGGCGCGGCCGTCCTCGTCCACGACTGCTCGTTTCCCGACGATGTCGACGTCTCTAACCATCCGACGCCGACGACGCTCGGGCGGGCATTGGCAGCCGCTGATGCGGACATCGGTCGTGTCTACCTGACTCACCTCTATCCCCACACCGAGGGGCGACACGAGGAGATGCTGTCGTCCCTGGCAGATCACTACGAGGGACAGGTAGCGTTTCCGGAGGACGGTTTGACAGTCCGCGTCGACGACGCTTAGACGCGCTGGAGGGTGACGCGAAACTCCGCGCCGCCGTGTTCGCTCTCGGCGACGGTGACGCTGCCGCCGTAGGACTCGGTGAGCGCCCGGACGAATCCGAGCCCGAACCCGCTCCCGCTGCTCTTCGGCCCTTTCGCACCCATCTCGAAGAGGTCTTCCCGGACTTCCGGATCGATACCGCGCCCGTCGTCGGCCACGCGGACGACGATCTCGTCCGGCGTCGGCGTCGCGGCAGCTAGCTCGACGAACACGTCGCCGTCGTTGTGGACGGCCGCGTTCGATATCAGGTTCGTGAACACGGAGTCGAGCAGTTCGCCGCCGTAGACACGATATTCGAACTCCGCGGGATCGAAGTCGATAGAGAGGTTACCGTGGGTATCCTCTGCCTGGGAGACGGTCTCGGCGAGGATCGCGTCGAGGTCGCGAGGCTCCGGCTCGTCCTGTTGTTCCAGCGTCGAGACGAGGTCGCCGACCCGCTCGATGAGGTCCACGGAGTTGCGGGCGGCCCGCTGGATCTTGCCGGCGTACTCGGCGGTCTGGCCGTCGACCTGTGCCTCGACTGCGTCGGCAAAGCCCGTGATGATCTGGAGGTCGTTGCCCAGGTCGTGGCGGAGCAGTCGGTCGTACAGTTCGATCATCTCCTTGCGCGTCTCTAAATCCTGGCGGGCGCGTTCGAGGCGCTCGCGCGAGCGGATGTTGCTGATCGCCGTCGCGGCGTGGGAAGCCAGGATCTCCAAGGGGCGGCTGTGCTCGTCGCCGAAGGCGTTCTTCGAGGTCGACCGTGCGACCAACACCGCAGTGACCTCGTCGGCCATCTGGGCCGGGACCGCAAGCGTCGCAGTCACGTCCGAATCGTCAGCCACTCCGGCTGGAGGACCGGTCCTGACGATCGTCTCCCCGGTTTCGAGGGCACGCTGGGCAGTCTCACTCGGATGGTCTCCCGGCACGAGATTGGGATTCGTGCTGTGGACGACCCGGAGTTCGCCGTCACGGGCCTCCACGAACGTCGAGTAGGAGAGGTCGAAGAGCAGCGACATCGCCTCGAGCGTCAGCGAAACGACTTCTTCGACGGTCTCACAGCGGTTGAGTGCCTGACCGTATTTGTTCAGATCGGCTACCTGCCGTGCGAAATCTGGTTGCTCCTCGAATGACATCCTACTGGCTCCAGCAGTTGGGGTATTATCAGAACGAAGACAGCCGTACAAAAAACCGTTTCGGGCGAATCTCCGAATCGATAACTGGGACGGTCACTACCGTTAGTCGAGCCGATACCGGAGCAACGCGGCGATTCCGCCGAGGTTCGACAGCTGCTGGCCTGGTGCGAACTCCGCGGAGAACACCGTCACCGATCCGCCCTTCTGTTCGGTGGTCTCGATGAGGTGGTCGACATCCACGTCCCACTCGCCCTCGCCGGCCCGTTCGGCTCTGAGTCGTTCGTCGAGCACCAGGAGCGTCTCGATGGCGCCGTAGTCGGCCGCCTTCGCGACCTCCTCGGGGCCGTAGGCGACTTCGCTTCCCTGCCCGATCCGTTCCATCAGTTCGTCGATGAGGTCCGCTTCCTCGGCGATGCGGGTCTGTTGCTGGACGTCCTCGACGGCACCGCGTTTGAGTACCTCGTGAACCCCGCGGTCACCGACACTCGCCGTGTCGACGACGGTGATCTGTTCGGCGACCTCGGGGATCTCCTCGGCGAAGTAGTCCAGCGCGTCCTGTTTGGTAAAGCCCGGGCCAGCGAGGATGTACGCGTCGACGTCCTGGCGTTTCAACACGTCGGCCAGTTCCGCGAACAGTTCGGTCCGCGGGCGGGCGTAGTCGCCTTTCCCCGTCGTCGAGGTGATCGAAGCCCGTTCCTCGGTGCCGTATTGGGCGACGGTATGGACGTGGGCCTCTCCCTCCTCGACGGTCGCGATCGCCACGTCGGGGTTGTCCGTCGACTCGACGGCCTCCTCTAGACGGTCGTTCTGGTCGGGCTTCCAGTGCTTCTCGATCTCCAGTTCGGTGTGTTCCTCGACGTTGAGCGTGTGGTGAAAGCCCAGTTGATCCTCGCGCGAGCAGTCGACGATCTCGCCGCCGACCCGGAGTCGGTTCGCGAACTTCGCGAACTCGACATCGGTGACCTCGATCTTCAACCACATGGGTTCGCGCTCGCCGCCTTTGTCACGGAGGGTGTCGTCGTTGCGCTGGATGCGCCGCGTCGTATCCCCGGAGACGTGGTCGCCGGGCTCGACGATATACGAGAGATGCCAGAGGTCGTCGAGCGTCTCGGGGACCACCTCGACGCGCTCGCGACCTTCGCCGGTGGCCTCCCGGCTCTTGATCTGCATGGGTGAGTCTCCGCCGTAGGGACACAAGTGCCCTGCTATTCACACTCCGGCTAGCTGGCGACCGCGTCGTCACGATCGTCGCCTCGCAGTGCAGTGTCACGAACACCGGTCCCGATGGCGTACGCGCTCGCGACGTTTCCGTAGAACGTGACGAGAGGGATCAGCAGCGCACCGATCACCGTCGCCGTGACGACACCGGCGACTAACTGCGCGACGACGCCGATGAGGACCGCGATCAGGAGCGCGACGGCGTAGCTCCCGTCGCCCCCGACGGCCCACAGCGTCGACGGTGAGAACGCTGCCCCGGCGCGGCCGGTGACCGCATACGCCGCGATGGCGGCCGGGAGCAGATACACTGCGCCAACAATCAGGCCCAGTACCACGAGGACGACCAGGAGAGTGAGTACCGCTCCCCCGGTGGACGGGTCCGTCGGACCGGCTACCGAGGTTGGCCCTTCGACGACGGAAACCGGAACGACGAACGACACGACCGCGAGCGCGACCACCGTGGCCGGGACGAGCAAGTACGCGAGCCCGATCGCGAACGCGACGAACCCCTCGACGAGCAGGTCCCACCAGTCCTCGAACACGGGCGGGAGGTCGTCCGCTCCGGCGCTGACGAGACGGATGACCCGCACGAGGTATCCGCAAACGAACAACAACGGGACGAGCAGGACCCCGAGAAGTGTCAGCACTCCCCCGATAAGTATCGTTTCGACGTGGTTCTCTCCCTGCCACGGATAGCGGAGTGCGTCTTCGAGCATGATGAGTGGCACCGAGCCGGGGACCATCGGACCCGAGCGGGATCAATCAGACCACGGCCTCGTGGTGACACTTCGCAGATTGGTTGGACGAGTGATAAATGTACGCTGTCGATCTCCAGCCGGTCTCGCGTCGGTGTCTCCGTCGATGACTCAGGCCATCGGCTGGCCGGCGGGGGTCTCGGGCGACTCCGCGACGGCGGGCATCTCGCGGACCGCGCTGGCGACGGCGTGAGCACCCGCGACGTTCGCGTAGAAGGTCACGAAGGGGGCTAACACGGCGCCGATGACGACGGCGTTGAGCAGGCCGATGACGACACCGCTGAGCAGACTGATCCCGAAGGCGACGGCCCAGCCAGTGGCGTAGGTCCGGCTGAAGGCCAGCCGGCGGATCTCGGGGACCGAGAACGCCGCGCTCATGCTGTCGGTCCGAACGTAGGCCACGATGGCCGCAGGGAGGACGTAGGCGATCGCGAGCGAGACGGCGGCGATGGCCAGGGCCGCGACCAGCGCGATCAGGGAGGCCACGAGGCCACTGCCCGCGCCCCCGTTTCCGAGTCCGAGGGACATGACGCCGCCCAGCACCGCGACGACGGCGATCAACGCCGGGACGAGCGAGTAGACGAACCCGATGACCGAGGCCTTCAGGCCGTCAACCGCGAGGGCACCCCAGTCCTCAAAGACCGGCGGTTCCTCGTCGCCGTCCATGACAGACCGAAGGACGTTCAGGAGGTAGCCGACTGCAACGAACAGGGGGACCAGCAGGAAGCTGAACAACAGCAACACGCCGCCGATGACCGTCGTCTTCAGTACGTCGTCGCTCTCACGCGGATAGGTTAGTGCTTCTGTGAACATTTTTGGCTCCGTGTATGACGTCCGCCCCGCTGCCGGACCACATGGCTCGTCGTGCGTCGACGGAATCTACAGTATATACTACGACCAACAAGTATATCAATCTGCGTGAGACGTGCTGTTCGGTAGCATACCAACACCGATCGGCCCGAACCGAACGCCCGCGCTCACTCGTCGACCATCCGGCTCCCGCCCGGTGGCAGGAACTCCTGAATCCGGTCCGGGCTGGCGACCTTTCGGACGAACGTCTCGTCGGTGAAGCGGGACTTGAACTCACGGTAGAGTCGCTTGGCGATGTCGTTTTGGGCGTACTGGCCCGGTTCGACGGTGATGCTACTCGCGGCCTGGGGTGCGATCGCCGCCGGCGGTCCGCCGATCACCTGTGTCTCGTCCTCGCAGGTGATACCGACGGCGACGCCGACCTCGGTGTCCTCGAAGTAGGTCCGATCCCCACGGATCGCGAACCCACCCTTCTCCAAGTATTCGCCGCTCTCGGGCGTCTTCGACACCTGATCGGGGTCGACCATGTAGACATCGCCGGCGTATTTGCCGTCCTTCCAGACCGACGAGTAGGAGACCGCGAACTGCGCGGCCTGCTCCAGTGACGACTCCGGGAACTCGACCTCCTTCGCCGGCTCGCTTGGCCCGGTCGCCTTCAGGACCGTCACCGGCCCGCCGTGGGCCTGTGCGTGGAAGAATTTGTCACCGCGTTCGAGGTACTTCTTCACCAGTTCCTCGTTGTCGTCGGCGTCCCGGCCGCCGATGACGAGGTAGCCGTCCGAGGTGTGGAACCACCGGAACTGTTCGTACCACTGTTCGGTGTTCCGGATCGGGATCGACGGCTCGGCGAGCCAGTCGGTCGGTTCGTCGTCGTCCTCGTCCTCGACTGTCTCGTCGGTATCGTCGGCCTCCCAGGCGTCGCGGCGGTCCTCGACTTCGGCCAGGTCCTCGCGCGTGTCCTCGATCGCCGCGAGCGCGCCCTCCTTCTTCTCCTCGATGCGTTTGGCCTCGGTGTACAGTCGGTCGGCGTTCTTCTCGACGCCCATCGACGTGTCGACGGTGACGCGGGTCCCGTCGATCTCCAACGTGACCGTCCCCTCACTGCCGTCGACGCCCACGACGGATTCGGCGGCCTCGATCCCCCTGTCCGCACCCTCTGCGAACGTGGACTCGATCTCGTCCCAGGGCACGTCCTCGTCGCGGGCGGCCTGGACCGTCGAGATGACCTCGTCGATCAGATCGTACCGAGCGTAGAGCAGTTCGGCCTTCTCCCGTTCGGCTTCGGCGTCGGCCTCGAAGTCCTCGATGGCCTCCTGTTGCTGTCTGATGATGTGTTCGTACTTGTTGATCTCGGTCTCGAAGTCCGGTCGTTGCGTCTCGCCGCCCTCGACTTCGTCCTCTCGCTGGACGTTGAAGAAGTAGTCGTCCAGCGCCGCGTTGAACTCCGCGAAGGACTCGCTGTACAGCTCCTCGTACTCCTCTAGCGGGATCGGAGTGGCGTCAACCGGCTGTCGGTCCTCGCCCTCACCCTCGTAGTAGACCCGGGGGTCGAGGTCGCCTTCCCGAAGACGAGTCGCCAGGTCGTCGACGATGTCGTAGAGCCGCCGGAACTGGTCCTCGGTGAGTTCCTCCACCTGGACGTTGTAGTCGATCCCGGCCCGCGTACACAGTTCCTCGCCGTAGAGACCACCGAAGTTGAGCTGGGTCGCCAGCGTCCGCACGAGGTCCGCGTCCGAGGACTCGATGCGTGCGACGAATCGGTCGTAGTCGACTGTCAGGGGGTTGAACCGCGCCGAGGGGAACTCGTAGGGTGCCCCCGGTGCGACGGTCCGGGACTTCAGGCGGACCGTCTCCAGGCAGTCGACGACGTCGCCGTGTTCGTCCAGCACCACGACGTTACCGTCGCCGAACAGCTCCGCGATGACGGTCGTCGAGCCGTCCTCCCGGTCGAACTCCAGTTCGAGGATACGGTCGAACTCGAACTGCTCGATGCGGACGAGGTCGGCTCCCGAGAGTCGGTTCCGGAGCATCATCGCGAAGTCCGGCGGTCGTCCGGGGGCGTCCGGGACGTGTTCGGCCGCGGCGACATGGGCTCGCATCACGTCCCCGAACTCGATGATAAACTCGACCCGTCCGCGGTCGAAATCACGCAGCTTCAGTCTGACCAGGTCGTCGTCGGTATAGAGATAAGCCTTGTCGAGTTTCGCGCCGGCGTAATCGGCGAGCTCGCCCGACAGCGCCGCGAGGTCGACGCTGGTCATCTCCCGTTTCGTGTCCATGTCGGTGGCTGTCGGCGCCCGCGGAAATGCCTATCGGGACGTTCGGACTGTGACGGCGGGGTATCCCCGTCTCCGGTCGGCCAGACACTGATGTCCCCCGTGACGACCCGCCTCTGTTTCCGTAGACGGGGACGGCCAAGAGCTGACGGGGGCAACGCGTCGAGGAGGAGCACAAGGCCGAAACCTATCGCTACGCCAAGGTGTATATGACTGCGGTCCTACGGATACATGTGAACAATCCAACCGATGAAGCATCCGCACAACAGCGTGGGGCCGAACTGGGCGTGGCCGGAATCGCGTCACTCGCCTCGGTCGCCCTAGCCCTGTATTACTACTACGTCCGGGGAGACAAGCAGCGCGGCCAGTTCGTCGGTCTCTGGCCGGCGACGATCCTCGGACTGGCCATCTACCGCCGACTGGGCGAACTCCGAGCGGTGCTTCAGGAGTCCCGGGAGTAGCCGGATGGTCCACACGAGCGGGCAACACCGACAGACGTGGGCTCCCCGGGTGGACGCATGAACGCGACGTTCCCCACCGATCTCGGCGACGTTGACCTCGATACCAGGATCCAGTACGGACTGATGGCCCTCTTCGGGGCGCTGTGTCTCGTCGCGGCGGTCGCACCCCTGGCGACGCTCGTCAAGGCCGTCACCGTCGCGGCCCTGTTCGGGCTCACCGCCGGTATCTGGATCTCGCATCTGGTCCAAACGATCCAGAAAGCCGCCGACGCGACGACCGAGCGGGCGGAGAGATGACCGCCGATACGGTCGACGAGGAACCACAGTCTTCGCCCTTCCTCGCCGGACTCGTGTTCCTCACCGGGGAGGACCCCAGCGCGGGGTCGTTCCTGCTCGTGGTCGGACTGGTCACCTGCCTGTTCATCGCCGCGTTCCAGTTCCTGCTGCAGGCACCCGTGTCGGACCTGCTCACCGCTCTCGTGGTGGTCGTCGCCGTGATCAGCTTCCTCATGGGTGCCATCCTGGACATCCTGGGCTACTTCGAGCGGCCAGCGAACGAGGCGTGAACGCCTCAATAAGAGTTTCCGATGTGAGCGCCCGTGTCGAGCCCGCTTCGGACGGCAGTATGGAGCCGTGCCTCGTCGGCGACCCAGTCGCCAGCGAAATAGAGGTCGTGGCCGTCGGCGATCGAGAGCGCCCCGGTATCGACCTGCTCCTCGGGCTGGGAGTAGCGCCAGTGCTGGTAGTCCGTCCAGTCAGGGTCCGTCAGCCGCTCGTCGTCGAGTAAGTGAGCGGTCCGCTCGGCGATCTCCGAGAGCATCCGCTCGGGTCGTTCGTCGTAGTTCGCGACCGACCACGGTTCGTTCATCTGGACCAGGAGGAGCGACTCGCCGTCCGGGACGTGGCCGGGCTTGCACTCCTCGCGTGCGATCCAGCCGATGTCGTGGTCCTTGTCGGTGTTGACCGCGCCGTACCACGGGCGGTCTAACTCGAAGGGATAGTGCAAGACGCCGGCCACGACCGTCCGGTAGGGGACCGACGCGATCGCCCGTCTGAGCGCGCGCCGGTCGTCGTGTTCCCAGGTAGCCTGTCCCAGGAGATCGGCCGTCTGTGGCGCCGGCGGCGTGAGCAAGACGGCGTCGAACTCCCCGAGTGCCGTCCCCTCGGCGTCGACGAGCGCCCAGCCGTCGTCGAGTCGGCGCAGCGTCTCGACGCGAACGCCGTTGTGGACGGTCGCCTCTGTCGCCCCGAACAGCCGTTTCGCCAGTTGCGTGATCCCCGACTCGTAGGTCCACTTGTGGTCGTCGGCGTCTCGGCCTTCATCGATACCGCCGGTCCGCTCGAAGGCGTAGATCGGCTCCTCGACGTCGATCAGCCCCTCCGTCGGGAGCCGTTCGGTGACCAGTTCGGTGACGCGGTCGTCGTCGGCCTTCAGGTAGTTAGCGCCGTACTCGTAGGTGCAGTCCTCCTTCCGGCGGGTGGCCGCTCGGCCACAGACGCCGCGGCTCTTCTCGAAGACGGTGACCTCGACCGGCGTGTCACGGAGTGCGTAGGTGGCCGCTGCGCCGGCCGCCCCGGCACCGACCACAGCCAGCGTCGTCGCCATATTCGAACCGAAGGACGGCGCGAGTAAATAACCACGGCACGGATCAGAGCGACGCCGCCAACCGTTTGAGTGCGCCGCTGCCGTCAGCGGTGATCGGGTCGCCGTGGCCCATCGCCGCGATGTCGAACGCCGGGAGTGTGGCGGCCAACGCCACGACGCTGTCCCGTAACTCGTCCATATCGTAGGAGTCCCCCCAGAACGGTGTCGTCAACCCGCCGTCCTCGCCCCAGACGAGATCGCCGAGGAAGGCCGTCGACGCAGCTTCATGGTAGTAGACGACGTGTCCGGGGTTGTGTCCCGGCGTGTGATAGACGCGGAACCCGCCGACGGTGTCCCCATCGGCGAGCGGTTCGACAGCCAGATCGGGAAGCGGGAACAGCCGACGGCTCACACGGTGGAACAGTCCCTTGTGGTGAAAGAAGGGCGGATCGGTTCGGCCCTCAAGCAGCGCCAGATCGTCGCTTCCGACACCGACTGGGCCGTCGAACTCGGGGACGAGACGGTTGAGCCCGCCCACGTGGTCGAGGTCGTAGTGAGTCACCAGCACGCGGTCGAGATCGCCCGGCCGAAACCCGAGCCCGCCGAGTTCGTCGACGATGGTCGGCTCGTTCCACCACAGCCCCGTGTCGATGAGCGTGATCGCGTCGTCCGACCCGCCGAGTTTGCGGCCGTCGACGAGGTAGGCGTTCGACGCCAACGGCGGCACGAGCCCGAGTTCCAGTAGCCAGACGCCGTCCCGGAGTCGACGAACCATAGGGGTGGTAGGGTAACGACGGACAAAACGCCGTGGGTTCTGCTGTGCGACGGCAGACGTGGCGGGTTCTCCGCCGAGCCGAACGTCCTTGCCACTGCGGACCGAACCACCGATATGAGCCGGTCGAACGTCCTGGCTGGATTCCTCTGTTTCGCCGGGGTGGCGACGCTAGCCGTAGTGTTCGGCCCCGAGGCGATCAGTTCGACTCCCGGCCGAACGGCGTTCACTGGAGTGATTGCGCTCGCCGGCCTCCTGTTCTCGCTGGCGGCGACCCGGCGACGGGGTACGCTCGCCGGACAGCCGATCGATCTCCACGACTGCAGCGCACTGGGTGACGTTGCTATCGGACTCGCAATACTGACCGGTCTGGCGGCCGCTCCCGGGGGCGTTATCGGTGTTTTATATGCCGCGCTCGTCGTCGCCGGAAGCCTCAGTGCTGTGGCGTTCGGCGTCGTCGGCCTCGCAGAGAAGTACGGACGGCTGTCGGCAACGGAGGATTAGCCCAGACGCTTCGAGACGTACGGGCCGTCCTGTTGGTAGTCCAGCTTGTTCCGGTAGTACTCGCGGACGCCGATCCCCGAGATGACGGCGAGCTTCGAGTAGCCGGCGTCACGGGCCAGTTCCTCGGCTCTCCGGAGGAGCCGCCGGCCGTACCCTTTGTGCTGGTGGTCCCCGTCGTCGCCCTCCTGGCCGACGCCGACGGCGTTGCCGTAGACGTGGAGTTCACGGACGAGTGCGGCGTCTTCCAGTTCCCGGCGGGCGGGGTCGTTCGGGAACCGGAGCCGGCAGAACCCGACCAGGACGTCCCGATCGAAGTCCTCGAAGGAGATGAACTGTTCCGTCCCGCCGCACGCTTCGTAGGTCATCACGTCTAGTTCGACGTTCTCGGCGGTTTCCTCCTTGTGACCGGCCTCCCGACAGCGGATACAGTCGCAGCTCCAGTCGTGGTCCTCCATTTCCTTCCAGGCCAGTTGCCGGAGGTTGGACTTCCAGACGCCGCCCTCGATAAAGTCGGCCGGGATGTCACGCTGGACACGCTGGAGGCGCGTGTACCGGGGGATCATGTCCTTGATTTCGGCGACCAGTTCGGCGGCCTCCTGGTTGTCCAGCGGGTCGAAGTCGTTCTGCTTCCACCAGTCGTAGGTCACGGTCCCGGGGACGACCAGCGTCGGGTAGATTTTGAGGTAGTCCGGGCGCCACTGGGACTCCTCGAAGATCCGGCGGAAGTCCTCTAAGCACATCTCCTTGGACATCCCTGGTTGGCCGGGCATCATGTGAAAGCCGACCTTGAACGCCGAGTCCCGTAGCCGCCGGTTGGCGTCGATCGACGCCTGGACCCCGTGACCGCGGTGCATCTCCCGGTTGATCCGCTCGAACGTCGTCTGGACGCCGACTTCGACTTTCGTCCCGCCGAGCCGGAGCATCCGATCGATCTGTTCGGGGTCACACCAGTCGGGTTTCGTCTCGAAGGTGGTCGCGACGTTCCGAACGTCGGCGGTTTCGTTCTCCGCGATGACGTCCTCCAGATACGAGAACTCGTACGCTCCGGGGTCCTGTGCGAAGCTCTCGCCCTCTTTCGGGTTCGGGTCCGCCTCCGGATCGAAGTCGTTCATCGCCTCTAAGGCCCGCTTGACGAACCACTCCTGGTAATCGTGACTGCGGGCGGTCATCGTCCCGCCCATGATGATGAGTTCGGCTTTGTCGACGGGGTGGCCGATCTCCCGGAGTTGGTTCAGGCGCAGCGTCACCTGGCCGTACGGGTCGTAGTCGTTTTGCTCGCCGCGAGCGGCGGCCGGTTCGTGGCCGGTGTAGGACTGTGCCGAGGAGAACTCCGAGTCCGGCCCGCCGGGACAGTAGAGACACTTCCCGTGTGGACACCGGTGTGGGGAAGTCATGATCGCGATGGGCGAAACCCCGGAAGCGGTCCGGACTGGCTTCCGCTGGAGGACCTCCTCTAGCACTTCGCGGTGTTCCTGTGGTGCGTAATCGAGGAGTTCCGAGTTCTGCGGGACCTTCGGCGCCGAGTACTCGCGACAGACATCGATCTTCGCGGACTCGACGTCGTCGCGTTCGACCTCGCCGGCGAGGATGCGGTCGACCAGCTCCGCACACACCTGCTGGAAAGCTTCCGTCTCGCGGGGGTCGTCGCTCTCGGTACTCACAGTGTCAGTTCTCGTCGCCTCGATCGAATAAGCGTGTCGCTATCCCACCTCTACAGCGGATCGACCAGAATATCGGAGGTGTTTCGGTACGATCAGGATGTCGTACTATCTCAAGAGAGGAGCGGTCATGCGGTGGCTCCAACATTTCATATCACGAATTAAATTCGGCTATTATTGTGAGAACGTCGGAGAAGCCGATCTCGCCGGAGGTATTGTAGTCTTCGATAGCAGTCAACACCTCTCTGAACTGAATCCCCGGCACCCCATTCGTATCGTATCTGTCGATAATCGACTGTTCTATATTCACTGCTGTAACTGCCCGATCGGAACTGTTCACACCTTGTATCGAACCGGTAGCGACGATCTGTTCCGTTTCAACTGTTGTGTTCTCTCTGACGACGTATGAGACAGTCGTAGTTAACGTCGATCCACCGGCGATGGGGCCTGATGCACCGTAGAAGACGACGGGATCGTTCCGATCGAGGGCTCCGATTCCGTCGCCGTAACTAGTCTGTGGGACAATATTGTTCGAAATATTAAATTCGATGCCCCCGGAAGACGCTGGCACTGCCCTGTTGTTCGTGTACTGGTAGGTCACGTTGAACTGTTCTCCGGCTTGCGTGTTGACCGTCTCCGGAGCGGCCGACAGTTCGAACGGGGAGGGCTTGTCGACGTTGACCACGGTGGCGGTCGAAGCCGACGCGTTGGTCGCGGTCCCTTCGAAGAACCCGTCAGCACCGATCTGGACATCGCCACCGGGGGCCGCGGACGTGACGGTGAACGTCACTGTCGTCGTCTTGGTCTCTCCCGGCGTGATCCGCCCGTCAAGCCCGTAGAAGACCGCCGGTGGATCACTGTTGAGGGTCGATATCCCGTCACCGGAGACGCTCGTGACGTTGATGCCGGTCGGTGTCGAGAACTCAAGCCGACCGGACGTGGCATCATCGCTGCCGGTGTTCGTTAGCTCGTATGTCACGGTAAACGTCTCACCGGGAGCGACCGTTCCGGCGTCGGCGGGTGCATCGATACCAACCTGTGGAGCGGCAGCGACCGGACCCGAGACGGCAACCATCGAAAGCGCTACGAGCACGGTCAGTACGATCGTTCGAGCGGGGGCATATTCGGATTTCATCAGGGAGAATAGCTCTACAGCGCCGGTGGAAGGGAAGAATAATAAGGATGTCGCTGGGTGGACCAGTTCCTACTCCTCCCAGTAGTCCAGTGTAGCGTCCAGATCGAGCATCGTCGAGAGGTCGCGCTCGTCGGCATCGCCACCCGGGGGCGCCCCGGCAAAGAGGTGGACTGCCCCCCGACCTGGCATGTATGTGATGTCGGGATCGTTCATCTCGGAGACGACGAGCAGGCGCAGGCCGTCGTCGCCGGCCTCGACCTCGTGGGTGTGTTCCTCGCCGGTCGGCAGGGCGACGTAATCGCCCGGTTCGAGCGGATGTTCTTCGCCGTCGATACCCAGGAACAACCTCCCGGTGCCGTCGAGGACGAACATCGCTTCCTCGTTGCCGTAATGGCTGTGTGGCGGCCAGGTCCGTTTACCGGCGGGAATCTCGTAGAGACTGGTCCCGAGGTTCGCTCCCCCAGCGGCGGCGCCCAGCTGTTTGCGTTTGAACTGCCGGTCGTCGTTGTCGTAGTCGGTCCACTCCAGATCAGCGGCGTTGACGGGGCCGTCGCTCATACTCGGGGCAGAACGGCCGGAAGGAAAAACCCTGTCTACAGCCGGTCGCTCAGTCGATCCAGCGTCGCGTCGAGCACCGAGTCCCGGGCACCTGCCAGGAACCGGATCGATCCCTCGCGGACGCTCCGGGTGGCGACACCGCCCTCGGGAACCCACTCGCCGATCTCGGTCGACAGGTCGTGGATGTCGACGTCGGCGTTGGTTCGCACGTACAGCGTATCTGTCGCGATCCCGACGATCGCATCGGTGTCCTCGCTCATCTCCCGGTGGAGTTCGTCCAGCAGGAGCGTCTCGGGCGGGAACTCGTACTGGTGGACGTAGGCGTCGGTGTCGAGCACCGCGATGTCGGCCCCGTTGACGGTCCGGTGTTCGAGATTGACCCGGGCGGTCGAGACCTCTTCGTCGACCTTCTCGCGGAACTGCTCGGCGATGTGACCGGCCAGCCCGCCCACGTCGTCCTCGTCGTCGCCGAACACGAGATCGGTGATCAGTTCGCGCTTGTCCTCGTAGGACTGGTAGTGGGCCTCCAGCGCGACGGCCTCGCGGAGCTGCGTGACCGCCTCGGCGTCGTAGCCGGCGTCGGTCGCAGCGTCGAGATAGGCAGTCGGAGCACCCTCCCAGAAGCTCACTGCGGGGAGATGCATCAGGTCCGCCCGAACGTCGTCGTTGACGTGAGCCGCGACGTTGGCAGCCAGCGCGGTCGCAGTCGTTTCGGGAGCGTCGACGACGGACGGCGCGACGACGGCGTCGACGGCTTCGGCGACCGTCTCGTCGATATCGACATCGTCGATGACGATGCTGGGGGCACCGTAGACATCGAGCAGGTCGAACCCGTCCAGGCTCTCACGGGTGCCACCGGCGGCGACGAAGACGAACAGCGGGAGTTCCTCGCCGTGGCGCTCCCGGTTGTCCAGCATCGTCGTCGTGTCCTTGGTGGCGTCGTCCATGTCGTAGACGCCGCCCTCCAGCGGCCGGCGGTCGAAGTAGTGGTACTGGGCGTCGTCACGGCGGTGTTGCTCCCGGACCAGCGGGAGCGTCGCGCGTTCGAGCGCGCTCCCAGCCAGGTAGCCGTCGGCCGTGTTGGCGTGACGGACGATGACCGGCCGGTCGGTGAGGACCGCCTTGCGGATCTGTGTCGCGGCCTCGACGAGTTCGCCCGACAGCGCCGCGATCGCGGCGTCTTCAGCCAGGGACTCGACGGCGTCCGGCCGTGCCTCGTCGTCGAGCGCGTCGGCCAGTCGCTGTTCGACCGCCTCGCGCTCCTCGCCTTCGAGGACGGTCAGCGTCTCGGTCTCGACCTGGAGTTCACCGCGTCGCTCGCGGACGTCACCTTCCAGCCGGGCCACGTCACCCTCTTCGACCTCTGGGTAGGCGCGGACGCCGGCTTCGACGAAGGCCGCACAGTCGACGGTACCGGTCGAGTCCTGCAGTTCGAAGACGGTCGGACCAGAGGTCTGTCGGATGCCGACGATCGTTCCTTCGAGTCGGATGTCGTCGCCGACGCGGTCGGAGAGTTCACCGACTTCCGCGTCCTCGTACTCGACGGCGGATTCGTCGTTCTCGGTCACTTCCTCTGTGGGACTTTCGTCTGCTGTATCGTCGTCGGCGTTCGAACTCTCGTCGTCTTGCCCACCTTCCGCGCTCGGCCGGTCGTCTGCCGTGTCGTCGTCGACGGTATCGGCCGTGTCGTCGCTCGTCTCGCCGACGCTGCCGCCGGCACCTGCGACGCGATCGGCGTCCCCGGCGGGGCTTACGCCGCCAGCGGACGCTTCGACCTGTGTGGCGCCGCCGTCGGCGGTCTGTGTGGTCGATTCGCCGTCGTCTTCATTTCCCTCAGCCGAGGCCTCCTCGCCGTCGTCTGTTTCTTCGAGCAGGACCGCGTGCCCGATGTCTGGATCGTCGACGAGATGACCGCGGAACTCCCGCTCGGCCTGCCGGATCGACCAGCCGAGATCGACGTTGCCGTTGTCCCGAACGTTGGTGACCTGGACGTAGACGTCGTCGCCGGGCTCCCAATCCAGGGAGTCGAGCCGTCGATCCAGTTCACTGCGGTGGAGGAGACCGGTCACGCTGTCACCGATATCGACGAAGACGCCGAACTCGGCGAATCCGTCCACTTTGCCGCGATAGTAACGACCGACTGTCAGTTGATTCGGGCGATTCCCGCGGAATTCGAACAATGCATCCTCCTCGTGGAGGTCACAGATGTGACCCTCGATGGAGGTGCCACAGATGATACACGAACCCATTGCTCGGTGAAAACGGTTCGGGCCTAAAACTGTTGTCGGATTCCGCCCGCCAATCCAGGGGAACTCAGTCGACGATGTCACTCTCCTCGCGGAGCGCGTCCAACCCTTCGGAGAGGGCCTCCAGTTGTTCGGGAAACAGCGCGACTTCGACCTCGCTGCCCTGTTCGTCCTCGAAGGCGAGCTTGACGCGCTTGTCGCCGTACTCGCGGACGTCGACGCCCTCGACATCGTACAGTTTGATCGTCGCCTGCTTGTTGGCGGGACCGACGTTCTTGAACGCGCCGTCTTTCAGTTCGAGCATGAAGTCGTCGATATCCAGCGTGAGCATGTCCGTCTCTGGGACCACCAGCCACCTAAAGGCGACTCATCCGAGCAGGACACCAGCAGCGAGAACGCCACGGAAGCCGTAGCCGAAGACGATCACGGCGGGGAGCGCACCGAGGACGGCCGCCCGCGGGAGCGAGAGGTCGTGGACCACCGACAGTCCGGTGACGTACAGCGCCCCGCCCCAGACTGCGACGACCACTCTGAGTTCGGGGAACGGAAGGCCGGCCAACAGACACGGTGCCATCGCGTAACACATGACCTGGACGGTCTCGCTGATCCCGCCCCGGTCGGGCGCGCCGACGACGAGAAACAGCGTCTGGAGCGCCGCCGTCAGATGGACGGTCGCCGGCATGACGAACATCCCGATGGCCAGCAACACGAGGAGCGCGATCGCCGGGGAGAACTCCGCGACGCCGGGGTACGTGAAGGGACCGGTCGAGACGACTCCTTGCGTGGCCAGTCTCGCGACGGCGACGCGGCTCAGTTCCTCGGCCATGACGACCATCGCGGCGAAGACGAGTCCTGGTGCCTGGTCGCCCGGTGCCACGCCGGTCCGGAAGAACCGCCGCGGTCGGACGAGCACTTCCCCCCAGGCACGCAGGACTGCGACCGGACCCCGCTCGCGACCGCCGGTCGGGTTCTCTACCCACTGGGTCACAGGCTTCAGTTAGGAAGCGGGTGGTTTGACGGTTCCGTCTGCGACCGTCAGTCGTCGGCACCGATGTTCTCGGTGCTCTCGAAACACGGCGGGTCGGGTTCGATGTTGGCGTACGTGACCGCCTCCTCACCGAGCGTATCGACCCGTTCCGTGATGGCTTCGTCGACGATCCGTCCGTCCTCGATACTGTCTCTGGCCCGGGGGATGGCCGCCTGGTGGGGAATCACCCAGCAGTTCAGCGACCGACAGACCGACCGGAGGTGGTCCAAAGCGGTGATGGGGAACCCCCCGCCCGCCACTGCCAACAATCCGACCGTTTTGTGCTCGAACTCGTCGAAACCACAGTAATCGAGCGCGTTCTTCAGCGGCGCCGAGTACGAGCCGTGATACACTGGCGTCCCCAGTAGGATCGTGTCGGCCTCGTAGATGGCGTCCATCAGCGCGACGGCATCGCCGGCCTCGCGGTGATCGGCGTCGAACACCGGGAGATCGTACTCCCTGAGGTCGAGCAGTTCCGTCGTTGCGCCCGCCTCTTCGGCGGCATCGAGGGCACGACTGATTCCGACGCGGGTGTAACTCTCCTCACGGAGGCTTCCGGCGAGACCGACGACGTGTGGGCTGGACATGTTCTTGCGTCCGTTCGGAGCCGGTAAAGTGGTACCGTCGTTCCGATATCCCTCGGCGCACATTCGATTCTTGCACGCGCGTACGGGAGGAAAAGGATTTGCCGCTCACGAACGCCGACGATCCCTGGGGAACGAGTGATTCGAACCAATCAGTGAGCCGGGCTTACCGACTGAGGGCGACCGTTCCAGCCCCCTCGTCGAACACTACCAGTCCGTCACGGTCGAGATCCGAGAGTAGCCCAGCGAGCCACTCCCGACTTCCTTCACCGTCGCTGTCCGGAACGTAGTCGACGCGGATTCGCGGCCCCAAGTCGTCGACAGCCAGTTCGCCGTGATCGCTGAGGACGCTGACGATCCGCCCGCGAAACTGCCGTCGACTCCCCTCGAAACTCGGCTGTTCGGGAACATCGGGCGCGGTGAAGTCTCCCGTTTGGTAGGCGTGACACCACTCGCGCCACGGGCACTGTGCGCTGTCACAGTCCGGTGTCTTCCCACAGGCCACGCCGCCAAGTTCCATGACGGCGTTGTTCCAGACCCGGGACTCCCCGGCCGGCATGAGTGCCGACGCTACTCGCTCGAAAACATCGTCCTCGTCGGGCACGTCGAACGCCCGATAGAGGACCCGTTTGACGTTGGTGTCGACGACCGCGTCCCCGTTGTTGAACGCGAAGGAGGCGACTGCGTTTGCCGTGTACGGCCCGACACCCATCAACTCCGACAGTCCGTCGGGATCGCGTGGCCACTCGCCGTCGCGGTCCTCGGTGATCTGGCGGGCGGCCTCGTGGAGGTACTTCGCGCGGTTGTTGTATCCCAGAGAGTGGTCCGTCCAGAACGAGACAACGTCGGCGCGGTCGGCAGTCGCGAGGTCGGCGGCGGTCGGCCACCGATCGAGGAACTCCGTCCAGGCGTCGACGACACGGTTCAGTTGTGTCTGCTGGCTCATCACCTCGGAGACGAGAATCTCGTAGGGGTCCTCGGTCTCCCGCCAGGGGAACGCCCGGTGGTCGTCCTCGTACCACGCGACGAGAGCCGTCTGGACGGCGTCGACATCGGCCGGGAGGTGTGTCGCCGGCTCGGACTGCTCGGTCATCGCTTCCCGCCTAACGGCTGTCGGGGCTTGTGTGTGGCGGTCAATCGTCGGCCGAGAGTTCGACCCACTCGAACTCGCTGTCGTACCAGTCGGGGTCGTCCTCGCCGAAGACATCGTCGAAGACGAACATCGCGCCGTCCTCGTAGGTCGTATCGACGTAGAGGCGCCATCCGTGGGCCTCGGCGATGGTCTTGACGATCGAGAGCCCGATCCCGGTCCCCTCGTCGCTGGTCGTCCGGCCGTACTCGAAGAGGTCGTTGACGGCCTCGCTTGGGATACCAGGGCCGTCGTCGACGACGCTGAACCCCCCAGCGGTCAGACGGACCTCGACCGAGACAGCCGGGCCGACGTGGTCGATCGCGTTCCGGAAGAGGTTCTCGAAGGCTCGCAGGAGCCGCGTCCGGTCGGCCTCGAAGGTCCGCGTGCCGGTGACCGAAAGCGTCGCGTCCTTGTTGTCGATGTTCGCCCACGCCTCGCGAGCGACCTGTTCGAGTTCGACCGGTGCCGTCTCCTCGACGCTTTCACCTTCCCGGGTCAGCGTGAGCACGTCCTGGATGATCGAGTCGATCCGGTCGTGGGCGTCCTCGATCGTCTCGACGTGTTCGAGTAGTTCCGCCGGCTCGTCGGAGTCAGCGTCGAACCCGTCGAGACGGGCCGAGAGCAACTCGACGTGTCCGCGAGCGACCGCAAGCGGGTTCCGGAGGTCGTGGCTCAGTGTCGAGGCGAACTGGTCGAGGCGGTCGTTCTGGCGCTCCATCTCCTGGCGCGATTGTTCGGCCTCCTCCCGGGCTTCGCGTGCCTCCCGGATCTGTCCGCGAAGCGCGTCCCGCATGTTACCGAAGGCCGTGTAGAGCCGGCCGATCTCGTCTGTCCGAGTCGTCGAGAGATCGACATCGAGCGTCCCCTCTTCCATCGCTTCGATCCGCTGTCGGAGCGTTACCAGCGGTGTGACTGTCTGTCGGCCGAGGACGACCGCCACGGCACTCAGCGAAACGACGCTGGTGAAGATGACAACGACGATACTGTATCTGATCGTCCTGCTCGCCCGGAACAGCTCCGATCGCTCGACGGCAGTCACGGCGATCCAGTCCACTCCGTCGATCGGTGCGTAGGCGTACACGCGATCCGCGG
Organism: Haloarcula montana; assembly: GCF_035666295.1. Classification (NCBI taxonomy): domain Archaea; kingdom Methanobacteriati; phylum Methanobacteriota; class Halobacteria; order Halobacteriales; family Haloarculaceae; genus Haloarcula; species Haloarcula montana. Next base: position 46,077 of record NZ_CP142027.1, read on the forward strand.
TCTGTGCGGTCGACGGACGCGTCCCCGAATCGTCCGGAAGCCCTGGTCCCGGATCGTACTCCGACGCTGCCAGGCCCGGCCCCAGCACGGGTGACCCCGAGTCGTCGATGATCGTCGTGGTGAACGCCGCTCGCTGATCGTCGAACGAGGGCAGGTCCTCGGAGAAGACGCTGACAACGACCAAGACGCCGTCGCGACCGGTAACCGGACTCGCGAACGCCATCTCGGGGTCGTCCCGTATCCGATACGATGTGTTCGACAGGACGACAGCGTCGGGGTCGTCGGCTGACTGGGTTCGCCGGACGGTGTCCGCGAGCGTGGTATCGATCATCCTGGTCGACTGCCCCTCGAACCGGTCGACCGTACTCGCGGCGATCACGTCAGATGGACCCGACGTATCGACGTAGTGGAGTTGTACCCGCCGCTCGGCTGTCGGGGCCGAGACGCGCTCGATGTATGTGTCGATCTGTGCCGTCGTCCCGTTCTCGTACACTCCCGACACCGAGAACGCGCGTGCCTGCGTCCGCATGTTCGAATGCCACTCGTCGACCGCCTCGGCGCGGAGTTGGGCGCTCGATTGCAGGTTCTCGGTTGCCGTCGCCTGGGACGTATCACGAACCTGCAGATAACTGGTTGTTCCGACAAGAGCGACGAGGAGAATGACGACGACCAGCGAGAGCGTGAACTTCGCCGCGTAGCTCCGCCGTACTGCTTCGGGAACGACCAGATCGACAACAGCGGGCGCTGTCGAGGGTGACTCCTGATCCTGACCGCCGTCTGGTCCTGTCATACTCGCCGGCCCGACAACAACACCTGATAATTCCAGCCGACTTGCAATAATGTTGCGATACACCAACGAACCACACGGATAGTCGAGAATCGCCCGGCGAGACACAAGGTGTTTGGCCGTTCCCCCGAACGGTACGATATGACGCTTGAGGACCTACAGGACGATATCGAATCGGCACACAGCGAACACGGCGAGAGGCTCACAGTCGATACCGACCGGCAGACGCGCCACGAACTCGCGATGCTCGCCGCCGCACTCGATCCCGAAGACACCGACGAACTCGTCCGGACCGCGATCCATACGTACTTCCAGTCGATCGTCGACCGAGGGACGCTCGACTTTCACCTCCGATCGGGCTACGACTGTACCTACGACGAGTATCTCTCGGGGATGACCTACGACCAGATGGCGGGCAACCAGTTTCCCCAGCAGCAGGACAACGACGACCGTCGGTATCAGTTCTGAGAGCGGGCCTCTCAAAACGCGACTGAAGTAAACCCCGCCTTTATCTATTCGCCCGCAGAACCTCCGGTGAGTACGCCGCTCCCCTGAGACGATGCAACTCGCCGACGCGTTCCAGACTCCGACCGGTCTCGTTGCCCTCCTCGCACTGGTCCCGCTGGTCGTCCTCTATCTGATCAAGCCGGACCCGCGTGAGCTACGGCTACCGACGCTGCAGTTCCTCGCTGCCGACGAGGGGGACGGTGGGGCGACTCCCGTCCTCGAACGACTCACCCGGAACCTGCTGTTCCTGTTGCAGGTGCTCGTAATCGTCGTGCTCGCGCTCTCACTGGCGTCGCCGACGGCATCGATCGCCCAGGAGCGCTCGGCGGCCTCGACAGTCGTCGTGCTCGACGCGAGCGCCAGCATGGCGACCGAGACCGGCAGCGGGACGCGGTTTACCGCTGCGAGAGCCGCCGCGAGCGATGCGCTGGGGACGGAGACGACACTGATCGTCACCGGCGGGGAGACGACGACCGTCGTCGACGATGCGCCGGCCCAGCGGGCCGAAGAAGCGATCGCGACACTGTCGGTGACCGACGGACCGGGCGACCTCCGGAGCGCGATTTCGCGGGCCGGTTCGACCGTCGGTCCCGACAGCCGCGTCGTCGTCCTGAGTGACTTCGTCGACGAGAGCAGTTGGCGGTCGGCGGTCCGGGCGACCCGCGCTCGCGGTGCGACCGTCGAACTCCAGCAGTTCGACGGCGGCGGCGGTGACAACGTCGGCTTCGTCGCCCGGGACGTCACCGAACAGCGAGTCACGCTGACCGCGGCGAACTTCGGGACGGCGACGGCCGAGCGGACGGTCAGTTTCGCCGGGCAGTCGGCGTCGATCAGCCCGGCACCTGGCGACACCGAGTCCGTCTCGTTCCCGCTCCCGACCGACGGTGCGACCGCCGAACTCTCCGGTGACGACGACTTCCCGACCGACGACACCGTCCCGGTCGCGGCACCGTCGAACCCGACGGTCGACGTCCTCTTACTGACGAACGACCCCAACCGGTATCTCGTGACCGCCCTGGAGGTCAACGACGCGGTCTCGCTGACCGTCAAGCGACCGCCGACGACGGTCAACGACGCCTACGACGTGTTCATCTTCGGCGACGTGCGGGCGGACGCGGTCCTCGACAGCACGATCGAATCCGCCCGAAGTACGGCAGCCAGCGGCGGCGGTGTCGCGATCGTCGCCCAGCCGGACGTGGGACAGGTCGGCTACGGCGACCTGCTGGCGATCGATCCCGAGGGAGTCCGCGAGGACCCACAGTTGGGCTCGGTCACTCGCCACTCCGTGACCGAGGGGTTCGACTTCCCGGTGCCGGAGCAGTACGTCAGCGGGAACGTCAGCGACGCGCAGTCGCTGGTCACCTTCGACGACGGCTCGCCGTTACTGGCCGTCGGGAACCGCGGTGCGGGTCGGGTATTGTACTACGGCTATCTCCCGGACAGTTCGGCGTTCGAGGACGGGTACCGATATCCGGTGTTCTGGAAGCGCGCCGTCTTCTTCCTGGCCGACCGGCCACAGGCGGCGACGCTGAACCGACAGACCGGACAACGCCTCACGCTGGGTGCGAACGCGACGATCACCCGTCCGGACGGGAGCGAGGTCACCGGCAACACCCTGCTCGATACACAGGGCTACTACGCCGCCGGGGGGCAGCGCTACAGCGCAGCATTGCTCTCACAGGCCGAATCGAACGTCACCGCACCGTCGATCGAGGACATCGCCACCGAGACCGGGGACGGCGAGACGACCACGCAGCAACAGTCGGTCGATCTCACGCCGATCGCCGTCGCGCTGGCCGCGCTCCTCCTCCTCGCGGAACTGGCCTTCCTCCGCTATCGAGGTGATCTCTGATGGCGGTCGAGTTCGCCGTCGAGGGGACGACTGTCGGGTTCGAGCGCCCGCTGGTGCTTGCCGGGATCGTCGTCGGGCTCTTCGGGGTGGCAGCGCTCGTCCTCCGGCCGGGCGTCGGGTCGGTCTCCCGTCGGAAACGCGGACTGCTCTTCGCCAGCCGTGCGCTCGTTGTCACGCTCCTCGTCGTCGGCGCGGCCGGCCCCTACACCGTCGCGACGGAGACGACGACCGCCGACCCACACGTGACGCTGCTTACGGACCGCTCGGCGAGCATGGGTGTCGGCGACGATCCGACCGGCCGGCTGGCGACGGCGATCGAGCAGCGCGGCGTCTCCGTGACGACCCGGAGCGTCGGTGATACGACCGCGTCACCCGTCGGCGACGCCGTCTCTTCGTCGCTGTCCCCGAACGGAACCGTCGTCGTCGTCTCGGACGGGCGAGTGACGGACGGACAGTCCCTGGATGCGGCGGCCGAACTGGCGACCCAGGTCAACGCGACCGTCAGCGCCATCCAACCCGAGGCTACCGAGACCGAGCGGTACGTCACCGTCAACGGTCCCTCGAAGATCAGCACCGGCGTCGAGAATACGTATCTCGTCGCCGTCGACGGCGTCAACCTCAACGACAGTGAGGCGACGCTGACGCTCTCGATCGACGGGTCCGAAGTGGAGTCACGGACCGTCACCGACGCGACGACCTTCGAGTTCAGCCAAACGTTCAACGAGACCGGCAGCCACCGAATCACCGCGCGTCTGGAGGGCGAGGACCGATACGATCGGAACAACGTCTTCCGGAAGTCCGTCCGTGTGGTCGAACAGCCCCGCGTCCTCTACGTCTCGCGGGGGTCGTATCCGCTGTCGTCGTATCTCTCCTCACTGTACTCCGTCGACAGAGCCGAATCTATCCCCGACGACCTCTCGCAGTACTACGCCGTGGTCGTCCAGGACATGGCGGCGCCGGATCTGGGCAACCAGACCGCACTCCAGCAGTCCGTCGTCGACGGGACGGGACTGGTCGTCGTCGGCGGGCCGAACGCCTACGAACACGGCGGCTACAGCGACGCGGTGATCGGCGACCTCGTCCCGGTTCGGCAGGGTGATCCGGGGAGTCGGTCCTCGATCGTCATCGTCGTCGACATCTCCGCGAGTGCTCAAGAGGGGCTGGCAGTCCAACAGCGGCTCGCACTGGACGTACTCGACCAACTCGGCGACGAGAACCAGGTCGGCATCGTCGCGTTCAACACCCGTCCGTACGCTATCGCGGAACCACGACCCCTCGGCGGGAACCGGCCGTACCTCGAAGACCGGATCCGGCGGCTCCAGACGACCGGCAGCACACGCATCGCGTCGGGACTCGACGGCGGGGGCGAGATGCTCGGCGACAGCGGCGGGACGGTCATCCTACTGAGTGACGGTCGGGACAAGCGTGGCGGTGCTGTTTCCGCCGCACAGGAACTCGGTAGCCAGGGGACCGAAGTGGTCGCAATCGGCGTCGGTGAGCGCCGAAACGAGACGTTGCTGCGTGAGATCGCCGACGCAAGCGGCGGGACCTATCTCCAGGCCGATCAGACGAGTCGTTTGCGCCTGCGCTACGGTGGCCCGGATCGTCGATACCAGGGGTCACAGCTCACCGTCGTCGACGGGAGTCATTTCATCACCGACGGTGTGGAGTTTACGGCCGCACCGGGACAGGCACACGAGGTCACGGTCAAGGACCGGGGTCAGTTCCTGGTGGCCAGCGCCAGCGGCCGGCCGGCGATCTCGGCCTGGAACTACGGGCTGGGTCGGGTCGTCTCGATCACGGCCTACGGACCCGATGGCACACTCGGTGGTCTGCTCTCCCGGCCGGACTCGCTGGCGACGACGAAGTCCGTCAACTGGGCGATCGGCGATCCACAGCGACTGGCAACCGGGGTCACGGACGTTCCCGATACCCGTGTCGGGAGCACGACGACGGTCCAGTATCGCGGCCAGCGCAAGCCGACTGGGGCAAACGTTACCTTCGCCGCAACCGGAACGGACCGCTACCAGGGGACGATCGTGCCGACCGAACAGGGATATCACTCGGTCCTGGGTGCCGAGTACGCCGTGAACTACCCCACGGAGTACGCCGGGTTCGGCCCGTCGCCCGCGCTCCGGTCGGCGACCGAGACGACCGGCGGGCGACTGTTCGACGCCAGTTCGGCCGCCGAGATCGCGCAGTTCGCTCGGGAACAGGCGACCCGGCCCCGGACCGTCCAGACGGATTGGTCGTGGCTCCCGCTCGCGGCCGCACTCGTCCTGTTCGTCCTGGAGGTCTCGATCCGGCGGCTCGACGAAATCTACGCGTGGAGCGGAGGGACATCCTCATGAGTTACATCGGACGCACACTGAACCTCGGCCTGATCTTCGTCACGATCCTGGCGACGGCCAGCGTCGGGGCCACGACACTGTACTACCAAGAATCGGTCTCGGAGGTAACGGAGCAAAACGACAGGCTTCGTGCCCAAAACCAGGAGCTTCGGGGAGAGCTGGAAGCGACTCGGTCGAACGTCACGACGCTCCGGGGGAAGATCCAGCGGATCAACCAGAGCCTCGAAACCCGCCAGCGTGACCTCCAATCGCTGACGACCCAACTCAACCGGACAGAGCAGAACCTGACACAGACGAGACAGGACCTGCGCGAGTCACAGGACCGGGCACAACAGCTCCAGTTGCGGGTTCGAAACCTCGAATCGAGTCTCGACCGCGCGGAGGACCGCAACGAGGAACTTCAGGAGGAACGGGATCGGCTCGAACGGATCAACGAGGACCTCAACGAGACGAACGACGAACTCCGCAGCGAGCGGGAAACGCTCCGCCGGGAGAACGGACGGCTCGAAGACGATGTCCAGTCGCTGGAGGACAACGTCAGCGACCTCCGACGGGAGAACCAAGTCCTCGAAGCACAGATCGAAGATCTCGAAGACCAACTGGACGAGGCCCGACAGAACGATGGTAGCTGAACGCGACGACGTGGAAGCGGCACTGGCGGCAGTCCATCGCGAGCGGTACAAAGCCACGCTCGTGACCGCCGTCGCCGACGCGGTCGTGACGCTTCTGATCGTCAATCTCGTGCTCTCGGTCCTCGAAATCGACGCGCTGCCGGCGGCGATCGGGCCGGTCGCGACTTCGACGGCGGCCAGTGTCGCGGCTGCCCTCCTCGTTCTCCTGTTCGGGACGATCGTCCACGCTCGACGGTTCTCGCTCGAACGGTTCGAGGCGGCCAACCCGACCCTCGAAGCCGCAGTCCGAACCGCCAGAGACATCCTCGCCGACGAGAACGACGGGGCGATGGCCCGGCTACTGTACGGGGATCTGGTCGAACGACTCGGCGAGGCATCGAGCCAGCAACTCCTCCGGACACGCTGGCTCGCCGTCAGACTGGTCGTCGTACTGGTGGTCAGTCTGGTGACGCTCCAGGTCGCCGTCGCCGGCATCAGTGTCAATCCGATCGCCACAGGCGGCGCGACGAACGGCGACGGCGGTGCCGGCGAGCGTCCCGGGTCGGGCGGCTCCCCGGAGCCACAGACGCCGGGCGACGAGGGGCTCCAGTCCGGCGACGAGGTGCTCGGCGATCCACAGGATGTCCCGGAGGGGAGTGATCCCATCGAATCGAACGTCTCCGGTGGCGCCGGCGGCGACGGCGAGCGGAGCCCGTCGAGTTACGACCGCCAGGGATTGACTGCCGGCGACGAAGGAATCGAGACCCAACGCGGCGGATTCGACGATCCGGGAGAGGTCGAGGACGCGGACCTCATCCGCGAGTACACACTGCGCGTCACGAGGAACGATACAGATGAGTGACACCGATATGGACGAAACAGACGTACAGGAAATCCAGCAGTCCCTCCAGATGCTCCGTCGAGAGGTCGGGAAGCGAATCGTCGGCCAGAAACCCGTCATCGAACAGCTACTCGCCTGCCTGCTCTGTGACGGCAACGCGCTGTTGGAGTCGACACCCGGGCTGGGGAAGACGCTCCTGATCCGGACGGTCGCGGACGCGACCGCGCTGGATTTCTCCCGCGTACAGAACACTCCCGACCTGATGCCCTCTGACATCACCGGGACGGAGGTCATCAGTGAGACCAGCGAGGGGACACAGTTCCGTTTCGACCCGGGTCCGATCTTCGCGAACGTCGTCCTCGCCGACGAGATCAATCGGGCGACACCCAAGACCCAGGCGGCACTGCTCGAAGCGATGCAGGAGGGACAGGTGACCGCCGGCGGGAACACCTACGAACTGCCCGAACCGTTCTTCGTGCTGGCGACACAGAACCCCATCGAGCAGGAGGGGACCTACCCCCTGCCCGAAGCACAGCGGGACCGGTTCCTGTTGAAGATCCTGCTCGACTACCCCGACCGCGAGGAGGAACTCGACATCGTCAACCGGTACACGCGGGGGGCGACGGAGATGATCCCCGTCGATCGGGTCCTCGACGACGGCGATTTCACGCGGGCACAGCGGCTCGTCCGCCAGATGCCCATCGCCGACGATATCACCGCACGGGCGGTCGAACTGGTCCGGTCGACCCGTCACGACGAGCGCCTGGAGTACGGTGCTAGCCCGCGTGCGAGCATGGGGATCGTCCTGGCAGCGAAGGCCAGAGCGTTCCTGGAGGGACGCTCCCACGTCGTCGAGGGCGACATCGAGGCGATGGCCCGCCCGGTGTTGCGCCACCGTATCATCGTCGACTTCACGGCTGAACGAGACGGTATCACGCCCGACGACGTCGTCGCCGACCTGCTATGATCTCGCCGTCCTTTCTCGACGAACTCGACCGGTTCCGGGGATCGATCGACCGGCTGGCAAACGCCAGACAGCGTGGCGAGCAACGATCGACGGTGCTGGGCGAGGGGCTGACCTTCAGCGACTACCGCAACTACGTCCCCGGCGACGACACCCGGCTGGTCGACTGGAAACTCTACGGCCGGACCGGGGAGTTGTACATCAAGCAGTACGAGTCAGAACGCAACTTGACCGTCCACGTCCTGCTGGACGCCAGCGAGTCGATGGCCGCCGGCGAGGGCGACCTGAACAAGTTCGAGTACGCGGCGAAACTGGGGCTGGGGTTCTGTTCGCTGGCCGCCGGCGAACACAACGATTTCCGGTTTTCGCTGCTGGGTGAGACCTTCGAGCGACTCGATACCGGCACGTCGAACCAGGGCGCCGTGCTCGGGTTGATCGACCGGCTGAACGCGATCGAACCCGCGGGCGAGACGGATTTCGCCGCGGCGCTGTCGGAGTACGCCGGGACGATCAACTCCCGCTCGCTCGTCCTGGTCGCGAGTGACTTCCTGGCCGACGCGGAGGCGGTCGCCGAGGGACTCGACGCGGTGGCGGACAACTATCTGGTGCTCGCCCACGTCCACTCACCGGACGAACGGGACCCGCCGACCTCGGGTGAGACGATCTTCAAAGGGATGGAGCGCCCACAGACCATCCGGACCTACTTCGGTGCCCGACAGCGCCGCACCTACCAGGAGCGCCTGGAGGCACATATCGAGGCGATCGCCGAGGCCGCACGACGCCGCCGGGCTAAACACGCGGAGGTAACTACGGACGAGGAGTTTTTCGATGCGTTCGCACGAACGTGGATCGGTTGAGAAGCAGCATCTGAGTCGAACACAAAACTGATTACGAGCTACTCACACCCCCATACTGGGGGCACCTGGTTGTGGCATAGTGCGCCAGGGTCCCCGTCTCGAAACGATTGCAGAGCGGCAGCGCCGGGCGGATCGATGACTGGTCACTGTCGGGACAGCTTTTTGTCCGCCGGTGTGGAACCCGGAGTCATGGCATCGTACGACGTGGACGTCAACTGGCCACGCGCCTTCTGGATCGGCTTCGGCGTGTTGTTGGCGGCTGCCCTCCTCTTCGTCGCCTACTCGTTCGTCGGTACCTTCGTCTTCGGGGTGTTCCTCTACTACGCGACACGCCCCCTGTTCCGGCGGGTGTATCGACACGTCAAACAGCGGACGCTCGCGGCCATGCTCTCGCTGTTCCTGCTCGCACTCCCGGTCCTGATACTCCTGTATTATACGATCGCGATCGCGCTCCAGGAGTTCGATCGGTTCAGCCAGAGCGTCGATCTCGGACCCTACGAGAACGTCCTCGATCCCTACGTCGACGTCTCGACGGTGGTCCAGAACCCCCAGTCGCTCATCAGCGGCGCTGCCAGCCCGGACGCGGTGGTCGAGACCCTCTCGCAGTTCATGGGCTTTCTGGGCCTGATCGGGACGGGGCTCGTCCACACGTTCGTCATGTTCGCGTTCGCGTTCTACATGCTCCGGGACGGCTCCCGTCTGGCCGAATGGGGGAAGGATCTGATCGATCACCACGGCGTCCTGGACCGGTATGCCCGCGAGGTCGACCGGAGCTTCCACCGTGTGTTCTACGGGAACATCCTGAACGCGATCGTGACGGGGGCGATCGGTGCGATCACGTTCAGTCTGGTCGATGTCGTCGCCCCAGCAGGCCTCCCAGTGCCGTATCCAGCCTTGACAGGACTGCTAGCGGGCATAGCCAGCCTCATCCCGATCATCGGAATGAAGATCGTCTATATCCCGATTACTGGCTATCTTGGCATCCAGACAGCGTTCAACGGGCAGGAATGGTGGTTCGTGCTCCTGTTTTTCGCGACGGCGTTCCTGGTCGTCGACACGATCCCGGACCTGCTCGTCCGGCCGTACGTCTCCAGCGGAGGGTCGATCTCGTTCGGCCTGTTCGGCTCCAGCGAGAGCGAGTCAGACAGTACGCCACAGCCTGCATTGCATACGGGAACGCTGATGTTCGCGTACATCTTCGGCCCGTTCCTGTTCGGGTGGTACGGGATCTTCCTGGCTCCGATGCTGTTGGTCCTGGTCTTTCACTTCGCCCGCTTTGTCCTCCCGGAGTTGGTCAACGGATCGACGATCGAACCCTACGCTGTCGACCCGTCGATGGCCTCCGATCACGGGCCGGCCGTCGGGGAATCCGATTCCCCGGAGACCGAGCCAGCGGCCGACACGAGCGACGACGAACCGGCCGGTGATTCGACGCCGGAGTGATCAGTCGTCGAGTTCCCGGAGGAGTTCCTCGGCCGTATCCGTCGTAACGTAGTAGGTGTGTTTGCGGTGTGTCTCGTCTTTCGGTTTGAGCTTTCGCTCGGTCCCTTTGATGATACTCCCTTCGTAGGTCGTGACGAGTCCGACCTGACGGAGGGCACGATAGAGGTGCCGGACGTACTCGAACTCCATCCCGAGTTCCTCGGCAGTCATCCGTGGATAGTCCGGCCCGCCCCGGGCGAGGCGGTGCGCGATCGTCCGGCCGTCGGGGAGGTGTCTGAGGACGTTCTGTCTCCCCTCGCGTTCGCGGAGAAAGCGAAGCAGGTGATCCCCCTCCCGGGACAACCTGTAGTACGTGTGATGTTGGCGCACTTCGTCCGCCTGCTTCGCTTTCACGCGCCGCTGTTTGACCGTGCCTGATTCGACACGTTCGAGCAACCCGGCAGTCGTTAGCTCGTCACAGAGCCGTTCGACCGCTTTTCGCTCGGCGTCCAGGTGGCCGGCTATCGAACGCGGGTAGTTCCCCTCGACGGTTTCGAGGTGATAACAGATGAGATACGCGACCGGGTCGGCCGGCATGGGGGCGAGTTGTCCGACGACTGCCTGTTGACGCTCGAAGTCGGCTTCGAGTTCCTTCGCCCGTTCGTATCGCTGCTGTGCGTTTTCGGCGGCGTCGGCGTCCAGCTCCAGCGTCACCTCGATATCGTCGCCCTGTGGTGTCTCCAAAGTGATCGCGAGCGCGCCGTCCTCCCAGTGGTCCCCCGACTCGTGGCGGGCCTGGTCGAGTTCGTCACGCACCCGCTGGAGACGGGTCATGATGGTGTCCGCTTCCGTCCGCAAGCGCTCGATCTCGGTCCGAGAGACCATCGTCGACCGATACCGCTGTCTCCGGTTTCAACCTGTTGCCGACACCCACGTACTACGTCTGTCCTGGTGCTCGCTCGGACCGCGACGCGACGACATCCAGTCCTGGACTGTAGTAGTACGTCGGCTCACCGTCGGGCCGGTCGAAGCCGTCCGCCGACAACAGTGTGTCACGCTCGATGTCCGCGGCTGCCGGATACAGCGTCCACGGTTCGTGGTCGACATCCGTGTACCTGATCGTTCCGTCGGGGGCCTCCGTGTAGAAACGATATCGCTCGACGAGAAACTCGGCGAACGCCTCGTCGGGAGCGGCGAACGGCTCACCGGTCGGCCAGTACGACCCTTCGTAGTGTGCAGGCCGCGCCCCCGGGTGGAGCCGTCGACTGGAGAACTGGACTCGTCCGTCGACTAACTCCAACGAGATACGCGCGTAAAAATACGGCAGGTGGTGGAACAGTCGCGCCCCCACGACACTCGCTATTCCCTGAGCATCCAAACTGAAGAAGTAGACACTGGGTGTCCCGTCCCTGGTAACGTAGGTCCTGACGTTGAGTTCCGGCAGTCGGACGCCGAACCGCGCCGGGACGCCTTTGGGGCGAACAGCGACGTTGGTGAACGGAACGACCGAGAGCCATGCGGACCCATCAAACACATCCGGTTCCAATCCGTCGGGAAGGTGTGTGTCCATAACGACTGGATCAATCGGCCAGTTCTCGAATAACAGATGCCGCCACCCCATTTCCAGTGATACGACCATAGGTTATCTGCGAGACACGAACAGAAGGCCGTTGCGGACGTTTGCGGATCACACGATATTGCTGTCCCGCAGAGAGTACGGTAACTGTCTCATTCGGACGACCAGCGGGTCGATTGAGTATAGCGATATATGATTTACGAGTTCGAAGCTCGCCACCAATATTGTCAAATTACTGAATATATGTGGGTCGAGTATACGTCCCGAACGCGCGATCCCCACTCGTGTGTGTACGTATCGATGACATCCTGGGCGACATCTCCGCGGAGATACTTCACGATCCCCCTGTCGCCGGTCCGATCACGGAGGTGTGTCGTGAAGAAGTGTCGGAAGTAGTGTGGTGTCACGTTTACTTCGGCTCCACCCCCGGACTCGTACCAGCCACGTTCCCGTGCGTGGGTCTCGACGATGTGATGGACCATATCCGGCGTGAGGCGCTCACCCCAGCTGTCGACCGTCGAGACGAACAGCGGATCAGCCTCGGACTGCGTATCGGGACGAATCGCCAACCAGTGGCGTAACACGGTCGCAAGTTCACCGTCAATCGGTATCGTCGTATCGCGTTTTCGCTTGTTCGATGCGGATCGTTCCTCGCCGTTGACCACTGCCCCGCGAGTCGGTTCCGAATCGACATACAGCGAGTCCGGTCGTCCGTCGATAGTAGCCCGGATCGGAACGGCCGGCCGTGGCCCCGATCGGTCGAGATGGAGATCTTGGAGGTCCAGATTACAGAGTTCACCGGCCCGTATCCCGGTCTTGAGCAACGTCACGACGACAGCGCGGTCGAGTGGGTGTCCAATATCGGCGACGAACGAACGCATGGACTGAATATCTATCTCCCGGCGTGTCGGATCGGTGTTGATCGATTCGTCCATCTCTTCCATGACGAGAGCCATCGGATTCGAATCGAACACACCCACCTGTGCCATATAGTCGAAAAACCGGTGCAGATAGGACGCGTAGGTCGCAACAGTGCCCTCTCCGAGGTTCCGCCGAAGTCCATGGACGTACGCCAGACAGTCCCGGTGTGCTGCCTCGCTGATCGAATCCCCTTCGAGAAACGCCTCGAAGTCCCGCAGTACTCGTTCGTAGAACGCACGAGTTCGTTCGCTTTTCCCATGGAACGTGATATCGTCGAGGAAGTACGCAATCGGATCGTCGGTGGCCTGTGGATCGGCCGAGTGGCTCCGTTCGGGACTCATGTGTCGATCACGTACCCACCATGGCGACCACTGTGCGTCACAGTGTCTTCAGCCTGCAACTCCCGAAGCGCGTCTTCAAGTTGATCTTCAAGTCCATTTGTCAATTCATCGAGTAGGTCATCCCAGTCGTGGTACTCCCCGTCGGCTAAAACATCTTGAACCCTGGTCTTCACCCCGTTAACCCCCGGGGTAGCCTCGGGAGAACCGGGTTGCTCGCTGTGTTCCGTCGCACTGCTCGCCGACGTGTCGTCTTCGGACGGGTCGAACCCACTCCGACCTGCCTGGACCATCGTTCGAACGAACTCGCTTTGACTCATGCCCAGTTCGTCGGCGTGGTCCTGCCAGAGTTGTTTCTGATATGCAGGGACGTACGTGCGAACGGAAGTCCGTTCAGTGTCTCCACGTTCGTCTGCCATACGACAGTCGTCACCCGGCGCCCATATCAAACTATCCCTAGGTACACCGATAAAGAGCCTTATTTGGGAAACTCGACTCACATTCGGCCGTCTTTGCAGTGTCACACTCACAGTTCTTAGGGGCCGTGTCGGGCTTATAGGTCATTTTCACAAATATATGGGTTCCTGTCGGCGTTCTGGTACAACAGGGCCAAACCACGGGCGAGTTCGTGCTTACTGATCCGGTCTTTTCCCGTCGACTCGGCTCCGGTAGCTTCTCGAAAGGCGCGCAAAACTCCCTTTCGCTCAAGCCGAAACGCGAGCCAATCAGCTTGGTGTTCGAGTGGCCACCGTCGCCACCCCGGAGGAAGGTCCGGGGGTTCCTGTTTCCCTCAGTGTCTGGGGTCATTGTGCTAGTGCCTCCTTCTCCTCAGAGTGGGCTAGCTTCTCAGCTAGAAGCGTCCGGCGATACTTCGGGGCGACTCGGTAGCGGTACGGTCGTTCGCTCTCGTCACGTTCGAGAAAACCGCGCTTGTGAGCTTTTCTGAGGTTCTTGGTAGCGGCGTTAGTGGGATCGCCTCGGTGGTCCCACGTATCCTTTCGCTCGGCTACCTCCTCACTGGTCAGATACTCGGCGTCGGCTTCGACTATCGCCATCACCGCGTCGTATGTCTGTGTCTCTGGATTCAGGACAGGGTTCTCGGCGTGTCCGTTCGTCTCCTCCTCGACGGGTTCGGCGTCGGACTCGACGGCGGTGGGCTCCTCGACGGGCTTGGGTGCCGTCTCTACCTCGATCCGTAGCCTCTGGATTCGGTCGGCGTCGACAGCGCCGAGTACCGCGTTCGCTCTCTCTGCGACGTTGCCACCGGCGAAATCGTAAACGTCGGTGTTGGGACTCGTAAACTCTTTATCGCTATACGTTTCGGTCCCCCCGTCGCACCGAACTGGGGCCTCTTTCCAGCGGTGTTGTGGGTCCCTGCTACTCCCCCCGGCACACTGTGAGGGTGGTGGTACCTCACCCTCGGGGGAGACAGCTTCACATCGGGTGCAAACGTGGCGGTTTTCGGGCTCGTGGTCCGTCTCGAAGTGGTCCGTGTCATAGTCACTCGGCGGATCGGCAGCAGCGACCGGCGTCACACCGCACAAGCGGTTACACCGACCACAGGTTTGGGCTCCCGTGCCGGGGCGAGAGTCGGAGACGTCCCGGTTGCCACAGTCGGGACACCGAAGAACGAACTGCTCGGGGTCGTGCCGGTCGACAGTGTAGCCGGCGGGGAGCCGGGGACCACCGACCGACCGGGTGGCCGTCTTACTCATCGTCCCGGCTCCGTTCGTCGAGGAAGGTACTCACGGCCTCGCCCGCGTCGGTGAGCCCGTAGATACGGCCCTTCTTGCGGTCCTCGGAGACGAGAAGCTCCACGATCTCGGCGTCTCGCATCTCCTGAAGCGCCCGCGAGACGTGAGAAATATCGTGAGGCGTACCGTCCGCGATCTCCGAGGGAGTGGCCGGCCCGTGGGCGAGTTCACGGACGGCGGATTCTCGGAAACTGCTGGACTTCACAACCGACACGTTGTCAAAATCAACGTCGGCGCTCATGCTCTGACGCCTCCGTTCACCGCAGTCTTTTCACCGCTCGATTCGAACCGTCCAGTCCGGGCCAGCATACGGCCCGGCGAGTTGGTTCCGTTCATGTTCCACAGCGGAACCACCTTTCTCGGGCCTGCGGTGCAACGCAGGCCCGATATTACCGGAGTAGTAGGCCCCGGCATAGTGGTACGTAGGTGGTTCCTACATACACTACTAAGCCACTATTACAAAAATGCAACGGTAAACTAAAACCGACTGAACCAGTCTGTATTGTAAATTTCATAGGTTGTTCCTAAGGCTGTCTCAAATGCTTAATCAATGCGCAAATCTGGTTCGTGGATGACTATATGGGATGACCGGGTTCTAGAATTTCTTAGGGAAAATGGGCCGAGTTCAGTAGGCACAATAACTGATTCCCTCCAAGTGTCGAATGCCACAGTTTCCCGAAGATGTCGGAAACTCACAGAACACGGTCTAACTCGCGCCGTAGGGAATGGTGTCTACATGATCGAGGAGCGGGGAGAACTCTATCTTGACGAGGAGATCAGCACCTACGAGGACGAACCGGACGAAGTACCGGAGGTAGACGATTCGACCGAGCCGCCGAGTACAGAGGAACCCGACGGTCCCAACGGAGTCGGTAACTCGTGAGGCAGCCGGCGCAGTGGATGACCCGGGAAGATGATCGGATACTCGAACACCTCGATAGCGTACGGTGGTCAACGCCTCGGATCATGGCGACGGAGTTGTTCAAGCAGGTGAGGGAAGGCCACGTTCGGGAGCGGCTACAGTATCTCGAATACGCGGGACTGGTGGCTCGGTTGTACGCGGATACCTGGATGATAACGAGCGAAGGGAGCCGGTACGTCGACGGCGATCTAGACGTTGCCCACCAACCACGGCCGAACCGGGGAAACGTGTTCGAGAAGTGGGTACTGGTCTGAATCTAACTCGTCAGGTACTTTACGCACAATTGGATAGTATCTAGTGCGGGGAACCTACGTCTCATCCCCCCTTCCCCGCATTTCTGAAACGAGATTACCGATCAAAACGGGCTTGAGGGGAATAACATCAATTCCCTCGATTTCAAGGGTTTGACCGGGTTTCAAGGCCGGCTTGAAGCTACACAGGGCCGGGTTGTAGCGGGGGAGAGTAACCAAACAAAATCCAGTAGATATTTGCGTAGTAACTGGGTATTGTCTTGGTGCGGGCAGACGCCCGAATCTTGGGGTAATACGGCATTCCCGGGCCTTGAACAGGCCACTAGGATCCATTACAGGGGGCGACTTTGCCCCCCTTTCAGCGCGAGATTGTTACTTCCAAGAGAGGTTTGAGAGTCTGGTAAATTCTGAAAGGTCTGGCTACTTTATTACAGTACCCTCCTACTCGATAGCTGGAATGCGCATCAAAGAACTGTTCAACGACGATGACGCTGTTTCGCCGGTTATCGGCGTCATCCTGATGGTCGCGATTACGGTTATCCTCGCCGCAGTGATTGCATCGTTCGTCCTCGGACTCGGGGACCAGACGCAGAGCGCCACGCCACAGGCCAGCTTCTCGTTCGACTATGATGCTGGTCCCGGTAACGATACAGAAGGTGTCCTGAGCATCACTCACGACGGTGGTGACACGCTCAACGGAGATGAAGTGTACGTGCGTGGGAGTGGCTTGACGGACGACGGTGCTGGGTCAATCCCTGCAGCCGACTACGATCTCGACAGGAATACTTCACCAGCCTCTTGGAGTAATGCTGGTGGCTCCACGGAAATCAGTGCTGGAAACGGTGTTGATGTCGCAGTCCGGAACTTCTACGATATCCGTGTCGTCTACGAGTCCGCAGAGGGCGATTCCTCGGCCACGCTTGGTCAGGACACCGGTCCCGAAGCGTAACTGACTCGCCGCTTTTCCGTTTTTTCAGCTGCTATAGCCAGTCGACTTTCTCCCGTTCTCGACGTTGTGCCTCGGGGCTGTGGGTTCCTCGATAGTGGTCTAAGAACGTCTGTAGATCGTCCCACCCGCCCCAGTCGCAGACTACCATAGCGTCGACATCGGCCGACCGGAGAGAGGTAGCCCACGTTCGGCGTAGATCGTGCATCCCGACGTAGCTCCATCCCGGGTCATTTGTCACAGATTCAAGTTCGTCGGTAGCGTCTCCTATCCAGTTCCGAAGGGTCCGGGTGGTAGCGTCGACGGCGGGCTCGTCGGCGGGCTCGTCTCGAATGTCTCCGACGGTTCGGATTGTCGTTGCCAGATTCGGCGGCACAGGCGTCTCTCGGTACTTGTCGGTCTTGGCCGACTCCCACACCCTGAGCATGGTACCGGCGTCTGTGTCGGCTACGTGGGCCGGTGCGACGTTCAATACCTCGGCCGACCGAAGGCCACACCGAGCGGCTAGCTGTATCGCTATCCGTCTCTCGGTATCCTCGAATTGCTCGATTAGTTGCTCTACCTCTCCCTCGGACAGCCACACCTTCATACCGTCCTGGTTCTCGTATTCTTCTAGATTCATTTCCGGTATGTTTGCATAGCGGAAGGATAACCTAGAGTCTTGGGGTGCCGGCGGGGGTGTTCGGGGGTAGATCGGGCCGATTCTTTCCGGGTCTATGGACAGAACCGGAAGTAGGATATTGATTAACGGACTGGATCATCGTAGAGGTCGGATTGAATCACCTCGAAATCAAGATTATAACTTGAACAAATACTCTGCAATAAGTCCTTCATCCATCCCGGGGAAGTCGGTGATAAATAAATTGTCTCGATGAGAGATTCAATATCCACGGAAACATATTTTCCATCATCTAAATCATCCCAATTAATCCTTCTAGCCGGTGCCTGGACTTCTTCATCATATTCGACTTCTCCCGTGGTTGGTAAATCATCTATAATTGCTCTCAGCTCTTTTTCATGCTCAAAGCTCTTTCTTTTGTGTAAGAATCGGTGGTACATATTGTCCTCTGGTATAGAGGTGTCTTGATAATCAATGTATTTTACCTCACCAATTCGAACCAGATAATCTGATTTTTCAAATGCAGAAATCATGGACCTAACAGTTGATTGAACGGCTATTCCAGCGTCTGAATCAGAATAAACATCCCACATGGCCGCAGATTCGTACTCATTCATGTGCCAGCAATTTAGGAAGAACATTTCTCGCGAATACTCAAAATCATCTAACACAGGACCAGATTTAACGCTATCAACAACTGCCTGAGTCAATCCAGGACTCCAGTACGAGGTTAGTTCTTCAAGCTTCTCCCCACGTTTCTTTGTCTCTGAGACGATTTCATCCCTATTCTCAAAGTTCGCTGGAGGATATTCACCTTCAAATGGGTCCTCAAATTTATCAGATCTATTGAAAAATAGAGATTCTCTTTCTACCAGAGACATGAATTGGCTGAGTCCCATATATCTCCAAATTTTGGCTTCATGATCTTCAGGGGTAGTAACTGATGGGTGGGGTTCGTATGGCATTGGGGAGAATATAGTCTGGAATAAGTAGAATCTACTGGGGTCAATAACCCCTGGAACGATTGAATTCGAATTTTTCGGACATGGAATCTGTGTAGGGGATCGGAAGCATCTGAACACACCCCTATCAAGATAAAGACTGGGAGAAACGCACAGTCTGTACGGGAACGGTGGTTAGTGTACGGGGTGGCCGGCTACCCAGTCATTTAGTCACGCAAATAATCGGCTTCACTTTCACTGTGCATTGTGAGATATACTTACCCTGTGGCTTTGGAATCGAAACTATCGGTCCAGTCCGGGCCGGTGATCCAATGGCAACAGGCAGATTCGACCTACCCGACGCGGCTCTCTCGCCCATTTTCGTAGCGGCGAGTATGATTTCGCTCGGGTTGATCGACTCGCAGTGGTTCGGTATCGACTTCGCTAACGCGGTCTACACGTTTTCGGGCTCGTCGGGCTCGACGGAGATCACGATAGCGACAGTAATCAGCCTCGCCGTAATCGGCTACGCCTACTATACCAACAGGCAGGACATTTCGTCCTTCGAGCGGCTGGAAATCTGGATTATCACGGCTACAGTGGCCCTAATCCTCGCTCCGCCGTTCGTGCCGATTCTGGAGGACTTGGTTAGTGGGGGCGACTTCCCGGCGTTCATCGCTCTCATCATCCAGGCAGGCGGGTACTACTCCCTGAGTTTCACAGGCTAAACAAATCGCTCAGAACACAACACATGGACGACCTACTTAACATCGCGACTTGGGCAGTAAACGGAGTGGCCGCCGTCAACTGGGGGCTACAGGAAGCAACGGACACAAACCTCCTGACAGACACGCTGTCGCTCGATCCGGGAGCGGCCGGGATCGTGTATATCATCATCGGACTGTCCGGGGTTCTCGGACTATACCAGCTGGTCGAAGCGGAGTACATGGAGTAAACCATGTTCCGGCTCGACAGTCTGGAATCCACAATCAAGCCATTCGAGGTACTGACGGCGCAACTCAGTATTACCTCTGTGGCGGCTCTGTGGGTTCTAGCACCGAGTGAACCAGTGAGTCTCGTCCCGTCGCTCGGGCTGGCCTACGTGGTTCACTCGGTGCATAGCAGGAAACAGGAAGCGGAATCGTGGGTCGGAAACGACGAGATCGAGGGGGCCGAACAGTGAGGCTACGCGGTCATAGAGCTTTCTCTGTGTTCATCGGGATCCTCGTCGTTACGTCGACAGTCGCCGGGCTCGGGATCATCAGTATGCCAGTTGCAGCGGGGTCTACAACCTCAGACTTTGAGGATGGTAATAACCCGTTTAGCAACTCAGCTATCAGGACTGGTGACGCCGCAAGCGGCGATAAGTATATTGAGGTAACTGGTTATCCCGCGATGGCGAGTGTATCGCCAGATAACAATGTAGTGATTTATGTCCGGCCGACCAGCGGAAACGGACAATCTCAAGTAGCGACACAAGACAGTGGCGGAAACTTAGTACATAATCTGGAGATAAACAAAAACGGTGGGTTTGACATATACGACGCCTATGGAAGCCAATTAGCGGATACTCAAGAAGGAGTGTGGTACAAACTCAAAATTGGGACCGACAACACGCTGCAAATCACGGATACGAGGGACGGAACAACCCTCTACAGCGGGAGTCTTGGGACCGGCAGCGGAAGCGGAGTCTCCGATATATTCGCAGATCAAGGGGTAGACCTAGATCTGCTGAAAGTGGATGAGACACCACTAAGAACCGTTAACGGAACGGTACAGGATGCAAGCGGCCAAGCTCTCACTAACGCAGGCATCCGGGTCATGGAATCATCAGGGAGTCTAGTCGACTCAGCAACGACAGACGAAAACGGGACGTTCTCAATCGAAGCTCGGGGGCAAAAGCAGGTAACGGTTGGCAGTGATAAGACCGGATACCGGCCGGCTTCGACTAGCTTCACGGTTAATCAGTCGGTGTCCCCGACTCTGACTCTCTCAGAACAGACGGACCCGGCAACCGGGAAAGTTTTAACCGGATTTCAGGAGCCCGCGACGGGCGCACTGATCGAGGTTCGGGACGATACCGGTACGGTAGTCGAGACAACCCGAGTCGACGGGAACGGGACGTACTCGGTGGGCTCAGACGTTACGAACGGCTCGGTGCGAGCCTCCGGTTCGGACTACGTGACAAATGACACGGCGTACGTCGACACGGTGAACGGGGCGAGTATCCCGACGCTGTACCTCGAAGTGGAGGCTACGCCCCGCGACGGGTACGCGGAGGACGTGACGGACCCGATCATCCACTCGGACTATCGGCAACTCAATACCGAGAGTGTCGTCGAGAAGTGCGGAGGCACGAACACCGACACGGCTACCACAATCGCAGAGGACCGCCATCTGATAGACTTAGGCTCGATGACGTGGCAGGGTTGGGACGGCATCGGTCCGGATGAAGTGGCCTGCGAGGTAGAAGCGGACTCGGAGAACCAGACGCGGAACAACATGGTCGCGGTTAGTGCCGTCACGAACACGACGGGACAGACGACGCGGGCGACCATGCGGAATTACCTCACCGACAGCCGTGGGGCGTCGATCAGTGAGGCGAAGGTGAACGCCTGGAACGCGCTGGCGAATAATTCGACGGCGAAGCAGGCGAAGATCGAGACGAACGCCTCTGTTGATGGGTTCTACCACGCACAACAGGAGAACCTCGGAGCGTCTTGGTCTGCGGCCGTCGAGCAGGCTCAGTACGCCTATCAGGAGGAACAGAGAGTAACCGGAGAAGTAGGCGACTGGGTGACGGTGAAGACGGCTAGCGGGACGGTCCAGCTAGACCACTCTAACCCGTTCCAAACGTCGACGGTGGAGACGGGACACGACAACTTCACGATCACGACGTTCAGGACGGCGAACGGGAACGTGGTAACACCGTTCCCGTCGTCTACCACCGCTCCGAACGGTGGGCCGTACGTCCAGGGACCAGTCCTGCAAGTGTCGGCCGACCCTGTGGCGACGGCAGAGGATCAGGGCGACGGAACGGGAGCCTACACGACCCTGGCCCGGTCGTCGGACTACAACGGGATCGTCAGCACCATCGACACGCAGAACCAGCAGACGAAGGACAACGCCGCGAAGGTGATAGACGACGTGTACACGAACTACACGGCCGAGAACATCACCGAGGCGAACGCGACGGACTTCCTGACGCCTAACGAGATCGCTAGCCGGGCGGCAAGCGACTACAACAGTACCGGCTACTACTCGTATTCGGCGGTTCAACTCGCCGCGAGCGGGTACGGGGGGAACGTGACGGCGGCTCACGTAATCGAGCTAGGCGACGGGACGCGGAAAGAGGGAGCCCTGTTCTACACTGGGTTTGACGACCTCGCCAAGTTCGAGCGAAACAAGACGTACGATCCGGCAGACTACAACGGCACGTTCCTGATAGCGACCAACGACGGAACGGAGACAATCGGTCAACCGTTCGAGATCGTCGAGCAGTACAACACCAAGACAGGGAACACGACGGAGAACGCGACAGTCGAACAGTACACCTACGAGACGACCGATGTAACGGGGCTCTCGGACCAGTTAGACGGTCTGTCGGAACTCCAGACGGCGTATGATAGCGCCGACACCCGGACGATCCTAGGCGGTGGCGGTGGAGGGTCCGGCGGGTCGCTCGTCGGCGGAGACATGGCGATGTTCGCGCTGGTGTTCTTGGGGGTGATTATCCTAGTCGGCTCTCTCATCAACTGACGGTATCGGCACGTTCCTATCCCCTACCCTTAGCGACCCTGTGGAGGTTCCGAGACGGCGGTTCAAATCCGCCGGCAGGGAGTGTATGAAACGGATAACAGCGATTATCGTAACGCTGGCACTGTTGACAGTGGCTCTTTCGGTCGGGCTGGCCGGTACTGGCTCGGCCCAGTCGGTCCCCGAGAATCCTGTGACAAATGACACTCAGGACGCGACGGAGACGCCGGAAAGCGACGGCGTAGTAGCTTACATAGACGGCCAGACGAGAATCCTGAATCAGAGCTACAATCAGGAGGCAGGCACGGTATCGCTAGTGATCGAGAGCGACGGCCCGCAAAGGATCACAGTCTCAGACGGCGGCTTTCTAGCAGACGGCAAAAGTGGACACATCCCTACTCAGTCCGTCCGAGGGAGCGGGAAACACACTATCACGGTGTCAGTAACACAGGTGGACGGGATGATAGCGGTCGGAATCACCACGCAGGCAAGCAACTACGGGCACGTGATCGAGCCTAAGCGAACGTCGATTTGGGAGCGAACGAACTCCCGAGACGGCTGGTTAGGCGGGGTATCGGTGACGATCGCTATGGGGTTCGTCGCCGCGTATCGAGTCAAGAACAACGATCCAGATAGCCCGGAGGAACCTGAATAATGGACTTTGACCCTGGCACGGTAGTCCCGACGTTCAAGAACAACAAAGACCGAGCGGTGTACCTCGCCGCAGAGTACAAGATTCCACTGTCGATCATGGCGCTGGCCGCCGGTGTATGGGCGTTTGCCGTCTCTCCCGACCTCCCGACGCCGACACAGAGGCAACTCACGTTTGCGACTCTGTGGGGAGTGCTGGCCCTCCCGACCTACTACGCGCAGAAACAGATAGCCGAGTATCTATACTCTCCTGACTGGGTGTACGTCGGTATCTGCGACCCCGGAGAGGAGGAGATTTACCACGTCGAGAAGGTCCCGCCGGAACTGTGGGAACGCAAGCAGGTACACGGAGCGAACCCGTTAGTCCCCGATGACGGAATCTGCGACTACGTGGTAGTTCGGTACAACTACTACGAGGAGATAGACGAGTTAGAGGTTCGAGGAGTCGAAAAAGAGGATATGAGTCCGGCGGAGGCTACGCGGTACGAGACGCGGGTGGACGAATACTATGAACACCACCACGAGGTTCGGCGGGCGTACGCCTCTCTCAAAGCGACGGTACAGAGGTTTACGACGCAGGTTCACGACGATACGCTAATGCGGTTAGTCGAGGAGCAAGAGGAGTCTCAGCTAGTGCCGGGATCGTCCTCGCTGGAATTGATCGAGGAGATAGAGGAGGAAATCGGGGATATGCCAGACGGCCCGGCAGGAGAGCCACCGGAGCCCGAGACCGTCCTCGATGAACAATTCCCCGATCTAGACGAGGCTAACATTCCCGAGCCCGTCGAGAATCAAGAACCCGAACTAAACGACTGAGTGACTATGACAGAGAACGGAGAAAGCGACGGGTGGGCCTACTCGGAGTCGAAGGACTGGAAAGACGGCCGACACAGACGGGAGAATCGGTTTGTACGAGACGAAGCGGGAGAGGTAACGAACTCCCGAGCCCGTCGAACTCTCACGAAAATGCGGGCGGCGTATGAGAGGATGTACCGACAGGGACGGCTAGCGGCCGACGCGCCGGCCAGTATCGAGGATACCCACGCCTACAGGGAGATTCGAGAACACTACGATACGGAGGCTTTCGCCCGTCGAGTCGAGGAGGGAGACGCCGAGGGACTGCGGGCACAGGTAGGCTCTCAGAACGACGAGGTAGACGTCTCTGGGTGGCACGACATCGAGACGGTCAGGAGCATAGCGACCGAGCAACACCTTCGACTGTACGAATTTGGGGAACCGGGGACCGGCAAGACAAGCGCGGGGTGTCTCGTCGCCCGGCACTGGTTAGACGCTCGCAGGAAGGAGGGACACACAGACGCGCGGATACTTACTAACATCCGGTCGCTGGCCGAGCGAGTCGAGGCGTGTATCTACGTCGGTAGCTGGCCGGCTCTAGACGAGAAGATCAGGGAAGAAATGGCCGATGTTCTCGATGAAAACGTGACGCCGTTTCTGTTCCTGTTTGACGAGGCTAGTAGCCAAGCGTCCGGCGGGAAGGACGGCTACGAGGCTTCTACCAAGCTCGCCACGCTAGTCTACAAGATTCGGAAGTACGGCGGGGCGCTCATCATCATCGGCCACGACGGGAAGGACGTTCACCCATCGATCCGGCTCCTGTGTACCGTTCTAGAGAAGGAGAGCAAGAAACAGGCTCGATTCTACAACACGGTGAAGAATAGGAGCGGGAAAGACCCTCTCACGCCGGAAATCACAGGCTGGCCTGATTCAAAGTGGAGTCCCAACGACAAAGATCCGGCTCCGTGGTCGTGGTCGGACGACGCGGAGGACGATTCCGCCGATAGTGATGGACACATAGCCCGAGAGGAGGCTTATCGGGAGATGGCGATTTGGACGGTAATCAACGAGAGAACTGGGAGCGGCAAACCTACCTCGTTCGCAGATATAGCCGACAAGAGGCTTGACGGACTCTTTAGCGCGGAATGGTGTCGCCAGCGGTGGAACGAGTACGACGGCGGGCAACACGCCGAGGTAGTTGGGAACGTCACGGAGACAATTGGGTGAGGGCGGTACGATGGACGAATCCCAACCACCACGGACCCCCACTTGTGTTAGAGGAAAGACCGCAGGGATAGACGATAATTATGGTATGACATGACTTGCCAAGCCGGGGGGTGGAAGAAATATATCAAACGCGGGCGCGAAAGTGTCGGACTCAAAGCAACAGAATACAGGAGAACGAGAAAAAATGAAAAATCGCAGTAGTAACGCGGCTCGGTACGGTTCGAGAGCGGAGTACAAGATAGCCGAGAAGTACGGGCTCCAGATCGAGGGCACTCACGCAAGCTGGAAGGACGCCGAGTTTCAGAACGGGAGCCCGGTAGAAATCAAGTCTTGCATGGTCAGCACGGGGTATTTCCAGATATACAAGAAGTATCACAATATCCTACGGCGAAAGGGTGGCTGGTACGCTCTCGGCGTCTACAAGCCTCACGGGCGAGGGATACGGCTTCTGAAAACCAAACTCAAGCGGCCGAGTGAGCTACCACTGTCGACATGGAGCCCGACGAACCATAGCCAACGGCAGTCAGAGAAAGCCCGGCTCAAAATCGGGGACGTGTTCTAGAGCGGTCGCTATCCGGTTACAAACGGCGGAACCCGGAAAAGTTCTCCCGCAGTCAAGACGGGAGAACCGGGCTCCGTACCTACGGATATGTAGGACGCTAGGAAAAAGGTTCGGGTGGCTATTCGTCCGGCTTCCCGCCAGTATCGGATAGGGTCATCTGCGTCTTTTTGTCGACCGTCATCAGTATGGGGTGTCGGCCCGGCATGGCTCGACGAAAGAACCGCTTGTGTTCCCGGCTCCATAGGTCGAAGTAGTCAGACGCCCCCCACATATCCCAGCCAAATTCTACGATTCGGCCGCCGGGTTTCACGAGTGGCGCGACGGCTCGACGAATGTCTCCCATATCTCGGGCGTGAAGTCCGTCGTATAGTTCATCTGACTGCGTTTGGTCAAACGGTGGGTCAAGTACCACAACGTCGAACGTGTTTTCGTCGAACATCTGACCGAGTTCGACAGCGTCGACGTGATAATCCGCGTCTCGCTCCGGGTTGAGGTCGTTACGGACTTCCTCAATGCCGTTCTTGTAGTCTGAGAGTCGCGTTTTACCAGCAAATGCGTTCAATACCCGACCTTCGAGCCACGAGAGTAACTCGTCTCGGACCTTCTTTGTCTGAAAGGTCCACCGCCCGATAGCGGCAGGCTTTCCGTTCGGCTCTTTGCCACCGACGTTTACGAGGTCTTCTTCGTCAATCTCTCCGGTGTCGGGTTCCCTCGTCTTACTCATTTACAGATTCCTCCGAGTTATCCTCATAATCGGTGCCCCCATCCGCGAGGGTCTGCTGGTCGGTTCCCGAGCTGGCTTCGAGCGTTCGGAGCCGATGCCAGTACCCATTCCGAACGATGCTGGTCGTGTCGACGCTGTCGGCCCCGAGGTCCGCTGCCCACGTGAGCCGGTCGCCCGGTTTGCCGATGTGAGCTAGGATTCCGTAGTCGTGGGCCGTCATCACGTACTGGCCGGCGTACTCGCGTTTGAAACCGTCCGAGCCGCCGACAAACACACCCGACGCGCCGAGGTCGACGGCGGCCCGAACGGTCTGCTCGACGTTCCGCATCCCGTCTTGGACCGGGAGGTAGTGGTCATACCCGTAGGCGTCCGCCAGCCCGGCGTAGCGCGCGCTTCGGACAAGCGAGCGCATCCCTTCCTGATACACGTCGGGGAGTACCACCCAGTCCGGCCCGCCTGCGTACTCGCCAGCTCGTTCCAGCGCCCCGACCCACTCCGCGAGGTCGAACGCCGACGTGTACGCGCCGTTATCGAGTATCCAGCGGGCCGAGTGTGACCGGCTCATCCGGTACGGTGGGTATTCCGCGCCGTGTTGGAACGACGGGGCTTCACGGCGGGCGCGGGCCAGTTTCGACTCGGATGGGACGCCGTGGTAGATGTTCATGCTGTCACGCTCCCAAGAGTCGACTGTTCATCGCTGCCGAGTTCGTTTTCACGCCGACGGCGATACGCTTCGCGCGCTTCGGGTTCGCAGTCGATAGCGACCCACTCACGGCCGAGTCGTTCGGCAGCAATCGCAGCCGGAGCAGTGCCAGCACACGGGACGACAACCCTCTCGTCGAGGTCCGTGATGCTCTCAATCCACGCTTCGTATGGCGCGACCGGCTTCACGCTCCCCCAGCCGTATCGATCCTGCGGCCGCCGGGCTATCTGCCGGGCGGACTCGGACCACCGGCGATCCGTCTCGCCTTTGTGAGCGAAGACGACAGGGTAGCCACCCGTAGAGCCGTACATTCCGGGCGTGCTCCGGTCGGGCTCGCCGCTCGACGACGTGAGCGTAACTCCGCCGACCTTTCTATACCCGTTCTGGTACGTCTCCGCGGCGTTCCCCCAATTCTCGGTCAGATAGTCGAGAAGTTTCGGGAGAAGCCAGTCGTCGGCGTCCGCTATCAGCCAGCCACCGGGTTTGAGCACCTCTCGGCAGGCGGAGAGGATCTCCGCCGTCTCCTCGAAGCCGTGGGTCGGGTACTCCACGCCGAAGGCGTCCCCGCGCTTCGGTCGCGCCCAAGCGTCGTCGAGACAGACGACCGCCGCGCTTTCGCTCCCGAGCTGGCGTAGCTCCTCGGCGGCGTCACCGATGAGGTAGCGGTCAGTATCGCCCATCTATACATCATCCTCCGACTTTCCGACAGTCTCGGTGGTGGGTACGGGCCGGTTCTGCGGGTGGTTCTGGTGTCCGGTTCTCCGGTCGTTCTCTGTTTTTCGGATAGTCATTTGTCACACCGTTTTCTGTCGGTTAGCTCGTCCTTCTCGAAGGTCCCACAGTCGGGACAGTGGTAGTTACCTGACCGAACGTGGCCGTGGACTTGACGGCCACAGTCGGGACAGGCGAACCGATAGGGCTCCTCAGAGTCGGGCTTACGGGCGTCGGAAGGGCTGATCGGCTCGGGGTCGGATAGATCGCTCATAGATTGTCCCTCCTGTGTATCCAAAACCCAACAGCGAACCAGAGAATGATGATAGGCTGAGGGATGCCAAGCATGGCGGATAGGCTGGATACACTATCAAATATCGTGGGGAAGGCTTCAATAGCGAAGCCGGCAGAGATACCAGCGATAACAGCGTAAGTACCGAAAGATGAAATAAAACCTACTGTGTCTTTGAGGGCAGTTCGCAGGAGGTTCTGAGGCTCTATCTCTCTGGCTTCTCGAACGATACGCTCCGTAGTAGTTTCCTCAAGGGGTACGTCTAGCGTTTCCTCGATACACCCAGCACACAGGTTTCCGGCCGTCTCTCCCCCGACTTCGATACCGCGCACTTCGTCGGGTTTCCACCACTGGTTACAGTTCCGACACCGAATTTCTTCGACTTCCTCCGTCTTCTCGACCACTTCGGTCGTCTCGATCTCGCGGGTCCGAATGTCATCTGTCATGTTACCACCGCGCCACAGTCGGTACAGCGGTATATCTCGTCTATCCTAATCCCTCGGTAGGAGCCGGGAGAGTAGGGATAGATGTGTGTGAGCCACTGAATCGTATCCTCGTGGCATTCGTAGCAGTAGGCGATCCGACGGGGACAGACAGGGCGACCGAGGGTAGGGCTCTTGGGGCTACTCATGGCGGGCGTCCCTCACGATTTCCAGCAGGCTCCGGTTCTGGCCGTGTCTCTCCCACTTGTAGAGGGCATAGACGCCCCACAGGACGATAGAGACGGCCGTGCCGAACATCTCGAAGGGCGTCACTGTTCGGCCTCCCGGTCGACAGCGGTGGGCTCCTCGTCGGACTCGTCTATCCAATCGGGGCGGGCCATTCGGTCGGCAAAGTAGTTCTCCGTGGTGTAGTTCCGATAGGCGAAATAGAGACAGGCGGCGAGTACGAGGGCCGGAACAAGTATCATCGTCTCGCTAACGGGGAGATAGGCGGCGTTATAGCCGTACTGGGTAGATTCGCCGGGGGTAGCGACTCCTCGATCCGGCAGGGAGAGGATAGTAACGAGCGTCCCGACGACGTAGGCGGCTCCGAAAGCGGCCAGTCCGACCGAGATTTCCCGGTCGGTGAGGCGGTCCCTAAGGGTCATTTAGTCATGCACCTCCGTTTTGAGAGTGAGGGATGGGACGGCTAGACGGCCCCATTTGACGGTAACGGGAAAGTCTGAGTCTCCGAGCGGGCGGAGAATACCGTCCTCGATTTGCTCTTTAGAGGTGTTCGGGAAGGCTGTGTTCGCTAGCTCGGTCTTAGCCTTCTCGACGGAGAGAACCCGTTTCTCCCCACAGGCCAGCGCGAGGTAGGCGTCTGCCAGTTTGGGGTCTTTCGGGACGGCGTAGGGAGTCGTTTCGGCGGCGGGTAGGTACTCGTCTAGCGCTTCGCGGACGAGTTCACTCTTGTTCATCCCGTGGTCGTTGATGTACTCTCGGGCTCGGGTTTCGAGATCGCCTTTTAGCCGTGATTCGACTCGATACTCGGATTTGTGCCGGTCGTTGCTAACCGAGTCTCCGGGGAGTCGGCTACCGCTCATTGTTCGTTCTCCGTGTCCGCAGATTGGCGGGTGGCTGCGGGTCCACATGAAACGGGGGTTGGATCGCCCCGGATGCGGGGGGTTCGATTACTGGGGTCGTTTCGGCTGGAGTGTATGGTGGCGGCACCCCCCTCCCCACTACGCTCTGAGGGGTGTGGGGGGCTTCCTGTGTTCGCTGTTCGTACCGGACGACGGCCAGAGTAACACCGGCTCCAGCGACAGCGCCGACGGCGGCGGCGACGGCGGGGCTACTGGCGAGGGGCATTAGTGGGCCTCCTCGCAGTTCTCGAAGTGGTCTATCTTGATGTGCTGGCCGTCGTGGACATAGAACGTCTGTCCGCAGTGGTCGCACCGTAGGCGTCCCTCGGCTCGGCTCACTGGCCTACCTCCTGATCGTCAACAGACAGCCATGCGGGGGGCCGTCGAAGGGTTCGGTCGGCGTCCTGGTCGACTAGCCACGTTTCCGAGCGGGTCCAGTGCCACCAGATCGCGGCGACGTGGGCGCAAAAGCGGCGGTGGGTCCATCCCCGGCAGTCACAGTCACAGCAGAGAGTTCCGTCTTGGACGACAGCGGTAGTGCGGTGGATACTCCCGTCGCCTACCTGAACCATGTATTCGGCGTCGTTAACGGAATTCACGGCCGTCTCCTCGTCTTGAACCCGTTGCCAGCTAGTCGACATAGGCCAGTCGGCGGGGAAGGTGAGGGCGTCGGGGCCGGCGACTGTCTCGCGTTCGGGCTCGGGCTCCTCGACGGCGGGGTAACGGGCTCCGCTCATAGTTCTCCACACTCCGGGCAATAGCGGCGAGGGATAGCCGAACCTGATGTGGTGCCGGTTTTCATCCGAGCGCCACATTCTGGACAGTATCGAAGACTAGACATTATGCGACCACTCCGGTAGAAATGTGACGGAACAACCGCAAGACAACGGTGGGAGACGAGACTTCTAAGGAAGTGTCAGAAAGGAGAGCCTTATCTGGGAACGTGGTCCTATATTTCGCCGTCTTTTCGGTTCACATTCACAATTCAAAGGAGTCCTGTCGGGCCTATAGGTCACTTTCACAAATATACGGGTTCCTGTCGGCGTTCTGGTACAACAGGGCCAAACCCCGGGCGAGTTCGTGCTTACTGATCCGGTCTTTTCCGGTCGGTTCGATTCCGACAGCTCCCAGATACCCTCGCAGGACTCCACCTCTCTGCAGCTGGGAAATCACAATTGGGCTGTCGATGACAGTCACGATCCTACTTAGCTGGAAGTCGAGAACCCGAGTTCCTCCCAAATTCTGATATTATCCATCTGAACACTCTGACAGAGCCGAGTTTCGTGTTCGAGCATTATACAATCTGCCCCGAAAGGTGAACAGTGTTGCCCGTCTCTGTCTGACCCTGCACTCGTAAACTACTAACCGCTATACAATTCAACCCTCTGTGAATCGCCATACAGTTGCTCGTTTTACCTCGTCATTATGTGTGAACCTTCCGACTTGGTGAGTTAAACGAGAATGGGAAATTAGCAAGCTATCGTAGCCAATGAAAATCAATACAGACCCAATCGCACGACTGCAGTTCGATCAGTGTGGTAATTGTTTGAATTGGTACTGTAGTGTCGACAAACCGATTGAGAGGCAAAGTGCAAGCATATGTGTTGAAACTGGTGGGGCTCGTCTAACTGGGAGTTTCTATCGCGAGTCTCGTTGCTGGACCGAGAGTCGTGCATTCAAGGTCGTTGCAGTCAACCTATCAGGTAACAATGGAACGAAGACACTTCCTGAAGCTGACGGGCTCTTCTCTGTTGGCGACCAGTAGTATCCTTGTATCCGGATGCTCCGCATTCGGGGGATTAGAGGTATCAAGTGTCGACGCCGATACCACTGCGCTGGGGAATATCGAAGTGCTAGTCGTTGTAGAAAACACGGCCAATAGCTCTCAGGACGGGGAACTAACGACACAAGTCGACGTGCAGGGCGGAGACACCTACACCCAGGGTGAGGAAATCACAGTCCCCGGAGAGTCCGAGAACAGCTACCGACACACCCACGATCTTTCCCTTTCAGAATCACTCTCAGCGGATTCCTTTGACTATTCTGCGAGTGTAGAATAGCACTGGTGCGCTGTGAAGAGCACTCTCTACGCGGGCGTGTTCTGTGCTGTCTCGCGACTGCTGAACAGTAAGGGGTAAGATACGCATCTTCGACATCTGAGTCTACGTTTTCCCGTAATTGGCCTGTTCGATCCCAGTCTTCGAACGTTCTGATCCGGAGCCTCGCCGATCACATCGTCTCGGCATCGAGAGTCCTCGTCGTCTCTTCGGACAACTCATGGCTGGCGATAAAAATTCTACACCTCCCACCAGCGAGCGCGACAGTTCGGATCGTATACGCTCTGTCTCCTCATATTATCTATCTACCAGTTCAGCGACTGTGGTAGAGCACCGTCCCGGTTGCAGCAACTTCAACCGTTTACACTGCCTTCTTCCTACCCAGTACCGTCTAAGGGATCTGTAACACGTGCTCATGTCTTGACGAGAGCTTCTCCGAGCCCTTGCCTCCGCCGGCCCTGAATAGAACGAACTAGAGTGTCATGGAACGGTCCACATATCTTAGTAGCTTCCAGAAAGCCCGCGTTCAAATTTGTCATATTATCTATTCAGAAGCGGTAATAGCGGTCGACTCGATCAATTTTAGAAGACCATGAACTGTTCCATGACACCGGCCTCTACGATATCTGAGACAGTCTTCCCGACGAGTAATGACGGAACCCATTAGGTGTCTCGTGGCAAATCAGTAGCCATGTGTACGACAGGTCCGTCGACGATCATGGAGCAGGCCGGTGGTTCCGATGGCTGATCCTGGAGCTGTTCGGGTCATCATGATCGGTATCGTTCTTCTTGCGATGGTCGGTAGCATTTTGGGATCGGTACTCTTGCTCAAGTTCCTCATGCGGTACACCTTCGAATCCTGACTGGCTGCTCCCCCCGCCAAACCGACCTTCGTGTCGTGTATATATCATTAATTTAGTCACAGGTCCGTTTCCAGCAAGACAAATAAACTGTATAGTGCTATATCGAATAGATGGAAGAGCTCTTCGGACTTCGGGTTTGGACTCCCACAGACCACCGACTAGCTAATACTTCTCGCCGAATGAACACAACTGGAACTCCTCGATCGGACGGTTGCTGACGGCCCCGCGTGTATCCTTCCGCTCCGACGACGGTTTCGGGGATCACGTAGGCGTGCGTGGAACGGTCGGAATACCGCAGTCCCCGGCGCCCGGATCTCGATCTCCTTACTGTTCGCTGTACGACGCTTCCATCGCTGTCTGGCAGCGATGCTACCGATTGGCTGTATCGGCACCCCAGCAGAGCAGTTTAACGCGGTCGGAAAATCAGTTCATATCCGCGAGCGGGCCGAAGTCGTCGACGGGTAGCACCGAGTAGTCAATCGTGAGCGTATCTTTGGTCGCACGGATCTTCCCGACGAACGTCGAGATCTCTTCGAGCGAGCCTTCGAGGACGAACAGCTCCATGCAGTGGTGACCACCGACGTGACTGTGGAAGTTCGCGGCGACGATGCCCTCGTGTTCGTGCCGGAGATGCATCATCTTCTCTTCGACACTCGTCGTCTCGTAGTCGAAGACGACAGTAACCACACCCATGAGGTCTCGATCTTCGAGTTTCTTGTCCTCAAACTCCCCTAGCAGATTACGGCTCGCTTCTCGAAAGACTTCACTGCGACCCGTGTATCCGTGGTCTTCAGCGAACTGATCGATCCGTTCGAGCAGTTCCTCAGGCATCGAGACGCTTACGACACTCATATAACAACTCAGGGCCGCTGAAATATTAAAAGTTATTATTAACGATGTAGGGGTTGCGATAATTACGGAGACGAGAGTCCTCGCTACGGATTCGCCGGAACTCAGCGAACAAAAAGCACACAGCAATCCCAGCCTCCGAAGCGGGTGATTTCGATCCCCTGTTCGTTGGACAGGATCACGAGACCTGCTCCGTGAGCGGCATCGGGACCCCATCAACGCGACAGACGACCGCAAAGAGCCAACGAAAGACGGCGCGACAGTGCCGTCGCGTGGTATCAGTTGTTGTCGTCGTTCTCGCCGAGGCCCTGAGAGGGGCCACCGGAGAAGACGAACTCGTGTTCGGCTTCGGTCTCGAAGCGGCCGAGGATGTCACCCAGCGGCTGGGCGTAGCGTTTCAGCTGCTCGGCACGCGAAGAGACCTCGTTGAGTTCGGCGGCTTGCTCCTCGGCAGCACCCGCGACCGTCTCGGATTCGGCCATCATCTCCTCGCTGGTGTCGGCCGCGTCCTGCAGTGTCGTCGCGACCACCCGGAACTGGTCTAACGACTCCTGAATCTCGACATCGGGGTTCGTCTCCTGGAGCTGTTCGAGCGTACTGACCAGTTCGTCGAGGTCCTCCGAGAGTTCCTGGAGTCGCTCTTTCTGATCGTAGGCGTCGTCGGAGACCTTCTGGATGGATTCGGCCACCTGTTCGGAGGCTTCACGCACCGACTCGGAGCTGGTCAGGACGACATCCCCGGACTCGGCGACCTCGCCGGCGAAGCTGTTGAGCTGCCCGACCGTCTTTTCGAGTTCGTTGATCATGCCGTTGAACTCGCTGGCGATGCGGTCCATCGACTCGTTCTCACCGTCAGTCTCCATGCGCTTTGTGAGGTTCCCACCGGCAGCAGCCTCCATGACGTCGGAGAACTCCTCGGCTTTCTCCTGGAGGTAGTTGTTCATCTCCATGGCCTCGGCCCGGGAGACTTCCGCCTCCTTTCGGGCACTCTCGGCCTCTGTGATCTGTTCTTGCAACGCGTCACGCATCTCGGAGAACCCGTTGTACAGTTGGCCGATGTTGTCGATCCGGCTCGTCGAGATGTCGACATCCAGGTTGCCCTGGCGCATCTCTTCGGTCTTGCGAGTCAGTCGGTCGATGGAGGTCGCGGTGTTGTACCCGAGAGCGGCACCGACACCACCGATGACCAGGACCATCAGTCCAGTCCCGATGAACCCTAGGAGACGGACGTTCTCGACGAACCCGAAGACCGCCGAGTACGGCGCGTGGACGAGGACGACCCAGTCGGTTCCCTCGATGGGCGCGTAGCCGACCGTGTAGCGTTCGTCGATGACGTTGCTGTTTCCGGGCATCTCACGGATGACGCCGGCCGCCTGGGTCGAACCGCGCAGCGTCTCGGCCTCCTGGATCGGCAGGCGTGCCTGGTCGCTACCGCCATACGAGGAGAGTGTCGCCTGCCCGCTGGCGGTCCCGGACCCGACCGGCTCGTCGATCATGACGACGTTCGACGCGTTGACGACCTGTGTAAACCCTCCTTCGGCCCGGTCGGCACCTTGGAGAGAGCCGGCGATCCTGTCAG
The DNA here is from genome assembly GCF_035666295.1 of Haloarcula montana. NCBI lineage: Archaea > Methanobacteriati > Methanobacteriota > Halobacteria > Halobacteriales > Haloarculaceae > Haloarcula > Haloarcula montana. The sequence goes on from NZ_CP142027.1 coordinate 80,873, forward strand.
TGGAGTACTCGACGACGATAAACCGGTTCTGTGAGGCGTCGACCTGGCTCATGAACCCGACGACGGGGCCGTCCTGTGATTGATACACGTTCGACATCTGTACTTCGCCGGCCCGGCTGAACGTGGTGTCTTCGGTCCATCCACGGCCCGCGTCCTGGACACTCGTCCCGGAGCTAAGCGCCGTACTCGCGATAATCGTCGTTCCCGACGGACTTCGTTCGAGGACGTGGATGTGCTCGACATCGGCAGAGAGCCCCGCCCGCTGGTTCTGGAGTTCTGTCTCCAGATCCGCAGTGTCGTCAGCGGTCCAAGCGCTACTCGAGGAGATAAACTGTGCTGCCAGCTCGTTGCGCTCGATCCAGCGCTGGATGATATCGCTTTCCTGTGCCGCGAGCCCCTGGTACTCGCCTGTCACCTGTTCTTCGGTGTAGTCCTGGAACTGCTGGGTGGCGACGATACCGACAGCACCGACGGAAAGCGCCATGATTACCAGGACGATACCGAACTTGAGCGCGAAGTTCTTCCGGATGAAATCCGGAACCACCGTCCCAAGGAGACCCGCACTCGGTCCGTCTTCAGAAGCCGTTCCACCTGTCTGTGATTGGTCCTGCGAACTCATTGTTAGCTACCTCCCAGCGAACACTCGCTCGCTGGTTCTTCTTGACACGAATACTCAATGTCACGGGTCGTCTTGATCACGTCGAAATACCGGCCGAAGTCCTGCTGGCTCTCCGGGCGCCCACGGACGATTGGGACCGGACGGATCGCCTGGTGGTCACACGCTCGCATCGTCTGTGCCCCGATCCCTGCACCGTACTGTGCTCCCTCTAGCGCACTGATGACCTGGTTCGGGTTGAACGTCCCTGCCCGTGCGACAGCACTCGCGTACAACAGCGTTTGGGTATAGGCGATGTGGGCCGGACCCGACGGAACCGACGAACTGGACGAGGCGGTTCCCCCCTGATACTCGTCGGCGAACGCCGACCGGAACGTGCTCGACAGCGGCGTATCGATCGACGGGTCCCAGGCTGCCGTTCCGATGACGTCCTCGATGGCCCCACCTGCCGTCTGTGCGACTGCTCTAGTGTACACCGGAACGACAATGTTCTCGTCCGGGAACGCTTCGCGGAAGGTCCGGAGGGCGTTCGCTGCGTCCAGCCCACGGAGGTTGAGGATCAATACGTCCTCCGACGAGTTCTCGATGTCGGAGACGTACTGGGAGAAGTCACGGGTCCCGACCTGTGCGACCAGGCTGCCGGTGAACTGCCAGCCGGCATCCCTGAGCGTCTTCGCGAACAGTTGGCGCTGTGCGTTCCCCCAGTCGTCCTGCGAGTAGATCTGGAAAAACTGCGCGTCCTCACCGTATTCGTCGAGGAGAACCGGTGTCAGCGCCCTGGTCGTCATCGTGGAGTTGAACATCTCCCGGAAACTGAAACGGTTGCAGTTCTTGCCGGTGAGACTGTCGATCTGTGCCATCGTCGCCATGTAGATAACCTCGGACTCACCGGCGATCCGTTGATGTTCGAGGGCCGTATCGCTCGTCGATCCCCCCGAGAGCATGATCACGTCCTGGTTGTCGACCATCGACTGGGCCGAAAGTCGGGCGGATTCGGGGTCACTCTCGGTGTCGCCCACGACGAAGTCAACGGTCTTTCCGAGGAGTCCCTCGCCGCTGAGGCTACTGAAAAGACTCTCCCCGACCCACCCACCGCCGTCGTTGATATGTTTGACAGCGAGTTTGTGTCCGCGGAGTTCCTCTTCTCCCGCGGTCGAGAACGGGCCGGACTGTGCGACGTTGAATCCGAACGTAGCGGTCTCGCCAGTTAGTGGGTAGTTACCGATCCGCTCGCCAGTTGGGGTCCCGTTACCACCGCCACCACAACCGGCCAGACCAGCGATACCCGCTGCCCCGACGGTTCTGAGAATCGACCGACGTGAGACACCGGACTCACGACGCACTGACCTACGTCCCATAGACTTGTGTGCAATATTCGAGTACAAAAGCTTTTGGAGCGTTTCGGCTGTTCGATGGACGAACGTAAACAGGGAGCCCCTATTCGTGCTAGACAGTACCACATATGGACGGTATCGGCCACTCGTTTCTCCAGGATTTATACCGGCTCCGGGTCCACTGCGGAGTATGACAGATCTCGTTACATTCGGCGAGACGATGCTCAGACTCTCTCCACCCCAACAGGAACGGCTGGAGACGGCCGACCAGTACGATGTCCATATCGCTGGGGCGGAATCGAACGTTGCCGTCGCCGCACAGCGGCTCGGGCTCGATACGGCGTGGCTCTCGAAACTCCCGGACTCGCCGGTCGGGCGACGCGTCACGGGAGAGCTTCGGCGCCACGGCGTGACGGTCGAGGTCTGTTGGGACGACAGCGACGATGGGCGGCAAGGGACCTACTACCTGGAACAGGGAGACATACCGCGTGGAAACGAAGTCATCTACGACCGGGCGGGTGCGAGCATCACGACACTCGCCACTGGTGAAGTCCCCGAGGGACTCGTCGAGGACGCAGACGCGATCCACACCTCCGGGATCACACCGGCGCTCTCCGACCGGGTCGAAACGACCACCGCAGACCTGCTCGAACGGGCGAGCGATGCCGGAACGACGACGTGTTTCGATCTGAACTATCGGTCGAAGCTCTGGAGCCACGCCGAGGCACAATCCGTCGTCACCGAGCTGTTCCCGGATATCGACGTGCTCGTCGTCGCCCAACGTGATGCCGAACAAGTGCTCGGGCGGACCGGCGATGCCGTCGACGTCGCTGCTTCGTTGACCGCCGACCACGGGTTCGACGTGACTGTCGTGACACGGGGCGCGGACGGCGTCGTCGCGGCGACGCCCGACGACGAGTACGTCCAGGGTTCCTTCGAGGCCAGCGATGCACACCCGGTGGGCTCCGGGGACTCGTTCGTGGGCGGGTTCCTCTCGCAGTATCTCACGACGGGGTCGGTCCCCGAAGGGCTCGAATGGGGCGCTGCAACTGCTGCTCTGAAACGCTCCGTCCCCGGAGATATCGCGGTCGTCTCACCCAGCGAAGTCCGCGAACTCATCAGGGGGGAGACGGCAGCGATCAGTCGATAACTCTCGGTTCCGTCGGTGGGTTTCGCGCATCCGACAACCTTCTTATCCCCGGCCACGGTATCCACCGCTATGTTCCCACGAAATATGCGCGCTCTCCGAGAGATGGAGGGTTCTGCTGATGCGTAGTGCGAAGATCGTCTGTACACTGGGGCCGGCGAGCGAGTCGCCGGACCAGATCGCCTCTCTCGCGGAAGCGGGGATGTCTGTCGCCCGGTTGAACGCCAGCCACGGCTCTCCGGAGCACCGCCGGGAGATGATCGACCGGATTCGAGAAGCCGACAACCGGGTCGAGACACCGATCGCGGCGATGCTCGACATGCCGGGGCCGGAGGTCCGGACCGCACCGATCGAGGAACCGATCGAGTTGATCACGGGATCGACGGTCGAGTTCGTCGTCGACGACGACGCGACACCCGAACGCGTCGGTCTGTCGAAGTCGATCAGCGCCGCGAAGGCGGGTGACAAGGTGTTGCTCGACGACGGCCGGATCGAGACGACCGTCGAGCGCGTCGAGGGAGAGACGGTCTACGCCCACGTCGAGAGCGGCGGCAAACTCAGCTCCCGGAAGGGGGTCAACGTCCCCGGTGTCGAACTGGACCTGCCGACGATAACCGAAAACGACGAACAGGAACTCGACGTCGCCGCCGAGAAGGAACCGGACTTCGTCGCCGCGTCGTTCGTCCGCACGGGGCAGGATATCTACGATATCAACCGTGCTCTGGAGGACCGCGGCGTCGACATTCCAGTCATCGCCAAGATCGAGCGGGCGGGCGCCGTCGAGAACCTCGATTCGATCATCGACGCGGCCTACGGCGTGATGGTCGCCCGGGGCGACCTCGGGGTCGAGTGCCCACTCGAAGACGTGCCGATCATCCAGAAACGGATCATCCGGAAGTGCCACCAGGCCGGCGTCCCGGTGATCACCGCCACGGAGATGCTCGATTCGATGATGCACTCCCGGCGGCCGACCCGTGCGGAGGCCTCGGACGTGGCAAACGCCGTCCTCGACGGCACCGACGCCGTGATGCTGTCGGGAGAGACGGCGATCGGCGATCACCCGACGCGGGTCGTCGAGACCATGGATCGGATCGTCCGCGATGTCGAGGCAAGCGAGGAGTACGCCGAGTCCCGGGAGCAACGGGTCCCGGCGGCCGGGGACACCCGGACAGACGCGCTGGCCCGCTCGGCGCGGTTCCTCGCCAGGGACATCGGCGCTTCGGCGGTCGTCGCCGCTTCAGAGTCGGGATACACGGCGCTGAAGTCGGCGAAGTACCGACCGTCGATCCCGATCGTCGCCTCGACGCCCAACGAGCGAGTCAAACGGCGGCTCGCGCTCTCGTGGGGAATCATCCCGGTCCTCACCGAGTACACCACACAGGGGGCGGACGCGATCATCCAGAGCGCCGCCCAGGCGGCCCTGGACACGAACGCCGCGGAGGGCGGTGACACGGTCGTGGTCCTCTCGGGGATGATGACCGAACTGGAAGGGCTCAACACCGCCAACATGCTGAAAGTCCACGTCGCCGCCGAAACTGTCGCGAACGGCCGCTCCGTGGTCGAGGGTGTCACGACGGGGAAGGTCTACCGGACCGACGACGGGAACATCGAACACATGCCCGACGGCGCGATCGTCTGCGTTCCGAGCGGCTTCGAGGGCGAGTTCGTCGGGGACACCGAGCGGATCGGCGGGATCGTCGACAGCAATCAAGGGATGACCAGTTACGCGGCGATCGTCGCTCGCGAACTCGGAATCCCCATGATCGCGGACACGAAACTACCTGATAGCGTCGGTGACGGATCGACGGTCACGCTCGACGCCGAACGGGGGGTCGTCTACGAACAACCCGTCGATCGCGAGGGTGACGCGGACCGGCGGCGCTGAGTCAGCGTTGAATATGTGTAGTTAAGTATCGGAAGGGCCACGTTCCCACCAGCATGGGCGCATACGCTGGGGTCGACCTCGGTGCGACACACATCCGGGCGTTGATCGCCGACGAGACCGGATCGAAGATCGCGTCACACAAACTCAAGACCCCGCGCGGGCCGACCGGCATCGCCGTCACGGAGGCGGTGCTCGAAGCGCTGCGCGAGGCCGCTGACGCCGCCGGTATCGTCCCCACCGACATCGTCGCAGCCGGTATCGGTTCCTTCGGTCCGATGGATCTCGCCGAAGGCGTTGTCACCAATCCCGCGAACCTCCCGGATACGATCGACCGGATTCCGCTGACCGGCCCCGTCGAGAACCTCATCGGAAGCGACCGGGTCTACCTCCACAACGACGCCATCGCCGGCGTCATCGGCGAACGGTACTATTCTGATCGCAACCCCGACGACATGGTGTATCTCACGATCTCCTCGGGGATCGGTGCGGGTGTCGCCGTCGACGGAAACATCCTCTCAGGGTGGGACGGCAACGCCGGCGAAGTCGGCCACATCACGATCGACCCGACCGGCTACATGACCTGTGGCTGTGGGCACGACGGGCACTGGGAGGCGTACTGCTCCGGTGAAAACATCCCGCGGTACGCCACGCGACTCCACCGCGAGGACCCCGTCGAGACGGCTCTGCCAATCGACGAGGAGGAGTTTACGGCTGCGGACGTCTTCGAGTACGCCGGCGAGGACGACTTCGCTGCCCACGTCCTCGAACAGGTCAACCACTGGAACACCATCGGCGTCGCCAACATCGTCCACTCCTACGCGCCCATCGTCGTCTACGTCGGTGGAGCCGTCGCGCTCAACAACCCCGAACAGGTCCTCGATCCGATCCGCGACCGTCTCGACGATATGGTCATGGCGAACATCCCGGATATCCAACTGACCACCCTCGGCGACGATGTCGGCGTTCGGGGCGCGCTTGCGTCCGCGCTCACCGGCGGGACCGGCGACCCGAGCGACGGGGTACAGTAGATCGGGTCCGCCGTCGGGATAGGCTGGGCGGTGGACACCCTGCGCGTTTCGGAACCGAAACACGCCGGACGGCCCTACTGGGACAGATCGTAGAGCTGGCGGAACGCAGTCGGTGGAAACCGTGGTTCCAGCCTGCTTGGCGGGCGCCCTTGCCCCGTGTCCGTCGTCGACTGTACGCGCTCGACGATTCCGACCTCTGCGAGTTCATAGAGGAACCGCTTGACGGTCCCCTGTGAGAGATCAACTGCAGCCTGCTGGGCGATCGCCTCTGTCGTCTTCGTCACCGAGGCAGTCTCGTCGGTACCGAGATCGACGAGTTCCCGAAGGACCCGTTGTCTGTTGGCCGGCAACGAGAGGACACGACCCAGTGACACACAGGGCTCGGGGATCTCCTCGATCGCGGCAGTCACATCGGTCTCGGCGATCCGATCACGGCCACTGCTGTCGGCGTGGACGGCGGCGATCAACAGGGCTGCGAGCGCGTCGTGTGCGTTCCCGTCGGCCCAGTCCGCGATCGTTCGCGCCGATCGATGGTCGAGCGCCTGCTGGGCGAGGCCGTCAGAGGCCCGCGTCATCACCACGTCGACGAGCATCTGTCGGCGGTAGCGATCCACGCGGATCGACCTGGCGGTGTACTCGGTCACCTCGGTCTGAGATGGATCGAGTTCACCGATAGCCAGCCAGCTGGCCTTGCTCGGGAGGCCGGCGAACAGATCGACGAGATCGGTCGTGTCGGTCCCACTCGGATCGTCGATGTGGTCGACGCCGACGACGACCCCGGAGTGGCGTCCGGAGAGTGTCTCGTGAAGCCGGGATCGTAAGGTCTCGGTCCCGATCCCGTGTTCGGGAACCGACTCTTCGATGATATTGTCCAAGATCGCGTGATAGAACGCGAACTCACTCGTCGTCGTCCGCGTGTCGACGTAGACGAACGCCGGTGAGGTCGGCGTCTGTGCACGCGTCGTCGTGTGGATGACCGCCCGTGCGTCCGTCGGGAGCTGTTCGAGATGACCGAACAACGCCGTGACGACGGCCGACTTCCCGGCTCCAGCGGGACCGTGGACGTACGCGTTCGGCGGTAACTTCCCCTCGAAGACGGGATCGAGGTGGTCCAAGAGCCGTTCGAAGACCGGGCCGCGGTCTGTCGGCTCTGTGGCGTGGGACACCGGTGAGAGGGCCTCGTAGTCGAGGATCAGCCGGTGCTCTCCGTCGCGGCGTTGGCGCCGTTTGATTCGCGCTTCGATATCCATAGGCGTTCGAAATGCGTTCGTTGTCAGCTACCAACGGCTGAAGCCGCCGGTTTCCGCGCTGTTTCCACTGCAGCGATCAGTCGGGTTCCGGCGCGTGGGATCAGGGTGAACTGCTCCCCTCCGATCCCGATGAGCACGTCCCGAAAGAGCGTATCGTGCATCCGTGATCACTCCTCCTGTGCCCAGTCGAGGGAGCGCTCGACTGCGTCGTCCCAGCGGTCGTAGCGTTTGTCGACTTCCGCGCTGGATTTCTCGGGGGTGAACTCGCGGTCGACCTGCCAGTTGTCACGGAGTTCGTCGACCGTGTCCCAGTAGCCCACCGCGAGTCCGGCCGCGTAGGCGCTTCCGAGTGCGGTCGTCTCGTCGACTTCCGGTCGGACGATCTCGGTCTGGATGATATCCGACTGGAGTTGACAGAGGAAGTTGTTCTTGACTGCGCCGCCGTCGACCCGCAGCGATGTCGTCTCGATGTTCGAATCCGCTTCCATCGCCTCGGCTACGTCCCGGGTCTGGTAGGCGATCGACTCCAGTGTCGCGCGGACGATATGCGCCTTCTCCGTCCCGCGAGTCATCCCGACGATCGTGCCGCGCGCCCGCCCGTCCCAGTGGGGAGCACCCAGACCGGTGAACGCGGGAACCATGTAGACGCCGTCGGTCGAGTCGACCGAACGGGCGAGTTCGGCCGTCTGTGCCGCGTTGTTGATCAGATCGACGTCTTCGAGCCATTCGATCGCTGCGCCCGTAATGAAGATCGACCCTTCCAGAGCGTACTGGACGGGTTCACCGGACATCTGGAAGCCGATGGTTGTCAGGAGGCCGTGGTCGGAAGCGACGGCCTCCTCGCCGGTGTTCATCAGGTAGAACGAGCCGGTGCCGTAGGTGTTCTTGGCGTCGCCCTCGTCGAAGCAGGCCTGGCCGAACAGGGCTGCCTGCTGGTCGCCCAGCGCGCCGGCGACGGGGATCTCCTCGCCGAGGAAGCCGTCGGGGTCGGTGTAGCCGTAGTAGTCCTCGTCCGAGGAGGGTCGCACTTCGGGTACCATCGACTCGGGAACGCCGAACTCAGCCAAGAGTTCGTCGTCCCATTCGAGGTCCCGGATATTGTAGAGCATGGTCCGGGAGGCGTTGGAGACGTCGGTGATGTGGTTGCCGGTGAGATTGTAGATGAGCCAGGCGTCGATCGTGCCCATGAGGAGTTCGCCGTCCTCGGCGCGGTCCCGGAGGTCGGCACCGCGTGAGGACTGCATCTTGAGTGGTTCGGCGTTGTCGAGGACCCACTCGGTTTTGGTCGCCGAGAAGTACGCATCACATTCGAGGCCGGTTTTCTCCCGAATCCACTCGACCTTGTCTTGCTCCTGAATGTCTTCGACACGGTCGGTAGTGCGGCGGTCCTGCCAGACAAGCGCGTTGTGGACGGGTTTGCCGGTTTCCTCGTCCCAGACGATAGTCGTTTCACGCTGGTTGGTGATACCCAGCGCTTCGAGTTGGCTGGCGTCGAGGCCTGCTTCTTCGAGACCGTCGATGACGACCTGCTGGGTGTTCTCCCAGATTTCGATCGGATCGTGCTCGACCCAACCGGGTTCGGGGTAGATCTGTTCGTGTGTTTCGTACGCGTTCGCGACGACCTGGCCGCTGTGGTCGAACACCATGAAGCGGGTGCCTGTCGTCCCTTGGTCGATCGAACCGACGTATGTGTCTGCCATTGATGTGTACTCCGTTGGCGGCATTGTTTATGAATTATGCCGTGATGGTAGTAAACAAGATAGTGAACCGGTATAAAAATTACTCACAGTGGGGGGCCTTCGGTAAAACAGATTCGTTCACGACATCGGAGGGGAAATTATACCTTACGAGGATGCCAAACGGGGAAACTGAACTCACAAGCTCCAACAGACCGATACTTGCTGTAGTAGCCAGTGAAGATCGATGCACACCCGATCGCACGACTGCAGTCCGATCGGTGTAAATCGTTTCAATTGGTACGATAGTGTCGCCGAAGCATCGGCCGCTACCCATGGCGAGAGAAGTTTTTATCGTCTCACCCAGAACGGGTTGTTCTGGTACCGCGCGCAGGCGGGAACCGATCGATCGGATTTGCGTGACTGAAACCCCGTTCTACCGGCGGCGTACTCGCGATAGCTTCGTTGTATACCGGGAACGGTCGCGTCAGTCGTCTCTGTTGACGTTCATTATCTCTCATAAAATTTATCGAGCGAGGGGATTCGACGGTAAAATAAAGTGGATGGGCGCTAAACGCTACGTAAGATAAATGGCTCCATCACCTCACGTCGTCGTTATCGGTGGCGGTTCCACCGGGGCGGGTATCACACGGGATCTCGCCATGCGCGGGTTGGATGTCACCTTACTCGAACAGGGGAACCTCACTCACGGGACAACGGGGCGGATGCACGGGCTCCTCCACAGCGGCGGCCGATACGCCGTCTCTGACCAGGCGAGCGCGACCGAGTGTATCGAGGAGAACCGTGTCCTCCGGGATATCGCGTCACACTGTGTCGAGATGACCGGCGGGCTGTTCGTCAAACGACCGGAAGACACCGAGGAGTACTTCGAAAAGAAGCTCTCGGGCTGTGAGGAGTGTGGCATTCCGGCTGAGGTCGTCTCCCGCGAGGAGGCCCGGGAGATCGAGCCACACCTCGCGAAGGACATCGACAAGGCGATCTCGGTTCCCGACGGCGCGATCGACCCGTTCCGACTGGTCGTGGCCAACGCGGCAAGCGCCCAGGAACACGGCGCGCGCGTCGAGACACATTCGACGGTGACGGACCTCGTCGTCGAATCCGGGGAGGTCGTCGGCGTCGAGGTCGACCACAGCGCCGGCCCCGGCAAGCGCGTCCACGGGACTGAAGGCGGCACCGAAGAGATCCGCGCGGATTACGTCGTCAACGCGACGGGCGCGTGGGCGGGCCGCATCGGCGATATGGCCGGTGTCGATATCGAAGTCCGCCCCTCGAAGGGCGTCATGACGATCATGAACTCCCGACAGGTCGACACCGTCATCAACCGCTGCCGACCCAAGGGCGACGCCGACATCATCGTCCCCCACGAGACCACGTGTATCCTGGGGACGACCGACGAGGAGGTCGATGACCCCGAGGACTACCCCGAGGAGCAGTGGGAGGTCGACATGATGATCGAGACCCTCTCGGAGCTGGTCCCGATGCTCCAGGAAGCCCGGACGATCCGGTCGTTCTGGGGCGTCCGCCCGCTGTACGAACCGCCGGACGTGGGTAGCGACGACCCGACCGACATCACGCGGGACTTCTTCTTGCTGGATCACGAGGAGCGGGACGACTTGGACGGGATGACCAGCATCGTCGGCGGGAAGTTCACCACCTATCGGATGATGGGTGAGCAGATCTCCGACCACGTCTGTGATCAGTTCGGCATCGACGCGGACTGTCGGACGGCGGACGTTCCACTCCCGGGAAGCGACGATTTCACCGTCCTGCGGGACTACATGGACGAGTTCGGCCTACGGTCGCCGATCGGCCGCCGGAGCGTCGAGCGACTGGGCTCGCGGGCCGACGAGGTGCTCAAAACCGACGGTCCGAACCCGACCGTCTGTGAGTGTGAGGGCGTCACCCGCGCGGAGATCCAGGACGCCATCTCCCAGTCCGGTTCCGATCTAAACGCCGTTCGAATCCGGACCCGCGCGTCGATGGGCAACTGCCAGGGTGGCTTCTGCGTCCACCGGATGGCGAGCGAACTCCACGGCGTCCCCGCGAGCGGGGGCTCGGCTGACGGAGCGGCAGCCGGCGAGTACGACGAGGCCGTCGCCCGCCAGGCCTGGGACGAACTGCTCCAGGAGCGCTGGAAGGGCCAGCGCCACGCCCTGTGGGGCCAACAGCTCTCCCAGGCCATGTTGAACTACGCCCTGCACGCGACGACCCAGAACCGCGACAACGATCCGGCCGACGGCGACGCGATCGACTTCGCCGCCTTCGACACGGGATCGGGACGGCCCGGTGGAGCGACCGGAGCCGACGTGGCCGCGGACGGAGGGCGAACGGATGGCAATTGAGTCGGAGGTACTGGTCATCGGCGGCGGTCTCGCCGGCCTCTCCAGCGCGCTCGCGGCCGCTCGCGAGGGGGCCGACGTTCGACTCCTCTCGTACAAACAGAGCACCCTCCGGAACGCCTCCGGGCTGGTCGACCTCCTCGGATACACCCACGAGGGCGACGGGCCGCTGACCGACCCCTACGACGCGATTCCCGCCCTTCCGGAGGAACACCCTTACCGGACCGTCGGCGTCGACGGCGTCCGCGAGGCCATGGCGATGTTCGACGACGTGACCGACTACCGAGGGGATCACACAGACACCAACGCCCTCCTGCCGACCCACGGCGGGACGGTCAAACCGACGGCACGCTACCCGCGGGGGGCGGCCGCCGGGTTGGCCAGCGACGACCGTGACGTGTTGCTCGTCGGCCTGGGATCGATGGTCGATTTCGACGCGCCCCACGTCGCCGCACACCTCGAGGCCGCCGGTGTCCCCTTCGACGCCCGCGGCGTCACCATCGAGTTCCCCGGGGACCTGCGGGCCGACGCGAAAGTGACCCGGTACGCCAAGCTCCTGGACACCAACGGCGAGGTCGCGGTCGACGGGCGGATGGTCGGCGCCCGGGACGCGCTCGCCGACACGATCGAACCCCATCTCGACGGGGAGAAACGCGTCGGACTCCCGGCCATCCTCGGGGACGACCACCCCGGCGCAGTCCGGGCCGCGCTCGGTGACCACCTCGGTGTCGACGTCTTCGAGGTCCCGATGGGACCGCCGTCTCTGCCGGGCCTGCGGCTAGAAGACGCCCTGTTCGAGGCACTGGACGAAGCCGGCGGGAACTTCGAGACGGGCAACCCCGTCGTCGACTACGCCGGCGAGGACGGACACATCGAGGAGGTGTACATCGAGAAAAACGGCGCGAAGATCCCCGTCAGCGGCGATCAGTACGTCCTCGCGACGGGCGGCCTCGTCGGGAAAGGCGTCGAGTCCGACCGCGAGGGGGTGTACGAACCGATCTTCGACTGTCACGTCCCTCACGCCGAGGACCGCTACGACTGGTTCGACCTGGACGTGTTCGGAGACCACCAGTTCGCACGGTTCGGCCTACCGACAGACGAGCAGTTGCGCCCACTGACAGCGGACGACTCCGTCGAGTTCGACAACCTGCGTGCCGCCGGGAGCATCCTCGGGGGCTACGACTTCGCGGCCGAGAAGTCAGGTAGCGGGGTGTCGATCGCGACGGGCCACGCGGCTGGCACGACCGCCGCACAGGAGGTACAATGAGCGACGCCGAATCATCTACAGAGTTCGACCCGACGGCACCGAACACGGGCGAGGACTTCGAACCCGTCGACGTCTTCCCCGACAGTGACGACTTCGACCTGCGCCCCGGCGCGGATTCGTGTTACAAGTGTTCGATTTGTGACACTAACTGCCCGGTCGCGGAGGTCGACGACGACTTCCCCGGCCCGAAGTTCCAGGGGCCGGAGCAGTGGCGCCTCAAGCAAAACGAGGACGACTACACGATCGACGACTCGATCACGGACTGCTCGAACTGCATGCGCTGTGACAACGCCTGTCCGTCGGGGGTACCCCTCTCCCAGATGCACAACACCGCCCGCGGGGAGTACGTCAGCGAGCAGATGAGCAAGTTCTCTGTCGAGTACGTCCGGAACCGCATCCTGGCGAACTACCGGACCTCAGCGACCATCGCCAGCAAAGTTCCGCGGCTGGCGAACTTCGCGATGAACTTCGGGCCGGCCCGGTGGGTCATGGAGAAGACCATGGGGATCACCAGCGAACGCGAGTTCCCCGCGTTCGCGAAACAGACCTTCCGGGAGTGGTGGTCTACTCGGGGCGGCGCGGCGGCCTCGAAAGAGAACGCACAGGCGGCCCGTGAACGGCGGGACCTGGACCGCGACGCCGACAAGAAGGTCGCGTACTTCCACGGCTGTTACTCCAACTACAACACCCCCGAAGTCGGTAAAGCGATGGTTCGGGTGTTCGAGGAGTACGGCTACGAGGTCGTCGTCCCCGAACAGCGCTGTTCCGGGACGCCGATGTTCGCCAACGGCATGTTGGACGACGCCCGCCGGGGTGCGGAGGTCAACGTCTCCTCGATGGCCGACCTGATTGAGGAGGGGTACGACGCCATCGCCTCCTGTACGTCCTGTTCGATGGCGCTGCGCCAGGAGTACCCCGAACTGTTCGACATCGACGGGATCGACGAGGTCGCAGCGAACACCTTCGAGTCGGTCGAGTATCTGCGCATCAACGAAGACCTGAAAACCGACCTGCAAGCGGCCGAGGTCGAAGGCGACCTCGCTCGGGAGTTCGCCTACCACGCGCCGTGTCACGCCCGCAACCAGGGGTTAGAACACCAGTCCGTCGAACTGTTCCGCGAGCTGGACGGCACCGACATCGAGGACGTCGGCGAGTCCTGTTCGGGGATCTCCGGGACCTACGGCTGGAAGGCCGAGAAATACGAGAAGTCGATGGCGATCGCCGACGAGATGTTCGACCACATGGACGACGCCTCGGGCGACACCGGGATGACGGAGTGTCCCACGTGTGCGATGCAGATGGAACACGGGACGGGGTACGACATCCGTCACCCGCTGGAACTGCTAGAGGCAGCCCTGGTCGAGTGAATATAACTGTGGGACCCCCGAAGTAGACGGTCCTAGTCTTCGCCGCGGACGAACGTGACCGGACAGGGAGCGCTGAGCATGACTTCCTGTGCGGTCGAGCCGAAGACAGCTTTGCCGGTCGGTGAGCGCTTGCGGCCGCCGACGACGACGAGGTCGGCACCGACACTCTCCGCGAGACTGACGATCTGTTCCCCGTGGTTACCGACGGCGCCACGGACGCTGGTCTGGAGATCTGCCTCGCCCAGTCGTTTGAGGAGTTCTCGGACGGTCGTGTGCCGATCAGCTACCTGGTCGGGGTTGGCTTCGGCGACCGACTCGAACTCCAGTCGGTCGACGACGTTCTCGTACTCCTCGTCAGTGAAGACGTGTGCGACGATGACTTCCGAACCGGCCGGACCCGCGATGTCCGTCACGGTGTCGGCGAGTTCGTCGATGCGGTCCTTGTCGTTCGGGCCGACGGCAAGCAGAATCGTCTCAAGTGCCATAGCAGCCATGCAGCCGGCGGCGGCGTAAATCCTTCGGTAGGTACCACGGGTGTAGTAGCTCGGAGCGGTGCGTGAGCCGGGATAGAGCGGACCCGACGGGGAGTTATCCGGTGTTTTTCATCCCGGCGGCGATTCCCAGGACGGTCAGCCGGAGCGTCTGCTTTTCCTCCTCGGTGAGGTGTGACTGGGCGAGCAGCCGGACCTGCAGCAGGTTCAGCGGGTCGACGTAGGGGTTGCGGCGTTCGAGGTTCTCTTCGAGCCAGTCACGCGAGAGCAGTCCCTCGCGCTGGGTAATCTCGGTGACCAGATCGACGGTCTCCTCGTACTCGTCTCTGATCCGCGGGAAGATGCGCTCGCGGAGGTCGTCGTCGGCGAGATCGGCGTACTCCTCGGCGATACCCATCTCGGTGCGGGCAAGCGCCAGGGAGGCGTTGTCGAGCTTCGTCTTGAAGAACGGCCACTCCTCGTACATCTCCTGGAGCGTCTCGATGTCGCCGCCGCTGTCGAGGTAGGCGTTGAGTCCGGTGGCGATGGAGTACCACCCGGGGATGATACAGCGGGCCTGGGTCCAGGAGAACACCCACGGGATCGCACGCAGGTCCTCGACGCTGCGGTCCTCGCTCCGGGAAGCCGGGCGCGATCCCATGTTGAGGTTCTCGATGACCGTGATCGGAGTCGCCTGCTCGAAGTAGTCGACGAAGCCGTCGGTCTCCAGCAGCGACTGGTACTCCTCGCGGGCGGCCTCGGAGGCGGTCTCCATAGCCTCGACCCACTCGTCGGGAACGTCCTCGACCGGCTCTTCCATCGCGTTGTGGCGCGCCCGGATCTGGGCGTTGAGCATCTGTTCGAGGTTCCGCTCGGCGATGTCCTCGTTGGCGTATTTCTCGGCGATCGCCTCACCCTGTTCGGTGAACTTGATCTGTCCGGTCACCGTCTCGTTTGGCAGGGCCAGCATGGCGTCGTTCATCGGGCCGCCACCGCGGGAGATCGAGCCACCGCGGCCGTGGAACAGGCGCATATCGACGTCGAAGTCGTCGGTGATGTTGGCCAGCCGCCGTTGGTTGTTGTACAGCGACCAGTTGGCGGCGAGGTAGCCGTTCTCCTTGTTGGAGTCGGAGTAGCCAAGCAGGATCTCCTGGACGGTGTTGCGTGCCTCCAGAGCCTGTGCGTAGGCCTCGTTCTCGAACAGCGTCCCCATGATGCGCCGGGCACCCGAGAGCGCGTACTCGGATTCCAGCAGCGGGACGATATCCAGGCCACAGTAGCCAGGTAGGTCGACGATGCCGACCTGATCGGCGAGGAACAGAACTTCCAGCACGTGGCTGGGTTCCTCACACCAACTGATCGCGTAGGTGTCGATCGCGTCGACGCCGAACTCGTTTTGCCAGTCGGCGGTCTTACGGAACCGACGCAGGACCCGGATCGAATCCTCCGAGAGCCCGTCGGTGTTCTCCATATCGATGACCGAACCGTTCTGGAGGATCGCCTCCGTCAGGAACTCGACGCGCTCGTCCTCGGACATGTCCTCGTAGTCGATGCCCTGGCGCTCGACCGCTTCCGCGATAGCGTCGGTGTGCATCTTCCGGTGGTCACGCAGGTCCAGGCTCGCGAGCGTGAACCCGAACGTGTCGACCTTCCGGATGAGGGGGTCGACGTGGGACTCGGCGATGACTGCCGCGTCGTTGTCACGGAGGCTGGCAGCGATCGTGTGCAGATCCTTGAGCAGGTCCTCGGGACTGTCGTAGCCGCCCTGCCGGACGTCGTTGACCCGCAGGACCGATTCGCGCATCAACTTGAGCTTCTGGCGGTACGGTTCGTCAGGATACCGCTCTTCGGCCTCGGCGGCGACTCCGGGGAGCCGCTCTTTGTGTTCGGCCAAGCGCTCCTCGAATTGCTCGCCGATCGAGAGGTTCGAGGCGTCCTGGCTCAGGACACCCGAGAGTGCTTTCAGCCGGTCGCGGTACAGCGGGAGGACCGTCTCACGCTGACGTTCCAGCGTCTCTTCGGTGACTTCCGGCGTGACAAATGGGTTGCCGTCACGGTCGGAGCCGGCCCATGAGCGGAACTCGTAGAGTTTCGGGACGTCGAGTTCCTCGTCGTACTCCTCGCCGATAGCGCGTTCCAGTTCGTCGTAGACTTCGTCGATGACCTCGAAGAGGACGTTCTCCAGGTACCACTGGATGTTCAGTGCCTCGTCCGTGACCTCTGGCCGGCGATCACGGACCTGTGGAGTCTGCCAGAGGCTCGTGACCTCCGAACGGACGTCCCGGCGGACAGTGTGTTCCTCGCGGTCGGTCAGGCGGACCTCGTCGAGCGTCTCCAGTCCGTTCGCCACGCTTCGGAGCTTCGCTTTGACGGTTTTCCGGCGGGCCTCGGTCGGATGTGCGGTGAAGGTCGGCTCGATGAACACGTCGTCGAGTACGTCTTCGACCGTCTCCGAACCGACATCGGCGTCGGCGAGTCTCTCGATCGCCTCGGCGACGCTGTCCTCGATCGTCCCGTCCTGACTCCCTTCGCGGATCTCTCTGACCCGCTCGCGTTCCTCGGCCAGGTTGATCAGTTCGAAGTAGGTAGTGAACGCCCGGGCGACGACGCCTTCCATCTCCGGGTCGAGTCGGTCGAGCGTCTGCCCGATCGTGTCCCGACTGTCCAGATCGCCTTTCCGATAGTCGATCGAGGCTGTGCGGATCTGCTCGACCGTCTCGAACGCTTCGGTAGAGGATTGGGTCTCCAGTACGTCGCCCAGTAACTCGCCCAGTTCCCGGACATCCTGGGGGAGATCTCTGGCGTGCAAAGTCATACCAGTCCTTCCAGAGTGAAGCCCTAAAACAGTATTGGAACGGGGTGGGACGAGGCCACGACGTAGGTAGATAATGATGATGGAACTACGCCGCTACCGGCCTGAAACAGCAGTACTGTCAACCATCCAATGATCGCGGAGCAGCCGGTTCCGGACCGATAGAGTAACCCTCGTGGGAAGAATAATTTATAATTGTGGAGGACTCCCGTTCGAGTAGCGGACACCGTGCATGATTGACATTGCCCTGGACATGGAGCAGTACGACTGTCCGTTCATCGATACCACTGCCGACCACGGGATGGCCTTCGCAGCGATGCAGTGGGAGTTCGATCAGAACGTCCGCGAGCTAGAGACGCGGATGGTCGTCGAAGCCGACGACAGGGCTGCACTCGATGCCGGATTGGAAGAGTTACAGACACATCAGAACATGAACGACTTCTCGCTACTTCGCCGGCAGGGCGAGGTGGCCGGGATCAGGACGGTTATCGAGGAGACCACGGCGATGCAAACGATCCGGGACAACGACGGCTACATCACCGGGCCGTTCCACATCGAGGCCGGCAGCGAGGTCTGGCACGTCGGCTTCGACACGAGCCAGGACGCCGACAGGACCCTCTCGGAACTGGACCGGGACAACGAGTTCGACGTGGTCGAACGGGAGAACACCGGTCTCCCGGAACTCCAGGACGTCGTCCAGAACGCCGGCGCGGCGATGACGCTGGTCAACGGCTGTCGGGACCTCTCGGAGACGGAACGGGAGACCCTGGAGACCGCTGTCTCCGAGGGCTACTTCGAGAGTCCGCGTGGCGCGACACTGGGGGCTCTCGCCGACGAGTTCGGTGTCTCGAAACCGGCCGTCTCGAAGAACCTCCGGCGGGGCGAACGCAAGATGATCGAACGCGTCGTCGAGGCCCTGGACGACATCGACGAGTAACACCTTCTCGCGGTCGCCGTTAACATGTAAACGCCCGCTACTATGGGTATCCTACACGATAGATTACTGTGTATGAGAGATTATGCCACACGACGCCGTGTACTGGGCGCACTCGGTGCCGGACTGACCGGTCTCGCCGGCTGTGTCAGCGAAGACGGTGGGAGCGGTGACGGGAGCAGCGGGAGCGACGGCAGCGACGGAGATTCCGACATGAACGGCGACGGAGATTCATCGAGTGACGGCGGCAGTACTGGCGACGGATCAAGCGGGACGACGAGCGTTTCGATCGGGATGTTGCAACCGCTCGCGGGCGATCTGGCCTACTACGGCCAGCAGTCGCTGTGGGGCTTCCTCTCGGGCCTGGCCTACAAGGCCGGGGACTCCCCACCGGCCGAACCGAGTACCGGCGAGTTGACGATGACCGTCGACGACGTGGAATACACCATCTACGTCCGGGACACGCAGTTCTCGGCCGACACCGCACAGACGGCCGCGACGACCCTCGTCGAGGACCAGGGTGTCGACATTCTCGCGGGGTGTGCCTCCTCTGCGTCGGCGAGTCGCGTCGTCACGACCGTGGTCAACCAGGCCAGCGTCCCGATGATGGTCGGGCCGGCGGCCTCCGCTGGGATCACCTCGAACAGCGAGACCTGCGGTGATCTGGTCTACCGGGCCAGCGAGAACACGGCAATGGACGCCCGCTCGGGCGGGAAATACGTCGCAAACGAGACGGACGTCTCCAAGGTCTACCTGTTCGGCGCCGACTACAGTTTCGGCCGTGCGGTCGTCAACAACTACAAGGCCGTCCTCCAGAACGAGGGCGTCGAGATCGTCGGCGAGCGGTTCGTCGAGCAGGGGTACGCCGAGTGGGAGGGACTGCTGGACAACGCCGAAGAGGCCGGTGCCGAAGGCGTCGTCGGCGGATTCACCGTCGCGACGCTGCCCAACATGTTCAACGCCTTCCTCTCGGGGGACTACTCCTACCGCGTGTTCGGCGGGTACGCGACCAGGATCACCAACAGCGTCGTCGGCGGGACGATGCAGAACGTCCTGGGCGAACCGCTCACGACGGAGAAGATCCGGAACTCGAAGCTGGGGCCGTTCACGACGCGATACCACTGGAACCAGTACGACAACGAGATCAACAACTCCTTTGTCGACACCTACACGGACACCTACGGCGTCGTCCCGGACCTGTTCACGTCGGGGACGTTCACCGGCGCGTCGGCGATCCACCAGGCTGTCCAGGAGGGCGGCTCAAGCGAGGGTGCCGACATCGCGAACGCGCTCAAGGGGATGACCGTCACGGACACGCCGAAAGGCGAGGGTGGCTACACCTTCCAGGAGTACAACAACCAGGCCCGGTCGGCGATGACCGTCGCGGACCCCATCCCGACGACCGACGAGTGGGCCGACAACTGGGGTGCAGCGATCATGCCCGGTGAACCCCTCTCGCGGATCGGCGCCGACGAGACGACGATTCCGGCAGACAGCGACCAGATGGACTGCTCGCTGTAACATGCTCAGAACGCGGGACCTCACGAAGCGGTTCGGCGGTCTGACCGCCGTCGACGACGTATCGTTCGAACTCGGCGACGAACTCTGTTCGCTCATCGGACCCAACGGTGCCGGCAAGACGACGTTCTTCAACCTCCTGACGGGAGTGTTGGAGCCCAGCGACGGGACCGTCGAACTCCGGCGGGACGAGCAGTGGGACGACATCACCGACGCGCCGCCACACGAGACGGCACAGCGGGGCATCCACCGGTCGTACCAGGTGACCTCGGTGTTCCCCAACAGCACCGTCCTCGAGAACGTTCGGGTGGCAGAACAGGCCCATGGCAGTGATTCGACCCGCTTCTGGCGCAACGTCGATCACTTCGAGGAGTACACCGAGCGCGCACACGAGATTCTGGAACGTGTTGGGTTAGCGGACCGGGCTCACGACCCCCCGAGCACGCTCAGTCACGGCGCCAAGCGAAAACTGGAAGTCGGGATGGCACTTGCCGGCGATCCGTCGGTCCTGTTGCTGGACGAACCCAACGCCGGCGTCTCCTCCGAGAGCGTCGACGAGGTCCGCGACCTCATCGAGGATGTCGCCGAGGACCACGCCGTGTTGCTCGTCGAACACAACATGGACATCGTGATGGACGTCTCCGAGCGAGTCGTCGTCCTCCACCAGGGTGCTGTCATCGCCGACGGCCCACCCGAGGCGGTCCGTGCCAACCCAGACGTCCAGTCGGCGTATCTCGGCGGGTACGAGCCCGGCAGTCTTGACGAGGGCGACGAGTCAACCGACGAGGGGGGTGTGGCATGAGCCTACTGGAACTCTCGGGAGTCAACACCTACTACGGCGACAGCCACATCCTCCAAGGGATCGACCTGACCGTCGCGGAGAGCGAGGTCGTCGCGCTGGTCGGGCGAAACGGCGTCGGAAAGACGACGACGCTGCGCTCGATCCTCCAGTTGACCCCACCACGGGAGGGTGAGATCACGTTCCGGGGAGAATCACTTGTCGGGTTGGAGACCCACGAGGTCGCCGACCGCGGCGTCGGCTGGATTCCCGAGGAACGGCGCATCTTCGGGCAGTTGACCGTCGAGGAGAACCTCCGGGCGGCGATCCCCGACACGGATTCGATCTCCGAGGGACTCGGGCTGGCCTTCGACGCCTTCCCGATCCTCGAAGAGCGACGCCGGCAGGACGCCGGTACGCTCTCGGGGGGCCAACAGCAGATGCTCGCCATCGCCCGCGGATTGGTCGGCGAGAACGACCTCCTACTGGTCGACGAACCCAGCGAGGGACTGGCCCCACAGATCGTCGCGGACGTGGCGGAGGCGCTCTCGGAAGCGAGTGCCGAAGCCACGATCCTGCTCGTCGAACAGAACCTCCCGCTGGCGCTCGACCTCTCGGATCGGTTCTACATCGTCGACCACGGGGTCGTCGTCGACGACGGGGACTCGAACGCGGTCTCGGCCGAGGACGAGCGGTTCAGGAGGTATCTGTCCGCATGATCCTCGAAACGCTTGGTGAGTTCCTGACGATCCCGGAACTCGGGACGGTCGTCGTCAACGGGCTGGCGAAGTCCGCGCTGTACGTGATGATCGCCAGCGGGCTGACGCTGATATTCGGGCTCATGGGCGTGTTGAACTTCGCGCACGGTTCGCTGACGATGGTCGGTGCCTACCTGGGCGGGCTGGTGATGGTCACGGCCGTCGGGCAAGCGACCGGATCGGTGACCCGGCTAGCGGTGTTTTTCGTCGCCATCCTGCTGGTCTTCGCCGTACTCACCGTCCTGGGCGGGGCCATCGAGACCTCGCTCATCCGACCGCTGTACGACCGGCCGCCGATCTACCAGATCCTGCTGACTTTCGGCCTGACGCTCGTGATCGACGAGATCGTCCGCATCGTCCTGGGCGTGTTCGGGATGCAGCCGATCTCGGACTGGCAGGCGGCGTTGGCGACGAAACCGCAGTTCCTTCGCGAGCCCGCGGCCGTCGCCGGGATCAGTGTCCGCTGGCTGGCCGTCTTCCAGATCGTTCTCGGGATCGTCACCGTCGTAGGCATCTGGGCGTTCCTCACCAAGACCCGCTATGGGTTGTACATCCGTGCCGGCAGCGAGGACTCCGAGATGGCCGCGGCGTTGGGGATCGACGTTCGGCAGGTGTTCACCGTCGTCTTCGCGCTGGGGATCGGACTGGCCGGTGCGGCCGGGACCCTGTTGATGTGGGACGCGACGTGGGGCGCGAGCGTCCCGCTCGCAGCGGAGACGCTGCTGCCGGCGTTCATCGTCGTCATCGTCGGCGGCCTGGGGACCTTCCGCGGGACCGTCGTCGCCGCCGTCGTCGTCGGGATGACCGACTCGGTGATGACCTGGTGGTTCCAGAACTACATCCAGTTCACCGGGCTGCCGGAACTCGTCCTGTTCCTGGTGCTCGTGGTGACGCTGATCGTCCGGCCACAGGGGCTGTTCGGCGTCGAGGGGGTGGGTGGCCATTAGCACCGAGACCCAGGCCGGGACGCCGACCGAGGTGTCCTGGCCCGTGGCCTACCTCCGCTCGCACGCCGCCCACGTGGCGATCATCCTCCTGTTGGCGGTGTACCCCTCGATCTACCACACGCTGTTGAACTCCCCAGTCCAGTACGAGGCCGAGATGCTGTTGCCGACTGTCGAGACGATGGTCGGCGTGCTGTATTTCGGCCTGTTCGCGATGTCCTTTGACTTCATCAGCGGCTACACTGGCTATCTCTCCTTCGGCCACGCGGCCTTCTACGGGACCGGTGCCTACACCGTCATCCTCGTCGCCAACGGGAAGTTCCCACTGCTGGGGCCGGAGACGCCATTCATGCTCTCGCTGCTGGTCGCGGGACTGCTGGCCGTCGTCGTCGCCCTGCTGGTCGGGTTGGTCTCGTTCCGGCTGTCGGGGGTGTACTTCGCGATGATCACGCTGGGGTTCGCACAGGTGCTGTACGTGTTCATCAGGGGCTGGGACTACGTCGCGCGCAACCCCCGTGACGGTCCCGCCGTCGGCCCCAGCCACGCCAGCGGCTTCGAGATCGGGGTCCCGTGGGTCGACCAGCTCAACCTCGCGATCGGCGTCCTCACCGGCGACGAGGTGTCGCTGCTGGGGACGACGCTGTCGGGGACGACCGTCTCGTTCTACATGGTCGGACTCGTCGTCATGATCTGTTACTTCGCGATGCAGCGGATCATCCACTCGCCGTTCGGTCGCGTGATGATCGCCATTCGGGAAAACGAGGAACGGGCGGTCGCGATCGGCTACAACACCTACGTCTACAAACTGGCCGCCTTCTGTATGAGCGGCTTCTTCGCGGGCATCGCCGGTGGCCTGTTCGCCGGCTTCAGACGGTCGGCCAGTCCCGAGAACTCCTTCTACTTCCTGGTCTCCGGTGACGCCCTCCTCGCGAGTATCATCGGCGGGTTCGGGACGCTCGCCGGCCCGCTGTACGGCCGGTTGTTCGACGAGACGGTCCGCGAATTCCTCTCGAAGTCCGGGCAGGGTGGCGGGTTGCTCCCGTACCTCCGTCTGCTACTCGGCGAGGGGACCCTGTCGACGCCGGTCGTCGGCGGGATGACCGTCGGTGGCCTCATCGACACGCTACTGAACGGCCACGCCAGCCTCTATGTCGGTGTCGTGTTCGTGCTGTTCGTCCTCTACGTCCCCGACGGCCTGCTGGGGACGATCAGAAACCGTCTCGGTGGGACCTTCGCCGACGCCCTCCCGGCGAAACTCCGGGACGGGGACGAATGACCGTCCACGTCACCGGGCTGGGGACCTACCTCCCCGAGCCGACGATGACCGCCGAGGAGATCGCCGACCGGAGCGGGATTCCCGAAGCCGTCGTCCGTGAGAAGATGGGGGTCCGTCGGAAACACGTCTGCCCGCCCGATGCCGACCATCTCTCGGAGATGTGTGTCGCGGCGGCCCGGGAGGCACTCGATGACGCCGGCATCGGCGCCGACACGTTGGATATGGTCCGGTACCACGGGAGCGAGTACAAGGACCACGTGGTCTGGAACGCCGCGGCCGCCGTCGCCGAGGAGATCGGTGCGGCCGGTGCCGGCGCGACCGAGAGCTACGCGCTCTGTGCTGGTTTTCCCGTCGCACTCAGGGAAGCGAGGGCGTTGCTGGCCGCCGAGCCGGCGACGGAGCGGGTGCTGCTGGTTGCCGCCAGCCGCGAGGAGGACCTGGTCGACTACGACGACGGCGACACCTCCTTCATGTTCAACTTCGGTAGCGGTGCGACGGCCGCGGTCCTCGAAGCCGACGGCGGCGACCGGGCGCTCGCCAGCGTCCGGGAGAGCGCGAGCCTGACTGACGGGAGTTTCGCCAGAGACGTGATCGTCCCGGCCGGCGGAAGCGCCCGTCCGGCGAGCCACGAGACGGTCGAGACTGGCGCGCATTCCCTCCGAGTTCCCGACCACGAGTCGATGAAGGAACGCCTCGCCGAGGAGAGCCTGCCGAACTTCAGATCGGTCGCTACCGACGCACTGGACCGGTCGGGGTACGGGATCGGCGAGATCGACTTCGCCGCGATCACCCACATGAAGCGGTCGTTCCACGAATACCTGTGTTCGGAGTTCGGGCTGGCCGACGACCAGCACCGGTATCTGGACGACTACGGCCACGTCCAGAGCTGTGACCAGGTGCTCGCGCTGACGGAGTGCCGGGACGAGAGAGACGACGGCGACGTGGTCCTCTGTCTGGCGGCCGGCACCGGCTACACCTGGGCGGCGAGCGTCCTGAAGTGGACCGCCTAGCCCCGGGACGTTCACATGGTAACGTCTCCCTTGAAGGAGAACGCGGGAGTACGATACGATATGCCATATGCGAACAACGACGGCGTCCGTCTGGCCTACGAGCGCGAGGGACCGGGCAACGCCGAGACCGTCGTCTTCGTCGAGGGACTGGGCTATGGTCGGTGGATGTGGCGCTGGCAACACCGGGCCGTCAGCGACGACTACGAGAGCATCCGCTGGGACAACCGCGGCACAGGGGAGTCCGACGAACCCGACGGCCCGTACACCGTCCCGGAGATGGCGAGTGACCTCGAAGCCGTCCTAGACCACGCCGGCGTCGAGTCGGCCCACGTCGTCGGCGCGAGCATGGGCGGGATGATCGCCCAGCAGTACGCGCTGGAGTACGACCGCGCCCGCTCGCTGACGCTGATGTGTACCTCACCGGGCGGTCCCGAGGAGGCCCCCATTCCCGAGGAGACGCTGGAACGGATGTTCGGCGTCCCCGAAGACGCCGACGAGCGCGAGGCGATCCGGTACAAGATGCGCCCGGCCATGACCGAGGGGTTTTGGGCCGACAACCAGGAGCTGATCGACCGGATCGTCGAGTGGCGACTGGACAGCGACGCCAGCGAGCAGGCCCGGACCTGGCAGGCCGCCGGCGTCGAGGCCTTCGACGTCCACGACCGACTCGGCGAGATCACACAGCCGACGCTGCTCGTACACGGTACCGCCGACCGCGTCGTCCCCTACGAGAACGGCGAACTGCTGGCCGCGGGGCTTCCCGACGTGGAGTTCGTCACGTTAGAGGGCGCCCCACACCTCCTGTTCATCGAGCGCCGGGAACGGGTCACCGACCGCCTGCTGGAGTTTCTCGACGATGTTTGATCGATCGGCCCCCCAGGAGTGGGTCGGCGCCTGGAGCGAGAAACGGGCCGCATTGACCCCCGAGCGGGAGGGGCTGGTCGACGCGACCACCGGCGAGCGGTTCACCTACGCCGACCTGGACCGGCGGGCCAACCGAGCGGTCCGTCTGCTCCGGGAGTACGGCGTCGGGACGGGCGACAGCGTCGCCGTCGTCTCGCGAAACCGACCGGCGGTAGTCGACCTGTTTTTCGCCACCGCGAAGACCGGGAGTACCCTGGCACCGCTCTCCCACCGCCTCGCACCGCCCGAACTCGGTGAACTGCTGGCCCGCGTCGACCCGACGGTCCTCGCGGTCGAAGCGCCGTTCGCGGCGGATGTCGCGTCGGCGCTCGACGAGGGCGGCGTCGACCCTGCCGTCCTCACGCTGGGAAGCGGTGATGGGGACGCCGTCGATGGGTTCCGCGATCCGGTGCCGTACGACGAAGCACTTCCGGCGGACGGCTCCCCCGTCGAGACGCCACCCGTCGCGCCCGAGGACCCCCATCTCCTGTTGCACACCGGCGGCTCGACCGGGACGCCGAAAGAGACGGTTCTCACACACGAAGGTATCGTCTGGAACTCGGTCAACACGATCACCGCCTGGGGGTTGCGCGACGACGACGTGACGCCGATGGTGTTTCCGATGTTCCACACCGGTGGCTGGAACGTCCTCACGGTCCCGCTGTGGCACATGGGTGGGACCGTCGTCATCGCCCGGGAGTTCGATCCCGGGGGAGTCCTCTCGGTCATCGACGAGGAGGGCGGGACCGTCCTCGTCGCCGTCCCGGCCGTGTTGCGGATGATGACCGATCACGACCGCTGGGCGACGGCCGACCTCTCGCAACTGCGGTTCGCCAAGTCCGGCGGCGGCCCCTGCCGACAGTCGGTCATGGAGACGTGGTGGGACCGGGGCGTCGACCTCTCTCAAGGGTACGGCCTCACCGAGTGTGGCCCTAACAACTTCGCGATGCCCGACGGGTGGCCCCCCGAGAAGGCCGATGCTGTCGGGAAACCGGCGCTCCACGTCGACGCCCGGATCGTCGACGACGACGGCGACCCGGTCCAGCAAGGCGAGATCGGCGAACTGGTCCTCCGATCACCCCACGCCGCCGCCGGCTATCTCGACAATCCCGAGGAGACCGCTGCGACCTTCGGGGCGTTCGTCGCGACCGGCGACCTCGCTCGCGAGGACGCCGACGGGTACTACCACATCGAGGGCCGCAAGAAGGAGATGTACGTCAGCGGCGGCGAGAACGTCTACCCAGCCGAAGTAGAGGACGCCATCGCCGACCATCCCGATGTCGCGGAGGTCGTCGTGATCCCCGTCCCGGACGATCAGTGGGGACAGGTCGGGAAAGCCGTCGTCCAGGGCGACGACGCCCTGACGCTGGCTGACCTCCGCGGGTTCCTGGAGGACCGACTGGCCGGCTTCAAACACCCGCGACACCTCGCGTTCGTCGAGGAGATGCCCACGAGCGGCCCGTCGAAGATCGACCGACAGGCTGTCGAAGCCCAGTTCGGCGAGGAATGACCGACCACGGTGACGAGGGCCGGGCTTTTGTGCCTCCCTGTCGAAGAGGTCCGGCATGGAGTTCGAGCGGTCGAGTGGGATCTTCCTGCATCTCACGTCGCTACCGAGCCCGGACGGGGTCGGGACGCTCGGCGACCCGGCCGAACAGTTCGTCGACTACCTCGCCGCCGCGGGTCAGGGGCTGTGGCAGATCTGTCCGCTGGGGCCGACCGACGGCGCCTTCGGGAACTCCCCGTACCAGACTCACTCGTCGTTCGCCGGCAACCCCCTGCTGGTCAGTCTCGACGAACTCGTCGCCGACGGGTGGCTGACCGACGACGACCTCGCGGACCGGCCCGACTTCGACGGACACTGGGTGGAGTACGACCGTGTCGGCGAGTACAAACAGCGGAAACTGCGGACCGCCTTCGACAGGTTCCGGGAGACGGCAGGCGAGAGCGAGAACCGTGCGCTGGACGAGTTCGCCGCCGACAACGACTCCTGGCTGGCCGACTACGCGCTCTTCCGGGCGCTGAAAGCCCACTTCGGCGGCGACGGCTGGACCCAGTGGCCCGCCGACGCCAAACAGCGCGACCCCGACGCTCTCGCCCGGTACCGGGACGAACTGTCCGAAGAAATCCGCTTCCGGGAGTTCGTCCAGTTCTGCTTCGACCGCCAGTGGCGACGCGTCCACGAGTACGCGAACGAGCACGGCGTCCGGATCATCGGGGACATGCCCATTTATATGGGAATGGACAGTGCCGACGTCTGGGCGAACCCGGAGCTGTTCGACCTGAACGACGACAACGAACCCGCCGCAGTCGCCGGGATGCCGACGAATCCCAGCGGTGACGGGACCGGCCAGCGCTGGGGCAACCCCCTCTACGACTGGGACGCGATGGCAGCGGACGGCTACGAGTGGTGGATCGAGCGGTTCGAGGCGTTGCTCTCTCGGGTCGACATCACCCGCGTCGACCACTTCAAGGGGTTCGAGAGCTACTGGGCCATCCCGGCGGACGCCCCGACCGCCGCCGACGGCGAGTGGCGCGAGGGTCCCGGCCGGGCACTGTTCGAGGCCGTCGAGTCGGCGCTGGGCGAACTCCCGATCATCGTCGAGAACCTCGGCGGGATCACCCCGGAACTGCGCGAGTTGCGCGAGTCGCTGGGCGCGCCTGGCATGAACGTGGCCCTCTACGCCGACTGGTGTACGGAGGACCACATGTACATGCCCCACGTCTACCCGCAGGACTCGGTGGCCTACACCTCCACCCACGACACGAACACCGTGATGGGGTGGTACCGCGACGAGATCAGCGACCGCCAGCGGGACTGTCTGCACTTCTACATGGATTCGGACGGCCACGAGATCAACTGGGCCGTCGTTGAGGCCGTCTGGGCCGCCGACTCGATATTCGCGATCACGCAGATGCAGGACCTGCTCGGACTGGGCGGCGAGACGCGGTTCAACACGCCCGGGACCGCCGAGGGCAACTGGACGTGGCGGATCACCGAGGATGGCTACGACCAGGGTGTCGCTCAGCGACTCCGGAACGTGACCGAACGCCACGCCCGGGACTGACAGAAAGGGACCACCGTACCGGGATGGGGTCGCCTCGCCGGTCACGACGGTGCCGGAACGCTCAGTCGCCGGCGGGCAGGACGACGACGTTGTCGACGGTCGCGTCACCGTCGCCCGTGGCGACGCCGTCACCGGACACCGCGTCGGTCGCGTCGACGGACTCGGCGGGGAACGAGACCGTCGCGTCACCCTCGCCGAAGTTCAGTGCGACGACGTAGCGCTCGTCGGCCTCGCGGGCGTAGGCGACGACCGCCTCGCTGTCCGCCTGGTACTCGATATCCTCGTAGTCACCCTCGTACTGGAGCGCCGGGATGGCGTTGCGGGCGCTGGTCAGGCGCTTGTAGTACTCCCGGAGGTCCTCCTGGGCGTGCTCCCAGTGGATCTTCCCGCGGCGGTTGCGCTCGCCGATCTCCTGGCCGGCGTAGATCATCGGGACGCCGGGCAGCGTGAACTGCGCGGCGGCGGCGGCCTCGACGGCGCCGCGCCCACACTCCTCGACGTAGCGGGTCTCGTCGTGGTTCTCGATGTAGAGCATGAAGCCGGCGTGGTCGGGGAAGCCGGTGACAGCGCGCTGTCTGTAGGCGTCGGTCAGTTCGTCTGCCGGCACGTCGCCGCGACCGATCTGGCGCAGCGTGAAATACAGCGTCGTGTCGAAGTGGATGTCGAAGGCCAGATCGTGGAAGTCCGCGATGTAGGGGATGGTCTCGTCGAGCAACAGGAACTCGCCGTCCCGGGAGCGCAGACGTTCGCGGATCTCCTGCCAGAACGGGTCCGGGACGGCCCAGGCCATGTCACAGCGGAACCCGTCGACGTACTCGGCCCACTTGTCGACGGCGTCGAGCAGGTGCCGTCGGACCTCCAGGTTGCGGTAGTTGAAGTTCGCGATGTACTCCCACTCGAAGTAGGTGCCGGGGGTGCCGTCCGCTTGCCACTCGTAGTAGTCGCGAAACTCCGGATCGTTGGCCTGTGCCCGCTGGAAGAACTCGTGGTCGCGCGCGGAGTGATTCAACACGAGGTCGAACAGGACGTGCATGTCGCGGTCGTGAGCCGCCGTGACGAGGTCCTCGAACTCCTCTTCGGTGCCGAGGTCGTCGGCGACCGAGAAGAAGTCGGTGATGTTGTAGCCGTGGTCGTAGCCGTCGTGTTGGAGGATCGGCGTGAGCCAGAGCGTGTTGACCCCCAGGTCCTGGATCTCGTCGAGGTTGGCCTGGATGACCTCGAAGACCGACTGGTCCCCGTCGGCCTCCTTGTAGCCCCGGACGTACACCTCGTAGAGCGTCATCCCCGTGCTCCACTCGGGGGGTTCGTTGAGGTTCTCGACGGCCCCGTCCGGATGGACGCGGACGGTGTCCGGCACGCTGTACTGCTCGCCGAGCGCCACCGCACGTATCCGGACCGGCTCGTCGATCGAGTCGAGCGAGAACGTCGCGGTCCGGTGGTCGGTCTCGAAGTCCTCGGGGATAGAGTCGCGGTCGTCGACGACGAACTCGACGGCGAGCGTCTCGTCTTCCTCGTCCCCACGGGGAGTCGTCTTGACCGTCGCCCGGACCGTCACGACACCGTCCTCGGTTTTCCCGCTGAGTTTCAGCCGGGGACGGGCTTGCTGGTCCCCCTGGCTGGCGAGATTACCCGAGCGGGCGCTCCCGCTCTGGCCGCCCGAGAAGCCGCTCATACCGCTGGCTCCCGAGAATCCGGAGCCACCAGCGTACCCGCTTTCCCCCGTCCCGCCGCTCGCGACCGCGATGTCGGCGGGGAACACGCGCAGCGTGAGGTGGTGGGTCGTCTCGGGCGTCGACAACGAAGCCGTATACTCGCCGGGTTCGTCGGGTGTGAAGTAGACGACAGCCTCGTCGTCTTCGAGTTCGACAGCGCTGTCGTCGGGGCTGTCCGAAATCTCCCAGCGGTACGTCACGGCGGGGTCTGGGTCACGCGGTGCGAGTTCCGTCGTCTCACCGACGGCGAGAAACCGGGGTGGTCCTGGGTGGTCCATCTCTACGTATCTCCTCTCGGGACGCCGTAAAAGAGCTTTCTCACTCGGGTACTACGGGTGGTATTAAGACTCGCCTCCATCACAGGTGTTATGAATGATCTCCGCTCTCTCTCAAGCATGCGCCTGCGCACGGCACTAAATGACTACAAACGCCGCCTCGACGAGCCGTTTCCCGGCGAGGCCCCGACGACCACGGGGACGTTCTCCGGGTTCGGCGACCGACTCCTCTACGTCGAGCGCGACGGATCGTTCCGCGACTACTCCGCGGAACTCTCCGGGCTCCACGGCGTCGACCGGTCCCGGCTGGGGATCGACACCGGCGACGGCGTCTTGTGGTTCGACCACACCGAGCCGATCCGACAACACTACTATCGCGAGACCGCTCTCGTCGAGACCGAGTACGACGCTGGGGAGTTCAGTATCCACCAGTACGACCTGACACTCGGACGGGCACACCTCACGCACGTCGAACTCCGCGGCGAGGTCCCGCCGGACGCACAGCTCGTCGCGTTCCTGACGCTCGCACCCGAGGGGAAGGAGACACAGGTCAGCCGTCTCATCCACGAGGCGGCCGGCTACAACGACGAACGAGTCGTCGAGGTGTACCACCGCCGGGAACACGACTACGTCGCCGCCTCGACACCCCTGGAGATGGCCATGGGCAACCGCGTCGAGCGGATGGGCGAGTTGCTCGACGACGCGTCGATCCAGTACCCGCGTGAACGCAACGAGGGCAAACCCGATCAGGAGGCGCTGACGGGCGACATCGTCGTGACCGCCGACCTCGAACAGGTCGGCCGGGCGGCACGGACGACGCTGACCACACAGCTGTCCGACCACGACGAGACGAGCCGCGAGCAGGCACTCATCGACGTGACCCACGCCGCGCGGTCACACGCCTCCGTCGACGATCTCCGGGACGCCGCGCTCGAACGCTCGATGGACGAGGTTCCCGCCGATACGCCGAACGAGGACGCCGTTACTGCCGACCTCCGGGCGCTGTCGCTGCTGACCGGCCCGACCGGTGCGCGGCTCGCCGCCCCCGAGTTCGACCCGTTCTTCGAACACACCGGCGGCTACGGCTACACGTGGTTCCGCGACGACAGCGAGGTCTCCGCCGCACTGCTCGATGCCGACACCCGCCTCGGGCTCGACCTCGACGACCGACTGCTCGACAGCGCGATGCTGTACTGTCGGACCCAGCTCGACGACGGAACCTGGCCACACCGGATCTGGGCCGTCGACGAGCGGCTGGCCCCGGGATGGGCCAACGAGCGGCTCGAAGGCGAGGGCGACGGCTACCAGGCCGACCAGACCGCAGCCGTCACGACCTACCTCGCGGAGTTGCTGAGCGAGCGCGAGAACGTCCTGACTGCCGAGACCCGTTCGAAGATCGTCGAGACCATCCACGACGCGGTCGAGGGCCTCGACGAGACGCTCGCCGACAACGGCCTCCCCGAGCGGTGTCAGAACGCCTGGGAGGACATGTCCGGACAGTTCGCCCACACGACCGCGAAATTCCTGGAGGCGTACGCGACGGTCGCCGACGCCCCCCTGGAACCCGGCCTGCGTGAACACGCCGCCGCCCAGGCCGAGCAGGTCTACGGCGCGGTTGACGAACTCTGGAGCGCCGACCGGGAGTTCTACGCGATGCGGCTCGACGACGGGACTCTCGACGAGGTCGCCGACTCCGCCGCGCTGGAACTGGCCGGTGCCGTCCGGGCCTACGCCGAGATCAACCCCGTCGACGAGGTGACGCTGACCCGCCTCCAGTCACACGTCGAGAACGTCGTCGACGCGCTGTACCGGGACGCCGGCGACGGCGTCACCGGGCTGATCCGTTACGAGGGAGACAGATGGCGGACCAACGGCCAGGGCCACGAGAAGCTCTGGTCGGTCGCGACAGCGCTGGGGACCACTGCGGCCGCGGAACTCGGGATGCTCCTCCAGTCCGAGGGCGAGGCTGCCGAGGACGTCCTCGATCTGGCCGGCGAGCTGTACAGACCTCTGGAAAGCGACGGCCCGTTCGTCACGGACGCCGGCTACCTGGCCGAGCAGGTCTTCGACGACGGCCGGCCCGACAGCGCTGCGCCACTGGGGTGGACCCACGCGGTCCGGCTCCGGGCGACAGCCGTCCTCAAAGACTTGGGGGCGCTACCCACGCCGTCGGCGCCCGAGGGGCCAGGTAACCAACCGACCTGGACGACCGGCGAGAAGTTCGGCGTCGGGACCGTCGCCGACCACCACACCGACGGCTCGTCGAAGGTGTGGTTCACGCTGACCGAGGGGGCGTTGACCGAGGTTCGGTATCCCCGGATCGACACGATGAACCTCCGGACGATGGACTTCCTGGTCGTCGACACGGACGAAGACTCCGAGTACGTCGCCCGGACCCACAACGAGACCCGCACGGACGACCACACCGAGACGATCGAGCGGTCGGCCCAGCTCGTCGAGGAGGACGCGCTCGTGTTCCGTCATTCCATCGTCGAGACTGGCGACAGCCACGGCCACAAGTGGACGCTGATCGTCGACTACGTCACCGACCCCGAACACGACGCCCTGCTCGCGAAGGTGACCTTCGAGGCCGACGACGACAACACCTACGACGTCTTCACCGTCGCGGACACGGCGTTGACGAACACAGGCGATACGGACCGTGGGCTGTTACTCGGGCAACCGGGCGACTACTCGCTGGCCGCCCGGGACGCGACCGCGTTCGACCTTCACGACGAGGACCCGCTGTTGGTCGACGACGACGGCGAGCCGTTCAACGTCGCCGTTGCGCTGTCGAGCGCGTCCTCGTTCGACTGGGCTTCGGCCGAAGTGGCCGGCACGGATCGTATCCACGGCCTGTTTGTCGACGGCGAGATCCCCGACTCGACCAACGAGGTCGACGAGGAGAACGTCGTTCTCGTCGGTCGGATCGGTTCCGGCCAATCGCTCGGTGAGACAGTCGCGCTAGGCTTTGCCAGGGAGTCCGACACTGCTGGCGCGCTCGGTGAGGCAGACGGTGCCCTCGCACGTGGGTTCAGTACCGTCAGAGACGGCTACGAGGACAGTTGGGAGTCGTTCCTGGCCGACAAGGAACTCCCGGCCTCGGTGGCCCACGACGAGGAACTGACGGCACAGTACAAGGCCTCGTTGATGGTCTTGCAGGCCTGTGAGGACAAGACATACCACGGAGCGGCCATCGCGAGTCCGTCCGTGCCGTGGGGCGAGGCCGTCCCGGCGGACCAGCAGAAGGCCTACGGCTACAACTTCGTCTGGTCGCGCGATCTCTACCAGACGTTTACGGCCTTCCAGGCGGTCGGGGAACTGGAGACCGCACAGGAGGCGCTCTCGTACATCTACGAGTACCAGCAGGACGAGCAGGGGTTCATCCCGCAGAACACCTACCTCCAGGGTCGGACCCGCTGGGGCGGCGAACAGATGGACAACATCTCGTTCCCGCAAGTGATGGCCTACCACCTCGCCCAGGAAGGTATCGGCTTCGGCGACGCCGACTACGAATACGAGAACGTCCAGCGCTCGTCGGACTACGTCGTCCGGAACGGCCCGGTCACCGCACAGGAGCGCTGGGAGGAGGAGTCGGGCTTCTCGCCGAGTTCCCTGGCCGCGGAGATCGCCGGGCTGACGTGTGCCGGCTCGCTGGCGACAGCGGAGGGGAACACGGCCGATGCGCTCGTCTGGCACGCGGTCGCCGACGCCTGGGTCGACGAGGTCGAGGACTGGACCGCGAGCGGAGAAGGAACGAGCGGGCTCGACCAGACGCCGTACTACTGCCGGATCACGCGCCACGGCGACCCCGACGACGGGTCCCGCCGGGCGCTGGCAAACGGCGGGCCGACACTCGAAGAACGTGCGATCGTCGACGCCGGCTTCCTCGAACTCGTTCGCCTGGGGATCAAACCGTGGGACGACGAAACGATCCGCAACAGCGTCTCCGCGGTCGACGACACGATCCGCGTCGAGACCCCCCACGGGCCGGCCTTTTACCGGTACAACGGCGACGGCTACGGCGAACTCGAACGCGAACGCGAGGGCGCGCCGTGGCACCCCCACGAACCCGACGGGAAGGGGCGGCTCTGGCCGATCTTCACCGGCGAACGTGGCGAGTACGAACTGCTCGCGGGTGCAACGGACGAAGACGCGCCCGAACGGCTGCTGGAGACCATGGAAGGGTTCGCCAACACCGGCCGGATGATTCCCGAGCAGGTATGGGACATCGAACGCCCGAGCGACTACAACTGGGAGTTCGGCGAGGGGACCGGCTCCGCGACCCCGCTGGCCTGGTCGATGGCGCAGTTCGTCCGGCTGGCACACGGGATCGACAACGGCGAACCGATCGAGACGCCCGAAGTCGTCCGACAGCGCTATCTCGAAACCGAACGGCCCGACGGCCCGGAACTGTGGGTCGACACGAACTACGAGGCCGGCGCACTGGTCGTTACCGTCGAGACCGACGGGGATCTCGTGGCCATCAAGACACCGGCCGAGACCGCCGTCACCGAACCCACGAGCGGGAAGTTCGTCGTCAGACTCGACGTGATATCGGGTGAGAACCAGGTGACAGTCGCCGCCGCGACGAGTACCGATCTGGAGACCGCCGGGACCACTGTCGATCAGTTCACGCTCTGAGCACGTTCCGGGACCCGTTTTCAGCCGACACCTGCACTCTGGACGAACAGGAGACCCGTCCAAAGGGCGGTCAGCACGCCGGCAACGGCCATCGATCGCGTCGCCAGCCACACCGGCGCTGCGAGCAGATATCCCAGCGGACGCACCGATCCCGGAAGCGCCTTCGCGGTCCGGAACAGCGAAGCAGTGTCGGTGTCGCTTGGCAACGCCGTGAACCCGAAGGCGATGCCGAGCCAGAGCCAGAACCACTGGGCGGGACCGGCAGTGGCGTGGACGGCCCAGAACGCCACGAAGGCAAGCATCGAGTTGACCGCGAAAGGAGCGACCGCGATGGGGAAATCGGCACCGAAGGAGTCGACCGGTTCGTGTTCCAGAACCGCGTCGTCTGCAAACGGCCGAACCGCAGGCGGCGAGTACACGTCGACTCCCGTCAGGCGACACGCCAGGTAGTGGGCGTACTCGTGGGCCAGGATGCCGGGGCCAACGGCGACAGTGATCACTAGATTCGAGAGGGCGGGCGCCACACCGACTCGTTGGGGGGCGCGGCCAATGGCTCTATCGGAGCCCCGCCACAAGTGGCGTCGGTGGGCGACCGGTGACAGTCGAGTGGGGCCTGACAGACCGGGAACAGTTCTTCGCCCGATCAATCCGACGGATCGGTCACCACTTCGAACCGTGCGCCACCGTCCTCACTCTCGGTCAGCGAGAGGTCCCACCCGTGGACCGACGCGATGCGGTCGACGATGGCGAGGCCGAACCCGGTACCGTCGGGAGCCGTCGAGTAGCCGCTCTCGAAGACCTGCTCACGGTCCTCCGGCGGAATCCCCGGCCCGTCGTCGGCGACGTAGAACCCGGGGTCCGACGACAGTACCCCGACAGTGATGGTCACGCCCTCACCGCCGTCTTCGACGCTGTCACCGGACTCCGGCCGGTTGTCGGTGGAGCCGTCCTCCACGGCGTCATCGGACGCTGTCGGATTGTCCGTCGAACCGTGTTCGACGGCGTTGCGAAACAGGTTCTCGAAGAGCTGTTTGAGTCGGCTTTCGCTCGCGGGCAGTTCGATAGAGCCCTTGACTTGGAGCCGTGCCCCGCCGGTGGCGACGGTCGCCCAACAGCGTCTGGCGACGGTCCCGACGTCGACCCGATCGGTCTCGGTGACCGGCCGTTCTTGCCGGGCGAGCGACAGCAGATCGTCGATGAGCTGTGCCATCCGCTCGATCGCACGACGCCCTCGATCGAAATGTTCCTGATTTCCCGTCTCTTCCGCGAGTTCTAGCGAGCCGCTGATTACCTCTAACGGGTTCCGCAGGTCGTGGCTGACGACGCTCGCGAACTCCTCCAGCCGTTCGTTCTGGCGTGTGAGCTCGCGCTCCCGTTGCTGGAGGAGGGATTCGCGGTCGACGCGGCGAAGCGCCACCGTCAGCGCGGACGTGAGTAGGTCCACGAGCGCCCGGTCTGTCTCGTCGAAGACGCCCGGGGAAGTCGAGGAGATGATGAACACGCCCCGGTCTTCGATCGGCTGGATGATACCGCTACGAGCCGGTGTGTTCCCCGCCAGCCGGTCGTGGTCGGCCGTGTCCGACACGTAGAGCGGGTCGCCCGACTCGAAGACCTCCCAGACCACCTCCGAGACCGGGTCCTCGCTCTCCCGGTCGTAGCCGGGCGGCTGCTCGAACGTCTCGCTGATCGGCTCCGTCTCTGTGACCAGTCGCAATTCGCTTCCGTCCTCGGTGAGTTCGTGGAACCCACTGAGTTCCGCGTCTAGTACCTCCTGGGCAGTCTCGACAGCCACCTGTGCCGTCTCGACGACCGTCTCTGTCCCCATGAGTGACTGGGTCCGTCGCTGTATCGCTTCGAGGTTCCGGAGATAGGTTCGTCGCTCGGTGACGTCCCTGACGACACAGATGAGTTGGCCGTTTTCGAGCCTCGTCAGTGAGACCTCCTGTGGGAACGTCTCGCCGTCGGCCCGGACCCCCGTGGCTTCGCCGAACCACTCCCCGTGTTCGGCGAGTTCGGGGAAGACCTCTCGCTCGAATCGGGCTGCCTCGTCGGGCTTGTAACACAGTCGCCAGCTCTCACCGAGGAGCGCGTCGGGGTCGTCGTAACCGTATATCCCGGCGTGGGCCGGATTCACGAAAATATACCTGTTGTCGGCATCCAGAATCGCCATCCCGTCGTAGGCCGCCGTGAGCGCTTCCGACTGTGTCTCCAGTATCTGTTCGCGCTCTTTCCGGTCACTGATATCTCGGCTGTGGACGACAAACTGGGTGTCACCGTCCACTCGGGTCTTTCGGAGGTGGACCGCGACGGGGAACGTCGACCCGTCCTCGCGGCGAAACCTCGTCTCCACTTCGTGACGGCTCCCGTCGTCCATCCGGTCCCAGAGCGCCCGGGATTCGGCCGGGTCGGTCTCAGGGTCGATATCCCAGACAGACATCCCGACGAGTTCCTCGGGCGCGTAGCCCAACTGTTCGCAGATGGTCTGGTTCGCGTCGACCAACGTCCCGTCAGCCTCGTGGACGGTGATCATGTCGGGTGCATCGGCGAACAACGCTTCCATCCGGACGGTCGTTTGCCGGAGTTCGTCCCGGATTCTGCGGCTGTGAAGCGCGTGAGCAATGTCGTCGCCGAGATCCCTCAACAGGTCTCGCTCCGCCTCGTCGAAGGCGTATGAACGGTCGGCATACACCACGAGCAGCCCGTATCGCTGTGACTCGTACCGCAGTGGGATCGCAGCGACGGACTGGAACCCGTACTCTATCGCGGTGTCGTGCCAGGGTTCGAACGCCTCGTCGTCGTAAATGTTCTGTGAGACAGCGATCTCCCC
Source organism: Haloarcula montana (assembly GCF_035666295.1). NCBI lineage: Archaea > Methanobacteriati > Methanobacteriota > Halobacteria > Halobacteriales > Haloarculaceae > Haloarcula > Haloarcula montana. The sequence goes on from NZ_CP142027.1 coordinate 118,732, forward strand.
CGTCTTGGCGGCCCGACCTGCGGGACCGTTTCCCGTCGGCGTCTCGTCGGCAGTGATCGTGATCGAGTCGAGATATTCGCCCGCGTCGCCGTCGTGAGCACGCGGTTCGATCCGGTCGGTCTCCGGGTCGACGCCGCCGATCCACGCGAACGTGTACGGGTCGGCGTCGCCGAGAATCTCACAGCAGTCCTGCTCGATGTCGGCCTCCGAATCTGCCCGGACCAGCGCCCGATCGACAGCTCTGATCACCCGGCTGACCCGTTCCTCGGCGGCTGCTCGGCGGGTTGCACGGTACCGCTCGACGGCGTTCCGGACGCGGTTCGCCAACAGATCGAACTGTTCAGTCTCCTCGTCTCTCCGGATGTAGTCGGTCGCACCGCCGGTGAGTGCTTCGCTGGCGACCGCTTCCGATCCGGCCCCGGTAAAGATGATAAACGGAAGGTCCGGGAACTCCTCACGGACACGTTCGAGAAGTGCTAGGCCGTCCATCCCAGCGATCTCGTAGTTGGAAATAACACAGTCGATACGGGGCGTAGACAGCTCGTCCAGCGCCGCGGTTGCCCCCGAAACCGTCCGGACCCGGAACCTGTCCCCGACTTGGTCGAAGTACTCACGAGTTCTCTCAGCGAACTCCGAGTCGCCTTCCACGTGCAGAATTTCGACCCGGTCTCCCATATACACCTAACTACTGTTTGGTTGGTAAATACATTCGGCTGATTACAAGAACTGATACTCGACCGTGCCACGGAGCCCCCGAATGGTGTTTTCCCGACATCGGGGCTGTTTTTGTCGTCGCGTTCGTTGCTCGACTGTGATGTGCACCCTCCCTACAAGATCGATCTCAGAGAACTCAGTCGGTGGTCGCCCGGAACCAAGCCGATGCGGTCAGTCACTCTCCGCCCGCTGATACCGATGTCTGACAGCGAGCGGTTCGAGGACAAACCAGCGTCACTGCTGACCAAGACACAGCGGTCCCGCATCCGTGACGGGTTCGCCGATCAGGACGAACACCAGCGCCGCCGGGACCAACAGCAGATCCGCGAGCGGGTCCGGGCCGGTGTGACCGACTTCGAACTGCTCGCCGACTATCCGGACCGGCAGTTCGAACTCGCGTTCGACGACCTCGACGAGGAGGAAGTAACGGCTGCGCTCGCGGACGCTCGCCTCGTCACCGAACGGCTACGCGCACTCCAGGGGATCGACCGCGACCGGGTCGTCGACCGGGCGAGCGACCGTGCGTCGGCGGTGTCACGACGCATCGCGGACGGTGAGAGTCTGGCGGGCGTGGAACTCGTTCCGGCGGCGACGTACCGGCAGCAGGGGCGTGCGGCCGCCGAAGCCGAACACGAGAACCGGTGGGACCGACGGGCCGACGCCATCCTGAAGACGGCTGCCGTCGCCGCCTTACCGCTCTTGCTGGGCTGGTTCGCGGATACGGTGACCGAACAGAACCTGCTGGCGACTCGGGCCGACATCGCTCTCGTGATGGGACTGTCCGCGCTGGTCGTGCTTGCCGGGTTCGCTGGCGTTCTCCTCATCAAGGGCGCACAGGCGCTGAAACACGACATCATCCCCGGCGTCCGGCGGCTCAGGCACGAGCCGGGGGCCGTCGTCAGCGATGGGTCAGCACTGCTTCGCCGGCCCGGCACGAAACTCCGTTCGGTCTGGGAAGAACTCTAGACGGACCCTGTCTGTCCTCAGATCGGAGTCAGTTTCAGGACCAACTCGTGGAGGGTGATCGTCCACGTCATCGCGTGGGTGACCGCCGTCACTGCCAGGTTCTCGGTCCGTTCGTATGCGTAGCCCCACACCATCCCCGAAAGGGCGGTGGTGATGCCCCAGCGGAGCGCGCCGGCCGGCGCCACGCTCGGCGTGAGGAGCCCGATCAGGACGTGCATGAGTCCGAACAGGAGTCCACCCAGCACCACGACCCCCGCTAGATCGAACGCCCGGCGGAGCGTCCCCTGGACGATACCCCGGTAGACGAGTTCCTCGGCCGGAGCAGCAAAGAGGAACATCCCCACGAACGCGACCGGCCACAGCAGCGGTCTCGTCGCCAGATCGACGCTCCCGACCGCGGTCCCCGAGTTCGGGTGGGGAAGCCCGAGCGCGGCCAGGACCGGGGAGAGGACGACGCCCTGTGCAACGAACACCAACGGGATGACCGCGATCCAGGCCGCGTCTTCAGGTGTCGGGATGCGAACTCTGCAGTAGCGAGGGAGATCACCACGCCAGGCGAGGAAGGCAGCGGCGAAGACTGCGAAACCGACCTGGACGGAGTGGAGTTGGAGAGCCCAGACAGCGGGGGCGGTCAGGACGCCGGCGACCCGGAGGACCGCGCCGGTTCCGACGATGCCGACGATGCCGGTCACGAGCGCGAGGACGGTGACGCCGAGGGCTGCCAGACCAGCCCGCAGTCGTCGGGAGATCGAGGACCCGCTGTCGGCCCCCCGGTCGGTGACGGCGCTCACGCCTCACCTCCCTGTAGCGGCCAAACTGGAGCGCAGTCGGAGGCGGTACCGTCGCTCCGGCAGCGGGACCGGACTCGTGGTCGGATCGTCGACATCGCAAGTCGAGCCGAGGGACGAGCCGCATATAATCCCGAGCGGCCGTTTACGGGCGGTGTACGACCGTACACCGAGAGGTCCCTCTCTTCCCGATCCGGGTGTACGGCCGTACACCCAACCTCTGGAACGGTGTAACCGATGCTCGGGTTCGGAAAAATCGAATAATTGCGTCCTCGACGACTCGTTTCACTCCTCGTCGAAGACCGACAGACTCGCTACGCCCGCCTATCGTGCGTGATGAAGCTCCGCTTCGCTATGCTTCGTCGAACACCGCCGGACAAACCGCGTCCGGCGAGCCCGCTCCGGCTTACGCCGGATCGAACGCCGAAACTCCGTGAGTTTCGTGCTCGACGAAGCTATGCTTCGTCGAACACCGTGTCGCCGTCGACCATGTGCTCCTCGACGGCGTCCATGTCGAGGGTGAGGCCGAGACCGGGTTCCTCGGGGATCTCGATGTAGCCGTCCTCGATGACGGTCTCCTCGACCAGGTCGTCCCACCAGCCGAGTTCGTAGGAGTGGTACTCGACGGCCAGGGAGTTCGGGATGGCGGCACCCACCTGCGCGCTCGCCATCGTCGCGATCGGCGAGGAGACGTTGTGCATCGCCACCGGGATGTAGTACTGGTTGGCCACGTCGGCGACCTTCTGGGTCTCGCGCATGCCACCGACCTTCGGGAGGTCGGGCGCGATGATGTCGACGGCCTGGTTCTCGATCAGGCGCCGCTCCTCGGTCACGCGGTAGCGGTTCTCGCCGACGGTGATCGGCGTGTTCGTGGACTTCGTGACCTCCTCCTGCACCTCGAGGTTCTCCGGCGGGACCGGGTCTTCGAGCCACCAGACATCGTAGTCCTCGATAGCCTCCGCGAGTCGCTTGCCCGACCCGCCGCTGAAGGTCCAGTGACAGTCGAAGGCCACGTCGGCCTCGTCTTTGACCTCCTCGGTGACCTTCTCGACGATCTCGGCCTTGTGGCGGATCTCGCCGGGGCGGAGGTGACGGTTCGCGCGGTCTTTCTCCAGGCCGCTGGGAACGTCGAGGTCGAACTTCAGGGCGTCGTAGCCGAGTTCGTCGACGACGCGACGGGCCTCGTCGGCGCAGGCGTCGGCGTCGGCTTCCTCCTCGGTATGGCAGTCACAGTAGACGCGTACCTCGTCGCGGTACTTCCCGCCGAGCAACTGGTAGGCCGGGACTTCGAGGATCTTGCCGGCGAGGTCGTGCAGCGCGACCTCGATACCGGCGATCGCCGTGACGGTGACGCCTTCGACGCTGCCTTCGCCCGACATCTTCTGGATGAGGTGCTCGTAGAGGCGGTCGATGTCCAGCGGGTTCTCGCCGACGACGAACGGCTTCATCCGCTCGATGAGTTCCGGAACACCGGCTCCCCAGTAGGCCTCGCCCGTTCCGACGATGCCAGCGTCGGTGTAGATCCGGACCAGTGTCCACGGGAAGTTCCCGTCGATCATCGTCGTCTGAACGTCGGTGATCTCCACGTCGCGGCCGCCACCGCGTTTGGCGGTGACGCCCATCGTCTCTGCGGAGAGTTCGCGCATCGTATACTCCGCGTTCGGATCGTGCAGGTCAGCGTAATCCACGTCGTTTGCCTGTCCCATAGGTGGCCATTGCTACCCCCGTCACAAAAGTGTAGAGGAAATCACGATGGGAGAGTTCAAGCACGTGAGGGACACACACTGTTGACAACGGGCCTTTGAGAAACGGGCGGCTGTCGTCCGCGTGTTAGGACGTTTGCTCCAGGGCCGTGATCACGGAATCGGCAGCCGACTCCACGTCCCACGTGGAGACGAACGCGGAGACAGCCGTCTTGAGTTCGATAAGCTGGTCCGGGCGAACGCCGAGTCCGTGCGTGATCGAGAGCGGTTGACCCCGGGACTGCTGGAAGGCCCGTTGTTGCTCCTGGAGGAAGGGCGTGAACTGTCCGGTGTCGACATCAGTGCGGGGCGGGATCGACCCCTTCTTCCGGTTGAACCGGCGCTGGCCGTCGGCGGACCCGACGTAACGCAGGAACGTCTCGACGGCGTCGGGGGCGTCGGTGTCGGCGGCCGAGACCACCGAGTCCATGTTCATCGCGTAGTACCCTTCCGTCCCCGGGAACGGGACGTGCGACCACTCGGAGTGGTAGTCGAACCCGTCGGTCTCCGTGTACGCACCGGCCGCCCAGTCGCCTTGATGGAAGAACACGGATTCGCCCTCGATGAACCGCTCGTTCGCGTCGGTCAGGGAGAGATACGCCCGGTCCTCTGTCGCGACCGCGCCGTAGCGCTGTACGATCTCCAGGGCCTGGACGATCTCGCGACGATGCGTGCTCGCACGCCCGTCACTGATCGCTCGATAGGTGTCGTGTCCCTGTTCGCCCAGGAGGACCGTCTCGAAGACCTGGAGCACCGTCCACGGGTTTTTCATCGGGAACAACATCCCGACGTGGTCGGTCTCGGCGTCGATCCGCTCCAGTTCCTCTGCGAACGCACTGGGGCTGTCGATCCGGGCGGGATCGACACCGACCTCGTCGGCGAGCGAGGCGTTGACGAACAGGTTGTTGATCCGATGGATGTTCAGCGGGACCGCCCGGTACGTGTCGTCTATTCGAGCGGCGTCTTTCGGGCCGTCGAGGTAGTTCTGTTCCATATTGCCGTCGGTCCAGATAGCTGAGAGATCATCGACGACACCCGCATCGGTATACGGTTTGAGGTTCTTGCCCGGCCATTCGATCCAAACGTCAGGCGGGTCCTCTTTCAGGATGCGGCTCTTGACCGTGAGACTCAGGTTCTCGTTGGTGACATCGCCCAACGGGACGTTGGGATGCTGCTGTGTGAACCCGTCCAGTAGCGCGTCGAGTGCAGCCCCGCCGTCACCGCCCACGAGTCGGTGCAGGAGTTCGATATCCGCGTGGCCCCCGGTCGATACCCGTGACATACACCCCGGTTTTCGGCTCGTGGTTATCAAGCTACCGCGCACATTCTCAATCCTGAACACGGAGGGCAAGAGGATTTATATTACCGAGGAAAACACGGGATCAATGGCACGGACAGGACATCGGTGGGTGACCGCTGGTACGGCAGGTCAGTTCGCCCACGCCCTCTACCAGGTGATTGTGGTCGGGTTCGGCCCGCCCGGACTGAAGTGGCCACTGGCACTGGGTGGTCTCGTCGTCGCGGCGATCGTGGGATGGTACACGATCGTTTCCGTCAGGGCTCGGCTGACGGACGCAGTCACGGAACGTGACCAGCGGCAGGCAAAACGGGACGGGGCACGCACGGCACTCGCCGAGACCGAGGGCGAACTCGCCACGGTTCGGGCGGAACGCGAGGTCACGACGGGCGGAGTGGCCCAGCAGGCTCCCGCGGCGACCGACGGCGGCGTCTCTGCCGCCGATGAGATGAGCCACGAGGAGCTATCTGCGTACATCGAGGAGTGCTGTGCGACGATCGACGCCACCAACGAGGGGGATCTCAGCAGGCGTATGGCCGTGGATACACCGTCGGCAGCACTGAACGAACTTGGCACGGAATTCAACGAGATGGCCGCTGCCTTCCAGCAGACGATCGAGACCGCCGACGAGTTCTCGGCGGACGTTGCGGGATCGTCCGAACAGGTGACCGCCGCGACCCAGGCAGTCAAAGAAGCGTCACAGAACGTGGCAGAGACCGTCCAGGGGATCGCCGACGTCTTCCACGAGCAACACCAGCAGATCACGACCATCAGCGACGAGATGTCACAGATGTCTGCGACGATCGAGGAGATCGCCGCCTCCTCGAAGGAAGTCACCGAGATGGCGGACAAGACCGAACGCCGGACCGTCGAGGGGATCGAAGCGGCTACAGTCGCCCAGGAGACCATGTCCGAGACGGTCACGCAGACGGACGAGGTCGTCGAGACCGTCCGAACGCTTGACGATCAGATGACCGAGGTCGGTCGGATCGTCGACCTCATCGACGACATCGCCGAACAGACGAACATCCTGGCGCTGAACGCCTCGATCGAGGCGGCCCACGCGTCCTCGGGGAGCGCGAACAACAACGGGTTCGGCGTCGTCGCCGACGAGGTCAAGACGCTCGCCGAGGAGACCAAGGAGGCAACTACCGAGATCGAGACGCTGATCGGCGAGATCCAGACACAGACCGAGGACGCGGTCGACGAGATTTCCGAGATGCAAGCCGCCGTCGAGGACGGCCAGGACGCCGTCGAGGAGGGACTGACCGCGCTGGAATCCATCATGGAACACGTCGAAAAAACCTCGACGGGCGTCAAGGAGATCAGCAACGCGACCGACGACCAGGCTGCGACCTCCGAAGAGGTCGCCTCGATCGCCGACGATGTCGCGGAGACCTCCAGAGAGAACGTCGAGGAAGCGGAACACGTCGCGGCGATCGCCGAAGAGCAGAACCTCGCACTGGGTGAGGTATACGTCAACGCGAAGATGCTCACGATGCGGGCCAAGCAGTTGACAGCGCTGTTCGAGCGCTACGATACGGACCGTTGACGGCTGTGGCCGAGGACAGCAAGGATTTATTGTCGTCATTTTCGCAATACGAGGTATGCAAGTCGGTGTACTCACCGTCCCGCTGGGGGACCAGTCGCTCGCGGACGCACTGTCGTACCTGGATAGTATCGGCGTCGACGCCGTTGAACTCGGCTGTGGCGGGTTCCCCGGCGACGACCACCTGCCACGCGATCAGTACCTGGACGACGAGGACGCACAGGCCGAACTACAGGACCTGCTCGACGAGCACGGGATGGCAGTCAGCGCGCTGGCGACACACAACAACCCGCTGCACCCCGAGGAGGAACGCGCGAGCGAGGCCGACACGGAACTCCGGGAGGCGATCCGGCTGGCCGACCAACTCGGCGTCGACGCCGTGACCTGTTTCTCCGGGCTCCCGGCGGGCGGCCCGAACGACGAGGTGCCCAACTGGATCACGGCCCCGTGGCCCAGCGAACACGCCGACGCCCACGAGTACCAGTGGGAGGTCGCGACCGACTACTGGGGCGACCTCGCCGACCACGCCGCCCACCACGACGTGGACGTGGCCATCGAGATGCACCCGAACATGCTCGTCTACGAGCCTCGTGGCATGCTGAAGCTCCGCGAGGCCACGAACGACCACGTGGGGGCGAACTTCGACCCCTCACACCTCTACTGGCAGGGGATCGACGTGACCGAGGCGATCCGGCTACTCGGCGAGGAGGGCGCGATCCACCACTTCCACGCCAAGGACACCAAAGTCTACGACTCCGAGGCCCGCGAGAAGGGCGTCCTCGATACGACCGCCTACACCGACGAACCGAACCGCTCGTGGCTGTTCCGCTCGATCGGCTACGGCCACGACGAGAGCCACTGGAAGGACGTGGTCTCGACGCTGCGGATGGTCGGCTACGACGGCACGCTCTCGATCGAACACGAGGACTCGCTGACCAGCGCGCGCGAAGGACTGGAGAAAGCCGTCGACGTACTCGACCGCGCCGTCTTCGAGACACAACCAGGAGACGCCTACTGGGCGGAATAACGATGACTGAGACACCACTCACCATCGGCTACCTTTTTCAGCGTCGGGTGCGCTGCGCGCACCACTCCTCGAAAAACGTGGGCAAAAAAGGCCGCTCGCTCGCTACGTTCGCGAGCGGTGAGCAACTGGAGACGACAGCATGACTGACACACCACTCGACATCGGCGTCCTGGGGTATCGGTTCATGGGCAAGGCACACGCCAACGCGTTCGCGCGGCTCCCGATGTTCTTCGAGGACGCACCGGCGCTCAACCGCGACGTGATCGTCGGGCGCGACGAGGACGCGCTGGCCGAAGCCGCCGACAGACTCGGATTCGACCGCTACGCGACGGACTGGCGCGAGGTCGTCGACGACGTCGACGTCTTCTACAACCTCGGTCCCAACCACGTCCATCGAGAGCCGACCGTCGCGGCGTTGGAAGCCGGGACGCCGACGTTCTGCGAGAAGCCGCTGGCCCCGACCCTGGACGACGCCGAGGCGATGGCTGACGCGGCGGCCGACGCTGGCGTGCCGGCCGGCATCGCGTTCAACTACCGGTTCGTCCCGGCGATCCAGTACGCGAAGGGACTTATCGAGGACGGCGAACTCGGCGAGATCCACCACTTCCGTGGCCGGTACCTCCAGGACTGGCTCGTCGATCCCGAGGCACCGTGGTCCTGGCGCAACGACGCCGAGATGGCCGGCAGCGGCGCGCTGGGGGACCTGGGCGCCCACACTGTCGACTTGGCGCGGTTCCTGATCGGCGATATCGACCGACTCAGCGGCCACCTCACCACCTTCGTCGACGAACGGCCGGTCGAGGGCGGCGACGAGACGCGACCGGTCACCGTCGACGACGCCTACAGCGCACAGGTCGAGTTCGAGAACGGCACCGTCGGCACGCTGGAGGCCTCACGGTTCGCCAACGGCCACAAGAACGACCACACCATCGAGATCCAGGGCTCGAAAGGGAGCCTGCGGTTCTCCCTGGAGCGACTCAACGAACTGGAACTCCTCAGCGAGGACAGCCGGGGCTACGAGACGATCCTTGTGACCGACGAGAGCGACCCCTACGTCGACCACTGGTGGCCCCCGGGCCACGTCATCGGCTGGGAGCACACGTTCGTCCACGAGAACTACGAGTTCTTGTCGAGCGTTGCGGCCGGCAGCGAGTACGAACCGGACTTCGCCGACGGACTGGCGGTCCAGCGGGTCCTGGATGCCGTCGAACGGAGTGACGAACACGGCGAGTGGGTCAGCGTGGAATAAGGCGCCCTCACACCGTTCCTGTTCTTCTGCTTAACTTTATATATCATACCGAGCGAACTCCCCGCCATGGAGATCGAACTCACGCACAAGCCCTCCTACACCCACGTCGTCGTCGATCTCGAAGGCGGCGAGTCGATCATGGCCGAACCCGGCGCGATGGTCAGCCACACGACGAACGTCGGCATCGATACGACGACGAGTCGGGACGGCCTGCTCAGTTCCGCGAAGTCGATGCTCGGTGGGGAGTCGTTCCTGGCGAACGAGTTCACCGCCGAGGGCGGGCGGGGGACGATCACACTCGCACCACCGACGCCAGGTGACGTGAACCATCACGTGCTGGACGGGGAGACACTGTACGCCGTCGACGGGGCCTACCTCGCTTCGGACCCCGAGATCGACATCGATTCGGAGTTCGGCGGGCTGAAGTCGATGCTGGCCGGCGCGAGCATCACGCCCCTGGCCCTGAAAGGGACCGGAAACGTCCTCATCGAGGCATTCGGCGGCATCGAACAGAAGGAGCTGGCCGACGGCGAGACCTACACCGTCGACAACGAACACGTCGTCGCCTGGACGGAGTCGGTGACCTTCGACGCGCGGCGGGTCGGCGGGCTGAAGTCGACGCTGTTGAGCGGTGAGGGTCTGGTGATGGACTTTACGGGACCAGGGACAGTCTGGTACCAGACCCGCGGGCTAGACTCGTTCATGGCTGCCATCGCCGAGTCCTTCGGCGGGGGCGGCGACCAGGGCGGGGACGCCCCGGACATGACCGACTTCCTCTGATCAGTCGTCCTCGACGGTCACGTCGGTCACCGCTTCGAGCGGTTTGATGACAGCACCCATGTCCTCGCTGCCGTGTCCGCTGCCGCGTGCAGCGCTGAACGCTTCCCGAGCCGCGGCCGTCTGTGAGAGCGGGACACCGAGGTCGCCGGCCCGGTCCAGGGCCAGCGAGAGGTCCTTGTGCTGGTAGTCGACGGGGAACCGCGAGTCGAAGTCCCGGTCGGCGATCAGCGCACCTTTCCCCTCGAACAGCGGGCAGTCCAGCGCCCCGTTCTCGACGACTTCGAGCATGTCGTCGACGCCCAATCCGTTGGCCTTCCCGAAGACCAGCGCCTCGGCGAACGCGCCCATCGCGTCCCCCAGCAGGAGGTTGATGAACAGCTTCATGTTGGTCCCCTGGCCGACCTCGCCGCAGTGGACCACCGGGTCACACATCGCTTCGAGGACCGGCCGTACTTCTTCGACGACGCCTTCGGGGCCGCTTGCCAGGCCGACGAGGGTTCCCTCACGGGCCGGCCCGACGGTTCCCGAGACCGGCGCGTCGACGAACCGGGCGCCGGTTTCTTCGACGAGTTCGGCGGCGGCCATCGTCTCTGCGTAGCCGATCGTACTCATCTGGACGACAGTCGTCGCTTCGTCGAGGCCGGCCAGAATACCGAGGTCGCGTTCGAGGACCGCCTGGACTGCGTCACCGTCGCTGACGATCAGACAGACCACGTCGACACGTTCGGTGAGATGTTTCGGGGAATCAGCGACAGAGACGCCCGCCTCGGCAAACGGTTGTTCGCGGTCGGTCGTCCGGTTGTAGACGACCAGGTCGAAGCCTGCGTCGTCGAGGTTCCACGCCATCGGTGCACCCATCGCGCCGAGGCCGATGAAGCCGACGTTTGTCATGTCGCGGTCTTGGAGTTCGGGTCCCTTGTAACTCGGGGCGGGAAACGCTCATACACCAGGCCCCCCAACCGACAGCCATGAGCGACAGCAACTGGACCGACCGGATCGCAGCCGAGCGGATGCAGGTCGACCAACAGTTCAACGACCAAGTCGAAGTCTCCTCCTTTTCCAGCCAGCAGTGGGGGCTGGTGATGACCGCCGTGGAGTTCGAGATCGAGAACGCTGAGGACCCCGATTCGGCCCGTATCGTCGCGAACACCTCGAAACTCCCGAGTATCATGCCCGAACTCGATCGGATCGAACAGCAGTCGGCGATGAGTGGGGCACCGGACGGCGACTCCGGTAGCTCTGGTGGCTCCGGCGGCGGTCTCTTTTCGGGCGTCAAAGACGCACTCGGGCTCGGCGGGAAGGGAGACGACGAGCGTATGGAGGAAGCCGACGAGCTGGCACAGCAGTACGCCCAGGAGCTACAGGAGCAACTGGAGTCGAACGGCCGCTGGGAGTCGATCCGCGAGCAGGCCTGAACGACCGATCCGCCGGTGTGCCGGGTTCCGCTACCGGCAGACGGGGGTGTCGAGCAAAAACGAACATGAACAGTAGTAAACGATAGATACCGAAAACGGTTAATGTCCGTTCTGGGTAGTTCGGATACATGCGACCAGTGGATGACTCCCCGATCGTTCGCGACGACAAGACGCTCGTGTTAGCCCACGACCACGGCCTGGAACACGGCCCCAAGCAGTTCAGCGGCGTCGAGGAGCGCCTCGACCCCCGGGAAGTGTTCGAGATGGCGACCCACGACGCCGTCACGGCGCTTGCGGTCGGTAAGGGGCTGGCCGAGACGTACTACCCCAGCTACGAGGACGACGTGAACCTGCTGGCGAAGCTCAACGGCAGTTCCGACCTCTGGATGGGCGACCCCTACTCCCCCCAGAACTGGTCGGTCGACTACGCCGCGGAGCTGGGTGCCGACGCGATCGGCTACACGATCTATCCCGGAATCAACCGCGAACCGGACTCCTTCGAGGACTTCCGGCCGGTCCAGGAGGCCGCACGCGACCACGACCTGCCGGTCGCGATGTGGTCGTATCCGCGCGGACAGGCCGTCAAAGACCATCGGACCCGTGATATCATCGCCTACGCCGCACGGCTCGGGCTGGAACTGGGTGCCGACTTCACGAAGGTCAAGTACCCCCGAAGCAAGGAAGCGATGGCCCACGCCGTCGACGCGGCCGCGGACAACCGCGTCCTGCTGTCGGGTGGCTCGAAGACCTCCGACCGGGACTTCCTGGAACTCGTCGCGGACTGCATGGACGTGGGCGTCTCCGGGCTGGCCGTCGGCCGGAACGTCTGGCAGCGCGAGGACCCCTACGACATCCTCGACAAGCTCGACTCGGTCGTCTTCGATGGCGCGGCCGCGGACGACGTCCTGTAGGCGATGGCGGAGCCGACACCGAGCCAGGAGACGCGGGACGCGGTCGCCCAGACACAGCGTGGCCTCGCCGACGGCTTCGAGCCGGCCGACTACGGCCACGTCGTCTTCGGGTTCGACGGCTACCTCGACCGTGTCCGTGAGGTCGTCGCCGACCGTTCGGACCCCGAGACCTACGAGCGACTGGCGACACTCTCGGCGTTCGGCGATCGCGTCGACCGCTCGGTCGCGGCCGAGAGTTCGCTGACATTCGAGTGGCTCCAGGACGGGAGCCGGACCGGCGGCCACACCTGTCACCTGGCGCGGGCGTTCGACACCTGGGCGTTCGAGACGACGATGATCGGGATGTACGACGACCCCGTCAGGGAGCCGTTCGACGCCGAGTTCGGCCACCTCGACTTCCACAGTATCGGCGCGCCCGGTGTCACCGACGCGGTCGAGTTCGATGACGGGAAGCTGATGCTGACCGAGATCGGCGACACGATGGAGCTCGACTGGGCGGCGCTGGAGGAGTGGTTCGGCCACGACAGTCTGCTCGATCGCCTCGACGGCGCCGCACTCCTGGGAACCGGCTACTGGTCCGAGACGCCGGACCTCCCGGACATCTACGACGGCCTCCGCGACAACTGGGATCGGATCGACGATCCGCCCGGGACAGTGTTGATCGACCCCGGCGATGTCCGGAAACTCGACGCGGACAGGCTCCGGGCCGGGCGGAACGCCATCGGCCGGTTGGACGCCGTGACCGACGTGGTCGTCTCCTCGAACCGGGCGGAGACCGGTGTCCTCGCGGACGCCTACGCCGGAGACGGGGACCGGACCTTCGAGGAGTCCGCGGCGGTCGCCTACGACGCGCTCGAACCGACCTGGTTCGTCGGTCACGGCGTCGACCGCTCGGTGGTCGTCACGGCCGAGGGGACCCACAGTGTCGAGGTACCGGCAGTCGACGACCCGGCGTTGACGACCAGCTCCGGCGATCACTTCAACGCGGGGCTGGCCGTCGGGCGCGTCCTCGATCTGGGTGCCCCGGCGTCGATCCTGCTCGGGAACGCAGTCGCCGGCTACTTCGTCCGGACCGCAGATCAGCCCTCCCCGGCCGAGATCGAAGCGTTCGTCGAGGAGTACGTCGAGAAGTTCTGAGTTACAGGGTCTGGACGGTCACGTCTTCGCGTAGCGACTCGACGCTGGCGAGCGACGGGATTCCGGTCCCAGCCTGGGAGACCAGCAGCGACGAGACCGCGACACCAGTTCTGAGGGCCGCTTCATTGCTCTCGCCGGCCTCCCAGGCTGCGAGCAGGCCCGAGAGCAACGCGTCGCCGGCACCGACAGTATCGACCACGTCGACGTCCAATGCATCGGCGTACAGGAGCTGTTCGTCCGTCGCCAACACCGCGCCGTCGGCCCCCAGCGACGCCAACACCCGGTCGAACCCCTGGTCCCGGAACGAGCCAGCGGCCCGCGCACACCCTTCCAGGGTCGAGACGTCTGCGTCGGTCGCGTCGCCCAGTTCGTGACGGTTCGGTTTACACATCGAGTACTGGGCGTCCAGTCGCTTGAGGATCGTCCCCTCCACGTCGACGATCGTCTCCCAGTCGCCGCCGGTCGCGATCCGGTCGATGTCTTCGATCTCCAGGCCCGGCGGGAGACTCCCACCGACGAGCACCCAGTCGGGGTCGTGAGCGCGGACACGTTCGAGGACATCGTCGACGATGCCTCGATCGACAGCCGGGCCGCTGAGATTGAGTTTGAACTCCTCGTCGTCGGCTATGGCGGTCGTGTTCAGCCTCGTTATCCCCTCGATCTCGGTGAAGTCGGTCTCGACGCCACCGGACTGCATGTCCTCTCGGATGAACCGACCGGTGAATCCACCGGCCAGTCCCGTCGCGACACAGGGTTTGTCCATCGCAGTGAGGAACTGGGCGACGTTGATCCCCTTCCCGCCGGCGTCGTAGCGGGCACTCTCGGCCCGCATGACGTGGTCTGGTTCCATCGGCTCGTCGAACTGGACGGTCTGGTCGACTGCTGGGTTGTAGGTGACTGTGACGATCATTCGTTGACTCCTTCGACGGTGACGCCGGCGTCGTCGAACGCTGCCGCGAGCGTGCCTGTCGGTGATCGGTCGGTAACGAGTAGATCGATCGCCGAAAGGTCGGCAAACGAGACGAAGCTTCGCTCGCCGAACTTCGAACAGTCGGCGACCAGAACCACGCGGGAGGCTTTGTCGACCATCTGGGACTTCACGGCTGCTTCGTCCTCGTTCGGTGTCGAGAGTCCCGCGGTCGAATCGACCGCGTTCGTCCCGAGCACGAGCAGGTCGAAGTTCGTCCGGTCGAGAAACGCTTCGGCCGTCGGCCCGACGAGTGCCCGGGTCCGAGCGCGCAACGTCCCGCCTGTCAGTTTCACCTCCAGGTCCCGTCGGGAGAGTTCCGTCGCCAACTCCGGCATGTTCGTCGCGGCGACGAACTCCGTCTCCGGGACCGCACGGGCGACTTCCATCGTCGTCGTCCCGGCGTCGAAGAAGACGACGTGGTCTTCACGGATCTCCTCGCTCGCCCGACCGGCGATCGCACGTTTCGCGTCGAGGTTCTCGACTTCCCGCTGGTCGTACGAGCGTTCGGTCCCGACGGAGGAACTGGGGACCGCGCCGCCGTGGGATCGCTCGATGCGCCCCTCGGCTTCGAGGTCCCGGAGGTCCCGACGGATCGTCGCCTTCGAGAAATCCAGTTCCGCCGCCAGTTCCGCGACTGAGCAGCCGTCTCGCTCGGTCACCAGTCGGACGATCGTCCGTTTGCGCTCGGCCGGGAGCATCCTCTTGCTAGTGATCGTTTCGCTCCGGTTTTACGCTTTTCTATCGGATACTGACTGTTTTTGCTCGGTTACAGCGCATCCAGGATCGCAGCGGTGACTTCCTCGGTACTGCCGTCGCCACCGAGGTCCGGCGTCCGGGGACCCTCGTCCAACACCGTCTCGACAGCCTCTCGGACCCGATCCCCTTCTTCGTCGTATCCGAGGTGATCCAGCAGCATCGCCGCCGAGAGGACCATCGCCGAGGGGTTGGCGATCCCTTCGCCCGCGATGTCCGGTGCGGAGCCGTGGACCGGTTCGAACAGCGCGTTCTCCTCGCCGACGTTCGCCGACGGGAGCAGACCGAGCCCGCCGACCAGTCCCGCCGCCAGGTCCGAGAGCATGTCACCCGCGAGGTTCGGACAGATGACCACACCGTAGTCCTCGGGATGCATCACCAGATGCATCGCCAGCGCGTCCATCAGGGCCGTATCGTACTCCGCGTCGAGATCTTCCCCGACCCGCTCGGCCGTCTCCAGAAACAGGCCGTCGGTCTTCTGCATGACGTTTGCCTTGTGGGCGATCGTCACGTCGTCGAAGCCGTTCTGCCGGGCGTAGTCGAAGCCGAACTCGGCGATCTTCTCGGACGCCTCTTCGGTGATGACGCGGGTACAGGTGGTCACACCGTCGGTGATCTCGCTCTCGATGCCCTTGTAGACACCTTCGGTGTTCTCCCGGATGAACACGAGGTCGGTGTCGGGCTGGACAGCGTCGAGTGCCGGGTACGCGACCGCCGGGCGGACGTTGGCGAACGACCCGACGACCTGCCGCAGCGGGAGGATCACGTCCGCGGCCGTCTCGCCGGCCGCACCGAACAGCGTCGCATCGGCGTCGGCAGCGAGCGCCGCGGTCGCCTCGGGAAGTGCCGTCCCCGTCTCGGCTTTGACGGCGTCACCGGCGTCGCCTTCGACGAACTCGAAGTCGACTGTCTCGATTGCCTCCAGTACCTCGACGGCGGCGGGCGTGACCTCCTGGCCGATCCCGTCGCCGGGGATGACGGCGATCTCGTGTGTCATGTTCCAGCAGAGACGAGCGGAGAGTGAAAGTGGTTCGGTTTTCCGCGGTCCGCGGTCGTGGTTCGTGGGTAGGTCTCCTTACAGCGCGCCCGCTGTCTGTGACTGCCGGCGGTGTCGATCGAAGACGTACAGCCCTGCGACGACGACCGGCGAGGCGACGAGCCAGTACGTAACCAGGGTGAACGGGTCCGGCGGTGCTGCGATGGCCGCGACTGCCAGAGAGAGGACGGTCCCGACGGCTGCCGCTCGGGCGAGGTAGTACCGACCGTCGGGCAGGCGGACGCGGGCACTCCGGCGGCGCAGTAGATAGAACGCCAGTGGGAATACCGGGTACAGCGGGAGGGATAGGAGCCCCCACAGAAGCGGGTTCTCGTCTCTGGTCCGAGCGTCGAGTGCGACCCAGAGGACGAGCGATCCGACAGTCGCCCCGAGTAGCAGGCCGAGTAGCGGAACCAGGGGACCGTGCTGTGTCACTGTCGGCAGTTCACGGTGAATCGAGAAAAACGCCGCGGTCGACTGTACCCGTCGTGGCGTCAGGGGGACCGTCAGTGGACCGAACGGGCCTCGGGCGAAGGCCCGTCGTGCGTGTCAGAGGCACACTCCCACCGCACGCAGTGAGAGCGGGCGCGGGGTGGCGACGCCGCCGGGGTGCCCGCGTTGGAGGGCCGAAGAGGGTGGACACCCGACGACGGTTCGTCGCCGACCCGTGCGCATCCATTGATTTGCGGGATCGGTATGTACATTCTATCCAGATACTATCGATACAACAGATAGTATCAGAACAGTCTATACTATTAGAACGTTCTTCATCGACGGAATATCTGACCCCCGTTGACGATCGACCGAAGCGACAGATCGTGGCCCGATCAGAGCTTGTGACGGAACGCGTGAAGGACGTTGCGTCCGGTCTTGGTGAGCGTGATCTGTTTCGTGCGCCCGACCTCGCGGACGGCGATATAGCCGTCCTCGATCAGCGGATCGACGATGTTCGCGTTCAACAGCGCGAACTTCGCCTTGTCGTTGGCCGGGTCGGCGTCGTCGATGAACGCCAGACCGGCTTCCTCGGCGAACTCGATGAGGTCTTTCTTTTTGGCGGTGTAGCTCTCGGAGTTCGTTCGGTCGAGGTAGTCCAGTACCGCGACCTGATCGCGGGAGATGGCCTCGATCGGATAGGACGGCAACACTTCCGCGTTCTGCATTCCCCGTGTGAGTGGCTCTTCGGCGACCGCCGGAACGTGGCGCTCCGGGTGGACGTAGTAGGCCGTCGCCGCCGTCGCCATGCAGGCGATCGCGCTCCCGATCGCCGCCAGTTTCGGGCCGCTGGAGACGTTGACCCGGACGATATCGTCGGCGTGATCGGCCGTGAGTGTCGTCACGACGGCTAACACGTCGTAGAGATCGTGGAGGTCGGTCTCGTGGATAGCAATAGTGATGCCGTCGGCTTCGAGGTCCTCGACGAGCGCCTGCTGGTACGGCGTGAACCGCTGCCTGCGCTCGCTCTGGTTGAGCAGGTAGACGGTGTCGGCGTTGTGTTCCCGGATGGGCTCGACGATGCGGTCGCGTTCGTGACCCAGCGGGGCGATGTGGATCTCGCGTATCCGCTCCATGTCGGAGAGGCGACCCGACGGTAGATGGATCTTGGCATCACGACCTGTGCTACCCGAAAAAACGGCCCGATTCAGTCGTCAGCCTCGACGTCGGACCGGGTCTGATCGAGATACGGCAGGTTCGCTGCCGTCTCCTCGATGGCGTTCCGGTTTGCCTTCATCAGCGCCGTGGTGTCCCAGATCCCCTCGACCAGCGCCTGCCGCTGGGCGTTGTCCACGCTGACGGAGATCTCGTTGCCGCCGTACCTGACGGTCTCGGCGGCCACGTCGACCTCGATCTCCTTGTCGGGGTTGTCGTCGACCCACTGCTGGAGCGCGTTGATCGTCTCGTGGTCCGCGGTGACCGTCGGGATACCGAGTGCGAGACAGTTCCCGGCGAAGATCTCGGCGAACCCTTCGCCGATGATCGCGTCGATGCCCCAGCGCATCAGCGCCTGCGGGGCGTGTTCGCGCGAGGAGCCACAGCCGAAGTTGTTGTTGACGACCATGACGTTGGCGTCCTGAAACCGCTCCTCGTTCATCGGGTGATCCTTCTGGTTGTCCTCGTCGTCGAAGCGCAGATCGAAGAAGGCGAACTCGCCCAGGCCGTCGAAGGTGACGACCTTCATGAACCGCGCGGGGATGATCTGGTCGGTGTCGATGTCGTTCCCGCGGATCGGGATGCCGCTCCCCTCGACGTAATCGACCTCGGGGATCTCTTCGGTAGCGTCGCTCATGCCAGGTTCACCTCCTTCAGGTCGCGCACGTCAGAGACCTCGCCGGTGATCGCCGCGGCGGCGACCATCCGGGGGTTCATCAGCACTGTCCGGCCGTCCTTGCTCCCCTGGCGGCCGACGAAGTTCCGGTTCGAGGAGCTTGCACAGGCCTCGTCGCCCTCCAGCTGGTCCTCGTTCATGCCGAGACACATCGAACAGCCGGCGTTGCGCCACTCGAAACCGGCCGCCTCGAAGATGTCCTTGAGCCCTTCCTCCTTGGCGGCCTGTTGGACCCGCTGACTTCCGGGGACGACGAACGCGCGTACGTCGTCGTCGACCTCACGACCCTTCACGATTCGGGCCGCGCGGCGCAGGTCGGGCAGCCGGGCGTTGGTACAGGAACCCAGGAACGCCACGTCGATGTCGTAGCCGTTCATGGTCTCGCCCGGTTCGACGCGCATGTGCTTCTGAGCGCGGCGGGCGGTGTCGACTTTGTCGTCGGCCAGCGATTCGGGCTCGGGAATCGGATCGTCGATGCCGATGCCCTGGCCGGGCGTGGTCCCCCAGGTGACGACGGGGTCCAGTTCGCCCGCGTCGATCTCGACGACATCGTCGTACTCGGCGTCCTCGTCGGAGCGGATAGACTCCCAGTACGGTTTGAGTTCCTCGAACTTCTCGGGGTTCTCCTGGAAGTAGTCGGTCTCTTCGAGCCACTCGTAGGTGGTCTCGTCGGGGTTGACGTAGCCCGCGCGAGCGCCGCCCTCGATGGACATGTTACAGATCGACATCCGGCCTTCCATCCCGAGGTCCTCGATAGCCTCGCCGGCGTACTCGTAGACGTAGCCGACGCCGCCTTCGGTCCCGAGCCGGCGGATGATCTCGAGGATGATGTCCTTGGCCTCGACGCCCTCGCCGAGTTCGCCGTTGACCTCGATCTTCCGGACCTTCTGTTTCTCCATCGCGATGGTCTGGGTCGCCAGCACGTCCCGGATCTGGCTGGTCCCGATCCCGAACGCGAGCGCGCCGAAGGCACCGTGGGTCGAGGTGTGGCTGTCCCCACAGACGATCGTCTTGCCGGGCTGGGTAATCCCTTGCTCTGGCCCGATGACGTGGACGATTCCCTGATTACCGGTCGTCGGGTCCGAGAACTCGATACCGGCGTCCCGGACGTTCTCCTCCAGTTCGGCCATCATCCGTTCGGCGGCGTCGTCGGCGTAGGGCCGGTCCTGGTTCGCCGTCGGGACGATGTGGTCGACTGTGGCGTGGGTCAGGTCGGGGCGTGCGACTTCGAGGCCGCGTTCCTGGAGCATCCCGAACGCCTGCGGACTCGTGACCTCGTGGATGAGGTGGAGGCCGACGAACAGCTGGTCCTGCCCGTTGGGCAGGGTCGTTACCTTGTGTCGGTCCCACACCTTGTCGTACAGCGTGCCGTTGCTCATGCTGTGGTCTCCGTTGTGGCGGAGCTACGTACGTGGTTAGTCATCTGCGGGTACTTCTTCGGATTCTTCCTCGTCGTCCCAGGCGAACAGTTTCCGCAGTTCGCCCCCGACCTGCTCGACCTGGTGGCTCTGCTCTGCGGCGCGGTACTGCTTGTAGGACGGCCGGTTGGCCTGGTTCTCGTTGATCCACTCCCGGGCGAACTCGCCGTTCTGGACGTCTTCGAGGATCTCTTCCATCCCTTCGCGGTTGATGACTTCCTCACCGCGGGTGAGTCCGCCGTACTCGGCGGTGTCGGAGACGGAGTTCCACATCTCCATGTTGCCGCCCTCGTACATCAGATCGACGATGAGTTTGAGTTCGTTCAGACACTCGAAGTAGGCCATCTCCGGCGCGTAGCCGGCGTCGACCAGCGTCTCGAAGCCGGCCTTGACCATCTCGGTGACGCCGCCACAGAGGACGGCCTGCTCGCCGAAGAGGTCGGTCTCGACTTCCTCCTGGAAGGTCGTCCCGATGACGCCAGCCCGGGTACAGCCAAGCGCCTTCGCGTAGGCCAAGGCCTCGGCTTCGGCGTTGCCGGTCGCGTCCTGATAGACCGCCATCAGGCCGGGCGTTCCCTCGCCGCGCTCGTAGGTCCGCCGGACCAGATGGCCGGGGGACTTCGGCGCGACCATCGTCACGTCGACATCCTCGTCGGGCTCGATCTGTCCGTAGTGGATGTTGAACCCGTGGGCGAACTGGAGGGTGTCGCCAGCCTCCAGGCCGTCCTTGATCGCTTCGTAGACCGCCGGCTGGATCGTGTCGGGGACCAGCATCACGACACGGTCGGCCGCGGCGGCGGCCACGTCGGGAGTTTCGACGCGCAGGCCGGCGTCCTCGGCCTCGGCCCACGAATCGGAGTCCTCGCGCAGACCGACGATCACGTCGATCCCGGAGTCGTTGAGGTTCAGCGCGTGGGCGTGGCCCTGTGAGCCATAGCCCAGTACCGCGACAGTTTCGGTTTCGATTGTCGATACGTCGGCGTCGTCGTCGTAGTAGACGGGTGCGGATATGTCAGTCATGTTTCTCCAGTGTCTTGGGACCACGCTCTAAGGCGGCGGCCCCGGTGCGAACGATCTCCTGTACGTCGAACTGCTCGAACGCCTCGACGGCGGCGTCGATCTTCTGTTTGCTGCCCGTGATCTCGACGGTCACCGAGTCGGTCGAGGCGTCGACCGCCTGGCCGTCGTACATCTCCGCGACGGCGTTGACGTCGTCGGGTTTCTCGCCACCCACCTTGATGAGCGCGAGTTCCCGCCGGAGCGCCTCGGGTTCCAGTTCCATCACCGAGACGACGGGCACGAGCTTCTGCAGTTGTTTCTTCGCCTGTTCGATACCCGGCCGCGGTTCCTCGATGAGGATCGTCATCCGGGCTATACTGTCGTCACTCGTCGGACCGACAGTGAGGCTTTCGATGTTGAACTGCCGTCGGCTGAACAGCCCCGAGACCTCGGCGAGTACACCGGGCCGGTGTTTGACGAGGGCCGAGAGCACGGCCTGTCGTGGTTCGTGAGTCGCTTCGGCTTCCGGGTCGACGCGAATCCCCTGGGAGTTGCGTCGTCCCTCGGGGCGCATCCGGTCGTGTGGCGCAGGGCCAGGCATTCCTCCAGTCATCGTTAGATCTCGTCCAGGTGGTCTTCGTTCAGTGCGAACAGTCCGTTGTCGCCGCCGCTTGGCACCATCGGGAAGACGTTCTCCCCGGGGTCGATGTGGGCGTCGATGACCGACGGCCCGTCGTAGTCGCGTGCGGCCGCGATCGTCTCTTCGACGTTCTCGTAGTCCTCCAGGCGGAAGCCGGCGGCACCGAAGGCCTCGGCCAGCTTGTCGAACTGCGGAATCCACGGGTACTCGGAGGCCATCCGACGACCCTCGTAGAAGCCGTCCTGCCACTGGCGGACCATCCCGACGGCCTCGTTGTTGAGGACGACGTAGGTGATGTCCAGTTGCTCACGGACCGCGACCGAGAGCCCCTGGACAGTCATCAGGAACGAACCGTCGCCGTCGAAACAGACGACCTCCTGATCGGGGGCAGCGAGTTTCGCGCCGATCGCGGCGGGCACGCCGTAGCCCATCGTCCCCAGGCCGTGTGAGGAGACCCAGGTTCGGGGTTCGGTGTACTCCCAGAACTGGGAGGCCCACATCTGGTGTTGCCCGACACCCGTACAGACGATGGTGTCGTCGTCGGTCACGTCCGAGAAGTGCTCGACGACGTACTGCGGTTTCAGCGGCTCGTCGTCGGGCGTATCGTAGCTCATCGGGTACTCGGCTTTCCACGTCTGGCACTGCTCGCGCCACTCGTCGGCGTCGGGCGCCCGCGGCATGGCGTCGAACAACTGTCGCAGGACCTGCCGCGCGTCGCCGATCAGCGGGTGGTCGGCGTAGATGTTCTTGCTGATCTCCGCCGGATCGATGTCGACGTGGATGATGTCGGCGTCCGGTGCAAACGAGTCGACGCCGCCGGTCAGCCGGTCGTCGAAGCGGGTCCCGATCGCCAGCATGCAGTCCGTGTTCGTGATCGCCAGGTTGGCGTAGCCGGTGCCGTGCATCCCGGCCCACTCCAGGGAGAGTTCGTGGTCCTCGGGGAAGCTCCCGATGCCGGGCATCGTCGTGATGACCGGAATCTCGTACTCCGTAGCGAACTCACGCAGGGCGTTGGAGGCGTTGGCCTTGATGACGCCGCCGCCGGCCAGGATGACCGGCCGCTCGGCGTCGGAGAGCGCTTCGGCGGCTTCCTGGACAGCCTCGTCGTCGGCCTCTTCGGGCACTTCGTAGGTATCGGGCGTTTCCGGCGCTTTCGGCTCTACGTCGGTCTCACCCTGGGTGATGTCTTTCGGGAGGTCGACCAGGGTCGGCCCCTGGCGGCCGGCGTCCGCGAGTGCGAACGCCTCGCTCACGTCGTCGCCGACGGTGTCGGAGTGGCTCGCGAAGTAGCTCTCCTTGGTGACCGGCTGGGTGATGCCGACGGTGTCGGTCTCCTGGAAGGCGTCGTTCCCGACGAACTCCGTGGGGACCTGGCCGGTCAACGCGATCATCGGGTCCGAGTCCATGTTGGCGTCGGCGATGCCGGTCACGAGGTTGGTCGCGCCCGGGCCGGACGTGGCGAAGCAGACGCCCGGTTCGCCCGAAACGATGCCGTAGGCGTCGGCGGCGTGGGAGGCGCCCTGCTCGTGGGCCATCGTCACGTGGGTGATATCGGAGTCGTACAGCGCGTCGTAGACGGGCATGATCGCCCCGCCCTGGACGCCGAAGATGTACTCCGCACCGGCGTTTTCGAGTGCCCGGACGACCGACTGTGCACCGGTCGTGACCGGTGCCTGTTCCTCGTCGGCCTCGGTCTCTGTCTGTTCGTCCTCTTTCGGAACTGATGCGCGTTCGCTCATGATGAGTGCCCTCCTGTGGGTCGGTCGGTCGTGGGTGTGAATGGAGTCTGCATTGTGGTGTCGCTGATGTCGGATCGAACCTCGATACAATCGGCGTCGGTGTGGGATGTAGTGGGGGCTATAGCGCCCCTACAATACCCTCGCCGAGAAGAACGGACGCGGCGCTGGGAGTCGAGCGGACTCGACGGCCAGCACGCGCTATCATTACGTACGATATCACTCCGCCCCGGATAATAAACGTTCTGTGAGAGGTGCTGACGAACGGCCCGGGACGGCGAGCGACGGGGCTTCACCCGCGGCTGCTGGCGTTGGACTGCGACCGACGAGGACATGGGCCTACGCCCGGACCTCCTCGGACTCCTCTTCGACGCCGACCTCCTTGGCGAATCGCTCCAGTTCGGTCATGGTGACCTGTTCCTCCGCGCCGAACTCCTTGACGCGGCGGGTTACCTCGCGGACTTCGGCGTCGGTCGGGTCGTAGCCGGCGTCGATCAGCCGTTCCCGCACGGAGTGAGCGCCCGTGTGTTTTCCGAGCACCAGTTCGCGCTCGGCGCCGACCATCTCTGGGGTCATGACGCCGGGCTCGAAGGTGTCGGAGTTCTCGATGACGCCCGCGGCGTGGATGCCGCTCTCGTGGGAGAAGGCGTTGCGGCCGACGACCGGCTTGTTCGCCGGCACCGGGATGTCGGACTTCTCCTCGACGATCCGGGACAGTTCGGTGATCCGGGTGGTGTCGATGCCGGTGTCGACATCGTACAGCGACTCCAAGGCCATCACGACCTCCTCGTAGGCCGCGTTGCCCGCCCGTTCACCGATGCCGTTGACCGACACCTGGGCCTGGCTCGCGCCCGCCTCGAACCCGGAGATGGCGTTTGCCGACGCCAGCCCGAAGTCGTCGTGCGTGTGCACGTCGATGCGAGCGTCGGTGTGGGCGTCGACCTCCTCGATGAGGTCGTAGAACCGCCGCGGCGTCGCGACCCCACAGGTGTCGGGGATGTTGATCCAGTCTGCGCCTGCCGCCGAGGTCGCCTCGATGACCTCCAGGAGGAACTCCCCGTCGGTCCGAGTGGCGTCCATCGGCGAGAACATGCACTCGACACCGGCGTCTTTGATCATCTCGACACAGTCGACGGCCGTGTCGAGCGCCTCCTGCCGGGTCGCGTGCATGGAATCCTGCAACTGTACGTCCGACGTCGAGACGAAGGTGTGGACCATATCCACACCGGAGTCTAAGGCCGCCTCGATGTCTTTCTCGACCACACGCGCCAACCCACACGTCGTCACGTGGGTAGCTTCCGCGATGTCGCGGACGGCCTCGAACTCCGCGTCGGAGTTGACGGGGAACCCTGCCTCGATGACGTGAGTCCCCATCTCGTCGAGGATCGCCGCGATCTCGCGTTTGTCCTCGTAGTTGAACGACGTGCGTGGCGACTGCTCACCGTCACGCAGTGTGGTGTCGAAAATCCGTGCGTCTGTAATCTCAGACGTGGAATCCAGTGTGCCCTGGAAGAACTCGATCCGCCGGAGATTCCGACGTGCCCTCAATGTTGGACATAATCACCCGTATCTGGTCGCTTCCGGTACTTATAGTTGTTCATCGGTCCCGGAGCTGTCGGCGACGGGCCTACTCACCGACCAGCGTCAGGTAGTGGCCGTCCGGATCACGGATGCGGACGCCCTCGTCGACTTCTGTCACCGAACGCGCACGGTCGGCTACCTCACGGGCGACCGAGTCGGGGGCCTCCGCGACGACGCCGAAGTCGACGTGGACGCCGCCGCGCGCGTCGGCGATCCCCAGCCGGGGCTCCCACAGTTCCAGGTCGAACGCGCCCGTCGAGAGCCGGACACGACCCTCCGCACGGCCGTCGTCGACGACCTCGAAGCCGAGGTCGGCGTAGAACTCGACGGCCCCAGCTAACTCCTCGACTTCGAGGACGAGTTCGAAGAGGTCCGAGACGCCCCCGGGCGCGTCGGGGCGCTCGCCCAACTCGACGCAGTTCCCCTCGGGGTCGTAGAAGTACAGCGACCGCTGGTCGCCGAAGGTGTGTTCGACGAGGTCGAACCGCTGCTCAAGGGCCTCGTACCAGTCGTCGTACTCCCCCTCGGCCACCATCAGCGCGTAGTGGGTGTGGAGCCCACCCCGAGGGACCTCGCCGGGCGCGCGCAACCGGAGGGCCGTCTCGCCGGCCGAGAGTACCGCCTCCTGCTCGGACTCGGAGACGACATCGAGTTCCAGGAACGCCTCGTAGAAGGCCGTCAGCCGGTCCGGGTCCTTCGCCTCTAGCGTGAGCCACGCCGGCGTCGAGAGCATACTCGGGTGTTTACCGCCCACGATGAAAACTGCCTCGGCGTGGGGAGGATTTTTCTCTCCGCCCGTCAACCCTCCCCCATGAGCGATTTCGAGGGGCTCGACCTACAAGCCGTCGAGGACCAGATGGACGAGGGCGGGGACGGCACCAACAGCGACCGCGTAGTGCTTGGCGTCCTCGACGGGACGACGCCCGACGCCGAGTGGATCGAGACCGTCGAGGACGGCGCTGTCCTCGTTCTGAACGTCGACGGGGACCTGAACCAACTGGCAGCCGGGTTCGCCCGACCGGTCAAGGAAGCCGGCGGGGAACTGATGCACTTCCGTGGGTTCCTGGTGGTCACGCCCCCCGGCGTCGAGATCGACTCCGACCGGCTCTGAGGCGGTGCGGTGCCATTGGGGTGAACGGGCTTAAGAGCCTCAAAGCCTCAGAGACAGTATGCCGATGAAAGGTTCGGGCACGGCGACGAGCTGGGAAGTGACGAACCGCTGGGATCGCGGGGCGAGCTGGTTCGCGTACCCACACGAGGAGATGGTGCGGGCCAGCCACGTCTTAGCGACCGAGGCCGGCGTGTTCGTCGTCGACCCGATCGACGCGGACGGGATCGACGACCTGTTCGCCGAGTACGGGGAGGTGGCTGGGACGGTCCTCCTGCTGGACCGGCACAAACGCGACACCGACACCGTCGCGAACCGCCACGACGTTCCCGTCTACGTCCCGGAGTGGATGTCCGGCGTCGAGAGCGACCTTGACGCCCCCGTCGAGCGCATCCACCGGCAACTTCCCGGGACCGACTACGGCGTCCACGAGCTACGGAACAACCCGTTCTGGCAGGAAGCGGCTCTCTACGGCGACGAGGACGACACGCTCGTCGTCCCCGAGTCCGTCGGGACCGCGTCCTTTTTCCTGGCCGACAGTGAGCGGTTGGGCGTCCATCCGATGTTGCGGCTGCTCCCGCCCAAGAAGCTCACACGCCTCGACCCGGACCGGCTTCTGGTCGGGCACGGCCACGGTATCATGGAAGACGCCACGGAGGCGCTGGCCTACGCTGTCCGCGGCTCCCGCAGTCGGACGCCGAGCCTCTACGCCAAGACGGTCAAATCGCTGCTCTTCGGGTAGGGTCGGCGACGGGGTTTTAGCCGTGCCACCCGAACGTCGACTGTGGTGTACGTCACTCGCGGTCTGGTCGAGACGCTGTTACAGATGGCGAGCGACGCGGAACCCGACTCCGTGACGATCTCGCTGGCGATCACGACGGCTGGGGAGCTTCCCGACAACGATCTCCCGCCGGAGACACCGGTGTTTACGGACTTCTATCTGCCCTCCGCGGGCAGTTCCGTCAATGCGGTCTTCGGGATGGACCTGGGGACGCCGGCCGGACAGACACAGGGTCGGTTCGTCTCCCATCCGAGCGGACGGATGGGCGTCGACGTGACCGACGATCTCCACGAGGTCGTCTTCGTTGGGATTCCACCGTGGACGGCGGACTCCTTCGGCGCGTACGACCGTTCGGGCCGCGAACAGACGGTTGAGGTCCTCGACATCGAACCGCCCGAGCGGTATCCGGCGTAGCTACTCCAGGTAGCCCAGGTCCCGCAGTTCGTCGGCGATGTCCTGGAACTCCGCTTCAGTGAGTTCGCCCTGGCGCTGGTGCTGGACGACGATGCTGCGCAACAGAAACCGGACGAGATCAGAGGTACTGGAGAAACTTGTCCCTTCGATTGTCTCGTCGACGCGGTCAGCGAGGTCTTTCGGGATCGAGACGGTCGTGTAGTCGGCCATGGTGGGGAGACGACCGCCCCAGCCAAATGCGTTCTGTTACTGTGGCTCGTCGGCTTCGGTGTCGAACTGGCCCATGGCGGCGGTACTGGTCGGCGAGAACATCATCGGCGCCCGGTCGCTCCGGTCGGTGTCGCCGAGGTGGGTCGTGGTCGGGTACGATTCGTCGTCGGTGGGTGTCGTGATTCGTGTCGTCATCCTGGGGGTCGTGTGGGTCGCATCGTGTAGTCGGTGGCCGGTTCGGGGCGTGTCGGCAGCGAGCGTACTTTGGGTACAAGCATCGGGTACCACCCACTTTCGGCCCATATATAATAAAAGTTCATGATGTATTCTGTGAGGGGTTCACACACCCCGTGATAACTATTCAGACGACCAGCGTCTGCTCGTACTCCGTGAAGTTCTCGTAGCCGTCCTCGGTGACCACGGCGATGTCCTCGATGCGGACGCCGCCGATCTCGGGGTCGTACAGCCCCGGTTCGATGGTGACGACGTGCCCCGGACGCAACTCCCCGCCGTTCGGCGAGAGTCGCGGGAGTTCGTGGACGTCCAGCCCGACGCCGTGGCCGGTGCTGTGGATGAACCCCGTCTCCGTCCGCTCGTCGCTTCGCAGCGTCGGTTCGCCGGCCTCCTCGTAAACGTCACAGACGGCGTCGTGGACATCCGCGCCCGTGGCACCGGGTTCGAGTGCGTCGAAGGCAGCGGCCTTCGCCCGCTCGGTCAGGTCGTACCACTCGCGGATCTCGTCGCTCGGCTCGCCACGCAGGAACGTCCGTGTCATATCCGCGTGGTACTTCGTGGATTTGTCCTGCGGGAAGATGTCGACGATGATCGGTTCGTGAGCCGACAGCGGGCCGCTCCCGCGGTCGTGGGGGTCTGCCGCGTCGGCCCCGCAGGCGACGATCGTCTCGTCCAGCGCACAGCCGTGGCGCAACAGCGTCACCTCGATCTCCTCTTTGACCGCCTCGCTGGTCAGCGCCTCGCCGTCCCGGACCAGCGTCCCGTCCTCGATGTCCGCGCCGGCGACGAGGTCCTCCGCGGCGGCCATCGCCGCCTCGTTGGCCCGCTGGGCCGTCCGGACGTGATCGAGTTCCGTCTCTGTCTTCGTCGCTCGGATTTCGGTGACCACACTGTCCGTGTCGGCGGTGACGGTCTTCCCCCGGTCCCGGAGCCCGTCGGCCGTCCGGAGCGGGAACCGCGACGGGACGGCCACCGACTCCACGTCGTAGCTGTCGAGAAACGCCGCGAGGACGTGCGAGACAGCCTCGTCGGGGCCGTGTTCCTCGACCAGCCGCTGGTGGTCGAAGTCGACGTACCGCTCGACGGTCTCGGCACGGGACTCCCGTTTCGCTCGACCGAACTCCAGGCTCCGCGGGAACAGCAGGTGTGTCTCGCCGTCGTACAGCGTCACGAACGGGTCCGGCGCGTCGAAACCCGAGAGATAATACTGGTCGGACAGCTCCGAGTCGGCGTCGACCAGGTAGCCGTCCACACCGGTCTCGTCGAGATAGTCGTCCAGTCGCGAGAGATCGGGGTCCATACCCACGTCTCGGAGCGTCGGCGGCAAAGAGCTACCGCTAGCTGAATCGCCCGATTCCGGTGTGGCCGGTCGTGTATACGGCCCCGTCGACCACCGCCGGACCGCTCTCGAAGTACGCCTCCTCCATCCCCCACGTCGCGAGCCGGTTACCCGTCGCGGGATCGAGTGTCACGAACCGGCCTTCGCGGTCGTCAGTGGCGGTGTACAGCCGGCCGTCACCGACGGCGACGCCGGCGTTGTAACCGCCGTTGAGGTCGGGTCTCGACCAACAGACCGTCCCGTCCGCGGCTGCGAGAGTATGGAGGGACTCCCCAGCCGTGACGTACACCCGGCCGCCGTCGGTGGTCACCGTCTCCGGCACCAGCCGATCGCCGTCCTCCGTCGGAAGCCGATAGCGCCACTGTCGGCTCCCGTCGGCGGCGTCCAGCGCGAGAACGACGCCGTCCCGGGAGCCTGCGAAAACCCGACCGCCGCCGACGCTGACGTTGGCGTCGATCCGGTCGTCGGCCTTGTATCGCCACCGCTGGCTCCCGTCGGCCGCCGAGAGCGCCCGGACGTAGGTATCGTTCCCGCCGACGAAGACGGTGCCGTCGGCGACCGCTGGCGTCACGTCCGACTCCAGTCCGGTCGCGTGTCGCCACTCCGTCTCGCCGGTCGCCAGGTCGAGCGCGTGGGTCGCGACACCGACCTGAACGTAGGCCGTCCCGTCGGCGATGACCGGGCGAGCGTCGAGGAGCCGGCCCCCGGTCTCCAATGCCGTCCACAGCGTCTCCCCGGTCGCCGCGTCGAGGGCTCTGACGTCCTGATCCGCGAAGTAGACAAGCGTTCCGTCGGCGACCGCCGGCGCACCCGGGAACTCGGGAACCCTCGTCTCCCAGCGCAGGTCTCCCGAGAACGCGTCGAGCGCCCACATGGTCGTATCCAGGTCGCTGACGTAGACAGTCCCGTCGACGACGATCGGCGTGTGGTGGCCGATCGCGGTCTCGAACTCGAAGGTCCAGTCGTGGTACGGCTCCGGCCCGGGCATCGCTCCCGCCGGGACCGTGGCGGTCCCCTGCCGACCGCCCAACCGTGTCGTCCACCCCGCCGTCGGCGAGACCGAGGGGTCGTACTCGGGGCACGACCCGACCGGATCGGAGCTGTCGGTGGATTCCGATCCGATGGCGGAA
The DNA here is from genome assembly GCF_035666295.1 of Haloarcula montana. Lineage (NCBI taxonomy): Archaea > Methanobacteriati > Methanobacteriota > Halobacteria > Halobacteriales > Haloarculaceae > Haloarcula > Haloarcula montana. The sequence goes on from NZ_CP142027.1 coordinate 148,979, forward strand.
CAGCCGGCACCACCCGCGATACCGGCAGCACCGATCGAGCCGAGCACCTCCCGGCGAGTCCGGTCGGTCATGCGAACTTCTGCACCCCCCGAACCGCGTGTGTCAGGTAGAGGCCGTCCGCCGTGACGGCGAGGTTCGCCATCGGGACGCGGTCGTACGGGTCGGTGAAGTACTCCCCCGAGTCGGCCCAGCTATCGGCGTCGCTCCCCCAGCGACGCGACCCGTCCTCCGGGTCGAACCCCGCCGCCCGGAAGTAAACTGTCCCGTCGGCGATCGCGGGGCGTGCCAGGAACGGGACGCCGTTGATATCGGTGGTGCGCTGTGGAACCGACTCGTTGACCACGCGCCAGCGCTCCGTCCCGTCGGCGGTATCCAGCGCGTAGAGGTTCTTCGCGGCGACGTAGACGCGGTCGCCGTCGGTCGCCGGCGGTCCGGCGCTGTCATAGCCCGTGACGAACTCCCAGTCGAGTTCCCCGGCGGCGTCGACCGCGGTGACGGTCCCGCCGTGGGAGAGGTACAGCGTTCCGTCCGCGAGAGCGAGTCCCCGAGGCCCCACGCCGTATCCCCTTTCGGACTGGAGTTCGAGACGCCACTCCCGCAGGCCGGAGTGGTCGAAGGCAGCGACGACCGATGTGTCTCGGTCACCGGTGCTGAACGCGGTGTAGATGCGTTCGCTGTCGACGGCCGGAACCGCCCCACGAATCGGGTCGTCGTCGCCAAGCAGTCCGTCGAGCGGGTTGCGCCGGGAGGCGGTCCAGCGTGCCGATCCCGACCGGTCGATACAGTGAAGCGCACCGCTCCCGTCGGGGACGTAGAACCTGTCCCCGAAGACAGCGGGGGTCAGCCCGGCCCCGTCGAGTTGGGCCGTCCAGGCGACTTCGCCGTCCTCGACCGCGAGCAGGCGGCCGTCGGAAGTGCCGACGACGACCGTCGAACCGACTATCGCGGGCGCGCCAGTGATCCCTTCGGTGACGGTGTGGGTCCACAGCGGGTCCCCGGTCTCGGGTGAGAGGGCGGCCAGGACGCTGTCGAGTCTGTCGGCGTCGAAGTAGCCCCTGGCCATCCCGGCGACGTAGACCGCGTCGCCGACAGCAGGCTCTCCGAGGTAGCCATACAGCGGCGGGTCCATCGCTTCGCGGTCGAGCGTCCACTGTTCGGTCGGGGCGTCGGGGCCGGCGGGTGCGTGACTGGTGCCGGCGGGGCCGTAGCCGGCGGCGGGCCAACGGTCTGTGGGCTGTTCGAACGACCCGGTGTACGTCGTGTCGCTCGAACAGCCGGCGACGGCGGTCGAGAGGGCAGTCGCACCCGCCGCGAGGAGGTCGCGGCGGCGCACACTCGACGATTACCGAGGCTGGGTGAAGTGTCTTCTGGGGGACAATCCCCGGGAACGGTAACCTCTTGTCGCCCGGCCGCAACGCCCCCAGCATGGACGTTACTATCGGCGAATCGACGGTCGACGGGACCGCACAGGCCCCGCCGTCGAAGAGCTACACGCACCGCGCGATCCTGGCCGCCGGCTACGCCGACGGCGCCGTGGTCACCGACCCGCTGGTCAGTGCCGACACGCGGGCGACGATGCGGGCTGTCACGGCCTACGGCGGCAGTACCGACCTCTCCGCGAACGAGCGAACCCTGACCGTCGAGGGCTTCGACGGCCGCCCGGAGACCCCCGACGACGTCATCGACTGCGCCAACAGCGGGACGACGACTCGCCTAGTCACCGCGACGGCCGCCCTCGGGGACGATCTGACGGTTCTGACCGGCGACGACTCCCTCCGCTCCCGCCCCCAGGGCGCGTTGCTCGACGCCATCGAACAACTGGGCGGCCGCGCCGAGAGCACCCGACGGAACGAGCAGGCGCCGTTGGTCGTCGGCGACGGGATCGACGGCGGCCACGTCGCGATCCCCGGCGACGTCTCCTCGCAGTACATCACCGCGCTGTTGATGGCCGGTGCGGTCACCGACGAGGGCATCGACATCGAACTGACGACCGGCCTGAAGTCCTCGCCGTACGTCGACATCACGCTGGAAGTGCTGGACGCCTACGGCGTCGACGCCGAGAAGACGGCCGAGGGCTACAGCGTCGCGGGTGGCCAGAGGTACGCTCCCGAGGGCGGCGAATACCACGTCCCCGGCGACTTCTCCTCGATCAGCTACCTCCTGGCGATGGGTGCGCTGGCGGCCGACGACGAGATCATCGTCACCTCGGCCGTCCCGAGCGCCCAGGGCGATACCGCCATCGTCGACATCCTCGAACGGATGGGGGCCGACCTCGACTGGGACGAGGACGCCGGCGAGATCACCGTCCACCGGAGCGATCTCTCGGGGATCGAGGTCGGCGTCGAGGATACGCCGGATCTCCTGCCAACCATCGCGACGCTAGGCGCAGCCGCCGACGGCGTCACCCGGATCACCGACGCCGAACACGTCCGCTACAAGGAGACCGACCGTGTGAGCGCAATGGCCGAAGCGCTCACGAAGATGGGTGCCGAGGTCGAGGAGCGCGAGGACGAACTGCTCGTCTACGGCGAGGATACCGACCTGCAGGGTGCGACCGTCGACGGGCGGGCCGACCACCGGATCATCATGTCCCTGGCGGTCGCTGGCCTCGTCGCCGACGGCGAGACGACGGTGACCGGTGCCGAACACGTCGACGTCTCGTTCCCGAACTTCTTCGACGTTCTGGAGAAGCTGGGAGCGAACCTCGTCCGCAGCGAGTGAGCGGTACGGAGCCGCGATCCTACTGTCTCACGCAGGGTGTACTGTTATCGCCCGCTATCTCGGACTCAACAGCGGGCGCTCACGGCGTAGCCGTCGGTTACATCTACAAGGTTCAAATGCCCCCGTCCCCCAGACGTTCGTAATGAACGGCAACGAGTTCGGTCGTCTCTTCCGCATGACGACCTACGGCGAATCACACGGGGAGGCGATGGGGTGTGTCGTCTCCGGTGTCCCCGCGGGGGTCGAACTCTCCGAGGAGGACATCCAGACGGACTTAGACCGGCGGAAACCCGGGCAGTCGATGATCACGACCTCCCGGGGGGAACCGGACAAGGTCTCGATCAACTCCGGCATTCAGGACGGCTACACCACTGGGACGCCCGTCGGCATGGTCATCCAGAACAAGGACGCCCGCTCGGGCAAGTACGAGCCGTTCATCACGGCACCGCGGCCCTCCCACGGCGACTACACCTACTCGGCGAAGTTCGGGACGCGAAACTGGGGTGGGGGCGGCCGCTCGTCGGCCCGCGAGACGGTCAACTGGGTCGCCGCCGGCGGCATCGCGAAGCAGGTCCTCGAACAGTCCGACTACGACGTACAGATCAAGGCCCACGTCTGCCAGATCGGCGACGTCGAGGCCGGCCCCATCACCTTCGAGGACATGCTCGAACACAGCGAGGAGAACGAGGTCCGCTGTGCGGACCCCGAGGCGGCCGAGGAGATGCGGGAGTTGGCCGACAAACACCAGAACGAGGGCGACTCCATCGGCGGGGCCATCTACTTCGAGTGTCGCGGTGTTCCGTCCGGTCTCGGTGCGCCGCGGTTCGACAGCTTCCCCTCCCGGCTCGCCCAGGCGATGTACTCCATCCCCGCGGTCAACGACTTCGAGTACGGGATCGGCCGCGAGGCCCGCACGACCAGAGGCAGCGAGTACAACGAGGACTGGGAGTTCGACGACGACGGCCACCCCGTCCCCGAGGGTAACGACCACGGCGGCATCCAGGGCGGTATCACCACTGGCCAGCCGATCTACGGCGAGGTGACCTGGCATCCGCCGGTCTCGATCCCCAAGACCCAGACGACCGTCGACTGGGAGAGCCGCGAGGAGAAAGAGATTACCGTCACCGGCCGGCACGACCCCGTCCTGCCGCCGCGTGCGGTCCCCGTCGTCGAGGCGATGCTGTCCTGTACGATCCTGGATTTCATGCTGCTCGGCGGACGGATCAACCCCGACCGGCTCGACGACCGATCCGGCGAGTACGACACCGACTACCACCCGTCCAGCCCGCAGAACGATCCCGAGGACGCGGACACCCGCGCGACCACTGTCGACGAGGACTGAGATGGACGCCAACCAGGAGGAAGCGTCCAACCCCTTCGGGATGGACGAGGACTGCCAGAACTGTGAGGCTCTCTGTGAGAGCCGCGAGCACGTCGTCCACGGCTACGGCGACGTGAGCGCGGAGTTCCTCGTCCTCGGGGAGGCCCCCAGCGCGACGGCCGACGAGTCCGGCGTCCCGTTCACGGGCGAGCACGAGCGCGGCCTGCTGGACATCCTCTCGGCGGTCGACATGTGCGACGATCCCGACGCCGCGGAGCCGACGCTGGACAACGCCTTCCTGACGTACGTCACCCGCTGTCGGCATCCCGAGCGTGGGGCCACCGACGAGGAGGTCCGGAACTGCGAACTGTATCTCAACAGCGAGATCCGGATGATCAACCCGGAGCTACTGCTCCCGGTGGGTCAGCGGGCGCTGGAGGCGCTCGCCTTCGAGTACACGACGATGAGCGCGGACGAACTCGACGTGGCCGAACGGCACGCTACGACGATCCGCGGTCGGGGCTTCGAACTTCTCCCGATGGTGACGCCGGCCGAGCAATCCGACGACCAACGGACCGCCTTCCTCGACGCGTTCAGCGAGATCCTGGGCGCCGACTACCGCCAGACGAAGGGCCGTCGAGGCAGATAGCCGGGCTCACCCGAGCGCGCTCGGATCTGCCAGCGTCCCGTAGTCTGTGCCGGCCTGGAGCCGTTTACGACCGTCCCGGCGGAACTGCTCTGCGAGTCGGTGTAATGACTGTTCCCTGGCGAAGGTCGCCCCGCTGAGTAACTCCGTCGCCTGCCAGAAACACGTGGCTTTCTTCCGGGCCTGTTCACACGGTTCGGCGACACTGTCCCGCCGGACCCGACCGACAGCGGTCGTGAAGTGCTCGACCGCCGTCTGGAACTGGTCGGCCGCCGCTTCGATGTGCGCCCGGGCGTCGGTCCATCGCTGGCCGGCGTACCGGTCGAGCCCGACAGTCAGCCGGCGGCGCCCCTCGACGTACTTCGCGTAGCCGAGGCGGTACTCCCGCTGGGCAGTACAATCCCCACAGAGCCGTCGCTCCCGTCCACAATCCGGGCAGGTAACCGTCGACTGGGCGGAAAAGCGCCCGCCAGCCGCATCCGTGTTTTCCCCACATTCACACGTCTGCTCGGTTCCAGTCTGTTCCATACCGGGGTTCCACCGGTGTCGAACAAAAGTATGGACCGCCTACGGTCCGCTCAGGACGGTCCCGCCGACTCGGTCCCGGCCACGAACGCAACCGACAAATCCGGGACGGTCGGAGGAGAGGGTATGACGACTGTTGCAGTCCTGGCGGACCCGCCCGTCGAGGGGGCCGTGCTCGAACGGTTCTCCGGGGGGCTTCTCGACGCTGGCGAGGCGGCCGACCTCTACACCGCGATGGTACGTGACATCTGTCGTGCCGTCGAGGACAGCGGCGGCGAACTACTCGTGAACTACCGGCCAGCCGATCAGGTCCCCGCGGACGTGGACCCGGAACAGTCCCTCCGGGAGGTTCTGGAGCCGGCGCTAGCCTCGCCGGACGAGGCTCGGTACGAGGTCCAGGTCGGGGAGACGTTTGCCGGTCGTGTCGGTAACACCGTCACGTACCTCCTCGAAGAGGAGAACGTCACCACCGCCGCGGCTGTCGACCCGACTGGGGCATTGCTCTCCCGGAAGCGTATCGACAGCGCGGCGATGAAGCTCCGCTCCAGCGAGGTCGTGCTCGGGCCGTCGACGGAGGGACGGGTCTACTACGCTGCCTTTTCCGACACCATCGATTTCGAGGGCGCCTACGCGACACCGGCGGTCGAGACGCTGACAAACCGCGCCAGAGCGGCCGGCCTGGCGGTCGATTTCCTCCCGAGTGATCCGGTCGTCGCCCGTCCCAGTGACCTCCGGAGTGTCATCCCGCTGCTCAACGCCCGCCAGCGGGCCGAACGACTCGTTCCACCGCGGACTACGGAGTGTCTGGCGGACCTCGGTCTCACCCTGGACGTCGACGGCGACGACCTCTCGCTCGTTCGGTGAACCGACAGGCCTTAGAGGAGTCACACGCAAGTGCCGACCGCGGTGGGATGGCAGAGCGGCCTATTGCGCCTGCCTTGAAAGCAGGTACCGTAAGGTTCCTGGGTTCAAATCCCAGTCCCACCGCTTCGCCCCGCTGTGTCGTGAACCGTCAGTATCGACTCGTCGTCATCCGTCGATCCGGCCGGCGGCGATGCCGCCCGCGGAACTATCAGTTAGATAACAACTGTGCAGTTTTATGCCGCTGGTGTTGGTCAGACACAGACGATGGAGCACCAGCAACGGTCCTCGGCAGCGGCGATCGGTCTCGCTGCTGTCTGTGTCGCCGCACTCGCGCTCGCGGGAGTCGCCTCGACACCGGCAGCTGCCGTGCCGAGCACGTACGTCGCCGACGCGAGTGTCGGTCAGTCGTCGGTACTGGTCGGGGAGAGCGTCACCGTCACGGCCGTCGTCGGCAACCTCGGAACATCGCAAGGCGGCCACACGGTCGAGTTTACACGCAACGGGAGTTCGATCACGACAGAACGGGTCGTCGTCGCAGCGGACGAACGGGAACGGGTCTCGACGAACGTCAGCTTCCAACAGCCAGGGGTGTACGAACTCCGTGCCGACGACGAACTCGCGGGGTACGTCCGGGTGACGCGGACGCTCGCGACAGTCGAATCCCAAACGGAGAGTCAGCGTCGCTTGTCCGTTCGCGTCGACGGGGTCCCGCGTCGGTCGACACACAGCGTATCGGTACCGGCAGCCACGAACCGATCGCTGAGCCTCCGGCAGTGGAACGTGACGACATCGGAATCCCGCTTCGAACAGACCGTCACCGAATACACCGATCCGACGGACGCGCCGGTCCCGATTCCCTCGTCGGACGCGACCGTCGCCGGGGTCGTCTCCGTCTCGTCGTCGGCGTCTGTCCAGTCGACCACAGCGAGAGTGGCGGTCAACCAATCACGGCTCCAATCGCTCGGACTCGCCCCGGAGAACGTCTCGCTGTACAGCTACGAGGACGGTCAGTGGCAACAGATCGAAACGAGAATCGTCGACCGCCAGACAGCGGTACTCGTCTACGAGGGGACCGTCCCCAACGGCTCGACGTTCGCCCTCGGGAGGATGTCGCCCGCGTTCTCGATCACCGGAACGGCGCTCGACACGGAAAACGCCCCCGAGGGCCAGCGGATCATCGTCGAGGCCACTGTCGCGAACGACGGCGCGGTCGCCGGCGACTACGAGGCGACGATGACGCTGGACGACGAACCAGTCAACGAGACGACCGTCACCGTCCAGCCCGGCGAGGACCGGACGGTGACGCTCTCCGCGGTCACTGACTCGGCCGGCGCTTACAACGTGGGGGTGAACGAGCAGGCCGTCGGCGTCGTTCGGATCGTCGACAGCCAGGTCCAGACCCCGACACCGACCGCGCCGACGGAGACACAGACCGCGACGGCGACTGCAACACCGACAGCGACAGCCCAGTCCGGCGGGGGCGGGAGCGGTGGCGGTGGCGGACCAGCCGGCGACGGACTGCTCCCCAGTTCGCTCCCGGACACTATCGCCGGCATCCCGACGGTCCTCGTCGTCGGCGTTGGCGCCGGTGTCCTCGTCTTCTTGCTCATCGGTGGCCTGCTGTGGCGCAGCGGACGGTCCGGCGGTCGGTCCGACCCGAACCGGTGGTGACGCTGAAGGCAATTCTTTTTGTCCCGCTGGCCTGAGGTCCAGACATGGACTGGCCGCACGATCCCGATGGAGAGGAGGGGAGCGAAGGACGCCGCAAGTACGGACACGCGGTGCTCGCGAAGAAAATCAACGAAGAGGAGGATTTCCCCCTCTCGGCCGCGGACTACGTCGACCAATACGGCGACCACCCGGTCCGTATCGACTACGAGACCGTCGTCAGCGTCGCCGACATCTTCGAATACGTCGACCAGGAGGAGTTCCAGGACTTCCCGGACTTCCATACGACCCTGGGCGAGGCCCTCCGAGAAGCGGACTGGTGGCCGTATCGGCTCTCCCACGCCTGACGATCACGTGGTGTGAGAACGCGACACATACTTGTACCGGGCCGTTGTAGTGGCGACCATGGCCACACGTAGCTCGAACGGGACGGAACGGCCGACGCAACTGCCCGACTACGTCGTCGCGGACCTGTTGGCCCACGATCGCTGCCGGCGGGCGCTCGAAATACTCCGTGAACGGGACGGCCCCGTGATCGTCGCGGACCTCGCAGCCGCCGTGTTGGCCGCTGAGCGAGACCAACCGCCTGCGAACGTCGACCAAGGAGCTGTCGAGGAGCTCCGGAGGGAACTGTACGAGGAACATATTCCGAGGCTGACGGCGACGGGAATCGTCGCATACGACTCACTGAAAGGCACCGTCGAACTCCAACGGCCCGACCTACTGTCGGGAGCCGACTGACGCTGTTCCGACAGACCGATACTGTGTGGGTCCCAACTACCGACCGACAGTGACGAACACGCAGGTAACCCACGTCCAGATCGATAACTACGGTCCCTGGACGGTTACGCCGGAGCCGAGACGCGAGGTCGACCTTCAGACACTCCAGTCACGGTTGTACGCCGATCTGGCGCAACTGTTTGGCAACCGCGACGGCTACCTCTTTTTCTCACGGTTCGACAACATGATCGCCGTCACCAACGGGCTGGACCGGAACGACCACGCACGCATCCAGGAGTCCGTCGGGAACCGCTACCCTGTCTCCATGAGCCTCTCGGTAGCGACCGCCGACACGCCAGCGGACGCGCTGGGTACTGCGACCGAACGACTCCAGCAGGCCGGGAGCGCACAGGACGACGGCCGTCGGGAAGTCCTCAAGACGGATATCCTCCCCCCTGGAGATCGGACACCGACCGACGTGCAACTCGCTCACTTCGACGTCGACGACGCGACCGGGAAGTACACCGACCAGCTCAACGAGTTCGACACGTTCATCCAGATCGAACAAGGGTACGCGACGCTGATGAAGTACATGCGTCTGGCTCACGACTCCCTGTCGTTTTTCGTCGGTGGGGACAACATCATCGCCGTCTGCTCGGCGCTGGACCGCGACGACTACCGCGACGCGATCGACCACGTGCAGGACTCCGTCGGTGTCGAACTCAAGGTCGGTGTCGGCCGTGGCCGAGACGCCGCCACCGCGGGGATGGACGCGAAACACGCGCTCGAAGCCTGTCGCGAGACCGGCCGACCCGTCACGTTCGCCGATCGGAGTTAGGAACGTAGGCCGCCGCGGAGCATAAGCGTGGTGGAGGTACCTTTTAGGTAGCTCGTGAGATATTGACACGCATGAAGACTGCGGTGACCGCCCGAGAGGTTATGAACCGTGAGTTCGTCGGGGCCAGCGAGTCCGACGACCTCTACGAAACCGCCGAGTTACTGGTTCGCGAAGACGAGACGACGGCGCTCGTCCTACGAGGGAACGAGCCGATCGGCGTCGTCACGGAGCAGGATCTCCTCGGGCATCTCGTCGACACCGACGACGCCAGCGATTCGACGGTCGGCGACGCGATGGTCGAATCCGTTCCCTCTGTCACACCCGATGCCCGCCTTACCGACGTGCGTGACACGATGCTGGAGTGGTCCGCCGGGTGGCTCCTCGTGATGGAGGACGGCGATCCGGTCGGGACCGTCACCGAGCACGACGTGCTCGCGGCCGCACGGATGGAAAGCGAGAGCACAGAACAGGTCACCGACAGCCAGGAGGTCGCTACCGCCGGGCAGGCCGCCACTGCGGACGGCGCTACGACTGCCGCCGAGGACCGGTTCGAACAACAGGGGATCTGTTCGGCCTGCGGAACCTTCACCCGGAACCTCGCCTCGTTCAACGGCCAACTCCTCTGTGCGGACTGTCGGAACGTATAGCGGGCCAAACGTTTTCTCGATGCCAGCCCGAACACCGGTGTGGAACTCCGGCCCGCACAGCGCGGTGACACCGACGCGATCGTCGACCTCTGGATCGCTCTGGCAGCGGATCAACGCGCCCACGGCTCCCATCTGTCCGCCGACTCGAACCGCGCTTCGATCCGTGAGGTGGTCCTCCGGCGAGCGGTCAGCGACCGACTGTGGGTCGCACTCACCGACGAGGAGATCGTCGGCTTCGTCATGTTCGCGATCGAATCCGGTCGGTACGACCAGGATGTGGTCCGCGGTGTCGTCGAGAACCTCTATGTCGTTCCCCCGGCCCGAGACGACGGCATCGGAAGCGAACTCCTTGCCGCGGCCGAGAACGTACTGACTGACCGTGGCGTCGATGTCGTCTCGCTGGAGGCGATGGCGGACAACGAACGGGCACGCCGATTCTATCGGACCCATGGGTACACTCCACACCGGATCACGTTCGAGAAGTCGACCGAAAGCGATACTCTCTAAATGGTCCCCGCAAAACTACCGGGTGCGACGCGCCAGGGGAGCTTGGGTGGTCCAAGCACTCGACTTGTAATCGAGAGTTCGTGGGTTCAAATCCCACCCCTGGCTTGGGCGAGTTGGTGTGCGGACGCCGGTTTTCGCGATCGCGTCTCGATCTGTGTGCCGGTACCGTGAACCGACAGCCCGGTCCGCATCGCTACTGGACCCTGAAACGGCCCGGATAGTTTTATTTGGCTCTCGAACACAATGGCGACTGTGTCCCCGATGCTTGCGAGTACCCTCTCCGGAAAACAGGTGATGAGTACCGACGGCCAACAGGTCGGCCGACTGCACAATATCACGATAGATCCCGCCACCGGCTCGCTGGAGTCGGTGATCGTCGAAACCGAGCGAACTGAGATCTTCGGGACCGAGCAGGACTCGGACGGCCACATCGAGCTACCAGCAACCGTCTTGGAGGCAGTCCGCGACCACGTGATCATCACGCCGCCGCCGACTGCTCAGCCGGAGTGAGCAGGCCGCACTCACAAACACGAGACGATTGCGAGTCCCGAGTCGAACGCCTCAGGAAGACGAGAACAGTGGCGACGCCCTGGCAGCGATCGAACGGGTGGCATCGATGACGGTTGAGCGCGCGAATCGTGACGAGAGTAACCCAGCAACGGTGCCGTGAGTCGGTTACTCGTCGGCTTGGCCGTACACCATCTGGAGTGACTCTCTCAGGTGGTACCGTACCGTGTCGCTCTCGGCGTTCTCAAGTGCCGCCTCAAGGTGTTTTTCGAGGGGCGTCGACTCGGGCGGTGATGCCGTCGGTTCCATACACCGCGATTTCCCTGTATCATACTTTATTCTGGCTATTTAATCTTCGTTTGTAGTAAATTACACGGGTAACTGAACACAATGTCGAAGTCCCGAGGAGACAGTTCGTGAGAGATTTGACGATCGCTGCTACGTCTCAGGTTCTCGAAAATCGGGGAATCAGCACTACTGACCGGTTCAATTGTCAGGAGAGCCGGTTGTGTCGTCCGCAGTGGCCACGACGATCGGTTCGTCTTCCGGGACGTACTGATCGAACCGAACCTCCGTCCAGTACCGGCGACCGTCGTAGCGGACGAGCCAGGACCCTTCGGACTCGGAGACTGTCACCGGGCGTCGGTGACGGAACCGGTCGACGAGCGACTCGAAGCCGGGATCACCGGTCTCTTCGACGTAGTGTGTCCCGCCAACGGCCTGGTCGACGATCGCCGACTCGTTCTCCGAGAGGTTCGACAGCGTGAACGCGTACCGACGATCCAACTGCCTGGCATACGCCTGACTACCTGTCGCGACCAGCGTTGCGTCGTACCGATAGGTGTCCAGTGTCGCCCGTTCGACATCGACGGTGATCGCGTACGTCTCGCCCTGGTACCGAACGCCATCGTAGGTCCGGTTCGGGACCAGCACCGAGGCACTTGCCTCCGTGTCGGTGTAGGCGACCGGGATGTCGATGTCGGTCCCCGGCTCGTCGCCCTCGCGAGGGGGTGCCAACAGCGGTTCGAGGGCACGCTGGTCGGAGTCAGGTAGCTGATCGTAGGCGACGACCCGGCCGTCGACCGAACTGGTGTTGTAGTCGATGCCGATCTCGCCCCCGTAGCCCGACTGCTGGCCGACGACGGCCGTCGAGACGTTGTAGTACCGACCGTCGTACTCGTAAGGGAGCCCCGGATCGACTGTCGAGTGTGTCGCGTTGACCGTCGCCGAACCGGCCCGAATCGCTCGTTCGATGTCGCGGTACTGGTGGCGGTCGTACGTGTTTGGATCCTCCGGGATGTCACGGCTCGCCTCGGCCGCCAGCGACTCGCTGTCTTCGACCGGCGTCATCGAGATGCTGCCGGCCGCAGAGCAGCCGCCGAGGGCGGCGAGTACGAGGAGTGACCCGAACGCGAGGACCAATCGGTGAGTCACGTGCCAGCCTACCGGAACGGTCGGTGAATACTTTGTGAAACTGACAGCCTATCGGGAGCGCCTGCGCTATCGCGCGCCACCGAGAGCGTTTTTTCCGAGGGCGGAGAGTGAGACGTATGGCTCGGCCACCGACCGGTCCGCTTGTGGTGTCGTTCGACGCGAGTCTCCGGTCCGTGAACGACGACACGACCCCGACCTCCGCCGCAGTGGGCTGTGTCGTCACCGATGGCAGTGAGACGGTCGCGACCCGGTCGATAGCGGTCGATACGTTCGTCTCCAGTTCGACCCTCGAACTCCGGGCACTGGTCGAAGCCGCCCGGACAGTGTCGACCATCGGCACCGCGGTCGGTGCCGTCCACGTCAACGGCGACGCCGACGCTGCCGTCCACGCGGCCGACCCGGACCACCCGTCGACACCGTCGACGCGCCTGGCTCGTCGCCGTGTCCGGACGATCCGGTCGTGTTTCGCAGCGATTCCAGTCGTCACCTATCGGGTCGTTCCGCGGCGGGAGAACGTCCGTGCCCACGAACTCGCGAAAGCAGGCCACAGCCGTCACCGCTGTTGACCGACACAGTCTGATCGAGCGGGCGAAGTAGGGCGGTCGAACTGCTCGGTCTGCTCTCCCGGAACTCACGAGCCTCGGTGCGTGTTAGGCTCCTACCGTCTCTGCGAGTTCGTGTATCGTCTCGATCGTGAGATCCGGCTCGGGACCGAACGGCTCCCAGGGCGACGACTTCCGATCCACCCATGCGGCCTGCATTCCGGCGTGATGTGCACCCATCACGTCGAACCAGCCAGCGGTGGCGTGGACGATCTCGTCGATCGGCGTGCCGGTCCGGCCAGCGGCGTGTCGATAGAGATCGGGAGCAGGTTTGAACAGCCGAACTTCGTCGGCACTGATCGTATCTTCGAGGATGTCGCCGATATCGGCGTGGTCGACCATCGCGTCGAGCATCTCGGGGTTGCCGTTAGACAGGACGTAGCAATCGTAGCCCGCGTCCCGGAGCCGCTCGATCCCGTCACGGACGTCGGCGAAGACATCCAGTTCGTGGTACACCGCGAGAATCTCGTCTCGGGCCTCACCGCTGATATCGACGCCGTACGCGTCGAGTGCGTACTGGAGGGCGTCCCGGTTCATCTCGTAGAACGGTTGGTACGCATCGATCTGTGTAGCTACGAACGTGTATTCGAGCGAGCGCGCACGCCAGAGCTTGGAGACCGGCTCCGGATCGTCGACTCGTCGAGCGAGTGCTTTTTCGGCGGCGTCTACGTCGACGAGTGTACTGTACGAGTCGAAGGTAACTGTCGAAACCTGATTGGGTTCGAATACCATTATCGGTCCGAAGAGAACGTACGGGTGTCTGTGTGACAATACTGCTGCTTGTATTCCCCCGTAAGAGTCGTCGCTCTCGTCTCGGTCCGTCTCGGCGGCGCGGGACGGTTCCAAGCGGCAGCTCAGCGAGCTGATGGTGGTTCACACCGGGTGTCGATCACGCCGGATGCTTTTACCGCTCGGGACCGTATACTGGGTATGAGCGAACAAGCGAGTGACACCCCGGAAAACGACGAGGAATGGCGTGAGATACTTACAGACGAGGAGTACCGCATCCTCAGAGAAGCAGGCACCGAACCCCGGTTCAGTAGTGAGCTACTGGACGTAAAAGGCGAAGGCGTGTTCACGTGTGCCGGCTGTGGGGCCGAACTGTTCGACAGCGACGAGAAGTTCGACTCCGAGACGGGATGGCCGAGCTTCTGGGACATCTACGAGGAGGGCAACGTCGAGACACGGCTCGACGAGAGCCACGGGATGCGCCGGACAGAGGTCGTCTGTGCGACCTGTGACGGCCATCTCGGCCACGTCTTCGACGACGGTCCGGAACCGACCGGCAAGCGCTACTGCATCAACGGAGCCGCACTGGAGTTCGAGTCCGACGAATAACCGCGACCACCACCAGACTCATTTTCCGCCATGCTGTAGCTGTGTCAGTGACGACCCAAGCCGAACACGATGGAGACGACGAGTCAGGTGCTGACGACCATTTCTTCGCGGCTAGCCTCCGGGAGTTCCCGTGGCCGTGGGCTGCCAGTGCAGCGGTCGCGACCTTCGTCGTCGAGTACCTCCTCGTGGCAGCGCTGTTCGTCCTCGGCCCGTCGTCGGTCGATCGCTCGGTACCGATCATCAACTCGACGATAGCCGTCCTCGTCCAGTATGCACACATCCTGTTTAACGCCCACTTCGTCTGGATCGTCCAGGCCGCGACCGTCCCGAACGTCCAGATCCCTGAGCCGTTCTCGAACGATCTCTGGCTTGCGCTACTGAGCGGCGGCGCAGCGACACACCCACTCGTCTATTTCCTGCTCCCGGTCGTCTCGCTCGTCATCGCAGGCGCTGTCTTCGAGCGTAATCGCGACTCGCCGGCCACCGGTCGGTTCACCGAGGCCGGCCTCGTCGGCGCCGGGTTCACCGTCGGCTACCTCGCCGTGGGCATTCTGGGTTCGGTCACGCTTGTCCAGCGGGTCCCGATCAACGGTTCGGACGGGTTTCTCACCCAACAACCCGATCTGTACTTCACGGCGATCATGTTCCTGGTGTTCCCGATGCTGTTTGCCACGCTCGGTGCCGCGCTCGCGTACGACCGCGATCAGGCGTCTAGTAGCCATTGAAAACCAATGCACACCCGATCGCACGACTGCAGTGCGATCGGTGTGTAAATCGTTTCAATTGTTACTATAGCTTCGTTCGACGAACTGCAAGATCTTCTCGGACTCGGCCATCGTCACGCCGTAGTCGTCGTCGATCAGGACCGGAACACCGCGCTGGCCCGACACTCGTTTGACCTCGTCACGGTCCGAATGGAGCGCGTCGACCCAGACGCTTTCGTAGTCGATCCCGAGTTCGTCCAGCCGGTCGGCGACCTTCTCGCAGTACGGACAGCCGTCGAGTTGGTAGAGGGTTCGCGTCATATCAGCCCGTAGGAACCGATGGCTGATGGGCGTTGTGACTGGCCCAGGGGAAAGACCGCAGAAACGCAGTGGGTGGTTATTCGTACAGCCAGGTCTCGTCGACGCGCTCCCAGTCGACGAGTTCCTCCTCATCGAAGAACAGCGCGATCTCGCGTTCGTTCGCGCCCTCGTCCTCGTGGTCAGAGCCGTGGATGACGTTCCGACCGAGGTCGAGCCCGTAGTCACCGCGGATGGTACCTGGTGCGGACTCGGCGGGGTCGGTCTCGCCCATCATGGTACGGACCTGCCGGGTCGCGTCCTGGCCCTCCCAGACCATCGCGAAGACGGGACCGGAGGTGATGAACTCGACCAGTCCGTCGAAGAACGGCTTATCCTCGTGCTCGCCGTAGTGCTCTTCGGCGAGTTCCTGGTCGATCTGCATGAACTTGCCCGCGACGAGCTTCAGACCGCGGTCCTCGAACCGGGAGACGATGTCCCCGATGAGGCCACGCTGGACGCCGTCGGGCTTGACCATCACGAAGGTGCGCTCGCTGTCGGACATCAGGCTTCGGCCTCCTCTGCCTCGTCGTCCTCGCTGTCCTCGTCGTCCCCCGCCTCGGACCCCTCGGCCGCTTCCTCGGCGGCTTCAAGATCCGGTGCGGCGTCGGACTCCTCGCCTTCGGCCGGTTCGTCGTCCTCGGTGGACTCGGGTTCGGCCTCGGCGGCCGCGGCGGCTTTCGCTGCTTCCGTCTCGGCTGCGGCGGTCTCCGCGGCGTCGGCCTCGCGGCCGGCCTCGGTCCAGCCGAGGTTGCGGGCCTCCCGGCCCAGGTCGGCGTTGTTCTCACACTTCGAGGAACAGAAGTGGATCGTCGCTCCGTTGTTGCGGACGAACATCGTGCCCGTCCCGGGCTCGATGTCGGCCCCGCAGTAGTCACATTCGCGTGTTCGGGGCATCGTTACTGCCCTCCGATCGAGTCGGCCTCGCGGGCGGTCTCACGCAGCTGGAGCACGTCGCCCTCTCGGACCGGTCCGAGCACGTTTCGGGTGATGATACGCCCCTGGTTCTCGCCCTCGCCGATGCGGCACTTGACCTGCATAGCCTCGCCGTGCATCCCCGTCTTGCCGACGATCTCGATGACCTCGGCGGGCGTGGAACCGCTGCCTTCGGATTCCTCAGCACTCATCCGTCGTCACCTCACCGAAGCTCCTCGACCTTGTCGGCGATGTCCTCGACGTCGGCGTCGGCATCGCCGGCGTCGACGATGGCGGCGGCAGCCGAACCGACTTCGAGGCCAGCAGCGTGACCGAGGTCGTCCTGCTGTTCGACGAAGATGAACGGAACCCCTTTCTCGTCTGCGAGTTCGGGGATGTGCATGACGATCTCCTCGGGCTGAACGTCCTCAGCGATCAAAACGAGTTCGGCGGAGCCGCGCTCGACGGCCTTGGTCGTCTCGTTGGTTCCTTTCTTGACTGTCCCTGTGTCTCGTGCGACTTCCAGCGCTTCGAGGGCGTCGTCCTCGAGGTCGGCCGGAACGTCGAAATCTACGTATACTGGCATTGGTATGTTCACCTCCTGCGCGCGGGCTCAGGCTCCCCCGCCGTTCGCGGCCGTTCCGCGGCGCACCCCGACAGTGCGCGGTGTCCTGAAAAGGCTGGGAGCATCATCAACCCGGCGCAGGCTGTATCCCATTCTGTGCTACCGGCCCTAAAAGCGCTTTCGAAGCCGAAACGACGTGCCAGGCCGCCACACGGTCGCCCTCGGGTGGTCCTACCCAGTTCGCGGAACGTCGCGCAGTGCCGCCGTCGCCTCCGAAACCAGCGCGTCGACGACTCGACCGGCAGACGGTACCTCGTCGGCCAGGCCGACGCTCTGTCCGGCGTAGTGCGGCAGGGCCTCGATATCCCCGTCTAGCCCGTCGACTGGCGGGAGGTCGGCGTACCGTTCGACGGCCTCGCCGTCGGGGGTGTGAGCGACCGTCTCGCCCTCGCCCGGACGGTCCTCCCGCTCCCCTCGTCGGAGTTCCGGGGTCGCGAGCGCCCGGTGGGGTTGCCCGGGCCAGCCACGGTCGAACGCGGTCGTCCGTCGCGTGTCCGTCTCCGTCGCGTCGCGGAGCGCACTACGGTAAGACTCGTGGGCACCGGACTCCCGGGTAGCGACGAAGCGGGTCCCCAGCCACGCGCCGTCGGCCCCGAGTGCCAGCGCGGCGGCCAGGCCGCGACCGTCGCCGATCCCACCGGCGGCGACGACAGGCACGTCCACAGCGTCGGCGACACGCGGAACCAGTGCCATCGTGGTCACGTCGCTCTGGACGTGTCCGCCGGCCTCGCTTCCCTGTGCGACGACGACATCGGCCCCGAGGTCGGCCGCTCGGCGTGCGTCGGCTGCGCTGCCGACGGTCACCATCGCCAGCCCGCCGGCGTCGTGGACGCGCTTGACGAACCCGGAGGGGTCGCCGAAGGAGAACGAGACGACCGTCGCGCCGGCGTCGAGGCAGGCGTCCAGACACGCCGCCGGTGAGTCGACGCCGGTCGCTTCGTCGAGCACCACGTTGACCCCGACGACGCCGTCGGTCGACGCGGTCGCTCGCTCGAAGGTCTCCCTGATCGCGTCGGCGTCCCGCCAGGACATCGCGAGCATCCCGAGTCCGCCGGCGTCGGCGACGGCAGCGGCCAACTCCGGCGTCGAGACGCTCCCGACCGGTGCCTGGACGACCGGGTGTTCGATGCCCAGCCGATCACACAGCGGCGTTCGCAGCGAGGACATGGCGGAAGGTCCACGTGCTGTCCCCAAAAGCAGTCTGGACGACCGTCAGGCCCATACCGCCGGGTCGACCACCACCGGTATGGAGATCGCGCGGTCGCTCAGAGCCGAGGCGCGACGAGCCGACGAGCGACGCGTCCTTGTGCTGTCTGGCGACCGAAAACGGACGCGCAAACGAGCCGCCGCCGCGCTGGAGGCCGCCGAGATACCGTGTTCGTGGACGACGCTGGTCGGTCCCGATCCGTTCCTCGACTGCGAGCAGTACCCCCAGTCGCGGGCCTCGGAACTGCTCGGTCGGACCCGGACCGCGGTCGTGCTGGACGTACACGACGAACTGCGACCGAACGCGTTGGGTACCGCGGTCGGTGCGGTCGATGGGGGCGGGCTGCTCGTCCTGTTGACGCCGCCGCTTTCGGCGTGGCCCGAGCGACGGGACGCCTTCGACGAGACACTGGCGGTCCCACCCTTCGAAGTCGGAGACGTGACCGGTCAGTTCAGAGAGCGGCTGATCGAGACGCTCCGTGCGCATCGCGGTATCGCGATCGTCGACGTCGACGCCGACCGGGTCGAACGCCACGGACTGACCGACCCGCCGCCCCGCCGACCGCGACAGCCGAGTACACCGCCTGCGGATACGTCCTTCCGAGCCGAGAGTTACACGGCCTGTCTCACGGACGACCAGGTGAGTGCGGTCCGTGCCTTCGAGACGCTGTTGGCGGCCGGACACGCCGTCGTGATCGAGGCCGACAGGGGACGCGGGAAGTCGAGCGCGGCCGGGCTGGCGGCCGCGAACCTCGCGCTGGACGGGCAACGAGTCCTCGTGACGGCGCCACAGTACCGCAGCGCCGCTGAGCTGTTCACGCGTGCGAGCGAACTGTTCGAAACGCTCGATGTCGCGGTCGACCGGGACGACGCCGATCACCCCAGACGGCTCGCCGTGAACGGCGGGGAGATCCGCTTCGAACGACCCGACAGCGCCGTCGAGTCGCTGGGGACAGCCGACGTGGTGATCGTCGACGAGGCCGCCGCGCTACCGGTCCACCGGCTCCGGGCGTTGCTCGGGGCTCCCGCTGTGGCGTTCACCACGACCGTCCACGGCTACGAGGGGGCGGGCCGCAGTTTCGACGTCCGCTTCCGTGACCACTTGGCCGACAGCGACCACGAGGTCACCGACGTGACGATGACGACGCCGATCCGGTACGCGCCGGCCGACCCCGTCGAGAGCTGGGCGTTCCGGGCGCTGTTGCTGGACGCCCGACCAGCGGTGGACCCGCTCGTCGCGGACGCGACCCCGGAGACGGTCACCCACCGGCGACTGACGACGGCCGACCTGCTGGCCGACGAACACCTGCTTCGGGAGGTCTTCGGGCTACTCGTGCTGGCTCACTACCGGACGGAGCCGGGCGATCTGGCCCGCCTACTGGACGCGCCGAACCTCTCATTGCACGCACTCCTCCAGGACGGCCACGTCGTCTCGGTGGCGCTACTGGCCCGCGAAGGGGGTCTCTCAGCCGAAACCAGGGCGACGATGTACGACGGCGGCCGCATCCGGGGGAACATGATTCCCGACGTGTTGACGACGCAACTCCGCGACGAAACGGCCGGCGTCCCGGTCGGCTGGCGGGTACTCCGTATCGCGACGCACGCTGCCACACGGTCCCGAGGGCTGGGCTCGAAACTGCTCGACGAGATCCGCGACCACGAGGCGGACGAGATCGACTGGCTCGGCGTCAGCTACGGCGCGACACCCGAACTCGTCCGGTTCTGGCGGGCGAACGGGTACCGGACCGTCCATATCTCGACCTCGCGAAACGACGCCAGCGGGGAGTACTCGGCGGTGATGCTCTCGCCGTGTTCGCCAGCCGGCCAGGCGCTCGCGGACCGCCATTCGGAATGGCTCTGTAATCGGGCGGCAGCGGTGCTTTCGGACCCGGTCTCCGACGCCGATCCGGATGTCGTCCGGACGCTCCTCCGATCGGTGGACGCGACCCCGAACCCTGCCCTCTCGGAGTGGGAGTGGCGCGTCGTCGCCGGCGTCCCTGGCGGCGCGTCGATCCTGGAAACCGATCCCGAGCCGTTCCGCCGGCTGGCGCTCCGCCATCTGGTCGCCCCCGCGGACCCGACAGCCCTGACCGACCGCGAGGAGCGACTGCTCGTCATGAAAGCCCTCCAGGCACGGCCCTGGAAGGCCGTCACCGAGGAATTAGGGTTCGTCTCCCAGCGCCAGTGTATGCGGACGCTGGGCGGAGCCGTCGAAAGATTGACGCGTCTGTACGGAGACACCAGCGTACAGGAGGAACTCGATAGATGAACTTGCCCCTGCCGGTCCTCGGTTTCGAGACGACACTCCTCGTGCTCGCGTTCGTCTTGCTGGTCGCCGGTGTCGTCGGGAGTCTCGTGCCACAGGTCCCCGGAGCGCCCCTCTCGCTCGCCGGCGTCTACGTCTACTGGGTCGGAACCGGGATGACCGAACCCGGCGTCGTCCTGCTGGCCGTCCTTACGATGACCGGTGCGTTCACCTGGCTCGTCGACTTCGCCGGCGGCGCGGTCGCTGCCCGGGTCGGGGGTGCCTCGACGAAGACGGCCGTCGCCGCCGGGCTCGTCGGCCTGGTGCTGTTCTTCGTAACCGGTCCGCTCGGCATCCTGTTTGGCGTCGCGATCACTGTCTTCGCCCTGGAGTTCTACCGCCAGGAGGACGCCCGCAAGGGTCTCAAGGCCGCGCTGGTCACCACTGTCGGTATGCTGGCCTCCGGTATCGTCCAGGCACTGCTCACCGGATCGATGCTGGTGGCGATGCTGGGCGTCGCGCTCCTATGACGACCTGTGCGGAATCGGGCTGTGAGAACGAGGTTGCGGTGGAGCTACACGTCCCCTGGGCGGAGAACCGGCGGGTCTGTACGGCCCACGCGAGAGTGTGGGCACGGAAAGACGGCGTCGTCCCGGAACCGCTGGCTGGCCACGAAGACGAGTGGCCCTAGAGCGACTTGGCGAGCATCACCTCGTCGGCGTACTCGCCGTCGATCTTGTAGTGGTCCGCACGCACCGCTTCAGTCTCCCAGCCGTGGACTTCGAGGAACTCGATCGCGTTCTCGTTCGACGAGGGGACGGAGTTGTACAGTTTCTCGTAGCCGTGGTCCCTGGCCCAGTCGGTGCCGCGGGTCAACAGCCGGGAGCCGATACCGTTCCCCCGGTACTGTGCGAGCACGCCCAGCGTGAGTTCGGCGGTGTGGTTGCGTTTGGCGATCTCGGGGTGTTTGAGGTGGACCCAGCCGATCACGTCGTTGTCGATACAGGCGACGAAGAAGATGCGTGACTCCAGTTCGTTGTGCCGCAACAGGACGCCCTCGCTGTCGATGACATCGGCGACCGTCTCGGCGTCGACGTACTCGCCGCTGCCGATCGCCGCCCGGATCGCGCCGACCAGCCCCGTCAGGTCCTCCTGGCGGGCCTGCCGGATCGTACACTCCACGTCGTCGACCTCGAACTCCTCCTCGCTGCCGCCCTCGTAGGCGATGCGGAGTTCCCCGTTTGCCTCCGTGAGCACGCCGTCGCGTTTCATGATCGCGACGTGGTGGCCGAACGGGTGGGGATCCATCCGGAGGGCTCTGCGGGCCTCCTCGGGGTCGACCGAGCCGTGTGACTCGACGTACTCGTAGATGTCTTTCCGATCGGCGTGGTCGAACTGCGGCGGTTCGGTCAGCTCCATGTGTACTGGTACCACGACCCAGAACTTAATCTTTTATCACGTTGTTTGTCCGATGACACGCTACCGCTCGGGGACGCCGGTCAGCACGACAGCGACATCCTTGATGTTGTGGGTATCAACGAGCAGTTCGGCCGCCTCGCGGATGGTATGGGTGGTCTCCAGTTCGACGCCGTAACACCGGGCGTACAACGCCAACCAGTCGTTCATCGTCGCCTCCAGGCGGTCGAACTCCGCCTCGCCGAAGCGGACCCAGGAATCGCCGGTCCGGGCCTCACAGTACAGCGAGACGGTCGGCCCCACCCCCTCCCGAAGCAGTTCCATCGCGCGGTCCTCGGCCGGCGGGTCCGGGTCCAGCGACTCCCCGGCCCGTTCGGCCCGCCGTTCCAGCGCCCGGATGCGGTCGTGGTACTGGTGGCTCATCCCTGCCTGTAGTCGACTCCTTTCCCGCCGGCGGGGTGTTCCCAGTCGGTGTCGGCGACGACGGCGCAGGTGCCACACTCGACACAGGGCTGGGTGTCCAGACTCACGAGGTGTTCCTCGTGACCGTTGGTCTGGACCAGTTCGTCGCGGTAACAGCCCCCGCCGAACTCCTTGGCGCTGACCGGACAGGCCGTCACAGCCGTCCCGGAGGCCTCGAAGGAGTTGTCGACCAGTTCGATGTGGGGGTCGCCCACGTCGTAGGTCAGGTCACCGATGCGGTCGTCCAGTTCCGGTGGCTCGACCGTGTTCTCGTCGGTGACGTAGTCGCCCAGTTCCTCCGCGATGACGGTGGGGAGGGTGACGTAGGGCAGTTTGGTGTCGGGGATCATCGAGACCAGCGTCGGTGAGGCGTAGGCCCGTTCGAGCAGGCCACCGGCCGCCCGGACGCCGAACCGGCCGACCGCGGAGTCGGCGATAGCGTTCGAGAGGTCGTCGATGGGTCCGACTTCCCCGAGTTTCCCGACGACGTTGTAGCTCGTCGGCCGGAGTTTGTCCATCACGCCCTCGTCGTGGAGTTTCTTCTCGTAGCGGTCGCCAGCGTCGTGAGGGTCTCCCCGTGTCCGAGCCTCGGTGAACGCCTCGGCGGCCAGGGCGCCGGCCGTGACGGCATGGTTCATCCCCTTGATGATCGGTCCCTGGGCCTGCATCTGTCCGGCCGCGTCCCCGACCAGGACGAGGCGGTCCCGGTGTGGCGCGGTGTGAGCCACCTTCTTCGAATCCGGGACGAGTTTCGCGCTGTACTCCAGTTCCTCGTAGTCGTCGCCGAGCCACTGGGCCAGCAGTGGGTGGGTCAGCAGGCCGTCGAGTAGTTCGTGGGGTTCGGCCTCCTCCTCGGCGATCGAGTCAAGGTGGAAGACGGTCCCGATCGAGAGCGACGCCTCGTTCGTGTAGAGGAACCCACCGCCCCGAACGCCGTCGAAGAGGTCGCCCGAGAACAGGTGAGCGACCCCCTCGTCGTCGCCGATGTCGAACCGGTCGTTGATCGTCTCGGGGTCCATCTCGACGACGGCTTTGACGCCCTGGAACCAGTCCTCGGGGTCGTCCCAGTCCATCAGCCCCGCATCGCGGGCGAGTTCGGAGTTGACGCCGTCGGCGGCGACGACGATGTCGGCCTCGATCGGGTCCAGTTCCTCGCAGGTGACGCCGACGATCTCGCCGCGCTCGCGCAGCAGACCGGTGACCCGTACCTCCGTCAGCAGGCCGCCGCCGGTCTCGCGGGTGAGTTCGTGGACCCGTTGGGCCAGCCAGGAATCCATCGTCCGGCGCAACACCGAGTCGGCCCACTCGGTGTCGTGGTGGTGCAGGTCGCCGATATCGAAGGACTTGACCTGCTTGCCGGCGATGTTGTGGATGTAGTTCTCCGTCACCGGGCGCTCGCTGGCCTGCTCGCGGAAGTCGGGGAACAGGCTGTCGATGGTGTAGGGCGCGGACTCCTCGGCGTAGATGAGCCCGCCCGAGACGTTCTTCGACCCGGCGTCGACGCCCCGTTCCAAGACGAGGGTCTCGACGCCGTTGCGTGCGAGCGTCGCCGCGGCCGCGGCCCCGCCGGGGCCACAGCCGACGACAACGGCCTCGTAGGACTCGTACTCAGTCATCGCTGGCCTCCACGGCCGCGGCCAGTTCGCCGCGTTCGACGGCCTCTGTCAGTCTGGGGAGGACCTCGAAGAGGTCGCCCTCGATCACGTAGTCCGAGAAGTCCGCGATGTCGGCGTCCGCGTTCGTGTTGATCGCGACGATCGTATCGGACTCGTCACAGCCGACCTTGTGCTGGATCGCTCCCGAGATGCCCGCAGCGATGTAGATGTCCGGCTGGATCTCCTGGCCGGACTCGCCGATCTGGCGCTCCTCGGTGATGTACTGCTCGACGTGGCCGTCGAAGGAGTACGAGGAGGTGATAACCCCCCGCGAGAGCCCCAGGTCGGCCTCGTCGAAGGCGTCGACGAGGTCCAGCGCCAGTTCGACGCCCTTCGTGGGATCGTCGCCGATGCCCCGGCCGACGGCGACGACGACCTCGTTCCCGGTGAGGTCGACACCGCCCGAGAGTCGGTCGAACTCGGTGACCTCGACGAGGAACCAGTCGTCGTCGAGAGTCATCTCGTAGTCGACCACCTCGGCCTCCCGCTCGGGGTCCGGCTCCGGAATCTCGAAGCTCCCGGGGATGACCGACGCGCCCTGCGGGTGGAAGTCCCGGTTGGGCTTGTCGATACAGAGGATCGTCGAGTACTCGAACCCGGAGAAGTCCGGCCGCTTCATGTGCAGGACGCGTTCGAACTCCTTCTTGTCGCCGGCCTTTCCGGTTTTGGCCGGGTTCGAGATCATCGCCGCCTCGATGTACAGCCCCGAGCAGTCCGAGGCCAACCCGGAGTCCAGTTCCCCCTGGACGAGCGCCGAGAGGTCCCGGCCGTTGTTCGTCGCCGGGAAGACGGTGTACCGGGGTTCGTGATAGTCCTTCCAGTCGACCGCCTCGCGGCCCTCGGCGGCCAACTCGCCCCCTGCCCGGGCCATGTCACAGAAGATCGCCGTATAGGGCTTGTGTCGGAACCGGTCGAGTCGCTCGTCCTCGTGGTAGACCACCAGATCCGCGCCGTAGGCGATCACGTCCTCGACGTGGTCGCTGGCGTCGGCACCGATCAGGACCGCGACGACCCGCTCGTCCGCTTCGTAGTCCTCGTTGTACTGGTCCATCAGTTGGCGGGCCTTGCCGAGCATCTCTTTCGAGACGTCGACGAGTTCGCCGGCCTGGGTCTCACAGTAGACCCACATGTCCCGATACTCGGCGCCGACGGTCCCCTCGACCCACTGCTTGTCGTTGGTCGGATGGTCCAAGTCGGGATACTTCTCCTCGGGCGGGACGTACTCGACCTCGCCCACTTCGCCCTCGTCATCTGCACTCCCCTCGACGGACTCGATCCGGCTCTCGATCCGAGAGAGGGCCGTCTTGCGGTTCTTCCCCTCCTGCTCCCGTTCGAGCATGTCCCGGAGCACGTCGCCGTCGTCGACGCTCCGGACCAGGTTCGCGATGTCGGCGACGGTCAACTCCGAGAGGTCGACGGTCTCGGGGTCGATCTCGTCGTCGCCCTCGTCTTCGAGTTTGTCGATGCGGCTCTGGATCAGTGTCTTGACCGGGACCCGATCCTCGCCGGCTTCCTCCAGGGAGAGCATCTCCCGGAGAACGTCTTCGTCGTCGACGTCTTTGATCTTCGGTCCGAGTTCGGCGATCTCGTGTTCTGTGGGGTCGATCTCGACCATCGTCAGTCACCTGCCGCAAACGGCGTTAGTTCGTCCAGTACCTGTTCCATCCCGGCGTCGTCGCCGGCCTCGACGTGGGTCGCTTCCCGCTCGGAGGGGGCTTTCGGGATCGGATCGACGCCGGCGACGATGGTCGGGGAGCCGTCCAGGCCGATGTAATCCGGGTCGAGGTTGAGATCCTCGTGATCCCAGACGGTCACGTGGTCCTCGTAGTGCTCGGCCCGCGCCTGGGTCTCCTCGCGGAGGTCCTTGTGTTTCAGCCGGTGGCTGGCCTTCCGGTAGGTCGGCTCGAACTCGGGGTCGGCGACGACAAAACACGGCATCGGGGCCTCGACAGTCTCGATCTCGGAGACGTCGCCGTCGACGAGCCGTTTCGCCCGGACCCGGCGCTCCGCCTCGTCGATGTCAAGCGAGATGGCGTGTGTGATCGTCGGCCAGTCGAGACACCAGGCGGTCTGTGGCCCGGTGTGGCCGGTCTCCCCGTCGGCGGTCTTGAACCCGGCAAACACGAGGTCAGGTTCCGTCTCCAGCTGCTGGAGACCGGTCGCGACGGTCATCGCCGTCGCCCAGGTGTCTGCCGCCCCCATCTCCCGGTCCGAGAGCAGATAGAGGTCGTCGGCGTAGACATCGGCCATCCCCTCCTGTAACACCTCCTTGTAGCCCGGCGGTCCCATACTCATCAGGGAGACGTGCCCGCCGTTGCGGACCTTCGTCTGGAACGCCGCACGGAGCGCGTGCTTGTCGTTCGGGTTCATCACTGTCGGCGTCTTCCCTCGTTCGAGGTGGCCGTCCTCGTCGAAGGAGACCTGCCCCTCACGGAAGTCGGGGACGCCCTTCGTCAGAACTACTGTATGCATGAGTTTCTCACCCTCGTGAACGATTGTCTACCTGGGAGACTAATAACATTACTCACGATTAACCACAATATTTCTGAGCCATCAGGTCGGCCGGAGCGAGAGGTGCCCCTCAAATTCCGGAAGACGCACTGGGTTACTGGTTCGTAACACCGGCGTCAGTAGCTCCGGCGATCGAATGCTGAAGCTGACACGTCGGAGCGAGGTAACTGAAGCGTCGGTGACACCCTCCTCGACAGAAGCGCTCGTCGTCGTCGGTAGACGGGCAGTATCCCGAAAAACCGTCAGATCCGGCCGGCGCGGCCCGGGTCGACGTCGATGGCGTCGACCGGACAGACGTCGACACAGAGCATACAGTCGATACACTGGTCCTCGTGGGCGGGGTCGGCCTTGATCTCGCTCTCGGGGTGGTCGGGCGTGTCGACCCACTCGAAGACGTCGACCGGGCAGTCCTCAAGACAGGCACCGTCGGCCAGACAGATGTCGAAGTCGACGGCGACGTGTGTGCCGTGAATCCCCAGTGTGTCGGGCTCCTCGACGGGTCCCCAGACGTTGTGGCCGTCGTGCTGTTCCACGATGTCGCGGTTCTCCTCGAACTCGGGGTCGATGGCCATTGCTATCTAGCTACACTTCGGCTGCGTAGTTAAACCTTTGACCGGACGGGCGTTCGTGCCGGCGATACCTCTCCGGAACCTGGGTACCGACAGCAATAATCCGCTCGGTTTCGGTCGGGCGCCTGAACGGACAGTTCTAGCGTTGCGACCCGGCCGACGGTAGCGTGCGGGTCCGAGAGAGCCACTGCCCGGTGCCGGTGATCCACGGGTTTCCGGAGCGCGGCCGGCACGTCGGCGGACCGTCGACAGCAGTTCGCCGGTTCACTCTTCCCGTGGGCCGTCCGGACTAGCGGAGTGACACGCGGTATCGGGGACGAGCCTCCCCGGGACGACACGCGTAAGGACGACCATCCCCGATAGCTCGACGAGCGTCTGTGTGACGACGACCGCCGGAGCGAGCCCGTAGCCCGACGGCAGTGCGAGCGCCAGTGGCAAGACGACCAGTGAGTTTCTGGTCACGGACGTAAACACCAGCGAACGGCTCTCCCCGACGCCCATCCCGAGTATCCCTGCCGTGAGTCGTCCGAGGAGCGGCATAACGACCAGAAACGCCACGTACACGGGGACGACGGCGACGATCTGTCCGATCGAGTCCCACACCCGGGGCAGTTGTGAAGCGACGATGACGAACAGCGTCACACCCATCATCGGTACCGGGAACCACCCCATCGCGTTCCGCCATCCCTCGCCGCGGGCGGACCGCTCCGCCCAGGACTCGGTGACCCACGCGAGCGACAACGGGGCGGCGATGATCACGACGAAGGCTTCGAGGAACGGGCCGGCCTCGATGAAGTCGGCGACCGTCGGGCCGATAAACAGCCACAAGTACACCGGTAGCAAGACGAGCTGGACCAGCATGAGTACGGGCGTCGCGGCGGTAGTCAGTTCGGCGTCGCCCCCGCCGAGTTCCGTGAACGTGATGACGTAGTCGATACACGGGGTCAGCAACACCATGAACGCGCCGACGAGGATCACCGGCTCCCGTGGGAGGAACCGGGAGAGACCGAACACGACGAACGGAACGACGACGAAGTTCATCCCGAGGGCGGCGCCCATGAACCGGCCGTTCCGGAACGCCCGTCGGATGCGGACGAACGGGACCTCCAGGAAGGTCACGTACAACAGGACCGCCAGGACTGGGTTGATCAGCGGTTCCAGGACCCGGCTCGTCTCCGGGGCGACGGAACCGACGCCCACCGCGACGAGCACGGCGACCGCGTACAGCGTGACCTGATTGCGCTGAATCCGGCGTTTCGAGAGTTCTACCATCGAGACGCACCAGACAGTTCACCGACGGCGGTCCAGGAACGACGCCGTCCGCTCGAACACGCTGTCGTAGCAGTGGCCGTGAAACGGGAAGGCGTGGTCCTCCTTGCGGAGTTCGAGTTCGGCGTCGGTCACCGGTTCCAGCAGTTCGTGGAACAGTTCCGACTGGGCGGCGGGGACGACTTCGTCGTCGGTGCCGTGGACCAACAGCGTCGGCGGAGCGTCCGTGTCGACGTGGCTCGTCGGCGAGGCCAGTTCGGCCCGATCGGGGTCGTCTGTCGCCGCCACACCGAGGTAGCCGACATCGACCCGTTCGTCCGGGTCGGGATCGTCCTCGCGCTGTCGAGCCGCCGCTAGGAAGTCGTAGATGCCGGCGTAGCCAACGACGGCGTCGACCGCCGAGGACGCGCCCGGATACGCTTCGGGTTCGAACGCGGGGTCGTTCTGTGTGACACCGGCCATCGCGACCAGGTTCGCGCCGGCGGAGTGACCGACCAGCGAGACGCTGCTCGGGTCCGCGCCGAACCGCTCGCCCTCGCTGCGGACCCACTCGATGGCTGCCTTCACGTCGACGACCGGCGCGGGGAACTGTGCGTCCGGGGCGAGGCGGTACTGCGGTTCGATGGCGACGTACCCCTCGGCGGCGAAGTCCATGGCCTGGCGGGCGAACTCGCCTTTGTCGCCCACGTGGAATCCGCCACCACGGACGAGGACGACGACCGGGAGCGGTCCGGTCACGTCTGTCGGTTCCACAACGTCGAGGCGGAGTGTCCCCCGGTCCGTCTCGTGAAACGGGAGGTCCCGGGTGACCGTCAGCGTCTCCGCGGGCTCGGGCTGGCGCATGGGCTGGCTCCGCCGCCCATCGGTTTCAACGTCCCGGTGTCGGTACACTCGGACTCGTCGACGGATCGGTAGTCAGCCTCGTAGAGCCACTCGACGGCGCGGTCGGCGGCCGCCGCCGAGTAGCCGGCAGCCTCGACGGCAGCGGCCACGGCCGCGTCCGGGACGGGACCGTCCGACTGTTCGTCGAGCAGTTGCCACTCCTCCAGCGCACAGAGTTCCGCCGCCGAGTGGTCGGCCATCGTGAGCCAGACGCGCCCTTCCATGGACATAGGATCGGCAGCAGGCAGTAAGAAGCCCCGTCAGACGGGCGGCAGACTACAGATAGCCGTTCTGGAGGAGGAGTTCGCCGTTGAGGATGCTCGCGCCGGCGGCGCCCCGCATCGTGTTGTGCGCGAGGCAGTTGAACTGCACGCCGTCGGTCGTCTCGCGGAACCCGCCCACGGCGACGCCCATGCCGCCCTCGGTGTTGCGGTCCAGGCGGGGCTGGGGACGGTCGGGTTCCTCGAAGACCTTGATCAGGTGTTCGGGCGAGGACGGGAGGTCGACGCCGGTGACCTCGTCCATCGCGTCCGCCGCCGCGTCGGCGGTGACATCTTCGGCGGTGTCGGCCCAGACGTTCTCCAGGTGGCCGTCCAGCGTCGGGATGCGGTTACAGGACGCGGCCACGTCCATGTCGTGGAGACGGACCTCGGCGCCGTCGAACTCGCCGAGCAGTTTCCGGGACTCGGTCTCCATCTTCTGTTCCTCGCCCCCGATGTGGGGGATGGCGTTGTCGATGATCTCCATCGAGGAGACGCCGGAGTAGCCCGCACCCGAGACCGCCTGCAGCGTCGAGACCCGCACGTCGGTCAGGCCGAACGCGCGGTCCAGCGCTTCCAGCGGTGGAACCATCGTGATCGTCGAGCAGTTGGGGTTTTTCAGCAGCGCGCCGTCCCAGCCGCGCTCGTCGCGCTGGACCTCGATGAGGTCGACGTGTTCGGGGTTGACCTCGGGGATCGTCAGCGGGACGTCGGGGTCCATCCGCCCGTTCGAGGAGTTCGAGGAGACGACGTAGCCCGCTTCACAGAAGTCGGGTTCGACCTCGGCACCGACACCGGAGGGAAGTGAGGAGAAGATCAGCGAGACATCGTCGGGGACGTCCTCGGGTGTTGTCGCGCCGACCTCCATCTGTGCGACTTCCTCGGGGATGGGCGCTTCGACGCGCCACTTCGCGGCCTCGCGGTAGCTCTTGCCAGCGCTTTCCTCGCTGGCTGTCAGTGCAGCGATCTCGAACTCGGGGTGGGGGTCGAGCAGTTGGATAAGTCGCTGTCCGACAGCCCCAGTCGCTCCGAGTAGACCGACGCGTACAGTCATCGGTTGACACACGGCCGTGGGTGGTCAAAACAGTTTGGATACGCCCCGCCGCGCCCGCTTGCGATCAGGCTTCGGCAGTATCCTCGAACACCCAGGTGATCACGCGCGCCTCGACGAGGTCACGATCCTCGACGTGTGGGTCCCCGGGGGAGTCGAGAACGTCCTTGGCCTCCCGTCGCATCCGCGCTTCGACCGCGGAGTGATCCGGCTCGTCGCGGATGTCGTTGAGCAGCGCCTCGAAGTCCTCCCGCAGGTCGAAATCCGCACGGGCCGCGTTACACCGTGAGAGCGGGCTCATCCCGGTCTCCAGGACGAGGTCACGAACCGTCTCCCAGTCACTGTCACAGAAGTACAGCGACACCTCGCCGACGATGTCCTGCCAGGCGATCGGGCCGGCGTGTTTCAACATCGGGACCGCCCGCGGCGGGAGGTCCAGCCGCGTCGCCACGTCCGGGTTCCCACACAGACAGCAGGCCGTCTCTCGCTTCCCGGTGTACATGTCCAGAGGTTGGCCTGGACGGACTTGTGTACTGCGTTCGCCGTCTCCCGAGGAACGACGCTGGGGCTACGCCGCGTCCGTGGCGACGCCGGCGTCGACGAGATACGCGCGAACGTACGGATGGAGGTCATCGGTGTCGACCGGCGTCGGCTCCCACCGCAGATCGGCGTGTTGGTCGTCGGTCTCGGTCGCTCGCGAGTCCGCCGTCACGAGGTAGCCGATCGGGACGTAGTGTTTCCCGTCGGCGACGTCGGCGTCGGCAACGTCATAGAAGTGCTCGTAGACGCCCAGTCGACGCTCGATCTCCACCGTGACGCCGAGTTCTTCCTCGGCGATCCGATGGACCGCGTCGTCGAGCCGCTCGTGTTTCTGGACGGTCCCGCCGGGGACGAACCACTCGCCTTTCGCGGGGTCGTTCGCTCGCTTGCCGAGCGCGATCGAATCCTCGTGTTGAACGACCAGATCGACCGAGACCAGCGGGACGTTCCCGACGATCGTTCGCCACTCTTCGTCGGGAATCCGTTCTCCCTGTGTCATGCTGGATCGGGTCGAACCGCTCGCTGAAACGAGTTCCGTTCGACGCCGCCGGCCTGCAACGACATCCCTAACTTCGTACGGTCGTTCAGGGGGATATGGGCCGATTCGTCCCCGAGCGCAGCGGTTCGCGGACCGTCGTCCTGGCGGTCATCGCGAGCACCTTCTTCGTGGGCTTCGGCGGGGGCGTCGTCTTCCCGATCCTCCCGAACCTGGGCGCGTTGCTCGGCATCTCGCCGTTCGTCGTCGGACTCATCCTCAGCGCCAACCGGATCACGCGAATCGTCGCCAACGCCCCGGCGGGGTCGCTCATCGACCGCGCCGGGACGCGGACGCCGTTCGTCGTCGGCCTGTTCGTCGAGGGACTGGCGACGATGGGCTACGTCGTCGCGCTCGACGCCAGCGCACCTGCGCCGGTGTTCCTCCTGGCACGAGTGCTGTGGGGGATTGGCAGCGCGCTCGTGTTCGCGACGGCCTACACAATCGCCGCCGACGTCAGTACTGCCGACACCCGCGGAGCGAACATGGGCGTCGTCCGTGGCGGGATCACGCTGGGGTTCCCGGTGGGCCTGTTGCTGGGCGGGATCGTCAGCGACCTCTACAGCGTGACCGCGGCGTTCGTCCTGGCGGCCGGATTCGCCATGCTCGCCGGCGGGATCGCCTACCGGCTGGTCCCGGAGACACACGTCGACGGAACGCGGGAGAACGTCGCTCCCTGGGAGATCGAACGGAGCGCGACGACGTTGACGGTCGGACTGGTCAACTTCGGCCTCTACTTCGCGTATCTGGGCGCGCTGTTCTCGACGCTCGTGTTGCTCGTCGACGCCAGGAATCTGCTGGTCTGGGGGTACGGCCCACAGGGAACATCGGGGCTGTTCATGGGACTGACCGTCGCCGCCGCGTCGGTGTTCATGCTGGGCGGCGGGAAACTCAGCGACGGCGACACCGGCCGGCTCCCGGTCCTCCTGGCCTTCCTCGCGGTCTCGTTCGCCGGCTTCGTCGCGCTCGTGTTCGCTCAGTCGCTGCCGGTCCTGGTGTTGTCCTGTCTGTTCATCGGAGCCGGACAGGGTGGGACCAGCGGACCATTGATCGCGTTGCTCGCCGATCTCACGCCAGCCGAGCGGATGGGTCGGGCGACCGCGACGAACAACGTCCTGGGTGATTTCGGCGGCGCGCTCGGACCGCTGGTGTCGCTGCCCGTCGTGGATACGCTCGGCTTCGTCCCGGTGTACGTCACCTGTGCCGTCGTTCCGCTGGCGGCCGCGGTACTGCTGGTCGGCAGTATCTACGGCGAGACCGGTGCGCTCTCCTCCCTGGCCGAGAACGCACCGCCGGAGTAGCTATCTCTCGACGACGCCGGTCGTCATCCAGCAGCCCTCGTAGGGGGGTGTCGTCTGCTTCTCGACGATCCACCGGTAGGTCCGGACAGTGCCGTTCGACGTCCTGACGGTGACGTTCCGGCGTGCGGTCCCAGGCCGGCTATCGCGTTCGATGGGGTCGTAGGTGACCGACTCGGCGTCCAACAGGGGCCGGTACTCGTCGGTCACCACGTCGACGAACGACTCGTAGGACGGGAACGAACCGCGGTTCGACGGCGCCGCGAACCGCCAGGTCGTGTTGATCCCCGCGTGGGTCTCCGGGTCGTCGGCCCGGAGCGCAGACACCTGGATGTGGATGACCAGCCCCGGCGGTCGGTCGCAGTTCGGTTCGAGCGAGTACAGTCGCGTCCTGTTGGGTTCGTCTCTGGTGGCGGTGATACTCCCCCAGTACTCGTACTGGGGGCTCGGTCCATTGGGTTCTCCCGCCGTCGTCATCGTCGGTACGGGGGCTGGTGTGACCGCTGACTCCGAGGGCGGCCGTGTCTCACTGCCCACAAACTGGCTACAGCCGGCAGTGACCAACAGGATCACGAGGGCGAGTCCGTACCGGCTGCGGGACATACCCACACAGTGGCGCTGGAACGGCTTCGGTGTTGTCCTTCGACCGACCGCGGGAGATAAGTCGATCCGTCGAGCAGCGTGATTGATGCTCGGCGACGCACTCCGGTACCCACAGCGCGGGCCGGGCTGGCTCAAGACCATCGCGATCGGGAGCGTGCTGACACTGGTCGGTGCGGTGACGTTCGTCCCGCTGATCCCGCTCCAGGGGTACCTGCTTCGCGTTCTCCGGACGACGATCGAGGGCCAGGACCGCCCGCCGGCTTTCGGCGACTGGTCGGACCTGTTCGTCGACGGCGCCCGAGCGATCGCCGTCCAGGTCACCTACGCGCTCCTCCCGGTGTGGCTGTTGTTCGCCGGGTTCGTCGTCTCCGGCTACGGCGTCTTCTCCAGTCTCGGCGGCACCGATCTGGGTGCGACCGTCGAGGCCCTCGGCTGGGTGCTCATGGCCCTCTCGGCCCTGACGTTCGTCGCCGCCGTCTACCTGGTTCCGGCGGCGTTGACCAGGCTGGCGCGGACAGGTCGGCTCCGGGCTGCCTTCGACCGCCGAGCGATCGCTGCCGCCGGTCGCCGCCCGATCTACGTCGTCGCCGTGATCGAGGCATACGTCGCCCTGCTGGTCGTCACCGGCGTCGGGACCGTCCTCACCGTCATCCTCGTCGGTGCCGTATTCGTCTTCTACGGTCAGGTAGCCGCGTTCTATCTGTTCGCACGAGGGTACACCGAAGCCAGCCGAGGGGCGGACGACAGCGCGGGGTCGGCCTGACGACTCCACACAGGAACGTTTTACTCCTCCGAGCGGGGACCGGGCCGTATGGATACTGACGAGCGCCTCGCCCTGACGACCCGCCACACGCGGGAGGTCGTCACCGAGGACGAACTCGCGGCGCTGTTCGAGGACGGCGACCCGTCGGCCTACATCGGCTACGCGCCGACCGGCGAGATGCACATCGGCCACTTCACGACGATGCGAAAGCTCGCGGACTTCCTGCAGGCCGGCATCGACGTGACGGTGTTGATCGCCGACCTCCACGCCCACTTGGACGACGAGAAGAGCCCCTTCGACCTGCTGGACGCACGCTCCGAGTACTACGAGGCCGCTATCGAGGGGATGATCGAGGCGGCCGGCGCCGACCCCGACGACATCGAGTTCGTCCGCGGGACCGACTTCCAACTCGACGAGGAGTACTCCCTGGAGATGTATCGCATGGCTGCGGAGACGACCATCGCCCGCTCACAGCGGGCCGCAAGCGAGGTCGTCCGCGAATCCGAGAGCCCCAACCTCGGCGGCCTCATCTACCCGCTGATGCAGACACTGGACGTGAAGGCGCTCGACGCCGACATCGCCTACGGCGGGATCGACCAGCGGGGCATCTACATGCTCTCCCGTGAGGTCCTCCCGGACCACGGCGGCGAGTCGCCCGTCTGTCTGTTCGCCCCGCTGCTGTCGGGCCTCTCCGGCGGCAAGATGAGCGCCTCGGATGCGAGTTCGAAGGTCAACCTCAACGACGCGCCCGATGTCGTCGAGGAGAAGATCGGCCAGGCCTACTGTCCACAAGGCGAGCGCGAGGACAACGGCGTGTTGGAGTACCTGGAGTACCTCGTCTTCCCGGTGCTGGCCGAACGTGGCGAGGACCTCGTGATCGAGCGCCCCGAAGAGTACGGCGGCGACCTCGTCTACGGGAGCTACGACGACCTGGAAGCGGACTTCCTGAGCGGCGACCTCCACCCGGCGGACCTGAAGCCGGCCGCCGCGGCCGCCATCTCCGCGGTCATCGACCCGATCCGGGAGCGCCTCGATGCGAACCCGGAACTGCTCGAAGCCGCGTACCCCGAGAAGTACGACCAATAGCGACCGGGCCAGTGTGTCCAGCGAACGACGACCCCCCTCGTCCGGTCGAAAGCGGTAAGCCACCGTTGACGGACAACAGGATAGAGACTGAACCGTGACCAATCACTCCCGTCAAACGGTCCGCGAAACCTACGAGACCATCGGGTCACACTTCGCGAAGACACGCGAGTACGCCTGGCCGGAGGTCGAGTCGTTCGTCGACGATTACGGGGACCGCGCCGAGGATGGGACGGCCCTCGACATCGGCTGTGGCAACGGCCGGCACGCGGAGTTGCTCGCGGCCGTCGCGCCGCGTGTCGTCGGGGTGGACGCGAGCCGGGAACTGCTCTCCGTCGCCGTCGACCGAGTACCCGAGACTGTTGCGCTCCTCTGTGGCGACGCCTCGCGGCTCCCGCTGAGGACACGTTCGGTCGCGCTCGCCGTCTACGTCGCGACGCTCCATCACCTCCCGTCAGCGCGTGCCAGACAGGCGAGCCTCTCGGAGCTGGCCCGTGTGCTCTCCCCGACCGGCCGCGCGCTGGTCAGCGTCTGGAGTACCGCCCACGACCGATTCGACGCGCCCGCCGACGCCGACTCCGGATTCGACACGACGGTCGACTGGACACTACCGGGCGGCGAGACGGTACCACGGTTCTACCATATCTACGCACCCGCCGAGTTCGAGCGATCCCTCGAAGAGAGCCCACTCCGGACGGTCTCGTTCGACGTATCCAGCGGGAACTGCTACGCCGTCGTCGAGTCCGAAGGGAAAAGTCCTTAATCACCGTGCGTCTACGGTCGGTTGCTTCCGCTTGCGATCCGCCAGCGGAGGAGTACGCGGCGGTGGTCTAGTGGTAGGACCTGAGCCTTCCAAGCTCATGGCCCGGGTTCAAATCCCGGTCGCCGCATGAGGCACCGCAGACGACTTCTACGGTCAAATTACGCTTCAAAAGAGGTACGTAAATAAATACGTACCAAAACACGCCTAACACTAACGACAAAACCCCACGCCGTCTGGTGGTTTTACAAACGCCCAAAGCTCAACGATGAAAATTAATAAAGAATCGAAAGAAAGCGTAAAGATTCCGTTCCCCATAGTTGGAAATGACAACGAAGAATACCTACAACAACAAGGACAACTCCAACTGGACGACTATCTCCAATTCAAAGAACAATTCATTGAGTGACATCATCCACTATCGATAATCACGGTGTGTGTGACGTTTATTCTTGATGTAACAAACCTGTACTATCAAAAGTTTTACTGGAATCACCTGAGAATTTCGACCATGCCTTCCAAATCACCAAACGAAGAACATCTTAACGAAACGTTTCGTCGGTGGCGCAATATGTACGATATTGATGAGATGAGTAAGTGGGAAATCAAAGACATAGAGAGTGAAAGGTACGAATTCAAGGCTCGGGTTGATGTGCTTAAAACAAGGTTCAACCAGGGTAGCAAAGTGGATGAAGAGATGTTAAAATTAACCAACAGTTGGTCGGGTGAGCAACCGCTGACCAGTCATGAACGCCAACGAATTCACGATGTCGAGAGGGAAATCCTCGGACGGTTCAAAACAGCAAAAGGAATAAAGTCTGAGAAGAAGACGATTGCACACGCCCAATTGATGGAAAGTCTCTCCAAATTTGTGCCTAATATTGTTCTGAAATTATTCGGGTGACTCTGTCCGTATGTCTTCTGATAAAACCGAGATTTTTCGCAGCGCATACGAGGAGTATAAAAAGACGTACGAGAGGCAATTAGAAACTCAATCATCTGTCAATAGCAAAGCCATTGAAATCATCAAAATTGACCTTCTGTTAGGGAGTGTTGCAGCCACGATAATAACGTTCAGTCCTTCATTTGTGGATATTCCTTACTTTCTTATTGGTTCTATATCATTAGTCTTCTCTATTACTTACTGCGTGACCGTTTTCTCTCCAACAAACGAATACGATGTAGGTACGGCAGAGAGTGCGTTTGAGGACATGAAAACGGCTTCGAACTTGGAGACTCACTACGAGGACCTCGCCAAGAGCTACAAAAATAGCGTCGGTAATTTTGATGAGAAATATGAAGAAGAAAAAGCTGATTTTGAAAGGGCTATCTGGTTTGCTACGTCGACAGTACTACTGTATCTCACAGGAGCGGGTTCTACTCTGTGGTCGTATTCAACCGGCTTCCGAACGCCGATTCACATAGACTTCGTAGTCATTCTATTGGTTGGCATTCTGACTATGTATATTAGAGAAAAAGCTATGGGCAAGCTTGAATACGCGTCCTAATCTAACACGGACCATGTCGGATGATAACGACAATTCGGACGATGATGACGGATACGACCGGAAACCAATCGAAAGAGAGCACGACCCCGACGAATAGCTCAAGGTAATCGCCCACGGGGTCGGTATTGAATAGCTCTCAGGATGGGGGTTGAGCTAATCATAAAGCTTCGTTGAACCCCGCCCCCGCACAGCAGATAATCACGGTGTGTGTTGTGGTGGGGTTAATACAGTAAGTCAGTATTCCTGTTTGGTCCGTTCAGGGAATCAGTGAGAGCGGGGGTCAAAGAAACTTAATGGTCAGAGGGATGGGAATTTCAACTCCTCAGGCCACTCGAATTTCTCATCTAACTCAAGAACTACTGTTCCTCGGTCATCATCAGCCGCCTCGGTGACAGTGCCAATACCCAAGGTGTCTAACAACTCCATCCGTGTTAGAACAGTAGGTCGACTAACGCCAGCAGCGGCTTCGACATCACTCGCCGTCATTACACCCACCCACTCATGTTAACCCGCTCCCCGGTCACGTCCACGGACGTGTACGAGGACAAATAGCG
Organism: Haloarcula montana; assembly: GCF_035666295.1. NCBI lineage: Archaea > Methanobacteriati > Methanobacteriota > Halobacteria > Halobacteriales > Haloarculaceae > Haloarcula > Haloarcula montana. The sequence goes on from NZ_CP142027.1 coordinate 187,088, forward strand.
TTCGCGCTTAATGACTTCGACCAAGTTCAGGACCCGCGGCTGATGGATGGCGACTATTTCGACATGGGATTGGAGAAGTTCGGTTCGCTCAGTTCCTAACAGGCCATACTAAAATAGTCTAATTGTCAGTAGAAATTATGCTGAATGAGCCACGGGCTTATAACGTGGAACATCCGGGATTTTGACCGATTAGTATATAAACCCCTGAATCCGTATTCTCTCGATACCCAAGGATAGCAGGCTACTCCGGCGGCAACTCCGGTGGTGGCCCTGACGAGCGTAGCGAGTCACCTGGAGCCTTCCAAGCTCATGGCCCGGGTTCAAATCCCGGTCGCCGCATTCTGCGAGAAACAGACGTGACGAGCGAACGTATTCTCCGGCGAGTTGGATTACAGAGACCCGAGCGACAGCGAAGAACCGGGCTCGGGACAGGGTAGACTACGGCTCGACAGTCCAGTACGTATCGGACGTGATCGTCGCGTCGGGATTTGCGCCGAGCGAGAGTGTCAACCGGTCCGCGTGCTCCGTGGTGTCGAGTTCGACCGGATTCTCACTGGCGTCGCCGCGGGCTGGCATGACCAGAGGCGTCTCCCGCTGTGGAAGATCATCGACCGCGAAACGGGTAGTGTGTGCCGATGGCTCGGCCCGAGAGAGCGCCATCGTCTCGGTGGTGGACTCGTCCGTAGCGCCGAACAGTTTACGAGCGAGTGGGAGGCGGGCGAGGACATCGCCGGCCCGTGCGCGGAGTCGGGACCACAGCGACTCCGCCGACGCCCCGTCACGAGCCGTCTCGTGCCGGTTTCGCTGTCGTTCGTCGAGGGGCGTGAGACTCATACGCATAGCTACGGCGTGGGTAGATAAAACGGTTGTGTCGACGACAGGACGGTTCAGAGTTCGATCCGTTCGACGATCTGTTCGTCGCCGTCGTGGATGTTCAACGCGACGATACGGACGATCTCTTCGAGTCCCGAATCGTTCAGCTTCGCCTTCAGAAGGTTGTCGACCTGATAGACGCCGGCGGCGTTGTTCATCTCGATCTCGACGAGGACCGGGGACCCGTCGCCGGGTTTGAGCGTCACCCGCTCGATGGCCTGGCTGGAGACGGTGTTGATACCGCGACCGCCACGTTCGTAGGGAATCCGCGAGCGGCCGTGTTCCATATCGAGGGCGTCGGCGATACGAACGACACCCGCTTCCAGTGTCAGGGGTGTCTCTTCGGTGTGGTGACAGAGGATCGCGTGCAACACTTCACCCTTCACGCGGACGGCCTCGGGGATGTCGTAGAACTCCGGGAGGAAATCGTCCAACAGGTCCGCCGCGAGGGGAATAGAGTAGTACGGGTGATGGTCGCGGTGGACGACGTGGCCGATATCGTGGAGCGTCGCCGCGAGTGCGATGATGACAGCTTCGTCGGCTTCGTCCAGCCCCTGTTCGGCGGCACCGTTGAACTCGACGCCACCCTGCTTGAGCAGATCGTAGAGACACAGCGCCCGGTTACGGACGATACTGATGTGTTTCCGCCCGTGGTCGTTGTACCGCTTTCGCGTGACTGGATTGACGTTTTGGGCCTCCAGGTACGCCTGTATCTCGGTGTTCTCCTCGATAGCCCGGAGAATATCGTTGACTCGTTCGTCCGGGAACGCGTGGGGGGCCTGTGGATCGTAGATCCGACCACTGTCGTCGTCGGTGCTCATATCCCGACCACCGCGGCCAGGGAGAAAATCCCCTCGGTTACGCCGACTGGACGGCCTCGATGACCTCGTCGTAGTCCGGTTCGACACCGGGATCGTCGCTGACCCACGCGTACGTGACGACGCCCTCGTCGTCAAGGACGAACACCGCACGCTTTGCGACGTTGTGGACGCCGAGTTCGGCGAAGTCCATCGAGACGTCGTAGGCGTCGACCAGCGTCCGGTCGTTGTCGCTGATCAGCGGGAACGAGAGGTCGAGTTCGTCACGGAAGGCGTTCTGTGCGAACGGCGTGTCGATGCTGACGCCGAACAGCGTCGCGCCGGCCTCCTCGATGTCGGCGATGCGGTCCTGGAACGTACTCATCTCGTGGCTGCAGACGCTCGTGAACGCACCGGGGAAAAAGGCCAAGACGGCCGGTCCGTCGTCGAGTTCGTCCGCCAACGAGATCTCGTCGACGTCGCCGTTCGCGAGCGGTGCCGTGAATCGCGGTGCGTCGTCACCTACTTCGACCATATTCGTCTAACCGTACCGGCGGCCCGTTCAAATCCCTTCCGAGATCAGACCGTCACCGCGATCCCAGTGGGACAGCCAGCGATAGCCGACGATCCGTCAACCGCCCGTTCGAACGCACGGACCGTCCGGAACGGCCGGCGTTCAGGAGAACTGCCGTCTCACGGAAGCAGAGCGAGCAAAAAGACTATAATAGCAACCACGTTACGTTCGGTTACAATGTCAGGGACATTCGTACCACTGTTCCCAGGGATGCCGGGGACGACCGAGATGATGGTCATCCTCCTCATCGCTGTCCTGCTGTTCGGGGCGAACAAGATTCCGAAACTCGCACGCTCGACCGGTGAGGCCATGGGCGAGTTCCAGAAGGGCCGTGAAGAAGTCGAGCAGGAACTCGAAGAGATGCGTGATGGGCCAGGCCAGACCGAGGAGTCGACGAGCGCATCGACGAACACGTCGACCGAGCGAGCGACTGAGTCCGAAGAATAATCGGCTATATTCTCCGGTTTTTACAGACCACGAGCGAAAGCGTTTTTCACGCCAGTGGAGACACTCCGACAGGGCGTGTGGCCTAGTGGACTAGGGTGAGGGGTTCCTAACCCCTAGATCGCGGGTTCGAATCCCGCCACGCCCGTGCAGCGAACGGAGTGAGCGAACCGGCATGGCGGGATTCTGATCAGGGAGGTCGCGCGCAGCGCAGCGAGCACGTCCGACCGTGGTTCGAATCCCGCCACGCCCGTTCTCTGAGAAGCGGACGCGACGAGCAGCTATCACTCACGCCCAGTTCCGGACAGTGAGATAGGCGACGTTCATCAGGGCAACTCAGAGGAACGCGATGGCCTCCACGGCGAGCCCAGACTGTCGACAGTGGAGTGCGAGCGTGGCAGACTCAGCAGTGACAACGCGGCCCGCGAGAGTGGGAACGCGAGACAGATCGCGGCCAGAATCGTCACGGTCGGTCATTCAGCAGACAGAATCGTGGCTGCACAGACGATATGGAGGAGGGCACAGTGAGAGTGTGGGAAGCACCCGTGAAAACCCCGGGCAGAGAAACGGATCGAACCGAGTGCGTTGCAGCCGAGGGGTCAGACAGCCGCTTCAGTGTTGTACGCGGCGATCACCGCTCTGACGTCCGTGAGCGTGACCGGTTCGCCACCGACCTGCGTGTCGGCGTTGTACGCGGCGATCGCAGTCAGAACTTCCGTCATTCCGATCCGGCCGTCCTGTGGGGCGGTGTCGAACCGGGCCAGCGACGAGGTGTTCGTCCCGACCGCCTCCGTGACATCGGCGTTGAGCACGGAACTATCGAAGCTGTTTCGGTCTCCATCGAGTGCGCTGTCAGTGTAGCCGGCGTACAGCTGGAGCGTCTCGCTCGACTGAGCCAGGGGATCGAGGGCCGAGCGCTCGAACGTCGCTGTCAGCGTGCCGTTCGAGACTGACGCATCCGACGCATGGACGACGCCGTCGGAACTGTTCTCGATATGGACTGTCGAGGCGTCGACGGACTGGACGGTCTCGGGCACATCGAAGGAAAGCTGCGTCGTCGCGTCAGCTTCGGTCGCCGATGCACCGGAGACGGTCCGCGTGACTCGTCTGATGCGATCCTCGCCGTCGGGCGAGATCGGTGACGTGTCGTCGATGTACTCGGCGGTCGCCGTGCCGTAGAGAGTGTAGTCCGAATCGACGGTCCGGAGGTCGCTCATGTTCCAGCCGTACCGTTGACCGAACGTCCAGCCGGCCATGTAGGAGTTGACCGTGACGTCGTAGGTGGTGGTCGGATCGAGCGGTTCGCCTTCGACGTAGACGTCACCGACAGTGGTCTCGGCACCTGGTCGGTCGACGAACTCGTAGGTGACACCGCTGACCTGGAGCTGTGCCTGTGCGCCGTACTGGGCGTCGAGTCCCGTGACCTGGCTGGCGAGCAGTTCCCGCAGTTGCTCGCCGGTCATCTCCTTCGTGACGAGGTGGTTCCCGAACGGCAGGGAGGTGTAGATATCGTTGTACGTGACGGGTCCGGGATCGATGACGAAGTCCCCGCGGATACCGCCTGCGTTGGTCGCGGCGACGTTGGCACCGGTCTTGGCTCGGAACGCGTCCGTGACCGTGTTACCCCAGGCAGTCTCCTGTGCGTAGTTCGAACTGAACGTCGAGTCCAGCGGGACGGTCGTCCGGCCGGCGACCGTCGAGAGGTACTGTCCGCGGGCGTTCGCGACGGTGTCGTTCGCCGTCTGGTTGATCGGGTAGCCGTTGGAGCCATCGAGGGTAATGAGACGACCGCTGTCGAGGGACGTATCGTCCTGCCCGACCGAGAGGTTCGCCTCGCCGAGGTAGGCAGCGCGCGCCTGGGCTTCCATGACGACGGTCCCGTCGACGGTCTTCGGACCGTAGGTCACCTCGTCGTCACCGGTGACGATGACGTCGATGTTCTCCGTGTTGCGTGCGAGGGTCTCGGACTCGGGCACGCCGACGTGTGCCGCCGCGATGACGACGTCGACGTTCTCCTCCTCTTTGAGCGTCGTCGCGACGCGGCTCCCGGTCGAGACGTAATCCGTCACTTCGTACCCCTCGTCCTCGAAGTCGACTGCTGTCTTGGACGTGATCGCGTCGTCGACGAGGCCGACGATACCGATGGTGACGTTCCCGCGCTGGACGACGGTATAGCTCTCCGTCCCCGGGATAGTTCCGCCGTCCTCGTGTCGAACGTTCGCGACGAGCCACGGGAACGCCGAGTTGTCGCTGTACTCCTCGACGGCGGCGAAGCCGTAATCGAGGTCGTGGTTCCCGACGACCTCGGCGGCCGGATCAAGCGTGTTCAGCGTCTCGACGGGGACCGTGTGGTTGCTGACCGGCGAGAGCGAACTCGGACTGACCTGGTCGCCGCCGCCGACGACGACCGTCGGGTTGTCGATGGCCGCCTCACGGCTGTTGACGGCACCGACGAGTCGGCCCATCTTCGTCGGATCGGAGGCGGCCGTCTGGATGTCGTTGTACGAGAGGACGGTCAGCGTCGTCCCGTCGACCGGCGCGGACGAACCGTTGTCTGTCGGTGCCGTGTAACCGGCCATCGCCGTCGGTTGGATCTTGAACGCGCCGAAGGTGTAGTGGACCGGCCCGGAGAGGCTGTCGATGGTCCCGCCGGTCTCGCTCGGAACCGTGACGTTCGCGTGTGTCACGTCGTCGACGGCGATCTCGCCACTGCCGTCGGAGACGGCCCACTCGCCGTACTCTCCGGGCGTGGCGGTCACCGAGAGGTTCGAGACGGTGACCAGGACGCCTTCGTAGGCCTCTGTCGACGCCTCGTCGGTGCTGACGGCCGTGGCGTCGGGGACCGGCGCGGTCCCGGTGACGCTGACCGCCCCGGCCGCGGCGCCGATGTCGATCTCGGTGACGCCGTTGTACTCTTTGACGAGGCCGGTGACGGTCACCGTCTCGCCCGCCGAGACGGTACTGTTCCCGTAGACGTAGACGCCGCTGTACGGGCCGGTCCCGTTCTGGAGGAAGAACCCGCTCTCGGTGACGGCGGTGACGGTACCTGACGTGGTGACGTTCTGTCCATCGTAGGGTGAGGCGTCACCGCTCCCGCTAGGGGTCTGGATCTCGCTGATCGTGACGGTACTCGCGGTCGCACTGGGCTGGCCCACTGCCGTCACCCCGGCCGGCACCGTGGCCAGGACGACGAGCAGTGCAACTGCCAGCGGTGTGATCGATCGTAACTGTCTCGGTGGTGAATCTACCGACATTCGCTTCCAATCCTCATCCCCTCGGGTAAAGAGTCGTTATATTGTTATGATATACCGCTCGTATGTGAACGGTTGGAATATATAGCCGTCAGCGGGACCATCAGGGAACCGAACGGGGTGAGCGCTGGAGGGCCGAGGGAGGGCGGGAGGGGCCGTAGGGACGGATCGGCCTACTCGACGATGATCGCACCGCGCTGGCCGATCGCCTCGTGGGGCGCACAGTAGTAGCGATAGATCCCGTCGGCCTCGAAGGTGTGTTCGAACGTCGCCGAGGGCTCGTGGTCGATCCCGTCGGACCCGATGTCGTGGTCCTCGAAGACGACGTTGTGGCCGCCGCCGTCGCCGGTCCACTCCCAGCGGACCGTCGTCCCGGGAGCGATCCGCAAGACGGGCGGGGAGAACGCGAAGTTCCCGCCGTTGCCCGCGGCGCCGACGGTGACTGTCGCCGGGCCGGACCCGTCGTGGTCGGTGACGGTTCCGTCGAAGGACCCGGAGGTCGCGAGCCACTCGTCGACCGCTTCGTAGCCCGTCGACGGCGGCTCCCTGACGAGGACGGCGCCTTTCATCCCGTCCTCCCGGTGGGGCTCGGAGACGTACGCGTAGCTTCCCGTCTCCTCGAAGAGGTACGTGTAGCAGGTCCCGTCCTGTGCGTTCGTGCGGCCGCTGTCGAAGGTCCCGTCCAGTGCGACCACGTTGTGCTGGCCGCCGTGACCAGTCCAGTCCCAGATCACAGTCGTCATCGGCGGGACCTCGATCACCGGGGGAGAGAACGCGAGGCTGTCGTCGGTTGGATGGCCGACAGCGATTCTCGGCCGGGAGCGGATGCCGTAGCGGCGACGCTCGCCGTCGTAGCCGTTGGCGTCGGCGAGCCACTCCGAAAGCGACTCCGGTGGCGTCCGTTCGGGCGTCCCCGTCGTCGTCTGTGTGGTCGACGATGGGGATGTCTCGGCATCGGCGGCCGGGACCGCCTGTGCCGTCTCGTCAGTCGAGGTACACCCGGCTACTGCGGTGAGACCGGCCAGGGCAGTACACTGCAGGAACCGTCGTCGGGTAGAGGGCTGGCGCATAGCACTACGATAGTTGGCAGCACGGGACCCAAAAGATCGGGTCCGCTTTCCAGATTCTGGAAATCAACGACCTCCCTTTCAATACGGGCCATTTATTACCGGGTGGACGGACCCGAACCCCCCTCGTGACCGCCATCTTGAAACCCATCCCGTTGGACGGGTACCACGACGGTCACGTCCGTCCACCGGTACGCCGGCGTCCCAGACTCCCCCTGCCCCCAGTAGGAGGTCCCCAGTCGTGAGACGAGACGAGGAAATCGACACCCAGGCGGTGTTCGACGCGCTGGCCGACCCGGATTGCCGCGAGATCCTGGCGACGCTCGACGAGCCACGGCCGGCGAAACAGGTCGCACAGGACTGTGGGATGCCCCAGACGAGCACCTACCGAAAACTCGAACGGCTCAGTGAGGCCGACCTCGTCGCGGAGGAGACGGAAGTCCGATCCGACGGCCACCACGCGACGCGGTACGTCCGGGACTGCTCAGGTGTCTTCGTTACGGTGACAGCCGAAGACCAGTTCGACGTTGATGTCCTCCGGGACCAGGAGACGCCCGACGAACGCCTCGTGAGCCTCTGGACGCGGATCAGTGAGGAACTATGAACGAGAACATCCCAGTCGTCGTCCTCGGTTTCAAGACAGTGACGCTGCTGCTTGGCGGGTTCATCACCTACTTCGCAGCGAAAGCGGCACGAAAGACACGCTCGGACGCGTTGACCTACCTCGCGCTCGGGTTCGCGACGGTTACCTTCGGATCACTCCTGGCCGGCGTGGCCGATCAGTTGTTCGGGCTGGAGACCGGCGCCGCGCTGATCTTCGAAAACGCACTCACGGCGATCGGCTTCGCCGTCATCGCCTATTCGCTGTACGCGACCAGCGGCTCCTCGATGGACCGACCGTAGCTACTCGACGACAATGGCACCTTTCATCCCGACGCCCTTGTGGGGCAGACAGAAGTACTGGTAGACCCCGCTGGACTCGAACGTGTGCGTGAACTCGTGGCCCTCCTCGGTGACGGTCTCGCTCTCGAAGTCGCCGCCCTCGTCGACGACGTTGTGACCCGCGCCTTCGCCGGTCCAGGTCCAGGTGACCGTCGTCCCGGTGCTGATCCGGACGGCCGCAGGAGCGAACGCGAAGTTCCCGCCGTTGCCTTCGGCCCCGACCATCACCTCGACGGAACTACTTCCGGTCTCGTCGACGACCGAGCCGTCGAAGTTCCCGACGTCCGAGAGGTAGTCGCTGACCTCGGCGGGGACTTCACCGCCGCTCGATCCCCCGTCCTCGGCGCTCCCGTCTGCGTCACCATCGCTCGACTCACCGTCGCCAGAACTCCCGTCAGAGCCTCCGTCGCTCGATCCGCCGTCGTCGGAACCACCGTCCGATCCGCCATCGCCGGAGCCGCCGTCCCCGCCGGACCCACCACACCCAGCTAACAGGCCGACCCCGGATACGACTGCGGTACTACGGATGAACGTCCGCCGATTCAGGTCGTCTGACATACGTCCCGAGGTTGGGACCGTGTACTGAAAAGTGAGTCGATTGTGATAGTAGCGACCGAACGATAATGGAGGTTTTAACCCACTATATCCAGGAAATTTCGCAGATGCACATAAGCAAACCGCCGAACATGTAAGCCATCTTTCTACGGTCTCGACAGGGAAAAACGGACCGACTACCAACACAGTTCGGACGGGGCTTCTTTATGGCTCAGTCCCTGTACTCGATCGATGAGACAGAGGGATCTGCCGTGACCGTCTGGGTACGTGGCGACCACCTCGTCCGCAACCGGGGACCGCTGGCCCGTCGCCCGGACGAGCGAGTGCTTCTCGTCGAAGCCGAGTCGTTCGGCCGGAGGCTCCCGTATCACCCCCACAAGCTGACGCTCGTGTTCAGTGCGATGCGCCACTTCCGGGACGCCCTCCGCGAGGACGGCCGGGCAGTCGACTACCGGCAGGTCGATACCTTCGCCGACGGACTGGCTGCTCACTTCGAAGCCCATCCCGAGGAGACGCTCGTCACCACCGAGCCACAGACCCACGGCGGCCGGGAACGCATCGAGAGTCTCGTCGCCGACGCCGGCGGCGAGGTCGAGTTCGTCCCCGACGAACGCTTCTGCTGTTCACCCGAGCAGTTCGACGCGTGGGCGGATGGCGGACAGTACCGCCACGAGGAGTTCTACCGGTTCATGCGACGCGAAACTGGGTATCTGATGGACGGCGGCGAACCTGTCGGCGGGGAGTGGAACTACGACGACCGGAACCGCGAGACGCCGCCCGAGGACTGGGAGCCGGCCGCCCCACCGGCGTTCGACCCCGACGAGACGACCACGGCGGTCGCCGAGTGGGTCGAGACGACCTTCGACGGTGGGTACGAGGGCCAACCCTACGGTGGGTCCTGGGCCGATCCCGAGCCGTTCCGCTGGCCCGTGACCCGCCGGCAGGCCGTCCGTGCGCTGGATCACTTCGTCGAGCACCGCCTCGCGGAGTTCGGTCCGTACCAGGACGCGATGCGGGACGGGGAGTGGGCGATGAGTCACAGCCTGCTGTCGACCTCGCTGAACCTGGGCCTCCTGCTGCCAGAGGAGGTGATCGAACGAGCCATCGCTGCCTACGAGGACGGCGACGCGCCGCTGAACAGCGTCGAGGGGTTCGTCCGGCAGATACTCGGGTGGCGGGAGTTCCTCCGGCACGTCTACCGCCGGGAGATGCCCGAGCTGGCCACGGCGAACCAACTCGGCGCGGACGCCGACCTGCCAGAGTTCTACTGGACCGGCGAGACCGAGATGGCCTGTCTCTCGGATGTCGTCGACGGTGTCCGCGAGCGGGGTTACTCTCACCACATCGAGCGGCTGATGGTCCTCTCGAACTTCGGCCTGCTGTACGGCGTCGAGCCCGCACAGCTCAACCGCTGGTTCCACGCCGGCTACGTCGACGCCTTCCACTGGGTCACCACGCCCAACGTCGTCGAGATGGGGCTGTACGGCGCCGGCGTCTTCGCCACCAAACCGTACGCGTCCTCGGCGAACTACGTCGACAAGATGAGCGACTACTGTTCGGGCTGTCCGTACTACAAGACGAAGACGACCGGCGAGAGAGCCTGCCCGTTCAACACGCTGTACTGGGACTTCCTGAAACGTAACGAGGACGACTTCCGGTCGAACCACCGGATGGGACTGATGTACAGCCACGTCGACGACAAGGGCGACGAGGAGTGGGACGCGATCTCAGATCGGGCCGAGGAGGTACGGACGATGGCCGACCGGGGCGAACTCTGACTCACTGGTCGGAGCTGTCGTCCCGCCGCTGTCGCAGCTCGTGGCGGGTGAACTGCGGGGTTCCGAACTGCGGGCCACGCTGCCGTCGGAACGACCAGACGAGGACGCCGGCGACCACTGTCGTCACACCGGCGGCGACGGCGGCCGGCTGGAGCCCGCCGGCCAGATAGAGGAAGGCGACGAGTGGAACGCCGACCGCGACGGCGAGCCCCAGCAGGAGCCGCCGGGCCATCAGCCCGAGCAGGCCGTCGCTGTCGGCCAGCACTGTTCGCAGGTGGAGGTCGCCCCGGTCTGCCCGGTCCAGTGCGTCCTCGGCCCGTGGCCCGCCGGTCACGAGCGACCGTCCCGACGAGGCGACGGCGTCGCGGATCTCCGCGCCGATGGCCTTGCCGGCCTCGCTCCGCTGTTGATCGGTGACGTACTCCGTGATGACCTCGATGAAGTCGAACTCCGGATCGAGCGTCCGACAGACCCCTTCGAGGACGGTCGAGACGCGGACTACGAGCGCCAGATCCTGCGGGAGCCGCATCGGGAACGCGTACAACTGGCTCTCGAACTCGCCGACGAGCTGTTCGATCCGGAGGTCGCTGATGTCCTCGCCGCGGAACTGGTCGATGACGATTTCGAAGGCCTCCCGCATCACTTCGCGGTCGGCGGCGGGATCGAGTGCGCCCATCGCCACGAAGGCGTCCATCACCCGATCCACGTCGTCGGCCGCCAGCGCGACGTAGAACTCCATCAACTGTTCGCGGGTCCGGGGTCCCAGGTAGCCGGTCATCCCGAAGTCGTAGAAGACGATGGTTCCGTCGGGCTGGACCGCGAGGTTCCCCGGATGTGGGTCGGCGTGAAAGACGCCGTCCTCGACGACCATCTGCATGTACACCTCCTCTAACCGCTGGACGAGCGCACTCCTGTCGACACCGATCTCGTCGAGCCGTTCGACGTCGTCGATCTTCACCCCGTCGACGTAGCTCATCGTCACCACGCGGTCCGTCGAGTGACTCCCGACGACCTCCGGGACGGCGATGCGGTCGTCGTCGGCGAAGTTCCCGCCGATCTCCGTGAGCATCCGGGCCTCGTGGGCGTAATCCATCTCTCGGCGGATCGTCGCGGCGAACTCCTCGGTGAGGTTCTCCAGCGTGAACGCCTGTGCCGGCTCCGCTCCGCGGACCAGGATGGGCGTCAGCGTCTCCAGAACCCGCAGGTCCGACTCGACCCGGCTCCGGATATTCGGCCGGAGGACCTTGACGGCGACGCGCTGGCCGTCGAGTTCCGCGGTGTAGACCTGCCCGAGCGAGGCGCCGCTGATTGGATCGCGGTGGAACTCGTCGAACCGCTCGTCGATGGGTCCCAGTTCCGCCTCCAGCGCGGGCCGGATCTCGCTCCAGTCCTCGGGTGGGACCTTGTCCTGCAGTTCCGAGAGGATCTCCGTATACTCGATCGGAAGGGCGTCGGGCCGGGTCGAGAGCATCTGGCCGAGTTTGATGAAGGCCGGCCCCAACTCGACGAAGGTGTCCTTGAGAAACTCGGCGCGGCGACGGCGGTCCGCGCTCGTGACCGTCCGCGAGCGGCCGACGACCAGGAACCGCCGTCGGTCCCGGAGCCAGGCGACCGCGAGCGGGACGAACTGCCAAGCTACGACGAGCGCACGCCAGATGGCTCGAAGGCGGATTCCGAGCCCCGAGGGACGGGGGCGCTGGGACTCACTCACTATCGGCGTTCAGTGTCCAGCGCAAATGAACGTACTGGATAGGCACCGTCGTCTATCCGGTCACGATGCCGGGGGAGAGGACGATCGCGGCGATGAGACAGACGAACGTGAGGATCGATGCGACACGGAGCGTGCCGGCTATCTTTCGCCGGTGTATCGGGAGCGACTCCGCGGTGCCCGAGAGCACCGCCCCGAGCGCCATCGCGAGTACCCAGGTACCCGATGTCCCTCCCAAGTACACGTAGAAGTACAGATATATCACCAGGAAGGCGAACGCGCCGGCGAACTGCACCAGCGAGTTCGGTCGGCCGGAGGGCTCGCTGAACAAGACATCATTGACGGTGGAGGGCATCGTCCGACGGAACGCCCGCGGCCGACAAAAATCTCGGGGTCGGGACGCCCGCGACCACAGCCGGAGAGTGAGTCGACGGCTGATCGAAAGCTCGCTTCCGGGCCAGCCTACGGCCGCAGGAACCCGAGTAGCCGGTAATCGCTGTCGGGGACGTACCGGCGGAACGCGAGACTGTTCGCCAGCACCGATACCGAGGAGGCAGCCATCGCCCCCGCGGCCAGGGCCGGCTGGAGCAGTCCCAGGGAGGCCAGGGGGATCATCACGGTGTTGTACCCCAGCGCCCAGAAGAGGTTCTGTTTGATCTTCCGGAGCGTGGCCTCGGAGATGCGGATCGCCTTGAGCACGTCGGCGGGGTCGTCACGGAGCAGCGTCACGTCCGCGGCCTCGATGGCCACGTCGGTGCCAGAGCCGATGGCACAGCCGACGGCTGCGGCGGCGAGTGCCGGCGCGTCGTTGACCCCGTCCCCGACCATCATCGCCTGCCGGCCGTCGGATTGAAGATCGTCGACGGCGTCGGCCTTGTCCGCCGGCAGGACGCTCGCCTTGACGTTGTCGGGGTCGATGCCGACCTGCTCGGCGACCGCGCGGGCGGTCCGCTCGTTGTCGCCCGTGATGAGCCACACGTCGGTCCCCCGCTCGCGTAGCTGTGAGACCGCCTCGGCGGCCGTCTCCTTGACCGTGTCGGCGTCGGCCAGCACGCCCAGCAGACGGTACTCGTCGTCGCCGTCGGCCCGGAGCGCGACGAGCATCGCCGTCTTCCCCTCGCGTTCGAGGGCGTCCAGACGGTCCTCGGCGGGACCCACGTCGACGCCGGCCTCCGAGAGCAGCGTCCGGTTGCCCACCAGCACGTCGCCGTGGCTCGTCGTCGCCCTGACGCCCTGGCCGGGGACGTTCTCGAAGGAATCGGGCTCCTCGACGTCGATCCCACGCTCGCGTGCGCCCTCGACGATAGCTTCCGCGAGCGGGTGTTCGCTTCCCGATTCGGCGCTGGCGGCGACTTCGAGGACGAACTCGGCGGTCCGCTCCCGTTCCGGCCGCAACTTTCCACCGTCGGCAGTGGGACCGACCGCCTCCACGTCGGTCAGTTCCATCTCGCCTTCGGTCAGCGTGCCCGTCTTGTCGAAGACGACGGTGTCCACGTCGCGGACCCGTTCGAGGATGTCGCCGCCCTTGAACAGGACGCCGTTGCGGGCGCCGATTGCGGTGCCGACCATCGTAGCCGCCGGTGTCGCCAGCCCCAGCGCGCAGGGGCAGGCGATCAACACTGCGGAGGCGAACACGACGACGGCGAACTCGGTGACGCCGACGGCGGCGGGGCCGCCGGCCGCCAGCCCCCAGATCGGAAGCCCGCCGACGAACGACGCCAGCAGGTCCGGAACGAGCGCCCAGACGACCGCCCACAGGACGGCGTTGGCGATGACCGCGGGGACGAAGTACGCCGAGATGCGGTCGGCGACGTTCTGGATGTCGGGCTGGCGGGACTGGGCCGCACGCACGCGCTCGGCAATTTGCTGGATTGCGGTCTCCTCGCCGACTTTCGTCGCCTCGACGACGAGGACGCCGTTCTGGTTGACCGTCGAACCGACGACCTCGTCGCCGGGTTCCTTCTCGACAGGGACGGACTCGCCGGTGACCATCGACTCGTCGACCGCCGAGTTGCCGTCCCGGACGACCCCGTCGGTCGGGATCTTCTCTCCGGGCCGAACCTTCAGTCGGTCGCCGACTTCGACTTCGGAGAGTTCGATCTCCGCCTCGCTGCCGTCCTCGTGGACGACCGTGGCAGTGTCGGCCTCCATCTCCAGCAGTTGCTGGATGGCCGCGCCGGCCCGGCTCTTCGAGCGGGCTTCGAGGTAGTTCCCCAGCGTGATGAACACCAGGATGAACGCCGCGGTATCGAAGTACAGGCCCGTCGAGGCGATCAGATTGAACAGGGCCGCGACGGAGTAGAAGTACGCCGTCGACGAACCGAGTGCGATCAGTACGTCCATGTTGGCCCGGCGGTTCTTGACGAGCGCCGTGTAGGCGTTCTCGTAGAACGGGCGCCCGAGTACCGCCTGGACCGGCGTCGCCAGCAGGAAGGCGACGATCCCCTGATACTGGCCGACGACCGTCCCAGCGAGGAGGCCGAGACCCAGCAGGTGATCGGCCATCATCACCAGCAGGGGAAGCGAGAACGCGGCCCCGAACAGCGTCAGCCGGCGCTGTCTCCGGGTCTCGGCGTCGCGGGCGGCGTCCCGGCGTTCGCTGGAGGACTGGCCGTCCTCGCCGTTATCGTCCTCGCGGACGGGCGTGTAGCCGGCGGACTCGACGGCGTCGTAGAGGTCCTCGATCGACGCGTCGGCCGGGTTGTAGGTGACCTGTGCCTCGTCGGTGGCGTAGTTCACGTCGGCGCTGACGACGCCGGGCGTCGACCCCAGGGCTTCGGCGTTGGTCTCCGCGCAGTTGGCACAGGACATGTCGGTGATGCCGATGGTCACCGTTTCCGTGACGACGCCGTAGCCCGCGTCCTCGACCGCGTCGAATATCTCGGCGAGCGTCACCTGGTCGGGGTCGTACTCCACCGATCCCTCGTCGGTGGCGTAGTTCGCGTCGACGTGACTGACCCCCGCTAACTCGCCGACGCGCTCCTCGATGGTCGCCGAACAGTTCGCACAGCTCATGCCCGTTAGCTCCAACCGGGCTGTTCTGGTGGTCATCTTGGGTACTAGTACGCCCTCCCCGTTGATGCGGTTTGTGCCTACGATACAGGAGCTGTGTGCGGGCAAAACTTTGGAACATATGGAGAGAAGCGGAGCTGTACTTCAGAACCGAAAACCAGCGTCGCGGCCGGGCGGTCTAGATTCCGTCTTTCAACGACTCGTACTGGTCGACGAACCGCTTGGCACAGGACTCACAACAGAAGTAGTACGGCTCCCCGTCGAGGGTCCGTCGGACCCCCTCCTCGTCGACGGTGTTGCCACACTCGGCACAATCAGGAGCGAACTCCGGGCCGGCCAGGCCGGGCCGCCACTCGCTGTCGGCCAGCAGTCGGACCTCGTAGTCCGCCACGTCGCTCATGTCCTCGACAGCACGGTCCAGCAACGCGCCCACCTCGGTCTGGTGGACGGTGGCCGTCACGAGAACGTGATCGTCCGCCGTTCGAAAACTGTGTTCGACGGCGTCGGTGTCGGCCACCCCGGCGGCGACGGCTTCTCCCCGCCCGGGCGCAGCGTCGATGTCGATCAGAACGGGGACGCCCGACCGGAGCAGCGAGCGGTCGATATCGACGGTGAACCCGCGGATGATTCCCATCTCGTGTAATCTGTCGACCCGGTCGGAGACGGCCGGCGCCGAGAGGCCGACCTGCTCGGCGATATCGCTGTACGGTCGGCGTGCGTCCGAGAGCAAAAGATCGAGGATCTCGCGGTCGGTGTCGTCGAGGCCACGCATGGGCCAACAATTTCACAGCCGGAAGAAAGGCGTTTCGTCGGCCGCTCAGACCGGAAGGGCGTTCGCTGCCGTGGTCACGAGCTGTTCCCAGACGGAGACGCCGAGGGTCACCTTCAGCCCGAAGTCCAGCGCGAAAAACAGGAACAGGGCTGCCCCTGCGAAGTGGGCCTTCCGGATGTCGAAGGAGTGTGAGAATCGATGGAAGAACAGCGCGTTAGCGAGGCTCACGGGGATGATCGCCAGCATCTCGCCGGTCCAGATCGCCGTCGGATGGGCGGCGTACTGCGCCGCCAGCGAGACGGTGATGATCTGGGTCTTGTCGCCGAACTCGCCGAAGGCCATCATGGCGAAGATCGGGAGAAAGCCCCCGAGTGCGTTGGGAACTTTCCAGTCCAGAACCGGGACACGAACGTCCAGTTCGCCGCCGTCGGTCGTGATGGCGCTGGAGGGCGACCGCTGGGGGGCGTCTTTCCCGGGCGCTGTCCGGACCAACAGGTACGCGAACACGAGAAACAAGACTGCCGTCAGCGCGTCCAGTACGATACCGGGCAGGAGCTGCAGGACCGTACTCCCCAGCCAGATCTCGATGGCCGTCCAGCCGGCGAAGGCCGTCCCTGCGGCGGCGACGACCAGA
This sequence comes from Haloarcula montana, assembly GCF_035666295.1. NCBI lineage: Archaea > Methanobacteriati > Methanobacteriota > Halobacteria > Halobacteriales > Haloarculaceae > Haloarcula > Haloarcula montana. The sequence continues at coordinate 203,495 of NZ_CP142027.1, forward strand.
TAGGGGCTAAACCGCGTCGAGAGGCCAGCGATGATGAACTGGACTTTTTCCCCGGGTAACACAGCGAGTTGCGACCCGGCCGCGATGAACACGACGGTGAACCAGGTGACCTCGCTCACGCTTTGGTCACTCCGTTCTCGGCGCGGTCGCTCTCCGGCGGGTGGACCTGGATCGCGTCCGCGACACCCTCCGGCAGCGAGACCGAGCCCCCCGAGTCGAGCGAGACGGTAACCATCCCGATCGGCGCTACCTCGGTGATACTGAGCACCGTCCCGGGAGTGATACCCACTCCGTCGAGATACGTGAGTTCGTCGGGCTCTCGGTCCCGGACGCGAGCGACCTCCAGCCGGACCCCTTCGTCGTAGTCCGAGAGGACCGATACCGGTACGTCCTCGATCGGCTCCAGGGCGTCGTTGGGGATCGGATCGCCGTGGGGATCGACGTCGGGATCGTCCAGTGCCTCGGCCAAGCGCTGTTCGAACTCCTCGCTGATGTGGTGTTCCAGGATCTCGGCTTCCTCGTGGACCGTCGCCCAGTCGTAGCCCAGTTCCTCCGTGAGAAACGTCTCCAGCAGCCGGTGGTGGCGGATGACTTCCAGCGCGATGGTCTCACCCTCCGGCGTCAGGGTGACACCTTTGTACTTCTCGCGTTCGAGAAACTCCTGGTCGGTCAGTTTCTCGATCATGCTCGTCGCTGTCGGCGGGGTTACACCCACTGTCTCGGCGATCGTCGAAGTGGCGACTGGCGCCCCGTCCTCCCGTTCGAGCCGATAGATCGCCTTGAGATAGTCCTCCATCTTCGCACTCAACATACGAGAGGATTAGACTAGTCTAATGTAAAAGTGTGCTGGTGTGAAACAACATTTGCTAACGGTCGAATCATTCGTCCGCTACGTATGTTTCCCGCCGTGAACGGGTGATGACCCAGAGGACGAGGTAGCCGATCGCACCGAGGACAAACAGCGTCGCCGGGATCAGAAACGGTCCGAACGTCCCCACCAGTGTCCGCACAACCGACATAACAGCCATGCGTGGCTTAGGAGTGGACGGCTCATAAACGACCGGGCAGCAGATTCAAACAGGTGGACCCTCTCCTGGCAGCTATGTACCGGCTCGGCCACTACGGGACGGCCCTGCTCGTGTACGCGCCACTGGGGCTGGGGTTGCTCGTCGCCGACCTCCCAGACCTGGCGGTCCTGGGCGGCGCGCTCTCACTGGGACTCGTACCCGTGCCCGACTACGATCAGCGGCTCCCGCTCGTGAGTCACCGCGGGATCACCCATACGTTCCTGTTTGCCGGCGTCGTCGGCGGAGTGTTGGGTGGCCTCGGCTGGGCCGTCGGTGCGTCCACCGACGCGCGCTCCGCCATGCTCCTGGGAGCGTTCGGCGCGCTCGTCGGAACGACCAGTGTCCTCGCGCATCTACTGGCAGATATCATCACGCCGGCCGGTATCGCGCCCTTGTGGCCACTGTCGGGACGGACCTACACGCTCGATCTCGCGCGAGCGGACAACACGCTGGCGAACTACCTCCTGCTCGGACTGGGTGTCCTGGCAGTGACGGCGGTCGCAGCGGTGACGCCGATCAGATGAGGTCTTGGTCTTCGAGCGACGCCATCACGTCGTCGACGAAGTCGTCGACGCTGTCGTAGGGGAACTCGCCGTCGAGTTTCGTGTTGAGTTCCATCGCAGTCATCGAGAACTCCCCGGACTCGAACTTCGTCGACGGCCCGGCCGGCAGCGCCGGTACGAGATCCATCGGGCTGGAGATGGGGTACTCTGCGTCCTGGAACGCCTCGGTGAACTGCTCGCGAAGGTCCGCTTTGTCGACCATGATTCGTCTCCCACTAACGAGACTGGTCCCATAAACCGTTCGTTTTTTGACCACTCTCACGTTGTTGTAAGTTTATTCTAGAGCTGTGGGCGTCTTACACCCCACCAACAACCAACGCCGGTGTGGCCGGCGTCAGTCGTCGGCCGCGATAGCCGCGTCGCCGTGGCTCACTTCGTCACCCAGCAGCTCCATGAACTGCGCGACCCACTCCGGGTGGTCGGGCCAGGCCTGGCCGGTGACAAGGTTTCCGTCGGTCGTTACCTCGTCGACCCACGAACAGCCCGCAGCCTCACACTCCGCGCGAACGGCGGGATAGGCGGTCATCTCGTAACCGTCCAGGACGCCCGCAGCAGCGAGAATCTGGGGGCCGTGACACAGCGCCGCGACGGGTTTGTCGGCCTCGAAGAAGTGCTGGACGGTCTCGATGACCGAGTCGTAGGTCCGGAGATACTCCGGAGCGCGCCCGCCAGGGACGACCAGGGCGTCGTACGTTTCGGGGTCGATCTCGGCCATCGTGGCGTTCAGTTCGAAGTTGTGCCCCCGCTCTTCCAGATACGTCTGGTCGCCCCGGAAGTCGTGGATCGCCGTCTTGATCGTGTCGCCGGCTTCTTTCTCCGGACAGACCGCGTCCACCTCGTGGCCGACTGTCTGGAGTGTCTGGAACGGCACCATGATCTCGTAGTCCTCGCCGAAGTCGCCGACGATCATCAGGATGTTCTTGCCCATTGGTATCACCATTCAACGCTACGCGGGGCTGCATCATAAACGTGTAGCTCAAGCGATGGGAGCGACGAGCGAGTCAGTTCGCGGTCAGTTCTTCGACGATCGGGACGACCTCTGCCAACGAGTCGACAACGTAGTCGGGCTGGACGTCGCTGTGTTCGACTGCTTCCCGGTCGGATACCCCGGTCGTCACGAGCGCGGTGGTCATCCCGCTTCGTTCGCCCATTCGAATGTCCGTGTCGAGGCGGTCACCGACGACGAGACACTCTGAGGCCGTGCAGTCGAGTCGCTCCAGTGCCGCCCTGACCGCCACCTCCGAGGGTTTCCCGAGGATGCGGTCGGGGTCCCGATCGAGGACGCCCGCGACGGCGCGGATGATCGCGCCCGACCCGGGGACCGGTTCGCCGTTCTCGTCGGGGAACGTCCGGTCGGGATCGGTCCCCAGGAACGTCGTGTCGTTCCCGACGACCCGAAGTGCGGCCGCCAGATCCCGGTAGTGGAAGGCGTCGGTCCAGGACGCGAGCAACACGTCCGCTGGCGCTGGCTCGTCAGTCAGGGTGGCGCCAGTGTCACGGATCTGTTCGCGGACCGCGTCGCTCCCGATGACGAACACCTCGTCGCCGGCGTGTTCCGCGTGGAGGTATTCGCTCGTGACGACGCCCGAGGAGCAGGCCTCACCCGGCCGTGCGTCGACGCCAAGCCCCTGGAGCCGCTGGACGTAGTCGTCCCCGTCGTGGATCGGATTGTTCGAGAAGAAACAGAGCGAGCAGTCACGCCCACGAACAGTTTCTACGAAGCCGTCCACGCCAGGCAACACGTTGTCGCCGTGATACACCGTCCCATCGAGATCGAGTACGACGCCCCGGAGTGCCATCAGCGGTGGTTGGGGCCAGGGAGGCAAAAGTCCGTCTCACACGGGATCGACGCCGGTCACCTCGAACCGCGCGCCGCCGGTGTCGCTCTCGGTCGCCTCGACCGTCCACCCGTGGGCGGTCGCGATCTCGCTGACGATCGCCAGGCCCATGCCGGTCCCCGCCTCGCTAGTGGAGTTACCCATCTGGAAGATGTCGTCGACCCCGTCGTCGATCCCGTCACCGTCGTCGGCGACGTAGAAGCCGGTTCCGTCGGTCAGCGTCCCGACTTCGACAGTGACAGGACTGTCGTTGTGCTCGACAGCGTTACGGAAGACGTTCGCGAGCATGTCCCGGAGACGGCTGGGGTCGGCCCGGAACGTGAAATCGTCAGTGACGATCAGCTCAGATTCGACAGTCTCGACGTAGTCCCAGGCGTCGGTCGCGATCGTCGACAGCGAGACGACCGAGGGCTCGTCGACGGTCTGGCCGTTCCGGGCCAGTGCGAGCACGTCGTCGATGATCGCGGCCATCCGATCCAGGGACCGGTCGATCTTCGCGTGGTACTCGGCTTCGGTCTCGTCGTCCGGTTCCGACAGCAGGTCCAGCGCGCTGCTTGCGACGTTGAGCGGGTTCCGGAGGTCGTGGCTGACGACGCTGGCGAACTGGTCGAGACGTTCGTTCTGGCGCTGGAGTTCCTGCTCGCGCTCGATCCGTCCGGTGATATCTCGGGAGACGAGTTGGACCCACTCGGTTCCCCGGTGGCCGTCGACGGGGACGAACTGGTTGCTGTAGTATCGGCCGGCGACAGTATCTTCGGTGTGAACGGGGTCTCCGGTTTCGACGGCCTCACGCGTCGCCTCGATACGGGCAGTCGCGGTTTCGGTGTCCATGACAGCCGTCAGTTGTCGATCGGTCAGTTCGGTCCGTTCCCCACGGAGTTGTTCGGCCATCGCCGGGTTGACAGACAGTAACCGCCCGTCAGTGTCCAACTGGGCGATCCCGTCCGGCGAGTTCTCGACGAGCGACTCGAACTTCTTGCGTGTCCGGTTCTGTGAGACGACGTTCTCGATGCGGTTGGCGAGGCGGCCGTACTGCTTGTCTTCGACGACTTCGAGTTTCAGGAGATAATCGGCGACGCCGGCAGCGATCGCTTCGCTCGCCGTCTCCTCGTCTCCCCGACCCGTCAGAAGAATAAAGGGGAGTGTCGGTTCGAACTGCCGGATCGAGCGCAACAGCTCCAGACCGTCCATCTCGGGCATCTCGTAGTCACTGACGACACAGTCGAACGACTCCGCTCGAATCCGCTCCAGCGCACTCTCTGGGTTGTTCACCGCCGTCGCGTCGATACCGTGCTTTTCGGACAGGGTGTCGGCGGTCATCTCGGCGAAGAAGTCGCTGTCGTCGACAACGAGTGCCCGTATCTGGTAGCTGCCTGTCATTCCTCTATCTATCGTACTGGACAATCGGTACATCCGTACTTATAGCCACGTGACCTGGACTCAGGACGAACGGAGTCGGCGGTCCCAACGGGGACCAGCACGGCGAGTGAGCCACGCGCCGATCACGCCCGCGACGGTCGCAAGCGCCACCGAACCGACAGTCAGCAGCGTCGGCGCGGCAGTGACTGCCAGCGCAGCGACGAGCAACGGGACCGCGAGTGCGCCGAGCGCTGCGCCGAACGCCAGGAACAGCGGCGTATCGAACAGCAGTTCGTTCGGCGAGAGCCCGGTGACGAAGGCCGTCACCCCGAAGACGTACACTGCTACGCCCGGGAGGACGAGGACGCCAACTGCGAGCTGCGGGGTCGGGAACCACAGCGCGGCGAGTGCGAGATACGCCACACCGGCGGCCAGCGAAAGCACGAGATAGGCCAGCCGGAGCGAACGGAAGACCCGCCCGTACGTCACCGGGAACCGCAGGTACTCGCGGGGATCGTCGAACTGCGTCACCCAGCTGTACGTCGTGAACGTCCCGAGCCCCAGCAACGTCCCGAAGGCGATCCCCGAATGGGGGCGGATTCCCGTCGCCTGTGTCACCTGCTCTAGCAACAGCGCCGTCACCAGGAACAGGACCCCCATCGAGAACGCGACTTTCGAGACCGACCCCGAGGAACGACTGACTGCGAGGAGTGAACGCCGCGCGAGCGGATCGGAGACGGTCGTGAACAGCCCGTCGAGCCAGCGAGTCCCCCCACCGTCGTCGGCGTCGGTAGTCGGATCGAACAGCCAGACGCCGGCGACTGCCAGCACTGCCGTCGGAGCGAGCCCCTGGAAGGCTGTCGCGGGGCTGGGTGCCGCATAGAGCGCGTAAGGCGTGTACGCCACCGGATCGACGTTCCCGACCAGGACCGCGACAGTCCCGACAGCCAGCACTGCCAGCAGTGCCGCTTTGGCCCGGCTGGCGACCGCGATGAGCGTGAGCGAAAGCGACGCGCCGAAGGCGAACGCCGCGACGACAGCGACCCACAGGAGCGCCACGCTGGCGACCGAGCCGCCCGTGAGGACCGCGACGACGCCGTAGCCCGCTACGACCGGTGTCAACACGAGCGCGGCGTAGTAACAGACGTCTTTCACCAGAAACGTCGCGAGCAAACGCCGGAAGGACAGCGGCAGCGTCCGGGCCGAAAAGACCAGCAGGGTCACGTCGCCGAGTACGTCACGGAGCGCGTCACGGCCGACCAGCCCGATTGTCCCGACCTGGAGCCCGAAGAAAGCGACCAGGGCGACGAGGCCGCCGGCGACCGTCGCCGTCCCGGTGCCTGTCACGCCTAGCAGCCAGGTCGCCAGCCCGGTCAGGGCCGCGATCGCCAGCGGGAACGCACCGAACCGGGCGCCACCGAAGAGGTCGCTGTGGAGCCGCCACTCTTCCAGGACCATCCAGCGGAAGACGGCGGCGGTCATGCGGTCGCCTCCGGCCGGGCACCCACCTCCGCGATGAAGTACTCCAGCAGTTCGTCCTCGGACATCCCGCGGGGGTCACACTCGGCGACGAGGCGGCCGCCGTCGAGAATCCCGACCTGGGTACAGAGTTCGGCCGCCACGTCGACGTAGTGCGTCGAGAGAAAGACCGTGTTGCCCGCCTCGCAGTAGGCCGCCAGCTGCTGTTTGACCTGTTCCTGCATGATCGGATCGAGGTTGACCAGCGGCTCGTCGATGAAGACCAGCTCCGGCTCGTGGAGGAACGCCGCCGCGAGCATCACCCGCTGGCGCTCGCCCTCCGAGAGTCCCGTCGCGAGCGCCTCCAGGACGCCCTCGAACTCCAGCCGCTCGGCCCACTCGTCGATGCGGGACTCGATATCCTCGACCTCCCGGACCTCGCCGACGAACGTGAGGTACTCTCTGGGCGTGAGGAAACTCGGCGGGTCCTCGCGCTCGGGGAGGATGCCGATGGCCCGCCGGACGGCGAGCGGGTCCGTGGCGGGGTCTTCCCCGACGACTCGTGCGCTCCCGTCGCTGGGTTCACGCTGGCCGGTCAACAGTTCGATCGTCGTCGTCTTCCCGGAGCCGTTCGGACCGAGCAGCCCGAACAGCGCGCCGTCGTCGACGGTCAGCGTGAGGTCGGCCAGTGCCGTCACGTCGCCGAACCGCCGGGCGAGGCCCGTCGTCTCGATGGCAACCATGGCGATGTTCCCAGATGCCACGCCACGAACTTAGCGTTCACTGTCGTCCGGGGCGGGTGCCCCCGGTCCGCCGGCGAGGGTCCACAGTGGCCGACGGTGCGTGACCGCGACGAGGACGACCCACGCGGTGACCACGGCCGCGCCGGCCGCTTCGGGAATCGCAAGCCCATCCCGGAACACCGGACCACCGGTGGTCCAGCCGTACCAGACGCCGACGTGGAGCCCAGTCAGGGCGAGCGTAATCGCGGCATATCGGCGGCCACCGGTGACGAGCGCGCCGATCCCGGAGAGTGCCATCGCTCCCATCGAGAGGACGTAGAACCCGATCGCGACGGGGCCGTGCAGCGGCTGTGACTGCGGGAACACGCCGATCCCGGCCATCGAGACCATCGCCGCGACGAATACCGGGACGGCGGCCCTCCCGACGGTCCCGCTGCCGGTCCAGAGCGCGTAGGCGAAGCCGACGCCGACCACGCCGCCGACGACGAGGCCGCCGTCGAACAACAGCGTCGTCAGCGGCGTCGCGACGGCGTGGCCGGGCTGTCCGAGGTTCGAGAGGGCGTTGTCGGTCCAGCGAAACCCCGGTGATGCCAGCGTCGCCGAGAGGATCGCGGCGTTCGTCACCACCACCGAGACGAGACCCGCCCAGAGACTGGCCCGTTCCGTTCCGACCATGGAGGATACCCTACCCACGGGCTACTAACTGTACCCCACGGTCAGTCCAGTCCGGCCGGGACCGGCGGGGCCAATGCGATCGTCCCGCCCGGGCTGGCGTGGACGAGCGGCTCACCAGTCGGAACGGGGAGCCCCAGCCACGGGAACACCTGCTCCCGGCAGGAACCGGTCACGCTCTGGAGCCGCCAGGTCGGCTGGCCGACGCTACAGACCAACGCCCTGCCCGGAGGGCCGTCGAGGAAATACCGCTCGCGGTCCGCGAGAAAGCCCGCCAGCGAGTCCGGCGGCGCGGCCGAAGCTACGTCGAGATCGGCGTCGTGCTCGACGGCGAGTAGCTGTCGGTCCGCGACGGCGACGGTCCGTCGCAGGCGACCGCGGTTGAGAGAGTGCTCGACAGAAGCGGGTTCCACCGGGAAGGAAAACAGCGAGAGCGCCTCCGAGAGCCGTCCCCGCGGCAGGAAGACCGCGAGCGGATACGCCCCGCGCTGGTCGGCGGGGCCACGGACCGGTACCTGGACGGTGACGACATCCGTGGAGCCACCGATAGACCGGCCCAACGCCCGGATCGATTCGACGGTGTATCCGACTGCCGTCAGCCAGGCGGTGTCGTCGGCCGTCTCGACGGTCGCCCACTGTGGGACCGCCCCGGCGACCCCCGCCCTGTCGACGGGCCAGTGACAGAACGAGACCGGCCCGATCGTTGCCTCCAGCGGAGTGAGCGAGAGCACAGTGGGAGTGAGCGGCGTCGGGCCATCAGTCTGCCGGCCTCAGAGCCGGTGGAGTCGCCCGGCGGTGACCGGGAGCCCGTCGCTGACGTGGACGAGCAGTTCACCGTCGGGAGTGTCGAACCCGTTTGCCTCGAACAGGTCGTTCCGCCGGACCGTCGCCGCGCCGGGTCGAAGCTCCCAAGGTTCGTGGTCGATGTCGGCGTAGTAGAGCCGCCCCCCGTCGCTGTCGACGTAGAAGCGGTACCGCTCGACGAGGAACGCCGGCAGCGAGCCCGGTTCCGGCGTCGTCGCGACACCGTCGGGTTCGTAACTGGCGTCGAACCGGGCGGTGGGGGTGCCGTCGTGGGTCCGGCGGCTCCGGAACCGCACCGCGCCGTCCCGCCGGTCGACGCGCATTCGGGCGCGGTAGTAGGGTAACTGGAACAGCCGGCGGGCGACGCCGACCCCCAGCACGTCGTCGGCGTCGAGGTTGTAGAAGTAGACGCCGGGGACGCCGTCGGCCTCGACGTATGTCCGGAGGTTCAACTCGCCGAAGGATCGGCCGATCGGGCTCCCGCGGGGCCTGATATCGGCCATCCGGAAGGGGACGACACCGAGGTAGGCGTCACCGTCGTAGGTGTCGACCGACAGCCGGTCGGGCAGCGTCTCGGCGACCGTCCCGGGGTCGACCGCCCAGTGCAGGAACCCAACGTCGCGCCAGTCCATGCGCAACAGGTCCATAGTCGTCAGGAGGGACTGGAGAGGGTTCGGGGTTTCGTGAGACTGAGTCACAGGGTCGCCAGTAGTTCTTTTTGGGCTCACGCCGACCGCTCGCGTATGGAGTTCGAGGTCATCCAGGGAGACATCGCCCAGCAGTCGGCCGACGCACTGGTCAACGCTGCGAACACGAGCTTGCGGATGGGATCGGGCGTCGCTGGCGCGCTCAAGCGGGCCGCGGGGTCGGGCCTGCCCGACGAGGCCGTCGCCAAGGGACCGGTCGACCTCGGCGGCGTCGCGACGACCGACGCCTACGACCTCGACGCCGACTACGTCGTTCACGCCGCCGCGATGCCACCGGGCGGCCAGTCGACGGCCCGGAGTATCCGGGACGCCACGCGGAACGCGCTCTCGGAAGCGGACGCGCTCTCGTGTGAGTCGCTCGTCCTCCCGGCGATCGGCTGTGGGATCGCCGGCTTCGACTTCGAGGACGGCATCCGCATCATCTGTGAGGTCGTCGACGCGTTCGAACCGGCGTCGCTGACCGACGTGCGCCTGATCGCGTACTCGGACGACGATTACGAGACGATACAGCGGGTCGCGACGGAGGTCCGCGGGTGAGCGCAGACACGGAACCGGACGAGCCCGTCGTCTGTCCGGTCTGTGGGAGTGCGTTCTCGTCGGCATCGCTCCACGACGAGGGGTTGCTGGTCGAACTCGGCGACGACAGCCAGTTCGACCGGGTCTGTGTGGAGCCGGTCAGCACCGACGACGGGACGCCGCTGGTTCGGCTGTTCCAGCATCCACGGGAGGACGAACAGAGTGCCGCCGGCGGACGGGTTCCGTAACTCGGTCAGCCGGCGACCAGCCGTCCCGCACGCCACTCCCAGAGGACCTCCAGGACGGCCCAGAAGGCGATCCAGAGCGAGATAAAGAGGAAGAGCACAGCCGTCGAGGAGAGATACCGGAGCGGCTCGGCCATCGAGACGACCGAGGAGTACGCGACGAGTGCGACGAGAGCCGTCACGGCGAGGCCAACCAGCCCCGTCAACCAGTGCTCGAAGCTACTGGCGGACTGACAGCACGGTTCCGAGCGACGACCGTCGGTCCCGTTCGATTCGGGGTTGTGCATTGGTACCAGACACCGTACAAGGACCTCGGCGACCGAGCGTAATAAATGTAGCCTCTAGAATGTTTTGGGAATCGAGCAAATCCATCGTTTCGATCGATGGAGCGAACAGTGCGTTCGGCCGCCGTTCACCCGCCAGTCTCACTCGTGGCCCGAGACCCGGACCGGTTCGTAGGGCGCTTCCAGCCACTCGATGTCGCTGTCCGAGAGGTCGATCTCCAGGGCTTCGACGGCTTCTTCCAGATGTTCCACGCTGGAGGTCCCGACGATTGGGGCGTCGACGGCGTCCTGTTCCAGTACCCACGCCAGTGCGATCTGGGCCATCGAGGCGTCGTACTCGTCGGCCAGTTCCTCGACGCGCTCGTTGACCTCGCGGCCGCCGCCCTCGAAGTAGGGATGTTCCCGTGCGTAGTCGTCGGTCTCCCCGCGGGTGGTCGCCTCGAACTCCTCGTGGGGCCGGGTCAGGTAGCCGCGAGCCAGCGGACTCCAGGGGATCACGCCGACGCCCTCCCGATCACAGAGCGGGAGCATCTCGCGTTCCTCCTCCCGATAGAGGAGGTTGTAGTGGTTCTGCATCGTCTCGAACCGCTCCAGTCCCGCCCGCTCGCTGACCCGCTGTGAGTGGGCGAACTGGTGAGCCCACATCGAGGAGCCGCCGACGTGGCGGGCCTTCCCCCGCCGGACCGCGTCGTCCAGAGTCCGCATCGTCTGTTCGATCGGTGTGTCGTCGTCCCAGCGGTGGATCTGGTAGAGGTCGACGGTGTCCATCCCCAGTCGGTCCAGGGAGTTGTCCAGTTCCTGTTCGAGCGCCTTCCGCGAGAGGCCGCCGGAGTTAGGGTTGTCGTCGTCCATCTGGAAGTACCCCTTCGTGGCGACGACCTGGGCGTCGCGGTCGTAGTCGTCGAGGACGGTCCCCAGCACGCGCTCGGACTCGCCCTCCGAGTACATGTTTGCGGTGTCGAAGAAGTTGATCCCCAGATCGATCGCCCGCTCGATGACCTCGCGGCTCTCCGCCTCGTCGAGGACCCACTCGCGCCAGTCGGGGGTCCCGAAGCTCATACAGCCCAGGCAGATGCGGCTGACCTCCATCCCCGTCGAACCGAGTGTCGTGTACTCCATACCGACACGCGGGCCGGCGACGACAAAAAGCTACAGCGTCTCCGGTTCGACGGTTCGGACGTATCGTCGGACGACCAGATAGCCCCCGACCGCCACTGCGGCCATCAGGCCCACGTGGGCGTAGGTCAGCGTCGTCGGGCTGTCGACGGCGAGTTTCGCCATCGTCGTCGACGGGTGTTCCGGCAGGACGACCGCCCCGCCGAAGATCACCAGCGTCAACACCGAGTACAGCAGTTGCGCCGGCCGCCGCCGCCCCATCGTGACACCGAGGACCAGCCCGATCGCGACGACGATGACGGAGATGGCCGTCACGAACAGGACGATCGGGACGACGTTGCTGACCGCGATCCCGTTGGCCGAGAGCAAGCCGATCCACAGCAGCGCCTGGGCCGGTGCGATGGCCGTCATCCCGAGTGCCTTCCCCTCCACGATGTCCAGCAGCGAGACGGGTGCGACACGGAGCAGTTCCAGCGTCCCGCGCTCAATCTCCTCGGTGATCGTATCGACCGCGACGGAGCCGCTGATAAACGGCGGCAGGAACAGCAACAGCGGGATCAACACTGTGTAGGTGAAGCCGAAGTACGGGCTGGCGCCGATCTCGGGCGGTCGTGGGACCGGCGGCTCGTCGAGGTAGAACGACCGGTCAAGCCGCTCCTGTCGTTCCAGCGTCCCCAGCAACTGCCTGATCTGGACGACGATCAGCGTCGAACGGATACTCCCCTCGGGGATCGTCGCAGTCACTCCGATCGCCCGGCCGTCGCTCTCTTCGCGCTCCTGGTAGTCGGCCCGTAACAGCGCATCCACCTCCCCGCGGTCGAACTGCCGTTGGGCCTGCTCGGCGTCGGCAAAGGCGACCACGTCTGTCTCGGGGTGTTCCCGAGATGCCTCGACGAGTTCGGCCCGAGCGTCGCCGGTGATGGCGACCTCGACCTCGCTCGTCGCGACCGAGCCGGGGTCGTACAGCGAGGTCAGCCCGACGACCAGGAACGACGAGAAGCCGGCGACGAACAGCTGGATCAGCAACGCCAGCACGATCGTCTTCTCCCGGGAGAGCGAGGCCACGTCGCGTCTGGCGATCCGGAGCCGAGCGTCGGAGAGCAGCGAGCGGTCCTCAGACATAGCCGCTCACCACCGTGACGACCGTGAAGTTGTAGGCGAAGTGAACGAGGATCGCCAGGCCGATGCCGAGCAGATACCCCCGCACGCCCCGCGTCGCGCCGACCGACGAGATGCTCGCCGTGACGGTGTGTAACGCCAGCGGGAGCAACAGCAGGACGCCAGCGAGCCAGAGCGGGGTGCCGGCCGGTGCCGAGGCCCCCTGGAGCGCAGCCTCACCGATCGGCAGCGTATCGAGGTTCGCCAGCCGGGCGATGAGCAGGCCCTTCTCCGCGACGAAAAAGCCCAGCCCCGAGAGGACGCCCAGTCCCAGCGCCGACCGGAGCGTCGCCTCGTACTTGGCGTTCGTGTAGCCGGCATAGAGGTGGAGGCTCTTCGCTAGCTCCTCGACGACGGCGACGACCACGAGGATCAGGACGATCCCCAGCGTCTGGTTCGTCCCGAAGACGTTCAGCGATACCGAGTCCAGCACGAACAGGAACGCGATGGCGACCAGTTCCGCGACGATGATCAGCGGCAACAGGATCACGGTGATCTTGAACGCGCTCCAGCGGGAGTTGATCCGCCCCGACAGCGTATCGAGCACCTTCAGCGGGATCGACCGTTGGGTGAACATGTCCTCCTCGCGGTAGAGTCCGGCACCGAGTCCGAACAACAGGAACGCGGTCAACAACGGCGGCGCCGTCGAGAACGCGAACTCCGCGAGTTCGATCGACTGTCCGGTCAGGTCCATCACCACGAGCGTCAGCGGCGAGATGAGCGCGATCGGTGTCACGTCCGTGAAGATCGCCGGCACGAACGCGTAGGAGGTCAGCGTGACGGTGATCGTGACGGTGACGAAGGTGAGTTCCTTGAACGAGCGGGCGAACATCGCGCCACAGAACGTCGCCGAGAGGAACAACAGCGCGACGGGTGCCACCGCCAGCACCGCGATCGGGCTCCCGCTGGGCGCGATACCGGTCAGCCGAAGCGCGCCGGTGATGACCGCCGCGACGCCGACGGCCCCCAGCAGATACGGCAGCGTCTTGCCGCCGATAATGTCCGCCCGGGATGCGGGGGTTACCAGCAGGAGTTCTCCCCGCCGGTTCAGCCGCTCGGAGAGCATCGAGGAGCCGTAGGCCTGGATGACGAAGTTCATCGGAACGATATAGAGGAAGGCGAGCACGAGCGACTCGAAGGGGAACGGTGGCGAGATGTCGCCGGGCGTCCCGCCGTCCACGTCGCCCGAGAGCCGCGCACCCAGGCTCCCGAGGTTCGCGCCGCCGCCACCGCTTGCGGCTCCGTCACCGTCGTCGCCCCCGCCAGCAGCGCCGTCGCTCGCACCGTCACCACCGCCGGTTCCGCTCCCGCCGTCGGCAGTGCCGTCCCCGCTCCCGCCGTCAGTCCCACCGTCGCCACCGGTCCGGGGATCGACCAGGCTCGGGCCGTCCTGTTCGGCGTAGCGCAGCGATACCGTCACCGGGAACGCCGCCGTCCGGTTGTCGTCCCGGCCCAGCAACTCGTCGTTGTACCGCTCGGTGCTCCCGCCAAACTCGGCGAGCGCTGCCCGCTGTTTGGGCGTCCTGGGGGCGTGCTGGAGGGTCGTCCCCTCGAAGGTCAGTTCCTGACGGGTTCCGGCTGCCACCCCGGGGACGGGCTGTTGGACCTGGAACGTCGAATCGCTGGCCGCGACGGCGTAATAGGGGCTGGACTGTTCGACGCCCACGCGATAGATTCCCTGGTCGAGCGCGGCCGCTCCGCCGCCGCCGACGGCCGTCGCGGCGACGACACCCATCGCCAGGATCGCGAGTGCCATCACCACGATCGTCCGCTTGTCGACGCCGCCGGCGTTTTTCGTCACTTCCCACTTGGCGATCCGGAGGAGCTTCCGCGGGTGCATCTACGCCCCGTCCCCCGATTCCCCGTCTTCACCGACGTAGCGGGTGCCGCTGGTCCCGGACTCCGCGACGTTGAGGAACACCTCCTCCAAGCTCGACTCCTCGGTCCGGATGTCGACGACCTCGCCGCCCCGGTCCTGGGCCAGCGAGCGCGTCTCCTCGACGGCGTCCATGCTCCCGACCTCCCGGACGAAGTGGCCGTTCCGTCGGGCCGCGTCGGGGACCTCGACGGTCGTGTAGACCTGGTACCGCGTCTCGCCGTACTCGCGCTGGAGCGCCTCCAAGTCGCCGCGGGCGACGATCTCCCCCTCGTTCATGATCGCGACGCGGTCACAGATCGACTCGACGTGAAAGAGGTTGTGCGCCGAGAAGACGATGGTCTTGCCCTCGGCGGCCAGTTGCTCGGTGAACTCGATGACGTAGTTCGTCGTCAGTGGGTCTAGCCCGGACGCAGGCTCGTCGTAGATGAGGACATCGGGATCGTTGATCAGCGAGCGGGCGATGGCGACCTTCCGTTTCATCCCCTTGGACATGTCCCCCAGCTTCCGGTCGCGGTGTTCCAACTGGAGTTCGTCCAGCGTCTCGTGCATCCGCTCGTCGGCGACCTCCTTGGGTACGTCGTAGAGGTCGGCGAAGAATCGCAGATACGAGACCGGCGTCATCTCCTCATACAGCGGGGACTCCTCGGGGAGAAACCCGAGTCGCTGGCGCATCTCAGTCGTCTCGGTGTCCAGGCCGGCGATCTCCGCCTCGCCGCCGGTCGGGTCGAGTAACCCGGCGAGCATCTTCAGCGTGGTCGTCTTGCCGGCACCGTTGGGGCCGATGATGCCGAAGACCTCGCCTCGGTCGACCGAGAACGTGCTGCCCTCGACAGCGACGAAATCGCCGTACTCCTTCCGAAGGTCCCGGGCGTCGATCATTCGATCGGGGGTTGTGACCGGACCAACCTATACCTTGGCTCCGCCCTATCTTGTCTGATAATGTGGGCACCCTACGGCGCGAGGGCAACGATCGAACAGACTCCCGACGGCCGCCGGATCGTCGTCCGGCGGGACGTGGACGCACCAGCCGACGCGGTGTGGGACATCCTCACCGACACCGAACAGTGGCCCGCGTGGGGACCGTCCGTCTCCGATGTCGAGTGTGACGACCAGTACATCGAAGCCGGGACGACCGGCCGGGTCCGTGTCGCCGACGCGGCCTGGTTCCCCTTCGAGGTGACCAGTTGCGAGAGCTACCGCTGGACCTGGACCGTCGCACGGCTCACGGCGACCGGACACCGGGTCGAACCGGGGCCAAGTGGAACCGTCGTCGCCTTCGAGATCCCGCCACTCGCCGCTGGCTACGTCCCGGTGTGTGCGCGAGCGTGCGCTCGCATCAACGAGTTAGTCGAGGAGAGAAAACGACAGACAGAGTAGTGCAGACGGGCTGTCGGAGGTCCTCCGGGGCTCCGATCAGTTGGTGATCCGCGCGTCGGAGACGTTGTGGATGTCCTCGCCGATCCCGCTGCCGTCACAGTCCTCGTTCGGACAGCGATAGTGCCAGCCGTCCTCCGTGGCGGCCCGTTCCGAGAACCGCTCGCCACAGTCGTCACAGAACAGTTGTCCGTCCGAGCAGACGTCGAGGTGGAGTTCGAGTTCGAGTTCTGTTCCGAAGGTCCGCTTGCAGTTCCGGCATGTATGAGGCATAGTCCGAACTACCGATGCCTCTGTAATAACTACACCGGAATGTTCACGTCAGGCGTTTCCTGACGGCTGGAACGTCCGGTTTTCGCCGGAAGCGGTTGCCATCACGCAACTTCCGGCACCGGGTTCGGGATGCCTACCGCCCCGGTCACGTCGTCCGAACGTCGATCCGTGCCCCGCCGGCCTCGCTTTCGGTCACGGCGACGCGCCACCCGAGGGCGTCGGCGATTCGCTTGACGACGTACAGACCGTATCCCTCGCCGTCGCGGGCGGTCCCGTAGCCGGCCTCGAACACCCGCTTTCTGTCGGCGTCGTCGATTCCCCCGCCGTCGTCGGCGACGTAGAACCCGCCGGCCGTCTCGCCGACCTCGACGGTGACGTCGTCCCCACCGTGTGTGACAGCATTGTCGAAGAGGCGCTCGAACAGTTCACGGAGCCGGCCGTCCTCGGCGGATACGTCGCCGGTCGCTGTGACCGAAAGCGTCGCGTTCGGGACGTTCATCTCCCCCCAGACGTTGGTCGCGACCGTTTCGATGGAGAGCCGTTCGGGGTCGACGACCGGCCGGGCGAGTTTCCCGACCGTCGAGAGTTCGTCCAGCAGCGTCCCGACCCGACTCAGCGAGCGGTCGATCGCGTCCTCGTGTGTCGCGTCGACGTCGAGCAGTTCCAGTCGTCCGGTAACGACGTTCAGCGGGTTTTTCGCGTCGTGTGCGAGGCCGCTCCCGAACTCGGCGTACTCCGCTGCCTGTGCGAACGGGTCCAGCATCGGCCTGGTCGCGTAGCCGCGAACGCGGGCCGCCAGCGATGGGGCATCCGTCCAGCAGACGTAGTCGGTGACGCCGGCGGCGATCGCCGTCTCGATCCGATCGGGAGCGGGATCGGTTCCCACCAGCAGGACGGGGAGGGAGGACTTCGTCCGGGCCGCGAGAAACAGATCGACGCCGTCCCAGTCAGGCGGGTCGTCCCGGATCACCACGATATCCGTGTCGCCACCGCCCAACCGGTCCGTGAGTGCATCGCCGTCGATCCTCTCGGAAGCGACGCCGTCGGCGTCGCGCAACGCCGACCGCACGGTCCCACCCTCGTCGTCGACCACCAGACACGCCACCGTATCGGCCATGCTCGCGACCTACGAAAACGGGGGATAAGAAACCGTCGGCAGTTTCAGCGTGTAACCTACAGCAGATCTTCGACGTGATCCGCGACTTCCTCAGGCGTGTCCCCGACCGGAACGCCGATAGACTCGCTGCGCTCGCCTATCGAGCCTCGCCTCACTTCGCTCGGCGAGACGCCGTTGTTCTCCAGTTGATAGTCCGCTCCTGTGTCGATAGGAGACCGTTACAGCAGGTCCTCGACGTGATCGGCGACTTCCTCTGGCGTGTCTCCCACCGGAACGCCGTTGTTCTCCAGGGCGTTGATCTTGGACTCGGCGGTCCCGGTTCCGCTCCCGGAGACGATGGCACCGGCGTGGCCCATCCGCTTGCCCGGCGGTGCCGTCCGGCCGGCGATGAAGCCGACGACCGGCGTGTCCATGTGTTCGCCGATGAAGCGGGCGGCCTCCTCCTCGTCCTCGCCGCCGATCTCGCCACACATCGCGACGGCGTGGGTGTCGGGATCGGCCTCGAACAGTTCCAGCGCGTCGACGAAGTCGGTCCCGATGATCGGATCTCCGCCGATACCGACGGCGGTGGTCTGCCCGATGCCGCGTTTGGTGAGGTTGTCGACGACCTGGTAGGTCAGCGTCCCCGAGCGGGAGACGAGTCCGACGTTACCCGACGAGAAGATGTTGCCAGGCAGGATGCCGAGTTTCGCGACGCCGGGCGTGATGACGCCCGGACAGTTCGGCCCGACGAGGTGGGTGTCGGTCTCCTGGAGTTTGCGGTAGACTCTGCTCATGTCCTGGGTCGGGACTCCCTCGGTGATCGCGACCACGAGGTCGAGCCCGTTGGCATCTAGCGCCTCGAAACAGGCGTCGGCGGCGAACGCCGGCGGCACGAACACGACCGAGGCGTTTGCGTCCTCCTCGCGGGCGGCCTGCTGGACCGTGTCGTAGACCGGGACGCCGGCGACCTCTTGGCCCCCGCGGCCGGGGACCGCGCCGGCGACCACGTTGGTCCCGTACTCCAGCATCTGCTCGGTGTGGAACTTCCCTTCGCCACCGGTGATACCCTGCACGACGACGCGTGTCTCTTCGTCGACTAGAACACTCATGCTTCCACCTCCTTTGCGTACTCGACTGCACGCTGGACGGCGTCCTCCAGCGTATGCTCGACGGTAACCAGATCCTCGTTGAGGATCTCCATCCCTTCCTCGGCGTTGGTCCCGGCGAGTCTGACCGTCACGGGCTTGGGGATCTCGTCGAACTGTTCGAGGGCCTGGTTGATCCCGTTGGCGACCTCGTCACCGCGGGTGATCCCGCCGAAGATGTTGAACACGACCGAGTCGACGTTCTCGTCGGAGAAGACCATGTCGAGCGCGTTGGCGATCCGCTGGGCCTTCGCGCCGCCGCCGACGTCGAGGAAGTTGGCGGGTTCGCCGCCGTAGTAGTCGACCAGATCCAGCGTCGTCATCACGAGGCCGGCGCCGTTGCCGATGATGCCGACGTTGCCCGACAGGCGGACGTAGTCGAAGCCGTACTCGTCGGCCTTCTGTTCGAGTTCGTCGCCCTCGCTGGCTTCCTCGCCCATCTCCGCGATTTCGGGCTGGCGGAAGAGGGCGTCGTCGTCGATGTTCATGACCGCGTCAGCGGCGATGACCTCGTTGTCGGCCGTGATCATCAGCGGGTTGACCTCCACGTCGCTGCCGTCACGGTCGTCCCAGAGCTGGTACAGCGTGGTCAGGACGCTGGCCACGTCGTTGGCCACGTCGCGGTCGACGCCGGCCTCGTAGACGACCTTCCGGGCCTGGAAGGGATGCATCCCGAACGCGGGATCGATGTGTTCGCGGGCGATGGCGTCGGGGTCTTCCTCGGCGACCTCCTCGATGTTGACCCCCCCCTTGGTCGAAACCATCGCGACGGGCTTGCCCTCGCCGCGGTCCATCGTCACGCCGACGTACAGTTCGTTGACGAAGTCGACGGCCTCCTCGACGAGCACCGTCGAGACGTGATACCCCTTGAGGTCCATCCCAATGATGGCCTCGGCGGCCTCGCGGGCCTCCTCTTTGTTCTCGACGAGTTTGATGCCGCCGGCCTTCCCGCGGCCGCCGACGTGTACCTGTGCCTTGATCGCGACCGGGTAGCCGATCTCCTCGGCCGCGTCGACGGCCTCGTCCACTGTCTCGGCCAGCTGAGATGCGGGTGTGGGAACCCCCGCGTCGGCGAAGACCTGCTTCGCCTGGTATTCGTGCAAGCGCATGTCATACGGAAGGGCGAGCGGTGGCGGTTTAAATCCGTCTTTCTCCGACGGCCACTACCGGTTTCGGCCGAACTGGTTGTCAGAAGACATTTACATCCCGACAGTGAGGAGTCGATTAGCTAACGGATGTCCACTGTCGCCCGACTCTGGTCTCTCCGGCGGCAACGACCGGTGTTCGTCGCCGTCGTCGCCGTCACCGCCCTCTCGCTGTTGGCGTATCCACTGGTCGACTGGTGGCTCCGGTCGACGGAGGTCGCACCGCAGTTCGTCTACTGGGACTTCGGCGCGTTCAGCGGCGCCGTCGACCGCTGGGCGGCCGGTGACACCCTCTACGTCAAAAACGACGACGGGGGATACCACGGCTCGTACCTCTATCCCCCGCTGGTCGTGTTGCTGTTCGCCCCGTTCACGGAGTTGGGGACTGAAGCCGCGACCGCCTGGAACGTCCTCAGTGTCGCCCTTCTCTGGCTCTCCCTGCAGGCACTCGTGACCTCGCTGGGCTACCGGCTCCGGTGGTGGGAGGCGAGTCTCATGCTTCCGCTGATCGTCGGGTTCCAGCCGCTGCTCATCTCGCTGAAACTCGGCCAGATGGCACCGTTCATGGCCGGTCTGCTCACCCTGTCCGCCGCGGTGATGGTCCGTTCGGACGGCCGTCTAGGCCAGGGCGTCAGCGGTGTCGCGACGGCGGTGGTCGGCCTCGTGAAGTTCGCGTACGCACCGGTCGGTGCTCACCTGATCCGCAGTCGGACGCGGTTCCTCGGGGCCGTCGCGACGGGCGTCGTCTTCGTGGGGGCCTCGGTCCTGATCTTCGGCGTCGAGACCCACCGGACCTACCTCGACGTGCTCGCCTGGGGCGTCAGCCAGGGCGGCGGGACCCGGCCCCCGACGCTGTGGCTGCCCCCGTACTACCGCCCGATCCACTGGCTCCCGGGTGCGCAGGCACTACGGGTCCTGGGCAGTCTCGCGATCATCGCGGTCGCCGGGTTGACCGACTGGGGGTCGGACCGGACGCTGTTCGCGCTCGGCGTGAGCGCGTTCACGTTGTTGACACCGTTACCCTACACCTACTACTTCGTCGCGTTGCTGCCGGCCGTCGTGCTGTTGCTGGCCGAGGAACTGGAAGCGGACAGCTATCCGGCGCTTCCGGTACTGGGGTTGCTCTGTATTCACCTGCACGCATACGGGTTGAACGTCCTCGCGAACTACCTGCCGTCGGTGGTTCCGCCGGTACAGGTCCTCGAACCGTACTTCGTCCTCCAACCGGGCCTATGGGGGAACCTGTTGCTCGTCGGCACGGCGACGCTCCAGATCGCACGGGACGCGACACTGCCCGAATGGGTCCCCGACAGTACCGAAGACGCTGACCCCGCCTCGACCGACGATTGAGTCACGGAGACCTCGACACGTCTGTCCCACCGGCACGGGCACGGATTCGCTGGACGAGCGTCCCGGCGGCGAAGACGCTCTCGTGCAACACCGCACCGAGGGCAACGCCACCGACCGTGCTGGCGGCGACGAGCCAGGGCGGTGCGCCCTCGAACAGCAGGACTGCCAGGACCATCACCCCGGCGAGCGCTCCGTTCCGGAGCGCACAGACCAGTTCCGACCGTAACAGCTCGGGGAGCGGCGTCTCGACCACGTCGTCGTCGACGAGTCGGTCGTAACACATAGCTCCCGCTGAGGACTGGACCCACATAAATCACCACCGTCGAAATCCACAGAGGTGGACGAATGTGACGAACCCGGACCACGAGTGGCATCACCGAGCGGCCGTCTCTGTCCAGAGTGTGCCGGCCCGCTGGTCTCGAAGACGGCGGCCGGTTGAGGGAGACGGCCCACAGCGGTTAGTGTTCGGCTCGGTTCAAAACAGCGACTGGAGACGGTCGAACATCGACGACGTGTTCGTGTACGGCGAGGGACGCGAGACGGTCTTCCCGGGCAGTTTCAGCAGTGGGTCTCGATCGCTCTCGCTGCGCTCGTATTCGACGACAGCGGCGACGAGGTTTCCCACTGCCTCGCGTTCGACAGTCCCGACACCGGAGCAGTCGGTAGTCGGGTCCTCTGCGATCCACATTCTGTCGGCGTCGAGTCGGCCCGGCGGACGGCGGTGTTCGACGATCGCCCGGTCGACGATCTCGTCCGGCATCGAATCCATACACTCCATACGGGCTATCGAAATATATGTGTGGGGCCAGGCCGTGACAGCTGAGTCACAACAGCCACTACGCTCGGCTGTCTTGGTTCACCTATGACGACCGACCGAACGGAGCCAACCCCGACTGTCGACGAGGGGGACGTGGACGCACTCGCGGAGTCCGTCGGGGCCGCGTCCTCGACCGTGGCCCTGACCGGAGCCGGCGTCTCGACCGCATCGGGGATCCCCTCCTTCCGGGGCGAGGACGGGCTCTGGGACCGATTCGACCCGATGGACTTCCACAGACAGCGGTTCGACGCCGATCCGGAAGGGTTCTGGCGGGACCGTCTCTCGCTCCGGACGGCGGTCTACGGCGACCACGACCCGGAGCCAAACGCCGCCCACCGCGCGCTCGTCGACCTGGAATCGATGGGCTTCCTCGACGCCGTCCTCACGCAGAACACCGACGGCCTCCACGACGACGCGGGCACCGAGCGCGTCGTCGAGCTACACGGCACTACCCGCCGGGTCGTCTGTGACGACTGCGGCGACCGTGCGGAAGCGTCGCCGGTCTTCGAACGAGCGGCAGACGGGGACTGTCCACCGCGATGTGGGTGTGGTGGCGTCTACAAACCCGACGTCGTCCTCTTCGGTGAGTCCCTGTCCGAGGGGACCATCGCGACGGCACAACGGCTCGCACAGGAGTGTGATCTGCTGCTCGCGGCGGGTACCTCACTCGCCGTCAGGCCGGTGTCGCTCCTCCCGAAACTGGTCGTCGACGGGGGCGGGACGTTCGTCGTCCTCAACCTGGAAGCGACAGAACGTGACGCGCAGGCCGATCTGATCGTCAGGGGAGACGTGACGGCGGTCCTCCCGTCGGTCGTCGACCGGCTCTAGAGTTCGACGCCGCCGGGGATCAGGCTCCGCTGGCGGAGGAGGCTCCCGTCGTGATCGTAGACGAGCAGTGTCCGTTTCTCGTAGACCCGGGACTTCCCGGTGCTGTCGGTCAGTCTGACCTCGTAGTGGCCGTCCTCGCGGTCTTCGGCCGCCTCGATCAGGGAGTCGACGAGCTCGATGGTGACGTTCGCTTCGAGGACGTACTCGCCGGTCAGTCGGTTCGTCAGCGAGAGGACACCGGTCGAGGCGTCCGGTTGCCGGCGAAACGTCACGTCGATCTCACTCGCGTCCAGAACGTCCGCTGCTGTCGTGAGGCGCTCCCTGAGCTCGCCGTCGGGGCCGTCGTAGTCGATTCGAACGGTCGGCGTACCGTCGGGGGACTCGCTCGCGATGTCGACGGTGAAGTAGTCACGCCTCATTTGGGTATGCCATCCTTTGGCGTGTGGCGCAATGAACGTAACGGCGCCGGAAGTCGAACCCGTCACCTGACAGCGTTCCCCGGGTCGGACCGGTAGCTTTTCTTCGACGCCCATCGCCTCTGGGGACAGACAGATGGTGTGGGTCAAATCAGAGTACGCTGGCGAACTCGCGGTGCTGTCGACGTGGTTGGTCGGTCTCGCCCCCTGGTCGGTCTCAACGTTCTCCGTTTCGGGGTTGACCGTCGCCGCCTTCCGGTTTCTCCCCTTCCGCGTCCAGTACATCTTCGGTGGGACTGTGCCGGGCGAACGCCCGTTTCTCTGGATGTGGGAGATCGGCTCGTTCCAGCAGTCGACGGAACTGGTCCTCGCTGGCCGACTCGGGACAGCCGCGTTTCTCGTCTACCTGGTACCGTTCTGGCTCAGTCTCTACTACTACTACGAGGAAGAGCGGGTCGCGGCAGTGTTGCCGGTCGATCCTGTCAGGCTGTTCGCCGCCCTGCTGGGACTGGTCGGCGTCCTCTCGCTGGCCGCCAGTGCGCTCTTCGTCCGCTACTTCGCGGGGTTTACCGTTCCCGTCGGGTCGGTACTCGCACTGGTGTTCGCCTACCTGTTGGCGACTGTCGACCGAACCTGACGCCGCCGTTCTCAGCGATCGTTACCGGCGGAGCGATTTAAGTAGGTGGCTACGCAACGATAGACAAGCGACGGCAGCACGCGCCAGCCCTATCTCCATGTCTAACCCCGAGACACCCGACGCAGGTGACGATGTCCGGAACCCACTCAGTCAGATCCGTGATTGGCTCTCCCAGACGGCGACACTGCTGGGTGGGGGCGCCGTTCCCGAATCCAACTACGATCCGAGCCGACACGGCCCACTGGTCGATTTCGACGGGCTGGAGGGGTACGAGGAGATCGATCGGTACTGGCTCAACACCCCGTTCGCGTTCGTCTCGATCAACCGCGATATCGAACGCGACGAGCACCGGTATCACGTGGTCGAGCCGGAACTCGACGAGGTCGAAGCGGACCTGCTGGACCGTCTCTTCGAGGACATCCGTGGCCCGCTTATCTACCGCGACGTCGTCGACGACGACCCGGAAGTCGCGCTCCACGAGGAGCTGCGAGCCCGTCTCGAAGAGTACGGCGTCGTCGTCGAACCCGAGACGTACTACCGGCTGTTTTACTACCTCTATCGCTCGTTCCAGGGGTACGGTCACATCGACCCGCTGATGCACGATCCGAACATCGAGGACATCTCCTGTGACGGATCGAACCTCCCGATCTTCGCCTACCACGACGAGTACACGGACATCGAGACCAACATCGTCTTCGAGGAAGAGGAGCTGAACAACTTCGTCATCCAACTGGCACAGCGGTCCGGCCGACACGTCTCCGTCGCGGACCCGGTCGTCTCGACGACCCTGCCCGACGGTTCGCGTATCGAACTGGCGCTGGGCGAGGAAGTCACGCCACGCGGGTCGGCGTTTACGATCCGGAAGTACGCCGACGAGCCCTTTACCCCGATCGATCTGCTGGAGTACGGGACCTTCTCCCTGGAGATGCTGTCGTACCTCTGGCTGGCGATCGAGTCCAACCGCTCGCTCATCTTCGCCGGCGGGACCGCCGCGGGCAAGACCACCTCGATGAACGCGGTCTCGATGTTTATCCCGCCCCGCTCGAAGGTGCTGACCATCGAGGACACCCGCGAACTGTCGCTGTACCACGACAACTGGCTCTCCTCGGTGACACGCGAGCGGCTGGACGACTCGGACATCACGATGTACGACCTGCTGCGGTCGGCGCTGCGACACCGCCCCGAGTACATCATCGTTGGCGAGGTCCGTGGTGAGGAGGCGATCACGCTGTTCCAGGCGATGAACACCGGCCACACGACGTTCTCGACGATGCACGCCGACTCGGTCCAGACGGTCATCAACCGCCTTGAGAACGAGCCGATCAACGTCCCGCGACCGATGGTCCAGAGCCTGGATATCCTCTGTGTACAGGTGCTGACCCGCTCGGGCGACGAACGCGTCCGGCGGGCCAAGACCCTGGCCGAGATCGAGGGGATCGACCAGCGGACCGGGGAGCTGGACTACTCGAACACCTACAACTGGCAGGCGACGGAGGACCGGTTCCGCGAGAACAACAGCGAACTCTTAGACGAGATCCGTGAGGAACGGGGCTGGAGCCAGTCTCAGCTCCTCCGGGAGCTGAACAACCGACAGCAGTTCCTCAAGTACCTCCAAGACGAGGGCATCCGTGATTATCGTCGGTTCACTGCGATGGTCAACAAGTACTACGCCGATTCCGAAGCGGTGATGGAACGGATCGACGCCACGGTATCGGTCTGATATGGCACTGAATCCCCTCGGACTGGCACCGCTTGCCGGCCTCCTGTTTATCGCCGGGCTCGTCGTCCTCAGCGTTACCAACGAGTCCGTCGATCGCAGGATGACCAGGTACGCCAGGCGCGTGTTCGGTCGGTACGTCTCCGAGTCCGAAGAGCGCAAGCGACAACTCGAAGCGGCCTACATCGGCCAGTCGTACCGCAGCTACGCCGCCCGGACGCTGCTGTTTACCGGGCTGAGCGCGATCGGTGGAGCGCTGGCGGGCGCGTATCTCTTCGGCGGCCTGTTGCTCGCGCTCCCGACGATCGTCGATCTCATGATGGGGCTGCCACGGACGATGGTCAACGCGCTGGGAATCAGAGGGTTCGAACTCGTCTTACAGCCCCAGCAGACTCTCGTCGTGCTCGTCGCCGGTGGAGTCTTCTCGGGGATCGCGGCCGCGGCCGTGACCTACACGATGCGCTGGGAGCTGCCTAAGAGCGATGGGGAGGTCCGCGCGCGCAGCATCGACGAGGGGATGGCACGGACGATCGCGTTCATGTACGCGTTGTCCCGCGGGGGGATGTCGTTCCCGGAAGTGATGGGCGTGCTAGCTCGCAACGAGGCGATCTACGGCGAGGCGGCCCGGGAGATCGGCGTCGCCGTCCGCCAGATGGATCTGTTCGGGCGGGACATGATCACGGCGCTCCGTCACGTCTCCCATCGGACGCCCAGCGAGACGTTCAAGACGTTCTCCGAGAACCTCTCCAGCGTCCTCCAGAGCGGCCAGTCGCTGTCGTCGTTTCTCCACGAGCAACACCAGCGTCACCACGAGGAGGCCGCCGAGCGCCAGTCCGAGCTACTGGAGCGACTCGCGACGATCGCGGAGGCGTACGTCACCCTCTTCGTCGCGGGGGTCCTCTTTCTCATCACGATCCTGCTGGTGTTCGGACTCACGACGACCGACACCCTCTGGATACTCCAGTTGCTCGCGTACCTGATCATTCCGCTCGCCAACGCCGGGTTCATGGTGTATCTCGCCCAGAAGCTCGACGCGCTGGGGATCGGCGGCACCGGCTCCAGCAGCGTCCTCAATCAGTACGACACTTCGACGTTCGGGCAACCGTCGAAGACGGCATACCCGTCGAAACTCGCCGACGGTGGCGTGACCGGATCAGTCGGGGACAACCTGGCACGGCTCCGGACCTACGACAAGTTCAAGTCGATCAAACGGACGGTACGCTCCCCACTGGAGTCACTCCTGTGGAACCCCGGCCGTGTCCTGTATATCGCCGTCCCCGTCGCGATCGTGTTGTTCGCCGTCCGTGTCCCGGCCGCGTTCCAGACCTCGGCCGTGAACGTCAGACTGTTGGACGACCTTGTCATCCAGTCACTACTGCTCGTGTTCGGTTCGTTCGCTATCGTCCGGTACAGTTACACGCAGCGTATCCAGCGGATCGAGAACGCAACGCCGGAGTTATTGGAACGGCTGGCGAGCCTCAACGAGGCCGGGATGACCATCGTCGAGAGCCTGCGACGGCTCCGCGGGAGCGATATCGGCGTCCTCACGCCGGAGGTCGACCGCATCTGGGCCGACATCAAGATGGGTGCCAACGTCGACGACGCCCTGGTCCGGTTCGGTCGCCGAATCCGGACGACGGCGATCACCCGGGTTGTGACGCTGTTGACGAACGCGATGCACTCCTCGGGCCAACTGGGTCCGGTGCTCCGGATCGCGTCCAAACAGGCCCGTGCCGACACCCGCCTCCGGAAGCGGCGCCGACAGCAGATGTTTACCTACCTCGTCGTCATCTACATCTCCTTTCTCGTCTTCCTGGTCATCATCGTCTCCGTTCAGGAGGTGCTCGTCCCGGCGCTTCCCTCGAACATCGCCACGCCGGATTCGAGCCGTCTCGGGGTCAACGCCGACCAGTTCGCTCGCTTCGGCCGGGTCGACAAGGCGGCCTACACCCTCGTGTTCTTCCACACCGCGATCATCCAAGCAGTCCTGACTGGCTTCATCGGCGGCCAACTCGGTGAGGGAACCCTGAAAGACGGGGCGAAACACGCCGCGATCCTGCTGGGCATCGCGTACGTCGCCTTCCTCCTGTTGTCCTCGCCGGTCGCGTCCCTGACCGTCGACCAGCCGACCGCGACCGGCGGCGAGTTGACCGTCGACTCGGTGTCGCTGTCTTCGGGCGGGTTCGTCGTCGTCCACGCCCTGGAGGCCGACGGGGAGGTGATCGGGACTTCCCGGTATCTCGAACCAGGAACGCACAAGGACGTCACGATCCAACTGTCACGGACACCGGATGCGAACAGGGATATCGTCCTCGTTCCCCATCGCGACACCGACGGTAACGAGCAGTTGGGTTACCAGTTCGAGGGGCCACCAGGGGAGACGGACGCCCCGTATCCGGCGTCCGGACAGGACGAGTTCGTCACGGTGACGATACAGTTAGGGTCGTGACGCTGGGTTTAGGGCGGCTCGTCCGATAGGGAGCACCGATGGAGTTCGCCACGTTCGCCGACCACGCCACCGCCATCGAGGCCGAATCCGCCGATACAGCGATCGTCTCCGCCGTTGTCGACCTCTTTACGATCGCGGGTGACGACCTCGCGACGGTAGCGCGGTTCGTCCAGGGTCGTGTCTTCCCAGCCTACGACTCCCGAACGCTCGATATCGGCCCGCGGCTCTGTTACGAGGCCATCGCACGGGCGGCCGGTCATAACGTCGACGCGGACGACATTGAACAGCGGCTGGCCGATCAGGGCGAGATCGGTGCCGTCGCCGCCAGCTACGAGTTCGGCGGCCAGCAGGGACTGGGATCGTTCACTGACAGCGGGACCGACGGGGTGACCGTCGCGGAGGTCGCTGATCGCCTCTCAGAACTCGCGGCGGCCGAGGGCGACGGGAGCCAGGCGACGAAGGTCGATACCCTGTTCGGGCTGTTCAACCGCTGTCGTCCCGAGGAAGCGCGCTATCTGGCACGGCTCGTCCTCGAAGAGATGCGGATCGGCGTCGGCGAGGGGGCCGTCAGGGACGCGACGGCGGCGGCGTTCGACGTGCCGGTCGAGGCGGTCGAACGCGCCCTCCAGGTCTCGAACGACTGCGGCAGAGTGGCGACGGTCGCCCGCGAGCAGGGCGAGTCGGGACTCGACGGGATCACGCTGGAAGTCGGCCGCCCGGTCAAGGCGATGCTGGCACAGGCTGGGACCGTGACCGACGCGCTGGCGGACTGGGACCGGGCAGCCGTCGAGTGGAAGTACGACGGAGCGCGGGTTCAGGTCCACTACGACGGGGAGACCGTCCGGCTGTTCTCCCGGAACATGGAGGACGTAACCGACCCGTTGCCGGAAGTCGTCGAGACGGTCGAGACCACTATCGACCGGCCGGTGATCCTCGACGGCGAGGTGGTGGCAGTCGACGACGGCGGCGACCCGCTCCCGTTCCAGGCAGTCCTCCGGCGGTTCCGTCGGAAACACGACGTGGCACAGGCCCGCGAAGCTATCGCTGTCAGGTTCCACGCGTTCGACTGTCTGCACGTCGCCGGGACGGACCTGCTCGACACTCCCCTACAGCAGCGACGCGAACGGCTCGACGGACTCTTTCCGGAGGACAGTGATATCGTCTCGGCGTGCTGGACCAGCGACGAGCCCGACCGGATCGCCGAGATCGAGCAGGCCGCGCTGGATGCCGGCCACGAGGGGATCATGCTCAAGGACCCGGAGTCGACGTACACACCTGGAAAGCGCGGGAAGCGCTGGCGCAAGCGAAAGCCCGACGTGGAGACGCTCGACTGTGTGGTCACCGGTGCCGAATGGGGGGAAGGCCGGCGGGCGAACGTCCTCGGAACGTTCGAACTGTCGGTCCGGACCGACGGCGGTGACGGGTACGCGACCGTGGGGAACGTCGCGACGGGGATCACCGACGCCGAACTGGAATCGCTGACCGAACGGCTCGAACCGCTCGTCACCGCCGAGGACGCCCAATCCGTGACCCTGTCCCCGGAGGTCGTCTTCGAAGTCGGCTACGAGGAGATCCAGACCTCGTCGGCGTACGAATCGGGCTACGCCCTCCGGTTCCCGCGGTTCCTGGCAGTTCGTGACGACGCCGGACCCGGCGATGCCGACTCCCTGGAGCGTATCGAGCGGCTCGCACAGTCACAGTGAGCCAGGGACCGATACGCGTATGCCGGTGGTGGGAGTACCGGCTGGCATGACCATCCGACACGACGGGATCACCGCCGAGTGGCTCGGCTACGCGACACTGCGTCTCGAAGGAAGCGACACGGTCGTCTACCTCGATCCGGGACGGTACGGCGTTCTGACCGGCGAGTGGGAACCCGACACCCCGGGGGCCGGTCACCCGCCCGCCCGAGAGTACCGGCCCGAAGACGGCGACATCGTCTGTGTCACCCACGTCCACCACTACGATCCCGACGGAATCCGGCGCGTCGCGAGTGAGGACGCCACCGTCGTCGCCTTCGAGGGGATCGACGTCCACCGCTCGGACCGCGACCTCGACCGTCTGGCCGATCTGCCCTACGACGTCCGCACCGTCCCGATGGAGGCCGACATCCTCGTCGACGACGTACCGATCTGGACGATGCCGGCGTACAACTACGAGGACGGCCCCAACACCGACGCTGACGGGAACCCCTACCATCCAAAGGGAATCGGCTGTGGCTTCCTGCTGTCGGTCGATGACACCCGAGTGTTCTGGCCGGGCGACTCGGACGTGCTGGACGGGCACGCCGAACTGGACGTCTCGCTGTTCGTCCCGTCGATCGCACAGAACTATACGATGGACCGCCACGCCGCGGCCGACCTCGCCGAGGAACTGGACCCCGACCTCGTCTTGCCGATCCACTACAACACCTTCGCCAATCTGGCAGCCGACTCCGGCGCGTTCGCACAGGACGTCGCGAAACGGGGTGTTCCGGTCGTCCTCGACGAGCGCTGACTACTCCGCAGCCGATCGAAGGAGGTGTGTCACTTCCCCGGTGATCTCGGCCGTTGCTCGCGCGTACTTCTCGACGTACCAGTACTGCGCGAAGAGCGCGTATCCGCGGTCGGTCCCGTTCTCCACGTCCAGATCTGCCTGACTGAGTTCGGTGTATGCCGGCGTAATCGTCAGTGTCGCGACCGGATCCACACCGGAGTCGGTCGCGTTCCGGTAGGCTTGGATCGCCCGCTCACGGGCGTTGGCAATCTCGCCGAGGGACGGGTCGCTTGGAACCGACGGAGCGGCGTCACCCTCGCCCACACCGATCTGGCGCGAGACCGTCGAGAGCGCCCGCAGGGCAGTGCGGCGCTGTGCTGCGTATCTGACCGCATCCGCGTAACCGCCTTCCCCGATCCGGTCGAGGAGTTCGTCGTTCGTGTAGTTACGTGCGGTTTCTGCCGCGAGGTTGTGCAGGTGGTCTGCGGGCGAGTCCACCGCGTCCCGGTCGACCGGGAGCGTATCGGCGGCCAGAACTGACTCGAACCGTGCTGCCTGATCGCGAGTCCGACGGCGGAGCCAGGTCGCGGTCGCCATCAGCGCCGACCGGTATCGGCCCGTCGATCGGTTCGCCAGCCGGTTCCGGAACTGTTCGGCGTCGTCTATCACCGCCGCCGCTGCCTCTAGTTTCCCCGCAATGTACCCGACACGTTCCGGGACAGCCACGGCCGAATCGGGAAACAGCGGCCAGGGCTCCAGTTCGTGGACCGCCCGATCGAGGAGTGCCTCCAGTTCGGCGTTCGCGGCGACGGCGTCGACGGGGCCATCACCCCGATAGTCCCAGGCTGCTCGGAACGCCGCCAGCCGGTCCCGAAGGTCGTCCCGCTGTTCAGTGATCTGCCGGCGTTCGATGGCATCGGTCGCCGCCAGCGACAGTCCCCTGAGTTCTCCAGCCTGACCGCGGATATCTCGGAGAGTGGCGAGCCGACGGTATGCCGGTCTCTCCTCCTCTATCGATTTGAGCCGTTCGGACAGTGTCTCCCGACGTTCGCGGATCTCCCGGGCGATTGCCTCGTTGGGCACCGATGGCTTGGCCGGGACAGCGTCGATCTGTGTCCGGATCCGGTCACGATGGGCCTGTAACTGGGCCTGCGGGACGGGAAACGGGAACTCGGCCCGATCCGGAAGCGACGTGTCGTCCAGAACCCGTCCCAGTCTCTCCCGATCGTACGACCGGCTACCGTCGCCACCCGGCAGCGCAGAACAGCCGGTCAGCGCGACCAGAGAACCACCGACACCGGCGAGGACGGCTCGGCGGGACCGCTCTTCGGTCACGTGTTGTCACCCGTCGTCGTCCGGAGCGGGCCGAATTGCTTCCGACACTGTGATCCGACAGAGGCGGCCAGTTCGTCGTCCGATACGTCGGTCATCCGGAATCTGAGCGCCACCGCGCCGCTACGCCTGCGGTCCGTCCGACACGCGACATCGGCCGGTCGTCGGGGAATACAGAGCTCCGCCCTGAGTTCCTCCGGGCGGCGTCGGACAGTCTGGACGCCGAGTCGGCGACACTCCGGAAACGTTCGCTGGAACAGCGCAACCGAGCTATCAGTGAACGACGTAGCATCGACGAACGCCGAAAGCCGTTCCCCCCGGTCAGTAAACCGGATGTCGTCTCGATCGCTCGGAGCAGTAAGCAACACCTGCTGATTGGACCGGTCGGCGTCTAGCAAGCGAAAGAGCGGGTGCTCTCCGGGGACGTGGACGACCCGCTGCTCGTAGTTCCGGACCGGATCTCCAGGCGGTGCCGGCTCGTCTGTCTCTGTCGACTGACCGAATCCGCTACAGCCGCCGAGAGCGACACTTCCCACTCCTGCCGTCGCTCTGAGGAGGGTGCGTCGAGACCAGGGGACCATGACTGCTGGTTGTCGACCCGGGTCGTAAACCGTTTCCCTCTGTCCGTTGCGATCGGCGCGGTGATTTATCCCCGTCGGCCCCGAAGTCCGGGTATGACACTCGACGTACCGACACCGGAGCCTCCGGCGCTCAGCCCGGCGGCCGGGACCGACGAGTACGACGACGTATCGGTTGAGGGCGACGACTACCGCCGAGAGGAACTGGCGACTGCACTGGAGGACGGTGCCTGGGCGCAGGCCTTCGACGAGTGGGCCGCCGACACGGGGCTTGACGCCGAGGCGTGGGCCATCGTCCACGACCTCGAACTGATCGCCGAGTTCGACTTCTTCTGGGATTCCTTTGCCGGCCGCGTCGGCTACCACGCACCCGGGCTCCCGGAGAACTGGCGCGAACGGGAGCTCCATCCGGAACTCGGCTCCTGGGAGACGGTCTCGGGGATCAACGCCGCGCTGACCGAACTGGGACAGACCGTCTGTGACGTCCTCGCCGAGGACTATCTCGACTGGGAGGCCGAGGAAGTCGTAGACGACGACCTGCCGGAGTTCTGAGTTCGTGACCGGCACGCTGATAATCACCGCCGTACTGTCATCGACTATGGCAGAGATCGAACCGCCCCGCGAGCGGACGTGTGAACGATGTGGACGACACGACGTCTGGGACGACGAACTGGTCAACTGGGCGATCACCACCGAAGACGGTGAGAAACAGGCCGGAAACCCTCACTGTCTCCACGAGTGGGACATCAACGGGACGTTCAACCCGCTGACGAACTGAGCCGCTTCCGGGACACGTTTTCGTCCAGCAGAGTGCAATAAGCCGCGGAAGAAGAATCGGGGTATCGGCGAGCGATCAGTTTTCTGCTGGGACAGCAGCGGGCGAGAGCGAGCCGCTACTGGCAGCCTGGGGCTGTTGCCTGGTGAGTTCGACCGTCGAGGCCGTCTCGTTCTCGCCGATGACCTGCCCCTCGGTCACGTGCGTCGTCCCGGTTGACCGGACGACAGTCCGGTTCTGCAACGTGACGGCGCGGAACTGGTAGGGACCCTCCGCACGGACACTAACGTTCGTGTGGCCGTCGGCGGGGCCGTACTCGTCGTAGCCGGTCGTCGAGTACGGAACCGTCGTCTCGAAGTTCCCGTTCTCGTCAGTCTGGACCGTCTGCCGGTAGGTGAACGTCTCGTTGGTCTGGGTGTTGCGCATCGGAACGCTGACCTGAACGGCCGTGTTGGCCGGTCCGGTCCCTTCGATGGTCCCACCGGGGACGCGCTCGAAGATCTTCGTCCACGTCGGCGAGTTCTGGTGCATCAGGTTGGCGATCTGGTCGGGCGTACAGTAGTTCGACCCGCCGATCGGCGCCGAGGTCTGGTTGGTGCCACAGGTGTCGCTGGTCGGCTGCACGGGCAAGCGGAGTCCCTGTGCCTCCGTGAGGATCGCACGGTTGTGTTCGGAGGACTCGTAGGCCGTGCGGTCGCTGGAGCCGACATAGCGGTAGTGTTTCAGTGCCGGGACCCGCTGGCTCGGTACCGTCCCGACGCCGCCGACCTGTGCGGTGCCGTCTTGCTGGACGTAGTTCTCCGCGGCGCTCATATTGGAGAACGTCCGGATCGGCGTCTCAGCGGGCACACGGCGGGACTGCCCGTTCGCCGTCGAGCGCTCCCAGTCGACGACGATCGGCTGAGCGTTGACCGCGCTCCCGTGGTACTCGTAGAGCCGGACGACAGTGCTGTTGTAGTAGTCCTGGGTCCGGTAGTTGAAGAAGAAGTTCCCGTCCCCGGCGACGATGGGACGGTAGTAGTCCGACTGGTTCGAGTCGTCGTCGAACTGTGGCGGTGCGAAGAACTTCCCACCGTAGCCGCGTCCGGCCTTGACCTGCGTCATCTTCCAGTCGACGGCGACGTACTCCGTCCGGGCGTCGTCCTCGTCGTACGTTTCGAGGACATCGTTGGCCTCACTCTCGTTTTGGGCCAGCAGGAAGTTCGCAGCCACGTCGGTCCCTTGCTGGAACGGATTGGCGTTCGGGACCCGCTCTGCGCGGGTCGTGATCCAGTGTCCGTAGTCCCACCAGGAGAGGACACCGTAATCACCGGTCTGGTAGTCGAAGTCCTCGCGGTTCTTGTAGGTGCCGTAGTAGTCAAGCGACTGTTCATCGCCGGTGTCGTAGGCGCCGACGGCGGGAGTGTTCCCCTCCATCCACTGGAGGCTGTCGTCCCAGTTCTCGATACCCTGTCCCGGACCGTTCGAGCCGCCGTAGTCCATCGGCGTCGGGGCGACGATGAGCAACGGAGCGACGACGACAACGAGCAGCGAGATGACTGTTAACACTTCGTACGGGGCAATATCGCCGTCACCGGAGAGATCGACCCAGCTGACCAGCCGACCGACGAGCAGCCCGGTGATCGCACCGACCGGGAAGATCAGGTAGTAGGCGAACCGGCCCTGGGTAAACGTCGCGGCCAACAGGAAGACGCCCCAGATCGCCACCAGCAGTTCCTCACCGTCGGGATCACTGGCGAGGAACTGCTCGGCGACGATCGCGATAACGCCGATCGCGGCGATAAAGACGGTGAGCCCGTACTGCGGGTAGAGATCGTTGGGGTTGTACGGTTGTGCTTCCCCGACGGTGCCGGCGGTCGGGCTGACCGAGAACCCGATGACGCGCAGGACGTTGTCGACGAAGAAGTTGAACAGGTCGGGGGTCACCACGGCGGCCAGCGCGGCCAGGACACCGATGATACCGAAGACGGTCACCGGGTAGAGAGTCGTATCTAGGGACTCCCGATCGAAGTATCGGGCGAGCCATGCCATGAACGCACAGCCACCGGCGATCGCGAAGGCCAGGCCGGGCTGGAGCAGCGAGTGTCGCGTCGCGCTGACAGTCAGCGTGTCTAAGCTCACGAGCGTGAGTACTCCCGTCGTTGCCAGCGCGATCGTCCCGACGATCGCGGTGTGTTCCGGGCTCTGCCCGCGGACGAACTCGATGATGAGACGCAGGAGGAAGAACGTC
Source organism: Haloarcula montana (assembly GCF_035666295.1). Taxonomy (NCBI): domain Archaea; kingdom Methanobacteriati; phylum Methanobacteriota; class Halobacteria; order Halobacteriales; family Haloarculaceae; genus Haloarcula; species Haloarcula montana. The sequence goes on from NZ_CP142027.1 coordinate 238,544, forward strand.
CCCAGAATACCGATCAGGAGGACACCCGGCGGCCACGTCCAGAGATACGTCGCGACGGCGAACCCGCTCAGCACGGACCACAGCACCGTCGATCGGAGGGCGTCGATGTCACGGTCGACGAACTGCTCGAACACCGGCTTGTCACGGTTCGCAGCACTGATCGCGACCATCATTCCGAGGACGGCAGTCGTCTGGAGGAACGCCTCGGCGACGTGGTGGTCGAAGGTGCCGACGAGACTGCGGCCGAGGAAGGCGCCGGCCGAAAGCGCCAGGACCAGGACAGCGGTCACGCCGCCCAGTCGGCCGGCCAGGCGCCGTCCCATCACGTACAGCGGGATCGCGGCGAGCGTGCCGAGGACTGCCGGGAAGAACAGCGCGACCATCGCGATCGTACTCTCGCTGGGTGAGCCGAGTCCGACGATCAGCGCGAGTGTCGCAGCGACCTGATCGAACAGCGTCCCGAACTGGCCCGGCGAGGAGCCGATCGGGAACTGCGTCCACGGATCGAACGGCATCGTGCCCGGCCAGTTCTGGACCGTATACACCGTCGTCCGGTAGTGGTACCAAGGGTCGTTCCCGGAGAACAGCACTTCACCGTCGACGATGAAGTTCTGCCAGCTACGCACACGATTCCACAGCATGAACCCGAGCAACGCCAAGAGGACAGGGACGTGGTACCACCGCTCGACCTTGTCCAGGGCAGCCTCGAGTTCGGGGTTATCCTCGAATTGGCCCCGCCATTGACTCATTGGACGGAAAGACTGGCATGTCGCGCATAAGCCTTTTGACCTTCGCCGAGGAGGGATGGAAACGCCTAAAACGGCCCGTGGCACACCTGCGAGCATGCGTGTCTCGGTCGTCGTCTGTACGCACGCGATGGACCGGTACACTGACTGTTACGAGGCCGCCCGGAGCGTGCTCGACCAGTCCCACGACGATGTCGAACTCGTGTTGGTCTCCGACGGCGACGAGGCCATCGCCGACCGGTTCGAAGACGACTTCGGCGACCGAACGGACGTCCGGGTCCACTGCAACGACGAGAACGTCGGCCTGGCGGTCAGCCGCAACAACGGCGCCGCGGTGGCGACGGGCGACGTGGTCGCGTTCCTGGACGACGACGCCATCGCCGACCGGGAGTGGGTCGCCGAACTGGTCGAAGTCTACGAGCGCGAGGATGTCCCCGCCGTCGGAGGCAAACAAGTACCTAGATGGGTCGCCGGAAAGCCCTCGTTCCTCCCGGCGGAGTTCTACTGGCTGATCGGAGTCACACACCTGGGCTTTGGCCCCGACGGCGACCCGGACGAGCCCGGCGAAGTCCGCAACACGTTCGGGTCGAACATCTCCTTCCGGATGGATGTCTTCGAGGACCTGGGTGGTTTCGAGAAGGAGATCGGCGGCCGGAAAGGGGACAAGAACCTCCAGGGAGAGGAGACGGAGTTCTGTGCCCGCCTGAAAGCGGCGTCCGGCTACGGCGTCTACTACAACCCCGACGCGGTCATCGCCCACAAGATATTCGACTACCGGACCGACCCCGGGTGGCTGATCGACCGAGCGTTCTGGCAGGGCTACTCCAAGCGGGGGATGGAAGTGCTGGTCCCCGAATCGACGGGCGACGAGTCGGAGTTCCTCTCGTCGCTGCTGTTCGACTCCGTGCCGGACCGCCTCGACGGCATCGTTCGGTCGCCCTCGGTCGCGGGCGTCCTCCAGTTGGTCTTCCTGTTCGTCCTGACCGGTGCGGTCGGGGCCGGCTACCTCTACGGGACGACGGTGTGGAGGTGACCGATGGCCGAAGAGCTCCCGGACGTCTGTGTGGTCACCCATCCGCTGGCGGCGGCCGGCGAGAACGCCACGCGGAGTCTGCTCGATATTCTCGCCGCGATCACTGGAGTCGCCCTGGTGACGGCCAATCTCCCTGCCGACTCTGAGATCCGGGACACGCGCGAGTTCGTGGAACTCACACAGAAGGGAGCGGGTGGCTCGGTCGCCGTCGCTGCCGGTCGCTTTCTCCTGAACCAACTCCGGATGTGTCGCGTACTGGCCGACCGCGACGAGGAGGTCGTGCTGTTCTACGGCGCAACGTCGTACGTCCTCCCGATCCTGGCGGCGCGGCTCCTGGGGAAGACCGTCCTCGTCGAGCCCCGTGGGGACGTACCGCTGACCCTCCGGTTGACCTGGGAACAGCAACTGCCGTCCCCCCTCCCCCGGACGCTGGCTGGTCTCGTCCGGCTGCTCGAACGGATCGGGTTCGCGCTCGCGGACGGCGTCGTCACCTACACGCCCGAGATGGCCAGACAGCTCGACCTCCACCCGGAGGCGCCCGACGTCTACCCGACCGGCGCTCGCTACGTCAGGACCGACGAGTTCGACATCGAGACGCCCTACGACGAGCGCGATCGCGTCGTTGGATTCCTCGGTCGGCTCGACGAGGAGAAGGGTATCCGCGAACTCGCCGCGGTAGCCCGCGACCTCCCCGAGGATGTCACGTTCCGGTTCATCGGTGATGGCGACCTCCGGGAATGGCTCGAAGCCGAACTCGCCGACGAGATCGCCGCCGGCAGTGTCGAACTGACCGGCTGGGTCGACCACGACGGCGTCCCCGAGCAGTTGAACGCCCTCTCCTTGCTCGTGTTACCATCACAGCCGACCGAGGGGTTGCCGACGACGATCCTGGAGGCGCTGGCCTGCGGGACACCGGTGCTGGCGTCGCCGGTTTCGGGCGTCCCAGACGTGGTTCGTGACGGCGAGACGGGGTTTCTCATCGAGTCCCGCGAGCCGGAACAACTGCGGACCACCGTCGAAACGATCCTCGACCGGAACGATCTGAGAACTGTCAGTTCGCGAGGGCGAGAGCTGATCGAGTCGACGTACAGCTTCGAGTCCGCGTGTGACCGCTATCGGTCGATCTTGCAAAAACTCGATTAGAGATCGGCTACCCGCAACACTTTCTCCCGGATCGGTGACGAAATCGCGAGCAAGAGGGAGCCATACACGGCCGCTCCAACGAATACCAGGCCAACAGCACTCAACAGCGTGTCCGGAACGAACAGTGTGAGAGTGTAGACGACCGCCGTCATGACGACACTCGAAACGATCTGTTTCCCGATGCCGGTTACGGGGAACGAGATATCCCCGATTTCAGCCGAGAGGACGACCCATCCCGCGGAAAAGTAAATACAGCTCGAAAGCAGTGTTGCGATCGCTGCCCCATACCAGCCGAGCCCGTACTGATCGAAGATGAATACGAGCGAGATATTAAGTACGAGGTTTGCCGAGATGAACAGCGCATTGATTCTGAACGTACGCTGTGGATAATCGAGACCGTTGAGCGCGTTGATTGCCTGCCGTCCGAACGTGTGCATGGTCCGTGCCAAGATCAGGACTAACAGGATGAGTGCACCACGTGAAAACTCTGCCCCGTACACACGGAGGAGCTGGTCACCGATCACTGCAGCCCCGAACAGCCCTGGGATGAGGAAGATCCCGGTAAACAGCAAACTATCCGAGATGAGTTCGCGCGCCTTCGAAATCCGCCCGTCGCTCCCGAGCTGACTCAGCTCGGGAAAGAGAGTAGACGATATCGATTTCCCCGCCAGCGCGAGGAAACCAGTCAACGTCCAGACGGCGGTATAGATGCCGATAAAATCATCGGTGACAAAATAGCCGAGCACCAGTAAATCTAACCAGTTGATCGCCACACCCTCCACGTTGCTCAACCAGGAATACTGCGTGAACCGGCGAAGGTCGCCGAACTCCGAGAGGGACGGTATCGTAAGTCGCTCGCGCAGGAAATACAATCCGACCATCGTAATCGCGGCCATGGAGAGAATATGCCCGTAGACGAGACTGAGTAGCATCGCACCGCTGAGAGCGAAAGCGATCTGAGCGAGCAACCGGATGATACTTTCGAGCGTGTTGAGCCACCCCGAGAGCGCAACCCGTTTCGCCCCTTCGATTCCGCCCCGGCTTATATCAAGGAACATATTTGTCGCCAGTAATAAGAAGGCGAGAGCCGCGACTTCTACCCCGAAATACTCGTTTATTCGCGTCTCGAAGACGTAAATCACCAGTCCGACAACGGTGCCGTATCCCAATATCGTGAGGGCGCCGGCGGTGAAGTGACCGGTTACAGCCTCCGATTCCGACATCCGTTTCGAGACGGCAGTTCGGATACTGTTTCCGGGGAGTTTGACCCAAAAGAGAACCGCCAGTAGTTCCGAATAGATTCCGAGACCGCTCGCACCGAAGTACTGGGCGGCGAACAACGTCGTTCCGAACCCGGCTATCGATCTGACAACCTGCGAAACGAAATGTAGTACTGCACTCCGGTCTCGACGCATGGATAAATCAGGGTAGCGTGCTCTCAAGAGCCCGCAGTACGTTACGAACGAATCCAGTGAGACGTATCGAGTATCCGCTACCGGGTGACATTGTTTGAGTTAGATTCTGCTTTAGCGGGGCTGCCCTGTCGAGCGATCCCGGGCTCCGAGCCGTCTGTAAACGTCGAGATGTGTCTCGATGGCACTCTCCAAGGTAAGATCCATCTCCTCCATCGTCTGAAAGCCACGGTTCACTTGTGATTGGTAGTACTCCGGATCAGACATCAGTTCGTCGACGGTTTCCAGAACGGATTGCGAGTCCCGATCTGCCCAGACGTACGTCCCACGGTTCTTAAAAATTTTCTCAATTTTTCCGGAGGCAGTCGTTATTACTGGGGTTCCACACGCAATCGATTCCAGACCGACATTCGACGTGACATCGTATTTCCGAGTCGCAGCAGTGACATCAGCGATATTGTAGAGCTGAGGCATCGATTTGTTATCGACGAACCCCTCGAAAATCAGGTCCGACCGGTCACGAAACCGCTCTTCGAGTGGTCCGGCGCCAGCGACAATATACTGAATACTGTCGTCGTCCTGTGTTATCCGAGCCATCTCGTCGATGATCGCGGCACCCTGCCCCTCGGTCAACTCACCGACATAGAGGACCACGGTCTGTTCACTGTCAATCCCCCGTTCAGATCGGAGTTGGTCGATACGTTCGGGCTCGTATTGATAAAAGTGAGATCGGTCAATCGTAGCTGTGACACTTGCCGTGGTGTAGCCTAATTGTTCCCACTGTCGCTCGTCTTCCTGTTTCTGTATTTTGACACTGATACCGAGGAACCGACCCAGAACGCGATGAAATAGCGAGTTTTGGATTCCCGGGCCGACACCGGCAACCAGCGGACCGAGATACGCCAGTCGGACGAACAGCACCTGATAGATATTGATCGGAACGTGTACAATGTCGACATCACTGAACGCTCGTCTCGCTTTCAGGAACGTCTCGATGGGGTTCCGGATGTCGATTTGCGTTACTTCGGCATCAGCGGAGACGACAGCAGGTTCGTTGGTGAGGACGACGACGTCACACTCAGATCGGTTGGCTACTCCGTTGATTATATCCGCCGCACGGGTACGTGGACCCGTCCCCGAGAGTCGGTAGCAAAAATAGCCGATCTTCATACGGTCCGAAATCTCGATGATAGCAAAAAGGTTCGGATATAGACAGACCGTGTCCTCCAGGGCGAGGGTCTGAACGGCTACTGTCGCGGTAGGCGGGGATCGCTCGTGCCGAGCACTCACCAAGTGGCTGTTGAAACGATTGAGACACCGATCGCACTGCAGTCGTGCGATCGGGAGGACAGTGAGTTTCAACGGCTGATATAGATCCACATGTTTATTTGGACTGCAAATGTTCCTCCGGTACGCAGCGACAGTACCAGTGAAACCCAAAATCTCCCTGATCGCACTGCCGCCGTACAACCGGTGTGTAAACCGCCTCGGTCGGTCCGTCGAGCGCTGTTAGCACAGTCGGAAACACCTACTGTAATCTAACATGAGAATAGCGGTCGCCTACGAGAAATTCGCGACAGCACAGTCAGGCGGGGCACGCGAATCCCTCCTGACACTGTTAGCCGGTATCAGCGATCATCGTGATATAACGGTCGACGTGTACCAGACACCGCCCGTTGACGACCCACCGGAGACAGCATACGACTACACGATCAACGAGAAGCCACTGACGACGGTCCCGAAATTGACTTGGACCGATCAAGTCTGTACGCGGTTCCAGTGGCGTCGATACTTTCACTCAGAACTCGATCCTGAGACCGACCTCCTGTGGACACAGAACCAACTGGCTCCTGCCTCGGTGGCTGTCGCAGCGGAGATGGATATTCCCTCTCTGTTTTTCGTGAGGAGTATGGCACTGACGGGCTACGAGAAGTACGACGCCACACGCGGCATCCTCTCCAATCTGTTGCGGACAGATCTGGGCGGCCGGATCCAGTTCCCGTTTCTGTGGCAGAATTTTCGCGAGTACCGGCGCGCGGCGCGTACGGCGACAGTGACGATCGCGAACAGTTCACATACTGCCGAGCAGATATCGGAGCTGTTCGGGGTTGATACCGAAGTCGTCTATCCGCCCATCGAACTAGACGAGTATCGCGTTGAGTACGATCCGGACGGCTCTATCCTGATGGTAAATCCACGGGCGGAGTACAAGGGTGCGGATATCTTTCTCGATATCGCGAGCGAGCTTCCGGATGAGCGGTTTCGTCTCGTCGGACCGATCGCCTCCTCGGAAATCGCGTCCCAGGCTCGGAAGATGGAGAACGTATCGCACACTCAGTGGTGTGACGATATGCGGACAGCGTACGCCAGCGCGAAGCTTGTTGTCGTGCCCTCCCGGTGGGAGGAGCCGTTCGGGCGTGTCCCGGCAGAGGCAATGGTGAGCGGTATCCCGTGTGTCGTGAGCGACCGCGGTGGGTTACCCGAGGTCGTCGGAGAGACTGGAGCAGTCGTTACCGATATTGAGTCGACCACGGCATGGATCGACGCGATAGAGCGTGCGTTGGCTGAGCACAGTCCAGCCGCCCAACAGAACCGGGTACAGAAGTTTTCCGCCGAAACACAGACCGAGACGCTTCTCAAGCTAATCGACGGGCTGTAAGCGCCTCGCGACCGCTGCTACGACCGGCTACACACGGTGCCGTTTTCCGTACGAGGAAAACTCGCCACGAGGGGGCCTGCGGTATGAATCGGTACTGAACTTACCTGATTGCTTCGTATAGATCCCAGTACTGTCGAGCGACGGCCTCGAGAGTGTAGTTCCGTTCGACGAGAGAGCGGCCAGCCGCCCCCAGTTGTGCTCTTCGATCCGCGTCACCCGATAACTGACACAGAGCATCGGCGAGGGAGTCGACATCAGTCGGATCGTGAAACATCGCGACGTCCTCGTAGGCCTCGACGAATGGACCGATATCTGAAAACACACAGGCTGTTCCACTGGCAGCTGCCTCGATAGCAGCCATGCTGAACCCCTCCCACAGGGAGGGCATTGCGTACACGTCTAACTCGTGAAGCACGTGATACACCCGTTCTCTTTCCAGACGGCCGGGGAAGTGAACCGAGTCAGCGATCCCTTCACTGCGGGCGGTTTTTGACAGTTTCTCCCGGAGAGGTCCGTCCCCGACGATGACAAGCTCCATTTCCGCACCACGATCCCGTGCCCGTGAGACACCACGAATCAGCGTCGCCTGGTTCTTCTGTTCTGTGAGCGATCCCACCGTCCCGACGAGCAAGGAGTCCGCTCCGATATCGACCGCGTCGTCGAGGCACCACCCCATCTCCTCGCTCGAATCAATTGCGTCGATGTCGACACCGTTGGGGATGTACTCGATCTTGTCACGGTCGAGGATTCGGTTCTCCCAACCCCGGAAAGAGTCACGGACTGCTCGCGAGTTACAGACGACACGGGCCGCAAGCGGGTTTGTCAGCCCATTGGCGACGAGTCCCAACATCGGAAAACCGTCTCGCGTGTTCCCTTCACGTGAGACCGACGGGACACCGTTATATCGGGCGAGGAGTTTGGCGTAGGCACCGGAGTGGTTGTGAGTGGTCTGAACGATATCGGAGTCGCGGATGACTTCGTTGGCTGCAGAGAGCGTCCGATAGTCGATTCCCGTCCGCGTGTCCGGTGCATCCAGATCGACTACATCGACGAGTTCGTCACCGTAGAACCCCTCGGCGGTGAACCACGCCATGACCGTGACATCGACGTCCGTGTACCGTTGGAGTGCGACCGCGATATCCACCTCAGCGACGGTCTGATCGACCGCATTGACCACAAAACAAACGCGTACCGATCCCATTACAGAGTCGTATCACGTCGCCTTCCCCTCACGCTTTCGATCCGACACGAGGCGACTCGTACTGGTGGCTGTACCACACTGAAGGAATCGCTACCCCCGGATAGCGACTATCGGTCCGAACGGACAGCCAGCAGTATCACCGTTCGACCAGTTGTCCCGACGTGAACCACAGGGAGCTGCTACTACATTGTCCAGTCGCGCCGAGAGAGTACCCGAATCGTCCGACACTGTGTCGTCGCGGGAAGTCCGTCGGAGCTACGGATACCCGTATTTATTTCACGCTCCGTAGATGAGGGTCGCGTAATGGCTGACCGCGACGACGTCTGTGTGCTGTTGCCGACCTACAACGAGGCCGCGACGATCGGGGCAGTCGTCAATGGGTTCCGCGAGGAGGGGTTCGAGAACGTCCTCGTCATCGACGGCGGGTCGTCCGACGACACCACAGATATCGCAGACTCGGCCGGGGCACGCGTCGTCGAGCAGTCCGGGAGCGGGAAAGGGCAGGCCGTCCGGGAGGCAGTCCGGCGCCATATCGATGCGGCGTACGTGCTGATGGCTGACGGCGACGAGACCTACCGGCCGGACGAGGCCGACCGGATGCTCGAACCGCTCTTCGACGGGCGAGCGGAACACGTCATCGGCAACCGCTTTGCGGACATGCAACCGGGCGCGATGAGCCGCCTCAACCAGACCGGAAACAGGGTCATCAACTGGGCGTTCTCGGTGATCCACGGCCACCAGTATGTCGATATCCTCTCGGGCTATCGCGCCTTTACTCGGGAATCGTTCGAACAGCTCTCGCTCTCCTCGGACGGGTTCGGAATCGAGACGGAGATGGCTGTCGAGTGTGTCAAACACAGCGTCCGTGTCACCGTCGTCCCGATCACCTACGAACCTCGTCCGGACGAGTCCGAGACCAACCTCAACCCGTTCCGGGACGGCGCGACGATCATCCTCACGCTCTACCGGATGGCCAAGACGAACAACCCGCTGTTTTACTTCGGAAGCGTCGGCTTCGGTTCGATCGGTCTCGGGATCGTGCTGGGGGCGTACGTCGCCTACGACTGGTTCGCCAACAGCATCTCCCACGAGGTGATCGCGATGGTGGGGGGTATCGCGATCGTGTTGGGACTGCAGTTGCTGATGTTCGGTGTCCTCTCGGACATGATCGTCACGGTCAACCGCGAACAGACTCGGCGGCTGGAGGATATCGCCAGAAAACTCTCGGAAGACTCTCAGCAGGCAGCGACCTCCGAGTCGGACGGGCAAAACGAGGCCGAAACCGTCGCCGCCGGCAACGGCGAGGACTAGTCGGAACAGTCCCTGCCGGCGGATTAAAACGGTACGAGCGCGCGCAGTTGTGAGATGATACTGTTGCGCGTCGCCTCCCGTTTGCGCTCGAACACCGGGTGCAATGCGTCCAGCAGTTCGTGCTCGTTCTCGAACCGTCGAACGCTGGTCTCGCCGAGCGCGTCCGCGACGGTGACCGTGTGACCGGCCGCGTCGAACGGGACCTCGACGTGGCCGGCGGCGTCACGGACCTCCTCGGCGGTGGCCGGATACGAGATCTCGATATCGGTCAGTCGAGCGTCGAGGGCGGCGATGCCGAACTCGATGACATCGGGCTCGTCGGTGTCGTCGGCTGGTGGCCGTACTCCCATCAGTAGCTAGTTGTACGTACTCGGTGGAAAGTCCTGTGCTGTCGACGCATACTACCGGCAAGCACGGTGGATCGGGAACTGGCTCACTCCATACCAGGCGCAAGCCACTCGTCGGCCCAGTCTTCGATCTCCTCGAAGACGGGACAGAGCGACCGCCCCTTGTCCGTGAGCCGGTAGTAGGTCGCCACCGGCGCGTCCTCTTCGAGTCGACGCTCGACGAACCCCATCTCCTGAAGATCGTCGAGGACCCGCGACAGCGTCCGGGAGCTTGCGTCGGTCGCTCGCTTGAGTTCGTTGAACCGTCGCTCCCCGTCCTGGAGTTCGTGGAGGACGACCAGCCGCCAGCGGGAGCCGATCTGGTCGAGCGACTCGATGACCGCACAGGGGCCGGTCTCGGCCTCCGATTCGTGGCGTAGTTGGGATGACATCGGTGATACCTGATTACCTCTATGTCCGGGAACCGATATATAGGTTCGGATGCGAACCAAGTAACGTAATGAAACCACACCTGCAGCACCGTCGTACCGACCTTCGATCGACCGTCAGTCCGGAGGTGAGCGCCTGATGGCCTTCGAGACGGCCGGCGCGGCCGAACTGTTCCTGCTCGGTCGACTCCTGTTCGGGGGAGTCCTCGCGTTCACGGGCCTGAATCACTTCCTGAACGACGAGCAGATGATCCCCTACGCAGACGCGAAGGGGCTGCCCGCGCCCACCGCCGCTGTCTACGGGAGCGGCGGACTGCTCGTAGTGAGCGGTCTCCTCGTCGTTCTCGGGGCCTACCCCGTGATCGCCGCCGGTGCGCTGGCGACCTTCCTCGTCGGATCGGCACTGACGATGCACAACTTCTGGGCGGTCCCCGAGGACCAGCAGCAAGACGAGATGACGCAGTTCCTGAAAAACGTCGCGCTGGCCGGCGGCGCGTTCGCGCTGCTGGCTGCCGCCGGAACTGCCTGGCCCTACAGCGTCGCTCTCGGACTGGCCTGAGCGCCGCCGACGTACCCTGGTTTCTGCCGTCACGCATAAGCCACTACCACCCACAGGTGAGGGTGAATGTTCCAGTCGTCGCCAGTCCCGACCGTCCCGGGGTGGCTCCCGCTTCGGGCGCTGGTCGTCGTAGTCGTGGTGGGGCTCTCCCTGGTGGCGGTCCGCCGGCTCTCGGGCGAGCGGCTCACGGACCCGCTTCGCAGCAGGCTGTTACTGGGGGTTCCGTGGGGGACGCTGCTGACGATCACCGGCGTTCTCCTGGTGTATTTCGTTCTCCAGGGTGCGTGGAACAACGCCCGCCCCCTGGTGACGCCGTTCCGGACGTGGTCGTACTTCTATCCGCTGGGCATCCTGACGGGACCGTTCACCCACGGCGGCCAGGGCCACGTCACGGGCAACGTCGTCGGGACGTTGGTCTACGGGACCGTCGTCGAGTACGCCTGGGGTCACTATCCCACAGAGCGCGGGACACAGACGTTCACGTCGCTGCGGACGAACCCCTACGCCCGCGTGTTGGCCGTCCCGATCGCGTCGGTCGTCGTCGGCGTCTTCACCGGCCTGTTCTCGCTGGGACCGGTCGTCGGCTTCTCCGGCGTCGTCTTCGCGATGGCCGGGTTCGCGCTGTTGGTCCGCCCCTATCTGTTTCTGGGTGCCCTGGTCACGAACCGCGTCGTCGACCTGGTGTTGACCGCGCTCCGGTTCCCCGAACCGACCGTTCAGGGCCGGACTCGCTTTGTCACGCCCTGGTGGTCCGACGTTGCGATCCAGGGCCACGCCATCGGTATCCTCGCCGGCATCGTCCTCGCCGCCACGCTGCTGTGGCTTCGCGACCAGCGACCCGTTCCCAAACGGGTCTTCGGCGTGACGCTGGTGTTCGCCGTCTTTCAGGGGCTCTGGGCGGTGTACATCCCGCTGGGGAACGCCCGCTTCACCCTGTTTCGCTGGCTCGGGACGGCGCTCGTCTTCTTCCTGGCGGCGGTCATCGCGGCCGCGACGGCCGACACGGACGACCACTTCATCCTGCTGCCGCGGTTCGAGGCGGGCTGGATCGGCTGGGCAGGTATCGTCCTCCTGGTCGTGTTGGGGACGCTCAGTCTCGGTGCAGTCCCGGGCAATCTCACGACGATCGATTCCGGTGACGTCCCGGAGGACGGGATCGAGATCCGTGACTACGTCGTCGCCTACGAGGAGGACGTACTGAACCAGTACGCGGCCAACATCCCGACGCCGATCGAGACCGAACAGACCCGGGTCAACGAGAGCGGGATCGTCGTCGCCAGTGCCGACCGCGAGATATGGATCGCCGAGGTACCAAAAGGACAACTGGCGACCAACGGCCGCGCGTCGGTCGTCGTCGGCGGCGTCGGCTGGCGCGAGACGGTGTTCGCCAACCGAACGACCTGGAACGTCGTCGGCAATCGGTCGGTGTACGTCGTCCAGTTGTGGCGCCGGGGCGAGGACCCACGGACGAGCTACCGGTCCCCGCCGTCGACGGCCGATACGACGATCGCCGGCCGGAACGTGACGGTTCGGCCCGCGGGAGCGAGCTTCGAACTGGCGGTGACACGGGACAACGAGACGCTGGCGACGGGGCCGATACCCGCCAATACGTCGGCACGGGACATCGGCGGAATAACCTTCAGACACAACCGCAGTCGACTGTACGCCGAAATCGACGACACTCGCGTTCGGATCGCGACGGTTCGGACACCCCCGGGCCAGCGCCGTGAGTAGTCACGTCCACTCGATCCGGTACACCTCGACCGTGATCTCGCTGCGGTCGGCCTCGTGGAACTCGAACTGTCGGGGGAGTTCGAACTCGGTCCGGAAAGCATGTGTCACCGCGCCGCCGTTGTCCTCGGCGAAGGCCTCGACGAACGACTGGCTTCCCTCGTTGTGGATCGAATAGGAGACCGACGAGAGGGCTGCCGCGGTTTCGAGGAACGCGCGATCGGCGTGTTCGTTGTCGGCCTGGGCACCGAAAGGCGGGTTCATCACCACGGTGGTCTCTTCGACCGAGGGACACAGCGGCGGGACGGTCGCGTCCGCCCGGACCCACGACACCGAGGTCGTCGATCCGACTTTCCGCTCGTTGTCCCGCGCGATCGACAGCGGCCCGGCGTCGATGTCGAGGCCGACGACCGTCTCCGGGCCGCGCAGGGCCGCCCCGAGCGCGAGCATCCCCGTCCCACAGCCCAGATCGACGACGGTCCGGCCATCGAGATCACCCTGAAGGTCCGCCGTGTGGACGAGGTGGGCGGCGAGGTCCGGCGGCGTCCGATACTGTTCCAGACTGGCGCTGGGGTCGTCGAACCCCGCCACGACGGCGAGTTGCTGGGCGAGGGCGCTCTTCGTCGGCATCACGCGTACTACAGACGAGTCATGTAAAAATCCTCTTAATAATGCTTAGCAGTTATTCGGCTCTGGGCAAGTCCACGACGAAGGCGGCACCACCGGCGTCGCTCTCCTCGATCCAGATGTTCCCGCCGTAGCTTTCGATCATCGAATCGACGAAGTAGAGCCCGAATCCGGTCCCCGAAGAGCCGCTGCCTTTCTTCCCTCGCTCGAAGACGCGACGGCGCTGGTCGGGTGGGATACCGGACCCGTCGTCGGCGATCCGCACTCGCACGACGACGTCCTCGATCGTTGCCGTCACGTCGATGGTCACGTCCTCGCCGGCGTGTTCGACCGCGTTCGTGAACAGGTTCCCGAACACGTCCTCCAGCAGATCGTCGGCCTCGACCTGGATACCGCTCACGTGGTTGTCGACGGTACACTCGTCACTCATCGATCGCGCTCGGTCCGCGGCCTCGTCGAGCACCTCACCGAGGTCACGGCGCTCCATCTCGGTCATCCCGTCCTCCGAGAGCGTCTTCAGCACCGACCGAACCTTCTCCGTGAGGTCGATGATGTCGTCGCTCCAGTCGACGACCGTCTCGGCGTACTCCTGGTCGTCCCCGTCGAGCGTCTCCGTCAGCAACTCCGCACGCGACCGGATGACGTTCATGCCGTTGAGCATGTCGTGCTGGAGAATGCTGTTGAAAAACTCCATCTGGTCGCGCCGACGACGGAGAGCCCGCTGCTGGCGACTCCGGACGACGGCGTATCGGAGTGCTCGGACGAGTCGATCCCCGTCGAGCTCGGATTTCGGGAGGTAATCCTGTGCGCCGCGCTCGATGGCGTCCATCGACTTCCTGCGGTCCTGCATCCCTGTCAGAACGATAATGGGCAGGTCCGTGACCATCTCAGTCGCCCGATCGAGCGTCTCCAACCCGGTCGATTCGGGGAGGCCCAGATCCAGCAACAACACGTCGTACCCGTCGGTTTCGACATCCGCGACGGCACCGAGCGATTCGATGTGAGTAAGCTCGACGTCGTCGACGAAGTAGGTGGCGTCGGAACTATCGAAATGGTGTTCGACGAGTTTCGCGTCGCCGGGGTTGTCCTCGACGAGCAACACGGAGAGGTGTGTCGTCCCGGCCATGGTCATTTCGGCGGTTGTTTGACGACCCGAAGCCAGAACTCCTCGATGCTCCCGACGATGTCGACGAAGCCCGAGAAGTCGACCGGCTTCGTCAGGTACGCGTTGGCGTGGAGGTCGTACGATTCGACGATGTCCTCCTCGGCCCCGGAACTGGTCAGGACGACAACCGGGATGCGGCGCAGGTCCTCGTCGGACTTCATCTCGGCGAGCACTTCCTGCCCGTCCATCCGGGGCATGTTCAGATCCAGCAAGAGCAGGTCGGGACGGGGCGACGACTCGTACTCCCCTTCCTGTCTGAGGTAGTGCATCGCCTCGACCCCGTCGTTGACGACGTGGAGGTTGTTGAGTACCTTCCCCTTCTCCAGTGCCTTCTCGGTCAGTCTGACATCGCCGGGGTTGTCCTCGGCGAGCAGGATCTCGACCGGTCGGCCGTTCTCGTTCTCACTCATCCGTCGCCACCTCCGTTGCAGCCGGGAGCGTGAATCTGAACGTCGCGCCCGTTTCGGACGGCTCGGCCCAGATCCGTCCGTCGTGTCGCTGGACGATCCGCTGGCAGACGGCGAGCCCGATTCCGGTACCGTCCGTGTCGTGTGCCCCGCCGCGCTTGAATATCTCGAAGATGTCCTCCACCTTATCGTCGGGAATTCCCGGTCCGTTGTCGGTGATACAGAACTCGACCACCCCATCGGCTTCCGTCGCGTCGATCTCGATGCGAGGGTCGACACCCGCCTCGTCGGTGTAGTCGAGTGCGTTTTCTAGCAGGTTCTGGAACACCTGACCGAGCTGGTTGGTGTCCGCTCTGACCGCCGGGAACGATCCCGTCGAGACGGTCGCACCGACCTCGTCGATCCGCATCCGGAGGGATCCCAGTGTCTCGGAAACGACATCTCCCGGCTCCGTGCGCTCGAATTCCCCTGCCTGCGTCTCGACGCGGGAGTACCGCAGCAGCGCGTCGACCATCTCCTGCATGCGGTTCGCGCCGTCGACGGCGAAGGCCATGTACTCCGCGGCCTCCCCGTCGAGTTCGTCGCCGTACTCGCTTTCGAGCAGGTCCACGTAGCTCGACACCATCCGGAGCGGCTCCTGCAGGTCGTGGGAGGCGATGTAGGCGAACTGCTGGAGCGCCTCGTTCGACCGCTCCAGTTCGGTCTGCTTGGCTTTGAGCTTGGTCTCCCGCTCGACACGGTCCAGCGCGGCGATCGCCGTGCTCGCGAGGATCTCCAGCAGGAGCCGCTCGTCGCTGTCGAACGGCTCGCTCTCCGTGGAACCGATACACAGCATCCCGTGGTCGTCGAGTGGGAGACAGAAGAGCGTCTGCAGCGGCGTCTCCGGTGACGACGGGTTCGAGAGTGTCCGATAGTCCTCGACGACGGTCGGCTCGCCGGTGTGGAATATCCGGGTCTCGTCGTGGTCCGGCCCCATCGGTGACAGCCCCGACGGCCCGTCGGCGTCAGCCAACTCGGTGGCTGGTCCCGTGGCACCGATCGGATAGAGGGTGTCGTCGCTCTCGTCGTAGGACCACATCGCCGCGAACGGCCGCTCGATGATTCGCTTCGCGATCCCGGCGACGGTCTCGGCGACGGCTCCCTCCGAGCGGCTGTACAGCAGTTCGTTCGTCGCATCGCTGAGCGCTTCGACACGCTCCTCGTGACGCTTGAGATCGGTAATATCCCGGGAAACGCCGACGATTTGTGAGAGGTCGCCGTCGTCGAACAGCGGCCGATACCACGTCTCGAACACCAACTCGCCGACGTCCTGGGTGACGCGGACTTCCTCGCCGTCTAGGGCCGTCTCGACCGCTTCGACGACATCAGGGTAGTCGGCGTACGCCTCGAACACCGAAACCCCTTCGAGTTCACCCGGCTCTAGGCCCAAACTCGCCAACCCCTTGCCGGCGGAGTGGGTGAACACGCCGTCGGAGTCGATCGTGAACACGACGACAGGGAGGTTGTCGATGAGCGTCGTTAGCTGTTCGTTCCGTTCCAGACGGGCTCTGTTCAGCTCTTTCTGGTCAGTTATATCGTGGAAGAACGCGACGACGCGGCTCTCGTCGTCGATCTCCGCCCGCTCCAGGGTGACCTCGATCCACTGCTGTGCCCCGTCCGAATTCCGGACCGCCCATTCGACCGTCTTCGAGCCGTCCGAAACGGTCTCCTGGATGAGTCTGTTCGCGTCTTCGGTCGTGTATCCGGGCGGGCTGAACGCGCCGACGTGGGTGCCGACGAGTTCCTCCCGGTCGAACCCGAGCAACTCGGCGGCCGCCGGGTTCGAGCGGACGACTGCCCCGGTATCGGCGTCGTGAACGATGATCGGGTCCGGGGCTACCTCGAAGATGTCCCGGTAGAGGGGAGTGTCCCCTGTCGAAGCCATACAAAACTGGGGGCCGCTGGACACAAAGCAGTATCTCCCCAGTTCTCAACGGCGAGAACTGCTCACCAAGTGCCGTGGAAGGTGTCGAACTCCAGGGAGTCAAGGGGCTTCTCGCCGATCGCGATCTCGTACTCGCCGGGCGTGAGCATCGGTTTCTTGAACTGCGGGCCGTCGTCGGTCGTGATACGGGGACAGCCAGTGTTGACGTAGGCGTCCATCCCGAAGTTCGTCAGGCGGTCGGGCGTCACCTCGTCCATCGTGATGAGGTAGGCGTCGTCGTTGTTCTCGACGATCTCCTGGGCCTGGTCCCACCGTCCCTGGCCGATCTTCGTACAGAAGATGACGCCCCACCGCTCGGCGTCCATCGCCTTGTGGACGGAGGCGTAGCGCTGTTTCATGAACTGCTCCGTGTCCGCGACCGTCAGCGCGTTGTTGACCGGGTCCGCGATGACGACTTTCTTGTCGGGGTGTTCCATCGCCAGCCCGAGCGGGTGGAACTTCCCGCCGCCGACGTAGAGGATCTGGTCGGCGTCGACGTCGGCCGAGGCGTAGTTACAGCCCAGCACCTGCCCCTCGTGGGTCAGGCGGTCGTCACCCTTGCGCGTCTGGACGTCGTAACCGCGGTCTTCGAGCCACGAACGCATCTCGTCGAACTTGTTCATGTGCTGGGCGGTCGTGACGAGGCCGACCGCGTCTTCCTGTTCCGGCGGCGCCAGTTCCTCGTCGTGGGCCTGTTCCATGATCGGGAAGACGTCGACGTTCGAGAAGAGGGGGACGTAGATGATCTTGTCCGACTCCTTCATCGGCGAGTGGCCGAAGTGGACGAAGACGTCCGTCCGGCGCATCATGTAGGTATCCAGGTCGCAGGCACCGTAACAGGGCTGGCCGGAGATCATCACCTGGACGTTGTCCGGGAGTTCTCGACGGAGGTCGTCGGCGACGGCCGGGCCACGCCGTTTCAGTCCCTCGGGGAACTGCAGACCGACGGTCTCGGCGTCGCGTTCGTGGACGGCGTCGACGATTCGGTCGAGTTCGTAGTCCCACTCGCGGTCGTGTCTGAGTGAGAGACCGGTGTTTCGGAGGTCTCCCGCTGTCCGCTCTTGGCTCATTGGAACTGTGTACTGGCTCGTGGGGGATAACCTCAGTGTTTCTCCGTGGTCGCTCGCGGGGACAGCTGACAGCCTTTCGGAGTGGATGCTACCAAGGCCCCGACTGGGGTAGTCGCACGGATGGAAGGCTGATCCAAGCGGGACAAACGCCGAGTGCGATAGCGCGTCGTAGCAGCACTCGTTTCGCGTTCCGGCAGGCCTATACCGCCACAGTCGTTACATGTCGGTGATGAGCATCGAGACCGATACCGCCGCTGATCCGATCGGTGACCGCGTCGAGGAACTCGCGACCGAGTTCGGCGACGCCATCACCGAGTTGCCCGTCTACCAGCGATTCGCCGAGGCCAAGGAAGCCGTCGAGAACGACGAGGAGGCCCAGGAAGCGATCCAGGAGTTCGAGCAGATCCGCGAGGAGTATATGCTCGCCCGCCAGACCGGCAAGGCCTCCCAGGAGGACCTGCGAAACCTCCAGCAGGCCCAACAGGAACTCCACGACATGCCGGTGATGAGCGAGTATCTCCAGGCACAGAACGACCTCGAACTGCGCCTGCAGGAACTCAACGAGATGATCTCCGAGGAGTTGGTCGTCGACTTCGGACAGAAAGCCGGTGGCTGCTGCGAGGACGACTAACCGCTCGTCCGCTTCGGGGCTCTCCAGTTCGATAGCCCACGAAGACGGGGTCTCAGACAGGAGTTGACGGATTGCGGATTGTGGAAGCAACAGTGTTTTTGTGGTGTCCACGGGTCGTTCTAGTGTGATGTCTGCCCGGGCCGTGGTGGTCGTGGTCGCACTCCTGGCAGTCAGTGTACTGGCCGGTCTTCCGATCGTCTCTGGCGAGCAACAGCCCCAGCGGGTACAGACGCCCGAGGGATTCGAGGAGACGACGTTTCGCGTGACGGTCTATGCCAACGGCTCCGCCCGCTGGACGATCGAACACCGGACGCCGCTGAGCAACGAATCCGAGCGACAGCAGTTCGAGGAGTTCGCTCGAACCTTCGAGTCGACCGAGACGGCCCTGTACGCCGACTTCGTCGAGCAGGCCGGCTTACTGACCCAGTTCGCCACCAACCGGACGGGGCGGTCGATGGCACCCAGCGACTTCCGGCGGTCCGCCTCGATCGATCCGGTGCGACGAACCGGTGCAGTCAGGATGTCGTTCCAGTGGGGGAACTTCACCCAACAGCGGGACGGCCGGATCGTCATGAGCGACGTGTTCGAGGGGGGATTCTACATCGGACCCGATCAGTCGTTCGTCGTCCAGCGCGGGCCGGAACTCGCCTTTACCGACGCTCGGCCGACGCCCGATTCGCGGAGCAACCCGAACTCACTGGCCCGGAGTGAGACTGTCACCTGGGAGGGCGAGCAGTCGTTCAACGATCAGCGGCCCTACGTCGAACTGGGTCCCAGATCCGTCGTCGACACCGAGACGCCGACTCAAGAATCGACGACAACCGGATCGGTGTCCGGGGCTTCTGGGGGTGGTGACTCCGGCGGCCCCAGCGGAACAGACGGGACGACGCCACAGCAAAGCGGGGGCGGGTCGAACTGGCTGTTTGCCCTCATCGCCGTCGCGGTTCTCGCGGTTGGAATCGCCGCAGTCTGGTGGTTCGGTGGCCGGGGAGCCACCGTGACAGACGGTGCCGACGGGAGTGGGGCGGCACCGACCGACTCGGAACCGACGGGGACCGATCAACCGGACCCACAGGAGCCAGCCGTCCCCGACGAGGAACTCCTGAGCGACAACGACCGCGTGCTCCGACTCCTCAGGGAGAACGGCGGCCGGATGAAACAGGTCGACATCGTCGACGAGACGGACTGGTCGAAATCGAAGGTCAGTATGTTGCTCTCGGATATGGAGGCCGACGACGAGATCAGTAAGCTCCGCGTGGGTCGTGAGAACATCATCAGCATCGCCGGCGAAGAGCCTGACGCCGCCGGTTCACCGTTCGAGGAAGAGTGAGAAACCCACACAGAGCACGCCCGAAGCGCAATGGTTAAACGTCCTTCCTCGCTACCGATTTGTGTACGCTCCGTTGGTGTAGTCCGGCCAATCATATCACCCTCTCACGGTGATGACTAGGGTTCAAATCCCTGACGGAGCATTTTCCTTTCCGACGAACGGTAGTGATCCGGACAGCGCTAGTTGCGCGGTTCGACCCCGCCGATCCCACTGTAGCTGGCGGCCCCGTCGAAGCGGACCGTGAGACAAACTGGTAAGTACCAGTCGACACACCTCCCGGTATGGATCGGCGGGCGTTCTGTCTCACAGCAGTTGGCGTTTTGGGTGGTGTCGGTGGTTGTCTTCGACAGACGGCGGTCGACGCCGACGAGGGCGAGACGGGGCAGGCGACGACCACCGACGTTCCCACATCGGATCGAACCACGACGACGCCGGAGGCGACCGGTGACCCCACAGAGACAGCCGGCAGTACGACAGCGTCACCGTCGACACAGCCGGAAGGGCTCCCGACGAACGTCGAGACGCCGCCGCTGTCGGTCCCGTTCACCGCGTCCTTTACCGACGGACTCGGCGAGTGGGTTGTCGACACCCGCTACCGGACGGGGGACACGAAAGAGCCCGGCGCTGGCGAGTTCCCACAGTATCAACTGGTCAAGGGTGAGGGAGGGTACTCGGACGAACACGGCGGGAGCGTCCGTCTCCGCGTCGATGGTGGACCAAGCGCCGTCGGTCTCGCCCGGACTGTCGACGGCCTGAGCGCCGGGACGCGCGTCCGAGCAGCCTGGGAGTCACCGGACTTCCAGCCCGACCGCGGCCAGGTCCGGCTCGTCCTCTTCCCGCCTGGCCGTGGCAACGCGAACCAGAACCAGATCGCGACCAGCAAATCCCCCGGCGAGCCGATGACGGCGACGCTTTCGCGTGAGTATCCGCCAGGGACCGAACTGCGGTTCGTCCTGGGAGTCTGGCCCGGGAAACACACGGCGTTCGTCACGGAGATCAGTACCGAGTGAGGTCACCGCCAGATCGCGGCGACCGCACCCGCTCGGTCACCACAGACCACCGTCTCCGGGCCGACTGTGAGTCCGGTCGGCTCCTGAAGCGGTGTCTCGAAGGTTGCCCGCTCGTCCCCGGTCGCGGGATCGAAGACGTGGATGGTCCCCCCGTCGTAGCGGGTGGCGTACACCGCCCCGTCGACGATCGCCAGGCGGTTGAACCAACTCCGCTCGGTGTACGCCCACAGGGTCTCCCCGGTCGTCGGGTCTAGCGCTCTGAGCGACCGATCGGGGAGGTACAACCGTCCGTGTGCGAACTGCGGGTCCGGCGCGCCCGCCGCGCCGCCGACGCCATCGATCGTCCGCTGCCAGACGACACTCCCGTCGGCTGGATCGACCGCCGCAATCGTCCCGTTTTCCCCGGTCACGTAGAGGAGCCCCTCGAACGGGACGACACTGGAAGAGAGTGTGCCGTCGAACGTCCGTTTCCACTGTAGATCGCCGGTTTCGGCGTCCAGCGCGTACATCGGTGCGGTCTCTTCACCGTCGTGTGCGCCGGCCGAAACGAAGAGCGTCCCGCCCACGAGTGCGGGGCGGCCCCGCACGGACCCGCCGGTCGTGAACGACCACAGCAGCTCGTCGGCAGCCACGTCGAAGGCCCGGAGTGTACGAGCGCCCGTCGAAGACCCCAGATACGCGACGCCATCCCGGACCAGCGGTTTGTACTTTGCGCCGCTTGCGGTCCCCCAGGAGAGTCGACCGTTTCCACGTCCGACGGCTTCTGTCGCGAACGAACCGGCCACGAACAGGCGGTCACCGGCGACAGCGTGGCGCAGGTTCTCGGACTCCATCTTCGTCTCGTACGTCCAGCGCTCGGCCCCGGTATCGGTAGCCAGTGCCAGGACTCGATCGTCCTTCGTAGTCACGTACACCGTTCTGTCTGCGACGACAGGTCGTTCGGCGACGGCAGTCCTGGTCTCGTACCGCCAGCGGATGTTCCCCGGCGCCTGTGGTTCGAGGGGCGTCCGAGCCGCGGGCGATGACTCGCTGGTGGCTGTGCTCGTCTGGCGGGTCGTGCTGCCGGGAGTCGAACCGGCCGTTACGCGCTCGGTCGAGGGGTCGGCCGTCCCACCCTCGTCGGGGTCCTGCAACTGGAGACAGCCGGTTGTCAGTCCCACTCCGAGTGTCGCCAGCACGGCCCGCCGCGCCATCGATCGATCGGTCCCGTCGCCCCGCATGCCTGCACGCTGTTTGCGGGGATAGTTAGATGCTTGCACTCTCCACCGCAGTCGGCTTCCGCAGTCCGCAACACCTCCCCTGACGAGGGGCTATCCAGTGCCCGAAGTGTTCCTGCCCGTGGTGACCGTGTCTTCGACGACCTCGATCGCCACCCGGTCTCGGTCGTCTCCGACGCGATCGGTCTGGCCGCGTTCACGACAGCCGGGGCAACCGTCGTGACCGATGCCGGCGTCTCGGCGTTCGGCATCGTGGCTGTCGCGGCGATCAACGCCTGCGGTGGCGCCGCGTTCGCGGATATCCTGCTGGATCGCTCGCCGTGTATCCGCTTCGACGACTGCGACGCGAGCTGTTCGTCATCGGCGGTGTCACACACTGGACGGTCGTCGCTGTGGCGGTTCCGGCGGGCTCGCCGCGGGCGTCGTGCCAGTGACTGTCTGCCTCGGGCTCACGCAGTCACCGACGGCAAGAAATTGCCGATAGCGCAGGTGCTCGGGATCGTTGGGAAACAGGTCGGCGATACTCGGTGAGCGTCCCGCGAAACCCGGCTGTCAGACTCAGATATCTTGCCAGGGCGTCGGTTCGCCCGCGAGTCCGAGAACCCGCCCTTCGCGGCCGCCCCCGTCCGCGTCACGGATCTCGATGAGTCCGTCGAAGGCCTGCTTGATGACCTGAAGGGTCTGCTCGTCGTGAGCGCCCGAATCGATGGTGAACACGCCGATATACCCTGCGGAGTCGAGTCGCGAGGACAGGACGTGACAGAACTTGAAGACGGTCTTCTTGTCGGTGTAGGTCAGCATCGTCGACAGCGAGACCAGCGCCAGGCGGCCCTGTTCGCGACCGGAGTTGTGCAGCCCTTCGAGGGCTTTCGTGATTCCGATCCCGATGCCAGTGAGGTCCCCGGGCGAGGACACCTGGTGGACGTAGGCACCGTCGACCGAACCGTTGTCACTGCCGCCCTCGCCGCGGCAGTCGACGACGCCGAGCTGTGACTCTTCGAGTTCCGGGACGAGTTCACGGAAGTCGCTGACGATCGTCGCTGCCCCGTCGCTCGTCGAGACGACCACGGCACCGTCACCGTTCCGTGCGCCATCAGCCAGAATATCGTATGCCAGACGTTCTTTGCCGCTCATCGCAGGTCCGGAGACGAGGATATTGGACCCCGGTCGGACATCGCGAAGCGCGTCGAAATCGAGAACGGATGAGAGATCGTACATTGTCAGTAGCTCAGTTCTCGTCACCCTGGTCTAGTCCACGGAGCGTCGCGATGAAATCGTCGTCGTCTTCGATACCACCCAGCGCACCGGAGAGATCCTCCTTCATCGCTGTGATCTCGTCGGTCAGCTCCGCGTAGTCGTCGCTCTCGGCGAGTTCGGCGCTCGATTTCGTCGCTTCGAGCGTCGCCTGTTTCTCGACCAGCGAGTAGTACTCCTGAAGCAGCGAGTCGTACTCGGACCGTTCAAGCAGGTTTTCGACCGTCTCGTGGAGCTGTGCGCTTCGGATCGGTTTCGAGAGATACGCGTCGAACCCCATCTCCAGAATATCGAAGTCGGGTTCGACGGCCGTTACCATGGCGACACGACAGCTGAGGTCGCCCTCGCGGATCTGTTCGAGGACCTCGTCACCGGAGAGCCCCGGCATCATCCGGTCCAACAGGACCACGTCGACAGACTCGTCCAGCATTTCGAGACCTTCGTCGCCGTTCTGTGCCATGCGGACCTCGTACTCCTCCTGGAGCCACAGCTTATAGGTCTCCGCGACATCCGGTTCGTCTTCGACAATAAGTACCACAGGGGGGTCCGAATCTGACATTTCGTTTCTACTGGTGTCGTTAAAGTATCCACCTACAAAGCCCTGTGGGTCACCGTCGAACGGGCGACACGACAGGGGCGGCGAGTAACGACAACGACATTCCGTTCCCCCGCTAACAGCCGGGTATGAGTCAGATTCGGAACCTCGCCAACGGAGCCCAGGCGTTCACGAGCAACGTGTTTCTCGTCGTCGGCGACCGGACAGTTCTGGTCGACGTCGGCAACGAGTTCGACGTGGTCTCGGCCGTCGAAGACCACACTGACGGGCTCGACGCCGTCGTCCTTACGCACACCCACTACGACCACGTCGGGAACCTCAGCGACGTGACGGCGGCCTTCGACGTCGACGTCTGGGGATACGACACGGACCAGGACGGCGTCGATCACGCCATCGCCGACGACGAGACGGTCACACTCGGTGACGATAGCTACCGCGCGATGCACACCCCGGGCCACAAGAACGACCACCTCTGTTTGTACTCCACGGACGCGAACGTTCTCTTCGCGGGCGATCTGGTGTTCGCCAACGGGAGCTTCGGCCGGACAGACCTCGAAGAAGGGGACCGTGATCTGCTGGTCGAGAGTATCGATCGCGTGCTCGATGCCGTCGACGAGGGTCTAGGTGTGATGCACACCGGCCACGGTCCGAGTGTCACCGACAGGGCGTACGACAATATCGAACTGGCCGTGCAAGCTGCGCGGTTTTGAGTCGCTAGCTTCGTCGTCTGTCTGCCGCTCTCAGTCGAAGGCGGTCGCCAGCAACGCGTCGTAGGCGTGGTCGTAGGCGTCGGCGACGGCGGCCGGGTCCGACTGCGTCTCGCCGTCCAGTGCAGGGAGTCTCACCGCGCCGACAGCGTCGATCAGGTCGACGACGCTGTCGACGCGCTGTTCGAGCTGGCCCTCCTCCGGGCTGCCGGTGGCGATCTCGCAAGCTTTCGCGTAGCGACGGCCGTCGTAGAACCGCGCTCGGCCGGGCTCGACCACGGCGACGGCGTCGGGTTCGAACCCCTGGAGCGGCCGCGCCACGTCGCCGTAGGATTCGACGACTGCGCGGTCTTCCGCCGCGATGTCCTCACCGATGTCGGCCAGCGCCTCGGCGTGCATCGCCTGCATGAGGTCGTTGAAATCCGGGAGGGAGGTGACCCGTGGCGCCGCCGTCAGCTCCAGTCGGTCGGTCAACGCTTCCGGGAGGTCGACGGTGCCGTTGACGACGAACTCGCCGTCCACGTCGGCTCCGACCCTGTCGACGACGAACTGCTGGTCCTCGCGGCCGAGGATACCTGTCCCACCGCCCGGCGAGGGATGCCACAGCCGGTGGATGGGGTTGATCTCCTCGGGGACGACCTCCCCGGGCGAGGCCGCGGCCAATCGTTTGGCGTCTTTGCCGAACAGCCGGCCCTGTTCGGTCGCGTAGACGACGTCGTCCTGATCGAACCAGTAGTTGTTGCCCGCTCTGGGCTTGAACCCCCGAGCGTCGGTGTGTTCCAGCAGTCCGACGGAGAAGGTCGTCTTCCCGGCGTCGACACGGTCCGCACCGGCGACGAGGAGCTTCATGAGTCCGCGAGCCCGTAGAGTCCGACCACGTCCTCGTCGTCCGGTTCGGCAAAGACCAGCGCGTCCTGATTGTAGATCATCCACGGGATGGCCCAGTCGATGAAGACCGACTCGTTGAAATCGCTCAACTCCGCATCGGCGGGCAACCCCTGGAGCAGACGGGCCAGTTCCGGGATGGTGTAGAGCTTCTCCGGGTCGAGTACGTCATCGGGTTCGTGTAACTGGAAGGGGAGAATCTCGTCGAACTCGTCTTTGTCGGCTGGCATACTCCTCGGTTGGCCGAGCGCGTGGGTAAATCTCTCGGAGTCGGCGTGGTCGCCACTGAAGGACTCGCGCAATAAAAATGCAGGTGGGGAGCGTTACTCGAAGTGCCCGACTGCGGTCTGGTACTGATCCGCGACCTCGTCCCAGTCGACGACCTCGAAGAAGGCGTCGATGAAGTCGCCGCGGGCCGGACCGTAGTCGTAGTAGTACGAGTGCTCCCAGACGTCGAGGGCCAGGATGGGGTGTGAACCCCAGAGCGCGCCCTGGTCGTGCTTGTCGACGGCCACGTTGCGCAGTTGCTTGGCAACGGGGTCGTAGACCAGCAGCGCCCAGCCACCGGCGGCCGAGGCAGCTGCCTCGAATTCGCCCTTCCAGCCCTCGTAGGAGCCGAAGTCCTCCTCGATACGGGCCAGCAGGTCACCCTCCGGCTCGCCGCCGCCGTTGGGGTCCATGTTGTCCCAGAACAGCGTGTGGAGATAGTGCCCACTGCCGTTGTGGGTCACGTTTCCGATCGCGCCGGCCGAGGAACCGAAGTTCCCCGACTCGCGGTTCTCGGCGAGTGTCTTCTCGGCGGCCTCCAGGCCGTTTACGTATCCCTGGTGGTGGGTGTCGTGATGCCAGGTGAGGACCTGCTCGGAGATGTGTGGCTCCAGCGCGTCGTAGTCGTACGGGAGCGGTGGAAGCTCGGGTTCGGAATGTTCAGTCATAGGAAATTCCTCCATTCCTTCAATGGTCCGGCGCCCTGTTAAACGTTAGGAGCGCCACGATATCACACCACATGCACCCGCCGCCGTCCGGCGGTTCCGTCGACCGAGATACCGGCAGGCATCGCCGGAGGTGCTCTTGATCCGGACGGGGTTCCGATATGTCGGATGAGCCACTCAATCGCGTCCCGTCGGCGTCGGGGAATTACCCGGGTGTCCTCGTCAACAAGGGGGTCCTCGCTGGCGCGTACGCGTCGCCCGCTCCGCGGTTCGTTCCTCACCGCTCCGCCGAGAGCCGACGCTTACGCGTCGCTCGCTCCACGCCTCACTTCTTCGCCGTTCCACCTCGATGCCTTCGCTAGCGCTCAGGCATCGCCTCTCGCTCGCTCCGCGGTTCGTTCCTCACCGCTCCGCCGAGAGCCGACGCTTACGCGTCGCCTCTCGCCCGCTCGAACATCTCGATCGCCTCCTCCCGACGGGTGGAGTGATCGACGACCGGGTCGGGGTACTCCGGGGCGGCGTTGCGCCGCTGGGTCAGCGACGCCTCGTGCCACTCGTGGATGATCTCCGGGTCAGTGTCTTCGAGTTCGGGGACGTATCGTTTGATGTACTCGGCGTCCGGGTCGTACCGTTCGCCCTGTGTCATCGGGTTGAAGATCCGGAAGTACGGCTGGGCGTCGGTCCCCGTCGAGGCCGCCCACTGCCAGCCGCCGTTGTCGTTTGCGGTGTCGTGGTCGACGAGTTTCCGTCGGAACCAGTCGTAGCCGTGTCGCCAGTCGATGAGCAGGTCCTTCGTCAGGAAGGAGGCGACGATCATCCGGACGCGGTTGTGCATGTACGCCTCCTCGCGGAGTTGTCGCATCCCGGCGTCGACGATAGGGTAGCCCGTCTCGCCGTCCTTCCAGGCCTGGAGATGGTCCTCGTCGTGGTCCCACTCGATGGGGTGGTCGTACTCCTTGTAGTTGGCCGTCACCACGTCGGGGCGGTCGAACAGGACCTGTGTGTAGAACTCTCGCCAGGCGAGCTGTGACAGGAACTCCTCGACGGACTCCTCGCGATCGCTCCCGGGTTCGACCGCTTGTCTGGCAGTCCGGGTCTCCGCGTACACCTCTCGGATGCCGATAGTGCCGAACTTCAGGTGGGCCGAGAGCCGGGACGTACACTCGTCGGCGGGGTAGTCCCGGCGGTCGTCGTAACGGTACACGTCGTCGTCGAGGAACGCGGCCAGCAGTTCTCGGGCGTGTTCGGTCCCCGCCGATGGAATGTCGGCCTCCGGAGCCTGGAAGCCGAGGTCGGTCAGGGAGGGGAGCGGGTCGCTTTCGACGGATGCCAGCGCGTCGGCGGCCGGCGGGTCGTACGGATCGGCCTTCTCGCGGTCCTGCCACTTGCGCCCGAAGTAGGTGAACACGCTGTAGGGGTCGCCGTCGTTGGTCGTGATCTCGCCGGGTTCGTGGAGGACGGCGTTCTGGACCGCCGCGCGTTCGACGCCGGCGTCGTCGAGTTCGCGTCGGACGGCCGCGTCCCGCTCGCGCGCGAGACCAGTGTAGTCTTTCCCCCAGGTGACGGTCTCGGCACCGTACTCCCGGGCCAGATCGGGCAGGACCTCGCGTGGATCACCGCGAGCGACGACCAGGTCGCTGTCCCGCTCGCGGTACCACCGTCGTAGGCTGTCGAGTGCGTCGAGCATGAACGCCACGCGGGGCGGCGCTCCGTGATCCAGCACGTCCTCATCGAAGACGAACACGGGGACGACGGGGTCGTCCGCGTTCGCACGAGCGAGCCCCGCGTTGTCGGCCGCCCGCAGATCACGCCGATGCCAGTGAAGGCGCATACAGACCACTCGTCCCCGCCCCTTCAAAAGGTACTACCAAACCACTGTGGGGACACCAACGTTTTGCCCGGTCCGGGATTCCACAGGAGTATGTCGACCGACCCAGTGCTCCGCTCGATCGACGACGAGGTCGCCACCGTCACGCTGAACCGGCCGGACGTTCGCAACGCGCTCGCCGAAGACACGGCAGTGGCGCTGGCAGATGCCTTCGGAGAGATCGAGGACAGCGACGCCCGCTGTGTCGTCGTCGAGGGAGCGGGCGAGGCGTTCTGTGCCGGTGGCGACATCGAAGCGATGATCGAGGGTGTCGCCGGCGACCATCCGGTGGCCGAGCGGATCGAACTCATTCGTTCGGCGATCAACGGGGCCATCAAGGCCGTCCACGACTGTCGCTTGCCGGTAGTCGCGGCCATCGATGGAGCGGCCTACGGTGCCGGTGCGGGGCTGGCACTGGCTTGTGACGTACAACTGGCCAGTCCCGACGCGAAGATCGGGTTCGGGTTCCGGCGGGTCGGCCTGGCGATCGACTCGGGCGTCTCGTACTTCCTGCCCCGTCTCGTCGGGCCGAACAAGGCCAAAGAGCTCGTGTTCACGGGCGAACTGCTGGATGCCGACACCGCTCGCGAACTCGGCATCTTCACGCGGCTGTTCGAGGGCGACGCGTTCGAGGAGGGCGTCGACAACGTGGTCGCCGACATCGCGGCCGGGCCGACGGTCGCGTTGACACAGGCCAAGCGGCTGCTGGATCGAGGGACCGAACTGTCGTTCGAGCAGGCGCTGGACCGGGAGGTCACTGCACAGGGGATCGCTTTCACGACCGACGATCACGAAGAGGGAGCGACCGCGTTCATGGAGCAACGCGACCCGGAGTTCGAGGGTCGCTGACCCACAAGGGTTTCAGACGCCGTTTCCCCACTGAGCGTAACTATCAGGAGCCTTCCCACTGCAGATACCGTATGACCTCTGAGATGCCTGACTGGGAGTTCAAGGAGCGAGACGTCTACATCCTCCGTGAACTCGCGGCGGACCCACAGCGATCGTCGCGTGAGTTGGCCGACATTCTGGACGAACAGTACGGGATCGACGTCTCACACGTGACCGTCAGCGAATCGATCCGGGAGATGCGTGACGCGGGGGTGTTCAGGGAGGCGATCGTCCCCAACGAGTCGCTGTTCAACTTCGCGCTGTTCGAGTTCAAGTTCAACCCGGAGCACTTCGCCGACGCCTGGCACGACGCGATGGTCTACATCCGGGACGACCGCCACACGCTCTTCTATTTCCTCTCGGACGGGACCTACCAGTGGAAGTCGGTGATGATGTTTCCCAGCCGTCAGGCCGAGTCGAAGTGGATCCACGAGTTCTACAAGCGACACGGCAACGTCATCCAGAACGTCCGCAACTCCGTCGTCCACAACGTCCTGAAGTTCCGGACCGATCCGGAGCTGTTCACCGAGTTGACCGCAGAGTAGAAGAGCGCACAGAAGTAGAAGAGCGCACGCGGGCGGACTACAGTTTCCGCTCGGCGTCCTCGGCGAGTTCCTTCATGCGCTTGCCGACACGGCCGGCGTCGGAGAACTCGTCTTCGCTCATCGCGGTGGCTAGCCCGTTCCCGAGGACGAACACGGCGTGCTTGTGCTCGCTCTTGGATTTATGGACATCCGACGGACTGACATCGAGTTCGTCGTACTGATCGAAGAGACTCGGATCGACCGAATCCATCTCGTCGCGGAAGTACTGCATGATGGTGACCATCTGCTCGTGTAACTCCAGAAGCTCGTCTTTGTGCATCGTTGTCTTCTCTATGTGACGGGACGCGTATAAGAATTACTTGGGAAGAGCTGACAGAGTGTCACGTCCGTTCAGAAGACGTAC
The DNA here is from genome assembly GCF_035666295.1 of Haloarcula montana. NCBI lineage: Archaea > Methanobacteriati > Methanobacteriota > Halobacteria > Halobacteriales > Haloarculaceae > Haloarcula > Haloarcula montana. Next base: position 268,571 of record NZ_CP142027.1, read on the forward strand.
TCGTCGTCGTGTCCCATCATCCCGTCCTCTTCGAAACCCGGTTCCTCCTCCTCGTCCTGTGGCCCGGACGTCTTGTACGCTTTCAACCCGGTCGACAGCAAGTCTTCGATTGCCTCCTCGCGGTTGAGGAACTCACCCTGGTCGACGAGTTGAGCGATCTGCATCTCCAGATGTTCCGGGATCGTGATCTCTACCTTTGGCATCGCTCTGTAGGCTGGTTCGAGCAAGCCATATTTAAACCTGACGGGGGTATGTTTCGGAAATACCCAGACACTATCTACGAACCGAAACTAATGTTTTCAGTCTATAATCAAGAGTTTTCGAAAACAGTATCGGATGTGCCGGTTGTGGGCGACCCGTTCACCGGACTGAGCCCGTCCAGACGGGGTGGGTATAGTTAGGCTCAAAGGTACGGAACCCTAATCCGTGGTCGATGGAACCACTGCGTGGTGAGGAAGTGACGGTTGCCGAGACGACAGTCACCACACGTGGGTGTCCCGTCGACCACGCACCGGTGCGAACGGTCCTCGATACGGACACCCGACCTCGGTTCGCGTGGGCGACAGGAACTGAAACGATCGCGGCCAGGGGTGCGGCTGCGACGATCACCGGCAGCGGCGGCTCACGGTTCGGCGACGTGCGGACAGCCGCTCGTACGTTGTTCGACGACCACGACGTCCCGGAGACGCTCCCGAGCGTCGCCCGGCCGCGGCTGTTTGGCGGGTTCGCCTTCCACGACGGTGATCACGACGGGGAGTCCCCCTGGGAGGGGTTTCCCGGTGCAGGCTTCTTCCTTCCGGCGGTCCAGCTGACTGTCCGTGACGGCGACGCCTGGCTGACCGTCTCTGCGACGGGGCCGGAAGCCGACCGGACGGCCGACGAGCGGCTCGCGGCGTGGCGAACGGAACTGTCGACGCTCGCCGACGAGCCGCAGTCCGAACCGCCGGGAATCGCCGGGCGCGAACGGACCCCATCCCAGTCGGCCTGGCGGCGGCAGGTCCGGGCGGCCATCGAGAAGGTCGACCGCGGGGACCTCCGGAAGGTGGTCCTCGCACAGGCGCTTCGGGTCTCGCTCGAAGCGGAGCTCTCGGTCCCGGACGTACTCGCCCGGCTGGCCGAGACCTACCCGGACTGTTACCGGTTCATGTTCTCCCCGGTCGACGCGGGGACGTTCTTCGGCGCGACCCCCGAGCGGTTGGTCTCGGTCCGGGGCCGGACAGTCAGAACCGAGGCACTGGCGGGTTCGACCGGTCGGGGAGACACGCCGGCCGAAGACGAGTGGCTGGCGAAGGAACTCCTCGAAAGCGAGAAGGACCGCCACGAGCACCAACTGGTGGCCGACGCGATCCGCGACCAGTTGGCGCCGTTCGCGACCTCGATCCGGACCGGCGAACGGACCGTCCGACGGCTCGCGACAGTCCAGCACCTCCGGACCTCGATCACCGCCGAACTCGGCGACGACGAACACGTCCTCGACCTCGTCGAGGCGTTACACCCGACACCCGCCGTCGGCGGGCTTCCGCCCGACGCCGCGCTGCGGACGATCCGCGATACCGAGGCGTTCGACCGAGGGTGGTACGCCGCACCGATCGGCTGGCTCGACGGCAGCGGCAACGGGACCTTCGCCGTGGGAATCCGCTCTGCGGTCGCCCGGGACCGGACCGCGACCCTGTTTGCCGGGGCCGGGATCGTCTCCGACAGCGACCCCGACCGCGAGTGGGACGAGGTCCAACTGAAGTACCGGCCGATGCTCGACGAACTCGAATGAGTCACCCGAACGTCAACACGCTCTGGGCGGAGACACTCGTCGCGGAGCTGGTCGCCGGCGGCGTCGAAGCCGTCTGTGTTTCGCCGGGAAGCCGGTCGACGCCGCTGACAGTAGCGTTCGCCGAACACCCCGATGTCACCGTCTTCTCGCATCTCGACGAGCGTTCGTCCGCGTTTTTCGCGCTTGGACGGGCACGCCGAACCGGCCGGCCGACGCCGCTTGTCTGTACTTCCGGCACCGCGGCAGCGAACTTCCACCCGGCCGTGATCGAGGCCGACCAGGCCGGCGTCCCGATGCTCGTGTTGACGGCCGACCGCCCCCCGGAACTCATCGACAGCGGCGCCAACCAGACCGTCGACCAAGAGAAGCTGTACGGCGACGCCGTCCGGTGGTACCGCGACATGCCCGAACCGGAGGCCGAACCGCGCAAGGTCAGGATGCTCAGGACCACCGCGGCGCGGGGGCTGGCCGCCGCGACCGCCGCCGATAGCGGGCCGGTCCATCTCAACTGCCGGTTCCGGAAACCGCTGGAACCGACGCCGGTCGCGGCCGACGATCCGGCAGGCGTCCCCGACGACTGGGACGAGCGTGGCCTCGCTGCCGGCGGTCGGGACGGACCGTTCGTCACGACGAGCCACGGCGTGCCGACGCTCGACGAGTCGGATCAGCGGCGCCTCTCCGAGATCCTGGCGGCGGCTGACCGGGGCCTACTCGTCGCCGGCCCCGCCCACGACGGCCTCTCGGCCGAGGGGTTGAGGGCACTGGCCGACGCCACTGGCTTCCCGGTGCTGGCCGATCCCCTCTCGAACCTGCGCTTTGGTCCCCACGTCGACGCCATCGATGCGCCGGTGTGTGGCGGCTACGACGCGTACCTCGGCAGCGATGTGGCCCGCGAGTGGCCCGACCCGGAGGTCGCCGTCCGCTTCGGGGCCTCGCCGACTTCCAAGCCGCTGCGACACTACCTCCGGGACGCGGACTGCCGGCAGTTCGTCGTCGACCCGGCCGGCGGCTGGCCGGAAGCCGAGTTCACGGCGACCGATCTCCTGATCGCCGACGAGGACGCGACGGCACGGGCGGTCGCCGAGGACGTGGAGACCAGCCCCCCCGAGGGATGGACGGAGCGGTTCGCCGACGCCGAGACGACCCACTGGAGCGTGGTCGAGGAAACCCTGGCCGATACCTACTGGGAGGGGGGCGTGCTGGCCGACGTGACTGCCACGGCACCGGACCCGGCGACGGTGTTCGTCTCCAACAGTATGCCGATCCGCGACATGGACCGGTTCGGCCGGCCACGGCGGGCGGATCTGACGGTGCTCGGTAATCGCGGGGCGAGTGGCATCGACGGCATCACCTCGACCGCACTGGGGGCCGGCAGCGCCACCGAGGACCCGCTGGTGCTGGTGACCGGCGACCTAGCGTACTACCACGACATGAACGGGTTGCTGGCGCTGGGTCGGTGTGGGGTCGATGCGACCATCGTCCTCGTGAACAACGACGGGGGCGGCATCTTCCACATGCTCCCGATCGCCGATCACGAGACCTTCGAGTCGCAGTTCAGGACCCCACACGGGTTGGAGTTCTCGCCGACCGGTGCCCTCTACGACCTCTCGTTCGAGCGGGTATCCGACCGGGCGTCGTTCGTCGCGGCGCTGGAGGAATCGGTCGGATCGGTGGGGACGCGGGTCATCGAAGTTCCCTTCGACGCCGGGAGCAGTCACGCAGTCCGGGACGACCTCGAAGCGGCCGTCGGCAGTCGGCTGAACTGAGACGACCTGGTGTCGTCTCAGGCGTCGTCGGGCGGTTCGAACTCCACCAACGTGAGATCCCGGTCCAGCAGACAGAAGTCGTGTGGCGGGTCGCCGACGATCGAGTCGATCCGGTACTCCTCGTCGAAGTCCGCCCCGGCGGGCTCGCAGTACCGGTGGCTCGGACATTCAGTGTGGGGACACGGACCGGCCAGCGTTGCGGCGCTGCCAGCGTAGGCGCCTTTCGTCGGGACGTTCGCTTTGACCGGGGCAGGCTCGACCTCGACGGCACGTACCCCGTCGTCGTGGACCGCACAGTCCAGGGTCTGGCCGCTCTGTCGGAGGTCGGTGATGCGGTACCGGCGACCCTCGGTGAGGTTGAGACACTGATCCCGGTACGGACACCCCTCACACCCGCTCGCTTCGCCGTGGTAGACGAACTCTTCGCCGACGGACGCGAGCCGAGTGCCGACGAGCGTTACCGTACTCATGGGGACTTGTAGACCACCAGGAGAGTTAAACGTCAGGAACGGCCGGTCCGGTCGTCGAGTTCGGCCAGGTACTCCTCGCGGGGGACCTGGTACAGCGATCGGTAGTCGATCTCGCCGTTCGCGAACCGGTTGGCCAGGTCGACGGCGCCGGCGACTGCGCTCTCGCGGTCGTCGTAGCTGTCGGCGTCTCTCTCGACCTCCGGCTCCAGATAGAGGGTGACGTACCAGGCCTCGCCGGCGCGCTGAGCGCCCGGTCGGCGGGTCCGCCTCCCGCGGGTGAGATAGATCGTCGGCAGACAGGGCGCGGGGAAGTCGTGGCTGTCGAAGACGTCGGGGCGGTAGACCAAGACCACCTTCTCGTCGGTCTCGTTCCAGACAGTCCACTCGTCGTCGAGGTCCGCGAATCCCATGCCCGGAAAAACGGTCCGACAGTCAATAATCCAGTGATCGACGGGTGGGGTATTTAAATCCTAACGAACGGACGTGCTGTGTGGTACCACGACCCCTCTTCGCAGTCTCCGCATTAGACCCGATATCGGGGTGTAAAGATGCGGTGTTTTATGGGTTACGGAGACAACTTTTTAAGTGTGAATCACTCATACAATAAATAGTATCGGAAACAGTCGCGCACTGTCAGCCGTTCACAGCCCGGGTGGAGTCGGCCCCGTCTCCCCCGTCGAAGACAAACAATGCCATGGGACTACGACCGGCCCACTCGGACGGGCCGAGTGCCGCCCGCTCGCACGCACGCCGAGCACGGCGGGCCTTCCGTTACCGACACGCTACCGCGAGCGATCCCCGCGGCGTCTGGTGGTACTGACCGCGAGACGGACTCACTGTGATAGCATGAGCAAGAACAAAGAGACACTGGAAGCGTTGAGCAAGGAGTACCGGGACACGATACCAGCCGACCTCCGGAAGTCGAAATCGTTCGATTGGTACTTAGAGCAGTTGTACGACGAACCCCGGATCGCCCGGAACGCTCACCAGCGGGTGGCGGACATGTTTGACTACTACGGGACCGAGTACGACAAGGAAGCCGGCGTCGTCGAGTACGAACTCGCCAGCCAGGACCCGCTGAACGACGGCGAGAACACGTTCTACGGCCGGGTCGTCCACGAGGCGATCCACGAGTTCGTCAACAAGGTCAAATCCGGCGCTCGTGGCCTGGGTCCACAGAAGCGGATCAAACTCCTGTTGGGACCGGTCGGGTCGGGGAAGTCCGATTTCGACCGCCAGCTACGGCGGTACTTCGAGAACTACACCCGCCGTGACGACGGCCGGATGTACACCTTCCGGTGGACGAACCTCTGTGATGTGGTCGACGACCAGGACCCGGCCGACGACATCGTTCGTTCGCCGATGAACCAGGACCCGCTGGTCTTACTCCCCCAGGAGCAACGCGACAGAGTCATCGAGGACATCAACGAGGAACTGGACGCCCCCTACACGATCCGCAACGAGCAGGCGCTGGACCCGGCAAGCGAGTTCTACATGGACGAGCTGCTCGCGTACTACGACGACGATCTCCAGCAGGTCCTGGAGAACCACGTCGAGATCACCCGCTTCGTCGCCGACGAGAACCGGCGGCGCGGCATCGAGACCTTCGAGCCCAAGGACAAGAAAAACCAGGACGAGACGGAACTCACGGGCGATGTCAACTACTCGAAGATCGCCATCTACGGGGAATCTGACCCACGGGCGTTCGACTACTCCGGGGCGTTCTGTAACGCCAACCGCGGCATCTTCTCCGGCGAGGAACTGCTGAAACTCCAGCGGGAGTTCCTCTATGACTTCCTGCACGCCTCCCAGGAGCAGACGATCAAGCCCAAGAACAACCCCCGGATCGACATCGACCAGGTGATCGTCGGCCGGACGAACATGCCCGAGTACCGGGACAAGAAAGGCGACGAGAAGATGGAGGCGTTCAACGACCGGACCAAGCGCATCGACTTCCCGTACGTCCTCCAGTACGAAGAGGAGTCGAGAATCTACCGGAAGATGCTCCGCAACGCCGACCTCCCGGACATCCAGGTCGAACCCCACACCCTGGAGATGGCCGGGCTCTTTGGCGTGTTGACACGCATCGAGGAACCCGACACCTCCTCGATCGACCTGGTCCAGAAGGCCAAGGCCTACAACGGCGAGATCGACGAGGCTGACGACATCGACGTCAAGAAGCTCCGAGACGAGGCCGAGAAGACCGCCGACATCGGCGAGGGGATGGACGGGGTCTCCCCGCGGTTCATCGGCGACGAGATCGCCGAGGCGATCATGGACTCGATGCACCGCGACCGGCAGTTCCTCTCGCCGCTGACGACGTTCAACCACTTAGAGGGGAACCTTGAGAACCACGGCTCGATCGCCGAGGAGAACTTCGAGGAGTACTACCGCTATCTCGAACTCGTCCGCGAGGAGTACAAGGAGCGGGCCATCGAGGACGTGCGCCACGCCCTGGCCTACGACATGGACGAGATCCAGCGCCAGGGCGAGAAGTACATGGACCACGTCATGGCCTACATCGACGACGACACCGTCGAGGACGAACTCACCGGCCGCCAGCAGGAGCCCGACGAGCAGTTCCTGCGCTCGGTCGAGGAGAAACTCAACCTCCCCGAGGACCGCAAGGACGACTTCCGCCAGGAAGTGTCGAACTGGGTCTCCCGGCGCGCACGCGAGGGAGACACGTTCCACCCGCAGGACAACGACCGACTGCGCCGCGCCCTGGAACGCAAACTCTGGGAGGACAAGAAACACAACATCAACTTCTCGGCGCTGGTCTCCAGCGGCGAGATGGACGACGACGACCGCAACCAGTGGATCGACGCCCTCATCGAACAGGGCTACTCCGAGGAAGGCGCCAAGGAAGTCCTGGAGTTCGCCGGCGCCGAGGTCGCAAAGAGCGAAATGGAAGAGTGATGACAGGCGAGGAGTACATCGGTCGGGCGGACGACTCGCTGGACCAGGCCTACGAGGCCCCGATGAGCCTGGCCGAGTACGTCGACCAACTCCTCGAAACGCCGGAACTGGCCGCTCACGCCTCGAAGTACCTGCTCGACGCCATCGAGGCGGCCGGGACACGGACCGTCATCGAGGAGGGCGAGGAGAAAGAGCGGTATCGCTTCTTCGACGACCCCCACAACGACGGCGAGCACGCCATCCTCGGCAACACCGACGTGCTCAACGCCTTCGTCGACGACCTGCGGTCGATCGCGGCCGGCCGGGGCAAAGACGAGAAGATCATCTGGCTCGAAGGCCCCACGGCGACCGGGAAATCGGAGCTCAAGCGGTGTCTCATCAACGGCCTGCGCGAGTACTCGAAGACGCCGGCGGGCCGGCGCTACACCCTTGAGTGGAACGTCGCCGGTGCGGGCGGCACCGACTCGGCGCTGACCTACGGCGACCAGCCCATCGCCGACGAGGACGACTGGTACGAGAGCCCCGTCCAGGTCCACCCCCTGACGGTGTTCCCCGAGGACGTCCGCCGGGACCTGCTTTCGACGCTGAACGAGCGGCTCGACGACCACATCCCGATCCGCGTCGAGGGCGACCTGGACCCGTTCTCCCGGGAGGCCTACGACTACCTCGAAGAGCAGTACCGCCGAAGCGGGACGGCGGACCTGTTCTCGGCGGTGACGGCGCCGGCCCACCTCCGGGTCAAGAACTTCGTCGTTGACGTGGGACGGGGCATCGGTGTCCTCCACTCCGAAGACGAGGGGACGCCCAAGGAGCGCCTCGTCGGCTCCTGGATGCACGGGATGCTTCGCGAACTGGACTCCCGCGGTCGGAAGAACCCCCAGGCCTTTAGCTACGACGGCGTCCTCTCGCAGGGCAACGGACTGCTGACGGTCGTCGAGGACGCCGGCCAGCACGCCGACCTGCTCCAGAAACTGCTGAACGTCCCCGACGAGAGCCACGTCAAACTGGACAAGGGGATCGGGATGGACATCGACACGCAACTCATCATCATCTCGAACCCCGACCTGGAGGCACAGCTGAACCAACACGCCGACCGTGAGGGCCAGGACCCGCTGAAGGCGCTCAAACGGCGACTGGACAAGCGGGAGTTTACTTACCTGACGAACCTCTCGCTTGAGGCCCAGTTGCTCCGGCGGGAGTTGACCGACGAGACGAGCGTCTGGGACCCCGACTCCTGGGAGCAACTGGAGCGCTGGATACAGGAGCCACTGACCATCTCGGTCCGGGACGAACTCGCCGGCGTGACCGAGAAGGAACTCGCGCCCCACACGATCGAGGCGGCGGCGCTGTACGCCGTCGTCTCGCGGCTCGACGACCACTCGGTCCCGGACGGGCTGGATCTGGTGGACAAGGCGCTGCTGTTCGATCGTGGCTACCTGATGGAGGGCGACGAACGGGTCGAGATCGACGACTACGACCTGGAGACGACCGCCAGAGACGGCGACCACGGGATTCCGGTCACCTACGTCCGGGACGTGGTCGCGGACCTGCTCCACGAGACACAGGACCGCCACCACCCCGACCTCCCCGTCGAACACGTCGTCATGCCCCGTGACGTGCTCAACGCCGTCGCCGAGGGAATGCGCGAGGCGCCGGTGTTCTCGGTCAACGAGGCCAGTGAGTACGAGGAGCGAGTCGTGGCGGTCAAGAACTACGTCTTCGGCCGGCAGGAACAGGACGTGCTGGACGCGATGATGCGGGACAAGCGTGTCGACGAGGCGACCGTCGAGGCCTACATCGAGCAGGTCTACGCCTGGGAGTCCGACGAGCAGATCGTCAACGACCGCGGCGAGTACGTCGACCCGGACCCCCTGGAGATGAAAGTCTTCGAGATCGAACATCTGGGCCGGTTCGACGAGAAGAACTACGCCGGCAACGAGCCCGACGAGGCCGTCAAGACGTTCCGCACCGACAAGATCATCACGGCGCTGAACCGCCACGCGTGGCAGCGCCGGGACGAGGAGTTCCAGGTCGGCGACGTCTCGCCGACGGAGATCCCCGTCATCAACACCGTCCTCGGGCGCCACGACTGGGACGATGTCGAGCGGACCTTCGAGGATTTCGACCCGCGGCAGTGGGACGCCCCACCCTCGGGGACCGAGACGGCCCGACTGAAAGCGCAGACAATCACCAACATGGTCGAGTTACACGACTACAGCGAGGCGTCGGCCGAACTGACGAGCCGACACGTGATGAACCAGGTGAGCTACAGATGGGATTGAGAGACGACCTCGAACGGTACCGCGAAGTGGGCGAGCAGCGCCGGCAGGACCTCGCCGAGTTCATCCAGTACGGTGACCTCGGTCAGTCACGGGACGACGAGGTCCGCATCCCCATCAAGATCGTCGACCTCCCGACGTTCGAGTACGACCAGCGGGACAAAGGCGGCGTCGGGCAAGGCGAGGGCGCCCAGCCGGGCGACCCCGTCGGGCAGCCACAGCCCCAGCCCGGCGACGGCGACGAGGACGGCGACCCCGGCGAGGAAGGCGGCGACCACGAGTACTACGAGATGGACCCCGAGGAGTTCGCCCAGGAGTTAGACGAACAACTCGGCCTCGACCTGGAGCCGAAAGGCAAGAAGGTCATCGAGGAGAAAGAGGGCGATTTCACCGACATGACCCGGACGGGGCCGTCCTCGACGCTGGACTTCGAGCGGCTGTTCAAGAAGGGGCTCAAGCGCAAGCTGGCGATGGAGTTCGACGAGGACTACGTCCGCGAGGCACTGAAAGTCGAGGGGTGGGGGCCACAGTCCGTCTTCGAGTGGGCACGCGAGAACAACATCCCCGTCTCGAAAGCCTGGATCGAGGACGCCTACGGAGAGCTCTCCAGCGACGAGAAGAGCCAGTGGGAATCCATCGAGGAGATGGAAACGGCGGTCGACCAGGTCACGACCGCCCAGCGCATCCGCCGGGACGGCGTCGACGAAGTCCCCTTCCGTCGGGAGGACGAACGGTACCGCTACCCGGAAATCGTCGAGGAACGGGAGAAGAACGTCGTCGTCGTCAACATCCGGGATGTCTCCGGGTCGATGCGCCAGCAGAAACGGGAACTCGTCGAACGAACGTTCACGCCGCTGGACTGGTATCTCCAGGGGAAATACGACAACGCCGAGTTCGTCTACATCGCCCACGACGCCGACGCCTGGGAGGTCGACCGCGAGGAGTTCTTCGGCATCCGCTCGGGCGGCGGGACCCGCATCTCCAGCGCCTACGAACTCGCCGCGGCCGTCTTAGAGGAGGAGTACCCCTGGAGCGAGTGGAACCGATACGTCTTCGCCGCCGGCGACAGCGAGAACTCCAGCAACGACACCGAGGAGAAGGTGATCCCGCTCATGCGGGAGATCCCAGCGAACCTCCACGCCTACGTGGAGACCCAACCGAGCGGCAACGCGATCAACGCCACCCACGCCGAAGAGGTCGAACGGAGCTTCCGGGACGCCGACAACGTCGCTGTCGCGTACGTCTCCTCGCCGGAGGACGTGGTCGACGCGATCTACGAGATACTCAGCACGGAGGAAGACGAATGAGCACCGACGACAGGATCACGAAACAGCGCATCGCCGCCGATCTCGAAGCACACGTCGCGGAGGCGAGCAACCTGGCCGAGAAGCTCGGGCTCTCGCCGTACCCGGTCAACTACTGGGTCGTCGACTACGACGAGATGAACGAACTGATCGCCTACGGCGGGTTCCAGCGGCGGTACCCCCACTGGCGCTGGGGGATGCAGTACGACCGCCAGCAGAAACAGACCCAGTTCCTCGGCGGGAAGGCCTTCGAGATCGTCAACAACGACGACCCGGCCCACGCCTTCCTCCAGGAATCGAACACGCTGGCCGACCAGAAGGCAGTCATCACCCACGTCGAAGCACACGCTGATTTCTTCGCGAACAACGAGTGGTTCCGGATGTTCGCCGACGGGATCACGAGCGGTAGCGAGGGCGAGCGGCGAGTCCGCAGCCCCGAGGCCGCGGAGATGCTCTCCCGGCACGCCGATACCATCCGGGAGTACATGCAAGACCCCGACATCGAGCGCGCGGCGGTCGAGCGGTTCATCGACCACGTCCTCTGTCTGGAGGACAACATCGACCAACACGAACCGTACGCGCCGGTCGAGACCGGCCCCGAGGAGTTCGAGGAACTGGAGGGCGTCGACGTCGCCGACCAACTCGACGAACTGGACCTCTCGGACGAGGTCAAACGGCAGGTCTTCGACGACGAGTGGCTCGACGCACAGAACGGCGACGATGACGGCGTCTCCTTCCCCGCCGAACCGGAGAAAGACATTCTCGGGTTCCTGCGAAAGCACGGGAACCGCTACGACGAGGACACCGAGAAGGCGACGGAGTTCACCGACTGGCAGCGGGACCTGTTGGAGTTGTTGCGCCGGGAGGCGTACTACTTCGCGCCACAGAAGATGACCAAGGTGATGAACGAAGGATGGGCCAGTTACTGGGAGTCGGTGATGATGACCGACGAGAACTTCGCCGGCGACGACGAGTTCGTCCTCTATGCCGACCACATGTCGAAGGTGCTGGGCTCGGGCGGGCTCAACCCCTACAGCCTCGGGCTGGCGATCTGGCAGTACGTCGAGAACACCGAGAACCGGCGGGAAGTGATCGAACGGCTCCTGCGGACCGAGGGGATCACCTGGCGGAACTTCCACGACGTGGTCGACTTCGCGGCGGTCCAGGACCAGCTCGAACCCCCAGCCTGGTTGACCGACGTGCCGGGACACCTCGACGACCTCGACTCCGAGGACCCCCGCGTCGACGCCGACGGACTGGCGGCCGCTCAGGACGACGAGTTCGACCTGGGGACCTACCCCTGGAAGGTGCTGACCTACGAGGGACTCTGTGAACGCCACTACTCCCTGGTCCGGCCGCAGAACCGCGGGTTCGTCTCGAACGTCGGCCAGGAGGAACTGGAACGGGTCTCGCGGTATCTGTTCGAACAGGACCGATACGACGACATCGAGGCGGCGCTGGCGGACGTCGACTACACCAGCGGCTGGGACCGCATGCGGGAGGTCCGCGAGAGCCACAACGACGTGACCTTCCTCGATGCGTTCCTGACCCAGGAGTTCGTCGACAGCAACGACTACTTCACCTACGAGTACACCCACGCCTCGGGCGATTATCGGGTCACCTCGACCGACCACGAGGACGTCAAGAAGAAGCTGATGTTGCAGTTCACCAACTTCGGCAAGCCGACCATCGTCGTCGAGGACGGCAACTACCGCAACCGCAACGAACTGCTGTTGGCCCACCAGTACAACGGCGTCATGCTCGACATCGAGCAAGCCAGCGACGTGCTCAAACGGGTGTTTGAACTCTGGGGCTACCCAGTGAACCTCCTGACGATCGTCAAGGAGTTCGACGACCACGACGTGGAAGTCGCGAAACGCCGGGACCGCGAACCGGAACCCGAACCGGTCGGCAAGCGCATCCGCTACGACGGCGAGGCGGTCACCGTCGAGACGACCGACTGGTCGGAGGTCGAACACCTCACCGCGACGGACATCGACTACGACACGAAACCCGACGACTGGCTGGCCTGAGTCAGTTCGTTCGTGCCGGTTTCCATGGCAAAGCTACTCACGGGGGCGGCACCAACAGTCGATATGGGACGCGAACGGTGCACCGTCGAGACCGACGAGCGGACGACCGTGGTTGACATCACAGACCACGTCGCGGACGCAATACCACCCGAGGCGGACGGGACCTGTACCGTCTTCGTCAGACACACCACCGTCGGTGTCACGGTCAACGAGGCCGAATCACGTCTGTTGGGTGACCTCGCGGCGTCACTGACCGGATTGGTCGACGACGACGGCTGGGAACACGATGCCCTCGACGGAAACGCAGACGCACACGTCCGAGCGATGCTCGTCGGGCCGGACGTGACGGTCCCGGTCACCGAGGGGTCGCTCGATCTCGGGACGTGGCAGTCGATCCTGCTCGTCGAGTGTGACGGCCCACGTGAGCGGGCGGTCGACGTACGGTACTGACGGCGTGGTCGGCCCGGCGTCGAGACGGCGGTCACTGTCCGTCGCTGTAGTCGTCGCCGTAGATCTCCCGGAGTTTAGCCTCGAACTCCGTCCTGATGTTCCGGCGTTTCTTTTTCATCGATGGCGTGAGCAGATCGTTCTCGGCGGTCCACTCCCTGGGAACCAGTTCGAACTGTTTGATCCGCTCGACTTTCTCCAGGTCGGCGTTACACTCGTCGACAGCGACCTGGACCCACTCTCTGACTCGGTCGTCGTCGCAGCGCTCGTAGATATCCGCGGGTAGGTCGATCCCTTCGGCGTCGGCCCACCGCTGGAGTTCCTCGAAGTTCGGCACGATGAGCGCCCCGACGAACTTCTGGTCGTCGCCGACCACCATCACCTGGTCGACGCGGTCGCTCGTCGCGAACAGATCCTCGATGGGCTGTGGCGCCACGTTCTTCCCGGTCGAGAGGACGATGATCTCTTTGATCCGGTCGTGATAGATCAGATAGTCGTCGTCCGTCCGTTCGATGATATCTCCCGTACGGAACCACCGCTTGCCGTCGATCTCGGTGAACGCACGCTCACTGGGTCCGGGTTGGTTCCAGTAGCCGTTGGTGACGTTCGGACCGCGGACGAGCAGTTCCCCGAGTTCGCCGGTCACGTCGTCGAACTGGCTGGCGTCGACCACTCCAGTGTCGATACGCACCTCGACATCTGACACTGGGACGCCCAGTGTGCCCGGTCGGATATCCTCTGGGGGGTTAGTCGTGATGACCGGCGATGTCTCCGTGAGACCGTACCCCTCCAGGATCGTCAGTTCCATCCCGACGAACGTCTCACAGAGCGTCTTCGAGAGGCTCCCGCCGCCGCTGACCATGAACTCGATGTTGCCCCCCATCCGCTCCTTGACCGTGCTGTAGACGAGCCTATCCGCGAGTCCGTGTTTCGCTTCGAGGACGACACCTGGGTCGTCAGCCCGTGCGTACTCTCTGGCGACACTGACCGCCCAGTCGAAGATCCGTTGTTTGATCGGTGACTCGCTGGCCTGGTCGCCCATCCGGTCGAAGATCCGCTCGTAGACCCGAGGAACGCTTGCGCCGGTCGTCGGCTGGATCAGTTGGAGGTCGTCGGCAAGGGTGTCCGGGTGCTCGACGTACCCGACTGTCGCGCCCGAAGCGAACATGAAGAAATGCCCCGCGAGCCGTTCGAAAACGTGTGCGAGCGGGAGAAAAGAGATCGACGTCGAGCCGGAGCCGATCGCCGGGACATCGGGGTGTTTGTCCGGTCTGGGAGCGAGCCGTTTCCGCGATTGGTTGACGTTCGAACGGAAGTTCCGGTGGGTGAGTTGGACGCCTTTCGGCTGTCCAGTCGTCCCCGACGTGTAGATCAGACTGGCCAGATCACTCGGATCACGATCGTCGAGCCAGGAGCGGTAGGTGGACTCCTCGAAGCTGGCGACTCCACGGTCGTAAAGGTCGCCGAGCGTATAGATGTCGTCTCGATCGGACTCGTAGTCGTCGATCAGAACGATACCTTCGAGAGAAAGATTCGCTTCCACTTCGAGCACCCGGTCGAGGAGGTCGGCGTTCTCGACGATGACGAACTCGGCGTCAGGGTCGTCGAGCAGGTATTCGACCTGCTTGGCCGACGATTCGGTGTAGACTGTCGTGATTACGCCGCCCGCAGAGAGCACTGCGAAGTCAGCGAGTGCCCACTCCATCCGGGTCGAAGAGAACAGCCCGACGCGAGTGTCGTCTCTCACGCCGATATCCCGCAAGCCCGTTGCGACGTGCTTGACGATATCGTGCATCCGCTCGTAACTGATGGCCGCGTATTCGCCGCTCGGCGCCGAAGGGATGACCTCCTCAGTGAGTGATCGGTCGTACGCGCCGCCTTTGTACAGTTGCGCGTCGTCGGCGGCGTTGCGCTGGGCGGTCGCAGCGAACATCTCACCGAGCGTGTCGTCGCCGATAACTTCGTCCGTGTATTCGGTCTCCGCCGTCCGCCACCCTGGCGTCGACTCGGGGCCTACCATACCCCGTAATTCTATGGGAACAGACAAATATATACGGGGATTTCACGGTTCCCCGGTTGTCGAACGTTTCTCGATCACTCGCCGATCTCGATGTCGATACCCTCGTGGGAATCCGGTTCGAGCGGGAGTCGTACCTCAAGGACACCGTTTCGGTACCCCGCTGTGACGGTTTCAGGATCGACGGCTTCCCCCAGCGCGATCGTCTCGCGTAGCGAGCGACGCCGGACGCTCCCTTCGTCGCCAGCGTCGTGGTCGGCAGTGATGTGGAGTCGGTCGTCGTGGAGTCGGACGCCGATCTCGTCCGGTTCGAAGCCGGGCATGTCGGCGACGACGACGATCGCCTCGTCGGTGCGTTCGACTCGGACACTGTCGTCAAAGCCGCGTCCGACGCCTCGGTCCCCGCCGAACATACTCTGGCGCATCTGGTCGAAGAAACGGTCCATGTTCTCGAAGGAATTGTATCGTGGTTCCATGGCAGTATAGAGGGGCTTCGAGGAGATAAAGCCGTAGTAACACGTGATAGCAGCCGTCTACAGTCGGTCTTTCGGCTCGGTCGGGCCGACAGAGTCCGGCGACGGGCACGAAGGATGACACCTATACGCCGGTGTGTCCAGACGTTACGTATGACAGAGGACACTGACGGCTGGTTCGCCGGGCTGGACCCCGACGACGAGGCGGCCGCCGTCACACGCATCAGGGAGGGCGCGGCCGAGACCACCGCCGACTGGCCGTCCCTGGCCGTCGAGTCGGGGTTCGCCACGGACCGTAAGGAGTACTACGAGCGGCTGGGGGCGGCGACGACGGCAGCCGCCAGCGAGGCCGTCCGCGAACGCGAAGGGGCAGACGACCAGCAGCTCGTCCACGCCGTCAGGGCGATGGCCGACTGCGAGCGGACGGCCAACGAACTCACAGAGCGGGTCAGCGAGTGGGCCGGGAGCCGCTACGGGGAAAGCGGGACCGGGATCGACTACGCCCGCGAGGTCGCGGCTCGGACCCCCGACGACGGGACCGACAGCGCGCTCGTCTCGCTGGCCGAACGGACCGTCGAACTGACCGAGGAAGCCGACTCGTTGCGAGCGTTCATCGAACGGGCCGCTCCCGCTGTCGCGCCGAACCTCTCGATGCTGGCCGGCCCGGTGTTGGCCGCACGACTGCTCTCGCTGGCCGGCGGGCTCGAAGCACTCGCCAAACAGCCAAGCGGCACCGTCCAGGTGCTCGGTGCCGAGGACGCGCTGTTCGCGCATCTCACGGGCTCGGCCCCGTCGCCGAAACACGGCGTGATCTTCACCCACGAGTACGTTCGCGGGACCCATCCCGACGAGCGAGGGTCGGCCGCGCGGGCACTGGCGGGGAAGCTCTCGATCGCCGCGCGGATCGACCACTACAGCGGCGACCGGCGGCCGTCCCTACAGGACGAACTTGACGAACGGATCGAACGGATTCGCGGCCGACGAGGTGAGGACCAGTGACACTCCCCGCCGGTATCGAGCGACACGACTTCGACGGCGAGACGGGACTGGCGACGCGCGGTTCGCCAGTCTACGGCGAGCCGACCGACGGCGAATGGCGCCGGTGGGACCCACACCGTTCGAAACTCGGTGCGATGCTGGAACTGGGGATGGACACCGGGTTGGACGGTGGCGAGACGGTGTTGTACCTGGGGGCCGCTGCCGGGACCACGGTCAGCCACGTCGCGGACTTCGCCGGGCCGACCTACGCCGTCGAGTTCGCACCGCGGCCGCTCCGGGACTTGCTGTCGGCCGCCGACGACAGAGACCACCTGTTTCCGCTGTTGAAAGACGCGCGCCGGCCCGAGACGTACGCGCACGTGGTCGAACCGGTCGACGTACTCGTTCAGGACGTGGCGACCCGCGGACAGGCACGGGTCGCCGCACTCAACCGGCAGTTCCTGACAGATGACGGCCGCCTCCTGGCGGCGATCAAGGCCCGGAGCGAGGATGTCACCGCAGCCCCCGAAGCGGTGTTCGAGGACGTAGTAGCCGAACTCGACGACCACTACGAGATACTGGAGACCGAACGACTCACGCCGTACCACGAGGACCACCTCGGCGTCGTCGCACAGCCCCGATAGCGGTCGTCCAGTGACGGAAAACTTTAGCGCGTCGGTTCCGATTGTCGAGGCGATGGACGAGACGGGGTCGCGCGAGACGTTTACCCACGAGGGGACGCTTGGCATCGAAGAGGAGTTTTACATCGTCGACGAGTACGGCCGTCCGACCTCGGGGACGGACGAACTCGTCTACGAGTCCGAGCCGCCGGCGGTTCTCGAAGACCGCCTGGACCACGAGCTGTTCAAGTGCGTCATCGAAACACAGACGCCCCGCATCGACGATCCGGGTCGAGCGCGCGAACAGTTCTCGACTGTCCGGGACGCGCTGGTCGACCACGCCAGCGATCACGGCTTCGGGATCGCCGCCGCAGGACTGCATCCGCTGGCGAAGTGGCGCGAACTCGAACACGCGGAGAAGCCACGCTACAGAGCCCAGTTAGACCGGATCAAGTACCCACAACACCGGAACACGACGGCCGGGCTCCACATCCACGTCGGTGTCGACGACGCCGACAAGGCCGTCTGGATCGCCAACGAACTCCGCTGGCACCTCCCGCTGATGCTCGCGCTGTCGGCGAACTCACCGTACTGGAACGGCTTCGACACCGGGCTCCAGTCGGCGCGGGCGAAGATCTTCGAGGGGTTGCCAAACACCGGGATGCCGACGGCCTTCGAGGATTACGAGGCGTTCGAGCGCTACGAGCGACGGATGATCGAGACCGGAAGCATCGACGATCGGGGAGAACTCTGGTTCGACGTTCGGCCCCACTCGGGGCTCGGGACGGTCGAGGTCCGCGCGCCCGACGGACAGGCCGATCCGGATCGGGTGATGGCCTTCGTCGAGTACACGCACGCCCTGGTCGCCGACCTCGGTGCTCGCTACGAGGACGGCGAGTCCGGGACGGCGATGGGCCGAGAACTGTTAGACGAGAGCAAGTGGCGGGCGATCAGGCACGGCCGAGACGCCGAACTACTGGTGCCGGACGAGGAAGACCCACAGGCCGTCGAGACACTCGTCCAGCGTGAGTGTGACCGCCTCGGCGTCGACGGCCTTCGCCGGCTCGTAGACGCGGAAAGCGGTGCGAGTCAGCAGCGACGGCTCCGGTCAGACAGTGTCGTCGAGTTGTGCCACTCGCTTCGTCTGGACGAGCAGTAGAACACCGGCACCTCGGAAGTGAGACGGATGCCAGTCACCCCCCAGTGACCTTCCGTCGGTCGTTTGCTCCACCAGCCCTGTGAGCCGGTCCACTGTCACAGTGGCACTCACCGCGGACCGCCTCTGCACCGGTTCCGATACGACGCAGGACGGTACCGGCAGTCAGGACGACCAGCGTGCCATGCGACATCTTGTACTATTGACCAAGACAGTAAAATACCACAGGGAGACTCTCAGCGCCGATAGCCAGCCGGGGAAACGGCCGCTATTTATATGTGAGATTACTGGTGGGTATGAGATGAGCGGGCCGAACCGACCAGTTCGGGGGGGACGGCCCCACTGAGAGGGAGAGGGTTTTTCATCGGCGGCACCTTTTGTCCTCGTAGAGGCAACGCATGACAATCGACGACGAAACACCGGACGAACGAGACGAGGAAACCGAAGACGAAGTACGAAACCGAATCGAACAGGAGGCCGACCGTGCTGTCGAACAGTTCGACGAAGGGCTCGTCGACTTGCTCTCCTGGCTACTCGATACGGAGACGCGTTCGCGAATCTACGTCAATCTCCGGAAGAACCCGGGGAGTACGAGCGACGAAGTAGCAGACGGGACCGGGCTCTACCCGAGTACGGTTCGGGAAGCGCTGGCTGCGCTCCACGACGAGGACATCGTGACCCGGGAGAAACGCGAGAGCGACGGCGCGGGGAACAATCCCTATGAGTACAGTGCAATCGCACCGAGCGAACTGGTCAACACAGCTGTCGAGGACGTCCAATCGAGGCTCAATACAGTCTTCAACCTGGACGACTATCTCGATCGAGACGGTGGACCACTGCCGGACACAGGGTCAGCGGATAGTTCCGATCCGGTGACGATCTCGGTCGAGGACGCAGATCCGGACGACGATCCGGACGACGACGAAGACGAAGCGACGCCCTGAGACGTATCCACTCGGAGGGGAAAAGTCGACACGACTAAACCGAGCCACGCCGTCCTCGTCGGTATGAATGTCGCGCTGGGAGGGACGTTCGATCCCATCCACGACGGGCACCGCGCACTGTTCGAACGCGCGTTCGAGCTCGGGGATGTCACTGTCGGACTCACCAGCGACGATCTCGCACCGAAGACCCGACACGACGAGCGCCACATCCGCTCCTACGAGGAACGGAAGGCGGCGCTGGAGACGGAACTCGCGGCGCTCGCCACCGAGCACGATCGGGACTGGGCCATCCGTGAACTGGCCGAACCCACGGGAATCGCGACCGAACCACAGTTCGACGTGCTCGTCGTCTCCCCGGAGACGGAGACTGGCGGGAAACGGATCAACGAGATTCGCCGGGAACGCGGGCACGACCCACTCGAAATAGAAGTCGTTCCCCACGTCTACGCCGATGACGGCGAGGTGATATCCTCGACGCGGATCGTCCGCGGAGAGATCGACGAACACGGAACCCCGACCCCCGAACGCGACGGGCGATCCTCGTAACTTACCAGGAGGGCGCGTCCAGTCCCGCCCGTTCGAGGACGTCTTTCCAGCGCTGTTGAATCGTCAACCGGGAGACGTCGGTCGCCTCCGCGACGGCGGTCTGGGACCGCTCCTGGCCGGCAACCAGCGCGCCGACGTAGATGCTCGTGGCCATCGTCGCCCGTTTCGACCGCTCCTGATCGGGTAGCGCGGAGAGAAACAGATCGACAGCGTGTGAGCGTGCCTGGGTTCCGAGCCCGAGTCGGTCGGCGACGGTCTCGATCTCCGAGAGCCACTGCTCGTGTTCGACACGATCGCTCGCTCGGTACATACCTGCTGTTTGCCCCCGACGTACCTAAACCGTCGTATCCCGGATCGCAAACGAAGGCTTGATACTCCACTCGGCGATAGCACCTGGTGCGCGCGGGTTGCCGAGCCAGGAAAAGGCGTAGCGCTTAGGACGCTATCCCGTAGGGGTCCGCCGGTTCAAATCCGGTCCCGCGCATGAGCGAACGAAGTGAGCGAAGAGCAGGGCCGATTTGAACTCTGGGAGTCGCGCGCAACGTAGTGAGCACGTCTCCCTCCGGTTCACATCCGGTCCCGCGCATCACCGACTCGAACGGACGTGAGCGTCGTGTTTTGTGGCCGGCGGATTCTGAACCCTGGAAGACGAGCACCGCGAGTCTTCCTTCGGTTCAAATCCGGTCCCGCGCATACCATCTCCAAAGGAACGTGAAGAGTGGCATCGCTGGCCGACGTTAGAGAGGAACATAGTACGTCAGCGGTGTGTGACACACAAAAGCGGGAGTTCAGGGCCGGGAGTAGGAGTGGCCGATGAGCAGCGCGACCGCGTTACAGGTGATGAGGGCCAGGAAGGCCAGACGGGTTGCTGGTGACTCCAGACCGTACGCGAGCAGCGGAAGATAGAGGAACGGGAGTGTGATCGCGGTCCAAAAAGCCATTCCGCGAACGGGCGTCAGGATCGACTCACGGATATCCGTAAGCGATGTTTCCGGGAGGGCGAGCCATTCGTTCGTCGATGAGTTCGACATGGGACCTGTACCTGTATACAACGGGGGATCGCATATAACCGCGAGAGAGTTCGGGGGTTTTTGAATCGTTTTACGCGTTCGCGTGCCGTCAGACGACGTTTCACGACTATCGCAGCAGTTCTTAAACGTTTTATCGAGACCTCTCAGCGGGTATTGACGAGATTCGGAAGTGGCACCTACGGGCCGAGTATGATCAGTGAGACCTCCGTCCCCGTGCCGGGGAGGACAGTGGTGTCCCGAACGTGGTCGAGGATCGAGCCACGCCAGTCTTCGACCCGTTGTTCGTGGTACTCGCGGTGACGTTCGACCGAGTACGTCCGATCCGGGTCCGCACGAAGTTCGTCTTCCGTCCCGTCGGGTGTCGGGACCGGCGGTGCGTCGTCGGCCAGCAGTGTCCAGGGGTCGAGATGGATCGGCTCCGGTTCGGGGTCGGTCTGGACGACGTGCAGACGGGCACGCATCCGGCCACTGAACGGTGGGGTCACACGTAACACCGCGCGCTTCTCCTCGTGCATAGTCGTCTCTGCTGCTGCGACCAGATCCTCGGCGTGGATCGCGAGCGATGTGATCAGCGACGGATCGTCAGCCATCAGGCGTCCGTACGGCGTCGAACCACATAACGGGCCGTGTCTTGCCGAGTGAAGTATTCAAACGTGATAATGAAGGGCATGGATTTATGCTACCGTCAGACAGTTGTTCGACAAACTGCTCGTTCCGATGTTGGATAGAGACACAGTGCAGATGGACGATGACGCAAAGAGTGTCAGTGTCGTCGTGGTCGACGACGAACAGGACATTGCAGACCTGTACACGACCTGGCTCTCGATCGAATACGACGTCAGGACAGCCTACGATGGGGACGGAGCGCTCGATCGGATCGACGAAGCGGTCGATGTCGTCCTCCTCGACCGGCAGATGCCTGGCAAATCCGGCGACGAAGTGTTGAATCGTATCGACGAGCGCGGGATCGACTGCCGTGTCGTGATGGTCACCGCCGTCGATCCCGACTTCGATATCGTCGAGATGCCGTTCGACGACTACCTCACGAAACCCGTCACACGCGAGGAACTCGAAGGGACAGTCGAAGAAATGCTCACGCGAACCGCGTACGACGAACAGATCCAGGAGTTCTTCGCTGCGGCCTCGAAGAAAGCGACCCTCGAATCCGAGCGGAATCCAGCGGAGCTCGACGCCCACGAGGAATACCACGAAGTGAGCCAGCGCGTCGAGAACCTCCGGGAGGAGGCCAACAAGTCCGTCGAGGAGTTCGACGATTTCGAGTCGGTATTCAAGGAGTTTCCGAGCGGCTGATCGGCTGTTGTTCGACGATAGCTACATTTGTCAGACCCCGGCTCCCGTCGTCGATAAACGGCGAGATACTAGTATGATCGCGAACCCTTAAGCCCGCGCCGTCCGACAGCCCGAGCATGTTTGACCCCGAAGAGCTGGACCGTATCCGCGAGGCGAAAGCCGAGTGGGAAGACAGCGAGGTCCAGCCGACCGTCGACCGGTTCGGCGAACGCAAAGAGACGTTCACCACAGACACAGAGGGGCACGAGGTAGACCGACTGTACACGCCCGCTGACGTCGCCGACCTGGACTACGAATCAGACCTTGGGCTTCCGGGCCAGGAGCCGTACACCCGGGGTGTCTACTCGACTGGCTATCGCGGCCGGTTGTGGACGATGCGCCAGTACGCCGGAATGGGGACCGCCCGCGAGACCAACGAGCGGTTCAACTATCTCCTCGATCAGGGCCAGACCGGGCTCTCGATGGCCTTCGACCTTCCGACCCAGATGGGGTACGACTCCGACAACGCGATGGCCGCCGGCGAGGTCGGAAAGACCGGCGTCGCCATCGACTCCCTGCGTGACATGGAGACGGTCTTCGACGGCATCCCGCTGGACGAGGTTTCGACCTCCATGACGATCAACGCGCCCGCGTCGGTCCTTCTGGCGATGTATATCGCCGTCGGCGACCGGCAGGGCGTCGACCGCGAACAGTTGCGGGGAACCATCCAGAACGACGTTCTCAAGGAGTATATCGCCCGGAACACGTTCATCTATCCGCCCGAGCCGTCGATGCGGCTCATCACCGATATCTTCGAGTTCTGCGCCACGGAAGTCCCGAACTTCAACACCATCTCGATCTCCGGCTATCACATCCGTGAGGCCGGCTCGACGGCTGCCCAGGAGATCGCGTTCACGCTGGGCAACGGCCTGGAGTACGTCGAAGCGGCCATCGAGGCCGGGCTGGATGTCGACGAGTTCGCGCCACAGCTCTCCTTTTTCTTCGCCTCCTACAACAACATCTTCGAGGAAGTCGC
The DNA here is from genome assembly GCF_035666295.1 of Haloarcula montana. Lineage (NCBI taxonomy): Archaea > Methanobacteriati > Methanobacteriota > Halobacteria > Halobacteriales > Haloarculaceae > Haloarcula > Haloarcula montana. The sequence goes on from NZ_CP142027.1 coordinate 291,648, forward strand.
GAAGTTCCGAGCCGCTCGGCGGCTGTGGGCCTCGCTGATGGACGAACGGTTCGACGCCGACAATCCGAAATCGAAACAGCTGAAGTTCCACACCCAGACCGCCGGCTCGACACTGACCGCCCAGCAGATCGAGAACAACGTGGTCCGCGTGGCCTACCAGGCGCTGGCGGCCGTCCTGGGTGGGACCCAGAGTCTCCACACCAACGGGAAAGACGAGGCGATCGGCCTGCCGACCGAGAAATCCGTGCGGACGGCGCTGCGGACCCAGCAGATCCTCGCCCACGAATCCGGGGCCGCAGACACCATCGATCCACTGGCCGGCAGCTACTACGTCGAGTCGTTGACCGACGAACTGGAGGCCGACGCCCGCGAACTGCTCGCGGAGGTCGACGAGCGCGGCGGGATGCGGGAGGCAATCGAGAGTCAGTGGGTCCAGCGCCAGATCCAGGACGTGGCCTTCGAACGCCAGCAGGAACAGGAAGCCGGCGACAGGATCATCGTCGGCGTCAACGAGTACAGAGTCGAAGAGGAGGACGACCAGGACATCGAGGAGGTCGACGAGGCACTAGAGGGGGCACAGAAGGAGAACGTCGCTCAACTGCGGACGGACCGCGACGACGAGGCCGTCGAGGCGGCACTGACGGCACTGGAGGAGGCTGCACAGGGCGAGGAGAACCTGATGCCGTACCTCGTCGACGCCGTCAAAGCCTACGCCACGACCGGCGAGGTCTGTGACGTGCTGCGGGATGTCTTCGGCGAGTACCAGCCCGGTTCGTCGATGTGAGGGGTCGGCCCGCGGACTTTCGATTCAGACGATATCGTTCCATGTTCACCTTGGTATCTGAACGACAATCCCATTGAACGAGGCCGCCGTACGATCACGTATGCGACGGCACTTCAACGAGGGCGGTCGACAGTGACGACGAGCGATCGCCGACTGGCCGGGGTCGTGGCTCTCCTCCTGGGAGGGCTGGTCGTTCTGCCCGTGATCGTCATGGGCTCCGTGACGATGACCGGCGGCGGGATGGGGGGCGGGATGTGGGGGGCGGAATGCACAGTGGCGGACCGGCTGGCGGTGCTGGCCCCGGCTGGCTGTGGGGAGTCAGTCCCGTCGTCCCGCTGCTGTTCGTAGCCGGCGTGGTTGGATTCGGATACCTGCTCGTGCGATCGGCCGGAACCGACAGTGTCGACGATCCCGCGATCGAGCGACTCCGCCGGCGCTATGCCAACGGTGAGGTGAGCGACGAGGAGTTCGAGCGCCGACTGGACCGGCTCCGGGAGAACTGACGCGCCAGCCGGAACTAAATACCGGCCGGGAGAACGCCGACCATGCGCTTCGATCACGCCGGTGTCGCAACCGACGACGCCGACACACTCGCCGAGTTGTATGCCGCTGCTTTCGACGCACCCATCGCCCACGAAGAAACGTTCGACGGGCTATCAGTGACGTTTCTCGACCTCGGGAACGGCTACTTCGAACTCTTAGAACCCCTGCCGGACGCCGAGGGCGCGATCCCGCAGTACCTCGACCGGAACGGACCCGGAATCCACCACGTCGCGCTAGCGACCGACGACATCGAGGCGGCGATCGCAGCCGCGGTCGAGGAAGGCATCGACCCGATCGACGAGGAGCCACGACCGGGTGCGTGGGGCCACGACGTAGCCTTCCTCCATCCCGGGACGACCGGGGGCGTCCTCGTCGAATTCGTCGAGCACTAGCGGCCCTACGCTGATTGTTGTAGCGATACGCGCCACCCCAAGCGTCGGCGTGAGCCAGGAACAGGCTCGACCACTGAGTCCGTTATACAACGGTCCACAGGGTATTGCGCGTACTACTTGCAACGAGTGAGACCTATCGCGCTGCTGTCGTGCGACCGCGTGTGCGGTGGTTTTCAACGGCGACGATCGTTCGGGAGCTTACTCAAGCAGATTCAGTCAATCTTCCGGACCGCTTATGTCTTGTCAGCAAGGCGACAGCAACCGCGAGGACGACACTCACACCGATTTGAACAGCGAAGGTGAATACGTCATCAGCAAACGGTACATTGACGTATCGAATCCCTGCAATTGTGACGAACGCGACACCGAAAGTGGCGTAGGCAACAAGGGCCGATGCAGCAATTCCGGAGAGTCGGTCAGCGGACACACTGACAACCCCGCCTGCAAGCAGACCGGCGATGATGCCGACGAAGACGCCGAGGATACCGATTCCAGGGGCTTCACCGGCTCCCAACAATTCGATTGTCGTAGCACCTGCCAACAGGAACGTACTGAGAGCAGTGCCCAGTCCAAGGGAAATTGTACGAGGGTTCATCAGTGAAACTTCGTGTTTGTCTGTCATAAACGTACAGACGGAATGGGGGCAAAAGGATTCGTTATGCTACGCAAACCCCGGTATGGACTGTTCACGACACGAGTCGCCATTGAAAATCAGCGCACACCCGACCGCACGACTGCAGTGTGATCGGTGTGTACATCGTTTCAATTGGTACTATACTACTCGCCGCCGTCGACGAACCGTTCCCAGATCTGTTCGGCCCCTTCGGTCAACTGCTTCGGGGGCTCGGCAAACCACGCGGCGCCGGTGAGTTCCGACTCGTCGACATCCAGCGATCCCTTCCTGTACTCGGCCTGAAAGTAGACATCCAGCGTATGGACCGAACCGTCGGCGTCACTATCCGGGTAGTACTTGCGGTGGAAGACCTCCTCGACACCGGTGATCGTACACCGGATGCCGGTCTGCTCGTGGACGCGCCGGACTGCCGCTTCCTGGAGGGATTCGTACTGTCCACCGTTGCCGTCGCCCGGCAGCGCCCACAGGTCCGCACCGCGACCCAGCACCATCAGGACCCGGTCGCGGGTATCGTGAGCGGCCTGTTCCGGGATATTCTCGCTCAGGTCGGGCAGCGAAGCGCCGTCGCGGGTGACGAAGACGACGCTGTTGCCGTCGTATCCGGTCCCTTTCGTCGCCGAGTAGACCTCACTGTACTCCTCGGGCGAGAGTTCGAACGTCTCCTCGGTGACGGGGACGTCGCCGTAGGAGGCTTCCAGCCGGTCGATCCGACCCGTGACGTTCTGTTCGTTGATCTTGTCGGCGATGTCGACATCGGTCTCCGTCTGTTCGGGGACCTGCATCGACTCCAGTTCCTCGCGCGTCTCCTCGTCGACCTCGTCCCAGTTGATCGTGAACCCCCCGCTTCCGGAGGCGCCGTCGTCCTCTGTCATACGTTTGTGGTGCCCGCCGAGGCGGATAAACGACGCGGTGACCGCTCGATCACACGCGCGACCAGCGTCTCCGACGCTGCGTATCTCATTCCAGCCACGCGTCCTCGATCCGGAGCGTCCCTCGGGTTCCGTCCCACTCCGTCTCGTAGTCCAGTTCGATCCGACGATCCATGTGCGGTCCGTCGGTCACCAGCGTCTCGAACTCGCCACCGTACCTTTTTCGTCGTCGGGTGTCCTCGTGCGCTCGACGAGCGCACTGCGGGAACCGCTCCTCGAAAAATCTACGCTAAAAAGCCGGTCACTCGTTCGTGACACTCACTCGTGACCGGTGAGTGAACTCATTCCAGCCACGCGTCCTCGATCCGGAGCGTCCCTCGGGTTCCGTCCCACTCCGTCTCGTAGTCCAGTTCGATCCGACGATCCATGTGTGGTCCGTCGGTCACCAGCGTCTCGAACTCGCCGCCTTCGCCCAAGATGTGAACGCCGTACTCGTCGTTGAGGGCTTCGAGGTCGTCCAGCGCGTCGGCGTCCAGCGTCCGGCCGAGCCAGGACTCGTCGAGGCCGTAGGCGGCCACGCGGATGAGACGGATCTCGAAGCCGGCGTCGAGCATCGCCTCCGCGAGCGTTCGGGGGTCCTCCTGCCACAGTGGGGCGAATACCTGCGCTTCCAGGCGCTCGGCCATCGCCTCGATCCGCGTGGTCTGGTACTCGCTCTCGACGGCACCGGCGGTCAGTCCGGTGATCCCCCCATCGAGTTCCGAATCGAGGTCCCGGAGTGCGGCCTCCAGCGGTTCGAGTTCCTCGTCGCCCTGCACGCCGGCATCGGGGACGTCGTCGGCACCGAAGTCCTCCGGTTCGACCTCCAAGAGTGGAACCCCCACGCTCTCAGCCGCAAGAGTTGCCAACTGTGTCGCCGGGACGTGATACATATACGAGTCCCCCTCGGGGTGGACCGTCACGAGCCGTTCGACCGGGTAACCGCGTTCGAGCGCCCGGTAGAGCGCCCACGAAGAGTCCTTGCCGCCGGAGAACAGCGAGACCCACGCGCCGTCTGTCATGGGAACGGGTAGCCGTCGACGGGGTAAATCGCTGTCTATTCGGCCAGTTCGCTCTCGATGTCGGTCCGGCTGACGTAGGTAGCGACCCGCACGCCGAGCAGGCTGATGAGGATACCCGCGAGGATGAACACCGCGAGTCGGGTCCCGGCCTCCATCGTGAACCCTTGAACGACGACGACCCCGAGGTCGGTCCGCGTGACACGGAACGCGTCGAAGACCCCGCCCCGTTCGAGGAAGTACGCGGAGAACCCACGGACGACGAGGCCGACAGCGACGGCACCAAAGGGAAGGTTGACGTAGGCGCTGCGGACCCCCTCACGCTGGATGAGTTCGTCCAGCAGTCGACCCAGCGAGGCCGCCAGCGCGGCCGCGGTGAGCCAGGGGACGCTGTCGAAGGCAAAGCGGTTGACCAACACGAACGTCGCCGGGTCTTCGATGTCCGAGACGCCGAGGGCGCCGGCAAACAGCCCCACGAGCGAGAGGCCGACGGCGACGACGTAGGTCACCAGCGACACCTGGCCCGAGTACAGCGCCTCGCGGATCTCGCCGGGAAGCCGCGAGAGGTACGTGTCGATCCCCAGCCCCTTGTAGATGAGAAACACGCCGGCAGCGGCGGCGATCGCACCGATGGCGATGGTCGTGCTGTTGGCGACGATCAGCAGGATCGGGAAGGCGACCATCGCCAGCCCGAGCGGGACCAGCACCGTCTTCCGGAGTTCCTCGTCGGCCAGGAACTGCTTGAGAAGGTAGTACGTCGACTCGATGTCCCTGGCCTGTCGGACCACGACCCGGTCGACGGCGTCGACCTGAACCCGGCTCTCGATGATGGGGACGAGTTGCTCGTCGTCGGCGCTGTCGACGACGACGATCGCGGAGTCGGGGCCGTACGTCTCGACGAGGTCCTCGACCAGTGTGGCGATGTGTCGGTCGGTGCCGACGGTATCTGTCCCGCCGCCGACGACGACAAGCAGCGGCTCGCTCCCCTCGGCTTCGAGTTCGTCGGCGACGCGCAACCCCTCGAGCAGGCAGTTGACGCGGCTGTCTTCCGGGTCTTCGACGCCGGTCTCGGTGATGAGTGGCTCGACAGACGACCGGCCGACGACCGGGTACTCCGTCGAGACGGGACTATCCCGGTCGATACACACCACCAGCGTTGTCACAAAGTGCCAGACGCACCCGTGAAATAAAAAACCCTCGCGGTCACCGACGGAACGAGACGCCGTCGATGTCGCCCGTGTCGTCGAACGCGCTCGCGACACCGGCCCCGAGTGCGAAGGCGACACGCTGGGCGCCGCCACGGAGCCGCCCGGCCAACCCCTGTTCGGGCGTGAACTCGCGGACGGCCGGCTCCTCGCCGAGTCGGTCCCCCAGCGCGGCCTCGACTGCTTGCCTGGTCCCGATCTCGTCGACGAGTCCGCGGTCTGCGGCCTCCTCGCCGAGGAAGATGCGTGCCTCCGTCTCCCGGAGGGTCTCGCTGTCCATCTCGCGGCCCTCGGCGACGGTCTCGACGAACTGGTCGTAGTAGTCGTCGACGATTCCCTGGAGGTACTCCCGGTCGTCCTCGCTCAGTTCTTTCAGCGGCGTCCCGGCGTCCTTGTACTCGCCGGCGGTGAACTGTTCGTAGGACAGTCCCACGCGGTCGGCCAGTTCCTTGGCGTTGACACGCGAGCCGATGACGCCGATCGAGCCGACGATCGACCCCTCGCGAGCCCACAGTTCGTCACAGCCGGCCGCGATGTCGTAGCCGCCGCTGGCACAGACATCCGTCGCGTAGGCGACCGTCGGGCCGTCGAAGCGTTCGGCCGCCAGCCGGATGTCCTCGCTGGGGACGATCTGGCCGCCCGGCGTGTTGAGCTTCAACAGCAGCGCCTGTGCGCCCTTGGCCTCGTCGGCCTGTTCGATCTGTTCGACGATGTCGTCGGCGCTGGCGCCGGTCGGCGGCGTCGTGATCCCGCCACCGCCATCACGGGTGATCGGCCCCTCCACGGCGACTTCGGCGACGTTGTAGGAGGGAAACAGCGTCTCGCCGACGTTGCCCGCGAGTTTGAGCGCGCCGAGTACCGTCGCGATGACCAACAAGATGCCGAGTAGATCGGCCAAGTCCGCCGAGAACCGGACGAACAGGATCCATCCAAAGACGGCAGCGACGAGGGCCGCAACGAGTGCGATCCCGAGCCGCGCGAGCCCAGATGTCGAGACCATTACTGGTACATCCCCAGCGGCCGCGCGCTCGTGCTGTCGTCCTCGGAGGGCTGGAGCTGGTCGGCCAGCCGCTGTTTGGCTTCCGCGATCTGGTCTGCCTGTTCGACGAGGGCCTCCGTATCGACCTCGAAGTCGCCGAGCGGACCGATAGCCGTCTGGAGGACCGCCCGCGCCGCAGCGGGGTCCGGGAACTGCCGGTCGGCCTCGACGACGAGACCGACACCAGTCAGACCGGTCCGCTGGGCCTCGTGGATGAGCGCACCGGTCGGCCCAGTGATGGCACCGGCTTGACTGGGATGGTCGATATCCGCGTCGGTCAGCATGCTCGCCCCGTCACCGGTCGAGATCCCATAGACCGCGGGTGGTTCCCCGTCCTGCTCGGCAGCCATCCCACTGAGAAACAGCGGCGTCACGTCGTTGGCGTCGAACCAACTGACGAGACAGCCGGCGAACTCGGTGGCACCCGACGGCGAGACGGGCGCGTCGCTCTGGAGGACCAGCAGATCCTCGTCGGCGTCGGCGTAGATGCGGACGGGCGGCCGGACGGTCGGATCACCCTCCGCGTAGACCGCGATCTCCGGGAGCCCGTCGCAGTGACAGGCTGCGTAGTACTCCATGTCGTAGATGTCGACGAGATGGTCGGCGGCGATCTTCCCGACGAGGCCGAGCCCGGGAAGTCCCTCGACCAGCGTCGGCTCGTCGAGGTCGATATCGTCCCGGTGTATCTGGATATGTGCCATACCCGAGTTATCGGCTGCCGTCGGCTTGAAAGCCGGGGCTACCGCCCTTCGAAACCCACAAGCGACCCGCCGGCGAACCGGGGGACAATGGAACCACTGGGACGGTATCGCCCGATCGTCGACGACTTCGGCGCGTTCCGGGCGGCCTGCGAGCGGCCGCTCCCGTCGGCGATCAGGGTCAACACGATCAAAGCGACTGTCGAGCGGGTCACCGCCGCGCTGGAGGAGGCGGGGATCGCCGCCGACCCGGTCGACTGGCACGACCGCCTGTTCGTTCTCCCGGAGGCGTCTGCCGGCGGCAACTGGCCGTACTTCCACGGCTGGACCCACGGCCAGGAGGAGGTCTCGGCGATCCCGGCGACGGTACTGGACCCACAGCCGGGGGAGCGGATCTGGGACGCCTGTGCGGCCCCGGGGAGCAAGACCACACAGCTAGCGGCGCTGATGGACGACCGCGGCGAGATCGTCGCGACCGACAACAATCTCGGACGGATCTCGGCGCTGCGGACCAACACCGAGCGCCTGGGTGTGACGAACGTGGCTGTCACCCACGAGGACGGGCGCAACCACTCGCTGAAGCCCTTCGGCGGCGCCGGCTACGATCGCGCCCTCGTCGACGTGCCCTGCTCCTGTGAGGGGACGATCCGGAAGAACCCCGACGCGCTCGAAGACTGGTCGCTCTCCCACGTCGAGGGCGTCGCCGGCGTCCAGAAGGGGATCCTTACCCGTGCCGTCCAGGTGACCGAGCCCGGCGGGACCGTCGTCTACTCGACCTGTACGTTCGCCCCCGAGGAGAACGAGGCCGTCTTGGACCACGTGCTGGAGGCGGAGGACTGCGAACTCGTCGACTACGATCTCCCGCTGACACACCGTGACGGGATCACCGAGTGGGACGGGGCGTCGTTCGACCCCTCCGTCACTCGGGCCAAACGGATCTACCCCCACCACAACGACACGGGCGGGTTCTTCTGTGCGAAACTGGAGGTGACCGGATGAGCAACGACAGCACGAAGTTCACGCGGTTGCCGGCGACCGACGCCGAGCGGGACGATCCCGAGCGGGCCACGCGGGACGCAGTCGTCGAGTTCTGGACCGACCGCTTCGGCGTCCCCGCGACGACCTTCGCCGATCACACGTTCTGGGAACGGGGGGCCGGGAAGATCTGGCTCTACCGGGGCGAGCCGCCGTCGCCGGTCGACATCGAGGGCCTGGGGATGACGTTCCTGCGGACACGCCAGGAACACTGGAAGCCGACCTTAGAGGCGGTCCAGCGGTTCGGCGGCCACGCTACGAAGAACGTCGTCCACCTCGACCGGGCGCAGGCGGCGACGTTCGTCGCCGGCGACGACCAGGAACTGGACTGGGACGGCGACTGGGGGTATCTGATCGTCACGCACGACCTGGCCGGCGAGTCCGACCCGGTCGGCGTCGGGCTCTACGTCTACGGCGAACTCCGCTCACAGGTCCCGAAAGGGCGTCGCCGGGACCTCTGAGCGGGACCGTCGAGTCTCGACTGGAGACGCGACACCTGCGCTGGGACCGTCCCGGGGCTCAGTCCGCCTCTCGCTCCCGGACCGTCCCGCCGCTGAGTCCGTCCCACTCGACACGGTATCCCAGCCGCGAGAGGACGGCGCTGTCGTCCTCGATGCCGTGGTCGTCCAGTATCGCCTGGACCTCGGCGAGCGTCTGCCCGGCCTCGATCCGCTCGCCGACTCTATCCAGGACGACAGGCCGGACGAGCGTCCGGCCGACCAGTTCGTGACCCGGGAAGGATTTGTCCTCGATAGCGTCCTCGCTAACGCCGTGTTCGTCCGCCAGGTCGGCAAGCGAGACCACGTCCGCCGCCGGTTCCAGCGAGTCTGGGAGGGAGTCCGCGCTCTCGGCGACCAGCTCCGCCTCGAACGGGCGGAGGGCGTCCCTGATGTCTTTCACGCGGACGCTCCCGCTGTAAGGGATCGCACGGTGGGCCTGTGCGTCGATGGCGTCGCCGACCCCCAGCGAGTCGTCGACCGCCACGAGCAGTTCGACGTCTTCGAGCGCGGCGAGGCGCGACAGCTTCTTCCGGACGTACTCCGGCGTCCAAAAGCCCATGATCTCGAAGTAGACGCGAAACGCCGATTCGTCGGTGGCGGTCGTCCGGACGCCACCCTCGTGGCCGGGTCGCCAGTCGAACGCGAAGTCGGGGACGACGACGTGTTCACCGGCCTCCAGTGGCTCCGGTTCGCGGATCAGTTCCCAGTCCAGGTCCAGCGCCTCGAACCGGGCCGCGAAGTCGGCCTCGACGCCGCTGTCGTATGTCACCTCGCTGACCGGCTCGACCCCGGGAACGGTCACGTCGGCCGCCGAGAGGTGGAGTTCCCGCTCGGTCCCGCGGTCGTCGATCGTCGCTGTCAGTTCCCACTCCGCGGTCGCCGCGACCGTCCGGAGGAGCCGCGCGAACCGCGTCCCGTAGCGTCGCGTGTTCGAGAACAGCGCGTCGGGGCCGGTGACGACGACCTCACGGCCGGACGGCGTCGAGACGATCTCGTAGAGCAACTGGAGCCGTTTGACCGCCGAGACGAGCGTCGTCGGCTCCGAGGAGCGGACCCGGACCTCCGTGGCGTCGAACAGCGCGGTCTGGGCCAGCGAGAGGTTGTACTGCGTCCGTAGTTCCGACGGACTCCAGCGGGGATCGAACGCCGCCATGACCTGCCGACTGTCACGGTCGGCATAGAGGGCGTCTTCGAGGACCGACGGGGCGACGCCGAAGTGGTCGCCGGCCGTCTCCAGGGCGGTCTGTCGCTCCGAGTCGGCGACGACCCCGACGGATTCAGCGGCCTCGAAGACACGGCGGCGGACCCGGCGCGGTTCGACCGGCGACTGCGTCTCGAAGGTCGCGTCCCGCTCCAGCAGTTTCGCGAACCCGCGAACCAGTTTGAAGTCGTCGGCGTCCCGCTCCAGGTCGGTAAGCGCCGCGTCGAGGGTCGCCCGCGTCTCGCCGACGTGGCCCTGATACACCCCGAGAACACGTGCGGCGAGGTCATCGGCCGCCGCGTCGACGAACTGCGGGTGGTAGCCACCGCCAGCCCGAGAGACCCGGAGCAGTTCCTTCGTCAGCACGCCGGGGGAGACGGCCCGGCGACACAAATCACCTCTGTCTGTGACGGTCCGCCGCGTTACCGCCGGCGTGCGGCGACGTTCTCCTCGGCGGTCTCCTCGGTGACGAGTTCGTATAGCAGTGCGCGTGACCCGTCGTCGGTCGGTCTGAGAATCCGCCCGAGCCGTTGAGTGAACTCCCGTTCGGACCCGCTGCCCGAGAGCACCACCGCGACGTTGGCGTCGGGCACGTCCACTCCCTCGTCGAGGACGTTCGCGGTGACGACCCGAGAGTAGTCACCCTCCCGGAACCGATCGAGAATCTCGCGGCGCTCGCCGGCGCTCGTCTCGTGGGTGATCGCCGGCAACAGGAACCGCTCTGAGAGCCGATATACGAGATCGGTGTAGGCGGTGAAGACGATGATCCGGTCCTCCCGGTGGCGGTCGAGGAGCGTCCCGAGCCGATCGACCTTCCGCTGGGCGTTCATCATCACCTCGCGTGCCCGCTGCTTGGCCAGCAGCGCCTCCCGAGCGCGCGGGTCGGTTCCCGACCGCTTGACGAGTTCCTGGTAGTCACTGCCGGAAGTCATACGGATATTCGACTGTGCGAGGTAGTCGGTAAACGTCGATTGAGCGGCCTCGTAGCGCTCCCGTTCGGCAGGCGTCAACGACACTTCGATCCGCTTGATGTCGTAGTCGGCGAGATGCTCGCCCGCTAGGTCGTCGACGCCGATGCGGTGGACGACCGGCCCGACGAGATCCTCGATCACCTCGTGGGCACCGTCGGGTCGTTCGAAGGTCGCGGTCAGCCCCAGTCTGGCCGGCGCGGCCAGGAGCCGAGCGATGTCGCGGTACCCCTCGCCGCCGAGGTGGTGGACTTCGTCGAAGACGACGAGGCCGAACTGGTCGCCGATCTCGTCGGCCCTGAGATAGGCCGAGTCGTAGGTCGCGACCGTGACGGGTTCGAGGCGTTGCTCGCCCCCGCCCAGTCGACCGATCGACACGTCGAACTCCCGGTCGAGTTCCCGCTCCCACTGGTCCAGCAGGTCGATCGTCGGGACGACCACGAGCGTCGGCGTCCCAAGGGCGACCGCAGCGGCGATGCCGACGACTGTCTTCCCGCTGCCGGTCGGGAGTTCGAGACATCCCCTGTCGCCGGCGTCGCGCCAGGCGTCCAGTGCCGTCCGCTGGTACGCCCGGAGGTCGTAGGTCGTCGAGAGCGACAGGTCGGGGAGCGACAGCACTCGATCCGTGTACGTGATTCCACGCTCGTCGAGTGTCTCTCGCAGGTCGGCGTACCGGTAGGCGGGGGCACGCCCACTTTTCGACCGCTCGTCGGCCTGTACGCCGGGGAGATCGGCCGGATAGTCCCCCTGCAGACGGACGGTCCCGGCATCGTAGCTGAGCGTCAGCGACACGTCGGGGACTCCGTAAGGCGGCGGCTTGAACGCTGCGGCACCGGCGCGTGTTGGGAGAGTAACACGTATCTACCTCCAGAGGTAATTGCTAGCATGGCACGATGGGTCGATCCCGATGAGACCGACCCGGAGACCTGGCGGGGGCGAGCCACCGATGGGCCGGCGCGGGGCGGGAACGAGTGTTTCTCGATCCTCCGGCGCGCGCGGAAGACACCGCTACCGTATCAGTACGAAGAGGACGTCCACCACGGCGAGGAACTGCGCGGACAGTTTCAGCGTCGAGCGTACACCGATGCCCGAGTGGTCTACAACGGTGGTGTCGACGTCGAGCGGCGGATCAAACTCCTGGCGAGAGGGGTTCTCTGGGGCGGTTCCGACACGAACCAGCGATTCCAGGCACAGTATCGGCGGGTCGGTCCGCCGACTGAGTCGATCCCGTTCGAGGAGTACACCGTCTGGTCCCGCTTCCAGTACGGAGTGATCGAACGCACCGACGACGGCGTTACCTTCGTCGCAGACGACAGCGAGCCCGAAGAACAGGTCCGATCGCTCGACTGGAACGAACTCTACGAACCGGTGCGGCAGCGGCTCGTCGAACTGGAACTCGTCCGGAACCCCCCGTTCGCCAGGTATCGCCTGCGAGAACTCGACGAGTGGGACGACTACCGCGCGCAACTGCGATACGACACCGACGCCTTCGGGTTCGGACCGTGAGCGTGGCCCTGTTACTCTGCCGTGGGTTCCGGCTCCAGTGATTCGTCGGTCGGCCGGATACCGTAGGTCAGCGTGAACAGCGTGAGACCGAGGGCTTCGACGCGGTGTGTCGCGCGGACGCCGTCGCCGTCGGGGACGACGACGAGTCGTTCGTTGAGCGGGAGCCGCAGGCCGACCCCGCCGACGACGAGATACAGCCCCGCGTCGTCGGCGTTCCCCGGCGTGGGGAACGACGAGAGCGCCAGTCCGTCGCCGTCGCTGCCGCCGTTTTCGAGGCGGAGGATGCCGGTCAGGTTCCCACCCGGGAGCGGAAACGCCACGCGGAGAAACGCCGTGTCGTCGGCGACGGAGCGATCGTAGACGCCGACGTAGGTCATCCGCCGGGCGTCGTCGACGCGGTCGGCGTTCGATCGTATCCACGCCCGCTGATCGGCCTGTCCCTCGCCGATGTCGACACCGACGACACGACCGCGGAGGACCGCGTCGCCGTCGATGGCCTGCCGTGGCACCGAAAGCTGTCCCACCCGGACCGCGATCGGCCGGTAGGGCGCCGCGAGCGTGCGCCACGGCGTGGCCCAGGCGGGGTCGACGGACAGCTCGTAGGCCCCGGAGTGCTCGTAGAAGCGTGTGACTGCCGGCGCCACCGCATCGGGATCGAACCCGTCGTGTGCGTACTCGTCGACGGTCGTGACCATCCCGGTCACGGCCGCGTCTGTCGTCACCCCCCTGCGGTCCAGGAACGCCGATCCGATACGCCAGCCACCGCGGAGTCGACCGAACGCGATGCCGGGCTGGCGGGAGCGAGTGGCGGGGATCGCCAGTCGCCAGCCCACCAACGCCGGGAGGGCGAACGCGTAGGCGTTGAGCTGGCCGTGGTAGGTGACCATCAGGTCGAACGACGCGGCGTTGATACCGAGGTAGGTCCCGCCCGTCGCCCGCGCGAGTCCGTAGAGGACCGCAAACCCCATCGAGACAGTGACTGCGATGGAGGCCACGCCGAGTAGCAGTCGCTGGACGCCGTTCTCCCGGCGAGGAACCACACCGACGAGAACCGAGAGCGAGAACACGGCGACAGCGACGGTAAAAGCGGCGACACCCGCGAACTCCACGGCAGCGGCGAACGGGAGATCGAGCGCGGCCGCAGTGATCCCGATGCCGATGATACCCGGGCCGACCACGACGATGGCAGTCGTCGCCCGGAGCAGCCGACCACGGTACCCACCCGGGGCGTCCCGGCCGGCAAGCCCCGCCAGCACGGGCAGGGCGGAGCCGGCGTAGTGGAAGTGGACGATGGTCAGCGTGACGATGAGTGGCTCGAAGACGAGCGCGGTCCCCGAGCGGTCGAACAGCAACGCGGCGCCGCCCACGACGATGTAGAGCAAGCCGGCGTCGACCGCCAGTTCCTCGACCGGCCAGGGACCGCGGCCGAGGAGCCGCCAGGCGCCGAAGCCAGCGACCAGGACGGTCACGAGCGTCCAAGGGGCCGCCACGAGCGTCGCCGTCGGTCCCCGCGGGAGCGCCAGCGAGACCACGCCGGCGACAGCGGCCACCGGCTGGCCGACCACGGCTGCCCGGTACCAGCCCGACCGGCTCCCGTCGCGGCGGGGCGTGTCTGCGAGTCGGAGCGCGAGCGGGACGAGCACGAGCATCGCCAGCGCGACGATGTCACGGATCGGCCCGAACACGCCGACGAGCACGACCGCGAGCCAGCCGGCCGCCCCGAGAACGGTACTGGCGTCGGCCAGTGCCGGGAGCCGATCACGCTCCGGGACCGCCATCCGAATCACTCCTCCGGCGGCGTCCGCAGGCAGTTCCGCGCCGTGGGGAGGTCGCCCGCGATCGAGCCGGCGACGACCCCGAGCGCGGCCATCCCGACGGTCGTCACGACGGGGTTGTACGGGCCGAGCGCGACCGCCGGGTCCGCGACGACCGCTCCGGCGGTCAGCCCGACCGGGGCGAGTCCGGCGAGATACGCCAGCCACGCCGAGCGCCAGCGCCACAGCAGCGCGACCCCGACAGCCAGTTCGAGGACGCCCAGTGCGATGACGGCCTCCTGGGCCATCGCGCCGAGGCCCAGTCGACGGAACGGAGCGAGTTCGGCCGGGTGTCCGACGAGCAGTTTCGGGACGAGACCCTGGTAGCCCCAGATCAGTGCGAGTCCCACGCGAGCGACTGCGTGGGCGAGCAGCGCCCGATAGCTGGCCTCCGGCGGCGTCCCGTCCTCGACCCAGCGGGCCAGCACGTCGAAACTGAGCGCAGTGGCCCACCCCAACAGCGGACGGAACGCCACCCGATCGATCAGGCGTCCCGGTGCTCCCCAGCGAGTGTCGTAGTTGTACTCCGTCAGGAACCGGAGTCCGTCGTCGGTCTCGACGTACCGCCAGAACCCCCGTCCCTCGGTGATGAGCGAGCGGGCCTGCTCGCTGGCGAAGGAGAGGACCGAGGTGGTCTCCTCGCCGTCCTCGTTCGTGGCGACGGACTCCCCGGTCCCCTCGACGGCGAGTCCGAAGCCGATCCCCGTCCGATAGGTGAACCGCTGTGGTTCGCCTTCTTCGCGGGGAAGGTAGTCGATCTCAGAGAACCGCAGATCCCACCGCTCGTGTTCGTCGGGCTCCTGTGTCCGCTCCCAGACCGCGTCCAGTGACCCGTCGACGCGGCGCTCGACGTAGATCGCGTCGTCGCTCATCGGGACCCCTCGCTCGCCGAGCCGCGACAGTCCCGGACCACGGAACCGGGCAACGGAGGCTGCATATATCGCGTCTGTCACCCCCTCGATATATAGTTCCCCGTGGCGCGACTGGTCGTGTTTCTGAATCCTTTTACCCACTCGTTCCGTTGGATCGTCCATGACCGAGCAGGACGCTGCCGAGGACGAGACGGGACCCGAAGACGGATCGGGTGACGCGACCGATGTCGACCTCGAAGAGGCCCCCGAGGGTGTCGATACGGACGAGATCGACCTGGACGATGTCGTCGGCGAGGAAGGGGAGTTCGAGGTCGACGACGACCTCCGCGAGCGTGTCGGCGCGGCCGACGCGGACGATATCGCCCGCGAACTGGCTGCTCTGCGTGCTCGGACAGAACGGCTCGAAGCCGATCGCGATTCGTTGGAAGCCGAACGCGACGAACTGGAGTCGAAGCTCAAGCGCAAGCAAGCCGACTTCCAGAACTTCAAAAAGCGGATGGAAAAGCGCCAGGAAGAGGAGAAACAGCGGGCCACCGAGGATCTCGTCACCCGCCTGTTCGGCGTCCGGGACAACCTCAAGCGGGCACTCGAACAGGACGAGGACGCCGACATCCGCGACGGCGTCGAGGCGACGCTGCGCCAGCTCGACGACGCCTTCGACGCGGAAGGCGTGGACGTGATCGAGCCTGACCCGGGGCAGGATGTCGACCCGACACAGCATCAAGTGCTCGCCCGCGTCGATAGCGACGAGCCCGCTGGCACGATCGCCGAGGTCCACCGGCCCGGGTACGAGATGGCCGAGAAGGTGCTGCGAGAGGCGCAGGTTACCGTCAGCGAAGAGTAGGAGACGGTTCCCTTCAGTCACCGTCTCCGAACAGCCGAGCGGTGACTGTGGAACCGCGAGGCGGCGGGTGCGGGACGGCGATCCGCGTTCGTGCTGGCCAGAAACCAGTCGAATTGCGGTGCGTGTTATACGCTCCGGTCGCTACTCGACGACTCCGCGAATTCTGTACACAGAAGGGTACTCTGTGGCGTTCTCTGGTCGACCCATCTAGCAACTTTTAACCGGCCCAATCCGGTAGAAGAGGGTAAGATGGCGAGCAACAAGATTCTGGGTATCGACCTCGGGACCACGAACAGCGCGTTCGCGGTCATGGAAGGTAACGACCCCGAAATTATCGTCAACGCCGAGGGCGAACGCACGACACCCTCCGTCGTCGCGTTCGACGACGGCGAGCGGCTTGTCGGCAAGCCCGCGAAGAACCAGGCGGTCAAGAACCCCGAGCAGACCATCCAGTCGATCAAGCGCCACATGGGCGAGGACGACTACACGGTCACGCTCGACGGCGAGGAGTACACGCCCGAACAGGTTTCGGCGATGATCCTCCAGAAGATCAAGCGTGACGCCGAGGAGTATCTCGGCGACGAGATCGAGAAGGCGGTCATCACGGTCCCCGCCTACTTCAACGACCGACAGCGCCAGGCGACCAAGGACGCCGGCGAGATCGCCGGCTTCGAGGTCGAGCGCATCGTCAACGAGCCCACCGCCGCGGCGATGGCCTACGGGCTCGACGACGAGTCCGACCAGACGGTGCTGGTCTACGACCTCGGTGGGGGAACCTTCGACGTCTCTATCCTCGATCTGGGCGGTGGCGTCTACGAGGTCGTCGCGACGAACGGTGACAACAGCCTCGGCGGCGACGACTGGGACGAGGCCATCATCGACTATCTGGCCGACGAGTTCGAGGCCGAACACGGGATCGATCTCCGCGAGGACCGTCAGGCGCTCCAGCGACTGACCGAGGCCGCCGAGGAGGCCAAGATCGAGCTCTCCTCGCGCAAGGAGACCCGGATCAACGAGCCGTTCATCGCGACGACCGACGACGGCCCGCTCGACCTGGAGAGCAAGCTCAGCCGTGCGAAGTTCGAGTCCCTGACCGAGGACCTCATCCAGCGGACCGTCGGCCCGACGGAGCAGGCGCTTTCCGACGCCGGCTACGACAAGGGCGACATCGACGAGGTCATCCTCGTCGGTGGCTCCACCCGGATGCCACAGGTCCAGGAGAAAGTCGAGGAGATGACCGGCCAGTCCCCGAAGAAGAACGTCAACCCCGACGAGGCCGTCTCGCTGGGCGCGGCGATCCAGGGTGGTGTCCTCTCGGGCGACGTCGACGATATCGTCCTGCTCGACGTGACGCCGCTCTCGCTCGGTGTCGAGGTCAAGGGTGGCCTCTTCGAGCGACTCATCGACAAGAACACGACGATCCCGACCGAGGAGTCCAAGATCTTCACGACCGCCCAGGACAACCAGACGCAGGTCCAGATCCGCGTCTTCCAGGGCGAACGTGAGATCGCCGAGGAGAACGAACTGCTCGGCGCGTTCTCGCTGCAGGGCATCCCGCCGGCGCCCGCCGGTACCCCGCAGATCGAAGTGACGTTCAACATCGACGAGAACGGCATCGTCAACGTCGAAGCCGAGGACAAGGGCTCGGGCAACCGCGAGGATATCACCATCGAAGGCGGTGCCGGCCTCTCGGACGAGCAGATCGAAGAGATGCAGGAAGAAGCCGAAGAGCACCAGGAAGAGGACCAGCAGCGCCGCGAGCGCATCGAGGCCCGCAACGAGGCCGAGGCGTCGATCCGCCGCGCCGAGACTCTCATCGAGGAGAACGAGGAAGAGGTCGACGAGGACCTCCAGAGCGACATCGAGGAGAAGATCGAGGACGTCCAGGAAGTCCTCGAAGACGAGGACGCCACGAAGGAGGACTACGAGGAAGTCACCGAGGAACTCTCCGAGGAACTCCAGGAGATCGGCAAGCAGATGTACGAAGGCCAGGCCCAGCAGGCCGCCGGCGGTGCGGCAGGCGGTGCCGCTGGTGCAGGGCCGGGCGGCGCTGCCGGTCCCGGCGGCGCGGGTCCTGGCGGTGCAGCAGGCGGTGCGGCCGGCCAGGGCGAGGAGTACGTCGACGCCGACTTCGAGGACGTCGACGAAGACGACGAGGAGTAACTGACACTCCCCGTCGGCCGGTGCAACGGTCCATCGGACGCAGTGCTGTTCGTTCTCGCTGTCGTTCTGTTCGCGGACATGAACCGGCTAAGGAGCTGGGCCGAAAAGCGTAGGTTGATCCGATAGCCGGCGGATGCCGGATCGGCCAGCGGGAGAGATGCCGACAGGGTTCGTCTGTCGGCATGTGTGAGTCGACGATACACCGGGATAGCGGGTCGCTGATTCCGATTCAGTGAGACGACGGGAGGTCAGTCGTCGTCGGTCAGCGTCACCTCGCCGACGGTGATGGATCGCTCGTCCGGAGCGCCGAGCGGCCGACCGGTCCAGACGACGGCGACGGTATCGCCGGCTTCGAGATAGAATCCGACAGAGGCGTCACTGTCGAGGTAGTCACCGTCCCCGTCGCTGTCGACGCGTGGGTCGTCGACGGTGAACGACTCCCCCTGTTCGACCGGTAGCTGGGAGCCGTCGGCCCAGACAACGGTCGTCGTGGCGTTTCTATCGGCGTCAGTCAGGACGACAGAGAGCCTGTGGGTACTGGCCCCGGTCAGCCGGTCGCCGCCGGCGTGAGTGAGCGTTACCGATCCGGTCTCGGCGTCGAATGCGGTTTCGACGGTGATATCGGGCGCCGAGGTCCGGAGGTCGGCGCCGGGACCGACGGCCAATGCGGCGAGGCCAGCGATGGCCAGTCCCGCCAGCGTCCAGATGGCCAGCCGCTCAGCAGTGATCCCACCCCGGTCAGCCGACGGTCGCCGTGTCATCGTTCGGTACTCCGCAGGCTCCGAAATAAGCCCCGCGGTCCCAGGAGGCGACGTGACACTTAGGTGATTGGGTCGAGACGGGGCGGTATGGTCGGGGGCGAGCGGACGAGACGTGCGGTATTGGCGGGTATCGGCGGGCTTGCCCTCGCCGGGGTCGCCGAGTACGTCTCGAACCCGAGAAGCGACATCGAGTTCGACTGGCCGCTGGGCGGCCCGCCGGACCCGGTAGACCGGACCTCGACACCGGCCCCACAGGGAACACCCGTGACTCCCGTGCCGACCGACGACGAAGGGGCGGGGACGACGGGATCTGGCGGTTGTCTGTCCGCGTTCGAATCGGGCTTCGAGCGACCGCTCGACGATCGGTTCCAGTCGTCCGGATACAGCGTCGAACGGATGACGGAACACGCCCGTTCCGGCGACTACGGCGTCTTGCTACGCGCACGGAGCAGCGACTTCGAGTCCGTACTCCGGTCGCGGGCGCGGTTCTGCGGGGAGGTATCGGCGTCAGTGTCTGGCCGGTACGTCGTCGAAGGCGGTGGGGGTGCGAACTTCAGCCTAGCGTTGGTCGATCCCGACTCCTTCGCGAAGGTTGCGGTCGGACCGATGCAGTCGGGAAACGCCGTCAAGATACAGGAGTGGGTCGGAGAGAGCGGGTCAGTGACCGGGTGGACCTCCCTCCCCCGGACGGTCGGGACCGACTGGTCGTCGCTAACACTGTCCGTGTCGGCGGAGACGGTGACTGCGACCGTCGACGGCGCGACCGGGACGTACGAGACGACGGCGGACTGGACCGACCGGCCCGTTCAACTCCAGTTGCGGACGAAGACGACGACCACCGGTCCGGACGTCGCCGCGGCGTTCGATGAGTTCCGAGTCAGAACGGAGTAGACGGTCCGTCCCGGACCCGTTCTTTTCAAGTACGTCAACCGTATATCCCACAACAACGAATGAGCCAGGACTTCTACGAGATACTGGGCGTCTCGCAGGACGCCTCTGAAGACGAGATCAAGGAGGCGTATCGGGAGAAGGCCAGAGAGTATCATCCGGATGTCAGCGACGACCCCAACGCCGAAGAGAAGTTCAAGCAGGCCAAGAAGGCAAAGGAGGTCCTGACCGACGAGGAGAAGCGCCAGATGTACGACCAGATGGGCCACGAACGCTTCGAGCAGGCCGAGAAGCGCGGCGGTGCCGGCGGCGCCGGCGGCCGCGGCGGGATGGGCGGGGACCCGTTCGGCGGCGCCGGCGGCTTCGACATGCAGGACATCTTCGATCAGTTCTTCGGCGGCGGTGGCGGCCGCGGCGGCGGGAACCGCCCGCGACAGGGTCAGGACCTCCAGACGCGCATGGAGATCGACCTCGAAGAGGCCTACGAGGGCGCGACGAAACAACTGACCGTCACCCGGCCCGAGCAGTGTGACGACTGCGACGGGAAAGGACATCCGCCAGGAACTGACTCGGAGACCTGTCCGGAGTGTAACGGCCAGGGCCAGACCACGCGCGTCCAGCAGACCCCCATGGGGCGGGTCCAGCAGACGGCGACCTGCCGGCGCTGTGAGGGCGATGGCACGCTGTACGACGAGACGTGTTCGACCTGTGGCGGCAACGGCGTCGTCAACAACGAGGCCAGTCTGGAAGTCGAGATCCCGGCAGGGATCGCCGACGGGCAGACGATGCGGATGGAACGAGAGGGCGCGCCGGGCGAACGCGGCGGTCCCAACGGCGATCTGCTCATCGAGGTCACCGTCCGCGACCACCCCGACTTCGAACGCGATGGCGACGACCTCTCGTATCAACACCCGATCTCGTTCCCCCAGGCTGTCTTCGGGGACACCATCACGGTGCCGACGCTGGACGGCGAGGTCGAGGTCGACGTTCCCAACGGGACCCAGAGCGGCGAGGTGTTCCGTCTGGAGGGCAAGGGGATGCCGCGTCTGCGCCGACGGGGCCAAGGAGACCTCTACGTCCAGGTCCAGGTCGTCACCCCGGATTCGCTCAACGGCGAACAGAAGGAGGCCCTCGAACAGTTCGCCGAGGCCGGCGGCGAGGAGGTCGAGGTCGAGGAAGGGTTCTTCGAGAAACTGAAGAACTCGCTGTAGCGCTCTGCCGGGTCAGGTCCGATCCTGCTTACTCTCCGCTGGCCGGCGTTTCCGCGTCGTCGAGGCGCGACTCGTATTTCGCCAGCGCCGTCTCCAACGCCTCGCCGGCGTCGACGTCCAGTTCCGAACACAGCGCAAGCAGCGCGAACAGCGTGTCCCCGAGTTCGTCCTCGGCGACGGCCGCACGCTCGGGGTCGCTCCCGTAGGCCGTCGACTCGTTGAGCTCCTTCGCGACCTCGCCCAGTTCCGAGGCCAGATCGAGCAGTCGGTAGGCTGGCGGTGCCGAGAGGTCGTTGTCGTCGACGAAGGCCGCGACTCGGTCCTGTTCGTCCATAGCGGAACGGATCAGGGCTGTCCTATCGGCGTTGCGGTTTCCGGCCGGTTTTTGCCCGAGCGGTTCCTACCCGAATCCATGCAGACACTCGGAGACCTCGTCGCCGCGGCCCGCGAACGCGAGGGCGTCCTGTTCACTGCTCCCGAGCGGAGTGCTCCCTACAGCTACACCGACTTCGGGACGAACGTCTGGAAGGGGGGGAACCTCCTGCGCCACTACGGTGTCCGCGAGGGGATGCGGGTGGCCGTCGTCGTGGGACCCAAGAACCCGACCGAGCGAGACGAACCCGGCTATCTCCGGGAGGCCCCGGACGCCGTATTGGCGTTTCTCGCCGCGGCGCTGGACGGTGCCGTCGTCGACGTGGACCCGCCCGGCGCCGTCGACGCGACCGCGCTCGTCGCACCGGCGGCGTGGCTCGACCGCTACGAACTCGGTCCGGGAACGAAGGCGCTGGCGTACGGCGGCCCCAGCGACGACCCGACGGTCGCCCAGTTCGAGCGGGAGTTGTGGAGCGAGAACCCGCTAGCCCCGCCGGCCGAGTTAGCCCCCGACGATCCGGCGCTCGCGGCCGACGAGACCTACACCCACGGGGCGTTGCTCGCGGCCAGCGAACGCGTCGCCGCCGACTCCGACATCGACGAGGGGACGACGGTCGCGCTGCGGGCGCCGATCACGACCGCTGGCGCGCTCGTCGCCGGCGTGCTCGCACCGATGCGGGCCGGCGGAACGGTCCTGCTGGGGCGGGACAGCGACGAGGTCGCAGACGTGGCCGTCGCTGTCGACGAGTCGGTCCCGGAAGAACGCGTGATTCGGCCCGCCGACGTATCAGTGTGAGGCGCGGTACTCGCCGTTTTTCATCCCGAGGAAGAACGCGATGACCGAGAAGACGATCATCGAGGGCAGGACCATCATAAAGACTGTCGAGGGAGTCATCACGGTCGTGAGCGCGACAGTCGCGACGGCGACGATCGCGACGAGTGGAACCACCGAGCGCGCGAAGTCGAATTGCATAACGGGCGGCGGTTAGAGCCACAGACCCGTAACTGTCGTGGTCGATCCCCCGTTCGGGTTCAGTCCTTCGGTCGGACCAGATCCGCGAGCGTCACCAACAGTCCCAGTAGCCACCCAAGCGGGATCGAGATACCCAGCCAGATGAGGACGTAGGCCAGGCCCTGGCGCTCGAAGTTCTCGATGAAGAACTGCGAGACCGCGTGTTGCCGACCCAGCACGTCGAACAGGAGCCACCGCGAGAGCGTATCACTGACGGAGAGTGCGACCTGCGGGGCTACCGTCGAGTACAGTGCCGCGACGACCGGCGGAAGGAAGATAGCCGTCACGGCGAACGGGTAGGAGAACAGGACCGTCGTCACTCGGCCACCGACCGAGCGGGTACCCACGGCGAGCGCGGCCGAGACGGTCGCCACACCGCCGGCAGCCGCGACGGCAGCCAGTTCGCCGGTCGAGAGATCGAACTGCAACCGGGCCAGCGCCGTCAACCCGCCCCAGGCGAGGACCGAGAGGAGGACAACGCCGACGAGGCCGATACGGGTCGCGGTCCCGTCGATCCGCCGGGCCTGATAGCGGACGACGACGCCGAACAGCACCAGCGGATACACCAGTGCGATGACCGGGACACCCAGTCCCGACCAGAGCCGGTACAACACCATCCCGAACTGCGAATCGGGGGTCCAGGTACCGAGCACCGTATCGCCAGCATCGCGCTGTCGCGGGTAGAGCAACTCCATCCACGTCTCGTGTAACCGTTTCAGATCGATACGGATGCCCCCGACGACCCCCTGACTCCCGACGGACATACGCGGTGGTTTCGCTCCACCGTGGTTAAAGTTTTGAGGCCCCGCCTCTCCGGTTAGACAGCCGACAGACGGCCGGTTCGTTCCGGTTTAGTTCCAGGCGTCCGGGCTGAAATCCGGGTTGATCCGACGGTCGGTCACCTCGATGTCGTCGATCCGGTCGATCTCCGCGTCGGTCAACGTCAACCCGAGGCTCCCGAAGTTGTCCACGATGTGGTCCCGACCCGTGGCTTTCGGGATCGCGGTCACGCCCTTCTCGCGGAGCCAGGCGAGGCTGACCTGGGCCTCGCTGGCGTCGTGAGCGGCTGCGATGTCGGCGAGTACGTCGTGGCCGAACACCTCCCCGCGAGCCAGCGGCGAGTACGCGACCATTTCGTACCCGTGTTCGTCGGCATGCGCCCGGAGCTCCTCCTGCTGGAGGAACGGATGCATCTCGACCTGGTTCGCGAACAGCGGGGCATCCAGGTGATCGATCGCCGTCTCGACGTGATGGGGTTCGAAGTTCGAGACGCCCACCCGATCGATCGCGCCGCGGTCGTGGAGTTCGTCGAACGCGGCGAGCGTCGACTCGGGATCGTACGTGTTCGCGGGCCAGTGGACGTAGAGCAGGTCGACGCTCTCGACCCCTAGGTCGTCGAGGCTCTCCTCGACCGTCGAGAGCACGTCGTCGTCGGCGAGGTTCGAGATCCAGACCTTCGTCGCGAGGAAGACGTCTTCCCGGTCGACGTCGGCCGCGGCGATCCCGTCGCCGACGGCGGCCTCGTTCCCGTAGGCCTGTGCAGTGTCGACGTGTCGGTAGCCCACGTCGAGAGCAGTCCTGATACTGTCGGCGCACTGACTGGGGTCGTCGTTCTGCCAGGTACCCAGTCCGAGCATCGGCATCTCCTCTGAACGCACTACTGGGTCGGTTGTGTGATCCTGCTGAGTCATCACCGCAGTTATGCAGTGGCCGTGAAAAACAGTTGCGAAACCGGCCGGCGGGAGCGACTCGAAACCGACATATTCAGGACGGGGACCCCCTAACAGTCCGCGTATGACAGACGGTAGTGCAGACGTGTCCCGCCGGGCCTTCCTGCAGACGGCCGCAGGGGCGACGGCAGCGTCGGCCGCTGCAGGCACCGCTGTTGCACAGGAAGAGGGAACCGACAGCGGCGGTGGCGGAGGCGGCGGACCGCCGGACTTCGGCGGCTTCCTCGACCAGGTCGGGAACTTCGAGGGGTCGGTCACCGACGCGACCGGACAGGACTCGGCGACAGTCGAGGTCGGCGTCGAAGCCAACGGCGGCGCGTACGGCTTCGGCCCGGCAGCGATCCACGTCGACAACGGCGCGACCGTCCAGTGGGAGTGGACCGGCAACGGCGGCGGACACAACGTCGTCTCTGCCGAGGGCGGCCCACTCGACTCCGGATCTGCAGTTGCCCAGAGCGGCGTCAACTACGAGTACACCTTCGAGGAGGACGGCATCTACCCGTACATCTGTGTCCCACACGAATCCCTGGGGATGAAGGGGGCCGTCGTCGTCGGGACGGACTACCCCACCCAGAGCACCGGCGGTGGCGGCGGTTCCTCCGGGCCGCCGGAGGTCCCCGGCAGCGCGAAGATGCTCGGTGTCGCCACCTCGTCGGTGCTGGTCGCGACGCTCGGGATGGCGTACATCTTCATGCGCTACGGCGGGAACTACGAGACCCCAGAGTAGGTCAGACCGAACTCGGTCCGGTGTGGATCTCCAGCTCCACGTCCCGGCGCTGTCCTTCGATATCCGCGACGACGCGTTCGACGATCCGCTGTGCCTCTTTCTCGATGAGCGGTTTTACCTTCTCGATGACCCACTCCATCGACACCAGCCGCGGGAGGTCGACGGCGTCCGAGGACGCCGAGTCCGGGTCGAACGCGATCCGGAGGACGACACGCGAGGCGTCCTCGACGTCGGCCGGCGCGTCTTCGGGGTCGGGATCGACCGCCCAGTAGCCGTCGGCGTCGATGTCTTTGACGATGCGCCAATCGATACGGGTCGGTCGCTCGACACCGGTCACCTCCGAGCGGGCGGTGTAGGAGAGTTTCCACCACGAGAACACGAGGTCGTACCGCGTGCCCGGAGTCCCGTCGCCGTCCTGCTCGACGCGGTCGATGTACTCCGAGTACCGTGCGTAGCCCGGAAAGTCCAGGAGGAACTCGTAGATCTCCTCCGCCGGCACGTAGACGACCGTGCTGACCTCGACTTCGTCCACACCATATACAGCGAGGCTCTCGCTCGTAAACTTTCGGGGGGCTTGGGCTCGCTGCTTCGGGGTATATATTGCCTATAGATTCCTGATGGGCATAAATTGGAACAGTAAATATTATCATCTTGTATCCGAAAGGGACGGTATCATGAGTGCACCAGACGCTGCACAGGTAGAGGTTACCGAGGAGACCGAACAGGCAGGCTGGGACGCCGTCAGCGACCTTCCGCCGAGCGCGAAGCTCGTCGCGAAAGTCCTAGAGTACAACGGGACGTTGACCCAGAGTCAACTCGCCGAGGAGACGATGCTGCCGCCCCGGACGGTCAGATACGCGCTAAACCGGCTCGAAGAAGTCGGCGTCGTCCACTCGCGGTTCTCCTTTTCGGACGCCCGCAAACGCATCTACACGCTCGCGTTCGAGTGAGCGGATGGACAACGTTGATTAGTTGGCCTGCCGACTAGTCGCGTATGAAAGTCGCCCTGATAGGCGTCGGCCAGGCTGGCGGGAAACTCAGCCAGGCCCTCGCCGAATTCGACCACCAGATGGGATTCGACGCCGTCTGTGGCGCGCTCGCGGTCAACACTGCGCGTGCCGACCTCCAGAACCTCGACATCGACACGATGTTGATCGGCCAGGACCGCGTGAAAGGCCACGGCGTCGGCGGAGACAACGAACTCGGCGCACAGATCATGCAGGAGAACGCGACCGAGGTCATGGACGACCTCGGCGGTCGCCTGACGACCGAAGCGGAGGCGATCATGATCGTCGCCGGCCTGGGTGGCGGTACTGGTTCCGGCGGCGCACCGATGCTCGCCCGCGAACTCAAACGCATCTACGACATCCCCGTCTACGTCCTCGGCGTCCTCCCCGGCCAGGACGAGGGCGGGCTCTACCAGGCAAACGCCGGCCGCTCCCTGAAGACCGCTGTCCGGGAGGCCGACTCCCTCCTGCTCGTGGACAACGACGCCTGGCGGGCAAGCGGCGACAGCGTCGCCGCCGGCTACGAGCGCATCAACGACGCGATCGCCCAGCGGATCGGCATACTACTGGCGGCCGGCGAGGCCGTCGAAGGCGTCGGCGAGAGCGTCGTCGACTCCTCGGAGATCATCAACACGCTCCGTGGCGGCGGTATCTCCGCACTCGGCTACGCCAGCGCGCCGGCCAGCGAGGAGACGACCGCGAACGTCAACACGATCACGAGCGTCACCCGCTCTGCGCTGCTGACGAGCATGAGTCTGCCCGACGCCGTCGCGGCCGAATCGGCACTGGTAGTGATCGCCGGCGACCCCGACCGACTCACCCGGAAGGGCGTCGAGCGCGCGCGCCGCTGGGTCGAAGACGAGACCGGCAGCATGGAAGTCCGCGGTGGGGACTTCCCGATGGACTCCGAGAAGATCGCGGCGCTGGTGCTCGTCTCCGGTGTCGAGCGCTCCTCCCGCGTCGACGAGTTCATGCAGCGGGCCGACGAGGCGGCCTCGCAGGAGGCAAACACCACCGACATCGAGGAGTACGCCACCGACGACCTGGATAGCCTGATATAACTACCGCAGCGACTCCGGAGTCGCATCGTCGGTTCCGACCAGTCCCGCGTCGGTGATACGGAACTGCGCCGTCTCGCCGGCGGGCTTGGCCCGGTGTTTCTCCAGGGTCGCCCGGCGGTTCCCACCACGGAACCGTTCGAGTCGGACGATCGCACCGGACCAGTGGTTCAGCGTGTGACCGCCAAGCGCCGTCGAGCGGTCGCTGTCGGGGTCGGTAAAGACCTGATTCGTAAACAGTACCGCGAGATCGTGTTTGCGGGCCAGCGAGAGGAGATGGGTGATCTGGCGGGCGACATCCCGGAGTGTCTCCCCGCCGTCCTCGTCGTCCCGGCGGAGCCGGTAGAAGCCCGTCGCGCTGTCGAGGACGATCAGTTCGACCTCGTCGGCGAACTCGGCGGCGTCCTGGACCGCCTCGCTTTGCTCGTCGTAGTCGAGCGCTTCGGAGACGATCAGTCGCCCGGCCAGGTCGTCGACAGTCTGGTCGGTCCCGCTGGTCCGGCCGGTCGCGATCTGTTCCATCCGGTCGGCCGACAACCCCTCGGTGTCGATGTACAGCGCGACGTCGCCGCTCGCGGCGACTTCCAGCGCCGCCGACAGCCCGAGGTTCGTCTTCCCGGCGGCCGACGGACCGTACACCTGCGTGACGGCACCCCGCTCTAACCCCCCGTCCAGTAGCTCGTCGACCGGGTCGCAGCCGGTCGAGACGTGGTCGCTCACGCCCGTCCGTTGGTCGCGTCCCGATAAAAACGCTCGCAACACTCAGTCCCGCCGAGGGAGAAACCGGTCGATGGTTTCGACGATGGCCTCGGGATCGTCCAGTTGGTCGCAGGCGAACCGTGCGTCAAGGTCCCAGCGCCGGTGGAGGACGATCGCCTCGTCGGTACTGCTGTAAGCGTCGAAGCGGTCCCAGGTGGTGACTGTCTTTCCGAACGGAATAGAGCGTCCGATACCGGCGTCGCTGAGCGTGTAGGTATGTGCCTGCGTTCTGTTGAACGGCATCGTCGCGGCCGGGAGCAGGAACTGGCCGACCGACAACAGCCAACTGTTGTGTTCGAACCAGAACACTGCACCCAGGCACACACAGCCGACGATGAACACCGGGAGCATCGCCAGGATCAGTCGGTTGCGTGCTCGGTCGGGCCAACCGGCCGTGAACGACTCGTGCTCGATCGCGCCGGCCAGGAGCGTCTCGGTGTAGCGCGACCGTGCGACGAACACCATCGCCATTCCCGGAACGACCGCGGCCAGCAGCCCGAAGAAAAAGCCCACGAGCGCGAGTACGCCGACCGCGGGCGCTGCCAGGATCGCACTGATCCCGTACCCGCCCGCCAACAGCGGCGGGAGCCAGCGGGCGCGTGAACCGCCCAACGCGACCGCGAGGCCGGTCCGGCGCCACGTCGCGAGCCAGCCGAGGCCGGTGACGACAGCGATCGCCAGGAGCGCGACGACGTAGAGGGCTGCGTCGTCGCCGACACCACCCCAGACTGCGGTCGCCGTAACCACCGGTGTGACGGCCAGCAACGCGACGTACAGACTCAACGAGAAGGCGAACGTGCCGTCGGTGCGACGGTCGGCCCGCTCGGCCGCGATCGTCGACATTTCCGGGAACTGTTCACAGTAGATATAAAAAACGATCGACCGGTTCGGCTGTCGCGAGCCGACACGCCGGGCGAGCCCGCCCCGACGGTCGGAGGCGCCGAGGTCGGCGGTCCCGAACCGACGATCGAGCCCTCGGGGACGGTCGCCCCCGGACGCCGGCACGCGTAAGTGAGTCACCGGACAACTACGGTCGTGATCGTCGTCGCGACCGAGGACTTCGAGGTGTACCACGGTGTCGTCAACGAACTCCGGGACCGTGGAACCGAGTTCACGACCATCGAGCCCGGCGACGAGTGGCCCGAGGACGCCGCAATCGCAGTCATCGCAGCCGGCGAACGCGTCGAACTCCCCGACGGCGTCCCGGTGGTCCAGGCGGACCCCGAGGAGCCACGGCGAGCGGTCGAGGCGGTCATGGCGACGCTCCGCGGGGAAGGCGGGCGGACGGTCGTCGGGATCGACCCCGGCGAGCGGCCCGGCGTCGCCGTCCTCCACGGCGAGACGGTCGTCGCAGCGTTCCAGGTTCCTGCCGCGAAAGCGGCCGAAGTCGTCGCTCGGGAGGTCGAGGATGCCGTCGAACCGGTGGTCCGTATCGGGGACGGCGCGCGGCTCGTGGGCTCGCGGCTGATCGACGACATCGAGGGCGTCCCGATCGAACTCGTCGACGAGACGGGGACCACGCCGTATCTCGGTACCGGTGCCCGCGGGATGGGTGACGTGCTGGCTGCGGTCAACATCGCCCGTCTGGAGGGCGAGGAGATCCAGAGCCGCGACATCGATCCAACGGCGGGCGAACTCCAGCGGATCAAGGACCGCTCACGGAAGGAGAGCGACACGAACCGCGCCATCGGCGACGCGCTCGCCCGACGGGTCGCTGTCGGCGAGTTGACCGTCGAGGAAGCGCTGGCGCGACACCGCGAGGGCGAGTCCTGACTACTCCTCGAAGGCCCGTTCGGCGCGCTCGCTCACTGCCCGGACTGACAGCCCGGTCGCCTCGGCGACTGCGACGGCGTCGTCGAACTCCGCGCTCACGTCGTAGATCGCGCCGTCGCTGTCGCTTGCGACCTTCACGTCGACGGTGTACTCCTCCCCACCGACCTCGACGCTCACAGTGACGATCTCGCGGTCCGCCACCCAGCGGTGGCCGGCGCCGTGTTCGCGGACGCCCAGCGTCCCCGTCTCCTCGGCGAGACGGCGGGCCACCCGCTGGGCATCCTCGGGTTTGCAGACGACTTTCACGAGGTGTCCTGGACGGGATTTCTTCATCGTCGTTGGCAGGATCGAAATGTCCCGTGCACCGGCCGCCGTCAGCGACCGCTGGAGGTCGCCCAGCACTTCCGGGGCCACGTCGTCGACGTTGGTCTCCAGGACGGTGATCTCGTCGCGGCGGAGTCGTCCCCCGTCATCGCCGACGGTCGCCCGGAGGACGTTGGGACGGTCGTCGAGAGCACGTCCGCCCGCACCGTAGCCCGACGATTCCACCCGGAGTGTGGGTAGCGTCGCGACACCGTCTGCGAGGTGCGCGAGGAGAGCGGCACCGGTCGGCGTCAGGAGTTCCGCGTCGACCGGGCCGCCCTGGAGCGACCAGTCGGCCCGCTCGGCGATCTCGACGACCGCCGGCGTCGGAACCGGATAGGTGCCGTGGCTCATCTCGACGGTCCCCCCGCCGGCCGACAGCGGCGTCGTCACGACACGCTGTACGTCGAGATCAGCGAGCAACAGACAGGTCCCGACCACGTCGGCGATGGCGTCGTCGGCGCCGACCTCGTGGAAGTGTGTCTCGGCCAGGTCGGTCCCGTGGACAGCCGCCTCGGCCTCTCCGAGAATCTCGAAGACAGCGAGCGCATCTCCCTCGACAGCCGACGGGAGCCCCATCCCCTGGACGATGTCGACGACCTCCCGATAGCTCCGGTGTGGACCGTGGCCCTCCGCGTGGCTGTGGCCGTGGTCGGTATCGTCGTGGTGGTCGTCCCCGTCGGTCCGGAGGACGTCGACACTGGTCGCGCTGATCCCTCCGCGGTCGACCGTCGAGACAGCGTACTCGACGGACAGCGTGGACTCGACCGTATCGAGTACGGACGGGTCGGCACCGGCCGCGAGCAGAGCGCCCAACAACATGTCGCCGGCGGCTCCCGTCCGGCCGTCGAAAACGAGTGTTCGCATACCCGAACGTGACCCCGGTCGGTAAAAAGCCCTCAGGAACGCCGGACGATATGCACGTCGTAGCTGTCGCCGGCCGCGGCTTCCCCGACCGGGACGACGATGTTGTCGGTGTCGTCGCTGCCCAGGAAGACGACGGTCGCGTCGACGTCACGGGCGACGCGTTTCACCATCTCGGAGAACTCGCTGGCCGACTGGGCGCTCGCGTCCTCGTAGCGCAGTTCGGCGTCGTCAGTCGTCTCCTCGATCTTTCGCTGGAGGTCGTTAGCGGCGTTCTCGACGGCGAAATCCTCGTGAGGATCGACGCGACGACGACGCTCAACGTAGTCCGAGCCGGTCGGGACGAAACTGACCGCGACGACATCGGTGTCCATGGCGGCGCCGTAGGTGACTGCACGGTCGAGTGCTGCCTTTGCGAGCGGCGATCCGTCGAACGGGACTAGAAAGACCATATCCCCGGTATCGGACCCAGCCTTATCAATCACGGCGATGGCGGCAGCCGTCGGTGGCTTTCGACGTGCCCGTGTGTAATCGTGACAACCGACCGCAACGGACATCACCGTCGGTCTCGGACCGGGGGTATGACCGCACCAGTCCTAGAGCCGACAGCGGAAGGCGTCGAGACTGCCGCGGACTGTATCGCGGACGGCGGTGTCGTCGTCGCGCCAAGCGACACGAACATGGCGCTGACCGTCGATCCCGACGACGCCGACGCGATCGAACGTGTCTACGAGATCAAGGACCGACCGACACACAAGCCGTTGACGCTGTTCGTCCGCGATCCGGACGACTGGCGGACGTTCGGCACGCATCCGGACCCCGAAGTCGTCGACGCGCTGACCGAGGCGTTCTGGCCCGGCCCGCTGAATCTCGTCGTCGAGCAGGCCGACAGCGGACAGCACGAGCGGCTCTCGATGGACGGAACGGTTTCGATCGGTTGTCTCTCGAACCCAGTGTGGCGTGACCTGGCGGGGGCCGTCGACGGTCCACTGGCGATGACCTCGGCGAACGAGTCCGGGACCGTCGACGACGACACCCTCATCACGGTCGACCGAGCACTCGACCACGTCGGTGACGCTGTCGACTACGTGTTGGCCGGTGACCCACAGGGGACGACGCGTGCTTCGGCGATCCTCTCGCTGGCAGCGGGCGAGGACGGCGAGGCGACGATGCTTCGGCGGGGCGATATCGACGCCGAAGCGATCGAGAGCGCCACGCCGTTGCGCGTCGACTGACCTGTGGTATCACGCCACATAAAAACTCGTCGCCACGTGATCTGTCCGCCGGTAGCATAAAGCATATCTCCCGGGATACCCGAGTTCTCTCTACCTTCACTCTACTATGAACGAAGTCCAACTGGAAGTGGCGAAAGCGTACCCGAACGACTCGGGGCGCGGGATCGCCCGGCTCGACCCCGATACGCTGTTGCATCTCAAGCTCTCACCCGGTGACATCATCGAGATCGAAGGCAGCGACACGACTGCGGCCAAGGTGTGGCGCGCCGACCGGCAGGACTGGAACACCGACACCGTCCGCATCGATGGCTTCACGCGTCAGAATGCCGATGTGGGCATCGGCGAGCGCGTGACCATCCGGAAGGCCGACGCCGAGAAGGCCGACAAGCTCGTGTTGGCACCGCCCGAGGAAGCGTCGGTCCAGTTCGGCTCCGACGCCGCGGGGATGGTCAAACGCCAGATCCTCAAGCGCCCGGTCGTCGAGCGCGACATCGTCCCGGTGATGTCCTCGACGAACCATCCGTTCATGCGCTCACCGGGCCAGGCCATCCCGCTGATCGCCGTCGAGACTGAGCCCGACGGCGTCTGCCTTATCACCGAGGACACCGAGGTAGAGCTGCGCGAGGAGCCGATCAGCGGCTTCGAGAAGACCGGCGGCGGGATCACGTACGAGGACATCGGCGGCCTCCAGAACGAGATCCAACGGGTGCGAGAGATGGTCGAGCTGCCGATGAAGCACCCCCAGATCTTCAAGAAACTCGGTATCGAGCCACCCCAGGGGGTGCTGTTACACGGCCCGCCCGGGACCGGCAAGACCTTGCTCGCGAAGGCCGTCGCCAACGAAACCTCCGCCAGTTTCTTCTCTATCGCCGGGCCGGAGATCATCTCGAAGTACTACGGAGAGAGCGAACAGCAGTTGCGCGAGATCTTCGAGGACGCGAGCGAAGAATCGCCCTCGATCATCTTCATCGACGAACTGGACTCCATCGCGCCGAAACGCGAGGACGTCACCGGCGAGGTCGAGCGCCGCGTCGTCGCCCAGTTGCTGACGATGATGGACGGCCTCGAATCGCGGGGCCAGGTCATCGTCATCGCCGCGACCAACCGCGTCGACAGCGTCGACCCCGCACTGCGTCGCCCGGGCCGGTTCGACCGCGAGATCGAGATCGGCGTCCCCGACGAGGTCGGCCGCGAGGAGATCCTCCAGATCCACACCCGCGGAATGCCGCTCTCGGATGACGTCAACCTCGCGAAGATGGCGACCGAGACCCACGGCTTCGTCGGCGCCGACATCGAGAGCCTCACGAAGGAGGCCGCGATGAAGGCCCTGCGCCGGTACCTCCCGGAGATCGACTTAGACGAGGAGGACATCCCGCCGAGCCTCATCGACCGGATGATCATCAAACGCGAGGACTTCAAGGGTGCACTAAACGAGGTGAGTCCCAGCGCCATGCGGGAGGTGCTGGTGGAACTCCCCAAGATGTCCTGGGACAGCGTCGGCGGCCTGGAAGACGCCAAACAGGAGGTCCAGGAGGCCGTCGAATGGCCGATGAACTCCCCGGAGAAGTTCGAGCGGATGGGAGTCACGCCACCGTCCGGCGTCCTGCTGTACGGTCCACCCGGTACCGGGAAGACGCTGATGGCGAAAGCCGTCGCCAACGAGACCGACGCCAACTTCATCAGCGTGCGCGGTCCGCAACTGCTCAGCAAGTGGGTCGGGGAAAGCGAGAAGGCGATCCGTCAGACCTTCCGGAAGGCCCGGCAGGTCGCACCGACGGTGATCTTCTTCGACGAACTGGATTCGCTCGCACCCGGCCGCGGTGGGGACATGGGCTCGAACGTCTCCGAGCGGGTGGTCAACCAACTGCTGACCGAACTCGACGGCCTCGAAGAGATGGAAGACGTCATGGTCATCGGCGCGACCAACCGCCCGGACATGATCGACCCGGCGCTGATCCGCTCGGGCCGGTTCGACCGGCTGGTGATGATCGGCGAACCCGACGTCGAGGGCCGCGAACAGATCCTCAAGATCCACACGGACGACACGCCGCTCTCGCCGGACGTGAGCCTGCGTGAGCTGGCCGAGATCAGCGACGGGTTCGTCGGTTCGGACCTCGAATCGATCGCCCGCGAGGCCGCCATCGAAGCCCTGCGCGAGGCCGACGACGCCGAGGAGGTCGAGATGCGTCACTTCCGGCAGGCGATGGACAACGTCCGACCGACCGTCACCGACGAGATCCGTGAGTACTACGAGCAGATGCAGGAGGACTTCAAGGGCGGCGGTTCCAGTCCCCAGCAGCGCCAGGGCGGCAGCGGCCGTATCGGCTTCCAGTAGCGCCGTTTCGAGCATTGGCGACTGTCCGCTTCGTTTCCCCGATCTGCGAGATGCCTACACTGTTAGGTTGTATTAGTATTACCGTGTACGGCCACCACCAGGTATGTCCAGCACGATTCCGGACCCGGAGCAGTACGAATGGACCTTTGAACAGCGTGGCAGCGTCGGTATCTGGTTCATGGAGGGATGGCGTGGCTTCGCCGACGAAGACCTGGAAGCGGCCAGTGAACACTACAGAGAGCGGGGCAAACGCACCGACATCGACGCGACACTGGCTGTCTTCGGTGACGGGACCAACCTCGCCAGGGAGACCCAGGAGTACATGGGCGAGGAGTGGTCGACCAACGGCGAGTACACGGATGTCGACAAGATCGGCTTCGTCTCGGACGGGACGACTGCGATGGCAGTGAAATCTCAGGTCGCGGTCCCGAATACGGAGATCGAGAGCTTCAAAGACCTCGACGCGGCCGTCGAGTGGGCACGGAACTGAGAACGGGAGTTCGAGCCCACAACGAGTGTGGGGCCGCGTTTGCGCTCGGTGAGCTACAGTTCGCCGAGCTTCCGAAGGAGCTGTCCGCGGTATTCCTCGTCAGCTTGAACGCCTTTCAGTTCGAGGACGTTCCGTTCGAGCTTGTCGAGCGCGACGTTGAACGCCGTCTCGGCGCCGTACCCCTCGCCGGAGCCGGCGGCCTGGCCCTTGTTGGTCCGGAGGCGGATCTGACACTGGATGAGCGGGGTGCCCCGGAGTTTCTCCTTGTGCTCGTGGAGACGGACGTGGGCGTGTTGGACCTGCATCGCCTGATACTTGTCCGCGACCTTCTCGATGGACTGTCGGATGTCCTCGCGGCTGATCGTGTTCAGGAGCTTGATGTTGGTGATCTGGACGTCCATGTGGTCCTCTTCGGTGTAGGTCAGCGCCCGGAGGACATCGGTCTTAGTGACGATGCCTGCGACCTTGCTGTCGTCGTCGGCGGGGGTGACCACGAGGCCCGCGTAGTCGTGTTCCAGCATCCGGGCGACGGCGTCCCGAACGGACTCGTCGAGGTCGGCGGTCGCGACCGGGCTGGACATCACGTCGTAGACCGGCAGATCGAGAATGCGTTCGATCTCTCCCGAGCGGTCGCCTCTGGTCGCCTTGTTCATATCGCGGACGACGACATCGACGATATCGTGTCGGGTCGCCATCCCCGTCAACTGATCGTCCTCGTCGAGGACGGGGAGCCGGGAGATACCGTTCTTCCGGAGGAGGTTGACGACCTGCCCGACGTTGGTATCTTCCGAGACCGTGACGACGTCTTTCGTGTAGATCTGCTCGACGGTCAGCGCGTCAAGGTTTTCGAGGACCGCTTCGAGGATCGCGTCTTCGGTGACAATCCCCCACAGGGAGTCCCCTTCGAAGACCGGTGCGAGTTTGGTCCCGCCTTCGACGAGCACTCGGGCGACCTTCCGCACGTCGTCGGTCCGCTTGACCTTGGGCGCGGAGCTCGTCATCGCCCCCGCTTTCGCGTTGTCCTCGACGTGGGACTGGACCAACTGTTTCTGCGTGATGACGCCAGCGTACTCACCGTTCTCGGTGACGATGATGCCCTTGGGATTCTCCCGCTCGAAGATCGACCGGACCTTCCCGAGGCGCTTGTTGGCGTCGACCTCGACAAACTCTCTGGTGGCGATGTCAGCAATGTCCATCGTGCTTCACACCGCGGAAGTTCGACGTGTAGGGTTATCAAGCTTGGTTTGGTTCCCGGCAAGGGAAACCTCGGACAGGTTTTAGAACCCGTGCTACGTCCATCGGATATGCTTCCCGACATCGGCGTTTTCGGCCCCTACACGTACCTCGTCACCGAGTTCCTCTGGGGGACAGTCGCGCTGGTGTTGTTGTACCGGGCAGATGCGCTCAGGATGGCGGCCCGGACCATCGTCGCCCTCTACCCGATCGCCTACGTCTGGGACTGGTATACGCTCACAGTCGGGGTCTTCGCGATCCGCCTGCGGACGGGCGTGGATCTCCTTGGCATTCCGATCGAGGAACACATCTTCATCGTGGTCGTTCCGGCGCTGGTCGTCGGCCTGCACGAGACGCTTCACCGTCGAGACAGTCACGAAATATAATGTTCCCGACACCGGAATTTCCGCTGGAAGGTCAGCCGGATCGTACCAACAACGATGGTAACCCGATCCACGAAACCACCCGAAATCGCCGGCTCAAAGGAATATATACAGTTCCGTGCTGTGTATACAGTACCCACGGTATCTATTTGTAGCTCCGTCTGTATGATTCGTAACAGACATGACCGAGAACACCCTGCCCCACGTCGAACTGTTCGTCCGATCGATGCTCCCTGACGGTGCAAACGAGCGCCAGGAAGCCGTCCTCGATCGCCTCGAACGCCTCGATCGTGAGGACGAGATCGCGGACTACAACGTCGTCGTCTGGGGCAAACAGATCGCTCCGGAGTCGGCCGCCGCACGCACGGCGGAAGGGAAGTACATCCTGAACCGGGTCGCGGAGTTCAAACAGTGGGCGCTCTCGAACAACGTCTCGCTCGAATCGTTCTACCAGACTGCCGACGTTGAGTCCGAGGTCACCGACGATGCCTACACCGCGATGATCCTCCCAGTCATGGGGCTGGCCGAGTACCGCGAGGCCGAACTCTCACACGTCGCACCCTGCACCGAGGGTGATGTCGTCCACACGATCATGGACCGACTCGACGCCATCGAGGACGGCCGCGAGAGCGATATCAGCCGCGATGGCGCCGACGTGAGCATCGTCTGAAACCGTAGCCGACCACACAGTAGACGCACAGGTTCTCAGCGGTCGCAATACTCGGAAGGACAAGTTCGGCTCGACCACACAGACGGTTCTGCCGTCCGTGAGTTGTCCGCGACAGAAAGTATGGGTTCGGGCGGATTTGAACCGCCGGCCTCCTCCATGTCAAGGAGGTGTCATAACCGACCTAGACCACGAACCCTCGCTGCCTCGTACACCTCCTTCTTGCCGGGGGGTATAATTGAAGGTTTCGGATTCGGTATCCGCACGTCGTCTGTTGATTCGACCCACACGGGACCGGAATCGGCCCGGCCCGACAACGTTAAGTCAGTGTACGGATTTGTACATCACAACACGAAATAGTTCATTGGTGATTCCATGCAGGAGTACATCGAACGCGTCACAGACGGTGAGGACCTGACACAGGACGAGGCTCGCGAGGTCGCGGGGCTGGTCTTCGAGGAAGCGACGGACGCCCAGATCGGTGCGCTGCTGACGGCGCTCCGGGCGAAAGGCGAGACGGAGGCCGAGATCGCCGGCTTCGCCCAGGGGATGCGTGACGCCGCACGCACCATCGAGCCACAGCGGGAGACGCTCGTCGATACCTGCGGGACCGGTGGGGACGACTACGACACGATCAACGTCTCGACGACGAGCGCCATCGTCGCGGCGGGAGCCGGTGTCCCCATCGCCAAACACGGGAACTACTCGGTCTCCTCCTCTTCGGGAAGCGCCGACGTACTGGAGGTCGCGGGCGTCGACGTCGAGGCCGAACCGCCGGCCGTCGAGGACGCCATCGAGGCGCAGGGGATCGGGTTCATGCTCGCGCCGGTGTTCCACCCGGCGATGAAAGCCGTCATCGGCCCGCGCAAGGAACTGGGGATGCGGACCGTCTTCAACATTCTCGGCCCGCTGACGAACCCTGCCGGGGCGGACGCGCAGGTCCTGGGCGTCTACGACCCCGGTCTCGTCCCGATCGTCGCGGAGGCGCTCGCGCGGATGGAGGTCGAACGAGCCCTGGTCGTCCACGGCGACGGCCTGGACGAGATCGGAATTCACGGCGAGACGACGGTCGCGGAGGTCACCGGCGACCGGATCGAGGAGTACACGATGGTGCCGGAGGACATCGGGCTGGAGACCGCCGACATCGAGGCCGTCTCGGGCGGCACACCCGAGGAGAACGCCGAGGACCTCCGGGGGATCGTCGAGGGGACCGTCGACGGGCCGAAACGGGACATCATCCTCGCGAACGCGGGCGCTGCCATCTACGTCGCCGGCGTCGCCGACAGCCACACCGAGGGCGTCGAACTGGCCCGACAGGCCATCGAGTCGGGCGACGCGGCGGCCAAGTTGGAGGACCTGGTCGGGGTATGACGCGGGTCAAGATCTGTGGCGTGACCTCGGCCGAAGACCGCAAGGCCGTCGTCGCGGCCGGGGCCGACGCCGTCGGCGTCATCCACGGCGTCCCAGTCGAGACGCCCCGCGAGGTCGACGAGAACACCGCCGAGCGTCTCGTCGGGGGCGTCCCGCCGTTCGTGACGAGCGTGCTCGTGACGATGCCGGCGACGGTCCAGGAGGCTGTCCGCCGTGTCGAGGCGGTCGAACCCGACGCCGTCCAGGTCCACGAGGGACTCTCCCCGACGGAACTGGGGGCACTGCGGCGCCGGATCGCACAGCAGGTCGTCGCCGTCGTCGACGCGGCGGCCGACGACCTCGGGGCCTACGCAGCACAGGCCGACGCGCTGCTGGTCGACTCCGTCGACGAGTCGGGCGCGGGCGGAACCGGAGAGACGCACGACTGGGAGCGGACCCGGGACCTGGTCGCCTCCCTGGACGTGCCGGTCGTGCTGGCCGGCGGACTGACCCCCGAGAACGTCGCCGAGGCCGTCGGGACGGTCCGCCCGTTCGCCGTCGACGTCGCAAGCGGCGTCGAAGCGCGTGGCGGCGTGAAAGACCACGACGCAGTATCGCGATTCCTCGCCAACGCCGCGGGGGGAGCCGCGTGACGCTGGACCGCTCGCGCGAGCAGTTCGTCGCCGACGCGGAGGCCGACCGGCCGGTGGTGGTCCGCGCCGCCGCGGAACTAGATGTCGACGTGGACCCGCTGACCGCCTACGCGGCGCTGACCGGCCGGACGACCGACGTCGACGCCGGCGACTACACGTTCCTGCTTGAGAGCGCCGAAAAGGTCGCTTCCAGCGATCCGGACGGCGCCTTCGCCCCGGAGACCGACGACCGCCACGCGCGGTTCTCGTTCGTCGGGTACGACCCCCGTGCCGTCGTCACGGTCACCGGCGACGACAGTGAGGTCGAGGTCTTCGACGACCGGTACGCCGGCCTCGTGACGACCGACGGCGGCGACGTGGTCGACGACCTCCGGGCGGCGATGCCCGACGTCGAACTGCGTGGGTTCCCGGAGATGGACCGCCAACACCTCGACGGCGGACTCGTCGGCTTTCTGGCCTACGACGCGGTCTACGACCTCTGGCTCGACGAGGTCGGGCTAGACCGGCCCGACTCCCGCTTTCCGGACGCCCAGTTCGTCCTGACGACGGCGACGGTCCGGTTCGACCACGTCGAGGACAGCGTCGAACTGGTGTTCACGCCTGTCGTCCGCGAGGACGAGGACGCGGGCGCTCGCTACGACGAACTCGCCGCCGAAGCCGACCGCGTCGAGTCGGTACTCTCGGATCTGGAGCCGCTGGTTACCGGCGGATTCACCCAGGTCGACGAGGTCGCGGGTCCACAGGACGAGTACGAGGACGCCGTCGAACGAGCCAAGGAGTACGTTCTCTCGGGCGACATCTACCAGGGAGTCATCTCCCGGACCCGCGAACTGTACGGTGACGTCGACCCGCTGGGACTGTACGAATCGCTGCGCTCGGTCAACCCGTCACCGTACATGTATCTCCTCGGGTACGACGACCACTCGATCGTCGGAGCCAGTCCGGAGACGCTGGTCTCCGTGGCCGGCGACCGCGTCGTCTCGAACCCCATCGCGGGCACTTGCCCGCGAGGGAACTCACCGGTCGAGGATCGCCGCCTCGCCGGCGAGATGCTGGCCGACGACAAGGAACGGGCCGAACACACGATGCTCGTCGATCTGGCGCGCAACGACGTTCGCCGGGTTTCTGAGCCCGGCTCCGTTCGGGTCGACGAGTTCATGAACGTCCTCAAGTACAGCCACGTCCAGCACATCGAGTCGACGGTGACCGGCACGCTCGACGACGAGGCCGACGCCTTCGACGCCGCGCGGGCGACGTTCCCCGCCGGAACGCTCTCGGGCGCGCCCAAGATCCGCGCCATGGAGATCATCGACGAACTGGAACCGTCGCCTCGCGGTCCCTACGGCGGCGGCGTGGGCTACTTCGACTGGGGCGGGGACACCGACTTCGCGATCGTCATCCGCTCGGCGACCGTCGAGACGGGCGCGCCGCTGCCCGCCGGCGAGGGGACCGCCGACCGCGTCACCGTCCAAGCGGGGGCCGGCATCGTCGCCGACTCGGACCCCGCCAGCGAGTACGAGGAGACCGAACAGAAGATGGACGGCGTGTTGGTCGCGCTAGAGGAGAT
The DNA here is from genome assembly GCF_035666295.1 of Haloarcula montana. Lineage (NCBI taxonomy): Archaea > Methanobacteriati > Methanobacteriota > Halobacteria > Halobacteriales > Haloarculaceae > Haloarcula > Haloarcula montana. Next base: position 332,211 of record NZ_CP142027.1, read on the forward strand.
CAGGACCGGCGAGCGAGCCGAGATAGCTCCGGAGGGCGAGCGATGAGTTCCGCCCGACCAGCCGGCGAGGACGCCGTCCCCGAGAACATGCGCGTGCTGTTCGTCGACAACTTCGACTCCTTTACGTACAACCTCGTCGAGTACGTCTCCGAACACGCCGAGACCGAGGTCGTCCGCAACACGGCCTCGCTGGCTGATATCGAGGCGTTCGACCCGGACGCCATCGTCCTCTCACCGGGACCGGGCCACCCGAAGAACGACCGCGACGTGGGCGTGACGCTTCCCGTCCTCCGGGAGGTCAGCCCCGACGTGCCGACACTGGGAGTCTGTCTCGGGTTAGAATCGGCGGTGTACGCCTACGGCGGGAGCGTCGGTCGCGCTCCCGCCCCCATCCACGGGAAGGCCTCGCCGATCGACCACGACGGCGAGGGCGTCTTCCGGGGCCTCGAACAGGGGTTCCAGGGTGGGCGCTATCACTCGCTGATCGCCGAGTCGGTCCCCGAGGCGTTCACCGTCTCGGCGACCACGACCGAGGCGACCGCCGACGGCGAAACCGAACTCGTGATGGGTGTTCGCCACCGCGAGTACCCGATCGAGGCGGTCCAGTTCCACCCGGAGTCGGTCCTAACTGCCGTGGGCCACGACGTCATCCGGAACTTCCTGCGCTCGGCCGACGACTGAACGCGGACCGAACTCCCGGTCGCCCGAAAACCACCTCTCAGAAGAACTGGAACCCCAAAACACCCAAGATCCAGACGGTCGCGACGACGATGATGGCGATGACGACGAGTCGCCAGGCGACTTTCATCACGACTCGGCCGACGAGCAACACCAGCGCGATAGCGACGAGGCCGGCCAGCAGCGCCGGGAGGCCGGGAAGACTCCCGAGTTGTAGGACGGAGAGCATACTAGTACGAGACCGTTCTGGCACAAATACTTCGTGGCTGTTCCGGTACGATTGCTCACTGCTCCTCGGTAGTTTCGAGACGGAGTGACCGCTATCTCCAGTCGAAACCCCCGTTCGTTTCCACTGGATGTTCCAGTTCCGTCTCGTGGTTGGGGGAGATCCGGTTTCACTTTCACCGCGGTCTGATCAGTATTAAGAAGCGACCGCCGTTGCTAGTGGTCGTACACGACGGCGAGACGAGCCGCGCTGTTGCATTGCCCGACGACCACCGTAGTCACGACTTTCGTACAGCTACGGAATCCGACAGAATCCGCAGACAGAAGCGTTATACGACATCCATGAGTACAGATGTGCCGCCAGAAATGACAGGAATTGGGTCAGCCGTAGATCGGGGTATCGACCGACAGACGACCGCTGTCGGGGAGACGATGGACAGATGAGCGACGCGGAACTCTCCGCCGACGAGATCTCGCTGCCGATCAAGCGCACCGAGGGAGAGACACTCGCCGATCGGCTCACTGACAACGCGTATCACAACATCCTGCCGGCCCGGTATCTCCGGAAGGACGCCGACGGCGACCTCGTCGAACAACAGGAGGACCTCTTCGAACGGGTCGCGAAGAACATCGCGCTGGCCGAGGCGGTGTTCGAGGCCCGTAAGCAGGACACCGAGGTGACGGTGACGCCGGACCAGCTCAAACCCGACCATCCTCGGCGCGACGAACTCGCCGACGAGGTCTTCGGGAAGGGGACCAGCGTCGACGACGACGTCGAGACGACGCTCTCGGAGTACAACGTCAACAAGTTCGCCTACGACACTGTCGTTCCGGAACTTCCCGACGACGTTCGCGAGCACGTCGAGGAGACGGCAACGGAGTTCAAGGAGTCGATGGAGCGACTCTCCTTTATGCCGAACTCGCCGACACTGATGAACGCCGGCGACGAACTGCAGCAGCTTTCGGCCTGTTTCGTCGACTCGCCTGAAGACGACATCGACGACATCCACCAGACGGCAAAGGAGGCCGCACAGGTCTTCCAGTCCGGGGGCGGCATGGGCTATGCCTTCTGGCGCCTGCGCCCCTACGGCGACCAGGTCGGTTCGACCGGTGGGATCGCGTCGGGACCGATCACGTTCATGCGGACCTACGACCAGATGTGCGAGACGATCGCCCAGGGCGGCGCTCGACGGGGCGCCCAGATGGGCGTCATGCGCGTCTCCCATCCCGACGTCATCCAGTTCATCCACGCCAAAAACAAGGACGTCTCGCTCGCACACACGCTGCGGCTCAACGACCCCGACGACTTCACGCACAACTCTTTTGCCGACGCCTTAGAGGAAGCCCGCGATCTCATCGGCGAGGACGGAAAGGTTCCGAAACACCTCCGAAACGCCGTCGAAGGCCATCTCTCGAATTTCAACATCTCCGTGGGGATCACCGACGCCTTCATGGACGCGCTGAAGCACGGCGAGGAGTTCACGTTCACCAACCCGCGGACCGACGAACCCCACATCGCCACCGAGCAGACCGAGGAGCTCTACGAGACGTTCGGCCTCGGCGAGTACGTCGAGGCCGGCGAAGTGCTCTCGGTGCCCGCAGAGAAGCTCTGGGAACGGATCGTCGAGGGCGCTCACGAGAACGGCGAACCTGGCGTCATCTACCTCGAACGGGTCAACAAACAGCACAGCTTCGACGTCGAGGAACACCCAGATCACCGGATTCTCGCGACCAACCCCTGTGGCGAGCAGCCGCTCGAAGAGTACGAGGCCTGTAACCTCGGCCACATCAACCTCTCGACGCTGGCCGCCGAGGACGCCCCGGACTGGCGCGTCTGGGAGGCCGCCCACGCCGACGAGTACGACACCGAAGCCGAGGCCGTCGGGGCCTTCCTGGAGGAAGCGATCGACTGGGACGAGTTCGACCGCCGCATCGAGATGGGCACCCGGTTCCTGGAGAACGTCGTCACCATGTCGGATTTCCCGGTCGACGAAATCGAGCAGAAGGTCCGGGAGATGCGCAAGATCGGGCTGGGTATCATGGGCCTGGCACAGCTGTACATCCAGCTGGGAATGAAATACGGCTCCGAGACCTCGAACGAGGTCGCCAGCCAGCTGATGGGCCACATCAACCACGGCTCGAAGGCCGCGTCACACGAACTCGCACAGGAGCGCGGGACCTTCGAGGAGTGGGACAACTCCAAGTACGCCGACCCGACGGAGTACCGCGAGTGGTTCGAGCACCAGACCGGCGAGGACGCCGACGACTGGGCCGACGGCTACCCGATCCGCAACCACAACACGACGACGATCGCCCCGACCGGGACGACCTCGATGATCGGCAACACGACCGGTGGCTGTGAGCCGATCTACAACGTCGCCTACTACAAGAACGTCTCCGGCGACGTCCAGGGCGACGAGATGCTCGTCGAGTTCGACGACTACTTCCTCCGGGCGCTGGAGGAGAACGATCTCGATGTCGAGGCCGTCAAACAGGAGGCCCAAGAACAGATGGCCAACAACGAGTTCGACGGTATCGACGGCCTCACCACCGTTCCGGACGCTATCGGCGAACTGTTCGTCACGACCGGTGCCCTCCCGGCAAAGAGTCACGCCGGGATCCAGGTCGCCTGCCAGCAGGGCGTCGACTCGGCCATCTCGAAGACGGTCAACGCCCCCAACGAGTCCACTGTCGCGGACGCCGCCGAAGTGTTCGAGTACATCTACGACCACGGCGGCAAGGGCGTCACCTACTATCGCGACGGCACCCGCAGCAAGCAGGTGCTGACGACGCGAGCCCAGAACACCGAGTTCGCCGACATGGACGCCGAGGAGATCGTCGCACAGATCGAGGAGGTCTTCGGCGGTATCGAAGGATTCCTCGACAACGAGGCCGTCCAGGCTGCCATCGACGACTCCGTCGAGTCACTGTTGGACGCTGCCGACGGCGAGCAGCCGGAGTTCGCCGAGAAGCGCTCGCGACCGGACGTCCTCCACGGCGTCACCCAGCGTATCGACACCGGCTACGGGAAACTCTACGTCAACATCAACGAAGACCCCGAGGCCGAGCGACCGTTCGAACTGTTCGCCAACATCGGCAACTCCGGCGGCTTCACCGCCTCCTTCACCGAAGCGCTGGCCAAGACCATCTCGACTGCATTGCGTTCGGGTGTCGACCCCCACGAGATCGCCGACGAACTCCAGGGAATCCGGTCGCCGAAGGTCGCCTGGGACAAGGGCGAGCAGATCCAGTCGATCCCGGACGCCATCGGGACCGCACTCCGGCGGTACCTCGACGGCGAGGTCGACAAGGCCTATCCACAGCAGGCCACACTCGAAGAGACAGCCGAAGACGAGATCGACGGAGAACAGGCACCCGTCGATAGCGCTACGCAGACCGACGGTGGACCGGGTGCGACGGCCGCACAGCCAGACACCGATGCCGGGACGGACGCTAGCGCCTCGGCCGATCAGCAGGAGATCATCGACGCCGGCGAGAGCCCGGAATGTCCGGAATGTAGTTCGCTGTCGCTGTATTACTCGGAAGGCTGCAAGACCTGCGAGTCCTGTGGCTGGTCCGAGTGTTGAACTGGGAACGGAACTGAGACGCTGGAGCGTGTGACAGACGGAGCCGTCTTCGATTCCACCGCCCGCACCGGTTTCTACCGCGGAACATCGACCCAGCCGCTGATCCAGGCTTCGTCCTCGGACGGGGCGTACGCGACCCTGATACCACCGAATTCCGTCACCTCGACCGATCGGTCCGGCAGTGAAGCGGTGTCTCGCCAGCTCCGGCTGGTCACCAGGACCGCCTCCGATATCGGCTGCAGAAACAACACATGACAGCCGTCAGTCGGTCCCGGACTGTCCTCGTTATCGTGTCGGTACCACGGGGTAGGGACTTCCTACGCCGATCAAGCGAACTGTCGGGAAACCCAGCCGCTCGGGCCACTCGGGTACGTTCCGGTCTCCTCGCGTGGCTGGACCGTGCCGTCCTGATCGATCATCCGGACGACGACGGTGTGGCCGCCCGAAGGCGGTTCGTAGGTGTAGGACCACTGTCGCCAGACATCGTTATCGGGTAGCGGCTCGGACAGTGTCGCCGTCGTCCACGTGTCGCCGCCGTCGGTCGAAACCTCGACCGCCGAGACCCCGCGGGTCCCGGCGTAGGCGTGTCCGCCTACCTCCCGCTCGCCGCTGTCGAGCAGTTCGGTGTGATGCAGTTTGGCGACAGCTTTGACCGGGCCGGTGCCGTGCCAGCCGCGTTTCTCCCAGTAACCCTGCGCTTCCTGTTCGAGCACCTCGATCTCGGTGACCCACTTGACGTTGATCTCCCCCCAGTGGCCCGGGACGAGTAGCCGGACGGGATAGCCGTGGCTCCGGGGGAGGAGCTTCCCGTTCATCCCGTAGACGAGCAGTCCGTCCCGGAGCGCGTCGATCGGGAACTCCTCGAAGTAATCGTCGGCCGCTCGAACCATCACACACTCACAGCCGCTCTGGACGCCGGCTTCCTCGAGGAACTGCTCGACCGGGACCCCCGTCCACAGTGCGTTGTCCATCTTCTTGCCGTTGAGCGACTCACCGACACAGCGCAGCGTCGAGAACTGGTTGCGGGCCTCCATCGTCCGGAGCTGTTCGTAGTCGAGAGAGAGTTCCTCCTCGACGGTGCCGGTGACCGACAATGACCAGTCGGCGGCGTCGACCGAGGGATCGATCGAGTTGATGTCGACCTCGAAGAACTGGTCGCTGACCAGTGGTTCCAGCCCGGCGACGTCCAGCCCGTTCGCCTCGGCCCTGTCGAGTTTTTCCTGGGCGTCCTGATGGTCAGCCCCGGGAGCCTGGAGCGGGGGGGCGTCGTCGGCAGTGACGGTCGGTGACCGGCCGCGCCCGACCGTGACCCCGACGGCAGAGGCGCCCAGCGCCACCCCGACGGTCCCCAGCGCTCGCCGTCGCTTCGCCGAGATGGGGGCTGTCACACTGCCGGCAGCGTCGAGCGCCTGCGCGAGGACGACTACGCCGGCGGCCGGGAGCGCCGCGCCCGCCGACAGGACGACCTCGTCGGTCAGGATCACGGCACCGACCCAGACGACGATCGCCGTTCCGAGCGCGGGGACGGCCCGGTTGTTCGCCGCGTCGCCGAATATCAGCGCCGCTCGGGCCGCCAGAGCAACGAACAGCACGGTCAGCCCGACTGCGAGCAGGAAGTTGAGCTGTTGTCCCAGGCTCCCCAGCGTCGTGATCGCAAACGAGACGATCGCCCCCGGCATCGTCCGGGCGAGGGCTCGCTCGACCGGCGACACGAGAAACGCCGGTGAAACACCCGTCAGCGCGTACGATCCTGCGACGCCTGTGACGCCTGCAGCTCCGCTGACGAGTACCCGCCCCCAGCGAGTATCCAGTAGATCGTCGGTCATACCTGCTCTCAGGAGTCGCCGGCAAAAGGTGTTGTTCCAATTTCGTTCCCAAAGAGCAATAGTGGTTCCGCGCCTGAGAGTGGATATGAGCGAGGAGGCCGGCGGACGGCCCTGTCCGCGATGTAGCCGGCAGTTGTACCATCGCCACTGCAAGTACGTCTGTCCGGATCACGGTGTCGTTTATGACTGTGCCGATACGTTCTACGATTGATGGACGCGTCTCGCCTGCTGGGCGGATTTATAATGATGGCTCTACTGATCTGTGGTAATGAGTAGCGGACCTGGCGAGATCCGCGTGCTGCACGTCGACGACGAACAGGACCTCGGCGAAGTCGTCGCGATGCACCTCGAACGGATCCACGAGGAGATCACCGTCACCCACGTCAGGTCGGCACGGGAGGGCCTCGACCGACTCGGCGAAGCGGCGTTCGATTGTGTCGTCAGCGACCACGATATGCCGAACATGGACGGGCTGGAGTTCCTGCGGTGTGTTCGGGCGGACTACCCGGACCTCCCTTTCATCCTCTTTACCGGCAAAGGGAACGAAGAGATCGCGAGCGACGCGATCTCGGCCGGCGTCACCGAGTACCTCCAGAAAGACGTCGGGACCGACCAGTATACGGTGCTAGCAAACCGCATCGAGCGAGCGGTCAGCGAGCGGCGAGCGAAAACCGCACTCGAAGAGTCCGAGCGGATGCTCTCGACGCTCATCTCGAACCTCCCGGGGATGGTCTACCGGGCCCGTAACGAGCCCGACTGGCCGATGGAGTTCGTCAGTGACGGTGTGAGTGATCTCGTCGGCTACGAGGCCGAAGCGATCGAGAGCGGGGAGGTGTCGTGGAGTTCCCTCATCGACGACACCGAGATCGACCGTCTCTGGAACCGTGTCCAGACCTGTATCGACGCCGGAGAACCGTTCGAGGTGAGCTACCGCGTCACGACGGCCGAGGGGCGGACACGGTGGCTGTGGGAGCGCGGACGGGTCGTCGAAGAGACGGACGACGGCGTCGAAATCCTCGAAGGGTTCATCACCGACATCACCGCTCGGAAGGAACGGGAACAGGAACTAGAGCGCGAACAGGAGTTCACCGAGGACCTCATCGACGCCATCGACGACGCCTTCTATCTCATCGGGACCGACGGACGGCTCCTCCGCTGGAACGACACGCTTGCCACGGTAACTGGCTACAGCGACGAGGAACTGGCAGGGATGGACGGCGCGGAGTTGCTTCCCGAAGCCTACCACGAGAAACTGGAAGCGGCACTCGATCCACACACCGACATCGGCGACGGGGCGTTTCAGGCCCCCTTGTTGACCACGGACGGCCGTGAGATCCCGTACGAGTTCCGGGGCTCGGTCATCAAAGACAGGGACGGAGGCGTCATCGGAATCGCCGGCATCGGCCGGGATATCACCGAACGTCGCGAGCGCGAACGGAAGCTCGAACAGTACGAGACGCTCGTCGAGAACGTCGGCGATCCGATGTTCATCCTCGACGAGGACGGGCGAATCCAGATGGCCAACCGAGCGATGGCCGAGCATCTGAGCGAGGATCGTGACGATGTCGTCGGCATGCCGGCACGGACGTACATCGAGGACGACGACTACCAGAAGGGGCTCGAGCTGACGAGGGAGCTACTCAAAGCGGGCGGAACGGAATGGCGGACCTACGAGATGCAGGTCACGACCGCTGACGGGGAGACGCGGGTGATGGAGAACAACATCGCGGTCCTGACTGACGACGAAACGTTCATCGGGACTGTCGGTGTCGTCCGGGACATCACCGAGCGAAAGGAACGCCAGCACAAGCTCAAACAGTACAAGACGCTCGTCGAGAACGTCGGCGACGCGATGTACGTCCTCGACGAGAGCGGGACGGTTCAGATGGTAAACGAGGCGCTTGCGGACCATCTGGGATACGACCGTTCGGCGATCGTCGGCGAAGACCCGACCGAGTTCATGCCCGAAGCGGATGTCCAGCGTGGGGCCGAGATCATCCAAACGCTCTGTAACGACGACGACCGGATCTGGGAGACCTTCGAGATGGAGACGATCGACGCCTCGGGCCAGCGGACGATCAACGAGGACAAGATCGCACCACTGCTGGAGGACGGCTCGTTCGTTGGGACGGTCGGCGTGATCCGGGATATCGCCGACCGAAAGCAACGCGAGCAGGAGTTAAAGCGATACGAGACGATCGTCCAGGCTGTCGGCGACCCCGTCTACACGCTCGACGACGAAGGGGTATTCACGTTCGTCAACGATGCAATCGAACCGTTGACCGGATACGACCCCGGGGGGCTGGTTGGCAATCATATCAGTACGATCATGACCGAGGACGACATCCAGCGCGGCCAGGAACGAATCCGGGAGCTGCTGGCGGAGCCGGAACAGGACCACGTCACGTTGGAGATGGACATCGTGACTCGCTGGGGCGAACACGTCCCCTGTGAGAACAACATCGTGCTGCTGCCTTCCGAGGACGGGACTTTCATCGGAACCGCGGGCGTCATCCGAAACGTCGCTGACCGTGTCCAGCGGGAACGACAGCTCTCGGAGTTCGCGAGCGTCGTTAGTCACGACCTCCGAAACCCGCTCAACGTCGTGCAGGGGCGGCTCTCACTGGCGGCCGAGACGGGTGATATCTCCCATCTGAACGACGCCATCGACTCCGCGGACCGGATGGAGCAACTCATCGACGAACTGCTCACGCTGGCCCGAGAGGGGGAGATGGTTGGCGAGACCAACCCCGTCGATGTCGGTCTCATCGCCGAACAGGCATGGGAGAACGTCGACGCTCCGGTGGCGTCCCTGTCGGTCGTCGACTCACCCGCTATCGAGGCCGATGCCGCTCGGCTACGGGAACTCCTGGAGAACCTGTTTCGCAACGCCGTCGAACACGGCGCCGACCACGTGACGGTTACCGTCGGGCCTCTGGAGGGGGCCGACGGGTTCTACGTCGCCGACGACGGCTCCGGCATCCCCGAGTCCGAGCGGGAGCGAGTGTTCGAGCGAGGGCACACGACCAGCCCTGACGGCACCGGCTTCGGGCTCGCGATCGTCGAAGACATCGCACAGGCTCACGGCTGGACGATCGAACTCACCGAGAGCCAGGCTGGCGGCGCACGGTTCGAGTTCAGGACGACTCCGGACGACCGTTGACGTGCCGGTACGCCGGCCCGGCAACCAGGAGTACCGCCAGCACGCCCCCGAGAACGAGGACGTGTGGGAGCGCGTCGACCGAGAGGCCGTCGAGCGCGAGCGATCGCATCGACGCGCCGGCGATCACCTCGACGACGACCCAGGGGATCTCGCCGACGAACGTCCCGACGACGAACGCCCGCGTCGAGACACCGGCGAAACCCGCTCCGTAGGAGACTGGATCGGCAGGCACCGGCGAGAGCCGCGCGGCCAGGACACCCCGTGTCTCGCCGGTCACCTCGATGAGTCGCCGGCCGGAGTCGCCGAGCCAGCCGAACATCCCGCCTCGCTCGCCGGCTTCCAGGGCGAACCGGTACGGGATGAGACAGGTGACCAACGCGCCCATCAGTGCGACCGGGATGCCGTACTCGATTCCGAGGACGAACCCGACGAACGCCGACAACGGCATCGTCGGCCACGCGAACAGCGGCCGGATCAGATAGAGACCGACGATGACGCCCGCGAGATAGACGGGGTGGTCAGCGAGATGCATCACCTCCGAGACCACCCGCGCCGGCGAGAGCAACAGGGTCGCCAGCGCGACTACCACAACCAGTCCGGCGCTCCCGACCAACTGTCGTTTCGCGAGACGGTCCATCTACTACTCGTACCGACTGGGATCGGCAAACCTCTTGTGGTAAGGGTTAATCCGCCGGGGGTCCCACGGGCGGGTGTGCCAGCCGACGATCAAGACCCCGTCGAACTCGGGGTCGAACTGCTCGCCCACCTCGAACACGCCGAGCTATCGGTCGCGGACGCGATCGACCGCATCGAGACAGTGACGACGAACCCACAGCTCCAGCGGGAGATCCTCGATACCGCGGTCATGCGTGGCGTCGTCGACCGCGAGAACGGGCTCGTCCGCCCGCGTTCACAGGGCACGTACGTGGACTTCGAGGCCGACGTGATCGTCCGCGAGGGGTCGTTCTCGTGTTCGCGCTGTGGTGCGTCTATCAGTACCGGGCACTTCGTCCAGCTCGACGGCGGCGAACTCGGCCCGTTCGGCTCGACGTGTATCAGGAAAGTCCTCGGACGCGAGACCTGAGCCGCGGACTAGCGGCCCTGCCGGAGTTCCGCGATGAGTTGTTTGATGACCTTCTCCTGGCGCTGGAGCTGTTCGTTCTGTTGCTCGACCAGCTCGGCCAGTTCCTCGACCTGTGCTTCCAGCGCGGCGAAATCGCCGTCGGTCCCGGAGCCGGAGGCACCCGCGTCGGCCGAGTCGGTCGGCTCCCAACCGCTCTCGTCGGATCCACTCGCCTCCGTCCCCTCGGCCGCGGCCTCGTCGTCGCCGACCAGCGGATCGATCCCAGCGTCGAGTCCCAGCCCCGACACGTCCGACTCGGAGTCCTCGTCCTCGCCCACCTTCTCGTTGAGCGCATCGAGCGACGATACGTCGTGGTACGCAAACAGCGCTTGCTGGAGCGTCCGGCGCAACGACGGCGCCTTGTTCGACGGGGCTTTGATCCGCTCGGGGCGGCCGTCGACCGAGAGGACGATCGCCGTGGCGACGCTCCCCTCCTCGAACTCCAGGCCCGTCACCGCTTCGAAGGCGAACTGTTCGAAGTCGCCGTCCCAGGTGACACTGCCGACGTGTTTGAGCAGCTGTGCGGACGTGACCACGAGCGTGAGTTCGCTGAACCGATAGACGCCAGCGACCGTCTCTTCCTCGTCGAGGACGCCCGCTGCACTGAGTGAACTCTCCAGCAACCGTTCGAGGACACCCTCGCTGCGTTTGACCGGGACCGAGAACTCACGTTTCGTGTCGACGTAGGCGAGCGAGAACGTCGCCTTCCGCCGTCCTTCCGAGACGGAGAGACGCTCGAACTCGTAGGGGAACGCCTCGACTCCTTCGTCACTCAGCAACCCCTCGCCCCGGTAGACGAGCGTCCGGGACGGCGTGAAACAGACGATATCCTCGTCGCCGAGGCTGACGCCGGCCTGGACCTCCTCGTCCCCGAGTTCTTCCCGGACGAGGTCTGGTATCTCCATGGTCAGTACGTCCGGGTCCGGTGGCTTAAATCCGCGGGTGGGAGTGTCCCACAGGACCGACGGAGATGGGAACCTTCAAGACGGAAAGCGGCCAAGCAGGCATTGCACCCGCGCCCGGGTGGCTTAGCTGGACATAGCGCCGCACTCATAGGGTCGTTTGACTCATGCGGTACCAACCGGCATGACCCGTGGGGTGCTCGTCACACCCCGGACCTGGGCCATGCGGAGATCGAGGGTTCGGAGCCCTCCCCGGGCACTTATCTGAAGGTTACATGCCCATAGATGTCAGTCCGTAGACGGTCGACTGGCGGCAGACGCGGTTCCTCACTGACGGCGGCTACCAGTACGACAGTGCCGGCCAGCACGCCGCGCTCCTGAATCGGGGTGCCGTGTACGCCCTGGCTGTCTACGCGGACGACCCGCGGCGGCTGGTCGCGATCGCCGTGATCCCGGCGACGCTCGTCGATGAACATCTGCTGGTCGCTGGCGGGAGACCGGCCGCGACGAGGGGACGCTTGCGCAACTGGGCTGGATGGGGACTTTCGGCGAGCTTCCGAGAGGTGAGGCCAGTGAGTAGCGGTGAAAAATGCGTACCGGGGCCGAGGTGCCGCGTTCGGCGAGTCAGCCGGACAGACTGTCCACGGCGTTTCAAATTCCGGGCGCTGTCGGCTACGTTCGTCTGGGAGGCCAGGCTACGTTCCCATGTCAGAGGCACCTGGTTCCCGACTTGTTGTCCAGTCTATAGGGATAACAATCCCCATTTTCACCAGCATCCTCACAGGCGGTTTGCATCCGGTCCCGTGCCTGGAGGGGGTGCGTCGATGGCTACCGCTGGTGTGGTGGCTCGTGATCATCGGGGAGGAAGATACTCTCACGATCCGGGTCGTGGAAGACATCCAGCGCTCGGAGCGTCCCAGCGTAGGCAGCCACCATCACGAACACGAAGCCAAGCAGGGCGGGGAAGAGGTATTGGAGGACCATCACCTTCCTCCTACGCACGCCTTCGGCTAAGGACTTGCTGGTCACCGACTGTCGGTGTCGACCCAGGAGGTGAGCGGTGACCGATGCCCGCCACTACGCAAACGGGCGCCCGCGACGAGCGACTGCGCTGTCCGAAGTTGAAACAGGAGATGAACGACTCGCGCCCGTCGCCCCAGGACGTGATCGAGGCGATGTACGCCGCCTGGAGGACGGACGGTCGGAACCCGCTCTGGCTCGACGGTGCCGAGACGAGGCTGAACGGCACGATATCGTTCCGCGTGACACCGCCGTAGCCGGTAACTGGTGAGTGGCAACGCTGTTGTTCGACATGGTTTTTCCAGATAGATCGGGAGAAAACAAAGAGTTTGGACCGCTGTTAATCTCTCTGTAAGTGATAGAAGCGGCTTGCTGAATAGAGAGGTTGCAGTCAGCAATGCACCGTGGTTTCGTTCGGCTACTCGTCGCTGAACCACACGCTCAGTGTGAGTGCGAGTTCATCAGCGGTTTTCCCACAGTGAAACGCTATCGCCCTCTTCGAACCGAATCCACATCGATTCTAAACCCTGGTTGGTCGCGTCTGACGGGTAGCAGACATACGTAGAGATCGGGGCGTGTTCCTCAAGCAGAGTGATCGACAGTTCTGGTCGAGGAACGGGTTCACGGCGGTCAGTCATGTTATGGGAAGGCTGATTTCGGGACTGGTGTCGGACGGGGGCACGGTGGTGTCGGTAGAGACGTTTGCTGAATGGTGCATACACCAAGATACGACACCCTCGATCATAAGCTAACCTACCAGGTGCGTGTGATATTCTCAGTCATACAGAAGTAAGCGTCCCGTACACGCCCGATGCAACCCAATTCATCGGACCAAATATCGGAGTCATGCCCCGATCCAGTCAGGTTTTCTACATCTGTCAACAGATAGTTGGCAGTCTCTCTTTTCGAGTAATAGGTCGCACAGGTAAGTATCGACAACCACGGCAATAGATAGTATATCAGTTGAATAACTTTTACCACCACGAACATGTACCGAATATGGCCGAAACACGGGATTTCCACTACGAAGCGGATACGACCCATCCATTGAGTTCGGAAGTTGTCACAGCGATCGCGAAGGCCCACGATGAGGATGTGCTTGACCAAAAGTGGCGCATCAGTGATGACATCAACACGGACGCACTCGACGGTCTCTTCCAGGACCATCAACTCGACACAACGCTCCAGTTCGAGGCGGATACAGTGACGGTTACAATCAGGGCGGACAGGGACGGAAACCCCAGCATCAAAATTGAATCACATCGATAAGGGCACTCTGTACTAATCACAGTGGGGAGAGGGTGGTAGGTGGAGAGATATTGAAACCCGATACTCAGTGACATCGTATTCGGCTTTCTTCGTGCGTTGCAAAACCGGCGGACTTACTCAGCATGTGTCGTAGCCAAGGATAATCCGTCGCTCTGTCACTGGCTCTATTACTATTTATTAATTGAAATATCGTGTGGGTTAATCCTTCTTCGGAAATATAGTGGGTATGGGAGACAACCACATGGTTTAGTTGATCAGACACTCACCCCCACCCACCAACCCCACCCCACAGCCATCGTCTCCCACTTCGTTCCGATTTCGATCACAAATTACGGATGGATCAGAAACGAGGCACAATTCACATGTCCCACCGCAGCCGTTCAAACACGCCACTCGACTGAGACACAATCATGCGCAAAAAAGAGTCTATTCACGTTCACGCTCTGCTCGCGGAAGTCACACGACAACTGATCGAAGACGAAGCCATGTCGGTTGAGGGGCGTGCTGCATACGATTTACTCGGGACACGTCCATCAAGCATTCACGAGTCGAAAGAAAACCACCGCAAAGCGATTATGGTCCTTTGTAATGCCATCGAATCAAGCCTCGAAGAGACGCACACTGATGGACAGAAGCAATCGGCACATCGATAACGGGAGTTACTTCTCGTTCCCAGCGACTACCCTTTGCCGTGGTACCTCCTTCGCTTGTATGTAGTAGATGCTACCTACCACCAGTAGAGGGGTTCAGCAACACCGAGTGACCCACTCCTCGTTTTTCGACAAGGCGGTTCGACCCCATCTCAGAACGATTGTATAACGCGCCTGCCCGGCCAACGGCCGTAGTCACACACCAGCAGTGCGTCGAAGTACAACAGTGAGCGTGCTGTGTCTGCTCGACGGGCTCCGGGTCGAGGAAGCCGATGTCGACGAGGGGGCCAAGGAAACACGGCTGCAAGGACCGAAAGATCGGCTCACGGCTACGATGCTACTGACGATGAGGGAGAGCAGTTACAAGCCGAGATTACCGAGCTTGAAGACCGTATCGAGGAACTCACATCGTTCATATCTGCTACGTCCGATCACATCTCCTCAACCGGAGGGGAGCCGTTCGTGACCCGGCCAAAAGACAGTTATCGAGCTGCCCGCTCGCACCGGTATGCACCGACGGACAGTGTTGGCCACCGCAGGCACGATTCTATTCGCCGGCTGCAGTTCGCTCTCCGAACCAGATGAGGCCGACCCATCCTCAACTCCGACGGAGACGACGACTCCAACGGAGACGCCAACTGCGACGCGGACAGCGACTAAAACCCCGACCGATACACCGACAGAGGTGACGGACACACCAACACCAGAGCCACCGAACTACCAAGTCTCCAATCAGACTCCTCTCTCGGATTCGTACCAGCTTGATAAGCCGTGGCCACTCGAATTTACTGTCACGAACATCGGAGATGAGGCAGGCGAGTTCAGCACAACGCTGCAGCGCCAATCAGAGACGGGAGCATGGCGCGATGTACAACGGTTTGAAGAGGTCATTGACTCGGGAGAGAACCGCTCATTTTCGGCGTCAATCGACGCGCCGCCGGAACCCGGAGAATTTCAGTATCGACTGTCCGGCACTGGCGTGTCGTGGACACTGGAGTTCGTCAAGCCGGCCGATTTCGCTTCGGTAATCACCACAGCACCTGATCAAATCGAGATCGGTGAGACGCTTGGAGTGACCGTTTCGGTGACCAACACTGGCGGCAAAGCGGGGTCAGCTACCGTCTCGGTCGGTGCTCAGCCACAGAACGAGACGATGACACGCAGTACCGATGAATTCAGCATCTCTCTTCAACCGGGAGAGTCGATAACGAAAGATATCACGCTCGGCTCGTTTCCGTACCTGGGGACGCTTGAGCTTATGCTGAACGACGAGCGTATCGGGACAACCGTCGATGTCGTCGGTAAGCAACTATCGCTCGGCGGGAGCTACGTTACTCCGAAGGAAGTGAAGCTCGAAGCCGAGGCCATAGAGCTCATTGACTCGTATACATACGATAGCGGTGACAACACGTATACCCATTCCGCGTCGGATGGCTCACAATTTGCCTTGGTGACATTCCGATCCAAGAATCACGGCTCGCAACCCATCGACGTTCCAGAGCTGTTCGAGATTTATCTACTGGATTCTCGCAACCAGTACGAATCTGGTAGCTACCGCCAAGAGACAGATGAATATGATGGTGGAACACTGTTCAGCGGTGCTGTCAAACGAGGGATCATCCTGTATGAAATCCCAGACTCCGTCACAAAATCTGATCTTCGGGTGGCATGGACTGGGAACTACGCTGAGGGAGATGTTGCGATTCGCTGGTCCTAACCAGCCTATTAAACGACATACGAAGCAGCGTTCCAGATACGACACCTCTTGCAGCAAAAGGGAAAAGTTATCCGACTGTTGTACTCCTAAAACAAACAGACGGTTCCAGACCCACGTTACTAACTGGGATCTCTGTATCTCACACGTCGGTTCTGCGCCTGTATCTATCTCGGCGACGGTGCTTTGGAGTATGGCTTCCGCTTCACTGCTCAGGTGCCAATGTACGAACTCCTGTACCTGAATTTATACATTCCACGTATATGTCGTCGAACCCTATCAATCAATAACCATGTTCAGCATGACTGCCGAGCTCAGCGACGGGACAACGATCGACGACGTGCAAGAAGTCGTCGAAGGCTCTCACGGTGTGCATTTGAAAAAGGAGGTCGAAGGGGGAGACATGGCACGAGTAGCGTACATTCCATACTCCCAACTCATCCACGTGTCATTAGATAATTGATATTCTTCTCCGCCTTCAGGCGGAGTCCCCCTCGCTTCTCGCTCTCTGAGACAGATATATCACTAGACCGACTAACCCGAGAACCCCGTATGCAACACCCCGAGCTTTTGGCATTGATAGATTTCGCTTTGTGGCGTCGCTATAGATATAGTAGCCGACTATCGGCCAGAAAATCAAGAGGGACAGGGCAACACGGATGAGGACTCCATTGTACGCGGTGAGCCAATCCATAAGTAAAAGAGGTATCTATCAGTGAAAAAGAATCGCCTCAATCAGTGGGCAATGCGTTCGGGTAGTGGGTGAGAGAGACTGGTCTAGAAATCCCCGTTGACGATGGCTGTGAGCTTCTGGCGGTCGAACAGCCGTTCGCCCTCGGGGATGTCCGGATAGGGTTCTCCAGCGGCGTACCCGGGCCACTCCCCGAACCGATCCGGGTAGAATTGCTTTGCGGTCATCTCCAACTGGAAGAGGTTCATCAGCGGACCCTGCCGTGGGTTGCCCGATGCGTAGAGACGATCGTTCTGAACGGCAGTCAGTTCCGCTCCCACGCTGTGATCACGGATGGCTTGTTTCGTCTCGGGGACATCGTAATACGAGGAGATGCCGTGATTCATGATGATGACGTCCGGGTCGGCATCGAGCATCGCTTCGTAGTCGATGAGTTTCCCACCGTATTCGTCGGTCTCGATGTCCGTGAATACGTCATCGGCGTCCAACGGACGAGTGTGTGCGAAAAAATACCCTGGCTGGTTGAGTTTGTGGACGTAGAACGAATCCTCCGATAGCCGGGGGTACACCATACCGACTGTCGGCCGGTCATTCGGTGACGGGAGGTTCGATTGGATGTCGCTCAGAAGGGTCTCTTTGAGAGCGAACAGTTGCTCGAAGCGCTCCCGTTCCTGTAACACTTCGGCGTACATCTCGGTGAGTTCCCAGACCGTGTAGTACTGATACGAATCGCGCCAGGATTCGGGCGGTTGACGGTGCTTTCGGCTGTACATGTTACCGAAAAACGGCCCGACGTTTTCCTCGACCTCTTCGATATCAGACCTGTTCCATCCGTCGAGTGAATCGACGTACGATGGATCGAGGAAATGGGCATCACTATCCAGTTCGTACAGTGTCTCCTTGCTGTAACTGCCAGCATCCTTGAAATCGATCCAGTCAGTTGCAGTGTCCAGCGTGGAGTAGTAGAATTCCAGCGCAGGAACGGAGGTCGACGGACGTGTCGTTGATTGTACCGCCGTACCGTGACCGAGCGCCGCCGTGATATCGATAGTGGCCGTCGAACTCCCCAAGACGTTCTGTGGAACCGTCTCAAACGTGACCGTCCCCATCGGGGCCATCGTCACTGAATACGATCCGTCTTCAGACGCGGGCGTCCCGGTTGTCGGCGTCTCAGTCGATGCCGATCCCGATTCGCTGGTGGTACTCGAACAGCCGCCGAGCAGCGCGCTGCCGACAATCGCTCCGCTATACTTTACGTAGTCCCGCCGCGTCAGTCTCTCGTGACCGCACTCATCGCCTGCCATGTTTTTAGGCTAGCCTAAATATTTATAACTGCTTCGGTTCTCCGGCCGACCAGACTCACTGCTGTGGCACAGTCGCCATTCAGTTCCCGGTGACGATGCTCGCGACCCGCTCTCGGTCGAACAGTTGTTCGTCCTCCGGGAATTCGGGATAGTGATTGCCGTCTTCGTAGGCGGGCCACTCGCCGAAGATATCGGGATAGAGCTGTTTCGCGGTCATCTCGATCTGGGAGAGGTTCATGATCGGCCCTTGGTAGCGCATCCCCTGTGCATGGACACGGTCGTTCTGGACGGCGGTCAGTTCCTGCCCAACCGGATGAGAGGTGAGCGTCTCCCGGACAGTCGCCATGTCGTAGCGCGGCGTCATCCCCCAGAGATGGAGGATGACATCGGGATCAGCCTCAAGCATCGTCTCGTAGCCGACAGAGCCCCAGAGCCCGTCCCACTCCGCACTGCCGAATGCGTCGGTGGCAGCGAGCGGACGGGTGTCGGCGAGCCAGAACCCCGGACGGTTCAGGTGGTACGCCCAGAACTGTCCATCACCGAGGGTGACACGGACGGCAGTCGGTCGGTCCGATTTGGGTGGGAGGTTCGACTCGATCGTCGCGAGGAGGTCCTTGTGGACTGCATTGAGTCGCTGGTATCGGTCACGCTCCTGAAAGACATCGGCGACACGTCCGAAGAGCTCCCACAGCGTGTAATACTCGTACTGGCCACTGTAGGGTTCTGGCGGGGTATCGTTGGTACCGCTGTAGAAATTCCCGAAGAACGGCCCGAGGGTCTCGGAGATCTCCTCGATGTCGCTCATGCTCCAGTTGTCTTGTGTGAGCGCCCACGCGGGGTCCAGAAGGTGAACGTCGCTGTCGAGACCGTAGAAGAACTCCTTCGAGAAGTTGTTGAACGGGTTCGGGAGCCCCTCCCAATCGAACGAGACGCCGTCGAGCCGTTCGTAGTAGTGGTTCATCGTCGGGCCGGCCATATCGGGGACGAACATCGAATTGACGGCGTCGCCGTGGCCGAGCGCGACCAACATATCCGGGTACTGGTTGTAGATCGTGAAGACGTTCTCCGGTACCGAATCGAATTCGACCTCGCCGACCGGTGAAAGCGTCGCGGTGTAGGAGCCGTCATCCGTCGCTGTGGTCCGTGCAGGCGACGCGGTCTGGTCCGTTTCGGGAGTCACCTCCGTCTCAGCGGGCTCGTCGGTAGCGGAATCCCCACTGCTGCCCGTACAGCCTGCGAGGAGTGCGCTGCCCAGCAGCGAACTGCCACCAGCGACGTAGTTCCGCCGCGTCAGTTCGTCGGAGTCGTCGAGAAAGTCCATGTTTTGGCAAGCCTAGTGCAGATATAAGTCGCTTCCGGATTTTAGGCCAGCCAAATACTGAACGAGTGGCCCCTCCACAAGAACCTTATCAGAATCGTCATCAAGTTGGCGTATGAATCGGCGTGCCCTCCTCGCCGCTGTCGGTGCCGCCGTCCCGTCTCTCGGTGGATGCCTAGCGAGTGCGCCAGGCGGATCCCAAGCGCCGGAACCGACAGCGACTCCGCAAGCCCGAGCAGAACAGTCGCCGTCACCGACGGATTCGCCCACGGAGACAGCTGTGTCGACGGAAACCACGAGGGACGATCAGCCGACGCTTTCGGATTCACGGGGTCCGACGCGCGGTGAGAGCGATGCCGAAGTGACGACCGAGGTCGTCGAGACCGACGAGAACGTCGAGTGGGTCGAAGCGGAGCACGCGGTACGGTACGTCGCTGCCTGGAAGCACACGAACCACGAGGAAGTCCAGGAGGGTGCGAAGCCGGAACGGGAACCAGTGTACGAGACGATCCCGTTCGAACAGTGGGCTCGGACGGAGGCGTTCACGGCCGCGGCCCGAGCGGCTGCGGAACACGCGAACGGGGCGCTCGGGACCGACGAGGTCGGTGGCGGGATCACGAGCAGCGTCGACGGAACGGATCTCGCGCCTTTCGTCTCGGTACAGACGGTTCTGGACCGTGAGGGCGAGCCCGTCAGTGAGACGTCGGTTACCTTCGACCAACTCGTTGCAGTCACACCCGCGACCGTCGCCGTGACCTACCGTCTCGACGACCAGTCGGTCCAGTTGGAACCACCCATCTATGCCCGCTACAGCGTTCTCCAACAAGCGTAGTGGAACGGGAGGCAATCCTGCCCCGGATATCGGTACAGTCGCACGACCGTGCGATCTGGTTGGGCTCCGCTAGCCGGTAGCTGAACGACCGGAGGGCCGGACGCGGACGAAGGTACACCTTCGGCGTCGATGACGCTCGTCTGCTACCGCAAGCCTCTGTGAGGCCGGCGTTCGACGAGACGTTTATCCCGTTGGTCGCCACAGATCCACCCATGACCATCGAAGCGGGCGACGGCGTCACCGTCGAGTACGTCGGGCGGTTCGAGGACGGGACGATCTTCGACACCTCCCGGTACGAGGTCGCAGCCGAACACGGGCTGGCCGAGGCACAGGACGCCGATCCCGACAGCTACAAGGCCCTCTCCTTTCGGGTCGGTAACCGGGACGTGATCGCCGGGCTCGACGACGCGCTCGTGGGCCTCAGCGAGGGCGAAGAAGCCACGATCACGGTCGACCCCGAGAACGCCTACGGACCGGTCGAAGCCGAGAAGATCAGGGAGTACGACCCCGCGACGTTCGAGGCGATGGTCGGTGCAGAACCGGAGGTCGGGATGCACGTTCACGCGGAGAACGACCTGCACGGCGACGTGACCGCCATCCGCGACGACAGCGTCGAAGTCGACTTCAACCACGAACTCGCCGGGAAGACGCTGGTGTTCGAGATCGAAGTGCTCGACGTGTGGGGCTAGCTGGTGTCGTACTTGTAGGTCGCTTCCTCGGGATCGATCCCGAAGTCCTCCGCCGACTCGTCGGGTCCGGATTCGGCCATCTCGTCGGCCGATGCGGCCTTGAACCGCTCCCGGAACCGGTCGGGCATCCGGAACCGCTCGACCTGGAGCCGGAGCGGGACCGCCCCGGGCTGGATGTTCTCCTGTTTGGTCACCAGCCGGTCGCGGAGCTTCTCCGGCAGCTGTTCGGGCTCGATGGACTCGAACCCGAACTGCGCGAGGTAGTCGGCAGCGTTCGTCAGCGAGTACACCACGTCGAACTCCTCGTCGGCCGCGTACTCGACGAGCCGTTCGATGACGTGGGCGCCGACCCCCTGGCCGCGCCACTCTTCCAGGACGCCGATGCTCGTCAGTTCACAGTCGTCGCCGTCGTCGGTCTTGTGGATACGGATGCGGCCGAAGCCGGCCTTCTCGTGGCTCTCCTCGTCGATGGCGACGACGTAGTCACGGGAACGGAACGCTGTCTCGTCGAGCCCCATCGCTTCGATGTGGTCCAGCAGCCAGACTTCCTCGCGGTTTTTCGCGTCCCGGACGTACATATCCCGACGTTGGCCGGCCACGGCAAAAGGGTTTGCTGGTGGGCGGTCGGGCCGGATCGGTGCAACCCCACACAACTACTTTGGGGAATGTCATCGAGAGACACGTATGGGCAGCGACGGCGGCGACTACCGACACGTACCGTCCGAAGCGTTCGTCGAATCGACGAACGTCCGTGAGTTCATGCGGACCTACGGGATCGAGGACTACGAAGGACTCGTCGAGCGGACGACCACCGAACTGCCGGGCGAACCCGACTCCGGCGTCGAGTGGTTCTGGGACGAACTCGTCGACTACCTCGGCATCGAGTTCTTCGAGGCCTACGACAGCGTCAGAGAGCGCCAGTCCCGGACGGTCGCCGGCGAGACCTACGACGGCCCGCAGTTCACCGATTGGTACCCCGGCGGCCGGATCAACGCCGCCCACAACGTCCTCGACAGACACGCCGCCCGGGACAGCGGGTCGCGCAACCACGCCGCGCTCGTCTGGGAGGGCGAACCCGGCGACGTCCGCGAGGTGACGTTCCACACGCTGAACAGGCAGGCCAGTCGGGTCGCCAACTACCTCGAATCCGTCGGCGTCGGGACCGGCGACACCGTCGGCCTCTACATGCCGATGGTCCCCGAGGTCGCGGCGATCCTCTATGGCTGTCTGAAGGTCGGTGCCGTCGCGGTCCCGGTCTTCTCGGGGTTCGGCGTCGACGCGACCGCGACCCGTCTCGCGGACGCCGACCCCTCGGTGCTGTTCACCGCCGACGGCTTCTACCGCCGTGGCTCGGTCATCGATCTCAAGGGGACGGCCGACGAGGCCATCGCGGACGCTGCCGACCGTGTCGACGGCCCGGGCGTCGAACACACCGTCGTCTACGACCGGGTCGGGACGGCGGAGCACCCCGATCGGACCCTCCAGTGGACCCGCCGCGACGAGTGGTGGGACGACGCCGTCGGCGAGCGACCCGACAGCTACGCGGCCAAACCGCTGCCCAGCGGCCAGACCTCGATGCTGTTGTACTCCTCGGGGACGACCGGGAAACCGAAAGGGATCGTCCACACCCACGCCGGCGCGCTCCTCCAGGCGGCCAAGGAGGTGTACTTCGGGTTCGACCACAAGCCCGCCGATCGGTTCTTCTGGGTCAGCGACATCGGCTGGATGATGGGTCCCTGGACGCTGCTGGGCAACCACGCCTTCGGCGGCACCGTCTTCATGTACGAGGGTGCGCCCGACTACCCCGAACCGGACCGCTTCTGGGGGATGATCGACCGTCACGATCTGACCGTCTTCGGCGTCTCGCCGACGGCGATCCGGGCGCTCCGCAAGCAAGGCGATGAGTGGCTCGACGGGCACGACCTCTCCAGTCTGCGGCTGCTCGGTTCGACCGGCGAACCCTGGGACGAGGAGAGCTGGGAGTGGTTCTACGAACACGTCGGCGGCGGATCGTGCCCGATCATCAACATCTCCGGCGGGACCGAGATCATGGGCTGTTTTCTCATGCCCATGCCGATCCAGCCGCTCAACCCGGGCACGCTCGGCGGTCCGGGACTGGGAATGGACGTCGATGTCGTCGACGACGCGGGCGAGTCCATCCGCGATACCCACGATCGGGGCTATCTGGTTGCACGGGACTCCTGTCCGTCGATGACGAAGTCGCTGTGGAGCGGCGACGAGCGGTACGTCGAGGAGTACTGGTCGACCTGGCCCGACCTCTGGGACCACGGCGACTGGGCACAGCGGGCCGAGGACGGGCTCTGGTACCTCCATGGGCGGGCCGACGACGCGCTCAACGTCGCCGGCCGGAAGGTCGGCCCCGCGGAGGTCGAGGGCGCGGCGATCGAACACCCGGCGGTCAACCAAGCGGCCGCCGTCGGCGCGCCCGACGAGACGACCGGGACCGCCGTCGTCCTCTACGTGGTCCTCCGTCCCGACCGCGACCCGAGCGACGACCTCGCGGACGCCATCCGGGAGACCGTCGGGGCGGAACTGGGCACCCCGTTCCGGCCCAGGGAGGTGCTGTTCGTCGACGCCTTCCCGAAGACCCAGAGCGGGAAAATCGTCCGCCGGGCGATCGCCGCAGCCTATCGGGGCGAGGCCATCGGCGACCGCTCCAGCATCGAGAACCCCGAGGTCCTGGAGGCTATCGGCGACGCCACGTAGCTCCCGTTTACGGTCAGTCAGCCGGCCGTTCCCGGCCGGGAAGCTCCAGGCGCAACAGCCCCGGGAGCGCGACCAACGCGACCACCAGTTCCGCGCCACCGGCGACGGCGAACGCGGCGAGATAGCCGACCTCGCCGGCGACCAGTCCACCCACGAGGATGCCCGCCAGGAACCCGACGCTTCCGGCGGCGTTGAACCCGGCCATCGCCCCACCGCGTTCGGCGTCGCCGGCCAAATCGGAGACGAGCGCCATCGTCGCGGGTGCCATCAGCGCCCCGATGACGCCGACGACGACCATCCCCAGACCGGCCGTGAGAGCGGTTGGCGCCAGGCCGACGGCGACGACGGCAAGTCCGTACAGCGAGGAGCCGACGGCGACCGGGACCGTCCGTCCGACCCGGTCCGAGAGGACCCCGAAAGGGTACTGCAACAGCGCGAACGGCGCGAAAAACAGCGCGAGCATTACCCCCGTCTCGGCGGGCGTCAGCGAGAACACTGTCCTGAAATATAGTGTACCTACGAGGGCGAAAAAGCCCGCTGTCATTCGGTCGACGAAGCCGAACGTGTAGGGAATCGCCAGCGTCGGCGTCCTTCGGAGACCGGTCAGCGCGTCGCCGATCCGGCTCCCGTCTGCCGGGGCGCGATCCGTCGCTAGGGTGGCGAGAGCGGCGACGACGAACAGGAGTCCGCCGGCCACTGCCAGGGGAAGCGTCGGTGCGACGCCGTACAACTGGCCGCCCAGCGGCGCACCCAGCGCCGTCCCGGACCCGATGGCGATGCCCGCCGCGCCCATGTTGCGCCCGTGGCCGCCGGAGAGGTCCATCAGCATCGTCATCGACAGCGAGAAGGGAGCGATCGTCGCCGCGCCCTGGAGCGCGCGAACGACGAGGATCGTCTCGAAAGAGACGCTGGTCACCCCCGGGAGCCACGCCAGTAGCCCGTACAACAGCCCGCCGACGACAGCCCCGCCGACGATAAAGGGAAGGCGACGCCCGGTCGCGTCGCTCAACACGCCCCAGACGCCGGCGAAGGCGACGAATGCGGCGAACTCCGCGGCGAGGAACCACATGCTGGCGTCGAGGTCCGTCTCGGCGCCCAGCGCCCGCACGAGCGTGTCGACCCCCGGGTAGAGCAACACCTGTGCGAGCAGGACGGCGAAGACGACCCCGGCGAGGACCATTCGCTCCCGGCGGACGCTCACAGGGGGGGCGTACGGCGAGGGAAGGAAAATACGTGTCGGCGAACGGTCGGCTCCGAGTGTTTTTCCCCGAAGGAGCACGAACGGCGAACACGGAGATGATTCCAGCCACGGAACGGGGGGTATCGCCGGTCGTCTCGACGGTCCTGTTGGTCGCGGTAGTCGTCATTCTCGCCTCGACGGTATCGGTCGTCGCCTTCGGCTTTACGAGCCAGGTCGGCGAACCGGCGCCGGTCGTCGCCCAGTCCAGCGGCCAGCTCGTCCGGGACGTCACTGGCCCCGGTGGTCGTTACGACCAGGTCGTCAACATCACACACGAGGCTGGCGATACCATCAAGGTCGAACACGTCGAGGTCGCCGTCGACGCCAGCGACGCCTGTGGCAAGCGCGGTCGACTGGTCGACCTCCCGGACGAGGCTGTCGGCTCCGGGAGCCCGAACCATATCGAGGGCGACGACATCTTCGACTACCACTCCCCAGAGGGAGGCGCGCTCGATCCGACCACCGGCGACACCGAGTTCAGTGCGGGCGACACCATCCGGTTCCGGCTGACAAACGGGGCTTGCTCCCTCGCCGACGGCGACAGGATTACCGTCCGTATCGTCCACACCCCCTCGGGGGCTGTCGTCGTCGAGAAGACGCTAACTGCCTCCTGAGTCCGCGCCAGCGGTCAGGTCGGTGCCGCCGAGATCAGTATCCAGTGCGAAGCCGCTTTCAGCGGGGACTCACGTCGTCGCGACCTGCTGGAACCGCCCGAGGAGACAGATCGCCAGGCCGGCGACGACGCCGAAGAACCCGACGTTGCCGTAGAGGTAGCCGGTCGTGTGGCCGATCATGACGAACCCGCCGCGAGGATGACGGCGATACCGAACAACTGGAGGGAGCTGTTGTCCATACCAGCGACACCGGAGGTGAGTGGAATGAACGTACCGGTGTATGACAGGGAGCCCCACGACAGCCCGACGAGCGGTCCAAGAGCGACCACACTGGACGAAACAGGCCAAATACGCCCGGTTCCGTGTCCCGACACGCGATGACGACGCGAGTATCACCCGTAACTGGACAGACTTTTGCCTTTCTCTCATATTGTGCATTTATCAGTAATTCTGAAGCCATGTTGAGTCCGATATAAGGTATTATATCCCATTTAGTCGAAGGACTCTTGTTCGAGAACTATGTTAGATTGTGTCATGACATTTCGGCCACGGTGAGCCGACGACCGACCGCTGGCGTCACTGACGAACGACCGTCGCCTGTCGCGTGACCGATCGGGTCACGACAGCCGATGGCGGACCGCACATCCGAGCAGTGTGCGCACGATAACCGAACCAACAGACTGTGTCACCGAGCGATTCCATGCGACGAAGCGTCGAGGTTGAGTACTGGGTAATCGACGGAACCGGGCGGCTCGTCGACCCGGAGGGACTGGTCGACGCATCGCCGGGCGCGGAGCGTGAGTTCGTCCGACCGATGCTGGAGGTGAAGACGACACCCTGCGAGACGACGGCGGAACTCAGGACCGAACTGTTCGAGCGACTCCGGCGGGTGTTAGAGCGTGGTCGGGAACTCGACAAACGGCTCGTCCCGCTGGCGACGCCGCTGCACACCGACGAGATCAGGGAGCTTCCCAGCGACAGGACGCGGATCCAGAACGCCGTCATCGGGGACGACTTCGCGTACGTCCGCCATTGTGCGGGGACACACGTGCACGTCGAACAGCTCCCCGGACGAGCGGTCGACCAGTTGAACACGCTCATCGCACTGGACCCGGCGCTCTCGCTCGTCAACTCCGCGCGACATTTCGAGGGACGGATCGTCGCCGACGGCGCCCGGTCGAAACTCTACCGGTGGCTGGCATACGACGACCTCCCCAACCAGGGGACGCTCTGGCCGTACGTCGAGGATACCGCCGAGTGGAACAAGCGGCTGGAGCGTTGTTACGAGTCGTTCCTCGAATCGAGCATGGACGCGGGCCTCGACCGAGAGGCGGTCGAAGCGAGTTTCAACCCCGAGAGCGCCGTCTGGACCCCGGTCCAGCTCCGGGAGGAGTTCGGGACCGTCGAGTGGCGGTCGCCGGATACGACCGTTCCGAGCCAGGTCGTCCGACTGGCCGACGACATCGCGTCGGTGGTCGAGCAACTCCGGGGCACGGACCTCGAGATACACGAGGAGACCGAACCGGACATCGGCGCGGTCGGTCCCGGCGGCGACACCGTCACGTTGCCCCCGTTCCGAACGGTCGTCGAACACGCCGACGCCGCGATCCGTGACGGGCTGGATTCGCCGGCGCTGCGGTCGTATCTCAAGACGTTCGGGTTCGACCTCTCGGCGTACGACCCCGTCTCGGGGGCCATCGACCAGGAGACGGTTACGAAGGCCGAAGCGCGGGAACACCGGCTGGAACACGCCAACCAGCTAGAGCGTGATCTCCAGCACTCGGGCTCGACGACCAGGGTTTCCGAGGGGGTGTGACACGCGGTGAGCTTTGCGGCGCCGCGGCCGGCCACACGGCGTGGCAAATCCTGACAGGACACCGGCGCATTTGTGCGGGGAGCCTGTAGAGACATCCAATGGCTCGGACACGGCTCGCGCTGTTGAACGCCGCTCACGCCGCCGAGGACACCCGCCGCAACTTCCGGCGCGAGATCGACGCCGAACTCGTCGAGTTCCACTGCCCGTCGGGCGAACTCCCCGACACGTTCGCCTTCGACGGCTGTGTCGTCACCGGTTCGAAGGCCTCGGTGTACTGGGACGAACCCTGGATCGGCCGGCTGAAAGAGTGGGTCGGCGAGGCCATCGAGGCGGGGCTGCCGTTCCTGGGAGTCTGTTACGGCCACCAACTCCTGGCTAACGTCCTCGGGGGCCGCGTCGAGCCGATGGACGAGTACGAGATTGGCTACCGGACAGTCGAGCAGGACGGCCAGAACCGGCTGCTCGACGGCGTCGACGACGACTTCGTCGCCTTCACGACACACTCGGATCAGGTCACGAAAGCGCCCCCGGGAGCGACCGTCTTCGCCCGGAACGACTACGGCATCCACGGGTTTCGGAAGGGACGAGCCTTTGCCGTCCAGTTCCACCCGGAATACGATACCGAGACTGCCCGGACCGTGACAGAGGCGAAAGACGAGCTATCCGACGAACGGATCGCGACAGTACTGGCGGGAATCACCGACGAGAACTACCGGGCTGCCTGTGAGGCGAAACAACTGTTCGACAACTTCCTGGGGTACGTGGCCGAGGTCACCCCGGATCGGACGGTTTCGGCGTCCGACCGCGCCGACTGAGCGTCGGCGGCGTGTCGACAGTCAGTTCCGGGCCGGCCTTACATGTAGCCCAGGTCGCGCAGGCGCTCCATCAGGTCCTCTTTGTCCTGGGCGCGGCCGGCGCGCTCGGTCGTGTTCGCCATGTCCTGGAGCCACGCGGGTTCTTCGGCGGACTTGTCTGTGCTGACCTCGCTCCCCAGCGATCGGAAGCCAGCGAAGTACTTCGGCGAGACGGGAACGTCTTCCTTCTCGATGCCCTCGGGCAGATCGTCCTGCCCCTGCGGGACGTAGCCGTCGTCGGGGTACCCCTCGACTGTGTCCGGGACGACGAAGTTCCAGAAGGCTTCCCAGACGTCCGGCTCTGCGAACTGAAGAATCGACTGGACGCGGTCGTGGGGCGGGTAGATGTCGGGATCGTGACGCGGCGAGAAGAACGTCTCGTCGGCGCGGGACTCCTGTTCGTCCCAGCGGATGCCCGAGATGATGCCGTCGACATCGTGCTCCTCGATGGTGTCGTTGAGCGCGACGGTTTTCAGCAGATGGTTGCCGACGTAGGTATCCAGCAGGAACGGGAACGTCTCTTCCTCGTATTCGAGGATGTTCCGGATGTGGTGCTGGTTGTGCTCGGAGAGGGCATCGACCGGAATGTCGTCGCCGGGTTCGAGCCCGTTCTCGTCCACGTAGTCGCCGACGTCGGTGTTGCGAGCCCAGATGACATCTAGGTCCCACTCCTCGGCCCAGTGCTCGACGAACTCGATGAGTTCGTCGAAGTGCTGATAGTGATCGATGAACACGACCGGCGGCACTTCGAGATCAAAGCGGTCGGCGACCTCCTTGACGAAGTACAGCGTCAGCGTCGAGTCCTTCCCGCCGGTCCACATCACGACTGGGTTCTCGTACTGTTCGAGGCCCTTTTTCGTGACCTCGATGGCCTTCTCGATCTTGTGGTTGACCGTGGGGTAGTCCTCTGGCGACTCGCCCTCGCCGTCGCTGTAGTCGACGTCGAGATAGTCCGGGAACTCAGTTGTCTTGGACATCGTGTAATGAGATATAATTAGAAGCAGTAAGTATTTTTTGTTCCGTCGACAGATATGTGAGCGGTAGGCACGCGTCGATCGACGGCAAGACCCCGAAACATATAGCCGTCTACGACGTATTCCGAGAGAGATGTACAGGCCGCAGTCCTCTCCCAGCGAGATCGCTCGGCGGTGGCTGGCGCTGTACGTCCCCGTTGCGGCGTTGATCCTCGGTGGAAGTACGCTGGTGGGGCTAGTGCTTGGTAACGCGATCCCGCTAGATGCACTCCCTGCCGGGGGCGAGGCCGGATCGACCCCGTTTCTCCCGTCGGAGATCACTACCGTCTCGATCGCCGTGAACAATCTGACGGCGGTGTTCGTCATGTTGCTCGGGGCCGTCTCGATCGGTATCGTCACGATCCTCGGCCTGGTACTGAACGGGCTTCTCATCGGTGTTGTCGTCGGACTCGCCGGTCAAGAACTGTCGCCGATCGTGATCCTCGCGCTGCTTTTGCCACACGGTGTCATCGAGATCCCGGCGTTGCTCGTCGTCGCCGCGATCGGACTCCGCTTCGGTCGCCTGACGGTCCGCTACATTCGCGGGACAGAAACCGAGTTACTGACCGAACGAGACCTCAAGGAGGCGGGATGGCTCGTCGCCGTTTCCTGTCTGCTCATCGTCGTCGCCGCCTACATCGAAGCGAACGTCACGTTCGCGATCGCCGAGCGTGTCGCCGACGGATCGCTCTCGGGACTCCCATCGTCGTGATAGCCACAAGCTGACGGGTCTCGACACTGAACGGGAACGTCGCGGAGACCAACCGGGACAGAGCGAAAAGCCGACCAGAGGAGGGTGTCTCAGTTGATGAACTCGTTGTCGCGCCAGTTGACGCCGTCTTTCTCCTCGTCGTCGCGTGGCTCCTCGGCGACGTTGATGACAGCAGGACGCTCCTCCCCGTCGACGATCCGTACCGCTTCCAGTTCCTCGTCGACGGCGGCGATCGCTGTCAGCGTCCCCTTCTCGGCGATCTTGGCGACCTCACAGAGGACCTCGAACATCTCGTACTGGAGAGCGGTGTTCTGGAGCACCGTCTCGCGATCCCCCTTGAAGCAGGCGTACTCGACGAGTTCCGATTCGATCTCTTCCTCTTCCTCTTCGAGAGCTCCCCACTGTGGCCCACCGCCGGAACTCCCGGTACTTGCCGCGCCGGGCGGCCCCATCTCGTCGGGGTCTTCCTCGTAGACACGGTTCTCCGTGACGCTGGCTTTGAGCTGTGCAGTCGGCGTGTACTTGCTCATGCTGTCGTCGTCCGCGACGGCACTGACGATGAGCGTGTTGTTCCGTCGGGTGATGTCGACGTCAGCGACGCCAGGTGGCAGGTCTGGATCCTCAAAGAAATCGTAGGCGTCTTCGAGTGGCAGTTCGAGTGTCGAATGAAGTCTGTATACGCGGCTGGTCATAGTTGGGAACGTGTGTGGGTGGTCGACGGCCGTCCGCTGACGCTACAGTCAGCCTGATATACGAGACACTCGCTTATATCATCTGTCCTTCGCAACTCGACCGACACGAACAGGCGAGAACCGAACGAACAAGTCGATCAACTGCCGAAGAGTTGCCACGTACGTGACTTGAAGGGTAGGAACGCGACGTTCAGTCAGTTAATCGTCGGCAGCCGCGGTATCGGTATCATCCGCCACACCGGCCTGATCGATGCTCGGCGGATACTCGCCACGATCCAGGACGAGGTCCGAAGCCGGGCGAGCCATACATGTGAGCGCGTACGACTCCCGTTCCTGCTCTGTCAGTCCGCGTGCGGCGGGCTGGACCACCTCACCTTCGAGAATCTCGGCTGAACAGGCCAGACACATTCCGACCCGGCAGGAGTACTCCTGTGCGATACCCTCCTCAAGACAGCGCGAGAGGATCGTCTCCTTGTCGGAGACGGTGATCTCCTCGCCCGTCCCCACGAACTCGACGGTGTAGTCGGTCATAGAGTGCCGTTCGGAACCCCGGGACAAAACTCTTTATCGGTCAGTGTTCGTGGAGCGTGACGGGGCGCTGTCGTCCCGGATCGGTCAGTGAGTCTCGCTGTCGAGTTGTGACGGCGCGGTCATCAGACGGCCTCGACGCGGCGGAACAGTGCCGCCCCCAAGGCGACCATCATCACGCTGGCGACGAGCATCGCCGCGAAGTCCAGCGCCAGGGACCGCTGTGAGACACCGACCAGTGCCCCCCGGAGCCCGTCGACACCGTAGGTCAGCGGGTTGAGGTAGCCGACGACACGCAGCGGCGCCGGGAGGTTCCCGAGCGGGTAGAACGCCCCCGAGAGGAAAGCAAGCGGAAAGAGCGCGAAGTTGACGATGAGGTTGTATCCTTGAGTGTCTTTGAACTGTGAAGCGATCGCAAGCCCCAGGCCGATGAACGTCGCGGCGATCAGCACGAGGAACCCGACGGCGACGACGACGCCGACTGCCGAGACCGGCCGAAACCCCAGGGGAATCGCCAACACGAGGATGAGCAGCGACTGCAACAGTGTCGTCGTCGCACCCCCGGCGATACGCCCGACGACGATCCCGGTCCGGCTGACGGGCGCGACCAGGATCTCCTTGAGGAAGCCGACCTCCCGGTCCGAGAGGACGGCCAAGCCGGTAAAGGACGCCGAGAACAGCATCGTGAACCCGAGGATACCCGGGACGAGGTAGTCGAGGTAACTCACGCCGGCCGGGACGGAACCGAACTGTACGTCACGGAAACCGAAGCCGAAGAACACGAGGATGAAAAACGGGCCGAGCAACAGGCCGACGACGCGGCTCTTCGCTCGCCAGAAGCGAACGAGATCCCGCCGCCAGAGGCCGTAGACGGCGACGGCCTCACGGCGGAGCCGGCTGCCTTCAGTCACTGTCGTCACCCCTGGATTCCGTCGCCGCTTGCTGCCCGTCCGCCGCCTCTGCCTCCGTGACCGTCCGCCCGGTGAGCGACAGAAAGACCCGTTCTAGCGTCGGTCGATCCACCGAGACCGTCGTCACGTCGGCGACCCCGCTGGCAGCGGTGACCAGTGCCGCTACACGGCTCGGCCCGTCGTCGACACCGACGTCGAGGCCGTCGTCGTGGTCGGTCAGCGATCGGACCCACGGCGTTCCCCGGACCGCTTCGGCGACTGCACCGGGTCGGTCGGTTCCCAGTCTGACCACGTCCCCGCCGAGGTCGGCTTTGAGCGACGCGGGCGTGTCCAGTGCGACGATACGCCCGTCGTCGACGATCGCAACTCGATCACAGAGGGCGTCCGCCTCCTCCATGTAGTGAGTCGTCAGAACCACGGTAACGCCAGCCTCGCGGTTGAGCCGAGCGACGTACTCACGGACGGTCTTGCGTGTCCCCGCGTCCAGGCCGACCGTGGGTTCGTCCAGAAAGAGGACCGCAGGTTCGTGGAGGAGTCCGCGGGCGAGTTCCAGCCGGCGAGCCATCCCCCCGGAGTACTCGCCGACGCGCTTGTCGGCGTCGTCCGTGAGATCGACGAGGTCGAGGACCGTCCGGACCCGCTGGCGGCGGTGCTCGCCGCTGACGCCGTACAGTCGGGCGTGAAAACGCAGGTTCTCGATTCCAGTTAGCTCGTCGTCGAGGGCCGGTTCCTGGAAGACGACGCCGATGTTCGAGCGGACGGCGTCGGGGTCGGCCACCACGTCGTAGCCAGCCACGCGGGCGCTCCCCTCGCTGGGCCGGAGGAGCGTACAGAGCGTGTTGACGAGCGTCGACTTCCCGGCTCCGTTGGGTCCGAGCAACCCGAGAATTTCGCCCCCGGAGACGGAGAGCGAGACCCCGTCGACGGCGACGAGGTCCCCGTAGCGTCTGGTCAGCCCGTCGACCTCGATCGCGTTCATACCGCCCTCTCGGACCCGGACGGGCTTGAGAGTGGTCCCGGTCAGTTGAACCGGAGTTCGACCGACAGCGCCCGGTCGAGCAGGCGTTCCTCGTAGTACTCGGCGGTCTGTTCCGGATGGGTCTCGTCGACCGCTCGAACCGTCTGGACGGTGTTGGCGAAGTTCTTGTAGGTCGCCTCGTCGACCATCTGTCCGTCGACGACGACGGCGCCGGTCCCCTCGCGTTTGGCGTCGTTGAACGATTCGACCTTCCGTAGCGCCTCCGTCAGTTCGTCGGTCCGGGGCATGTGGATGCGGTTGGCCTGAGCGGTCTGTTTGGGATGCAGCGAC
The DNA here is from genome assembly GCF_035666295.1 of Haloarcula montana. NCBI lineage: Archaea > Methanobacteriati > Methanobacteriota > Halobacteria > Halobacteriales > Haloarculaceae > Haloarcula > Haloarcula montana. The sequence goes on from NZ_CP142027.1 coordinate 365,618, forward strand.
CACGAGCCGTCGATTCCGATGGTCGCCTCGTGTTCGACCTGGTCGGCGTACCCCTCGGCGTTGTAGTAGGTGACGCCGGCCCGCTCGTGGAACAACTGGTCGAACGGGCCACCGATGGCAGCGACGCCGGCGGCGCTGGTCTCGTTCGAGAGCGCCTCCAAGAGTCCGTCCCAGCGCGGGCGGTCGCCGTCCAGCGCCCGACCGCCCAGTTCGGCGGTGTAGTCGACCGGCCCGAATATCAGAGCCGCCAGCCGCGAGTCGGCCCCGAACTGGCAGATCTCCCGCAGGTCCGAGCGGGCCGGCGCGGTCTCGAAGATGATCGCCATATCGAGCGCGCCGTCGTCCAGGCCCGCGTCGCGTTCGGCCGCTGCCAGGACGCCGGCAGCGTCGCGCACGTCGTCGACCCGCCCCACCTTCGGGACGACGAACCCGTCGAGGTGGTCGCCGACTTCGGCGGCCAGCCGGCGGACCTGTTCCCGGCCCCGGTCGCGGAACCGCTGGTCGTCGTAGGCCCACTCGACGCGGGGGAGGACGTGCCCGGCGAAATCGGGGGCGTATTCGGGGAGCTGTTCGACCACGTTGTCGACGGCCTCGGCCTTCATCGACGGGGCAGTCCCGTCCTCGATGTCGGGGACGAGCCAGTCCGGCGTCTGGAACCCGTCGCTGGTGAGCCCGGAAGTGAGGAACTTCGCGCTATCGTCGCGGGGGACGGCAGCGGGTGCGGTCTGGAACGTTCGGCAGAGTCGTGTAGCTGTCATCGGTGGGATCGCTGAAGCAGTGCGGTTCGCCGGCCGGAGTAGACCGGGGTGCGGTGCTGGTTGTAGGCGACGTGTTCGAAGGTGACAGCGCCGGCCCGTTCGGGGCCGGTCTCGCCGTCACAGTCGAGGACGCGGGTGAACCCGTAGATCGTATCGCCCAGTGTGACGAAGTCGTGGAACCGCTCGGCGTCGTAGCGCCACTCGCGGTAGGTCGCTTCGTCCGACCGGGCGTGTGCCAGCGCGATGGATCGGGTAACGTCACCGTAGGCGACGATGTCCCCCGACGGCGAGTCGGCCATCACGTCGCGGTTGTGGTGTTGACGGGCGGTGTTGAGCGTCGAGAGGGGGAGCCCGGAGACCAGCCCATCGTCCATCGTTCGACCGCGTTCGTGGGCGTAGGCGACGGCAGCGTCGGTCTCGTCGGCACGGTCAAGCGCGGCCCGGAAGTCCTCGAAGTGACCGCCCCCGGGTGTGACAAGCGTGTCTGGAACGGCTGGACCGGCGTCGCCCCCGTCCTCGCCGTCACCGGAGTCCGTGACGGTCCCGCTCCCGTCGGTGGCGGTCGGTTCGCGCCGCGGGATCATGTTGGTCCGCTCGTAGCTGACCAGTCGGTCGCCAGTCTCGCGGTCGCGACCGACCGTCTCCCAGGTGACGATCCCGTACTCGGGCCGCGAGGACGATGGAGTCGTCTCGACAACCGTAGAGGAGACTGCCAGTTCCGTCCCAGGAATCGGGGTCCGGTGGATCGTCACGTCGTCGCGGCCCAGGAAGTAGCCGCCCTTCTCCGAGAGGTCCTCGACGGTCACCCCCATTACGCAGGCCAGGAGATAGTCGGGATGGACCGGGACCGACTCGAACCCGCGTTCGCGGGCTCGATCGGGTCGCCAGTAGGCCGGGTCGTGGTTGAGCGTCTGGCCCATCCAGTCCTCGCTGCCCGCTTTCGAGAGGACGAGACCGGGGTCGTGGGTGAGTTCGTCGCCGGGTTCGAAGAACTCGAAGTAGTGGCCCTTCTCGCGTATCTCGGCGCGGTCCAAGAGCGTCTCGAACGTCTCCCCGTCCGAGAGGTCCAGGGCGTCTGCGTCGGTCCAGTCGGTCATCGGCGGGTCCCCCCGTCGGAGGCCGTCGGGCGGGTCCCGCCGTGTGGTCCGTCGGCGTGTTCGCTGTCTGTGGTATCTCCGCCTGTCCGGGCCAGCGTCCGTCGCATCTCGTTCGTCACGATCATGAACCCCTCGTCGAACCCCATGCCGGGCTTCGCGAGCACCTGGGCCGCGTCGGTCGCGAGCGCGACGTTCGCACAGGCCCGTGCGGACGTGGCCGTCTCGTTGCAGGTCCCGCCCAGATACGTCCGGGTGTCGGTTCCATCACAGTACAGCACGGCCTCCGCCGAGCGGTGGATGCCGCCCAGGTCCGGCGTCTTGATCTGGACCACGTCGGCCGCACCCGCGTCGACGAACGCCCGCACGTCGTCGAACGTGTTGCACCACTCGTCGGCGACGATGTCCACGTCGACGCCCGCGTCGGCCAGCCCGTCCCGGAGTTGGGCCATCCGACGGATCTGCTCGGCGCGGTCGCCGGCGTCCATCGGTCCCTCGACCTGGAGCGGGTACGGCCCCGCCGCCTCCCCCAGCGACCGGAAGTAGTCGACGACCTCGGCCCGGTCGTACGGCGGTCCGAACACCTCCCCGAGGATGCCGTAGACGTCGAGGTGAAAGCGCGGCGAGTACGTCGCCGGCCCCAGTTCGTCGGTCCGCTCGCGGAGCCAGGCGACGTACTCCCGGAGCCCCTCCCCGTCGGCCCCGACCTTCTCGACACTGTTGAACAGGCCGTGAGGCAGGACAGGGACACCCTTTATCAGCATCTTCTCGGCGTTGATCCGCCGTTCGTCGCCGGACTGTCCGAACACCGGGACGGGCGATTCGGCCATTTCGGACCGGTAAGCAGCCGAGACCACGCCGGCGGGCGTCTGTCCGGTCGCCCGAGCGGCCGCGTTCAGGAGCGCCTGGGAGACGCCGTACCGGACCGCGGTGTGGAGGCGGTCGCCGTCCGAGCGAGCGGGGTTGAGGTCCTCGACGACGGTCGCGTTCTGGCGGAACATCGTCGCGTCCCGGCCGCGTAGTTCGTCGGCGACCTGTCCCTCGACGACCGGTTGGTACTTGCTCGCTCGGAAGAGGGGGTCACGCCCGCCGGCACCGGAGTACTGGACCGCGGCGCAGTCGCCGGTGACGACGGAGCCGTCGGCCAGTTCGAGTTCGACGATCAGGGATTCGCCGGCCTCCCGGACGCGGTCGAAGCCGGCGGTCGCCGGCTGGCCGTCGTAGTCGAACCCCTCCCGGGTCGCCCCTTGCTTGATCGCGCGCTGGTCGTCGAAGAAAAACCCGGAGAGGCCCGGGACCGCGCGGACCGACTCAATCCGCATCGCCGGCACCCCCCTGGGGCCGCCCGATCAGCCGGCCGTCGCTGATGGCGTCGACATCGTCGGCGACCATCCGGAACGACTGATCTCTCCCCTCCGTCTCGGCGCGTTCGCCCAGCCGAGCGGCGTGCATCTCCCTGATCTCGGCCGACAGCGCCAGGTCACCGAACTCGAAGATGCGGACCCGGCCGTCGTCGTCACGGGCCGGCAGGACCGCGCCCGCCGCCGCGTCGCTCGGGGCGAAGGGCACGTCCAGCGCACCCGAGTCGAAGGCTCTGATGACACCCTGTGCGACGTCGCCGTCGCCGGCGTCGATGACTGTGTCCATCAGGTCGCGGGTCGCCCGCTCGATGAGCCGCTGTTCGTCGTCGATACCGCCGAGGTCGATGTCCTGTTCGATGAGCATATCGATGAGTTGTCGTGTCGTGCGGAGGCCGGCCGCGTTGGCCTCCTTGGTCGGCACCCCCTGGAACTCCTGGGGCGACTTCGTGATGACCTTGTCCGGTTGTGCGACGGCGGCCGTCGCGCCGCCGAGGCCGATGACGCCGCTGGCGCGGGCCTCGTCGGGCGGGAACCCGCCCATCCACTCGTGGAAGACGGTGGTGACTGTCACCGCGTCGGGGAGATACTCCTCGCCCAGCGAGCGCAACGCTCGCAGCGCGGCCACGTCCTGGACGAGGTTCCCGACCTGGCCGTACCCCAGCGTCAGCGAGCGAACGCCCTGCGTGGCGGCGAGTTTCCCCTCGATCAGCATGACCGCGATAGCGATACAGGGCGGGACCAGGGTCCCGGTCAGCGGGCCGAACGGCTCGCGGTTGATCGTGACCCCGCGCTCGGTGTAGGCACCACAGAGCCGGTCGACGAACTGCCAGTGTTCGATGGTCGTCGCCAGGTCGTGCCGTTTGGTGTAGGGGATGTTGTACGAGATGGGGCCACCCTCGAAGCTCTGGAAGCCGCCAGCGAGAGTGACCATCGCCAGCAGGCGGGCGTCGGGGGTCCCGTGGCGCACCTCGATGGGGGCGTCAAGCGCCCGGACGAGCCGCCGGCAGTCCTCGACCCCGTGGTTCACCGCCGGGAAGCCGTTGAGTTCGTCGGCCTCGCCGTTTCGGGAGGCCGCGAGTCCCTCTTCCGCTTTCTCGTACTCGTTGTCCCGCGTGTACGAGTCGATCGTCGTTGGCAGGAGGTCCGCACCGCCGTCCTCCTGGAGGTACTCCAAGAGCGAGATCTGGTCTTCGAGGCAGGGGACGCCGGCGCGTGGCTGGAGCAGCGGCCGATCCGCGGACTCCAGAACGGGGGCGAACCGCTTGCCGGGCGGCAGCGACTCGTGGAAGGCGACGGCCTCCTCGAAGTCGACTTCCCGGCCGGTGTGCCAGTTGTCCCGCAACTCCGATGCGATGCGCTGTAGCTCGTCAGCAGCGAGCCGGCTGTCTGTGGGCATCGCTCAGCCCTCGACGCTGACGCGGTCTGTCTCTGCCGTCGTCAGCTCCAGGTCCTGTCGGAGCGCCGCGATGGCCTCCTCCGGATCGGTCTCGGCGTCGAAGACCCGGTCGAAGCCCATCCCGCGGAACGTCCGGCGGGTCTCCTCGAACTCGTCCTGGCCGACGGCGAGGTTCCCGCCGACGTAGGTCCAGACGTCGAGTCCGGCCTCGTCGAGGCGGTCGTGAAACCCCTCGCAGTCCTGCCGGGCGTGCCCGTACAGCGAGGAGACCAGTACAGCCTCGGCGTCGTGGGATTTGGCGGCAGCGACGAAGTCGGCCTGTGCGGTCTGGACGCCGAGGTTGACGACCTCGAAGCCAGCGGCCGAGAGCGCCTGCTCAAGAATCGTGATACCGACGACGTGTGCGTCGGAGCCGATCACGCCGAGGATGACGGTCCGGGGCATGTACCCTGTGGTGGTGGAGGGGGAGAGATAAAGTTAATGGTTTATAATGATAAAATCCCCTTATACAATCTATAATGATTTATCACCAAGATTTATCAGGAGTACCCTCCTCGCTCCGCTATGGGTGCGCTTGCCGACCTTCGGGTGCTCGACCTGACCCAGGTCCTGGCCGGACCGTACTGTACGATGTTGCTCGCGGATATGGGCGCAGACGTGGTAAAAATCGAGCGCCCCGGGGGCGACCTTATCCGGTCGAACCCGCCCTACGCCGAAGACCCCGAGTCGGAAGCGTACGGCGGCTACTTCCAGAGTGTCAACCGCGGCAAGCGCTCGCTGGAGTTGGACCTGCGGACCGACGAGGACCGCGACGCGTTCCACTCGCTGGTCGAACGGGCCGACGTGGTCGTCGAGAACTTCAAGGCCGGGACGATGGAGCGGTTCGACTGTGGCTACGAGACGCTGCGGGAGCACAACCCACAGTTGATCTACTCCTCGATCCGAGGGTTCGGTGACCCGCGCACGGGCGAGACCGAGCGACAGGGCCAGCCCTCCTTCGACCTCATCGCCCAGGCGCTTGGCGGCGTCATGGAGATCACCGGCCAAGAGGACGGCCCGCCGACGAAGGTCGGGCCGGGCGTGGGCGACCTCTTCACCGCCGCGCTCAACGCCGTGGGCATCCTCGCGGCTGTCCACCACCGCGAGCGGACCGGCGAGGGCCAGTACGTCGACACCGCGATGTACGACGCGATGATCTCGCTCTGTGAGCGGACGGTGTATCAGTACTCCTGTGACGGGGAAGCCCCGACGCGACAGGGCAACTCCCACCCGACGCTGTTCCCCTACGATGCCTTCGAGACCGCGGACGGGTACGCCGTCGTCGCGGCGTTCTCGGACGGCCACTGGCAGACCCTCTGTGAGGCGATGGAGCGGCCGGACCTCGCCGCGGAGTACCCCGACGCGGCGTCGCGGCTCGCGAACCGCGACCACTTGCGGGCGGCTATCGCGGCGTGGACCCGCCAGCACGAGACCGACGCCGTCGTCGACCTACTCGACGGTCGTGTCCCGGCTGCACCGATCCAGACGACCGCGGACATCTTCGAAGATCCCCACGTCCACGCCCGCGACATGCTCGCAGACGTCTCCCAGCCCGGTGTCGACGCGGAGATGACCGTCGCCGGCAGTCCGATCAAGATGACCGAGACGATGCCTGAGCCGCGCGGTCGGGCTCCCAAGTTGGACGAACACCGGGCGGAACTGCTGGAGGAGTATCCGTCGAAGAGCGATCCACAGCCGGCCGAGAGCGACGACTGACGGGACCGAACCCGGCGGTTCAAATACCGGGACGCCCAACCCCGTTCCGATGCGAGAGACGGCCTCGACCGACGACGAGCCCTGGCGCGAGTACTTCGGCTTCCCGGAGCCGTACGAAAACCAGGCTGACGCCGTCGAACGCGCTATCGAGGCCGGGAAATCCCGGGGCTTTCTCGCCATGGAGGGTCCCTGTGGCACCGGAAAGACGATGGCGGCCCTGACCGCCGGCGCTCACCTCGTCCGCGAGACGGAGCTGTACGACCGGATACTGGTCGTGACGCCGGTCAAACAGCAGCTCCAGCAGTTCGTCGACGACCTGCGGACGCTCAACGCCGGGATCGAGGACCCCTTGGACGGGATCGCGCTGGTCGGCAAACGCGACCTCTGTCCGTACGGCCGCGAGGGGAAATTCCCCGATGACGCGGGCACGCACGACCGCTGTGAGGACCTGCGGGAAGCGACCGCTCGCCTCGTCGAGGACGACGGCCGCAGCGACGGGGCCGCCGTCGCCGAGACCGCGATCGACGCCGAGATCGACGACGAAGATCAGTGGTGGGACCCCCGGAAGGGACAGGACCTCGCCGCGGCGGCCCGCCCGGACGCCGCCACGCAGACGCGCCTTGGGGAGGACACGCTGGCGACTGCGGGGGCCGCCTCCCCGTACCGGCCAAACCAGCCCACTGCCCCCGAGTCGATGGCCGAAGGCGACGATCCGCCGCTGTACTGTCCGTTCGAGGCCGACTGGTACGCCCGGAACAAAGGGTCGCCCGTCGACTTCTCGGCCGGGCCGGAGAACGTCGTCACCATCGAGGACTACCTGCCGGCGGCCGTCGAGCGGGGCACCTGCCCCCACCGGGTGATGAGTGTGATGCTGGACCAAGCCGACGTGGTCGTCGGGAACTACAACCACCTGTTCGATCCCGGCTCTCGGCCCCTGCTGTCGGGCGTGCTCGACGACTCGACGTTCGTCGTCGTCGACGAGGCCCACCGCCTCGAAGAACGGGTTCGGGACCTGCTGTCGGACCGGCTGGGCAAGCAGACGATCAAACAGGCCCGCAACGACTGCGATCTGCTGGTCCAGCGCGCCCAGCAGAGCGCCGACCACAAACGGCAGGTCAGGGACGTTCTCTCGGCACGGGAGGTGCCCCTGGACGCGGTCGACCAGGCCCGGAAATTCTACGACGACCTCCTGCGATGGCTCGACGATCGGATCGAGTCGTTCCTCGATGCCGAACACGAGGGATGGCGGGCTGACCCGGCGACGCTCCCCGACCGGGACCGGGAGATTCCCCTCCGGGACCCCGAGACCGTCGAACGGGACGAACTGACCGAGTGGGCCGAGCGGAAGGGGTATGACGGCGGCGTCTGGCGGACGCTTGCCCAAGTCGGCGCGGCCGTCGAGGACGTCATCGACCAGTTGGGACTGACGCGCCAGCCGGTCTGTGCCGCCGTCGGTGCGCTGGCCGGCCAGTGGTGGGAACGGGACCACTCGACGTTCCTCCGGGAGATCGAACTCGAACACTCCCCCGCCGACGCCCGACAGACGGACGCCGACTACGAGGCCGTCTACACGCCCGGACTGCTCTGTTACAACTGCATGCCGGCGACGGCGCTGCGGGACGTCTTCGACGACCTTGGCGGCGGTGTCCTGATGAGCGCGACATTGGAACCGGTTGACGTGTTCACGCGGGTCTCGGGACTGGACGCGCTGGCAGCGGACGACGGCGATGACGAGGACTCGCGCCCGGTCCGGTCGACGACCTACGACCTGCCGTTCCCGCGGGAGAACCGGGCGTCGTATCTCGTCGACGCGCGGCCCTTCACGGCTCGCAACCGCGGGGACCCCGAAGCGATGGAACCGCTCGGCGAGGAGTGGAACCGGACCCGCGACGAGTACGCCCAGGCCCTGCGGGCACTGGCGCGCTCGCCGGGCAACGTCATAATCGCGATGCCGAACTACCGAGAAGCGGCGTGGGCCGGCGCCTACCTTCAGGAGACCGTCGACAAGGCCGTCCTGGTCGACGAAGCCTCCAGCAACGAAGCAACGGAAGACCGCAAACAACGGTTCTTCCGCGGTGCGGGGAAGGTCCTGGTTACCTCCACTCGGGGGACGCTGACCGAGGGGGTCGACTACGACGGCGAGAAACTGTCGACCTGTGCGGTCGTCGGCGTCCCGCTCGTGAATATCGGCTCTCCCCGCGTCCGTGCGGTCCAGCGGGCCTACGGCGACGCCTTCGGCGAGGACAACGCCTTCGAGTACGCGCTGACCGTCCCCGCAGTTCGTCGCGCTCGACAGGCCATCGGGCGGGTGATCCGCGGGACCGAAGAGGTGGGCGTCCGAGCGTTCGTCGGCCGACGCTACACCCCCGACGCGCGACACTCCGTGTTTCCGTATCTGCCCGCCGGCGAGCGCGAGGAGTTCACGCGGATGACCCCGGAGTTCCTCGCGGGCCAACTCGACACGTTCTGGCGTGACCGGACGTGACCCGCTGGATTCGACAGTTGTCGCTGAATCGGAGTATGTCGCGGGCAACAGAAAACATATATTCTTTGAGGAAAGTCTTCCATGAGATGCCCGAGTGTCAGAATTGCGGTGAATTCGTGACGGAGCAGTACGTACGGGTGTTCACACCCGAGGCAACCGAGGCTCACGGGCCACGCGTCTGCCCCAACTGCGAGGACAAACTCCGGGACGGTGCCGAAGTCCGCGAAGCCCGCTCCTCCAGGCAATAACGCGGTCTGTTTTCGGGACATACTCAAGGCCAGCAGTGCCTACCTCGCGCATGGACCACGAACTCGATGTCGAAGCTGTCGATCGTATCGACGCGCCGACCGGCGTCGACGCCGCCGAATACGTCCTCTACGGCGGCAAGGGCGGCGTCGGGAAGACGACCTGTGCGGCGGCCACGGCACTGGCGTCTGCTCGGGACGACACCGCGACACTCGTCGTCTCGACGGACCCCGCCCACTCCCTCTCGGATACGTTAGAGACAGATATCCCGGCGACGCCGACCCGCATCCGCGAGGAGATCCCGCTGTACGCCGCCGAGATCGACCCCGAAGCGGCCGTCGGCGAGGGGCCACTCGGGATGGACGACGACGCACTGGGCGGTCTCGGACAGATGCTTGGTGGCGCCGGCCAAATGGGCGGTGAGGCCGGAGCGGGCGAAGACGTGCTCGGCGACGAGGGCGGCCTGCTCGGCGGATCGATGCCCGGAGCCGACGAGGCTGCGGCGATGCGACTGCTGCTCGATTACGTCGACGACGACCGCTTCGATCGGGTGGTCATCGACACCGCACCGACCGGCCACACGCTCCGACTGCTCGAACTCCCCGAGACGATGGACTCGATGGTCGGAAAGATACTCCAGATGCGCGAGCGGTTTTCGGGCATGCTCGGGAACCTGACCGGGATGTTCGGCGACGACGAGGAGGTCGACGCCGAGCAAGGTATCGAGGACCTCCGGGAACTGAGCGACCGGATCGAACACTTGCGGAGCATCCTCCGTGACCCGACACAGACGGACTTCCGCATCGTGATGGTTCCCGAGGAACTCTCCGTCGTCGAGTCCGAACGGTTGCTCGGTCGGCTCGGTGAGTACGGCGTCCCCGTCAGCACCGTCGTGGTCAACCGCGTGATGCAAGACCCAAGCGAGGTGCTCGGCGAAGCCGTCGACATCCCCGGGCCGAACCACGCGGAGTGTTCGTTCTGTGCGCGCCGCTGGGACGTCCAACAGCGCGCGCTCGCCCGGTCACAGGAACTGTTCCAGGGCCACGACGTCCGTCGGATCCCGCTGTTCGCCGAGGAGGTCCGCGGCGAACGCCTGTTGAACGTCGTCGGGGCCTGTCTGGACTAGCCCATCAACTGCCGGAGCAGACCGAAAGCGGTGTCGCGCCACCGCTCGGGGACGTACTCGGCGAACAAGAGGAGTTTCGCACCCTCGCCGACGGGGTAGCGCGGTTCCGGATCGCTGTTGTTGGCCGCGTCCCGGACGGCGAGCGCGACGGTTCCGGGGGTGACGCCCAACGCGTCCTGGACGCCGGTCAGCCGGGAATCCTCGCGTGCTCGGTAGAGCCAGTCGTAGGCGCCGCTCGCGCTCTCGGGTTCCGCTTCGGCCGGTTCCTCGCCGTCCCGGATCGGCCCGGGTTCGACCACGACGACGTCGACGCCGAACGAGTCCGCCTCGACGCGCAGTGCGTCGCTCAGCCCTTCGAGCGCGGACTTCGCCGCGGCGTCGGCACCGCGACCGGGCGTCGAGAGCCGGCCCGTGATGCTGGAGACGTTGACGACGGTCCCGTTCTCGCGAGCCCGCATGTGGGGCAACGCTTCCCGAATCAGCCGGTGGGGTCCGTAGACGGCGACGTCGAACTGCTCGTGGAGGTGTTCGGTCGAGATATCCTCGACAGCGCCGAACCGGGAGATCGAAGCCGCGTTGACCAGACAGTCCAGTCGGCCGGTCTCCTCGATCAGGTCCTCGACGACCCGTTCGCACTCGCGGGCGTTCGTCACGTCCAGTTCCGCCGTGGTACAGCCCTGTTCGGCCAGGTCGGCGATCGCCTCCTCGTTAGGGGCAGTCGCCCACACTGTCCAGTCGTCGGCCAGGAACGCCTCGGCCGTCGCCGACCCCACTGCCGCGGACGCACCCGTGATCAGCACCGTCTTCGCCATTGTCTGTCCGGGGAGACACGCCGTGGGCAGTTAAGCACACCCGGTCGCCGGCGGTCACGGGACCTCGGTTTTCGCCTCGTCGGCCGCCCGGTCGGCCAGCCGAGTCGGCTCGGGGAGTTTGTACCCCGCTGCCGTCGCGAGCACCAGATCCGTCGCCGTCTCAGCGCTCGCGCGATGGCCGGGGCTGACGACGAGCGGGTTGACGTGGCGGTTCGGTGAGTCGTACTGTCGCGTCTGGACGGCGTCGCCGACGTGGGTCCCTGCTGTCGCCGTTTCGATCGCGTCGTCGGCGTGGATCGGGACGCGGGTTCCCTCGGGAAAGCCGCCGTCGAGCGGCCGCTCGGGCGCGCCACAGAGGAGGTTCTTGGCGACGCCGACCGTCGGCACGTCGACGGTGACGCCGACGTGTGTCGCCAGCCCAGCCTCCCGGAAGTGGATGCGACCGCTGCCGTCGACCAGCAGAACGTCGGGATCGTGTTCGATCCGGTCCAGTGCTGCGAGGATCGCACTGCCCTCCCGGAACGAGAGCAAGCCGGGAACGTAGGGGATCTCGGTTCGCTCGACGGCGTGAGTCCGTTCGACGACCGCACCGCCCTGCGTGACGACCACCGCCGAGACAGCCCTGTCGTCGACGAACGCCTGATCGACGCCGGCCACCAGCGGTGCGCTCGCCGCCTCATCCGAGAGTGTCGTCTGCTCGCTGTCGCTGGACGCGGGAATCGTCTCGGGATCGACCGACAGATCGTCATCGAAGACGGCCGTCTCGGCGATCTCGCGCTGGAGCGTCTCCATCGCTTCGCGGGACAGCGACGGGTCCGGAACGAACTCGGGGCGGACGACCCGCATCGTCACGGCCGTCGGCGTCCAGGCCCGCCGGGACCACCTGGACCGCCCGGGCCGCCGCCACGGCCCACCTGGAGTTGCTGTGGGACGCTCGTCCGGCCCTTGATCCGGTTCCCGTACCAGAGCCCGATCCCGAGGCCGATGAGATGAGCGGTGTGTGCGATGTTCCCGCCGAGTAACCCGCCGGTCCCCGGTGCGAACGTTCCCAGGACACTGAGCAACAGATAGAACCCCGTAATCGCCCAGATCGGGACCGGGATCAGGAAATACAGCAGGACACGCAGGTCGGGGTTCAACACGGTGAGGAAGGCGAGAATCGCCAGGGCAGCGCCGCTTGCTCCGAGGACGCCGTAGCCCCCACCGGACTGGATATACTGGAGCCCGACCTGTCCCAGTCCCGCGAGCGCGCCGGAAGCGAGGAAGAAGAGCGTGAACCGCTTCGACCCCAGCTGTCGCTCGACGATGCGGCCGAAGAAGTAGATGATGATACCGTTTCCGAGGATGTGGAAGAAGCCCGACGGGTCGTGCGAGAAGATCGATGTCACCCACGTCCAGACGTAGAGGGGGTTGTCCGGGTGGAGGACGAAGATCGACTGCCACAGCTCCGACCGGGAGTAAAAGAGGGGACTCGAGATGCCCAGGACGAGCCGTCCGACGATGTGTTCAAGGATGAACGTGATCGCCATCGCCGCGAGGAACACGTAGGTCATGTTCCCGCGGAAGTAGCCGAACACGCCGCCGGGGCCGGTGTCGATCCCGAGCCTGTCCGCGAGGCCGGCCGACTGCTGGCGGCCGGGGTTGTTCACGCTGTCGTCGAACCCGCTCTCGAAGACCGCCTGCGGATCGTTCCAGTTCTCCAGGCCGGGGCAGTCGTGGGCCTCGGGGAGCCGGTGCTCCGAACAGTAGGTCCCGCCACAGTGCCCACATTGGTAGGGCATGCTCTCTGACTTGCCACAGGCGTCGCACTCCGACATTACCGGGGGTACGTGCGGACAGGGCAAATGAATTGTGACTGTGCGTCTCCGGACCCAGACCGGCAGGTCGCCGTCGGGCTTTTGTGGGGCGGTTCCCAACGACGGGCATGCGCGCTGCCCGCTATCACGGCCCGGGAGAGATCAGCATCGACGAGGTGCCGGACCCGACCATCGAATCGCCGACCGACGCCGTCGTCCGGGTGACACACACGGCAGTGTGTGGCTCGGACCTGTGGTTCTACCGCGGCGAGAGCGACCGCGAGGAGGGCTCTCGCGTGGGCCACGAGCCCATGGGAATCGTCGAAGAAGTCGGCGAGGAGGTCCGCCACGTCCAGCCCGGCGACCGGGTGTTCGCCCCCTTCTCGATCAGCTGTGGCTCCTGTGAGTACTGTCGGAAGGGGCTACACACCTCCTGTAAGAACGGCGGGTTCTGGGGGAGTGCGACCGACGGCGCACAGGGCGAGCAGATCCGTGTTCCACAGGCCAACGGGACCCTCGTCCGGGTACCCGACCGGTACGCCGACGACCAGGACGTGCTGAAGTCGGTCCTCCCGCTGACGGACGTGATGTGTACCGGCCACCACGCGGCGGTCAGCGCCGGCGTCGAGGCCGGCAGCACGTGTGCGGTCGTCGGCGACGGCGCGGTCGGGCTCTGTGCCGTACTGGCGGCCCGGCGACTGGGGGCGAACCGTATCGTAGCGCTTGGCCACCACGAGGACCGCCTGGAGATCGCGGAATCCTTCGGCGCGACGGACACCATCTCCGCTCGGGGCGAGGCTGCCGTCGAAGAACTGCGGGAACTCACCGCCGGCGGCGTCGACCACGCCATGGAGTGTGTCGGCATGGGCGCGGCCATGGAGACCGCGATCGACATCGCCCGGCCGGGCGGGACCGTCGGCTACGTCGGAGTCCCCAACGGGGTCGAGGACGGCGATCTCGTCGATTCGCTGTTCGGAAAGAACGTCACGCTCGCCGGCGGTATCGCCCCGGTTCGTGCCTACGTCGACGACCTGCTGGAGGACGTGCTCCAGGGGACGCTCGATCCCTCACCGGTGTTTACGAAGACTGTTGATCTCGAAGGTGTTCCCGAGGGATACCGCGCGATGGACGAGCGGGAGGCGATCAAGGTGTTCGTCGATCTGACCTGAGGTCAGTCTTCGACGGCCCGGAGGACGCCGATCCAGGCCGGTTCGCCATCGTACTCGATCGAGCCGCCGGAGACCTCGGCGGTCACTGTCTCCCCGCCCTCGCGGACACCCGTGAACTCGGTATCGAACGACTGGGGATCGTCGTCCTCGGAGCCACGAACGGCATCAAGGAAGCGGTCGCGGTCCTCCGCGGTCGTCAGTCGCTCGGGACTGGCACCGATAAGCTCGTCCTGCGTGTAACCGAACGTCTCCGCGAGTTTCTCGTTGACGTAGACGAACTCCCGGTTCTGGATGATACAGACCCCGGCAAGCTCCTGCTCGACGAGTCGCTGGTACCACGACAGCGCGTTCCAGAACTGCTGTTCGGTTCGGTACTGCTCGACCGCGTTCTCGACCCGGTTGGCAAGCACCTCGTACTGGTCGGTGCCCAGCTCCTTTTGCATGTAGTCGGTGACACCAGCAACGATAGCCTCGCTCGCGATCTCCTCGCTTCCTTTCCCGGTAAAGAGGATAAACGGGAGTTCGGGGTACTGTTCGCGGACGATTTCGAGGAACTCAAGCCCGTCGGTGGTGGGCATCTGGTAGTCGCTGACGATACAGTCGAACTGCTCGTCGCTGAGCCTGTTCAGCGCGGCGACGACGCTGGTCTCGGTCACGACGGTGAAGTCGTCGTTGATGCGTTCGAGGAACGTCTCGACGAGGTTCCCGATCTGTGGATCGTCGTCCACGTGAAGGATTCGGGTGGCCTCTCTGTCGTCGATCTTCGCCAGCGGAATCGGGACCTCGGTCCGTGTCGGATCGGGCGAGTCGGACGATTCGGTACGGATCAGCGGGACGGAGCGGTCGCCGGTAGTCGAGCTTCCCCGGAGAACGGACCGGGAGAGCCCGACAGTCGTCTGTCGGTCCGACATTACCGACCCATCCCCAGCAGCTGGTGCAGGGCGTCTCGCCGTCGGATCTGGCCCCGAACTCCTGTCGGGACCACACCGCGCTCGGAGGTGTGCCGTTTGTTCATCGATGCGTGACTCTACTACCGTACAGAGTAGCTAGTTACAAAACGATACTGGTGGTCGCTATTATATATCGCTCCGCTATCACTCCCGGCAACCCAGTGAGGGTCGGTGACAGTCCGAGCAGCGAAAGGCGTCGGTGACCGCCCCGAAACGCACTCTCAGCGCCGGAGACGCCCCGTTGATAAATAAGCACGTATCTCAGAGTTGATTAATCGTTAATCTTATCTATAATATGTACGTTCTATTCAAATATTTTTACATATCCTCCCTCTGACAGAGTTTCTGTATCATGTCCGATACCATCATGAAGGAGTACCTGGCTGACCACCCACGAATGATCGGCGCACTGTTCACCGTCCTGCTGTTGCTGTCACAGGCTGGGAACGTGGCCGCGAACAACGGCGCAAGTATCAGTGGACCATAAACGAGTCCCTGGCATCCGATAGCGCATAGCTCGTTTCCATGCTGACGCCTTTATCAATACTACAGCAACATCTGTTCGTCCATCGACGTACTCCAGTGTAACTCGTTGTTGTAGCGGACCGGAATCTCCTCCAGATTTAGGAATTGGACGAGTTCGTCATATGACACGGTGAACGAATCCAAAGTACCTGAACTCAGGAAATACGTGTCATTGTCGCTGATAAACGGGAGAAATACAGTTCCCAATCCCCTGTCATCAGTGGCATAGGTGACTATCTCGGCCTCATAACCGGCGTCACATTCGGTGATATCGAGTAGGTTCGGTGTGCCGCTTGGAGCCTGTGTTACCGTGATGCCGCCGTCGCCGACGACGATGTACTGCCCCCCCATCGGACTTACCTCACGGGAGACAGTGAGCGCGGTCCGGAGCGGGAACCCGCTGTTGAGCAGCCGTGCGGTCGAACTCCCGATTTCGATGGCAGCGTCGTTGAGGATCTCGTTGAGGGTGACGATCCCCCCGATCGCCCCGTTCTCGACGAGCGTAAGCCCCTGGTGGTAGGAGTTACACGCGTTCAACAGGAACGTATCGACGCCGACGGTGTCGACGGTCGCGGCGTCGAGTTTCCCGTCCTCGCAGGTGAACCCCTCGTGGTCGGTGTGGCCGATGTAGTGGAAGAAGTCCGTCTCGGTGGCCATCACCTCGGCAAGTTCGTCGGTCGTCAAGTTCTCGCGGACAGTCACGTCAAAGGGGAGGTCGGCGCGGTTGCCGTACACCTCGTCGGCGACGCGGCGCTCCTGGTCCATCCGGGCGTCGTTCTGGACGACCGTGATCGAGATGTCCCCGGCCGTCTCCTCGCGATCGAGGCGGTTCCGGAACGCGTCCGCGGTCAGTTTGCTCGCGCCGATAGGGATGCTGTCGCCGATCCAGGCCTGTTCGAGCGTATCCGCCGACCCCGGTTCGACGTACTCGGGCTCCGTCTCGGTGCCGGTGCTGGCGGATCGGGTGATGATATCGTCCCGGGTGAACTCCCCGTCGAGTTCCGCGGGCACGCTGGGTTCGCTTGGCCCGGTTCCCTGGCGCGTCCGGACGATAGCGAGGTCGTCGACGACGAACGGAAGCTGCTCGGCGTTGGCCGCGACCGGGTCGATATGGGTCGTCAACCGCCACTCCGGAACGTGGTCGGCGACCAGTTCGTAGGGAACGTCGAGATACGCCGCCACCTGTTCGGTGAGCGGACGGTCGTACAGCGTGGCGAAATCGATGTCGACGAGGGGTTCGATCTCCCGGCGCTCGTGTAGATCGAGTTCGTAGTACCCTTCGGTTCTGGTAACACAATCGAAGAAGAACAGCTGTTTGAGCGTCTGCTCGACCGTGCGTTCGTATCCGTCTGGTCCGGAGAGGGAGTACTCGAACCCGTCGTCGGTCGTCAACCGCGGCGTCGGCGCCGGTTCCAGCGAGGCACCGAGGTAGTACGCGAGCGGTGCGGCGACGAAGGCCGCCGACAGCGTCGGCGGGAGTTCGAGGGTGATCCCCGTCTCCGGGCGCGTGATCGTCGCGGGGATGTCGAGTGAGTCCCCGAGTTCGAGCGCCGGCGGGTGTCCCCGAAGCGTCGGGTACGACCGCTCCGGATCGGTCGTCTTGAGCGCCGAACCGAACGTCTCGATGGCGGCCAGCATATCCCTCGGGTCCGTCGTCGTCGTCACCGTGGCGGCCGGCCGCTCGTGGCGCGAACGTGCGCCGACCGCCACGGTCGTCGGCGCGTCGAACTCGATGCGGGTCTGGTCCATGTCGACGCTGACTTCGACGGCCGATTCGACCCGGACGTAGGTCTTGATCTGCGTACAGAGGTCGATGCTGTAGTCACCCGCGGGCACCGACGCCTGTTCGAACTGCTTGACTTCGGCGACCGTCTCGCCGTCGGCGTCGCGGACGTACACGGGAACGACGGTCGGGAGGACCAGTGAATCGGTCTCGAAGGTGACGGCGCGACTGACCGGGAACCGGAACGAGTCGGCGTCGGCCGGCTGTGGTGAGACCGATTCCGATGTCCGGAGTTGGTAGCGCTGGCGCTCGACGCAGTCGATGACATCGATTCCTGGCCGCTCGGCGAGCGGTTCGAACGTGACGTTCATCTGTCTCCGGAGAGCGGTCGCTGCTCGTGTGTCTATGTAGCGTGCAAGAAGCGGAAAAAGATATCGTCGCGAGCGAAACGGAGAAAGGTCCCGGTCCCGAACGGTCTGTCAGTGAAGGAGTTCGAGCGCAAACAACTGTTAGAGCGCATCGAACGGGAAGGTGCGACGGTCGGCGCCGACATCCCCGACGAGATCATCGTCCAGGGTGAGGAGATCGAACTGCAGTCGTTCGTCTTCGAGATCAAACGCCGGGAGACGATCCCGCGGGGCGAGCGCGATCGGGTCGACCGCGCGAAGAAGAACCTCCGCCGGGAGCGTCTGCAGCGCAAGCAGCGCATCGAAGACGGCGATGTCAGCTACGACCGAGGCGAGGAGCTGGCAAACGCCATCATCGGGATCGATCGGGCGCTGAACGCACTCGAACAGCTCGGTCCGGCCAACATCGAACAGGAACAACGGGCACAGGAGGCCGCCGACAAGAAGCGATGGATGAAGTTCCTGCAAAAGGCACTGGGCCACGAGGACGCCGACTCCGGTACCGGGCGTGCCGGGCGAGGGAGATAACATGAGCCGCAACGACGAGGTCGCGACAGAACTCGAAGCGTTCGCCGACCTGCTGGAGGCCAAGGGTGTCGAGTACAAACCCCGCGCCTACCGGCGGGCGGCCGAGAACATCCGCGAGTACCCCGGTGCGATCGAGGGACTGGCCGCCGACGGCGAGGACGCTGTCGGCGAGATCGACGGCGTCGGCGACGCGATCTCCTCGAAGATCGTCGAGTACGTCGAGACCGGCCAGATCGGCGAACTGGCCGAACTGCGCGAGGAGTTACCCGTCGACATGGAGGCGCTGACGGCCGTCGAGGGCGTCGGCCCCAAGACCGTCGGGGACCTCTACGAGGCGCTGGGGATCACGACGCTGGACGAACTCGAAGCGGCCGCCGAGGCCGGCGAGATCCAGGAGGTGAAGGGCTTCGGCGCGAAGACCGAGCAGAACATCCTCGACAACATCGATTTCGCACGGGAAGCCCACGAGCGGTCGCTGCTGGGCGAGGCCAGGCCCTACGGCGAGGAGATCCGGGACTACCTCGCGGGCGTCGACGCCGTCGAGCGCTGTGCGCTGGGTGGGTCGATCCGGCGCTGGAAACCGACGATCGGCGACGTCGACGTTCTGGTCGGCAGCGACGACGACGAGGCGGTCGTCGAGGCGTTCACCGACTGGGACGGGACCGACAGCGTCATCGAGGCCGGGGAGACGAAAGCCAGCGTTCGCGCGGGTGGTGTCCGGGTCGACCTGCGCGTGGTCGTCCCCGAGGAGTTCGGCGCCGCGTTGCAGTATTTCACCGGGAGCAAAGCGCACAACGTTTCGGTCCGCAACCGAGCCATCGAGCAGGACCTGAAAGTCAACGAGTACGGGGTCTTCGATATCGAGAGTGTCGAAGACGACGACCAGCGGGCGGGCCGCCTGGTCGCAGGCGAGACCGAGGAGGCGGTCTACGAGGCGATCGGGATGGCGTGGGTACCGCCGGAGCTGCGCGAGGACCGCGGCGAGGTCGCAGCCGCGACAGCCGGGGAACTGCCGGACCTGCTGGCCGAGGGCGATATCCGTGGGGACCTCCACACCCACAGCGACTGGTCCGACGGCGGCTACTCCATCGCGGAGATGGTCGACGGCGCTGCGGAGTTCGGCCACGACTACATCGCGATCAGCGACCACGCGACCGGTCCGGGAATGGTCGGCGGGGTCGGTGTCCCGGACGAGGACCTCTGGAACGAACTCGACGAGATCGAGGCCGTCGCCGCCGACGCAGAGATCGACGTCTTCGCCGGCGTCGAGGCCAACATCGCGCCCGACGGCTCGATCTCGGTCGACGACGACCTGCTCGCGGCGCTGGACATCGTCGTCGCCTCCCCACACGCCGCGCTGGACGGGGAGGGTACCGATCGGCTGGTGACTGCGGCGAAACACCCCGAGGTCGACGTGATCGGGCATCCGACCGGTCGGTTCCTCAACCGTCGGCCCGGGCTCGACATCGACGTCGAACGGCTGGCGACGGTCGCCGCCGACCACGGGACGGCACTGGAGATCAACGCCAGCCCGGCCCGACTGGACCTGACAGGGAGTGCGGTCAAACAGGCGACCGAAGCCGGGGCGACCGTCGTCATCAACACGGACGCACACGGCCCCGGCGAGTTCGAACAGATCCGCTACGGCGTCCACACGGCCCGTCGTGGCTGGGCCGAGCCAGGAGACGTACTGAACGCAGAGTCGGCCGACACGGTCCGTGAGTTCATCAATGAGTGACCGTGATCGTGACCCCCTGGTCCTGGACGCGATGCTCGGGACGCTGGCGACGTATCTCCGGATGTGTGGGTACGACGCCGCCTACGCGCTGGACCGGGACGCCGAAGCCAACGCGGACCTGCTGGCGCTGGCCCACACGGAGGCTCGACGGCTCGTGACACGGGACGCCGACCTCGCCCGAGCGGCGCCCGACAGCGTGTTGCTCACCGAGCGGGCCGTCGACGACCAGCTCCGGGAACTGGCGGACGCCGGGTTCACGTTGGAACTCGCGGACCCGCCGACGCACTGCGGGACCTGCAACGGGCGCCTCGAAGCAGTCGACCGGACGGAGCCGACCCCGGAGTACGCGCCCGACCCGGCCGACGAGCCGCTCTGGCGGTGTCGTGACTGCGGCCAGCACTTCTGGAAGGGGAGCCACTGGGACGACGTTGCGGAGACACTGGCGTCGCTATAGTTCGCGGTACTCGACGCCGTATTCCAGTTGTGTCGCCATCGTCGAGAGCACGTCCCGAAGTCGCTCGAACTGCTCGGTGTCGTCCGGACAGAGCCGATCCGGCGGTGCTTCACGGAGCCGGTGTAACGTTCCGAACACCACCCGTCCGAGCGAGGACTTCGCCCGGGATCGATAGGTCCGCCAGTCGAGCGTGATCTCCTCCGTCCGGGTATCGACCAGGACCGTCTCCAGGTCAGAGAAGTGATACACTTCCTGTATCAGCTCCTGGTGCGGATACATCTCGATCCGGGTCGCGTCGAGGGAGACGGTCCCCCGATCGGCGGTCTCGACCTCGATCTCACCGACCGGAAACAACCCCGTCGCCGGGATCGGCGCTAACGCGGCCTCGACGGCGTCCTTGAGGGCGGCGTTCGGTTCGTGGAACCACCGACTCGCGGTCTGCTTCGGTACGGAGTCGTACCGCCAGGACCCCTCACCGACGGTCGTGATCCGTTTGATGCCACGCGCCCGCCAGGAGATGACCCGGTGGACCGGGATCGGCTCTTCGGTATCTTCGACCGACAGTGCTGACAGCACCGCCTGGCGGTCGTCCTCGTCCGCCCGGAACACGGCCGTGTCGGTTCCACCGGCACGGTCGAGCCTGTCAAACGACCGAATAGTCTCCAGCGACTCCTCGGCGTGGGCAGCGAGCGTCTCCTCGTCGACGGCCAGGAAGACCGCATGTCCGTGATCGAGACACGTCGAGACGACGGCGTTCTCGGCTCGGACCCACGTGGCTCTGCTCACCTGTTCGCTCGACATGTTCGTCACGATGCCGTGTGTCGCATCGTCGGTGTCCGGGTCCGGAGCGTCCACGGACGGGCGTACTGTGTGGACCGGTTAAATTCTGCCGGGACCGAGCCGGCTCACCGGAGCTGGCTGGCGACGCCCGGCCCGGCCTCGCGGTCGTGCCGGCGGACCTCGAAGTCGTAACAGAGCCGGTCGCTGATCAGTTCGAAGGCGGTCGCAGCCGTCGACAGCAGCTCTTCGTCCGGGGGATGGAGCAGCCGTGGCGGCGACTCTCGGTGACGGTCGACCAACCCCCGCACCATCCGGCCCAGCGAGGACTGCGCCTCCTCGCGCCAACTGGGCCAGGAGAGCACCAGCTCACAGTCCCGCTCGTCGACGACGACCCCCTCCAGTTGCTCGTGTGGGTACCAGCGTGTCGTTCCGTCGGCACGCCCCAGCCAGATTCCTTCGACGGTCAGTTCCACGACAACGTCTGCAACGTCCCACCGAGCGAGCGCGCCGTGTGGGAACAGCGCCGTACACGGAACGTCGGTAAGCGCGGTACGGAGATCTGACTTGTACGTTCCGGGCTCGTCGACCGCACGGACGGCCGGCTTCCGCGGGACGGAGTAGTAGACCCACTGGTCGGCGTCACGGTCGAAGGCGACGATCTCGGCGATCCCGTGCTCGCGCCAGGTCGGGACCGTCTCCCTGCTGGGATCGACAGAGAGGTGTTCGGTGGGCAAGGCCGCGTCCGCAGGGGTGAGTTCCACCGTCGGTTGTGTAGTCGACAGTGGTGAGTAATCGGGATCGGGACGGCTCCCCAAAGCGTCGTAGACCGCCGGCGCGTTCTGTTCGAGATACGAGCCGGCCAGCGCGACGTGGACGGTCAACCCGGCAGAAAGGAGCGTCTCCAGGACAGCGTTCTCCGCGCGGACCCAGGCGTCAGCCGGGGCGACATCTGCGTGTGTCACCACTCGGTGAGTCGTATTCCCGTAATCGTCTGCGGGCGGCCTCACAGCAGGAGGTGGGGAGTCCCCGGGAGAAAAGCAGTCCGGTCAACTCCGCAACGCTTCGACCGGGGGCTCCCAGGCGGCCCGATAGGCGGGGTAGATGCCGCCGACGAGCGCGATGGCGATGCCGAACGCGAACGCACCCAACGGGACGACGGCGTTTCCCGGCAGCAGAACCGCCCACAGCGGGAGATCGGTGTTCAGCGCCACGACGACCACGGTCAGGACACCCAGCAGAGCACCGATGGCACCGCCGACGACCCCCAGCAGCGTCGCCTCCACCAGCAGGACCCGCAACACCTCCTGGCGGTGGATGCCGACCGCCCGCAGGACACCGATCTCGCCCCGTCGTTCGGAGACGGTCATCAGCATCACGTTGAAGATGCTGACGCCCGCGACGACCAGGGAGACGCTGGCGATCGCCAGCAGGAACCCGTTCAACAGCTCGAAGAACTCCGTGATCTGGTCGAGGACGCTAGTCAGCGAGAAGACGCTGACACGCTCCTGGCGGGCGTTGAGGCGCTGTTCGACGCCGTCGGCTATCGCCCGCGCGTCGGCCGCCGAGTCGGCCCGGACGACCACCTGCGAGAAGCCGGGCGTGACGAACTCCTCTTCGGGGAGGACGACGGCCGAATCGGCCTGGAGCGGCGAGATACTCGCGATCTCGGGCAGGACGGCGACGACACGATACTGGTTGCCTTCGACGGTTATCGTGCTCCCCTCGCGTAGCCCCAGTTCGGTCGCGATGTCCGCGCCGACGATCGCACCCTGTCTGTGGGTCGCCGGGACGGCACCGCTTCCGTTCCCGAACAGCGCACGCGGAGTGTCGGTCCCGTAGATCTGTGTCACTGTCTGGCCGCCGCCGGCGCTGACGCTTCCTCCAGTCGTCTTCAGGGGGATCACCGTACCGCGGCCGTCGGCGGCCCGTTGGATCGCCGCCAGGTCCCGCGTGTCCAGCGTGTCGGTACCGCTGCCCTGTGCCGGGCTGACGATGACCTGGTCGCCGAGTCCGCCCAGTTCCTCGGTCGCCGCGACGCTGAGTGCGTTGCCGAGCAGGCCCAGCGTCACGACGGCGAAGACGCCGATAACGATGCCAAGCGCCGCAAGCGCCGCCCGGAGCCGCTGGCGCGAGATGTTCCGGCGTGCCAGCGCGACCGCCGGAAACCGGCTCTCGCGGTCAGTCACGCTGGATCACCCCGTCGACGAGTTCGACGGTCCGGTCGGCGTAGTCGGTCACGAGGTCGTCGTGGGTGACTGCCACGACGGCGACACCCCCCTCGCTGATCCCGCGGACCTCCTCCAAGATCCGTGTCCCCGTGTCGCGGTCGAGGTTCCCCGTCGGCTCGTCGGCCAGCAGGATTGCCGGCTCGTTGATCAGCGCCCGGGCGATGGCGACACGCTGTTTCTGCCCGCCGGAGAGTTCGTCGGGCGTGTGATCCAGCCGATCGCCGAGTCCCACCCGTTCCAGCAGGTCCCTGGCCCGGTCGGTGGCGTCGCCGGGGAGGAACGCCGTCGGCAGGCGGACGTTCTCCAGCGCAGTCAGGGTCGGGAGGAGGTGAAAGTCCTGGAAGACGAAGCCCAGCGACTCCCGCCTGGCGTCGGTCCCCTGGGCAGGGGACAGTCCCGCGGTCGGCTCGCCCCTGAGTTCGACACGGCCCGTGGTCGGTTCGTCGAGCAACCCCATGACGTTCAACATGGTACTCTTGCCGCTGCCGCTGGGACCGACGACGGCGACTACCTCGCCGGCCTCGACCGCGAAATCCACGTGCGAGAGGGCGGTCACCGCCGTCGGGCCGTCGCCGTACCGCTTGGTGACGTCGACGAGGCGGAGCGGTGGCACGGAGTCCTCAACCCCGGTCATCGTCGGCGTCGGCGGACCAGTACGATCACCGTCACGGCCAGCAGGACGACGACTGCACTCCCGGCCGCGAGAGCGGTGGCCGACGAACCGGAGTCGCTGTCGGCGTCGGGTTCGGGGACCGGAAGCGTCGCTGTCCGTCGGATCTGCTCGCCGTCGGTCATGTACGTGACTTCGACGGTGACGGTACTCGCGTTCGCCACGTCGGCCTGTGCGGTCAACTCGAAGGGCGCGAACTCGCTGCTGGCGACGGTCCCGACGAAGTAGGTTCGCTGGGGGTACGCCGGCGTGACGCGGTCGTCGGGGACGACCCTGACGACGGCGCTCCGGATCTCGCCGGTCCCGGTGTTGGCGAGGTTTCCGTCGAGACGGAGCTGTCCGTCCTCGTCGAGACTCACGTCCGTCCCGGTGATGGTCGCGTTGCCTCGCCGGGCGCTGTAGTTGTAGGCGACGGCCGACTCCCCCGAGCGGTCCGCGAGCCGGTAGGTCGCGACGAACCGGACCCCGTCGACCCCACGGACATCGGAGAGGTCGGTCTGGACGGTCGCGGAGTCGCCCGGTTCGAGCCGGTCCGTGACCGTGAGCCGGCCGACCTGACCCAGCAGTGCGCCGTCTGCCGAGCGGGCGGTCAGGACCACCCGGTCGACGGGCGCGTTGCCGAAGTTCGTCACCGTCACGTCGACGAACGCGGGGTCCCGCTCGGCCTCGTCGGACTGCTGTTGGAGCGCGCTCCCGCCCCCACCGCCGACCAGCCCCGCCAGGCCACCCGCCACCTGGTCGGTTTCGTCGGTCGTCGCCGTCGGCCGGGCGCGGACACCGACATCCTCGATCAACGGTTCGACCGTCACCGACCGGCTGTACCGTGCCGTCGACACCGCCCCGGTGGGATCGGTGTAGGTCGAGCCGATCGTGAGTTCCCGATCCCCGGGGTCGCCCGCCCGGACATCGAACGCGAGCGTTGTCGATGCCCCCGCAGCGAGTGTCGCGACGGTCCGTCGCGTCTGCTCGCCGCGTTCCGGTTCGGTCACACGGACCTCGACGTTCCGGAGTGGCCCCGTTGTGGGGTTCGAGACGGTCGCCTCGACCCTGTTGTCCGTCCCGGCGACCAGCGTCGCGTTCCGGACCTCAACGAGGGGCGCACCCCGCTCGACGCCGATCGAGAGCGGTCGGGTCGAGCGGACGCCCTCGTCGTCGCTGTCGGTCCCACGGGCGACCAGCCGGAGGTCGTAGACGTCCGGCTCGTCGACGGTGAACGTCACCGGGACCGAGAGGGTCTCGCCCGGCGAGAGCCGACCGAGGTCGGTCGCTCGGCCGAGCTTGTTCCCGTCGCTGTCGACGACAGTGACGTTGTCCAGTGTGATCGGCGTGTCGCTCCCGCCGGAGAGCCGGAGCGTCGTCTCGGCGGTGATCGGCGCACCGGCCGTCGGCGTCCCCGGCGAGACCGTGGTGTCGGTCAGCGTGAGTCGGGCGTCGGCACCCGCAACCGGGACTGTCAGGCCGAGGGCGAGCAGCGAGAGCGCGAGAGTGACCGCGAGAACACGAGAGTCCTGCATCTACGAGAGTGAAGGCCTGAACGGACAAATACCTCTCGCCGGACCCGGCTACGTGACTCCAGAACGCTTGTTACACCCCTGGCGTTAGACGGAGGTGATGACCCTCTCGGACGAGGCCCGCCAGCGGCTCGCCGACATCGTCGAGCGCCAGCCGACGAAAAACGGCGAACTACAGGAACTGTGGGACATGGACAGCGGGAGCGAGGTCCACCAGTATCTGGAGTCGGAGCTCAAGGAGTACTACTACCGTAACGACGACAGCCTCATCTGTGCGACGCCGGAGGCGACCGCGCTCATCGATGGCGAAGATTCGGAACGTGTCCAGACGATCACGGTGACGCCGCTGCAGCAGGCCGTCGTCGACGTGATCGCCGCCCCCGAGGAGGAGAGCCAGAGCGTCGTCGCCGTCCTCCACGCGTTGCGCGAGGCCGGCGAGGACCCCGAGGTCGACGACGTCCGCTCGGCGTTGCGCAGTCTCGCCGACAAGGGTATCGTCGAGACGATCCAGAAGACGGTCCCGACGTTCCGGCTCGCGGTCGCCCGAGAGAACCTCGACATCGAACTGGCCGAGGCGTGAGCCGGGTCACCGCTCTCCCGGCAGTGCGGGTCGCTGTCGTCGTCGCCGATCGTCCAGCAGCCGTTTGATCGCCGCACCCGGCCCTCCCTCGACGGGCCAGCCCTTCGACCGCCAGGTGGGCGGTTCCGGTTCGAACGCCGGACACGAGCCACGGCACTCCCCCTGGGTCGGGCGACACGCTTTCGCGTCACAGTACGGGAAGACGCCGCTCTGGGCTCGATCGAGCCGGAAGTGTCGGCAGTCCGGCCGCATCGTCGACGCGTAGGCACGCCAGCCCCGTTCGTAGGCTCGCTCGGCGATTGCCAGCCGTTTCTCCCGTTTCCACTCCGCGTCGACGTACTCGAAGCGAGCGCCGCTGACTCCGTCGTCGGGCCGTTCGAGAATCCGGGTTCCTGGCTCGTCGGGCGAAAGCGTCCGGGGCTGCCAGACCCGCTCGGCCGTTCCGGCGTCGGTGTCGACGGTCAACACGCCGGCCTCGGCGGGCATATCTGTCAGCAACACCGGCTCGATGTCGTCGCCGGTCGCCGCCGTAGCGACCCACACCTCGTCGGCCAGTCCCAGCGCCACGTCCCGTTCCAGTTGAGAAACCAGGTTCCTGGCCGCGCTGGCGTCGAGGTCGGGCTTGTTCTCGATTGCGACGATCCGGGTTATCCAGTCGGGATAGGGTGCTCTCCGGCGAATCTCGATCCGGTTGCCCCGCTTGCGCGTCTCCAGCGCGTCCCGACCAGCCAACTCGTGGATCGATTCCCGCACGTACCGCCAGGGGTAGCCGGGGTCCGGCAGGGCGTCCCGGTAGTACGTCCACGCCGCCGGCGCGTTCCGGAGGACGTGCAGGTGATCGGTGTCGAACGCGTCGGGGCCGAAGGCCGCCCGTCGGCGGAGTGCGTCGGGGTCACACTCTACGACGATAGTGTCCCAGCGGCGTCGCTTCGTTCCGAGTTGGCGAGCGACCAGCACCCCATCGCCCTCGTGGTTTGGCTGCCAGTCCCGCTCGGCCCACTGACAGACGGCGAGTTCGAACACGAACTCGGAATCAGGACGGTCCACATCCGCAGTAGGCCGCCGCCGACGCAAATAGCTGACTGCCTCCCGTCGATGAGCACCGACCGTTCCGCCGGACAGTCGTCCGGCGATCAGTATACTTCCGGAATATATACGAAAACAATTATTTACCGTCGATGAGCGGACCATAACGAACCCATGTCAGGCCAAGGTACATTCGATCAGTACACAACGATTCAGTGGATCGCGGCAGTGATCGTCGCCATCATCTCCTTCCCGATCGGACTGGCGGTCCCGATCTACTTCTACATCAAGTCGAACAACGGGACGGCCGCCGAGCAGGGCGCCTGGGAGGCGTGGGGCGTCATCCTCGCCGGGATCATCGGGATCATCGCCGTCGAGTTGGGCGGCGAGACGGGTGGGAAGATCGCTATCGCGATCGTCGTCCTCCTCCCGATCCTGCTCATCGTCGCCGCCGTCCTCGGGAGCTTCGTGCTGGGCCTCGGCGGCACCGCCGGTGCAGTAGCTCCTGTCGCCGCGGCGCTGTAGTCACTCACCGGACCGTTTTTGTTCCAGTTCACGGTCATAGGCGTGTTCTACGTCGGCCCCTTCGAGAAACTCGAAGGAGAGGTGCTCAAGCAACGATAGCGTCTCGGTTTCGAAAGTGATCTACCGAAGGATGGTCTCACAGGGTCACCGAACTCGTTCCCCCTCAGCGTTCACCCTGCTCTGTGGTGTGGTACTCGTTCGATAACACCCGCTTACTGATTCAGGACACTTCCAAGAACGCCCCCGATAGTGTACCCGATCGGGGAGAATAGTAGGAGTCCGAACAGGTTGGTGAGCGCACCGAGTCCGGACAGCAGCGCCATTCCGGCACCGGATCCCATCGCGGTTTCACCGCCGGACGCCGCACCGATGGCCCCACCCATGATGATCTGACCGGGAATGTAGACGATATTAAACGCAACTGCAGCGAGCATTCCAGTGGCCAGAGCGAACTTCACTGCTGTTTTGGTGTCAGTAATCGATGTGAAGACGGCGACAACAGCGGCCCCAAGAGCCACTTCCTTGAACAGCGGAACGATACGGACGAGATTGAGTATCGGGACGAAACCGGTTACCAGCAGGACACCAAATATAATTCCGAACGATTTCTTAAATTTTTCTTCTTCGAATCCGAATATCATAGTACAATCAGGTGTCAGACAACGGGGATAATTAACTGTTCTGGTTTGCAGAAGACGATACCGGCTCACATACCATGGACGGCCCAATATACGGATAGTACTGCTGTAAGAGCGTCCACCTCTCTTTTTTGTTAGTAACCGTATGTTCGTATCTTCGCAGGCAGACATAACTGTCAAGAATCCGGTTTTCCGCCTCGGACCGTTAGTAGGTCGCCATCGCGATCGTCGGACTCCTCCCGATCGTCCTCATCGTCGCCGCCGACTCCGGGGTCTTCGTCCACGGGATGAGCGGATCACCGGCGTCGCCGCTCCGGCCGCCGTCGCGGCACTATCGTCACTCCTCGGGGCGTTCCCGTCCCCCGGAAAGATGTCGGACCGCCCCCTGCGAACCGGTTACTCCTCTAGTTCCTCGTCGAGGAACTCGTCTGCCTCTTCGAGGATCTCGCGGGGGCCGTCCTGCGTGACCGTGTTGATCGCCTGGTCGTAGTCACGCCACTGCATGTCACGGTGTTCGTTCGACAGTTCCGCGGACGCTTCGTAGGACTTCGCGACGAACAGGTGGACCGTCTTGTGGATGGTGTTGCCGTCCGCCTCGAAGACGTAGTCGTAGTCCTCGCGGAACCCGTCGAGCAACCGGAAGTCGCTGATCCCGGCTTCCTCCTTGACCTCGCGGATCGCCGTCTGTTGCAGTTCTTCGTCGCCTTCGACACCGCCTTTGGGGAACTCCCAATCACCTGGCCGACTCTTGAGCAGGAGGTACTCACGCCGGCCACGCGTATCGCGAAAGAGGATCGCTCCCGCGCTCGTGGCCTCTATCATTACCCAGATTTACACGACCGATACTTAAGAGAATACCGGAGACAGCGGGGCCTCGGAGGCGATTGGTCTGATTCCATCCTCGATCTAGTACGTCGCTGGGACAAACGGGCCGGCCAACCGAAACCACGTGGTATTTTGCCGACTGTCGCCAAGAGACGACCAAGAGATGCCTTTCGTCACGACACTCACGCTCACGAGCGGGAATCACGACCAACTCGACGAGACAGTCACGGAGATCAAACAGAGCGCCGAGCGCAAGGGCGTCGAACTGAAAGGACCGCATCCGAAGCCACCGACGGATCTCCGGGTCCCCCAGTCCAAGACGCTCGGTCCCGACGGCGGCCGGTTCGAGTCCTGGCACTACACAGTGTATACCCGGACCATCGAGATCGTCGGCTACGAGGAGTTCGCCCGGTCAGTGGCCCAGCGGTCGTTCCCCGGCGGCGTCCGCGTCGAGGCCGGCGTCGAACAGCGCACGCAGGTCGGTAGCGGAGCATAAGACACTGGAGGCCGTCGCCCTCGCTATGGAGCAGTCCAGCCGCGACCGTCTGGTCGAACTGCGACGGGACCTGCATCGCTATCCCGAACCCGCCTGGCGGGAATACTACACCACCAGCCGCATCGTCGCGGAACTGGAACGGATCGGCGTCGACGACCTGCTCGTCGGCCCGGACGTTCTGGACGCCGACGCCCGGATGGCGGTCCCCGACGACGACGAACTCGACGCGTGGCACGACCGCGCGAGGGACGCAGGTGCGCGTTCCGACGTGCTGGAACGGACCCGCGGCGGGCTTACGGGGGCGATGGCCGTCCTCGACCGCGGCGAGGGGCCGACGGTCGGGCTCCGGGTCGACATCGACGCCTTGCCCATCACCGAATCGACCGGGGGTGACCACGCACCCGCCAGCGGCGCGTTCCGCTCGGAGAACGAGGGGTACATGCACGCCTGCGGCCACGACGCCCACGCGACCATCGGCGTCGGCGTCCTCGAAGCCGTCGCCGAAAGCGACTTCCAGGGGACGCTGAAGGTCTTCTTCCAGCCCGCCGAGGAGGTCATCGGCGGCGGCCGGGCCGTCGCCGAGAGCGGGCACCTCGACGACCTGGACCACCTGCTGGCGATCCACATCGGGCTGGACCACCCGACGGGCGAAGTCGTCGCCGGCGTCGATGGCTTTCTCGCGGTCCGGCAGTTCGAGGCGACCTTCGAAGGCGAGTCGGCCCACGCGGGCGGGCACCCGTCACAGGGACGGGACGCTATCCAGGCGCTGGCGACGGCCGTCCAGAACCTCCACGCGATCCGGCGCCACGGTGACGGCGCCACGCGGGTCAACGCCGGTGTCGTCGGGGGCGGGACGGCGACGAACATCGTGGCCGAGCAGGCTCACATGGAAGGGGAGGTCCGGGGCGAGACGACCGAACTGAAAGAGTACATGAGCGAGCGGGCTGATACTGTCATCGACTCCGCCGCGACGATACACGACTGTGCGGTGACCGTCGAGACGACCGCCGAGGCCCCGAGCGCCGAGAGCGACGCCGATCTCGCGGCGGTCGTCTCAGAGGTGGCCGGCGACGTCGCGGGCGTCGATAGCCGACTGGACAGCGACGACCTGGGCGGGAGCGAGGACGCGACCTACCTGATGAATCGGGTCCAGTCACAGGGGGGCCTGGCGTCGTTCGTGGGCATCGGCACCGACCATCCGGGCGGCCACCACACGCCGACATTCGACGTGGACGAACGGTCGCTGGCGATCGGTGTCGACGTGCTCGCGGGGACGATCGAACGGCTCGGCGAGAACCCCGTATAGCGACGGACCGTAGCGCTCAGTACTTCGGTTCGGCGCCGGTGACCTCGTAGATGTCGTCCATGATGGCGTCCCGTTCGCGCTGCCACTGCTCGAAGCCGGCACGGTCGTCCGGATACTGCTCGTAGTGGTCCAGCAGGCGGTCGGCCAGTTGCTTGGTCTGGTAGAGGTCGTAGATCGTCCCCCAGTGGCCGACGCTGTTGACTGCCATCTTCAGCTTCAGCCCGAGACCGATGCTCGTCGACCCGCCGTACAGCGCCTCGGCGAGCTTCTCGCCGGGCATCGCCGCCAGCAGCGCCATCAGGTCGTCGATGTCGTAGGCCGTCGTGAAGATGTTGTAGACGTCCAGGGCCGCGTACCGCGAGCCGAAGTGGTCCATCACGTTGACGTTGTACTCCCAGAGGGCGGCCTCCTCGCCGGTTCGGCCGTCCTCGATGGCCTCGATGGCCTGCTCGGCGGCGTAGGTGCCGGCGTAGGCCGCGCCGGCGATTCCCCCGCCGGTCGTGGGGTTGACGTGGCCCGCGGCGTCGCCGACGGCCATGAACCCGGGCGCGACCGCCGAGTCGTACGGCCGTCGGGTCGGGAGCGCGGCGCCGAGTTTGTCGGTGACTTTCGCGCCGTCGAACTCCTCGCGGCGGTCCAAGTCACGTTTGAGGCTGTCGACGAGTTCCATGGGCTCCTCGTTCATCTGGAACCCCAGCCCGGCGTTGATCTCCGTGTCCGTCCGCGGGAAGTACCAGAGATAGCCCGCCGAGCGCTCGGTGGGTTTGAACACCAGGGCGTCGTCCCATTCGACGGGCTCGTCGACCTCGATGATCTCCCGGTAGGCGGAACAGAACTGCGAGTACTGGACGTTCGTATCGAAGCTGGCGTCTTCGAGGTCGGTCTTGTCCTGGAGGATCGAGAGCGCGCCGGCGGCGTCGATGACCATCTCGGCGTCGTAGGTGACCGGATCGCCCTTCCGGATGCCGGTGACGCCGGTCACACGCCCGTTCTCGTCCTGACGGACGTTCTGGACGACGGTGTCGTAGTGGAACTCGACGCCGGCCCGCTCGGCGCCCTCGATGAGACAGCGGCCGTACTCCCAGCGGTCGATGACGGCCAGTTCGCCGGGCACGGGGATCTCCAGGACGGTGTCCTCCTGTGGGATCTCGAAGCGGCCGTGGTCGACGCCGGTGTTCGTAAACGCCGGTTCGAGCTGGGACTTCGGGATCGCTTCGGGGAAGTCGCTGGCGCCTTTCAGCGCGTCGCCACAGGCGATGTGGCCCGCCTCGTGTTCGTCCTTGCGCTCGACGATCACCACGTCGTACCCGGCTTGGGCGACCGTCGCCGCGGCGTAACAACCCGAGGTTCCGGCGCCGACGACGACGACATCGGCAGACACCGACCGTGTGGTAGTCGCGCCCCCGGTGGTGCTGCCATCGTAACTACTCATAACCGCTGATCCTGCCCGGAAGGGCAAAATCGTTCCGACTGGGTACAGCGACCGCCGAGTCAGGCGAAAAAGCGCCGCAACCGTTCGGCGGCCGTCTCGACCCGCGGTGTCACCAGGGCAAAGCGGATCGCGCCCGCACTGGCACTCCCGAACGCCTCGCCGGGCATCCCCGCAACGCCGCCCTCGTCGATCAGTTCGTAGACGTTCTCGAAGCTCCCGGGGAACGACGGGAACCGCGCCATCACGTAGAAGCCGCCCTCGGGGCGGTTGTAGTCGGCTCCCACGTCGTCGAGTGCCCCACAGAGCGTCTCGACGCGTGCGGCCAGCCGGTCCCGACACCGGGCGTAGTAGTCCGGCGGCGTCGTCGCCAGCGCACGCTCAATGGCGTACTGGGCGGGCCGGCTGGTCGTGATGTTCGTGAGCATGTGTCGCGTCTTGGCCCGCTCCAGCAACTCGCCCGTGGGACCGTTCGCCGGCGGGAAGACGGCGTAACCGACACGGAACCCGGTGATCGCCATCGACTTCGAGAAGCCGTTGGTGGCGACGACGTTGGGCGAACCGGTCGCCAGCCCGGAACTGAACCGCCCGGCGTAGTCGAAGTGGTCGTACACCTCGTCGCTGACCAGGAGCGCGTCGTACTCCTCGGCGATGGCGGCGAACTCGGCCATCGTGTCGGCGCCGTAGACAGCGCCGGTGGGGTTGTTCGGCGTGTTGACGACGATGACCGCCGTCTCCTCGCTGGCGGCCTCGCGGACTGCGGCCGGACGGAGGTGGCCGCTGTCGTCGACTGGCACCAGCGTCGGCGTCGCCCCGAGGAAGTTCGCGCGGCCGGCGTAGTAGGGGTAGACCGGATCGGTCAAGAGGACCTCCTCGCCGGGGAAGTGGTCGAGTCCGCCCAGCATCGCGAGGTGGTTCGCCTCGCCGGTCCCGTTGGTGACGACGACCCGATCGACGGCGATGTCCCGGCGGGCGGCGATCCGCTCGCGCAGGCGGCGCAACCCCTCGCTGGGCGCGTACTGGAACTGCGCGGCGTCGGCTTCAGCGTAGTCACGGAGGCCGTCCCGGATCCCTTCCGGCGGGTCCCAGTCCGGGTTCCCCGAGACCATGTCGACCACGTCACGGTCGGCCCGGCGGGCGTACTGCATGACCCGGAAGAACTGCGGTTCCTCGTAGTCCATACCCGCCCTCGTCGGGCCGGTGCCGTCTGTCTTTCCTTCTCAGGAGCGAACGACAAGCGTCACGACGCCGGCCAGCAGCAACAACACGCCCCAGAGGAGGTCCGGGCCGGGCAGGACAGCCAGGAACAGGGTCACGACTCCGGAGGAGACGAGCGACCACCCGAGCGTCGTCTGGTATGCCATACCGCCACTTGGTGCTGTGGCTTGAAAGACCCTGGCCTGCTCAACGCTTATTCCGGACGGGGGCCTACCGACAACCATGTCCGACTCGTCGACAGCGGTCGAACAGCGCGTCGGGGACCGACTGCGCGAGCGAGAGGAGACAGTCGCCGTCGCGGAGTCCTGTACCGGCGGGCTCGTCGGATCGCTGGTGACCGACGTTCCCGGCTCCAGCGACTACTTCGACCGCTCGGTCGTCACCTACTCCTACGGCGCGAAACAGGAGCTCCTGGCGGTCGCCCGCGAGACGCTGGACGAACACGGCGCAGTCTCGGAACCCGTCGCCGCTGAGATGGCCCGTGCGGTCAGAGACACCGCCGGGACCGACTGGGGCGTCGCGACGACTGGCGTGGCCGGCCCGGGCGGGGGGACCCCGGAGACGCCGGTCGGGACGGTCCACATCGCGGTCGCTCACGCCGCTCCCTGGGAGACCGGCGAGTCGGGCGTGCGCGTCGCCCGCTACGAGTTCGACGGCGACCGGACGACGGTCAAAGAACGGATCGCCAGACAGGCGCTGTCGGATCTCCTCGCGGCTACCGATGAGCAGTAGGAAGACCTTTCGGCGTCCCCTCCAACGGTTTCTCCGTGAACAAACGCGGCCACGTCCTGAACGCCGTCCTGTTGAGTATCGGCCTGGGGTACGTACTCGATCCGTCGGGCGACATCTCGACCTTTGCGACTATGGCGGAGGTGTTCCTCCCGGTCGTGCTGGGTGCGCTGTTTCCCGACGTGGACACCGCCTTTGGCCGCCACCGGAAGACTCTGCATAACTTGCCCATCCTCGCGATCTTCATGGCACACCCGATCTACCACGCCGGCAACCTCCAGTGGGTCTGGCTCGGCGTCCTGACCCACTACGTGCTGGACTACCTGGGATCGAAACGCGGTCTCGCGCTCTTCTATCCGCTCTCCGATCAGGAGTACGCCTTCCCCTGGGGCGTGGCGACGACGAGCGACTGGGCCGAGCGGGTCACCGTCGCCATCACCGTGATCGAACTCCTGATAATCGCGGCGCTGGTCCACGTGCTCCCGCAGTATCTCCCGCCGGAGGTCACACAGGTGCTGGCCGAGAACACCGCGCTCATCGCCTAGTAGACCTTGCAGTGGTCGAAGCGCCCGTCGTAGGCGACGTGGTCGGGATGGGTCGGCTCGGTTCCCTGGAGCATCAGCCGGTCGAACTTCCCCCAGGAGTTCTCGAAGCCGAGATGTGCGAACTCCAGGGCACGTTGGGCGACGTGGCTCAGCCCGTGCCGGTGAAACAGCCGCCGGGGCGCGTCGGCCCGGAACGCCCTCGCGAGCGCGTCGGCGTCGTCGACCGCCCGATCGAACGACAGCCAGGCCTCGCCGACGGTCCCACGGAGGTGCGCGTACGACGAGGCGAACGTCTGGATGCCAGTCTCGCGGGCGATCTCGCGCGCCCGCCGGTTGTCGTGCGGGAGGTGTTTGGGGTTGTACACCTCGATCGAGTCGATCGTGTCGGCGTAGGTCCGCACCTCCTCGCGCCCGAAGCTGACGTTCAGGAAGGTCGGATGGGGGATCAACACGGCCGCATCCTGGCGCTGTAGTTCCTCCATCGTCGCTTCCAGCGTGATGAAGTCCGGCACGGGTTCGTCCAGCCCGATCGCCAGGACGTGGCGGCGGTGCTGCCAGGTTCCGGTGAACAGCTCCCTGCCCGGAATCACTGCCAGTTCGTCGTCGGAGTAGCGAGCTGCTTGCTCACGGATGTCCGACAAGCGCGTGAAGTGTGGTGCGTACACGATCGCGTCCATGCCGCGGGCCTTCGCCCGCTCGACGACCCCCTCGTCGAGGACCTTGACGTGCACGTCGACGTTGAACCCCTCACTCGTCACGTCGAATACTCCTGTCGTCGACACATTATGGGTTTCTATTCGTCACTCGGTTTCGGTCAATCTTCTATCAGGAACGGGCAGTACCCTTATACGAGCGGCTCGCGTCGTCTCCGCCAAATGACGCGGTGGGAGTGTGCGATCGAGGGCGACGACCGACAGTTCGACAACGTCGAGGATCTCATCGTCCACCAGTCGACGGACCACGAACGCATCACCTGCCAGGTGTGTGGCACCGTGATCCCGGACGGCTACTTCGCGATCAAACACGCGTTCGACGAACACTCCCGAGCGGAGTACGTCCGCGCCTACGACGCGTCGGCCGGGGACGTTCGCCGCCGTGAGAGCGTCAAAGAGGCGATCGAGGCCGCGGCCAACATGGGCGAGGTCATCGACCGCCTCGAAGGCGGCGACGGGTCGTACTGAGAATTACCGCGGCGGAAGCGTGGTCAGCCCGTGCCGGCGTAACGTCTCCGGAACTGTTTCGCGTGCCTCGACGGTCTGTGTGAACGATCCTCGATAGCTGAGGATGCGCCCGGCCAGCGCGTTCTCGACGACGGCGTCGATGTGGAACCGCCCGTCGCTCTCGTCGTAACGGTCCCGGACCTCGACGCTGGCCGCCAGCGGTCCCGGGAGTGGGACGTACGTCGACCCGAGCCTGGCCCACTGGCGCCCGCCCTCGACGACGAGCGTGCCGTCCTCGACGCGTGGCCGTAACTCGGAGGCGACGAGTCCGTGCCCACCCAAGAAATCGAGCAGGCGTCCGTGCTCGTCGTCCCAGACCGTCAGGGAATCGAAGTGCCGGGTCGTCCCGTCGAACGAGAACGTCCGCCGCGTCGTCATCGCCTCGTGACCGCCGTCGGTCCGGAACCCGACGGTCGTCACGGTAAACGGAACGTCGCTTCCCTGTTCGGGGAACAGTAGGTCGTCGACGGTCATCCCGTACAACACCGGAACCATGTGGAGCGCGCGGCTGATTTCCATCCATCCCCGGCCGATACAGGCGTCATCGTCGATCCCGACGCTGTACCGCTCGCGGACCTTCGGGTGCAGATCCGCCGCTGCTTCGCCCAGGGCACGCTCGTAGACGCCGGTCATCGGAATCCTCGCCGGTCACTCGCTCCTCGAACGCTACACTGACCGCTCGCCGACACGTCTGTCATGGATGGAGTTGGGAGCGAACGTGGATTAATCGTGGGGACGGGAGTGACTCCCGGCGGCTCCAGTCCTCGAAAATTGTCGCGGCTTCGCTCGTCAGCAGACGGTCGAGACGTGTCGCTGGATTACCGCTCTTCGGAGTCCAGTACCCGGATCTGATCCCCGCGGACCGTCACGGGAATCGGCACCGTCGCTTCGTACAGTTCGACGGTCACGCTGCCACCTTTTTCGGCGTCGGGTGCGCTTCGCGCACCCTCCTTGAAAAACGTGGGCGAAAAACCCGGACGGCTCGCTCACTGCGTTCGCTCGCGTCCGGAACAGCAATCTACCGGGCGTCAGGTTACCGCTCTTCGGAGTCCAGCACCCGGATCTGATCCCCGCGGACCGTCACGGGAATCGGCACCGTCGCTTCGTACAGTTCGACAGTCACCTGGTCTTTGCCCTCGTCGATGCGCTGGACCTGGGCTTTCTCGCCTTTGAACGGGCCGGCGATGAGTTCGACGATGTCGCCCTCGGCGATCCCTTCCACGTCGGGTTTCGGCGAGAGGAAGTGCTCGACTTCCGCCATCGAGGACTCGCCCTGAACCACGCCGTTGGCGTGGGGAATCTCGTCGAGGATGCGGTCGAACACCGACGCGTCGTCGGCCTCGACCATGACGTAGCTGGTCAGCGAGTCCGGCGCCAGCGCGGCGTGGATGCTCTCTTCCTCACGGTTGATGATCATGTCGGCCACGGTCCGTTCCTGGCTGGCCGTGGTCTTGACTGCGTAGATCCCCATCTGTTACACCGGCTTGCTACCGGGGACGAAGGTCATCACCGCGAAGATGATGAACCCGATCAGTCCCACCAGCACGATGCCCGCGCCGGCGATCTTCGCGATCTGTGAGAACTCGTCCCACTCCGGTGTACTCGCAAGTTTGAGTACACGGATATAGGAGTTGAGGTCGTACGGAACGTCCATAGCGGGCCGTACCCACTGACGGCTTTTCTATATTGTGGTGTCGGCCGCTCAGTCGACGTAGTCGATGTCCTCGCCGAGTTGCTGGGAGGCCCGTTCCTCCTGGGCCTCGCCCTGACCGTAGATCTGGGGGCTCTCGACGCCGGTGACGACGATCATCGTCTCCATCTTGCCGTCGAACTCGTTGTTGACGGAGGCACCCCAGATGATTCGGGCGTCGGGATCGATCCGGTCGTAGATCTCCTCGACGACGCCCTCGGCCTCCTCGATGGACATGTCCGGACCCCCGACGACGTTGACCAGGGCGGAGTTGGCCCCGTCGAACTCTACGTCCAAGAGCGGCGAGCGCAACGCCGATCTGATGGAGTCTTGGGCCTTGTTCTCCGAGTCGGACTCACCCAGTCCGATCATCGCGACGCCACCGTTCTCCATGATGGTCCGGACGTCGGCGAAGTCGACGTTGACGAGGCCGGGCTTGGTGATGAGTTCGGTCATCCCCTTGACCGACCGCATGAGCACACGGTCACAGATCTTGAACGCGTCCTGCAGCGGCATGCTGGGCGCGTAGTCCAGCAGTCGGTCGTTCGGGACGACGATGACCGTATCCGAGACAGAGCGGAGCCGTTCGAGGCCAGCGTCTGCGTTGGCCCGCCGGCGCTCCCCTTCGGCGGTGAAGGGAATCGTCACGATAGAGATGGTGAGCGCGCCGGCCTCCTGTGCGGCCTGTGCGACCACGGGGGCCGCACCCGTCCCGGTGCCGCCGCCGAGACCAGCGGTGACGAACACCATATCGGAGCCGTCGATGGCCAACTGGATGTCCTCGATGTTCTCCTGGGCGGCCTCCTCGCCGATCTTGGGGACCGAGCCCGCACCGCGACCACCGGTGCGTTTCTTCCCGATGAGGATCTTCGTGTCGGCCTCAACCTCGTCCGCGAGGTGCTGGGCGTCCGTGTTGGCGGCGACGAGTTTCGCCCCGTGGATCCCCTCCTCGGTCATCCGTGTGACCGTGTTCCCGCCGGCCCCCCCACAGCCGACGACCGTGATCTTCGTCTCCAGATCTTTGACGACCGACGCCAACTCCTCGTCGGTCATCTGTCCGGCAGTCGACATCTCTTCGGTTGACCCTGCTTGTCCGTCCGTCGTTTCCGACGCCGACGATGACCCCTCGTCCTCGGCCTCGTCGATGGCGTCGTCGATAATCGAATCCATATTTAAATCCCCGTTACAAGCGAACTGTCTTATGTTTTCCCCCTGTGTCGGACGCCCGGCAGACGCACACGACGGACCGTTTCAGCTGGACATTACAGTTCGAACCGGCGTATACGCTCGCGTTGGAACCGCTCAGGGGAGATCTGCTCTCCGTCGACTTCCACTGGCTCCCCTGCCGCGAGCCGTCCGAACTTCGGCCCTTCGGGGATGCCCGCGGTCTCCGCAAGCGACGGATCGAACGCTGTCTCGCGGGCACGGAGTTCGCCGTCTTCGCGCGTGACGCTGTCGTATTTCCGCTCCAAGATAGCTGTCAGTTCGTCGATGATCGGCCGCCGACCGGCCTCGACGGGGACGGCGAACGGGCCGGTGACGACGGTGCCGTTCTGTTCGGTCACGAACGCGAGTGCCGACCGTTCGACGCACTGTCTGGTCGCCTCGCGGTCGATCCCGCTGGCCGCCGTCAGGAGGTCCGTCGGCAGGTCGACGACCGACCACTCGTCGGTCTCGCCCGCCCTGTCACCGAACCGGAGCCCGTCCTCGACCGTCACCAGTTCGGTTTCAAGCGCGTGGACCCGCTGGAGAGGGACTCCAGTCGTCTCGCGGACGAAGGTCTCCTCGACGACGCGGACACCGACCGATTCGAGGTCGGCCGCGATCTCCGGCCGCTCGCCCTCGAACAGTGCAAAGTCCGCCCCGCTTGCCTCGGCCGCGTCCCGGAGGACCGCCCGCCGCTGCGCGTCGTCGTCCGCCCACGCCGCGAGGTCGTCCAGCGACCAGTTGGCGGCGATGTGCCCGACCGTCCAGTCGGTCTCTCGGAGGACCCGTTCGAACCGGGGCGCGTAGTGGCCGCCGCCGATCCCCAGGAGCTGTCGGCGGGTCCCGTCCTCGCGTGGCGCGTCGGGGGCGACGCCGTCGAGGTCGAGGATCGCCCGCGCGACGGCGCGCGCTGCCTCGGGATCGCGCCACTGCTGCTCGGCGCTCCCGACCTCGACGAACATCGACGGGACGCCGACCTCGGTCGGGCCGTGGTGGGTACACTCCATCCCGACGGCGTACTCCTCGGGCGCGTGTTCGGACAGGGCCTCGACGACCCGGCGGTGTGCGTTCGGACAGGCCCGGGCGAATTCGCCGTCGGCGCCGCCGAACTCCGCGGCCCCGAAGTTGCCGGTGTGGTGGGCCGTCAGGAGTTCGTCGGTCTCGCCGGCGTGCCGGGAGGCGAACACGAGCAGGTCCGGAGCGTCGAACGCGGCAGCGACCCCGTCCAAGTCCAGGTGGAGGGCATCGAACTCCCGGAGTTCGGCCCCGTCGGTCCGGTAGACGGTTCCGCCGCCGTCGGCGTCCGATCGGCCGTCGTCGATCGATTCGGTCCAGTCGGCCTGTTCCAGTAGATGCTCGCCGACGTGTTCGGAGGCTTCGTCCGCCCGAGAGATGACGATGGCGAGCATCAGTCCGCGTTGTCGAGGTGGACCGGGTCACGGCCGACGGCCGTCCGCACGGCGTCGCCGGCTAACCCGAGGAGGTAGACGAGCGCCTGCCAGCGCAGGGCGAACAGTACGACGCCGGCGACGATGTAGACGCCGGTGTAGACCAACAGCAGTTCGTAGCTGTCGATGGGCAGGACCACGTAGTCCCGGATCAACGCGAATTCGAGCAGGACCTGCGAGATAAACAGCACGAACAGCGCAAGCGCCTCGCGGAGACTGATCGTGAAGTTGACCAACAGCGCCAGCGCGAAGAAGGACTGGCCGGCCGTGATCCAGATCTCGGCGGACTGTCGGGCGTCGAACGGGAGGGTTCCGTAGGCACCCAGCGCGATAGAGTAGATGACCGCGATCGTACCGATCAGTAGCGTCCACTGGTTGAGCTTCGAGGAGATGAGCGCGTTGAACCCAGCCGTCGACCGGGCCTTGTTGACGAGGACGGCGACGACGATGAGTTCGGGCGACTCACTGGCCAGGGGCGCGATCCACTGGATCATGAAAAAGGAGGGGATTCCCAGATCGAGCCCGATCTGTTCGAGCCCGTGAGCGAACGGTTCGACGGCGGTGAAGATCATCAGGCCCGAGTAGCCAAACAGCACCAGGACGGCCAGCGGGCGCCACGGGAGCGACCACTGCTGGAAGTACTTCGGGACGCCGACGGTGTGGTCGGACTGTTCGATGTCGGATTTCAACACCAGTCCGATGTAGGCGACGTAGAGCCCGACCAGAAACAGCGTATCGAATCCGCCGATACCGCCGCCGAGCGGGACCAGAAAGGCCCACGCGGTCGCCAGCAGCAGGAAGCTGATCTCGGTCGCGATGTCGGTGTCCAGTTCGACAGCGTCGTTCAGGAACCCCTCACGGCGCATCACCGCCGAGTCGCGGGTCTTCGCAGCGCGCCAGATCGTAAACAGCGCGATCCCGGACCAGCCCAGGCCGATCAGGATTCGGTTGGCGCCGGTCATGTTCGCGATAGCCAGGTTGGCGTCGTGACAGGCCTGGGCGAGTTCCGTCTCGCCGGCCTCGATCGCCGCCGACGAGAGCTCCCCGCAGGCGGCGGCCGTCGCCCCGCCCGCCCCGGCGTTCCAGGCGAACAGCGCGTCGACGGCGTATTCGGGCGCGACAGCCAACACGGCGAGAACTGCGATGGCAAAGGCCCTGGGCACGTCTTTCTCCGCGGTCTCGGCGCCCCAGGCTAGGAGGAACGAAGCACCGAGGATCGCCAGTCCCGAGACGGCGACCTCCGCGAGCGTACTCGGGTGGATACCGAGCAGCGAGACGGCGACCCAGCCGGCTGTCAGCGCGACCGCGAGCGCGACCAAGACCAGGGGATGACGGAGACGACTCACTACCAGTATTCAGCACAGGTCGTCGTGAAAAGGTTGCGAATCCGGGCAGAGAGCGTGACGTTCATGTCCGGCGCGTACGCGGACAGCGTATGGATGTGTACGCGCTCATCGGGAACCCCGTTGGCCACTCACTGTCCCCGCCGATGCACGAGGCGGGCTACGACGCGATCGGGCTCGACGCGAAGTACGTCACTTTCGAACCAGCGGCGGACGCCGGCGCGGCCGCCGTGGACGCCGCCGACACGCTCGGCGTCGACGGGCTCAACGTCACCGCCCCGTTCAAACAGGACGTACTGGGGGCCGTCGAACCGGCACCGCTCGCCGAGCGGATCGGTGCGGTCAACACCATCGATTTCACCGGCGAGACACCGACCGGCCACAACACGGACGCCGTCGGGGCCGTCCGCGCGCTGAAACACCACGACGTGACCCTTGACGGGACCGCGGTCGTCGTCGGCGCCGGCGGGGCCGGTCGCGCGGCCGCCTTCGGGCTGGCCGACGAAGGGATGACCGTCAGGATCGCCAACCGGACCGAAGCCCGCGCTCACGACCTCGCCGATGCGGTCCCGGGCGCCAGCGGCCACGGACTCGACGGGCTGGGTGAGTTCCTCGCCGACGCCGACGTGCTCGTCAACGCCACCAGCGTCGGGATGGACGAGGACGAGACGCCGGTGCCGTCCGGGGCACTCCACGGCGACCTCGCGGTGCTGGACGCCGTCTACTCGCCGATCGAGACTCGGCTCCTCCGGGACGCGGCCGCGGCCGGTGCGAGGACCGTCGACGGTGCCTGGATGTTACTGTATCAGGGTGTCGAGGCGTTCGAGATCTGGACGGGTCGGGACGCACCCGTCAGCGCCATGAACGAGGCGCTGCGGGCGGGCCTGGGGTCGGCCGCTCCAGCAAGAGATTAGTGTCGGGCTGTGATAGAGGACGGTATGGGTCTGCTCCAGAAACTGAAATCCGCCCTCGGACTCGACGGGACCGAGTCGGCCACGACCGCCAGTGGGTCCGGCGACGTGGACGTGACCGTCGAGCGCGAACCCGCAACCGAGTCCGAAGACGCCGTCAAAGGGACCGAGACGATGGTGTCGAACACCGACGGAGACAACGAGGCCGAGTCAGCCGAATCGGAGACGGCCACCGGGTCAGCCGACTCCGAGACCACAGCGGAGCCCGAGGGCTCCGACGACGGTGTGACAGCGATCAAAGGGATCGGCCCCGCCTACGCGGAGCGGCTCTCCAGGGTCGGCATCGAGACGGTCGGCGAGTTAGCAGTCGCCGACGCAGCCGACATCGCGGCGGAGACGGACCTCTCC
The DNA here is from genome assembly GCF_035666295.1 of Haloarcula montana. NCBI lineage: Archaea > Methanobacteriati > Methanobacteriota > Halobacteria > Halobacteriales > Haloarculaceae > Haloarcula > Haloarcula montana. The sequence goes on from NZ_CP142027.1 coordinate 408,673, forward strand.
GAGAGCCGCGTCTCGGGGTGGGTCGAGCGCGCACGGGAGTACTGATCGGACGAACCGCAAGCGAATTAGTCGCGCCGCTGTTTTGCATCGATGATGCGAACGGTCGAAACTGACCGCGAGACGTTCGAGCGGGTCGCAAGCGACGCGCCCGCCGACGCTCGCGTGCCGGTCGAAATCCGGACTACCGTCGATGACCCGTTCACTGCCTACCGGCGTGCCCGTGAGGGGACTGGCGGCGTCTACCTGGCGACGACCGGCGGCCAGTCCGGCTGGGGCTACTTCGCGACGGCACCCGCCGACTTCCACGAGGTCGGCCCCGACACCGGCGAGAGCCTGGACGCGCTGGCGGCCGTCCTCGACGGCGAGGCGCTGGCCCGGGGGCCGTGTGACGTCCCCTATCCCTGTGGAGCCGTCGGCTGGCTCTCCTACGACATCGCTCGTGAACTGGAGGCCATTCCCGACTCCGCAGTCCCCGACCGCGCGCTGCCCCGACTCCAACTCGCGACCTACGACCGGGTCGCCGCCTGGGAGGAGCCCCGCGGCGGCGGGTCGGTCGAACTCCGGGTGACCGCCTGTCCCCGGCTGGACGACCACCCGGACATCGGAGTAGCCTACGAGTTCGGCAAACAACACGCGCTGGAACTGGCCCGCCAGGCCGTCGAGGGCGATCCGTCGGTCGGCGACCCGCCGGTATCGGCCGACGAGGCGCGCTTCGAGAGCGACTGCACCCGCGAGGCCTTCGCCGAACGCGTGCGGACGGTCAAACAGTACATCCGGGACGGCGACACCTTCCAGGCGAACGTCTCCCAGCGCCTGACAGCGCCGGCGGCCGTCCACCCTGTCGAGGCGTTCGACGCGCTCCGGGCCGTGAACCCGGCACCGTACTCCGCACTCGTGGAGTTCCCCGGGGTCGATCTGGTGAGTGCCAGCCCCGAGCTCCTGTTGCACCGCGACGGCGAGCGACTGGTCACCGAACCCATCGCCGGGACCCGGCCCCGCGGGGAGACCCCCGACGCCGACGACGAACTGGAGCGGGACCTGCTTGCCGACGAGAAAGAGCGCGCCGAACACGCGATGCTCGTCGACTTAGAGCGCAACGACCTCGGGAAGGTGAGCCAGTTCGGCTCGGTCGAGGTGACCGACTACCGACGGGTCGACCGCTACTCGGAGGTGATGCACTTAGTCTCGGTCGTCGAGGGGCGACTGCGCGAACGGGCCTCGCTGCGGGACGCCGTCGCAGCGGTGTTCCCCGGCGGGACGATCACCGGCGCGCCCAAACCCCGGACGATGGCGATCATCGACGAGGTCGAACGGACCCGACGGGGTCCCTACACCGGCTCGATCGGCCTCTTCGGCTTCGACGGGCGGGCGACGCTAAACATCGTCATCCGCACGCTGGTCCGCTACGGCGAGCAGTACCATCTCCGCGTTGGCGCGGGAATCGTCGCCGATTCGGACCCCGACAGCGAGTACGAGGAGACCCTGGACAAGGGTCGTGCCCTCGTGACCGCGGTCGACGAGGCGCTCGGGGAACGGGCCGACCTCTCCGTGGAGGGACGACGATGACGGGCGAGACGGCGCCGACGGTCTTGGTCGTCGACAACTACGACTCCTTCGCCTACAACCTCGTCCAGTACGTCGGCGAGGTCGTCCTCCGCCTGGGCGGCACCGAAGACGACGTCATCGTGCGGCGCAACGACGCCGTCGACATCGACGACATCCGCGAGTTGGACCCGGACGGCATCGTCGTCTCGCCCGGGCCGGGGACTCCCCAGGAAGCAGGCGTCTCGATGCCGATCTTCGCCGACCTCTCGTATCCGACGCTGGGGGTCTGTCTGGGCCATCAGGCGCTGTGTGCCGCCGCGGGAGCACCCGTCGGTCACGCCGAGTCGGTCGTCCACGGCAAGTCCTCGGCGGTCACCCACGACGGCGAGGGTGTCTTCGAGGGAGTCCCCGACGGGGTCGAGGTCGGCCGCTACCACTCGCTGGCGGTCGACCGCGACGAGTTGCCGGCCGTCCTCGAAGAGACCGCCTACACCGACGACGAGGCCGGCATCGTGATGGGTGTGCGCCACCGCGAGCGGCCACACGTCGGCGTCCAGTTCCACCCGGAGAGCATCCTGACAGACCACGGCAAGACAATGATCGAGAACTTCTGTCTCACATGCAGTATCACGTAGACGGCCGGCTCGTCCCGGCCGAGGAAGCGACGGTATCGGTCCGCGACCGCGGGTTCATGTACGGCGACGCCGCCTTCGAGACGCTGCGGGTCTACGGCGGCGATCCCTTCCGGTGGGACGCCCACCGCGACCGCCTCCAGCGAACCGCGGAGACGCTTGGGTTCGGGGCGGCCGTGCCTGACGACCTCCGTGAGCGGGTCGACGAGACCCTGGCGGCCAACGACCTCCGGGAAGCGTACGTGAAAGTCTCGGTCACCCGCGGGGTCCAGCCCGGGAAGCTCACCCCCGACCCCGAGGTCGAGCCGACGGTCGTCGTCATCTGCTCGGAACTCCCGACGGGTGGCCGCGACGGCGACCCGGTCTGGGACGGCCCGGCCGACCTCCAGACGGTCCGGACCCGCCGGATTCCCAGCGAATCACTGCCCGCCGACGCCAAGACCCACAACTACCTCAACGGAATCCTCGCTCGCCTGGAACTCCAGCGTGCAGCGCCCGACGGCGACGCCGCCGACGAAGCGCTCGTCCGGGACATCGACGGAACCGTCGTCGAGGGCGCGACGAGCAACCTCTTTTTCGTGGCCGACGACGCCATCCGGACCCCCAGCACAGATCTGGACTTGCTCCCCGGGATCACCCGGGAGGTCGTCGTCGAGTTGGCCCGGGAGGAGGGGTTCCCGGTCGAGGAGGGCGCGTACACGCTCGACGACGTTCGCGAGGCCGACGAAGCGTTCCTGACCAACTCGACGTGGGAGCTCCGTCCGGTCGGGACCGTCGACGGCATCGACGTGGGAACCGGACCGATGACGAAGCTCCTCCAACGCCTCTACGACGAGCGAATCGAGCGCGAACACTACTGAGCCGGGGGGCTGGCGAGCGGGGCTCGGCGGACCGGGGCGTTGAAAACAGTGTCACCCCTACATCGGCCAACGATGGACGAGGACAGTCGTATCGCGGCAGTCAACGAGATCCCCGAAGACGGGAGTTTCCTGTTTACCGTCCGGGACGGCTTCGACACCGAGGAGGCGATCCTGGTCCGTCTCAGCGACGGTGTCGTGGCCTTCGAGAACTACTGCCCACACTGGCGGGACATCCGCCTCGACAAGGGCAGCGGTGCGCCCCGCCGCGGCGGCGAACTGGTGTGTGAGAAACACGGAGCCACCTTCGAGTGCGACACCGGCCACTGTACGTACGGTCCCTGTGAGGGCGCTGTTCTGGAGGAAATCGAGGTCACGACCGAGGACGGTGTCGTCTACCTGACTGACGACCGCTACGAGTTCGAGAAGCGGGGGTCGTCTGGCGACCACGATCTGTCATCCCGCGGTCGGATCGGGTTCTCCGGGCAGTAAGGTCGACCGGTCGGGAGCCTTACCCGATCCGGTAGGCCGGTTCGGTGATGCTCTCGCACTTGCACTCGGGACACCGACTGGGTCGGTTCGTCAGGTCGTCGAAGTCGCTGAACCCACAGTCCTCGCATTCGGGTGGCGCGACGAGCAGTTGCTCGTCCGTCGGTTCGAGGGATTTCGCGATGTGTTCGACGTGTGTGAGCGCGTCGCTGGTCCGTATCTCGAAGGCGGTCGCGATAGCGCCCGCGGCCATCGCTTCCTCGCGCAATCGATCAGCGATGCGCTGGCGCGTCGTCCGACTTGCCTCGCGCATGGACGGAGTTAGCACGAACGGGTTATAGGTTTTGTTGCGCTGGGACGGAGCGCCGTCCCGTGTGGCTGTATTCGACCGATAGAGTGCCAGCCGAACAGCAGTGTGACCGGATCAGCCGAAGTTCTCGACTTTCGCGTCGTCGGCATCGACACCGGCCGCACCGAGGGCTGCCGTCGCTGCGTCCAAGAAATCGGCGAAGCCATAGATGAACACCTGTCCGCCGTCGGCGACAGCGTCGGCGACAGCCTCGGTCAGTTCCTCGTCGTCTCCCAGCAGGTGGACGACGGCACCGGCCTCCCGCAGGGCGTCGAGACGGTCGACGTGGATCGGGTCGTCGTCCTGGTAGACGACAGCGACCTCGTTGCCGTCTGCCAGTGCTCGTTCGGCGATTCCGACAGCCGGACCGACACCGGGACCGCCGGCGACGACGACCGCTCGCGACTCGCCCTCGTAGTAGTCCGAGCCGAACGGTCCGGCCACTAGCAGTTCGTCACCGGCAGCCAGCTCGGCGAGCTGTGGGGCGACCTCGCCGTCGGGATCGATGCCGACGGTCACCTCGAAGGTCCCCTCGACATCCGGCGAGGAGATCGTATAGAAGCGCGACTCGTCGTCGCCGGGCAGCGTGACTTTGACGAACTGGCCTGGTTGCGCGTCGAACTCGGCAGGCGTCTCGATATCGATAGCGATCGCGTCAGGCCCGACCGAGTGAACCGCTGTGACGGGCAGTGAACGTTCGTCCATATCGGCGAGGAAGGACGGCCCCGACAAGGTGGTTTCGGTCGATTCTACCGGAAGTATTATCGATTGTTTCACATCCGAGTCCCCTCGCGCGTGCGGGCGCACACAGAAGCCTTTTCTTCCCCCGCAGGCTACCCGTGCGGTAGTATGCCAGAGGACCTCAACTGGGCCATCGGCGGAGAAGCCGGCGATGGGATCGACTCTACCGGGAAGATCTTCGCGCAGGCGCTCTCCCGGGCCGGTCGACACGTCTTCACCTCAAAGGACTTCGCCTCCCGGATTCGCGGGGGCTACACCGCGTACAAAGTGCGGACCTCGGTCGACCGCGTAGAGAGCGTCGTCGACCGCCTCGATATCCTCATCGCGCTGACCGAACGCACGATCCACGAGAACGAGGACGAGCTGCACGAGGACTCGGTCATCATCTACGACGGCGAACGCTCGACGATGCAGGACGTCGAGGTTCCCCACGGCGCCACTGCCCTAGAGGTCCCGCTCAAGCGGTTAGCCGAGGACGCCGGCGGTGCGATCATGCTCAACGTTGTGGCGCTGGGCGCGGCGTGTGAGGTGACGAGCTTCCCGATCGAGAACCTCGACGAGAGCCTCCAGAAACGCTTCGGCGACAAAGGTGAAGCAATCGTCGAGAACAACAAACAGGCCGCCCGGATGGGACAGGAGTACGTCCAGGAAGAGTACGACCAGAGCTTCGACTACTCGATGGAGACCACCGACGAGGACTACGTCCTGCTCAACGGCGACGAGGCCATCGGGATGGGCGCGATCGCTGCCGGCTGTCGGTTCTACTCCGGCTATCCGATCACGCCCGCGACCGACGTGATGGAGTACATGACCGGCCGGGTCGATCAGTACGGCGGCAAGGTGGTCCAGGCGGAGGACGAACTCTCCGCGATCAACATGGCACTGGGCGCGGCCCGTGCCGGCGCTCGCGCGATGACCGCGACGTCCGGACCCGGTATCGACCTGATGACGGAGACGTTCGGGCTGGTCGCGACCAGCGAAACGCCGCTGGTCATCTGTGACGTGATGCGGTCCGGCCCCTCGACGGGGATGCCCACCAAACAGGAACAGGGCGATCTGAACATGACGCTGTACGGCGGCCACGGCGAGATCCCCCGGTTCGTCGTCGCACCGACGACCGTCTCGGAGTGTTTCTGGAAGACCGTCGAGGCGTTCAACCTCGCCGAGAAGTACCAGACTCCGGTCTTCCTGGTCTCGGACCTGGCGATGGCTGTCACCGAACAGACGTTTTCCCCCGAGACGTTCGACATGGACGAGGTCGAGATCGACCGCGGGAAAGTCGTCGACGAGGACGAGATCGACGCCTGGCTCGACGAACAGGGCCGCTTCCAGGCGCACTTCCCGGCCGCCGACGGCGTCTCGCCGCGTGCGTTCCCGGGGACGACCGACGGCGCACACATGACCACCGGCCTCGAACACGACGAACTCGGGCGCCGGACCGAGGACACCGACGTGCGCATCGAGCAGGTCGACAAGCGCCAGCGGAAAGTCGAGACCGCTCGGGAACAGGAGAACTTCGACTACCGCGAGTTCGGCGACCCCGATGCCGATACGCTGGTGCTCTCGTGGGGGTCGAACGAGGGTGCGATGCGTGAAGGGCTGGAACTGCTCGACGAGGAGGGGTACGACGTCCGGTTCGTCTCGGTGCCGTACATCTTCCCGCGGCCGGACCTGACCGACGAGGTCGAGGCCGCCGAGAAGGTCATCGTCGTCGAGTGTAACGCGACCGGGCAGTTCGCCGACATCGTCGAACACGACGTGTTAGAACGCGTCGAGCGTATCAACAAGTACAACGGCGTCCGGTTCAAAGCGGACGAACTCGCAACAGAGGTCAAGCAGACGATCGATTCAGACAGCGGTACACAGGAGGTTGAAGCAGAATGAGCTCAGACGTTCGATTCACAGATTTCAAGTCCGACAAGCAACCGACGTGGTGTCCCGGCTGTGGTGACTTCGGGACGATGAACGGCATGATGAAGGCCCTGGCCGAGACGGGCAACGATCCCGACAATACGTTTGTCGTCGCCGGGATCGGTTGTTCCGGCAAGATCGGGACCTACATGCACAGCTACGCCCTCCACGGCGTCCACGGCCGCGCCCTGCCGGTGGGCATCGGCGTGAAGATGGCCAACCCCAACCTGGAAGTGATGGTCGCCGGCGGCGACGGCGACGGCTACTCCATCGGTGCCGGCCACTTCATCCACGCCGTCCGCCGGAACGTCGACATGTCCTACGTCGTCATGGACAACCGCATCTACGGGCTGACCAAGGGCCAGGCCTCCCCGACCTCGCGCGAGGACTTCGAGACGGGGACGACTCCCGACGGGCCGAAACAGCCCCCGGTCAACCCGAAGGCCCTGGCGCTGTCGGCCGGTGCGACGTTCATCGCCCAGTCCTTTTCCTCGGACGCACAGCGACACGCCGAGATCATCCAGCAGGCCATCGAACACGACGGCTTCGGGTTCGTCAACGTCTACTCGCCGTGCGTGACGTTCAACGACGTCGACACCTACGACTACTTCCGGGACGCCATCGTGGACCTCGACGAGACGGACCACGACCCGAACAACCGCGACCAGGCCAAGGACAAGATCCTCGAATCCGACAAGGAGTACATGGGCGTGCTCTACCAGAACGAGGACTCCGTCCCCTTCGAACAGCGTGAGGGTATCGACTCCTCGATGGCCGAGATCCCCGACGGTGCTCCCGAGGGCGCGATGGACCTGGTGCGGGAGTTCTACTAGACCACCGTTTTCCGGGTTCGGGTGCTCGAAGCGCACCGCTCACCGCGAGAAAGGCCAAACTCGCGGCGCAGCCGCGAGTTCGGTGTCCTGCGAGAACGCCGCGACCGCAGGACTCGAAAGACGAGCGGCGCGAAGTTCTGTGGACCGACTCGTTTCGCTCGTCGGACGCTCGGCTAGCCGCTATCGAGACGCCTGTGAGACCACGAGTCGGCTGCGTCGACCACTCACACCCAACAGCGTTGGTGGCGGTGACTTACGTCGGCGAACCCTCGACCCTGCATGAACGTCTTCTGGCACCAGCGGGACCTCAGAATCCCCGACAACCGCGGGCTCGCACTGGCCGCGAACGACGGGCCTGTCGTCCCCGTCTACGTCGTCGACACGGAGATCCTGACGAAGATCGGGAAACGCCAGCGAGCGTTCTTCTTGCAGGGCGTGCGGGCACTGAAGCGGGCCTACCGGGAGCGGGGAAGCGACCTGCTCGTGCGATCAGGCGACGCTGCGGACGTGCTCGCGACCGTCGTCAACGAGTCCGGCGCCGACCGGGTGGTCTACAACGAACACTACCGCCCGGCCCGACGGAACCGACAGCGCCGCGTCGACGAAGCGGTGTCCACCAGATCCGTGACCGACCTCCTGTTGGTCGACCCAGAGCGGCTGGCCCCCCGCTACGAGAACCACAGCCGGTTCTACGACGACTGGCAGGCCGAGCACAAACTGCCGCCGGCCGAGACACCGACTAAGGACGAACTCGCCGATTGCTCCGACGAGACGACCGTCCCCGACCTCACGGCGGACATCGAGTTGCCGACCGCGGGATATGAGGCCGCACGCGAACGGTACGACCAGTTCCTCGCGGACGGCATCGAGACGTACAACGACACCCGCGACGACATGACAGCCGCCGTCGAGCGCCCGGTCGGTGCCGTCTCGCGACTGTCGCCGTACCTCGCTGCGGGGATGATCGGGATTCGGGAGGTCTGGAAGGACGCCAGCGACCGGAAGGCCGCGATCACCGGCAGCGCACAGCGCAACGTCCAGAAGTACCGCTACGAACTCTCCTGGCGCGAGCAGAACTACCACCTGCTGTACTACAACCCCGACCTGCTGTCGGCGAACTACAAATCCTTCCCCAACGACATCGCCTGGGAGAACGACCCTGACCACCTCGACGCCTGGAAGCGCGGCGAGACGGGCTATCCGCTGGTCGACGCCGGGATGCGACAGCTAAACGAGGAGGGGTACGTCCACAACCGCCCCCGGCAGAACGTCGCCTCGTTCCTGACGAAACACCTCCTGACGGACTGGCGGGAGGGGCTCCGGTACTTCACGAAGCAACTGGTCGACCACGACCCGGCGACCAACGCCGGCAACTGGCAGTGGATCGCCTCGACTGGCACCGACTCCGTTGACGTGCGCATCTTCGATCCGGTTTCCCAGATGAGCAAGTACGACGACGACGCGGACTACGTCACCGAGTACATCCCCGAGCTACGGGGCGTCCCGGCGGCGAAGATCGTCGACTGGCCGACCCTCTCCGAGGGCGAGCGCGAGCGGCTGGCACCGGACTACCCACACCCGATCGTCGACCGAAACGCAGCCTACGACCGCGCACAGCGGGTGTTCGAGGAAGCGCTCGGGAAACGATAGATGCGGTACCCGCGGATGACCGCCCCGCTCAGAACGATCCGGGCAACACGTCGGGCTCGCCCGAGCGATAGATGTACTCGGCGGCGATCCCCGTCAGCGGCGAGTCCGCGTCCGTGGCGTACTCCCCGGCCAGGTCGAGGTACTGCTCGGTGATATCGAGGACGTGCCGGTAGCCCGCCTCCGCGTCGGGCGCGAGCAGGTACTCCGCGGTCACCGGCGTCAACTGGCCCTCCCGGCGGTCGTCGTCGTAGTCGTCGACGTCGTCGAGCCAGATCTGTGCCCCGATGATCGCCAGCACGATCGACTTCGCGAAGGCCGGCTCGATGTCCAGGCCAGCGAGTCGATAGAGGTCGAGCATCCCGTCGTAGAGGACGCCCACGCGGGCGTACTGGGTCTTGCTGTAGGGGAGCGCTTTCTCCCGGTCGGCGAACGTCGGCGGGTCCTCCTCGTAGTCGGCGAACTTGTACTCCGAGCGGATCGCCTCGATTGCGTCCTCGTCGCCGGCTTCGGCGTCGGTCATCAACTCCCGGAAGTAGTCGTCGCGGTCCTGGTGAGCCTCGCTGTAGTCGACCGCCCACTGGTAGGCCTCCTCGACCACCGGCGGCATCGCCTCCAGCAAACCGTCGAGATGGGACTGCAGGGCACCCTGGGCCGTCTCGGCGACGCGGCGTAGATCGTCCTCGTCGGCGTCGAAGTCGACCTCGAAGTCCTCGAACTCGTCGTCGTTGATCGCGTCCCGCATGTCCCCGTCGATCAGCGCCTCGATGGAGAGGCGGGTCATCTGCTCGGCGCGGACGACCATCTCCCTGGGCGAGAGGGACTGTGCCGGGCCTTGCTCTAGCGCCGCCTCGTCGACATCGGGGACGCCGTCGGCGATACTGTCGGTCACGGGGTCGCCCGGTGCCTGCTGACGGGCGCTCCGGTAGACGTACCCCAGCGTCAACTGTGCGGGCAGGATGAGCTTCGTGTCGTAGTCGAACGAGACGGGGTGACCGAACTCCTCGGCCAGTGCCTCCTCGACCCGGGCGTTCACGTCGGCGACCATGGCTTCGGTCCGGTCGTCGACCTCGGACTTCAGCGAGAGGCTGCCGTAGTCGAAGATCCCGGTGTCGGCGTAGTACCCCAGTACCGCACGGAGGGCAGTCGGGAGGCGGCGGCGATCCGCGAGCGCGCCGGCCACAGAAGTACGTATCATGATTCGTCTCCCCGCGTTGGCCAGTCGTGTGGCTGGTGGCGTCTTTACCCTTTCGAGAACGCCCGGACCCACAGTATCTCGGTGGATTCAGCAAGGTTGATTACCGCGAGGTGTAACCACCGGTTATGAGCGAGCGCTTTGACGTGGTGATCGCGGGGGCAGGGCCTGCGGGGGCACAGTGTGCCCGGGACCTGGCGCAGCGAGAGTACGACGTGTTGGTTCTGGAGACGGAATCCGAAGACGAGTTCCCACGTCAGAGCAACAAGTCCACGGCCGGAACGTTCCCCTCGGCGATGACGGCGTTCAACATCCCGGACGACGTCGTGATGAACTACACGGACGATGTCGTCCTGGAGTCACCGAACGACCACTACGTCCGCACACAGACCGGCGCCGTACTGGAGTTCGCCGACTTCAAGCGGTGGCTGGTCGCGGAAGGCCGCGAACACGGGGCGACCTACCGGTTCGATTCACGCGTCTCGGCGCCGATCATGGAAGACGGGGAGATCGCCGGTGTACGATACGCCGGCGACGAGGAGGTGTACGCCGACATCGTCGTCGACGCGACGGGACCGGCAGCGCCGCTTGCCAAGAAACTCGGAGTCTGTGATCTCCAGCGGGACCACCAGGCCATCGGCATCGAGTACGAGTTCGAGAATATCCAGGTCGATCACCCCCAACACGCCGATCTGACCGACTCGATGATGTTGCGCCTCGATCACGACCTGGCACCGGGTGGCTACTCCTGGATCTTCCACACCGGCGCGGACACCGCCAAGGTCGGCCTCTGTTACATCCAGAACGAGGCCCACCGCGAGAACGCCCGCGACGGGTGGGCTATCGACGACTATCTGGACCACTGGCTCGACACCGATCCCCGCTTCGAGGATGCCACGCGCATCGAGGGGACCCAGGCCCACCGCGGATCGGCCCACATCCAGCCGCCGTCGTCGGTGAGTACGGACAACTTCATGGCCATCGGCGACACCGTCCCGACGATCGACCCGCTGTGGGGTGAAGGGATCCACAAGGGGATGAAATCCGCCCGAGCGGCGGCGGCGACCGCCGACGCGGCGCTGACGCCGGACACGCCCGATACGTCGGCGGACTCGCTGGCCGTCTACGACCGCCTCTGGCACAGCGACGTGGCCCCCAACCAGCGAAAGCGCCTGCTGATGACCGAGTTACTGTACCTGGCACCCGACGAACGGTACGACCGGTTGATGCGTGACCTCCACAGGAACGACTCGGACACGCTCACGGAGGTCAACAACGGGAACCTCCGGGCGATGACGAAGCTGTTTCATCTCTCGGACGCGCCGCTGCTGTGGGAGTACGCTCAGCAGAAGCTCCCGATCTGAGCGCACCAGGGCGGCAGGCTTTTTTTCGGGCTGACCGAACAGCCGGTGATGAGCACCCGTTCCGTCGGCGTTGTCGGTGACGAGTCCGTCGCCGAACTGCTCAGAGACGACGACTGGACAGTCGAGTGGCGGACCGACGGGTCAGTCCCCGAGACCGATTTCGTCCTCGCTGTCGGCCAGCCGGCGTTCGCGTCGGTCGCCCGTTCGGCCACAGACTCCGTGGTTCTCCCGGTCGACGCCGGACGGGGTGTACGGAGTGTCCCGCGGGACTCGGTCCGGAAAGCGGTGGGGTCCCTAGCGGACGCCAGGACCGAACGGCACCACACGCTGTCTGTCGTTCGTGGCGACGAGCGCGTCGGGGAAGCCGTCTGGGACGTGACACTCGTCACCGAAGACGCGGCGCGTATCTCCGAGTTCGGCGTCGAGACCCCGACGGATACGATCGACGCGTTCCGTGCCGACGGAACCGTCGTCGCGACCACCGCCGGCTCGTCGGGATACGCCCGACGGGCCGGTGGCCCGGTCCTCTCCCCGTCGCCTATCGTCGCCGTCGCTCCGATCGCACCGTTCGCGACGAACCCCGAGCACTGGGTCGTCCCGATCGAAGAACTGACGCTGACGGTCGAACGAGACGAAGCCACTGTCACGCTGTTGATCGACGACACGCCAACCGGAACTGTCGACAGAGGGGAACCCGTGACGCTGTCACGAGCCGGGACCGTTCGGGTCGCCGTCGTCGACGAGAGCCGGCCGCGGTTCACCTGAGGCCGGTCTCGCCGGCGCCGAGTGGAAAGACACTAATGGGATTCGGACTGAGACTCACGTATGCAGCCATCCGTCACGCTCTTCGGGCCACTCGACACCATCATGGGGAGTACAGCCCCCGGTGGCGTGCTCGTCATCGAGTACGTTATCATGGGACTGGTGATCGCTAACCTCGTGACGCGGCAACTGGCCCACAGACGACACACCAAGCAGTACGAGGACGGCGGCGCGGACGCGCTCGGCCGCCATCCGGCCCACACCGCGAGCAATGTCATCCTCATCCTCACCTCGTTTTACTACATGACCCTGGCACACCACGGTGGGATGGTCATGTCGATGCTCGTTCTCGGTGCAGTCATCACCGACTTCTTCGAGTTCGAGGCACGGAGGGTCGAAGCGCGCCGGGATGTCCCGCTCGAACGGCCGAAAGGATCGATCTTCGCGGCGATGCTCGTCCTGCTGTACGCCAGCTACCAGAGCCTTTTCTGGGTTATCGCCGGCCCTTGGGACTCCGTCGTCTAAACACGAACACGGTTTTTCCCGCACAGTCGCCGACGAGCGACAGGTTCGTCGACTCCACCCGAACGCTGTAAAACGTCGACGTACAGACGCCTCCACCGGTAGCAGAAAACGGTACGTAGTGTACTCAGACAGCTCTCCAGATGAGGCTCGCGTTGTCCCGCTGCTTTTCGGTATCGAAGAGCGAAACTGGCCTGTGGCCGGAGACGGATCGACTCTGAAAAAGTTGTGACGGCGATTAGGCCGACCGTTCGTCGAGATATTCGCGGAGTTCGTCGAAGGCAGGGATGAGGACCCAGAAAGTGAGCGCCCCGAGGATCGCGAACCAGAAGGACACATCGCCCAACATAAGCGCCGTCTGGTCGAAGACGGTCGGGTTCTCCAGGGTAACCTCGCCGGTGAGTTGTGCCCCTTCGAAACTCGGCGTCCGGTACCAGCCCGCGACGGTCATCCAGCCGAGGCCGCCGGTCATGAGGATAGCGAAGCCCTTGATGAATTCGTCAGCCATTATCAGATGGTTCGGCAGCGTCGTCTTTAGACTTTCCCATCTCCTCGGTCCGAAAGCGCGTCGAGAACGCGTAGACGACAGTCCCGGCGAGGATGAGACCGATCCCGGCGATGGCGACCGGGGCGTCGATCTCGGAGACCGGTGCCGACGCTCTGTTGGTCGCGACGTCGACGAGGATGAACCCACCGACGACCGAGAGGATCGCAAACAACGTCGAGAACACCGTGACGGTCTTGTAGACACGTACCGGGACGACGACGTCCCGTCGGCCGCTATCGCCGGACTGGTCGTTCGTCATCGGTCTATCTAGGGGCGGGAGTTACTTTACTGCGGCGAGACGGGAGCGGCCGTCGGCGACCCGACGGAACCGATAGAATCCGGAGTTACTTCGGCGGCCGCAACCGGTAGTACCGGCGGTTGAGATCGAACATGTACCCCTCCCGCATCGTCTTCAACACCGCGTAGGTGATCGTCGCACTGACGAACGGCAGCAGGAACGTCAGGTCGAACAGGAGATGGGAGTCGATCGGGAGGAGGTTCTTGATCGACAGCGCCGCGATGGTCAGGCTGAAGATGACGCCGGACATACCGACGGCGGCCCAGAACGGCTGCTCGACCGGCCGGCGTGCGGACCCCTTGTTGAGGAAGGGGACGATCGCGACGAACCCGACGACGGCGACGTTCGCCAGGACACCGTAGGTCCGGTCGGCCATGAGCTTCGATCCGCCGAGGATCGAGAGGTCGGGGTTCAGCGGCCCGAGTTTCAACAGCCCGAACGACCAGTAGAGATACCAGTCCGGCAGGATCGGCTGGGGCGTCACCCCGGAGTTCGCCGGGTTGGGCATCTCCGGCGGGAGCGCCGCCGAGACGAACAGGATCATCCCGACGAAGAAACTCGTCAGCGCGAGGTTGCGCATCATCTCGTGGGGCCAGGCCGGGAACGCGAGCACGTCACGCTCGACGTAGTCCGACTCCTGGCGCAGGTCCTGATCCTCGCGGCGGGCACGCTCGAAGTACTCGTAAGTCAGCCGGGAGAGTCCCTGGGTCCGGGTCTTCCGTTCGGACCACGTCGGGGTCTCGTCGTCCGGCGCGACGATGCCACCGCCCGAGCCGTCCGTGCGGACGTCCTCGGATTCCGTGTCTGTGTCGTTGTCGCTCATAGTATCAGTGTGGTTCCGCGATGCCTTGCATCCAGACGATGCCGATGTGGACGGCGATCACCGCCGTCGTGATGAACGGCAGGAAGAACACGTGCAGGATGTACATCCGTTGCAGTGTCGACTGCGAGAGCGTGAACCCGCCGAACATCAGCTGTGCGACCCACTCGCCGATCAGCGGGATCGACAGCGACATCTCGACGCCGATCTGGCCGGCCCAGTAGGACAGCTGGCTCCACGGGAGCAGGTACCCGGTGTACCCGAACACCAGCGTCAGCGAGATCAGCACGATCCCGATGAGCCAGTTCAGCTCACGCGGTTCCTTGTACGCGCCCGTGAAGTAGACACGGAGCATGTGCAGGAACACGGCGGCGACCATTACCTGTGCGGCCCAGCGGTGGACCGACCGCAGGAAGTAGCCGAGGTTGAGCTGGCCCATGATGAGCATCACCGAGTCGTACGCCACTGTCGGCGAGCCGTCCGCGGCAGCAGCCGCCGGCGCGTAGTAGAACCCGAGCAACGCGCCCGAGATCGCCGCGACGATGTACGCGACCGTCGAGAACGACCCCAACGCGTACAACGGGTACCAGTACCAGAACTTGTTATCGAGGTTGTACTGCTCGGTGTGGCTCTTGGGCATCTGCATGTTGACCTTGTAGTAGAGATCCTCCAGGATCTCCAGGTAGTCAACGACCCGGAGCCGTTTGTCGAGCCAGATGAGTGCGGTCAGATACACCGTCTCGATGGGCGAGAGGTCCCGCTTTTTCATCCAGCCTTTGTGGTCGTGTTCGTCTTTGCGTTCTAGGCTCATGGTTACTCAGTCTGTGGGGGCCGTGGTAGCGCCACGAACGTCGTCTGGACCGGACTGAACGGGTCGTAGACGGACTGGTGACAGCCACAGTAGATCTCGTTTGCGGCGCCGAAGTTCGCACTCCCCGCGTTCTTCTTGAATCCGGGCACGCAACAGAAGTGCGTACACTTGTTCAGCCACGCGATGAATCCCTGATCGGTAGCCGCCGAGATGAACGACTGGACGTTGCTCGGGAGCTCAGCGTACTCCCCCTCGCCGTTGGCCATCCGCTCGACCTCTACCGACCGGAGTATCTGGACCGGGATGGATGTCACGTCACCGTCAGAGCGCCAGGTCACACTGGCCGGTTTCCCGACGCCCGCGCGACCGATACCGTTGCCCCACTCCTGGTAGTCCGAAAACATGTCGACGGTCAGCGCGGTACCGGCTTCATACTCGCCCTGCCAGGAGAACGTTCCGGGGCTGTGCCGGAAGGCGTTGTCCTGGTCGGCCTGTGGGTAGATCCCTGCTGCGGTCTGCATCCCACAGTACTGGAACCACGCCGAGGAGTAGTCGATCCCGCTGCCGCCGAAATCACGAGTGATAGCGGCACCAGCGGCCTCATCGTACTCGGGCCAGACGCCGTTGATCTGGCCACCGTCGATCTCGATCGGAATAATCGGCATCCCACGTGGTGCGGGGCCGTCCGTGTTCTCGACTCCGACGAACTGTGTCGTCCCTCCGCCTTCACCGGCCGCGTCCGTGGTCGCGTCGACGGCGGCGAGCCCACCAGCACCGACGCTGGAGAGGGCTGCGCTGCCGACGACGCCTTTCACGAACCGACGGCGACCGGTTTCGGCGGGGTATTTGTCTTCGTCTAGTGGCATGTTACTTCTTGTAGTATGGATAGACTGCGCGTTTGATCGTGTCGACGAGCTGTTCCTCGTCGAGGGCCGTCGTCCCGTCGACGTCTTCCTGGCGGACGTAGAGGTCTTCCCACTTGCGGCGGCGCTTCTTGACGATCATCACGTCGGGGAGGAACTCCTTCCGATACAACAGCATGATAAACGCCAGATCCAGGAAGATGACCGTCAGGACGCCACCGAGGAACATGTTGGCCTCGATGAGCCTGACCGTCAGCGTCGTCCCGATACCGGACGCCCATCCGGCCAGCATTCCGTAGGTGAACAGCCCGACGAAAAACACCTGGATGACCGTCAGGAGGACGATCCCGACGGCCGCTGCGGTGCTCTCCCGAGGCGGTTCGTACCGGTGGATGTCACCGTAGGTGGAGCCTTCCGAGGCCATCAGTTGTTCCCTCCGCTGGTGTGTGGCGATTCACCGTATTTCAGCGTGAAGAAGGTGAACACGAGCGGGAGGAAGATGGCGAGTCCGGCACCGATCCCGACGAAGTGTGGCTGGATCGGGACGCCGGCGTAGTGAGGGTCGACTTCGACCGGACCGCCGCCACCGATCGTCTGTGTCGGGTAGTCGGACCCGACGGCGATGGCACCTTTCATCTGGAGCCCCTCGTGTGGGACACAGTAGTACGTGTAGATGCCGTCCTCGTCGAGTGTCACCTCGTAGTTGACGCCGCTCGAGGAGACGGCGCTCCCGGAATCGAGCGTCTCACCGTTGTCCTGGACGACGTTGTGACCGCCGCCTTCACCGGTCCACTCGAACTGGACGGTCGCGCCGTTGTCGACGTGGACCGCCGGCGGACCGAACCCGTACGCGCCGCCGTTGGCTTGGACACCAACCTCGACTGTTACCGTATCTTGCCCGGTTGCGTCGACGGTACTCGTCGGTCCGTCGAAGTTCCCGACTTGGTCGAGGTAGCCGCCGTAGTCCGGGACCGTCTGGCCACCGCCGCCGTCCTCCTGGGCGGCTGCCGAACCGGTGGCACTGAGGGCGGCCGCTGTCCCGGCGGCGCCCCCTGCGGTCCGGACGAACTCCCGTCTGTTCATGTACACGTGTGGCTCGGGACTGAGTTTGTATAAACCCACCGAATACACCCGCTTGCGGTGTCACGTCCCCGCTTCGTCGCTCGAATCCGTGCCGGCTCGATCCCCGTCATATTCGGGTTCGATCTCGGGAACGAACTCCGGGCGCTCCCCGTCCTCCAGGCCGATCGCTCGCAACCGGTCGCGGTACTCCTCAGCCCGGAACTTATCGGAAAGTCTGGCGTTGGCGACGGTGAAAAACAGGACGAGCGAGACGCCGACGAAGGCAAACCCCGCGACGAACAGCAACGCGATGCTGGTCCCGGCGTCGCCGACGATGCCCGCCGTCGCCAGGCCACCGCCCACGATGAGTGCGAGGCCGGCAAGCAGTTGCGCACCGGCGATGGCCTGGAGCATCCAGTTGCCCAGTTCGCCGCCGCCCTCGGGGACCGCTTCGGGTTCGGGCAACGGGTTCCGCGGAACCTCCTCGGGGACCTCGTAGGAGTCCATCGAGCACAGCGCGACGGTGGGTTTGACATCCCTGAGTACCGTCCCCTCGCCCTCGATACTGCCGTCGGGGTAGACGACAGCGTACCCCTCGTCGGAGTAGGCGAGGATGTGTGGCGGTTCGTGGTGGCGCTCGATACGGGCGAAGACGTCCCTGTTTGCGACCCGCGTGAGCAGGTCGCGTTCGACCCGGTCCAACAGTTCCTCGTCGGTGATCCAGGTCTCGGCGTCGAAGACGGCTTCCCACTCCTCGGCGGACATCTCGGCCATGTCGGCCGGGCCGAAGTCGTCGAAGTCGTACTTCTGTTCGACCTGTTCGCGGAGTTCGTCCATCTCCGCGTCCGTGGTATCGGCGTCAGGGTCCGAATCGGACTCGTCTACGGACTCGTCCGGAACGGAAACCGGCTCACCCACACCAGTGTCGTTGGAAGCGGTCGAATCCGGATCGGCCATTACACACAGGTAGGGTCCGCACGGTCTTACACTTTCTGACCTTCGCCATCCGGCACGTTTTAGCACACGCTGTTCTAACCCCCGATCATGGTCTCTGACGGGGTCATCGCCACGGTCGCCCTGGTGTCGGTGACACTGAGCTTCCCCTGTTTCGTCTACGGCGCCTACTACATCATCGAGACCGAGCCGGTCACCTGGGACGTGCTGATGCATCACCTGAAGTTCGTCGTCACCGGACTGGTGTTGACGACGGTCCCGATGCTCGGCTGGATGCTGCCCCGGCTCCCTGACCAACTCGGTGGGTTGTCGGCGGTCCACGCCTACCTCGGGCTCCAGGCCTACGCGCTGCTGGCCTTCGGCGGGACCGGGATCGTCCGCATCTTCCGGGCAAAACAGAGACACGATCTCTACAACGACTACGACGAGGACCTCTTGTTGGACGAAATCGGCGGCGATACGATGAGCCACTGGCGCTCTCGGCTCCGGATCGGCGTCTTCGGCTACGTCATCTTCTGGATGCTCGCCTACGTCGTCGGCCTCGCTCGGTACGTGCTCCGGTACGCGGTTTGAGCGATCCGATCCGAACAGCCGTCGATTCGCACGGTCTCTTGCCGACCCCCGATCACCAGGCCTCACCGCTGGCCAGATCGATCTCGCTGTCGCCTTGCTCGGAGGGACAGATGTCCGCGAGCACGCAGTCCGCACACGCCGCGCTGCGGGCGCCACAGACCGCCCGGCCGTGATCGATCAGGAGGTGGGTGAACTGCTGCCACTCCGATTCGGGAACGATATCCAGCAGGTCCTGCTCGATTGCTTCGGGCCGTTCGGTCTCGGTGAGCCCGAGGCGCCGCGAGAGGCGCTGAACGTGGGTATCGACGACGATCCCCTCGACGATGTCGTGTCCGTGCTGGAGGACGACGTTGGCCGTCTTGCGGCCCACACCGGGGAGGTCGGTCAGTGCCGACATCGTGTCGGGCACCTCGCCGTCGTGTTCCTCGACGATCGTCTCGCCGATTCCCTTGAGATAGCCGCCCTTGTTGTTGTGAAACGTGATCCCGTAGATGTCCTCGGCCAGTTGCTCCTCGCTGGCCTCGGCGTAGTCCTCCGGCGTCCGGTAGCTCTCGAAGAGATCCGCGGTCACCTCGTTGACCCGTTCGTCGGTACATTGTGCCGAGAGGACGACCGCGACCAGCAGTTCCAGCCGGTTCGAGTAGTTCAGCGAGATAGTCGAATCCGGGTATTCCTCGTGGAGCCGGTCGACGACTGCTTCGGCCTGTGCCTGGCGGCTCTCCAGCGGTGTTCCCATATACGCGTTCCGGGACCGGTCCGACTTTGGCCTGTCGTTCGTCACCCACTACGACCCCCGACCGTCGGTGACTGGTACCAGTTGTTATACCGGGAGAACGTTCATCCAGCAGTCGCTCGTCCGTTCGACTATGCCCGGTCCCACCTTCCTTGACGGCGACGAGGTATCGCTCGCGACGATCGAGGACGAGGACACCGAGTTCGTCCACGAGACGGTCAACGACCCCGCAGTCCGCGACGGACTCTCCTTCGCCCGGCCACAGAGCGAGCAGACCGAACGCGAGTGGATCGAATCGATCGGGGACCCGGAGACCGACGACGTCCACTTCCTGCTCTGTGTCGACGACCCCGTCGGCGTGATCGGGCTGAACCGGGTCGCGCCGACGACCGGCGCTGCCGAACTCGGATACTATCTGACACCCGAGGCGTGGGGGAACGGCTACGCGACCGACGCCGCACGGACCGTCGTTGACTACGCGTTCGCCGAACTCCGCCTCCACCGCGTCTATGCGCGGGCGTTCGCCGGAAACGATGGGTCCCGGCGAGTGCTGGAGAAGGTCGGCTTCGAACACGAAGGCGTCATGCGCGACCACTGGTTCCGCCAGGGCGAGTACGAGGACGTCCACATCTACGGCCTGCTGTCCGTCGACTGGGAGTAGGCGTCACAGCGTCGAGACGGCATCGAAGAGTGGATCGAGGTCGGGGGCCGTCCCCGTCCCGTCGTCGGCCCACGCGAACTGGACGCGACAGCGACCGTCGACGAGAAACGCCGCCCGTCGCGTCGTTCCATCGGGGCGCTGGACGCCGAACTGTGCGTCGACGCCGGCGTGATCGACCAACAGCGGGAACGGGAGACCGAGGTCCGCCGCGAACTCGCGGTGTGTCTCGATCCCGCCCGGGGCCACGCCGAAGACCGCGATCCCGTCGGTGAGCGTGTCCCAGTTCGCGTCCCGGAGCGCAGCCAGGTATCGCCGGCATCGGGGTGTGAAATCCTCGGCGTAGAACGCGACGACGACGGGCGCCTGTCCGGCAGCAGCGGAGAGTCGGTAGGCGCCCGTCTGTCCACCAGCGGTCCCCTGGAGGTCGAAGTCGGGCGCCGCGTCACCAGCGTCGAGCATGGACGAGAGGAGACACCCCTGGGAGAAGAACCTGGCCGTCGTGACAGTCCTCCCGCTCGTCGGCGTCGGCGGAACGGGGAAAATCAGGATGAGTCAGTCTCCGACACGGTTCAGTCGGCGGTGACTTCGCGGCCGGCCGTGGTTTCTTCGGGGACGGGCGTGACGAGTTTGTAGGCGGCGTAGACGCCCAGGACGGCGATACCGGCCAGGACGAGCCCGGTCCGGATCGTCGGGTCGATCATGGGGGTCGCGACGACTTCGCCCGCCTCGTTGGTGAGAGGGACCGGGCTGTAGGGTTGGCCGGCGAGGATCTCGACGATCCCGAGGACGACCACGCCCAGTAGCATCAGTCCGCCGCTCAGTGCCATTGCCGCTTTGTCGATGATGTCAGTCATTGGGAGTCTCCTTGGTTGGGTTGGGTTCGTGTTGTTCGTTCGTGTGGGTCAGCCCAGCAGGTACTTGAGCCGGGGGCGCTGTCGGACGAACTCCGTCTTTTCGATGATTGCGTCCAGCCCGTAGTACCGTCCGGTGCCCAGGACGATCATGGTGATGAACAGCAGCAGTCCCATGAAGTCGCTGTTGACCAGGCCGTTGCCGAAGCCGGCGTTGCCGATCCAGAACAGGATCATGAAGATGACCCCGCCGAAGGAGGCAAACCGCGTCAACACGCCGGCCATCAGCGCCAGCCCGATCAGCGTCTCGAAGAGGGGCACGCCCGGCGCGATCAACCACGCCAAGTTGTTCCCCATCCAGACGGGGATCGGCCCCAGTACGGTGCCGGTCATCTGCTGCATGTAGGCCGGCCCGTAGCCGTAAGCCAGCCCGTCCTCGATGAGCTTGGTCACACCTGCGTGGAAGAACCACCAGCCGGTCAACACGCGCAGCGTCGCCAGCCAGTAGGCGGTCCACGGGCCGTCGAGCTCTAACTCGAACGCCTCGTCCAGGGGGTTGCTTGCTTGGTAGGACATCAGTGTTCCCTCACATGTGTAGATCCGACTGAGAGGACCATATAAACAGCCCCACGTTCCCAACGACTGAAAACGGTTCTGAGGGGCTGAAAATGAGGAATTCTGTACGTTCGGTCGTATCGCGGTGTTCGGGGAGGTCTTTTTCCGTCCGTCGGAAGCGTGGCACGCACTCCCGGACGACCGTGACCTTCAACACCGCCAGTAGGCTAGCAGTCGATAATGACCCTCGAACTCGAAGGTGCCCACACCACGGCACGCGTGATGGTCGACGACGACTCCCTCGTGGAGGAGGGGTGTCTCGACCAGATCAAGACACTCATCGACCACCCAGCTTTCACCGAACCGGTCCGGGTGATGCCCGACACGCACTGGGGTGCCGGTGCACCGATCGGATTCACGATGCCGCTGGCCGACCGTGTCGTCCCGAATATCGTCGGTGTCGACGTGGGCTGTGGGATGTGTGCGACGAACCTGGGGCCGGAACTCCCGCTGGACGACGCCGAGCGCGAGCGCCGCGTGCGTGAGGCAGTTCCCATGGGGCGGTCGGTTCACGACTACGACGACGCCGTCCACTTCGTCGAGGAGTTTCCCTTCGACCGGGCCAACGACGTCTTCGAGCAGTTCGACGAAGCCTTCGCCGAGCGGTTCGGCGAACACGTCGACCCCATCGAGTTCGAGTTCGACGGCTACGACGGCGACTACTTCGAGGGGCTGTGTGACCGCGTGCTCGCGGCCCAGCGCCAGGGGATGGACCACATCATCAAGAGCGCCGGGACGCTCGGTGGCGGGAACCACTTCGTCGAGTTCGCCCGCGCCCGCGAGTCGGGCGACTACTGGCTCGTCATCCACAGCGGCTCGCGGTACCTCGGGAAGTCCGTCGCGGAGTACTGGCAGTCGACGGCGACCGACCGCCGGACCATCGGCGCACTCCGGGAGGAGATCCCCGAGGAGTACACCCAGTTCCTGAAGTTCGACCCCGACACCGTCGAGTCCCGCGACCTCTACGAGTGGGTCACCGGCGGCAAGGGCGAGTCCTACCTGGAGAAGGACCGCCTCCGGCGCGAACTCGACGGCTCTGAGATCGAGGAGGCTTTCGACAGGCTCGGACGGCTCCAGGACGCGATCCACAGCGACGACGGCGACCGGAACACCGATCTCGACTGGCTCGAAGGCCGGGAGGCCCACGGCTACTACGTCGACATGCTGTTCGCCCAGCAGTACGCCCGCTGGAACCGCGAACTGATGAGCGACGCCATCTGTGCGGCCATCGGCGTCGACCCCGTCAACCGCTTCCAGAGCGTGCACAACTACATCGATTTCAGGGACCTGACGATCAGGAAGGGGGCGACACCCGCCCGCGAGGGCCAGCGCTTGGTCATCCCGTTCAACATGGCCGAGGGGTCGGTCATCGCCCGCGGAAAGGGCAACGACGACTACCACCGGACCGCTCCCCACGGGGCCGGCCGCGTGATGAGCCGCACACAGGCCCACGATGTCGTCGATATGGACGAGTTCGCCGAGGCGATGGACGGCATCTACTCGGAGTCGGTCGTCGAGGCGGTCCGGGACGAGGCACCGATGGCCTACAAGGACGTCGACACCCTCCTGTCGGCGATCGAACCCACCGCCGAGATCGTCGAGTGGCTGGATGTCGTCCACAATCTCAAGGCGACATCGTAGGCTATCGTAGAATTTGAAAGCGTTTGGACGGTCGACCGGGCGGTCATCCGACGATATCTTTCAGATTCTACGATAGGGCACAAGCCCTATCCCCGGCCCAGACCTCTGTGCGGTCGATGGCGTTCCGGCGGTTCCTCCGGGGGACGGTCCCCTGGGACCAACTCGAAGGTGTGATTCGGGCAGTGATGGACCGGTACGAGGAGTCGTCGGCCCGCGTCGAGTTTCTGGAGGCGGACAACTGGCTCTCGACGCCGCTGGTCGTCAACGACCACTGGTTCGTGAAAGTGATCACCCAGCAGAACTCGCTGGTCCACGCGCTGCTGACGACGGGCCGGAACCTCGGTGCGTTCTCCTCGGGGACGGAAGGGTTCTTCGAGCATTTCGGGACCCCCTACGAGATGGCCGAGCACGAACTGGCGGCGACCGAGCGGATGCGCGAACTGGGCATCAACGCGCCGGAACCGGTCGAAGCCTTCGAGTACGAGGAGATGGGCGTGGTCGTCCTGGAATATCTCGCGGAGTTCGAGACGTTCGACGACCTCAGTTCCGAGACAGTTGCGGGCCACGCCCCGACGGTGTTCGAATTCCTCCACCGGATGCACGAGGACGGACTCGCACACGGGGACTTCCGGTGTGAGAACGTCCTGCTGGCCGACGGGGAGGTGTACTTCATCGACGCGACGAGCGTCCGCGAGGACGCTATTGCCGACGCGCGGGCCTACGACCTGGCGTGTGCGCTGGGCGCGCTCGAACCGATCGTCGGTGCCGACACGGCCGTCGACGCCGCGGCCCAGTACTACGATACGGGGGCGTTGCTCGCCGCCGAGGAGTTCCTCGACTTCGTCAACATCCGCCCGGACCACGACTTCGACGCCGGGGACCTCCGGGGTGCGGTCGAGAAACTCGCGAGCGGCGGTCCCCCCGAGTGAGCGGTCACTCCGGGACCGACCGCGCTCGTGCGGCGGTCGCGACACCGACCAGGACGACCGTGCCGCCGACGAGCGTCGCCGTGCCCGGCGCTTCTGTAAGCACGACGAACGCGAGCAGTGCGCTCCCGAGTGGTTCACCCAGTAGCGAGACGCTGACCAGACTGGACTCGACGTGTTCGAGCGCCCAGTTGAGGACCGTATGCCCGAACACGCCCGGCCCAACGGCCATCGCCAGGAACAACAGCCACTCGTGGCTCGGATAGCCACGGACCGGTGCCCCGCTGGCGACCGTAAACGCGAGGAGACACCCAGCGGCGACGCCGTAGACGACCGTCACGTACGGCAACAGAGGGAGCCGCTGGCGCAGCGACCGGCCCGCGAGCAGGTAGCCGGCGGTCATCAGGCCCCCCAGCGCAGCGAGGGCGTTCCCGTACAGCGGGGCCGGTCCGACGCCACCACCCAGCAGGTCCCCGAGCGACATCACGATCATTCCGGCGACGGCGACGAAGACGCCGACGGCCGTTTTCCGGCTGACCCGCTCGTCGAGGACCAGCCACGCCCCGACCGCGACGAACAGCGGGTGGGACTGGACCAGCGTCACCGACGCCGCGACGCTGGTCCAGGAGAGGCTCTCGAACCACGCGACGAAGTGGACCGCCAGCGCGACGCCGGTCGCCGCCGCTGCCAGGAGGTCCCGCCTGGAGAGCGCCGACAAGTCCTCGGCGTGACGCCCGAGCGCGACCGGGGCGACCAGCGCCGTCGTGAACAGGACCCGATAGAACGCCGCGACAACGGGCGGGGCGTCGCTCCACCGGATCAGGATCGCGCTGGTGCTGACCGCCAGCACGGCGACGACGAGTGCGGTTCTCGGGGTGACTCGGCGTCCCGACACACCGCCCGGGACGGTCCAGCGGGACAAGAAAGTGGTCGAGTGTGGCCGATCGGGTCCGGAAGTCGTCGAGTCCGGAGCGAGTCTCGGTTACTCGGCGTCTTCAGGTACGTCGAAGTCGTGGAAGTGCTCGCCCTCTTCGTTCGAGAGGATGTCAAGCGCCGCCGCCCCGCCGTCGCCGGCGGAGATGATCGCCTGCCACTCCTGGTCGCGGACCATCGCGCCGGTCGCGTACGCGTTCTCGACGCTCGTGGCCATCGAAACGTCCACGTCGACGAGGTCGCCGTCGAAGGCACAGCCCAGCGACTCCGCCAGCGAGCGGTCGGCACCGGTCGCCAGCACGAGGTACGTCGCCTCGACGGTCTCGTCGCCGACCGTCGCGGCGAACCCGTCGTCGGTCTCTTCGACCGATTCGACCTCGCCGTCCCGGATGTCGGCGCCGAAGCCGGCGACCTGTTCGCGGGCGTCTTCCTGGAACGCCGAACCGTCCTTCGAGTCGATCCCGAGGTAGTTGAACAGGTGGGCCTTGTGCATCCACGTCTCGTCCGTGTCGTAGACGACCGTGTCGAGGCCGTTTTTCGCGGTGAACAACGCTGCGCTGAGGCCGGCGGGACCGCCGCCGACGACGAGTACGTCAGTCATACAGGTAGCCATGGGAGCGGGACGGCAGAAAACCCTACGGGTGTGTACGACCATCACATGACCGCCGTCGCTACAACCACCGTTTGTCCGATCTGAAGGCTTATTCCGGGCCTGGCGGTCGTTCGGATATGGAGCGACGACAGTATCTCGCGGCGCTTGGTGGGTCGATTACCGCCGTCGTCGGTGGGACCGCCCTCGCGAGCGGGACACGCGTGGATATCGCTCTCGACGGGTCTCTCCACCGCGGCGGAGGTGAACCAGCGGCCACGACGAAGCGAGTCACGGACTCCTCAGTCGAGTACTCCCCGGAGTCGAATCGCGTCGAGGACGGCAACGGGACCGAGCCGTTCCGGACGTGGGCGCGTCGGGCAGCGATCGAACACGCCGCGGAGACTGTGTTGCCGATCGTCGACGGCCGTCTCGACGAGGACATCTCCGGGCTGGGGCGGGGGATCAGGAGCCTGCTGTTCGGCCTCGTTGTCACCGTCGACCACACTGTCACGCGAAACAGGGACGGCGAGGTGGTGAGCGAACCGACGGTCCCGATGGAACGCGTCCTGGCGGTGGCGCCACGGACGATCCGGGCGACCGTCGAACTGGCCGGGGAGTCGTTCGAGCGATCCGTCCCGGTCGCCGTCGGCCACAGCGAGACGCAGTACCTCTGAACCTACGCCTCCAGCAACTCCTTGGTCGTCCGATGCCGGTACCGGAACATCGGTTCGAAGCCGACGACACCCAGCGGGCCGACCGCACGCCCGAGCGGGCCGCCCGGCAGTTCGTACTCGACGCTGTCCTCGACGATGGTCGCGTCCGGACCGTCGGCGACGAACCGGTGGGTGTGTTCCCAGTGGGGGAACGGCCCCTCGCGCATCACGTCGCGGAACATCGCCTCGCCGTCGCCCTCCTCTCGGGCGACGATGTCCGAGACCCAGCGCTGGCGCGGGCCGACGCCGAAGGGCTGGACCGTCGAGACGACCGTCGATCCGACTTCCAGTACGTCGGGGTCGAGTTCCCCGTCGGGTCCGCGTGCCTCCTCGATACGGAGATGCATCCAGTCGGGAGTCAGCGCCACGAGACCGTCACCCGCGGAGTGGAACTCCCAGACCCGTTCCAGCGGCGCGTTCACACGGACCTGTCGGTCGTAGGTATCCATATCCGCAGTTGGGTCGGGACGCGCAAAACGTCGGCGGTTACGGCCAGATGCCGCCCTGTTCGGCGGCGTCGACGACGCGTTTGATAGCGACGACGTACATCGCGGTCCGGAGGCTCGGCGCGTCGGTATTCTCGTAGGTCTCGATCAGATCCCCGAAGGCCTCGGTGATGACCCGTTCGAGTTCCTCGTTGACCCGCTGTTCGGTCCAGGAGAAGCGCTGTCGGTTCTGGACCCACTCGAAGTACGATACCGTCACCCCACCGGCGTTGGCCAGGATATCCGGGAAGACGTAGACGTCACGCTTCGTCAACACGTCGTCGGCGTCCGGCGTCAGCGGTCCGTTCGCAGCCTCGACGACGATGTCTGCCTGGACGTCCGGTGCGATCTCCCGATCGATGGCGTTTTCGAGTGCCGCAGGAACGAGCACGTCGACATCCATCGTCAGCAACTCTTCGTTGGTCAGCGTCCCCGTCGCGCCCTCGAAGCCCGACAACGAGCCGGTCTCGTCCTTGTGGTCCTTGGCCGCTCGCGTGTCGAGACCGTCCGGGTCGTGGACGGCACCGGAGGAGTCCGAGACCGCGACGACGCTGGCACCGAGGTCCTCGATGAGTTTCGCCGCGACGGAACCGGCGTTGCCGTATCCCTGGACGGCGACGGTCGCGTCCGTGATGTCCTTCCCGAGATAGTCGAAGGCCTCCCGGGTCGTAAGCATCACCGAGCGGCCGGTGGCCTCGACCCGGCCCGCGCTCCCGCCGGAGTCGGGTGCTTTTCCGGTGATGACGCCCGGTTCCGTCGTGTTCTCCAGGGTCTCGTAGGTGTCCTTGATCCAGTTCATCTCCCGCTGGCCGGTGTTGACATCCGGCGCAGGGATGTCCCGATCGGCCCCGATAAACGGGCGCAGTTCCTTCGCGAACGACCGGGTGATCCGTTCGAGTTCGGCGTCGGAGTAGTCGTCGGGATCGATCTCGACCCCCCCTTTGCCGCCGCCGTAGGGGATGTTGACGGCGGCACACTTGTACACCATCCACCCCGAGAGGGCCTTGACCTCGTCACGGGAGACCTGCGGGTGATAGCGAATTCCGCCCTTGTAGGGACCCCGATCGCCGTTGAACTGTGACCGATAGGCTCGGAACACCTCGACGGACCCGTCATCCATCTCGACGGAGAGGTTGGTCTCGACCACCCGTTCCGGATGTTTCAACCGTTCGAGTACGTCGGTCGAGTAGGGGAGATACTCGGCCGCGTCGTCGATCTGCTCTTGCAGACTTTCGAACGGATTGACATCGCTGGCCATGTCGGGAGTTGAGGGAGTGACCGCAAAAGCGTACCGCCGTTTTGCGCCAGTCCATCGGTTCCGCCGGCCGATTCAGCCGACGACGACGAGTCCGCCGTTGACGAAAATCGCCACTGGGCTGTCACCCAAACGGGACCGTTCTCCCTGCCTATCGGAGTGTCGATACCCTCCCGGTTCCGTCCCGTCAGAGGAACTGCCAAGCAGCGATGCCGGCCGCCACGAAGACGGCGAAGAGAGGGGCTCTAACGCGGATACCGGTGGATAGTCCGACGATGCGACCGAGGATGCGGCCGACCGGCGGGAGGATCGAGACCCCGGCGAGGACGAACAGCACCGTCGGGAGATCGGCGGTGATCGCGAAACCGGCGACGATAGCGACGTAGCCGACGATGTAGCTGGCCCGGTCGGCGAGAGCGGTCCGGTCGTCCGTTCGATTGCCAGTCCCCGCGTCGTGGGCCGCCTGTCGCTTGACGTAGTCGTCGAGGCGTTTGGCGGCCGCCTCGTTCTGTGGTTGGCCACACCGTGGGCAGAAGTTGACCGAACCGTTCAGCGAGAGCCCACACGCATCACAGTCCGGCATACGCCAGTACCGTCTCGGCACGCGATTATGAACATTGTGATGAACTGACTCGGTTCGTCGATTATTGCTGGTGAGAATCCGTCCCACAAACATAAGAGCGCCGAGCGTCGATATACCGGCCAGCACCGCCTTCGATAGCGGCCACAGGTCCCTGATCGATGACTCCGACACCTCACCCTCTCGCTTCGACCGATCGACGCGCCCGCCGGCGTCTCGGCGTCGCGCTCGTCGTCGCGCTCGTCGTCGTCGGCCTGTGTCTCCCCGGTATCGCCGCTGGGCAAGCGGACCAACCAACGCCCAGTGATAGTGCCAGGAACGACACCCAGGACCGCCCCCAGCCCGAGGTGAATTTCGTCGACGAGGACGGCGACAACAAGACCACAGTCAACACGAACGGGAGCAACACCGACGCGCGACTCTCGATCACGACCCGGCCCCCCCACAGGCCGGTGACGGTCAGATCGGACCAACTCACCGCGCCCCAGTTGTTCCGGATCTTCGCCGGCCAGTCGCCATCGGGTGTCCCCAGTGATGCGGTTCCGGGGAACATCGAGGACGCGACGACGGTCAACGGAGTTGCGATGTTCGACAGCGCTGTCGACGGCGCCGATAGGAAGATCGTCATCGTCGACCCCACGGCCTACGATGGATCGACTGTCACCTTCGAGGAAACCAGCGCAGCCGACTACACGTTCGAGTTTACCACGATCGGGACAACCGACGGCGTCGCCGCGACCGAACGTATCTCCGTGGTCGAAGATCCCAGCTCGGCGACCTTCGGAAACCCGGTCTACGAGACGACTGCGGGCGATCTCGTGACGGTGACGGTGTCCTTCGAGAACACGGACGCCGGCTACGTCATGATCGGTGGCGACGAGCGGACCAGCGGGACCGGGCTCCGGAACTACATAGACGTGTTGTACGTCGAGAACGGCGCGACGTTTACCATCAACACTCGTCTCGTCGGGACCGACATGCCGTCGGAAGCCGTCTACCGACCGGAGAGCGGGACGGTCGTCAGCTACGCACAGAAGTACGGTGCGACGACCGATCCCGACGCCACCACGGAGTTTCAGGACCTCTCGTTCGAGAACCAGAACGGCTCGGAGGTCGCCGGAACGCTCGCGGAGTTCCGGGACCACGTCGGTATCGGCGAGATTCCGCGGCCGCTCCAGCCCGCTCGATATCGACTGGTCGCCGGTGCCGGCGGCGACATCGTCGTCAGGGACGACGGCGTGCCCGACTTCCGGTACTCGTTAGCACGGTCGAACCTCCGCCTGACCCAGCCGGAGATGGGGACGGCGACGACCTACGTCGCCCCGAGTCAGAACGCCGACGAAGTCGCCGGGACGAGGACGCTCCCGAGCGGCGCCGTGGAAGCGTCGAACGTCACCATCGGTGACCGTCTCGTCGTGGAGTTCGGCGGGAACGGGACGATGGGCGCGTTGACGCACGTCGCGGGCGACCAGGAGACGGCGACCGCCGCCGAACTGGAGCACCTCCTCGGGGTCCGTCGGCTACAGGAGGGTGTCAATCTCACCATCACGGAGGTCGATCCCGGCGTGAACGAGGGGCCGAACCGGGTGGACTTCCAGACTGCTGCACCACAGGACGTGGTCCTGCTGACCGAGGCCGGCCCCGAGAACAAGCGGATCGACCGGTTCTACCTGGTCATCGATACGCGCTATCGCCGCCCGTTCCGTGAGCAGCCCGAACCCGGCGACCAGTTCCGCGTGGAGTTCACGTACGAACTCCCGCCCGGAGAGCGCTACCGCTTCGCCGAGACCGGCCCGGGCACCCGACCGCCGGCGTTCGACCCGGCGAACGAACCCGCCGAGGACGGGACCGAGCACTTCCCGTACGTCACTGAGGAAGCGACCGCCACGACGACGTTCACCTTCCAGAAACCCCGTGTTCGGTACGACCAAGTGAGCAGACAGGGCCGGCTCGTACTGGAGCCACAGGGGGGCGCACAGCTTTCGGGGACGACGAACCTCGCGCCGGGAACGCCCTACTGGATACGTGTCGTTGCGGGGGAGCAACGACCGGCCAGGACGATCTCGGTCACGCAGGGAACCGTCGGGTCCGACGGGACCTTCGGAACGATAGTCGACCTCGCGACGCTCGACGCGGGCGAGACGATCGACGTGGAGTTCTACACGACCAAACCCACCGCTTCCGATGCGGACCAGCGCCTTCTCGACGAACGCCGGGGCGTGACCGTCGCGGACAGCTCGGCGCCCGCTGACTTCGAGATCACGAGCATGACCACCGAGGCGACAGTGACGGAGGGCGAGTCACTGTCGAATTTCACCGCGACGATCCGGAACAACGGCAGCGTCGAGGGGCAACAGAACGTGACGCTCTCGATCGAGAACGAGACGGTCGCCAGCCAGGTCGAACTGCTGCGGACCGGCGAGTCGGTGATCTACACCTACGGGACAGTGTATCCGAACCGCGAGCCCGGGAGCTACAACGTGACCCTCACGACCGGGACCGACAGCGCGGAGGGCGCATTGCTCGTCGAGGGCACGCAGACACCGACCTCGACGCCCGTACCCGACGCGACTCCGACGCCCACCGCCGACGCGACAGCGACACCCACACCGTCGACGACACAGGACCAGACGGTGACGCCGACCCCGGCCCCGACGACGGGAACACCGACGACCAGTGGCGAACCACCGTCGGAGGAGTCCGACCAGAACGCGCTCCCGGTCCCGCCGCTCGGCCCACAACGGACCCGGGACGCGCTGAGCGCGACGGCGATCGTCGGCGGAGCCTACCTCGTCGACTACTTCCTATAGGGGCGTGTCAGAGTCCCGATCAGGTGCCGACTCTTTCCACGTATAAACTGAAACACCCATTCAGTCCGCGTGCATCTCTTTCACCGGACCAGTTCCGGAGTTAGAGGAGCGATAGCGATCGTCAGAACGAGACGGTGGATTCGTCCTCGGGTTCGGTTCCGACCGCCGTCCCGCCCCGATCATCGTAGTACTTGCGTCCGATGAACGTGTCGTCGAGGTTGCCGATGATTGCGGTGTAAAGCGCATCCGATGTCAGGTACTCCTGCTCTTCGACCGGATCTAACACCTCTTGAATGGTCACCGAGTCACCGGAGGGGGACGTTATCTCGGTGGTGCCGATCTGTTCGATCACAGCCGGATGCGTCACGGGGAATTCAAGCGTCTCGTCGATAATCTGCTCTGTTTCTGAATATTCCATCTCTCTTGTCCGGGGACCGATCGTCCAGTCCCGCTGTGGACACCGGTAGGCGCCGGAAGTGGATTAAACCCGACAGTTTTCACCGGAAATATATTTTTGAGTATGTGAAATACAGCGACTGGCGTTCGTTCTAGCTCGGGAACAGCAAAAGTGTGAATACTGTATTGACAGCTCGCGGGAAACCCCAACAGAGCTACGAACGCGAGGAACCGGCCGCCGACGCGCCGCCCCTAGAGGCGCGTTTCCAGTCGATCGATCAACTCGGGGTTGCCCAGGTACAGCGGCGTCCGCTGGTGGAGGTCGTCGGGGTTCGTCTCCAAGATCGACCGTGTCCCGTCCGACGAGCGCCCGCCAGCAGTCTCGACGACGTAGGCCATCGGCTGCCCCTCGAACTGGACGCGGAGCTTCCCCTCCGGCCGGGACTGGAGCGCCGGATAGGAGAACAGCCCGCCGTAGGAGAGGACCTGGTTGATGTCGGCGATCATCGCCCCGCCGTACCGAAGCTTCAACTCGCGGCGGATCTCTTCGGCGAAGCCCTCGAAGGAGTCCGTCCAGGAGTCGACGCCGCCGCCGAACCCGAAGACGGTCGGCTCGGCGGGGATGGTCACGTCGTCGTCGATGAGTCGGTAGTCGTCGTCCTCGACGATGTACTCCCGGACGCGGCCGTTCCGGGCGACCACCATCGAAGTCACCGGACCGTAGATGACGAACCCGGCAGCCAGCAGATTCCGGCCGTGTGTCGGTGGCTGCTCGCTGTAGATACCGAAGATCGTGCCCATCCCGCTGTTGGGTTCGAGGTTCGACGAGCCGTCCAACGGGTCCATAGCGACGTGGAGACGGCCGTCGGCCGTGGCGAGTTCGTCGCGCTCCTCGCTGGCGTAGGTCGCGATACCGTCGATGGCGAGCAACCGCCGCTCGAACAGTTCGTCGGCCCGAACGTCGGCGGCCAGTTGCTCGTCGCCGCTGGGGTTGACGCCGCCGGACTGCTCCCGGTGTGTCGAGATCGCGGTCCGGACCGCCGGCGCGGTGTCGGCGATCGTCGAGATAGTCTCGTCGACGGTGCTGTCGGTCGTCGCGGTGGCGCTGTCGAGTGACTTGCTCATTGGTTCGAAGACAGGGGTGAACAGCAGTCGCAGGGTGATCGGCTGGGTCGGCCGGATGGGGTAGCGTCGGTGGAACGCATCGAATGATATCTCTCTCGGGAGGGTTAAGTATCTTATCTCTGACAATTACTACGCTTCGAGTAAATCGTTCGATTTCCGCCGTATAATCCCGATAAGCGCCTGTGAACTTCTACCAGAGCGAGTAAAAATTGTTCGTACCAGATACCGAATTATTATTCATCACGAAGTTGCGCACCCATCCACTCGTACTGCTTCCGGAGTCGGCGTCGGCCCGCCTCGGTCAGCGAGTACTTGTCAGTGATGCCGTCAGCCCGGTGGGTGACAAAGCCCGCGTCTTCGAGCGCCTCTAACGCGCCGTAGAAGCTCTGTGGTTCGATGCGCGTATCGTACCGGGATTCGAGGCGGGTCTTGAGCCGTTGGCCGCCGAGTTCGCCGTCCTCGGCGCCGGCCAGCAGGACGCACATGTCTCGCCGTCGGCCACTCTGGAGCCACTTGGGCATGTACGGATGGAAGTCATCGGGGGGTTCGGCTCTTTCGACTGCGACTGCCGACTGGAGCCAGCGACGATCCGACCGACAGTACGTGGAACCGGTAGCTTCGACTGTCTGGAGTCCAACCCCAGCGTGATGACCGACACCGAAGCAGTCGCGGACGGCATCACGGCGACGTACCGCGAAACCGACACCGAGCGTCTGCTCACCTTCGAACGCGACGGACGGACCGCCGCGATCGCCCAGAACGTCGAGGGGTACGCGATGCTGAAGGTCCGGCCCTCGGCCGACGGCGACGAACTGGAGCGGTACTACGGGTTCGATATGGCCTTGGACCACGCCGCCGAACTGCTCGGGACGGAGGCTCACTCCCTGCCGGTTCCCGACGCCGCCAGTGACATGGGGATGTAGGCACGGCCAGCGGGCAAAGAGTGAAACCAGATGACGTGGTACGGAGTCATATGAGCGTCGAGCAGGAACAGGAGGAGCGAACCATCCGGTGTCTGGTGGCGAAAGTGGGACTGGACGGCCACGACCGGGGCGCCCACGTCATCTCGCGAGCACTCCGTGACGCCGGCTTCGAGGTGATCTACTCCGGGCTGCACCGATCGCCAGATGAAGTCGTCCAGGCCGCCGTCCAGGAGGACGTCGACGTAGTCGGCATCTCCATTCTCTCGGGAGCGCACAATACACTGGTCCCGAAGATCCTCGACGGCCTCAAACAGTACGACGCCTTCGACGACCGGTTGATCCTGGTCGGGGGTATCGTCCCCGAAGACGACCAGGCGGAGCTACACGAGCGGGGCGTCGACGAGATCTTCGGTCCCGGCGCGTCGATGGACGAGATGATCGCGTACATTCGGGAGCACGCCCCCGAGCGATGAGCGACCTCGTCCCGGACGTACTCGCGGGGAAACACAGCGCCCTGGCCCGCGTGATCACCAACATCGAGAACCGTGCGCCGGGCTACCGCGAGCAGGTCTCCGCGCTCCACCGCCACGCCGGCGACGCGGACGTGATCGGCGTCACCGGCAGCCCCGGTGCCGGCAAGTCGACGCT
The DNA here is from genome assembly GCF_035666295.1 of Haloarcula montana. Lineage (NCBI taxonomy): Archaea > Methanobacteriati > Methanobacteriota > Halobacteria > Halobacteriales > Haloarculaceae > Haloarcula > Haloarcula montana. The sequence continues at coordinate 443,335 of NZ_CP142027.1, forward strand.
CGTGGACAAGGTGGCGGCCGCCTACCGCGAGCAGGGACTCACGGTCGGGGTCATCGCGATCGACCCCTCGTCGCCGTTTACTGGTGGTGCCGTCCTGGGCGACCGCATCCGGATGGCCTCGAACGCCGGCGACATGGACGTGTTCTTCCGGTCGATGTCCGCCCGCGGATCGCTGGGCGGGCTCTCGACGGCGACGACCGACGCCGTCACCGCCCTGGATGCGTTCGGGAAGGACAAGATCATCGTCGAGACGGTCGGCGCCGGGCAAAACGAAGTCGACATCGTCCGGACCGCCGACACCGTCGCAGTGCTCGTCCCGCCGGGCAGCGGCGACGACGTCCAGATGCTCAAGGCCGGCATCCTCGAAATCGCGGACGTATTCGTCGTCAACAAGGCCGATCTGGAGGGCGCCGACAGGACCGTCCAGCAACTCAAGGAGATGCTCCAGGGCCGCAGCGGCCGACCCGACACCGGCCACCACGGAACCATCACGGGGGCGGACAACGAAGGTGGGGCCGTCTCGACGACCGAATCTGCCGACTGGCAGCCGCGAATCGTCGAGACAGTCGCGAACCGCGGCGAGGGCGTCGAGGACTTCCTCGAAGCGCTGGGCGCACACGCCGAGTATCTCGACCGGACCGGCCGCCGGGAAAAACAGGCCCGTGAGCGGTACGCCGCCGAGATCCGGACGCTCCTGCGCGAGGACGCCAACGGCCTGCTGTCGGCCGAACTAGAGCGTCGCGGTGGCCTGGAGTCGTTCCTCGACGAAGTCGTCGAGCGCGAGACAGATCCCTACAGCATCGTCGACGAGTTGCTGGCGCCGCTGCGGGACTGTCTGGCCGAAGAGAGGGATTCCCACCACGGTTAAGCCGGTTCCCGCCCTCGTCTCGACGTATGAAACTCCGAAAGGCCCTGGGTGTCGCCGCCGGGACCGTCGGCGCGACGGCGCTCGCGAACCGTCTCCTCCGGTCCCGCGCTGGTGAGTTCGAACCGTTCCTCGACGGGAGCCAGCGGAGCTACCGCTGGCGCGGCTTCGACATCGCTTACACCGAAGCCGGTGACCCGGGCGATCCCGATCTGGTCCTCTTTCACGGGATCAACGCCGCGGGCAGCAGCCACGAGTTCCACACGGTCTTCGACCGCCTGGCCGAGGACTACCACGTCCTGGCGCCGGACCTCCCCGGGTTCGGCCACTCCGACCGCCCGCCGCTTCTGTACTCGGGGTCGCTGCTGACGACGTTCGTTCGGGACTTCCTCGACGACAACGCCGAGGACGCGACCGTCGTCGCCTCCTCGCTGACGGGGGCGTACGCCGCGGCCGCGGCCCGTGAAGTCGCGGTCGAGAAACTGGTGTTGATCTGTCCGACCGACAGCTCGATGGGGGACCGCAATGTCTGGCGGCGCTCCCTGTTGCGCTCGCCGCTCGTGGGGCAGGCGGTCTACAACCTCATCGTCTCGAAACCCTCGATCAGACACTTCCACGAGGACCACGGCTACTACGACATGGCCAACCTCACCGAGGAGGTCGTCGACTACGAGTGGCTGTCGGGCCACCAGCCCGGCGCCCGGTTCGCCCCGGCGTCGTTCGTCTCCGGCTTCCTCGATCCCGAGGAGAACTTGGGCGACGTTCTCGCGGATCTTGACGTGCCTGTGACGCTCGTCTGGGGGACCGAGGCGGAGATCACGCCGCTCTCGAAGGGGCGTGAGCTGGCCGACCGGGCGGACGCGAAACTCGTCTCGCTCGACCAGTCGCTGTTGCTCCCACACGTCGAACACCCCGCGGCGTTCGTCGACATCGTCCGCGGTGAGACGACTGTTCCGGTCGAAGAATAGGCGGTGTCAGCGCGGACGGAAGACGACCAGTCGGTCCCCTGTCGTCACCCGGTCGCCGACCGCTATCCCGACCGTCGTCCCGATCTCGACGGCGTCGGGGTCGATACCGCGGACGATCCCCGTGACCGAGACCGGACCGAACTCCGCCACCGCGGTGACGTAGGGCGCGTCGTCCTCGAACTGCGGCGTCGGGACGGTGATCGTCGTGTGCGTGGTGATCTCGCCGGCCTCCGGAAGCCGCTGTTCGGAGAGGTCCCGGGAGCCACAGGTCGAACAGACACGCCGGGGCGGCAGCCAGCCGTGGCCGTTGGCACACTCGACGTAGTAGGCCTCGCCGTCCGCGATGGCGTCGAGCCACTCGTCGTACTCACCGTCGGGAGCCTGCTCGCTCATTCTGCCACCTCCAGGACGTGGACCGTCGTCGAGGCAACCGTCCCGCCCGCGTTGTGTGCGACGCCGACCGTTCCGTCGGGGACGGCGTCGGCCCGCGGGTGGGAGCCATCGAGAAGCCAGGTGATCGTCGCCAGTTGTGCGACGCCGGTCGCACCGACAGGGTGGCCCTTCGCTTTCAGCCCTCCCGAAAGGTTCACTGGCTGTTCGCTGTGTCGGTCGGTCTCGCCGTCCGTCGCAGCGGAGATCCCCTCGCCGCGTTCGTAAAGCCCCAGCGACTCGATAGCGAACACTTCAGCGATGGTGAAACAGTCGTGGACTTCCGCGACATCGATGTCCTCGGGACCGACGCCGGCGTCGGCGTAGGCCTCCTCGGCGGCTTTGTCGGCCGCTGGCGTCTGTGTGAGGTGGGGCCGGTCCTGTAGCGCGAGGTTGTCCCCGCCCTGTCCGGTGCCGCTGATCGCGACCGGTGCGTCGAGCCCGTGGTCCTCGGCGTAGGACTCGGTGGTCAGTACCGCCGCAGCGGCCCCGTCGGTGATCGGACAGGCGTCGTACAGCCCGAGCGGACTGGCGATCGTCGGTGCCTCCAGAGCGTCCTCGACGGTGATCTCCTTTTGGATCTGCGCGTGGTCGTTGACCATCGCGTGTTCGTGGTTCTTGACCGCGATGTGGGCCAGGTCCTCGTGTGAACCGCCGTACTGATCGAAGTAGGCGCGTGCCATCAGTGCGTACGCTCCGGGGAAGGTCATCCCGGCCCGGACCTCGTAGAGGTCGTCGGCGGCGATCGCGAGGGCGTCGGTCGCCCCAGCCGTCCCGATGTTTGTCATCCGTTCGGCGCCGCCGACGACGATGACATCTGCCTCACCGTTCCGGAGCGCCTGGACTGCGCTCCGAACAGCGACGCCGGCGGAGGCACAGGCGGCCTCGAACCGTGTGGCCGGCGCATCCAGCCCGATCGCTTCTGCCATCAGCGGCCCCTGGTGGCCCTGATGCTCGGCCAGTTCGCCCATGAAGTTACCGTAGTAGAGACTATCGACATCGTCGGGATCGACGCCGGCGTCGTCGAGTGCTTCCAGGCCTGCCTCGGCGAACAGATCGCGACCGGTCCGTTCGGGGTGTTTCCCGAACTTCGTGACACCGGCCCCGGCTACACGTGGGTCTGACATTATCTATCAGTGTGTTCCAATTGTTTAAATACCTGCCGCATATGCGGAAACCTATCAGCGAATTTTACCGTCGAGACCGCAATAGGGCGATCGATTGTCCTGTTTTCCAATATATTCCCACGAGGGAATTATACCCCACGTAGGTATCGAGTGAGGGCGGGACTCTTCGCCGAACGAGTGGTCCGAGGCTGTGAAAACGCAGGACTGTGAGAACGCGCGGAGACCCGGTCAGTCGACGATCTCGGCGACCCGCTGGGGCTCACCGGAGAGTGACGGGTCGGACTCGACAATCTGTAACACTTCGTGATCGGTAACGTCCGGGTAGGACTTCTGGATCGCGTCCTCGATGAGCGCTTTCTCCAGGCGGAACTCGGTCCCCTGGTACACGACATCGACGCCCTGTTCGTCAAACGAGAGAGCCGTCATGTGGTTCGATAGGAGCGGTGCGGATAAAAGTGTAGCTTCTCGGCCCCACAAGACAGTTACTCCCGACACCGGAACCGTCACTATGGCGAAGGCTGTCGACCTCTCGGTGTCGACACGGACCCGGCAGTATCTCGTCGTCGGCGTGCTTACCGGCTGGCTCCTCCTGGTGATAGCGGCCGCGGTACTTCGGGTAGGAGTCCCGTCACTGGGTGTTGTCCCCACAGTCTGGCTCGGAACCGTCGTCGTGTCGGTCCGGTATCTGGGTGGGCCGGGCGAGGGGTCGACCTGGGACGCGATCCCGGAGTGGCAGTACGACGGCCGCTTTGCTGGCGCGGGCGGACTCCTTCGGAGCGAACAGCGCTCCGGGAAGCCGACGGGGAGTGACGGAAGCGTCCGACGTGCGTCTGACGTACGTCGTGCGCACCCTGAGGCTTTAATACGAGTGGAACCGCTTGTTGACACGTGCCATTCGGTTCTGACCCGCTCTCGGAACTCTCGATCCCCGACGGGACGACCGTCGAGGAACACGACCTGGTGACAGAGGGCGACGTCATCGTCGGCGGGCAGAGCACCATCGAGTTCGGCGTCCGCGGTCAGTCGGTCATCGCCGACGAGCGCGTCCGATTCGGCGGCCACATCGAGGCCGAGGGCGACTGCCGGCTGGACATGTGGTGTGACGTCGCCGAGAACGTCCTGGTCGGCGAGGACGCCTACATCGGCGAGCGCGTCCACATCGGCGGCCAGTTGCGCGTCGCCGGCGACCTCGACATCGGCGACGATGTCGATATCGAGGAGGGGTTCGAGGCCAACGGCTGGATCGTCATCCGCAACCCCATGCCGACGATCGTCTTCCTGTTCGTCTACCTCTCACAACTGTTACGGATCGGGGAAGACGAGGCCGCACAGGACCTCGTCGACGAGATGGTCGGCGGCGACCACGACCACGAACCGGTGTTGATCCCACGGGGCGCGACCGTCTCCGACGACACCTGGCAGGTCTCGACGCCCGCAACGGTCGGTGACGACTGTCGGCTCCACGGCAACATCCGCGCCGAGTCACTGGAAGTGGGGCGTGATACCACCGTCTTCGGCAGCCTCCGCGCTCGTGAAGACATCGCCGTCGGCCGCGGGACCGAGATCAAAGGCGACGTGACTACCCGTAACGGGGACATCCGCGTCGGCCCCGGCGTGAAGGTCTGGGGCGACATCTCGGCGGACAACGTCGACCTCCACGAGAACGCGACCGTCGACGGGACGATCCGTGCTCGCGGCGAGATGCGGATGCACACCGACGAGGTGATCGAACGGCCCGACGAATCGGCCGCGGCGATGGCCGAGATGGCCGAGGAACTGGAAGACGACGAGTCAAGCACCGACAGCGACGACGATGCTCAGGGGGAGACGGTCCCGACGGCAGCGGACGATACGTCCGGGGATGCCGACGACTCCGACGCCGACAGCGTCGACCCCGACGACAGCAGCGACGACCGCGACGCCGACGACGAGCGGGCAGAACCGGCCGAGTGACCCCTCACGTTTTAGTGGCTCGACTTTGTTTCACCCCCTATGGACTCGAATAGAGAGCTAGCGTGTCCACAGTGTGATACACCGTTCGAGCAACGCAAGGTCCAGGGTGTCGTCGTCGACTTCTGTCTCACGTGTGGCGGGGTCTGGCTCGACCCCGGCGAACTTCAGGAGTTGACCGGCTACAAACGCCACGCCACGCACAGCACACACGACGACATCGACGAGCACGAACACGAGGACGACGACTACCGGTTCGACGTCGAGGACGGCGAAGTCGAGGATCGTCAGGACGACTCCGACGGCGGGCTGCTGGGGTTCGTCGCGGACGCGATCGACGGTGCTGGCGACAGTGACGGCGACGGCGGCGGTGGCGGCGGCTGGGGCGGTGGTGGCGACGGCGGCGGTGGCGGCGGTGGCGAGTAAGCCACACGGACGGCTCACGGAACCGAAACCCCCTTTTCCGCGACTGCGGTAGCCCGTCGCATGCTCTCGATCGCGCTTGCCGGCAAACCCAACGCCGGGAAGTCGACGTTCTACAAGGCGGCGACGATGGCCGACGTAGACGTCGGGAACTACCCGTTTACCACCATCGACGCCAACCGCGGGGTCAGCCACGTCCGGACCGACTGTCCCTGTCTCGCGCTCGACGAACGCTGTGGCGACGAGCACTGCCACGACGGCAAACGCTACGTCCCGGTCGAACTCATCGACGTTGCCGGCCTCGTCCCGGGTGCCCACGAAGGGCGAGGGCTTGGCAACCAGTTCCTCGACGAACTCACCAACGCCGACGTCATCCTCAACGTCGTCGACGCCTCCGGGGGGACCAACGAGGAGGGCGAACCCGTCGAGATCGGCGAACACGACCCCGTCGAGGACGTCGACTTCGTCGAACGGGAGATGGATCTCTGGCTGGCCAGCATCGTCGACCGTAACTGGGAGTCGGTCGAACGCGCGTCCCGTTCGCCCGATTTCGACATCGACGAAGCGCTGACCGAGATGCTCGCCGGCGTCGGCGCGACCGAACTCGACGTGGCCCGGACGCTGCGGGGGATGGACTACCCCGAGGACCCCATCGCCTGGACCGACGACCACCGGGAGACGCTGGCGAGCGACGTCCGTCGCCGGACCAAGCCGATCGCCGTCGTCGCCAACAAGGCCGACATCGCCCCCGATGACAACGTCGAGCGCCTCCGGGATGCGGCCGAGGTCGTCGTCCCCGCGACGGCCGACGGCGAACTCGCGCTCCGAAAAGCCGCCGACGCCGGTGTGATCGACTACGATCCGGGCGACCCGGATTTCGATGTCGTCGGCGACATCAGCGACCAGCAGCGTGAGGGCCTCGACCGCATTCGCGAGGTGATGCACCAGTGGGGTGACACCGGCGTCCAGCAGGCGCTGGACACGGCGGTCTACGATCTGCTCGATCACTTCACGGCCTATCCCGTCCAGAACGATACGAACTGGACCGACGGCCAGGGGAACGTCCTCCCCGACGCGTTCCTGCTCCCGCAGGGATCGACGCCAACGGACCTCGCCTACGCCGTCCACTCGGACATCGGCGACGGCTACATCCACGCGGTCGACGCCCGCAAGGAGATGCGTATCTCCGACAGCGAGGAACTCGAAGAGGGGTCGGTCATCAAGATCGTCAGCGACGCGAACTGAGCGTCACGAGAGCGGCCGGAACCACACCGCGGCGACCAGGACGGCCAGGAAGAGATACGACCCGCGGATGAGCAACATCGTCGCCAACTCCGAGTCGGCACGGTGGGCCACGGCCGTGACGGCACCGAACGCGATCGCAGCGCCGGCGGCGGTCGGCGGGACCGTCGGGAGCGCCACCGTCAGCGCGACGATCCCGGCCATCGCGGCCACCAGGAGGCCGACCGCCGCGCGCCGCGCCCGGGCCGGCCCCAGCAGGACGGCGACCGTCCGCTTGTCGATGCCCCTGTCGTAGTCGTAATCTTGCTCGTCGTCGATGATCTTGATGCCGGTCAGCAACGTCAGAAACACCGCCGCCAGCCCGAGAACCCGTGGCGAGAACGCCGTCGCCTGGGCGTAGTACCCCCCCAGCAGCGCCAGCGCGATGCCCGTCGGGTAGCCCATCGTCGCCCCGGCAGGATGCATGTCCAGTTGCGGGGCGTGTGCGTACCCGACGACCCACGTCGGCACGGTGACGGCGGCCGCCAGCGGCCCGACGAGGAGCCAGAGTCCGACGGTACAGGCCGCGAACCCGACGGCAGCACCCACCAGCGCACCCCGGCAGGCGCTGCTTGTCAACGGGTGGTCGTCGTCCTCACCTCGGATATAGAAGTCGACGTAGCCGTCCTTGACATGGGCGGTATAGACGGCGAAGAACATCGCACCAGCGTGAAGCCCAGCCACCGGGAGATCGACGTTGCCGGCCAAGAGTGCGCCGAACAGCGACGTGGCCAGCGGTGGGAGCATGAACACAGGATGGACCTGTGACAGCAGCGCTCGACCCGCTGCCGAGACCCCCCTGTTGTGTCGGGCAATTGCCATACGGTCCCAATGGAGCGAGACGGGAAAAAGTCTCGTCCGCCCCGACTACCGCCAGTTGTCCCGGGTCAACACGAACGGCGAGATGTGCGACGCGAGCCGGCGAGCACCGTTCTCCGTGGCCGCGTGGAGTTCGCCGGCGACCGGACCCGCCTCTCCGCCGATTCCCTCCGTCTCCGAGACCGGGTCAGTTCCGGTCGGGTACGGGCGACGGGATCGGACACGGTTTCGGAGTTTCTGGACCGTCTCCGTCGTGAGTTCGGCGTCGAGATGCTGAAGGTCGTACCGGACGATGTAGCCGCGTTCGCCGATCCGAACCGCCACCACCGGTTGTCCCCTGTCGGCACACCGCTGCCAGATCTCCCGTTGTTCTTCGGCGGTGTCGTAGATCGGCACGTTCGACGGGGCGAGGTGTTCCATCGACCCTGGATACGGACTGAACCGGTATCCACCCTTCGCCTCCTGTCCGGTCAGCGCAGCGTCGTGTAGCTCAGCCCCGCGATCGCGACGAACTGCAACGACCGCAACACCAGGACGGCCTCCTGGACGTGTGGGTCGCCGGCGTAGAAGCTCTGCATCGAGAAGAAGAAGTAGACCGCGATGGCGTTCTCCGCGAGCATCGCGACGGCGAACGCGAGCAGGCCGGCGACCAGTCCGGTCCGGAACGTCGCGTAGTTGCGCGCCCACACCCCGACCAGTGGGAGCAACAATGCGACGTTGATGCCCGCGAGCACTGCCGCGGCGGTGATGAGCGGTCCCATCGCCATCAGTGGGACACCTCTCGGTCGTCGGTCGCTGCCAGTGGTGTTCCGGTCGGGCGTCGGTGTGTCGTGGCCTCGGTCATGTGTCCATCTGCTCGACGATCTCGTCAAACGTGTCCCGGTACTTGTCGAACCGATCAGTGAGGAAGTAGAGTTTCGCGTAGTCCTCGTCACCGGACTCGACGACGCCGTGGTCTTCGAGTTGCTCCATGTGGTGGCGGATCGTCTTGTACCCCACGTCGAGTTCGTCGGCGAGTTCGTTGGCGTTCATCGGTCGGTCCGAGAGGGCGTCGATGATGCGCGCTCGGTTGGCTCCCCCGCGTGTCGCCGTCAGCAGGTACCAGAGCGCTTTCTCCATCGCACTGTCTTGGGGAGTTGTGTTCCTGCCCCGTGTAAAACGTTGTCTCTCTTCGGTCGGATCTCCCTCGGGCCGTCCGTCCTGTCGGTATGACACACCAGATTCGTTCGAAGGGGCAACCGCTGCCACCATAACCGTTGTTCGTACTCCGTTCCGAGACTCTTCCAATTTCGGCGACGGGAGCTACCGGACGGCCTCGGTGGCGGCCGCCATGATGTCGATTGCTTCTTCGAGCGTCTCCATGTCCGTGGCGTAGGAGATACGTGCGTAGCCCTCGCCGCCGGCACCGAAGGCCTCGCCCGGGACGACGACGACACCGCGGTCAATGACGGCATCGACCCAGCCGTCCGGGACCTTCGGCATCGCGTAGAAGGCCCCCTTCGGCGTCGGACACTCCAGCCCCATCTCTGCCAGCCCCTCCAGTAGCACGTCACGGCGCCGTTCGAAGGCCTCGCGCATCTCGACGACGGGCTCTTGTGGGCCAGTCAGGGCGGCCTCGGCGGCGTACTGGGCCGGGGCCGACGCGCAGGCCTGTGCGTACTGGTGGACCCGGAGCATCCGCTCGATCCGGTCGCTGGCCCCGGTAACCCAGCCGAGTCGCCACCCGGTCATCGAGTAGGCCTTCGAACAGGCGTTGACGACGACGACGTTGCCCGAGTCGGTGAACTCCGCGGGCGAGCGGTGCTCGCCCTCGAAGACCTGGTGTTCGTACACCTCGTCGGAGAGACAGAGCACGTCGTGCTCCTCGGCGATGCGCGCGAACTCCCGCATGTCCGCGGGCGACTGGACCGCGCCGGTCGGGTTCGCCGGCGAGTTGACGATAAACGCCGCGGTGTCGTCGGTGATAGCGTTCTCGACGGCCTCGGGCGCGAGCGTGAGGTCCTCGCGGAGCCCGACCGGCTTCGGCGTCCCGCCCGCGAGGTTCGTCAGCGCGTCGTAGGAGACGAACCCGGGGTCCGGGAAGATCACTTCCTGCCCCGCGTCGACGTGGGCCTCCAGAGCGATATGCAGCGCCTCGCTCCCGCCGGAGGTGGCGATCACGTCCGCGGGATCGACATCGAGGTCGTTGTCCCGGGCGTGCTTCTCGGCGATGGCCTCCCGCAGTTCCTGGGTGCCCTTGTTCGAGGTGTAGGCGTCGGCCTTGCCGGCGCGGATGGCGTCGACCGCTGCTTCGCGGGCGTGGTCCGGCGTCGGGAAGTCCGGCTGACCGAGTCCGAGGTTGATCGCGTCCTCGCCGGCCGCCTCGAACACTTCGCGGATGCCCGAGATCGAGACCGCTTCGACACGGCGTGAGAATTCTGTCATACTCGTTTCGGGGGCGCCCGTCCCGATAATTCTTCCCGATTGCGCCGTCGGTCTCCCTTCGACGGCCGACGACTGGCCCGTTCCGAACAGTAGTATTCCCGACAGGACCGAACCATGATGTCGTTCGGAATACAGTATCCGGCATGGACCCGCCAGGATACACCCGCCGGGAACTGGTCACAACGGTCGGTACCGGGCTTTCGATCGCCGTCACCGGATGTCTCGGAGGGGGAAGCGACGCAACACCGACGCCGGATCTCCCCTTCGAGCGCCGGATCGACCCGTCGCGGACCTATCTCCGGACCCAGTCCGACGACGCGGGCGACGCCCAACCGATCGATCTGTCGGCGCTGGCGGTGGCCGCGGGACAGTCGATCCGCATAGAGCGGGTCGGGTCGTTCTCCGGAAGTTCGAGCGGGACTGGGCTGACCGCCGTCTTCAGCGGCAGCGATCGGTTGGAGTCCTCGGACGTCACCGAGCGAGTGCCCGACGCGATCGACGCCGGCGAGGACTACGAGACCAGTCCGACCTACAACGGGGAGGCGCCGACAGATATCCCCGAAGATTTCCTCATCGCCGACAACGAGGGCGACCAGACGAGTGTCACGGTGACGATCCCCGACGGCGCGACACACCTGTTCGTCGCGGCGATCGACAACTTCTACCAGGACAACAGCCCCGGCGATCCGCCCCTGGCCGTCCGGATCACCTCGCCGTGACCGAACGCCGGATCGACCGCGATCACAGACCGTGGCGAACGGACTCAGACGATCACTCCTCGTCGAAGATGTCGGTGTTGTCCTCGGCCAGCTCGCTCGCTTCGATGTGTGAGTACATCTGACTCGTCGTCGACGGATCTGCGTGTCGGAGCGTCCGCTGAGCGGCCGCAGCCCCGCGCTCGCGGTAGAGCTTCTCGCCGACGCCACGGCGGGCACCGTGGAGGGTCAGGTACTCCCCGTCCTCGACGTCGAGCCCGGGGATATCGGCGTCCCGACTCCAGCGTTTCAGGAGGGATCTGACGCCGGAGGTCGTCAGCGACGGCAGTTCGATCCCGTTGTCGAGGACGAACGTCCAGGGATCGGCGTCCGGCCGGTCGTAGCCGGCGGCTTCGATGACTTCGTACAGCGTCGGCGTGTGTCGCGACGGGAAGACGGGCCAGTCGTCGTCCGGTGGCGAGAGGAGTGTTCGGAGGCGAGCGAGCGGTCGGGACGCCTGCTCGGGCAGCGGTGTCGGCTCGATCTCCTGGTTCTTGCCGAGGACGGTGATCGTCCCCGCTTCGAGATCGACATCGCTCCAGGTGATCCCCGTCCGGCGGGGGTCGTGACGGTCCGCGAGGACCTCGGCACCACGGACGCCGGTGTACGCGAGAACGGCCGCGATCGCCCGGTCACGGACCGGTTCGACGGCATCGAGTCCCGTTTCGTCGACGGCCTCACGGGCGCGATCGTCGAGGTACGTCAGCAGCGCCTGTCGCTGCTCGGGTTGCCAGAACTGCCGGTCGGCGTCGTTTCCGGAGGGTTTCGGCGGCAGTTGGTCTTTCGCGCGGCCCTTGTCCGCCGGGTTCTCGGGGATGTACTCCCACTTGGTCGCCCACGAGAGAAACGCCGAGATCTGGCTGTAGTAGGTCCAGGCCGAGGATGCGGCGATCCCGTCGTCGGCGTCGGCCTGCCCGGCTCGAACGCGACGGGTGAGGTGATCGGCGTAGCGGGCCATCGTCTTGACCTCGACGTCGTCGAGCGTGTGGACGCCGCGGTCGGCACACCAGTCGATCCAAGTTCCGACGACGCGTTCGAGATTGGCAGCGTAGTTGGGGCTCTTGCCGTCGACGAACTCCGCGAGGGCGTCCGAGAGGCACGGGGAACCACCGGTGTCGTCGACTGTCATCGGATCGGGCGATAAGAGGGGACCGTGGCTCCTAAATCCACCGCACAGGAGGGGAGTTCGGCGTGAGTGCTCGGACATCGAGCACGTGATCGTCCACCCGGCGGTCCGTGCCAGCGTTCCGACAGCGACTATTCCTCGACGGCCGCGCGGAGATCGTCGATCGCACTCTCCAGTTGTCGCAGGGTCGCGTCGGCGTCGGCGTAGCCCTTTTCGTAGTCCTCGTATGCCGCGTCCGCGGCCGTCAGAAACTCGGTCACCGCCGTTTCGGCGTCGGTCTCCTTTTCGTTCATATCCCGAACAACGTCCGGACGACTGAAAAAGCGTTCACTGTGTGACGCCGGCAGCGCGGGCGATCGCTTCCGAACCGCCGGGTGCGTCACGGCTTTGTATGCCCGTCTCCGAGGGCGACTGTATGCCCACAGCAGGCTCGATCACGTTCGACGACCGGGCCGTGATCCTCGACGGGACACTCGTGGTCGCCGACCTCCACGTCGGCCGGGGAACGGGCGGGTCCCTGGAACTCCCGGTCGGGTCGAACGCGGAGATGGTCGAGCGGTTCAGATCGCTGATCGACCGCCACGACCCCGAGGAAGTCGTCGTCGCCGGCGATCTGTTACACTCGTTTCAGACGGTTCCACGGACCGTCGACGACACGGTGGCCGGGTTCGAGCAAGCGTGTCGGGACGCCGGTGCCCGCCTGGTCGTCGTCCCCGGGAACCACGACACGATGCTCGATGCAGTCTGGGACGGGCCGGTCGAGTCGACCACCCGCATCGGTGAAACCGTCGTCTGTCACGGCCACGAGGAGCCCGCCACACGGGGCGAGCAGTACGTGATCGGCCACGACCACCCAACCATCGAGATCGAGGGCCAGCGCCGGCCCTGTTATCTGGTGGGGACCGACCAGTACCACGGGAGCGAGGTGGTGATGCTCCCCTCGTTCAACGCGCTCAACGCCGGGGTCGTCGTCAACGAGATGGACGCCGCCGACTTCCAGTCCCCGTTGGTGACCGACGCCGACGGCCTGGAACCGATCGTCTGGGACGGCCAGGGCCGCGAGACCCTCTCGTTCCCGCGGCTCGGGGAGTTCCGTCGGATGCTGTAACGGTAGGTATTTGAGGAACGGCGCTGGACAGCCGAACATGGTTCAGACTGGTGCTGCACTCGCGCTCATCGCGATTACGCTGCTCTCGCTGCTGGCACTGTACTTCGCGACGATCAAGTACGTCTCGGACGTGTTGACCCCGGAGGAGCACGAACACGAGGGAAACACGAATAGCGGCGGTCCGGTCGCGTAGGCCGCCGCTACTGACGGGTTCGGTTGAGAACGCCCGTAGCGACCGCGGGAGGGGTCGCCGGCCGCGACCCCGTTCCGGGAATCGGTGGCTTACTCGGTGAGGAGCCCGGCAGCCACGCGACCGCTCTCTAAGGCCCCCTGGATCGACGACCAGCGGGTGTAATCCCCGGCCAGAACGACCGGTCCCGGCGGGTCCTCGGGGTCGGGCAAGCCGGCGCGGAACCCGGGCGGCTGGGCGAACTGTGCCAGCGGGACCCGGTCGGTCCGGAGCAGTTCCAGATCCTCGAAGCTCGCCGCCGGATACCACGAGCCCAGCGCCTCGCGGACCGCAGCCGAAAGCGCTTCGTCGTCGTCCTCGGGCGATCCCAGGAACGTCGCGCTGTACAGTTCCATCCCCTCGGGTGCGTACTCGGGGGCGACCGCCGACATCGGTGCGACGGTGTTGGGCCGGTCGTCGGCGGCGTTGAGGACGATCCGTTTCCCCATATCCGGCGCCCGGTTGGTCGGCAGCGCGAAGTACTGTGTGACACAGCCGACGATCTCCGTCGTGATGCCGGCCACGCCCGTCAGATCGGCGGCCGTTCCGGGATCGGTCGCGACCACGACGCCGTCGGGGGTCAGCGTCTCCGCGCCGACCTCGACGGTAGCCCCGTCACCCTCGCCGGAGACATCGGTGACCGTGCGCTCGGTCTCGATGGTGGCACCGGCCGCCCGAGCACTGTCGGCCAGTTGCTCGGGCATCGCCTGCATCCCCTCGGCCGGGACGAAGATCTCGCCCTCGCTCAGCATCTTGTACGTGTACTCGAAGACGAGGCTGTCGGTCCCCAGCGAGCGATCGAGCGTGATGCCGCCGTAAAACGGCGCTGCGAACCGGTCGGCGAACCGCTGTGAGAACCCCCGCTCCCGGAGGTACTCCGAGATCGTCTTGCCGCCGCCGCTGAGGAGCGATTCTGGATCACGGCCGGCCAGTTCCCGCTGGAGCGTGAACAGGCGGAGTTTGTCAGCGAAACCGATCTCCCGGTTGAACGCCGTCTCGACCGCTGCCGTCGGGTTTCGCAGCGGGTCCGACAGCACCGATCGGTGGTTCGGCCGCGCGATGGTCGCGCCCGGCGTGAACGGCCGCGGCGACAGCGCCTCCACGTCGAGTTCCCGCTGGACTGCCGGATACGCCGAGAACAGCACCTGGAACCCCCGGTCGAAGGTGTAGCCGCCCTCGTGGACGGTCCTGACCCGCCCGCCGACCTGTTCGCTGTCCTCAAACACCGTCACGTCCTGTCCGGCTTCGGCGAGGTGGCGCGCGGCGACCAGTCCCGCCAGTCCGCCACCGGCGACGACGACATCTGTCATTGTCGGTCGTTGTGCTGCCCCGACCAAGAGCGTGCTGGAGTGTGACCGACAGTATTTGTGGCTCCCAGCCACAGTGGGGAGTATGGAGACGACAGCGACGTTCCGTGGCCTCGCCTGTACCGTGTGTGGCACGACGACGGCCGCCGACGCGGCCCGGTGCCCGGACTGTGGTGGGACGCTCGCCGGCGACTACGACGCCCCCGCGCTGGCTCCCGAAGACCTCGCGGATCGAGCAGCGCAGGCAGCCGCCGTGTTGCCCTTCGAGACGGACACGCTGGTCAGTCTCGACGAGGGTGGGACCCCGTTAGTCACGGTTCCCCCGCTGGCGGCCGAACTCGGCGTCGAGGCCGTCTACGTCAAAGACGAGGGCCGGAACACGACCGGCTCGCTCGCCGACCGCAAGCTCTCGGTCGCCGTCACCGGGGCCGTTCAATCGGGTGCCGACGCCGTGGCAGCGCCCTCGACGGGCAACGGCGCACAGGCCGCTGCGGCCTACGCCGCCCGCGCCGACATCGACTCGAAGGGGTACGTCCCCTCGCGGTGTCCGTTCCTCAACAAGGCGATGGTCAACGTCCACGGCGGCGACATGCGCGTCGTCGAGGGCCGCTACGACGACGCCGTCGAGGCCTTCAAGGAGGGTGCGGGCGACCGCTACAGCGTCGAACCCGGCCACCCGTTCCGCGTCGAGGGAGCCAAACCGGTCGCCGTCGAGACGGTTGCCGACCTCGACTGGACCGCCCCGGATGCCGTGATCCACCCCACCGGCCACGGCGAGAGCCTGGTCGGCCTCGAACGCGGGTTCGCGGCCGCCGCGGCGTCCGGCCTCGTCGACCGCGAGCCGGAGCTGTACGCCGTCCAGCCCGACGGGTGTGCGCCTGTCGCCGACGCCTGGATCGGGGACAGTGAGACACCCGCTCCCGTCGAACACCCTGACACGATCGTCGGTCCGCTGGAGGTGCCCGACCCTGCGGCGGGAACCGCCGCGCTCGCCGCCGTCGAATCCTCCGGTGGGGGCGCTGCCGCCGTCGACGACAAAGCCGTTCTCCAGGGCGCTGTCGACGGCTGCGAACTCGGCCCCGAGGTCGGTGCCACCGGCGGGACTGCCGTCGCCGGCGCTCGCGAACTCGCGGACAGCGGTGCCTTCGCCAGCGACGACGTGGTCGTCCTCGTCAACCCAGTCGCGGGTAGCAAGGAGGCCGACCTCCTGCGGAGTCACCTGATGAGTCAGGGGATCTGATCGACGAGGGGTCAGGACGCCACGTGCTGTTTGGCCATGGTGTAGGCCTCCCGAACGCGCTTGAACTCGTCCTCGTCGCCGCCGTGGTCGGGATGGACCTCCTTGACCCGCTCGCGGTAGGCCGACCTGATCTCGGCGGCGGTCGCACCGTAGTCCAACCCCAGTTCCTCGAAGGCGTGCATCGCCGGGTCCTCGGATTCCTCCGGGTCGGGACCGAGTGTCACCTCGGGGACCTCGAACGGGAGCCGAGTCCCCAGGTGGATGCCGGGCATCTCGTGTTCGACCAGGACAGGGTAGGTCGGCGACCGTTCGATCCGGTAGTAGGCCCGTGCGTCGAACGTGATCGCTACGTCCCGTTTCGGGAGATAGAAGGCGACGTGTTGGCCCTCGACGAAGTGGTTCTCGGCGTACTGCTCGTCGATAGCCGTCAGATACTCCCGGAGTTCGGCCCGCCGTCGTCGTTCACCGCCGTCGCTCATCCGGCGAGCCTGCTGTTTGGCGGGAAAGAGTCGGCTCGCAGCCAGGAACAACCCGGCGACGAGGACGCTCCCGGCAACGCCGAGGGCCAGGCCGAAGACGAGCCAGTCCGGGAGCGTACTCAGTTGTGACTGCACGGCTCCGTGTTGGACGTGAACGGTAAAGAAATTCTCGCTCTTCGGTCCCTTACCCGATGTAGCGCAGGTCTTCGTCGGAGGGAGCGGGGGCGTTCTGTTGCTCCATCTCCTGGATCTTGCGGACGACTTCCTCCATCTCGTCGGCTCGCTCTTCGAGCGTCGCGAAGTCGACCTCGAAGCCGACGACGGTCTGGAGGACTTCGAGCACTGCCTGTGCGCTCTTTGGATCGACCAGATAGCCGGAGGTTTCGCCCATCAGGCATGCGGCCGGGAACCCGCGGCGCTTGCCGAGGCCCAACAGGAGCCCGGAGACGCCGACGATCCCGCCGGCCGGTTCGTCGTCTCTGAACTCGACGCCGGCCTCGGAGAGCGTCTCGGCGAACTCGTCGGTCGTGGTCGCGCCCAACACGTCGTACTCCTCGATGAGTTCGCCCGTCGGAACGCCCCCGAGCGCGAACACCTCGTCGACACCGAACTCGTCGGCGACGTCGAGGAACGTGTCGGTCAGTCCGTAGTGGCCCTCGGTGTCCTGTGCCTGGTGGTTCCCCGAGAGGACCAGCATGTCCCGGCCGTCTTCCGGCGTGACGGCGTAGAACTCCGCAGCGGCCAGTTCGGCACGGCCCTCGTCGATGCTGACCTGTGGCGGGAAGTGTGTCGAGTAGACTTTCCGCACGAGTTCGCTTTCGAGTTCCTCTAGCAGGTGTTCTGCAGCGAGTTTCCCCACGTGGCCGACACCGGGAAGTCCCTCGACCAGTACCGGCTCCGACAGGTCGGGGTCGGCGACGGTCTCGACGTCGTATTCGTCCATACCGCCTAATCTCGGTTGCGGCGCTTAAGAGAACGTCGATACGAGCCATGCGGGTCCGCCGGGTCGAACGGCGCGGGCACGCTGTTGACCGCGTTTCCCCCGCAGTCGGGACACGTGTCGCCAAGCGTGTACACTGGGCGGTCGTGTTCGGCCTCCCAGTCCGCACAGACGTGGATGTCGGATTTCACGCCTACTCGTCGTCTTCGTGGCGCTCACGGTGGAACAGCGCCGTCCCGCCGTGGTCCTCGACGAGTTCGCTGGCACGAGCGGCGCTGTCTTCGAGCGCGCCCTCGGCGGTCTTGTAGTCGGGCGCCTGGACCTGGATGCGGTACTCGGGCGAGCCGACGTAGGTGACTTCCAGTTCGATCTCCTCTGGCACCTCGCCGTTGCCCTCGGCGGCCTGCAGTGCCTCCTTGATGACATCGACGCCATCGTGATCGGGCACCTCCAGATCGACGTAGCCGGTGACGTTGACGTAGGGAACCGAGACGTTGTCCCGCGCAGTCTCGACGATGGCCTCGATCTCGTCCTCGTCGAGGTCAGTCTCTTCGAGGGCTTCTTCGCCGTGGATCGCAGCGGCCTCGAAGCCGTCGTACAGCGATCCGAACTCGGCGAGCAACGCGTTGGCGACGGCACTGTAGCGCTCGTCGTCGATGTCCTCGCCGAAGGCCAGTTCCATCCAGTTGTCGGCCTTCTGCTCGTTTTTCCACTCCTGGATCTTCTCCTTGCGCTGGTGGTCGTTGACGTCCTTGATCGAGAGGTCGATCTGTTGGGCGCTCTCGTCGACGTCCAACACTTTGGCGACGACAGTTTGGCCCTCGTTGACGTGGTCACGGACGTTCTTGATCCAGCCGCTGGCGACCTCGGAGATGTGACAGAGACCGCGCTTGCCCTCGTACTCTTCGAGGTCGACGAACACGCCGAAGTCCTCGATCTCGTCGACCTTGCCGACGACGAGTTCGCTCGGTTCGGGCCAGCCGCTGTACTTCATCCTATCGGGCCTCGACGACGGCGGTCACTTCACCTTCGATCTCGGCCTTCCCACCGGTGGGGTGAGCGAGGGTGTGGCCACAGACGGCACAGGAGACCTCGGAGGCAGCCTTCTCGAAGATGGTCTGTTCGTTCTCGCAGTCCGGACAGGCGACGGTGACGAAGCTTCCAGCCATGGTTACTCCTGGAACTCCAGTCGGCCGGCGCGCCATCCCTCGCGGAGGTGAGCGCTGCCACAGTCCGAGCAGCGGTACTTCAGGTCCGTCTTCTTGGTGGGTTTGTCCCCACCGGGGACCTTCGAGAACTTCCCGTCGTTCCCGATGCCGGAGTTGCGCTCGCGCTGGCGGTCGATCCACTTCATCCCGGTCTCGCGACCGGAACGGACCTTCTCGACCTCGTGTTCGTGATGCTCGTTACAGTGCGGACAGTACGTGTTGAATCGTCGCGGCATCTCCATAGATATCGACCTTACAGGTCGGTTCGATATGCCCGCTTAAAACCCCGACGGTTCCGATTTTCTCGTCCCGGATGGCTGCCCGCTCGCAGTCCGTCTCTCCCGACGACGTGGCAGTCGCTCAGCGGTGTTAGAGAGACGGGGTAGGTCAGTCAGCGGTGGCCCACGTTTTGACACGTGGACTGAAAGGTGCTGTCGGACCGTGCCGTCTACGTATCTCTCTCGCCTCCTGGCGTAAAGCCTCTCCGGTCCGTGCGGCACTGGCCCTCCCGGACAACACCAGGGCCTCCTTCGAAGTCACTAAGTGCGCCGTTTGCCAAGGGCCGGGTATGAAGAAACTCATCGTCCACGGGGACGCCGGCTTCCGGAAGGGCGGTCGTATCGAGTACGACGGCGAGGAGTACGAGGTGTTCGCCGTTGCCCGCCAGGGCGAGTGGCACGGCCCCGACCGCCCGCAGCTGTGGTGTACGGTCGGCAAGGCCCGCGAGGAGGAGACGTTCAAGAAACAGGACTACATCCCGATGCACCTGGATACCGAGGACATCGACGCCGAGGCGATCACCGTCATCCGCGAGAAGGCCCCGCCCAGCGCCGAGAGCTGATCGCCTCGCTACTGGACCCGATAGATCGTCACGCCGCCGGCTTCTTTCGCGACCGTCACCTCCGGGAGGTCGCCGATCGTCACCGTCCCGTAGCGGTTGCGCTCGGCCGGTCCGACGTAGACGTACGTGACGTCGTACGTCGAGAGCAGCCGACGCTGGGCGCTCTGGTTGCCGGTGTAGATCGTCTCCACGTCGCCGACACGCTGTTGGTAGACCGTGTCGTTCCGGTACTGTGCCTCGTGGTACCACCCTGCGACCGTCGGGAGGCCTGTCAGGCTCGCCGGGGCGCTGGCTCCCTTCCCCTCGCTGGGGACCCACTGGTAGCCCGCGGGTGCGGCGGTGACGATCGTCGGTTGGCCCTGCCGGTCGTCCAGCCACCGAATCGCTTCGGCTTCCTGCGGGTGTGCATCGTCGAGGTACGCCTGGCCGTCGAGCGTCAGGTCGCCGGCCCGGTCGGCGTGGTTCGACAGCGCGAACACGCCGTACAGCGAGGTCGAGACGACGAGGACGGCGACGAACACGCGCATGCCGACTGTCGTCGCGGCCCGGACTCGGTCCGCGGACGGCCACGTGGGTCGCCAACGGGTCACCAGCCAGGCAAGCACCGGCCCGACAGCGACGGCCCAGAGAATCCACACCTGCATGTAGGTCTTGAACACGGTGTTCATCCGGCCGATGTTCTCCCGGACGAAGACGAACTCCACGATGAGAACGAGGCCGGCCCCGGCCAGGATCAACACGGCCTCAAAGCCGACGGGGCGGTCCCCGCCGTCTGCAAGCGCCGGGAGCGCGTCGACACCGTCCGAGAGCGTCGGTCCACGGGACAGCAGCCATGCACCGACGAGAAGCGGGCCGAGGAGGCCGACCGCAGCGATATCGAGGGCTGCCCCGACCGCGACGAAACCGACCACAGCAGCGCCCGTCGCCAGCCGCGACCGGGTGTCGGAAAGCGTCCCTGCGACGCGAGCGTAGAGATACATCCCGAACGGGAGCACGAACGGCCCGTGGACCGCCAGCAGTTCCACGAGCGAACTCCGGTCGGGCAACACCGCCAGTTCACGGCCGCTCGCCGGACCGAGCCAGAACGGGAGCGACCAGACCAACCCGAGGACGAGGACGACGACAGCGACAGCCAGTGCCGCCCCGATCCGGACGAGTTCACCGCCGAGTCCGTCGACGCGGAGCCGTCGGGCGTACCGCTCGGGCAGCAGCGTCGTCGGCGCCGCCGGCGCGACGGCGACGGTCAGCATGGCGAGGCCGGCCACCGACGGGAACGACCAAGTGTTGGTGACCGCGATGAGACCGCCCACAACCGGAACTGCCCCGAACAACAGCCCGAGCCGTCGGCGGCGTTGTGCGGCCGGCGTCTGGTAGTAGCTGAAACACAGTGCCCCCGCGAGCAACAGGAACCCCGTGCTCATCATGTGGGCGTGCATGTCGCCGTTGAGCCAGGCGAACAGCGGGAACTCGTCGATGACGGGCGCGGCAGCGGGTTCGTAGGTCCCGAAGTCGGCGGGGTCGTCCTGGATCACGCGGCTGGCGTCCCAGTAGCTGAACGACCGTGGACCAGTCGCCAACCCGCTCAGGTCGTACCCGGCCGCGGCCGCCAGCGGCCGGGAGAGCGACTCGGGCAGGAGCCAGACGAGGAACTTCGCCGGCGTCGAGAGGTTACTGGCGATGCCGACGAAGAAGGCCGCGAGGCCGGCCGAGAGCCGGCGCGGGAGGTCACGGTCGGCGGCGACGGCCCCGGCCAGCCCGTAGGCTGCGGTCACCAGCGTCGCGTAGAAGCCCGCCAGCGCGAGGTTGTAGGCGTACTGGCCCGCCGTCCCCGTCAGTCGAGCGAGTGTCGCGGCCAAGAGATGGCCGCCGTAGTAGTACGCGACGGGCTCGCCAGCGAACCACATGTCCTCCGGTGGGATCGTCTCGGCCCGCAACAGCGACTGCAAGAGTCCGAAGTCCAGGAACTTCTCGCCGCCGACGGGGACGATGGCCGGATCGACCGCACGAATCCAGACCACCAGCAGGAACGCCAGCGAGAAGACGGCCGCCGCCTCGGCGTAGGCCCGGCCGTCGACAGAACGGCCCCGAGACGCCACGACGACGGTTACCGCCAGAAGGACGGCCAGCGCGAGCCAGACCGCGACGCTCAGGGAGAGTCGGCCCACGACGTAGACGACGAGCCACAGGATCGAAAGCGCAACTGGGACTCCGAACGCGACCCCCTTGTCGGCAAAGCGCGGAAAGAGGACCGTCGCGGCTGTCGCCCCCGCGTACAGCAAGAGGAGATACAGGGCGAGCCACGTGGCAACGAGCGCAAACTCCATCAGTGGTGTGGCCGCGACCCTGGAGTATACGTCTTTTGCACGAGGCCGGAGAGCTTCGAACCGTTTTTACTCACCGCCGGCACACGGTAGCACAATGTCGCCGACCGTCGGTGTCGTCGTCCCCGCCTACCGACCCGACGTAGCCCAACTCCGGCGCTACGTCCAGGCCATCGACGACACGCTCTCCCCGACGACGATCCTCGTCGAACTCGACGCCCCCAAAAGCGGCGTCCTCGAAAAACTCACAGACCTCCCCGCCCGAGTCGAGTCGGTCCCCTACCGCCGTGGCAAGGGCGCCGCGATCACCGCGGGCTTCGAGCGCTTAGAGACCGACGTGCTCGCCTTCGCCGACGCCGACGGTTCGACGCCGGCCGAATCCCTCCAGGCAGTCGTCGATCCGGTCGTCCAGGGATCGGCCGACCTCTCGGTCGGGTCGCGACGCCATCCCGACGCGACCGTCGCCAGCCACCAGACCCGCGCCCGGCGGTTCCTCGGTGACGGGTTCGCCTGGCTGGCCGGGCAGTTGCTCAGCGTCCGGCTGTACGACTACCAGTGTGGCGCGAAAGCCATGGACGCCGAGGCCTGGGAGCGCGTCCGTGTCCACCTCTACGAACCGGGCTTCGCCTGGGACGTCGAACTGGTAGCGATGGCCGGGGCACTGGACCTGCGCGTGACCGAGGTTCCCATCGAGTGGGAGGACCAGCCCGGATCGACGGTCTCGCCGGTCCGGACCTCGATCGCGCTGTTTCGCGCGCTGCTCGCGTCCAGACACCGCGCGAAACAGCTCCGTGATAGTACGCTCCATACGGCCATCGCCGCGCGCCGTGAGGAACCGACCGCGCTCGTCAAACGGGACCGATGAGTTCCCCGGGCGACCGCTTGCGCCGGGCCGTTCCCGACCGGTTCGACTCGCTGGTCTCGGGCGTCCGGTTCGGCCAGTTCGTCTCGGTCGGCGTCGTCGGCGCGGTCTGTGACACCACGGTCTTGCTCGTTCTGACCGAGGTGCTGGGCGTCTTGCCCGAACTGGCGACGCTCGCAGGGATCGAAACCGCGATCCTGGTCATGTTCGCGATCAACGAGCGCTGGACCTTCGCCGAAGAGGGCGATCCGGAGTCGCTGCCCCGGCGTCTGCTGCGCTCGCACGTCGTCCGGGCCGGCGGTTCGACCACCCAGTTTCTCGTCTTCGTCGTCATCTACCGGCTGCTGTTCGTGCCCCTGACCGTCGCCGGGATCGACCTCTGGATACTCGTCGCCAAGGGAGGCGGGATCGGCCTCGGGATGCTCGTCAACTACGTCTTCGAGAGTATCTTCACCTGGCAGGTCCATCAGGGGGAGTAGCGCGTCACGAACTCACGGACGGCAGGTGAATCACAACCCTTAATGAGGGGCCTCGGTTACGAAGAGGTAGCGGGATGGGATAGCCAGGAGATTCCGGCGGGCTCATAACCCGCAGATCGGTAGTTCAAATCTACCTCCCGCTACTTCCTCTCGGTCGTTTCACATTTCTGAGACGGTCGGACTCCTCGAAGCGGTAGCATAGCATAGACAGGCGAGCGCTGTCATACTACTTGTTCCATCACAGTCATCAGTCATTAGAAATCCGTTCTCTGTCGCGTCTATCAGCAATCTAGCGGGGAGTGGCTGACCACACATATAAGTACCTATAAATTTACTGAGCCAATCAACTGCGTCACTCGGATTATATACAGTTCGGAGTCCAACCTCGGTCAAAGGTTCCGCTAGTGGGGGAATAAATCTCAAGTAGCAAGCCTTGGCTGGCGCAATGCCGGTTCCCGTGTATTATACCGCGAAGTGAGACCCACAGACCCTGGCAAAAGGTGACCGATGGGGTGAAGAAGTCACCACGTGGTAGAACTACTCAGTTTCGTAGATGTGCCAAGACTAGCAAAACCCTCAGACCGTACTAATCTTGGGATACTAATTCAAGAAAAACATACCCAATATGACAAACACACTGCGAGCCAGTGATTGGTCGTAAACACCGATTCCATGGCAAACACCCCAGAGAGTGCCTGAAATCGCAGTATTCAACATCACTGCTGGTGACAGCACCCCCCTACGGGAACCAGTTCTAGTCGTCGATCGGTCCTCCTGTATCCATATGGGCGGAAGAATTTGCCAAGGTTGGGAGCTACCCGTCGCCGTTCTCGTCGACGACGACGACCTCGCCGTCGTCGACGGTGACGTTGATGAGCGTCTTCGCGTCGTAGCCGGCCTCGTCGAGTTTGTTCGGGCCGTCGGCTTTCTTGATGACACAGACGATATCACGGATGTCGGCACCGATCTCCTCCAGGGCGCCGGTCAGTGCGGCCAGCGTGCCGCCGGTCGAGAGAACGTCGTCGAGCACGAGGACCCGGTCGCCCTCGTAGACGTCGTTGACGTACATCTCGCTCTCGGAGTAGCCGGTCACCTGCGAGAGCGAGACCTCGCCGTCCAACCCGTACTGTCGCTTGCGGACGACGACGAGCGGGATGTCGGTCATCAGCGAGACGGCTGTCGAGAGATGGATTCCCATCGCCGCCGGCGTGACGATCTTGTCGACGCCGTCGAGTTCGGCCTTCCGGATGATCTTGATGACGATCTCACGGAGGAGTTCGGGACGCAGCATCGGGACTCCGTCGCTGATCGGGTGGACGAAGTAGTGGTAGCCGTCTTTCTCGATGATCGGGGCCTCGAGGAGTGACGCTTTCAGCTTGTCCATGCCGACGGTACTTCGAGGCCCTACAAAAGTTCTCCGTCAGCGACTCAGAACAGTTCCAGCAGTTGTCCGATATACCGAACGATCGGGAGGGCGTGGGCGTTCCCGAGGGCGTAGTACTCGACGACGGTCAACCAGGCGAATATCGTCGTGAGACCCGTCGCGACGCCGAACAGCCCTGCGCCCACGCGACCGAACCAGCCGTCACTTCGCCCGAACAGCCCCCAGGCCGCCAGCGGGGCGGCACTGCCGAGCGCGAGCAGCGCGTGGAGCTGGAACGCTTCGCCGATACCGTTGACCGAGAGCGCGACGAAGACGACGAGCAGTTGTCCACCGAGCAGAACTGTCACCGCGAGTGCCCAGGCGAACGAACGGAGATACTGGTCGAGCGCGTCCCGAACCGACGGGGTACGGAAAAGGAGGTAGATCCCCAGTGGGTAGAGGACGAACAGATACCGGACCGTCACCTGTGCGTGCAATGGGAGCCGTGAGAGATAGAGGCCACACACGCCGAGAGCTGCCAACACGGCGAAGCTGTCGACGACTCGTGTCGGCGAAAGCACTCGGCTGGGCAGTCCCAGTGATTCCCGACGGCGCCAGACGGCTGGGAGAACCCCGACGGTTGCGGCGAGTATCGGTGCCGACTCCAGGATTGCGAGGTTGACGGCCTCCGTGTTGTCGTTGTTCAGCGTCCCGGATGCGTGGCCGGACCGAAGAAACGTCAGGAACACGTCCTCAGGCTGGGAGAACGCTGTCCTGAAGCCGAGAAGCAGTTCGCCGCCGAGCAGGGTGAACGGGCGAAGGATCGACAGAACCGGGTCGGGTATCGGGATCCCACTGGACCGTCCAGAAGAGCTCTGCCCCGCCGAGGCCGCGGTCGACTCCACTGCCGGACCCGCATTCCGTAACAGTCGGGACGGGGTTACCACAGAGCCGGTCAGCAGTTCGTTCGTAACGAGGAACGGAACGAGTGCGAGCGCCGAGACGGCGGCGATCGTGGCCAACGCCCGCGGACCGTTGTCGGCTGCCGTCGGGAGATCGACAGCCGCCAAGACGACACAGAGCAGCAGCGCTTCGGGAGCGTGAACCCAGGCGTAGAGCATCACCAGTGCGTACGCGAACGCACGGAACACGGCCGGGCGGCGGATCAGCCCGTCCGTCTCAGCGGCTCGGCTCCGGTAGAGGAAGTACATGATCCCCACTGCTACGGTCGCCGTGAGGACGTGGCGCTTCGGGACCGTCGCCCAGATCACCAGCGGCGACCCGAGGACGTACACAGTCGCTCCGAGGACCCCCATTCGAGGACCGTCAATACGACGGAGCAACCGGTACAGTACGACCGGGCCGAACGCGGCAACCGTCATGTGGAACAGTTGAAGCGCGTAGAGATGCGCTGCCCCGTCGTCGAGCGGGGTCGCGAACACGACGTTCGCGGCGAAGACGACGAGCACGAGGACGCTACCGGCCCAGACGATCGCGTCGCTGTCGAGTACCCTTCGTGTCTGAACGACGACACCGAGCGCTAGAATCGACCACAGCGCGGCGATCCCGATCCGCAGCGAGGTGATCGCGTCGAGGGACTCGACCAACGCCAGAAACGGGAGCGAGAGGACGATCGCACCGTAGTTACGGGCGATCGTCCGACCACCAGCGGAAGTCATACCGGGCGTGTCGAGGTTCCCCCCGTAGACGGCCTCAGTGATCCCGATGTGGCCGTTCGAGACGGCGTACAGCCCGTTCACGATCGTGTACGTGTCCGTGATGAAGACGGTGGTTCGCCACGCGAGCATGAACAGACAGAGCGATCCCAGGAAGATCGCCAATCCGATCCGATCGCCGAACAAGACGGTCCTGAGTCGTGCCCAGGTCGACAGTCCGGTCCCGGCGTCGGTCCGACGGAGCGATGCGAACTCGATACTGCTCATTCGACGACCTCGATCGTGGTGTTCTGTGTGGCAACGCGCTCCCGGCCGTCGGAATCTTCGAGCCAGATCGAGAGCGTCGCGTCGAATTCGGTCGTCTGGCTCGGAACACCGGTTAGTGAGTCGGACTGGAGTGTCGCGTCGTACCGGGTCCCAGTCTCGGGACCCAGGAAGTGTGTCGTCCCGCGGGAGTAGTTCAGTTCGGGCACTGCAATCTTGTACGTGAGGACCGGCGCACCCTCGAACGTTTCGAACCGAACGGTCGCCGGCGGAACGACGAGATAGTTACTCCCGGAGCCAAAACCACCCCGCTCGATCGTCGCTCGCTCGGGGAACTCGACGCTGTCGACGGTTGCAGTTCCCTCGCCGTATGTAGGCTGTGTGTTCGTGAACGTGATCCCAGGAACGAGCGGCCCGGAGACGAGGGCTGTGACCACGATGAGTGTCCCGACGGCGACGGCGGTCCCACGCGTGGCGTCCATCATTACAGTCCATCGCATGGACGGAAATAAACCCATCGCGGGACCGGGACAGTTGCTAGCCGAACGAAAATACGAGAAATCGTGGGTCAGTTACGCTTCGGGGCCGGCGTCCTGTCCGAGGGTGGCTGACGTGTCACCCTCCGGCGGTTCGTAGACGACACGGATGTTGTAGGCGTCGTCCACGCCGGCGCTGATGGAGTTGCCGGCGGCGACTTCGGTCTTCCCACCGACGGCAGTGTCCCAGCTATCGTCCTCGTTCGTGTCGTCGATGTCGACCGAACCAGTTGCTGGGGAGCTCCATGAGGTACTCCCGCTTGTCGCATCCACCCATCCACTTCCGCGGAGGTAGAGACTCCCACCCTGGATAGTGTCTCCACCGTCGTGGGTGATCGTCAGGATACCTTCGTCCGCATCGCTACCCGATACACTTTCCTCGAAATCGAACGTGAAACTCGCCTGTGGCGTCGTTCGTTGCGTCTGGTCCCCCAATCCGAGGACGAACGAGGCGGTGACCGCCGCGAGGATGACGGTGATCGCGACCATCAGGATGACCCCGATGACCGGCGAGACCGCGTCGTCGTCGGTGAACAGTTGTTTCAGATCCATAGTTGTGTCTGCGCACAGCCACCTGTTACGAGCAACGCCCCACCCTATCGAGGCAGATCTCACACTCGTCGGTGGCGTGCTGCTAGCGACTACGTTCGAGAGGATACTTATATCCAACTATAAAGAGAGAAATTTACACATAGAGTGTCGAATGTATCGTCGGCCTCGGATGGTGCTATTCCCGTTGGTTCGACATATACTCGCTGAGGGTCATCTCCTGACCGGCGTAGGTATGGTAGACGGACGAGAGAGCGAACACGACAGTGATCAACGTCGCCCAGACGAGCGGCGAGATGAGGGTGAACGGATAGACGCCGACCCAGAGGACGGCCACGATTGCGAGACTCACCGCACTCAGAGAGAGGTAGTATTCCCGCCAGGGGAACTCTCCTGCCGAAACGATCTCTAGGTAAACCGTTAGTTCCTGTGTCTGTGGGGTCGTCGAGATGAGATTGTCGTCACTGTCGTACTCGACGATCCCGGCCTCGTCCAGTCGGGGAAGATGTGTCTGCTGGAGCGTGGTGTAAACCCGTTTTCGCTGTGCGCTGGAGACATCTGTCGAGTCACAGTCGTACTCCATCGCCGCGACGTGGGAAGCCAGATCGCCGAGATCAACAGGGTCGCTGTGTTCCCGGAGATACTCGAGCGCATACCGTCGGCGCTCGTTCTGGAGAACTTCGAATATCTCGCCTTTCGAGAGCGAGTCGTCGGCGTCCCGGACCTGCATCGCTTGGTTGCTCATTTCTGTGTCTCCCCATCGCCATATCCCAATGCTCCCATCGTAGAAAGAAAATGGTGAGCGGACACTAATAACGATACGGTTGTTCCGCGCGGAAGACGGTTCCGCGAGTCAGGAACCGGTTATGCGTTCGGACCGGTCCACCGACCGAGCGTCGCGGAGTTGCCGCCGTCGTTGGATTGGTAGACGACACGAACCGTAGCGGAGTCACTCACGCCCGAGATAGGCCAACTGTTACCAGCTCTGACTTCGCTGCTTGAACCGACAGTACCGGACCACTGACCACCGTTACCGCCTGCACCACGAACGTACAGTTCGGTTTCTGAGATGGAGTCACCACCGTCGTGAGTGATTGTCAGTTCACCAGAGCCACCACCGGCTGCCTCGTAATCGAAGCTAAAGGTAGCCTGCGGCGCTGTATTACTAACCTGGTCACCGAGACCGAGGACGAACGTTGCGATAACTGCGGCGAGAATGACGGTGATCGCGACCATCAGGATGACCCCGATGACCGGCGAGACAGCGTCGTCGTCGTCGAATAGTTGTTGGAGTTTCATAGATTGTCGTTGTCCAACACGCCCAGGAGAACCGCACCAGCCACTCTCACAGGACGCGCTTACTCGGAAAATGGTATCACCGCATATAAATGTACAGGAGTCACTATCGGAATTGAGAATTACCCCAGTGCCAACAGCGCGAGAGCGACGAAAACGACGAGAACGAGGATGCTGAAACCGATTCCGGCACGAAGCGGTCGTCCGCTTTGCTCGGCTTCAGCCCGCCCCTCACGGAGATTCCGGAGCGATTCGTTCGGTTCTCTGACAATAGTTCCGAGGGCACTGGTTCCACGGACGACCGCCCGATCGGCCCCGGCGTAGAGTTCCGTCACCCCGACGACGAGCGCTCTCGTTCCGTAGAAGACGCCGGGGTTGTACAGCGAATCGACATCGGGGACGCGTCCGAGCCGTTTCAACGGTCGCTTTGTCACGGCAAAGCCGATCAGGCCAGCGACCGCCAGTGCGAAGCCTTCGACGAGATGGTCGGCAGTGTAGGTCGTATAGACGTGCGAGATCACGTCCCCGTCGGTCACGTCGAACGGGAGGATAGCGAACAGCGCGCTGTCGAAGACGCCATACGCGATACAGAGCGCGGCGACCGACAGCATCGCGACCGTCTGACCGCGGTTCGCGTCGGCCACGCTGCCGTCGTACTCCCCGTGGAAGAAGGCGTAGTAGCCGAACTTGATGAACGACATGAACGTGCCGACGCCACCGATGTAGAGGAGCCACTCCAGGGTCGTCAGCCCGCCGACGTACACCGGCCCGTGGACGAAGTCGTAGTGACTCCCCGCGATGACGATTCCCTTGCTCACGAAGCCGTTGAACCCGGGGAACCCGGCGATCGACAGCGCCGCCACCGTGAACGCGACGGCGGTAATGGGCATCTCGCGGGCGAGCCCGCCGAGTTTCTTCAGGCTCTCCTCGCCGGTCCGGTAGATGACGACGCCGGCGGTCATGAACAGCAGGCCCTTGTAGAGGATGTGGTTGAAGACGTGGGCGAACGCGCCGGCCTGGGAGAGCGCCGTCCCGATGCCGACGCCGGCGACCATGTAGCCGACCTGGGACTGGATGTGATAGGAGAGCAGGCGGCGCATGTCGTTCTGGAACAGCGCGAACGTGGCGCCGAAGACGGCCATCCCGCCGCCCATGTAGGCGATGGCCTCGTTGCCCGCGGGGAACGCCCGGTACATCCCGTAGACGCCGGTCTTGGTCGTGAACACACAGAGGAAGACGCTGGCGGCGATGTGTGGGCGCGGGTACGTGTCGGGCAGCCAGGCGTGGAGCCCGATGAACCCGACGTTGACCCCGATGCCGACGGCAGCGAGCGCCGCCGGGAGTCCTGGGACGATCCCGACAGTCTCGGGACCGCCGGGGATCGACCCGAACAGGAACGTGTCTTTCACGACGTAGGTCTGGAGGATCGCGGCCATCAACAGCGTCCCGCCGATCCCGTGTAGCAGTGCGTACCGGAAGCCGGCACGGACCGCCTTGCCGCCGTAGTGCCAGACGAGCAGCGTACTCGTGACGGCCATCAGTTCCCAGAAGAAGAGGAGCGTGAGCCAGTCACCGGCGAAGACGGCACCGAAACTCGTCGCGACGTACGAGAGCGCGAAGCCGGTCTGGACGCCCTCGGCCTCGCTGGCATAGGAGTACAGCACGGCGACGACGCCGATGAGTGCGAAGATCAGCCCCATCAGCCTGGAGAACTCGTCGACGTTGAACAACACCGCTCTGAATCCCAGGAACGTCGTCCGGAAATGTGCACCCGCCGGGACGAGCCAGACCCAGGCGACGGCCACGCCCGAGGCCAGCACACCCAGTGCGTGGCCGCTCCGGCGAGGCAGGAGCGCGACCAGGATCGCGACCGGGAGCAACACGGCGACCGGCGGAATAGCCGTCAACGCCGAGGTCGCCATCAAGCGACCACCCCTGGGAGGTTCCCGACGATAGTGGTGACGACCCTGAGGAACACCGCCTGGTTCGGGACGATCCCCAGCAGGAGCGACAGCGCCGCCGCGGTGAGGATCGGCCCGAGCATGAACCAGGTGCTCTCACCGCCGCGCCAGTTCCGGACGTCCCAGCCGCCTTCGGGCGGGCCACCGTGGTGTTCGACGTCCTCGTGGCGCTTCCCGAGGTGGTCGACGTGTTCGGGCTCCGGGACGCTCTCGTCACTGTGGTCTCCGTCGCCACCGTCAGTCCGGACAGCTGTGCCGCCAAGCCCGCGCTCGACGAGCGGTTTCTCGTCGTGTGCCTCGGGCGACTCGAAGAACGCCTGGTAGACGATCGGCCAGAAGTACGCGATGTTGAGCACCCCGGAGACAAGCAACACGGCGGCAAAGACCGTCCCGCCGCCATCCACAAAGACCGTCCCGCCGCCATCCAAAGCGCCGATAACGAGGTACCACTTGCTGACGAAGCCGGCGACGAAGGGGATGCCGGCCATCCCCGCGGCGGCGACGCCGAAAGCAGTCATCGTCAGCGGCATCCGCTTCCCGATCCCCGCCATATCGCTGATGTCGTCGGTGTGTGTCTCGACGTGGATCGCGCCCGCACAGAAGAACAGCGTGAGCTTCATGAACGCGTGAGCGGGGATGTGCAACAGGCCGCCGATCAGCGCGTCCCCCTCCAGTAGCGCCAGGCCCAACACGATATACGAGAGCTGGCTGATCGTCGAGTACGCCAGCCGGCGCTTGAGGTTGTCCTGACGCAGGGCGATGACACTCGCCGTCAGTAGCGTGAAGGCCGCGATCGCCGCCAGGGGCAGGTGCATCCCCAGGTCTCGGAGCACGTCGGGACCGAACACGTCCAGAACGACTCTGGCGACACCGAAGACGCCGCTCTTGACGACGGCGACGGCGTGAAGCAGTCCCGACACCGGCGTCGGCGCGACCATCGCGTCCGGGAGCCAGGAGTGGGCCGGCATCAGCGCCGCCTTTACCCCGAACCCGGCCGCGAGCAGCGCGAACGCGGCCCGGGCGAGCGTCGGGTCCGCAGTGGCCAGTTCCTCGATCCCGCCCGGCGCGAACGCCGTCGTCCCGGTCAGGAAGAAGACGAGGATCGTCCCGCCCAGGACGGCGACGCCACCGCCGAACGTATACGCGAGGTACTTCCGGCCGGCCCGCCGGGCCTCGTCGGTCTCGTCGTGGGTCACCAGCGGGTACGTCGAGACCGTCAGCAGTTCGTAGAAGACGAACAGCGTCACGAGGTTCGCGGCGAAGGCGACCCCGATCGCGGAGGCGAGACTCGCCGCGAAGGAGGCGAAGTACCGCGTCTGTGCGTGTTCGTCCAGCCCGCGCATGTAGCCGATGCTGTAGAAACTCGTGACGATCCACAGCAGACTCGCCAGCAGACCGAAGAGGATCGCGAGCGCGTCGACCCGGAGCGCGAGCGTGATCCCCGGGCCGAACTGGCCGATCGTGAGGGAGAACTGGTCGCCGGCCAGCACTGCCGGGACCATGCTCGCGACGATACCGAACTTCGCGAGCGCGACGGTGATCGTGACGCCCTCCCGGACGTTCGGCCGGTTCTTCAGCGAGAGGATCACCGGGATAGCCAGCGCCGAGACGAGTATTGCCAACAGGGGTCTGAGCGATGTAACGTCGGTCATGGGTTCAGTAGCGGCGGAAGCGTGTCGATCAGCGTCTGTTCCAGCGTCGGGACAGCGGCGGTCAGCGCCACCGCGAGGACGGCAGCCACGACGACGACGGCGAGCATCCCCGGCGAGACGGAGCGACCGCCATCGGCGACGGTCGGTTCGTCCTCGCGGATGGTCGGCTCGGCGAAGTAGAGCCGTTCGACCAGGCGCGCGAAGTACGCGAGCGTCAGCAGCGTACTCGCCAGCAGGACGACGACGACCGGCCAGAGTCCGGCCTCGACGGCGCCGACGACGATGTACCACTTGCCGACGAAACCGACCGCCGGCGGGACCCCGACCATCGCCAGCGCGAGGACGGCGAAGCCGCCGGCTCCGATCGGGGACCGCTCGGCCATCCCGGCGTAACCGTTGACCGCCGACGCGCCGGTGTCGCGCTCGATGATCCCCGTCGCGGCGAACAGTCCGCCCTTCATCACGGCGTGGCCCAGCAGGTGGACCGTCGCGCCGACGACCGCCGTCGGCGTCGCGATGGCGAAGCCGGCGACCACCAGGCCGAACTGTGACACCGAGGAGTACGCCAGCATCCGCTGGACGCTGTCCTGGGAGACGGCGAGCACGCTGCCGGCGACGATGCTCACCGAAGCCAGGCCGACGAGCGCCCAGCGTGCGGCCGGGACGGCCGTCAGGAAGTCGACGGTGAACACCGAGAACATGATCCGGGCGAGCGCGTAGGCCGACACGGTCGAGACCAGCGCCGAGATGAGCGCACTCACGGTGTCGGGCGCGTTGTCGTAGGCGTCGGGCTGCCAGGTGTGCAGGGGGAACAGCGCAACCTTCACGACGAGACCACCGATCATCAGGGCAAAGGCCGTGACGACCAGCGTCGAGTCGTAGCCGACCGCGGCGAGTTTGTCGGCGAGGTCGGCCATGTTGAGCGTCCCCGTCGCCGCCAGCGCGTAGCCGACGCCGAGCAGGTACAGCGACGCGCCGACGGTCCCGATGATGAGGTACTTCAGCGCGGCGACGGCCGCGCTGGCCTCGCGACCGCTGGCGACGAGCCCGTACGCGGCCAGCCCCGTGATCTCCAGGAAGACGTAGAGGTTGAACGCGTCGCCGGTGACAGTCATTCCGGAGAGGCCAGTCACCAACAGGAGATACTGGCTGTAGAAGGTGTTGGCGTGGGGGCCGGCCCGTCGTGCGTACGCGAGGAGCGCGAGCGCAACGAGACTGACGAGCAGGACGACGGCCGCCGAGAGCCCGTCGACGACGAGTTCGATCCCGTAGGGAGCGACGAACCCACCGAGGACGTAGGTGACGGTTCCCTCGGTGACGACCGTCGCGGCCAGCCAGACAGCCAGCGCGGCGTGAACCACGAGCGTCGCCGCCGCGACCGGCCAGCCGGCGCGGTCGGAGACGAGACTGGCGATCAGCGGGACGGCGCCGCCGACGATCGGGACGACGACCAGTAGCGCAGGAACGTGTTCAATCATAGTAGAGCTGTTTCAGCGTGTCTTCGTCCAGCGTCCCGTACTCCGAGTAGATGCGGATGATGAGCGCCAGCGCCACCGCGGTGAGGCTCACCCCGACGACGATAGCCGTCAGGATGAGCACGTGCGGGAGCGGGCTGACGTACGGGCCGGCGCCCTCCTCGACGACCGGCGGGTTCGCACCCGCCTGGTAGGCCAGCGTGATGAAAAACAGGAAGATACCCGTCTGGAAGATGTTCATCCCGATGACCTTCTTGACGAGGTTGGGTGACTCGACGAGCATGTACAGCCCGATCCCCAACAGCAGGACTACCGCGTAGTAGTTGTAGTGTGTCGCGAGCAGATCGAGTTGAAGCGGATCGATCATCGTTCACCCTCCCGTGGCTCGTCGGTCACGTGGCCAAAGCCCGCGGCAAGCAGGAAGAAGAGACCGATCGCCACGCTGGCGACGATCGCGCCGATCCCCAGTTCGACGAGTTCGATACCGTACTTGCTCGCCTTCTTGATGATGAACGTGTACTCGGTGTACTCCAGGAACGTTCCCCCGAGCGCGATCGATCCGAGCCCGATCGTGGCGAACGTGAGGACGCCGCCGGAGGCGAGCGCGGCGACGATACGGATGTCCACCCAGTCACGGGTCGACCCGATACCGTAGGCGAACGCGAGCATCATCACGACGGAGCCGGCGATGACCCCACCCTGGAACCCGCCGCCGGGCGAGTCCGCGCCGTGGAACATCACGAACAGCGCGAACGTCAACACGAACGGGGCGACGACGCGGACGGTGGTCATGATGATCGTACTCTCGACGTACAGTCCGGGTTCCTGATCGGCGCTCATGCGAACACCTCCTGTCTGAGGACCGACAGCGCGGCGATACCGGCGACGAAGACGACAACGGCCTCACCCAGCGTGTCGAACCCGCGGTAGGCCGCAAGCACGGCCGTCACGGCGTTGTGGACGCCGGTCTGGTCGTAGGCGTTCTCGATGTAGTACTGGGTCACCTCGCCGCCGGTGACCGGCGCCGTCGGGTCGCCGATAGCCGGCAGCGCCGGGACCGTCGCGGCCATCACGGCCACGAAGACTCCGACGCCGAGGACGGTCCTGACGCTGACGGGTTCGAACAGGCGGTCCTCGTCGGGTCGGACCGTGTTCGCCAGCGCGAGCAGGAACAGGATCGTCATGATGCCCGCGCCCACGGCCGCCTCGGTGAGCCCGACATCCGGCGCCTGCAAGACGAGCCAGATGATCGAGACGCCGAGGCTGTAGGCCGCGAAGGACATCACCGACGCCAGCACGTCCTTGAGCATGGCGGCGCCGACGGCACACGCCAGGACGAACCCGATCAGCGCGATCTCGACGGTCGTCGGCGTCATCGCTCCCCCTCCCGGTCGTCGGTCGTCCAGGGCTCGATCCCCTGGTCCTGTGCGGCCCGGGCGATAGCGTGGGCCGCCGTCGGGTTCGTCAGGAACATGAACACGAGCAGGAAGACGGCCTTGATCGTCGAGAGGTCGGTCTGTAACGCCAGCGCGACGGCGCCGATCGAGAGGACCGCCCCGAGCGTGTCACTCTTGGATGCCGCGTGTGCGCGTGTGTAGACATCCGGGAGCCGGATGATGCCGACGGCAGCCACGAGGCCGAAAAAGGCCCCGAGGACGCCCAACGCGACGGCCGCCCACTCGACGGGCGTCACAGTACGCCCCCCTGTTCGACGTTGAACTTCGAGAACGCGATCGAGAGCAGGAAGTTCAACAGCGCGTAGACGAGCGCCACGTCGAGGAACACCGGCTGGTCGAGTGCGGCTGCCACGAACGAGATCGCGATGACGGTGTTCGTCCCCGCGACGTTGACCGCGATGACCCGGTCGTGAGCCGTCGGTCCAACGAAGACACGGATCAGGGCGACGCCGGCGAAAACGACGAACGCGGCCGCAAGCGCAAGGAGCGCGGTTTCGAACTCAATCATCGCCGGTCACCTCCTCTGCCGGTGGATCGTCCGCCGGGCCGTCGTCGCCCCGTTCCCGCGGCGAGGCGATCGCGGCCGCTTCGCGGCCGTAGAAGACGAACCGGACGGCCCGTTCGAGCGCGCCGTCGAACAGGTCCTCGCGGGCGCTCCCAGTCAGCGAGTGGATGTCGAACGCGCGGTCCGTGACGCTGACGGTGAGCGTCCCCGGGGTGAGGGTGATGCTGTTTGCCAGCGTCGTCACCGCGGCGTCACCCCAGACGGCCGCGCGGAGCTGGACGACCTTCGGATCGATCGGGAGCGACGGGTGAAGTACCACGTAGGCGATCTGGAGGTTGGCGATGGCGATCTCCCACAGGAGGTACGGGATGTAGACGAGCAGACGGACGAGTTGGACGGGGAGTCGAGTCACGGAGGGCTGTCGACTGAACGTGACCGGGGCGAGCAGGGCCGTCACGATCGTCGCGGTGATCGCCCCGGTGAGGAAGTCGAGGGGCTTGTACGCGCTCAAGAGCAGATAGAACACGTACGAGGCACCAAACAGCGTGAGATACTTCGGGAGCGACGCGGCCCGGGCCAGCGCCGTCGGCCGTGTGCGCCGTTCGACCGGCGCACGTTCGATCTCGAACTCGCCACGCGAGAGTTCGACCTCCAGCGGGCGCAGCATCGGTGCCGCTCCGCCCGGGCGGTACTCCGGGTCGAGGACGATCCGATCGATTCCGTGTTCGGTCGCGTACTCCAGGAGGGCGTCGGCGTAGTCCCCGGGACTGAAGAGATAGCGGTCGGAACCCAGTACGTTCTCGGTGATTGTGAGCAAGTCGGGCGGTTCCGTGCCGAGGTCCTCCTGAACCCAGACGTCGACCCGGTCCAGCAGTTCCGTCGCTGCACCCAGTTCCGCCGGGGCGTCCGGATCGACCGATCGGGTGCTGGCGACGACGACGAAGTGGAGTTCGACCGGTCGTCCCTCGCCCGCGGTCGCCTGTGCCTGCTCGACTGCGTACGCGACGGTGTTGCGGACCGTCTCGGAGTCGGCGACCGGAACCAGCAGACGACGTGCGTCAGATTCGGTCACGATAGTTCCTTGAAAATCCTGGTTTTGTATGTCTGACGAGCGCTACTGTCGTTACCACCTTCGAGTTACGGGACACGCAAAACTATTTCGCAATCCACTGGACGATTACCCGAGGACGGCGGCCAGTTCGTCCGCAACCCGCGCCCCCAGGCCCGCCTTGTCGCCGGCGTACTCCGTCGCGCTGTCCCCGTCGACGAGCAGGGCTCTGGTCTCGGTCGCGCCCATCACGCTCGCGTCGTTGGCGACGACGAACGCCAGGTCGGCCCGGTCACGGAGCCCCCGGGCACGCTCGACGAGGGAGTCGTCGTCACCTTCAGTCTCGACTTTGAAGCCGACGATAGGGAGCGATGGGTGGTCCTCCCGCACCGTGTCGATGAGTTTCGGCGTCGGCGTCAGTTCCAGTGTCAGGTCCGACTGGCCGCTCCGGATCTTCTCGGGCGCCGTCTCGACGGTGTAATCCGAGATCGCCGCACTGGAGATCAGTGCGTCGGCCGTCCCGGCCAGCTCGGAGACGGCGGCAGTCATCTCGGCCGCGCTCTCGACGCGCTCGACGGTCGCGTAGGGAACCGACGGGCCGTCGTGGACGAGCGTCACGTCGGCACCGCGAACGTGACAGGCCCGTGCGACGGCACGGCCGGTCCGGCCCGAGGCACGGTTCGAGAGTGTGCGGACGGGGTCGATCGGTTCGGTCGTCGCGCCGGCGGTGACGACGACGTGGTGCCCCGCCAGCGGTCGGTCACCGACCGCACGAGCCACGCCCGTGACGATCGCCTCCTCGGTCGCGATCTTGGCTTTCCCCTCCTCGATTCGCGGGTCGACGAACGTGACTCCCCAGGACTCGACCCGGTCGATCGCGTCTATCACGCCCGGGTGGTCGTACATGGGTTCGTGCATCGCCGGCGCAACGACGACCGGGAGACCAGCGCCAAGGGCCGTCGTCGCACACGTCGTCACGGGCGTGTCGTCGACGGCAGCAGCGACCTTCCCGACGGTATTTGCGGTCGCCGGCGCGAGCAGGAGTACGTCTCCCCACCCCTCCCGCCCGCAGAGGGCGACGTGTTCGACCGCCCCCGTGATCTCGGTCACCACGTCGTTTTCGGTGGCGAACTCGACGGCCCAGGGGTGGACGATGCCGCCCGCGCTGTCGGTCATCACGGCCCGGACGCTGGCACCCTGCCGGCGGAGTTCGTGGGCGAGTTCGACCGTCTTCACGGCCGCGATAGAGCCCGAGACTCCGAGGACGACGTTGACTCCCTCAAGCATACGCCGTCGTTGGCACCCGCGGGGTAAAAGGTCACCCGGAGCGGGACGGGCCGGTCACTCCGGCCCGCGATCGAGGACGAGATCGGCACCACAGCAGTCCGATCGGTACCGCTCACGTTCGCGGACGAGTTTACACTCGCGGTAGCGCCGGGCGACGAGGCGGTCACACTCCCGACAGGTCAGGACGTACTTCGGGTCCGCGAAGGACGGGCAGTGAACGTCGGTGTCGAGGGCGGCGGCCCGCCGGCGGAACGCCGGGCCGTGATCGGTCGTCCCGTCACGCTGGTACTGCTCGACGTGGATCAGTTCGTGGCGGAGCGTCGCCTCCCACTCGGACCGGGCGAACGACTCGAAGGCCTCGCGGGTCAGCGACATCGTACACGGGAGCGGGCGGCCGTCGGCCCCGGGAACGCTGTCCCAGTCGTACGGGTCGCCGACGGTCGCCTCCGGGAGCGTCGGCCGTTTGACCGCGGCTGCCCGTCGTTTGGCCCGCGTCGAGACCGCCCACTCGACGAGGTCGAACCGGACGTCGACGCCCCGCTCCCGGCGGACCCTCCGGCAGTACTCACGGGACCAGGCGATCAACTCCTCGTCCGTGTCGACGGCGTCGTACTCCGGAGCGACCATCTACAGCCCGGTCGGACAGTCCAGGAACGTCGTCGTCGGTCCCCACTCCTCGATCAGCGCGGCCAGCGACCGGACGCCGAAGGTCTCAGTCGCGTAGTGGCCCGCCAACAGGACGTTGACCCCAGCCTCGCGGGCCTCGTGGTAGACCTGCTGTTTACCCTCGCCAGTGACGAGCAGGTCGGCGTCGGCCACGACGGCTTCGTCCAGCCAGTCGACGCCGCTGCCGGTGACGATGGCGATGTCCTCGACGCGGTCGGGGCCGAAATCGAGCAGTTGGACCGACTGGCCGCCGGTGTCAAGCGACGACTCCAGCGCCGCGGCGACGTCGTCGACGGAGCGGGGGTCGGCAAGGGTACCGGCCTGTCCGATATGCTCCGATCCCATCGAACCGAACGGGCGACGGTCGGTCAGTTCGAGCAGGTCCGCGACCCCGGCCGCGTTCCCGAGTTCCTGGTGGCCGTCCAGCGGGAGGTGGGCGACGTACAGCGCCAGGTCGTCCTCGATCAGCGGGGCGATCCGGTCGTAGTTTGTCCCGGTGACCCGCTCGATGCTCCCCCAGACGAGACCGTGATGGGTGACCAACAGGTCCGCGCCGGCCTCGCTTGCCCGTTCGATCGTCTCGACGGCGGCGTCGACGGCCACCGCGACGTGATCGACCGAGCGGTCGCCGGGGCCGACCTGGAGCCCGTTCGGGCTCGCGTCGACGTCGGCGTAGTCCTCGATAGCCAGTCGCTCGTCGAGTCGCGTTGCGATGTCGCCTGTGTCCATAGCCGGTGATTGCCCCGCCCGGCTGGTAGGTGTTCCTACTCCGGCGAGACGATCTTGCCGTCCCGCTCGTCGATCAGGTCCCGGTCGATGGCGGCGTCAACGATGGTGTCGAACTCGCCGGGCTGGATCTCGTAGGCGTTGACGGCGACGGCCTGTATCTCCGACCGGTCGACCGGGAGCTCCCGGTTCTGGAGAAGCCGCATCACCTTGTTGTACTCCAGGCGGGTCAGCCCCTGGCCGTCGTCGGCCCCCCCGTCGTCCGATTGCTCGCTCGCGTCGGTATCCGACGCCGTCGAGTCGGTCGGCGACTCCTCGGGCGACCCCTCCCGCTCCCGACTGGGCTCGGTCGACTGTCCGTTCTCGCTCGCTCGGTTCGGATCAGGTCCGTCGTCTGTCCCGTCCGTCGCGGTGTCCGTCCGCGTCTCGTCAATGGCCCCATCGTCATTTCCGGGAGCGGGTTCCGTTCCCGCGTTCGGATCGTCGTGGCTCCCAGTCGCAACTCGCGACTCGCTGTCGTCCTCGGTCTCGTTGGCGTCGCTGAGGTCCATCGGGTCCGGGGTCGGTTCCATGCCGGACTCGTCGAGCATCCCCGTCAGGTCCTCGTCCTCGGCGGCGCTGGGGAGTGTCTCTGCGTCACCCGTAACGCCGTCCTCGGGCGATCCTTCGCCGGCCGCCGCGACGACGGACTCGACGATGGTCGCGAGCTTTCGCCGGCAGGTCGGACAGAGCACGACGCTCTGGCCGTCAGTCCCGGCCGGCTGGAGCGCCCGGGGGACGACCGGGTACTCCGAGAGCGAGGCGTCCAGTGCCGTACCGCAGAAGTAACACGACGAGAGGCGGTCCATATCTCGGCATACGCCCCCGCGATCTTAAAACGGGGCGCAGTCTCACCCGTCCGCGTGCGCGAAGACGAACGTCCGGAGGAGTTTCGCGGCCAGCGTCGCAGCCTGGCCGTCGTCGCGGTCGTTGACCTCGACGACATCGAATCCGATCGCGTGTGGCGCCACCGCCCGCAGGACCTCGTGCATCGTCGACGGATCGAGCCCGAACGGTTCCGGTGTCCCCGTTCCCGGCGCGAACCCCGGATCGGCCGCGTCGATGTCCACCGAGAGGTAGGCCCGCTCGTCGTCCAGCGAGGGCGTCCAGTCGGGGACCTCCGCGGGCGGGACGACCGTCACGTCGCCCTCGGCTGCCCGGTCCCACTCGGCTTCACTACCGGTGCGGGCGCCGAGAATCACCGCCCGATCAGCACTCGCGAGCGCGTGGCGTGTGACCGTCGCGTGCGAGAGCGTGTCGCCGGCGTACGACTCCCGGAGGTCGAGGTGAGCGTCCAGACAGACGAACACGTCCGGGTCCAGCGCGCGGACGGCGGCGACGGTGACGGTGTGTTCGCCCCCCAGTAGGAGCGGGACGGCACCCTCGTCCGCGAGGTCACCCACCGTCCCTTCGAGGAAGGTGAGATACTCGTCGGTGTCGGCCGTCGGCCCGACATCGCCGTGGTCGTAGACGGCCAGGTCAGTGAACTGCTGACCGGTGTGGTGGTCGTAGTCGTCGAACTGCTCGGAGAACTCGCGGGTCCGGCGCGGACCGAACCGCGTCCCGGGCCGGAACGACGTCGAGACGTCGAGTGGCGCCCCGACGATCGCGTAGTCGGCGCGGGCGCGGTCGGCGTTCGCACCGGGAAACATCGGCGTTACGTGCGCGTGATCTTGCGCTGGTCCTCGTATTCGAGGTACTCGATCTCGTCATCGGGGCTGAGCTCGACATCGTCGGGCATCAGCATCGTGAACGTATCGTAGGTTTCGAGGTCCATGACCTGTGCGTCGGTGCCGTCGACCGAGACGACCTGTCCCTGCTTTCGGTTGATGATCGGGATCCAGACCTTCGCGTCGACCGGTTGGGACAGCGAGCGCTTCTTGCTGTCGAAGACGCCACGTGCGTCGATCCTGGCTTTCGCACTGCCGTGTTTGCCCGGCTTGGCCGTGCTGTATGAATCGATCTTACACGGCGTGTCCTCGATCATCACGTAGCTACCTTCGTCGAGTTCGCGAACTTCGGTCTGCTCTCTTGCCATACGGCCGGATAACCCCCGTTGTGGCATAAACGGTTTGGAATGTGGCGCTCCGAGGCGGGCATCAGGACGCCGATTCGACCGAACGGAGTCGATCGATCCGGTCCGCCGTCGGCGGGTGTGAGCGGGTTTCGACGTGGAACCGATCGGTCTCGGTCCCCGTCCGGAAACCCCCAGCGAGGAAACAGAGTCCACGAACGCCCTCGTAGGCGCGTCGCTTGTCGGTTTCCGGCGTCACCGCGGCCTCGCTGTCCAGCGTCTCCAGGGCCGTGACCAGCGCGGCCGGGTCCCCGGTCAACAGTGCCGCGCTGCGATCGGCAGCGTACTCGCGGTATTTCGAGAGCGAGCGACTCAGGACGACGACCGGAGCGGTAAATACCCCGAGCAACACGCCGCCGAGAACGACCGTGATCCCGGCAAGGACGACGAAGCCGAGGGTGAATCCGAGGCTGCCGACCGGGGCGGCCACGATTCGAGCGCTCAGGACGTAC
The DNA here is from genome assembly GCF_035666295.1 of Haloarcula montana. Taxonomy (NCBI): domain Archaea; kingdom Methanobacteriati; phylum Methanobacteriota; class Halobacteria; order Halobacteriales; family Haloarculaceae; genus Haloarcula; species Haloarcula montana. The sequence continues at coordinate 485,542 of NZ_CP142027.1, forward strand.
GCGCCGCAGACGGCGAGCGCTCCGACGACGAGTTTACTGCCGCGTTCGCCCGGAAGCATGTCGTCCAATAGCCCGTGTTCGCCGTTAGTCAGCGCTGGCAGGAAGCTAGCGAGGGTCATGACCGTCGCGTCCCGGTTCTTGACGTGCATCAGTTCGTGGGCCAACACGGCGTCGAGTTCGTCGCCGGAGAGCGTCTCCAGCAAGCCGTCGCTGACGACTAGTGTGGCGCTTCCGATGGTGCCGACGGCGAAACTGTTGGGGACCGCGGAGTCCGCGACCGCGATCGTCGGGGGTTTCATGTCGGCGAGCTGTGCGAGCCGGTGGACGCGTTCGCTCAGGTCGGGGTACTCCCGTTGGCTCACTTCCCTGGCGTCGACCTTGTTCAGTGTCCGCGCGCGGGTGTATCGGAGCTGTCCCCAGACGAACAGCGACAGCGCCGGCAACAGAACCGCGAGCCACCACGCTACCTGGGCCGATAGCCCGCCGAAAGGCAGCGCCGCGGCGACGGCGTCGCGGAGGGGTGCAAGCCACGGCGTCAGGAGGTATGCGGCCGTCGCGACTACCGCGAGGTCGACGACCAGCAGGAGCGCAAGCGTCAGCAGGATCCGTCTGTTGAGGTGGGTATCTCTCCCCATAGGGCGTATGGAATCTAGCTGTCAGTGAATAAAAATAGTTCTGGTGGTCGATCGGAGAGCGTCGAAGTAATGACAATATTTTATATTCGTTGGCAAGAAGTATTGGATAGTGCCTTCCAGTCTCATCCGCGCCGCCCTCGCCCTCCTCTGTGCCGGCGCTGTGGTGTTCGGGACCGCATTGTTCCCCGCCGCGCTGGACGTGGAACTCCAGCCGTCGGGTCCGGAGACCGTCGGGTCGGACGCCACCAACCCCACCGAGAGTCTGCCGACCGACACCGGCGACAGTCCGGCCACGGAAACACCGACGGCAACGCCGACGCCGACAGAAACAGCCGCCCCGCCACCCGACGACACCGGTGACGCCGATCCGAGCCTCGGCTGGCTCGCGCTCGTCCCGAAGCTGTTCGGGCTCGTCGTGTTGGGCGGGCTCGGCTACGTCGGGCTCGTGTTGCTCCGTGCGGCCGACATCGGCGTCGGGGACAGCGGCCTCTCGCTGGGCTGGCTCAGACTGCCCTCGCTGCCTGCGCCGATCGGGAGCGCCCTCCAGCTCATCCCGCAGGTGACCACGACCGTCCTGCTCGCCGGCGCGGCGATGCTGGGCCGTGTCGCCGCCAGCGTCGGAACGATCGCCGGCGGGCTGGGGCGTGGGATCGCCTCGGGGCTGGGACCCCTCGGCCGGATGCTCGGCCGGAGCCTCGGCGCGCTCCCGGTGGCGTTCGGCGCACTGCTGGCAGCCCCCCTGCAGGCGCTGGGATCGCTGGGCGGCTCCGGCGGCCTCCTGGCGTCGCTTCGGGGTGAGATCACGCGTCCCGAGTTCATGCAACCGGACGATCCGACGACGGAGGACGCCCGGGCGGTGGCCTCGACGCCGGTCGAGGAGCGCGAGCCCGACCCGCCGACGCTCCGGGAGGCCTGGGAAGCGATGGTCGAGTTGGTCCCTGTCCAGAACCCGGCAGCGACGACGCCGGGGGAGTACGCCCGCACGGCTATCGACATCGGCCTCCCGGCCGCGCCGGTCCGTCGGCTCACGGAACTGTTCCGATCGATCGAGTACGGCGGTGCCGACGCGACGAGTTCCCGGACCGAAGCGGCACGCGACGCGCTCGATCAGATCCGGAAGGGAGGTGACGAATGACGAGCCAGACCACGACCGTCGAGCCGACGGGAGACGAGCGACTGGCTGCCGACGACGATGGTGTCGAGGTACCGGACGAGCCAGTGCGGAACCGCCACGCCGAAGAGGACGAGCGAAGCCACGACCGTACCCGCGTGGATGCGCGGATCGACCGTGAACCCGCCGGCCGGCTCTGGCTCGTGTTTTCGGTTACCGGTCTCGCCGCCCTCGGGGCCGCTGCGGTGGTCGTGACGTTCCCCGGGCTCGTCGACGTGACGGCGAGTCCTGACACGGTGGGGCAACTCCGCAGCGCTGCGCCGGTTCTGGGGGCCGCCATCGGCGCTCTCGGTCTGTACGGCCTGTACGACAGACACGAGTCGCCGGAGTGGGAGAGCGACGAACCGGTCGAACTGCCCGCTGCGAACCCGGAGATGACCCAAGGGACCGAACAGACGGTCGTCGGTGCGGACATCGACGAGCTACTGGAGAGTATCGACGGCCGGGTCGATCCGTACAACGGCCTGGAAGCCAGTTACGCCGCCGACATTCGCCGTGAGCTACGCGGGACAGCCAAGCGAGTCATCGCCGATTCGACCGGCGTGTCGGAGTCGGTCGCCGCCGAAGCGGTCGCAAGCGGGCGCTGGACGGACGACCAGCGGGCGGCCTCGTTCCTCGGTGATGAAACGGTCGCCGACCCGTCGCTGGGCGTCCAGCTCCGTGACTGGGCGTCCGGCGAGGGGTTCGACCGGAGGGTCGAAGCCACGCTGGGGGCGATCGAGCGGGTCGAACGGGGTGATCTCCGATGAGTGAGCGCCTGAACGCCCGAGGTGACATCGGTATCTGGGTCGCACTGGTCGCCGGCGCGGTCGGTGTCGTCACCGGCAACACGGCCGTTTTCATGGTCGCCGTCGTCGGACTCGTCTACGCTGCCTACGAGGCGGCCGCGAGCGTCCCCGAACCGGAGTTGACGATCACTCGCGCGTTGGAGCCGGAGACGCCACTCCCCGGGCAGGCCGTCGAAGTGACCGTCACGGTCCGTAACGACGGGCTCGACTACCTCCCGGACGTACGGATCGTCGACGGTGTCCCGGACCGACTCCGCGTGACCGAGGGGTCCCCACGGTTCGGGACGACCCTGGATGTCGACGAATCGGCGTCGTTCACCTACACGATCACCGCCCGCCGTGGCGAACACGCGTTCGGCGAGACGACGGTGGTGTGTCGTAACCTCACCGGCGGCGCAGAATACCGGACAACCGCCGAGATCGAAACGGAACTGGACTGCTCGACCGACGCGGAGCGACTCGACATGCCCCCACAGACGCTGCCACAGAGTGGACGGGTCCAGGCGGACGCGGCCGGCGAAGGCGTCGCGTTCTACGCCATCCGCGAGTACCAGTCCTCGGACCCGATGAGCCGCATCGACTGGAACCGCTTCGCCCGGACGAACGAACTGGCGACCGTAGAGTTCCAGGAGACGAAAGCCGCCAGCGTCGTCCTGTTGGTCGACGCGCGGCACCCGATCGCCGCCGAGCCGCGGGCACCGAACGCCGTCCAGTACTGCACCTACGCCGCGGAGCGACTGGCGACCGCGCTCCTGGAGGAGGAGAACCACGTCGGCGCGGCCGTCTTCGACTCCTGTGCGTATCTCCGCCCGTCCGCCGACCGTGTCCAGGCCCGGCGAGTCCGCGAGTTCCTGCTCGAAGAGATCGGGGGGAGCGACGGCTACCGCGCGACCGCCGAGGGGACCGACTGGTCGGTCAGCGATATGAGCGGACAGCGCTTCTTCGAGGGGATCGACGGGATCGAGCAGCGCTACGGCGTCGCAGACGGCGGGGACCCGATCAAGACACTCAAGCGATCGATCCCGTCCGAAGCACAGATCGTCTTCTGCAGCCCGCTGTTGGACGATACCGCCGCCGACGTGGCCAAACGCTTCGCCGCCTACGGACACGCGGTCACCCTCGTGACGCCGGACGTGACCGGTAGCGAGACGCCTGGCGCGACACTGGAGTCCCTGGACAGGGACGATCGCGTCGACGACCTGCGCAGCGCCGTTCGTGTCGTCGACTGGAACCCCGACCAACCGCTGTCGAAGGCGCTCCTGCAGGCGATGGGGGGGTGGTCGGCATGAGCGGGATCGACACGCGGCCGGTCCGTTCGACGGCGACGCTCGCCGGCGTCCTCGCAGTCCTGACTGCGCTGGCCGTCGGTGTGAGTATCGGCGATCCGCTCCCGGTCGTGTCGGCGGTCGGCGGCGCGGTGTTACTCGCGGGCGGGACCTGGGCGCTCGGCGAGGAATCGAACGCACGTGTCGCCGCCGGCAGCGTCATGGCAGTCGCCGGCGTCGTCGGCTTCGCGCTCACGGTCGTGTTCGCGGCCGGCGGGAGCAGGCTGGCAGCCTTCCTCGGGCTGGCGATCGGAACGATGTACGTCCTCTTAGACGCCGTCACCGACTCGATCGACGACGGGAACCAGATCGGTGCTGCACTCAGAGAGAGCGGCAACGCCCTCCTCGTCGGTATCGTCGTTGCGGTCCTGTTGAGTGTCACCGCGCAGTACAACGTCCTCTCGGGAGTGGTCTTCGGCGTGAGCGGGCTGGCCGCGATCACGCCTTTCGTCGGCTTCGTGACCCTCCAGATCGGTGCGGTCCTCGTCTTGCTGCTGTTGAATCGGGTCGTCCCGGTGCTGGAGGGGTGGCTCCCCGACCCCGGCAGCGGTGATCGGACGCTCGATACGCTATCGGAAGTCGGGATGTCCAGAACCGAGGTTCCCGTGACCGTCTGGGCGGTCCTGGGTGTCGAAGGCGTCGTCGCCCTGTTCCCCCAGGCACAGGTCCTGTTCAACGCGTTCCTGGCCGGGACGCCCGTCGTGGGTTCCCTCCTCCGGGTGGCGCTGAGCGGGCTGTTGCACGTCCCGCTGGTGGTGCTGGCCGTCGGGCTGCTCGGAATCTTGCTGGCGAGCGGGCTCCAACGGTGGGTCGTCGACTGGCTCGGCGACGACCCCGCGAGGACGCTGTCGCTACAGAGCGGTGGTATCGTCGCCGTCGTCGCGACGATCCTCGGGACCACAGCCGTCTCGCTGCTGGGCATCGACCTCTTCGGCAGGAGTACAGCAGTCTCCAGTCTCATCGGGCCGGCAGCGGTCATCCTCGGTGGGCTCGTAACGGCCGTGTTGCTGATCGGAGTCGTCGTCGCGGTCGTGCCGTTGTTGTCCCACCGCGGATTCCTCCCGCAGCCGGCCGGCGGATTCGCACTGGGCAGCGCAGTGCTGTTCCTGACGATCCTGCTCGGGGCGGAGTTGGGCGTGCCGACAGTGCTGGTCATCGCCGGGAGCGCGGCCACGCTGTTGATCTGGGACGCCGGCGCCCACGCCAGCAGCATCGGTCTCCAGTTGGGCCGTGACGCGGGGACGAGCGACAGCGAGTTCGTCCACGTCACCGGTACCGGGCTGGTGCTCGGGCTGGCAGTCGTCGGTGCGATCGCCGCGCGCTATCTCGTGGTACCGGCCATCGCTCCACCGCAGACGAGCGCGTCGGCCCTCCGCTCGGCGATCGCTCTGTTCCTCATCGTGCTCGCGATCCTGGCGCTCGGGCTCGCACTCTCCGTGCGGTCGGACTCGCCGGTCGCCGAGTGACGACCCGGCACCGGTTGTCCACCCTCACAGCCACGGTGGAAACCGACGCTTGAGTCGACGAACCGCGCCGATACCGAGGATCGCACCGCGTGCAACGATCCCCGCCGGAACGGCGTCGATGGGGACCAACGGCGGGCCACGTTGGCTCGTCACGGTCTGTGTCTCGGTGAACTTGCTGATCCCCTCCGGGCCGTGTCGGCGGCCGATCCCGGAGTCGCCGACACCGCCCATCGGCGCGTCCGTCGACGCCCACATCCCGGCGAAGGCGTCGTTGACCGACACCGAGCCGGCCCGGATCTGTCGGGCGAGTGATCGCCCGCGTTCGCGGTCGGCCGTCCAGACGCTGGCGTGGAGGCCGTAGTCGGTCGCGTTTGCCTGTCTGACGCCCGCTGTCGCGTCGGCGACGGGTTCGATCGTGACGACCGGGCCGAACGTCTCCTCCGTCGCGGCGGTTGCCTCGGCCGGGAGGTCGGCGAGGACGGTCGGCTCGTAGAACAGCGGCCCGACATCTTCGCGTCGCTCGCCCCCGGTCAGAACAGTCGCACCACGAGCCCGAGCGTCCTCGACGTGGGTCTCGACGACCGATCGCTGTGCCTCGCTGATCAGCGAGCCGACATTCGGGCCGAAGTCGAAGGTCGCCCCGAGCGAACGGGAGGCGGTCGCCTCGACGAACCGATCCCGAAACTCAGCGTAGGCGGACTGTTCGACGTAGATCCGTTCGAAAGAGAGGCACAACTGGCCGGCGTTGGCGTAGCTCCCCCAGACGAGCGCGCGGACGGCCGCATCCAGATCCGCGTCGGCGAGAACGATCGCCGGGTTCTTGCCGCCCAACTCCAACGAGGCGTCGACGAGATGCTTACCGGCGAGAGAACCGATCGCACGGCCGGTCTCGGTGCTGCCGGTGAAGGTGATCTGGTCGACACCGGCGACGAGTGGCTCGCCGAGCGGTTCCCCCTCGCCGGTGACGACCTGGACCGTCTCCTCGGGAACGCCCACCTCGACGAGCAGTTCGTGAGCCAGCAGTGCCGTAAAAGGTGTCTCCTCGGCGGGTTTGAGGACAACTGTGTTGCCGGCAAGCAACGCCGGGAGGAAATCCGAGATCGCGAGCGTAAGCGGGTAGTTCCACGGTTCGACGAACCCGGCCACGCCCACCGGGTCGTGGTGTGTCTCGACGCGAGTGAGCCCGGGGAGACGGCTGCCACGACGGGAGCCGGCGAGCTGTTCGGGTCCGTTCTCGGCGTAGTAGTCGGCGGTGAGCACGACGTCGAGGACTTCAGCTAGCGCGTCGAGGCGGGTCTTGCCGGTCTCGACCTGGATCACGTCGAGCAGTCGCTCGCGGTTCGCGAGGACGCTGTCGGCGAACCGCTTGAGGACGGTAGCACGGTTTTCGACCGACCGTGCTGCCCACGCCGACTGTGCCGAACGGGCTCGGTCGACGGCTGCGTCGATATCGGCCGGTCGACAGCGCGGAACCGTCCCGACGACCTCGTTCGTGTACGGGGCGGTGACCGGCAGGGCCTCACGACTCCCGACCGTCGTGACCCGATTCCGAAGGCGGTCACAGGTCGTCTCGTCGAGGCGGTCGCCGACTGACTCGGCTGCCATTGCGTCTCAGTAGGCTCCCACTCGTATGTGGTTTGCCCTGCCTGCGAGGTGTGACGGAACCGGTCGGTTGAAACCGGCGGCAGTCGGAGACCCCGGTGATGACCGACCACGAGGACCGGGAGACGTTCCACCACGACCCGATCGGACACGCCGAGGCACGGGCGGGGATGACCGTCGGCGAACTGGCAGACAGCTACGGCGAGGCCGGGATCGGCGCGAACGACCTCCACGAGGCCGTCGACGTCTACAGCGAGATGCTCGACGACGACGTGACCACCTTCTTCGGGCTGGCCGGGGCGATGGTCCCGACGGGGATGCGCGCGATCGTCAGCGAACTGATCCGGGACGGCCACATCGACGTGTTGGTCACCACCGGGGCGAACTGCACGCACGACAGCATCGAAGCCATCGGCGGCAAACACCACCACGGCGAGGTAACTCCGCCGGAAAAGACCGAACGTGAACACGACGAGACGCTCCGTGACGAGGGCGTCGACCGGATCTACAACGTCTATCTCCCCCAGGAGCACTTCGCGCTGTTCGAAAACCACCTCCGCGAGGAAGTGTTCTCGGAACTCGAACCCGAAGGCGCCGTCTCAATCCAGCGCATGACCGAGGAACTGGGACGGGCCAACGCCGCGGTGAACGAACGTGAAGGTGTCGCCGAGGACGCGGGTATCCTGGCGGCAGCCTACGAGAACGACGTGCCGGTCTACTGCCCGGCTGTCCAGGACTCGGTGCTGGGCCTCCAGGCCTGGATGTACTCCCAGACCAGCGACTTCACGCTGGACGCGCTCGCGGACATGACCGACATCACCGATATCGCCTACGAGGCAGACAGCGCGGGCGCGATGGTCGTCGGCGGCGGCGTCCCCAAGAACTACGTCCTCCAGACGATGCTCGTCTCGCCTGACGCCTACGACTACGCCGTCCAGTTGACGATGGACCCCTCGAACACGGGCGGCCTCTCCGGTGCGACCCTAGAGGAGGCCCGGTCGTGGGGGAAACTGGAGAAAGACGCCCGGAACGTCTCGGTGTACGCCGACGCGACCATCACGCTCCCGCTGGTGGTCGCGGCGGCCCGGGAGCGGGTCGGTGAGTAGCGACGCCGTCACCGAGGGGGTTCGAGCCCGGTGAAGTACCACTGACCGTCGTATCGAGCCAGCGCCGCCGGGCTGTCGCTCCCGATCGAAAGACGGTCACGCAGATCCTCGAACGCAGCGGAGTCCGGCTCACAGTCGGTGTAGGTCCCGTCGACGGCCTGATCGACGATCTCCCGTTGTCGATCCGTCAGCCCGTCGAGGACGACGCCGCGTTCGCCCCCGACGTGCTCGACGAACGCCTCCGGGGACTCGGCGACGAGTTCGGTACTGACCGTCGTCGTCGTGATCTCGACCGTTCGCTGCTCGCTGAACGTCAGTCGGAGCAGGGTATCTTCCCACTCCAGGTACCACGTCTCCCGTTCCGGGACGAACACCGAGCGGGTCCGGGCGTCGGCGCGTTCGTACGCGAACGTGACGGCAAACGAGTCGTAGTGGGGGGCATGGATCAGATGTGAGTTCCCGATGGCATCGCGCAGCGACTCACGGTCGTGGGGTGGGAGGTCGGGAAACGACAGCCGGTGGTCGTCCCCTGCCGGTTCGTCGACGTCGATATCGACCGCGTACTCGTAGCCGGGCACCGTCGTCCCGTCGTGGTCGGCGGTCCCGACGCGGTAGTACCGCGGCTGCGGCCCCGTGACGACGTAGTCCGTGTGTGGCTTCGGGGAGTAGTAGCCCCGAACGGTAGCCTCGCCGGACTCGGACCCCAGCGCGTCCGCGACGACCGTCCGCGTCGCGTGTCCCAACCCGTCGACGGGCGTACTGAACTCGTTCGAGACCCCGACAGGTGTCGCCTCGTCGAACGATAGATGGACGCTGTTCGGACACTGATCCGATCGCTCGGAGGGACCCAGACAACCCGCGAGGCCAGTGACAGCAACGCTGCCGACCGCCTGCAACGCACGGCGTCGAGAGCAGGGGAGGGAAGGGCGGCTCATGTCAATGCGGTGTCCTGCCATGCGCATAAATATACAGGTCGCCGAGACGGGCCATTCCGCGTGCATGGCACTCACACACGCTCTCACTCGCTTTGACAACGTTTTAGCCGTCGATTCGCCTCTAGTGGTCCAATGAGCTACAAGATCGGACTCGTCGGCAAGCCCTCAGTCGGCAAGTCCACGTTCTTCAACGCGGCGACGATGAACGACGTGCCCGAGGGTGCGTACCCGTTCACGACGATCGATCCCTCCGTCGGCGAAGCCTACGTCCGAGTCGACTGTGCGGCCCCGGAGTTCGATCACTCCTGTACGCCCAACCACGGCTACTGCTCGGAGGGGGTGCGGTTCGTCCCGACCCAGTTGGTCGACGTGGCCGGTCTCGTTCCTGGTGCCCACGAAGGAAAAGGGCTCGGCAACCAGTTCCTCACCGATCTCAACGAGGCCGACGTGCTCGTCCACGTCGTCGACTTCACGGGCGAGACCGACCTCGAAGGGGAACCGACCGACGACCACGACCCCCGCGAGGACATCGACTTCCTGGAGAACGAACTGGACATGTGGTACCTCGACATCTTAGAGAAGGGGATCGAACGCTACCGCTCGGGGTATCACGGCGAGGACGCCGATATCGAGGCCGACCTCGCCGAACAGATGTCCGCCTTCTCGGTCAGCGAGGAGGAGATCAAACAGATCGTCCTCGCGCTGGAGCTTGAGCTGGATCCGGACGCCTGGGACGAGGCCGACCGCGAGCGACTGGCCCGCGAGATCCGCATCCGGACGAAACCGATGCTCGTCGCGGCCAACAAGATGGACACGCCGGCGGCCCAGGACAACTGGGCGACGGTCACCGAGGACCCTGAGTACGAGCACCTGACGTTCGTTCCGGTGTCGGCCCACGCCGAGAAGGCGCTGAAAAACGGCGACGAACAGGGCGTCCTGGCGTACCGACCCGGCGACGACGACTTCGAAGTGACCGCCGACCTCCCCGAGGAGAAAGCGGCCGGCCTGGAACAGATCCGGGAGTTCGTCACCGAGTTCGGCGGGACCGGCGTCCAGAACGTCCTGGAGACGGCGCTGTTCGAAGAACTGGGCGCTATTGCCGTCTTCCCCGGTGCGCGCACGCCACAGGAGGACGGAACCTTCCTCCAGGACTGTTTCGTCCTGCCGGACGGATCGACCGCCGAGGACTTCGCGTACTTCCTGCATACCGACATCGGCGAGGGGTTCCTGCACGCCCACGACGTTCGCTCGGGCCGGCAGGTCGGGGCCGACACGGAACTCGACCACCGGGACGTCGTCGAGATCACGACGACGAACTGAACCGGGAGCCACACGACTGGCTCCAGTCCGAACTCGTCCCGTTCGAAACGAGCAACGGAGGAACTGGCGAGTCGGTGCCGAGCGCGGACGTATTGATCGACGAGCTACAACACCAGATAGGCGATCAGCGCGACGATCAGGAGCTTCTTCACGAGGAGGACCGCGATGATCGTCTGTGTCATCGAGAGGGCACGAACCCGCCGGATTCCGCGGCGCACGATCGCCGGGGCGCCGGCCAGTTCCCGCGCCAGAAGCCCCAGTTCGGCACGGAAGGTCTCGCCGATCGACCCCTGGCCCTGTTCGTAGCCGGCTTCGGCCGTCGGGACCCAGCGCTGCCCGCTGTACTGGAGTTCGACGAGTGACCCTTCGAGGTGGTCGACCTGTTCGAAGGCCAGCCCGTTTGTCTCACAGAGTCGTTCGAGCCTGGCGATACCGCGGTCGCTGTTCAGATCGTAACTGAGCCGGGTCGGTTCGGTCGCCCAGTCGAACCGACAGCGGAGGACGACCTCGTCCGTACCGACCCAGACATCGACGATCTCCGCTAGCTCGACGGTTCCCTGGGTCTCCTTCTTCTTCCGCCGTAGGTGTTCGTACTCGTCGGTATCGGTCGCGCTGACGGAGGGGGTATCGGTCATTCGCGGGTATTCGTTCATTGGACCCACAGCGATATAATCCTTCTCTCAGTCGGTGGGGTCGAGGTCCGTCTCCGTCGGTTCCCAGCCGACGAAGGTCGTCTCCGGGGTCACTCTCATCGCGTCGATGAACAGCCCGGTCCCAACGTAGTGACTGACGAGCAACGCGATCGCGACCAGTTCGTCGGGCTCGAAGTGGGTCCTGGCCCGTTCGTGTGCCTCGTCGGTGACCGCCCGGTCACAGTAGGCCCGGACGTACGTCACCAGCGCCGCGGCGTCGTCGGCCAGCCCGTCGGTCCCCCCTCGACCGATGGTCCGGATCGTCGCCAGCGACAGCCCGGCTTCCCGAGCCTCGAAGACGTGCTGATGCCACTCGTATCGGTCCCCCAGCGCCCGTGCAGCCGCGAGAATCGCCAGTTCGCGGGTTCGTGGCGGGAGTGCGGCGTAGAGCACGTCCAGATACTCCAGCAGACCGGCAAAGACCTGCGGGTTGTTCCCCATCGCCCGGGCGACGTGGAGGTCGTCGATCGCCAGCGAATCGAACAGCGCCGGGGCCGCCTCGACGACCGTCGAAGAGTCCGGCAGCGGGACGCGAGCGTCGGGCTCCATGCGGTCCTGTTCACACCGGCCCGCTTAAATATCGACGGGACAGCCGCGGATCTCACCGCCACGCATCCCCTCGGCGAGCCAGTGGATCGAGAGGGTCACCACGACCACCGCGCCGACGGCGAACTCCAAGCCGTCGAGCGGGAGAAAGAGCAGCGTCGTCGAGACCCCAAACAGCGACAGCAGTCCCAGTAGGACCGCCGAGCCACAGGCGGCACAGCCAGCCCCGAGCGTTCCCAGGATGACACCGGCAGCGCCGGCACCGCCCTGCTGGAGCGCCAGCCCGTGCTCCCGGAAGTGGTAGGTCACCAACGCGATATCGACACCGGTCAACAGGGCGACCGCGACCAGGAGCACACCTTGCAGCGGGTGAAAGGAGGTCCCGACGAACGGATACAGCTCCAGCAGCACGATCAGCCGGTCAGCAAGCGGGAGTGAGCCTCCGAGGACTAGATCGAAGACGAGCGGGATGTTCAACGAGACGGCGAATGCCGATAGGGACGCGATCGCCGCGAGAGCCGCCACCACGGCGTACCCGGGCACGCCCAGCACCAGCCGGACCGTCCGTCCCATCAGCCGCCAGTCCGCTCGACTGGTCGGGAGCCTAACGGCCCCGCGAGCACGCCGAAGACCGGTACGGACCGTCATTCGCTCTCGCCGAGTGCCCGTGCGACGATCTCGTAACTGACGCTGCCGGTGACTTTGGTGACGAACTCGCCGTCCTCGAACAGCAGGATGATCGGCGTCGATTCGCCCAGTCCGGCGTTGTCGGCCGCCGAGATATCCGCCTGAACCTGCTCGTCGTAGGCCCGTTCCCGTGCGTCGGCCACGACCGCCTGCCCGTCGAGGTCGGTCTCGCCGTCGAGGAACGTCGCCGTCCGATCGAGAACGTTGTCCGTCGAGAACGCCGACTGGGTCTCGAAGTAGTGAGCCAGCAGCGACCAGAACGCGTCGGCGTCACGGGCGAACGTCGCCTCCAGGGCCTGTGTCGCCGGCGCTCCCCACGGGTAGATGACGGGGTAGGTCCGGACGACGTAGGCGCCCTTGCCCGGTTCGACGATCTCCGACTGGATCTGTGGGACCGTCCCTTCGTGGAAGTCACGACAGGTCGGACAGGAAGGGTCCTCGAAGGTCAACACGACGTGGCCGTCGAGCGAGCCCAGGTGTGGCTGGGCATCGAGGTCGGCAGCAGCGGGGTGATCCCTGATCGACTCACCGCTCGCTTCGCTACCACCACAGCCCGCAACTCCGGTGACGACACTCGCTGTCGCGAGTCCGAGAAAGCGTCGTCGGTTCATATCGGCGCTGACGCCTCCCGGGTGTTTATCAGTTTGCTACTGTGCGCGCCGATGGAGAACGGTCTTGGCTCCCGAGGCTGTAGGCCCGTCTGGCCGATGACGATATCGTACGGGTCCGAGTCCGGGTGACTCCCCGACGACGACGATCCCTATGAGTGCTGAGGCCGCTATTTTTGACGGTAGAAACCTTCTCTGAGGGGAATCTGTTGTGGCCACGGTAGACATAGGCCCCGGTCAGATTCTCGCCGAGTAGGCAGACACGGATTTAAGAACGTTGCCGAGCAATCATACGGTATGGCCGCCGAAATCTCCGACCGGGTTCGAGAAATCGCTGAAGCCCGTGGCCTTCCGGAGTCCGAAGTATTTGAGCGGGCACTCGAACGCGGTCTTGAAGACCTTTGGGAGAACCTCGTTCTCGCTCGGTACCTCGACGGCGAACTCGACCGCGAGGAAGCAATCGAACGTGTCGGTCGGACGAAAGTCGAGCGAGCGGAGCGAGAGCGGGAGGTCGTCGAGGAAGACGTCGACTGGGGTTTGAACGCGTGACGCTTGCGGCTGTCTCGGACGCAGGACCGCTCATTCACCTCGCCGAAATCGACTCGCTTGAACTGCTCGCGACGTTTGACACACTCTTCGTTCCAGAGACGGTTTACAAGGAGGTCGATGCCGGAGGTGTTCCGGACGGGCTGGCCGACCTCTCGTACGAACTCGTCGAAGCCGATGAAAGCCGAGTCGGAACTGAAGAACTGGATGCCGGAGAACGCGCCGCGATTGCGGTAGCTGAAGAGCGGGGAGTCGTTCTCCTAACCGATGACCTCGCTGCCCGAGAGACAGCATCCGACGCTGGCGTCGAAGTGCACGGCTCTATCGGCGTAATTGCGCTCGGTCACGCTCGGAGATTACTCGAGAGGGACGAGGCGGCATCACTCATGCGTGCACTCCAACGTGAGACGAGTCTCTTCGTGACCGAGGCGGTCGTGGAGCATGGCATCCAGATGCTGGACGAACAGTAACGGAACGAGCGGACACTATAGGCGCGCTAAAACAGTCACTATGGATAGATTGTGAGTCGTGAGTGCCGAGGCCAGCCTTCTCTCCCCACATGTGCGAAGAGAAGTGAACGGATTACGAATCGAGCGCCGTCTATAGGTGCGTTAGGTACATCGATTCGGCGGCGACGGACTCCAGAAACGGTGTCGTTTCGCGCCGGTAGCCGTACAGCGACCAGTTGCGTGCTCGGACGGAGTCGATCACCACGAGCAGGACGTTCGGGGCCGCCTGGACGCCAGCCATACCGTCGTCTGTGTACTGTCCCAGTTAGTCGTCGCTAATTGGGACCTGTGTGTGGACGGTCTATTGACTGCTCGTGAGCACTTCTGAACGCCGGGTCGAAGTCAGCCCGAACCCGTCGAGGACCCGCACCTCTCCGATCTCTGGAGAGTGTGCCAACAGCGTCAGAAACCCGGGTCCATCCCCAGAGTCGACGCGGACAGTTGCTCTGCTCTGTTCTATCGGCAACGGGAGTACCGACCGATAGTACCGCTCACCAACCTCGCGGCGTCACTCGATGTGGCCTTCCGCCCGGAGCTGGTCGGCGTCCTTACTGTCGTAGCGCCACTCGATGTTGGCCTTCTCGTCCTGCCAGTCCCACGGTTCGGCCAGGACCACGTCGCCCTCGTTGATCCACGTTCGGTACTTCATCCGGCCGGGAATCCGGCCCATCCGGTTCTTTCCGTCCTCACACTGAAGACGGACGTGGTTCCCGCCGTTGTGTTCCGTGACGACCGCGAACAGTTCGTCGTCGGTTGGCATCCGGAGATTCCGGCGCCCTGTATCATCGCTCACACGGAGTCTCCGCCCCCGCCACGGGAAAGCGATTCGATGGTCGTGTGAACGTTCGGCATGAGACAACCTCACGCCCGCAAGGGGTCACAGAGTATCCAACAGTTAAGACAGTGACGCTCGAACGATCCGACTATGTCGAGCAGCCCAGACGATACCGTAGAGGGCCGGTTGGCCCAGGTGGGCGAACAGTTGCAGATCCCCAACAACACACTCCAGATCACCCAGGTCCGGCTGAACCAGTTGAGCAACGAGCCCGATGTCGACGCGGACAGCCTCGACAACGTCGCAGCGGCGGCGCTTGCCCTCTCCTCGCGCGAAGACGGGCTGCCGGTCAGCGAACACGACATCGCAAAGGCCTGGTCCGAGTTGCTCGAATCGGACGGCGATATCGCGATCTCACACCAGCAACTCGAAGCCGTCGGCTCCTATCTCGATATCGACGACGTCCCACCCCACCCGGACGCACTCGTCCAGGGGTTCAGTGAGGCCGTCGACATGCCCGAGGAACTCGTCAACGTCGGGCACCGGATCCTCCACGACGCGTTCGAAGCCGACCCGACAGTCGTCTCGGGTGGTCCCTCGCCCGCGGCGACGGCAGGTGCGGTCCTCTCGCTGGCGGCGATCGTCAACGGCGAGGGCGAGAACTACGACCAGGACACGCTCGGACAGGCGTCCGGAACGAACGAAGTGACCGTGCGGAACCGCGCCCACGAACTCAAAGACCTCCTGGGCGAGGACCGACTCCAGAGAGACCGGTACCGGGTCGCTCCGGAGACCGACGCCCCAGACGAGGCGGCCGCTACGGAAGCAAGCGCCGACGAACCGGACCCAACCGACAGCGAGAGCGACGAGCAGTCGACAGCCGCCGACGGTGCCGGTACTGCCGAAGGCGGGACGGAGGCCTCGCCCGACACGGAGACGGCAGCAGACGATGACGGTGGAGCCGTCGCTGACACGGAGAAGTACGTCGAGACGGTCACGTCGATGTACCCGGACGAACTACCGACCACTACCGGTGTCGCCGACGCCCACGAGGAGAGCGAGGAGACCGTCGGGGACGCGCTCGAACACCTAGCCGACAACGGAACGCTCCAGCGCAAGCGAGCCGGCTCCGTCGTCGTCTGGATCCCCGCCGAACAGGACGGTGTCGGAACGGATCTGACCGTCGACGCCGTCGAGACCGAAGTCGACGCGCTCGTCGAGGAACTCGGAATCGGAGCCTCGACGCGACTGCTGGCCCGTGGGATGGTCAGCGACGCGGTCGACGACGTCGACGTCGAGGACGCCGCCCAGTTGGCCGGCGCGACGGTCGTCGCCGCCTCCCGGATGGAGGACGGCGACGTCGACGCCGTCGAGGTCGCCGACCGCCGGGAGTTCCCGCCGCGAGTCCTCGCACAGTGGCTCGACACGCTCGACGAGGCGGTCGACGTCGAGATCCCGCGACGGGAGCCCGGCGAGATCGTCGACGATCTCGCCAGCGAACTGGGGATCTCCGAGGAGATCCGCGAGGAGAGTCGCCGCTCGCTGGAGCGATACGATCCCACCGAAAGCGGGACGGGGTACACGGCGGCCGAGTTAGGTGCCGGCGCGGTCGTCTTCGCCGCGACCGTCAACGGAACACAGTTGGACATCGCCTCGTTGGGAGAGGTCAGCGGCGCCGACCCGAACTACATCACCGACGCGATGAACAGTATCGTCGTCTCGTTGTGTCTCGGACTCGTCCGCGGTGACATCGACTACGCGGACTGTGCGTGGACGACGGACCTCCTGGAGTCGGAGCTGTCGCCGGACATCGGCGACTCCTACACGGGCCGTGTCATCGCACTCGCCAAGACCTACACCGCGGGCCGGGAAGGGCGTCACATCGACGACTCGACCCTCGACGTCGTGCTCGGCGAGGAGTGAAACGACCACTCAGGTGAGCAACAAGCTACTTGTGTCGTGGTGTCGACATTCCACCCAGAACGGACATGAGCGACGACAACGACCCACAGGACGATCTCCCGTTCGATGCCGGCGGCGGGACCGAAGAGACCGACCAGCTGGCCGACGATCCCGATACAGGTGGCGGCCAGAGCATCGAGCGGGAGGAACGCCTCAACGAGTGGGAACAGCGCCTCGAACAGCGTGAACGCGAACTCGACCAGCGGGCACAGGAACTCGATCAGCGCGAGCGCGAACTCGACCAGCAAGAAGAGGAGACGCTCAAGCGACGCGAGCAGACCGTCGATCTCCGCGAAGAACTCGAAGACAAGGAAGCCGAACTCGCCGAGTTCGAGTCGAACCTCGAAGACCGGCGGACGGCCCTCAACGAGCGCGAGCGCGAACTCGACGAGCGGGCAGCGGAACTCGACCGGGAGGCCCAGACACTCGAAGCGTACGTCGGCGATCAGCTCGGCGAACTCGAAGAACAGTTGGGGGAACAGGTCGAATCGTCGGTTACGGCCGCACTCGAAGCACAGGAGTTCGGTTCCAGTGGTGGCCGCCTGGGCGCGCTTCGTGGCGTGTCGCTGGGCCTGATCGGTCTCGTACTCGTCGTGGGTGCCGTCGCCAACGTCATCGCGATGCAGACCGGGGCGCTTCCGACGTTGTTCGCCCCGGCGGCCGCGACCCTGAACTACGCCGCCATCACGGTGTTGCTCCTGTTTGGCCTCTCGGTGAACCTCGCCGCCGCTGCCGGACGGGTGTAACTCAGGGCTGTCGTTCTTCGAAGGGCTGGACGACGACGAACCCGTCCGTTCCCTCGAAGGCCAGTTGATAGGTCTCGCCGGAGGACTGCCCGACCATATCCGAGAGGCTCCGGTTGACGCTACTGCTGGGAGCGGCCGTCCCGCTCCAGGCGACGGTCGCCGCCGGGTCCGTCGTCACCGGCGGTTCCAGGACGATCGGGTCACCGTGGGTGGTGATCGCGATCTGGCCCGGCCCCTCCAGGAAGACGTTCGTGAGCCCGCCCGTCGAGGAGCCGGCGAGGCTGTCGATGGTACTGATCTCGTAGTCGACGCGGTCCTCGAAGGCGAGGACGTCGTCGCCGTTGACCGAGATCGTCTCGCCCTCGTCGAGATCGAGTACCTGGATCTCCTTCGCACCGTCGGCCACGTAGAGCGTCCCGCTCCCCTCGGCCTGCATCACGTCGGTCCCTTCGCTCGTCGCCGCGTCCTTCAGGAAGCCGGTTATCCCGCCTTCGGCCGACGACTTCCCGGTAAACGATAGTTCTCCAGTGTAGGCGACCATCGCGCCGACCTTCGCGAACACCGGCTCGTCGACCTCGATGGCGAGGAGTTTGCTGTTTTCGAGACTGAACCGGTCGGTACCTGCTGCGGGGTCGTTCGCGTCGATGAAGTCCTCGGATTCCATGGTACACACAGAGCCGATCGGCTCCGGACGGTCGGTACACCCCGGCAGGACATACCAGTGACGATATGTTACGTTACTGATAGTATCGCGACGGTCCCACCTGTCGAAGAGGAACTACTTTACTCCGGTCGCGCGTACGGACAGGTATGGGACTCGAAGCGTATTTCGACGACATCGGTCCGGCGACGATGGGACTCATCGGCGCCGTCCTGTTCGTGATTCCGGAGCCGGCGACCTCGGCGCTCGGTGCCGGACTCCTGTTGCTCGGAGGATCGTGGTGGTTCTACGAGTGGAAACGGTGAGCTACCAGTCGTAGCGCTCGTGGATCTCCCGCCCGGCGGCGTTGCTGTGTGGGCCGACGACCTCGGTGACACCGTCGAGGATGGCCGCCGAGCGGACGGGCGCATCCTGGTCGGTGAACTCGCCGATCTCGTCGCCACCCACGCTGTAGACGACCCGGCCGAGCCCCGCGTGTCTGATACCGCCGGCACACATCGGACACGGCTCCGTGCTCGTGTACATCACCGTCTCGGCGCGTTCCTCAACGGTCAACTCCTGGAGCGCACGTTTTGCGAGATCTAACTCGGGATGACGCCGAACGTCGTCCTCGGTGACGACACGGTTCGACGCCTCCATGACGATCTCGTCGTCCCGGACGAGGACCGACCCGAAGGGCCGATCACCGCGTTCGGCTGCGACGCGGGCACGGACGAACGCTTTGGCCATGTGTGCGTCGTGGTCGAACGCATCGAAGTCGACGGGCATACCGGGACCTCGGGCGGGACGGGCAAACGTCTCACGGTCCCCACGCCCGCAGACACGACAGCGTCCCCGGCCGTCCTGGAGTCGACACAGCGTTTTTGCACGTTCACACCCTGGCACAGACGATGACGGGTCCCCCATCGGACGACAGCGGGTCGCTGTTCACGCTCCGGCGGGAACGGCGGATGACCCGAACCCACACGGTTCTGTGGGGAGTGATCCTCGCCGCGACGACTGCGGATATCCTATTGACGATGATCGGGCTGGCCAGTGGGTTCGAGGAAGGGAACCTCGTCGTGGCGACGCTGCTCGCGGAGTTCGGGCTCGCCGGCCTGTGGCTCGTGAAGTTCGGGGCGATGGTGTGGCTCGTCGGCGGGTGGGCGCTGCTCTCAGACCGGAACGCGGCCGTCTTCCTGGGGTTGTTCGCGCTCGTCACGGTCACCGTCGTCGTCCACAACGCCGCACTACTGTTGGGCGTCTGATCGGCGAACAGCAAGACGGTAGACGCATCGCGTGGCGAACTGCCGCCGTCGCTACGGGACTCCCGGCGGTCCGCCCGAAGTTACTATGGCGACCGTCGGTCGAAATCGGGGACGGCTTCGGGATACTGCGCGCGGTTCTGCTCGTAGTAGCGCGCCACCGACGCGACGAAAGCGAACTTCAGCACCATCGAGAGGACCGTCGCGAGGGCCGTCCGTAGCGGCTGTCGTCGAAAGGCAGCGTACACCGCGTAGGCACTGACCGGCCCGTTCACGTAGTTGAGGAGGTCGACGGGTCGACGGCCCTCGCGGTGGCGGTAGTACATCCGTTCGCCGAGGACGACCCGCGTCATCCAGGCGTCGGCGTCTTCCGGCGGCGGGAACAGGACCGGATTGACGACGGTAAAGGTCAACGCGGCGACGACCAGCCGTGGCCGGCGAGTGTAGATACCGTACAGCAGGACCGGGAGGATGACAACCCGGGACCACCCACTCAGCGGGTTCGCGTGTCGCCGCCAGAGCGCGTCGGCGAATCGTCGGCGAACGCCGTGCTCCGACCGGATGCTGTCGGACATACGCGTCATTTCTCTCTGTAGTGACAATACTGTTGTCCCGTAGTCATTGGCAGGGGAACGCGGGAGCTAAGTACCACTGGGTGTGACCACCGGGTGATGGGAGAACCGGGGCTCCGGCAGGCGATCCGGCGACAGTTCGACCGACGGGCGCTGCCTGCGCTGGCCGCCGGAACCCTGCTCGTCCTCGTCGTCCTGTTCTACTACCCGATCTCGACGGTCTTCGTCGACAGTATCTTCGTGGATGGCCGGCTGACGCTGTCGGTGTTCTGGACGATGCT
The DNA here is from genome assembly GCF_035666295.1 of Haloarcula montana. Taxonomy (NCBI): domain Archaea; kingdom Methanobacteriati; phylum Methanobacteriota; class Halobacteria; order Halobacteriales; family Haloarculaceae; genus Haloarcula; species Haloarcula montana. The sequence continues at coordinate 505,719 of NZ_CP142027.1, forward strand.
GTCGGACCCGTTTTACTTCGGCGAGCCCGCGCGGTTGCTGACCGGGGACTCGCCGGCGGCGGTCGCCCGCGCCACGCTCTCGCCGGACCGGCGGCTCGGCATCGTCGGCTTCACCGCCTACCAGGCCGCGGTCTCGTCGGTCGCGAGCGTGGCGCTCGGTCTGCCGGCGGCCTATCTGCTCGCTCGCTACGAGTTCCCCGGCCGGCGGACGCTGCGGTCGCTGACGATCCTCCCGTTCGTCCTGCCGTCGATGATGGTCGCGGTCGGCTTCGTCGCCACCTTCGGCCGGAACGGAACGCTGAACGGCGTCCTGACGGCGGCGGGATTCCAGCGGGTCGAGTTGCTGTTCACCCTGGAGGCGGTGATCATCGCCCACGCGTTCTACAACGCGCCGCTCGTGGCCCGCGTGACAACGGCCGCCTGGGAATCGGTCGACGCCAGCGCCGTCGAGACGGCCCGCAGCCTCGGTGCGAGCCCGCTGCGAGCGTTCCGGGACGTCGTCGCGCCACAACTGTATCCGGCGGTCCTGATGGGGGCCGCGCTGACGTTCGTGTTCACCTTCAGTACGTTCCCGATCGTGCTCGCGCTCGGCGGCTACCAACTGGCGACCGTCGAGGTGTTCGTCTATCGGCTCGTCGGCGAGTTCGACTACGCGGAGGCGGCGGCGCTCGCGCTGATCGAACTGGGCATCTCGCTGGGGCTGTTGTACGCCTATCTCCGGTACGAAGCGCGAAACACCGTCCAGCGCAGCGGCGGCGACCCGCTCCCGCGGAAGCCGCTGCTCCCCGACCGCTGGTCCCTCCGGGAGTCGGTTCCCCGGCTGGGACTCGCCGTCTACGCCGTGCTCGCGCTGGCGGTGTTCGTCGGCCCCATCGCGAGCATGCTGCTGGCGAGTGTCACCGGGCCGGACGGGCTGACGCTGGCTCACTATCAGTTCCTCCTGCGCCGGCAGGCGACCGGAGCGGCGTTCCAGGTCAAGCCCTGGGATGCCGTGCGCAACTCCGTGCTGTTCGCCGCCGCGGCGCTCCTGATCGCGCTGCCGATGGGCGTGGTCGTGGCCGTGCTGACGACCAGAGACTACCGGGGCCGGAAACTCGTCGACGCGCTGGCGATGGCCCCGCTGTCGGTCTCGGGGATCGTCGTCGGCCTCGGCCTGCTCCGTGGGCTGGTCTTCGGCGTCGAGGTCGGCGACACGCGCCTGGCGGTCGGCGGGGCGCTGGCCATCGTCGGCGCACACGCCGTCGGCGGCTACCCCTTCGTCGTCCGGACCGTCGGGCCGGAACTGGACAGCGTAGACCAGTCCCTCGTCGAGTCCGCACGCGCACTGGGGGCACCCCGAGCACGGACGCTGGTCGACATCGAACTACCGCTGGTCTGGCCGGCCGTCGTCGCCGGGGCGGCCTTCGCCGTCGCGCTCTCGATCGGCGAGTTCTCCGCGACGGTCGTATTGGCGACCGGGACGAGCCAGTTCACGATGCCCATCGCCATCGAGCGGTTCATCGGCCGGCGGCTGGGGCCGGCGACGGCGATGGGCGTGGTCTTGCTCGTGGTCACGAGCGTGAGTTTCTTCGTCATCGACCGCCTGGGAGGTGAAGACGTTGGCTTCTGACCCGGCCGTGGAACTCGACAGCGTGACGAAGCGGTACGGCGAGACGACTGCGGTCTCGGGGCTCTCGCTGTCGGTCCGGGAGGGGGAGTTCTTCACGCTCGTCGGCCCCTCGGGCTGTGGGAAGACGACGACGCTTCGCCTGCTGGCGGGGTTCGAGCGGCCGACCGACGGCGTCGTCCGCTTCGACGGGACGTCGGTGACCGGCGTCCCGCCCGAGGAGCGCAACGTCGGCGTCGTCTTCCAGAGCTACGCGCTGTTTCCACACATGAGCGTCGGCGAGAACGTCGCCTACGGGCTCAACTTCGCCGAGCCGCCGGGCGGGGTCAGCGACGACGAGCGCGTCCGGCAGCTCCTGGAGTTGGTCGACCTGCCGGGGATGGCCGATCGGAACCCCGACACGCTCTCGGGCGGGCAACAACAGCGTGTCGCTATCGCCCGTGCGCTGGCACCGGGTCCGGAGGTCCTGCTGTTGGACGAGCCGATGAGCGCACTGGACGCGAAACTCCGCGAACGGCTCCGGGTCCAGGTCCGGGAGATCCAACAGGAGCTGGGGATCACGACCGTCTACGTCACCCACGACCAGGAGGAGGCGCTAGCGATCTCCGATCGGGTCGCGGTGATGCGGGACGGAACCCCCGAGCAGGTCGGCCCGCCCCGCGAGATCTATCGGCGCCCCACGACGCCGTTCGTCGCGGACTTTATCGGCGACAACAACGTCTTCGAAGGAACGGTCACCGATATCCGCGAGACCACCGACGGGCGGGTCGCGGACGTGTCGGTCGGCGAGGAGACGCTGACGGTCGGAATGGAGGCGGCGGCTACTCGCGGTGACGAGATCACGTTCTGTGTCCGGCCGGAGCGACTCGCCGTCGGCGACGGACCGAACACGCTGTCGACGACGGTGACCAGCGCGGAGTTCCTCGGCGAGACGACCCGCGTCCACCTCGACTGGGGCGGCCGCCCGCTCAGAATCCGGACTCGATCACCGCCCACGGGGACGGCGACCGTCACGTTCGCACCCGAGGACGCACACGTCATCACAGTCAGGTAGGCACGGCTCCGCCGGACGGTCAGTATCCCTCGCCGAACCCACCACGGTCCGGTTGGCTGACGACATCACCGTCGAGGGCGATCGTTCCGTCACCGTCGAGCGTGACCTCGTGGCCGGGGACCGAGAACGTCAGTTCCCATTCGTGGTTGTCCATCTGTGCCAACCGCTCGATGGCGTCGGTGTCGACGTAGTTCGCCAGTGAGTAGCCCAGTCGGTGTGGCGCTCGTCCCTCGCTCTCGGCGATCGCGTGTGCGATCGCGACGGTCACGTGCTGTTCGAGGCTCATCGAGCGGCAGTTCCTCCCGGCCGGCGACTGACAGCCCTCGACCAGTCCTGGCGGACCGTGTTCGATACACCCTTCGAACGGATGGATAGCAGTGTTCCATCGCTCGATCGCCCCCAATCCGTGCTGCCCCCGTGTTGTTTCACACGTGGAGACGTGCTGGGAGAACCATAACAGTTTGTACCGAATCATCGCCCGAAAGCGGCGTCGGGGTTGTCCACTGGGTTCAAGACCGACGGCGGCAAAAGACGCCTGTGCAGCCGACCCGTCGTGCGTTCCTGGCGTCGGTGCTGTCCGGAACCGGGATCGCTGGCTGTCTCGGCCGCGTTCCCGAGCCCGCGTGCCCGCCGTCCGTCGAGAGCGACGGCCCGGTCCGGATCGGGTTCGCCGGGGACGTGATGCTCGGCCGGAACGTAACCGAGACGTGGCGCGACGGCGATCCGGCCGGCGTCTGGGGACCGACGATCGACCGCCTGCGCGCGCTCGACGGCCTCGTCCTGAACCTGGAGTGTTGTGTCTCCGACCGAGGGCAGCGCACGCCCGGCCGAGGGTTCTACTTCCGTGCTGAGCCGGAGTGGGCCGTCCCGGCACTCGACGCGGCGGGGACAACTGTCGCGGGCGTGGCGAACAACCACCTGCTCGATTTCGGGCCGCAAGCGCTCCGCGATACCGTCACGCACCTCGAAGCCGCCGGGATCGCGACGGCCGGCGCGGGCAGCGACCGGACCGCCGCGTTCGCACCGGCGACGGTGACCGTCGGTGGAATCGAGATCGCGGTCGTCGCGTTGACCGACCAGGCGCCGCTGTACGCCGCTCGCGGGAACAGTCCCGGAACGGCGTTCACGACGCTGTCGACGGACGACCCGCTGTCGAAACGGCGGGTCGACGCCGCGCTCGCCCGAGCCAGGGATCGGGACCCGGACCTGCTCGTGGCGACGCTTCACTGGGGGCCGAACTGGGAGGTCAGGCCCTCGGAGGGACAACAGCGGGTCGCCCGCTGGCTGATCGACCGCGGCGTGGACGTGGTCCACGGTCACAGCGCCCACGTGATCCAGGGGATCGAGACCTACCGCGGTCGGCCGATCATCTACGACGCCGGGGACTACGTCGACGACTACCTCGTCAAGGAGGGACTCCACAACGACCGGAGCTTCCTGTTCGAACTGGTCGTCGCCGACGGAACCCTCCGGGCGCTGCGCCTGGTACCGGTCGAGATCGACGACTCGGCGGTCGGTACGGCGAGTGAGACGGCCGCCGAGTGGCTCCGCGAGCGGATGCGGACGCTCTCGGAACCGTTCGGTACGACCCTCGAGCGGGCCGGCGACGGCCTCCGGGTTCCGCTGGGGGAGTGTTGAAACCCGGACAGCGTTGCTCGCCGTTCAGAAGGGTTGAGGGGCATGGGGACGGTTCGATAGACCATGGACGCTATCGAAGTGACCGAGTTCGGCGGCCGCGAGGGACTGTCGGTGACAGAGCGGGCCGTTCCCGAGCCGGGGCCGGGCCAGCTCCGGATCGAGGTCGAAGCGGCGGGCATCAACTTCGCGGACATCATGCAGCGGCGGGGCCACTACGAGGGCGGACCGGAACCGCCCTACGTCCCCGGGATGGAGGTCGCCGGTCGGATCGACGCCGTCGGCGAGGACGTGGGGCTCGACGAGGGGGACCGCGTCGTCGCGCTGGTCGACGAGGGCGGTTACGCCGAGTACGCGCTGGCCGATCCACAGCTCACGTTCCCCATCCCCGGCGAGATGAGTCTGACCGAGGCCGCGGGCTTTCCCGTCCAGTTCCTGACCGCCCACAACTGCCTGTTCGAGTGGGGCGAGCTAGAGGCGGAGGAGTCGGTGCTAATCCACGCAGCCGCCGGCGGCGTCGGGACGGCCGCGGTCCAACTGGCCAGTCGAGCGGGCGCAGAGGTGTTCGGGACCGCCAGCACGGCCGAGAAACTCGGGCTCGCGGAGCGGTTGGGCTGTGACCACCCGATCAACTACACCGAGGACGACTTCGTCGAGGCGGTTCACGCCGAGACCGACCAGGGCGTCGATCTGGTGTTAGACGGCGTCGGCGGCGACACGTCGAGCGAGTCGCTGGACGCACTGCGGCAGTTCGGCCGGATGGTCGTCTACGGAGCAGCGAGCGGTCGCCCGGGATCGCTCTCGACCAGCGACCTCCTGTTCGCCAACCAGCGAGCCATCGGCTACCACCTCGGTCGCGGCCTCGTCCACGAGCCACAACGGGTGATGGCGGCGGTTCCGGACCTCCAGGAGGGGCTGGCAAGCGGCGATCTGGAAGTGATCGTCGGCGAGACGTTCGCGTTGACCGACGCCGCCGCGGCCCACGAGCACATCGAGAGCCGCGCCTCCAGCGGGAAGGTCGTCCTAGAACCGTAACGCCAGGCGTCTGTCACCACTCCTCACAGAGACGCTTTACGTCTGTGGCCACAGGATTCCGTATGAACTACGAGCAGGCACTCGACCGAGCGTACGACGTACTGCCGGACCAGCCCAGAGAGGCCGGCGAACGGCTCTCGGTCCCCGACCCCGAGGGACAGACAGACGGGGCGTTCACACGACTGACGAACCTCGGCGCCATCGCCGACGCCCTCTCCCGGGAGTCCCGGCATCTCCACCGCGCGATCCAGCGGGAGTTCGGGACCAACGGCCAGTTCGACGGCAACGAGGCCCGCTACAACGGCTCGTTCGATATCGCTGACTTCCAGGCCGCCATCGACGCCTACGTCGCCGAGTACGTCACCTGTTCGGAGTGTGGCCTTCCCGACACCGTCCTCAAGACCGAGGACGGCGTCGACATGCTCCGCTGTCAGGCCTGTGGTGCCTTCCGCCCGGTCGCGAAAGGCGGGAGTTCCACCCAACAACACGACCGTCCGACCCTCGAAGAGGGCGAAACCTACGAGGTCAAGATCACCGGTACCGGCCGCGAGGGCGACGGCGTCGCCGAGAAGGGCAAGTACACCATCTTCGTCTCCGGTGCCCGTGAGGGCCAGGTCGTCACCGCCTACATCGAGTCCATCAGCGGGACGCTCGCGTTCGGCCGCGTCCAGTAACCCCGCTCGTTTTCCCGGTCGTTCGTGACAAGACACTTACCGACCGGTGTGTGAGACGGGCGTATGGCACGTCCAGGTACCGATCCAGGGCTGTACGTCGTGGGCGCACTCGCCGTCGGTCTCGGGTTCCTCCAGGCCGTATCCGGCGTGACAGCGCTCCTCTTTGCCCTGGGATCGCTCCCGGCAGTGGTGTTCGCCGCCGTCCAGACTGTCGCGGGTGTCGTCCTCCTCCCGGCGGGCGTCGGGATCGTGCTCCGGAAAGGATGGGGTCGGACTCTCGGTATCGTCGCGTTCGCCGGCGTTGCCGTCCTCCAAATTACGCCGCTTCTGGGCGGGACTGCCGTCGGCGTCCCGCTGGTGGGGCTGGCCGTCTCCGTCGGCAGTACGATCTATCTCCTGTTGGCGGGCGAGGCCTTCGCCGACGGCGACGACACCCGACCCCTCTCGAAGGACGAGAGCGCACACGACTTCGTCCGCTGAGGGGGTCTCAGGCCCACAGCCCCGTCGAGAGGTACCGTTCGCCGGTATCCGGCAGGACGGCGACGACCGTCTCTCCGGGGTTGTCCTCGGCGTAGGCCGTCGCGGCGTGTAGCGCCGCCCCGGCGGAGATACCGACCATCAGCCCTTCCTCGCTGGCCAGTCGCCGGGCCGCCGTCCGGGACTGCTCGGCACTCGCGGTCCTGACCTCGTCTAGTAGCTCCGTCCGGAGGATATCCGGGACGAAGCCGGGGCCGATCCCCTGGATGTCGTGGCTGTCGGGGTCGTCGTTCGAGAGCAACTGCGAGGACTCGGGTTCGACGGCGACCGACGTGAGAGCGGCGCCCTGTTGCTCTTTGATATACTCCGAGATGCCGGTGATCGTCCCGCCGGTACCGACGCCGGCGACGACGGCGTCGACCTCGCCGTCGGTATCACGCCAGATCTCCGGGCCGGTCGTCTCCCGATGGGCGTGCGGGTTCGCCGCGTTCTCGAACTGACGGGCGCGGACGGCGTCGTCGGCTCGGGCCAGTTCGTCGGCCCGGTCGATCGCGCCGCCCATCCCGTCGTCGGCGGGAGTGAGTTCGAGGTCGGTCCCCAGCCCCGACAGCAGGCGCCGGCGCTCCTCGCTCATCGACTCGGGCATCGTCAACACGCAGTCGTAGCCCCGCGCGGCCGCGACCATCGCCAGCCCGATCCCGGTGTTGCCGCTCGTCGCCTCGACGACGGTGCCGTCCGGCGGGAGCGCGCCCGACTCGGCGGCGGCCTCGATCATGTACAGCGCGATCCGGTCTTTGACCGAGTAGGGGTTTGCCGCCTCGTACTTCCCGTAGAGGTTCTCCGAGAATGCGTCGAGACGGACCAACGGCGTCCCGCCGACGAGATCTGTCACGCTTGCGGCGACTGGCCGCTCTGGCTCTGGCTCGACCGATGTCTGCATACACTGCCGTAGCCCGGTCGGACCGGTAAGCAGCCCACCAGAATACTGTGGGTCCCTACGCTTCGACTTCCTCGATCAGTCCCGGGTGGTCGTTGCCGGGACTGTTGACCGCCGTCGAGACCGGGTAGCTCCGCATCGGGCCGTCGTAGGGGTCGAGCACGGCCGCGCGGTCGTCGGCATCGCCCGCGAGCCACGTCGACTCCTCCTCGGGTGCCAGGACGACGGCCATCCGGTGGTGGAGCCGTGCGACCACGTCGTTTGGCTCGGTCGTCAGGATCGTGAACGTCTCGACGACATCGTCCTCGCCGCCCTCGCCGCTCGCACCGAACTCGCCGAGCCCGGTCTGTCGCTGTGGCGGGCGCCAGCGCTCGTAGAGGCCGGCCATCGCGAAGAGTTCGTCCGCCGGCAGTGTGACCCGGTACGGTTGTTTGCCGCCCTCGCGGTCGACCCACTCGTAGAAGCCGTCTGCGGGGACCAGACACCGGCGCGCCTCGTAGGCGTCCGCGAACGACGCCCGATCCTCGACTGTCTCGGCGCGGGCGTTGATGTAGCCGTGTTCGGAGCGGTCCTCGGCCCACGAGGGGATCAGTCCCCACTCCATCCGCTGGATGGTCTCGGGGGCCTCGCTGGTGACGACCGGGAGCGACTGGCTCGGCGCGGCGTTGTAGGTCGACTCGAACGGTGCCTCGAAGGTCGCTCCGAACCGACGCTCGATCTCGTCGGGCGGCGTGAACAGGCTGTACCGGCCACACATACCCGGTTCCAGGGGCTGATCGGACAAAAACACGGCCCATCGCCGAGCCAGGAAAAATATATCCGTGGCGCTCGCAGTCGAGAGCGAGACAATGGTCCCTCCAACGCGACGGCGTTTCCTCCACGGAGCCGCAGGCATCGCAGCCGCCCTGGCCGGGTGTAGCGGGCTGACGGGCGGTTCGGCGAGTAGCACAGCGACGGCCGGCGAGCGCGACGACACCCCGCCCGATAGCGGCCGCGCGACCGACCCCGACAGCGTGGTCCTCCGGACCAACAGCGAACGGCCGCCGATCTGGCTCACCGACCCGAACGGAGACGGCGAACGGCCCGACCCCGACGACCGACGGCTCCACATCGCGTCGACGCTGGTCGATTCGCCCGGACGCGCGGACCGCGTCGCGGTGGCCGACATCGACGGGAAGGAGCGAGTCACTGCGTTTCTCGACGCCACCGACTTCGCGAGCGAGACGCTGTACTTAGAGACCAACCGCGTCGAGGAGTGTTTCGAGCTGACGCTGTGTAGCGTCTCCTGGTCGCCCGACGACATCGAAACCGACTACGCCCGGACGATCCGCCCGTACAACGAGGCCTGTGCGGTCGAGAACCGAGTCTTCGAGGCACGACTCATCCGCATCCCGGCCGCCCTCGACGAGGGCGAGGTCCACAGCCACGGCTCGTCGATCGGGTCGGGGACGTGCAACAGGGGACCGGGGATGGCCGCGGAGCGCAGCGGGGACGAGTCGGACGCTGGGACCGCCGAAAGCGGTGACGGCGAGGCGACGACCGTCGCCGAATCCGGCTCCGGAGCTACCGAGAGCACGTCGGGAGGTGACGCCTGATGCGGGACGGCGCGACCCGCCGCGGGTTCCTCTCGCTCGTCGGCGCCGGCGCGCTCGCCGGCTGTTCGGCACTCGACAGCGTCACCGACAGCGAGGAGCCACGGATCAGTACCTACGGGTTCCCCGACGTCGAGGACGACGAGTATCCCGACCGGCCCGTCCCGCCGTCGGTGCCGGTCGACATCGGGACGGCACACCTCGAAGCGGAACGGTCCAGAACGACGTCACTGCTGGCGGAACTCCCGACACCGCTCGGTCCCGACGACATCCCAAACGGGCACATCCGGAGCCACATTACGACCGCCGCCGCCGACGCGCGAGCCAACCTGGACGAGGCCCTGCAGGCACCGACGGAGCTCACCGCGCTCACGTCCCTCCGACAGGCCCGCGAACGAGCCCGGTACGCGGCCGAGGGATGGGCGTTCGTCACTGATGGGCGGACCGTCCCGGAGCTACGCCAAGAGCGCAGTGAGGCCGCCTCGTCGGCCCGGTCGTTCCGCGAGCAGTACGAGTACGTCGGCGACGATCCGGTCAGGGCGGCGGTCGTCCACGGTGAGATCGAGGAGACACTGGAGCAGGCGACGGACGAAGACCGCGTCCACGTCTCCCACGGCGGGACGCTCCTGACGGTGGCCGAGTGGGGCGAAGAGACCGAGTCAACACAGGCCCGTCTCGACGGCGCCCGGCACCTCGCCGAACGGTTTACCGCGTCGCTCCCGGCTGACGTAGGAACGGTCGAGGCGGTGCTCCGGAGCGCACAGGAGACCCTGGCCGCCACCCTCGAAGAACGCCGATCCGACCTCCCGCCCGAGCAGACGGCCGACGAATGGGGGCCACGGGAGGAACTGCTCGATAGCCTCCGCTGGCGGGCCGAAGACAGCGCGGAGACCGTCAGAACCCGGCCCGGACCGGCAAGCGGCGTCGTCGACGGCGCACGCCTCCTGGCAGTCCACGGCGCAAGCGACCGCGTCCAGCAGCGCCTCGACGAGGGCGAGAGTTTCCAGGTCGAGAGTCGAGAGGCGGTCCAACACTACCGACAGACGGCCTACGAGGCGCTCCAGACGGCGCTGGAAGACAGTCAGTCGACACCCCTGGCCCGGGCAGTCGTCAGCGACGCCAGCAGGTCGGTCGCTTCTGCCGACTGGGAACTGGGCCGACTGGACGGCGACGTCAGAGCGTCACGCGTCGAGGACGCCGTCGTCGGCTACGTCATCGCGACGGCGATGGCGCGGGCCACACCCACAGCCGTCGACCGGGCCGTCGAGACGCTCGAATCGGCCTGAGACGGGGCATATTTTTAATCCCACAGGCGCCCAAGCCCGGTACAGAGCCGATGAGCACCGATCCGTCCTTCGACATCCCCGCTCGGCCACAGCGGCGCTTCCCCCACGACAGCGGGGTCGAGTACGAGGGCGGGACGGAGTTCCGGTTGCTCCCCGACCGGTCGTTCGACGACGGCGCGCTCGCGACGGTCGTCCTCGATATCCTCACGGCAGGCCCGTACCGCTACGGTGATTTCCACGACCTGCCGATGCCGCTATGGCTGGTCCGCGACGAGGGGACAGCCGACGTGTTCCGTGTCGCCGTCCGTGACGGCAGCGTCCGGCTTCACATCCTCCCGACGACCGAGTCCGAAGGACTGCGACGGTTCTACGATCGGCTTCGGGACAGCGACGACACGGCCTGGACCGTCGAACGGCGCGTCGACGGGCACTGACGCGGCTGGTGTGGTCGGGGTGGACGGGAGAGTCGGAGGCCGGGACCCGGCAGATCACGCTGGCCAGCCGTCACGCGTGAACGCGACAGTCCCGTCGACGATCGTCGCACCGGCGGGAGAGCTATTCGCCGACCGGAACCGCGTCGGTCCACAGCGCCTGAAACTGGCGGTCGAACTCCTCGACAATATCGCTGTCCTGGATCGCGAGGACACCGATCCGATCGGCACCGTCCTGTGGATGTGGGAGATCGATCGTCGTCACCGTCTGGTCGACGACATCGAACGACACCGGTAGTTCCGGAACTGCCCTGATATCGATCTCGGTCGGTTGGGCATCGACAGTGTCGAAGAACGCTGCCGGGAGTGTTTCCAGAACCGTCTCGCTGACCACCAGCGAGACGACGACATCCGATCCGACCCCGTCGAGAAACGCCGCCACTTCCCGATGGAGTGTCTCCCACGGAGCCGACTCGTACGGTGGGCCGACCACAGCCTGGACAGACGAAGTGGCCGTCCGTCCGTGCTCCCCCAGCGCCGTCTGCATCTCGTCGCCGCCGAGCCTGCCGAGCCAGACATCCGCGTCCGCCGGGACGGTCGGGAGCAGGTTCGATCGTACCGTCTCCGCAACGTCCCGGTACCGGAGCCATTCGGTACGGAGTTCGGCTGCTCGCTCGGCGAGGAGTTGCTCGACGGCGTCGTCAGGCGCCACTGCGAGGTACTCGGTCGGTTCCGTGGGCCGCGTCCGGACCAGTTGCCTGGATTCGAGGCTGTTGAGGACATCGTAGATTCGGCCTCGCGGCACGTCACTCGCTTCGGAGATCGCCGCTGCCGTCCCGGTACCCGTGACCAGCAGCGTCCGATAGACCTGCTCTTCGTAACTCGAAAGGCCGAGTTCGCCGAGGTCGGTCATCGCTAGCCGGTAGCGACCGCCCGGGAGTAGAATCTACGGGGTCCAGTCCACGCCTGCCAGGTCACCGGGCGCGGCCGGCCGGGAAACCGATCGCAAGTGGCAGCGTATTCCACAACCACCAACGTCGACTGCCGACCACAACCGGGCGTGAATCCGTACGTACTACTCGGCGGCGCGATCGTCTCCGAACTCGTCGGGACGACCGCGCTCAAACTCTCGGATGGCTTTACGAACCCGGTCCCGACGCTCGGGGTGGTGATCGGCTACGGGCTTGCCTTCTACCTCGTCTCGCTTACCCTGGAGGAACTCCCGGTCGGCGTCGTCTATGGAACCTGGGCCGCACTCGGTGTCGTCGGCGTCGCAGCGATCGGTGTGGTCGTCTTCGAGGAGTCCGTCGACGCGGCCGGCCTCGTCGGGATCGGTCTCATCGTCGCGGGCGTGTACTGTCTGAACGTCCTCTCCGGGATGTCTGCCCACTGATCGTTTCGGGGGAACGACGCGTCTCCGACCCACCCAAACCGACTTACTCGCTTGCCCTCTCAGTTCCCCCATGACCGTCTCCCGCGTCGTCGAACTGGAGGGACACATCATCGACTCCGGAACGATGCAGTCCTGTTTCGGCCTCATCATGGACCTGGGTGGCTCCTTTACCGTCGAGGCGTTCGACATCGGCCGGCGGAAAGAGGAGGAGTCCTACGCCCGCCTGCTGGTCGAGGCCGACGACGAGGACGCCCTTCAGACGATCGTCCACGAACTCCATCAGATCGGCGCGAACCCCGCCGACCCCAAGGACGCGACGTTCGAACCCGCGCCCGCTGACAGAGTGGTGCCACACGGCTTCTACTCGACGACGAACCACCCGACGGATATCCGCTACGAGGGCGAGTGGCTCACGGTCGACCACATCGAGATGGACTGTGCCGTGGTCGTCGAGGACGGGGATCGGAGCCCGACAGGCGAACCCCGAGCGTACACGAAGGTCCTCAACGCCGTCGAAGCGGGCGACCTGATCGTCACCGGCGACACCGGCATCCGAGTCCGGCCCCCGGACCGGCCGCGGGACACCGGCGGCGCCTTCGGCTTCATGAAAGGCGGCGTCTCCTCGGAACGGCCCTCGGAGTCGACGATCCGGAAGGTCGCGACGGCGATCGAGGAGACGAAAAACGAGGGCGGAACCGTACTCGCGGTCTGTGGCCCCGCGCTCATCCACTCGGGCGCCCGCGAGGACCTCGCTCGCCTGGTCCGGGAGGGGTACGTCGACATGCTCTCGGCCGGCAACGGCTTCGCCGTCCACGACATCGAGCGGGACCTCTACGGGACCTCGCTGGGAATGAACACCGAAACGCTCGACCACCCCCGCCACGGCCACAAACACCACATTTACACGATCAGCGAGGTGATCCGCGAGGGTTCTATCGAGGCAGCCGTCGAATCCGGAACCATCGAGTCCGGCGTCATGTACGAGTGTGTCGAGCACGACCGGCCGTTCGTGCTTGCCGGGTCGATCCGCGACGACGGCCCGCTGCCCGATACGATCACCGACGCCATCGAGGCACAGAACGCCATCCGCGAGCAGGCCCACGAGGCCGACATGGTGTTGCTGCTCTCGACGCTGTTGCACTCCGTCGCCGTCGGGAACTGTCTGCCCTCGACGACGCGGGTGGTCTGTGTCGATATCAACCCCGCGACGGTCACGCAGTTGCTCGATCGTGGCTCGGCCCAGGCCGTCGGGATGGTCACCGACATCGGGACCTTCGTGCCGATTCTGGCCGACGAGTTGATCGGCGGGGAGTAGCGCCGCGAACGGAGTGAGCGGCTTTTTCGCCCACGTTTTTGCGCGAGTGGTGGCCGAGCATAGCGAGGCCACCCGACTCGGAAAAAGGTGGATCGCGGACCTTCGTGCCGATTCTGGCCGACGAGTTGATCGGCGGGGAGTAGCGCCGCGAACGGAGTGAGCGGCTTTTTCGCCCACGTTTTTGCGCGAGTGGTGGCCGAGCATAGCGAGGCCACCCGACTCGGAAAAAGGTGGATCGCGGACCTTCGTGCCGATTCTGGCCGACGAGTTGATCGGCGGGGAGTAGGACCGCGAACGGAGTGGACAATGGAGACAAGCTTATGTCGCCAGTTAGAAAAATCGAGGGTGTGTTCCGACGAACGTTCGTCACCGCGGCCGCGACCGCCCTGGCCGGCTGTGGCCTCGCCCCCTCGGAGCCCTCCACGGAGGGGTATCCGCAGTCCCCACCCAACGCCCTGTTCTCCTTCGAGTGGCGGCCCGAGGAGTCCGGCTACGAGGTGCGATTCGACCGCGGGAACGCCCTGACAGCAACGAACACGAGCGCCCTCTACGTCGTTTCCGACGACACCGAGACGCTCTGGGCCGCAAGCGAGGACGCGGGGTACGACGAGATGGGACCGCCGGTCGACTCGTTCCCCGTCGAACCCGGCGCGTCACTGCTCCATCCCTGTGACCGGCCCACGGACGTGCGTATCATCTGGGAGGGGGCCGACGAGGACACCTCGGTCGCACTCGACGAGCACCAGTCCCGACCGACAGCGACCGAGGAGGGAGCGGGATGAACCGACGGAGCTACCTCGCGGCCGCGGGGACCGCGGCGGCGGGGCTGTTCGGCTACGCCGGCGTCCGCGTCGCCGACCTCCGGCCGTACGACCCCGGCCTCCCCGGCGGCGAGACGCCAAACGAGCGGATCGTCGACGCGGCCCGGCACCGCTACGCGGCCGACCACCGGGCGATCACGACGGTGACCGTGACACGCGACAGTGCCGGCGAGAGCGGCTACCGGGTCGGCCGCGTCCGCGAGCACCACGAGCACTCCCGCCGGAAACACTGCTACGTTCTCACGACCGAGCGGGCACCACCACAGCCGAGCCCACAGCCGTATCAGGGGCTGCTCGGCCTGTTCCACTGGACGAACGTGACAGCGGGGTCGCTCCCGACGAGTTCGGTCGTCTACATGACCGACAGCGAGAGCCTCCAGAGCTGGACCGCACCGGCACCCGAAAGCGTCACAGCACGGCCGGAGTTGGGTGCCGAGCCACGCCACTCCCAGCAGGCCATCGAGGATTCGGGGATGTTCAGGAACGTTCTCCGTCCCCACGACGCGGCGTGGACCACCGTCAACAGCGGGACCTACGAACTCACCGACCTCGACGCCTACGCCAAGGCGGTAGTGCTACCCCGACAGATCGAACGGCTGGGCGAGGGCTGTGGGGTCCGTGTCACGCTCGACGAGGACGGGCGCCTCAGTCGGATCGTCGACGACTGTGCCGTGATCTTCGATCCGAGAGCACTGGCAGACGACGACGAGCGGGGCGACCTGGCCACCTCCCGGACGATCACCTTCCGCCGGGTGACCGCGTTCGATCGGTACGGGACCGCGACCGCGCCGCGTCCGACCGGCAGCGTCGACGTCGATCCGAGCGACCGCCTTCGGACGCTGCTCACCGACCTCACGATCTACTGACCGCGAACGGGCCGGTATCGGCGGCCCCGGCGGACGAGAAACAGTATCGGGACGGTCCGCCTCAGACGCCGTCGAGGTCCGAGCGGTAGTCGTTGATGTAGTCGTCGGCCTCCGAGAGCGCCGCTGCCACGTCGCTGCCGTCGCCGCTACCGAGGTCGTCGAGCGCCGACTGAATCCGGGCGAGTCGCCCGTGGTCGGGACCACGGTCCGCCGTCGAGAGCCGGTCTAGCTGTGCAGCCAGCTCCGAGAGGCGTTCGCGGGCGTCATCGCTGTCTGTCGATTCGGCGGCCGATTCGAGTGCTTCGCTCGCTGCACCGAGTTCCTCGCGAGTCATACTCGGCCGTTCGACCAAGGGGGGTAAAACCGTTCCGACGGCGCGGAGCTATTTACCGCCCCGGGAAGATGTCACGGTATGGATACCCGGAACTTCCTCTTCTGTTCGCTGGACGCCGCGCTGATCACGGATCTCGCCTGGCAGGTCCATCGTGAGGGCCACGACGTGAAATACTACATCGAAGCCGAGAGCGACGGGGAGATCGGCGACGGGTTCGTCCCGAAGACCGACGACTGGCGCACAGAAGTCGAATGGGCCGACGTGATCGTCTTCGACGACATCTGGGTCGGCTCGGAGATCGGGACCGGCGAACTCGCACAGGAGTTACGCGAGCAGGGGAAGGCCGTCGTCGGCGGGACACCGAACACCGACCACCTCGAAGAGGACCGCGGATACGCGATGGAGATTCTCGAAGAGCACGGCGTGAATACCGTCGAACACCACGTCTTCGACGACTTCGATGCCGGCATCCAGCACGTCCAAGAGCACCCTGCCCCGTACGTCATCAAACCGCTGGGCGAAGTCCAGAACGTCAAGCGCTTGCTGTACGTCGGCAACGAAGACGACGGGAGTGACGTCGTGGACGTGCTGAAGGCGTACAAGAAGGCGTGGGGCCACCGGATGAAAGGGTTCCAACTACAGCGGAAAGTCGACGGCGTCGAAGTCGCGATCTGTGGGTTCTTCGACGGTGAGGAGTTCATCGACCAGGTCAACTTCAACTTCGAACACAAGAAGCTGTTTCCGGGAAACATCGGTCCCTCGACCGGCGAGATGGGAACGTCGATGTTCTGGGCCGGACAGAACAGATTGTTCGAAGAGACCTTCGGCAAACTCGAAGGTTGGCTCGCCGAGGAGGGGTACGTCGGGAGCATCGACCTGAACTGTATCGTGAACGACAACGGGATCTATCCCCTGGAGTTCACGCCGCGGTTCGGCTACCCGACGATCGCACTCCAGGAGGAATCGATCGAGTCCTCGACCGCCGAGTTCTTCTACGACCTCGCACACGGCAACGACCCCGAGCTGGCGGTCCACAGCGGCTACCAGGTCGCGGTGCGGGTCGTCCTGCCGCCGTTCCCGTTCGACGACGGGAAGACCTACGACGAGAACTCCCGGAACGCCGCGGTCGTCTTCGAGACCGATCACCGCGACGGCGTCCACATCGAGGACGCGAAACGGGTCGACGGCCAGTGGCGGGTCGCGGGCGACAACGGCATGCCGATCGTCGTCACGGGGATGGGGGAGACGATGCAACAGGCCCGCGAGCAGTGTTACGACCGGCTCGACGACATCGTGATGCCGAACATGTACTACCGGGACGACATCGGCGAGCGCTGGATCGACGGTGACGGCGACCGGCTCCAGGCGTGGGGGTATCTGGGGCCGTAAGGTGACAGCGTGTCTCTCGGGACGAACCGTGAGGCGACACCCCGGAGTCGGGACTTCACAAGAGACTTCACCACCATCGGAGAAATGACCGGCAATGACGACCGTGCCCGAGGAGGTGCCGACGCTGCGTAGTTCGGTGCCGTCGGCCCGCGAGTGGCTCCGGACCTTCGTAATCGGAATCTGCATGGGCAGTGCCGACGCCGTTCCGGGCGTCTCCGGGGGGACGATCGCGCTCATCGCCGGCATCTACGAGCGGCTCATCGGCGCGGTCAACGCCATCACACCCGAACGCGTCGTCCGGTTCCTGCGCGCGCTGACGCCCCTCGACGGGGGAATTTCGCCAGGAGGGGCACTCGCCGTCTTCGAGGAGGCCGACGGCTGGTTCGTCGTCGGTCTCTGTACGGGGATCGCTATCGCCGTCGTTCTCGTCACGCGGCTCATTCACATCCTCGATCAGACGGTCCCGACGCTGCTGTTCGGGTTCTTTTTCGGGCTCATCGCCGCGTCCGCACTCGTCCTGGTCCGGGACCTCTCGGTCGAGACGCGGTTTCAGGCCGTCGCCGGCGTCACCGGCTTCCTGCTGGCGTTCCTGCTGTCGGGG
This sequence comes from Haloarcula montana, assembly GCF_035666295.1. Lineage (NCBI taxonomy): Archaea > Methanobacteriati > Methanobacteriota > Halobacteria > Halobacteriales > Haloarculaceae > Haloarcula > Haloarcula montana. Next base: position 523,165 of record NZ_CP142027.1, read on the forward strand.
GAGGCCGAGTTTCTGGAGGGTGGCGGGCTCCTGTTAGTCTTCGTCGCCGGCGCCATCGCCGTCAGTGCGATGATCCTCCCGGGGATCTCCGGCTCGCTGTTGCTCGTCATCCTCGGCCAGTACACGCGGATGTCCGAAACCCTCAGTGACTTCATCGACTCGCTGATCGGCCTCGTCACCGGCGGTGGCCTCGGCGACGTGCTCGCCCACGGTACCGTGGTCGGGACGTTCATGCTGGGCGGGCTGGTCGGGCTGTTCACCATCTCGCGTGCCGTTCGGCGTGCGCTGGACCGCAACCGGCGGGCGACGCTCGCGTTCCTCGTCGCGCTCGTCGTCGGCGCGCTGCGAGCGCCCGTCCAAGAGGTTCACGACGAGGTGGGGTTCACCCCGGAGGTCGCCGCGGCGTTCCTGGCGGCGGGCGTCGTCGGCGCGGCCCTGCTGCTCGTGCTCGACTGGTACGCCGTCGATCTGGACCTGGACTCGGTCTGAGCCGACGCGGCGTCAGAACCCGATCGCGCGGCGGTACTGAGGCGGTCCCTCGATCTCGTCGGTCGCGTCCAGCGCGTCGGCGGCGTGGAGCGCGAAGTACGGGTCCCGGAGGTGTTCACGGCCGACGATCGCCAGATCGGCCCGCTCGTTGGCGATCACGGCTTCGGCCTGTTCGGGGGTGGTGATCCCGCCGACCGCACCGACCGCGATGTCGCTGTCCGTCTCGGCGCGGATGCGTTCGGCGTACCGCAGTTGGTAGTTCGGACCGGCGTACTCCGGCCGGGACTGTGGGTGGATGCCGCCGCCGCTGACGTCGATCAGATCCGCGCCGACATCGGCCAGTTGGTCGGCCAGCCGGACCGAGTCCTCGACCGTCCAGGCGTCCCGGTCGGGGAGCCAGTCCGTCGCGGAGATCCGCACGAAGACCGGCTTGTCGTCGGGCCAGACCTCGCGGACGGCCCCCGTCACCTCGCGGGTCAGGCGGGTCCGACCGTCGAAGTCGCCGCCGTAGTCGTCCTCGCGGTGGTTGGTCACGGGCGAGAGGAACTCGTGGAGCAGATAGCCGTGGGCAGCGTGGACCTCGGCGACTTCGAAGCCCGCGGCGAGTGCCCGCTCGGCCCCGCTTCGGAAAGAATCGATCACCTGCTCGATGCCCTGCTGATCCAGTCGCTCGGTCCGCGGGGCCTCGCCGTCGTAGGGCCAGGGCTCGCCGCTGGGGCCGACCACGTCCCAGCCGCCGTCCTCGGGGGCGACCGGTTCGTGTCCCTCCCAGGGCCGACTCGTCGAGGCTTTCCGCCCGGCGTGTGCCAACTGGATCGCCGGGACGCTCCCCTGTGCGCTGACGAACTCGGTGATCGGTTCCAGTGCGGCCCGGTGGTCGTCGCTCCAGATCCCCAGATCTTCCGGGGAGATGCGCCCGCGCGGCTCGACGGCGGTGGCTTCGGTCATCACAAGACCCGCCCCGCCGACGGCACGCGAGCCCAGGTGGACGCGGTGCCAGTCGGTCGCCAGGCCGTCCCGGTCGTCACAGGAGTACTGACACATCGGCGAGACCATCACGCGGTTCGGGACCGTCGTCTCGCGGAGTTCGAGTGGTGAGAACAGCGCTGTCATCGTTCGGGGAAGGGGATCGACGCTGAAAGACCCGCCGACGGCCGTCGATCCTGCCGGTTTCTCAGCGCCGGACCGCCCGGCCCAGTCGCGTCTCCGAGAGGTCGAAGTCGAAGCGGTCGGTCCAGAGCAGACTGCCGCCCAGCAGCGCCGCCAGCCCGACGGGAACCCAGTTCGCGTAGAAGAGGTTGATCCCGCCCCACAACAGGACGAAGCTCACCAGGTCGTCGAGCATGAACTCGCAGGACTCCAGCCGGCGACGGAGGCCTGCCCGGTCGAACCCCAGATCGAACAGCAACACGGCGATCGACCCCGACAGGAGCCATCCCTGGTAGTTCTGCCAGGGGACGCCGTAGAACTGCCCCAGTTCGTACTCCCAGAAGCCGATCGCCACTGCCCCGGGGTCCAGTACCAGGTCGACGAGCAGTACCGTCGCCAGCGTCGCCAGGAGCCGTGGAAGCATCGACTCGGCGCGTCGGCCGAGCAGGAGCAACACGAGCAGGTAGCTGTTCAACACCAGCGGGAAGAAGAAGACCGGCAGTCCAAGCGGGACCTCCCCGAGCAACATCGGCCCCAGGTCGACGCCGTACGTGAACTCGCCGTAGGGCCAACCGGTGCGGACGCCGTAGAGTTCGATGCCGTACGAATAGGCCGTCAACAGCCCCAGTGCGGCGACGGCCTTCCGATCGAGCAGGGGAGCTATCCCGGCGACCAGCGGCAGGCGCATCACGAGCGTCCCGAAGAGGACGAAGAAGGGGTTGAACGCCAGCGGCGGCGGGAGCAGGTTCTCGGCGCTGGCGAGCAGCGTCACCGCACCGACCAGCGGGAAGACGACGGCGATGGTAAACCGATGTTCACGGACGAGCGCGTCCAGCCGCCGGGTCGCTGCTCTCCGGTCCTCCGGGACCTGCCAGCCCAGTAGCTCAGCCATACAGCATCACCCACAGGCCGAGCATCGTGAACGCCATCCCGACGACGGTGTTGATCGCCGGATACCACCAGTAGGCCTCGTCGATGTCGACGCCGATGCCGAGGATGCCGAAGACGAGTCCGGGGTAGATCAACAGGAGCAACCCGAACACCCAGTGGGTGTAGGTGAACACGAACGCGGCGGTGAGCCAGCACATCACGCAGTAGTAGTAGGTGTTGGACTCCCCCAGGAACGTCGCGGTCGTCTCAATGCCGGCCTCGCGGTCGGGTTCGATATCGGGGATCGCCGAGAAGGTGTGCATCCCCATCGTCCAGAGCCAGGCGCCGGCGACGGCCGTGGCCGGCGGCGCGACCCCCTCGATGGCGGCGTAGGCGACGACGCCAGGGAGGATATACAGCCCGTTCGAGATCGAATCGAGGAACGGCGTGGTCTTGAACCGCAGCGGCGGCGCCGAGTACTCCACGGAGAGGACCGCCCAGGCGCCGAGCGCGAGCACGCCCAGCGGCGGCAGCCACGGGACGAAGGCCAGCGCGAGGAGGCCGGAGAGGACGATCGTCGCGGTGACGGCGGTGTCCTCGCTCCGGAAACTCACCTCGCGGCCCTCGTCTTTCTTCGGGTTGTGTTCGTCGACGTCGGCGTCGAAGACGTCGTTGACGCCGTAGAGGAAGACGTTGGCCGGTAGCGTGAAATACAGGAACAGCGCGATCGACAGCGGCGAGAACAGTTCGGCCGGTCCGTCGGCCGCGTAGGTCGCCGCGACGATGACCGGTCCGCCCTGGTAGAGCCAGAACCGGGGACGGGAGAGCCGCAGCAGGTAGCCGATACGGCTCTCCTCCGAGGGGACGACCTCGGCGAGACGGTCCGTGACGGTGCTCATTGGGCGTCGTCGATCAGTGCCTGTGCCGTGTGTTCGCCGCTGATGAGACACATCGGGACCCCGATGCCGGGCGTCGTAAACGAACCCGTGAAGTAGAGCCCGTCGACGGCCGAGGAGCGGTTGTTCGGCCGGAGCAGCGCCGTCTGGCGCAGCGTGTGGGCCAGGCCGAGCGCGGTGCCCTCCGTGGCGTTGTACCGCTCGCCGAAGTCCGAGACGGCGAACTGTTTCTCGTAGACGATGCGGTCCCGCAGGTCCACGCCCGTGTTCTCGGCGATGTCGGCCAGGATCTTCTCGCGGTACTCCTCACGGATCGCCTCGCCGTCGTGGAGCCCCGGCGCGACGGGGACCAGGACGAACAGGTTCGAGTGTCCGTCGGGAGCCACCGTGTCGTCGGTCTTCGAGGGGACACAGAGGTAGTAGGCCGGGTCGTCGGGCCAGTCAGGTTCCTCGAAGATGTCGTCGAAGTGGGGCTCCCAGTCGGTCGGGAGCACGAGCGTGTGGTGTTCCAGGGGCTCGACGTCGCCCTCGACGCCCATGTACATGAGAAACGCCGAGGGGGCGTAGGTCCGGTCGTCCCAGTAGTCGTCGTCGTACTGGCGTTCGTGGTCGGGCAACAGCTCCCGCTCGGCGTGGGCGTAGTCGGCGTTGACGACCACGCGGTCGGGGTGTGACACGTCGCCCGCCTTGGTCTGGACGAGGAACCCGTCCTTCCGGCGGGTGATCTCGTCGACTTCCGCGCTGGTCTCGTAGGTGACTCCGAGGTCGGTTCCCAGTTCCACGAGCCCGTCGACGACGCTGTAGATGCCACCCTCGGGGTAGTAGACGCCGAGGTTGAAATCGACGTGGCTCATCATGTTGTACAGCGCCGGCGTGTTCTTCGGCGAGCCGCCGAGGAACACCAGCGTGTACTGCATGATCTGCTGGAGCTTCGGGTGTTCGAAGTAGTCCTCGACGTGGCCCTGCATCGAGCCGATGAGCTGGAGGCCGACCGGTGCGGCGGTCAGCACGTCCAGATCGATCCAGTCACGCAGGCGCGAGCGGTCCTCGTAGACGAACTTGTTCATCGCCGTCTCGTAGTGGGACTCGCTGGTCTCCAGGTAGTCGTCGAACGCCTCGCCGGCCCCGGGTTCGTAGGACTCGAACAGGTCACGCATCTCCTCGTGGTCGCCGGTCACGTCGAGTCGGTCGCCGTCCTTGAAGAAGATCCGATAGTGGGGGTCGAGAGGCTCCAGGTCGTAGAAGTCGCTCGGCTCGCGCCCGAAGTACGCGAAAAAGCGCTCGAAGACATCGGGCATCAGATACCAGGAGGGACCCATATCGAAGCGGAACCCCTCGGCCTCCAGTTGGGAGGCGCGGCCGCCGACATGGTCGTTCTTTTCCAACACACGGACGTCAGCACCGGCATCGGCCAGATAGCAGGCCGCTGAAAGCCCGCCGAAGCCGCCCCCGACGACCGTAACTGCCGTTCCGGAGAGGGAACTCATTGTCTCTACACCCGAGCGGAACGACCATAAAACGGTTGCCCAACAGCGTTGTGTGTGATATACGTCACTCTCCCGGACACTGCTGTCGGCCCCACTACCCGATGGATTTATTAGTAACTATGCGTTGTTAGTAGTTAATGGCTATTAACGAAGTTAGAATTTTTAATAACTCCGACCGCCCGTCCCTCGTCGGTGTTGCCAGCGTCGTCGTACTGATCGCGCTCTCGGCACTGGCCGTCACCGGCGGGCTCGTCAAAGTACTCGTCATCTCGTGGGTCGCGTTCGCGGCGATGGTCGCGGGTGCGTGGCTGAGCGTGCGGGCTGAACGGACCAACCCGCATCGGCTCGTCTGGGGGTACGGACTCGCCAGCGGGGCGATGGTCACCTCGGCAGCGATGTTCCTGGTCCCCCAGGCGATGGGGCTAGGCGGACAGGCCGGTTCACCCCGCATCGGCGGCATCGGCATCGCGCTGGGACTTGTCGTCGGCTACGCCAGCCACACCATCGGCCACCGTCTCACCCACGTCGAGACGAGTTTCGACACGACGACGGCGGCCATCGCCGCCCACGCGCTCTCGGCCGGGCTCATCATCGGGCTGGTCTACGGTTCGATGCCGACGCTGGGCCTCCTGCTCGGACTGGCGATCGTCTCACACAAGGGGCCTGCCGGCTACGCGGCCGCCCGACGGCTGAGTCGGAACGGGAAGTCCGCGACGGCGCTCCTGTTGCCCGCGGCCGGCGTCGGACTGACCGCGATCCCTGCGGCGCTGCTTGCCGTCCCGCGGGCACCGGCACTCAACGCCGTCGTCTTCGGGTTCGCCGCGGGCATCTTCCTCCACGTCGCGATGGACTTCCTGCCCAACTGCGAGGCCGGCAGCGAGATCGACGAGGTCTGTTCGCTGCACGAACACTCCCACGATCTGCTCGACGAGTTGCGAACCCACGCGGTCGGCTCGACCGTCGTCGGGGCGACGGCAGTCGTCCTCGCCTGGCTCGCGCTGCCGGCCTGAATCGGGGGAGCGTTTTTTTACTCTCGGCTCGGTTGTCGGTGCTGTTCCGGTATGAGCGACGAAAGTGATTCGAACAGCCGTTCCGATCTGACCCCGCGATCCCTCGATTACACCCACCTCCCCGACCAGACGATGTACAAGGTGTCCCTCGACGACGCGAGTTGTGTCCAACAGGGTGGCGAGGACATCCGGACGTACCCGGTCTGTGTCACGAACGAGTTCAAACAGCTGTACTTCGAGATGGAGCCCGGCGCGACGATCGACTGGCACACTCACACCCCGAGCTTCGACGAGTTCTGCCTGTGTCTGGCCGGGAAAGCCCGCTACACGCTAGCACAAGAAGACGGCACTGAGCAGATCATCGAAGTACAACCGCGCGAGTTCGTCTACCTCCCGGGCGGCGCTCGTCACACGATCGAGGCGATCGGTGACGAGCGACACGAGGGCCTCGTGACGATGCCGCCCGAGCCGGTCGGCCGGATGGAACTGCTAGAAGGCGCCGCCCCGTACGATCCCGACGACTGGCCCATCGCCCTCTGGGTCGACCGCAAACGCGACGAACTCGTCCGCAAGGACGCCGCGGCCGTCTCCGAGTGAATCAGTCACTCCGCACCGCTCGCGGTCGCGGTTCCCTCGTCGGTCCACCCTGGCGTCTTCGTCCGTTCTGTCGGCTCGATCGTGTGTGAGAGCGCCGGGTCATCGCCGGGGGTATCGAGACGATAGGTCACCGCGTGCGGGTCGGCATCCGGCGAGAACGGACTCCGGGCGTCGTGGGTGATCGTCCGCTCCTGGCCGGGATCGAGCGTCCCCGCGATGCGCCGGAGCGGCGCCGAAGCGATCAGCGGCCCGGAGCGGTTGAGCGCGAGCGTATACCACCCCGAGCGGTCGCCCTCGTTTGTCACCGTCACCAGCAGTACCGGGTCCCTGTTCGGCCCGGCCCGGTCGGGGCCGCGCATCGTCACGTCGAACGTCGGCAGCGGTGCTTCGAGTCGATCGCGCACCGGCTGTGGCGGTTCCCACGTTCGCTCGCCGAACTGTAGCCGCGCGTCGCTGGCGTCGCCGGTCTCCGGCAGCCCGAACAGCACCGGTCCGGAGCCGTCACTGTATCTGACTCCCCACTCCTCGTCCCGGTAGAGCCCGTTCTGGAGCGTGGTCGGCGAGAACCGCTGGCCGTCGAACCGAAACTCGAAGGCGTCGTACGCAGGACCCGCTCCCGAGACCTGGACGACGAGGTACTGCCCGAACTCGTCGAAGACGCCGATCGAATCTGGCGTGTTCGGGCCGACGACCCCCGGCTGGACGGCTGCGCTCGTGATCTCGACAGCCGAAGAGCCCGTGGCAGGTGCTGTCGTCGGTGTCGTCGACGAGCGATCCGTCCGACGCTCCGGCGAATCGGCGGGTCCGTCGGTTCCCTGGAGACAGCCGGCGGTCCCGGCGACCAGCGAGCCACAGAGCCCGAGGAAGTGGCGGCGGCGCATACGAGACGCTTCCACCCGTCGGTGTAAGTGTCTTCAGTAGGCTTCGAGCGGGTTTTGACCGATATCACTCGGCTTCCTCGGACTTCCGTTGTGGGATCTCGTGAAGACGTTCGGGGAGGTTCTGGAACCACGTCGCCGCCAGCACGCCGTGGTCGGCCTCGCCCTCGACGATGTCGGTCGAGACAGCCGTTCCCTCGAACACCACGCTGAGCATGTGGAGCCGGTCGTCGGCGTCGGCCTCGTTGACGACCGTCTGCCAGCGGACGTAGTACAGCGAGCCCAGGTCGGCCTCGACACCGGTTTGTTCGGTCAGCGTCCGCAGGGCCGTCCCGTCGAGACCGTCGTCGGTCGCCGGTTCGTGACCGCCACCGGGTGTCCCCCAGGTGTCGGGCGCGCCCTCGTGTCGAATGAGCAGGACACGTCCCGCATCGTCAGTGACCCAGGTCCCCGCGTCGCCCAGCCACCCCTCCTGGGCGAGGTCTCGTCCCGCCTCGAACAGGTCGGGATCGTTGGTTACGGTCTGGCGGTCCACCTCGACCTCGCCGTAGCGGTCGAGGAGTCGCTGTAGTTCCGTCCGGACCGCCTCCCGGGTCCGTTCTTCCAGTGTCATACGGAGACGGCGTCGGGCAGCGGGTTAATTGTACTCCCGCCAGCGGTGGCCACAGTCCTGGCATTTGAAGAACCTCGTCGGCGGTTCGTCGGCCGAGCCGGTCTGTTTGATCGTATACCAGGCCTTCCCGTGGCCACACTCGTCGCAGGTGACATCGTTGGCCGTCGGTTTCCCCTCGAAGTTCGCGCCCTCCTCGGTCTCGATGACGTCGTCGTCGCTCTGTTCGTCCGTCGTGACGAACTCGGCGGCGCGGTCCGTGTCTTTCGCCGCCCGTGTGCCACAGGACTGACAGACCATCTCGTCGCCATCGGCGTGCATCATCGAACCGCAGTCGTCGCAGAACTGCATGTGTAGCGGTCGTCGGCCCGCGAAGAAAACCGTTACTCCTCGTTCTCTAGAGCCCGTTGCTCGGCGACGATCGGACAGTCCGCCAGCCGGACCGTCTCCATGTCGATGAACTCCAGAATCTGCGCCTCGTCGTGAGAGCAGTTCACCGCCGGCGGCCCGGAGAAGAACTCACACTGCTCGCAGTACCGGTGTTTGGACACCTCGGCGTAGCCCACGTCCGGCACCTCCGTGACCGACTCGCCTGCCGGCCCATCGTCGTCCTCGGCGGTGATCTCCTCCCAGACCGAGTCGGCGTCGATACTGCCGACGTCGACACGTTCGAAGGCACTCTCGCCCCCCTCGAAGGGGTCGCCTTCTCGGTCGTCCATCCCGGCGAAGGGGTCGTCGGCCGACCCCGGGGCCGGCCCGTCGTCGGCTGCTGGACCGGTCGGTTGTGCCCCCTGGGGCTCCGAGTGGCTCTGGGTTGCACCGTCGTCTGTGGCCTCATCCGTACCCGCTCGCTCGAAGACGTTGTCCCCGTCCTCCTCGTCGGACCATGCCTGCTCGAAGCGGTCCGCTCCGTCGTCGTTGGAGGCTGGAGGGGTGTCCTCGAAGACATCGGTAACTTCCGGCACCGTGTCGTCGGTCGACTCCTCGTCGTCCCCAGTTAGCCGTTCGAACGGGTCCCCCTCCCGGTCGTCGGTGTCGAGGTCCGCAAACGGGTCCTCCGGATCGTCGTCACTCATTCGTCTCGCCCGCTTCGAGTTGCGAAGCAGTCACCAATCGTGCCTTCTTGCGGAGGAAACCGCCATCGGGGCGAACGTCGGTAACCGTCGTCTCACAGTGGGGACACTGGGGATCGGTCAGCAACCCGATGTCGACCTGTTCGTCACAGCTCTCACAACTGGCTGTCGAGATCCCTTCCTGGGCAGCGGCGCGTTTGATCCGGTCGACCGCCCGCTTGTGGTTGCTCTGGCCGCCCTGTTCCTCGCGGAGATCGGTGACAACCCAGGCGACCCGCTTGAGTTTGTCTTCCACGTCGTCGAGGCGGTCGGCGAGGTCCGCGATCTCCTCGTCCTGGTCGGCGAGCGACGCGTCGACCTCGTCGCGAAACGACGCCAGGTCGTCGGTCAGCAACTCCAGTTCACGATCGAGTTGGTCGATCTCCTCGAATGCCTCGTGATCGTGTCTCTTCGGTGCCTTCTGGTCGAGTTCGCGTTTGAGCTGGATGACTCGATCGCGAACGTCGTCGATCTTTTCGTCGAACTCCGACTCGACCTCGGAGAGATCGGCGTCGATCCGACCCTCGACCGCGTCGGCGATGTCCGGCAGTCGATCGCCGATAATCCGTTCCGCCTGTTCGTTGACGCGGTCATCGACGGTCGCAGTGATCTCTTCTCGAACCACGTCGTCGCCATCGCCGGCCGGGGACAACGCGATGTCGTCACCCAGGTCGTCGGCGGCCCGATACGACGACAGGAGCTGGCGGACCACTTCGTCTCGGGAGACTCCGAGCCGGGCAGCTCGGTCGTCGAGCCACTCGTCGAGTTCCCCCGAAAGCTCGACGGTGATACTCACGTCCTCCGTCGACTCACTGGCCATTACGTACCGGTATTTGAACCAGACAGTTAAGCGTTTGCCGCTGATTTCAGCCGTCGAAAGTCGCACCTACCGGATTTTCCGGACATCGCTGATGTCGAAACCTGCGTCGCCGATCTCGGTCTCGAACTGGACGATGTTCTCGTCCTCGATCTCGGAGAGGACCCCGCGGAACTGTTTGATGACGAGCGTCCGGGCTCGCGTGGAGCCACCGGACTCCCAGGCGAAACTCATCGTCCCGTGGGCGGCGTCGCTGAGCTGGCCGTGTCTGACATCCGAGAGTGTGTCGTGGTTGACGTACAACAGGATGAGTCCGCCCCATTCGTGGGCCGCCTTCTGGAGCCCCGAGACGAGGAAGCTGATGTCGGCCCAGTTGATCTCCTCACCCATCGCACTGACCAGGTCCGACAGCGAGTCGATAACTACGAGGTTGCCGCTGGCGACATCGTTCAGCAGGATCCCCAGCGCGCCCAGCAGGTCGTCGCGTTCGTGACGAGCCCGGAGGTCTTTGATGCTGTCCGTCCGCTCGGCGTACCACTCCCGCGGGACCGGACTGATGTGGAAGTACCGCTCCGAGAGGTCGTGGAACTCGACGCCCTCGGTCCCGGCGTCGACGATATCGTCGTCCATCGCGATACGCATCTCTTCGGTGAGCTGTGAGCCACTGGCAGTAAAGGAGATGTAGTGGACCTCGTCGGGCAGGACGGCGTCGGCCGACGGCGTTCCGTAGTAGAGATCGAACAGTTCGTCGTCGACCTCGGCCAACCCGTTGATGAGGGCGCTGGTGTGCATGAACTCACGTGCACCGGCACCTGCTTCGCCCGACAAGAGGACCACGCTACCGGTCGGCGCCCCACCGTTGACGATGGAGTCCAGTTGCCCGACACCGAACGGAATCCGCTCCATACACTCAGTCACTACCATACTCGCTTAAACCTGTGGGGACTGGACTCCCGGCATCCCCGCCGCCCCCTCGGACACGGAGCCTAGTCCCGGCGGCCCTCCGGATCGGCCGTGAGTGTCCCGTCGGGGAGCACCCACAGAAGCAGCAGCGTCAGGTAGCCGAGCGTGTAGCCGGCACCGCCGGCCACGAAGACGCTGATGTCGCCACCGATCGACGAGAGATTGACGACCTCCGCACCGCTCAGGACGAGTACCGTCCCGTAGAGCAGATAGGCCGGGAGATCGACCGTCGAGACCTTCCAGAACAACCCGAAAAGCGAGATGGCGAACGTGAGGACGGTCCAAACCACGACGAGCAGGTTCCCGGCCGGCACCGAGAGACCGTTCACGTAGAGGAGCGCCCCGATAAAGGCGTAGAACGCGATCATCCCGAGGAGAAACAGCACGAGCCCCCGGAGAAGCTTCTGTGTCATCGTCGTCTGCCCCGGCGTCGACCACGTCCTGCGGACCTCCGAGAAGTTGCGGACGACGTAGGCGAGCTTCGGGTAGATGATGACCGCCGAAGCCCCCTCGATCCACTTGGCGCTGAAGGCGAACAGAATCGCGTACGTCGTCGGATTGCGGACGACGAACCCCGGTAGTGCGAGCAGGTTGGTCATCGCCCACACGTAGACGAGTCCGGCCAGCCCGGGGACCAGGTACTCGAAGTTCGAGCTTACACCCGTGAACAGTTGTCGCAATCCGCTCCGGAACAGCCCGATCGAGCAGACGAACAACCCGAGGACGATCACTGTCGGACCGAGCCATCCCGGTACGAACTCGACGACCCATTCAAGAACCATACGTATGCTCGGCTTTCCGGAGGAACTCTCTCGTGACCGCCCCGACGACCAGCAACAGGAGGAAGATCGGCGCAGCGAGGACCGTGAAGTTACCGGTCAGCTCCACGGGAGCGTTCGGTGGGATGACCGTCACCCCGAAGATCGTGAGGCCGAACACCGAGAGGACGACGGCCGGGAGGATGACGATCTGTGCGCCAGCGCCCGTGACGAGATAGCTGTACTTCATCTGCCGCGGGCCGATGTCCCGCCCCAGCGGGAACATGGCCAACAGCGTGATCAGACCGATCACCAGATACAGATCGAGCCGGACGACCTTGAGCAGTTGTACCACGAACTCGTAATCGTCGTGGAACAGTTCGGACTGGTAGACAGCGACTTCCGGCGCCGAGAGCAGGGACGCACCGGAAGACGGGATCGGCGGGAACACAACAGCGACCAGACGGGCGAGAACGAGCGAACAGAGGAAAAGCACGACGATAGTTTCCCCGCGGACGCGGGCGGAGCGGCCCGGATTCGGACTGGTAGTCCCTCGACCACTGTCCGTGCTATCGCCCCGGAGGCGATCAATCCACGAGTCGCTCCGGGCGTGCCGATCGGGATTCGAGCCGATTTCGTCCCTCACCCAGAACACGATCCCACAGATACCGACGACGACGAGGAAGATCGCCTCCTGGAAGAGCGCCAGGTACGCACGGATCGCGAGCGCTACCGACGTAACCGACGAGAAGATCATATCGAGGACGACGCCGGTCGCGACAAGCTGGCCCAGCAGATACGCCTTCACTCCGACCGGCAGCGAGGTGTAGACGTTCGCCACGATGAACCCGAACGGGAGGAGATGGAGCAGCGCCATCGTCTTCAGTAAGTTCGCGAACCCTGTCACAAACCATTCTGGAGACCGTCACAGAATATGTTCTTCGGTCCCGTCTGTTTTTCCCGGAGCCGCGATGCCCGAGCCGACACTGACTACTGTACTTTTATACTCGTCCCTACCGGCCATCTACCACATGCTGGACAGGGTGTTGGGTCGGGCCTCGCTGAAAGAGCGCATCGCCGACCTCGAAGAGGAGAATCACCACCTCGAACGGCAACTTGAGGCCGAAGAGGAGCGGCGGGCCGAAGCAGCGACCGCCCGACAACGCGCCGAAGAGCGCGAGAACAAGCTCGAAGATCGGGTCGAGGAACTGGAAGACCGCGTCGAACGTCACCGGAGCGGGGAGCGGGAGATGGGGTTTCGGGCCGAGGAACGACTCCGGCGAGACCGACTCGCCGAGGTGCTCGACCGACTGTCGAGCGTCGAGAGTGGTCCGGAAGGTGTTCTCACGGCATACGTCGACGACGAAGGGCGGGTCCCCGGTTCCGTCTCGACGGCGTTCGGCGACCGTGCAGAACTGGTCTCACGGGCCGCGCCCTGTCTTGCGGTCGCCGACGACACGGGGCTACTCTCGGCCTGCCTCTCAGTGCCGAACCCGCCGGAGCCGTTCGCCGAGTGGGGCGACCGCGTCAGCCTGGAGCGGTCGTGGTTCGAACCGTCCGGGAGCTACAGCGTGGCGCTGGTCCGGTCGGACCTGTTCGCGCTGGGCGAGTACGAGGGCCGCGAACGGACGGCGTTCCACGGGTTCGACTCCGAACTCAAGAGCCAACACTCGAAGGGCGGGTTCTCGCAGTCCCGGTTCGAGCGGTTGCGCGACCAGCAGATCGACAGCCACCTCGACCGCTGTCGAGCGGCCATCGAAACCGTCGATCCCGACTGGCTCTACGTCGTCGGCGAGCGGTCGGTCATCCACGAGTTCGAGACCCTCGCGACCGTGACCAGCGCCGTCGACGCGACCGGCGATCCGGAACCCGCACTCGACGACGCCGTCGAGTCGTTCTGGACGGTGCAGTTACGGGTCCCGTAGCAACCGTAGCTTTACCCACGCCGGCAGCGAAGGCCGCGACATGCGAGTGGCCCTGCTCACACACGAGGCGTTCCCCGACGAGGCGAAGACCGCCGTCGGGCTGCTCAGGTACGGCGATCACGAGGTCCGTGCCGTCGTCGACCGGGAGTTCGCCGGTCGGCGCGTCGCGGACGTGCTGGACGGCGTCCAGGACGCCCCAATCGTCGCGTCGATGGACGACGTTCCCGAGGTCGACGCGCTGATCATCGGCATTGCACCGATCGGCGGCCGTTTCGAGGAGTCCTGGCGGCCAGATGTCCGGACCGCGCTCGAACGCGGCTGTGACGTGGTGTCGGGACTGCACGACTTCCTGGCCGACGATCCCGAGTTCGCCGACCTGGCGGCCGAACACGGCGGACAGCTCCGGGACCTCCGCAGACCGCCCGACGATCTGACCGTCGCCGAGGGGACCGCAGGCGAGGTCGACGCCACGGTCGTCACGACGGTCGGGACCGACTGCTCGACGGGGAAGATGACCGTCTCCTTCGAGTTGCGCGACGCCGCCCGCGAGCGCGGGCTGGACGCCGCCGTCGTCCCGACGGGCCAGACCGGCGTCGCCATCACCGGCTGGGGGCTGTCGGTCGACCGCGTCGTCGCCGACTACGCCGCCGGCGCCGTCGAGCGACTGGTCCAGACCCCCGAGGAGAAGGACCTGCTGATCGTCGAAGGGCAAGGATCGATCGTCCACCCCGCCTATTCGGGCGTGACCACGAGCATCCTCCACGGCTCGGCACCGGACGCGCTGGTCCTCTGTCACGAGGCCGGCCGCGAGACCATCAACGGCTACGAATCGTTTTCGATCCCGCCGCTGCCCTCCGTCGTCGATCTCTACGACCGCCTGGCCGCGCCGGTCTCGGACGGCAGCGTGGCCGCCGGAGCGGTGAACACCCGACATCTCGACGACGGGGCCGCTACCCAGGCCGTCAGGGAGTACGCCGAGGCCATCGACGCGCCGGCGTGTGACCCCGTTCGGGACGGCGTCGCCGACGAGGTGCTGGACGCGGTGGTATGAACTGGACGGTCCGTCGGTACGACCTCCCGCTTGCGACGCCGTTTGGCATCGCCCGCAGCACCAGCGCGACCAGCGAGACGGTCGTCGTCGAACTCGAACGGGACGACGTGACCGGCGTCGGCGGGGTGGCTCCCTCGCCGTACTACGACGAGACGGCCGCGAGCGTCGCCGAACTGTTGCCCGATATGCTCGCGGTCGTTGCCGACCTCGACGATCCGCACAACGGCCAGCGACTCGACCGCCGCCTCCACGAGCAGTGGCCCGCCCAGCCGGCCGCACGCGCCGCCGTCTCCATCGCGCGCACGGATCTGGCCGCCCGGGAACTCGGGACGCCGCTGTACCGCCAGTTGGGACTGGACCCCGAGGCAGTCCCGACGACGACTTATACTGTCGGGATCGATCCACCCGAGCGGATGGCCGAGAAGGCCCGCGCCGCGGTCGACGCCGGCTTCTCGCATCTGAAAGTGAAACTCGGGACCGACGACGACCGGACGCGTCTGGAAGCGGTCCGCGAGGCGGTCCCCGACGCTGACCTTCGGGTCGACGCCAACGCCGCCTGGACCCCCGCAGAGGCCGTCGACGCGCTCGGCTGGCTGGAGACCGCCGACGTATCGCTGCTCGAACAGCCCGTCGGCGCGGGCGACCGCGAGGGACTACGCCGCGTCACCGAAGCGACGCCGATCCCGGTCTGTGCCGACGAGTCCTGTGTCACCCCGCGGGACGTCCCACGAGTCGCTGACGCCTGCGACGTGGTCAATGTCAAACTCGTCAAGTGTGGGGGGATTCGGCCCGCCCTCCGGCTGTTACATACTGCCGACGCACACGGGCTGTCGACGATGCTGGGCTGTATGGTCGCCTCAAACGCCGCTATCGCCGCGGCGGTCCACCTCGCGCCCCTGGTCGATTACGTCGATCTGGACGGCGCGTTGTTGCTCGATGCGGACCCCTACGATGGGGTAAGGATGGACGGCGACGTGTTCGACCTACAGACAGTTGAGCGTGGAACGGGTGTCCAGCGGAACGAGGGGTTCACCGACTGAGCCAGGTCGTTCAGGGAGGGGTTCGGTCGTGTCGTCGTTGAGGGCAGTCGATACGCCTCCCGCCATCGATCGGATCACCACGTCCAGTGCCAGTGATACGCAGGCATTCGGAGCCGGGAGACGACGTGGTTATCACTGTCCAGGGAGTAGATCGGGAAATGACGCCCTCCACCGAGCCCCAGCCGACTGACAAGGCGACCCTCTATTGTCCCG
Organism: Haloarcula montana; assembly: GCF_035666295.1. Classification (NCBI taxonomy): domain Archaea; kingdom Methanobacteriati; phylum Methanobacteriota; class Halobacteria; order Halobacteriales; family Haloarculaceae; genus Haloarcula; species Haloarcula montana. Next base: position 539,030 of record NZ_CP142027.1, read on the forward strand.
AATGCGGCTACGAGAGTCGTATCAACGGCGACTGGACCATCCACGTACTCGCCGATTCGACGATCTACGAGTGTCCAGGCTGTAAGACGACGATCGATTCCCGCCGTAATCGGGCGGCACTGACTGCCGGGAGCAGTGGCTCGCTTCAGTTCGCGACCGAAGACTGAATCCTCCGCTGGATTCCCTCCTCACGGCGCTCACGTACGACTCGGTCTCCGTCTTCGAGCGAACGGCGAACGGATAGCACCACCGTGACACCCTCCGCGGTCGTCGAAGCTGAGTCAGCCCGTGAGTTCGGCACCCTGGAAAGCTCCGGTGAACAGCAGGTTCGGGGAGGCGGTCCTGGTCGACGCGACGGGCGCGACCGGCGTGGTCCGTTCGCCGCTGCTACGGGGAGCCGACACCGCGTACGTCTCCTAATAAGAAAGTCGGGCTACCGGGAGTTCAGGCGTTCTGGACCGCGTCGATCAGTTCCTCGTAGTCGGGTTCGACGGTCGGGTCGTCGGTCGTCCAGGTGTAGCTCACCGTCCCGTCGTCGTCGAGGACGAAGACGGCGCGGTTGGCGACGCCGAGCAGGCCGAGGTCCTCGATGTCGATCTCCAGGCCGTAGTCCTGGATCGCTTGGCGGCCCATATCGCTGACCAGGTCGAACTCCAGGCCGTGTTCGTCGCGGAAGGCGTTCAGCGAGAACGCCGAGTCGGCGCTGACACCGAGCACCGTCGCACCGGCGTCCTCGAAGTCGCCGATGTGGTTCTGCAGTGCGACCATCTCGTTGGAACACGGCGGTGTGAACGCGCCGGGGAAGAAGGCGAGCACGACCGGGCCATCGCCCAGGTGCTCCGAGAGGTCGAACGCCTCGACCTCGCCGTTTGCGATCGTTGCCGTGATGTTCGGAGCGGAATCACCAGTTTCTACCATCGAATGCTCGTAGGGCTGTCGACAGGATAAAAGTACCCACGTCGGCCGATGCAGCCGCGGGCCGCCGTCAGAGCCACTCCTCGAAGGCGTGGTGCTTGCGGCTGTGCTCGAAGTAGTCCCGTTGCATCTCACAGATCGCGTCGTCCAGCGAGTGCCCGTCGGCGGCGTACTCGCGGACCCGATCGATCTTCCAGGAACTGGGCGTCTCGCCGGCCTCCCAGCGGCACTCGATGGGACCGAGGTACTCGTCGATGCGGGCCTCGGGGATCTCCTGTGTTTCGAGACCGAGACGAGCGTAGCGGAACACCTCGTCGTAGACGACCTCGGGATCGGTCGTCCGTTCGCCGTGGACGGTGACCCAGGCCAGATCGGCGTCGAGCCCGTTTCTCGCGGCGTCGTAGAAGCTCCGGCGGGCCTCCTGCCAGGGCAACTCTTCGAGGGGGTGGCCCTCGACGACGAGGCCGCGGATGAGCCCGACGGTCAGGGCCTGGAGACCGATCATGTCGTTCGCGTGTGGCTGGGTCGGCAGCGGCCGGTACTCGATACGCAGCGACTCCTCGGTGCTCGCGCCGGCCACCTCGTCGCCGCCGATCACACAGCGGAGCCAGCGCCAGTAGGTGCCGCGTTTGTGGTCGAACTCCCAGATGTCGTCGGCCAGGGACTCGCGGTCGGTCTCGTCGAGCCACTCCCGGAGGAACGGGGCGAAGCAGTCGTCTTCGACGACGCGGTCGACCACGTCGGTCGTGGCGTCGAGGTCCCGAGGGACCTTGACTTTCGGGTTCTCGCTGGTGTTGACCGACTGCTCGAAGGCGGCGATGCGCAGTTCGTGGTGGGTCTCCCGGCAGAGCCGTTCGGGATCGACCCCGTCGTAGCAGTCCGCCGGCAGGAACGGCGAGTTCGTCGATAGCGCCAGCAGCGGCCCCAGCGTCCGGATCGCCGCGTTGTAGTAGTCCGGGAACGCCTCGGTGTCGGGGATCTGGAGGTGCGGTTGGATCGAGGTCGCCAGCGACTCGAAGAGGATCGTCGGGAACGCCCCCGAGTAGCCCGGCACGTCGAACTCGATCTCGCCGCCGGCGTGGTTCAGGGCCTCGTTGTCGAGTGCGACGTAGCGAGGGGCTGGTCGCATGTTGTCCGCGATCACCACGTCGTCGTGTCGCTCGTGCGCCGAGAGGTACGGCTCGCTGCCCTCCTCGGGCGGGATCGTCCACATGGCGTCTGGGATCAGCTCACAGTGCTGGTTCGATGCCTGCTGGCGGGCCTGCTTGGTCTGCATCTCGACGGCGGTCGTCTGGACCTCCATCCCGCTCTGGTCGAAGCTGTTGGGCTCGGTGTTGACCTCGGCGTTGTGCAGCCCCAGTTCCTTGTTGGCTTCGCCCTCGAAGACCACGTCGGGGAGCCGCGTCAGCCGCCCCTCCCACTCCTCGGGGTCCATGTACGGTTCGTCGTCCTCGTCGGTCTCCTCGACGGCGGGTTCCCCGTCGTCGACCTCGGTGTTGTCGGGTTCGTCGGGGGCGAGCGGGCTGTCGGGGTCGACGTCGAGGGACGGCCCTTCGCCGGGACCGAACCCGTCGTCGCCGGCGTTGCCGGTGTCGGTACCCGGGTCAGCCTCGTCCTCGTCGGGTGGGTCGCCGAGCAGCGAATCGCCGGCGTCACCTTCGGGTTCCAGCGAAGCGCCGCTACCACCCCCGGAACTGCTGGGCTCCAGCGAACTGTCCCAGGCACCGCCCCCGCCACCGCCGCCGAGGTCGGCCTCGGCATCGCCGGCTGGCTCCCTGGATTCGTCCCCCTCGTCGTCCGCTGTGTCGGGTTCGGGTTCTTCGGGGACGCTGTTGATCGCGTACAGTTCGACCTCCAGGCCGACGGAGAACTCCTCGTTGTCGAAGGTTCCGGCCCGGATCGCCTGCTTGAGCGTCTCCGCTTGCTCAGCGACCCGCTGTTCGAAGGTCTCGTCGGTGGCGTCCGACAGCGACCGCCGGACGAGTTCAACAATGTCGTCGGTAGTATCGTTTGTCATGTTCTGGCCGTCGTCACTCGAAGAGGTCCTCGTGGCGAGCTGCGAGATTAGCGTAATCACCCGAGGAATATGCCTCGAACACTTCGTCGGGGTCGATCGTCGTCTCGGATAGCGGTGTCACCTGTGCCGGACTCCCCCGGACGAACGACTCGGAGGGAACCTCGTAGCCCGGCGGAACCACCGTCCCCATGGCGACGATCGATCGATCGCCGATGTCGGCGTCGCTAACGGTCGAGTTGAATCCGACGAGTGCGCCGTCGGCGACGTGTGCGTCGTTCAGCGCCGCCCCGTGGCCGACCATCACTTTCTCCCCAGCCGTCGAGGCGTGAAGGATCGCCCCGTCACCGATCGCCGTCTGGCGGCCGACCTCGACAGGGCCGACGTCACCGCGCAGAACCGCCCCGGGCCAGACGTTTGCGTTCGGGCCGATCGTGACATCGCCGACGAGCGTCGCCTCGCGGCTGACGTGTGCGTATCCATGGATGTCCGGTTTCGCCCCTTCGAACTCGTACTCGCGACTGTCCATACACGTAGGGCGGTACGACCCTCCGAAAAGTTACCGGTCGGTTACGTGTGGTCGATCGCGTCGTCGAAGACGGGCTTGAGCCGGCTGATGACCTGGTCGTCGTGGGCACCCGGGTCGAGGTGGAAGTGACCGACAGCGTCGACCTGTCTGAGTTGTCCGGCGAACATATGCAGGAACTTGAACGCCGACTGGACGTCGGCGAACTGGAGCAGTTCCGTCAGCGAGTCGAAACAGACCACCAACTGGCTCTCCTCGGGGACATCGTTGAGATAGTTGTTCAGCCGCATCCCGAGACCGGTGATGTCGTTGGGGTTGGCCTCGGTGACGAAGACGCCCTCCGGGAAGTCGGTATCGCCGGCGCTGCCCACGCCGGCCCGGTCGCCGACATCGATAATCCCCATCCGTCCCGGCAGTTCCTCGTGGTCGGCCAGCCACTCGTCGATCAGTTCCCGGGGCGATGACGAGTAGGTGATACGGAGGACATCCAGCGTGTCGAGGTCGCCCGGTGCGAGGAGGTTCAGGCAGGCCGCACGTTTCGCCTCACCGAGTGACGGGGCAAGTACCAGGACGTTCGTTCCGGGTCGGGGGCCGGTCATCTACGAGTTGCCCCCCTCGTCCGGGACACGGCTCGCGCCGGCTCCCGGCGGCCGCTGGACGCGCATGTACGGTTCGTCGGTGACGTACTCGACGAGTCGGGTCGATCCCATGTACCCGCTGGGGGACTTCTTGAGTTCGATATACTGGAGCCCCTTCTCGTTGACCCACGTCCGGAGGTTCTGCCAGGCACCGTTCCGGTAGAAGGCCCCGAGTTCGTCGTCCAGCGACGCCGGGTTGTAGAGGTACATCGTCGTATCGTCCGGTCGATACAGGTTCTCCTCCTCCCAGAAGCGCATCTGTCGGAGTTCGTCGTCGGTCAGGACGGGGATCTGTGCCTCGACGTTGAGCGCCGTGAACATCGGCTGTTCTCCCCGCCGGTCGTCGATCGTCCGCAACACCGCGGCGGGGTTGTCGGTGTCGTGTTCCTGGGGCTTGAACACGTTGCGCTTGGTGTTCTCCCAGATGTTCGCGAAGTCGACGAGAAAGAGCTGATCGTCCGCCAGCAGCTCCTCCATGTCGCCGATCCGCTCGTCGATGATGGTTCGTAGTCGCTTGGGTGGCAACTCCACCGGCGGGACGATCGTGATCGCCATGTCGTCCTCGGTGGCCTGGGCCAGTAGGTTCGTCAGGATCGAGTGGGGGCTAGCCTGTCCGTCGTGTTCCAGCAGGAGCGTTCCGCCGCGGACGATCCCCCCGCCCATGAGTTGGTCCAGCCCGGGGATGCCCGTCGACATGTGGTCCGACGGGACGAACTCGCCGGGGTGGGTCCGGAGGCGAGGCGAGACACGCAGTCCCGTCTCGGTGAACGACACCTCGTGGACGCGCGTGTCGTGGTCGACGCCGCGCATCTTGACGACCTCCAGGAACCGGTGGTAGTCGCCGCTGACGTTCTCACGCCAGAGGCGGACGACGCCGTGGGTGTTGAACTGGACGGCGTCGCTCGCGGCGACGGTCTTTACGTCTTCCTGGGAGGCGCTGGGCTGGGACTCCTCGGCGGTGAAGATCGCGGTCGCGCCGAACTCGTCGTTGAGCAGGCGGATGAAATCCAGCAGCGTCCGCCGGAACACGTCCGGGTCCTCGCCGATGGCTGACAGCCCCGAGACGGAGTCAAGCACCACCCGATCCGCCGGCGCGAACCGCGTGAGATACTGCGTGATGTATTTACTCTCGAACGGCGCCGAATAGTCGCCGCCGAGCATCTTCCCGCCTTCGAGGGTCTGGAGGGTCAGTTCCCGGTCGTCGCCGCCCTCGACGGTCTGGCCCGGCGTCGCGTGCAGGGACGTGATCGTGAGGTTCTCGTGGTCGAGTTCGAACGGGTACGAATCGAAGGTATCGACCAGTTCGTCGAACGTCTGTTCCGTGCTGATGTAGAGACAGTCCTCGCCCCGATCCAGCCCCTCCTGGAGGAACTGCATCGCGAGCGTGGACTTCCCCGTCCCCGGACCGCCGGTGACCAGAACGGTCCGGTTCTCGGGGAGTCCGCCGTCGAGGATCTCGTCGAGCGTCTCTGTACCTGTGGGGACCGGCATAGTTGATACGCATCTATTGGCACGCCAGCGGAAATGTGTACCGTCCGACTATCGGATCTGAGTCCCGGACGGTCTCCGGGCCATGGCCGAGAGCTGGGTGTCGGCAGCGCGGCTCACTCGATGTGAACCACGAGCACCGGAACGGGCGCGCTCTCGGTGACCCGCTCGGTGACGCTTCCCAGCGTCGAGACGCGGTGGCGACCGGTCCGCCCGTGGGTCCCCATCACGATCAGGTCGACCCCCTCCCGCTCGGCGTACTCGACGATAGCCTTGTCCGGGATCCCCTCCTCCATCGACGCCGACACTTCCAGGCCCGCCTCTTCGGCCCGAACGGTGACGTCGTCGAGGGCGACCTGTCCCTCCTCTTCGAGGGACTGGCGGACCGTCTCTTTCGCGTCCGCGTCGGCCGCCCGATACTGGCGCTTGTCGACGACGTAGAAGCCGTGTACCACGGCGTCGTTGTCGCGTGCGATCGAGACCGCGTGCTCGACCGTCTCCATCGTCCCGGAACTCCCGTCGGTGGCGACGAGGATGTCGTCGTACATACAGTTGAGCATGGACGCCGGCGGTACATAGTTGTCCGTGCCAACTCCCAGTCGTCGGCGACGTTACCACTGTTCAGTCAGCCGCCCCGATCGGTTAATCCTGTCAGCAGAAATATTTTAGTTAACTCATTTGAATTGGTTGTACAACGATGGAATCAACACAGTCCGACGACCGGCGGGCAGAACTGTTCGTCCGGTCCCTGCTGCCCGAGGCGTCACGGACACACCAGCAGTCGGTCGTCGATCGCGTGCGTGCGCTCGTCGACGACGGACGACTCTTGGATCATTCGGTGACGGTCTGGGGAAAACAACTCCCAGCGGCGCCCACCGAGACGGAGACGGCCGTGGGCCGACTCGTCCACGAACGGGTCAGGACGTTCAAGCGGTGGGCGACAGCAAACGACCGGTCGCTCTCGCCGGCGTTTTCGATCCGTACTGTCGACGGACAGGTACTCGACGAACAGTACCGTGCGCTGGTGTTGCCACAACTGCTGCTCGTCGAGTACGACGGGGAGTCCGTCCAGTGTGTCACACCACACGCGACCGAGGACTGCGTCGTCTCGGTCACCAACCGGCTCGAACGGCTCGAAACGGGCACAGCGGCGACGTTTACCCACGTCGAACAGTCCGGCGTCGAGTCGTCCGCCGACCGTATCGAAGTGCTGGGTGGGACGATCGGCGACCACGACCCCGTCGTCTCGGAGTGACGCGGCCGTCTCAATACACTTATCCCCGGGGACTATCCTAATCACGGATATGAGTACGGTCACGGTTACGCTGCCGGACGGCTCCACGCTAGAGATGGCCGCCGGCAGCACGGTCGAGGATGTCGCCTACGAAATCGGGCCTGGGCTCGGAGACGACACCGTCGCCGGCGTCGTCGACGGCGAACTCGTGGACAAACACGACCCCATCGAGAACGACGTGGAACTGGAGATCGTCACACCGAGCAGCGACGAGTACCTCGACGTCCTGCGTCACTCGGCCGCCCACGTCTTCGCGCAGGCGCTCCAGCGGTGCTACCCCGAGGCGACACTGACCATCGGACCGTGGACCGACGACGGCTTCTACTACGACGTCACCGGCGTCGACATCGACGAGGACGACCTCGAAGCGATCACCGAGGAGGCCCAGGAGATCATCGAGGCCGACTACGAGATCGAGCGCGAGCTAGTCGACCGCGAAGAGGCCTTCGAGCGCTACGAGGACAACCCGTTCAAACAGGACATCTTGGAGACCGAAGCCGCCGGCGAGGACCCCGTCTCCTTCTACGAACAGGCCGACTTCTACGACCTCTGTCAGGGACCCCACGTCGAGTCGACCGGCGAGATCGGCGGCTTCGCGCTGCTGGAGATCTCGGCGGCGTTCTGGCGCGGCGAGGAGGACAACGAGACGCTCACGCGGGTGTACGGCACCGCCTTCCCGACCGAGGACGAACTCGACGAGTACCTCGAACGGCGCCGCAAGGCCCAGGAGCGGGACCACCGCAAGATCGGTCAGGAGATGGACCTGTTCTCGATCGCCGAGACGACGGGACCGGGGCTCCCGCTGTACGAGCCAAACGGCAAGAAGATCCTCAACGAACTCTCCGACTACGTCGCCAAACTCAACCGTGACGCCGGCTACGACGAGATCGAGACCCCACACGTCTTCCGGACCGAACTCTGGAAGAAGTCGGGCCACTACGAGAACTACGTCGACGACATGTTCCTGCTGGATGTCAACGACGAGGAGTACGGCCTCAAGCCGATGAACTGCCCGGGCCACGCGACGATCTTCGAGCAGAACTCCTGGTCGTACCGTGACCTCCCGGTCCGGTACTTCGAGGACGGGAAGGTCTACCGGAAAGAGCAACGCGGCGAACTCTCGGGGCTCTCCCGGACCTGGGCCTTTACGATCGACGACGGCCACCTGTTCGTCCGCCCCGACCAGATCGAGGAGGAGGTACTGGCGACCGTCGACATCATCCTCGATACGCTGGATACGTTCAACCTCGATTACACCGTCCAGTTCGCTACCCGCCCGGAGAAGTCCGTCGGCGGCGACGAGATCTGGGAGAAAGCCGAGAGCCAACTGGCGTCGGTGCTGGACGAGCAGGACATCGACTACGTCGTCGAGGACGGCGACGGAGCCTTCTACGGCCCGAAGATCGACTTCGCCTTCGAGGACGCGCTGGGCCGACACTGGGACGGCCCGACGGTCCAACTGGATTTCAACATGCCCGAACGGTTCGACCTCTCGTACACCGGCGAGGACAACGAGGAACACCGCCCGGTGATGATCCACCGCGCGCTGTATGGCTCCTACGAGCGGTTCTTTATGGTGTTGACCGAACACTACAACGGGAAGTTCCCGCCGTGGCTCGCCCCCGAGCAGGTCCGTATCCTCCCGGTGTCCGACGACAACATTCCCTACTGTGAGGACCTCGCAGAAGCACTCGACGACTTCCGCGTCGAGATCGAGGACCGCTCCTGGACGGTCGGCCGGAAGATCCAGCAGGGCCACGACGACCGGGTCCCGTACATGTTCATCATCGGCGACAACGAGGAAGACGCCGGAACGATCTCGGTCCGGGACCGCAAGGAAAACGAGGAGAAAGACATCGACCTCGCGGAGTTCCGTGACCACCTGACGACCGAGGTCGACCAGAAGCGCACCGACGTGACCTTCTTCGCCGGGCGGTAGACCCCCCGACTTTTCCCGCCGGCCCACGACGGCGTTCGCATGGCAGACGACGAGGCCGACGAACGGTTCCGCGAGCGAGGCGACGAGCGGTCGAGCGTGTTGTGGTTCGTCCTCGACGCCGACCGCTGGCTCGTTAGCGGGCTGTTCTCGGCCCTCGTCCTGGTCGGGATCGTCACCATCGGGATCCTCCACCCGACACCGGCACAGACGCTCCTGACGAGAGGCGACTCCGTCGAGACGCTGTACCAGGCGCTTGTCACGGCGACGATCACGGGTGTCACCTTGGTGTTGACCCTGAGCCAACTCGTCCTCTCGCAAGAACTGGGGGCGGTCGGCGATCAGCGCGAGCGCATGGAGGGGTCACTGTCGTTCCGTGAGGACGTGGCCGACGCCGTCGGCGCGGCGGCGAGTCCCGCCGAACCGTCCGCTTTCCTCCGGTCGCTCGTCCGCGCGACGGCCGAACAGGCCCACGCGATCGAGGACGCGGCCGACGAAGAATCCCTCGACCCGGAACTCGACGAGCTGCTGTCGACGTATCTCGATTCAGTGATCGGGAACGCCGAATCGGTCGCCAGCCAGCTAGAGGGGGCCGCATTCGGCGAGTTCGACGTCGTCAGGGCGGCACTGAACTACAACTACTCCTGGAAGCTCTACGCCGGTCGGCGCATCCGGGAGACCTACGCCGGAGCGCTCCCCGAGGCGGTCGACGACGAACTCGCCGAACTGGTCGAGACGCTGGAACTGTTCGGTCCGGCACGAGAGCACTTCAAGACGCTGTACTTCCAGTGGGAGCTATCGACGCTCTCCCGGACGCTGCTGTACGTCGCCGTCCCGGCCCTGGGAGTCGCTATCTCCGCGTTGCTCTTTCTGGACCCGCAGGACATCACTGGGACGACGCTCGGGATCGCTGACTCCCTACTGCTCGTCGCGGTGACGACGACGGTCGCACTCCTGCCGTTTACGATCCTGCTGGCGTACATCCTCCGGATCGTCACCGTCACCAAGCGGACCCTCTCGATCGGGCCGTTCATCCTCCGTGAGACGGACCGGTCGGTCGACGTCAGCTGGGACTAGCCTTTTCTACCCGTCGCGTGTCACGGGCGGTATGCCGCCGCTCTCGATGGATACGCTGGTCGTCTTCGCGCTCGTCGCCGTCGCCCTGGTGCTGTTCGTCACCGAGTGGCTCCCACCGGATATCACCGCTATCGGCGTGCTGGTCGCACTGGTCGCTCTGGAACCCTACACCCACGTCCCTCCCCGGGAAGCGATCCTCGGGTTCGCGAGCCCCGCGGTCGTCACCATCCTCGCGATGTACATCCTCAGTGCCGGTGTCGAGCAGGCCGGCGTCGTCGACTGGCTCGGGGCGAAACTCGCCGACCTCACCGGTGGCGACGAGGGACGGCTGCTGGCCGCGATCGTCGGGACGACATCCGTCAGCGCCGGGTTCGTGAACAACACGCCCATCGTCGCGGTCTTCATCCCGCTCGTGACCGGCCTCTCGGATCGGTACGGGATCTCGCCCTCGACGCTACTGATGCCGCTGTCCTTCGCAGCGATGCTCGGCGGCACGCTCACACTGATCGGGACGTCGACGAACCTGCTGGCGAGTGATCTCTCCGCGGAACTGCTCGGTGAGCCGTTCTCGATGTTCACGCTGACTCCCGTCGGCATCGTCGTGCTGATCGTCGGTGTCGGCTACCTGTTGACCGTCGGTCGCGCGCTGGTCCCCGAACGTATCCACCCCGCAGCGGACTTCACCGAGGAGTTCGACATGGATCGGTACCTGGCACAACTCCAGATCCGCGAGGAGTCGCCGCTGGTCGGGTTGACGGTCACCGAAGCCCTCGAACAGTCGGTCACCGATCCGGTTGCGGCGGCGGCCACGGAGACGCTCGGCCAACCCATCGATCCCGACGCCGGGGTCGAGGAGATCGCCGCCGTCGGGACCGTACTCGACATCGACGTCCTCCAGATCGATCGTAACGGGGAGTCGTTCTTCGCGACGGCGACCGACCGAACGCTGGAACCCGACGACGTGCTGACCGTCCGTGGGAACCGCCAGGCCGTCAACCGGTTCGCCGAGACGCTCGGCCTCCGACAGCTCGCCCGCGAGTCCGTCACCGAAGCACTCCTGGCCGAGAGCGGCCACGCTGGCGTCCTCGCCGAGGCCGTCGTCGATCAGGAGTCACGCCTCCGGGGACGGACCCTGGCTGATGTCCAGTTGCGTGCCCGGTTCGACGTGACGGTTCTGGCGATCCGTCGGGGCGACGAGATATTCCGCGACGGACTGGCCGACCTGGAGTTTGCGGCCGGTGACACACTCCTGCTCCAGACGCCACCCGAGGAGATCGCTCACCTCCAGGAGGAGGGATACCTCGTGTTGACCGAGGGGCCACCGGAGCTGTTCGACGGTATCCACGACGACGAGGCGCCCCCGCTGGCGCCGGAAGCGCTGCTTCCCTTGGGTCTCCTCCTGGCAGTGATCGTCGTGGCGGCACTCGACTTGCTGCCGATCTACATCGCCGCGCTGGGCGGGGTCGTCACGATGGTCGCCACGGGGACGCTGAGCGCTTCGAAGGCCTACGACGCGGTAAGCTGGAACGTCGTCTTCCTGCTCGCGGGACTGCTCCCGCTCGGACTGGCGATGCAGGAGACCGGCGGCGCCGCCTTCCTCGGTGGCCTCCTCTCGACCGCGGGTGGGGTACTCCCGCCACTGGCGTTGCTGGCCCTGTTCTACCTCCTGACCGCGGTGCTGTCAAGCGTCATCACGCCCGTCGCGACAGTGGTCCTGATGATCCCCGTCGCCGTCGCGACCGCTCAGGACATCGGGATCAACGCGCTCCCGTTCCTGCTGATCGTCACCTTCGCCGTCGCCACCGCCTTCCTGACACCGGTCGGGTACCAGACGAACCTCATGGTGTACGGCCCCGGCGGGTACCGGTTCACGGATTACACCCGGGTCGGCCTCCCGCTCCAGTTGCTGCTCTGTGTCGTGACGACGCTCTCGGTCGCCGCGCTCTGGCCGCTGTGAACCGGGACAGAACCACCCTTTCGTAGGATCGCGGTCGCCGTCCTGCCGGGCGTAGACACTGGCGGTCGAAAACTAACGCGGACAGAGATTCCGCCTGCCCGGCCGCTCAGTTCGTCTTCTCGTCGTCTTTCAGCTCTTCGAGTTCCGCGTCGACCTCGCCGTCGGAGACCTCCGGTGTCTCGACGTCGACATCACCATCGCCCGCTAGTTCCTGTTCGAGATTGCTCTCGGAGAGGTCCTCGGTGTCGGCGGGTTCGGCCTCCTGGTCGGACTCGTCGGCCTTGCCCATCTCGGCTTTCAGCGTGTCCAGTTCGGCGTCGACCGCACCCTGCTGTTGGACATCGTCGAGCTCCCGTTCAAGCGAACTCTTGTCCGACAGCTGGTCTTCGAGGACGCCGTCGTCCCGGAGTTCGTCCATCGCCTGTGCGCGGGCCTCCATGTCCTCGGTGCGCTCCTCGGCGCGTTCGATCGCGCGGTTGACATCCTCCATCTCGTCGCCGGCGCCGGTCATCGCCTCGTTGACCCGCTTTGACGCTTTGGCCGCCTCGTGGCGGGCCTTCATCGTCTCCTTTTTCGTCCGGAACTGCTCGATCTGCTTCTGGAGCTCGTTTTTCTGCTCGACGAGCTGGTCCTGCTGGGACTGGAGCTGACTGATCTGGGACTCCAGTTCCTCGATCTGTGTCATCTTCTGCTTTTTCTTCTCCAGGGCCTGGCGCGCGAGGTCCTCGCGGTCCTGTTTGACGGCTTGGCGGGCCTGTTCGTTGTGTTTCTCGACGTTCTCTTCGAGCCGTCGTTTCTGGATCTCTAAGCGTTTCTTCTGGGTCGTCAGGTCGGCGATACCCTGCTTGACGTCCTGCAGTTCGTTGCGCAGCTGTTCGTAGCTGTAATCGAGGGTCTCGGTAGGGTCTTCTGCCCGGTTCAGGACGGCGTTGAGCTTCGACCGGATGACGTACGACGCGCGCGAGAGGATTCCCATATGGTCTGATTCGTGGCTCCTGACTTAAATTTCTTACATGGTGTTTCACCCGGAGAGAGTTTTCGAGACGAACCGGCCCGGTCGACAGGTTCAGGCCGGCAGCGATCGACCGTCCGGTATGAGCGACGTGATCCACGTTCCCGGCGGCCGGCACGTCGTCGGCTCCCTGGACGCATCCGACGCCGACGCGGTGGTCGTCGCCTGCCCGCCCCACCCACAGCACGGCGGTTCGCGGTCGGACCCGCGGCTCCGCGCAGTCGGTGACGCGCTCGGGCCAGACGTGGCCTGTCTCCGGATCGACTACGGCCCCTGGGACGAGGGCCACGGCGAGCGGGTCGACGCCGAGAACGCCCTCGCGTGGGCCGCCGACAGCTACGACGCGGTCGGCCTGTTCGGCTACAGTTTCGGCGCGGCGGTGGCGCTGTGGGCGGCTGCCGAGTTCCGGGACGACAATCCGGACAGTCTACGGGCCTGTTCCGTTCTCGCACCTCCCGCAGGACTGTCCGCCGACCGTGAGACAGTCGATGCCGTCGGCAACATCGGATGCCCCCTCCAGGTCGTCTACGGCGAGCGCGACGAGACGGTCGCCTGGGAGCCGGTCGTCGAGCGAGCACGCGAACGCGGCGGGACAGTCGAATCTGTCACGGCCGGCCACCAGTTCGCCGGAGAGCGCGACGCGGTCGCCGACCTGGTAGCTTCGTTCCTCCGAGCACATCTCGTGTCCAAGCGATAACCTCACCCGAAGACATATCTCTCAGCCGAAACGAACGCCGCTGTGCGCCGCCCGTCCCTCCCCCTCGTCGTCGCACTGCTCGTCGGCCTCGTCCACGCCATCGCCGTCGTCGGCGTCCAACTCCGGTACGGCTACGAGGTCGGTCCGGCAGCGTACCCGCTACACATGACGCTGTGGCGCTACGGCGGGCTGGTCGTCCTCGGCGCCGTGCCGGTCTGGCTCGCGCTCCGGTACCGACTGGTCACGCCGTTGGTGCTCGTCGCCGCGCTGGCCGCCCTCGCCTTCCAGGCCGAACTGACGCCGCCGGACCCGGTGTTCCGTGACGTCGCCGAACTCGAACCCGGCGTCGACGGCCCGACCGGCATCACCGTCGTCGAGAACGGCCTCCACCTCGCGAAGTACGCGGGACCGTGGTACGTCTGGACCGTCGGGGCCGGACTGCTCGGGCTCTGGGAGGCTGTCGTCCGCCAGCGCCACGAGTGGCTGCCGGATTCGCCTGCCTGGATGGGGGCGCTGGTGGCGAACAAGTGGCCCGTGGTAGCGGTGTCCGGCGTCGCCCACGCGCTCGCCTCTGTCGCGTACGCCTGGGGGTGGGGGATGTCGGGGACCCCGCTGGGAGCCATCTGGGCGTTCGTCGGCGGCGTCGCCATGGTCGGTATCCCGGTGTACTACCTCCTAGCCGAGGACGTCGTCTGGCCCACCTTCGTCGCTACAGTCCTGTTCGTCAACAGTGTCCACTCACAGCAGTACGCCGGCCCCGGCGACCCCCACGCGCTGTACGCAGTCGGGTGGTTCTTCTTCCTGGGGATCGCGTTGCTCCCCGGCGCGGCCGAGTACGCGCTCCGACGCGTGGGCGACCGGTTCGGCTGGCGATCAGTGTGAGGAGCGCTAGCTCACCCAATACCCTTATAGTATATAATGATAAATAGGCATATATGGCGACAGCCCGCCAGCAGCGTGTCTCGCGAACGACCCGTCACGGAATGGTATCACTGACAGCCGGGTTCATCGCCGGTGTGACCCTCTTTTTACTGATCGGTGCGGGCGTCAACGACGCCGTCATCTCCGCGCTCTCGCTGGCGACGATCGTCACGATCAGTCGACTCCTCTCGCTGTGAGACGCTGCCGAGACCCACAGCCTTTCGGTACACCACCCCTTCGTGGCGATAGATGCCAGCCGAAGAAGGCCTCGTCGGTCGGACGCGTCGGTGGCTCCTGCTGGATGGGCGCCGGCTGGTCGTCACGGCCACGCTACTGGTCGGTATCGGCCTCGTCCTGGGGCCGATCGGCCACACCGTCGCCGGCGCGACCGGCGATGGCCTCACCGGCACGCATACGCTCTCATCCCTGCTTTCGACCCAGCTCAGCGGCGTCTTCCTGCTGGTCTCGATCGTCGTCTCGATCAACTCCCTGTTTATCTCCAACGAGCAACAACCGCTGGGCCAGCAACTCGACCGCATCCAGGAAGTCGGTGCGTTCCGGCGCGAACTGGAGTCGACGACGGACAAGGCGATCAGTCCGACCGAGCCGGCCCGGTTTCTCTCGGTGCTGACCCAGACGGTGCTGACACAGGTCCAGGCGCTGCAAGACGACCTGGCCGACGCCGACGCCGACCTCCAGGCCGACGTGACTCGGTTTCTCGAAGGTGTCACCGAACAGACCCGCGAAGTGAGTGACCGGCTCTCGGCGGCCAACACCCCCTTCGGTATCGTCCGGGCGACGATGGCGTACGACTACGGCCGGATGAGCCACGATCTCCGTCGAATCCGAACCGACTACGGGGACGACATCCCCGAGTCGTCCCACGAGACCATCGAGACGCTGCTTGACCTCCTGGAGTACTTCGCGACCGCCAGGGAGTACTTCAAAACGCTGTATTTCGCCCGTGAGTTCGCCGCGCTGTCGAAACATCTCCTCTACGTCGCCATCCCGGTCATCGTGTTGCTCGCCTTCTTCCTGTTGCATCTCGACGACTTGCCCAACACCCATCTACTGGTCCTGTCGGTTCACACCGTCGGCTACGCGCCGTTTGCGCTGCTTGCGGCCTACGTCGGCCGCGTGACCACCGTTTCACAGCGGACGGGTGCGGCCGGCCAGTTCGTCGTCGACCACTCGACGGACGGTCCCTCGCTGGACGACTGAGCCCGGCGGTTGACACATGCTCACGAAGCAGGGTGGTCCCGAAACCGTTTTGACGACCCACGGCGCACCGTCGGTATGCCGACCGAACCCGAAACGGACTACGACCCGGAGCTGGGTCGGAAGTTCATCTTTGTCACGGGCGGTGTGATGTCAGGACTGGGGAAAGGCATCACCGCCGCCAGTACAGGCCGATTGCTCAAGAACGCCGGGTTCGACGTCACCGCCGTCAAGATCGATCCGTACCTCAACGTCGACGCCGGGACGATGAACCCGTTCCAGCACGGCGAGGTGTACGTCCTGAAAGACGGCGGCGAGGTCGACCTGGACCTGGGCAACTACGAGCGCTTCCTCGATATCGACATGACGTTCGACCACAACGTCACCACGGGGAAGACCTACCAACACGTCATCGAGAAAGAACGGGCCGGTGACTACCTGGGGCGAACCGTCCAGATCATCCCCCACATCACCGACGACATCAAGCGGCGCATCCGCGAAGCCGCCGAAGGCAACGACATCTGTATCATCGAGGTCGGCGGCACCGTCGGCGACATCGAGGGGATGCCCTACCTGGAAGCGCTCCGGCAGTTCGCCCACGAGGAAGACGAGGACGACATTCTCTTCACTCACGTCACGCTCGTCCCCTACTCCAAGAACGGCGAACAGAAGACCAAACCCACCCAACACTCCGTGAAAGAACTGCGCTCGATCGGGCTCCAGCCGGACGTGCTGGTGGGGCGGTGTTCGGACAAACTCGACATCGACACCAAGGAGAAGATCGCGCTGTTCTGTGACGTGCCGACCGAGGCCGTCTTCTCGAACCCCGACGTCGACGACATCTACCACGTCCCGCTGATGGTCGAGGAAGAGGGACTCGACGAGTACGTCATGGAGCGACTGGACATCGCCGACGAGGCCCTCCCCGAGGCCGAACGGGAGAACCGCTGGCGTGAACTGGTCACCCAGCAGACCGACGGCGAGGTCACCATCGCCCTGGTCGGCAAGTACGACCTCGAAGACGCCTACATGTCGGTCCACGAGGCGCTGAAACACGCCGGTCTGGAGGAGAACGTCGACGTCGACGTGCAGTGGGTCGACGCCGAGAAGATGACCGACCGCCACGCCGACCGGATGCGAGACGCCGACGGCATTGTCGTCCCCGGCGGGTTCGGCTCGCGGGGCACCGAAGGGAAGATCGAGGCGATCCGCTACGCCCGCGAGAACGACGTTCCCTTCCTCGGGCTCTGTCTGGGCTTCCAGATGGCCGTCGTCGAGTACGCACGAAACGTCCTCGGTCTCCACGGAGCCCACTCGGCCGAACTGGACGAGGACACCCCCCATCCCGTCATCGACATCCTCCCCGAGCAGTACGAGGTCGAGGACATGGGCGGGACGATGCGGCTGGGCGCCAACGAGACCGACATCGAACCGGGGACGCTCGCAGCCGCACTCTACGAGAGCGACTCCTGTACTGAACGCCACCGCCACCGCTACGAGGTCAACCCCGAGTACATCGAGGACCTGGAGGAGGCCGGCCTGGTCTTCTCGGGCCGGTCGGACAACCGCATGGAGATTCTGGAACTGGCCCCCGAGGAACACCCGTACTTCATCGGGACACAGTTCCACCCCGAGTTCCGGTCGCGGCCGACCCGGGCGAGTCCGCCCTTCGTTGGCCTGCTGGAGGCGATCATCGACGAGGACCCACACAGTGTCGGGGAACAGGAGGTGAGCCACTGATGGTCGACGTCGAGTCGTTCATCGAGGACGCCAAAGCCGAGATCGCCGAGGAGATCGGCGACAAACACGCCGTCATCGGGCTTTCCGGAGGGGTCGACTCCTCGACAGCCGCCGCACTGGCCTACGAGGCCATCGGTGACCAACTGACAGCGGTCTACGTCGACACCGGACTCATGCGGAAAGGCGAGACCGAGGAGATCCGCGAGACGTTCGACTACATGGACTCGCTGCGGATCGTCGAGGCACAGGACCGCTTCCTCGACGCGCTGGGCGGCGAGACCGACCCCGAGGAGAAACGGCACATCATCGGCGAGCAGTTCATCCGGGAGTTCGAGACCGTCGCCCGCGAGGTCGACGCCGACTACCTCGTCCAGGGGACGATCTACCCCGACCGGATCGAGAGCGAGGGGACGATCAAATCCCACCACAACGTCGGCGGCCTCCCCGAGCGCATCGACTTCGAGGGGATCGTCGAACCGATGCGGGACCTCTACAAGGACGAGGTCCGGGAGGTGGCACGCGCGCTTGACCTCGAAGAGATCATCTCCGAGCGGATGCCGTTCCCCGGTCCCGGGCTGGCCGTCCGCATCATCGGCGAAGTCACCGAGGAGAAACTGGAAGTCGCCCGCGAGGCCAACCACGTCGTCGAGGAGGAACTGGTCGAGTACGAACCCTGGCAGGCACTCGCCGCCGTCATCGGCAAGGCGACCGGCGTGAAGGGAGACAACCGCGTCCACGGCTGGGTCGTCGCCGTCCGCTCGGTCGAGAGCCGCGACGGGATGACCGCCCGCGCACAGGAACTGGACTGGGAGACGCTCCAGCGCATCCAGAGCCGTATCACGGGCGCCCACGAGAACGTCGCCCGGGTCGTCTACGACGTGACCCACAAGCCGCCGGCGACGATCGAGTACGAGTAGGCGAGGCGGTGTTTTTCGACGCGTTCGCCGATCACTCCGCGAGGTCGGCCCCGGTGTTTCGCGGGGCGACGACCCGAACCGTCCCCTCGACACCCGCGGACGCCAACGCGTCCTGGCCCGCCTTGCGCGCCGTCTGCTGGTCCTCGACTGTGGTGAGTCCCCAGACCGTCGGTCCCCACGACGACTGGCCGGCACCGGTGATCGCCGGCACGTCGTTCAACCGCTCGACGAGTTCGCCCGCCGGCGGACGGTAGACGCCACCTTGCTCGTCGGCGTACCAGGCCCCGTTGAGCCGGCCCAGACGGGCCGCGGCCGACCCGAACGCGCGCCGGTCCCGCGTGGCGATCGCGGGGAGGAGCTGTCGAGTCAGCAGTGTCGAGATCTCGTCCGCGATCCCGGGATCGGCACGCTCGACGGCGTCGCGCATACTCCGGTCCTCCGTCGCGCCGCTGCGTCCGTGTTCGACATCGGGGACGACCAGCAGGAACCGCCAGTCGGCTGGAACGTCGTGGCGGGCCAGCACCGGCGGGACCTCCCAGTCGCCCTCGGCGGGCGGTTCGGCGGTGAACCGCTCGGTCGGGTGGCCGCCGTCGACGACGAACCCGCCCTGGAGGAAGGTGGCGACGCCGATGCCGCTTCGTCCCCCACGACCCAGTGCCGGCGCGTAGCTCCGTGCGTCGGCAGTCAGATCGTGAGCACGGGCGACGGCGATCAGCGCCGCCAGCGAGAGCTGTGTCCCGCTCCCGAGTCCGACGTGGCGCGGGAACCGCTCGGTGACCGACACCGCCGCGCCGGGCACGTCCAGTACGTCGACCGCGCGCTCGACGTACGGCCGCGCAGCCTCGTCGTCACACCGGAGTTCAGCGGCGGGCTCGGCCTCAACGACGAGTAGCGGCTCCGCCAGCGCGAGTCCGACACCACCGTAGAGTCGCTCGTGTGCCAGCGCGAGGTTCTGGAAGCCGAAGTGGAGTCGCGCGCCGGTCGTGACCGTCGGCATGACCGGCGGTTGGCCGCGACGAGGAATGAATGTAGCGACCCCGCGCCGGCCGGCGAAACGGCCGAAAAGTACATATCGACCAGTAGACTACCTCGGCACATGTCAGTCGACACGGCGTTGCGGGCCTTGGCCGATCACCTCGATACGTCGGCCAGCGCCGGGACCGCTGTCGAGCACGTGTCGGCAGCGACCGACGGCGAAGAACTCACGACGGAACTGACGATCGAGTTCCCGCTGGAACTGGCGACCGGCGCCGAGACGGTCACTGTCACGGACAGCGAGTACAGGGACGGGAGCGTCCACGTCGATATCTCGATGACTGTCGACGCTGAGACCCTCTGTGGGACGACCGCCGACGAGGGAGATCGCTCCGTGCCGAGCGCTCAGGACACCGAGGCTGCCGCCGGGAGCGAGGAGACGGCCGATCGGAACGCCAAAACGGATACCGGGACCGACGACACTGGGGCCGTCCCCGCGTACAAAGACCCCGAGCGGCTCCGAGAAGTCTACGAGGGTAACAACTCCTTCGCGGAGATGAAAGACGCTCTCGACGTGGACGTTACTGCCCAGACCGTTCGGCGAAACATGATCAAACACGGGATTCACGAGCCCGAGACGAACGCTGGGTCCGAAGCGGACGACAGCCCCGAACCCGACGACACCCGTCCGGCCCCTGAGCCGGGGTCCCGGGCGTTCGACGACGCCGATCTCCCCGAAGGGATCACCCCAGAGGATGTCCGCGACGCGGCAACGGAGTCGAGTTCCCTCCACGGTGCACAGCTCGCCCTGGATCTGGACATGGGCGAGACGCGGTCACTGCTGAAGGAGCTGGGCGTCCTCGAACACGTCACCGGACGGATCGCCGACCACGAGGACGACCCCGACCCCGCCGAGATCGAGCGCCAGATCTACGACTCGCTGACAGCGCGTGCCGACGGCGGCGAGAACGACGACTGAGTCGCTGGCCCCGGCCGATCGGTACGCGTGCCCTGCCCCCGAGAGAGTCTACTGTGACGGGGAGCCGTGGGTTACGGTACCGCGACTACAAGTTATTTAAGGTCGCCCGCGGCTTCGGTAGTGGTATGAGTCAGCAGGAACACCACGAGCGACCGGAGAAGGACCCCGACCTCCGGAGCAACGAAGTCACCGAAGGGCCGGAACACGCCCCCCATCGGGCGATGTTCCGGGCGATGGGCTACGACGACGAGGATCTGTCCTCGCCGATGATCGGCCTGGCCAACCCCGCAGCGGATATCACGCCGTGTAACGTCCACTTGGACGACGTGGCCGACGCTGCCTACGACGGCATCGACGACGCCGGCGGGATGCCCATCGAGTTCGGGACCATCACCATCTCCGACGCCATCTCGATGGGGACCGAGGGGATGAAGGCCTCGCTCATCTCCCGGGAGATGATCGCCGACTCCGTCGAACTGGTCTCCTTTGGCGAACGCATGGACGGGCTGGTCACCATCGGCGGCTGTGACAAGAACATGCCCGGCATGATGATGGCCTCCATCCGGACCGATCTGCCCAGTGTCTTCCTCTATGGCGGATCGATCATGCCCGGGGAACACGACGGTCGCGAGATCACGATTCAGAACGTCTTCGAAGGAGTCGGTGCCGTCGCCGAGGGCGAGATGAGCGAGGACGAACTCGACGAGATGGAGCGCAACGCCTGTCCCGGCGCTGGCTCCTGTGGCGGGATGTTCACCGCCAACACAATGGCCTCGATCTCCGAGGCACTCGGGTTCGCGCCGCTGGGGAGTGCCAGCCCGCCGGCCGAACACGAGTCCCGCTACGAGGAGGCCCGGCGCGCCGGCGAACTCGCCGTTGAAGTCGTCGCCGAACAACGCCGTCCTTCCGATTTCCTCACTCGGGAGTCCTTCGAGAACGCCATCGCCTTGCAGGTCGCCGTCGGCGGATCGACCAACGCCGTCCTCCACCTGCTCGCGCTGGCCGCCGAGGCCGGTGTCGACCTCGACATCGAGACGTTCAACGAGATCAGCAAGCGCACGCCCAAGATCGCCGACCTCCAGCCCGGCGGCGAGCGGGTGATGAACGACCTCCACGAGGTCGGCGGCGTCCCGGTCGTCCTGAACGCACTGTACGAGGCCGACCTCCTGCACGGCGACGCGCTGACGGTCACCGGCAACACCATGGGCGAGGAACTGGAGGCGTACGACCCGCCGGCGATCGAGGAGCTAGACGCCGACTACCTCTACACCGTCGACGAACCCAAAAACGAGCAGGGCGCCATCCGCATCCTCACCGGTAACCTCGCGCCCGACGGCGCCGTCATCAAGATCACGGGCGAGGACCATCTCCACCACGAAGGCCCCGTTCGGGTCTTCGACGAGGAGGAAAACGCCATGCAGTACGTCCAGGAGGGCCACGTCGAGTCCGGTGACGCCATCGTCATCCGCAACGAGGGTCCCCAGGGCGGCCCCGGCATGCGCGAGATGCTCGGCGTCACCTCCGCCGTCGCCGGCCAGGGCCACTCCGAGGACGTAGCCCTGTTGACCGACGGCCGCTTCTCCGGCGCGACACGGGGCTTCTCGATCGGTCACGTCGCCCCCGAGGCCTACGTCGGTGGTCCGATCGCCGCCCTAGAGGACGGCGATCAGATCACGATCGATATCGACAACCTCGAACTGTCGATCGATCTCACCGACGAAGAGATCGAACAGCGCCTCGACGACCACGACCCCGAACCCGCCTACGACAACGGCGTGCTGGCGAAGTACTGCCGGGACTTCGGTTCTGCGGCCAACGGCGCCGTGACCAATCCCGGCGTGAAGTGGGACTGAGATCGGTAGCGTTCGGACCTGAACTCGGGATATATCACCATCGCCGAATTTAAATACTATCCCGAACCACTCCGGAACAAACGTGCTCGACGGAGTGACAGCAGCTGACGAACTGGTGAACAGTACCGATCAATCAGTCTCGGGCGTCCCGTTGCAGGCGTCACAACCGGCCGAACCGCTTCTCCCGGAGTTGAGCGCCAAAATCGCGGGCGTCATCGGTGCCATAGAGCCGACCGTTACTGTCGCGTTTGCCGTCTTCGTCCCGCTGTTCGCTCTGTTCGTTCTCGGACCGTGGGTCGGTAGCCGGGTCGTGGCCGTCACGCGACGCATCGACCTCGGGGAGGCGATCATGGAGACACCACTGGGCGGGGCGTTCGTCTCGTCTAGTGAGGTACACGACCTCCTCTCGGGGATCGTCACCGCGCTGTTCGTGCTCATCGGGCTCGTGGTATCGCTGAGTCTGCTGGAGTTCAACCGGATGGTCGAGTGGGCTATCGCCGGTGCGCGGTACGTCCCGTCACTGTTCGGTGGCGTGGTGATCCTGTTGGTCGGATTCGTCGTCGCCGGCTACGTCTCTCGCTCGATCAAGGACACCGAGGTCGTCGGCGAGACCGATTTCGCGCCCCCGATCGCACTGGCTGGACGCGCCGTCGTCTACTTCACCGCGGTGTCGCTCGCGCTGGACGCGTTCGGATACAGTACGGCCATCCTGAACACGATGGTACAGGCGGTCGCGATCGGACTCGGGTTAGGTGTGGCCATAGCACTCGGCATTGGGTTCGGTCTCGGCAGTCAGGAGTACGTCGCCGAGCGGATCGGCGGCTGGGTCGAAGACGGGTAACGGGAGTCGGGCGGGACCACGGCCCCGAGGCACAACATCCGAATATCTGGACCCCGTAGTTCTCGCTGTGCCAGAGACGTATCTGTGTGCGAACTGTCGTGCGACGATCACCAGGGAGTTCGGCGTTCGATCGGTCATCCGGACCTGTGAGGAGTGCGATCGGAACGGCCGGTTCCTGCACACGTCGCTGGTCGACTCGCTGGAGTCGATCCCCGACTCGGACAGACCCGACGAATGGGAGACGATGCCCCTCGACGAGCGGTTCACGGACGCGCTCAAGCGAGGGCTCATCCAGTTGACCCGGTGACGGATCCGAACCCGTATTGTGTCGCCGCTCCAACGACCGGGTATGCTCGAACCCGGAGCCGACGCACCGGCAGTCAGCGCGACGAACCAACACGGAGAGACAGTTACTCCCGATTTCTCGACGCCGACAGTCGTCTACTTCTATCCCAAAGACGACACGCGGGGCTGTACCGTCGAGGCCAACGAGTTCCAGGCCGCGTTGCCGCAGTTTCGGGAGGGTGGAATCAGCGTCTACGGTGTCTCGATGGACGGCGTCGAGAGCCACGCCGCGTTCGCCGAGGCCGAAGGGCTGTTGTTCGATCTGCTTGCGGACCCTGCTGGCGAAGTCGCTGCTGCCTTCGGCGTCGACACGAGCGCGGGCCATACCGGTCGGCACACGTTCGTCCTCGCCGACGACGAGGTGGTAGGGGTCTACGATTCCGTCGACCCGAACGGCCACACCCAGGACGTCCTGACCGATGTCCGCAACGAGTTCGTCCGCGGTGGCTGAGACAGCGAGTTCTGTGACAGTCAGTGCATATTTCACTCGAGCGTGACCTCCAGTGCTCGGGTGGTGCCAGGGGGAAGACCCGGTCCCGAACACGTCAGTCGCCGACGCTACTCGTGAAGCTCGACGTTCACGATGTCGAAGCGTATCCCGCCGTCGGCAGCCTCCGAGAGTTCGATCTCCCACCCGTGGTTCTCGGCGACCGTTCGAGCGATATAGAGCCCGAATCCGGTGTTGCCCTCGACAGTCGTGTAGCCGGCGTCGAACACCCGTTCCGGCGGCTCGACATCGACACCTGGGCCGTCGTCTGCGACGAAGAACCCGTCCGGTGTCGCTCCGACAGTGACGGTGACCGACGGGCCGACGTGTTCCAGTGCGTTCTGGAAGAGAAACTGCATGAGCAGCCCGGCGGACTCCTGGTCCGCGACGAGGCGAGCATCGCTTTCGATCCGGAGTTGGGCCTGACTCTCGGCAAGGGTGTCCCAGACCTCGCGGCTGAGTCGAGAGAGCCACACCGGCTCCTGGTCGGCGATTTCGGTCTCCTGTGTCGAGAGGGAGACAACGGTGTCGACGACAGCCGAGATGCGGGCGAGTGACGCCTCGATGTGGTCGAGTTCCTCGGCGTCACAGTCGAGGAGTTCGAGGCGTCCGTGCGCGATCTGGAGTTCGTTCCGGAACTTGTGGGCAGCCAGGAGTGCGACTTTCACCATCCGCTCGTGTTGGCGCCGCAGGTCACGTTCACGTGTCTTCCGGGTGGTGATATCCTGGGTGAGCCCGACCAGTCCCTGAATAGTATCGTCGGCGTCGTACCAGGGGACCTTCTTCGTGAGGACGTACTCGGCGCTCAGGCCGAGGAACTCCTCGACCTCGATCCGGTCGGTCTCACCGTCGAGGACAGCCATCTCGTCACGGTAGGCCGCTTTACTGTGTTCGTCGACCAGTTCACCGACTTCGAGATCCGTGAGCCCGATCCGGTCGGTCGGCTGGTTGAACCCACGCCCCATCATGACGTGTCTGGCCGCCTCGTCTTTCGCGTAGAGGTGATCGGGCATCTCGTTGAACAGCGAGAGCAGCAGTGTCTCCATCGGCGACGGCTCCCGACCGGCGACCGACGGTGCAGAGCTGTCGAGAGCGGCTCGAACTGCGGCCTCGACCGACGGGTCGCGAACAGTTGTGACATCGAGCGCGGTCACGCCGAGTTCGTCGGGCACCGTCGCCGGATCGACGCCGACGAGGACCACCGGGAGATCGGGGAACAGTTTCGTGACGCCGCGCGCGATGTCGACCCCTGCCTGCCCGTCGACGTGTTCGGGGAGGACTAGACAGTGGTACACTTCGGTTGTCAGCCTGTCGAATACGTCGGTGAGCGTGGTCAAGACAGTGGCTGAGACGGACGATTCGGCGAACGTCGCCCGAGCCGTCTCGGCGTCGACACCGAACCCAGCGACCAGCAGAACCGATCGTTTCTCGCAGTCCCCCATCGTAACTAGGATAGTGAGACGGATTCACCTCATTGTTTCGGCAGATCCCGTCGATTGCGTCCCGCTGTGAGAGGGGTCCCTGTTCATCGAGGCGACAAAAACGGCCACCATAAGCCGGACCGACAGTTCGGTGATGCGAAGGGCGAGCCGCCGTGTTCGGGCTGACCGACGCCCTCTCGCTGCTGAGCCCGTCACAATCACCCACTCGCTGTGGACAGTGCCACGGAGTGACAGGTTAACTTGGAGACGAGTCGGACCCGCCAACAGAGAATAGTTAAGTTCGCCCTCTCCGTTCGTGGTGGTTGTACATGGCTGTTCGAGATCCGGATAGACAGCAGTCACGACACTCTCGACGATGAGCGGGGCGCTCACGCTGCTGGGACCGGTCATCACCATCGTCGCACTGGGGGTCGCTGCACAGGTGCTGGCCGATCGCCTCGAAGTGCCGAGCGTCCTCTTTCTGATCCTCGCGGGAATCGCCGTCGGTCCCGAGGGCGTCGGCTACTGGCTCCCGGTGGCCGCCCAGGCGCTGCTGGGGTCGGAAACACCGACGTGGATCGCGGCGATCGATCCGATCGTCACCCGAGAGTCGTTCGGTGACGCCCTGCCGGCGATCGTGAGCTTCAGCGTCGCGATCATCGTCTTCGAGGGCGCCTTTCACCTCCGGATCGAACGGCTCCGACAGGCCCCTCGGGAGACGATCCGGCTCGTCACCATCGGGGCAGCGATCTCGTTGCTCGCGACGGCAGCCGTCGTCTACGTCGTCCTCGGCGCTTCCTGGCCGATCGCACTGCTGATCGGCGCGTTGCTGGTCGCGACGGGACCGACCGTGATCACGCCGATCATGAACGTCATCGCGGTCCGGGAGCGGGTATCCTCGACGCTTGAAACAGAAGGCGTCGTCAACGACGTCGTGGCGGCGATCCTCGCGGTCGTCACGTTCGAGTATATCGTACTGGCAGACAGTGGCCTTCTGCGATTCATCCAGGAGTTCGCGTTCCGTCTCGGCGTCGGCGTCCTCGTCGGCTGTGCAGTCGCCGTCCTCGTGTGGTATCTCCTCAGCCGCACCGAACTCACCGCCGAGAACGCCCCGCAGAACGCCCGCTTGATCGTCCTCGTCGCGGCACTCGTGATGTACGGGCTCGCGGACGCGGTGGTCGCGGAGGCCGGGATCGCCGCCGTCGCGGCCGGTGGACTGGTCCTGGGGAACGTCGATCTGCCCTACCGCGAGGAGATCGAGCAGTTCAAAGGCGACGTGACGCTGCTGGTGCTGGCGTTCGTCTTCATCACGCTCGCCTCGCTGCTCTCGATCGGTGACCTCCTCTCGCTAGGGCTGGGGGGAATCGTCGTGGTCCTCGTCGTGATGGCCGTCATCAGGCCCGTCGCGGTCGCGCTGTGTACGGTCGGCGACCGGTTTACGCTCGCCGAACGGACCTTTATCGGCGCGATCGGTCCGCGTGGGATCATCCCCGCCAGTGTGGCGACGCTGTTCGCCCTGGAACTACAACCGACGAACCCCGAGGCTGCGACGACACTGGTCGGAACGGTCTTTCTGGTCATTTTAGCGACCGTCGTCGTCGAAGGCGGGTTCGCCCGCCACATCGCCGAAGCACTCGACGTGATTCCAATGCGTGTCATCATTATCGGTGGTGGGCGTGTCGGTACCGCGCTCGCCGAACGACTGGAGGACAGGGGCGAAGACATCGTTATCGTCGATAACGACGAACAGGCGATCGAAGCTGCCAGAGAAGCGGGCTTCGCCGCGAAGCTCGGCGACGGCGGGGACAAAGACGTCCTCCGTGCAGCCGGCGCCGAGAACGCGAAGGTCGTCGCCTGTGCGACCAGCACCGACGACGTGAACCTCCTGATCGCACAGCTGGCGACGACCACCTTCGACGTCGAGACGGTCGTCTCCCGGGTGAACGATCCGGGTAACATCGACGCGTTCGAGGCGCTGGATGTCGAACCGATACAGACCGGCATGTCCGTCGCGTGGTCGATGGACAACGTCATCGAGCGGCCGGCCATCTCGAAGTGGATGACAGAACTCGATCGAATGGGCGACGTTCAGGAGGTCGAGATCAGCCGCGACGAACTCGACGGGATGACCGTCGCAGCCCTGACCGACGAACTCCCCGACGACTGCCACCTCGCGTTGATCAGCCGGGACGGCGACAACCACATGCCACACCGCGACGACCAGGTGTATCTGGGCGACCACGCGACCTTTATCGGTCGGACTGAAGCGGTCCGTGAGGCTATCGACTACTGTACGGCGTAACCGTGAACAGACGCCAGGACGGTCCGGTAAACGGTGTGTCGGCGTTCTAATATCGCCGTCGTGTGAAACGTCCGCGTTGCGTGTGAACCGGCGAACTACTGGATACCCCACCCGAGTGTGTACGTCCACGGGCCATCACCCGCGATGCGTAAGAGCGCGACTGTCACGGTCAGTTCGGGTTCGCTGTCGGACTCGATCGTCATCGGGTCGCCTCGGATCTCCCGCGAGGCCGGGACCGTGCGCGAGAACTCGGGCTCGCTCCCGTCGGAGAGCGTCGCGTTCTGGATCGGGAGATAGAGCGCCGCCTCCGTGTAATCGCCGGGAGGGATTCCCGTCTCGAACAGGGACACGGTCCCGCCGGCACCCACCGCTGTGAGATCGATATCCATCGTCGTCTCGTCTAGCCGGACGGTTGTCCCATCGGTCGTTGTCAGTTCGAGCGCTTCGAACGTCGTCTGGAGCGTCTGGAACTTGTCGATGTTCGACTGGGACGAACGGACACCCAGAGATACCGCCGTACTCACGGTCTCTGTATCGGGCGAACTCTGGGATGTCGCCGTCTCTGACGCCGGGGGCGTAGACTGTGCGGCCGACGTGGATTGTGCCGGCGTTGGCGTTCCAGTCGCCGTGGCGGTCTCCGTCGCGGCCGCATCGCCATCGCTTTCAGTGTCTCCGCCGCTCGAACAGCCAGCGAGAGTTGTACCAATGCCGGCGGCTGCCAGGGTTGCCAACCACCGTCGTCGGGTACGACCGTCTGTAGATCGGTCACTCATATGTGGCACCAGCTATAATTATCCCACAGAAGAACAAATTATTTATATTTATTCATTGAGACAATACTTTCTGTTAATTATAGCGTTAATCAGCTCTACGACGACTGAACCGTCCTCAACGAACTCACAGGGACCAAAATCCCACTTCTGGCGGCGTAATACCTCAATAATGTGACGTAGTTTGCGAACTGATAGGTCGGGTGATTCGGGGCTACTTAAAGAGCGACTAAATTCCAGACGAATCTCCGAAGGAAGTTGGTCGCTCGGACACCTAAGCGTACAGGTGTCGGCATCTATGAAACCGGAAAGTGGGACCGGCGAGAGACAACACTGCTGTCTCTCGTGCTCCCAGTTTCGCTCCGCGAAAAGTGGGACCGCCGAGACTCGAACTCAGGTCCGACGCACCCCATGCGCCGAGGATACCACTACCCCACGGTCCCGCACTCAGGGAGAGGGGGGTCGCCCTCTTAGGGGTGTCGTTTTCGGAGCGTCACGCGTGAGTGTTGCACACGTGGACCCGCCCGACGGCAGCGCCGTCGTGTCGGCTCACCACAGGACTCAGACCAGAACGCGTTCGAGCGTGACGACGACTCCGGAGTCAGCGTCAGGATCGCCGGTGAGGGTTCCCAGACAGACCACAGCACCGTCGGGGGTATAACAAGCGACGAGCCCGTCCTGCTCGGGCCGGTTCCCACCGACTGGTGCCGGCTCGGTGTCGATAACGCCGGGCGCGTAGACCGGTGCGCCGTCGGCGACCTCACGGGCGGCACTGGGGGCGATCGTCACCCTAGGAAGATCGACGAGCGCGCGCTCGGCCGGCTGAATTACCTCCCGAAGCGCCGCCTCGTCGCCCTCGTCGGCAAAGGCGAGCGCGTCGACGAGGTCGTGCATCGTCACGAGGGCCGTATCGTCGAAGCGTCCGGTCGCCGTCCGGCGCAGGTCACCCATGTGCGCGCCGGTCCCCAGCGCCAGCCCGATATCGTGACAGAGCTTCCGGATGTAAGTGCCCGACTCACAGCGGACTCTCAGTAGCGCCCGACGGTCGCTGCGTTCGAGGACGTCCAGCGCGTGGATCTGCCGGCTCCGGAGCTGTCGTTTGACGGCGCTCTTTCGGGGCGGTTTCTGGTAGATCTCGGTCTCGAACTCGGCGACGACGGTCTCGAAGTCCGCGGGAGCAGTCGCGTGGAGTTCCAGCACGGCGACGTACTCCTTGACAGCCTCGTCGAAGATACGGGCGGCGCGGGCGGCGTCCCCGAGCAACACCGGGAGACAGCCCGTGACCTTCGGGTCGAGGGTGCCGCCGTGGGCCACCCGGTCCTGTCCCGTCGCGTCCCGGACCCACGCGGCGACCTGGTGGGCCGACGGACCGGGCGGTTTATCGAGGTTGACGACGCCGAACGAGCGGAGGGTATCGAGGTCACGGTCCTCGGGTGAGCCACGGAGCGTCATCAGAACTCGTAGCGGATGTCTTCGATCGGGGCTTTCCCCTCGTCGCCGTCGGCGCTGTAGGATTCGACGGCATGAAGCGTGACGCTCAACACGCCCTGTGGGTCCCAGCGGGCCGTATTGACCGACAGGTCGTAGATCGAGAGGTCGTCGAAGTCGATGTCGTAGTAGTCGCTGTAGCGTTGGGCCTCGCTGGCCCCGCGTTCTCTGGTCTCCGTGCGGGCCTGGTCGAACGGTTTGTTCTCCCGCTGTGCGATGCGATCGGCGCGAACGTCCAGCGGTGCAGTGAGCCAGAGCTTGATGTCGGCGTACTCGCCGGCCATCCATCCCGCGAGACGTGACTCCAGGACCAGGTCGTCCCGTTCCTTGGCGATATCCCGGAGCCGACGGTCCAGATCCCGGTCGATCTGATCGTCTTCCTCGGCGGCTTTGTTCAGTTCCAGCGGTGTCATCCCGCGTTCCTCGGCGAGCGACCGGAAGATGTCGCCGCCGCTGACGTGGTCGTAGTCCAAGGCGTCGGCAAGACTCCTCGCGAGCGTGCTCTTGCCGCTCCCGGCTGGGCCGGAGACGGTGATCAACATACACGCACTCCGGGTGGCCGGTTAAAAGAGGCTGTCTTTCGTCTCCCATCGGCCGTAGATTTTGCGAGACCGTCGCCACCGCCTGGCGACCCCATTGCGGCAGTGACGCCTAACAGGATCACCCGGCGCCGGGCGAGGTCTGGACGTTCAGCGCCTTCCGGATGATCTGGGTGAACGAGAGCGAACACAGGAAGTACCAGACGATCCAGGCCTGCATCGGGCCGACGACGCCCTGTCGCCAGGCTTCGACCTCCCCGTAGATGGGGAACACTGCCACTGGTGCCTCCAGGGTCAGACCGGGGCCGAAGACCATCCAGTAGAGCCACAGGAAGATGGGGATGTTGATGACCATGATCCACACCATCGGTCGGAACTGTTTCTTGAACATCCCGAGCTGGTCGCCCATCATCTCCATCTGTTCCTCTTCGAGACGGTCCAGCGCTTCCTGGTCGTCCCGCTCTTTGGCCTTCTTCCGGCGTTCCTGGATGTCCTGCATCTTCTCCTGGTGTTGCTCCATGCCGGACATGTCCATCAGGTTGTCCTGCAGGATCGTCGAGTTCGCACCCGTGATGACCGCCAAGACGAGGATGACGACGTAGAACGGGAGGATATCGGCCAGCGGGCCGAGCGCGATATCCAGGACGCCACCGATGGCGTTCCGGACGGAGTTCAGCGAGTAGCCGGCGAACATCCCGAGCGTCGCGAGGCCGGCGAGTTTGTCCCAGGTGGTCCAGCCCCCGTCGTCGTCCTCCTCCTCGGGGACGGCGTCGGACTCATCGAGTGCCTCCCGGACCCCGTCCGGGTCCTCGACGACGAACCCCTCGCCGTCGGCGTCGATGAGCAAGCCGGATTCGATCAGACGGCCCCACTCACCGCTGGTCATCTCATCGCTGACGTCACTCCAGGTGACCGTCCCCTTCTCCTCGGCGACAGTGAGGACTTCCTGGAGGGCGTCGGTCAGGGCCTCGCCGTCCTCGGCCAGTCGTTCTACCTTCGGCGCGGTGCGTGCCATTGTCAGTTAGTACAGCGGTGATGGTTTATCAACGTTTTACTCTACGCGTGCGTCGACGGCGTCACTGATGGCCGCCCAGACCTCGTCGGGCGTCCCCTCGCCGTCGATGGTGACGAAGCCGTCGTGGTCCTCGTAGTGGTCGATGACCGGTGCGGTGTTGTCCTGGAAGACATCGAGCCGATTCCGAACGGACTCCTCGTTGTCGTCCTCGCGTTGGATCAACTCGCCACCACAGTCGTCGCAGACGCCCTCGGTCTCGGGCGGGCTGAACTCGACGTGGTAGTTGGCGCCACAGTCGTCACAGATCCGGCGGCCGGTCAGCCGATCGACCAGTTCCTCACGGTCGACTTCGAGGCTGAGGATCACGTCGAGAGCAGTCATCCCCGACAGTTCCTCCGCTTGTTCGAGGTTCCGTGGGTAGCCGTCCAGGACGAACCCGTCGGCCTGGGAGAGCGCCTCGTCGACGATGGCGTTGACGACGGCGTCGGGAACGAGGTCGCCGGCCTCCATGTACGCACGCGGCGTGTCGTACTCCGTGTCCATCTCGCTGATGTCCATGTCCTTGTTCGCCCGGAGCGCGTCGCCGGTCGTGATGTGCTCGATCCCGTACTCCTCGGCGAGGTTCGCGCTCTGCGTGCCCTTCCCGGCGCCGGGTGGCCCCAGGATCAGCAGTCGAGGGTTCGACATGGGCGCGAGTTCAGTGGCCCCGGTTAAATGGTTGTCCAAACGCCGGCGTCGTCGGCCGGCTTCGGGACCGTCGTCTCGTGCCGTTCAACTGCCGATTTGAGCTTCCGGCGCGGTTTTTTATATGCCGTCTGTACGATTAGCTGGCATGAACCCGTGCCCTCCACCGACCACTCACGGTCGATCACAGACAGTACAGGCAGCCAACAACCCATCCCGGGAGGTGAGACGATGAGCCGGGTCCGGACGGTCCTGATGGCCCTGGCACTCGTCGGAACCGCACTCGCCGTACCGACGGGTGTGACCGCCGCCGAGGGGACACAGATCGGCGACGGCGAGACCGTGACGCTCGCTCCCGGGGCGAACCAGACGCTCACCGGCGAGACCGACCTCGATCCAGGGACGACCGTGACGGTTCGGCTCCAGTCCCAGCCCAACGAATCCTCGCCGTTCATCAAACAACAGTCGGCGACCGTCCGCGAGGACGGGACCTTCACCGCACAGTTCGATATGACGGTGATCGATCCTGGGACGGCGTTCAACGCCAGCGTCCGATCCGACGGACAACGCCTCACGAACACGACCGGGACGATCGTCCCCTGTGACGGTGGCTGTGAGACGGCAGACGACGCCGGATCAGCGACGAGTGACACCGGTACGACGCTTGACTATCAGGGCGAAACACTCTCGCTGTCGGCCGCACCCGGACAGCAGATCACGGGCCAGAGCGATCTCGACCCGGGGACGACGCTGACAGTCCGACTGCGCTCTGTCGATCCGGACTCCCCGTTCCTCCGCCAGCGGTCCGCCACTGTCCAGCCGGACGGATCGTTCCAGATGGCCATCGACATGAGTGAGGTCCCCGCCGGGGCCGGCTTCGAGGTGACCGTCCACAGCGGCGGTGAGACGCTGGTAGAAACCGGCGGGTCCGTCGTCGAGTGCGACAGCGACTGCCGTGACGTGACGGTAACGCCGGACGACGGAGACTACGAGACGCGGGTCACCAGCGTCGACACCAACAGCGTCGGCATGTCGCCGCTCGCTGAGGGTGTCGCAGGGAAGACGGTCCCGATTCAGGTCTCTGTCGGCGACCGTGACAACGCCTCGATCTCGATCGGCGGGCCGGCAGTGAACTACCAGCTGAACGCCACCGTCCGGGACGGCAACGACGACCGCCGCGTGCTGTTGCGGTTCCACACCGGCGCCGTCGGGTCCGACGAACCGACCCTGACCGCCAAGGACGCCAACGATTCGGTTACGATCACCTCCGAGACGGAGCTATCCACCAACCGACTGGACCCCGCGAGCTACGACGCGGCCGTGTTCGCCAGCGAGACGCCGACCGGTGAGCCGGTCACCGTAGGGACAGTCGTTCTCCACGCCGGTGACTCGGAGGGTGGTCTCCCCGCATCTAGCCAGCCCGACACCGCGGACGTGGAGACGGAACTCGGCCTCGACGAGACGATCGTTACGACGCGGACCGGCCAGCAGACGACGATGAAGCTGTTCATGGGGAACCACAGCACTGCCACCGTCGCTATCGGGAGTCCCGAGAGCGGCGTTGCGCTGAACGCGACTGTCGAGGACGGCAACGGCGACGGGACGGTCCCGCTGCTGTTAGACACGACGGCGGTCGGCGACGAGGACCAGCAGGCCCTGATAGCCGGTCAGGAGAGTGACTCCGTCACGATGACCACCCAGCAGGCAGACGGAACGCTCTCGCCCGGCGACTACGACATCGATCTCTACGCCGGTGAGACAGCCGACGGGACTCCCGACGACATCGGGACGCTGTCGGTACAGGGGTCGCTGACGAACGACACCGATACGACCCCGCCTGCCACTCCCAGCGACGACGGTCCCCAGTCGTCGCTGCTGGGCGGCGGCGCGCTCGCTGTCGGCGGTATCCTGGCTATCGCCGGACTCGGGCTGACGCTCGGCCTGTTCCGCGACTGACGCTGCCACCGGTTCCGCCTCGTTCTGGCGAGGCGCACCCACCGTGACGGCTGTACCGTCAGCCACACACCGGACGCGGCTGGGCCGATCCAGCTGATCAGTTCCGGAGTCGCTGAATTCGTTTCTCCGTGGGCGGATGCGTCGAGAACAGTCGTTCGAACAGCCCCGTGTCGGCGTTGAAGATACAGAGGGCGTTCATGCTGTCCTCGACAGTCGACTCACGACCCTCTGCACCACGGGAGATTTTTTCGAGGGCGCGCGCCAGTGGCTCCCCAGTGCCGATAGCTCGCCTGGCGTCCGCATCAGCGACGTACTCGCGGTACCGCGAGATGGCGAGGACGAACACCATCACGAGCGCGTTCGCGATCGAGGAGGCGACCATCGCCAGAATCCACGACCCGATGTTACGCTCACCGCCGAACAGCACCGCGAAGTACGCGACGTAGCCCACGAGCATCCCGATCGACTGCCCGACGACCATGGTTATCACGTCCCGGTTTTTGATGTGGGCCAGTTCGTGAGCGACCACGCCTTCGAGTTCGTCGTCGTCTAACAGCTGCAGCAACTCGGTCGAGACGACGACGACCCCGGCACCTTTCCGCCCGACGGCGAAGGCGTTCGGGACGCCCATGTCCATCGTCATGAGTCGGGGTTCGTCGATGCTCATATCGCGGCAGAGCCGCCGGACCATCTGGTGGACGTAGCCGAACCGCTGGTCGTCGGGCATATCCTCGGCGTTCCGGAGCGCCAGCCACTTCCCGAGTTTGTACTGGACAGCCGGAACGACGAGAATACCGACCAGTAACACCGGTATCAGCGGCAGTCCCAGAAGTACCGACAGTGCGGTCCCGGCGAAGAGATAGAACGCAAACAGGATCGCACCGACGACGAGCATCCGTAGTTGTAGGCCAACGTCTGTCATAGGGAATGCTACCCCGTCTGTCTGTAAAAGCCCCTTGAACCGGTCTCGCGGCTGTTCCACTCATCCAAGAGACATATGTAGCGCGTCGGTATCGAAATCTCAGTAGACGGTCAGCACAGAGCGCGCATTCGTCACGGCCGTTGTCCGAGGGATCACCGCTGCAATGTCAGTGCCGTCACCGCCGCGAGGACCAGACACACCATGAAAAAGAGTACGCCGGGTTCGATGACCTCGAAGACCATCCAGCCGACCGAGCCGTCGGGAAACGCCACCGACCCCTGGCTCGATGGGCCGGCTGCGCCGAGCGCGGTTCGGTTCCGGACGAGCAGTTCGGCGCCCCACTGGACGAACAACGCCGCGCCGGCGAGCAGCCCGATCCCGCCGACGAGTTCGGTGATCGACTGCTCGGTCGTCTCGGCTGGCTGTTGGTTGCCGACGAAGACGAGCGGGTCGTTGGCCGGCCCATACACCGTCATCTCGTTGCCTTTCTCGGAGTAGACCGTCTCGACGGGCTCGACAAGCCCCGTCGACTCCAGGTTCGAGAGGTGGTAGTCGACGTTCTGGATGGACGTATCGATCCGGTCGGCGATCTCCGAGGCGGTACCGGGCTCCTCGAACAGCGCCCGGAAGGTCGCCCGGCGTGTCTCCGACCCCAGCGCGTCGAGCACCGCGTCGGCGTCACCGTCGGTCATCTCGATGACACGCGGCGTCTCGGCCGTGGTCGTCGTCGAACGGTCCTGCAAGCGTGAGATGAGCCCCGACATGTGACGTATCCGGACGTTCGATGCACAGCCACAAATCCCTATCCGTTACTCAAATCGTCGTTTGAATCGTTGTGAACGACCGCGACAGCCTGTGTCGGCTCCAGGCTCCCCGCACCGGACAGCCGATCCGGACCCGTCGGTTCGCCGCTGGTGGTCGTCACGCTCCGTTCGACGCCTGCGGGCGAGAGCGTTCGGTTCGCATCGAGCATCAGTGCGACCGTCCCCGCGGTGTAGGCGGCCGCCGCCGACGTGCCGTTGAACCCGTCGGGCTTGGTCGCGGCCACCTGTCCGTCGGGGGCGACGACATCGACACCCCCTCGTTCGTCTCCCGTCGGACCGCCGGAGCTGTAGGGCCTGACCGCCCCGGTCTGTGGATCGTAGGCACCGACGGCGAGGACGCTCGGGTCCGTCGCCGGCGGGGCGACACTCCCCGGCGACTGAAACTGGAGCGTGTGTGTGGGCGATTCGAGGTCCAGGTGTGCGCCCGTCGCGTTGGCGGGGCCGGTGATCCGGACGTAGTACGTCCCCGGCTGGAGCCGGGCGACGATCCGTTCGTTAGGGACGCTGTCGGCCAGATACGGTTGCGAGCGGGCGACGAGCCTGTGGGCCGTTCCGTTGGTCCAGTAGAGTTCGGCCGTGTACTCCTCGGGACGGTGGGCCTCGTCCCAGGAGAGCCACAGGCGGAGTCGCGACTGGCCGGTCGTCCGCAGGTAGTTTCGCGTTCCGCCGTCGAAACTGTGGACGCCACCGTTGACCGGTTGATACGTCCCGTTCCAGTGCCCCTGTGCGAGGTTGCCCACCGGAGCGACGAAGACGACACCCGTCTCCGTCGCCCGCCGCGCTACGTCGGCGGCGTGGGACTCCCCGTCGTCCGGCTTTCCGTAGAACGACATCGGCGCGACGATGACGTCCACGTCCTCGCTGACGAGCCACTCGACGGCCGACTCGTAGCCGTTGGCAGTGTCGACGCTGGCGAGATAGAGGTCGCTGTCGGGGGCGTTCCGGGAGACCAGCGACGCCGCTGCGGTCCCGTGGCTGTCGCGGCCGCCGTTCGCGACCCCCTCACCCGGGGAGAACGAGCGTGTGTCGGCGACGTGGTCGGCGATGCCGGGATGGTCCGGATCGAAGCCCGTCACGTCGACGATACCGACATCGACGCCCGCGCCGGTGATCCCCGCAGTGTGGAGCCGCTCGATTTCCGTTCCCCGAACCGGGGTCCGGGGGGTGACTGCTTGGGAGGGCGGTGCGTCGTCGACGACAGCGTCGTCTGTGGCGAGGGTCCCACCGACCGTCGCGAGGACGCCGATAGAACCCACGAGGAGGGCAACAGCGGCAGTGAGGGCGAGCAGGGTTGTTCGTGACGACACAGTATCCATCTGTTTTCCGTAGGCTGTCAAAATCCTGCTGGGTTCGACCCGAGAGATCGCGAGGGGATCGGCTCGGACAGCGACAGAAAGTGCCCGTCGGAGCGGGGATGGAGCGTCAGCAGGGGAACGGTTGGGGGGTCAGCGTGTCCGTCGGGGGCGACGGGCAGGTGAACGATACACCGGTAGGAAGAAAAGCCCCAGAGCAGCGTTTCACAGTCTGAGACAGTGCCGGTTCAGTCCCGGAGTGCCTCCACGGGCCGGGCGTTCGCGGCCTTCCAGGCTGGGTAGAGCCCGCTGAGGAAGCTCGACACCGTCCCGAAGACGAACCCGACGACGGTGTAGCGAAGCGCTTCGGCGGTAAACGCCAGCGGGTCCGACAGGAGCTGGGCGTTGATCGCCATCCCCAGCAGGACGCTGAGACCGACACCGAGGACCGCACCGACGATGCCCAACAGCATCGCCTCGTTGAGCATCAGCCGCAGGACGTCCAACCGGTGGTATCCCACCGCCCGGAGGACACCGATCTCGCCTTTCCGCTCGATGGTCGACATCAGCATCACGTTGAGGATACTGACGGCGGCGACGAGCATCGAGACGGCGCCGACGCCCAGCAGGAACGTGTCGATCTGTGCCATCTGCTGGTTGAACCGCTCGATGGCCTGTTCGGCGTCCTGGACCGCATAGATCTCCTTGCGACCGTTGAGTTCCGCGTCGAGCGCGTCGGCCGTCCGGAAGGCTGCTTCGGGCGAGTCCGCACGGATGATCGCGGACTGGTAGCCGTCGGTCTCGACCTGAGGCTGTGGCACCACGACGGCGTCGTCGGTCCCGACGAGCGACGAGCGGCCGGACGGTTCGAGGACGGCGATCACGCGGTAGCTCTCGCCGTCGATCGTGACGCTGTCGCCGACGCCGACATCGAGTGTCTGTGCGAGTTCGGGGCCAACGGCGGCGCCGGAGCGCCACGTCTCGGGGATCTGCCCGCCGTCGGCGGCGACGAAGGCCCCGGGATCGGAGAGGCCGTACACCGTGGCCTGTTCAGTCGTCCTGAGCCCCGTCACCCCCGTCGAATACTGCGTGACGGTATGGACGGTGTCGCCGGTCGAGCGGTCGATGGCGGCGACGTGGTCCCTGGAGAACGCCTCGAACTCGGCGTCCTCGCCGGGCGTGATCCAGACGCTTCGCGTGATGTCGTCGACGCGGTTCAGCGTCGACTGTTCGAACGCAGCCCCGAACATTCCCAGGGAGGCGATGGCGACGACGCCGATGGTGATGCCAGCCATCGCTAAGGCCGTCCGGGCGCGTGCTCTGGTGAGGTTCTCCCAGGCGTAGGCGACCAGCGGCAACCGTCGGGAGAGGACCGACTCCATCATGTGTCGAGGCTCCCGTCGACGAGCGTGACGGTCCGGTCGGCGTACTCGGTCACCTGCTCGTCGTGGGTGACCGTGACGATGGCGACGTCCTCGTCGGCGACCCGCCCGAACACGTCCAGCACCTGTGCGCCGGTGTCCTGGTCGAGGTTCCCGGTCGGTTCGTCGGCCAGCAGGATGTCCGGGTCGTTGATCAGCGAGCGGGCGACCGCGACCCGCTGTTTCTGCCCGCCGGAGAGCTCGTCGGGGTAGTGGTCCAGCCGGTCGCCCATCCCGACCCGGCACAGCAGCTCTTCGGCCCGGTCGAGCAGCCGCGAGCGGTCCCCCCGGATCAGCGCCGGGACCGTGACGTTCTCCGTGGCGGTCAGGGTCGGCACCAGGTAGAACGACTGGAAGACGAAGCCGACCGTCTCCCGGCGGAGGTCGGTCCGTTCGCGGACCGACAACGACGAGACCGCCTCGTCCTCGACGGTCACCGAACCGTCGGTCGGTTCGTCGAGCAGGCCCAGCAGGTTCAACAGCGTCGACTTCCCGCTCCCGCTTGGGCCGACGATGGCGACGAACTCGCCCGCCTCGACCGCGAGATCGACGCCGTCGAGCGCCCGCAGCGTTTTCTCCCCGGAGTCGTACTCCTTGACCGCGTTGGTCGTGCTGATGACGGCCATCGTGTTCACCCCCGGAGACGGCGCCAGCCGAGCGCACCGAACAGGACGACTACGAGCGCGCCGCCGGCAGCCAGCGGCGGGACGGGGAACGACGACTGTCTGGTGGTCGCCTCGCCGGTGCCGGACTTCGCGGGCGTGAACGTGACCGACGTGGTCCGGTTCACGCGGGTGTCGTCGACGACGTAGCTCACTTCGAGCGGGACGGTGACGGTCCCGTTTTCCGTCGTCGTCGCCTGGACCTCGAACGACGAGAAGTCGCTGGCGGGGACCTCACCGACGAAAAAGCGGGACTGGGACTGGGCCGGCTGGACGGCCGCCGACTGGCCGACGGTGACCATCGCGCCGGTGGCGTTGCCGCCCCCGAGGTTGCTCGCGCTGCCACGGATCGTGAGCTGGTCGCCGTCCTGGGAGACCCGCAGCCCCGTCAGCGTGAGGGTCGCGGGGTTCTCGACCGGATCGGCCGTCGTCGACAGCGAACGCGTGACGGTCCGGTACTCGCCGCTCTCGGTGGTGTAGGTCAGCGTCGCGGTGAACGTCTGTCTCCCGGGATCGACTTCGCTTGCCGGGAACGTCAGCGTCGTCTCGTTGCCGGCCTGGAGCGACGAACGAACGCGACGGTCCTCGTCGAGTGTCATCGTTGCGTTCTGGCCCTCCAGTTCGACAGAGACGCCCCGGATCTCCTCGGAGAGCCCGTTCGAGAGCTGTAGGGAGACGTCGGTCCGGTCGTCCGGGCCGACAGCGCC
This sequence comes from Haloarcula montana, assembly GCF_035666295.1. Lineage (NCBI taxonomy): Archaea > Methanobacteriati > Methanobacteriota > Halobacteria > Halobacteriales > Haloarculaceae > Haloarcula > Haloarcula montana. The sequence goes on from NZ_CP142027.1 coordinate 578,863, forward strand.
GGTCGACAGCGACATCGCGGGATGGGGTTGGACGGCCGTGACCGTGACGTTGCGCGTGAACCTGTAGGTGTCGCCGTGGAGCGTATCCACGAAGACGTGGGCGACGGCGTGGTGCTCGCCTGTCTCGTCGACCGGCATCGTCAGGTCGTAGTTCGTCGACTCGCCGCCACCGAGGTTCTCGGTCGGTTTGATCCGGTCGTGCATCGTACTGTCCGGATCGGTGGTGTTGTGCAGCGCGACCCACCGGACGTTGTACGACTCGTCGTCGGTCGGGTTCGAGAGCGTCACGTCGACGGTCACGTCCTGATCGGGCGTCGGCCGCTCCGGGGTGGCCGTCGTCTCGACGGAGATCACGCCGCCTTGCTGGCCGGCGGCGGCCGGAAGCGAAACCGACGCGGCGACGATCAGCGTCGCCAGCAACAGGGCGCGTCTCATCGGTACCTCCGGGTGACAGTGGGTCGTCGAGCAAACGGTGCGACCGGGCGTGGGACAGCGATCATAGCGACTGAAACATCGATCCACTCGATAAAAGCCACAGGAGCAGCGTTTCAGCGCCAGAGACAGCCACCACCGGACGGACTGTAAGCGTCGCTCAGAAGAGCTGTGCCCCGCGACCGATGCGAGTCTGGTAGGCGCGTGCGTCGACACCGCGCTCGCCGAAGGCATCCAGCATGGCGCTGGCGATAGCTTTCTGGTCGTGGTCCTCGCAGGCGGCGATCACCGTCGGCCCGGCTCCCGAGATCGTCACGCCCGTGGCTCCGGCGTCGAGTGCGGCTTCCCGGACCGTCTCGTAGCCGTCGATGAGTTTCGCACGCGCCGGGGTGACGACGGTATCGTGCATCCCACGGCCCACCAGCGACGGGTCGTCGCGGTGCATCCCGGTCGTCAGCGTGGCCGCGTTCCCGACGGTCTCGATGAGCTGTTCGACCCGAGCGTGTTCGGGGACGACCCGGCGGGCGTCCCGTGTCGAGACGACGATGTCGGGGAGACAGGCGACCAGCGGGATGTCGGCGTCGATCTGTGTGACGCCCGAGTCCGTGGCGATGGTGAACCCGCCCATGATCGAGGGTGCGACGTTGTCGTCGTGGGCGTCCCCCGAGACGACCGCCTCGCCTTTCGCGGCGATCGGAACGAGTTCCTCCCGGGTGTACCCCCGGTCGTACAGGGCGTTGAGGCCGACGGCGGCGGCGGCGGCACTGGCCGCGGAAGAGCCCAGTCCCGAGGCGGGTCGGACGCCCTTGTCGATCTGGATGTGTGCGGGCGCGTCGAGCGCCTCGGCGACGGCCCCGACCGTGTTCTTCTCGGGGTCCTCCGGGATGAACTGGCTCCCGGCCCCGGTCACCTCGATAGTGGTCCGGTCGGCCTTTGTCAGCCGGACGACATCCGCCGGGCGTTCGAGGGCGGCGCCGAAGACGTCGAAGCCGCTCCCGAGGTTCGCACTGGTCGCAGGCGCCCGGACGGTCAGCATGCCTGCGCATTTCAGCAGTGTGGTGAAAAAGGTAGCGAACCCACGTAGTGGCGACCGACAGCGAAACACAAGCTAAATCCCACGACGACTGATACGGCGGAGTATGATCGGCGTCGTCGGCGGCGGGATCGCCGGCCTCTCGGCGGCCTACAGGCTCAGGCAGCGCGGCCACGAGGTCCGCGTCTTCGAGGCGAGCGAGGATCTGGGCGGCCTCGCGGCGGTGTACGAGACTGCCGGTGATCCCATCGAGAAGTTCTACCACCACCTCTCGAAATCCGAGGAGACCATCGTCGAACTGGCGGCGGAACTGGGGCTCGATGAGGACGTGGAGTGGCACGTCGGCAAGAACGGCTACTACGTCGACGGCGTCGTCCACCCGATGGACACCCCCTGGGAGATCCTGGCCTATCCCCACTTCACGCTGTATGATACGTTCCGACTCGGGCTGTTGACGCTCGATATCGACATCCGCGGTGGGGTCCCGAAGTTCGACACCTACGAGCGCCTGGAGGACTTCGAGGACGTTCCCATCGAGGAGTTCGTCGTCGAACACACCACTCAGGGCGTCTACGACAACTTCTTCGAACCGTTACTGGACGCGAAGTTCGGCTCTCGCAAGGACGACATCAGCGCCGCCTGGCTGCTGGGCCGGATCAAGTTCCGCGGCGAGCGCGACATCCTCCACGGGGAGATTCTGGGCTACCTCGACGGGGGGTTCGGCCGGCTCTTGGACGCGCTCGTCGACGCGGTCGGCACCGAGAACATCGAGACGGGCACGCGCGTGACAGACATCGACGCCGGCGACGGGACCGTCTCGTCGCTGACGGTCGACGACGACGACGGCGAGACCGTCCACGACGTGGATAGCGTCGTCGTCGCGGCGATGCCGAACGTCATGGAGGAGTTGACCGGCTACAGCTGTGCCATCGACTTCCAGGGAACGATCTGTTCGGTCATCAGCATGGACGAGCCGTTGCTCGACACCTACTGGCTGAACGTCGCCGACGAGGCACCCTTCGGCGCGCTCATCGAGCACACGAACTTCGTCTCGGCCGAGCGCTACGGGGGCGAACACCTGCTGTACGTCGCCCGCTACGTCCAGTCCCCGGAAGAAGATATCTGGCAACAAGACGACGAGGCAGTCCGGGAGACGTGGCTGGCCGGTATCGAGGACCTGTTTCCGGCGTTCGACCGCGAGGTTGTCAACTGGGTCCAAACCGCCCGGAACCCCCGGACAGCGCCGGTGTACGAGCGGGGCTACCTCGATATGGTGATCCCGTACGACCTGAGCGAGGCGGTGGCCGACGGACTCTACTACGCGGGGATGGCCTCCCGCGCGCAGTACCCCGAACGGTCGCTGAACGGCGGTATCGTCGCCGGCTACGAGTGTGCAGACCGGATCGAGGAGCGCGCTGTCGAAGCCCCCCGGTAGCCAGCGTCGCGTCGGCAGAAAACGGCGTGAAACTCATGATTGCAGCGCCCGTAGGTCCCGTATGCGCCGCCGGGAGTTTCTCGCAGCGCTGAGCTGTGGGTCCGGACTCCTCGCTGGCTGTACCGACAGCGGCGGGCGCGAGCGGGTCACGCCCGCGCCAGTCCCGACGGTCACGACGACGGAGCCACCGCGGCGCGACCGGACCGTCAACCCCTGCCCGGCGCTGCCACGGGACGCCGAGCAGTTCGTCTGTTCCAGCGTCGAGACCAGCGGCCGGCCGATACAGCTCACCGCGAGCAGGGACGTGTTCCCCGTCGATACCCTCAGCGAGGTCGGCAAGCGGATCAGGTTCGTCCTCAGTAACAGTTCGCTCGTCCCGTTCTCGACGGGGCCGGACTGGTGGACGCTGGCCCGAAAGGACCCGGACGGCTGGACCGTCGTCCACGACGGGAACCACCGGGAACACACCGACGTCGGCCCGAGCGATAGCTTCGTCTGGACGCTCGGACTGAACGGCTCGGTCGAGTCGGGACCGGCCCACCGAGACGTGGTCGTCGACACCAGAAACGGCCGCCACGCCTTCGTCGTCACCGGCTATCATCGGGACGGCGACCTGCTCGCAGTGATCGCGCTGTTCGAACTACGACAGCGGTGGACGGACACCCGCAAAGAGTAGACGGGTCAGTCGCCGGCAGCGTTCTCGGGGTCTTCGTCGACGCCCGGCGCCTCCGTCGGCGACACGTCCTCGGGTTCGTCCTGCCCGCCGACGACCACCTCGCCGTCCTCGGTCTCGACGTAGACGTCGTCGGCGAACCCACCCTCCGCGTGGGGGTGTTCGGGGTCGTCGAGTTTCTCCGGCGTCGAGGGTGCCTCGGCGATCCCGTCGGCGGGTTCGAACGCACCCAGCGGGTCGGAGATCGTGATCCCGTGGCGGTCGAAGAACTCGTCGTATCGCTCGTAGTGCATGTCGAGTTCGTCGCTGGGGAACTCCATCATCTCGGTCCAGCCGTGGTTGTAGAAGTCGAAGTTGGCCTGGATGTGTGTGATCTCCCGGGCCTCCGCTTCGGGGTAGCCAGCCTCCAGGGCGGCCACGTAGGTGTCCATCGTCGCGTCGAAGAAGTCGTCGAGATGGGCACGGCGCTCGTCGGCGTACTCGGGGTCGGCCTTGTCCGCGAAGACGTTCGTGTGCAGGCCGACGAGCCGGTCGTTGACTTTCTCGCCGACTACCGGGAGTGTCAGTGCCTGCTTGGCCGCGAAGTGCTTGACGTTCTGACGGAGCTTCATCGTGGCTCTCTCGGGGCGCGAGCGTCTTGAATGGCGTGCCTACTGACCGTTTGGACAGCCCCAGCGCCCGGTCAGAACTGACACGGAGATAGCAATCCACATTAAGGCCGATAGCGAACACCCTGCTATGAGCACGTCGCACGTGATTATCGGTGACGGCATCGCGGGCGCATCCGCGGCCGAAACAATCCGGGAAGCGGACCCGGACGCCAACGTGACGGTCATCACCGACGAGGGGGAAGCCCTGTACAACCGAATCCTCATCAAGGAGTTCGCCAAGGGAAAGCTGCCCGAGGCACCCATCTCCATCCACAAGCCCGAGTGGTACGAGGAGCGGGACATCGACCTCGAACTGAACACACACGTTACGGGTGTCGACGCCGACGCCCACGAAGTCCACACCCACCAGGGTGACGTCTACGAGTACGACAAACTGCTGGTCGCAACCGGCGGGACGCCCTCCCAACTCCCCGTCGAGAACTCCGACGCCGACGGGATCGACCACTTCTGGACGTTCCAGGACGCGCGCAGCATCAAGCAACACGCCGAGGAATGCGAGAAGGGGATCATCGTCGGGGCCGGCCTGCTGGGCATCGACCTGGCGGCGGTCTGTGGCGCACAGGAGATCGACGCCAAATACCTGATGCGTGGCAACCGCTGGTGGCGCTACGCACTCTCGGAGGACGGCGCCGAGATCATCCACGACGCGATGCGGGAGAACGGCGTCGAACCGGTCTTCGAATCCGGCGTCGACCACTTCGAGGTCGACGACGACGGGCGCGTCGAGGCAGCAGTCGATCCCGACGGCAACCGCTACGAGGGCACCTGGGCCGGCGTCGCCATCGGGCTGGACTTCAACACCGAGTTCCTGGGCGACCTCGATCTCGAAGAGGACGACGGCATCGTCGTCGACGAGTACATGCAGACCAGCGTCGAGGACATCTACGCGGCCGGTGACCTCACCCAGTACTACGACACGATCCTCAACGACCGCGCACAGAACGGCTCGTGGGGTTCGGCCAAAGAGCAGGGATCAGTCGCCGGCACCAACATGGTTGCCGACGCCGAGGAAGAGGCGTTCCGCTGGGTCTCCTCGTACTCGATCACCCACTTCGACTTCCCGTTCCTCTCCTTTGGCCATCCGACCCGTGGCGACGACGAGGCCGAGCGCAAGTACAGCGAAAACGAGTGGCGCCGCGTGGCCTTCGAGGACGGCCAGCTCGTCGGTGGCGTGCTCATCGGCGACCTCTCCCAGCAGTCGGCGTTCAAACAGATCATGCGCGAAGAGCTCCAGGTCGCGGACAAGAAGGAACTCTTACTGGAGAAAGAGGTCGACGTCGAGGAAGTCAAAGCGCAGGCACCCCAGGCCGAGTAACGGCCTAGCAGCGGGAGAACGACGCCCTTTTTTCGACCGGTAGCACAGGTTTAGGCATGGACGGCGGCAACGGCGACATGACCCTCGCGTTCGATCTCGACGCACTGAAGCAACTCGCCTACCCTGACAGCGTGTTCAACGACGCGCGCCAGTGGTCGGAGTACGTGGGCGTCGTCTCGGATCAACCCACCTACGTCGTGACGAACTTCACCCGGAAACACCGCGTCCGCCAGGACTTCTTCTCCGGTCCACGGAGCCGGGAAGAGAGCTTGACGAACGTCAAAGAACAGTTCGACACCGACCGGCACGTCTACGTCGGGACCAGCGACGAGGACGCCGCGCTGGCCGAGCGGGCCGGCTGGGAGTTTCTCTCCGTCGAAGACGCAGCGACGGCCGCCGAGTGGGAGTTGGGCGAGCCCTCGACGCCGGCCGCGACAGCCAACGAGGACGACGAACGCGACGACTGGCCCTGACAGTCCGGACCCACGGGATCGCGGCGTTTCGTTCGTATCAAAGACGTTTTGTAATTTCGTGTTCCCGGGGCGAATATGGGAATCGGAGTCGTCGACTCGCTCAAAGGTGGGGCACAGAAGCTGGCGTCGCCGAACGGCCTCGGAGTGCTGGGGGCGTTCGTGGCGCTGGCGGTGGCAAACGTCGTCATTACGCAGACGATCTTCCTTCGAAGCGTCGAGCGGGCGCTGTCACGCGCCGGCGTCGAGTGGTCCGAGGCGGTCGCGGAAGCGCCCGCGTCCGCTCCGCTGCCGATGGGTGCCGGGCTGGCCGGTCCGGAACAGTTCTTCCCGGAAGCGATCGGCGTCTCGTTGCCGGTTGCCGTGGCACTGTGGGTGCTCACCGCGCTGCTGGCCGAGGTCGTCAGAGTGCTGGGCATCCGGGTGTTCGCGAGCGACGAGAGCGGTGTCCCCTCGGGGCTGTTCGACAGCATCGGGTTCACGACGCTGAACTCGCTGATCGCGAGTCTCGTCGCGACGATCGTCGTCATGCTCGGTGCGGTACTGCTGCTCATCCCCGGGATCGTGCTGGCGATCCTCCTGGAGTTCGTCCGCCAGGAGGTCGCGCTCAACGACGCCAACCCGTTCGAGGCGCTGAGCAACAGCTACGCGCACGTGAAAGCGAACTTCCTGGCGGTGTTCGCCCTGGGAGTGGTCCTGTTTACCTTGCTACTACTGGTCGGCGTCGGAGCCGGGACGGTCGCCTCCGGCCCGTCGCTCCCGGGCCTGCCGTCGTTCGTCTCGGCAGTCCTCACGACCGGGGTAACGGTGTACACGCTGGCGGTGATGACCGACGCATACCAACAGGCCGTCGACGGCGAGACGGGAGGCGCCACGTCGACGGGCAGTGACACCCCGAACGACACCGAGGGAAGTCCGCTGTAGCCCTGGGCCACAACCGCTGTCCCACAGTCCGGGACGGATAGTTTTATTACGTTCTCAGTTCGGGAATCGAACATGTCCCTGCAAGTCGGTCAAGCCCTCCGCGACGGTATCGACGATCTGACGAGCGAACGCGGTGTGTTGTTCGTCGCCGTGTTCGTGCTCTATGGGTTGCTCAACGGCGTCGTGAGCCAGTCGCTCTCGCTGGCGATCAACCGATCGATCGCCTCCGCGTTCGACCTCCCGCCCTCGGCGATGCAACAACAGGGAGCCTTCGGCGGCGCTTCGAGCGCGCTGGGACTGGATCTTTCCCTCGCTGTCGCGGCCGTCTTGACGGTGCTACTGTGGGCGATCGGCGTCGCGCTTCGCATCGTCGTGATCCGGTCGTTTGCCTACGAGGGGCCGAGTCCGCTCCCGTCGGCGGCGACTGAGAACCTCGTGTCGACTGTCCTCACGGCACTGGCAGCGTCGGTCCTGATGACCGTGTTGCTGGGAATCGGGTTCGTGTTGCTGATCCTGCCCGGCCTGGCGCTTGCGGTGCTGTTTTTCTTCGTCATGCAGGAGATCGCGCTCAACGACAGCGGCGTTATCGAGTCGCTCAAGAACAGCGTCGATCTCGTCGGAGACAACCTCGGTGGTGTCGTCGTCCTCATCATCGTCACCGTCGTAGTGGGGATCGTGATCACCATCCCGCTGGGAGCGGTGTCGCTGGGCCTTCCCGCGACCGTCTCCACGGCGATGACGACGATACTCGGTCAGATCGCGTCCGTCTTCGGGATCGCCGTGGTCACCAGCGCCTACCAGCAGGCGATGGCCGACCAGGAAGCCGAGGAAGAGTTCTGAGCGGGAGATACCGCGGCGTTTAACCCCGTGACGGCCCAATCGGGGCCAATGGCAGAACCGCGCGTGCCCGGCAGCCGCGACTCCGCGCTCGAACTCCCCTGTGGCGAACACGCCGACACCCACGACCTCCACCTCGGGATGCGGGAGTTCGACTGTGCCTGTGGCGGGACTCACGCAGTCGTACTGGACCCCCACCCGTTGGCCCGGTTCGTCCCGGAGTTTCTCGTCGAGGTCCTGCAGGCGACAGTGGAACCGAGCGACGACCACGACGAGTTCACGACCGTCCACCTCCTCGGTGTCGTCATGGAGGAGTTCCCGGACTCCGTCGCCGTCGCCGACACGAGCGAGGACGGTGCCGTGGGCTACTCGATGGCCTGGGTGACGGAGTTCGACTCCCGGCGGCTCCACGAGATCGTCGTCGAGTTGCTCGTCGAACTGATGGAACACGCCGTCAGCCACGCCGAGGACGACGCGGTCATGGACGAGTTCGAGGCGCAGATGCTGGAGTTCGACGTGGCGACGTTCGTCGACGAGTACCGCGCCGAGCGGGACTTCGAGGACCGCCACGACAGCGCCGTCTGACCCGTACTGTTTCCTCCGTCGAGCCGTAGTGTCGGTATGGCCTGGCGCGTCGCCGTGGTGTTGATCGTGATGGTGACCGCCGGGTGTACCACACTGAGCGGCCAGTCCGCCCAGCCACCGACGGTGACGCCCGCGCCGGTCCCCGAACAGACCCCCGGCGAGAACGGCCGCCCGCTGGCCCCGGGACTGGCCACCGAGCGACTGGTCGATGCGGAGGTGCTCGCGGCCGCACACGTCGACCAGGTCCGGAACCGGTCGTACACGCTGTCGATCGACTGGGCGTCGGCCGGCCAACAGCAACGGAGCCTGCTGCGCGTCGAGAGCGAACGCCGCTACCGCTATCGGAGCCAGACCGGAACCGGCTACAGCGACCAGTCGTTCGTCGACGGCGAGACGCGGTTCAGCCGCCACGAGCGACCGCTTGGTGTCGAGTACACGAGCGGTGACGCCGAGCCCGCCCGCGAACGAATCAGCGGGATCACGGAGCGTCTCGTCCGGAACTTCCTCGGCGTGGGCAACAGTACCGTCACCGTCCACGAGGGCGATGCGGGCCGGTACTACCTGGTCCGGACCAGCCACCCGAACCCGCCGTCACTGAACGAGGTCCGGGACTTCCAGGCCCGTGCACGCGTCGAGCCCAGTGGGCTCGTCCGTTCGATGGAGTTTACCTTCCGGAACGCCGACCAGAACACGACCGTTCGGTACGGCTTCGAGTACACCAGGCTCGACGAGACCACAGTGGACCGGCCGGACTGGGTGACCCAACGGTGGCCCAACGTGACGACTGACGACAGACGGGGGCTGTCCGACAGCGGGTGACAAACACGGACCGGTGCCGTCGTGTGGTTTCGTGAAATCGGCCGTCTGACTGCTGTCTGACGGCGTTATATGGGGAACGAGGCCGAAGGGATGGTATGCGCATACGTCACGGTGAGTTCGAGCGCATCCGGTCGGTGCTCGAAGAAGCCGACGCCGAGGAGCCCCTGACCGCGCGCGAGATCCTCGACGTGCTCGCCGCACACGACGAGGACTTCGAGAGTGCCCACCGTGTCGCGACAGTACTGGGCCGGCGCGCCCAGACCGGCGAAGTCGAGGTCATCCAGGGGCAACCGTATCGGTACCAGTTCAGCGACCACGAGACCTGAGACACCGGGAACGGATGTGAACGCCCCCCGTGTGAGGGGAGCACATTACGATATTCGAAATTCGGCTTCGAGCTTCGTACCCTTTCGCCGGGCTTATTACGATGTGTGGACTCCGGTCGGGTAATGACAGCCGAGGAAGACCGCACGATACTTCTCATCGGGAGTGGCCCGATCAAGATCGGACAGGCCGCCGAGTTCGACTACTCCGGCGCACAGGCGTGTCGCGCCCTCCAGGAGGAAGGTGCGCGGGTCGTCCTGGTGAACTCGAACCCGGCGACCATCATGACCGATCCGGAGATGGCCGACAAGGTGTACCTCGAACCGATCAACACCGAGGCCATCAGCGAGATCATCCGGAAGGAGAACCCCGACGGGGTCATCGCCGGCCTGGGCGGCCAGACCGGCCTCAACGTCACGGCCGAGCTCGCCGAGGAGGGCATCCTCGACGAGTACGACGTGGACGTGATGGGGACGCCGCTCGACACCATCTACGCGACCGAGGACCGGGACCTGTTCAAACAGCGCATGGAGTCGATCGGCGAGCCGGTGCCGGCCTCGACGACCATCGCCTTGGACGACGACGAGTCCGTGACCGACTTCGACGAAGAAGCGCTCCGCCAGCGCGTCGAGGACGCCGTCGACGAGGTCGGTGGTCTCCCGGTCATCGCCCGCACGACCTACACGCTCGGTGGCTCCGGTTCCGGAGTCGTCCACGAGTTCGAGGAACTCGTCGAGCGGGTCCGCAAGGGCCTGCGTCTCTCCCGGAACGGCGAGGTGCTGATCACCGAGTCCATCGAGGGCTGGGTCGAACTCGAATACGAGGTGATGCGGGACGCAGACGACTCCTGTATCATCATCTGCAACATGGAGAACATCGATCCGATGGGGATCCACACCGGCGAGTCGACCGTCGTCACGCCCTCGCAGGTCATCCCCGACGAGGGCCACCAGGAGATGCGCGACTCCGCGCTGAAGGTCATCCGCGAACTCGGCATCCAGGGCGGCTGTAACATCCAGCACGCCTGGCGCGACGACGGCACCCCCGGCGGCGAATACAGAGTGGTGGAGGTCAACCCCCGCGTCTCCCGGTCCTCCGCGCTGGCCTCGAAGGCGACCGGCTACCCCATCGCCCGCGTCACCGCGAAGGTCGCCCTCGGCAAACGGCTCCACGAGATCGAAAACGAGATCACCGGCGAGACCACCGCCGCCTTCGAACCCGCCATCGACTACGTCGTGACGAAGGTGCCACGCTGGCCCATCGACAAGTTCACCGACGTGGACTTCGAGCTGTCGACGGCGATGAAATCGACCGGGGAGGCGATGTCCATCGGCCGGACCTTCCCCGAGTCGCTGCTGAAGGCGCTGCGCTCCTCGGAGTATACGCCCGCGGTCGACTTCGGCGACCTCGACGACGAGGAACTGGAAACGGAGTACCTCGTCCGGGCGAGCCCGGATCGCCCCTACGCGATGTTCGAGGCCTTTTCGCGGGGCTACACGGTCGATGAGGTCGTCGACCTGACCGACATCCACGAGTGGTACGTCGAGCGGTTCGAGCAGGTCGCCGACGCCGCCGAGGCCGCGATGGCCGGCGACTACGAGACCGCCGCCCAGGCCGGCTTCACCGACCAGGAGATCACCGCCCTGGCCGGCGGCGGGTTCGAGGACACCCACTCCTCGTGGCTCCCTGCTGCGCTCGGGGACGGCGGCGACGGGACCGAAGTGGAAGCGGCCACCGACGGTGGCGAGGCGGCGACACCGCCTCGGGAAGACGGTGGAACCGTCGATGGCGTCACGGTCGACTCGGTCGAGACCGAGACCACCGACCGCGACTACAAACTGGTCGACACCTGTGCCGGCGAGTTCGAGGCGACGACGCCGTATTACTACTCGACGCGGGACCCGATCTCGGGCATCGACCGCAACGAACTCCAGATCGACCCCGATATCGAGAGCGTCGTCGTGGTCGGCGGTGGGCCGATCCGCATCGGCCAGGGTGTCGAGTTCGACTACTGTTCGGTCCACGCGGTCCGCGCGCTGGAGGAACTGGGCATCGACGCCCACGTCGTCAACAACAACCCCGAGACCGTCTCGACGGACTACGACACCTCCGACGGGCTGTTCTTCGAGCCGATCACCGCCGAGGAGGTCGCCGACGTCGTCGAGGCGACCAACGCCGACGGCGTGATGGTCCAGTTCGGCGGCCAGACCTCCGTCGACATCGGCCACCCGCTCGAACAGGAACTTGAACGCCGCGGGCTGGACTGTGAGATCATGGGGACTTCCGTCGAGGCGATGGACCTCGCGGAGGACCGCGACCGGTTCAACCAACTGATGGACGACCTGGGCATCTCCCAGGCCGAGGGTGGCACCGCCACGAGCGAGACCGAGGCCCTCGAACTGGCCGAGGAGATCGGCTACCCCGTGCTGGTCCGCCCGAGCTACGTGCTCGGTGGCCGTGCGATGGACGTGGTCTACAACGACGACGACCTGAAGACCTACATCGAGGAGGCAGTGCGCGTCTCCCCGGACAAGCCGATCCTCGTCGACGACTTCCTGGCCGACGCCGTCGAACTGGACGTCGACGCCGTCGCCGACGAGGACGACGTGCTGATCGGCGGCGTGATGGAACACGTCGAGACCGCCGGCGTCCACTCGGGGGACTCGGCGTGTATGATCCCGCCGCGCTCCCAGGAGATCAACGACGTGATGCCCCGCATCCGCGAGGTGACCGAGGACATCGCGGACGCGCTGGACACGGTCGGCCTACTGAACGTCCAACTGGCCGTGCGTGACGGCGAGGTGTACGTGCTGGAGGCGAACCCCCGTTCCTCCCGGACGGTGCCGTTCATCTCGAAGACGACCGGCGTCCCGATCGCGAAACTGGCCGCGAAGGTGATGGCCGGCGGCTCGCTGGCCGACCTGGACGTCCAGGAACAGATCCCCGAACAGGTCTCGGTCAAGGAGGTCGTCCTGCCGTTCGACCGCCTGCCGGGTTCGGACCCGCGGCTCGGCCCGGAGATGAAGTCGACGGGCGAGGTCATGGGTACCGCCGGTTCCTTCGGCAAGGCCTACCAGAAGGCTCAGATGTGTGTCGACAAGCCGATCCCCCTGGAGGGGACGGCTATCGTCGACCTGCCGGTGCTGGGCTACGAGGAACACTTCGACGTCAAGAGCCTCGACGACTTCGAAGACACCGAGGCGGTCGTCGAGGCGATCCAGAACGGCGAGATCGACCTGGTCGCCTCCCGCGACCGGGACGTGCTGGAGGCGTGTGTCGAGGAGACGGTGACGTACTTCTCGACCCGCGAGAGCGCCGAGGCCGCACTGGAAGCGATCAACTCCAACGACCAACCCCTGGCCGTCCAGGCCGTCGACGAACGCCCCAAGACCCAACGCGAGTGGGGCCGCTGACGGCCGTCGGGACCGCTACTGGGTCGCCGGCCGTTCGCTCGGGCGAGACGACCGGATCGGCGCAGGGACACAACTGCTAAGACAGTCCCACCGAAACTACCGCGGACGTTGGTCGCTGACATCCTGCTAGGTGCCGTGGTCGCCGGCGGCAGCGTCGCCGCCGGGGTCGGTGCGCTGGGGCTGGCCGGCTATCTGGTCCGTCACCGCGGCAGTCCGGGAGTGAACTGGTTCATCGGCTCGTTTCTGGCGACCGCACTCTGGTGTCTCACCTACGGGTTCGGCCTGCTCGTCGACACCTATCCGCTTCGTGCCGATCTGGAGGCTGTTGGGCTGGTAGCCGCCGTCTGGACCGGCCCGCTGTTCCTGATGTTCACACTGGAGTACACCGGTCGGTCGGCGACAGCCCGGAGCTGGCAGTCCGGGATGATCCTGGCACCGCCGGCGGCGATCTCGGGGCTGATCGTGACCTTCCCGTACCACTCACTCCTGTGGAGCGGGCTCCAGCCGGCGCCGGTGTTCGGGCTTTCGGTCCCCGGATACACGATCGGCCCGCTGCTGTATCTGATGGCGACCTTCGTGTTCGGGTGTACGGGGATCGGCGCGCTCTTGCTGGTCGAGACCGTCGTCAGCTACGGCCCCCTCTATCGAACGGAGGCGGCGGCGGTTGCGCTCAGCACGATCCCCCCAGCGGCGGGTGTACTGCCCTGGCTGTTCAACGTCGGCCCGGTTCCACAGCTCAACCTGGGGCCGCTGTGTTTCCTCCTCCACGTCACGCTGGACGGCTACGCGTTCGTCGGCAGCAACATGTTCGAGACGAACCCGACGACGGAGCGGGCGGCCCAGCGGTCGGCCATCGACGACCTCGGTAGCCCGACCTTCGTCCTCGACACAGCCGACCGCGTGGTCACGGTCAACGACGCAGCCGTCGACGTGTTCGGCCTGGAACGGGAGTCGGTCCTCGGCGAGCCGCTGTCCACTGCCGTCGCTGTCGACCTGGAAGGTGGGGCCGACCATCAGACCGTCTCTGTCACCACCGACGGCCGCGACCGACAGTTCTCGGTAGTCACCTCACCGTTGACCGATCCGGCAGACAGAAACGTGGGTCGGACTGTCGTCTTTCAGGAGATCACGCGGGAACGTGAACGCGAACAGCGGCTGGACGTACTCAACCGCGTCATCCGGCACAACCTCCGGAACGAGATGACGGTCATCATGGGCCACGCGAACTTGATCGAAGGGCGTAGCGACGCCGAGGCGGTCGAAGCCTCCGCGGAGACGATCAAAGCGAGCGGAAACCGGTTGCTGGCGACCGGCGAGAAGGCACGGGAGTTCGAGCAACTCCGCGGTACCGAGACGTGTACGGAATCCGTCGACGTGAACAAGCTCGTCCAGGCGCGAACGGCAGACCTCAGAACCGAGTTTCCGGACGCGACCGTCGAGGCCGTGCTTCCCTCCTCACCGACAACCGTCGAGACTGACCCTCGCGTGCTGTCGCTCGTGATATCGAGCCTGTTAGAGAACGCGTTAGCACACAACGAGACGGACGATCCCAGGGTAGTCCTGACGGTCGAAGCGTTGCCCGCTGGCGGGATCGAGATCACGATCAGCGACAACGGACCGGGGATCGAAGCCGAAGAACTCGCGCCGATCCAGAAAGGCAGGGAAACGTCGCTGGAGCATACAACCGGGATCGGCCTCTGGATCGTCAGCTGGGGGGTCTCGATGCTCGGCGGGGAGATCGAGTTCGACACCGACGGCCAGGGAACCGCTGTCTCCCTCCGACTGGAGTGCAGGCGGTAGTAGCCGTTAGAAATCAATGCATACACGATCGCACGAACGCAGTGGGATCGGTGTGTAAATCGTTTCAATTGGTACTATAGAGACTTCCCGTAGAGGCCGGTGGCTCTGTCGGAGGATACTTTTTAGGTTGTGAATAGATGAAATATTCGGGGCCTGAAAACAGTGGACTGACCGTCAGCAGTCCTGATAAATCAACTAGCTTTTTTGAGCGCGGTACAAGATGGAGGGCGCGTATCTTGTACAGAATCATTTCCCGGTTCGGGTAGCTCGAATCGCTCAGTACAGGTGTATTGAATAGCATTGACATCGTAAGCAGCCCAATTGTCGATAAGACAATTTCTTCGGGACCTATAGATGCGTCTGATACGACGTATATCCGCGTAGCTGGAGAAGGTGGAGCAAGTGATGACTTGGACCAAATAACCGGCGGTTCTGACGGGCAAATAATAGTCCTACAAAGGGAGGATAACGGCATCACAGTCAGGGACAGCACCGTCTCAACCGATGTTATCAGACTTCTGGTGGGACAGATAAGACACTGGGATTCAAGGTTGACAAATTAATGCTAATGTACGACGCAGAAGATGCGCGCTGGAATCAGGTTGCGTTCTCGTCGAATGCATAATCCTTCACCTGTACTGGCCAATCCTATCTACTGTTTTTCAGGAAGCTTTGTACAAGAGAAGCGCTGTGAATCCAGCAGCGTTTTCGCCAATTACTCAAACGCTGTCAGAAAGCGCGTAACCGATGCAGAGCTTAAGCTCAGTACGGCCAAAGGTTGTTATTCAAATAATCAGGCTTGTGCTTCAATCTATTATATCCTGCCTAACAATTAGAGTGGCAAGTAAAAGCGGGATAAGCATGCGATTAAGCACAACGGTCGTTCTCTCTTTGGACGCAGAATTGAGTTGGGGATTCCACGACAATACTGACAGTCCAGTAGAACGAGTCACAACTACTCGGGATCGTCACCGATTGAAGCATCTCATTTCGATGATTGCTGAATACCATGATAAGTACGAGATCGAGATTGAAACCATGTCTCAAGTTGCAGACAAGGTGAGAACGAATGAATGAGTATAAAATTCGCCAATATAGATCCGGTGATAAAGAAGCGTTTCTTTCTCTCTATTCGGCTGTGATGGGTGACGAGAAGCAGGAAAATTGGTTTGCCTGGAAATACAAGGAGAACCCGTATATCGACCATGTTGCTATGATGGTTGGGGTTTTTGAAGAGACGATTGTTGGAGCAAGACCGTTCTTTGCCCTGCCAGTGAGTGTCAATGGGGAACATGAGGTTGCGCTTCAACCGGGGGACACGATGGTTCATCCGGATCATCGACGCCAAGGGTTATTCACCCGTATGACAGAACAGGCCATCGAACGGTATGCTGGCGATCATCCTTTCTTTTTCAATTTTCCGAACCACCGATCCCGTTCGGGATACCTCAAACTCGATTGGGAACCAGTGTCTGAACGATTATCCTATTACAGAGTCGAAAACCCCGAAAGTCTGGGAAAGTCTCGGGCTGATCAAAGAGCAGTTCAACTCTTAAGCAAGATCAGTTCACCAATTGCACAAGGGTATTATCATTTTCGAGATTCCACTGCGTCGGTGCCATCACAAACCAATATTAGAACAGAATCAGAACCTCCTGCAAAGGAACTTGCCACGCTGTATCGTAGCTCCACTCCAGATAAAATTCATGTACTGCGTGATGAGCAATTCTATCAGTGGCGTTTCAATAACCCTGACTGGGAGTACACTACCTATATAATATATGGAGAGACCAACCCGGAAGCTGCTATCATCACTGGAACATCAGATAATTCTGACTGTGTAACAACGAAATTTACTGATATAATTCCGCTAGAAAACCCATCAAACGATGCACTCAGAGGATTATTCAGTCGGGTTTTAACAGATCATACAGAAACAGATCTGTTTGTCGCTCCACCTCAAGGGATTCCAGACTCTGTACTGAGAGAGTTTGGATTCCACGCTGATACTGTTCCGCCGCTTTCGTTTCTCACAACACAAACAACCCATGTTGTGAGAGCATTGACCAATAGTTGGACGCAGAATGGGTTAGATATTACTGATCCAGACAACTGGCACATGACATTTGTTGAAGAGGATACGAGCTAAATCAGCAATGTATCTATTCATATTTGCCGGATCGCTAAGGGATGTCGTCGGAACCGTTCCCGGCGACCCCAGGGCGTCATAGAACGGTTCACATACTTATGCACTGATGCCGAGAAGTAGTCGTAGAGGTGACATCGGATTCGGCCAGGTACAGATCGTTGCTGAATACGCGCTTGTATTCAGCAGATCGCTCTCAACAAAACTCTATTTTGATAGAAACGTAAGCGGTCAATACGCAGCCACGCTCTATCAGTCGATTCAGGATTTAGGTCGGGAAAATAACGAAATCCCGTGCTGACTACAACCTCTATCTCTCGCACACTTGTTCTGACAGTTTCTGGTACGGTGGCTTGCCTCAGTTTGACGACTCGTAATACCGCCGCGTCCACTACTTTTTTGTCCAATACATCTGATTTGCTTCCATAAATAGGGAGCCGATATGTCACTAAGCGATACATACAGACCAGCGAATCGGCGCGAACGGTATCGGTTGATGGCTGCCGCTGCCACGCGTCCCTTTGCGGTCGGCGCTGTGGCCGTCCCTCTGGGGCTTCCTGTGTTGGGGTATCTCTCAAATAATATCCAGGTGATGTTTACTGTCCACCTCTTCCTGGGGGCATTCTGGTTCGGGACATCGGTACTCGGTGCGGTCGTTCTCGGTCCCGTCATGGGAAGTCTCTCCGCGGAAGCCAACGTCGAGTTCGCCGAAGGGTTCGTCCCGAAGATGAACCTCCTCATGGAACCGGTCTCGGTCGGCGTGGTCGGGTCAGGAATCGGCCTCGCCAGCATGATGGGGCTCTGGGCATCTCCGACACCGTCACTGTGGGCGGCGCTCGGTCTCGCTATCGCGCTGCTCGTTCTCGGGTTCGGCCCGCTTCACAGCTTCACAGCCGGCATGTTCGACGAGATCGCCGCTGAAGAGACCGACCACGAGCGACTGGCCTCGCTGAACAAGAAGTACGGCATGCTGAGTCTGGTCGAACTCGTCCTCATGATCGCCATCGTCGCCACGATGTCCGGCATCCGCTGGGGGTTCTAGCACCCCAACTGTCTCGGAGTCGCTCGGCCGGAATTACCCGTAAGAACCGGTCTCTCGCATCCGTCGCGTACATCGACGCGGAGTTGATACCGGTCGGAGACAACAGAGCTATCGTAGTAGTCCCGTCACTGACCCCTTCAGTGCTACTTCGGGCGCAAGGTCGCCGGAAGTGCGACGGCGGATACGCGATGGCGTTACTTCTCGGCCATCGCCAGCACGTCGTCGAAGAAGCCAAGCGAGTCGTGTGGCCCGGGGTTGGCCTCGGGGTGGTACTGCCGCGTGATGATGTTCAGTTCGTCGTTCTCCAGCCCCTCCGGCGTGTCGTCGTTGACGTTGACCTGGGTCACGTCGAGGCTGTCGCCGGGATCGGCGACCGTGTAGCCGTGGTTCTGGGTCGTCATCACGACCTGGTTCGAACGCAGGTCACGCACCGGCTGGTTGACCCCACGGTGCCCGAACTCCATCTTCTCCGTCTCGCCGCCCAGCGCGTTGGCGACGACTTGCTGGCCCAGACAGATGCCCGCCAGCGGTACGTCTCCCACGTAGGTATCGACCAGATCGCCGGCCTGCTCGAAGTTCTGTGGGTCGCCGGGGCCGTTCGAGATAAAGAGCAGATCGGGGTCGACATCGGCCACGTCGCTCTCGCTCGCATCGTAGGGGAAGACGTGGACGACGGCGTCACGTTCGACCAGGGATTCGATGATCGATCCCTTCGCGCCACAGTCGACCAGTGCGACCGTACTCCCGTCGCCGTCGGCGTTGTACGTCTCGACTTCGTCGACGGAGACCTGCTCGCCGATGTCGGTGTGCTCGGACATGTGTTTGCACTGTGCGAGCTGTTCGAGCGCGTCCTCGGCGGTCGCGTCGGGACCGGCCGCGATCCCACACTTCATCGCCCCCTCGTCGCGGATCTCCGTGACGATGTCACGGGTGTCGAGGTGGTCGACGGCGGGGACTCCCTCGCGTTCGAGCCACTCGGCCACGTCGTCGGTCATCTCGCGGGTGACGGCCGCACGCGGGTGGACGCGGTCGGACTCGAACCGTTCCTCCCGGACGCCGTAGTTGCCGATCAGCGGGTACGAGAAGGTCAGCACCTGCTCCTCGTAGGATGGATCGGTTAGGCTCTCCTCGTAGCCGGTGTAAGCGGTCGTAAACACCAGTTCGCCGCGTGCTGTGCCGGGTGCGCGGGCGCGCGCCTCGACGACGCGTTCGCCTTCAAGGGCCACGTATGCGTCTGCCATTACGAGATGCGTATACTATAGTGGCTGATAAGGGTTGCTTTCGAAGTCGAGTTACGAATTTCGTAATCCTCAAGAGGGGGGCCGAGGTAGCCTCTATCCTCGATGGACGAACTCGACCGGGAGATACTCTCGATCCTCCGGAAGGACGCCCGCACCCCGTATACGGAGATCGCCGACGCGGTGGGGACCTCCGAGGGGACGGTTCGCAACCGCGTCGAGCAACTCGTCGACGAGGGGATCATCGAACGGTTCACCGTCGCGACGCGGACAGGCAACGTCAAGTCGATGATCGAGGTGAGCGTCGACGTCGACGTGGATACGGGAGCCGTCTCCGATCGGATCGCCGAGTGGCCACAGGTCGATTTCGTCTGGCAAGTCTCCGGCGAGGAGGACATCGTCGTCGTCGTCGACGCCGCGGATACGAACGCCGTCAACGATCTCATCACGAGAGCCCGGGAGTTGGACGAAGTCGCGAGCACGAAGACGAGGCTGATTTTAGACGAGCGCGTTGGCTGACCGTGTCGAGATCGCAATGCGACCTCGGGGTGTGAGCGGCGGAGCCACGAACAGGGAAGCAACGCGCTACCTGAGATCCACCGACACGAGGTTGCTTCTGGACGAGCGCGTCGGATGAGCGAACCCGAGGCCTCAGTCTTCGGTGAGCCCGTCGAGCAGCGTGATCGCGCCGGTCTTGTCCAGCGGATCGTTCGCGTTGCCACAGTGGGGCGACTGCACACAGGCCGGACAGCCGTCGGCACAGTCACAGCCACGGAGCATCGTGAGCGTCGTTCGGGCGAGGTCGTCGATGTCCTCGTAGCCGGCGCGGGTCAGCCCGACGCCGCCGGGGTAGCCGTCGTAGACGAAGATCGTCGGCGCTCCCGTGTGGGGGTGTCGCGGCGTCGACAGGCCGCCGATGTCGCCCCGGTCACAGAGATACTCGAAGGGGAACATCGAGATCATCGCGTGTTCGGCCGCGTGGATCGAACCGGGGAAGTCGCCCGCCGGAGCCGTTCCAGTCTCCCGATTCTCACCGGTGTCGCCGGTCATCCGGCGGACCTCGCTGTCGAGATCCTCGGGGACGGTGTAGTACAGCGCCGTCGTCTCCAGGGTCGTCTCGGGGAGGTCCAGAGAGCGCTGTCCCAGTACCTCCCCAGAGGAACCGTCGTGGCGCTCGTAGCCGGTGATCTGTTTGCGCATCGTCACCGAGGCAAAGCGGACGGGCACGTCCGGGCGCGCCCCGAAGGCCCGTTCTTCGTGGTCGGTCTCGACGGTGATCGTCTTGTCGTGGAGCACGCGCGTAAAGTAGTCCGCCCAGGTCCGGTCCAGTTCGGCGACGCCGGCGCCAAGGTCCAGGTCGGTCACCTCGTAGCGTCGGCCCTGGTGGTGGTAGATAGCGCCGGGGTGGGCGTCCCGGAGCGCGTCCTCGAAGGGCAGCGTCGCCAGTACGTCGCCGTCGGCGACCAGTTTCACCTCGCGGTCGTCGGCGGTCCGGAGGCTCATCCCGTGGTGGGGCGAGCCGTTCGCGAGCCAGCGGACGCCCTCGTCGGTCGTCCGTCGGTCCAGAACTCCCTCGGCTTCCAGCGCCGCGACCACGTCCGGGAACGTCCCCCCGAAGTGGCGGTCGTCGTCGGTCGAGAGCCAGTTCTCTCGGGCGGCCGCGTGAACGTGATCCGGGAGGAGATGATCGTTCTCGGGGTTGGTGACCGCCTGTTCGGGCGGTTTCTCGAACAGTTCACTGGGGGTACGCATGACGAACTGGTCGAGTTGGTCCTCGCCGCCGACGAGGGCGACGAGCGCGGGGTCGGTCCCGCGGCCGGCCCGGCCGGCCTGCTGGAACGCACGCATCCGCGTGCCCGGGTAGCCGTCCAGCAGGACGGCGTCGAGGCCGCCCACGTCGACGCCCAGTTCCAGGGCGCTCGTCGACCACACACCCCGGAGGTCGCCCGATTGCAGCCGAGATTCGAGGTCCCGGCGGCGCTCGTCGGTCAGGGCGGCCTGGTAGGCGCCGACGCTGTTCGCGAGGTCGTACTCCCCACGGTCACGCAAGTCCGCGGCACTCTCGTCGGCGTAGCGCTCGGCGGTCTGGCGCGATCCTGCGAAGACGACGGTCTGGTAGCCCCGTTCCACGAGGTCGACGAACAGCCGTTTCGTCTCGACGTGGCTGGACCGGCGGCGGCCGCTCCCCCACCCACCGTTGGAGGAGTCCGACGAGCCGCCGCCGTCGTACTCCGGGGGGTTCCACAGCAGCCAGTGCCGCGGGCCGCTGGCGCTCGTGTCCTCGTCGACCAGCGAGAACGACGTGGTCGGTCGGCCGGTGACCGCCGCCGCGTGTTCGATGGGGTTGCCGATCGTCGCCGAGCAACACACCCACTCGGGGTCGCTGTCGAACCGCTCGGCGAGCCGCTGGAGCCGTCGGAAGACCAGCGCGACGTGGCTGCCGAACACCCCGCGGTAGCCGTGGATCTCGTCGACGACGACGGTCTCTAACCGCTGGAAGAACCAGTCCCAGAGCCGGTGGGCGTGGGGGAGGATGCCGTAGTGGAGCATATCCGGCGTCGTCAGCAACACTGTCGGCTGGCGCTCGCGGATCGCCTCCTTCTCCGCGCTGGACTGACGGCCGGTGTACTGATCGACGGCGACACCGGAGGCGAACCCCAGTCCCCGGGCCAGCTCGGAGAGCGTCTCTGTCTGGTCGTTGATCAGCGCGACCTGCGGGGCGATATACAGCGTCGTCGCCCGGCGATCCAGCGCACGCTCGAAGGCCGGCACGGTGTAGGCCAGGCTCTTGCCGCTGGCCGTCTCCGTCGCCAGGACGACATTGTCCCCGTCGCGTGTCGCCTCGATAGCGGTGGCCTGGTGGGCGTACAGCGAATCGATCCCCTCCTCGGCCAGCACGCTCGCTACCCGGGTATCGAGGGCACAGTCGGCGACGGTCGCCTCCCGGCCCGGGACCGTCCGCTGGTCGACGATCTGGCCCTCGTAGTACGGTCGGTCGCGGAGCCAGGCGATAGTCTCGTCCACACCTCCCGTCAGGGACCGACGGTGTTGAGTCCCGCGGTCGTCCGGCACAGTGATCTCAGTCGTTCTGTGCCGGCGGTTGCTGGGGCCGGTCGGGCCGCCCGAGCACGTCATCGAGACGGTCGAGCACCGCGTCGGCGCCCGCATCGGTACTGACGACCGTCCCGGCAGCGTCGACAACCGGCCGGTTCCCGGCGGCTACGTCGCCCGCCGTCACCACCGCGTCCGCCCGGCGTGCGAGCGCGACGGCCCGGTCCCGTGCCCCCTCGTCGATACCGGCGAAAGTCGGGACGGTCACCGTCTCGCAGTCCAGCGCCCCGGCCCGGGCCGTCGCGACATCGTCGGCGGGTGCGACGCCGAGGGTTACCGTCACCCCCGCATCGGCAAGTCGAGTCAGGGCCTTCGCCGCGATTCGTCCCGTTCCGACGACGTGGACCCGCCCCGTCATGTCCGGTCGAGCCGGCAACGGCGTCACCAGCGGCGCGTCGACGACCGGGTGGTCCGTGACCAGCGCGGTGGCGTCGAAAGCCTCACCGAGGGTCTCGGCGGCTAGCACCTCCTCGGGAGTGCCGGCGGCACGGACCCGCCCGCCAGCGACCAGGACGAGTTCGTCGCAGTACCGCGCCGCGAGGTTCAGATCGTGGATCGCGGCGACGGCCGTCTTTCCTTCCGTGACGAGGTCGCCGACCAGTTCCAGCGTCCGGATGGCGTGGTTGATGTCCAGGCTCGCGGTCGGTTCGTCGAGCAACAACACGGGCGTCGACTGGGCGAGCGCCCGCGCCAGCAGGACCCGCTGGCGTTCGCCCCCGGAGAGCGACGTCACCCGCCGGTCGGCGAACTCGGCGACCTCGGCCCGCTCGATCGCTCGGTCGACGGCCGCACGGTCCTCCGACCCGGCCCGCTCGAACCGGCCCAGGTGGGGCGTCCGCCCCATCTCGACGACCTGCTCGACGGTGAAATCGAACGACAGCGCCGTCGACTGGGGGAGCCGAGCGATCAGCCGCCCGGTCTCGCTGGCGGTACAGTCGTGGATGTCCCGGCCGGCAACAGTCACGGTCCCCTCGTCGGGGGCGAGCGTGCCGCCGACGGTCCGCAACAGCGTCGTCTTGCCGGCCCCGTTGGGGCCGACCAGTCCGACGAGCGAACCCTCCTCGACTGTGAGATCGACGGCCGAGAGGATCTCCTGGTCGGCGATCGACACCGAGAGGCCCGTGGCGTCGACGATCGGGTCGGTCACAGCTCGTGGACCTCCCGTTTGCGCAACAGATACAGGAAGAAGGGAGCACCGAGCGCGGCGGTGACGATCCCGACGGGGATCTCGGCGCTGCCCGAGCGGGCGAGCGTATCCGTCGCGACGAGGAACGAGGCCCCGGCGAGCGCAGCGGTCGGCAACAAGACACGGTGGTCCGGCCCGACGACGAGCCGCATCGCGTGGGGGACGATCAGCCCGACGAACCCGATGACACCCGAGACGGCCACGCCGGCGGCCGTGACGACCGCCGATCCGGCAAGCAGGACCCGCTTGCTGCGCTCGACCTCGACACCGAGAGACTGGGCGTCCTCGCTGCCCAGGAGGAGGACGTTCAGGTCTCGCGTGTACGCGAGGAGGGCGACGAAGGGAACCGCGACCAGACCCGCACTGAGCGTGACATCCGCCCAGGCGGTGTTTGCGAGGTGGCCCATCAGCCAGAAGACGGCCCGCCGCATGCTCTCGCCGCTCTGGAGGAGCAGGAAGGAGACAACCGCACCCAGAAACGTCTGGATCGCGACACCGGCCAGCAGGAGCGTCGCGACGGGGGTCTCCCCGTTGCGTGTCGCGATGAGGTAGACGCCGAAGGCCGCGAGCAAGGCACCGACGAAGGCCGCGGCCCGCAACCCCAGCCCCCAGGGGAGCGCGAACGGCAGGACGATGAACGCGACGGCGCCGACGGCCGCCCCCGAGGAGACGCCGATGATGGAGGGATCGGCCATCGGGTTCCGGAACACGCCCTGCATCACCGTCCCGGCGGCCGCAAGCGAGAAGCCGACGATCGCACCGAGGACGATCCGCGGGAGCCGGACCTGCAACACGATCTGACGCTGGAGTTCTCCGACCGGGAACTGAAACAGCGGGGTCGTCGTGAGTTCGGGACCACCAGCTGAGAGCGTGACCCCGGTGGGAACGACGACGGCGTTCAGCAACACCTTCCCCACGTCAGCCGGGGGAATCCACACGGGACCGATGCCCGCACTCACCGTGACGACAGCGAGAAGGACACCCACGAGCGCACCGGACCAGGAGAGTGCACGTCCGGTGGTATGCATGGTTGAAAGCCAACTTGGAGTAGGTAAATATTTATTGTTCCTGTGGCCCCTCCCTAGACGATGGAACGCTACAGGCGGCTGTGTGTCGGGTTGCTTCTCGTGGTATCTGCCGTCGGCGTCGTTCCGACCACGGCCGCCGGAACGACGAGTACCCACTGTGAGTTCCCGGTTACGATGACCGACGCGACCGGGACCGAGATAACTATCGAGGAGCGCCCCGAACGCGTGACGACCACGAACCCGTCGGCCGCACAGACGATGTGGGAGATCGGCGGCCGTGACCAGGTCGTCGGGCTCACCCAATACGCCTCGTATCTCGACGGGGCCGACCAGCGGACAAACGTCTCGGCGAGTTTCGGCGTCGACGTGGAGAAAGTCGTCGGCACCAACCCCGATCTGGTCATCGCACCCAACGCGAGCGCCGGGGACGTTCAGGCGCTCCGTGATGCGGGACTGACGGTCTACCATCTCCAGGCCGCGACCGATATCGACGACATCCGTCAGAAGACGACCACGATCGGCCGACTGACCGGTAACTGCCGGGGGGCTGAGGAGGCCAACGCGTGGATGGACGCAAACGTCGAGGCCATCCAGGGACTCACCGCCGACATCGAGGACCGACCCCGGATTCTCTATCCGCTCGGAAGCGGGTTCGTCGCCGCCAATAATACGTTCATCGACGCGCTGTTCGACATCGCCGGTGCCGACAACGTCGCCGCCCGCGACCACACCGGCTATCCGCAGTTGAGCAACGAAGTACTGCTACAGTTAGACCCCGAGGTGATCGTCGTCACCCGCGACCCCTCGATTATCACGCAGGAACCCTACGCCTCGACGACTGCCGGCCGGAACAACGCGACTGTCGCTCTTCTGACCCGGAACCTCAACCAGCCAGCGCCCCGAAGCGTCGTCAACACCGCCCACAACCTGACCGAACAGCTCTATCCCGACCGGTACAGCAGCGACACGTACGTCCCGCGCTCGGCCGTTCAGTCGACACCGACGGCGACCGAGAGCCAGCCGATCACGGCCACGCCGACCCCACAGGTGACGACAGCGACCGACACTGACGTATCGACGACGAGCGGGAGCGGTCCGGGATTCACTGCCGTCACCGCGCTCGTCGCGCTGGTTGCGAGCACGCTGCTCGCGCGGCGTCGATAGCGCGTCTACCGCCCCGTCATCGGTGCGTGTCGTCAGCGAACGCCAATTACATAACTGACACGTATTTCGATCGTTCGGTCCGATGTTCTCTCCGCATTACAGCGTTTGCGTCGGGCATAAACACACATAACATTCTTAATTTAGGGGTTTCAGTGTCAACGTAGCTCAGGAGATTCCAGTATGGATAACGTACCTGAAAACATCCTCCCCGACGCACTGTCCCGACGACGATTGATACAAAGCGCAGCCGGGATAGCCGCCGCGACCGTGGCCGGCTGTCAAGGTGACGGCGGCAGCGGTGGCAGTGACGGCGGTAGCGGCTCGATCGACCCTGTCCAGGACCGCGTCGAAGTCACGCCCAGCGAGATTCAGGAAGGCGGGACCTTCCGGACAGCGGTTGGCTCCAATCCCGACACCTTCGAGTTCGCCGAGAGTTCCTCCGCACAGGCGTCAATCATGCACAACCTCATCTTCGAGGGATTGACCACGACCAGCGCGAGCGGCGAGATCTACTCGTGGCTCGCCGAATCCTACGAACGCGTCGACGTTCAGGAGGCGAGTCCGGCCGACTACACGGAGTATATGACGACGGCTCCGTACGCGGAAGGCGAGGAGGGAGCCGTGTTCATCGACACGGACGAACAGATCGTCCTCCAAGACCCCGACAACCCGGACAGTCCCTCCGCCGGTGACGAGGCCCGCATCCTCACCGTCAACGAAGCCCCCGATGCGGTCGCCGACGGCACCTACGGGATGTACTTCCAGTTCCAGCTCCACGAGGGCGTGCCCTTCCACAACGGCGAGGAGATGACCGCCGACAACGTGGTCGCCTCCTACAACCGCCTCCAGAACTCCAGTCTCTCGGGACAGGTGTACGACTCCTTGCTACACATCGCCGCCGACGGCGACTACACCGTCGACCTCTACGTACAAACTCCCGACGCCGCCGCGATCCGGGAACTCGGCGATTTCCCGATCTATCCCTCCGAGGTCACGGAGAACCTCGAACTGGGCCAGATGGACCCCCGACAGGGGAACACGCCGCTCGGAACCGGGCCGTTCGAACTGGCCGAGTTCGCGAACGAGGATTTCGTCCGCTTCACGAAGTTCGACGACCACTGGTTCGAGACCGGCATGAAAGAGTGGTTCGACGGCCCCTCCGAGTTCCCGAACGGCCCGGTCGTCGACGAGGTCGACATCTCGATCATCTCCTCGGACGCCCAACGGTCGGCCGCACTCCAGAACGACGAGATCGACATGGCCTTCGGGCTGACCGCCAGCACGCTGACCAACTTCCAGGAGTCCGAGGAGTACCGGACCGCCCCGACCAACGGCGCCGGCTACACGTTCCTGCAGTTCCCGGTCCGGCAGGAGCCCTGGACCAACGCGAAGCTCCGCCGCGCCGTCAACAAACTGATCCCGCGCCAGACCATCTCCGACGAGATCTTCCAGGGGTGGGAGCAACCGGCCTGGGTCCCGCTGCCGCCGCTTGCCGCGGGTGCCGGCTCGACCGACTACGACGCGATGGTTGAAGACCTCCAGAGTTACAACACATACGACACCGAAGAAGCCACACAGATCGCCCAGGAAGCGGTCGACGAGTTGGGCATCGAGACGCCCATCGAGGTCACGCTGGAGACGAACTCTGACAACGACGACCGCGTCCGGACCGTCGAACTCATCGCCGAGTCGATGAACCAGACGGAGTTTTTCGACGTGACGGTAAACACCAAGGAGTTCCTCACGTTCATCAGCCAACTGCTCAGCGAGAACTACTGGCAGGAGGGGAAACTCGCCTTCATCGGACTCTCCGGCGGGTTCAACCCCCACGGCTACGCGAAGTCGGTTCACCACCCGGACAACTTCGCCCAGTGTTGTAACTTCCAGAACATCGACATCCAGGAGCTCAACGACCAGCTCCGGGAGGCACGCTACGGGGTCGACGTGGTCGAGGACCCGTCGCTCCGGGCCGAACGCTACGAAACGGTCTGGGAGACAGTTCTGGAGCAGAACGCGAACTCCTACGGAACCCACAGCACACTGGTCGGCGTCGTCAACGACTCCGTCAACGGGTTCAACACCTATCCGAGTACCCAGGATATCGTCGGCTACGCGATGTACAACGCCCCCGACCAACAGGTCACCTACCTCGATCAGTGAGGGTCTCCCCGCGTTAGAACATGAGCCTGCGACGATTCATCCTCAAGCGACTGTTGCTGGTGTTCCCGATACTGTTCGGTGTCTCGGTGATCACGTTCGCGCTCGTCCAGTTGACACCGGGTGATCCGATCGACGTGGTGGTGGCGTTGAACCCGGATATCTCGCCGGCCGAGGAGGCGCGACTGCGCGCACGGTACGGGTTGAACGACCCGATCTGGTCGCAGTACATCCAGTGGCTGACCGACGTGTTGCGGGGTGACTTCGGGACGGTCATCGCGACCGATCGGGCCGTCAGTGCGGTCATCGTCGAGCGGCTTCCCGAGACGATCGCGCTGGGACTGTTCGGCTGGGTGTTCGCGGTCGTCATCGCGATCCCGACCGGGATCTACGCAGCCGTCCGGAAAGACGAGTTGGGCGACCACGTCAGCCGCTTCGTCGCGCTGTCTGGCATCTCGATCCCGAACTTCTGGCTGGGGCTGATGTTGATCCTGATCGGGGCGCTCATCATCGATGCGTGGCCGGTGTTGCCCCCGCGGAAACCCCTGTATCACCCTGCGACGCTGTGGTATCTGCTGTTACCCGGCATCACCATCGGGACCGCGTCGGCGTCGACGCTAATGCGTATCATGCGCTCGTCGATGGCCGAGGAGATGAACAAAGAGTACGTGACAGCCGCCCGCGCCAAGGGCCTGCCCGAACGAACCGTCGTGCTCAAACACGTCCTCCGGAACTCGCTGATCTCGGTGACGACGGTCGCGGCGTTCCTGACCGCGAGCATCGTCGCCGGATCGGTCGTCGTCGAGGCCGTCTTCGGCTGGCCGGGGCTGGGACAGGCACTGGTTGGGGCCGTCAGGAACCGCGAGATCGACCTCATCTTGGCGATCACGCTCTTCATCGGGGTGGCGATCATCCTGGCGAACCTGGCGGCAGATATCATGTATGCGGTACTGGACCCACGGATCAGGTACGATTGACAATGTCTACTGACCGAGGACGGATCCGGGTAACCGGATTCGACACGGATCGAGTGAGCGAGCGAGAACCACTGTCGGACTGGAGCGAAGCCACGGGTGCGGAGACCATGAGTCGGTGGCGGCGAGCACTCCAGCGGTTCCGCCAGAACCGGGTCGCGATGCTTGGGGTTTACGTCGTCGCAGCGATGTCGCTGCTGGCGATCTTCGCCCGCCCGATCACGATCAGCGGGATCACCGTCCAGCCCATCGCGATCGCGCCCTACGACCCGAGCAACATCCTGTATCTGGACCCCGCTGCCGACGTGGGTCGGTACGACCCCCCGACCCTCGCACACCCGATGGGGACCGACGCCTCCGGGCGTGACCTGTTCTCACGAGTCCTCGTCGGCGGCCGGCGCAGCATCTCGATCGGCTTCGTCGTGGTGGGGATCACCGCCACCGCCGGTCTCGTCTACGGGGCCGTCGCGGCCTACTACGGCGGCTGGATCGACGAGGTGCTGATGCGGTTCGTCGACGTGATGATCGCGTTCCCCGGGCTCGTGCTGGCGCTCGTCATCGTCGCGCTGCTGGGCGGCGGCTACTGGCCGCTGGTCATCGCCTTCTCCGTGCCCGGCTGGACCGGCTACGCACGGATCATCCGCGGGGAAATCCTCTCCGTGAAGGAAAACGAGTACGTGCTGGCCGCCCAAGCCCTCGGCGCCCGCGACCGGTCGGTCATCTTCCGGCACATCGTCCCGAACGCGATGGCGCCGCTGATCGTCCAGGCCTCGCTGTCCATCGGGACGGTCGTGATCGGCGTCGCCGCGCTCGGCTTCCTCGGCCTGGGCTTCGAACCCGGCACGCCCGAGTGGGGGACGATGCTCGATCAGACCCGCGAGACGCTGATCCAGGGGCCACAGGGGACGATCCCCTGGTGGGCGACGGTGTTCCCCGGTGGCGCGATCTTCCTGTTCGTGATGGCGATGAACATGATCGGTGACGGCGTCAACGACGCCTTGGACGCCCAGGAGGTCGGCAACGTCGACCAGGGAGGTGGCGGATGAGCCTGCTGGAAGTCGACGATCTCACGGTGAACTTCTACACCGAGGACGGGGTCGTCACGGCCGCCGACGGCCTCTCCTACCGCATCGATCGAGGCGAGACCTTCGGTGTCGTCGGCGAGAGCGGGGCCGGCAAGAGCGTCACCGCGCTGTCCCTGATGCGCCTCATCGAGGACCCCGGCCGGATCGAAAGCGGCGAGATCCGGTTCAAGGGCGAGGACATCCTCTCGATGAGCGAGGAAGAGGTCCGGTCGGTGCGGGGCAACGAGATCGCGATGATCTTCCAGGACGCACAGACCGCGCTCAACCCCGTCTACTCCGTCGGCGAGCAGATCGCCGAGGCGATCCGCCACCACATGGACTACGACGACGAAACCGCCCGCAAGCGGACGGTCCGCCTGCTGGATCGGGTCGGCATCCCGGACGCCGAAAGTCGGTACGACGACTACCCCCACGAGTTCTCCGGCGGGATGCAACAGCGGGCGGTCATCGCGATGGCGCTGTCCTGTGACCCGGACCTGCTGATCGCCGACGAGCCGACCACCGCTCTGGACGTGACCACCGAAGCGAAGATCCTCGACCAGATCGAGGACCTGGCCGAGGAGTTCGGGACGGCCGTCCAACTGATCACCCACGACCTGGGCGTCGTCGCGAAGATCTGCGAGCGCGTGATGGTGATGTACGCCGGCCGCCCCGTCGAGAAGGCGCCCGTCGAGGAGCTGTATTACGATCCGAAACACCCCTACACGGTCGGGCTGATGAGTTCGATCCCGCGAATCGGCGACAGCCGCGAACGGCTCCAGACCATCCCCGGGACGATGCCGGACCTCGTGGAGGTCCCGCCAGGGTGTAGCTTCCACCCGCGGTGTCCCTACGCCGAGGAGTCCTGTACCCGCAAACAGCCTGGGCTGGTGGACCCCGAGACCGGGGAGCCGGCCGCTGACGACGCCGAACGGGCCAGCGCGTGTCTGGCCTACACCGGCGACCTCGACGGGGAACTCGACTACGAGGTCGTCGTCGACGGGGAGAGAGACGGAGGCGACGAGAGCGAGGACAACGCCGATAGCGGGACCATAGAGGAGGAACAGGATGCCTGGTGAGGAGCCGATCCTCCGTGCGGAGAACGTCACGAAGTACTACGACGCCTCCAGCGGGTTCATCGACAGCCTACTGGGCGGTGACCAGTACGTCAAGGCCGTCGACGGCGTCGACCTCGAACTCATGGAGGGCGAGACCTTGGGAGTCGTCGGCGAGAGCGGCTGCGGGAAGACCACGCTCGGCCGCACGCTCCTGCGGCTCACCGAACCGACCGACGGCTCCGTCTACTACCGCGGCGACGACCTCACGGAGATGGGGTCGAGCGAACTCCGTGGCCTGCGGACGGACCTCCAGTACATCTTCCAGGACCCCTTCGCCAGCCTCAATCCGCGGCTCACCGTCGGCGACATCATCGGCGAACCGCTCGACATCCACGACATCGCGTCGGGCGAGGAACGGACCCAACGTATCTACGATCTACTGGAGACCGTCGGGCTCAACCCCAGCCACACCCACCGGTATCCACACGAGTTCTCCGGCGGTCAGCGCCAGCGCATCGGCATCGCGCGGGCGCTGGCGGTCGATCCGGAGGTCATCATCTGTGACGAGCCGGTGTCGGCACTGGACGTCTCGGTGCAGGCACAGATCCTCAACCTCTTAGAGGAACTCCAGGCGGACTTGGGGCTGTCGTATATCTTCATCGCCCACGATCTGAGCGTCGTCGAGCACATCTCCGACCGCATCGGCGTGATGTATCTAGGCGAGTTCGCGGAGGTCGGGACCACGCGGGAAGTGTTCGAGCCACCACACCACCCCTACACCGAGGCGCTGCTGTCGGCGGTCCCCGAACCGGACCCGCTGTGGGAGGGTGAGGAGATCTTCCTCCCCGGGACGGTCCCCTCCCCGATGGACCCGCCGTCGGGCTGTCGGTTCCACACGCGCTGTCCGGAGATCATCCAGCCGGAGGGGTACGACATGTCACAGGCGGTCTGGCGGTCGGTCATGGATCTGAAACTCCGTCTGCGCCAGGCCGAGGGGCTGGAGTCGGTCACCGCCGTTACAGAGGAGACCGACGACCCGGCTACTGTCGACCGGGCGACCCTCGGTGAACTGGTCCGCGAGGAGTTCAACCTTCCCGAACGGGTGGCGGACCCCCAGGCCGAAGACGTACTCTCGACGGCCATCGACGAGTTGCACGCCGGCGACATCGCCGGCGCGACCGAGCAGTTAGCCGACGCCTTCGAGTCGCCCTGCGAGCGACGGCACCCGGAGATGATCGAGACCGGCGAGAGCCACGCGATCGCCTGCCTGCGCTACGAGGCGGAGTTCGACGACGACCACGCCGGCGCGACCGACGGGGCGACCGCCGACGACTGACCGTCGAAACGGTTTCCACGACTGACACCCTACGAGAACCAATGCGTCGCATCTACGAGTCGGGGGCCGTCTCGCGGGACGACGAGGACGCCTTCGCCCCCAACGAGCGCGACGAGGGAGTCCAGCCCCAGGCGATGCGGTCGGTGCCCGGCCGGCGGCTGAGCAGCCTGCTCGTTCCCGACTGGCTGTGTTACCGTGCGCTGTCGGTCGCCGTCGAGACGCCGAAAGCCACATTCGAGGTTGGGGAGGCCGTCCCGATCCGCGTGACGATGCGCAACGCCCTGCCGATTCCCGTGACGGTTGCCACGGAGACGCCGCTGCTGTGGACCTGGCAGGTCGACGGCGTCCCGGAGGCCTCACACGTCGAGCGGCCCATCGCCGACGAACCCGGGGAGTTCGCCTTCGACCGCGGCGAGCGCAAGGCGTTCACCCGCAACTGGCGCCAGTCGTTCCGCGTCAGCGAAGACGAGTGGGAACCGGCCGGACCGGGCGAGTACTCGATCGGGGCGCGCCTGAACGTCCCCGAAGCGGCCGAGAAGGGCGTCACCGCGGAGACGACGATCCGCGTCGAGGAGTGACCTTTACTTTCGGCCCGTGCGATCCTGCGCTATGAGCAGCGACGGTGCGTCGGTGATCGACCGGCTCAGAGAGCCCGACTACACTGGCGACAACCGCTGTTGGCCGTGTACGGTCGTCAACCTCGGGATCGCTGTGGCCGCCTGTGGAACGGTCGCAGTCCTGTGGGTGGAACTGGGTGCGATCCTGTTCGGGCTCTCGCTGTTGGCGATCTATCTCAAGGGGTATCTCGTCCCCGGGACGCCGACGCTGACGACGCGATACCTCCCCGAACCCGTGTTACAGGCGTTCGGAAAGGGGTCGGCGACACCGCGGGACCCAGGGGCCGGCCAGGAGTGGGAAACCATCGCGAAGGTCAGGGACCACCGGGAGAACGCTATCGACGTCGACGAGTTCCTCCGGGACGCCGGTGTCGTCGAGAACGGCGACGGGAAGCCGGGGCGGGAGCTATCCGGCGGGTTCCGGTCGGCGCTGTGGGAGCGGGTCGATCCGGAAGCCGGCGAGTCGGCCGTTCGAGAGGGACTCGCGACCCTGTTCGACGTGTCGCCGGCCGGGATCACCACCGAGGACGAGCCGTATCCGGCCTTCGTCGTCGACAAGCGGGTCCGACAGTGGCCCTCCGGAAGCGCGCTGGCGGTCGACCTCGCTGCCGACGCGATCCTGCGGGAGCGAAGCGAAGACTGGCCGGCGGTGCCCCTCGAACAGCGACTCGACGCGCTGGGGACGGTACGGACGCTGATCCAGCGGTGTCCGGCCTGTGGCGGCACCGTCGCCGAGACCAGCGACACGGTCGAGGCCTGTTGTGGCGTCCACGAGGTCGTGGGCGTCCAGTGTGTCGACTGCGGGGAGCGACTGGCCGAACTGGACGCGACGACCGACGACGCGAAACTCACCTCCTGACGATGGACAAGCAAGCTATCCGCGAGCGGGTGTGGGACGCGCTGGAGGCCGAGGGGATCGCCCGCTTCCCGTTCCCGCCACACGGACGCATCCCGAACGTCGCCAGCGCCGACGGGGCGGCCGAACGGCTCGCCGAGACGGCCGTCTGGACCGACGCCGAGACGGTCAAAGCCAACCCGGACGCGCCACAGCTTCCGGTCCGACGCCGCGCGCTCCGGGCGGGCAAGACAGTGTACATGGCAGTCCCGCGGCTCCGCGAGGAAGACTGTTTCTACGAACTCGACCCGGCACGGCTCGACGATATCGAGCGGGCGCCGACGGTCTCGAACGTCGCCGACCACGCTCGGCAGGTCGGCCCCGAGGCGGTCGGTACCGTCGATCTCGTCGTCTCGGGCTCGGTCGCCGTCACCGAAGCCGGGGCACGGATCGGCAAGGGCGAGGGGTTCAGCGACCTGGAGTTCGCCGTCCTCCGGGAACTCGGCCTGGTCACCGACGAGACGGCGGTCGCCACGACCGTCCACGAACGTCAGATCGCGGGCGGCCCCTCGGGAGCCGTCGAGTCGGCGTCGGTCCCCGTCGACGACCACGACGTCCCGATGGACTGGGTCGTCACGCCCGGCCGTACCGTCGAGACCGAGACGCCCTACAGACGCCCGTCCGGTATCGACTGGGGAGCGCTGCCGCCCGAGCGGATCGACGAGATTCCGGTGTTGGCCGCTCATGCACCGGATCGGTAAACTCCCTGGCGTCACGTAGCCCCGTGTTCTTTACGCACGGCACCCTAGAGAGGGGTATGGACAACCCCGGACACGTCGGGGATATACGAACCGACAGCAAGGAATCGAACGCCGTCGGGCTGTTGTACGTCGGCGGTAGCGACGGGTCGGAGACGGTGACCGCGGCAGCTAGCGCCGCGACCACGCCCTTCGAACTCTACACCTGCAGCCGCGTCTCCGAAGCCTTGGAACTCATTGCGACGGAGCCGATCGACTGTGTCGTCACGGAGCAGACGCTCCCCGAACGGACCGGGCTGGCACTGCTGGGGGAGATCAGGGAGCGAGCGGACGATCTCCCCGTCGTCCTGTTTGCCGACGACGGGGACGAGACGGTCGCCAGCGAGGCGATCTCCCTGGGCGTCACCGACTACATAGCGAAGACGCCGATCGAAGAACAGGCCGACCTGCTCCTGCGTCGAGTCGCGGCGATCGTCACGGAGCGGGACGAACAGCAGGCGATCCTCGATCGCATGACCGACGCGTTCTTCGCGCTGGATCGGAACTGGGAGTTCACGTATCTCAACGATCGCGGCCGGGAGATCGTCCGAGAGGCCGCAAGCGAGCACGTCTCGACGGACGAACTCGTCAGCCGCAACATCTGGGAGATCCTCCCGGAGGCCATCGGCACGGAGTTCTACGAACAGTACCACGACGCGATGGACGAGCAGTCCCCCGTCGTGTTCGAAGCCAAGTACGAGAAACTGGACACGTGGTTCGAAGTCCGCGGGTACCCCTCCTCGACTGGGCTGTCCGTCTACTTTCGGGACATCACCGACCGGGTAGCGCGCGAGCAGTCGATCACGCGACGGGAACAGGCGCTCAGGGAGATGTACCGTGTGACGGCACAGAAGGAGACACCGCTCGAAACGAAGGTCGAATCGCTGCTTGCCATCGGCAAGGACCTGCTCGGGACGGAGTTCGGTGCGCTCTCCCGCATCGAGGGCGAGACGTACGTCTTCGAGATCACCGACACCCCCGAACACGGTCCGAAACCCGGTGATACGGTCCCGCTGTCGACAACCAACTGTGAGCGAGCGATCGTCGAAGCGGAGACGCTGGTCCTGTCCGATATCGCCGAACAGGCACCCGAACTGACCGACAGAGCGGGCTTTATCGATCAGGGGGTTCGTTGTTATCTCGGGACACCCGTCGTCGTCGACGGGTCGGTGACCGGGACGTTCTGTTTCTACGATCAGGCGGCCCGGACAGAGCCCTTCTCGGAGTGGGAGGTCACGCTGGTCGAACTGATGGGGAACTGGGTCAGCTACGAGCGCGAGCGCCAGCGTCGCGAGCAGGCGCTGACACGCGAGCGAAACCGGATGGCCGACTTCGCGAGCTTCGTGAGCCACGACCTTCGTAACCCGCTCAACGTCGCAGTCGGTCGCCTCGACCTGATCGAAGACGAGTACGACGGCGACCCTGAACACGTCAGCACGGTCGAATCGGCACTGGAACGGATGGACGACCTCATCGAGGACGCCCTGACGCTCGCTCGCTCGGGCGACCGAGTCGTCGAGACGACGACGGTCGACGCTGGTTCGATCGCCTGCTCGGCCTGGGCCGGGATCGGCGGCGAGTCAGCGACGCTGAACGTCGTCGACTCGTTTACGCTGGCGGGCGACGAGAACCGCCTCCGACAGCTGTTCGAGAACCTCTTTCGGAACGCCGTGGAGCACGCCGGAGACGGAACGGCGGGAGTGACCGTCCGCGTCGGCCCGCTTTCGGACGACAGTGGCTTCTTCGTCGCCGACAACGGGCAGGGGATTCCCGCCGACGAACGCGAGCAGGTGTTCGAGAAGGGGTACACCACGTCTACCGAGGGGACGGGACTGGGACTGCGGATCGTCAGCGAGATCGCGACGGCCCACGGTGGCGAGGTAACCGTCACCGAGAGCGAGGACGGTGGCGCGCGCTTCGAAATCCGCGGAATTACTGTCGATAGCTCTTGAGTCAGGTATTTTTAGTACCACCGTGGAAAGTACTAGCGGTATGGGAGCTGCAATCAAAGCGCTCTCCGACACGGGGACGTTGCTGCGTCACAACCCGGTGATCGTCCTGCTGGGTGTGCTCTCGATGGCGGTACTCGCGGTCGTCAACTTCGTGTTGGGGCTCATTCCGCTGATAGGAAATCTCGTATCGTTGTTCGTCTATCCGGCCTTCATCGCCGGACTGCTGTCGCTGATCTACGCCGGTCGGGACGGGAGCGCCGACCTCTCCGACTTCACCGACGGCCTGGGTGAGCACTATCTCCGGATGCTCGGTGCGTACGCACTGGTGACGGTCCCGACGGTTCTTCTGGTTATCGTCGTCGCTGTCGTGACGGCGACCACTGTCGGACTGTCGAATCCACAGCCGGGATCGGCGACCCCCTCGGCGACGCCGATGCTCCTCGTGTTCGCGCTGATGGGCCTCGCCGTCGCCGTTGGCTACCTGGGACTCCAGTTTTTCAACGTCGCTATCGTCAGCGGCGCCGGTGTCATCGAGTCGTTTACCACGTCCCTCGGCCTGGCCACCAGCGCGCCGTTGAGTACGCTCGGGTTCACGATACTGAAGACGGGACTGGGAGCCGTCATGCTCGGTCTCCCGCTCGCGGTCCTGGTCGTGACCGGCGCCGGACTAAGCGAACTCACCGCCGGCAGCAACCCGCTCGCCGGCGGCGTCCTCGTGTTGGGACTGCTGGCGTACTGGCTCGTCGGGATCCCGCTGTGGCGGGTCGTCAGCAACACCTACCACGTGGCGTACTTCAACCGCCGGCAGTTCGCCTGAGCGGCCGACGCGGTCACAACGGCCCACGAAGGCGGGCCGCGCTACTCCAGTTGTGCCGTACAGTCCCTGATCAACCCGTCGAGGTTCTCGGGAAGGGTCGGGTGGTAGGCCCGGTCGGGCAGGTCCCGGACGTCCAGGCCGAGTTCGACGACGATCTGGAGCGTCTTCGCGAAACTGTCGGCGTGGTAGTGCAGCCCCTGCCAGCCCAGCACCGTCC
The DNA here is from genome assembly GCF_035666295.1 of Haloarcula montana. Classification (NCBI taxonomy): domain Archaea; kingdom Methanobacteriati; phylum Methanobacteriota; class Halobacteria; order Halobacteriales; family Haloarculaceae; genus Haloarcula; species Haloarcula montana. The sequence goes on from NZ_CP142027.1 coordinate 616,333, forward strand.
CGTCGTCGGCGTCGACGACGAGTTTCGCGAGTCCGTCGGAGACATCTTTGGACTTGAATACGCCGTCGTCGCTGGCTTGCCGGGTCGCCGTGACAACGTCGTAGCCGGCCGCGTTGGCGGTCCCTTCGGTGTGGCCGACACGGGCGAACGGATAGATGCCGAGCCCGGAGAAGATGACGTGGTGGTGGACGTTCTCGTAGGGTTGGGGCTCGGCACCGGCTTCCTGCCGTCGGATGTTCTCGGCGGCGGTAAAGCCCTGCTCCTTGGCGACGTGGAGGATCGGTTCCTTGCCGTTGACATCGCCGATCGCGTAGACGTGGTCGGCGTCACGGGACTGCATCGTCTCCTGCGCCCAGTCGCCCTCGGGGGAGACGCCGGCGTTTTCCAGCCCGAGGCCCTCGACGGTCGGCCGGCGCCCGGTGAAACAGAACAGCTGGTCGGCCTCGTAGGCCTCCTCGCTGCCGTCCTCGAACTCCACGGACAGGCGAACGCCGCCGTCGTCGGTCGGTTCGAGTCGCTGCTCGTAGCAGTTCGTCGGGATGTCGATCGCCCAGTTGTCCTCGTAGATCCGGCGGGCCTCGTCGCCGAAGGCCGGGTCGGCCTCGTCGATCGGCCGCTCGTCGTGTTCGATCACGGTCAGGTCCATCCCGCCGGCCTCCGCGAGGTAGGGGACCATCTCCATCCCGATGTAGCCAAAGCCCATCACGATCCCCGAGTCCGGGAACTCCGTGGCGTGGAGGACGTCCTTGCTCGTCATGAACTCCACGTCCTCGATACCGGGAACGTCGGGGACGTTGACAGACGAGCCGGTCGCGACGACGATGTAGTCGGCGTCGTAGTCGGTGCCGCCGGCCCGGACGGTGTGGTCGTCGACGACGGTCGCGGTGTCGTGGACGAACGTCACGTCGTCGCGTTCGGCCATCTCGTGGATCGAATCGCGGCGGTGGCCGGCCCACCCCCGCGTCCGGTCGTTTTTCGTCTCGACGACGGCCTCCAGGTCGACATCGGGGATATCGCCGACGAGGCGGTCGTCGTGACGAGCCTGGAACCGGTGGGCTGCCGCCGACAGGACCTCTTTCGAGGGCATACAGCCTTCGAGGATACAGAGGCCACCGCCGGGATCACCGTCGTCGATGAGTGTGAGTTCGATCCCGTCCATCTCGACGAGGTCGCCGGCGGCCGCAGCGCCGGCGCTCCCGTACGCGCCGATGATGACGACGTGAGTCATACCGAAGTCACGGTCTCCGTGGGGATAAATTCTGTAGAAGTGTGTCCGCCCCGGACACGACCGGGCGTCAGTCGTCGGTGCCGGCCGCCTGGTCGGTGACAGCGGCGGTCTCGTCGTCCGGCAGGACCCCGAGCGGGCGGTCGCGATTGAACAGCCGGTCCCAGACGACGAGCACCGACGGGAGGACCAGCAGCGACGTGAGGAAGGCGTAGGCGACCGACATCGCCGTGAGGATGCCGAACTGGCCGATCGCCGGGAACACCGCAAGCGCCAGGACGCCGATGCCAAACACCGTCGTCAGCATGCTGCCGAGCAATGCCCCGCCGGTCCCCCGGACGGTCCGGTCGAGCGCCGTCGTCATGTCGTATTCCTCGATCTCGTCGGCGAACCGGTGGGTGACGTGGACGGAGTAGTCGACCCCGAGTCCGATCGTGATCGCCAGCATCGTGGCCGTCAGCGCGTTGAGCGGGATCTCCAGGTAGCGCATCGTTCCGGCCAGCAGGGCGACGGTGACGACCACTGGGATGATGTTAGCGATCCCCAGCGAGGCCCGCCCCTCCAGGAGGTAGTAGATGAGCACCAGGAACAGCGACGCTCCGACCAGTGCGATCGCGAGCGACTGGATCGCCGACTCGAAGATGACATCCGAGACGGCCTGGAAGACGACGATCGATCCCGTCGCAGTGGCGTCGAACCGGAAGTCCTCCGCGACGGTCCGGGCGTCTTCAGTCACCTCGGAGTTCGAAGCGTCGGACTCGACCGTGTAGACGACCCGCGTGCTCCGGTAGTCCTCGGTAATATAGTTGAGCGCTTGTCCGCGGACCGGGGAGTCCAGCAGGTAGTCGTAGATCTTCTCTAAGTTCTGGTCGGGGACCCCGTTGTCGTTAGCGTCGTTGCGTTCGACGAGTCGCCGGAACTCCTCGTCGCGTTCGGCGTGGTCCTGGATGACCGTCACGATCGACGTCGAGGACGCACGGCCGTCCTCGCGGACGAACGAGTCCGGTGGGTCCGAACCCGCCTGATGGATCTGTTCGAGGGCGCTGTCTTTCCGCATCGGCCCCTCGACGTATATCGTCGCCTGACTGCTCTGGGTCGAGGAGAACTTCTCTTCGAGGAAGTTGGTGATACCGGTCACCGTGTACTCGCTCGGGGCGAACGGTTCGGGTAACTGTTCGAGGTAGTCAGGGTTGTCCTCCGGCGGGAGGAAGTCCTCCTGAGAGAACGACGTGGAGACACCCGTCGCGTACGCACTCGCGCCGCCGGTGACGACGAGGACGAGCAGCAGGAAGACGACCGGTGCCCGCTGGGAGATGACGACACCCCCACGGAGGACGCCACCGAGTGCCGATCCTTCCGAGCCCAGCGGGCTCTGGCTGAACGTCGGGATCGGATACCGTTCCCGCAGACGGTCCAGTTCGACTTTCGCGGCCGGGAGGAACACGCCGAAGATGGCGAAGGTAAACAGGATGCCGACCGCAGCGACGTAGCCGAAGTCCTGGATCGGCGGGAGCGAACTGGTGAGGTTCGCCAGGAAGCCGATCACCGTCGTCCCCGTGACAATGAAGAAGGCAACGATCAGCTGATCGGTCGTGATCTTCATCGAGGTCTCGATGTCCGTCCCGTTCTCACGTTCCTCGCGGTAGCGGTTGATCGCGTGAATCCCGAAGTCGATGCCGACCGCCAGCAACAGCGGCGGAACCGCGATGAGCATCTGGGAGAACGGGATGCCGGCAAACCCCATGAACCCGAACGTCCAGATGATCGTCATAAACAGCGAGAGCAAGCCAAGCGCCATGTCCGCGAGGTCCCGATAGGCGATGGTCAGGAACAGGAGGATGAACAACACCGCGGCCGGAACCGTCAGGATGAGCGAGTCAGCGACGACGTTGGAGAACTCGTCGGCGAGGATACCCGAACCGAACACCGTGATCCCGTTAGGGCCGGTCGACGAGACGGTGAAGTCCGCCTGTTTCTGGATTCCCGTCAGCGGGCTCGACCCGCCCTGGCCCGACCCCGAGGAGATGCCGGCGGGGACCTCGTGAGTGACGAGCCCGATCGTCGCGGAGGCGCTGGCGGAGCCACGGTTGAAATCGTTGCTCACCAGCGAGGTGAACTGCGGTGTCTCCGTGGCCGCATCCCGGACTGCCGCGTCAATCTCGCTGTCGGTCGCGCGCTCGACGGCGCGGATCTGTGCCTCGGTGGTAGTCGCCTCGGGGTCAAGCTGTTCGGCGACGAGTCCAGCGGCGGAGGATGTCGACGTGACCCGGAGATTCGCGTGGTCCTCCAGGCGCTTCTGTGACCGGAGCATCCGCAGCATCGACTCCTTCGAGAGGACGTTGTTGCCATCCTGGATGAGCTGTGTGTTTCCGGTGTCGGTCTCGAAACTGGGGGAGAACTTCGTGTTGACCTGCTGGAGGGCCTCCTCGGCCGGGAGCCCGGTCGTGAACTGTGACGTCCCGGCGTTCGTCGAGACGCCGCCGAGTCCGGCACCGAACAGGAGCGTCACCACTAGGAAGGTGATGACGACTCTCCTGGAGTCATCGACGATGCGGTCGTCGATCCAGTCGATATACCGCTGGTGATCCATCTTATCGGTACCTAATGTATCCTGCAACGGCGAGCACACTCAGCAGGACGACGGCGCCGATCAGCCCGAGCGGGAGTCCGCCGCCACCGCTGCGTTCCGTGACGGAGATCGGGACCCGGTAGGTGTCAGAGACCGGCGTGTCGCCGTCGGGTTCCTCGTACTGGAAGTCCATCGAGATGGGGTAGGTCTTCTGCATCGCCGTCCCACTGGCGCTGATACCGAACGTTAGCGTCTCGGACTCGCCCGGTTCGAGGCTCGCGATGAACGCCTCGTCGTCGGTTGCCGAGATCGGCGAGTCGGTGAACAACTTCGCCTCGATGTTGGTCAGCCGTTCGGTGTCGACGTTGGTGATCGTGAGTTCGATCGTCTTGGACTGGCCGACACTGACGTTGACATCGGTGGTGTCGAGACGGAACTCGTCGGTCCCGTCGGCGACCGACTGCTGTATCTCGATCGTGTCGCTCTCGCGGCGGTCACCCTCGCGGTTGCGGTAGCGAGTGGCGAAGTCGAACTGGCGGGGGCCGCCCTCGGCGCCGTCCGAGATGTCGACACCGAACGAGACCTCCGCCGAGGCGCCGGGTTCGAGGTCCCCGACGGCGTATTCGGTCTTCTGTGGCGAGATGTTGGTGTTGTCGCTCCGCCAGACGAGGACGACGTTGCGAACCGTGTTCCTGCCCGTGTTCGTCAGTGTCGCGTTGAGCCGTCCATCGTCACCGGCCCGGAGGTTCGATTCGACATCGGTCAGGCTGAACGTCTGCTCGGGTTCGGGCTGGAGTCCGAGTTGGATGTTCTCGTCGGCGCCGGCGTCACCCTCCGGATCGGTGTAGCCGACTGTGGCGACGAGCGCGTAGGGGCGCACCTGTGCGTCCTCGCTCGTGGTCGCTTCGACACGGACCGTCCGGGTCTCGCCGGGCTGCCAGGCCCCGACGTACTGGGTCGACGATTCGGAGCCGCTGAACGAGATATCACTGCTCTGTGAGGTGATCTGGACGGTCGCGTCGTTGACCGCGACAGGCCCGTCGTTGCGGAACGTGACGTTGTAGGTCCCGGTGTCACCGATGGAAACGTCGCTTTCGAGATCGGTGACGCTGAAGGTCTGTTCGCGTTCCAGATCGACGCCGACGGACTGGCGGGCCGAACTGCGGTCCGCTCCGTCCTCGTCCTCGAAGTTCACCGAGAGGTCGAACTCGTAACTGTCGGCTTCGGCGTTGGCCGTCGAGCCGACTCGGTAGCGGAAGGTCCGAACCTCACCCGGTTCCCACTGGGAGACGTACCGGGAACTGGCCTGTTGGCCGCCCACAGAGAGGTCGGAACTACTCGCCTCGAAAGCGACCGACGCGTCACTGGCGGCCTCCGAGCCGGTGTTCTCGACCGTGACCGCCACTGTCCCGGTCGAGGCGACGCGGGCGTTCGAGTCGACATCGGTGACATCGAACTTCGCACGGTCCGAGACTTTGACCGTGACGTACTCCCGAGTCGTCGCGGTTCTCTCGTCCCGGTCGCCGGTGGTCTCGGAGATGTACTCGGTGTACTTGTACTTCAGATCGACCGGGACCCGGTAGGTCCCCGGTTCGGCGTCGTCGTGGACCACCACGTTGAAAGAGATGGGTTGGGTGGTCGTCTCGGGCAACGAACCGTAGACCTGCTGTTCGGTCGTGATCGTGAACGGTCCACCGCCGTCCAACACGTCGACCTGCAGGCCACGAGCGGTGGTTACCTGGCTGTTGTAGTTCGGGTTCCGTGCGGACGCCGTATCCAACGATCCGGTGTTGGTCAACACAACGTCGAACCTCGTCTCCTCGCCCGGAACGACCGTCGAGTCGGTGAGCGTGGCTGTGATGTCGGGGCTTCCGACGACAGCACCGGCGGCGATGCCGGGAACCAACAACAACAATGCGACAACTGCCAGCGTGAGAAGTGTGCGTGAGTTCATAGCTGTGACTGAGGGCAAACGATACGGGTACTACTCGCGGAACGAAACAGCGTGAGCCGGTGGAAACGCGGCGTCAGCGGCGGACGTGACAGGGTTGTCTCGGCCCCCCCACGGATGTCTCGGCTGTCGTGATCCATTCCGCGTTCTCGGCTCGAATGAACGTTCGGTTGGTTATCAACGTTGTGGTTCACCCGTCATCTACAGGGTATTTACCTTCCCGAACGAATATTCGGTCAGGATGGTCGACGGGGTTCCCTTCAGCGACGAGCCGGGAGATTCACGGGAGGCAATCATGCAAGCGACGTTCTGCGCGCTCCAGGAGCACGGCTACGCCGGACTCTCGATCCAGCGTATCGCCGACCAGGCGGAGTTGAGCAAGTCGACGTTCTACCATCACTTCGACGGGAAGGACGACCTGCTGCTGTCGTTTCTGGAGTACATCCTCGATACGTTCGACCAGCTGTTCCAGCTCGAATCCTCGGGGGACCCCCACAACGACCTGAAGACGTTCATGAGCCTGATCCTCGGCGACCTCCCGCACGCGGAGGAACTGCCCGATAGGGACGCCGCGCTACGGGCCTACGTGGAACTGCGCGCACACGCTGTCCGAACCCCCGAGTTCCGCGCGAAGTTCACGGAGACCGACCACCGGTTTACCGACCGGGTGGCGACGATCATCGAGGAGGGGATCGACGAGGGCGTCTTCGCCGACGTCGATCCGGAACTGACGGCCCAGTTCCTGCTGACCATGCTCGACGGGATCGTCCTCCAGAGCGCGACCCGGGAGGACGATCCTGTTGAGCCGATGCGGGAGTCACTGGACGCGTATATCGACGAGCAGCTTGTGGTCCAAGACGAGAAGTAAGCCCGGCACACTCTAGTCGTTCTCGCGGCGGATCGACTCGTGGGCGTCGACGATCCTTTCGAAGTCGTCGATCGCGTCCCGGAGCCCCGCTTGCAGTTCGTCGGCACGGTCCCGCAGTGCCTGATACTCGCTGCTGTCTTCGAGTTGTCTGGACGGCTTCTCCGCTTCGAGGACCGCCAGCTTCGCCGTGATCTGGAAGTACTCGTCGAGACGGTCGTCCTCGCGGGGTTGCGAGAGGTGCTGATCGAGTGTCGCCAGTAGCGTCTCCCGGTCGACCGGCTTACAGAGGTAATCGTCGAACCCCATCTCTAGAATGTTCAACTCGGGGTCGACGGCCGTGATCATCACGACAACCCCCTCGTAGCCGCGCTTGCGGAGTCGATCGAGCACGTCGTCGCCGTGGACATCGGGCATTCGCCGGTCGAGCAAGACCGCGTCGAACGACGGCCCGGCCCTGTCCAGGGCAGCCTCGCCGCCGTAAACCGTCTCCGTCTCGTAGTGCCCCGCGAGACGAGCAGCCTGCGTGTCCGCGACCGCTGGCTCGTCGTCGACGATCAACACGCGACCGCGGGTGGAGGCTGACACAGTCTCTCACTACGGCAGCGCAGTAAGTATGTCTGGCGGCTGGCCGGATGCGGAAAACGTTAACCCGTGGCCGGGCGACTGACCGGGTGATGGCCGGGACATCGGACGAGCAGGACGGGGGTCGGTTCGGGAGCGTCGCGACGATGGTGGTCTGGATCGGGGCCGGTGCGCTCCTCGTCGCCGGCGGGGCGCTCGCCGTCGGTGCGGCCGTCGAACTCCCGCTGTCCCAGGCGGTCCTGGGCGGACTGGGGGTCGCACTCGGCGGCGGCATCGGCGCGGTCGGATATCTCGTCTCGGCCGACGACATCCAGCAAGTCGACACGGAACGGACGGGAAACGCCGTCGAACTGGACGAAGAGGAGATCCCTGCCCCGGAACCGATCGATCTGTTCGGCGGCCACCCCGATCCGATCCTCTACTACACCGACGAGGGGTACGGCCCGGTCGTTCGGGCCGCAAACGAGGCGTTCGGGGACACGTTCGACGTTCCACCCGCCCGGATCGCCGGGACGCCACTCGGAGAGACGCTGATGACGGTCGACTCCGGGGCGATCGACGCCGAATCGGTCACGGACGATGGGTTCGATACGACCGTCACCTGTGAGACAGCAGCCGGTCGGAAACAGTTCCGAGTCCGGTCGGTCGGGGACGGGACCGACGGCTACCTGTTGTACACACCGGTAGAGTAAGGGACCGGCCAGTCAACCGGGCCGACGACCGATCTCTTCGAAGGCCGTCTCGATGTCCTCGAACTCCGCGAGGGCCTCGTCCATCTCATCTCTGAGTCGTTCGGCCCGCTGTTGGAGCTGTCCCATCTCGTCGCTGTCTTCGATCGACTGTGGCGTCTTCTCGGCTTCCAGGAGCGCGAGCTTCGATGTCGCCTCTAAGTACTCGGTCAGTCGCTGGTCGTAGCGGCGAGCGGCGAGTTGCTGTTCGATCGCAGCGACGAGGTCGTCCTTGTCGACGGGCTTGCACAGGTAGTCGTCGAACGGCATGTCGATGATGTCGAAGTCCGGATCGACGGCTGTGATCATGATGACCCGGATCCCGAGATCGCGATCACGGATCTCATCGAGCACGTCGTCGCCCGAGATGTCCGGCATCCGTCGATCCAGCAGGACGACATCGATGTCGTCGTCGATCATCTCCAGGGCTTCCCCACCGCCGTAAGCTGTCTCGGTCTCGTATTCGTTCCGGAGTCGCAACGCGTAGACGTCCGCGACCTCCGTCTCGTCGTCGACGACGAGGACAGTAGCCTCTGTCACAGTATCCTGTAGTGCCCGCTGTGGACATATAACTATAGCGGGGAAGTCCCGTCTCCGGTACGGCTGTAACGGAAGTTTAATGATCGCGTCACGGCGAGATTCGGGATAGGAATGCTCGCGCCGCTGCAACTCATCGACAGCTTCCTGCTGAACTACAACGTTGGCGACGTCCTGTTACTGAGCTTCGTCCTCGGCGCTGTCGGAGTGCTTCCGACGCGATCGCTCCGTCTGCTGGGGCTGCACACGCTCGGCATCGGCGTTGTACTGCTGATCCTCCCGACAGCCACGATGGAGCCCAGCACCGGAAGCGTCCTGACATCGGCGTTCCAGTACAAGCTGTTCGGGCTCGTGTTGCTCGTGATCGCACCCGTGCTGTTCTCACTGGGTCGGCGCTAGGCGAGTTTCTCCAGCGCGGTGAAGAAGTCAAGCGGCGGTCCCGCGAGACGAATGGGATCGCTCGCCCGCGAGATAACGACCTGACATGGCGGTTCGAGCTTCTGTCTGACACGTCCGTCACTGACCACGACACCCGTGTCTCGATCGCTGACTTCGACGACGATCTCGCTGTCGGCGTCGACGACCAGCGGTGGCATCCCCTCCGCGCCGGCCATCTCGGTGACGATGAGTCCGTGGAGATCGGGGTGGACCAGCGGCCCGCCCTCGCTCAGGTTGTACGCCGTCGAGCCCGTCGGTGTCGCGACGAGGACGCCGTCGGCGTGGTTGTCGGTGTAGGTCGCGCCGTCGACGCGAACCCGAAACGTCGCGCCGCCGCCGTGACCGCGATGGGACCCCTGGACGACGACTTCGTTGAGTGCTGGCGAGAGTGTCCACCCGTCGCCACTGGCTCGAATCCGTGCCAGGGCACGGGTCCGTGCGCTGCCGGTCTTCTGGATGTGTTCGACCTCGGCGACGACTGTCTCGATCGCCTCCTCGGGCGCGATAGCGTTCAGGAACCCGACTTCGCCGAGGTTGACGCCCATGATCGGCGTCGATCCTGCCCCGCGGGCAGCATAGAGGAAGGTCCCGTCACCGCCGATACTCACGACGAGATCGCAATCGTCCATCGACTCGACGGGTGTCGTCTCGGGTGGCGCACGCTCCCAGTCGTCGTGGTCCACGGCCGTTTCGCCGGTGGTCTCGTCGACCACGACAGCGGCGGAGACCTCGTCGAGACGGTCCGAAAGCGTACTCGCAAGCGAGATGGCCCGGTCGTTGTTGCGCTGGGCCACGATGCCGACGGTCATACCGATAGCTACGGCGCTGCGGTCATAAACCAACCACGGGTTCGGACCCTGTTAGACTAGATCTCTTCAAGGGAAGCGAACTCGCTCCAGCACGTACAGTCCAGGTCGTCGATCGAGGTCACCTCGTCGGGGAGCGACGAGATGGGCATCCCGTCGTCGAACTCCTCACACCCTTCCCGATGGATGGAGAAGTCACCACTCGCCATAACTGGCATACAGGCAGCCACGTAACTCGGAAGTATAAATCCCGCTATCCGGGGCTATCGGCCGGGTGTGTCGAGCATCCGAACAGTTCCGATCCGGTCTTTTCGGTGTCTACCTTTCCACAGCGAGAGAGTCCCGCCGTTCACGGCGGGCGTGAATCGCGTACACTCCTGTGAGGAACCGTCATGTTACAACTGGCCGTGAGTCTCCAACGATCACCAGCAGTTTTCACTTTCACTTTGGTTGACCGGTATTTACGTTCCCACAACTCCTACTGGTAGTTGGCAGATGAAGCGTACCAACACGTTCGCTGTGCGACCGCTCTCCGAGACTGGAGAGCAACTGCTACGGGACCTGTTGGACGCTTCCGCCGCTCTCTGGAACGAGGTTAACTATCAGCGCCTCATGCGGTACAACGACGAGGACGGCTTCGAGGGCGATGTGTGGGACGCCGACACCGGCAGGCTCGAAGGGAAGTACAAAGGCGTTCTCGGCGCGTCCACGGCCCAACAGGTGATACGGAAGAACAACGAAGCGTGGCGCGGGTTCTTCGAGAACAAGAAAGCGTGTCACGACGCCTCGAATGCATCGGTCACAGAACACCCCGAACCACCGGGGTTTCGTGGCAACGAGGACGACGGACGGCAACTCAAGACCGTCATTCGCAACACGTCGTACACCGTCGAATGGGGAGATCGCTCCCGGCTTGAGATACTGGTCGGCAGCGAGTTGAAAGACCGATACGACCACACCGGGCGTCTCCGCTTGGAAATCGCTGGCAACCCGAATTGGCCCGACTACGAGAAACAGGGCCGGTTAGACCTGTGGTATGACGAGACTGACAGCACCTTCCGGGCTTCGCAACCCGTGACTGTTTCTGACGAGACACGGGCGACTCCACTGGCCTCAGAGAAGGCCGCTCTGGACATTGGTGCAAACAATCTCGTCGCCTGTACCACCACAACCGGCGAACAATACCTGTACGAAGGCCGTGAGCTGTTCCATCGATTCCGTGAGACGACACGAGAAATCGCCCGGTTGCAGTCCAAACTACCGGACGGCCGATACAGTAGTGAGCATATCCGGCGACTGTACCACAAGCGAACCCGCCGCCGTGACCACGCCCAAGAAGCGTTGTGTCGTGACCTGCTGGAACGACTGTACGAGGAGGGCGTTGACACGGTGTATATTGGCGGGTTGACTGACGTGTTGGAGACACACTGGTTGGTCGAAACCAACGCCAAGACCCACAACTTCTGGTCGTTCAAGAAATTCACCGAGCGACTGGCGTGTACCGCCGAGGAATACGGTATCTCGGTGGAAGTCCGGTCGGAGGCATGGACCAGCCAAGAGTGCCCGCAATGCGGTTCGACAGACCGAACAACACGGCATCAGGACACACTCACCTGTCCATGTGGATTCAAAGGCCACGCCGACCTCACAGCCTCAGAGACGTTCCTAGAGCGGCAGACAGAGCAGTCAGCCAGGCCGATGGCACGGCCCGTGCGGTTCGAGTGGGACGACCACAACTGGTCGGGGATATCACACCCTCACGAAAGTCCCAAAGAACAGCGCACAGACCCGAGTACCGTCCACCGTAACGGGAATATTGTCTCCAGTGAGTCTTAGACTGGTTGAGACTCCCACGGAGGAAACCGCGCCGTTTACGGCGCGGAGGATGTCATAGGACGCCCATCTCGGTCAGCCGTTCGGGGAGATACGTGTCGGTCACGAAGTCCAGCCCGCGGGAGGCAAGCGCCTGCTGTTCGGCCTTCTTCCCGATGTCCAGTTGGAGTTCGATCTGTTCCTCCCAGAAGTCGGTCTGGAACCGGGGGTCTTCCAGTTCCGACTCCAGCGCGTTGATGTCCGAGTCCGACAGCGGGTCCGTCGGGAGATCGTACTCGACGATATCCTCCGGTCGGATGCCGACGAACTGGGCCTGTGGGGTCGCCAGATACTCCGAGAGGTGGGCGGACTTGATCGATCCGTAGGCGACCGACCCGTAGATGCGGTACGACCACGGGTCACCGTCTGTAAAGACCACGACCGGGAGATCGAGTTCGTCGTGGAGCCGCTTGGTGATCCGCCGTGTCGCCCGGGCTGGCTGGCCCTTCAGGTGGACCACGATGACGTTGTACTCGTCGTCGAAGCCGTTCTCGACCAGCCGATCGCGCATCCCGCCGGTCTCGACACAGAGGACGAAGTCGGCGTCGTTGTCCAGGAACTCGATGGTGTCGGGGTTGTTCGGGATCTGGTAGCCGCCCTCGCCGACGTCCTTCTGGCAGTGGATGACCCGCTCGCCCCGGCGGGTCTGCTCGCGCAGTTCTAGCGGCCCCATGATCGTCGCGCCCGACTCCTCGGGGCGCATGTGGAAGTCCTCGCGGGTCACGTCGGAGACGATCTCCAAGTCCTCGATGAGCTGGTTGGACTCGTCCTGGCTGTTGAACTGGGCCTCTTCGAGGTCCCAGGACTCCGAGAGGTAGTACAGTTCACGCAGTGTCGACGAGCGATCCTCTTCGAGTTGCTGGGCGAGGAAATCGATCGCGTAGGTCGCTTTCAGGAGCTTCTCGGCCCCGGAGACGGACTTGGCCGACCGCGTCGAGGTGCGGTCGCCGTAGACCCAGACGTTCTTGTCCTCGTCGTACTCGATGTTCGATTTCGTCCGCGTGGGGATCGACATCGTCGGGACGTCCCCCTCGGCGAACTGGTCGTAGAACTCCGCCGCGAGGTCGATGAGTTGCTCGCGGGCCTCCTCGGTGTCGGGTGTCGTGCTCTCGCTCATATCAGGCATCCACCGTCAGTTTCTCCGCTTCGATACCGTCGACCGAGACGGTGAACTCGGCCTCCGCTGTCACGCTGTACTCCAGTACGGCCCGGTCGCCGGCGGCGACCGTCGGCGACCACTTGACGAACCACTCGCCGTCCATCTCGACGACCGTCGCGCCGTTGGTGTCCTGCGGTTCGGCGGTGACGATGTCGGTCAGTTCGATGTCGGCGTTCGTGTCGTCGTTGTTCTCGACGACGAGCCGGACCGTTCCGTCCTCGACCTCGCGTTCGACGAGGACGTTGTTCATGATGCGGGCCAGCGAGTCGTCGATGTGTAACTCGTCGTTGCCGGTGACCTCGGTGAGTTTCTCGGCCATCTCCGGGAGGATGGTCGCGAGCTTGTTCTGTTTCTTCCGGCGCTGTTGCATCGACCGGCGCTTGTTGAGGTAGCTCTTGAGTTCGCGGGCCGCCTCCCGGATGGCGAGTTCGATCTCGTCTTCCATCTCGGGGACGTTGGCGATGGCGTCCTTGGACTCGCTGGTGAACGGGACGTTCGTCGAGGCGACATGGACCATCAACACGGCGGGGCCGTTGGGGATGCCGGAGCCGCCGGGCTGGTCGAGGTTGTAGTTGCGCCAGTTGATCGACTTGACCACGTCGGTCGTCGCACAGGCGCCGCGTTGGTAGACAAGCGGGACGCGGTTGGCGAAGCGCATCACGTCGATGTTGCCCTCTACCGGGATGTCGCCGCCATAGGCGATCCCGGCCTCAACGATGAACGGATCGCCGCCGTGGACCGACGCGTCCCGTGTCGACGCCGCGTAGAAGTCCGCGTCGAACTCCTTTCGTAGCCCCTGTTCGACGAGTTCAGCGTTGATCGGCGCGAGACAGTCAGTCGGCGGTGCAATGATGTCGGTCTCGCGCATCGCCGAGAGCAGTTCGCTGGCCGTGTCGCGGTCGTCGGCCACGTCCGTGACCTTCGGTGGGTCGTCGGGGACGCGGACCGCGATATCCCACAACTGGTCGAGAATCTTTTCCCGGGCCGTCTCCCCGAAGGTCTCGCCGTCCTGTTCCTCGGTCATGTCGGCGGCACGGGCGACGTACCCCCCGAGCGCGTCCCGGGTCAGGACGTGGCTGTCGTCGCCGAACTTCTCGGCCAGTCGGCTCGCCAGTCCCTCGATTGCGGCGTCGTCTTTCCGTTTGGTCGTCGCCGCGTCGACGAGTTCGTAACAGTCGCTCGCCCGCTCGGCGGTGACGGCGTCCCAGGCCGCCTCGACGGCGTTTTCCCGGACCGTCGAGCCGAAGGTCGTGTCGTACTCCGCCGCCACGTCCGCGGCCGTCTCGTCGACGATCGCCGCGATCTCGTGGTGAGCCACGCGGTCGCTCTCTCCGATCACGTCGGCCACCGCGGTCGCGAACGCGGCGGTCGCCTCCGCACCTTTGTTCGCGACGGCGGCCTCAACGGCCGTCTCCACGTCGACCTCTTCGTGAGCCTGTGGCGGGCTCCAGGCCATCCCGCGCCCGTAGTGGCGGTCGTTGAGGTTCGCGATGACCTTGTCGGCGGTCTTGCCCCCGACCCTGGTGAACTCCTCCTGGAGGAACCCGGAGATCGAGTACGAATCGGTCGCCTCCAGCATCTTCAACAGCGTGCCGAGTTCGACGCCGTGGGGGTGTGGGCGGATCTCCTCGGTCTCCTCCGGCAGGTCCGCGCCCTCGACGCGTTCGAACTTCTCCGGTTCGTCCAGCCCGGGCTCGTCGAACTCGATGCGTGCGTGGGGGTTGACGACCGCCGTATCCTGGATGTAGTCGTGCAGCGACGACCGGGCACGCATGTTCGCCTCCATCTCCAGTTCGATGCGGGTCCCGTGGGGCCGCTCCCAGGTAGTCGTCTCGTCGGCGCTGATCTCCGGTTCGTTCGAGTCGGTGTCGACGATGAGTTCGAAGTATTGTGCGTCGGACTGGCCTTTCGGCCGGGACGTGATCTTCGCCGGCTTGCCCGAGGTGAGCTGCGAGTACAGGACCGCAGCGGAAATCCCGATTCCCTGCTGCCCGCGGTTCTGCTCGCGGGCGTGGAAGCGAGAGCCATAGAGGAGCTTCCCGAAGATCTTGGGCAGTTGCTCTTTCGTGATTCCGGGACCGTTGTCCTCGACGATCAGGCGGTAGTAGTCGCCGGCCTCCTGGATCTCGACGTAGATATCGGGGCGGATGCCGGCCTCCTCGCAGGCGTCCAGGGCGTTGTCGACGGCCTCCTTGACCGCCGTCACGAGCGCCCGGGCCTCCGAGTCGAACCCCAGCATGTGTTTGTTCTTCTCGAAGAACTCGGCAATGGAGATGGCCCGTTGGGATTCGGCCAACTCCTCGGCGATCCCCTCACCGTCGCCGAGTCGGGACTGATACGAAGTCATTGTCGTGCGGTAGGTACCGGCGTCGAGGTTAAAAGGTGTTCGCCGCCGGAGTGAAAGTGAAACTGCCGCCGGCAGCGACAGTAGTGTGACAGTTATTTCGTTTGACGAGTGGGCGGAAAATTTCTCCAAAGTCGCCGTCATCGCCGGGTTTTGCTGCTCGGCCTTCCGCACGCGCGTGCGGGAGTTTTATCAACCCCCATCTACTAACAAGAGTAAGTTCCTATGTCAGGAGAGTCCGATGAGTACGGCGCAAAGTCGATCCAGACCCTCGAAGGGCTGGAAGCCGTCCGGAAACGACCCGCGATGTACATCGGGTCGACGGACGCCAGAGGCCTCCACCATCTCGTCTACGAGGTCGTCGACAACGCTATCGACGAAGCCCTCGCCGGCTACTGTGACACCATCGACGTAACCATCCACGAGGACGGCTCCGTCTCCGTCAGCGACGACGGACGGGGCATCCCGGTGGACGAACACGAAGAACACGGCCGCCCGGCCGTGGAGGTCGTCATGACCATCCTCCACGCCGGCGGGAAGTTCGACAACAAGTCCTATCAGGTCTCCGGTGGCCTCCACGGCGTCGGCGTCAGCGTCGTCAACGCCCTCTCGAAGTGGCTCGAAGTCGACATCAAACGCGACGGCGCACTGTGGCGCCAGCGGTTCGACCACGGCACGCCCGAGTACGATCTGAAGAAGGTCCGTGAGTTAGCGCCCGACGAGGGGACCGGGACCACCGTTCGGTTCTGGCCCGACGACGAGATCTTCGAGACCGGCGAGTTCTCGTTCTCGACGCTGTCTTCCCGACTGCGCGAACTGGCCTTCCTCAACTCCGGTGTCGGCATCACGATCGAGGACGAACGCGACGGCACCGAGGAGACCTTCGAGTACCAGGGCGGAATCAGGGAGTTCGTCGAGTATCTCAACGAGACCAAAGAGCCCCTGCACTCGGAAGTCATCTACTTCGAGGACGAGGACGACATCGCCGAGGGGACCGTCCAGGTCGAGATCGCCATGCAGGGCACCGACGACCTCCAGGGGTCGATCCACGCCTTCGCGAACAACATCAACACGCGGGAAGGCGGGACTCACCTCACGGGGTTCAAGACGGCGCTTACACGCGTTGTCAACGACTACGCGACCGACAACAATCTGCTCAAGGACTTAGACGACACGCTCAAAGGCGACGACATCCGCGAGGGGTTGACCGCGGTCATCTCGGTCAAACACCCCGACCCGCAGTTCGAGGGCCAGACGAAGACGAAACTCGGTAACAGCGAGGTCCGGGGGATCGTCGAGTCGGCGATGCACGACGGCCTGGCGACCTTCTTCGAGGAGAACCCCGACACCGCAGAGATGGTCGTCGGCAAGGCCGTCGAGGCCGCGAAGGCACGCAAGGCCGCCAAGAAGGCCGAAGAGCTCACCCGCCGGAAGTCCGCCCTGGACTCGACGGCACTGCCCGGGAAACTGGCCGATTGCCAGACCCGCGATCCGGAGGACGCCGAACTGTTCATCGTCGAGGGCGACTCCGCGGGCGGGAGCGCGAAACAGGGGCGCAACCCCGAGTACCAGGCGATCCTCCCGATCAAAGGGAAGATCCTCAACGTCGAGAAACACCGCCTCGACCGCATCTTGGAGAACAACGAGATCCGGAACCTCATCACCGCGCTGGGCACCGGCATCGGCGACGAGTTCGACATCGACGACCTTCGCTACGAGAAGATCATCATGATGACCGACGCCGACGTCGACGGCGCCCACATCCGGACGCTGCTGTTGACGCTGCTGTACCGGCACATGAAGCCGCTCATCGAGGCCGGCTACGTTTACGCGTCCCAGCCCCCGCTGTACCGCGTTCGGTACCGCGGCGAGACCTACGACGCGATGACCGAGCAGGAACGCGACCGGATCGTCGAGGAGCAGTGCAACGGTAACCCCACCCAGGTCCAGCGGTTCAAGGGACTGGGCGAGATGAACCCCCAGCAGCTCTGGGACACGACGATGGACCCGGACAACCGCATCCTCAAGCAGATCACCATCGAGGACGCCGCGGCGGCCGACAAGATGTTCAACGTCCTGATGGGTGACGCCGTCGAGCCCCGCAAGGAGTTCATCAAGGAACACTCGCCGGAAGCCGAGTGGGTGGACATATGAGTTCGGACGTTCCAGACGACGCGAACGCACCGGCAGACCGCATCAAACACGTCCGCATCGAGGACGAGATGGAGCAGTCCTACATCGACTACGCGATGTCGGTCATCGCGGGGCGGGCGCTGCCGGACGTCCGCGACGGGATGAAACCCGTCCACCGGCGCATCCTCTATGCGATGCACGAGATGGGCGTCTCCTCGGGGTCGAGCCACCGGAAGTCCTCCTCGATCGTCGGGGAGACGATGGGTGATTACCACCCCCACGGTGACAGCGCCATCTACGACACGCTCGTTCGGATGGCACAGGACTTCTCGATGCGCTATCCGCTGGTCGACGGCCAGGGGAACTTCGGCTCGATGGACGGGGACCCGCCAGCGGCGATGCGGTACACGGAGGCCCGGATGGCCCCCATCGCCGAGGTCCTGCTCGAAGACATCGAGAAAGACACCGTCGACTTCTCCAGTAACTACGACGACCGCCTCCAGGAACCGGACGTCCTCCCGGCGAAGGTCCCGAACCTCCTGTTGAACGGCTCCTCGGGTATCGCGGTCGGGATGTCGACGAACATCCCGCCGCACAACCTCGGCGAGCTGGTCGACGCGACGATCCACCTCATCGAGAACCCCGAGGCGACCGTCGAGGACCTGATGGAACACGTCAGCGGGCCGGACTTCCCGACCGGCGGCAACATCGTCGGCCGGGACGCCATCTACTCGGCGTACGCGACCGGCCGCGGGCGGCTCCGGGTCCGTGCCGAATACGAGGTCGACCGCGAGAACGGCCGGATCGTCATCAGCGAACTCCCGTATCAGGAGAACAAGGCTCGCATCGTCGAGCGCATCGCCGACGACGTCAACGAGGGCAAGATCGAGGGCATCGCGGACCTCCGTGACGAGTCCGACCGCAACGGCGTCCGCATCGTCGTCGAACTCAAGCGCGGCGCAAACGTCGATGTCGTGGAGAACCGTCTGCTGGACCACCACCTCGAATCGACCTTCGGCGTCATCAACCTCGCGCTGGTCGACGGTCAGCCACAGGTGCTCTCGCTGAAAGCGAGTCTCCAGCACTACGTCGAGCACCGCCGGGAGGTCGTCCGTCGGCGCTCCGAACACGACCTGGCCGAGGCCCAGGACCGCGCACACATCCTCGAAGGCCGGCTGAAGGCCCTGGAGAACGTCGAGGACGTCGTCGAACTCATCCGCAACAGCGAGGACCGGGACGCCGCCCGGGCCGGCCTCCACGAGGCGTTCGACTTCTCGGAGGACCAGGCTGCCCACATCGTCCGGATGCAGTTGGGGTCGCTCACCTCGATGGAGTCCGCGGAGATCGAGGCCGAGTACGAGGAGGTCCAGGAGACCATCGACTACCTCCAGGCAGTGCTTGACAGCCAGGCGAAACTCGACGGCGTCATCACGGACGAACTCCGCGAGGTCAAAGCCGAGTACGACGACGAGCGCCGGACTTCGATCATCGAGGACGAGGGCCAGGTCACCCACGAGGACCTCATCCCCGAGCAGGACTGCGTGGTCGTCATCACGGAGGACGACTACATCAAGCGGATGCCCGTCGAGAACTTCGATCCCCAGAACCGCGGCGGCAAGGGGATCATCGGTGCCGACCCCAAGGAGGGCGACCGCGTCTCGAAGGTCTTCCGTGCCAACAGCCACGACTACCTGCTCTGTTTCACCAACCAGGGACAGGTCTACCGGCTGAAGACCTACGAGATCCCCGAGATGTCCCGCACCGCCCGCGGGAAGTCGGCGGTCAACATCGTCAACTTGGACGACGGCGAGGAGATCACCGCCGTCGTCTCGACGGACGACTTCGAGCCCGAGGAGTGTCTCACAATGGTCACCCGCGACGGCTACGTCAAGCGGACCTGTGCCGCCGACTTCGAGAACATCCTCTCGACGGGCATCCGCGCGGCGAAACTGGAGGACGGCGACGAACTCGTCGACGTCGAGGTGACCGACGGCACGAAGGACCTGGTCATCGCCTCCGAGGGCGGGATGACTATCCGCTTCGACGAGGACGAGGTCAGCGAGATGGGGCGGTCCGCACGCGGTGTCAACGGAATCAAACTCGAAGACGATGACAAGGTCGCGGCGATGGTCGCGACCGACGACGACGACGAGCGTGCGCTGTTGACCGTGACCGAACACGGCTACGGCAAGCGGACGAAACTCACCGAGTACCGCGCCCAATCCCGCTACGGGAAGGGGCTGGTCGACATCAAGACCGACGATCGAAACGGCCGGGTCCGCACTGCGAAGGCCGTCACCGGCGACGACCACCTCGTCATCATGTCCGAACGGGGCCAGATCATGCGCATCCGCGCCGACGACATCTCGCAGGTCGGCCGCAACACGAAAGGCGTCACGATCATGGAACTGGAAGACGGCGACGGTGTCGCGAGTGTCACCGTGGTGCCGACCCTCTCTGAAGAATAGTAACCGCGAGCCAGGCGATCAGCTTTTTCGCCCGTTGATACCTCATTCGGGGTGATCGTAACGAATAGCAGTGTTCCGTCGGGACGGTGGCACATGTCCGCCGACAGGTCCCCCTCGGACTGGACGAGTCCGGAATACGTCGCGACGGTCGTCGGCGTCCTCGCGACCGGGGCGCTCGTGTTCTACAGTTCGCTAACTCCGTCCGGCCCGACTGTCGACGAGATCGTGTTCGTCGTGCTCGCGATTACCCTCCCCGCGACTGTCGCGTACGAACTCGCACGCCGACTGGGCTGATCCACAGGCATAATTCTGTCGCCGGTTGCGCTGAGCCGCAACCCGACCTTTTATATAATGCACCCGGGGTCCGATAGTCGACACGCGATGGTTCCCGACGAGACGACACGACGCGAGGCCCTCCGACTCGCCGCGGGATCGCTCGCGGCCGGGACGGGAGCGAGCCTGAGTGGCTGTACCTCCGCACTGCCACCGCTTGGCTCGCAACTCGATTTCGGTCGTGTCGACGTTCCCGACCCCGACGAACCGACGTACAGACAGTGGCTTCCGGCGCCCTCCCGGATCGCCGACGACCGTCGACACTACAACGTGTTGTTCCGGCGGCCGACAGCCATCGACTACATCGCTCCCGTGCGCTTTGCTGTCCCGAAGAAGTCCCTGCTGACCGATCTCGACTACGTCGGCGTCGACTACCCGGAGTACGACCGCCTGCTCTCGACGCCGTTCGGCGTCGTCCTCGACGGACAGTTCGACGCCTCGACGGTCACCGAGGCGCTTGCCGACACCGGCTACGGCCGCGAGGGGGCGTACCACGAGTACGACCTGTTCACCCGAAGTGACGACCCGCGAACGGTCGCGCTCCGGGACGGGACCGTCGTGTTCGCCAGCGAGCGCGCTCACGGGACCCCGGACATCCGGGCGCTCGCCGACGCCGAGGCGGGCCGGACCGACCGCTACCACGAGGTCAGCGACCGGTTTGCCCGGGCGAGTACGGCCATCGGCGAGAGCCGGATGGTCGAGTTCCGCCGGCCGAACGAAGCCCGCAATTGGCTCAAAGCCGAGGCGTTCCGCTTCGAGGGCGAGACTGCCTATCACGTCGTCACACACCACTACCCGGACGACGAGGCGGTGCCGACCGATCGGCTCAAACAGCGCAGCGTCCAGAAGACGCTGCTGACCCGCGAGGTGGACGCGTTCCACTACGAGGAACGCGGACAGATGGCGACGGTCGCCGGTCGGGTCCCGCCCGGCGAGGGACTCGATCCGGCGACGGAGCCGTACCCGCCACACGCAGCCTGGGGCGGGGCCGTCGACTCCGGGACCGTGACGCTCCGCCACGAGGCCGGCGAGACCGTCGACGCGGCGAACCTCCGGTACGAACTGCGCTCCCCGGCCGGAACCACCGTACAGAGCGGGGCACCGTGGTCCGGTACCGAGACAGTCCGGGCCGGCGATACCACGACCGTCTCCCTGGACGGATCGACCGACGTAGCCCGGTTTGTCCTCCAGTTCACGGCCGAGGGTGCCAGCTACGGCTCGGTGTTCACCCTCGAAACGGGGGGAGACGGATGAGTGTGGCGACCGCATCCACCGACCGGCAGGCCTGGTCCCCGTCGCCAGCGGTCGAGCCCCGACACCACGGGAGGTTATTTCACCAGCGCATGACAGAGACACCTGTGTCAGAGGACACCGACCTGTCGACCGTCGTCGGCCTCCTCGACGACGAACACGCCCGGTCGATCCTCGTGGCGACGAGCGAGGAACCGCTGTCGGCGACGGAGCTGAGCGAACGGTGTGACGTCTCCGTCTCCTCGATCTACCGTCGCCTCGACCGGCTGGCGGAGGCAGACCTGCTTGACGAGCAGACCCGGCCGCGACGCGACGGCCATCACGAGACGGTGTACGTCTCCCTGCTGGACCGGTTCGAACTCACGATCGAGGACGGAACCCTGGAGTGGACCGTAGAAGGGACCGAGACCGACGTTGCCGACGAACTCACTCGACTCTGGGGGAACTTCTGAGATGGTCGCTGTCGGTTCGCTCACCGGGGTACTCACCGGCGCTGCGGCGACCGGATCGGCGGTGATCGGCCTCTACATCGGGTATCACGCCTACCGGGGGCTCCGTCGCCACGGCGATCCGGCGATGCGGTATCTCTCGGTCGGCATGATCGTCCTGTTCGGCGTCACCTATCTGGTGGCCCTACTCGGACAGGGACTGATCGCCTCCCACGTCGTCGGCATCCGCTACCAAGACAGCTTCCGCCTGGTCGTCAGGCTCCTCCAGTTTACCGGACTCGTGCTCATCGCGTACTCGCTCCGGCTCGCAACCGACGGCGGCGTGTTGTCCCGCTGAACCAGCCGTCGTAGTCACCGACGGGCGGTCAGAGAATCCGCTCGCCGAACGCACTCGAAACGAGTTCACAGGCCAGTTCCGCCGTCCGATTGTGTTCGTCGAGGATCGGGTTGACCTCCACGACTTCCATCGATCGGAGCGAGGCCCTGTTGTCGGCGACGTGCTCCATGGCGATGTGTGCCTCCCGGTAGGAGACACCGCCCCTGACGGGTGTCCCGACGCCGGGCGCTTCCGTCGGATCGAGCCAGTCCAGATCCAGCGAGACGTGGATCGCGTCGGTGCCGTCGGTAGCGATAGCGAGCGCCTCCTGGACGACCGTCGAGGCCCCACGGGTGTCGATGTCGGACATCGTAAAGGCCGTCACGTCGCTCTCGGTGAGCAACTCCCGCTCGCCCTCGTCGAGGCTCCGTAGTCCGACGAGGACGACGTTCTCCTCGCTGACGCCCGGAACACGCGCCCACGGTGTTTCCCCGAACCGCCCCTTCCCGAGAATCCCGGCCAGCGACATCCCGTGGATGTTGCCGCTCGGCGTCGTCCGTGGGGTGTTGAAATCCCCGTGTGCGTCGAACCAGACGATTCCGAGTTCCTCGTCGGGATCGGTCGCTCCGTCGACGGTTCCCATGGCGATCGAGTGGTCACCACCGAGAACCAGCGGGAACTCGCCGTCGGCACGTGTCGCCGCAACAGCCGCCGAGAGATCCGCACAGACCTCCCGTGTCTCGGGGAGGAACTTCGCACGACCGTCCGGGAGGTCGTTCGCGTCCGGATCGCCCGCCTCCGGTCGTGGAACGGCGATATCACCGCCGTCGATACAGTCGAACCCGAGATCGTCGAGCCGATCCGCGAGGCCACCGTACCGGATGGCCGACGGTCCCATGTCGACGCCCCGGCGGTCGGCGCCCAGATCCATCGGGACTCCCAGGACACGCACGTTCTGTCGCATACATTCAGTATAAACGGTCTCAGTAAAAAATGGTGCCAGTTAAGTTAGTCTACCGAGTACCTTTGGGACAATGGAACAATGCGAGTCGGACCACTCCACCGAAGGGTCGATCCACGTTCTCGTCGTCGATCCCAACTCGGCACGGGGGGATCGACTCGCGGACTCTCTGGAAAGACAGGGTGCCATCGAAGGATACGGGAGTGTGTCTGTCAGCGAAGCCATCGACCGACTGGCGTGGCCCGATATCGACTGTCTGGTCGTTCGCCACGGCACTGAGGGGTTCGACGCCGTCGAGGCAGCCGACGCGATCCGTGAGAAACACCCCTGTCTCCCGATCGTCCTGTTTACGACCGTCGCGGACTCGACGATCGCGGAACAGGCCGTCGGGACTGCAGTCGACGAGTTCGTCGACGGCACCGACGGTGACGCGATGGCTCGACTCGCGGCCACCGTCGAAGACGCCGCACTGGATTCGAGCGCACAGAAAGGACTGACGACACCACCCCTCGACGAGAACCCAACGCCGAACGTCGATTCCGGGGCTGTCGAGGAGTTGCTGGCCGAGGGCATCGATGCGGGCCGCCTCTCGCAACTCCTCCACAAGAGCCGGCTGTTCGATACGATCATGGAGTCGATTCCAGTCCACCTCTATATCAAGGACGCCGACGCGCGTCACCTCTACGTGGGAACCGGCTACTTCGAGGAGCCACTGGAGGAGTTCATCGGAAATACCGACCCCGAGATCGGACTCTTCGCCGGCAGGCAAGCGCTACGAGCCCACCGAGAGGACAGCCACGTCATCGAATCGGGCGAGCCAATCCTGAACAAGGTCGAATACCTGCCGATGATCGACCAGTGGAACCTCACCTCGAAGGTCCCCTGGCACGGCCCCGACGGGGAGGTCGTCGGACTCATCGGTGTGACCCGTGATATCTCGGCCCGCAAGGAACGCCAGGAGGAGGTCAAACGCCAGAACGAGCGGCTCGAACGGTTCTCGAAGATGGTCAGTCACGACCTCAGGAACCCGCTGCAGTTGGCGACGATGCGGCTCGAACTCGCTCGCCGGGCCGACGACCCGACGCCACACCTCGACGACATCGACGAGGCACTGCAGCGGATGGATAGCCTCATCGAAGACGTACTCGCACTGGCGAGACAGGGCAAACAGGTCGTCAGTCCCGAACCAGTCGAACTCGACGGCATCCTCCGGACAGCCTGGAGTTCGGTCGACGCCCCGGGAGCGACGTTCGTGATCGACTCTCCACCCGGGGTGGTCTTGGGTGACAAGGGACGATTGCGACAGTTGGTGGCCAACGTCTTCCGGAACGCGATCGAACACGGTGGACCGTCAGTGACAGTCACCGTCGGGCAACTCCCGGACGACACCGGGTTCTACATCGAAGACGACGGCCCTGGGTTCCCGAACCCGAATAACGCCGACCTGTTCGAGGTCGGCTACACCACCAGCGAGACGGGAACCGGGCTCGGGCTCTCGATCGTCGCGGAAATCGCCGACGCACACGGCTGGACCGTCCGTGTGGGGACGAGAGACGAGGGCGGTGCACGGCTAGAGTTTGCGGACGTCGAGCGGCCGTCCGGCAGGTGCGACACCGAGGCTGACAAAAACTGAGGGGAACCCCGGCCCAGCGAGGGACGACTGTGACGGGTCCCCCGCTTCGATCGGCTCAGCGTCTTCCCGTCAACTCTCGATCTGTGGCCACTCGTCGGTACTCACGTATACTGTTCACAGACCCGTTCGATTCCGTCCTCGAACGAGATCTGGGGCTCCCAGCCGGTCGCCTCGTTGATCTTCGAATAATCGCCACAGGTGTCGTGGACGTAGACGTCTTCGGGGATCGGGTTCTCGACGAACTCGGGGTCGATGTCGGTCCCGAGTTCGTCGTTGAGCATCTCGACGACAGTCAGGAAATCGTATGCGTCGCCGGTTCCCAGGTTGTAAACGCCGTTCAGTTCGTGGTCGGCGGCCTGTTCGAGTCCGCGGACGATATCCGTGACGTGCGTGAAATCACGGGTCTGAGTGCCGTCGCCGTACAACACCGGTGGTTCGCCATTGGCCATGTCGTCGGCGAACTGTGCGATGACGTTGGCGTACTCACCTTTGTGTTCCTCGGCCCCACCGTAGCCCTGGTAGACGGAGAAAAACCGCATCCCGGCGAGCGAGAGATCGTAGTGGTTGTGGAAGTATTCGGCGTACGTCTCGCGGGCCATCTTCGAGGCCTCGTAGCCGGTGTTGACCGTCACGTCCATCTCCTCGGGGGAGGGCGCTGTCTGACTGCCGTAGATCGACGACGTGGAGGCGTAGACGACGGTGTCACAGCCGTCGTCACGGGCCTGTTCGACCGTGTTGACGAACCCCTCGACGTTGACCCGAGCGCCGTGGGTCGGGTTGTCCTCGTGCATCTGATAGGAGGACAGCGCCGCCAGATGGAACACGACATCGACATCCGTCGGGAGATCGTCCTCGACGACGCTACGCTCGACGTACTCGACCTCCTCGGAGACGTTTGTCGGCGTCCCGAGATAGCCGTCGTCGACCACGATCACGTCGTTGTCCGCCGCCAGCGAGTTCGCGAGGTTCGACCCGATGAATCCGCCACCACCGGTAACCAACACGCGTTGACCGTTCATGTTTGTCCCACGTATACCGACTGACAAGTGGGTATCGGTTGCGGGTCACCGGTATGGACCCACCACCGTCGCTTTTAAGGACGGTTGTACCGAACGAAATATTATGTCATCGATAGAACTGACTCCGAGTCAAAAAAATATCTTACAGGAACTCGTAAACCTCTACCGCGAGAGTGAGAGTGCCGTCAAAGGCGAAGATATTGCGGAGAAAGTCGACCGGAACCCCGGGACGATCCGTAACCAGATGCAGAGCCTGAAGGCGCTCCAACTCGTCGAAGGCGTTCCTGGCCCGAAAGGCGGGTACAAACCGACTGCGACGGCCTACGACGCCCTCCAGATCCAGGATATGGACCAGGCAGCCGAGGTCCCGCTTCGGCACAACGGCGAACTCGTCGAGAACGCAAACGTCGAGGAGATCGACCTCACGAGCGTCCACCATCCCGAGGAGTGTCGCGCCGAGATACAACTGCAGGGGTCGATCTCGCAGTTCCACGAGGGCGATTCGGTTACTGTCGGCCCGACACCGCTCTCGAAGCTCCAGATCATCGGGACCCTCGAAGGGAAAGACGACACGAACAACAAGCTCATCCTGACGATCGACGATATGCGGGCACCGGCCGGAGAACCGGAGCACTGACCGGCCCGACTCTCTGCTGTTCTCTTTTCCGTTACCGCATGCGAATCTATCACGAACGATTATCCGGGAAAGCAGTGCTCTGACAGCGATTTCAAAGCCTTTGTATCACCGGACTACCGAGCCCCCTGTATGACAGACCACGTTGTCGTTCTCGGCGCAGGGTATGCCGGTGCTGGCACCATAAACAGCCTCGAATCCGAACTGAACGGCGAGGCGGACATCACCTGGATCTCCGATACGGACTACCACCTCGTGCTCCACGAGTCCCACCGCTGTATCCGTGACCCGAGCGTTCAGGAGAAGATCTCGATCCCGGTCCACGAGATCAAAGAGCCAAGCACCGCGTTCATCCAGGACGAGGTCACCGGTATCGACACCGAGGATCGGCAGGTCGAACTGGCCGACAGCGACGACGTCGAGTACGACTACTTGCTGGCCGGGCTGGGCACCAGTACCGCGTTCTTCGGCATCGACGGTCTCGAAGAGTACGCACACACGCTCAAGAATCTCGACGACGCGCTGGGTATCCACGACGCGATCCAGCAGGCCTCCCGCGAGGCCTCCCGGAACGACCCCGCACAGATCGTCGTCGGCGGTGCCGGCCTGTCGGGCATCCAGACGTGTGGCGAGATCGCGGAGTTCCGTGACGATCACCGTGCGCCGCTTGACATCCACCTCGTCGAGGGGCTGGACGAGATCTTCCCCGGGAACGACCCCGAACTCCAGGGTGCGCTGCGCAAGCGCCTGGAGAACCGCGACGTGAACATCATGTGTGGCGAGTTCATCGGCGAGGTCGACGAGGAAACCGTCTACATCGGTGACGACGAGGAACTCGACTACGACGTGCTCATCTGGACCGGCGGCATCACCGGCCGGGAGTGTATGCAGGACGTCGATCTTGACAAGGACGAGCGCAACCACCGCATCCACGCGGAAGGTGACTTCCAGACGGAAGACGAGCGCGTCTTCGCCATCGGCGACTGTGCACTGATCGACCAGCCCGGCGAGAACCCCGCCCCGCCGACGGCCCAGGCAGCATGGCAGGCCGCCGAGGTCGCCGGCGAGAACCTCGCCCGCGCGGTCCGTGGCCAGCCGCTGAAGACCTGGACCCACAAGGACAAGGGGACCGTCATCTCCGTCGGCGAGCAAGCCGTCGCCCACGACGTCGTGAACGTTCCCATCGACACGTTCGGCGGACTGCCGGCGAAGATGCTCAAGAAGGGCATCGCCGCCCGCTGGATCTCCGACGTGACCGGCTTCGGCCGCGCCGCGAAGGCGTGGCCCGACATGTAGAACCGCGTTCTGACGATCACTTCGTGTTCGACGGGCTCTGCGAAGTGACCCGTTCATCACACAGCCGTTTCGTGC
This sequence comes from Haloarcula montana, assembly GCF_035666295.1. Classification (NCBI taxonomy): domain Archaea; kingdom Methanobacteriati; phylum Methanobacteriota; class Halobacteria; order Halobacteriales; family Haloarculaceae; genus Haloarcula; species Haloarcula montana. The sequence continues at coordinate 643,980 of NZ_CP142027.1, forward strand.
CCGTTCACCCGGACGACCGGTCCGCTCGACTGGCAGAGGTGGCCGGAATTTCGGCCTGCGGTCCCGTTTCGACGAGCTACCGGAAGACAGTGGTCGCGGGGCGTCCTGGACACTAGACCTATTTAGTATCGTGTCATCGACTCCCACAAATGGCTCCCGACGACAGCAAGACGGACGGCGGCAGCGACTCCCCCCAGCCCTCCTACGTCCACTGTCCCGACTGCGGAACGAAGGCGTCCGCGGACTGGTCGTTTTGCAGAAACTGTGAAGCATCGCTCAGCGACGCGGAGCCCGCGGAGAGAACGTTCAGCGGGGACGACAGGCACAGCTCGGAGTCCATCGGTGAGGAGACGGGCTGTCCGAAGTGCGGTCACACGGACGCGGAGGTCGACAACATCACCACGACCGGTGAGGGCGTCACCCGGCTCCTCGACATTCAGAACCGGCGGTGCAAAGCGGTTTCCTGTACCAGATGTGGGTACACGGAGTTCTACAAGGGACAGGACGCGAGCGTAGTGCTCGACCTCTTCATCGGATGAGACCGACGACGGGTGGGTGTACTACTCCGCCTACAGCCCGGAACCAAAGCGTTGGGACGGAGAGACACACCGACCGCTACCGGTCGATCGAGAGCCCGGCGTGCCACCGGTCGGCGTCGGCGGCGGCGACGGCCTCGTCCATCCGTTCGAGGTAGGTCACGGCGAGGCTGGCACAGTTCGCGGCCTTGCGCTCGCCCTCGGTACGGAACTCGCCGGTGACGCGGTTGGCGTACACCGTACAGACGGCGCCGGCGCGTAGACCGTAGAGGCCGGCGAGCGTGAGAATGCTCGCGGCCTCCATCTCGAAGTTGAGGACGCCGGCCTCGCGGAGTTCGTCGAGTCGTTCCTCCGTGCCGCGGGCCTCGAAGCCGCCGAATCCCGGCCGTGACTGGCCAGCATAGAAACTATCCGTCGAACAGGTCACCCCGAGGTGGTAGTCGTAGTCGAGTTCCTCGGCGGCGGCGACCAGCGCCGAGACGACCCGGTGGTCGGCGCTTGCGGGGTAATCCTCGCGGACGTACTCGTCGCTGGTCCCCTCCTGACGGACCGCACCAGTCGTGATGACCAGATCCCCGACGCTAGCTTCCTCGCGGATCGTGCCACAGGAACCGACCCGAAGGAACGTGTCGGCACCGACCCGGGCCAGCTCCTCGACGGCGATCGCGGCCGACGGGGAGCCGATCCCCGTAGAGGTGACCGAGATGGGCGTTCCCTCGTGGGTACCAGTCGCGGTACGGTACTCCCGGTGGTTGCCGACGATTTCGTGGTCCTCCCAGCCGTCGACGACCTTCGCAACCCGTTCGGGGTTGCCCGGCAACAGGACACTGTCGGCGACGTCGCCGGGACCGACTTCGAGGTGGTACTGCTCGTCGTCGTTGGGATCTTCGCTGTCGCCGGTCATACGTCCAGGTGGGCCTTCGTGATGGTGTTTGGAAGCAGTTCCCCCAGCGTGTACTCGCTGACTTCGCCGTCGCCCTCGTCGCAGTAGATCGGCAGGTCCTCGCCACAGAACTCCGCGAGCGACTGCCGACACATCCCACAGGGCGTGACACCGTCGCGCTTGTCCGAGGCGACCGCGAGGCGAGCGAACTCGCGGTGGCCGTCCTGGACCGCTTTGCTCAGCGCGAGTTCCTCGGCGTGGATGCTGTTGCTGTAGTTGGCGTTCTCGATGTTACAGCCGGTGTAGACGGCTCCGTCGGCCGTCTCGATAGCGGCACCGACCCGGTACTCGGAGTAGGGGGCATAGGAATTCCCGATAGCCGTCCGGGCTGTCTCCAGCAGGTCGTTCATACCGGGGCAACTCGTGGGACGGGCAAATACCCACCGGCGCCGCCGGGACAGCACCGAGAGACAGTCTGTACGGTCGGACGGAGCGCCGACTCAGCCCTCGGACTGTGCGGCGACGGCGTCTGCGACCGTCTCGACGACGCCCTCGACGAGCGCGTCGACGTCGTCGCTCTCGGCGTAGACCCGGACGTACGGTTCGGTCCCGCTGGGGCGGACCAGCGTCCAGGACCCGTCTTCGAACGAGAGTCGGACACCGTACTCCGTCGAGACACCAGCCTCGGGGTAGGCGGCGGGCAGTGATTCCGTCAACGTCTCCATGGCGTCCGCCTTCGCGGCGTCCGGACAGTCGACGCTGACTTTCCGGTACGGTCGCTCGGGGACGACCGCTCGCCGGTCGGCCAGCGACTCCGCGGCGAACAACCGGGTCAGGACGGCCGCGCTGACGACGCCGTCGATCCAGCCGCCGAACACCGGGTGGATGTGTTTCCAGGGCTCGCCGGCGAAGACGACCGCAGTCCCCTCGTTGGCGTCGGCCCTGACCCGTGCGATGCCCTCGTGGAGCGCGCCGAGGTGGACCCGTTCGACCCGGCCGCCGGCGGCCGAGACGCGTTCGTCGACCCGCCCGGAGGCGTTCGGCGTCGTCACGACGACGGGGTCATCAGCGGCCGAGGCCCGCGTGTAGTGCTCACCCAGGATCGCCAGGATCGTGTCCTCGTGGACGATCGCGCCGTCGCTGTCGACGACGACGATGCGGTCGCTGTCGCCGTCGTGGCCGATGCCGACATCGACTGCGGTGTCGGCGACGAACGACCGGAACTTCGACAGCGTCTCGGCCGTGGGTTTGCTCTCGCGTGCCGGGAAGTAGCCGTCGACGTTGGCCTCGACGGCACGGACGTTTGCGCCCAGTTCCCGGAGAACCTGTGGCGTCGCGACACCGGACATCCCGTTGCCGCTGTCGACCGCGACCGTCAGGTCGCTGGGATCGCTGCCGTAGTCGCCCGCGTACGCGGCGACCGCCCGGCGGTACTCGGCGAGCGGCTCGACGGGGGTGGTGTCACCCCACCGGCCCCACTCGGTCGGCGCGAGTCCCGCGTCGATGCGCTGGCTGATGCGGCGCTCGGCCTCGCCGTCGTACTCCTGGCCGTCGACGAACAGTTTGATGCCGTTGTCGTGTGGCGGGTTGTGACTCGCCGTGATCATCGCGCCCCGGCGCTCCCGTGACGCCCAGGCCAGCGTCGGCGTCGGTACCGCTCCGACGCGGACGACCGCGACACCGGCGCTTGCCAGTCCTGCGGCGAGTGCGTCGGCCAACGCCGGGGAGGTGATCCGGCCGTCGTACCCGAGCACGAACTCCTCGCCGTCCTGTCCCGCAGCCCGCCCCACCTCCAGCGCGAGTTCGGGGGTCACTCGCTCGACTACGTCTCCTCGAATTCCGGCCGTCCCGAACAGTTCCATACCGCTTCTCGGAACGGCTATCGCTTAGTTCTGTCCTCGCCCGTTTTGCAATGGTGATCGCCACCACCGGAAAAACAGCCTCAGAGCAGTTCGTCGAAGTCGTATCCTTCGATGTCGACGCCGTCGCTCGTGACATCGGCCAGGTAGATGCCGTTGCCCGACCCGGTATCGCGTTCGGCAGCAGCCTTGATCGCGGCGGCGGCGACCTCGCGAGCCTCCTCGTTGGTCATGTCCTCCTCGTAGCGGTCCTCCAGGGTCCCGTAGGCGACGGTCAGCCCGGAGCCGGTAACGGTGTAGTCGTCCTGCATGACGCCGCCGGCGGGGTCGATTGAGTAGACGTGGTGGCCGTCCTCGTCGACGCCCCCGAGGATGGGGTTGATCATGAAGAAGGGGCCGCCACGGGCGAAGTTCCCCGCGAGCGTCGAGAGCGCCTGCATGCTCATGTCTTCACCGCGACGGGCCTCGTAGAGGTTCACTTCGGCCCGCAGCGAGCGGATGAACGACTGGGCGCCGCCGACGCTGCCGACCAGGGTCAGCGCCGCAGTCGGGTGGATCTGTTCGACCTTCTGGACGTTTTTGTTCGAGACGAACCGGCCGCCCAGCGAGGCGCGCATGTCGGTCGCGATGACGACGCCCTCGCTCGTCGCGATCCCGATCGTCGTCGTCCCGGTCTTGTTGACTTTCTCCGTGTCCTGCTCGCTGCGGTCGGGCAGGGAGCCGACCTCCGGCTCGTAGGGATCGGTCTGGAACTCGTCGGTCGACGGGGGACGCTGTCGCTGAGAGAACGGTGAGTCAGGAGTGGTGTCGCGCATTAGCGCTTCTTTCCCGTCGGGCGGTGATAAATCCTCTTCTTGGAACTCCCTTACGCACTCGCCCGGTCGTAGGCCGAGTTCAGTTGGGTCACCAGGCGGTCGATCGGCAGTCGCAGTCCCACGCGCTCGGTGACCATCGCAACCGGCAGGAGTGCGATCCCGAGCAGCAGCGTCAGTTGATACAGTGCGAGCACCGCGGCGGAGTACAGTCGAACGTCCATCGGTCTATAGCACCAGCCAGGGAGAGAGTCGTATATAAACCTTCCGTCGAGTTTAGTGAGAAAAAACCGCCGCAGTCTGGTGGTTTTACGCGACACCCTCTCGTTTGGCTGCTGCTGGCTCAGTGGCCCCGCTTCGAGCGTAACACGAGTGTCGATGAACTGCCTCGTTCGCATAACTTATGGCGATAATGACGGTGACGTGCGCACACCGACGAATCAAAACTATCGAGTAGTCGGCCCACATTGGAGGAGATATGAACTACCTCGTGGCGATGGAAGCAGCCTGGCTGGTTCGTGACGTAGAAGATATCGACGACGCGATCGGTGTTGCCGTGAGCGAAGCAGGCAAGCGCCTCAACGAGGCCGACATGGACTACGTCGAGGTCGAGGTCGGCGCCACCGGGTGTCCCGCTTGCGGGGAGCCGTTCGACTCGGCGTTTATCGCCGCCGACACGGCGCTGGTCGGACTGGTCCTCGAAATGGAAGTGTTCAACGCCGAGTCGACCGAACACGCACAACGGATCGCCAAGAGCGAGATCGGCGGCGCGCTCCGTGATGTCCCGCTGAAAGTCGTCGAATCCTTCGAGACAGAGGCCGACGAGGAATCCGAAGCCGAGGCCTGAGCCGACCGCCGGTGGCTTTTTGTATTACCCCAGGTTATCGGAGGGTATGGACTTACCCACGTCAGCGGACCTCCGGGAACGCCGTACCGAACTCGATCTGACCCAGAGCGAGTTGGCCGACAGGGCCGACGTTTCACAGCCGCTGATCGCACGGATCGAGGGCGGCGACGTCGACCCGCGGCTCTCGACGCTGCGCCGGATCGTCAACGCCCTCGAAGAAGCCGAAGGCGGGATCGTCCGCGCTCGGGATCTGATGAACTCGCCAGTCCACAGCGTCGAACCGGACGATTCGGTCCACAACGCCAAGGAACTGATGGACGGGAAGGGGTTCTCGCAGGTCCCGGTCGTCCGGGACGGCTCCCCCGAGGGACTGATCGGGAACTCGGACATCCGCCAGCGCGACGAGGAGAACGTCGGCGAACTACCGGTCGCCGAAGTGATGAACGAATCGATCACGACCGTCGAACCCGACGCGACCATCGACACCGTCGACGACTACCTCAACCACAACGCCGCCGTCCTGGTCGTCGAGGACGGCCAAACTATCGGCGTCATCACCGAGGCCGACATCGCCCGGACGGTCAGCTGAGCGCCCTGTCGACCGGCCGCACTACTGTAGTTCTAGTCCCCGCACCGCCACGCACTCCTCGCCTTCGCCGACGATTCGTGCGTCTTCGCTGTCCTCGACGACAGCTTCGGCGTCCGCTTCCGGCAGCGCCGCCACGAAGCCGGTCCCGCGACCACTTTTTACTCCTCGGGTTCGACTCGCGGCTTCACCGCGGTCGAACCGCTCGTCACAAAAACGTGGGGCAAAACTCCCTGCTGGCTCACTCCGTTCGCCAGCAGTACGCATCCTCACGTCACCGCAACCGCACCACGACCGCACTACTGTAGTTCTAGTCCCCGCACCGCCACGCACTCCTCGCCCTCAGTGACTTCGCCGACGATCCGCGCGTCCTCGCTGTCCTCGACGACAGCCTCGGCGTCCGCTTCCGGCAGCGCCGCCACGAAGCCGGTCCCCATGTTGAACGTCCGGTGCATCTCCTCGTCGTCGACGGTCCCTTCCTCTTGGACGAACTCGAAGACCGGCTGGGCCTCGAACGGATCGGTGATCTCGTAGCGGTGCTCGCCCATCCGCGTGAGGTTCGTCCAGCCGCCGCCGGTGACGTGGGCGGCGGCGTGAGTTTCGTGGGCGCGCAGCGTCGGCAACACGTCGGTGTAGATACGAGTCGGTGTCAGCAGTTCCTCGGCGATCGTCCGGTCCGGGTTCGGCGGGAACGGGTCGGTGTACTCGTGGTCACGGGTGACCGCTTCGCGGGCCAGCGTGAGCCCGTTCGAGTGGATACCCGAGGACGGCCAACCGACGATCGCGTCGCCGACCTCGGCTTCACCGGGGAAGACGGCGTCTTTCGGCGCCAGGCCGGCACAGGTGCCGGCGATGTCCAGGCCCTTGATCACGTCGGGCATCACCGCCGTCTCGCCGCCGACGAGTGCGACACCCGCCCGCTCGGCGCCCTCGCGCAGGCCCGCACCGATCGCCTCGCTGGTCTCCTCGTCGGGGACTTCGACAGCCAGATAGTCGACGAAGGCGACGGGTTCGACGCCTGTAGCGACGAGGTCGTTGACGTTCATCGCCATGCAGTCGATCCCGATGGTCGAGTAGTCGTCGATCGCCTCGGCGACGAGCAGTTTCGTCCCGACGCCGTCGGTCGCCAGCGCGAGGTACTGATCGCCGATATCGACCAGGCCCGCGTAGTCCCCCTCGAACTCGCCGGCGGCGCCGATGAGTGCCATCGTAGCCGCCTCGCTCTCGTCGATGTCGACGCCGGTCTGGGCGTACGTGAGTCCCTCTTCTTCGGGGTCGTCCTCGGCTGTCATGTCCGAGAGGGTGCGGGGCGCGGGCAAAAGCCCATCGTTCCATCAGAGCACGAACAGCGCGCCGATGCCGAGCAGGATCGACGGCACGGCCACGACGAGGAACACGCCGGTACTCCACTCGCGGACCTTCCGGCCGTCCAGCGGACCGAACGGAATCATGTTGAACCCGGCCAGCAGGAGGTTGATCTGGAGGCCGCGGCTGGCGAGGTCCCAGAGAAAGCCGCCGACACCGCTGGTGGCGAACGCGAGATACGGAACGAGAAAGACCACTGCCAGTCCGATGTTCGTCACCGGCCCGGCCAGCGCGATGAGACCGTTCTCCTTGGGCGTGATCCGTCCGCGATGGACGACGGCACCGGGCGCAGCGAAGAGAAATCCCACGAGCGCGCCGACGATCGCGAAGCCCAGCATCCGGTAGTCGGCTTTGAACGCGGCGACCTGGCCGAAGCGGATCGCGACGACCTTGTGTGCGAGTTCGTGGAGCAGGAAGGCGACGCCGACGGTCAGCAGGCTGACCACGAGGGTCCGTATGACGACGCCGACGGAGACCCCGCCGACGGTCCCGAGGAGCGCATCGGTCAGCCGCGGTTCCAGCAGGAGCGTAAACGCGAGCCCCAGCGCCAGCCAGGCGACGAACAGGTCCTGGAGTTCCTGACGAGTGAACGTCAGGTTCACCTCACCACCCCCCAGAGGAGGTCCGCGCTGTTGCGGGCACCGCGGAGCATCAAGCGGGCGACCCCGTCGACGCCCCCGATCTCCTGTGAGAAGTACGGTAACAGGACCGTCGCGAACAGGAAACTCGCGATCATGCTCCCGACGTTTGTCAGCGCGACGATCATGATGAGCCGGAAGAGCGGCACCGCACGCAACCGCTTGATGAGGTCGAGGATCGGCGACTCCTCGTCGGCGAGGATCTCGTTCAGCGTCGCGATATCGCCGACGTTGACCGAGATGTACCGCAACTCGACGTAACCGGCGAACCAGCCCGGTGCGAGCAGGGGGTTGACGCTGGTCATCCAGGCGACCCCGCCGCCGACGAGCGAACTCGTCCAGTGGGCGCCGGCCAGTCGGGCGAGCCCCGCGGCGATGATACCGTTGATGAAAAACCAGGCGCCGAACAGTCGCAGGAGGAACGCGTCGTTGACGCCCGCCATCACGAGCAGGACGAAAAACACCAAGAAGCCGACTGTCATCACGTATCCCAGGAGTTTGTACACCGAGAACCGGCTTCCCGTCTCTTTCCCGGTCAACGACTCCATGGGCGGGAGTTCCCCGGGGTGCTCCAGATACCGCTCGATCCCCTCCCTGTGTCCGGCGCCGACGACGGCAACCACGTCGTAGCCGGCGTCACGGAGCGCAACGAGCCGGTGGGCGATATAGGCGTCCCGTTCGTCGATCAGTGCCTCGGCGCCGCCCGGCGAGAACCGCCGGAACTCCTCCATCATGGCGCTGACGGCGTCGGTGTCGGTCAGTTGCTCCATGTCGAACTCGTCGATCTCCTCTTCACTGTGGAGTTGCGTGACGAACGCGGCGACAGGGACACCGATCCCTGCGGTCACGAGGACGCCGACGAGGACGGTGTTCAGGACGGAGGCCAGCGAGCCGACGGCGGCGGTCGGGATCAGGACCGGCCAGCCGACGACACCTGAGACGACGGCCGCCATCACACCGAAGACGGCACCGATAGTGAGGCCGACGGTCAGTGGCGGCCCCATCTCGGCCATGAGACTTCCGAGTAGTTTCAGTTTCTCCAGTGCGGTGAGCCGGGACCAGAACCGCTGGACGGTCGTCTGGATATCGCGGTCGACGAGCGCGACACCGAGCCCGTGTTGCTCGGCCGTGTCGATCGCGGCCTGCATGTCGGCACCAGGTTCGATATCGAACCGGTCACCCAGACGTGCCTGGATGTACGAGAGCATCCAGTACGCGAGAAACTGGAAGACAGTGTTCCCACGGAGGAGATCGCCGGCGTCGAGGTCGTCGGGGGTCTCCCCTTGCATCTGCCGGTAGCGACCCTCGTCGAGTTCGACAGCGACGATGTCGGGCTGCTCCTCGGTGATGCGTTCCCGTACTTCCTCGACGCTGTGCTCCGAGACGTGGGCGGTACCGACGACACGGACACGGCCGGCGCCCGACGGCTCCGGGAGTCCGTCTGCCACCGACTCCGCGTGTTCGGTCATCAACCGCTCTACACAGTCGGGTCCTTTACCCTTGTCGGGACACAGCAAGCTCCGTGAGGAGGAAACACACGGATCGGCGTGGGTTTCTGTTACAGCAACGACAGCAGTTCCAGTTCGGATACATACCCGCCGATACCGGCCACAGTATCTCCGGAAGTCGAAGTTAGATTTAGCAACCGAGTATCGAGAACTACCGGACTGAGGGAGATAACTACTTGGTAAGTAGGTTACCCGTATACCATGAATATTGATATGTATGGCGCCAAAACAATTCGGAGAGGAATGTACGATCTGACCGGATTCCAACGAGATCTGTTGTACGTGATCGCTGGCCTCGACGAACCACACGGACTCGCGATCAAAGAGGAATTAGAGCACTACTACGAAGGCGATGTCAACCACGGCCGTCTCTATCCCAATCTCGATACACTCGTCGAGAAGGGACTCATCGAAAAAGGGGAACTCGACCGCCGGACGAACTTCTACACACTGACGAAGCGTGGCCAGCGTGAACTGGACGCACGCAACGACTGGGAAGCACAGTACGTCTCGGCGTAGTGGCGCCAGTGGGTTCTGTTCCGCTATCGGAAGCGAGTGGCTACCTGTCGACAGCGAACAGCGAATAGCGACAGCAAGGTTATATCAGGCTCCACGAAAACTCTGGAGTATGGTGCGTCTCCGCGGTCGGTGGTCGGACGCATGAGCGACGACGACTCCACAGAACAGGAGGACGGTGACTGGTTCGAAGAGGCAATCGAGGAGTCGGACGACGAGTCCAGCGACCGAGTCGGTGGTGACGACGCCGACCCCTTCGAGGAGGGAACTGACGGTTCCGAGAGCACCGGCGGCGGGACGAGCGAGAGCCCCGACGAGGAGAGCGGCAGTCCCTTCGGCGATAGCGGCAGTGAGAGTCCGTTTGACGATAGCGGCAGTGAGAGTCCGTTCGACGGGGGCGGCGGCGACAGTCCGTTCGGTGACAGTGGTGGTGACAGTCCCTTCGACGACAGTGGTGGAGAGGAAGAAGGCGGTCTGTTCGACGACGACTTCGCGTCCGCGTTCGATTCAGCCGGGGGCGGAGACGGCAGTGGCGGCGAGTTCGAAGACGAAGATTTCGATTCGGACATCCCGCGGATCGATATCGGTATCGAGGGGCTCGACCGGATGATCCAGGGCGGGATTCCCGAACGTCACCTCGTCGTCACGGTCGGTTCTGCAGGGACCGGGAAGACGACGTTCGGGCTCCAGTTTCTCCATCACGGGCTGGAGATCGGCGAGAGTTGCATCTTCATCACGCTCGAACAGTCCTACGAGTCGATCATGGACACCGCTAACGACCGGGACTGGGAGTTCGAGCAGTACGAAGCCAACGATCAACTCGCTGTCATCGACTTAGACCCCGTCGAGATGGCAAACAGCCTCGACAACATCCGCGGGGAACTCCCGCGGTTGATCGAGGACTTCGACGCCGACCGGCTTGTGCTCGACTCCGTGTCGCTGCTGGAGATGATGTACGACGACCAGGCCAAGCGCCGTACCGAGGTGTTCGACTTCACCCGAGCGCTGAAAAACGCCGGCGTGACGACGATGCTGACCTCGGAAGCCAGCGAGGACAACGCCTACGCCTCCCGGCACGGGATCATCGAGTATCTGACCGACGCTGTCTTCATCCTCCAGTACGTCCGCTCGGAGACCAGAGAGACGCGACTGGCCGTCGAGATCCAGAAGATCAGGAACGCCAACCACTCACGCGAGACCAAACCCTACGAGATCACGATGGAGGGGATCAGCGTCTACCAGCAGGCGAATATTTTCTGAGCGGCGTTCAGACTGCGGCCGCCGCGGAGGGTTCGGTCTCGTCGGATCGTTTCATCACGTCGTTGTAGCCACCGGCCCACAGCTCCGCGGCGACGACGTATGCGTAAAACGAGAAGAACGGCCCGATGATCGCTCCGAGTCCGGGCACCACGTTGAGGACACTGACGGCGATACCGGCCGCGAACAAGATCCCGACCGAGATGAGCCACGGGACCGCGTAGTCCGACGACAGCGCCAGTTTCCGGAGCGCTCCGATGTCGAAGGCGGCACCGAGGCTATCCTCACAGGCGAAGTTGACGATCGCCGCGACGGCGAAGTAGCCAAACACGAGCGAGAGGATCCCCGAGATGACGAACCCGCCCAGCAGGCTCGCCATCCCGAGGCCGGCTCCCGCATCGGTACCGGTCAGGAACCCCATGATCGCCGTGCCGACTGTGAGGGCGAACACACCGACGGGGATGATCATGTAGACCAGCCCGATGACTGTCGCCTTCAGTCCGTCGACGAGGAGCTCTCCCCACTCGTCGAACACCGGCGGTTCGGTCGCGCCTGCGGCGCGCTCGCGGATCGCCCGGACGACGTATCCGCTGACCAGGATCCCCGGAACGATCAGGAAGCTGAACAACACGAGCAGACCGCCGATGATGACCGTCTTTACCCACTCGTCGCTCTCCATCGGATAGCGCAGTGAGTCTTCACTGAAGCTCATGTTACGGATACATACTTTACACCCACATAACCTTTTGTGTCGTGTCACCGATCCGCATTCACGACCGACAACAGTTAACTCACGTCCGGTCGAGACGCCCGATATGGTTCTGTTAGTTCCGTTCGACGGGTCGGATCTGTCCGCGGCAGCGCTCGAACGAGCGACCGAGTTCGCCGCCTACCGGGACGAGGAGGTACTAGTGTTGAGCGTGGTCCCGCAAGCCCCGGAGTTCGCGCTGGAACGGGGCTGGCTCAACGCTGACGAGACGTTCAGCACCGAGCTGGTCGCGGATAAGCTCGAAACACAGGTCCACGAGATCGCCCCCGACGCACGCTTCCGCTGTGAAGTTCCGGAGGACGTGAGTTCGATGGCGTCGCTCACCACCGATGTCGTTCGGACGATCCGAGCCGTCGCCAACGAAGTGAACGCCTCGATCCTCTTCATCGGCAGCGAGAACGCCGGCCGGGTGTCGACGCCGGTCACGAGCGTCGGTGCGCCGGTCTCGGAGGACCCCCAGTACGACGTTCACATCGTCAGACACGCCTGATCAGCGGACGACCGTCACCGGAACCGTCGCCCGTCGGACGACGATCTCCGCGACGCTTCCGAGGAGAATACGGGAGACGCCGGAGCGGCCGTGACTCCCCATCACGATGTGGTCGATGTCGTTGTCCTCGGCGTAGTCGACGATGGTCTTCGTGGGGCGGCCGACCTCCAGCGCGTGCTCGGTCTCGCCGCCGCCCGCAGCACGGATCGTCTCATCGAGTTTGTCGAACAGTTCCTCGGCCGTGCGCTCCTGTTGTTCGTACCACTGCTCGGAGAAGGAGGGGACCGATGCCTGGGCGCTGTAGCCCGCCTCTGCGGGATTGATGACGTGTAACAACACCAGCGTCGCGTCCGGAAACTCCTCGGCGGCGAACTCACAGGCGTGTGCTGCCCCGTCGGACCCGTCGACGGGAACGAGGATGCGCTTTCCCATACAGTACGTGGTCACGCCGTCGGGCTTGAACCTTTGGCCCGAGAGCACTACAATTCCGAGAGCACTCGGAGGACGAGTTGAAGGATGTGGATGAACACACCCATCACGGCGATGTAAATGCCGATGGCGTTGAGCAGGTCACTGGCGTACTGGTCGGTCTTGAGCGCCCAGATCTCGTAGACGAGGTCGGCGAGGAACCCGAGGAAGAAGAACACGCCCGCGACGACGACGAAGGCCGGCGCGGCGAAGTACGCGACCGCCCCGACGACGAAGCCGCCGCCGAAACAGACGTACGAGTACAGTTGCCAGCGCGAGAAGTCGTGGTCCGTCTTGAACACGATGACGGCGGCGACAGCGGTGATGAGGCCGGTGACGACCGCGGTGATCCCCAGCGCAGGCGCTCGGATCGACGCGGGTGCGACCAGGAGAATCGCCGAGCCGAGCAGCCCGTAGCCAGTCTGTGTCAGGGCCACGCCGGCACCAGCAAGCGGCATGTTTCCGCTCTCAGTCCCCTTTCCAGCCAGCCAGTAACCGCCGCCCACCGTCACGAGGAAGACGGCGATGCCGATGAAGAAGTTCGAGAACAGCACGGCCCCCAACTCCGCTATCGGGGTATACGAGAGGGCGAGCATCAACAGGACGTTGACGACAACCAGTGCGGACGCGATACCCGCGACTTTGTTGACGTTGGTCGTCGCTGTCGGCTGTGCACTGACCGATCCGTAACCGCCGGGTTCCGCCATATTCGGTTTTCTCACTGTCGTCGTACTTGTAACTTAATAGACCGCGCCCGTAATCCAGGCCGGTTCTCGGAAGCCAGGTTCGGACGACGGTGTGGCCCGCTCGCTGCCAGCGTTCGGGATCGCTTGACAGACAGCGTGGTCCGGGGAGTCGGGAGAGTTACGTGGCTATCACGTCAACGGGGAAGCGATGCGCTATCAGGCCGCGGCAGTCGACGACGAAACGACCGACGACACTCCGGTAGCGGGGGGTCGTCGATGACGGCCTACGAACCGGGCGGGGACGCCGTCGACCGGATCGTCGACAGCATCGCCGAGACGGCGACGGCGGTCCGGGACGGACTCGCCAGCGACCGGACCGCGAAGGTCGGAACGAACCCCAGCGGCGAGCGCCAGGAGGCCGCCGACGTCCGCGCGGACGAGTTGTTCGAGGAGGCACTGTTGGCCCACGAGGAGGTGGGGACCTACGCCAGCGAGGAGCGCCAGGAACTCGTCGACGGTGGGTCGGGGGAGTACCACATCGCACTCGACCCGCTGGATGGCTCCTCGAACCTCCGGTCGAACAACGCGATGGGGACCGTCTTCGGCATCTACGACGCGCCGCTGCCCGCGAAAGGACGCGACCTCGTCACTGCCGGGTTCGTCCTCTACGGGCCGATCACGACGATGGTCGTCGCCCGCGACGGCGTCGTCGCCGACTACCTCATCGAGGGAGAGACCCCGGAGCGACTCGCCGACGACGTCACGCTCCCCGAGGACCCCGACATCTACGGGTTCGGCGGGTTCGTCCCCGACTGGCCGGACGATTTCACGGCCTTCGCCCGGGAGATCGAACAGGAACTGAAACTCCGCTACGGCGGCGCGATGATCGCCGACATCAACCAGTTGCTCACCTACGGCGGCATCTTCGCGTATCCGGGACTAAAGAGCAACCCGAACGGGAAACTTCGCCTCCAGTTCGAGGGCAACCCTATCGCCTTCGTCTTCGAGGCGGCCGGTGGGGCCTCCTCCGACGGCACACAGTCGATGCTCGATATCGAACCCGAGGGGTTCCACCAGCGGTGTCCGCTCCACGTCGGCAACACCGAACTCATCGAGCGACTGGAAGCGAGCCTGGAGTAGCCGGGCCGTCGGTCACTCTCGCCCGTGGCGGGTTACACACGTCGAGAGACCGATCAGCTCGACGGGCTCGGAGTTGTCCGGCGAGTACACCACCCGCTGACCTTTCTCCATGTAGGGGACCTTCGATTCGAGGTTCGTGGGGATATTCACCGCGGAGATCGCGTCGTCGTCGCCCAGGTTCAACACCATCGTCGTGTTGATCTGTTTGAACACCGAATCCGCGATGTCCTGGGGGTCCTGCGTGATGAGATACAGCCCGAGCCGTTCCTTGCGGCCCTGTTTCGCCGCTTCGGTGAACTTCCCGATGACCTTCCGGGCCTGGACGCTATCGGCGTCTGTCAGGAAGTTGTGGGCCTCGTCCATCCCCAACACGAGGGGCGTCTCCTTGATGCGGTCGTAGGTCGGGTCGTTCGAGAGCTTCTGGTCGATGAGCAGGCTGGACACCGCCAGCACGACCGTCGAGGCCGTCCGCGAGTCGGAGATGTGGTAGGTCGGGATGACCGTCAGCCCGCCCGCGCGGACGAACTGTGAGATCTGGTCGGTAATCGGGCGGGCGTCCTGATCGAAGACGGCCCCGAACCCACGCACGCGGCGCTTGACCGCGTCGAAGGTCGCCTCGTGGATGTCGCCGGTTTCGTCGAGTTCCTCCTTGAGCGCCGGGTCGTTGAGGAACGTCAGGAACTGGTCGTAGGTCGCCTCCCGGCCGTACTCTCGCTTGAAGCGCGGCAAGAGCGTGTTCACGAGGGCGCCGTACTGGTTGTCGTTGAGGCTGGAGCCGGCGATGAGCCACGGGTTCTCGTGGACCAACGAGAACGGAACGGTGAACTCGACCTGCTCGGCGCGGTGGTGGCTGGCGCTGTAGTCGGCCCCGGCGACTTTCGGAACGAACGCGATGGTGTCGTCGTAGCCGCCCGTCGCGACCCCCTCCCGTTCACAGCGGCGGGCGAACTCGTCGGTCATCGCGGGGTTGTCGTCGTGCATCTGTGCGTACTCGTCCTGGGGGTCGAACTGGACGACGGCCAGTTCCGGGGAGCGATCGTCGGTCATCTCGTATGTCCGCCCGAGATACTGCCGGAGGACGTTCTTCGAGGCGTGCGTCTTCCCCGACCCCGTCCCGCCGGCCACGAGCGTGTGCCGGAAGACGAGCGGGTCGCCGTCGTCGTAGCTGTCTTTCAACCGGTAGTCGATCGTCGGTGGCTCCGCGGCGGTCCGGACCTTCTCGCCGCCGACCGAGAGGTGACCCAGGAAGACGCCGTCTTCGGGGATCTTCAGCCCGGTCTTGATCTCGCTCTTGTCGGTGGCCTCCCGGACCACCGTCTCCGGTTTCGGGACCCGATCGGTCATCCGCCGTTTGAGGTCGTCGCCGTCCGAATAGAGGACTGCGACCGGGTCCAACTCGGCGATGAACTTGAAGTCCTGTTCGTCGATCCCCTGCTCGCGCATCGCTCGCCGGGCGTGGATCTCTGTAGCGTCGTCGGCCCGGAACTCCTGGGCGTACTCTAAGGCAGTGATCCGACAGAACAGCCGCTCGCCGTCGGGATAGGGGACCAGGAGGTACGTGCCGAGCCGGACCGCCGAGCGGTTCGCGGCGGTGACGTAGGCGAGCAGGAGCGATTCGTCTTCCTCCTCGCTGATCCGGAGCCCGTTGGTCGCCGAGAGCACGCCGAGCCCGCTGTCGGGGTCGGCCGGCGAGACCTCCATCGGCTCGAAGGCGCTGTCGGGTTCCGCCTCCTCGGCTGCGCGGTCGGTCTCGGCGGCCGGAGCCTCGGCCGTGTCCTCGTCGGTCGGCCCGTCGTCGGCGTCGAAATCCGTGAAATCCCCGAGGTCTGACATGCTCTCATCGAGGGTGGCGGGGAACTAACGCCTTTCCCTGCCCGGGCGGGCACGGAGACATTCGGTGGAGGGGGACAGTCAGTCCGGAACTGGAACCCTTACCACGGAGGGCGCCACAGCACAGATATGAACCGGGTGCGGGTGGCGTCGTTCAACGTACGGTACGACGCCGCCAGCGACGGCAGGGACAACTGGGCACACCGCCGGCGGCTGGTGGCCGGGACGATCCGGTACCACGCCCCCGCCGTCGTCGGCGTCCAGGAGGCGATGACACACCAGCTTCGGGAACTGCAGTCGATGCTCCCGGAGTACGACTGGGTCGGCGACCCGCGGGACAGCGTCGCCAGTGGCGGCGAGCACACCGCCATCGGCTACCGGACCGACCGCTTCGACTGCGTCGCGACGGGGACGTTCTGGCTCTCGGAGACCCCCGACGAACCGGGCAGCGTCGGCTGGGACGGGGCGTATCCCCGCGTGGCGACCTGGGCTCGGTTGGCCGACGGCGACCCCCTCGTCGTGGTCAACACCCACCTCGACCACAAGGGCGAGCAGGCCCGCCGGCGCGGGGTCGATCTGGTACTGGAGCGACTGGACACCCTCGTCGACGGCGAACCGGCCGTCCTCCAGGGGGACTTCAACTGCGTCGTCGGTGACCCCGCCTACGAGCGTGCGGCGGGTCGGTCGCTGTCCGACGGCCGAACGCTCGCGGACACGCGGTCCCTGACAGACCACCGTCACGGACCGACGACGACACGGACCGACTTCCACGACCTACTCCCCGAGATGGGCATCGACCACGTGTTCGCCACGGACGACCTCGACGTGACGAGCCACGCCGTCTGTACGGACCGGGACGACGACCACTACCCGTCGGATCACCTCCCCGTCGTCGTCGACCTCCGTCGGTGACGCCGTCCGGAGAGAGCCTTTTGTCGCTGTGGTCCCTACGTGAGGGTATGCTCCACATCCGCGGATCGGCCGGCGGTACCGGGTTGACCGGGACCCTGTACGAACCCGGTGAGTCGCCACCGTCGTTCAAGGGCGCACCGGACGGCGGCGCTCCCTACGTCTGGGTGTGTGACGCCTTCTACGAGGTCGAGAGCGGTGGCCAGACGCAATCGATCGGCGACCGCGAGGTCAACGTCGCCTTCGAGTCGCCGATGCCACAGGGGTTCGAGGACCGCGATACCGCTATCGAGGCGGCCAAAGACCACGTCCGGACACAGTTCGCCCGGCTCGGCGTGACCGAGGCCGCGGTCGAGGTGACCGTCCTGCAAGCCGAGGAAGCGCAGTAGTCCGGCACCGAGAGATCAGAAGGCTTCTTCGACGGCGCCCCAGCGCAAGTCGTCGTAGCCCCGCTCCCGGTCGGTGTCGAAAGCGCGTTCGATGCGGCGCGTGAGTTCCTCGCCGCCCTGACGGTCGATCCCGGCGAGTTCATCGGCCTTCGAGACGGCCAGAGGAGGACCGCGCTCGGCCGCGACATCGTGGAGCACCTGCCGGGCGAGTCGCTCCCGACAGTCGGGGTCCCGTGTGAACGCGTAGGGAGCCTCCACGCGAAAGACGAGATCGTTGCGCGGGTCGTAACAGACGAAGAACGTGACCTCGTAGGCCTCGGGGTCCAGTTCCCGCTCGATGCCCAGCGCGTTCCCGTCGGCCGCCATGACCCCGTCGGTGCCCGCCCGCGAGCGGAACCAGTTCGTACAGGTGAGCGCGTCGGTCCGCCGCTCGCCGTCGTCGTCGCGCCGTTCGAGTACCCGCCGGAAGAAGGCGGCGTCGTCGACCCACGGCGCGTTGGTCTTGCGGCGAACCGCGCGGGTCAGGGCCTTCGTCGAGGAGTTCTTGACGAAGCCGATCAGGGGGACGCCCCGCTCGACGAACCGTTCGACGAGTTCGACGTAGTTGCCGACGACGGTCTTCGGGCGGTCGTCCTCGGCCAGCAGGTCGGCCAGTTCCGTCTCGCGGTCCGCCCAGCGCAGGAGGCCGGTCGGGTAGATCGGCCCGTCGAGGACGAACAGGTCCTCGACCATGTCTGCGTTCGTCAGCGCGTGCTCGCTCTCGGCGAGATACAGCGCCAGCGCGTGGACGACCCGCTGCTCGTAACGGTCGACCTGCGGGGCGTTCAGGACTCGGCGTTTCGCGTAGCCCCGATCGTCGACCGCCCAGTCCTCGGAGAGTGAGACCGTGGCATCGTTGGAGTGGACCGCCATGATGATCGTCCGCCCGCGGTGGAGTTCGACATCCGAAGGAACCGCACTCATCGCCGCCTGGGCGACATCCAGCACCAGGCCGTTCTTGAACGTCGTCGGGTTGATCGTCCCCGAGTCGAGTCCGTGCTGTGTGGGAAAGGGTGGGTCCGTCAGTGCGATGTCGTCGATCGGGACCTTCCGGCGGCGTCGGTCGCCCATCGGAGTCAGGATCTCGTCGCCATCGTGATAGAGCGGGTCCAGAAAGTCCTCCCACACCCGCTGGGCGGCGGCGTCGTGATCGCTCGTCTCGACGGTCTGGCGCACCTGGCGTGCGAGGTGCGCGATGCCGTCGACGTGTACCGGGTCCAGGGTCATGGCGGTTGTTCGACGGCGGGGAGGTAAGGCTTTGGTGGGACATTTTAGGGACCGCCGGCCGACTGCGGGAGTATGAACCTGGGCAGACGGCACCGTGTCGGAGGGAGACACTGACTCGTGTTGTTCGACGGTCTCTTCGTCGCTGTGGCGGTCGTGGGACTGTGGATCGGTGC
Source organism: Haloarcula montana (assembly GCF_035666295.1). Lineage (NCBI taxonomy): Archaea > Methanobacteriati > Methanobacteriota > Halobacteria > Halobacteriales > Haloarculaceae > Haloarcula > Haloarcula montana. Next base: position 662,907 of record NZ_CP142027.1, read on the forward strand.
CGAACAGTTCGTCACCGGCGCGAGTCGGGCGGCCCGCCGGCTCGGCGTCCCCGGACTCGTCGTCGGGCTGACCGTCGTGGCCTTCGGGACCTCCGCGCCGGAGTTCGCGGTCACTCTCGACGCCGCGCTCTCGGGACGGCCGGACGTCTCGGTCGCGAACGTCGTCGGCTCGAACGTCCTGAATCTGGGCTTCATTCTGGGCGGGGTCGCGCTGGTCCGCTCGCTGCCCATCGGTCGTGACCTCGTCCGGCGGGACAGCACACTGCTCGTCGGGACCACGCTCCTGTTGCTCGTGGTCCTCCGCGATCTCCGAGTGAGCCGCGGGGACGGGCTCGTGCTGTTCGGTGTCCTGGTGGCTTATCTCGTGGTCCTGGCGCGTGCGGGCTCGTCGGGCACCGGCGAGGACCGTCCGACGAGCCAGCCGTTCGGCTGGCTCGACCTCGGCCGGTTGGTCGGCGGGCTGGGACTGGTCGTCGGCGGGGCGCATCTGCTGGTCACGTCGGCGGTCGACATCGCGCTGGCCGTCGGCATCTCCGAGTGGGTCATCGGCGTGACCGTCGTTGCGGCCGGTACCTCGATCCCGGAGTTCGCGACCTCCGTCGCCGCCGTCCGTCAGGGACGGGTCGGCATCTCCGCCGGAAACATCGTCGGAAGCTGCGTGTTCAACACGCTCGGCGTCCTGGGACTGGCCGCCGCGGTCCAGCCACTCCCCGTCGCTGGGGCCGCTATCGGGACGACGCTGTGGCTGCTGGGGTTGACTGTCCTCGTGACGGTGCTGTTCTACACGAACGAACTGCTCTCGCGGGTGGAAGGTGCTATCTTGGTCGCACTCAACGCGGTGAACTGGGTACTGGATTTCGTCGTCTACGGGTAGTTCACTCCTCGCCGGACTGGTCACGCAGGAGTTTGTCGATGGCGTCGGCGATCTCCTCGTAGGAGTTCATCGAGAGTCCGTCTGTCGTGATGAGCACGCCCTGACGCTGTGTCGCCACCCGGAGGAGATAGCCGTTCTCGAAGGCCCGAACGGTAAAGCGATAATCGCCGAGTTCGGACTCCTGGTAGGCGTTCTCGGTCTGTTTGTACCCCTGCCACTCGTGGCCGACGAAGTCGTTGAGGTCGGCGTCACGTTCGAGGTCCTCCCGCAGATAGAGCTGTTCGTAGTCGGCGCGAGTGAAATAGGTGACAGAGCGCAGTGAGTCGCCGGTCGCCGTCCGGGCGGTGGTGACGATACTGTCGGCGAGCTCGTCCGAGAGGATATCTGGGCTCATAGCCGGACGGAGACGTTCCACCCTATTAATATCGAGGTTCCCGGCACCCTCGACGACCACGGGACGGTACGTGACCGAAGCCCTCTTTTGGGTCTCCGGCGAGGGTCCACCCATGCACGTCGGTCTCGTCATCCTCGACGGCTGGGGGCTCAATCCGGACGAAGACACGCGGGACGCCGTCGCCGCGGCCGCGACACCGAACTTCGACCGCTACTGGGACGACGGTGCCCACTCGACGCTCGCGACCCACGGTCGCCGGGTCGGTCTCCCGGAGGGGCAGATGGGCAACTCCGAGGTCGGCCACCTCAACATCGGCGCCGGCCGGATCGTCAAACAGGACTCGGCCCGGATCACCGACAGCATCGCCCGCTCGCGCGGCGAGAGTGCGCCCGACGACGACGCAGACGACCCCCCGTTCTTCGAGAACGAGACGGTCCTGTCGGCCTTCGAGTACGCCGACGATCACGACGGCCGCGTCCACTTCATGGGGCTGGTCTCCGACGGCGGCGTCCACTCGTATCAGGACCACCTCCACGCGCTGATCGAACTGGCCGGCCAGCGCGGGACCGAGGCGGTCACCCACGCCTTCACCGACGGCCGAGACACCTCCCCGACCGGGGGCGAACAGTACCTCACGGACCTGCAGACCCACGCCGAGGCCCACGGGACGGGCCACGTCGCGACCGTCTGTGGCCGCTACTACGCGATGGATCGGGACCAGAACTGGGACCGGACCCGCCGGGCCTACGACGCCATCGTCGAGCGGGCCGGCGATCACCACGCCAACGATCCCGTCACGGCCGCCACGAGTTCCTACGAACGGGACGATACCGACGAGTTCATCGAGCCCACGACGGTCGGGGACCACCCCGGACTGGCCGACGGCGACGCGGTCCTCTTCTTCAATTTCCGGGCCGACCGCGCCCGTCAGCTCACGCGGATGCTCGGGGACATCCGCCCGGAGGACTGGGGCGCGGACACTACCCCGCCGGAGACCCGGCTGGTGACGATGACCGAGTACGACGCGACCTTCGACGTGCCCGTCGCCTTCCCACCGAACCAACCCGAAGACGTACTCGGCGAGGTGCTCGCGGCGAACGGGCTCACGCAGGTCCGTCTGGCCGAGTCCGAGAAGTACCCCCACGTCACCTACTTCCTCAACGGTGGCCGCGAGGTGGAGTTCGACGGCGAGATGCGCCGCATCGTCGAGAGCCCCGATGTCCCGACGTACGACCGCCAGCCGGAGATGAGTGCACCCGAACTCGCCGACACCGCCATCGAGTTCATCGAGACCGAGGACCCCGACGCGCTCGTCCTCAACTTCGCGAACCCCGACATGGTCGGCCACACCGGCGACTTCGACGCGGCCGTCGCCGCAGTCGAGGCCGTCGACGAGCAACTGGGCCGCCTGGTCGCGGCGATCAACGCCGCCGGCGGACACGTCCTGCTCTGTGCCGACCACGGCAACGCCGACGACATGGGAACAGTCGAGGACCCACACACCGCCCACACGACCAACCCGGTGCCGTTCGTCTATCTCTCGCCGGACGGCACCGCCGACGGGAGGACCGCCCGCGACGGCGGGACGCTCGCGGACCTGGCCCCGACGATGCTCGCGCTGCTGGGTATCGATCAGCCGGCGGCGATGACCGGCGAGTCGCTCGTCGAGTGACGACAGAACGGTTCCGCGGGCTACAGCGACCGCCGGGAGACGTACCGCGGGGGGACCCGGTCGGTCGTGTAGGTCGCGGTCCCACGTTTGACGATATCGTTGCCCTCGGCCCGCATCGCCGCCGCGTCGACGACCAACACCACGGGGTCCTCGGCGTGGCGCGCACCGACGGCCTGGGCCTCCTCGACACTCTCCGAGAGGTGGACCTTCTGGCGTGACATCGGTCGCAGCCCTTCGTTCATGATCGCGTCGACGTGTCGCGGCGCGGTGCCGTGGTACAGCGTCTCCGGAACCGGCGTGGGTGCCGACGCCAGATCGACCGGGACCGAGTGGCCGTACGCGGCTCTGATACGTTGTTCCCCGCCCGCCTCGTCCAGTTCGAACCGGCCTTTCGGGTCCGTCGCGACGACGCCCTCGACGTGGTCGCGGGTCGCCCAGTCGTAGTTGTCCTCGACCGCACCGACGAGTGCAGCCAGCGGCGTCCACCCGGCCTCGTCGAGTTCGATCCCGGCGTCGTCGGGAAAATGCCGTAGGGCACCGCTGACGAACTTCGAGAGCCGTCGTCGACGGCTGCCGTCCAGGACTTCACGGCCGACCCGGTCACAGACCGGGCACCCCTCCCCCTGGTAGTACCTGTGGGTCTCGCAGGCGAAGATCGGGTCCGGCATGTCCGGGGGTTCGAGCAGGGGGCGGAAAACTCGATCGGTCAGTTCTGGAGTTCGGCGTTGGCCCGTGCGACCTCGTAGCGGATCGCCAGCACGTCGAAGTGGTCCGTCAGTTCTTCCCGAGTCCGACGGATCGACTCGGGATCGCCGGGCGGGAACTCCTCGGCGAGTTCCAGCGCCCGGTCGAGGTCGTCCCGGGCGCTCGATAACAGGTCGTAGGCCGTCTCCTCGTTGCCGGCGTCCCACTCCCAGTCGCCGGCTCTCCGCCGTTCCCGGGCCGACGCCAGCAGCGCCTCGATCAGATCGGCGATGACAGCCTCGCTCTCCGCGCGTGCCGTCTCCTCGCCGCCCTCGAAGGGGCTGTCGCCGCCGGCGACCAACTGCGCGACCGCGCGGTAGCTGTCGAGAGCGCCCTCGAGTGCCGCCACCCGCTCGGTGGGGTCGTCGACTGTCTCGGCCCGTTCGTGGGCGTCTCGGGCGGTCGTCAGCGGGCGCTCGGCGACTGTCGTCGCGAGTTCGGTAGCGGCGGCCAGCCCCTCCTGTGCCGCCTCGTCGTCGATATCGTGTGTCGTCGCCACGTCGGTGGCGTCCTGAAACCGCTCCCGGGCCGTCCGGACCCGGTCGTAACTCTCCTCGTACTGTCGGTCGTCGAGCATCCGGCGGGCCTCGGCGAGGAGTTCCTCGCCGCGGACGACGTTGCGGTCCCGGACGAGCCGATAGAGGTCCGTTTCGAGCCGGTCGATCCGGTCCTCGACGCCATCGAACGGCGCGGCATCGGCCCCCTCACGGGCCGTCTCCAGTGCGGTTTCGGCGTCGGCTCGGTACTGGTCGAACGCGGTCCAGTCGGCCGATTCGAGCGCGTCGGCGAGCGCGTCACAGTGGTCCGACAGCGTATCGAGCGCGGTCCGGACCTCGCCCCAGACGCCACACGCCTCCTGAAGGAAGTCCGCGACCTCGTCGATGTCGGCTTCGCGTGCGGTGAACTCCCAGATCGCCCCGGCGCTGGTCTCGAACTGGAGCCGTGCGGTCAGGAGTTCGGTGACTGCCTCGGCCTCATCGACATCGGCGTACGGGAGTGAGGCGACGTAGTCGCCGTCGGAGCGGGCGGGCGGGTCGCCGACGAGCAGGAGGACGCGACGGTCGGTCAGAGCGGCGACGGCGCCACAGTCCTCGCCGGCGGTAACCTGCGTCGTGTCACCGTCCTCGGTCCGTTCGACGCCGACCCGTCGGTTGGTCAGGAGGTGAAACAGCTGTTCGTCGCTCCCGAGGTACGCGTCCAGCCGGCGCTGGTCGAGAAGATCGTCCACGTCGCTGTCATCGCCCAGGAGTGACGGCCCCATACCTAGCTCTCAGTATCCACTGCGATCTGTCTGCTCTATGTGGAATTTACCCTATGGTTCTGATAAACATACTGGTCCCGCGTGATACTGCCGCCACCGTCAGCCTCGGTTATCCCGTCCGAAAGGAGAGGTCGAGCGTCGGCGCCGAGTGAGTCAACGCACCCATCGAAATCACGTCGACGCCAGTCCCGGCGTAGTCGGGAACGTCCGCAACGGTAATACCACCGCTGGCTTCGGTCAGCACAGGGCCGTCGACGAGGTCCACGGCACGCTCGATCTCGGCGGGCGACATGTTGTCCAACAGGACGATATCCGCGCCGGCCGCGGCCGCTTCGGGTGCCGTCTCCGGCGTCTCGACCTCGACTTCGATCTTCGTCGTGAAGGACGCACGCTCACGGAAGTGATCGACGGCACCCTCTAGTCCCATCTCGGCGACGTGGTTGTCCTTGACCATCACCGTATGCGAGAGGTCCAGCCGGTGGGTGTCCCCGCCGCCGGCAGCGACCGCTCGCTTCTCGATCCCGCGCAGTCCGGGCGTCGTCTTGCGGGTGCAGGCGATCCGTACGTCGCCGTCGACCGCGCGGGCGGCCTCGACGGCCCGTCGGGTCGTCGTCGCCACGCCGGACGCGTGACCAACGAGGTTGACCGCGACCCGCTCGCCGCGCAGCGTCTCGCGAGCGGGGCCGTCGGTCCGCAGGACGACATCGCCGGGGTCGATCCGCTCACCGGCGTCGACCGGCGTTTCGACAGCCACACCGAGATAGTCGAACACCGCCGTCGCGGCCTCCAGGCCGGCGGCGACGCCGGACTCCTTCGCGACGAGTCGCCCCTCGGTCTCCCCCGGAACGTGGTTCGTCACGTCGTGGTGGCCCACGTCCTCCCGGAGCCAGCGCTCAACGTCGGTGTCGGTGAGCATCAGTCGGCGGTCGGCTCCGGCGGCTCGTCGGCCGCCGTGAGGTTGTGGGTCCCGACGCTGGTGTCGTTCTCGGCTGCGTGGCGGGCGACCAACAGCGCCGTGACGCTGGCGTTGCGGAGTTCGTACAGCGACCGGGCGGTCCGAGTCCGCACGTAGGCGTCGACCTCGCCCTTGAGGCGTCGCAAGACGGCCATCGACCGCCCGAGTTCGGCGGGGTCGCGTTCGACGCCGACGTACTCGTCCATCACCCGGCGTAGCCGGTGGAACTTCTCGCGAGCGAAGCTGTCCGGGAGGTCCGGGTCCCGTTCGAGCAGGTCCGGGGCCTCGATGGGCTGGATCGCGTTCCCGGCGGCGTCTTCGCCGGCACGCAACCCCCAGACCAGTCCCTCCAGCAGCGACGTGGAGGCCAGTCGGTTCGCGCCGTGGACACCCGTTCGGGAGCACTCCCCGACGGCGTAGAGCCGGTCGAGCGTCGTCCGGCCGCGGTCGTCGACGGCGACCCCGCCACAGAGGAAGTGTTCGGCGGGCGCGACGGGGATGCCGTCGGTCCAGTCGACGCCGTACTCCTCGCAGCGGTCGGCCAGGCCCGGGAATTCCTCGGCGAAGGCCAGCAGAGAGACATCCAGCCGAACGTCGCCGGTGGCCTCGCGCTCGGCTTTCACGGCGCGGGCGACCACGTCGCGGGGAGCCAGTTCGGCGTCCTCGTGGTAGTCGGGCATGAACCGGTCGCCGTCGCCGTTCCGCAGCAGGCCGCCCTCGCCGCGGACGGCCTCGCTGACCAGGAAGGCGACCGCGTCGTTGCCTGACTCGTCGCTGTCGTCCGACTCGCCGACCACGCAGGCGGTCGGGTGGAACTGGACGTACTCCATGTCCGCGACCTCGGCGCCGGCCAGGGCAGCCATCGCGATGCCGTCGCCGGTGGCGTCGTCGGGGTTGGTCGTCCGCGGATAGAGTTCACCGATGCCACCGGTCGCCAGGACGACGCTGCCAGCGAACCAGGGTTCGACGGCCCCGTCGGACTCCAGCATCGCGCCGTGGACCCGGCCCTCGTGGCGAATCAGGTCCAGCGCGGCGGTGTCGTCCCTGATCTCGACGCCGTCGTGGTCGTCGAGGTAGTTCAGGAAGGGGACGTGGATGTGCTTGCCAGTGGCGGCGTCGACGTGGAGGATGCGGTCCTCGCTGTGGGCGGCCTCGCGGGCATAGTCCAGGTTCGAGGGACTCGCTGGCACCGTCGACGCCCGCTCGTCCGGGTCCGTCGAGCACGGCTCGACGCGGTCGAACTCGACAGCCAGCGTCTCCAGTAACACGTCCTCGACAGCCTCGTTCGCGTTCTCGACGAGCACGTCGACGGCCTCGGGGTCTGCCGTCCCGTCGCTCGCGGTGACGATGTCCCGTTTGAACTGTTCGGGATCATCACGGGAGACGGCGATACCCCCCTGTGCCCACCACGAGGAGGCCCCCTCCGGACGGGTCGCCTTCGTCGCGACGGTCACGTCACTGCCCTCACGAGCGGCCGCGAGTGCTGCCGCCAGCCCGGCGATGCCCGAGCCGACGACCAGCACGTCGGTAGTATTGTGGTCGGTCATGGTCAGATCTCCAGCATCCGGTCGAGTGCGACCTGTGCCAGTTCCTTCTCCTCGGGTGCGACCTCGATGACGTTGCGCTCCCGGCCCGCGACCAGTTCCTCCAGCACCCAGGCGAGGTAGTTGGGGTCGATTTGGCGCATGGCGTTGCAGTCCATGCAGGCGTCCCCACACAGCGGGAGGACGTTCACTTCGGGGTACCACCGCTGGAGGTGGTGGGTGAGGTGGATCTCGGTCCCGATCGCCCAGGTGTCGCCGGGATCGGCCGCCTCGACGGCCTGGCAGATATCGGCCGTCGAGCCGGCCACGTCCGCGGCCTCGACGACCTCGCGGCGACACTCGGGGTGGACGATGACGTTGGCGTCGGGATAGTCGGCGCGGATATCCTCGACGTGGGACTCGCGGAACCGCTCGTGGACCTGGCAGTACCCCTCCCAGAGGATGACGTCGTGCTCGACGGCGGCCTCGGCGTCCGTGCTCTCGGGGTCCCAGGGGTCCCACTCGACGATCTCGTCGTCCAGCCCGAGCCGGTGAGCCGTGTTCTCGCCGAGGTGTTTGTCCGGCAGGAACAGCACCTTGTCGCCGTGCTCGAAGGCGTACTCGAAGGCCTTGTGGGCGTTCGAGGAGGTACAGACCAGCCCGCCCTGCTCGGCACAGAACGCCTTCAGATCGGCGTAGCTGTTCATGTACGTGATGGGGACGATCTCCTCGTCGTCGAGCGCCGCGGTCAGTTCCGCCCACGCGGCGTCGACCTGGAGCGCCTCGGCCATCCCGGCCATCGGGCAGGAGGCTTCCATCGACGGAAGGATCACCTGTTGGTCGTCGTCGGTGATGATGTCGGCGGACTCGGCCATGAACGTCACACCGCCGAAGACGACGTAGTCGGCGTCGGCCGCCGCGGCCTCCGTCGAGAGCTGGTAGGAGTCCCCGACGAAGTCGGCGTGTTCGACGATCTCCCGGCGCTGGTAGTTGTGGCCCAGAACGACCACGTCGTCACCGAGTTCGTCGAGGGCGGCTTCGATCCGCTCCGTCCGCTCGTCTTCGCCCAGTTCCCGGTACTCCGGGGGAAGCTGTTCGAGGTTGTCGTATTTGAAGAGACTGAGGTCCGTTTCGAACGCAGCTGTTTCCATCTGTGGCATGGGTACGGTATCCTGTGGCTACTAGGCGATTCGGACTGGTGTATTGAAAAAATTTTGCCTTCGATACTGGCTACTGAGGGGAATAATGAGTTGTATATCGGCAATTGGTAGATTTTGTTTTATGTTAACGAGTGTCAATACCCGGATCGCGAGCGAACTGGACAGCCAGCGAGGGGGACCAGGGGCGACGAGAGCGGCTGAGTGACGGCTGACAAGAGCAACTGTTAGGGGTGCGGCCCGCCACCGCCCCTGTATGACCGACGCCGAGACCCTCGCACAGCGCGTCCGCGAGGGTGAACTCCGCCTGTACGAACTCGAAGACCACGCCGACCCGGATACGGCCGCCACGGCCCGCCGGCGTCTCCTCGCCGAGGAGACCGGCGCCGACCTCTCGACCGTCGGCGACTACGGCTTCGACGCCGACGAAGCCGACAGCAACATCGAGAACATGATCGGGACCGCACAGGTCCCGATGGGCGTCGTCGGGCCGCTACCGGTCGACGGCGGGGCGGCCGACGGCGAGCACTACCTCCCGCTGGCGACGACCGAGGGAGCCCTGCTGGCTTCGGTCAACCGCGGCGTCTCGGCTATCCGGACTGCCGGCGGCGCCACCGCACGAGTCCTGAAATCCGGGATGACCCGGGCGCCGGTGTTCAAAGTCGCGGACGTGGCTGCCGCGGGGGAGGTCTCGGCCTGGGTCCGGGACCACGTCGACCGACTGGCCGAGGCCGCCGAGGGGACGACGAGCCACGGCAAACTCCAGGAGGTCACCCCCTACACCGTCGGGGACAACGTCTTCCTGCGGTTCTCCTACGACACCAAGGACGCGATGGGGATGAACATGGCCACCATCGCGACCGAGGCCGCCTGTGAGGTCGTCGAGAGCGAGACGCCGGCCGAACTGGTGGCGCTGTCGGGCAACCTCTGTTCGGACAAGAAACCCGCGGCGATCAACGCCATCGAGGGCCGGGGCCGGACCGTCTCTGCGGACGTCCTGCTCCCCCACGAACAGGTCCAGCAGCGCCTGGATACTACCACGGACGCCATCGTCGAGGCAAACACCCGCAAGAACCTCGTCGGCTCCGCGAAGGCCGGTGCGCTGGGGTTCAACGCCCACGCGGCCAACGTGATCGCCGCGGCCTTCCTCGCGTTCGGCCAGGACGCCGCACAGGTCGTCGAGGGCGCAAACACCATCACGACCGTCGACGCCCGCGAGGACGGACTGTACGCCTCGGTGACGCTCTCCTCGCTGGAGGTCGGGACCGTCGGCGGCGGGACGGGACTGCCGACCCAGTCGGAGGCGCTGGAGGTAGTCGGCTACGGCGGCGGTGGCGACCCGCCGGGGAGCAACGCCGACGCGCTCGCGGAGGTCATCGCCGCCGGCGTCCTGGCCGGCGAACTCTCCCTGCTGGCGGCGCTGTCCTCACGACACCTCTCCTCGGCCCACGCCGAACTCGGGCGCTGACGGCGGTCACTGGCGGGACTGGTTCACCAGGAACCCGACACCGGCGACCAACACGACCACGCCGGCAAGCAGCAGGTCCCCGTTTCCGAGCAACGGCCCCGCGACCAGCAGCGCCCAGGCGACCGCGAACACGCCGTGGGCGAGCGCGAACAGGCGCCGCCCGCGGCGAGCGAAGACGACCGTCCCGAGCGTGAACCCAGCGGTCAGCGCGACGGCCGAGAGCGCGACCGGACTCACCGACAGCCCGCCGATCGGAACGGACCCGACCAGCGGCGTCACCAGGAAGAGCAGTCCGGAGAGCCCGACGAGACAGCCGACCGCGACCGGCCCCGGTTCCAGATCGAGCGTGGTCGTCATAGGAGCCGGTAGCGCCCCCGGGACTCGGTGACCTCGCCGGCCCTGACAAGCTTTTGTAAGGCCCTCCGCGTGTAATCGGGGGGAACGTCCCGCTCCCGGGCATAGGCGACGACCTCGTCCTCGGTCGGGGCGTCGAGCGACCGGAGTGCCGCCAGAACCGTCTGCTTCCGTGACTGTCCCCCGCCGGCACCCGTCTCCGCGCGTTCGCCGGCCGCCGCCACGCTGTCGGTATCGACGCCCGACTGTTCGAGGTACGTCTCGTCGTCGACGCCGGCATCCTCGACCCGGCGCTCCATCTCCGCGACCGAGTCCAGGTCGGCGAACGCGTCGCCGTGGCCCTGTCGATTCGCCAGCATCGAGGCCCTGACCTCCCGTGCGTGGGCTTCGTCGTCGGTCTCGACGAACCGCCGGCGCTTGTCGTGTTGCCGGCGGGACCCACAGCGGGGACACTGACTCGTCGCCTGCTCGCCCTCGACGATCCAGAGGGCGCTGCACTCGCTACACCCCACGACGGCGTACATGGTCGGGGGTTAGGCCCGCGTCCGATTGAACGTTCGGATGGCCCGCCGACCCCTGGATTTAGGCCGGTCGCTATCGATCGCCGGGACATGGAGGAAGTTTCCCAGGCAGCCAGCGAGACTGTCGAGGCGGTCGATGGCGTCCACCTGACCCAACTGGTCGTCGGCGAGCGGATGAGCGCCCAGCAGTTCCACATCGAACCCGGCGCCGTCGTCCCGGAACACAGCCACGATCACGAGCAGATCGGCTTCGTCGTCAGTGGCGCGTTCACGTTTTTCATCGACGGCGAGGAGTCCGTCGTCAGTTCGGGTGACTCCTACGTCATCCCCGGCGGTGAACCCCACCGGGTGGAGAACCGGACCGACGAGCCAGTGACCGGCATCGACGTGTTCAGTCCGCCCCGGATCGACCCCGACTGGCGCGACTGAGACTCGGGCCACTACTGGTTTGTAGGAGTATCCCTAAGTCGGCTCGATGAGACGGCTCGGGCTCCTGATCGTCGGCCTCGCGCTACTGCTTGCGGGCTGTAGCGGGTTGAGCGCACAGGATGCGAACGAGCCGGTGACACCGGCGCCGATTCCCACCGACGAGGCACCGTATCCACCCGGCGTCTCCGAGCGGGCGATCGAGCCGAATGTCCTCGCTCGCTCCCACGAAGGAGCGCTCCGGACGACGAGCTACACGCTGACGACTCGTCAGTACATCGTGGCTGCGGACGGGGAGATACTGCGCCGGACGAACCGCTCACGGCAGGTCGCGACAAACGCGACCAGTTACCGCGGCTACTTCTCACAGAACACTACCAACTACCCCAGCGCCGGGCTCACGACGCGAGTCGACTACTGGACCAACGGAACCGTCGTCGCGACCCGACACCAGGAGCGGACCGGCCGCCAGTCGCTACACATGTGGTTCGTCGAGAACGGCGACTCGATGACCGATCTCACCGCACACCAACGGATCGAGGCCGTACTCGGTGCGGTCGACGTGACCGTCGCACGCCACGAACCCGACGGCGATATCGTCCTGACCGGCTCGGAGTTCGTCGACCGCGAGCGACTCATCCGGCCGCTGTTCGTCAGTCATCCGACGAACGTCAGCGTCCAGTTACGGGTCCGCTCGGACGGGACTGTCGTCACGAAACGGGTCGGCTACGACGCCACACTCGGTAGCCACGACATCCGGGTCGTCCGGGAGACCCGCGTCACCGACGAGGGGACGACGACGATCAACCGGCCGGCGTGGGTCGCGAACGCGACGCTGTCGACCGAGGAGTGACGAAAAATCGCGGGTTGAGTAGGGGAGGTCTCGATATGCTCACGGAGAGAGCCGGGAGGCTCTCTACGAGAGTTGTTCGATGTTCTCGACGACCTTGTCCGCGTACTCGGAGGTCGAGAGCTTGGTGCCGCCCTCGATCTGGCGCTCCAGGTCGTAGGTGACATCGCCGCTGGAGATGGTCTCCTCGACAGCGTCACGGACGAGTTGGCCGGCGTCCTTCCAGCCCATGTATTCGAGCATCAGGCGACCCGAGAGGATCATCGCGGTCGGGTTAACCTTGTCCTCGCCGGCGTACTTCGGGGCCGAGCCGTGGACTGGCTCCGCGAGACAGCGGGCCTCGCCGAAGTTCGCACCGGGAGCGATGCCGAGACCGCCGATCTGTGCGCCGGCGGCGTCGGACATGTAGTCCCCGTTGAGGTTCATCGTCGCGATGACGTCGTACTCGTCGGTCCGGGTCAGGAGCTGCTGGAGCATGTTGTCGGCGATGCGGTCGTTGACCACGAGCGTGCCCTCGGGGGCCTCGCCGTCGTACTCGTCCCACAGCTCGTCCTCGGTGATAACGTCCTCGCCGTACTCCTCTTCAGCGACCTCGTAGCCCCAGTCGCGGAAGGCGCCCTCGGTGAACTTCATGATGTTGCCCTTGTGGACCAGCGTGACGCTGTCGCGGTCCTCCTCGATGGCGTAGTCGATGGCCTCACGGACGAGCCGCTTGGTCCCGAACTCGGTGATCGGCTTGACGCCGATGCCGACCGGGCCGTCGTGGATGGTCTCGTCGAAGTTCATCTCCTCTTCGACGAACTTCTTGACCTCCTGGACCTCGTCGGTGCCGGCCTCCCACTCGATGCCGGCGTAGACGTCCTCGGTGTTCTCCCGGAAGGTGACCATGTCCATCTCGCCGGGGTTCTTGACGGGCGACGGGACGCCGTCGAGGTGGTAGGTCGGGCGGACGTTGGCGTAGAGGTCCAGCGTCTTCCGCAGTGCGACGTTCAGCGAACGGAAGCCAGCGCCGACCGGCGTCGTGAGTGGACCCTTGATGGCGACGTTGAACTCCTTGATCGCCTCGACGGTGTCGTCGGGCAGGTTCTCGTCGTACTTGTCACGGGCCGAGGAGCCGGCGTAGACGCGCATCCAGGAGATGTCGCGCCCGGTCGCGTTCGCGGCGGCTTCGAGGACCTTCTGGGCGGCGGGACCGACATCGGTCCCGATCCCGTCCCCGTGGATGATGGGGATGATCGGGTTCTCGGGAACGTCGAGTTCGTTGTCCGCTGTGACTTCGATCGGGTTGCCCTCGTCGGGCACCTCCACTTTGTCGTAATCGTATCCCATATCTCGGGCATCGATAGTGGCGCCTAAAGGATTGCCGTTTTGCTGCAAGAACGGTAACGTGGGACACAGGGACGTGGACGGTCAGCGGACGGCATCGAGCATCGCCGTCAGCTCCCGCGGACCACTCGAAACGAGCGCCCGCGGGAACCGGCGTCGCGCGTTTCCGACGGCGTCCTCCAGCGCATCCCCGGCGTCCTCGAAGACACCGCTGCCGTGACCGACAAGCACTCGCTCGGGATCGAGGTCGGCGAACGGCTCCCGAGGCGGTGACAGCCGGAGAAAGAGGTTCACCGCCAGCCGTTCGCTCCCGACGGTGAACGACTCGCCGGTCGAGAGAACGTCGGGCACGTACAGGGTCCCGTCGCGTTCCCGGTAGGCGACGGTCTCGCGCCAGGCCCCCAGCGGGTTCAGCCGCCGGAGTTCGAACTCCGCGAGCGAGTTCGTGACCCGGCGTGTGGGCACGTCCAGCCGCTCTACGACGCGGTTCAACCCCGTCGGGACCGTCACCGGAACGTCGTGGTGCCGGGCGAACGCCGCCGCGTCGCGAGCGTGGTAGTCCGCCAGAACGGCCACGCCGACGACATCCCCGAGATCGGCGTACACGTCGGTCACGTCCGGCGCGTCCAGCGGGTCGAGGAGCCAGACACCGCCGTCGTCGTCACGGATCGCGTGGCTCGTCCGGCCGCCGCCCTCCTCGGGATGGGCTTGCCAGCCGACGCCGTCGGCGAAGCGGTCGACGACCTGGAGGGTGGTAGCGTCCTCGCGGGAGTACATCGGCATGGCTGAGACGGGAGCAGCCACCGAGAAAGGCGTTCAGGTTCCGGCAGGTCGGTTACTGGATGCGGGTGCCAAGCGGCGCGTCCTCGTGAGTGGTCAGCAGGTCCGCCTCGTCGCCGGCGGCCAGCACCATTCCGTTGGATTCGATACCGAACAGCTCGGCTTTCTCCATGTTGGCCAGCAGGATGACCCGCGTCCCCGGAAGCTCCTCGACATCGTGGAGCTTCGCGAGGCCGGCGACGACCTGCCGGACCTCGTGGCCGATGTCGACCTCCAGGCGGAGGAGCTTGTCGGCGTCCTCGACCGGCTCGGCGGTGACGATCTCGCCGACGCGCATGTCGATCCCCTCGAAGTCCTCGAAGCCGATCCGCTCCTCGACGAGCGGTTCGAGGTCGGCCGTCTCCTCGGCTTCGCCCTCACTGTCGTCCGTGTCGTCCTCGCTCGCAGCCTCGACGCGGCGCTGGAGCTGTTCCTGGAGGGCTTCGATGTGGTCGTCCTCGACTTGCTCGAACAGTTCGACGGGCTCGTCGAACTCGGCGGGCGGTTCCGAAAGCGCCGTCTCCAGGGTCACGTCGGCCACGGAGCCCCGTTCGCCGAGTTGGCCCCACAGCCGCTCGGCCTTCCCGGGCATGACCGGCTGCATGACGACGGCGACGGCCTTGGTCAACTGCACGCAGTCGCGGATGACCTGGGCAGCCTCCTCGGGTTCCTCGCCGACCAGGTTCCAGGGCTCGTTGCGCTGGATGTACTCGTTGCCGTAGTTCGACAGTTCGATGGCGACCTCGGCCAGCGATCGGATGTCGTACTCCCGGACGGCGGTCTCGAACGTCTCGATCGCGTCCTCGATGCGCGCCTCGACGTCGTCGCTGACCGCCGCCTCGGGCGTGCCGTCGTAGTTCCGGTGGGCGAACAGCAGCGACCGGTAGGCGAAGTTGCCGACGTTGCCGACGAGTTCGCCGTTGACGCGCTCTGCGAAGCGGTCCCAGGAGAAGTCGACGTCCATCTCCAGGCCCGCGCCGGTGGCGATGTAGTACCGGAACAGATCGGGGTGGAAGCCGGCGTCGAGGTACTCGTCGGCCCAGACGGCACGGTTCCGGGAGGTCGAGAGTGCCTTGCCGTCGATCCCGACGAAACCGGTCGCCAGGATCGTCCGGGGTTCGTTGTACCCCGCGCCCCGCAGCATCACCGGCCAGAAGACGGCGTGGTGCTGGATGATGTCACGGCCGATGACGTGGATGATCTCGCCGTTGTCCGCGCTCCAGTCGTCGTCCCACTCGGTGCCGTGCTCGGCGTCGCCGCCGAGTTTCCAGACGTCCTCCCAGTCGTACTCGTCGGCGCCGACCCGCTCGGAGTACTGCTTCGTGGAGGCGACGTACTCGACGGGGGCGTCGACCCAGACGTACAGCACGAGGTCCTCTCCGTCCCCGTCTTCACCCGGGTAGTCGATCCCCCAGTCCATGTCCCGGGTGATACAGAGGTCCTGTAGTTCGCCCTCGATCCACTCCCGGGGCTGGTTCTGGGCGTTGTCGGTCCCCTCTAGACGGTCGAGGTATCCTTGGAGGTACTCCTGGAAGTCTGCCAGGCGGAGGAACTTGTGTTCCCGCTCGCGGTACTCCGCGGGGTTGCCCGTGATCGTACTCACGGGGTCCTCGATCTCGCCGGGTTCGAGGTGGCGCTGGCACCCCTCGTCGCACTCGTCGCCGCGGGCCTGCTCGCCGCAGTACGGGCAGGTCCCCTCGACGAACCGATCCGGGAGTGGCTGGTCCTCCTCGGTGTCCCAGGCGACCTGGATCTCCTTCTCGTGGACGTGATCGTTGTCGATCCAAGAGCGGACGAACTCCTGGGTGAGTTCGGTGTTCGTCTCGTCGTCGGTGTGCCCGTAGTTGTCGAACTCGACGTTGAACCGCGGGAACGTCTCAGCGTAGGTCTCGTGGTACTCCAGGGCGAACTCGCGGGGCTCGACGCCCTGCTGGGCGGCGTTGACCGCTACCGGCGTCCCGTGCATGTCCGACCCACTGACGAAGGCGGTCTGTTGGCCGATGCGACGCAGGGCACGCGAGAGGGCGTCCCCGTCGACGTACGTCCGGAGGTGGCCCACGTGGAGGTCGCCGTTGGCGTAGGGCAACCCACAAGTCACCACCGCCGGCTGCTCGGTCGGGAACTCGTCGTGGCTCATACCCGGTGTGTGCCGCCCACGGGTCAAAAGGGGGGCGGTTTCCGGGCGCGCCGTCGCGTTTGGCCACATCGGTAGTGACGGAACGCGACGACGCCACCCGTCCTACAACAGCGCGAGCGTCCCGCCGGCCAGTCCCAGCGTGACCAGCAGGCGACCCGCGCTGCCCGCGAACGTCGCCGCGCCGAACCGGAGGTAATCCTCTTCGAGAACAGTAAAGGCGTAGATCGACAGCGTGTCCGGGAAGAAGGGGACACACAGCGCCAGCGCGAGGCCGACGTAGCCGTACTTCTTCGCGATCTGGATCGTCTTCTTCTCCGACCACTCGATGATGTCGAACCGCGAGTTCTTGATCCACCGGATCAGCGGGCCGTACTCCTTTGCCTCCTGTCCGATATGGAAGGCGAAGAGACTCCCCAGGGCCTTCCCGAACGCGCTGACGACGATGATGACCGCCATGTTCCCCGTCGTCGACAGCCCCAAACGGAGCGTCTCGGCGGGGACGAGGACGACCTCGCTCGGCAAGGGGAGGATGAACGCGATCAGAAACGAGTACAGTCCGATGATGCCCAGCCCCGTCGGTCCCGTCGCGGTACAGACCGCCTCCTCTAACGGGGACAGAGCCGTTCCCGACGACGTACAGTCGGCGGCGAAGATTATCATCGCGTGGAGGGGCGCTACCAGGTCCACACCCCCCATAGCAATCAGGGGGTTCTAAACCTTGGTATGTTTTCTCCGTAGTCCACAATACTCCTCACCAGCGATCGAGGGGGCCGCTCGCGGCCGCCAGGAGCGCTATCTACCGACTACGGCGGTGTGAACGGGTGCCAGCCGGTCGGTTGGTCCGGAAGGCCACGGACCCTGAGTTCGTTGTCCCCGTCGTCGCTCTCCCGGACCTCGATCCGGCCGTCGGCGACCTGGCTCAGCGTGTTGACCGTCTTCGTGTCGTGGGTCGTGGGATCGATCGCGAACACCCCGAGCCCGTCGGCACTGTCGATACGTCCCGAGAGGGTCTGTGCGAACTGGAACAGCGATCGCAGGTCGACGTACATCGACAGCGAGGAGAGACTGATGAGACTGGTCCGGACACGACCGGCCGTCGCGTCCGCGTACAGTGACTCGTACAACGCCGAGAACTTCATCCCGATGCCGGTCAGATCGCTCTGGGTCGAGACGTACTTGACGTTCACGCCGGGTGGTGACTGTCCGATCTCCTGTCCGCTGCAGTCGATGACGCCCACCAGATCGGTGTCGAGGGACGGATGGGTCTGTCGGCAGGCGTCGAGGACTTTCTTGTGTGTCTTGTTCGTCGAGATGTACAGTGCGCCTTCGCCGTCGCTGTTCCCGTCGGTGACCATCGAACGTGCCAGGTCCTCGGTCCGGCTGAGTGCCGGGCCGGCGACGAGCACTGTCGTCCCCGGCGCCACCGGTTCGAGTGGCACACCGTCGCCGAACCCGTACCCCGAGTCGCCCTCGGAACTCATCGGTGGCTCCCCTCCAGGGCCTGGCTCGCATCGACCCGGGCACGTAACTCGATGAGGTCCATCGCCACGGACGCGAGGTCCCGGAGGTACGCCTCGTCGGCCGGCGAGAACGAGCGTGGTTCGTCGTCGTAGATGCACAACGGCCCGATCACCAGGCCTGCGCTCGTGACGAGGTTCGCACCCATGTACGACCGAATACCCAATTCGAGAAGCGAGTCACTCCGGGATTCGAACCGCGGGTCTTCGGTGACATCCTCGACGGTCATGACATCGTCGTCTTCGAGGATCGTGAACGTACAGATCGAGTCCTCACGGTCCATCGTCTCCCAGTCCTCGGCACCGCCGTGGCAGGCCAGGAACTCCTGGCTGTGTTCGCTGATGATGTTGATCGACGCCTGGTCGACATCGAAGTGTGTGGCCGCGAGGTCGGTGATCCGGTCCAGCGAGGACAGTAACTCCTCGTCGTCGAGGTCGTACGAGCGGAGAGCGGCGATCCGCTCGGCCTCGTTCTGCGGGACCGGATACGTGTTCTGGGTCCGCGCTTCGATCGTCGTCCGGAGCAACTCGACGAGCCGTTCGGCCCCGAACACCGACCCCTTGCCCACGTACTCCGTGATCGACCCTCGGAGTTCGTCGGTGTCGATCGTATCGGGATCGGTCTCGGTATAGAGGATACAGCCGGCGTCCGGACACCGCTCTCTGGCCGTGTTGATGAGATCGAACCCCGTCCCGTCGGGAAGTGTATACTCGGTGATAATCGCGGCTGTCTCCTTGGTCAGCGCGGCCTCCGCATCACCGAGTGTCGCTGCCGTTTCGATGCTGTGATCGAACGCGCCCAGTTCCGACCGGATCGTCTCGACAGTGTCGGCGCGGGTCCCCTCGTCCGGGTCGACACAGAGAATGCGGTCTGTCATTCGAATCCTGGGTGAGAGTTGTCACTGGCGACTATGTACGTACTGGCCCGCGTATCAACAGCGAAAACGCGATCGGTCAGTACCAGTCCAGGTCCGCCACGCCACCTTTTTCCGCGTCGGGTGTTCTCGCGGCGCTTCGCGCCGCTGCGGGCACCCTCCTCGAAAAACGTGGGCGAAAAAGCCGCTCGGACGCCGTTGGCGTCCTCGCGGTCACCAACAGTTAGTACCAGTCCAGATCCGCCACGAACGACCGCAGCATCGACCGGGTGACGTGGGGCATGCAGACGACGCGCATCTCGCCGGCGCCGGTCTTCGAGACCCGCCAGCCCCGTTCGCGCAGTTCGTCGGTCATCGGCACCGAGAGGTCCGCCGCGACCAGCGGGAGTTCCGGGCCGACGACCTCGTGGCCGCGGGCGTCCAGTTGGTCGGCCAGCCACTCGGCGTTGGCCATCGAGCGCTCGTACTGTTCGCGGTAGCCGGCCGGCCACAGCGCCTCCATGGCGGCGACCGCCGAGGCGACGCCGGCCCCCGAACGCGTGCCGGTCAGTGTCAACTGGCTCGTCGACTCCAGATACGGCGTCTCGACGGCCAACTCGTCCAACAGCGAGCGCTCCCGCGCCAGCAGCCCGCCGGCGGGGACCGCGGCCTGGCCGACCTTGTGCGGGTCGATGGTCATCGTGTCCACGTCCGCGTGGCCGAAGTGCCAGTCGTGGTCGGTAAAGGGGAGGTAGAACCCGCCCCAGGCGGCGTCGACGTGACAGAGCGCGTCGGCGTCCGTCGCGAGGTCGGCGATCGCGGGGATGGGGTCGACGTAGCCGTACTCCGTCGAACCGGCGACCCCGACCACACAGACGGTGTCGTCGTCGATCAGTTCCGCCATGGCCTCGACGTTCACGCGATGGTCCGTCGCGGGAGCGGTCCGCAACTCGATACCGAGCACGTCGGCGGCCTTTGTAAAGGAGAAGTGGGCGTGGACCGGGGCGACGACGTTCGGATCGTCGGTGTCGGCGCGGTTCCTGGCGATCCGGATCGCCTGGATGTTGGCCTCGGTCCCGCCGGAGGCGACGTAGCCGGCCGGGTCCGGTAGGCCAGTTAGCTCACCGAGGGAGTCGACCGCCTCGGTTTCCAGTTCCGCGACTGTCTCGTACGTTCCAGGGTCGCCGGGGTTGGTCGCGAGGAACCGTTCTGCGGCCTCGCGGGCCGTCGGATGTGGGACCGTACACATCGAGGAGAGTACGCGTTCGAAGTCCTGTGGTTCGGCCCGCTGAAGCATTCTATACGGTATACGGCGGGCAACCGGTTTATCGGTTTTGCTCGACTCGCCCCGGATACCGCGTCGCCCTCACAACAGTCCGGCCAGTGGTCGGAACAGTTGGGCCACCCCAGAGGGGGCGGTTGTCCCGCCGAGACCGGCGAAGGCGACGCCGACGGCGATCAACACGAAACCCCGTGTGAACGAACCCATACCTCCAGAGGGAACGACGACGAGATCAGCTTTCGCTGGGTCACCAGTTCGACGGCCCGATCTTCTTGGTCGCCTTCGCGCGAAAACCCGTCGGCCCGACCAGCGACTCGAACACCGTCTGGCGCTCCGAATCCAGCGCACCGCCGAAGGAACCGACACGCATCGTCCGGTAGGTCTCGAACCCCTTGTCGTTGGAGTAGAAGTAGACAGCACCGTGGAGCAAGCCGTGGATTCGATCGTCGTCACGAACGGCGCTGGCCCGTCGGTCGAGTTTGACGTATGCGACGTTGCCCCAGTTGACGACGGCTTCCCGCAGTCCCATGAGAAAGGCGATCTCCCGGCCCTGCGAGAGACCGAACTCGGTCGCACGCTCGATATCCGACAGCGAATCGATCACGAGGATGTCGTCGGCCGCCTCGGTGATCTCCTCGCTGATGTCTTCGAGCAGGTCCCCGAACGTGGCGTCGTCGGCCGCCTCGTCCTCGCCCTCGACAGTCCCCTCGGCCGCCTCGATCTCGCTGTCGCCCCGACGGGCGTCGAACAGCGCCTTCGGGACCGGGAGGAGTTCCATGAACCGCTGGGAGAAGTCGACGACGGTCATGTTCTCGGTCAGCGTCTCGAACTGGTAGCCGTCGAGCACCGCGTCCAGTTCGCTGTAGACGTGCTCGCGGTCCTGTGAGAGCGTGACGTAGGTGACCGACTCCGGGATCGTGTCGCTCCGACGGGCGATCCCGTTGGGGACCATCTCCGGGGTGTGTTTCGCCAGCATCAGCGTCGCCAGACTCGTATAGACGAACGCGTCCCCACCGGCGTCGGGCGCACCGGCGACCAGAACCGTACTCCCGGTTGGGATTCCCCGGAGGGTGCCGTCCAGACCCGGGATACCGAACGGCATGTACGAGACGCCCGCACTGATGCTCTTGGCCTCTGGCGCAGACGGAGTCATACCACAACGACGGCGAGGGCGGTAAAAAGTGGTGTGAAGGCCGATCAGCGAACCGATTCCAGCAGCAGCCGTTGTTCGACCCGCTTGACCTCGTGTTGGACGTCACGGACCGCGTCGATGTTCGGCGAGATGGAAGTGACGCCCTCGTCGACGAGGAACTGGACCATCTCGGGTTTCGAGGCCGCCTGGCCACAGATGCTCGTCGCCACGTCGTTCTCCCGGCAGGTACCGATAACCTGGCTCATCAGGTCCAGCACGGCCGGGTGGAGTTCGTCGAATCGGTCGGCGACGTTGCCGTTGTTGCGGTCGACCGCCAGCGTATACTGGGTGAGGTCGTTGGTACCAAAGGAGACGAAGTCCAGCCCCGTCTCACACAGCTCCTCGATACACAGCGCGCTGGCGGGCGTCTCGACCATCACGCCCCAACGGCGCTTCGCGGGGTCGATGCCGACCTCCTGCATGAGCGACTTGGCGCGCAGGATGTCCTCGGCGTCGGTCACCAGCGGGAGCATCAACTCCACGTTGTCATAGCCCAGGTCGAACAGCCGCTGGAAGGCCCGGAGTTCGAGTTTGAACTCGCCGGGCCGGTCCAGCGACCGGCGGATACCCCGGTAGCCAAGCATCGGGTTGTGCTCGCTGGGTTCGTCCTCGCCGCCCTGGAGCTGTCGGAACTCGTCGGAGGGAGCATCCAGTGTCCGGACCCGCACCGGCCGGGGGTAGAACGCTTCTGCGGCGGTCCGGACGCCCTCGACGATCTCGTCGATGTAGGCCCGTTCGCCGTGGTCCTCGACGTAGCGAGCCGGCGTCTTGTCCGTCGAGAGGATCATGTGCTCGATTCGGAGCAGGCCGACGCCGTCGGCACCGGTCGCCGCGGCCCGCTCGGCGGCCTCGGGGATCGAGACGTTGACCTTCACCTCGGTCCCGGTCATCGGTTTGATCCGGGAGTGTTCGCTGCTTGGCTGGGCCGCCGGTTCGGGCTCGTCGTCCTCCTCGGTGGCGACGGAACTCCCTTGCTCGACAGTCCCCATGTCGCCGTCGAGCGTGACCGTCTGGCCGTCCCGAAGCCTGTCGGTCGCGTCCTCGGCACCGACGACCGCTGGGACGCCCAACTCCCGGGAGACGATAGCCGCGTGGCTCGTCATCCCGCCCTCATCGGTGACGATGCCGGCCGCTCGCTTCATCGCCGGCACCATGTCGGGCGTGGTCATCTCGGCGACGATGATGTCGCCCTCCGAGACCTTATCGAGGTTGTCGAGTTTGGTAACGATACTGACCGTACCGGTCACCGTTCCCGGACTGGAGCCGATTCCCGTCAGCCGGACGGCGTCGGGGGCCTCCATCTCGCCGCCGTCGGCGACACCGGCCGCCGTGGCGTCGGTCGTCCCGTCGCCGCCATCGTCGGCACTGTCGGCCGTCCCCTCGTCGATGGTCGTGATCGGTCGGGACTGGAGGACGTATACGGTGTCGTCGTCGATGGCCCACTCCACGTCCTGTGGCTCGCCGTAGTGGTCTTCGACCTGTTCGCCGATCGCCAGCAGGCGCTCGATCTCGTCGGCCGAGAGGACCCGTTCGGTACGCTTCTCCTCGGGGACCGAGCGCTCGATCGTCTCGCCGTCCTCACCACGGACACACATCACTTTCTTGTCGGCGACGGTGACTTCCTCGATCTCGCCGCTCTCGCGATCGACGATATAGTTGTCCGGCGAAACAGCCCCGGAGACAACGGCCTCGCCCAGCCCCCACGCGGCTTCGAGGATTGCCTTCGGTGCCCCGGTCGAGGGATGACTCGTGAACATAACGCCGGACTTCTCGGCGTCGACCATCTCCTGGACGACGACCGCGATGTCGACGTCGACATGGGAAAAGCCCTGTTCCTGGCGGTAGTAGATCGCCCGCTGGGTGAACAGCGAGGCCCAGCATTCCTTGACGCGATCGAGCAGGTCGGCCCGCGAGACGTTCAGGTACGTCTCCTGCTGGCCGGCGAAGGAGGCGTCGGGCAGGTCCTCCGCGGTCGCCGAAGAGCGGACCGCGACATCCGACTCCCCCATCTGGTCGTACGCGGCGAGCAGGTCCTCGCGTACCGACGGGGGCGTGTCGGTCTCCAGGATGAGTTCCTGTGCGCGTTCGGCGGCCGCCGCGAGCGCCTGGGAGTCGTCGCTGTCGATATCGACCGTCTCGAACAGCTCCGTGTCGATCCCCGATTCTTCGATGAACGAACGATAGGTGTCGGCCGTGACAACGAACGCCGACGGAACCGGCAGCCCGGCCGCGGTGAGTTCTCCGAGAGACGCTGCCTTGCCGCCGACCACGTCGAGGTCGTCGGCACCGATATCGTCGAGCCACAGTGTTGGCATTGACTCATCGAGTTGTTCATGAACAACGAGTATGATCTTTCCGGTCGCGGCATTCCCGGCTTCCGTTCACTCGAAACCGAGACAATCAGATCTCGATGATGTCGTCGTCCTCGGCGGCCGGCGGGACAGTGATATCGCCGGACAGCGACGTGACTCCGCGGCCACCGATCCACACTTCGAGTCCGTCGGTATCGACTGTCACTGTCCCCGGGCGGTCGATGAAGTGGCCCTGCTCGACGACCACCTGCTCGACCGTACTGTCGATGGCACCGTGGCGGCGGATGTAGGCGCCACAGGCTCCGGCAGCAGTCCCAGTGACGGGGTCTTCGGCGATGCCGGCAAGCGGGGCGAACGCTCGCCCGTGGAGCGTCGATCGGCCGCTGATCGTGTCGAACGTGAACGGGTAGATCCCCTCGGCGTCGACCGCCCTGCAGAGTTCCTCGATCGCGGTCACGTCGGGGTCGATACTGCCGAGATGTTCGAAGTAGTTCACCGGGACGACCAGCCACGGGACCCCCGTATCGGCGACCGACAGGGGGAGGTCCGCACCCACGTCCCGGAGCGTCGCTACGTCGAGTCCGAGCGCGTCCGCGACCCGCTGCTCGTCGAGATCGACCGTCCGGATGTCGGCCTCGCCCTGTTCCATCCAGACCATGCCGTTTTCCTTCGTCTCGACCTCGAAGACGCCGGCTTCCGTCGCCATCGTGTGCTGGCCGTCCTCGACGACTCCCCGTTCGGCGAGGGCCGCGTGCGCAGCGACGGTCGCGTGCCCACAGAGGTCGACTTCCCGTTCCGGCGAGAAAAACCGGAGCCGCCGGTCGGCGTCGCTGTCGGTGGCCGGGAGGACGAACCCCGTCTCGCTGGCCCCCAGTTCGCTGGCGACGGCCCGCATCTGGTCGGCTGTCAGTCCCTCGGCCTCGGGCACCACACCGGCCGGGTTGCCGGCCAGTGGCTCGTCGGCGAAGGCATCGACGAGCAGCGCCTGTCTCGTCTCCATGCCCGCCCGTTGTGGGGTTGCAGTGATAACCTTTGTCGGTGTCCGGCGCGGATTGATGTACGCTCGCGACCAACGGTCGGTATGCTCTCCCCGTTCGTCCGGCGCTGTCCCGACTGTGGACACGTCGGCTGGAGCCGCCGGTTCGCCGTCGTCAAGCGGTCGCCGCAGGTGGTCGCCTGCCCGTCGTGTGACCACCGCTTCGAGACCGCCGATTCGCCCCTGCTGAACTGAGCGCCGTCCTGAAACCGTTAAGTCCCGGCGCACAAGCGATGACACATGGGCGAGTTACCGGAGGAGTTTCCGTGTACCATCACCAACTGGGAGTATATCTACGGGCTCTGCCGCGACGTAGCCGACGAGGTGAAAGCGGCCGACTTCGAACCGGATGTCATCGTTGCGCTGGCACGCGGCGGCTGGTTCGCCGGGCGGTGTCTCTGTGACTTCCTGGGATTGGACGACCTGGCGAGTCTGAAGGTCGAACACTACGTCGGGACGGCACAGAAACGCGGCGAGCCGGAAGTCCGCTATCCGCTGGCCGACGGCGCCGTCGACGGCAAGGACGTTCTGATCGTCGACGATATCGCCGACACCGGCGGCTCGATCTCGACGGCCGCCGAGTGTGTCGAGGACAATGATCCCGCGAGTGTGCGGACGGCCACGCTCCAGTTACTCCAGACCAGCGAGTACGAACCCGACTTCGTCGGCGAACGGCTCGATACCTGGCAGTGGGTGGTCTATCCGTGGAACTTCGTCGAGGACATGATCGAGGTGCTCGAAGGCGTCATGGAGAAGTCCGACCGACAGCACCACACCGCCGAGGACCTCCGGAAACTCCTCGCGGAGTACCACGGGGTCACGCGCATCTCGATGGAGGTCGCACAGCCCGGCCGGCTCGACGAAGTCCTCACCGAGATGGAGCGTCGGGCCGTCGCCGAGGGGACGACGACCGCCGACGGGACCGACGCCTGGCGACTCGCCAACGGTTAGCTGTCGTCGCCGTCTTCCTCGTCGACGGGGACGGAGACGGGGCCGTCGTCATCGTCGTGGTCGTGTCGGTGTTCCTGTTCCATATCACCCAGCGCGTAGCCGACCGCGTAGCCGGTCGACCCGCCGACGAGTCCGCCGATGCTCGCGCCGACGGGGCCGCCGGGAGAGCCCAGCACTGCGCCGACGAATCCGCCGACGGTCGCCGACCGTTCCGCCGCTCGTTCGGGGTCCTCGTCCAGGGGGTCGCAGTCGTTGCCAGTCATAGGACGGTCGGTCGTTCGGGTCGCGCGGTTGAAACGTTTTCGTGACCCGCCTACCGGTCGCTGGCTTCCTCGTGGATCTCGATCCACTCCCGGAGCGGCCCCCTGATCCCGTCGATGTCGACGTTTACTCCACCGTTGAACCGCCAGGTCGCCCGCGGGGAGTCGTCGCCGAAACGGATCGGGACAGTCACCGTGAGGTCCTCGGCCTCCAGGTAGATCGACTCCTCGCGGTCGACCGTCTCGTCGAGGAGTCGCTCGACGGCGGCCAGCAACTCCTCCGGGTCGGGCTCCGGGACGCCCGCTTGTTGGCTCATATCCACACCAACGACGGCCGTCGTCTTGTGTGTTGTGCGGGCTCGACCCGCGGAGTCTTGAACGTGGGACCGCTACGGAACCCATGGAGGAACGAACGGGGACGTTCCGCGTCTTCCGTGTCGTCGAGTCGGTGCCCCACGTCAACTTCTTCGACACGTCGGAGACGCGGCTGTACACGGTGTTCCAGTCGGGCTACGATGAGCAGTCGACCGTCGACAGTCTGCGGACCGGCGACCTCGTCGAGGCGACACTCGCCGGCGATCCGGAGGACGCCGACGACCCCTGGTCGATCCAGTCCGTCGAGCGGCTCGGCGGTGTCGCGATGGACTTCGCCGTCAACGCGGAGCCACCGGCGGTCGCCAGAGAGCTGTGGGAGCCGGGCCTGGACCACCCCGCCAGAGCGATCCTCAAAGAAGACGGCACGCCCGTCGCAGAGGTGTACGTCCAGCCGCGCGATCCGCTGCCCGGCGGGTCGTTCGTCCCGAGCGTCCTCACCGGGCTGGTCCCGATGGAGCCGTGGCTGACCGAGCTACCGAGCGTCGGAGAGCCGGCGACGGACGCGCTGTTCATCGATCCCGACCCACCGGATACCGACCAATACAGTCGCCCTTACGGCGTCGTCGTCTTGTTTTCCGACGGGGCCGACGAGACGCTCGCGGAGTTCCGCGAGCTGTACGACTGCCCGCCCGGGTCCGACACCCGGCCCGACTACGACCCCTACGGTATCTGAGCCGGTCAGACCGAGACCACGAGTGGCACCGGAACGAAACAGAGCACGCCCAGCAGCAGCGTCACGACGCCGACTGCGCTCCGGCCGGGACCCAGCGGCGTCTCGTCGAAGGGGGTCACCGCGCCGGCACGGCTGAACACCAGCGCGAGGACGCCCCAGAACCCCCAGAGGAAGGCGCCCTGACCGCGCTCGAACGCGACGAGGTAGCCCGCGAGCCCGAACAGTGCGATCGGGACGACGAGCTGGACGCTGCCGAACCGCTCGCCGACCAGCGACCGGACGACGTGAGCGCCGTCCAGTTGGCCGACCGGCAGCAGGTTCAGAAACGTGACGAAGGCGCCGACCCACCCCGCGATGACGACCGGGTTGACGATCGTCGTCGGGTCCGAATACTGTAGCGGTTCACCGACGAGCACGGCGATCCCCTGGATCAACGGCGGAAAGCCCAGTTCGACCTGGGTGACGATGCCGCCGGCGACCTGGACCG
This sequence comes from Haloarcula montana, assembly GCF_035666295.1. Lineage (NCBI taxonomy): Archaea > Methanobacteriati > Methanobacteriota > Halobacteria > Halobacteriales > Haloarculaceae > Haloarcula > Haloarcula montana. The sequence continues at coordinate 690,327 of NZ_CP142027.1, forward strand.
GCGGGAGCGTGACGCCGACGGCCGTCACGACCACCGTGGCGACGAGGCCGGCCAGCGGCCCCGCGACCCCGATGTCGAACAGCGCGCGCCGGTCCGGGATGTTGTCGTTCATCCGGATGACCGCGCCCAGCGTCCCGATGACGTTGAACGGCAGCGGGATGAAGTAGGGGAGGCTGGCCTCGACCCGGTGGTATCGGCTCAACACGTAGTGGCCCGACTCGTGGATCGCGAGGATACCCAGGACGCCCGCGGCGAAGGGCCAGGCCTGGATGATCGAGGCGGGGTCTCCCAGAACGTCGAGGCCGTACCATCGGCTGCCGGCGAACAGCGTCGACAGCAGCGTCGCGGCCGCCAGGAGGACGTTCGTCCACGGGATTCCGTCGACGCCGACCGAACGCTGCTGGGCGATCAGAACGTGTTCGCCCGTCTCCTCACGAAGCGCGACCCGGTACCCCCGTTGACGGAACAGCGGCCCGATCCGCTGGAGGATCGTGTCGCTGTCGACGACCGGGTCGCCGTAATACTTGACACCCTCGTCGGTCGCCGCGTCGACCTCGTAGACGCGAAAGCTCTCCGCCAGCCGTCTCGGGGCCGGAAGGTCCTCGGGCAGGCGCTCGGGGTCCCGGACGGTGCCCGCCAGACGGTCACCGGGAAACTCACCCGGGAGGGAGTCCTCACTCATCGTCCCGGCTAGGGACTCGACCCGTTTAGGCTGTTTGCCGGAGCCGGCCCGGAGCATTATAATCGTACACGTCCACGGCGAAGGTATGGATATCACCGAGAGCGATCTTCCCGGTGTCGGGAAGAAACACGAGATCGATATCGGGGGCGACAAGCGCCTGGTTATCGTCACCCACAACACCGGAAAACGGCAGCTCTTCCTGAAAGACGGCCCCGACGCCGACTCCGAGGAACTGTTCGAACTCTCGGACCAGTTGGCCCGAACTGTCGGGACGATCCTAGAGGGGGCGTACTTCCAGCCGGTCGCCTCCGAGAGCGTCGAGACGATGCTCGCCGAAGGGACGCTCCTGGAGTGGTACGCCATCGGGGACGACTCGCCGCTGGTCGGCGAGACCCTGCGAAGCGCCGACGTGGCTCACCGGACCGGCGTCACCGTCGTCGCCATCCAGCGCGAGGAGGAGGTGCTCTCGGACACGCTGGCCGAGACCGAACTCCGGGCTGGCGACACGCTCGTCGCCGTCGGCGACCGGGAGAGTTGCGATCAGTTCGAGGACCTGCTGACGGGGGACGCGTAGGTGTCTCCCAGCGCCTGCCGGAGGTGACGTGGAGTGGCGAACCTGCTGGAAGTCGGCGTGATGTTCGCGGCCATCGCGGCCGCCGGCGTGCTCTCGACCCGGCTGGACAAGTCTGTCATCCCTTTCTACATCGTCGTCGGGATGGTGCTCTCGCCGTCGGTCGCCGGCCAGTTCTCTGTCGGCGGCTACGCGCTCCCGTCCGTCGAGTCCACCGAGTTCGTCGAGATCGGTGCCGAACTCGGGATCGTCTTCCTCCTCTTCTTCCTGGGCCTGGAGTTCAATCCGAGCCGACTCGTCGAGAGCCGCGACCGAATCGTCCGGGCCGGCGTCATCGATTTCGTGGTGAACTTCACCGCGGGCCTCCTGCTTGGGTTCGTCCTCTTCGGCGATCCGTTGGCGGCCCTGCTGGTTGCCGGTATCGTCTACATCTCCTCGTCGGCGATCATCACGAAGTCACTCATCGATCTGGGGTGGATCGCCAACGACGAGGCCGACCCGCTGTTGGGGACGCTGGTCTTCGAAGACCTCGTCATCGCGGTCTACCTGACTATCGCTGCCGCGCTCGTAGCCGGCGGGAACGATCCCGTGGAGACGGCGACCTCCGTCGGCGTCGCCGTCGGCTTCATCCTCGCGCTCGTCCTGGTCGTCTACCTAGGGACCGCCTGGTTCGAGCGGGCGCTCGCGACGACTTCGCGGGAGTTCACCGTCCTCCGGGCGATCGGGATCACAGTGCTCGTCGCCGGTGCTGCCCTGGCGCTGGGCGTCAGCGAGGCCGTCGCGGCCTTCTTCGTCGGGATGGCCTTCGCCTCGACCTCCCACGTCCACGACCTGGCGGAACTGCTCGAACCGATCCGGGACACCTTCGCCGCGGTCTTTTTCTTCTGGATCGGCGTCGAGACCGACCCCGCGCTGGTCGCCGGGGTCGCGGGTCTGGTCGCCGTCGCAGCCGTCGTCTCGGTTCCGACGAAAGCCGTCTCGGGCTATCTCGGCGGCCGCGTCTACGGCCTCAGTATCCGGCGCTCGACGCGGGTCGGCCTGGGGATGGTCACCCGCGGGGAGTTCTCGCTGATCATCGCCGCCGTGGCGCTGACCGGCGCCGGCGGGTCGCTGTCGGCCGCGATGGCTGGAGAACTCTACTCGTTTGCCGTCGGCTACGTCCTCGTGATGAGCATCCTCGGCACGCTGTTGATGCAGTACTCCGAACCCATCGAGACCGCCGTCGAGTCCCGACTCGGCGGCTGATCAGTCCGCGACAGCCTCTTCAGAACTCAGCACGGTGTTGGGGTCCTGTATCCAGAGGTCACCGAAGAGATCGTCCTGCTGGAGACGGACCTGCCCGCGGTGGGCCAGAAAGAGCAGTCCCAGGAACGTCTCGACGCGGGTCCCGCCGGCGGTCTCGACTTCCTTGTACAGCACCTCCTCGCGGCCCTGGTCGTAGTGTTCCCGGACGGCTGCGTGGACGTCCTCGATGATCGCGTCCATGTCCTCCGCGTGGGCCGTTCCGGTGACGTCGTCGACCGTCGGCTCGTCGTCCATCCGGAAGTCGTCGTTGGCCCGGTAGTCCAGTTCCTGTGTCCCGCGGTCGTAGCCGCTCGGGGAGTCGCTCGTGTCGTACTCCCGGGACTCCTTCCACCAGGAGTCCCGTTCTGCCTCCCGGAGGTCACGGACGAGTTCGTCTAGCGTCTGTGGCATTCCCCGGGCACGCCGGCGTTCGAGCCGCCGGTCCATCTCGGACTCCAGAGCGGTGAACGGGTCCGGGTCCTCGATCGGCGCGTCCTCGGTCATCGCCTGCTCCCAGGGTTCTGCGGGTTCCTCGGCCGACTCGTCCTCGCCGAGCATCGCGTCGCTTTTCATCCGGATGAGCACGGAGGCGTAGAACAGGACCCGCCCGGAGGTCCGCAGGTCCGCGTCGTCGATGTGGTCGAGGAACTTGTCGGTCACTTCGACGACATCGATGTCCCAGGGATCGATCTCCCCGTCGTCGGCCAACTGGACGAGCACCTCGACGGGTTCGACCTCCTCGTCCTCGCCGTCGGCTGTCTCCTCCTCCGGCGAGTCGTCGAGCAGCGACTCCGCGTCCTCAGAGTCTAGTGGCTCCCTGTCCTCGCGGGTCCCGTCGCTCCCCGCTTGACTGTCGGAGCCTGGCGGCTCCCTGTCCTCGTGTCCGCTGATGTCTAGGGGGATGTCGTCGTCTGTCATTGTCAGTCGTCCGCAGGTGCTTCCTCACCCTCGTCTGTGCCCGAGAGATCGATCCCGGTAACAGCCGAGACGTTGTCGCCCTGCATCATCACGCCGATCGCGCGCTCGGAGCGATCGAGCATCGCCGAGCGATGCGAAACGACCACGAACTGGGCATCGCCGGCCAGTTCGTCGACGAGTTCCCCGACGAGTTCGGCGTTGGCGGCATCGAGGAAGGCGTCGACCTCGTCCAGGGCGTAGAACGGCGCGGGGTTGTGTCGCTGGATGGCGAAGATGAACGCCAGCGCCGTCAGGGACTTCTCGCCCCCGGACATCGCGTTGAGCCGCTGGATGGGCTTGTCGGCGGGCTGGGCTTTCATCGTCAGGCCGCCGTCGAAGGGGTCGTCCTCGTTTTCCAGGTGGAGGTGGCCGGTGCCGTTCGAGAGCCGCTCGAAGATCTCCTCGAACTGCTCGTTGATGGCGTCGAACGACTCCATGAACGTCTCCTTCTTGCGGGCCTCGTAGGTGTCGATGCGCTCCCGGATACCGTCGGCCTCCTCGACGAGCGTCTCGCGTTGCTCCTCCAGTTCGTCGAGATCCTCCGCCACATCGTCGTACTCGTCGATCGCACGCATGTTGACCGGTTCGAGCGCCTCCATCTCCGCGACCAGTCGCTCGATCTCGGCCTCGACAGTGTCGTGGTCCGGGACGTCCTCGGGGTCGTACTCCCCAACCTGCGCTTCGAGTTCGTCGATCTCCCACTCCAAGCGCTCCCGGTCGTCCCGGGAATCGTCGAGGTCGCGCTCGACGTCGCTGACGGCGGTCTGTTGCTCGTCGCGGGCCTCCTTTGCCGCCGAGAGCTCCTCGCGAAGCTCCTCACGCTCGGCCTTGAGGTCGGCCAGTTCTTCCTCTAGATCGGCGATCTTCGCCTCCTTCTCGGCTTTGAGTTCCTGTTTCTGTGCGACCTGTTCTTCGAACTCGGCGATGCGTTCTTCCTGTTCGGCTTTCCGGTTCTGTGCGGCCTCGATGTCGTCGTGGAGCTCCTCGACGGCGTCCTCTGCGTACTGTTTCTCCAGTTCGAGTTCGTTCCGGCTGCCCTCCAGTTCGTCGAGCCGGTCCTCCAAGTCGTCGATCTCGCCCTCGATGGCCTCGCGCTCGTCGGTCAGCGCCGGGAGCTCGGAGTCTTCGACTTCGGCCTCTAGCTCGTCGATCTCGGTTTGTAGCGCCGCGATCTCCTCGTCTTTGGCCTCGATCTCGGCTTCCAGTTCGTCCATCTCGTCGGCGACGTTGGCCCGCTCGGCCGCGATCTCGGCCAACTCCTCGTCGAGTTCCTCGATGCGAGCCCGGGTGTCGTCGACGGCTTCCTGCTTGCGTTCGATCTGGGCCTCGATGTCCCGGACCTGCTCGGTCGCGTCGGACTCTCGGTCGCGGGCGTCGTCCAGTCGCTGTTCGACGTCCCGGAGGTCGCTGCGGACGCTCTCACGTTCTTCCTCCAGATCGGTGATCCGCTGGGCGACCCGTTCGAGTTTGCCGGCCCCGCCGGAGAAGGAGTACCGCGTCCCCGAGGACGACCCTCCAGTCATCGCACCGCTCTTCTCGACGAGGTCCCCCTCCAAGGTGACCATCCGGAAGTCCCCGATGAGGTCCCGCGCCGTGTCCATGTCGTCGACGATCACGGTGTCGCCGAGCACATAGGCGAAGATCCCGGCGTACTCCGAGTCGAAGTCCACGAGGTTGTACGCGAAGTCGACGACGCCGTCGTGGCTCGGCAGCGACGGCAGCGACCGGCGCTGCATCTTCGTGATCGGCAGGAACGTCGCCCGGCCGGCGTTGCGCGATTTGAGGTAGTCGATACACTGCTGGCCGACGCCGTCGTCGTCGACGACGACGTGTGCCAGTCGTCCCCCGGCGGCCGTCTCACAGGCTGTCGCGTACTCGGGATCGACGCCGCCGAGCTGCCCGACGGTGCCGTGGACCCCCCCGAAGTCGTTGTTCAGGATGGTCGTCACCGCGCGGCCGTAGGAGGAGTCGCCCTCCTGGCCGGCCTTGGCTTCGAGTTCGGCGTACTCCTGTTGTTTGGCGCTGATCTCGTCTTCCAGCTCGTCAAGATCCGACTGGAGTTCGCGTTTCTCCGCCCGCAGGTCGTCGACCACCTCGCCGATGGTCGCCTTGTTCTCGCGGGCTTTCTCCAGTTCCGTCTCTAAGTCCTCGATGTCCGCCTCCAGATCGGGGATGCGCGCTTCACACTCCTCGATCTGGTCCCGCTTCTCGTCTTCCTCGTTAGAGCGCCGGCGGGCCTCGTCGAGCAGACGGTCCTGCTCGCGCTGCAGGTCGTTGTGCTCGCTTTTGAGCGTCTCTAACCGATCGCGTTTGGCTTCGAGTTCGTCTTTGACCTCCTCGAACTCCTCGCCGACGGCGTCGATCTGCTCTTGGACCTCGGCCAGTTCGGTCTCCTTCTCGGCGATGTCGGCCTTGAGGTTGGACTGCTCGACTTTCGTCTCGCGGATCTCGCTCTCCAGATCGTCGATACTCTCTTGTTTGCGGTCGATCTGGACGAACGCCTGGCGGCGCTTGTTTTCGGCCTCCTCGACAGCCTCCTCGGCGGCCTCGATCTTGTCCTCGAACCGGGAGATGTCGCCCTTGATCTCCTCGATATCGCGTTTGATCGCGAGCTGCTCGTCCTCGCCTTTGCGCTCGATCTCCTGGTTCAGTTCCTGGAGTTCGTCTTCCAGGCGGACGACCTTCCCCTGGCGCTCGTCGAGTTCGGCCTGGAGGTCCGCGAGTTCGGTCTCCAGCTCCTCGATATCGCTCTCGACGGCGTCCAGTTCCGCGCGCTTGTCTTCCAGTTCCGCGGCCTTTCGGTAGCCCTCGTACTCCTCTTTCTCCTCGCGCAGCGACTGGTACTCCAGGGCCGTCTCGCGTTCGTCCTCCAGTTGGTCGAGCCGGTCCTGTTTCTCCTCGATACGTAACTCGGCCTCGTCGATGCGCTCCTGGACGACCTCCAGTTCCTCGAAGGCGTCCTCTTTCTTGGCGTCGAACTGCGAGACGCCGGCGATCTCGTCGATGATCTCCCGCCGGGCGCCGGCGGTCATGTTGATGATCTCGGTCACGTCGCCCTGCATGACGACGTTGTACCCCTCCGGCGTGACACCGGCCTGTGCGAGCAGGTCCTGGATGTCCGAGAGGTTGACCGAGCGGCCGTTGATGTAGTAGTAGGAGTAGTAGTTGTCCTCGGTCTGTTTGACCCGGCGTTTGATCGAGATCTCGTCGACGTCGCCGACGTCCTCGGTACCGGCGGCGTTGACGACCTGCGAGCGGTCGAGCGTACGGTCGTCGTTGGCCAGGATGACCTCACAGCTGGCCTGTCGCTCGCCGGAGACATCGGCGTCCTCGTCGGCGTGGCCGGGGTTGTAGATGAGATCTGTCAGTTTCTCGGCCCGGATACCCGACGTGCGGGCCAGGCCGAGGGTGAAGAGGACAGCGTCGATGATGTTGGACTTGCCTGAGCCGTTCGGACCGCTGATGGTGGTGAAGTCGTCGTAGAACGGGATTCGGGTCTTCCGCCCGAAGCTCTTGAAGTTGTCCAGAACGAGCTCTTTGATGTGCATGCGGTGTGGTGGGCCGGGTCCCTACGCGACGATGATGTCCGACTCGGACTCCTCGGTGGTTTCGGCGTCGGCGGGCGCCTCGGCTCCCTCCTCTGGCGGTTCCTCGGGGGCCTCGGTGTTAGATGTGTCGGCCCCGTCGTCGAACTCCGCGTCGACTTCGGCGTCGACATCGGTCTGTTGGCTGGCGATGGGACCCACTTCGCCGTCGACGGCGTTTTCCATCTCGCGAAGGCGGACTTTGCACTCGACGAGTTCGTCCGTGAGTCCTTCCACGGATGCTTCCAGTTCCTGGACGCGTGCTTCCAGTTCCGCGACGCGGTTGTCGCTCATATGAACACACGTTCCGGCCTGGACACTTATACCTACGTCAGACAATATCATGGATTCTGACAGCTCTCGGACGAGTCCGGTGATTCGCCCGCGTTCGGGCGTGGTCGTTAGTCTTTAGCCACCCGACGCCGAACGCCGGGTAATGACTGCACAAGCCGCCGAGTCCCGCGAACTCGCGGCCGTCATCGGGCTGGAGGTCCACGTCCAACTCGAGACGGATACGAAGATCTTCTGTGGCTGCTCGACCGCGCCGGCCGACGAGCCAAACACCCACACCTGCCCGGTGTGTCTCGGACTCCCGGGCGCGCTGCCGGTCGTCAACGAGGGCGCCGTCGAGGCTGCCGTGAAGATCGGGAAGGCGATCGACGCCGACGTACCCGAGGAGACCACGTTCCACCGGAAGAACTACTACTACCCCGACCTGCCCAAGAACTTCCAGATCACCCAGTACGACGCGCCGATCTGTCAGGACGGCGAACTCTCCTTTGCCGTCGAGAGCGAGCGGCGGTCGGTCGACATCCGCCGTGCCCACCTCGAAGAGGACCCTGGGTCGATCAAGCACGTCCGCGAGGGGACCGGCCCGCTGGAATCCCGGACCTGCTCGATCGACCGGGCCGACTACACGCTCGTCGACTACAACCGCGCCGGGACGCCGCTGATGGAGATCGTCACCGAACCGGACTTCCGGGCACCGGGCGAGGTGCGAGCGTTCCTCGAAAAGCTCGAAGAGGTCCTGGAGTACCTGGGCGTGTTCGACCCCGGGCGGGACGGCAGCCTCCGCATCGACGCGAACCTCTCGATGGTCGACGCCGACGAGGTCGGCGACGACGGCGAGATCGACGAGTCGGTGCTGGAAGACGCCAACCGGACGGAGGTCAAGAACATCTCCAGCCACAAGGGGGCGGAACAGGCCCTCTCCTTCGAGGCCTCCCGCCAGCGGAAACTCATCCAGTCCGGGCGCGCGGTCGAACAGGAGACCCGCCATTTCAACGAGACCCACGGAAACACGGTCTCGATGCGCTCGAAAGAGGAAGAGAAAGATTACCGATACTTCCGGGAGGCCGACCTGCCGCCGCTGCGTGTCGCCCACTGGAAGGACGAACTCTCGATCCCCGAACTCCCCGACGCCCGCCGTGAGCGATTCGTCGCGGAGTACGGGCTCAGCGACGAGGCCGCCTCGAAGCTCACCTCCACCAAGCAGGTCGCGGACTTCTTCGAGAGCGTCGCCGAGCGGTTCGACGCCGACCTGGCCGCGACCTGGGTCGCCGACAACCTGCTGGGCGAACTGAACTACCGCGACATGGAGATCACCGACGTCGACAACCGTTTCGACGAGGTCATGCGGCTGGTCGAACTGGTCGCGACCGACGAGATCACCGCCAAGAACGCCCGTGAGAGCGTGCTCCGCGGGATGCTCGACGACGGCGACGATCCCGAGACGATCGTCGACCGGGAGGACCTGGGCAAGACCTCCGGCGACGAGATCCAGCAGGCCGTCGAAGCGGCGATCGACGAGAACCCCGACGCCGTCCAGGACTTCCACGACGGCGAAGGCGGCGCGATCAACTTCCTGGTCGGTCAGGTGATGCAGAAGACCGGGGGAAGCGCCGATCCCGGCGACGTGAACGAGCGGCTGCGGGCCGAACTGGAAGACTGACAGGAGGGTGGTTTGCAGTCGCTGTCGCGGTGCGGTGGCCGGGAGCGCTCCGTTGCGCGACCTGGGGACGGGCGGGGCATGGCTGAGAGCATCCCGCGCAGGAGGCGCGGTTTCACCGGACGAGCGCTCTCCGAGCGCTCGTCCGGCCGTTTTTCTCCATGTTTTTGCAAACGAGGTTCGCGGAGCGAACCCCGTGCAGTAAAAAGTGGTCGCTAGTCGTCCAGTTGCGCCTGCCACTCTCGGACCTGGGTCTCGCTGACTCCCTGGACCTCCGTGGCGACGGTGTCGGAGTTAGCCTCCCGGAGCGCATCCAGGTCGTCGACGCCGGCGGCTTCGAGTTTCTCGGCGGTCGCGGAGCCGATGCCGTCGAGATCTGCCAGGTCCTCGACGGCGTTGCGGGCTTTGTACTCCTCGTAGTTACAGATCGGGCAGCCCAGTTCCCAGGGGTCGTCGCTGTCGGAGTCGACGACGAGTTCGGGCAAATCGTGGTCCTCACAGTAGGTGTCGGTGATCGCGATGTCGCCGTTCCGTGGGAGGGGCAGCGAGTAGTCACAGTCGGGGTAGCGCGTACAGCCCACCAGCCGCGATCCGGAGCGGAGATGCTTGATCGCGAGTTCGCCGCCCTCGTCCTCGCTGCAGTCCGGACACGGGCCGATCACCTCGTCCTCGCTCTCGTCGGCGGCTTCGGCCTCACAGCGTGGGCAGCCGTGGACGAAGGTGTCCCGGCCGGCCAGCATCTTCACGTGGTGCATGTCGTGGTCCTCACAGACCTCCTCAAGGACGAGCGGCTCGCCGGTCGAGGGCAGCGGGAGCGTGTTCCGACACTCGGGGAAGCCATCACAGCCCACGAAATACGAGCCCTGTCGGGAGCGACGGACGAGCAGGTCCTCGCCGCACTCCGGACACGGTCCCAGGGTCTTGTCGGCTTTCAGCGACTCCTGGAGGTAATCGCCGATCTCTTCACGGGACTCGCGAAGTTCCTCGAAGACGCGTTCGAGCATCTCGCGGGACTCGTCGGTCACGTTCTCCAAAGTGGCCTCGCCGTTGGCGATGCGGGTCATGTCCGCCTCCAGTTGTGCCGTCATCTCCTCGCTGACGACGTGATCGGCGAACTCCTCGGCGGCCTCGACGACCGCCATCGCCAGCGTCGTCGGTCGGGGTGGGTCCCCCTCGATGTAGCCGCGGTCGTACAGCTTCTCCAGGGTGTTGTGTCTCGTGCTCTTCGTGCCGACCCCCAAATCCTCCATGGTCTGGATGAGTCGGGACTGGCCGTACCGGCGCGGCGGCTGGGTCTGTTTGGCCTCGATGCGGACCTCGGGCATCGCCAGCTCCTCGCCCTCCTCGACGTCGGGGACGTGGTTCTCACTGGCGCTGGAGTAGGGGTAGACGGCGTGGTACCCCGGTTCGACCAGACGCTTGCCGTTTGCCTTCAGCGAGCGATCGGCGGCCTCGGCGACGACCCGAAGGTGTTCCCAGGTCGCTGCCTCGGCGACGGTCGCGAAGAACCTGCGGACGATCAGTTCGTACACTTCCCACTCGTCCTCGGAGATATCTGCCTTCGAGGGTAACTCTCCGGTCGGATGGATCGGCGGGTGGTCGGTCGTCTCCTCGTCGCCCTCCGTCGGTGCGATGTCGTCCTGTTCGAGGAGGGATTCGGCGTCCTCGGCGAAGGCCGAACCGACGAACTCGTCCAGCAGGTCGTCGGGGTCGAGGTCCTCGGGGTAGACCGTGTTGTCGGTCCGCGGGTAGGTGACGTAACCGGCGGTGTACAGCTCCTCGGCGATGGACATCGCCCGCTGTGCGGAGTAGCCAAGCGAGCTGGCCGCGGAGATGAACGCGGTAGTATTAAACGGTGTCGGCGGACTGTCGGTCCGAGTCCGACGGCGGACGCTCGTGACCGTCGCGGCGTCGACGCTCTGGAGGTCCTCGTAGGCGGCTTCGGCGGCCGCTTCGTCCCAGACGCGCTCGGCCTCGGTTCCGTCGTCGTCGTAGAAATACTGTGCCTCGAAGGCCACGCCGTCCTTCTGGAGGTCGGCGAACAGCTCCCAGTAGTCCTCGGGATCGAACGCCTCGATCTCCCGTTCGCGGTCGACGATGAGTTTCAGGGTCGGCGACTGGACCCGCCCGACTGAGATGAAATCGTCGCCGAGTTGCCGCGCCGACAGCGAGAGAAAGCGCGTGAGCGCCGCGCCCCACATGAGGTCGATGATCTGTCGGGCCTCGCCGGCTGCGGCCAAGTCGAAGTCGATCTCGTCAGGTTCGGCGAAGGCCTCCCGGACCTCCCGGTCGGTGATCGAGGAGAAGCGGACGCGACTGACCGGGATGTCGGTCTCGTCGCGGATGAGTTCGTAGGCCTCCTTGCCGATGAGTTCCCCCTCGCGGTCGTAGTCGGTCGCGATGACGGCCTCGTCGGCGCGGCGGGCCAGTTGCTTGAGCGTCGTGACGATGTTCTCCTGGGTCGGTTCCTTGGTCACGTCCGCCGAGATGAGTTCGACCGGCTCCACGTCGCGCCAGTCGCTGTATTCGGGCGGGAAGTCGACGCCGACGACGTGGCCAGAGAGGCCGACGACCCGCTTGTCCCCCCAGCGGTAGACGTTGACGCCGTTGCGTCGCTCGCTCTCCGCGCTCCCCTCCGACAGGATTTCGGCGATGCGCCGTGCGGCGTTGTCCTTCTCGGTGATTATCAGCTCCATCGGACACCACCTGTGGCTATCATTGGTCCCGATAGGTCCGGACGAGTTCTAAAGTGTTTCGCCGAAACCGACGGACAGCGCGGGTGTGCGCGGCGTACGCGGTCGCTCGCGCTCGCGTGTGCGGGGGATGGACTTATCTCTCGGCCAGACGCGCTCGTCCGAGCCTGATGCCTTCGGCGACTGCCCAGCCCAGCAGGACGACGCCGGCCACCAACCCGTAGAAGAGGTCCCAGCCGCTCATCCAGACCGGGCGCAGCCACGGGGTGTAATGCCCCCAGAGCGCGCCGACCGTGGCCGCGGTGTCGTCCAGGGGCGTCCCGACGAAGCTCGCTTCGATGAACGTTCCGACCGGGGCCGACTCGTTGCCACCGGCCGTGAGGTTCGCGCTCCCGGAGAGCGTGTAGCTCCCGGTCGCGTTCTGCTCGCGGATCGTCGGCCCCGTCGAGCCGTCGCCGTGGGCCACTCGCTCGGAGTCGTAGGGACCCCAGGTGGCGTAATACTCCCAGACGACTTCACCTGTCGGGGTCACCTCGATAACCCGGTGGTTGAGCGTGTCGGTGATGAGCGTGTTGCCGTTGGGAAGCCGGTCGGCGTCCCGGGGCCAGTTCAACTGCCCGGAACCGACTTCCCAGGTCCGGGTCCAGTTCCCGTTCGTGTAGGCGTACTCGACGACGCGGTCGTTGTGGCTGTCGGCGACCAGGATCGTCGGCGTCCCGTCGGCCCCACGGAGGAAGTCGGGGTTGTGTTGCTCGTTGAGGATGTCGTGGTTGCCGTCCTCGCCCAACTGCAGTTCGATCTCACCCGTCGTCCGGTTGACGAGGATGACCTGGTCGAAGTTCCGCGGCGAGGCGAGGAACTTGTCGTCACCGACGGGATCGATGTCGTTGCTGTGTGTCCAGTCGTCGTCCTGTCCGCCGTCGGTGCTGGCCGGGTAGTGGTCGCGGTAGCGCCACCGCCAGGTGACGGTATCGGTGGTGAGGTTGTAGACGAGCAATTCGTCGTCGGAGACCCCCTCGCTCTCGTTCCAGGCCCGCATGTGCGAGACCGCCAGTGCAGTGTCGTTCAGCATGTCGATGTCGTGGGTGTCCTCGTACGGGAGCAGTCGTTCCCACTCGCGCTCTCTGGTCTCGGGGTCGAGTTCGTACACCAGGGTCTTGCCCTCCCGTGGGGAGACGACGAGCAGGTTCCCGTTCGGCAGTGGATCGACGTCGAAGAACCACGCGTCGGTCCCCTGTCTGCTCGTGTAGGTCCACTGGAGCCGGCCCCGCTCGTCGACGGCGACCAGCCGGGCCGGTTTCTTGGGGTTCGTGTTCCCCTGGAACGTGTAGCCCTGGGTACTGACGACGGTGGTGCCGTTGGCCGGCGACGTGACGGTCCCACGCTGGAGTGTCGTCGCCTCCCGGTCGTCTGCGGTCACCGCACTGACGGCTATCGGCGCGATCAGCGAGACGACCAGGAGCGCAGCGAGGAGGCGTGCCACGGTCGCCCGGGAATAGTCGGCGGGGAGCACACCACCACTTCGGCGAGCCCGTCGATTAACCCTTTTGAGACGGCTGCGCTGTGGCCGTGTTCGGACGGCCATCCGGGACTTCGATGGCCTCTTGTCGTCGAGGGTTCGAGCCACACCATGGACAGACGGCTCATCACCGGCCTCCGTGCGACCGTCGCGGCACTCGTGTTCGCGACGGCGGCGTTTCACCTCTGGTGGGGGCTCCCCCGGAGTATCGTCTACCTCCAGGCCGCCGAGGGTTTTCTCCTTCGCGGACTTCCCCCGGACCCGCGTCCGTTTTTCTTCGTCGCCTTCGCGGTGGTGTTGCTCGCCGGCCCGTATCTCGTCACCCGACGGATCGTCAGCCTCCGGAACGCCTATCTGACCGGGATGGTCCTGCTCGCCGGTTCGATCGCCGCCTGGGTGTTCTGGCACGCGACCGGCCACGGTGCGTTCCTCGTCGACGGCTTCGACGCGCCGGGCGGCGGCGCGGGCCACCACGGCGGGAGCCTCGTCCTCCTGATCCTGGATCACTTCGTCACCGAACCGGTCGAGTCCGCGATCAAGACCATCGAGTTCCTGGGAGTCGCCGTCTTCGTGACGCTGCTGTGGAAAGACCCCGCGATCATCCCCGGCGAGAACGCAGTCGAACCCGAGGCAGAAACAGGCGACGCCGTGGAGAACTGACGCCGCGGGGTGAACTACCGGCCGGAGGGCCGAACGTCAGGGGATGGACCGTCCGCGTCGGGTGGTTACAGGCCAACCGCGCCGCGTGCCGAACCGTTCGCGGACGCGTTGCCCCCGGCACTGGCGGTCGTCTCGGTGTCGACGTCGGCGTCGACGGTCGCGTTCGATTCGCTCTCGCTGTCGGCGTTCGCGTCACTATCCGCGTCCGCATCGCTGTCGGCGTGGACGGCCGCGTTGGTGTCGGCGTTTGCCGTCGCGTTCACGTCGGCGGCAGCGCTGGCATTGGCGTTCGCTCGGGCATCGACAGCCGCATTGGCGTTCCCTGAATTCTCGGCCTCCGCCGAAGACTGCTCGTCGCTGTGCTGGTTACTGCGGTCGCTCGCGTTGTCGCCGTGCGCGTTCTCGTTGGCGGGGGCCGCGGGGTCACCGGGGCCGCCGGCAAACAGTTCGACGACCATGTCGATGACGACGCTGGCGCCGAAGCCGTTGCCGGACCGATCACCCTCGGAACCGTCCCGTGCGCTCTCGGTGGCTGCGGTGGGTTCCTCGGTCGGCTGATCGCTGTCGTTCGAACGCCGCTCGTCCGCGGCCGTTTCGCTAGCCGTCGCTTCGGCGTTCGCCTCCGTCTCGACGTCCACGGTGACCGTCATCGTGCGCTCGGCGGCCGCCTCGCCGGCCAGGGTGACGACATCCTCGGCGTCGACCTGTTCGCTCTCGATACCCACGTCGACCGCTGCGGTCGTCTCGGGCGTGGGCACGCGGATCTGTCCGTCCGCGTCCGTTTCGTACTCGCCTTCGGCTGCGACCTCGGTCTCGCCGAGGCTCTCGATGTCCACGGCGGCACCGGAGACGGCCTCGCCGTCGGACTCGACGGTCACCACAGTCTCGTTCTCGGTCGTGTGGACCGTCACAGTGAGCGATTCGCCGGCAGTACTACTCGCGTCGCCGCTGGCCGCGGCAGCCGGCGCGATACCGGCGGTGGCCAGCAGCACTGCCATCACCGCTGTCAGTGTCGTTTGTCGGATCATCGTCCACTCAGATCGAGGGGCAGTTGATAAAAGGAATTTCTGACAAAACCGTCCAAACGTGCGTATTATCAGGATAGAGCGGCTATCAGCCGAGAACTGTGTACTCCAGACAATATTTAAAAGAACGCGACTTCGGGCACAAGATACTTGTCTCTCTCAGGGAAACTACGTGCCGAGCGAACCGTCCGATGACCCGTTCGACCGTCGCCCTCGCCGTGGGGCTCGTCTGCTGTGTCCTCCTCGCGTCAGGTCTCGGAGCGGCCGTCACGACCGACGAGAGGGCTGTTCCGTCCGGTCTGGTTGCGGACGACGGCGTGGTCCCCTCGGACAACGATACGTCGACGGTCGGTGAGACGACCGACAGCACCACGTCGTCTGTCGACGAGACGACGGACGATGCGGCAGAGACCGACGACAATACTACGTCGACGGTCAGTACCACGACGGAGACTACGACATCGACGGTACCGAAGACGGCCGAGAACACGACGGGGTCCGTCGAGGAGACGACCGAGAACGCCGCGGACACGACCCGAACAGTCCGCGACGACGCCGAGTCGGCCAGCGAGTCCGCCGGGTCGACGCTGGACGGTGCGTCGAACACGACCGTGAACGCGACTGCACGCCCGTCGGTGAACGCGACCGCGGACGGAGCGGTGAACGTGGACGGGACCTCGGCCCGGGGAGCGACGCCCGACCAGACCGGAACGACCGCCCGAACGAACGCCGACGGCACCGCGGCCGGTGGAGCGAACCGTTCGACCGCAAACGCTTCCAGCACCGCGGCTAACGCGTCGGCAGGGGCTGCGAGCGGAGCAAAGCCGCCGGGCCTCGGCGGTGAGATGCCGACGCCGGACGGGAAGAGCGTCGCCGTCGGTGTCGGTGCGACGGTCGCAGCCGGTGCGGCGGGGCGGGCCTACGTCGGGGCGACGGGCGGGAGTCCAACCGCCGCAAGCGGTGTCGCCCAGTCGAGTGTTCCCTTCGTGCGAACTGCCTACCGCGGAGTCGCCGACCGCCTCTGGCGGTTCCTCGGTATCGCCGGCTACGCGCTCCACTCCGAGGACCCGCTGGAACACGAGACGCGGGCGGACCTGGCGGCGGCCATCGAGGACAACCCCGGCGCGTACCTCTCGGAACTGGCCGACGCCAGCGACGCCTCGATGAGCACCGTCCGGTACCACCTCAAAGTCCTCGAACGCGAGGCCGTCGTCACACCCGTGAAGATCCGGGGCAAGCGCCGGTATTTCTCCGGCGACGAACCGACCGACAAACTCGCTGCCGCGCTGGCCGACGACGCGACGGAGACCGTCCTCCGGGCGCTCGCGACCGTCGGACCGGCGTCAGTGTCGGCACTGGCCGACGAACTCGACCGGGACCCAAGTACCGTGACCCACCACCTCGACCGCCTCCAGGAATCCGGTCTCGTCGAGCGCGAGCGCGACGGCCGCGCGGTGGTCAACTCCCTGGCACCGACGGCCGCTGCCGCGATGGCACCGCGGGTCGGCGAGCGCGGCGATTCGCCCGCCGTCGGGTCCAGTCCGGGTGATTGACGACCACTTTTTACTTCGTCGCCCTTCCTCGCGCGCTCGAAGAGCGCGCTGTGGGAGGGCTCCTCGCAAAAACATGGGGAAAAACGGCCGAACGCTCGGCGTAGCCTCGCGTTCGGTGAACCGGCGGCTGCGCCGCCGGATGCTCTCTGTCAGCCCCCGCCCGTCCCCAGGTCGCGCAACGGAGCGCTCCCGGCCACCGCCGCGACAGCGACCGCCACCGCGATCTACAACTGTAGATGCGAGGTCGAACTCGGGCCATCGTCGTCGTCGATCCCGCCCTCGTGGTGAAAGTCGTAGTCGTCGTCGATCAGGAAGACGGTGCCGTGTCGCTCGGCGATGTCGACCCCGGGGAGAGTCGTCCCCGCCGCTTCGCCGTTGTCGCAGTCGCCCGAACACGCGTCGAACAGCGACCCGTGGCGGGGACAGATCAGTTGGCCCTCCCGCATCGGGACGCCACGGCCGGTGTCGAACCGCTGTTGCTCGTGGGTGCAGACGTTGACCCACGCTTCGACGCCGTCCTCGCAGGGGACGACGACGATTTCTTCGAGGTCACCGTAGGGGTCCGTCGCGGTGAACAACACCGACCCCTCCTCGTGGACGGCCTCAACCGTCGTCAACTGGTGCATGGGAGATGCTTTGCCGCCAGCCGCTAAGGCATGGTGGTCACTCGGCGAAGTCGGCTTCGGGCGCGACTAGTCGAAGTACCGTAACGTCGGTGGTCGATGTCGCTATCGCGGCGGAACTGAAACGGGGCTTCCCGGGTCGCTGACGGTAACAGTACCGCTGAAGCGGTCGGGCGTGCCGAAACGTACTGGTTCGACAGGACCGAATGGATGTCACGCTACACATCCCGGCCATCCGAAGCGGTTATGCCGACAGACAAACGTCACTGCGGTATGAGCGACTGGGCGGACTGGGACCACATCGTCAAGATCGACCCGGACAAGACGCTGGTCGACGGCGAAACGTTCGAGGACGTAGCTGCGACCGGGACCGACGCGATCGAGGTCGGCGGTACCACTGGGATGACCGAAGAGAAGATGCAGCGGGTCGTCGAGGCCTGCGGAAAGTACGACATCCCCGTCTACATCGAACCCTCGAACCCGGCGTCAGTCGTCCACAGCGACCGCCACGACGGCTATCTGGTCCCGGTCGTGATGAACGCCGGCGACGTGACCTGGATCACCGGCGCCCACAAGGAGTGGATCCGTATTGACGACGAGATCGACTGGTCCAGAACCTTCACCGAGGCCTATATCGTGATGAACCCCGAGGCCTCCGTCGCCACCTACACCCAGGCCGACTGCGATCTCGATGCCGAGGAAGTCGCCGCCTACGCCGAGGCCGCCGAACACCTGCTCGGCCAGGAGATCGTCTACGTCGAGTATTCGGGAATGTTGGGCGATACCGAGATCGTCTCCGCTGCGGCCGAGGCCATCGACGACGCGACGCTGTTCTACGGCGGCGGGATCGGCGACTACGAGTCCGCCCGGCGGATGGCGGAACACGCCGACACCATCGTCGTCGGCGATCTCGTTCACGACGAGGGCGTCGACGCGGTCCGTGAGACCGTCGAGGGCGCCAGAGACGCCCACGCAGCGACCGCCGATCGCTGACACACGCCGCTTTTCTCCGCCCAGTCCCTACGGCGGCTATGCAGCAGGTGGAGGCGGTCGTCTTCGACCTCGACGGGACGCTGTGTGAGTCCACCCAAGACGAGGAAACGGTGTTTGCCGGTGCCTTCGAGGCCGTCGACCTCCCGCAGTTCGGTGCCGTCGACGAGCTGTGGGCGGCTCTGGACGGTCCACCGGACCCCGAGGACGAGCAGTCGTATCTGGCTGCCGGCTTCCGCCGGCTCGGCGCACAGTACGGCCACAGACAGGTCCCGGCCGACGAACTGGCCGCCGGGCTGCTCGACACCGTCGACCGGCGCGCCGTCGCCTTCCGTGACGGGGCGGACGGGGCGTTGCGAGCCGCCCGAGCGCACGGTCCAGTCGGTGTGTTGACCAACGGTCCTGCAAGCCGTCAGCGTCCGAAAGTCGAGTCGCTGGCGCTCGCTGATAGGGTCGACACTGTCTGGTACGCGGGCGACCGGCCGCGGCGCAAGCCACATCCGGAGCCGTTCACCGACGTGTGCGAGACCCTGGGAACCGCCCCAAAGGCGACGCTGTACGTCGGCGACTCGCTTGCCTACGACGTGGCGGGCGCACACGGTGCCGGCCTTCAGGCCGCCTGGTGTCCCCGGACACCCGGGGACAGCGAGGGCTACCGTCCCGAATACGTCTTCGACAGTCCGGCGGACCTCATCGAGGTGTTGGAGCGGTCGGACGAACCTCGACAGCCGTGAGCGACGTCGAACAGGTGTTCCGTCGGGTCGTCCCGGACCGGATGCCCGAGACGATCGAACGGCCGCGTCAAGGGAACCACAAGAGGACAGCCGTCGCACGGTACCCCGACCGGCCCGCAGTCGTCGTCCAACTGGCGGACGACCCCGCGGCGGTACACACCGAAGCCACACTACTGGCTGCCGTCGCCGACCGGACGAGCGTTCCGGTTCCGCGGCTGCTCGCACACGGTCGGCTCGACGGGCGTGGCTATCTCGTCACCGAGTACGTCGACGGCACGGACCTCCACGAGCGGTTCGACGCCCTCCCGGCGGATCGACGCCAACAGGTCGCCCGACAGTTCGGGAGCGTGCTGGCGCGGCTCCACGAGGCGTTTGCCTTCGAGTCGGCCGGGCCGCTATCGGTCGATGCCGGCGGGTCGCTGATCGGTGGCGGTCGGTCCATCGCCGAGGCGTTCACTACCGCTGCCGAGGACGCCCTGGCAGCACTGCCGGCGGCGTTCGACGACCTGCGGCCGGAACTTGCCGCCGCGCTGGAGCCCCCTGCCCGAACCCGGCGGCCGCGGCTGTTCCCCTGGGACCTCCGGCCAGGGAACGCCCTGGTGTCGGCAGGCGACCTCGCCGCTGTCCTCGACTGGGGTGGCCCGCAAGCCGCCGATCCGGCGCTGTCGGTCGCCAAGACCGAACACCTCGTTGCCCGCTGGTACGGGACGGACCCGGAGCCGCTCCGGAGCGCGTTTCGCGGGGGTTATCGGTCCGTTCGCCCGCTGCCGTCGGTCCCGCGGGCCTACCGAGTGGCGGCCGTCGTCACCGCCGCGGTCGACTCCGCGGGCGTGGTGACCCGACCGCACTACCCCGAACGGACCGGGGCCGAAGCCGTGGCGATCCACCGCGCGTGGCTGACCGAGTGGCTGGATACCGGCGAGGGTGAATAAACGGAGTTTAAGTCCGTCCCCGCAAACGGACGAATATGGACGACCGAACCTACACAGCGGACGCCGAGCCCGGCGAGACGGTCACCGTCGCCGGCTGGGTCCACGAGCTTCGAGATCTGGGTGGTATCGCCTTCCTCATCCTGCGGGATACGACCGGCAAGATCCAGGTCAAGTTCGAGAAAGACGAGATGGACGAGGCCCTCGTCGAGACGGGGCTGAACGTCCACCGAGAGTCGGTCATCTCGGTCACCGGTGCCGTCGAAGAGGAGCCCCGTGCTCCCACCGGCGTCGAGGTCACACCCGAATCGGTCGACGTGATCTCCGAGGCCGACCCCGAACTGCCGCTTGACCCCTCGGGGAAAGTCGACGCCGAACTCCCCACGCGGCTGGACAACCGGACGCTGGACCTCCGCAAGCCCGAGATCAAGGCCGTCTTCGAGATCCGCGCCGAGGTCCTGCGCGCGGTCCGGGACGCATTCCGTGAGATCGGCTGTACGGAGATCAACACCCCGAAGATCGTCGCGACGGGAACCGAGGGTGGCACCGAGCTGTTCCCGATCACCTACTTCGGCCAGGAGGCCTTCATGAACCAGAGCCCCCAGCTGTTCAAGCAGCTGATGGTCGGCTCCGGGCTGGAGCGGGTCTTCGAGATCGGCCCGATCTTCCGCGCCGAGGAGCACAACACGCCCCGACACCTCAACGAGGCCACGTCGATCGACTTCGAGTCGGCGTTCTTCGATCACACCGAGGCGATGGACGCCTGCGAACACGTCGTCAAATCGGCCTACGAGGCCGTCGCACAGAACTGCCAGGAGCAACTGGAAGCGCTTGATCTGGCCGACGAGTTCGCGGCCCCCGACGGTGAGTTCCCGCGGCTGACCTACCAGGACGCCCTCGACCGGATCAACGCGACCGGCGAACTCGATGAGCCGCTGGTCTGGGGCGACGACCTCTCGACGGAGGCCGAACACGTCCTCGGCCAGGAGGTCGGCGAACACTACTTCATCACTGACTGGCCCAGCGAGATCAAGCCGTTCTACATCAAGGACCACGACGACGACGAGGAGGTCTCGACGGGTTTCGACATGATGCACCCGTCGATGGAGCTTGTCTCCGGCGGCCAGCGTGAGCACCGCTACGACCACCTCGTCGCCGGCTTCGAGCAGCAGGGCCTCGATCCCGAGGCGTTCGAGTACTACACCAAGATGTTCCGCTACGGCATGCCCCCCCACGCCGGCTGGGGTCTCGGTGGCGAGCGGCTCATCATGACGATGCTCGGACTGGAGAACATCCGCGAAGCGGTGCTGTTCCCGCGAGATCGGCAGCGACTCAGTCCGTAGGACTGGTCGTTAACTGTCGAGCGGGTGCTCGTTGGACGAACGAAGTGAAGTCCAACGGTGTTCCCGCGAGATCGTCAACGTCTGAGCCCGTAGGCGAAGACGTTGAGAGCGCACGAGAGCCACTGCACGGCTCTTGGGCAGACCGGCAGCGACTCAGTCCGTAGGACTGGTCGTTAACTGTCGAGCGGGAGCCAGAGAGACGAGCGGAGCGAGTCTCTCCCTGTTCCCGCGAGCCGCGACGGTAACGACGGAACGCTTATCACCGCGAGTATCCGACCGCCGGGAGTGGGCGACGACGTCCAGTTCCGGAAGGCCAGGCCCGAAGACGCCGGCACGATGTTGTCCGTCAAGCGCGCGGCGATCCTCGGTATCGAGGACGAGCGGTACACTGAGGGCCAGCTTGCGGCCTGGGCACCGGACGAGGGGAACATCGAGGCCTTCGAGGCGTCGCCGTCGGCCGACCAGTACGAGATCCAGGTGGCGACGATCGACGACACCGTGGTGGGATACGGCGTCCTCCAGTTGCCGGAGCAGCGACTGGACGCACTGTTCGTCAGTCCGTTCTACGCCGACATGGGCATCGCGACGACGCTGTTGAAGCAACTCGAAACCGCCGCACGGTTCGCTGGCATCGGGGTCGTCGAACTCGCGTCCTCACTCAGTGCGGTCGGGTTCTACGAGCGGCACGGCTACGAGCGGACGGGAACCATCCACCGAGAGATCGAGGACGTGACCGTCCCGTTCGTGACGATGGAACGCCACCTCTCCCCTGAAACCCCACAGAACGATGGGTGACCGGTTTTCGTGCCATCGGGGGACCATCCGATACCGATGTCGACGTATCGGTTCACCTGCCCCGAGTGTGGGGCTGCCGTCACCGTCGATGCCGGCGCACGCGAGCGACTCCTCGACGCTGGCTGTGCCGTCTGTGGCGCCGGTGTCGGGACGGCAGCGTTCACCTCGGCGAACACGTTCGGGACAAGCGTCTGACCGACAGCCCCCGTCCTGTCACGTATGGCGACGGAACAGCGTGACAGTCGGACGATGGACGTCCGGAACATCGACGGCGAACCGTTCGGAGAGATCATGAGCGCGCTCGACGACCTCGAGGAGGGCGAGAACCTGGAGTTGGTCAACAGTTTCGAGCCGGTCCCGCTGTACGACGCTCTCAGTGCGCGGGGGTTCACCCACGAGACCGATCGGATCGCCGACGACGAGTGGCACGTCCACATCAGCCCGGAGTGAGATGAGCGACCCGCGGGTCACGCGCTGGACCCGCAGGCTCGTCGCGGTCGGCGTCCTGTTTTTCCTGGCTGCGCATCTCGCTGTAGCCGCCGATCTCGGCCGCCGAGCGGTGGTCGTCCTCGGCCTGTACGGGTTCGTCCTGCACGTCCTGTTCGGGAAGGCCTACGCATTGGTCCCCGCGTACTTCGACCGTGATCTCGCGCTCCCGTGGGCACCAGCCGTGCAGTTCCCGCTGTCGGTCGTCGGAACGGCGGGACTGGCGCTCGTATCCGCGACGCCGGCGTGGGTCACCACGGTCGGGCGCGCCTGCTGGGGACTGGGTGTCGCCGTGTTCCTGGGGTCGCTGGGCTGGACCCTCCGAACGAACCTCACGGGACGCGAGACGGGCACGGGCGGCGCAAACACCCACCGGAGGGATGTCGACAGGCTCGCCAACGCCGTCGTCCCGGTCGCGCTCGTGTACCTGGCCGCTGGCGCGGTCGCCGTCACACTGCCGGCCCTCGGACGCCAGTGGCTCCTGCCGGCGCAGGTCTCGCACCTGCTCGGGGCCGGGACCGCCGCGCTGTTCGTCTTCGGTGTCGGGTTCCGGCTGTTCCCCCGGTTTCTCGTCGCCGAACCGCCCCGGCCGCTGGTCTGGCTCGTCCTCCCGGCCGGAGCGGTCGCACCGGCGTTGCTTGCTGTCGGGCTGTTCGACCGTCGGCTCCTCCTGGTCGGTGGTATACTGGAAGCGCTCGCAGTCGTCGGGTTCGCGGCGGCCTACGTGGTCATGTTTCGCCGTTCGGACCGGCGACGCGTGGGCTTTTACGCGGTTCTGGCGGCCGTCGGCTACGGCGTCGTCGGTGTCGGGCTGGCGCTGGCGACAGTCTTCGATGGGCGGGACCCCGCGCTCGTCCGGGCACACTACCGGACGATGCTGCTGGGCTTTCTCGGGTTGACCGTGATCGGTGCCACGTTCCAGTTCTACCCGCCGACCGTCGGCCGGTCGCGGCTATCGACGGATCGGGTCGCGACGGTGACGATCGGACTACTCGTCGTCGGACTCGGGGGACAACTACTGGGGATAGTTAGTGAATCTCCACCGCTCGTGTTCGGTGGCGAAGCGGTCGGCGTCGTCGGCGCAGGCCTGTCCTGCTGGCTGCTCGGAGCGGCGTTCCGTCGCCGTTAGTCCGCCAGGATCGAGTCCATGAGCTTGGTCTGGGCCGCCGCCAGGTGCTCGGCGAACGTCGACACCGAGATGTCGAGCGCCTCGGCGACTTCGCCGGCGTTGGCACCCTTCGGATACTCGAAGTAGCCCATCTCGACGGCAGTCTCCAGAACCTCCCGCTGGCGGTCGGTGAGTTTGCTCCGGTCGACGACGGTCGTGTCCATCACCGTCGCGTCGCCGTCCCGTCGCAACGACCGCAGCGAGACGCCGTCGTAGAGATCTTTGAGCCGAGTGACGATGGCTCGAACCCTGTCGACGTCCGGTGCGTGAAACGTCAACATGAGCCGGCCGTCGACCGCACGGATGTCCGCGACCGGACACGAGAAGGTCTCGACTGCTTCACAGACACAGTCCGTCCGGTCGCGCTCGAATCGATACCGCCCCCCGTCGCCCGCGGCGAAGACCTGTTCGGCGCCGGGGTAGGCTTCGACGACGTCGGCCTCGCCGTCGGTCGTGAACTCCTCGACGACCTGTCCCCCCTGTGGGCTGGACCGCGAAACGTCGGTCACGGAGGCCCCGACCTCTTCGGTGACATCCGCCACCGGACAGGCACCGGGGGAGTCGACCGCCAGTTCGACCCTGATACCCGAGTCGCTCATACCAGACTGTGCGGACTACTGGCATAAAACGGGGGTCGCTCGTTCCCAGTGTCTGAAAAACCCCCTCAATCGGCCGGGTGCTGATCGGGAATGGGGCCGTCGTAGCCCGGTGGTTCGTACTCACACAGCGGGTCCGCCGCGAGCGGGTCGCCGGTGGTCGCGTAGGCTCGCGAACGGCTCCCGCCACAGACACCACGGAACTCGCAGGCACCACACTTGCCCGACAGCGCGTCGTCGTCCCGCAGCGACCGGAACAGCTCCGAATCGCGGTAGATGTCGACGACGCTCCGTTCGCGGACGTCACCGGCCGACTTCGGGAGGAATCCGGAGGGGTAGACCTCGCCGGTGTGGCTGACGAACGCGAACCCCTTACCAGCCCGGACGCCCATCCGTCTTGTCGGGCCGCCCTCCTCCCGCTGTTGCATCCCGACCCGGCGGTAGTGGGGTGCTTCGGTCGTCTTGACACCGAAGGGGGCCTCGTCGCTGACCTCGTGGAGCCACTCCATGACTCGCTCGGCCCGGGCCGGCGGGATCGGGGTCAACACCCGACCGCGACCGACCGGGACGAGGAAGAACACCGACCACAGGACCGCACCCAGTTCCGCGACCCGCTCCCGGATGGCCGGCAACTGCTTGACCGTCTCCGCACAGACCGTGGTGTTGATCTGCAGCGGGATGTCGAGGTCCGCGGCCGCACGAGCGGCCTCCATCGTCGCCTCGAAGCTCCCGCCCTCGCCTCGGAAGGTATCGTGAGCGACGGCGTCGCCGCCGTCCAGCGAGAGGGCTAGCCGGCGGAGTCCAGCGGCCGAGAGGTCCGAGAGCGCCTCGCGGGTGATCGAGGCGGTGCCACTGGGCGTCAGCGTCATCCTGAGCCCCTGGTCGGTACCGTAGTCGACGAGATCGACCACGTCGTCCCGGGCCAGCGGGTCGCCCCCCGAGAGGACGACCAGTTGCCCCTCGCCGAACTCGCGGGCGTCGTCCAGCAGCGCCTTCCCCTCCTCGGTCGACAGCTCCCGGGGGTGACGGCGCGGCTGAGCGTCGGCCCGGCAGTGTTTGCAGGCCAGCTCACAGGCCTGGGTCAGCTCCCAGATCAGGACCAGCGGCCGTTCGGTCAGGTCCATGTCCCCGTACATCAGACGTGCACCCGGGTGACGTGGCCGCCACAGCCACACTGCTCGACGTACTCGACGTCGATCCCGTCGCCGTAGGCCGACTCCAGTTCCGCGAACAGGTACGTCTCGGGATGGCCATGCTCCCCGTGGGTGACCAGGTTGACGTGGTGTCCCGCCGTCGTGTGTTCGATCGCCTCCATCGCCTGCTCGACGACCAGTCCCCGGTCCTCGGCGTGGGCAGGCTGTTCGAGGTTCGCCGACCAGGAGTTGTCGTGGACGGCGTCGGTCACCGACGGGATGTCTTCGTGGGCGTGGCTCATACCCGGTAGTTAGCGGGCTGTAGGGGTCCGTCCTGTCCCGTACATGTTCGGGGAACGTCGTCAGTCAAGCGAGTCGCTCTTCCAGCCAGTCGAACTGCGCTTCGAGTTCCTTCCGCCGTTGGCGGTCGACGACCGTCGAATCGAGCAACTGGCCGACCACGGCCAGATCCAACGCGGTGTACTCCGTCGTCGCGGTCACCGTCGTCCCCTCACCGTCGGCGTCGACGTGGTACTCGGTTCGCATCGACTCGAAGGCGCCGTCGCGTTGCTCGTAGACCAGCGCCGCCCCCTCCTCCTCAACGATATCGAGGACGAGTTCGATGTCGAACAGCCCGACCCGGTTGTTGATGACGATGGTGTCGTCCTCGACGGTCACGTCGTCGAAGCCGGCACCGAGCATGAACGCCTCCAGGTCGGCCATCTCCTGGCGGACTCGCTCGGGCGTCGCGTCGAAGGTTCGTCTCACCGACACGCGTTCCATATCGGATGGCGACCGTCCGGCGGGATAAGCGTTCGCCACCCCCGAACATGTCCGGCTGGATGCTCTTTGGTACCGGCCGCGTGCTCGTCTCTCTGCAGCGCACACCGCTCCTCCGGGCGAACCGCGAGGTCCTGTGTGCGATCGAGACGCCACCGGATTCCGGCGTCGAGGAGCGTCTGGACGACGTGGCCGCCCGGCTGCTGGACCCCGTTTGAGTCCCCTGCCAGTACACTGATCCGTCTGGCCCGTGAAGCGAACATGTTCGGCAACACTGCTCTGCGCTCTCGCCGAATATATTCGGGTGAGAACGATGCCACGCGCAGAACTCACGCTCACGGTGCCAGAGGACATCTGGATCGGTGACGTCTCCAGACAGCACGACGTCACGGTTCGGGTCTTAGCTGCGCTTCCCGACGAGGAATCAGGGGTCGGGCTCGCGGAGGTGACGACCGACGACCTGCCCGGCGTCCTCGGCGACATCGAGAGTCGGGAGCCGGTGACCTCGATGGAGATCCTCTCGACGACGAACGACACCGCACTGATACAGTTCGAGACGTCGACTCCGCTGTTGCTGTTCCCGATCCAGGGGTCGGGGATCCCGTTAGAGATGCCGTTTACCCTCGAAGACGGAGAGGCCATCTGGGAGATCACGGCCCCGCAGGAACGGCTCTCCCAGTTGGGCGAGCAACTCGACGAGTTCGGCATCCCCTTCACCGTCGAGAAGGTCCAGCAACACGTCACCGAGGAGCCGGTCCTGACCGAGAGCCAGCGTGATCTCGTCCGGACGGCCGTCGAGGAGGGGTACTACGACACCCCACGACGGTGTTCGCTGACCGAACTCGCCGAGACGGTCGGGATCGCGAAATCGACCTGTAGCGAGACGCTCCACCGAGCCGAAGAGCAGGTGCTCAAGCGGTTCGTCTCGGAACTGGAGGGCGCGCCGAGTCGAAGCGCGTAAGAATCCCCGCTGTGAGTGAACTGACAATGAGCAACGACGCCGACGAGGTTCATAAGAACGCCGAGCAGGACGTCATCGCAGTCGATGCCGACGACAACGAGGAGGGGCTGGTCAACCGTCTCGACGCCCACACCGGCGACGGCGTCCGGCACCGGGCGTTCACCGCACTGCTGTTCGACGAAGAGGGCCGTGTGCTGCTGGCCCAGCGTGCCGCCGGCAAACGGCTGTGGGACACCCACTGGGACGGCACCGTCGCCTCCCACCCCGTCGAGGGCCAGACACAGATCGAGGCGACCCGCGAGCGCCTGGAGGAGGAACTGGGGGTCTCGCCCGATCAGTACGAGAACCTGCGGGTCACCGACCGCTTCGAGTACAAGCGCTACTACGAGAACGCCGGCCTGGAGTGGGAGGTCTGTGCGGTGCTGCAGGCGACCCTGCACGACACTTCGCTGGACCCCAACCCCGAGGAGGTCGACGGCCTCATGTGGGTCCCCTACGAGCGCCTGCGCGAACATCCCGAGTACTACCGGCAACTGCGGCTCTGCCCGTGGTTCGAGATCGCGATGCGCCGGGACGAAGAGCGGTAACGACCGACCTGTCGTCCGGTTTTTCGGCCTGGCCGCCCTACCCCGGGTATGGACGTTCCGCTGTACGACGACCTCGACGGACAGGTCGCGCTGGTGACCGGCGCGACACGGGGGATCGGGAAGGCGATCGCCGACGGCCTCGTTAGTCACGGGGCGACGGTGTACGCCGGGGCGCGGGACCCGGCGGACGTGACGGCGGCCGACCGCCGCGCGGTCGAACTCGACGTGACCGACGACGCCGAGATGGCCGCCGCGGTCGACCGGATCGACGCGGAGGTCGGCCGTCTCGATATGCTCGTCAACAACGCCGGGGTCATGGACACGCGGGAGCCTCTGGCCGAGATGCCCACCGACGCCATCGACCGGACGTTCGAGACGAACCTCCGGGGACCGACGGTACTGACCAAACACGCCCTCCCACTGTTGCTCGACCGGCCCGGCGGCCGCGTCGTCAACGTCTCCTCGGGACTGGGCGCGATCACGGAGCGTCAGTCCGGCGGAATGCCCGCCTATCGCGTGTCGAAGACCGGGCTGAACGGGTTGACGCGGTATCTCGACGGGGAGTACGCCGCCGAGGGACTGCTCGCGAACTCGGTGTGTCCGGGCTACGTCCAGACGGACATGACCGAGGACAGCGCCCCGCGGACGCCCGAGAAAGGTGCCGAGACGCCGGTGTGGCTCGCACGGTTCCGCCCCGAGGCACCGAGCGGGGAGTTCTGGCGCGACCGGGAGCGAAAGTCCTGGTGAGTCACGCCTCGTCGTACTCCGGGGGTTTCGCGGCGGGGAGGCCGACCGCGACGGTCGTCCCCGGCCCGCCCTCGAACGAGAGTGTCCCACCGACATTGCGGACGACCCAGGCGACGAGCCACAGGCCGACGCCGGAGCCGTGCTGGAGCGGCGTCTCCTCGCCCGCCTGGATGACCTCCCGTTCGTGGGCGGCGATACCCGGTCCGTCGTCGGCGACGGTGACGAGGACCCTCGGCGGTTCCGCACGGTAAGTGACGGCGACGTCGACGTTCACGCTGGCGCCGCCGTCCGCTCGGCCGGCTGCTGTCGGGCCGTCGGTGGCGTCCCGTTCGGGCGAGCGGCCGTGTTCGACGGCGTTGTCGACCAATTCCTCGAAGGCAAGCGAGAGCGACGGCCCAGCGGACACCCAGACGTCCTCGTCACAGGAGAGGGAGATATCGGCCGCAGGATAGGTCTCCCGAGCGTCCTCGATCAACGGGGCGAGGACGCTCGCAAGTCGGACCGGTCGAACCGACTCGTCTTCCAGTGCCTCCGAGACCCGGCCGATCTTGTTGCTCCGATCGACGACAGTGTCGACCGTGTCCCGGATGCGCTCGATCCGGTCCTGGTCGTCGTCGGTGATCCGATCGGCGAGGAGGTCGGCGTTGCCCCGGACGACGTTCATCTCGTTGCGGATGTTGTGCCGCAGGAGGCGGTTGAGAACGTCGAGTCGTTGCTCGCGCTGGCGCCGACCGGTGACGTCCCGGAGGCTGATGAGGTGGCCGGAGACGACGCCGTAGGCCCGGTACAGCGGCGTCACCCGCACGTCGTAGTAGTTCACCGCACCGTCCCGTTGTAGTTCCGTCTCCGTCTGGATAGATTCGCCCGGATCGGGAACAGTCGCCGCCAGCGCCGGCAACAGCTCCGCCAATCGCCGGCCCTGGAGCGCGTTCCGCTCGCGATCGAACAGCGCGACGGCCGCGTCGTTGACGTCGACGATGCGGCCGTCGTCGTCGACGATGACGACCTGATCGTCCATCTCGGCGAAGATCGCCTCCCGCCCGAGGTCACGGGTCACTGGGGCGACATCGAGCAGATGCCCGCGCAGGAGTGCCGCCGAAAGGACGACACCCGAGACGACATAGCCCAGACTCGTCGGATCGAACTGAGTCGGGATCGCGTTGAGAACGTGCAGCGCCTGGGCGACGGTCGGCGCGGTGATCGCGAGCAACAGGACGATCGCCTGCCCGCGGAACGACTCGTTGGCTCGAAACGTCGTCCGGAGCAACAACCCGCCACCGCCGAGAATCAGCGCCAGGATGTACGCGAGATGCGCCAAGTACAACAGCGTCCACTCGGGTGCGAGCGCGCTCGTCCCGCCGAGAAGCGTCGTCGTGCTCCCCTCCCAGACCAGTTGATGAGCGGCGTTCGACCAGACGAGCGTGACGAACGCCCCCGGTTCGACCAACAGGAGCGCGAGTCGCCGGCGGGTGAGCCACTCCGGACGCCCGCTGTACTCCAGGACGGTCGCCAGCCAGGCGACCGGGACGACCACGGAGAGGGTCAACTGCACCTTGAGGAGCCAGCGCATCGTCTCGATGTCGGGGACCGCAAGCTCCAGGCCGTGAGCGACGGCCCACAGACTCGCGGCCACGACGAACGCTGCGAGGGGGCCAGCACCCGGGCGGTCACGGTGGAGCCAGACCAGGAAGGCAACACACATCCCGAGAACGGCCGCCAGGAGGACGACCGAGAGGAGCATTTGTCGGAGAGTACAGGAAACCCGAGTATAAATCGTTCCCCGACGTTACAAGCTCTGATACTGCGTTACGACCGACGGGACCGTAGCGCGGACCAGACGGCGACCGTACCCAGAACGAACGCCGGAACCAGCGGTAACACCAGGTAGGCGTCCCGGAGCGTCAGTCCCAGCGAGGCGACGATCCCCCGCGCTGCTGGGAGATAGAGGATCGCTGCGGGAACGACGAGGAAGGCGACGAACACCACACCGACGAGTATCCAGCCGTGCCAGCCAAACCCCTCGGTCGGTTCGGCCTGGCGGGGCGGCTCGCCGCTGGGTCGCTCGTAGCCGGAGTCGTCGTCAGTGACCGTCACCGAGCCGTCGCTGTCGATGGATACCCGGTCGCTCGCGGCGTCGTCACTCATCGCTGGCGAAACGGGTGACGACCCTTCGGCCGTAGTCAGAACGGACCATACCTCACGGTCGGGTCAGCGGCCGCAAAACGCTGACGGTCCGGCCGGCCAGCGGCCGCCCCCGAGTATTTACCCGGGGACCGTCCACGTACTGACATGGTCGATTTCCAGTCCAGGGATACGCGACGGGGGGCGAGCGAGCAGTCCGACGATGAGCCGGAAACGGACCCCGATCAGGAGACAGAGCCGCCCGGTGACGACGGAACGAACGAGACGGGGACAGCGAACGAGGCAGAGACGGCGGACGGAACAGAGATCGCAGACGAGACAGACACAGTGGACGGGACGGACACGCGGACGACGGAGGCAGACGCGGCCTCACGGACCGAAACAGCGGACGAAGCCGAGAAGACAGCCCCGGCCAGCGATATGGAGCCAGCCGAATCACCCGGCTCCCCGCCCGAATCGGCCTCGGCCGACACCCAGGAGCCGGCCGAAACAACCCCGGCGGGATCGAAACCAACCAGTTCGGAGCCAGTAGCGACAGCGCAGACGGCACAGTCGGTATCGATGACACCTACACGATCGATCGACGTGGCGCTCGTCGCCGTCGGCGAGGCAGCGACTTCGGAGGACGATCCGAACCCGACGGCGGATCGACTGACAGAGAGTCTGACCGACGCCGGCCACTCGGTGACTGTGACCCGGGAGCTGTCGGGCGGATACGACGAGGTCCAGGGGGCCGTCGACGGACTGGTTTCGCGACCGGACGTGGAGGCGGTCGTCACCGTCGGCGGGACCGGTATCGCGCAGTCGGAGGTCGTCATCGAGGCGGTCCACCCGCTGTTCGAGAAGGTCTTGCCCGGGTTCGGTGAAGTCGTCAGGAACCTCCTGTTTTACCGGGCCGGGACCAGCGTCGTCGGCGTCCGAACGACGGCGGGGATCGCCGGCGGGAGCCCGGTATTCTGTCTTCCCGGCGAGCGAGAACTGGCGGTCCGCGCAGTCGAGGAAGTCGTCACGACCGAAGCACCGGCGCTCGTCGCCGAACTCGAATAGCCCCGTTCGACCGGTTTTTCCCCGCGAAATCGAGGGCATAAAACGAATAAAACGTCTTAATCGAGCCGGCAGTTCACAAAACGAATGAACAGAGACGCTATGAACTGCTTGACCGACCGCTGAATCGCGATACCCCTCGGTTCCGGTAATTCCCCCTTCAGCGTCTCGAAAAATGCCCGTACAATCCCTCTAAAGGACCTAAATCGTCTTAACTGCGTCAACCCTTCAAGTGGTTTCCACCCCCCAGGTGAGCGTGCAATGTCCGATCGAACTGCGACGCGACGCGGTGCGCTCAAGGGTATCGGTGCGACAGTTGCCGCAGCCACGGGGATCGCGACGTTCTCCGGCTCGGGGGCGGCCCAGTCGCCCTGGACCGCCGTCGAGTCGCCGACGGGGAACACGCTCCACGATGTCGAGTACACGGACGAGGGCGCGTACGCGGTCGGTGGTGGCGGTATCGTCCTCGAACGGACGCCGCTGGGCTGGCAGAAGATCGTCGACTGCGGTCCGACGGGGAACGGAAACAGCCTCTACGGCGCGGACGTGACCGACGACGGCAAGCGCCTGTGGTTCGTCGGTTCCTCGGGCGCGATCGGCGAGTACGACATCGAATCCGGCGTCCTGACCGACCACAGCGCCCCCATGGACGTGACCAACAACTTCAACGATGTCTCGGTCACGGGCCGGGCCGACGAGGCGAACGTCTACGTCGCCGGTGACTCCGGGAAGATGTACTACTCCTTCGAGAACGGCGCCAGCCAGACTTGGGAGTACGTCACGCCCGGCTCGGGCTCGGCAATCAACGCCGTCGACTTCTTCGACGACCGCAAGGGCCACATCGTCGACGGCAACAAGTCGGTCTTCCGGACCAGCGACGGCGCGACCTGGGACAAGACCGGGCTGGCCGACGCCAACGTCAACTTCTACGGCGTCGATTCAGACGGCTTCGACGACGTGTGGATCTCCGGCGGTGGCGGGATGATCTTCCACTGGAACGGGGTTGAGTGGACGCCCGCCGACACCGGCGACGCCGGCCTGCGCGACATCGAGGTCACCGACGACGACAGTGACGGTCTCACGGTCGGTGGCGGCGGGAAGGTGTACGACCTCGACGGGAAGTGGAACCAGCAGGCGACCCCCAGCGGCCAGAACCTGAAAGCGGTCGTCCGGGGCAGCACCGACATCGCCGTCGGCTCCGGCGGGACCATCGTCGAGCGGTAACGGAGTGCGTGATAGGTTCGTTCGGCCCTCCAGCGACACACATCGTTGTGACGGACGACACCATCCTCTGACTGGCGGCTCGGTCAGGAAGGTCGCCGACAGAGCCGTGAAGGGTTTTGGCGTCGGCGTTCGTACCGACAGCTATGGTACAGCCTCTCGGCGACGGCGTGTGGTGGTACGACCTCACGGGCGTCAACGCCGCGCTCGTCGACGACGGCGGGACGCTGACGCTCGTCGATACCGGGATGCCCTGGCACGGCGACCGACTGATCGCGGGCCTGATCGACGCCGGGTTCGAGCGCCGCGACGTCGAACGGATTCTCCTGACCCACTACGACATGGACCACGTGGGCGGTCTGTCCGCCTTCGAACAGACCGACGCCACGATCTACGTGGGGGCCGCCGACGCGAACGTCGTCGCCGGCGACCGTTCGCCGCCCCTGCGAAACCACAAGGGCGCGCTCCAGCGACTCACGTCGCCACTGGTCGACGCCCCCGACCTCCCGATCGAACCACTGTCCGACGGCGAGACCGTCGGGAGCTTCACCGCCTATCACACGCCGGGCCACACGCCCGGCCACGTCAGTTACGTCAGTGAGTCGCTGTCGACGGCGCTGCTCGGCGATCTGGTCCGGGAGAAGCGGGGACAGTTTCACCCCTCGCCGTGGCACCTGAGCTACGACAGCCAGGAGGTCCGTCGGTCGATCCAGTCGCTCGTCGAGGACGCGCCGTCGTTCGAGATCGCGGTGCCCGGCCATGGAACGCCCTTCGAACGCGGCGGCTCAGACCGGCTTGCCGATCTGGCTGCCCGGTTATAGCTCCTCTGCGACCGCTTCCGGGCTCAGCAGGTCGGGGTCGACGACGAGATCCGCCTGCCGGCTGGCGAAATCCGGGAGCGAGCCGTCGGCGTAGATGACGACCCGGACGTCCGGGTTGAGGTCTTTCGCGACCGCGATCGAGGTCGCTTGGCGCATCTCGGTCAGCAGATAGACATCGGCCTCGTGGATGCCGGCTTCCTCCAGGCCCGGCCGGTTCGCGACATCGACCGCATGGACGTCGGCTTCGATGTCGGAAAGCGCTGCGCCCAGTCCGTCCTCGTCGGCGCCGGCGATGACGATTTGCATACCTTGACGGGGAGCTTCGAGGCGTTAATGTGTTCGGTTCCAGAACGGCCCGTTCTCGGGGGTATCGGCGCTCACAGAGAGCAGTTGCTGAGCATGGTCGGCCTTCGCCAGGAACACCTCGCGGAGATCCGGCGGGTTCTCGAACCGGTGGTCTTCGAGGAGGTCACGAGGGACTGCGAGTGTATCGGCCGGGACGCCGTCGTCGCCGTGGACGGTGAAATGCTGTGAACCGAGTTTCATTACGAGCGGGAGGTCTGTGCGTTCGACCCCGTCACCGGTCGTGTACAGCTGTCGGTTGACGCGCTCGTGTTGTTCGCGACACATCGTTGCGGCTGCGTCGTCGTGTGGCTCGACGTACAGCCGCCCGAGATAGTATCCGCGGGAGAACTGTTCGAACATCGGTGCAGTCGAGTGTGTGTCATCGACACGCATAAACGCTGGCCCATAGGTTTTTGTCGTCGCGCAATCCGACCGCCAGCAGGGCGACTCCGACAGTGCTTTTTTCTGTGGGGTCCCGGACACGGTATGGACAGCGAGCGAGCGACCGGTACCGGTGACTACCTGCTCCCCCGCCGGTACGCACGCTACTACCTGGAGAACACGCCGAGTCTGGTCTGGTTGCTGCTCGTCAACGTCGTCGCGATGTTGGTCGGCGTCCGGTACTACGTCGAGACGATGCCAGAGGTTTCGACGTTCCTCTGGCCGCTGTATGCCGACTCACCGGCGGCACTGTTTCTCATGACGCTCTCGCTGGCGACACTGCTGCCGTTTCTCGGTCGGTCGTTGGACGAGGTTCCGCTGAGTCGACCGCTCGCGTATCTCCACACCATCGCGCTGGTCTGGCTGCTCAAGATGGGGCTCTGGACCGTCGTTGCGCTGAACCTGGGGTTCGACGCCTACTTTCCCGCGCCGTGGGCGTACTTCGGGATCATCGTCACCCACCTCGGGTTCGTCGCCGAGGGGTTGTTCGTCCCACACTACGCGCGGACGACCCGCGGTGCGCTCCTGGCAGCGCTTGCGCTCGCGCTCGGCAACGACCTCCTCGACTACGGGTTCGGCTACTACCCACCGCTTCGCTACGATCCGGGGATCACGCTCACAGCAGCGACAGTCGCACTCTCGGTCGGCGCGGTCGCCGCCGCGTCCTGGCTGCTTCCGAGACACGCTGAAAACGAAGTATAAACGCTATTGGACGGTTTATGGACCCCTCGGCGGACGGTAAACGCTTCGAACGAAGACCCCTATTTTTACCACTGGATGGCCATAGCTGTCGATAGATGCGCCACCGTTACCTCGTGTTAGTCGCTGTCGTCGCTCTCGCATTCGGTGTTCCGGGTGTCGCCGCACAGGGAACTGTGGCGGACAACGACTCCGGGAGCGGCGTCGTCAGCCAGGCGAACACGACCGGTAACACCACACTAGGGACGCAGCTGAGCGCCTTCCTACAGGCCAGTTCGGCGGCAGCTGACGACACGGTCGAGTCGGGGATGTGGCGCGCCGGCTACGAGCAAGCCAGCGACGAGGAGCAGCCGGGTCTCGTTAGAAACCGAACGGGGACGCTCGAACGCCGACTCGAACGGCTCCAGGAGCGAAACGAGTCGCTCGAGGAACGGTTCGAGAACGGTTCGCTTTCGGAGCAGGCCTACGTCGCACAGCAGAGCCGGCTCGCAGCCCGGATCACGGGGCTGAAGACGGCGGTCAACGAGACCGACACGGCTGCCCGGGAGACGGGCGTCAACGACACGCAACTCGAACGGCTCAAGCGGAACGCCAGCAACCTCACCGGACCGGAGGTGTCCCAGATCGCCCGCGGGGTCGCCGGACCGCCGGATAGGGCAGGTCCGCCGAACGCGAGCGAGCGGGGACCACCGGGTGACAACGCCAGCGAGCGTGGGCCGCCGAACGCCAGCGAACGTGGCCCACCGGATGACAACGACAGCGAACGTGGGCCGCCAGATGACGCCGGCCCATCTGACGACCGGTCCGATCGAGGATCGTCGGACGATTCCGGCCCGTCTGACGAGGCAGGGAGTGAGCGAGGACCGCCGGAAGACGCCGGACCTCCTGACGATGACGACTCCGAACAGGGACCGCCGGAAGATGCGGGTCCTCCGGAAGACAGTGACTCGGAGCAAGGACCACCGGACGACACTGGACCCTCCGACGATAGCGATTCCGATCAGGGACCACCGGAAGACGCCGGACCTCCCGATGACACCGAGAGCGACGGGGGGCCGCCGGACGACACTGGCCCGCCAGCGGACAACGGGCCACCGGACGACAGCGACGGTGAGAGCAACCCATCCGAGGAAACGACACCGTCCGATGAGGATACCTCGCCCGACAACGAGGACGACGATCCGTCCGAGAGCGGAGACGAACCATCCGACGACGGAGAAGACCCATCCGACGACGGATCCCCGGACAACGGTGGGGAATCGCCCGATGATAGTGACGACCAGGACGACACCGAATCCGACGACGACAGTGACAACCAGGACGACACCGAATCCGACGACGGCAGTGACGATCAGGACGACACCGAATCCGACGACGGCAGTGACGACCAGGACGACACCGAATCCGACGACGACAGTGACGACCAGGACGACACCGAATCCGACGACGGCAGTGACGACGGTGGACCGCCGGATAGCGGCGACAGGGGGAACGGCGGCCCACCGAGTGACGATCAGTCCGGCAACGGCGGCAGCGGTGGCCCACCCTGACCCCGCTCGAAGGGGTCACCCTTTTCTACGCAGACCCGCTACCCTCGGGTGAATGGACTCCGCCGAGTTGCTCGATCTCCTCGGGAACGCCAACCGTCGGCGTATCCTCCGACTGCTCGCTCACAAACCCTGTTACATCACGGAGATCAGTGAGTACCTGGGCGTCAGTCCCAAGGCGGTCATCGACCACCTCCAGAAACTGGAAGACGCCGGACTCGTCACCTCCCGGACCGACGACAAGCGCCGAAAGTACTTCTCGATCTCGCGGAACCTCCGACTGGAGGTTCGCGTCTCGCCCTACGAGTTCGGGACCAAGAGCGCCTACCCGACCAATCCCGGTTTCGACATGTCCAGATGTCGCCATCTCAGCATCGATGTCGGCGACGGCGGAGAGGAGACGCTGGGCGACCTCGCGAGCGAACTCGAACGGCTCGAACAGTTGGAGAACGAGCTTTCGCTGGCCCAGCGGTGGGTCCAGGGCCGCGCGACAGATATCCGCGATCGGATCGACGAGGCCGTCGACGACGGCGACGGCCGGCTCTGTGCCGAACTCGTGAGCGCGCTGGCAGCCGGTGTCTCCACCGTCCCGGCGCTGTCCCGCGAAGTCGAAGCGCCACCGGAACTGATCGAGGAGGCACTCGACCGGCTGGCGGCACAGGACGTAGTCGAGGAGACCGAGGACGGCTGGCAGTTACGATAGGTCGGCGGTGAGGCCGGCCCGTAGATCCCGGCCGAAGTAGTGAGCGACCAGCGAGGCGACCAGGCCCAGTACCGCCGCGACGAGGAACAGACGGCCGGCACCGATGTTCCCGCCGGCGACGCCCCGCAGCGCGAGCTGTGAGAACACCGAGAGGACGGTGCCGATGCCGGCGACGAGCCCGCCGGCCAGTCCCGTCTCGATGTAGCGCCGCTCGCTCGCCGCGAGGCCGTAGAGAAAGGCACCGACGGGGATACCCAGGATCGCGGTATACGGGATCAGCGGGACGAGACTGCCCGCGACCATCCCGCCGCCGGTCGCGGCGAACGCGAACAGGAGCGCCCGGGCGGAGAAGTAACTC
Organism: Haloarcula montana; assembly: GCF_035666295.1. Lineage (NCBI taxonomy): Archaea > Methanobacteriati > Methanobacteriota > Halobacteria > Halobacteriales > Haloarculaceae > Haloarcula > Haloarcula montana. The sequence continues at coordinate 727,996 of NZ_CP142027.1, forward strand.
CCACCGGACTCCGCCGTCTCGTCAGTGGACTGGCGTTCGGTCGTAGTCCCGCCGATCCCACCGACGTCGACGCCCGTGTCGGCATCCGCCGTGGTGTCTGCCTCGCGGGTCCGCTCCTCGGTTCGCTCGGACATACCTACCGATGGCACGCCGAGGGGCATGGACCTTTCGGGAGCGTGTCACCTTCCGGGCCGCGAACGGATGGGTTCAAGTCCCGCCGGGCGGAACTGGCGCCCATGAACGCAGGCGACCGCGTCCGCGTCGACCGCGCGGACCAGACCTACGAGGGGGTCTTGCTCCCGTCGAGCACCCCCGACCACCTCGCGATCAAACTCGACGGTGGCTACAACGTCGGCGTCGACCGGGCCGAGGCCGAGGTCGAAGTACTCGAATCCGACGTGTACGACGTCGAGAGCGCCCAAGACGAACAGGGACAGTCCGAGATCGAGTTCGACGACGACCTGCCGACGGTGTCGCTCATCTCGACCGGCGGCACCATCGCCTCGACCGTCGACTACCGCACCGGCGCGGTCACCGCACAGTTCGACGCCGAGGACGTCCTCCGGGCGGTACCGGACCTGGCGGGGATGGCGAACTATCGCGGTCGCGTCGTCGCCAACATCCTCTCAGAGAACATGACCCCCGCGGTCTGGCAGGACCTCGCAGCGGCCATCTACGAGGAGATCGAAGCGGGCGCCGACGGCGTCGTCGTCATGCACGGCACCGACACGATGCAGTTTACCGCCGCCGCGATGGCGTTCATGTTGGATACACCGGTTCCCATCGTTTTCACCGGGAGTCAGCGGTCGGCCGACCGCCCCTCCTCGGACAACGTGATGAACGCCGTCTGCTCGGTCGAGGCGGCCACGAGCGACTGCGCGGAGGTCCTGGTCTGTATGCACGCCGACGAGTCCGACGACGTATGTGCGCTCCACCGCGGAACCCGCGTCCGGAAGAACCACACCTCCCGCCGGGACGCCTTCGAGACGGTCGGCGCAAACCCGCTGGGAGAAGTCGACTACGACACCGACGGCGACAACGAAGTTACCTTCCGCCGCGAGTACGCCGAGCGCGGCGAGACCGACCTGGCGCTGGCCGACGACCTGGCGACCGACGTGGAACTCGTGAAGTTCACGCCAGGGATGGACCCCGCGCTGCTCGAAACGGCTGCCGAGGACAGCGCCGGCATCGTCATCGAGGGGACCGGCCTGGGCCACGTCAACACCGACTGGATCGACGCTATCGACGCGCTGGACGTGCCGGTCGTGATGACCAGCCAATGTCTCGAAGGCCGGGTCTGTGACCGGGTGTACGACACCGGCCGGGACCTGTTGGAGGCCGGCGTCATCGAGGGCGAGGACATGCTGCCCGGGACGGCGAAGGTGAAACTGATGTGGGCGCTGGCAAACGCCGGGGACGTCGAGGACGCCATCCGGGAACCCCTGGCCGGTGAGATCCAGCAGCGCTCGACCCCCTGGCTGTAGCCTGCAATTGTCGGTTTTCTGCCACAGTTTCAAGACGGAGGCCGCCACCAGTCGTCGTATGTCATCGACCGTCCGGCAGGCACGCGAAGCCGACTACGAGGACGTGGTATCCGTCGTCGAGGGCGTCTGGGACGACCGCGAGACTGACGACTACGTTCCGGCCGTCTTCGACGACTGGGTCCACAGCGACGGCCCGAGTCAGCGGACCGTCGTCGTCGAGGTCGACGGGACCGTCGTCGGCCTCTGCCAGGCAGCGCTGGTCTCCGACCACGAGGCCTACGTCCAGGGAATCCGGGTCGATCCGGCCCACCGCGGCGCCGGCTACGGGCTGGCGATGCTCGGGGACCTCTTCGAGTGGGCCAGCGACCGCGGTGCGACCGTCGCCCGCGGGATGGTGTTCTCCTGGAACGACGCCGGCCTCGGACAGGCCGTCGCCGCCGGCTTCCGACCCGAGAGCGCCTTCCGGTGGGCGCGGCCGGAACCGGGCGAAGCGGAGCCGTCGATGCCCGTCGAGCGCGACCCGACGGCGGCCTGGAGTTACTGGACCCGAAGCGACGGCCGGACCGCCCTCTCCGGGGTCACACTGGACACAGAACAGACGTGGGCGGTCGCCGAGTTGACACGGGAGCGCCTCCAGCGGTTGGCCGACGAACAGGCCGTCTTCGCGGTCGCCGGGAGCGGGACCCGGGGCATAGCCTGTCGCGTCCGGACGACCGAAGACGCGGCCGACCGGACGCTCGCCGAATACGCCGTCGGGACGTGGGACGACACCGACGCGGCGGACGCGCTGTTCGACGCCGTCCGGGCCGACGCGGCTGAGTTGGGCGTCGACGGGACACGGGTCTTCATCCCGGAGACGCCGCGTCACGTCGCCGAGGCGGCCTACGTCCGGGCGAACACGAGCGACTGGCCGACGTTCGTCCTCTCGGCCGACCTCACCGGGACTTAGCCGCCGCTGACCGGCGGGAACAGGGCCAGTTCGGTGCTCTCGTCGACGGTCGTCGCCAGGCCCTCACCCGCAGCGAAGGGGTCTTCGCCGTCGACCAGGAGTCTGACGTGGTCGACCAGTTCGCCGTCCTCCGATACCTCGGCGGCCAGGGAGGGGTACTCCTCGCGGAGTGCGTCCAACGCGGCGCCGACTGTCGGTTCGCCGTCGACGTCGACGGTGACGGTGTCACCGCCGGCGACTTCCCGGAGGTGTGCGAACAGTTTCCACTCCATATCTGGAGGAGATAGCCGGGAGACAAAGAGGGTTCCGAAGGTCACTCGCGGTCACGATCGTCCGGGTCGCCGTCGGGATCGTCCCCCGTCTCGTCGTCGCTTTCGGCGGCGTCGGGGTCCCAGACTGCCACGTCCTCGTCCTCGCCCTGGAGGAGCGCGTCCAGATCGATATCGTCCCCGTCGCTCTCGTTGAGCGACTCGAAGATGTTGTCGGCAGTGTCGACGGCCTGGTCGGTCGGTTCGTCCGGCCCAGTCAGTTCGTCGGGATCAGTCGCTGCCTGCTCGGGATCGCGTGCTGATACGTCCTCGTCCGTCTCGTCGGCGAACGAGTCCAACAGATCGGTGTCCGGGGCTGTCTCGTCGTCGGACTGGTCGGGATCTGTCTCGTCGGGAGACCGGTCGGCCGCTGAGCCGTCGGTTTCGGCCGAAGGGTCGGAACCATCGTCGGCATCTGTCGGTGTTTCGTCGGCATCCGACAGTGCGGCGTCGGTCTCCTCACCCCCGTCGTCTTCGGTGTCCGTCTCGTCTCCGTCGGAGTCGTCGACCGGCGGCTCGGTTTCGGAGGTGTCGTCAGGACCCGCCCTATCGGGCGTGCCACCCAGCACGTCGACGAGTGACTGGTCGTCAGCAGGCTCTCTCGGGTCGGCCTCGTCCCCGCCGGCTGTCGGTTCGTCGGGACCGTCCGATTCGACCGCGTCCACAGCGTTCGAAGCCGGCGCGTCCTCCATCGCGTCCGAGTCAGGCCCGTCGGTGTCGGCACTCTCATCACTGTCGGACTGCTCGTTGGCCGCCGCGTCTGTCGTCGCTGCCTGCTCGGAGTCTGCGTCGGGGTGAGACGTTGTATCCGCTTCGGACGCCGTCGACTGCTCGACGGCGGGCTCGGACTGTGCGGCCGCCGGTGGTCCGGAGATGTCGTCGGTGTCGTCACCGGTTTCAGTCGTGGGAACAGCCGCCGTCGGCAGTTCCTCGCTGGCGTCGACATCGGTGGGTTCTGAACCCGCAGCCGCGGCTTCGAGCCGGCGGAGCGCGTCGGGCGTCGCGATCGCATAGAGGATGTCACCCGCGGACAGGACCCGGCTCCTGTCGGGAATCGGCTCCGGTTTCGCGCCCTCGCGGGTGATCGCGACGACGGTGGCCTGCAACCCGCCGACCGTGACCCCGTCGAGATCGCTCCCGGCCCCGACTGTCGCGGTCCCAAGCGTCTCGTCGGCCGCCCGCAACAGGGACGCGAACTCCCGGTCGGGCCGGTCCTGGACCGGGAGCGTGACGAGTTTGTACTGCGTGCTGGGGTCGACTTTCTGCGTGTCCGCCGCGTCGATAGCGACGGTGACGATCTCGCCGGCGACGCCGCGGAGCTCCCCCGTCAGGACCCGCTGGAGCGGGTCCGTCTCCCAGACCTGAACCAGGTCGCCGGCGCTGGCTGCGTTGGCCGGGTCCGCCTGGATGGCGACGGCGTTGGTCGCCGGCGGGAGCGTCGGTCCGATCCCCGCGGCCCGGGAACCGACCGCGAGGTATTCGACGGTGCCGTCGCCGGTCAGTTCCAGATCGACGTGGCCGACGCCGTAGTCGACTTTGAGCCGGGAGACCAGCCGCTCGCGGAGTTCCGTCTTCGTCAGCCGCCGCGGGAAGAGGAACCGGCGGCCGGCCAGTTTCTCCTTCGTCTTCTCGGGCATCGGGTCATAGCCGACGATATCGTCGATCTCCTCGGGCAGCGTGACAGACGTGACGCGGCCGACCGTCCGGACGATCTCGCTGACATCGGCGTCGATCTCACGACCGCCGGTCACGCCGAACAGGTCAGTCCCCAACCGCTCGCCGACGCGAGTGCCGGTGTAGGCCCCGAAGCCGCCGACGACGAACGCGCCAATGTTCGCCAGGATCGCTTCGGGGGCGAGTACGTCGTCGCTCTGGCCGATGACCTGACCCAGCGCAGTCGTCGTCCCCATGTAGAGCGCGACGGCGCTCAGGCCGACCAGAACCGCCAGTCCGGCGGGGACCCGCTCGCGGACGTACCAGCGGTACACCAGGGCAACGGTTCCCGAGAGGGTTCCGGCCACCGTCGACAGGGCGAGCAGGCCGGCAACCACGGCGACGATCTGGTCGGTGAGTGTCCCGCCCTGTGGAACCACGCCCTGGAGCGCCAGGCCGGCGACAGCGGGACTCACGCGACCGCCTCCGTGAACGCCGTCAGGGCCTCGCGGGGGCCGACCGCGTACAGTTCGTCGCCGGCGGTCAGATCGCTGTCGCCACGCGGGGCGAGTCGCCACCCCCCCTGCGTACGCACGGCCACGATCGCGACGCCGTAGGTCTCTCTGACGGCCGCGGCGCCGATCGTCTGTCCGTCGAGCGCGCTGTCGGCCCCGATCGTCACCCGCTGGAACCGGCTGCCGGCCCGGCGAAGCAAGGAGACGAGTTCGAACTCCCGACGGGTCCCGCGGGGCTCGACGACCACTTTCGCCGTCGAGGCCCTGAGCAGCGGTTGTGCGTCGGTCCGCCGGACCCCGACAGTCAGCCGACCCTGCCCGCCGTCGGTCGTCGGCGCCTGCGCCGGTGTCGGCGGTTTCTCGGTGGCGTCGACCTCGGGTTCTTCGGGCGTCTCGACCGGTTTCGACCCCTCACAGCGGGCACTGACGACGGTCCCCCGAACCTGTGCGTCGGTCGTCAATACGGTCACTTCGTCGCCGCGAGCGAGTCCCGTCGGGAGTTTCGCGTCGACCGACACCGCGTGACGACCGTCACCGATGCGTTTCGAGAGTCCCGAGAACGGCGGCGCGGCGACGACGGTCGCCTGCCCCCGCTCGTCGATGTTTACCGCGACGTCCCCGAGATCGTGTTCGGTCTTCAGGCGGTCCTCCAGTCGGGATTCGAGTTCGCCGATCCGCAGATCGACCGGAAACGTCCACTCGCTACCCCGGATCTCAGCCCGGAGCGGTTCCGAGAGCGGGGGATACCCCTCCATGTCGGCGATCTCCCCGACGACGTGGATACGGACCTCGTCGCGCCCGCCGACGAGGTCGGCCAGATCCGTCGAGAGTTTCTTCTCCCGCAGCGACTGTAAGGAGAGCCGTTTCGGGAAGTTCGCGCCCATCTGATCGCCCTTGGCGTGTGCGTACAGCGACACCATCGCGACGACCAGGATCGCGGTGATGACGCGCTCGGCGTTTGGTAGTGAGGTGATCGACTGGTCGGCAAGCGCCAGCAGTCCCCCGCTGACGCCGGCCAGCGCGATCGCTAACACGGCGACACCGAAGCCGGGCAGTGTCACCCCGGTGAAATACCTGAACGCGAACCCCAGCGCACCGGAGACGAGCGCGGGGATGACCCCCACGAGCAGTCCCAGGTAGACACCCAGGAGAATCTCGACCGGGAGCGAAGCCATGTCCCCACCGTGTATGTCCGGCAGTAAATCGCTTCCGGCGCCGGCCACCCTGCCGAGGCAGTACATTTAGGACAGGGCACGGTGACAGGGAGATATGGATCAGCCACGGAACTGGGTGGGTGTCCGCGCCGCGATCCTCCTGCCGACGGTGGTGGCGATCCTCTCGTTTGCGACCGGGGTGGTCAACATCAGCGAGGCCCCCGCCTTCGGCCCGCTGGCCGCGTACGTCCCCCGGAGCGCCCAGCGGGCAGCGGGGTTCACGGGTGCGCTGACCGGCTTCACGCTGCTGGTCGGTGTCTTCGGACTGCGGCGACGGCTCCGACTGGGCTGGTACGTGACAGTGATCCTCCTGCCGGTTTCCGCCGCACAGGGCCTCGTCCAGTCGTCGGCGGTATCGGTGCCCCTCGTCGCGCTCTCGCTGGTCTCGATCCCGACGATGCTGTTCAACCGCCGACGGTTCGACCGGGCAATCGACCTCTCGACGGCACAACTGGCCGCCGGCGCGGCGCTGATCGGCGCACAGGTGTACGGCACGGCCGGGACGTTCGCGCTGCGCGAGGAGTTCAACAACGTCTCGACACTGACCGACGCGTTCTACTACACGCTCGTGACCGCCAGCACCGTCGGCTACGGCGACGTGACACCGAACACCGAGCAGGCGACGCTGTTCGCGATGTCGGTTGTCGTGCTGGGGACCGCCAGTTTCGCGATCGCGCTGGGGACCCTGCTCGGCCCCGCGATCGAGAAACGCCTCTCAGAGGCACTCGGGAACATGACTGACGCACAACTGGAACTGTTCCAGGACCACGTGCTGGTCCTGGGCTACGGCGACCTGACGGAACCGATCCTCGAAGAACTGACCGGCGTGGTGGAGTTCGTCGTCGTCACCCCCGACTCGGACACGGCGTCACGGCTCCAGCAGCGGGACATCGCCGTCCTCACCGCCGACCCCAGCGACGAAGAGCCGCTCCAGCGGGCCGGCATCGAGGACGCCAGCGCGGTCGTGGCAGCCACGAACGACGACGCACAGGACGCGCTGGCGCTGCTGACGGCGAACAACATGAACCCGTCGGCGACGCTCGTAGCCGCGGCGACGGACCGCGAGAACATCGAGAAGCTCCGCCGGGCCGGCGCCGACACGGTCATCAGCCCGGCGGTCATCGGCGGACACCTCATCGTCCAGTCCGCGCTGGGCCGCGAGGGAATGGAGAACGTGGCCGACACGATCCTCGAAGTCGACGACGACGAACTCTAGTTCCGGTCGACGATGGCCACGTCGGCCTCGACGGCGTCGAGCCGTTCGAACGTCGGCGGCGAGACGAACCGCGAGGCGGCGCTGCGATCCTGGCTGGCACCGATCACGACCAGGTCGTACTGCGAGCCGGTCTCGGTGAGAAACGACTGGATGTCCGTCCGGGCGACGCGGGTCTCGAAGGACCCCTCGAACGGTTCGACCAGGTCCGCCAGCATCTCCTCGGCCCGGCGCCGATCCGACCGGGCGCCGATACAGGTGGCGACGGCGACCCGGCCGCTGCGGCCGGCCAGCCGGGTCGCGAAGTCGACCATGTTGTGCGAGACGTCGCTGACCCGGCGCACCGAGACCAGGACGTGTTTCCAGCGGGTCCGCTCGGTCCGTGAGCGGTGGACCAACACGTCGGTGTCACCGCCGAGCAACCGCCGGAGGTACGGCGTGAGCGCCCCGTGTTCGCTCTCGTAGGGCGCGACGACGAGGTCGCAGTTGACCGCGTCGGCCGTCCCGAGCGTGGTCGCCGCCGGGGTCCCGTCGTCGACGGCCACGACCACCTCACAGGGGACGCCGGCCCGGGTCTCGATCCGACCAGCCTCCCGCTCTAAGGCGTCGACGCGGGTCCCCAGCTCCTCGTCCAGTGGCTCGTCGCCGCCGTCGTCGGGGTCGATGTCGGTGTCCTCGCCGTCCAGTAGCGCCCGTTCCGCCGCCGCGACCGCCTGGTCGGGGACCAGATCGAGCAGGACGACCTTCCCGGCGTCGTGGGCCGCGGCCAACCGCGCGCCGAGCAGTGCGGTCCGGCCCGGCGTCTCGCCGCGCATCGGCACCAGGACGTGGTCGTCGCCCTGGGTCGACTCGTAGAGGTAGGTCGCGCGCCGGTCGTAGAACCGCTCACGCCAGACAGTGAAGACGACTGCGACGAATGAGCTCGCGAGGAAGATACTCCCGAGATAGGGGAACCGTTGGGCAGGCTGGAGCAACAGCGTCAGCAGCGCGGTGGCGTACCCCGACGGCTCCTCGATCCCCAGCGGCCAGGTCACGAGCCCGGTCAGCAGGACCGCACCCCCCGCGGCGACGGCGTTGACCGCGAACGGCCCGGGCGGTGTCGTGAGAAACGACTGTGAGACCCACAGCGCGGCGAGGCCACAGGCAGCCCCCAGTGTCAGCCCGGCGACGAACCGCCCCGGGCTGGAATATTTCCCCGTGGGGTCGACGAAGAGCGTGTAGGTGCCCGACGCCAGCGGCGGGAACAGCAGGAACGTCAGCGACGGGACGGCGTTGGCAAGCGCCGTTACCAGCCCGATGAGCAACGGCACCACCACGAGCATCGAGAGGTGGACCAGGTGGTCCGTGGTCTCCATCCACCGGCGGAACTCCCGCAACTCGCGTCGCTCGACGCGACGGAGCCGCTGGGCGCCCGTCCGGACCCGGTCTCTGACCCCGTCGAGCATGATATCTCTATCGTGTGGGCCAGCCGGAGTAAAACCACCGCCCGGCGGTCGGCGTCCCCTACAGCGACGCCGCGGCGGTCAGCCCGAGTTCGATCGCCCGCTCGACGTTGTTCTTGGCCTTCTCCGGGAGTTCGTCGGCGTCGGTCTCGCCCTTCTGTGTCCCCTCGACGAGGTTCCCGTCGACGGTACAGATAGCACCCGCGGCCAGTCCCTTCCGGCGGGCCAGCGAGAAGACGGCCGACGCCTCCATCTCGACGGCCAACAGCCCCGCCGCCTCCCAGTCGTCGACGTAGGCGTCAGTCTCGGCGTAGAAGGCGTCGTCAGTGGCGATCGGGCCGACGTGGACGTCCTCGCCGTTGGCCTCCGCGGCGTCGACGAGCGCCGAGAGGACGGCGTAGTCCGGGACGGCCGGGACGGTGAGGTCCTCGTAGCGCTCGCTGGTCCCCTCGTCTTTGGCGGCACCGGTGGCGACGACCATGTCACCGATCTCGATATCGGACTGGAGCGCCCCCGTGGTCCCGACGCGGATGAACGTCTCGACGCCGACGGCGGCCAGTTCCTCGACGGCGATGGCCGCCGACGGGGAGCCGATCCCGGTCGAACAGATCGTCAGGTCCCGCCCCTCGTAGGTGGCGTTGACGAGCTTGTACTCGCGGTTCTGTGCGACGGTCTCGGTGTCCTCGCAGTGACCGGCGATGCGGTCGACACGACCGGGATCGCCCGGAATAAGCGCGATATCGTTCAGATCGCCCGGTTCGACGAGCAAGTGGGGTTGTTTAGCCATACCCGGGGTTGCACTGGTGGGGCGAAAAACAGCGGGGGTTCGCCACAACAACGGGATAGCGGGGATACAGTGATGCGATCGCGCACCGAATCTCACGGGAGTCAGAGGACGAGTATCCGGACCATCGCCGGGATCAGCAGGGCCAGGGTTACGCCGTAGATGAACGTCGACAGCGCCCACTGGCGGACGATCGGCGTCGCCTCCTCGCGGAGACTCCCGCCGGCGCGAGGCATGGCGACGCGCTCGAAAAAGAAGTAGATGAACAGCGTGAGCACCGCGATGCCGACGAGATGGGGGATCGTCGGCACGCCGTTGAGCGACAGGGCGATCGGAAGCGGCGACAGGACGAGGACGACGGCCCCGTACAGGAGTGGAGCGACCGTCCCGGTCACCTGGTGGACCGCGACCGCGAGCGCCTGGCTCACGTCCGTCGGGTCACACCGACGGAGCCCCGCGGCGGCGACGTAGGCCGGCTGGTACCCCTGTGGCTGGACGTACATGGGAATGTTCATCAGCGCCGCTGCCATGGCGCCGGAGACGAGACAGACGAGTACCCACTGCCCGAGGGGGAGGGCAAGCATATCACCCGCTGGGACTGGCAGCACAAAGGGTGTTGTGGACGACTCTCCCCGGACTCGGACGACGCTATCTCCCGTGGCCGGGGCGGTCAGTTACGCGAATTCGGAGAAATAGACACTCCGGAGGGGTCTCAGGGCGCGAGAAACAGGAACAGGACGATATTGTTCGTCGCCGGACCGAGACCGACTGCGGCGATCAACGACAACAACAGCCCCCCCTCGACGGGCTCCTCTTCGAGATACTGGTGCATCAGGAGGACGACGGCGACGGCGACGATCAGTTTGACGGCGACGAACAGCCAGCCGCTGCCCAGCACCGACGAGGCTTCGAGACTCCCCGCGAACTCCATGATCGCCCGGGGGACCGGGGAGCGCTCGCCGATCCCGAGGATGTCGGTCCCGATGGCCGTCGAGATGCCGTCCAGGGTGTGGGCGAAGACGACGACCGGCGCGGCATAGCGGGCACGGACCACCACCGGGGTCCGCCAGAGCGCGACGATGAGGACGACGACGGCAGCGACGACGACGCTCGCGACGACGGCGACGGTCGGCCACAGCAGGAACAGCGACCCTGCCTCCAGTGCCATCGTCACGCCGATCACCAGCAGGACGGTGAGCACGCCGGTCCCGATGAGTCCGAGGTTCCGGGTGACCGTCTCGTCGTGGCCGCGCCGGACGCCGAGCAGCGACGCCGCGATCCAGGCGGTCCCCAGGACGACGTAGATCGTGAGATACACCGACGGCGTGCCGAACAGCGGCCGGTAGACGGCGTCGTAGGCCTCGATCGGCGGCTGATTGAACGCGTGGAGGGCGCCGCCGACGGCCATCCACGGCGCTAGCGCGGCAACCGTCCGCTGATCGATCGGCGGTTCGACAGCGTACAGCAGCACCGTCACCAACAGAGTCCCCGAAGCGAGTGCGATCACGTACGGCAAGGGTGGCAGTCCGAACCCGGACGGCAGTACCATACCCCAGCGGGGGACCCGGGGGCGGGAAAAGGTTCCGGCCCCGGGACGTTTACGTGCCGGCCAGTCGTTGCCGGGCGTATGGACGACGTTCCCGACCGGATCGAGCACACCGTGCTGGGGCCGACCACGACCCCCGACGACGTGCGGGGCTGCCTCGACGAGGCCATACAGTACGGCATGCGTGCCTGTATTCCACCCTGTTACCTCCCGCTTGCGACCGACTACGCCAACGTCACGCTGTCGACGGTGATCGACTTCCCCCACGGCCAGGGAAGCCCGGACGCGACCTGTCACGAGGCCCGGAGAGCGTGGAACGACGGGGCCGACGAACTCGATCTGGTGTGTAACGTCGGGCGCCTGAAAGCCGGCGAGGACGACGCCGTCCGCGAGAAGATCGCGGAGGTCGTCGCCGCCGTTCCGATCCCGGTGAAGGTCATCGTCGAGGCGCCGCTGTTGACCGAGGCCGAACTCCACCGTGTCGGCGGGCTGGCCTCCGAGGCCGACGCCGCGTTCCTCAAGACCGCCACGGGCTTCTCGGAGGGTGGCGCGACGGTCCCGGACGTCGAACTGCTGAGCAACTACCTACCGGTCAAAGCCAGCGGCGGCGTCGGTTCCTGGGCCGAGGCGAAGGCGATGTTCGAGGCCGGCGCCGAGCGGATCGGCGCCTCCAGCGGCGACGTGATCGTCAGCGAGTGGCGCGAAGACCAGGACGAATCCGGCCGGGACTGGTGAGTCCCCAACCGTCGCGCTTTTGCCCGCGCGGGAGAACAGTATTTTGACTGCAGATGGCCCGCTATCACATCGAGACGTACGGGTGTACCTCCAACAGGGGGGAGACCCAGCAGATCGAGCAGATGCTCCGGGAGGGAGGCCACCATCCCGCCGATAGCCCCGAGTCGGCGGACGTGGCCATCCTCAACACCTGTACGGTCCTGGAGAAGACCGAGCGAAACATGCTCGAACGGGCCAAAGAACTCGACGCGGAGACGCCGGCCGACCTCGTCGTCACGGGCTGTATGGCTCTGGCACAGGGCGATCAGTTCCGCGATGCCGGCGTCGACGCCGAGATCCTCCACTGGGACGACGTGGCCCAGCACGTCCTCAACGGGGAGTGTCCGACTGTCACGCCCGACACCGAGACGGTACTGAACGGCGTGGTCGGCATCCTCCCGATCGCGCGGGGCTGTATGAGCGACTGCTCGTACTGTATCACCAAGCAGGCGACAGGCCGTATCGACTCCCCGTCGGTCGAGGAGAACGTCGAGAAAGCCCGGGCGCTGGTCCACGCCGGCGCGAGGGAGCTCCGGATCACCGGCCAGGACACCGGCGTCTACGGCTGGGATACCAACCAGGGTACGAGCCTGCTGCCCGAACTGCTGGACCGGATCTGTACCGAGATCGACGGCGAGTTCCGGGTCCGGGTCGGGATGGCCAACCCGAAGGGACTCCACGGCGTCCGGGAGGAACTCGCTCGGGTGTTCGCCGAACACGACGAACTGTACAACTTCATCCACGCCCCGGTCCAGTCGGGCAGCGACGACGTGCTCGCGGACATGCGCCGCCAGCACGCCGTCGACGAGTACGTCGAGGTCGTCGAGGCCTTCGACGAGGCGCTTTCCTACTGGACGCTGTCGACGGACTTCATCGTCGGATTCCCCACCGAGGACCCCGAAGACCACGAACAGTCGATGGCGCTCTTGCGCGAAACCCGGCCGGAGAAGATCAACGTCACGCGCTTCTCGAAGCGGCCCGGGACCGACGCCGCCGAGATGAAAGGGTTGGGCGGCCAGACGAAGAAGGACCGCTCGAAGGCCATGACCGAGTTGAAGATGGAGCTGACCGGCCAGGCCTACGAGGAGATGGTCGGGCAGGAATCGTCGGTGCTGCTCGTCGAGGACGGCACCGAGGAGTCGCTGGTGGGCTACGACGAAGCCTATCGGCAGGTCGTGATCGCCGACGCCGAACAGCGGGGACTGGAGGTCGGCGACATCGTCGACGTCGAGGTGACGAGCCACAACACGGTGTATGCCTTCGGCGAGCCCGTGAAGGCGGCGCTGGCCGCCGATTGACGCGTCCTCACCCGTGGGAAACGGGACTCGATGAACCCGTCGTCACGAGTGCCACCGAAGGGGGGAAGTACGCGACGCCGTCAGTACGGGTATGCGACGCCGCTCGTTCCTGGCAGCAGTCGGGACGGCGATGGGGACGGCCGGCTGTATCGGGTCGTCGCGTCCCCGGCAGCCGTTCCGTGTCTCACTCCCCGGCAGCGACGGGACGTTTCCGGTCCGTCACACCTGTGACGGGGCGGGCGAGTCGCCGGCGATCGCCGTCGAATCGGTCCCCGAACCGGTGGCGGCGCTGGCCGTGACCGCCGAGTCCAACAGGGACGCGATCATCGAACCCGTCCACTGGACGCTCTGGAACGTCCCGGCCGACCGGGGAGAGATTCCCGCTGGCCTGCCGCGAACGGCGACGGTCGACACGCTTGGCGGTGCGCGACAGGGTCAGCCCTCGGACGGATCGCCAGGCTACGAGCCGCTCTGTCCACCCCCTGGTGGGACTGCGGAGTACCGGTTCCAGGTGTACGGGCTCGACGCGTCCCTGGAACTGCCGGGTGGGGCGGCACACGACGACGCACTTGACGCGATCACCGCCGCAGCCGTCGCCAGTCAGCGCTTCGTCCGGACGTACGAGCGACCGGCCGACGCAGATCCCGGCTCCGAGTGAGCGACCCCGCGACAGGACCGTCGGGAGCGCTCACTCCAGATCGGCCAGCCGTTCGACTTCGTCGTCGGCCTTCCACTCGCCCAGTTCCTTCGGATCGACGTGGACGAACACGTCGTCGACTTCCGGAAGCTCCTGGACCGACTGGATGACTTCCGTCTCGATGTCGTGAGCCTCCCGTAGGGTGAGAGCACCCTCGACCTCGATGTGGAGGCTGACATCGATCTCGGGGCCGACGTAGTGAGCGATGACGTCGTGGGCGCCCTGGACCTGGGGGTGTGAGAGCGCGCGTTTGAGGATCTCCTTGCGGAGGTCCTCGGGCGGTGCGGCGCCGACGAGGTACGCGACGTTGTCCCGGACCACCTCGACCCCGGTATAGAGGATGCCGACGGCGACGACCAGTGCGGCCAGCGGGTCCGCGAGCGGGAACCCCAGTAACGCGCCGACGACACCGACCAACGCCGCGGCGGCGGTGAGGATGTCGTTTCGGTTGTCCGTCGCCGTCGCGACCAGTGCCGGCGAGTTGCGCTGGCGGCCGGCCGCCAGACAGTACCGGTAGAGCCCGTACTTGGCGACCGCGGAGAGGACCAGAACCGAGACGGCAGCCGGCCCCCTGGTGACGGTGACATCGCCGGACAGCAGGACCGAACCGGCCTGCCAGAGGACGACACCGCCGGCGAGGAAGATGCCGGCGGCGACGAACAGCGAGACGAACGGCTCGATCCGCTCGTGGCCGTGGGGGTGCTCGAAGTCGGGCGGCCGCGTCGTCAGATAGAGGCCGGCGACGATGACCAGCGAGTAGGCGGTGTCGGCGGCGCTATTGACGGCTTCGGACTGGACGGCGAAGCTCCCGGTCATCGCCCAGACGCCGCCTTTCAGCAGCATCAGCGCGAGGTTCACACCGAGGACCAGGAGCCCGACCCGCCGGAGCGTCGCGCGGCGTGACATCGAGCGTCCGTAGACGGCCCCCGGTCAAAGCCGCTTCGCCGTGCGGTCGGGCGAGAGTCGTGGCCCTTTCGAACGGCCAGGCATCTCGGGCAACACTATCGACAGGTCATCGCTGTCCGGGGGCCTACGCGAACCGAACAGCGCTGTCCGGTCCCGGCGTCTCGGCGCCGTCCTGCTGGGCGAACGCGTCGTGCAACCGGTCGTAGGTGTCCGCGACCGCCTCGACGATCACCTTCGTGTCGCCGACGACCGGCATGAAGTTCGTATCACCGTCCCACCGCGGGACGACGTGTGTGTGGAGATGGTCGTCGATGGAACCCCCGGCCGCCGACCCACCGAGGTTCAGACCGGCGTTGAACGCGTCCGGTCCGAGCGCCGTCTCCAGTGCGTCGAAGGCCCGCTGTTTCAACCGGGCGTGGTCCAACAGCGTCGCCTCGTCCAGATCGCCGTACTCGCCGGTGTGATCGTGGGGAATGACCATCACGTGGCCCGGATTGTAGGGGTAGTTGTTCAGGAGGACGAACGACCGTTCGCTCCGGGCGACGACCCGGTTGTCCCGGTCGGCGTCGTCCTCCCGGAACGCACAGAAGACGCAGTCGATATCGGGGTTCGGCTCCTCGCGCTCGACCCATTCGATCCGCCACGGCGCGAACACCTGGTCCATGGCTCACAGTCCGTCCAGCGGACCTAAACGACTTCGAACGGAAGTCAGAACAGATACTTAAACCCATCGGCCGTTCAAGCCGTAAATCTGCGTAAAACCGGGCGCGAAACAGCGCGTGGAGCCCCGTCTCGGCGGTGCGCGTCGTCGGCGTGATCTCGTCGTTGTCGGGCGATAAACGGTCTGAACGGTGTGGAACTGAACTGTGTCTTTATGCGGTCTGTCATCCTCGCATCAGCTACGATGGCAACGACACCCCACGACGCCGATATGGCCGAGCCCTGTGCCGAATGCGGCCGTGAGACACCCCACGCCGTCAGCGTCGAGATCCTGACCGAGAGCGAAAAACCGGAGAACGCCGCGTTCTCTCGGGAGCCCTACCGGGTCAGCGAGTGTCAGGTCTGCGGGGCGACGACGAAGATCCGCATGAACAACGCCTGATTACCGAGACCGCGTCGTCACTTCACAGCCGTCTTCGGTGATGATGACGGTGTGTTCTTTCTGGCTGACGTAGTAGCCGTCCTGCTCTTTGAGCACGGGGTAGCCGTGGACGATGTCCTGTTGCTGGAGCCGTCGCAGCGCCATCTCGGCCCGCGAAGAGTCGAGCCACCGAGCGGCGAAGGGCAGCGTTCGGAACTCCTCAGAGATCTGATCGAGGACCTGTCGAGCCTGGCGGTTTCGGACGTTGCCCTCGCGTTCGAGCGCGAAGATCTCCTCGTCGGCCCCCTCCTGGACCTTGCCGCCGCCGTCGGTCGCGAACGGCTCGATGGCGACCACATCGCCGGTCGCTAAGACGGCGCCCTGCTGGACCTCCCGGTTCGGGATGTTCGGGGCCGTGTGCTGTTCCCAGTGGCCCAACCCGTGCCCGGTGAGGTTGACGACCGGGTTGAAGCCGTACCCCTCGATGACGTCCTCGACGGCCGCGCCGATCTCCCCGACGTCGACGCCGGGACCGGCGATGTCGAGGGCCGCGTCCAATGCTTCTTCCGAGGCCGCGGCCAGGTCGTCCTGGCCCGAGAGGTCGACGGTGACGGCAGTGTCGGCGAGCCAGCCGTCGACGTGGACGCCGATGTCCAGGTTGACCATCTCCTCGCCGAAGGTGGCGTCGTCGTCGCGCGAGGGGGTCGCGTGAGCGGCCTCCTCGTCGATCGAGATGTTGACCGGGAAGGCCGGTTCACCGCCGAGTTCCCGGATGCGGTCTTCGGCCCACTCGGCAAGTTCGAGGTGGCTGGCGCCGATCTCGACCCGTTCTGCGGCCTCGTCGCGTACCTGTGCGAGAATCTCTCCGGCCTCGCGGCACTTCTCGTACTGCTCGGCCTGGAGGTCCACGTCGCTCATGCCCAGTGGTTGTATGCTGTGGGTGAAAGCGTTTGTCGTTGGGCTCAGCCGACCGGCCGGAACCGCGAGAGAGCGCCGTACCCCGAGAGGACTGTGAGGGTGACGAGGACGACGGCACCGGCCACGAGCGCGAACACGTCCCGGGGAGCAGTGACGACCACGGGACTGCCAGTTACGGCGGTATAGCCGGCGACGAGTGTATCACTGCCTGCGAGGACGCCGCCACAGCCGACGGCGGTGGCACCA
This sequence comes from Haloarcula montana, assembly GCF_035666295.1. Classification (NCBI taxonomy): domain Archaea; kingdom Methanobacteriati; phylum Methanobacteriota; class Halobacteria; order Halobacteriales; family Haloarculaceae; genus Haloarcula; species Haloarcula montana. The sequence goes on from NZ_CP142027.1 coordinate 745,024, forward strand.
CCGACCGCGACGGCGACCCGAGCCCAGGGCCGATCCCGGGCAGCCGCATCGCTCCCTGCGATCGCGGCCGCCAAGAGGGCAAACAGCGACGCGAGGGCAAGGAAGACGGGAGTCATGAACGGGAGTTGGCCGTAATCGGGTATAAACCTTCAGTCCGGCCCGGCGCGTGCCGTCTGCATCGCCTGTGTGTTGAACTCCGACCCGGCGTGCCCGGCCTGATCCATGACGATCACGCCGGCCCGACCGCCAGTCGCCTCGGCGAACTCGTCGATGGCCTCGTCCGCAGCCTGACGGGGGCCGTAGGTGTCCAGCAACTCGACGGCCCGTCGGGCGAGCCCGAACCTGGCGATCGCTTCGCCCTCGCCGGTCGCGCTCGCGCCGCCGTTCTCATCGGCGTAGAACCCCGCGCCCAGTTGTGGAACGTCTCCCACCCGACCGGCCAGCGCGAACCACCGCCCGGCCGTCGAGGTGGCCGCCGCCAGCCGATCGCCGTCGGTGGCGACCGCGCCCACGGTGTCGTGCCCGCCGAACCGATCCCGGACCCACTGGAGGTGGGCCTCGCCCAGTTGCGCCGGCGGGTCGGCCCCCTCCCAGCGCCGCCGTGTCCCGTCGGTCCAGAGGTCGACCCCGGTGTCGATCCCACACGTGGCCGCGAGGTCGACGGCCTGCTGACCGGCCACCAGGAGGTGGGGCGTCTCCGTGGCGACGGCGTGAGCGACATCGACAGCGTGGGCGACACCGGGCATCGAGCAGGCCGCGCCGGCAGTCCCGTCGGCGGTCATCAGGCCGGCGTCCGTCCGAACCACCCCGTCGCTCTGGACGGCCCCACCGACGCCGGCGTTGAACGACGGAGCGCGTTCTAACGGGCGAACCGCCGCACGGACGGCCTCGGTCGGTGTCGCCGCGTCGCTGGCGACCGTCGAAGCCTCACTGAGCGTCTCGTGGCGATCAGTCGGCTGCTCGGGGACACTCCCGGCCCCGCCGTGGACGATCACGTGCATGTGCCGACATCAGACGCCAGCCCGAAAGGGGCTTGCACCAGCGCCCGCGACCAGCCTGGACCGCAACACCGATAGAGAAGCCGTCACCCTCCGTACTGGCCCAGTCGACGGTGTCCGCCCCGGATTCGTGGTGGCCGACGACCACGGCGGCGCACGGTTCGTCTTCGACGGCGTCGAAACGGCCGACGGATCGTAGTCACAAGCCCTTTTGTAGGCTCGCCGACTATCGGTAGTATGGACGACGGCGACGCGCCGGAGGAGAGACGGGCCACCGACGAGAGCAAACGGTTCGTCGACGAGTACGAGAACGCCACCGAGGCCGATGTCATCACGGTGGACGAGCCCGCCGGTGACGACCCGGTCGAAGGGGACGACCCCTACGAGGACGGCAGCGAAGTCGGAACCTTCTCGCCCGACATCGAGGTGACACCCGGACGCCCCCGAGTGGAGAGTGTCGTCTTCGTCGCGCTCGGCGTCTACATCGGTCTGTTGGCCGTCGGTGGGATGTTCGCCGGGCCGGCCCTGTCCTCGCCGACCGTTCTCGGTGGAATGACCGCCGCGGTCGCCGTCGGGGCAGCAGTACTGTACGGGCTGTTCGTTCGTCTCGACCCGGACACTTAATCCTGCGCCGCCCCTAGCGGCTGCTATGGTAGGCTCGCTGGCTGTCCCTGTCTTCGCCCCTGCCCAGGTCGACCCACTGTTCGGGCTGTCCCTCTCGGTACTGCTGTTTCTCGCCGGGGCCGGTCTCATCGTCGGGGAGGCATTGGCACCGGGGACACACTTCTTCGTGCTCGGCGTCGCGCTCCTGACCGCCGGGTTGGTCGGCCTGTTCATCCCTGCGAGCCTGGGCATCCTCGCACCAGTCATCCTCACTGTCGTCGTCCTGGCGACGACGGCAGTGACGCTGTGGGGGTACCGGAAGCTGGATTTCGCTGCGCCGGGCCGCGGGCAGACGCTCAGTTCCGATTCGCTGAAAGGCCAGTTCGGCGTCGTCACCGAACGGGTCACGAAATCCGAGGGCCAGGTCAAACTCGAAGACGGCGGCTTCAACCCGTACTATCAGGCCCGCAGCATCGACGGAACCATCGAGGAAGGCGAGGAAGTGTTGGTCGTCGATCCCGGCGGCGGGAACGTCCTCAAGGTCGAGCGGGTCGCGGCGGCCGGCGACGACATCGACCGCGCGCTCGAACGGGATCGGGAGCGGTCGACCGAGTCGGAGAAAGCGTGACAGACGTGAGTGTGTGACACAGACACCGAAGGCTTTTCTTCGCGGGAGACGGAGTTCGAGGCGTTATGCTCCCCGCGCTAGTACCGCTGCAAATTCTCGGCGGCGTCATCGGGTTCGTCGCCGTGGTGTTCCTGCTCATCGCTATCGCGCTGGTGTACTCCAGCGTCGTGATCATCAGGCCGTACCAGAAAGGTGCCTACACGGTCCTGGGTACCTATCGGGGCGTCCTCGATCAGGGGATTCACTTCATCTACCCCTTCGTCTCGGACGTGACGCGGTTCGATATGCGTACCCAGACGCTCGACGTGCCACGGCAAGAGGCGATCACTCGTGACAACTCGCCGGTGACCGCCGACGCCGTCGTCTACATCAAGGTGATGGACCCGAAGAAGGCGTTCCTCGAAGTCGACAACTACGAGCGTGCCGTCTCCAACCTCGCCCAGACGACCCTCCGCGCTGTGCTGGGTGACATGGAACTGGACGACACGCTCAACAAGCGCGGCGAGATCAACGCCCGCATCCGCAAGGAACTCGACGAACCCACCGACGAGTGGGGCGTCCGCGTCGAGAGCGTCGAGGTCCGCGAGGTCAACCCCTCCAAGGACGTCCAGCAGGCCATGGAACAGCAGACCTCCGCCGAGCGGAAACGCCGTGCCATGATCCTGGAAGCCCAGGGTGAACGGCGCTCTGCCATCGAGACCGCGGAAGGTGACAAGCAGTCCAACATCATCCGTGCCCAGGGTGAGAAACAGAGCCAGATCCTGGAAGCCCAGGGTGACGCCATCTCGACGGTCCTGCGTGCGAAATCCGCCGAATCGATGGGCGAACGTGCCGTCATCGACAAGGGGATGGAGACGTTGGCCGAGATCGGCCAGGGCGAGTCGACGAAGTTCATCCTCCCGCAGGAACTCACGTCGCTGGTCGGCCGGTACGGCAAGCACCTCCAGGGGTCGGACGTCAAGGAGAACGGCCACGCGCTGGAAGCCCTCGACTTCGACGACGAGACCCGCGAGATGCTCGGCCTGGACGATATCGAGGAGATCCTCGGCCAGATCGACGAGGAAGCACAGGTCGATGTCGAAGCGATGGAAGAGGAAGCCCAGAAGATCAAACACGGCGAGGACTCCGGCGTCGACAGCGCCGACGACGTCATCGAAGAGATGGACGCCGAGATCGACAACGATCCCAGCAAGACCGACGTCGCCGGCGGTCCCGACGACGACGGCAGCGACGCACCGAACTGACAGTAGCCGAAGCCTTTTTACAGCAGAATCGCCTCCCTCGATATAGATTATGGGTCGGGACGGGGATGTCGACGAGGACAAGCGGGATACGCTGCGTCGCTTTGCCGCCCTCGGTGCAGCGAGCCCGTTTGCCCGGTTCGGCGAGGACAACGGGGGCAGCGACAGCGACGCTCCCGGAGCCATCGCCGGCTACGTCTCGGCCCATCCCGGAACGCACTTTTCGAAGCTCCGTGACGACCTCAAACTCGGAACGGGTGAGACACAGCACCACCTCCACCGCCTGGAAAACGAGAACGTCGTCACCTCTCGAAAGGACGGGGACTACCGCCGATATTTCCCGGCCGAGCAGTTCTCCGAGACCGAACAGGTGGTCCTGGGGTTCCTCCGGCGCGAGACCGCCCGAGGGATGCTCGTGACGCTGCTTCGAACCCCGGAGGTGACGGCCGCGGAACTGGCCGACGAACTGGGTGTCTCACGGCCGACTGTCAGTAACTACGCCGGCGATCTGGAGGCTGCCGGCCTGCTCTCGCGGACCGACGGCTACGCGATCACGAACCCGGAGACGGTGTTGACGCTGCTGGTCCGCTACGCGGACTCCTTCGGTGACGACGCCGCCGCGCTGGCGAGCGAGGCGGACTCGCTGGTTCGGTACGATCCCGAGTAAAGAGACGGTTCGGTGACATCCTCCGCGCCGTAAACGGCGCGGCTTCCCGGCATGGGAATACCAGTTACGTTTCGCTGTCGCTGGTAGAGGGTTCCGACCCGTGGAAAGTCGAGGGAGTCATCTGCGAGGGTTTCTCGCTCGTCTCTCGGTGGGTCGTGGCGCTGTCACAGGCGCTCCCATCCCATGAGATGTCATCGTCCGCCGGTTTCAGCGGCAGGCTCTCACCCCACGGGTCGTGGCGGTCAGCGATGTTGACCGCCGCGTTGATGTCTGCGTGGTACTCCGATACCCAACACTCGTCGTTCTGGCACCGGAACTCGTCGCCGTTCCGGTGCCCGATGTGGCCGCACTCGTGACACGTCTGACTCGTGTACTCCGGTCGGACGTATTCGACCGGAAGCCCGGCCTCTCGTGCTTTGTCCTCGATGCGCTGTTGAAGCCGAGCGAACGCCCATGCGTGGAGCCGTCGGTTCATCCACTCGCCGTAATCGAGGTCGTCGCGGATGTCCGAGAGGTCTTCCAGCACGAGGACTGGCTTCTCAAATTGTTGGGCGTACTCGACGGCACGTCGAGACGCCTTCTCGATGATGTCTGTGAGTGCGTTCTGGTAGTGATCGAATCGCTCGTCAATCCGCCACTGGGCGGCGTCACGCTCTTGGAGCCGCTTGAGCGTCGTGAACATCTCTTTGCGAAGGTGACGAGCGCGACCACCGTTGATGAGTAGTGGGTCGGTCGGAGCACCCTGCTCACAGGCACAGCCCGCGAGCAGGTGTGCTTCGCCAATGTCGAAGCCGACTGGTGTTACATCGTTGTCCGTCGGTTCGTAGTCCGGTTCTTCGACCGAGAACTCGACGGTGACGTGGAGCGTCCACGACCTGCGGTGGCGTTGCAGTCGGAGCTGTCCCGCCGAAGCGTCACCATTGAGGAGGTCGTGCCACAGACCTTCTTGTTCGGGGTTGATACGAAGCGGTATCCAGAAATTCGTCCCGCGACCGGGTTGTGGTGCCCACCATGTGAACTCGTAGTCACGCGCCGCCGAGTGGTCGAACTCGGCGGCTTGGTTGGTGAGGCGAACCGGGTGGTCGTCGTCTAACTCCTGTGCGTCGTAGGTGTCGTGCAGTTGTGGGACGTAGTTGCACAGGGCCGCTTTCGCCTGATACGGTAGGTCGTAGGGCGTCACCACGTCGCTGGTTGCGCTCATCGTGTCACATCCGGCGTCGAACGCCTCATGTAGCCCCTCACGGTAGGTGTCGAGTAGGTCACACAGTTTCCGCTTTTTGTGTGCTGTCGGCGAGGCAAGCGTGGCCTCCAGCGTTTTCGTGGTTGTTGTGGTCATGCTACTGGTCGTCCACGTAGTCCATCAGCACGTCAATGCTCACTTGGCCGGTCGTGGCGAGGAAGTATCCCGGTTGCCAGAACGCATCTTCGAGCGTCTGTGTCACTTCGGGAAACTCCGACCGAATCCGGCGGGATGTGACACCTTTGAGCGAGTTAATGAACTTCGTGAGGTCTGTGGTTGGTTTGGTCCGAAAGAGGATGTGAACGTGGTCGGTTCCGCCGTCCACGTTCTTGATGTCGGCCTCGAAGTCATCTGCAATGTCGTGGGCGATTTCAGCGACACGCTCCAGTCGCTCACCCGTGAGAATGTCGGCACGGTACTTGGTGACAGTCACGAAGTGATACTGGAGCGCGTACACTGTGTGCGACCCGGTTTGCAGATGATACTCCATTTGGCCGTGCCAAATATGAGACACCCAAACTAAATAACTCTTGTGAGGTGAGGTCTTCAGCAGGGAGAAACTGAGTGGTTCGTTGCACAGAGCTTACGCGATTCACTCCCGCCCTGTTCGTTCCTCGGTTCCGACTGAGCGTCGGAACACTCGTTACTCACGGGAAGGGCGGGATTCTCTCGCTGAATCAAGATAGCGGTGTTCTCGGCGGGGGAGCTACGCTTCGACCATCCACGTCGTCGACGAGGAGTAGCCCCACTTCTCGACGTCGATCGTGGTGGCGCTGTTGGCGATGGCAGTCATGTTTGCCCCGACTTCCTTGGCGGACATCTCCAGTTCGTCGCCGATGAGTCGCGACTTGAAGTAGGTCTGGCTGTCGGCGTTGGCTTCGAGGTACTCCAGGATTCGACGCTGCTTGTCCGAGAGTGGGGCATCGGTCGCCTGTGCGGTCGCGCTCATTGGTACACTACAGGGTAACAGCGACACCCCCTTAGGGGGTTTGGTACAGTCGGTTAACGCCGCGCAGTCATGCGGTTTTCCCGTTTCAGGTTGTGGAATCGAGACCGCCACAGCGGGCTTACACCGCCGGTTGGTACAGGGGGAAAACAGCCGCTGAACCGTCCGGCAGTTCTATGGTGATGGGCCAACAGTAGCGCAAACGGAGGTCTACTACATTGGAAATCTCGGAGAAACTCCTGTGTCTGTTCAGTGCGGACGTGACCGACGAAGGTGACCGATACGTCGTGGAGGTCCCGCGCCGGGAGATCGAAACTGGCGCGGTCGAGGCCGGTGGTACCTATCGCGTCGCACTCATCTCCGCCGACGACGAGAGCGCAGACAGCGAGGGAGCAGCGAGCGAGACGCCCCCCGACCAGCCACAGCCGCCCGTCGAGCCCGGTGAGACACGATACGTCGAAATCGAAGACATCGGCAAGCAGGGCGACGGGATCGCCCGTGTCGAGCGGGGGTACGTCATCATCGTCCCCGGCGCCGAGATCGACGAACGGGTGAAAATCGAAGTGACGGAAGTGAAATCGAACTTCGCGGTCGGCGAGATCATCGACGAGAACGTCTAGGGCACAGGATCGGCCGGACTCACTCTCTGTGGGTCCCGTCGGGGCGCTTTTGCCCCTCTGAGTCGTGGACGACGACCTCGCCGGTCCCCGTCTCGACCGGCTGGTACTGCTCGCGGACGCCGATCGCTTCTTCGAGTTCACGGACTGCCCGCTCTTTGAGCGCCGCCGCCAGTTCCTCGGCGTCCTCTCGGTCGATCTCCCGGCCCAGTCCCTCACACTCGTGGGCGCGGACCATCCCCGCCTCGTCAACCGCATCGCCCATCGGCTGTGTCGTCCCGCCAAGTGCGACGCTGAACGGGTAGGTCCGACAGATGAGCGGCCGGTCCTCGTGGACCGTACAGGCGCCGGTACCGTCGGTCTCCTCGTAGAACGTACAGTCGCCACAGTCGTCGGTCTGGAGCGCCCACTCGAACGTCTCGCCCTCGGGGCCGTCCGGGCCATCGGTGAGCCCGTAGGGCATCGGCCGGGCCACGTCCCGGAAGTCGTAGTCGGTATCGCCCGACGCCTGGAGCCGGCGGATCTCGTCGGGAAAGACCGTCGCCGTGTGCGGATCGTCGGTGGCTCCGGATTCGTCCTCGCTGCCACAACCGGCATCGGCCGTACAGCAGGCCCCACAGCGCGTACACTCGAACCCGATCGATTCGATGGCGTCGGCCAGGTCGGCCACGTCGAGCTCCCGGGCACGGTCGAGTTCGGATTCGAGCGATTCCATACGCAGTTGTTCGTCCGAGCGGACAAAAGGTGCGTGTCACGGACCGCCCTCAAGCGGGCACCACACGCTCGCCGTCCCAGGCGAGCGCGCCTTCGACCGCGAGTTTCTCCAGATGGGCACGGACCGTCGCGCGGGCGAGATCCCGGACGCCGGAGAGATCCTTCTCGTAGGCAGCGTCGAGGATCTCGTCGAGAGTGGCCGCGCCGTCGACGACCGCCGCCCGGACGCGCCGCTCGCGGTCGAGACGGTGGGCGAGCAGGCGTCGACACGTCTGCTCGGGGTCGTCGATACGGGGGCCATGGCCCGGAAGCAAGCGGTCGGGAGAGCGAGCGACCAGCCGCCGCAACGAGGTCAGGTACGCCCGCATGTCGCCCTCGGGCGCGCCGACGACGACGCTGCCGGCGGCGACGGCGAGATCTCCCGAAACAATCGCGTCGTCAACCTCGAACGCGACGTGTTCCGGTGCGTGGCCGGGTGTATCGAGCACCCTCACCGCGCCCTCGCGGGTGAGGATAGTCTCTCCCTCCCTAAACGTCCGATCCGGCGCGACGCCGGTCGCTTGCTCGAAGGCAGCCGTCCGGCCCGCGCGAGCCCAGACGGTCGCCCCTGTCTCGGCCGCGTAGTCGGCGACGCCGCCGACGTGGTCGGGGTGGTGGTGTGTGACCGCGATGTGTTCGACCCTGGACGTGAGAGCGTCGAGCGTGTCGCTCCCGGCAGCGGGGTCGATCAGGAGCGACTGCCCGACCAGATACGCCGCCGTTTGGCCGGTCGGTGCGCGCGTCGCCACGGGAACGTCGACCCGCGTCCAGTCCATGCCCGGACGCGTCGGTCAGGTCGACAAAAAGTACACCTGTTTGCGCGCGTCGGTGAAGCTATACCGGGATTCGACGAGTCCGGAATCCTCCAGCCGGTTCAGCGCGTACCGGACGGTGCGGTCGGGGAGCAACGAAGCGTCTGCCAGTTGTCCCTGCGAGAGCGGCGCCTCGTCTTCGAGCACCTTCGCGACGAGTTTCGCACTCGGCGGCAGGTCACGGAGCCGCTCGCGAAACTCCTCGGTCGCGAAGGGAGTTGCCAGCGTTTCATCGGAAATCGTGCTCATACTGGACAGAGGTACAAACATCCTCGTAAAAGTTGGCTACATGTGTGACCAAACAATACAGAGAGTATTGACTGTATAATGTTACCTTATATGCGCGTTCCCTGCAACGGTTTCTCACCGACTATCGATTCCAGTATCGTTTTATTCTCCCAGTGGGGAGGTTCCAAGCGTGAAAGGGCAGGAGTGGTACCAGGCCGACAACGTGGCCGAGGAGTACGACGACAAGCGCTTCTCCCGCGGTGGCCGGCTCATCGACCGCCGCGAAAAACAGGCCGTCCTCGACGCGCTCGGACCGGTCGACGACCGGAGTATCCTCGAAGTCGCCTGTGGTACCGGACGCTTTACCGTCATGCTCGCCGAGCGCGGCGCCGACATCGTCGGACTGGATATCTCCGGCCCGATGCTCCAACAGGGTCGGCAGAAGGCCGCTGCGGCCGACGTCGACGACCACGTGGAGTTCATGCGCGGCGACGCTGCCCGCCTGCCGTTCCCCGACAACCACTTCGATGCAGTGCTGGCGATGCGGTTTTTCCACCTGGCGGATACGCCTGCGGCGTTCCTCGCTGAGATGCGGCGAGTCGCCAAAGAACAGGTCGTCTTCGACACGTTCAATCGGTTCTCGACGCGGTCGACGTACAACTGGGCGCTCCCGATGGGCTCGCGGCTCTACTCCCGGTGGGAGGTCGACCGGCTACTCGACGGCGCGGGGCTCGAACTGACCGAGGCGACCCACGATTGGGTCCTCCCCTACGGGTTCTATCGAAAGATCCCGAACGAACTCGCTGCCTCCTTCCGCTCGATCGACACCGTCATCGGCGGGACGCCCCTGGGCAAGAAAATCGCGTCGGTCTCCTACTGGAACACCCACGTCTAGGCCGTGGACACGGCCGATCGACACGACATCTCTGCGCCGCGGGGTTTATGCGGTTCCGGGGAACTACCGGATACCATGGAGCTATCGGTGGTGGTCCCGACGCTGAACGGCCGGGAGGAACTCGCCGGCTGTCTGGACGCACTCGCCGAGTACGTCCCCGACGCGGAGGTGATCGTCGTCAACGGACCTTCTGCCGACGGGACGACGGGGATGGTCAGAGACCGCGACGATGTCTCGGTGCTGGTCGAGATCGCCGATCGGTCGGTCAATACGGCACGCAACGCCGGCCTCGACAGGGTTACCGGTGAGGCCGTCGCACTGGTCGATCAGACCCTCTCGGTGAGTGAGGGGTGGGCCGACGCGGTCCGGGCCGGACTCAGCGCCGGCTCGGTCGTCACCGGCCCGACCCACGAACGTCTCATGGCTGGGCTGACGACCGACAGCGAGGAGAGACGGACGATCGCTGGCCGGCAGGTGACGTATTTCAACCCCGGAAACGTCGCCTTCCGGCGGGAAGTCTTGGAGGCACTGGACGGTTTCGACGAGTCCGTGGATATCGGCGGTGCCCGGGACCTGGCACACCGGCTGTCCGGGACGGGTCACGAGGTCATCTGGGATACCTCGATGACCGCCAGCCGGGAGTTCGAGTCCGACGGCGGGATGCTCGCGACCGACTGGGGCAACAAGTACCGGTCGCTCGCGTATCGGCTGGTGAAAAACTACGGGCTCCGCCCGACGGTCATCCGGCGGATCGTCAGCCACGCGGGCCGGGACGGCGCCGACGCGTTACGGGGCGTCCTCAGAAACGAGACGACCCTCTCGGAGTGGGTAGGGACCGGGCGATCGGTCGTCCGCGGTATCGCCAGCGGGACGAAAGACGGCCTCATCGCGTCGGTCAGGGACAGAACCGACCGTCGCAACCCCAACGGGCGGTCGGTGCGAGCCGACCGTGCGGTGACCGTCTACGACTGGCGCTAGAGCGCCAGCGGATCGAAGACCCGTCCCGGATTGTTCGAGAACGCTTTCTTCATCGCGTCTTCCGGGATATCCAGCGTCAGGATCTCCATCACGGCAACGTTGGGGTGGGCGTCGGGCGCGCCACTGCCGAAACAGACCCGGTCCGGGTGTTCGCGGATCGCCCGCTCTAGCGGGTCGCGATAGCGGACGAGACTCGTGTCGAGATAGAGATCGTCGTAGCTGTCCAGTAGGTCGATCGCCTCGGCCATCAGGTCCCTGCGAAGCGGGTGGGCACCGAAATGCGAGAGGACGACCGGGAACCTCCCCTCAAGCAACGATTCGGCGACCGCTGACGGGGGGAACCGTTCACCGCCGTGGACCAGAACCGGTTGGGAAACCGTCGATAGTTCCGCCAGCACTGCGGAGTCAGGCAACCCGTCTTCGGCCGGATCGAGCACGAACCCACAGAACCGCTCGTCGTAGGCGAACTGCTCGATATCCTCGGGAGAGACGTGGTCGGGACCGCGACTGCTCGCGAAGTTCCGCAGCGCCGCGGTCGGACCGTCCCCGACCTCCCGAACGCCGTTCAGTCGAGCGAGTGCGACCAACGGGCGCCCGACGGTCGTCCGGGCGACGGCATTGTTCGCCTTCAGATAACTCCCCTCGCGCGTGTTCGGATGGACGAGCGCTCTCGTGATCCCGGCCTGACGCATCTCGCGCTCGAACTGCTCGGCACCGCCGATTCCGGGCCGTGGCCGGCGTCCTTCCTCGGGTTCGATCTGGCCCGCGACGTCGACGATCCGGAACCCGTGCTCCAGTTCGAGCATCACCGAACGGTACGTCCACCACTGCATTAAACCACCGGCGAACCGGGGCTGTGGGACCGCCGTCGTCCACGGATACGAGGGGAACCCTGTTCGGAAGTTTTATATAGAACCGCTTGCGATGTTTTAGGTGAGGAAACCCACATATGTCATCTGGCCAGCGACGCATGGGCGGCCAGCCCCTCTTCATTCTCGACGAGGACGCCCAGCGCACACACGGAAAGGACGCACAGTCATCGAACATCTCCGCCGGAAAGGCCGTCAGCGAGTCGGTACGTACCACGCTCGGTCCGCGTGGGATGGACAAGATGCTCGTCTCCGACGACGGGGATGTCGTCATCACCAACGACGGCGCAACCATCCTCTCGGAGATGGACATCGAACATCCCGCGGCACAGATGATCGTCGAAGTCGCCCAGACCCAGGAGGACGAGGTCGGTGACGGGACGACGACGGCGTCTGTCCTCGCCGGCGAACTGCTGGCGAAAGCCGAGGACCTGCTGGACGACGATGTCCACCCGACGACGATCGTCGAAGGGTACCACGCCGCGGCCCAACTGGCCCAGGCGTCCATCGAGGAGAACGTCCTCGACGTCGACCTGGACGACGACACGCTCGTCGAGGTCGCCGAGTCCTCGATGACCGGCAAAGGCACCGGCGACGTCGAAGCGGGTCGCCTGGCCGAGGTCGTCGTCGACGCGGTCCGCCACGCCAAGACCGACACCGGCGTCGTCCGTGACAACATCGAGATCTACACCCAGACCGGTGCGGCCTCCTCGGCGACGGAACTCGTCGAAGGCGTCATCATCGACGAGACGCCCGTCCACGACAACATGCCTACCTCCGTCGAGGACGCGGAGATCGCCGTCGTCGACGCCGAACTCGGCGTCAAAGAGAGCAACATCGACGCCAGCTACAACGTCACGAACGTCGACGAACTCAACGCCGCACTCGACGCCGAACAGGAGGAACTGCAAGGCTACGCCAAGGCAATCGTCGACAGTGGCGCCGACGTGGCGTTCGTCACCGACGACATCTCCGATCTCGTCGCGTCGACCCTGGCCAAGGAAGGCATCTTCGCCGCCGAGAACGTCGACTCCTCCACGGCGAAAGACATCGTCGAGACGACCGGCGCCAAGCGCGTCGGCTCCGTCGAGGACCTGACCGAGGAGGCCCTGGGTCACGCCGAGAGCGTCGCCGTCGAGAAACACGGCGACGACGAGGTGACGTTCATCCGCGGTGGCGCCGCCGCCGAGTCCGTCACCGTCTTCGCCCGCGGCTCCACCGACCACGTCGTCGACGAGATCGAGCGCGCGCTGAACGACGCGCTGGATGTCGTCGTCGCCGCACTCGACAAGGGCGGGGTCGTCCCCGGTGCCGGTGCGACCGAGATCGCGATCGCCGACGAGATCCGCAGCGAGGCGGCCTCCATCGAGGGTCGCAAGCAACTGGCCGTCGAAGCCTTCGCCGACGCCGTCGACGTCCTGCCCCGTACGCTCGCGGAGAACACCGGGCTGGACGCCATCGACGCGCTCGTCGACCTGCGCTCGGAACACGAGAGCGAGGGGATCGCAGGCATCATCAGCGAGGGTCAGACGGGCGTCGTCGGCGACCCCGTCGAGTACGGCATCCTCGACCCCGCCGCAGTCAAGCGGGAGGCCGTCGACTCCGCGACCGAGGCCGCGACGATGATCGTCCGTATCGACGACGTCATCTCCTCGTCGTAAGCCCACGGCGACACGTTCGACAAGCCACTTTTTTTGCGAGTCGACACCCCAACCGTAACGGCCGGTGAGTCGGCTAAACACAGCCAGTAGTGGATGCCGGAGCTGGCGGTCGGAAGAATCGGCGAAAACTGCTGGGAGATTCCGGGTTGCCCGCGAACGCGGGCGAGAAGATGGGACAGACACGAGTCGGCACTCGTGTATGCGGCGACGAACCGCGCCCACGGTAGACGCCGCCGCGCAGCCATGAACCGAACATGGACAGCTACAGCTCCTGACAGCCACCCCCCGTCGTCCTCCTTGCTCCGGGTCCAGCAAGCGGGAAGCCGGCGTCTCTCGACACACACTCTCCCCGGCAAAGACGTTCACACCAATCCGCTCGGTGACCCGGCATACAGTTGTTTAGGCTAGCCTAAAGCACAAAAAGGCATCGATCTTTGGCCAGCCTAGATCATTCCTCGACGACGATCGTTCCGACCATCCCCGCGGCCTCGTGGGGCGTACAGAAGTACTCGTGCTCGCCAGCCGTCTCGAAGGTGTGGACATAGCTCTGGCCGGACTGGACGGCACCCTCCCTGTTCTCCCAGCCTTCGCGGGCCGCCGATTCACTGTCGAAGCCGCCGGAGGCCCAGTAATCGGCGCCTTCGGGGATCTCGTCCCCGTAGGCCACGACGTTGTGTGCCTCGCCGGCGGCGTGTTCGAAGGCGACCGTGTCACCGACGCTGACGGTCAGTTCCTGTGGATCGAAGGCGACCGCCTGCATCCCCACGACGTGGTCCGCGTCCTCGGGGACCCCCTCGACGACGTTCGGCCCGCCCGAAAGAGACGGGTCCGACTCGGACTCCCCGCCGGAGCCGCCAGTACCGCCACTGGGGGCGGCGTCGACGGCATCCACAACGGCGAACTGTGCGGTACGGGCCGCGGCAGCGAAGGAAGCAGGGTCGCCGCTGCCGGACTGGAGCCCCTGGACGTAGTCCGAGAGCGCCGACTCGAACCCTTCGTAGGCCGACTGGGAGGCGCTCTCCAAGCGGTCGTGGACCGACGCGTTCTCGAAGGTCTGGAAGGTACCCTGCGCGATCGGGACCGGCGCGTCGCTCCCCCCGCTGGCCGCGGTGATCGCCGACACCGTCTCCAGGGCGGCGTCGCCGAAGGTCTTGGCGGGCGGGTAGACATCCTCGCCGTTCTGCGCCGCCGAGATCACTGCGCCGAGCGCCTCGTCCTCGAACCGGTGGTAGAGTTCCTCGTCGGCCTCTTCGAGAGCTTCGTGATAGCCTGCCGCGCCGTTCTCGAAGAAGGCGAGGGCCTGCTGGCCGAGTTCGGCCGCCCGGGCGTCGTGACCCAGCGCGTCGACCGCAGCCGCGTCGAACCCGAGCGCGGCCATGTACGTCGCGCCGGACCCGCTGGCGACGGCGGGCGTGTGCTCGCTCTCGAAGGACAACAGCGCGTCGAGCACGCCCTGGTGGTGGGTGTCGACTGCCGCGTCGTCGCCGTTCTCGTAGGCGGTGATCAGGCTCGTGAGATGCTCCTCCTCGAAGGTCTCGTACAGCGATTCGCTGGTCTCCTCCAGCGTCTCGTGGAAGTCCAGTTCGTTGGCCTCGAACCGTTCGAACAGCTCCTGGGTAACGGTGACCGCCTGTGCGTTCTTGTCCTGGCGGTACAGTTCCCAGGCGTCGGCGAAGCGGGCCTTGAAAAAGCCCGACTGGAGGACCGGAGCGGACCCGCCGGCCAGCGCCTCGATGCCGGCCACGAGGTTCGTATCGACCGTCCCGACCGCGTCCCCGATGCCACTGGTGTCACCGTCCTCGATCGCCGTCGTCAACGACGAGAGCCCGGACTCGAAGGCCTCGTAAGCCTCGTTGTCGGCCTCTTCGAAGGGATCGTGGGCGGCAGCGCCCTCGAAGTGGGCGAAGACGTCCTGTGCCATCTGGCCAGCGGTGTCGGCGCCGCCGCGCCGAGCGAGCCACTGGGCGTCAGCGACCCGCGCCCGGTAGCTGTTCAGGGTCGCCGCGTGTGCGTAGTCCGCGCCGGGACCGCCCAGCAGCGAGACCGTGGCGGCGTCCCAGCCTTGAGACTGGAACGTCGCGAGGTGGCCGGTATCGGCGACCGCCTGTGCGCTGGCGATGGCGTAGGCCCCCTCGACAGCGGCGTCCAGAACGGTGCCGGCGGCCTCGACGACGCCCTCGCCGTCGCCGCTGCCGGCCGCCGACTGCACCGTCGACAGTGCGCCCTCGAAGCGCTCGTAGATCCCCTCGTCAGCCGATTCGAGGGCACCGTGGACGAGGCCGTCTTCGAACGAGATTGTGGCCGCCTCGGCGACCGGCCCGGCCGCCTCGACGGCTCCAGCGCGGGCCAGGCCGGCGGCGTTGTTCGCCCGCGATCCGATCACGAGCAGGTCGAAGACGCGGGTCGCCGTCTGGGTCGTCGCCGCCTGCTGTGCGGTCTGGAGGGCACTGCTGGCCGTGTCAGCCGCGTCGGCGGCGGCCTCGACGTTGCCCTCCGAGAGCGCCGACTGGAGGTCACCGAGCGCCCCCTCGAATCCCTCGTAGGCTGCCTCGGACGTCGATTCGAGCCGTTCGTGGGCGCCGTACTCGCCGTTCGCCCCCTCGAAGCGAGCGAAGACGTTCGCCGCGACGGTCGCCCCTGCGGCGGGCGCACCGGCACGCCCGAGCGCCACGGCGTCGTACAGTCGGGCGCGGTAGACCGACCACTCGGCCGCGACGGCGGTCATCGGGCCGACCGGCGTCGGTTCCGCGGTCGCCGTCGGCTCCTCGGTCCGTGTAGCCGTCTCGGTCTGTGTGGCCGTCTCCGTCGATCCGTCGTCGGTCTGTGCGCTCGAACTCGAACCCGGACAGCCAGCGAGCAGGCCACTCGCTGCGATACCGACCGTCTTCAACAGATCTCGTCTGTCTGGCATATTTGATTAGGCTTGCCTAAAGAACTTAATCCCGTCGATTTTTTGGGCGCCCTAAAATGTGGCAGACCGAACGGATTCGGCTACAACTCCAGGGACACCGGATCGCCGACACCGACGGCGAACGCGTCGTCGCCCCGCCCCTGGTTGACCGCGAGTTCGACGTTGCCGTGGCTGCCGACGGTCACCAGTCTGTCCCCGGGATCGAGGGCCGCGTAGGCGCGGCGGACTGGGGTTGGATCGCCGTCGATGGCGACAGTACCGCCGAAATGACCCTCCAGAACCGATCCGGGGATGTTCGTGACGACGTTGCCGAAGCCGTCGACGACGAGCACCTCGCCGCGCGTGCCGCCCTCCACGAGTTCGGCGGTCGGGAACTGCAGGTCGACGTAGTCGTCGGTCGGCGTCGTCCGGTCGAGTTCGGAGACGGCGTCGGTACCGGCTTCGTGGACCGCGGCCGCGGCGGGCGCGAAGACATCCCGGCCGTGGAACGTCGAACTCGCCGGATCGTCGTAGGCCCAGGTGAACACCTCGACAGAATCGGCCAGTTCACGAGCGACCGGGAGCGCGACGCCGTTATCGGGGGCGACGAGTGCGTGCTCGCCGGCGCGGACGACGACGGCGTCCCTGTCCGTGCCGACGCCGGGATCGACGACCACGCAGTGGACCGCTGGCGGGAAGTACGGGAGCGTCTGTGTGAGCCAGAACGCCGCGGCACGGACGTCCTGTCGGGGGAAATCGTGGGCGATATCCTCGATGCGGGCATCGGTCCGCTTACAAATTACACCGCGCATGGCGGCCGGATACGGCGTCCCGAAATCCGATGCGAGGGTGATCATTGGTCCGCCGGGTCGCCGACTTCGGGTTCGTCGAGTTGCTCGTCTTCAGCGGTGTAGCGGTCCAGCGAGTCGCTGTCGGAGACGTGCTGGAGGCGCTTGACGCCGTGGATCTCCTCGATGACGTCGACCACCGAGTCCGGGACCCGGTCGCGCCAGGACTCGTCGTGGATCATCCGCTGGCGGATCTCGCTGCCTTCGAGGCGGTCCCGGTCGAACATCGGGGACTGGCGGACCTCGATGCCGCTCTCCTCGAAGAGTCGGACGACGAGCGGGTTGTTCGAGTACGCGACGTCGAAGTCCGGGCACATACTCTCGACGTGGCTCACCCAGACGGCGTTGCGGTTGATGTCCTCCAGCGGGACGACGTAGGTCGTCAGGTCGAACTCCGTGACGGCTTTGGTGATCATCATGATCCGCTCGCCGGCGGTAAACGGGTCGTGTGTCGTATGCGAGTCGTCGGCGCTCCCGATCCCGAGGACGAGTTCGTCGACCTCGTCGGTGATCCGATCGACCATCGCGTGATGGCCGTCGTGATAGGGCTGGAACCGCCCGATGTAGAACCCACGCATACCCGACTGTGTGACTGGTGGTTTGATAAACCCGACGACGGAACCGAGCGGACAACCGGACGACGGCAGGATCGAGAGCCCTCTTGCGGTTTTCGGTGTGTATCGACCCCGGGTTCGGGGAGAAAGTATATCAGTAGACAGCCCTTGAAATCCGGTGTTAGCAACGTTTGTATGAGCGACAATACCGAACACGACGCGGCTCCCGACGCCGGCCGGGAGAACACCGACGCCGGCGAGGCCACGACGGCCGACAGCCCTGCTGAGACGGACGACGAGCGGGCGTCAGAGCCGACCGTCGACGGTGACGACGGGGACACGACCCTCGGAAGCGACGTCGAGGTCGAGGGAGAGAGCAACCTCGACGGCGAAGAGGAGGACTTGCTCGGCGGCCTCGAAATCGATTCGACCGCCGACATCGAAGTCCCCGATCGTCTCGTCGATCAGGTCATCGGGCAGGACCACGCCCGTGACGTCATCAAGAAAGCGGCCAAACAGCGCCGACACGTGATGATGATCGGCTCGCCCGGGACGGGTAAATCGATGCTGGCCAAAGCGATGAGTCAGTTGCTCCCCCGTGAGGAGCTCCAGGACGTCCTCGTCTATCACAACCCCGACGACGGCAACGAGCCGAAAGTCCGGACGGTCCCCAGCGGGAAGGGTGAACAGATCGTCGACGCCCACAAGGAGGAAGCCCGCAAGCGCAACCAGATGCGGACGTTCCTGATGTGGATCATCATCGCCATCGTCATCGGCTACTCGCTGATCATCGCCCAACAGATCCTGTTGGGCATCCTGGCGGCGGGTGTCATCTATCTCGCCTTCCGCTACGGCTCGCGGGGCAGCGACGCGATGATCCCGAACCTCCTGATCAGCAACACCAGCCAGAAGACCGCGCCCTTCGAGGACGCGACCGGTGCCCACGCGGGTGCGCTGTTGGGCGACGTCCGCCACGACCCGTTCCAGTCCGGCGGCATGGAGACGCCCAGCCACGACCGCGTCGAGGCCGGCGCCATCCACAAGGCCAACAAGGGTGTGCTGTTCGTCGACGAGATCAACACCCTGGACATCCGCAGCCAGCAGAAGCTGATGACGGCCATCCAGGAGGGCGAGTTCTCGATCACGGGCCAGTCCGAGCGCTCCTCGGGCGCGATGGTCCAGACCGAGCCGGTCCCCTGTGACTTCATCATGATCGCGGCCGGGAACCTGGACGCGATGGAGAACATGCACCCGGCGCTTCGTTCCCGGATCAAAGGGTACGGCTACGAGGTGTACATGGACGACACCATCGAGGACGACCCCGAGATGCGCCGGAAGTACGCCCGCTTCGTCGCCCAGGAGGTCGAGAACGACGGGCGGCTCCCACACTTCACCGAGGAGGCCGTCGAGGAACTCATCCTCGAAGCCCGTCGCCGTGCGGGTCGGAAGGGGCACCTCACCCTGAAGTTCCGTGACCTCGGTGGCCTGGTCCGTGTCGCGGGCGACATCGCTCGCGCGGAGGACAGAGAGCAGACCGAACGCAAAGACGTCCTGCAGGCGAAACGCCGCAGCCGCTCCATCGAGCAACAGCTCGCGGACAACTACATCGAACGCCGCAAGGACTACGAGCTCACCGTCAACCAGGGCGACGTCATCGGCCGCGTCAACGGCCTGGCAGTCATGGGCGAGGACAGCGGAATCGTCCTCCCCGTGATGGCAGAGGTCAGCCCGTCACAGGGTCCCGGCCAGGTGATCGCGACCGGTCAGCTCAAAGAGATGGCCGAGGAAGCCGTCCAGAACGTCTCGGCGATCATCAAGAAGTTCAGCGACGAGGACATCTCCGAGAAGGACGTCCACATCCAGTTCGTCCAAGCCGGTGAAGGCGGCGTCGACGGCGACTCGGCCTCGATTACGGTCGCAACCGCCGTCATCTCGGCGATAGAGAACGTCCCGATCAAACAGAACCTCGCGATGACGGGCTCACTATCGGTCCGGGGCGACGTGCTCCCGGTCGGCGGTGTCACCCACAAGATCGAGGCCGCCGCCAAGGCCGGCCTCGATACGGTCATCATCCCCGAGGCCAACACCCAGGACGTCATGATCGAGGAGGAGTACGAGGAGATGGTCGAGATCATCCCCGTCTCCCACATCTCGGAAGTCCTGGAGGTCGCGCTGTCGGGCGAGACCGAGAAGGACTCGCTGGTCGACCGCCTGAAGTCCATCACGGGCAAGGCCCTCGAACACGAGGTCGGCCGCCAGGGCGGCAGCCCCAGCCCGCAGTAGAGCCGTGCCCGGTTGGGCCGCCTTCGTCGGCCTGACGGGACTCCTTCTGACCGCGTTACTCGCGCTCGCGCGCCTTTCGCAGGGACTCACCGACGAGAGCGGTCTCTCGGCAACCGCGGAGGGCGTCCCGTCACTGGAGGAGCACGCCGACGCGCCGACGGCCGACCCTGTCATCCCACGGTTCGAGACCCCGGAGAGCGCCCGGCGGCGCCGTTGGGTCGAATCGCGACGCTCGAACCGACCCGAGAGCATCTCGACCGGGGCGCTGCTGGCGAACGTCGCGCTCACCCAGGGGCTGTTCGGCGCGCTCTTGCTGGCAGCGGCGTTCTACTACCGAATCCCGGCCAGTGCGTTCGGTGTCAGCGCGGCCCCGCTCTCGACGGGATGGCCAGCACTCGCTGTCGGCGTCGCGGCCGGCGTCGGGTTCTGGCTGGGCAACGAGGCTGCCGCGTCGCTGGCCGCGGGGTTCGACATGGCCTTCGACGAGTCCGTCCGTGGGCTGCTGGCACCGGATTCGGCCGGTGGCTGGGTGGTCCTGCTTGGCGTCATCCTGCCGGTCATCGCGGTCGTCGAAGAACTGCTCTTTCGTGCGGCGGCTATCGGCGTCCCCGTCGCGGGCCTGGGCGCGCCGGCGTGGGCGATGGCCCTCGTCTCCTCGGTCGCGTTCGCGCTGGGCCACGGCGCACAGGGCCGGGTTGGAATCCTCGTCACCGGGGCGCTCGGGCTGGGGCTCGCCGGCCTGTTCGTCGTTACCGACAGTCTGCTCGCCGTCGTCGTCGCCCACTACCTCATCAACGCCCTGGAACTGGGCGTCCACGAGGGGCTGGGGGTCGAACGGCTGTCGCTATAACCCTTCGACCGACCGAAGCTTCTGTTCGACCGCCGGTGGGGCGCTACTGGGTCCGTCACGAACCCGGTGATCGGGAATGAGAAGCGGGACCGGATTGCCAGCCAGCGCCTCGCGGACCGCGGCGAGGTCGTCCTGTTCGGTCGCGTCCAGGTCCGGCGTCATCCGTGCGATCTGCTCGACGGTGGCGTTCTCGCCGTAGGGAACCTCACGGACCGCCTCCAGCACGCGACGCTGGGCGGTCGGCACTGTCAGTCCGACGGTCACGTCCTCGAAGCCGTCTTCGGTTCCGGAGAGGTAGTCGTCGATACGGTCAAGCAGTGCGTGGTCGTCGCTGGTGCCGTCCTCGGGGTGTGTCGGGAACGACAGCGAGATGACCCGGTCGCCGGCCGCCCCGAACTGGACGTACCGGTCGAGGTAGTCCGACTCCCGCGCGTAGATGCCCGCGTCGCCGCTCGGTGTCTCCATAGCCGGAGTGTCGACCCGGCGTGTCTTCAACCTGCGGCCCGTTCCCGAGGACAACGCTTATGTACACTTCTGTACGTTAGTGTTCAGTAATGGACGACAGTGTGGGTGCGATCGCACCGGAAGTTGAGTCGATACTCGCGGCGGCGCGCGAGCGCACCGGCGGTAGCGACCGGGTCACCGTCGACGCACGGTCGCTGCCGGCGGCGTTCGAACAGGCCGAGGCCGGCGGGCGCGTGCCGCTGGTCGCCGAGATCAAGCCGACCAGTCCGACGACCGACGGCGAACGGACCGACGACCCGGTAGAACTGGCCGAGCGGATGGTCGCGGGCGGCGCGGCGGCACTGTCGGTCCTGACCGAGCCGGACCACTTCGGCGGTTCAGCGGAGACGCTAGAACGGGTTCGCGAGACCGTCGATGTCCCGGTCCTGCGGAAGGATTTTATCCTCCACGAGGCGCAGTTAGACGTCGTCGAGGCCGACGTGGTCCTGCTGATCGTCCGGTTTCTGGAAGCGGAGGGAACCGACGACCTGCCGGACCTGATTTCGGCGGCCCGCGACCGGGGGTTTCAGGTCCTCGTCGAGACCCACACCGAGGCCGAGGTCGAGACCGCTGTTGAAGCCGGTGCGGACATCGTCGGGATCAACAACCGGGACCTGGCGAAACTGGAGGTGGATCTGGCGACCTTCGAGCGAGTCAGTGAATCGGTGCCCGAGAGCGTCACCCTCATTGCCGAAAGCGGCATACACACGCCGGAGGACGTTCGGCGGATGCGCGGAGCCGGTGCCGACGCACTGCTGGTCGGCTCGGCCATCATGGACCACGGCGCGGACACCGACGTGACAGCGAACACGCGGCGACTGACCGATGCGGAGACGGAGACACAGACATGAGCACGGACGACGCACACGACCCCAAGTTCGGCGAGTACGGCGGACAGTACGTACCCGAGGCGCTGATGCCGGCCATCGAGGAGCTGGCCGACGCCTACGAGCGGTACGTCCTGGAAAACGAGGACGGCTTCATGGACGAGTTCCGGGAGCGCCTGGCCGATTTCGGCGGCCGCCCGACCCCGTTACAGTACGCCGAGCAGCTCTCGGCCCGGTACGATACCGACATCTACCTGAAACGTGAGGACCTGCTGCATGGCGGCGCGCACAAGCTCAACAACGCGCTGGGCCAGGTCCTGTTGGCGAAGTACATGGGCAAAGAGCGTATCATCGCTGAGACCGGCGCGGGCCAACACGGTACCGCGACGGCGATGGCGGCGGCGCATCTGGATATGCCCTGTGAGATCTACATGGGCGAGACCGACATCGCCCGCCAGCGGCCCAACGTCTTCCGCATGCGGATCAACGGCGCCGACGTCAACCCGGTCACGGTCGGCCGGGGAACGCTCAAGGAGGCCATCTCCGAGACGATGCGAGACTGGGCGACCACTGTCGAGACGACACATTATGTCATCGGCAGCGTCGTCGGTCCCCACCCGTTCCCGAAGATGGTCCGGGACTTCCAGGCGGTCATCTCCGAGGAGGCCCGCGAGCAAGCCATCGAGAAGACGGACGGTCTCCCCGACGCGGTCGTCGCCTGCGCTGGCGGCGGTTCGAACACCATGGGCGCGTTCGCCGAGTTCGTCGACGACCCCGACGTGGCGCTGTACGCCGTCGAGGCCGGCGGCTCCTCGCTGTCGGTCGACGAAGAGCGCGGCGTCGCGCCCAACTCCGCGACCCTCTCGACCGGTGAGGAGGGGGTCCTCCACGGTGCCCGGACGAAGCTCCTCCAGGACTCGGACGGCCAGATCATGGAGTCACATTCGGTCTCGGCCGGCCTGGACTACGCCGGTGTCGGCCCGGAACTGGCCCATCTCGTCGACGAGGGTCGCGTGACGCCGGTCAACGTCGACGACGACCACGCCCTGGAGGCGTTCCACCGTCTCTCCCAGGACGAAGGGATCATCCCCGCGCTGGAGACGGCCCACGCCTTCGGATATCTCGAAGAGCACCACGGCGACCTGGGGGAGAGCGTGGTCGTCAACGTCTCCGGTCGCGGCGACAAGGACCTGGAGACGGTCATCGAGGAGACGAGCAAACGGGACCTCTCGATCGCGCCGGACATGTCCGTCTTCGACACCGGCGGGATGATGAACCCCGACAGCAGCCACACGGACGGTGATCACTGATGGGACTAGAGCGAGTCTTCGAGCGCGACGATCCGGCCTTTATCCCCTATCTCACCGCGGGAGATCCCGACTACGAGGCCTCACAGGCCTACATCGAGGCGTTAGAGCGGGGCGGAGCCGACCTGATCGAACTCGGTTTGCCGTTCTCGGAACCGATCGCCGAGGGGAAGACTATCCAGGACGCCATCGTCCGCTCGCTGGAGGCGGGGATGACTGTCGATCGGTACTTCGAGTTCGTCGAAGAACTGGACGTGGACGTACCGGTGGTCTGTATGACCTACTACAATCTGGTGTTCCAGTACGGGGACAGCGAGGCGCCCGGCGCCTCGGACCCGAGCGGTGAAACCGCGAGCAAGGGTCCACGGCCCTTCGTCGAGAAGGCCGCCGAAGTCGGCATCGAGGGGCTTGTCGTCGTCGATCTCCCCGCCGAGGAGGCCGGCCCGCTGCGGGCGGCCTGTGACGAGTTCGGCCTCGATCTGGTGTTCATCGTCGCGCCGACGACGACGGGCGACCGGTTGGACACCATGAAAACACAGGTCTCGGGATACGTCTACGTCCAGGCCCGCCTGGGCGTCACCGGCGCGCGCGACGACGTCGACGACGCTACCGAGGAGTCGTTGGCTCGCCTGAGCGACTGGGACGTGCCAAAGGCCGTCGGTTTCGGTATCAAGACCGGCGATCACGCGGAACGCATCGTCTCGGCGGGCGCCGACGGGATCATCGTCGGCTCCGCGCTGATCGACATCGTCGCCGAGGGCCACGAGAACGGCGACGATACCGAGACCGTCGCCGACCGCCTCGAAGCGAAGGCACGTGAACTGACGGAGGGTGCCCGTCGGGGGGCACAGAACCGGCCGCAACCGGAACGAACATAACCGTACTTGCCACACTGTCTCATATCATGGATACAGGGAAACACGCACGGCTCACACGCATCGGGACAGACGGCCAGTACGTCATCGTCCCGATGGACCACGGGATCACGATGGGGGCAGTCAAAGGACTGAAAGACATCGAATCGACGATCGACGCGGTCACACGCGGCGGTGCCGACGCCGTCCTGACCCAGCGAGGGATCGCCGACCGCGTCCATCCGAACAAGAACGACGCGGGCTACATCGCACATCTCAACGGCTCGACGACGATCGGTCCGGACGAAAACGACAAACGGACGACCGGGACCGTCGAAGACGCTCTCCGGGTCGGTGCCGACGCCGTCTCTTTCCACATCAACGTCGGCAGCACCTACGAGCGCGAACAGATCGAGGAACTGTCGACCCTGACCAGCGAGGCCGACCGCTACGGCCTACCTGTCCTGGCGATGGCCTACGCCCGTGGCCCCGAGATCGATCCCGAGGCGGACGACTACAACCAGGCGGTCGGGCACGCAGTTCGACTGGCCGAGGAACTGGGGTCGGACGTGGTCAAGACCGGCTACACCGGCGACGCCGAGAGCTTCCAGCACGTCGTCGAATCCACCTCGCTGCCGGTCGTCATCGCCGGCGGATCGAAAGGGACCGACGAGGAGACGCTGGACATGGTCCGGGGCGCGATGGACGCGGGCGCCGCCGGTATCTCGATGGGTCGGTCGATCTTCCAGCACGACGAACCGGAGAAGATCACCCGTGCGGTCTCGGCGGTCGTCCACGACGACGCCGACGCCGTCGACGCGCTCCGCGAGGCGGGGCTGGCAGTCGAAGCTTAACGATCGAACACGTCCTGGAGTTGTCGGCCGGACGAGTGGGGCGACGTACCCGCGTTCCCGAACGCCTGTTCGATATCGTCGGTACTAGTATCCGGTCCCCCGCTCTCCGAGTCCCGAGATGTCCGGCTACCGTTGCTCCGGTCTCCAGTCGCCGGCCCGTCACATGCGGTGCTGTCTGCCCGTCCCATCGCCGAGGAGTTCGCTGTGGTCGGCTCCGTCAGACGACGAGCGATCTTCCGGTACGCGACGGCCGCGCCGCTGTGTGGGGCATGCTCGACGACTGGTTCCCCGTGTTCCTGTGCGTACGGAACTGCATCGTCCTCAGGGACACGGCCGAGTACCGAAACGTCGAGACAGGACGCGACGTGGTCCGCGACTGCCGGGATACCCGCCCCCGACTTCGTGAGGATGAGTCCGCTGACCGCCGTCTCGACGTGGCCCGCAAGTGGCAGTGTCTCGTTGGCGTTCCGGACTGACGAGACACGCGGCGTCGAGACCAAGACGGCTTCGTCGGCGAGTTCCATCGCCCGTACCGTCTCCTCGCTCAGTCCCGCCGGCGTGTCGACCAGGATAGCGTCGTGCCGCTCACGGAGCGTGTCGACGACGCCTGGGAGCGTAGAGAGATCGGTCCGAGCGTACCCCTCCAGTGACGTTCCGCTGGGGACGAGCGACAGTCCGCCAGCGGCGGGATACGTCGCGTCCGCGACGGTCGCCTCCCCCGCGAGGACCCCGTGAAGCGTCGTCGTCGCCTCGACATCGAGAAACTCGGTGAGGTTCGCCATCGCCAAGTCGAGTTCGAGGACGGCGGCGTCGTGGCCGGCGTTCGCCAGGGCCACCCCCAGGTTGATGCTCGTCGTCGTTCGACCGACCCCACCTTTCGCACCCGCGACCGTGTAGACAGTGCATCCATCGGTTGACATCTGAAGTGATCTCCCGCTGAGATCCGCTAGCACGCCGCACCCACATTGTATTATGTCGATTACCGTCAGACGGCCCACAGTAAACACTCTTAACCGGGCGGTCTCAGAGTGCTCGACCGGGACGGTCGGCTGCCAACCCCACATCCCGCGACGAGGCGCCGTTGCCCAATCCGCCACGTTCAAGCCCCGGCGTCGCGCACGTGGGCGTATGACACGAAGCGTGTGGCTCAAAGCCGACGACGAGGTCGGCGACTGGGAGACACGGAAGCGCCGTATCACCGCCGGCCTCGAAGCCGGCGTCGACTGGGTTCTGGTCGACGAGAGCGACGTCGACCGGGTAGAGGAACTTGGTGCCGTCAACATCGCCGCCTTCTCGAACGGTGACGTCCACGTCATGGAGGCCGAGGAGGAGGCGATCACGAGCGACGCGACCATCGTCGGAAAAGACGGCGAGGGTGACGGGACAGTCGATCTCCCCTCTGATTTCTCCGGCTCTGCGGACCTCTCGACGCTGCGGCGCAACGGGACGACGACCGACGGCGGCTACGTCCGGATCTTCGACGAGGACTACGAGGCCTTCGCCGAGGCGGTCGCGGCCGAAGCCGACTTCACGATCGTCATCGGCGAGGACTGGCAGATCATCCCCCTGGAAAATCTCATCGCCCGGGTCGGCGAGGAGACACAGCTCATCACCGGCGTCCAGACCGCAGAAGACGCCCGCACCGCCTACGAGACGCTGGAACACGGCGCCGACGGCGTCCTGCTCGACACCGACGACATCGACGAGATCCGCAAGACCTGCGAGGTACGCGACGCGGTCGGCCGCGAGCAACTCGACTTGCAGTACGCCGAAGTGACTGCCGTCGAACAGACCGGGTCGGCCGACCGGGTCTGTATCGACACGGGCAACCTGATGGAACACGACGAGGGGATGCTCGTCGGTTCGATGGCCCGCGGGCTCTTTTTCGTCCATGCGGAGACCGCCGAATCCCCCTACGTCGCCTCCCGGCCGTTCCGGGTCAACGCCGGCGCCGTCCACGCGTACGTCCGGACCCCCGACGGCGGGACGAAGTACCTCTCGGAGCTCCAGTCGGGCGACGAAGTGCAGGTCGTCGACAGCGAGGGTCACACCCGCGAGGCGATCGTCGGCCGTGCGAAGATCGAGAAACGCCCGATGTTCCGGGTCCAGGCCGAGACCGAAGACGGGGACCGGATCGAGACGCTGCTGCAGAACGCCGAGACGATCAAGGTCCACACCCGCGAGGGCCGGACCGCTGTCACGGACTTGGAGCCGGGCGACGAGTTGCTGGTCTACTACGAGGACACGGCGACACACTTCGGCGAGAAGATCGAAGAGAGCATCATCGAGAAATAACGGCGACACGGCCGGGCGGCTCGTTCTCTCGTCGTCCGCACTAACCGGTTTGCTGTCCGGCCTCGACGTGCTCGTCCTCCTCCACGAGGTCCCCCGATCGAAGCGTCAGCGTCGCGAGGCCGGCGAGCGCGAGCAGCGCGGCCCCGGCCAGAAACGACGGCGTCCAGCCGGTCCGGGCGATCAGGAAGCCGGCGACGGTCCCACCCAGGATACCGCCGGGGACTTTCGCCGAGTAGACGAGCGCGTAGTTCTCCGATGAGCGAGCGCGCCCGTAGTAGCGTCCCACGAGGGAGGGAAAGACCGCGAACACTGGGCTGCGGAAGAACGCGGTCGCCCCGACCAGAAGGACGAACAGCGGTGCGAGTCCACGGACGCCGACGACGACCGCACCCGCGAGCGAACAGCCACACAACAGCAGGGAGGCCCCGACGGTCCGTTCGCCGCCGAGCCGATCGGAGAGCGCGCTGACGACGACGATACCGCCCGCGTCGGCCAGGGCGATCACCGACGCGACCGTCGTCGCCGTCCCGGCACCCATCCCCAAACCTCTGGTAAACCCGACGGACTGCCCGATCAGCATCAGCCCCACGCCGTTGACGACGACCATGACGCCGAACAACACCCAGAACTGCCAGGTCCGGAGCACCGACCGCCAGCCGACCGCCGCCGTCTCGTCGACGCTGACCGTATCCTCGTCGTCCGTGGCGTCGGTACCCGTCGGCGGATCGCGGAGCACGAGCGCCGCCAGCAGTCCCGCACCGCCGACCACGACAGCCAGTGTCAGCAGCGTCGCGCGGTAGGAGGCGTCTAGTCCGGACTGTAAGAGGGGAATGGCCACGACGCTGACCGCGCCATAGGCCATCGTGACCGCCCCCGTCGCCAGGCCCCGCCGGTCGGTGAACCACTTGACCGGCGTGTTGACCGCGACCGTGTACGCGATCCCACAGCCGACGCCGCCGAGCGTGTAGGCGACGAGGACCAACGGATACGATCGAACCACTGCCAGTCCAGCGTACCCGCTGGCCAGGAACAGCGCGCTCACCACGAGAATCGCCCGCGGTCCGTAGCGGTCCCTGATGCTGCCGGCCGGGAACTGGACGAGCGTCTGGGCGACGATATAAGCGGTGAACACGTTACCGAGTCCGGTGGAGGACGCGCCGACACGGGTCCCGACCGGACCGCTGAGAGAACTCCAGGCGAACTGGTACGTTCCGGCAGCACCCATTACCCCCGCAGCGACGACGACCAGCACCCAGCGGGTCCCGGGCCGCGATGGATCGTCGGTCACGTCACTGGGTCGAGTCCGCGCCGGCGTCCTCGGCGGCCGACAGCTCGGTCGTACACCAGTGACAGAAGTCGATATCCTCGTCGAGTTCCTTCCCGCAGTTGGGACAGGTCAACCCGTCGGCGACAGCCCCTTCGTGTTGGGTCCGTGTCGCCATCCAGTAGGCGTCGGCCATGCTGAGAACGGTAATCGCCAGCAGTGCGAGCGACGCCTCCGGCGGGAGTCCACGGGAGGCAGCGAGGAAGGCATCGACGGATAGCTCCGTCGGAAGGTCGCTCTCACCCAACAGCAGCGTCGTGGTGCTGAACACGAGTCCGAACCACAGAACGGCACGCACCCACTCCCGAAGGTAGATGTGACCCAGCCCCGGATAGACGAGCGCCAGGAGGACCGCCAGCCAGGGCCGCTTGCGTCCCGTATCGGTCATATCTCCGATGTCCGACAGCCACGCCCCTATATCTTCCGAAGGCAAGAACCGGCGGTCCTGTGGTCGGCGATAGCTTATAGACACCCGACACCCTACCGGTTGCTATGACTGACGCCGACACGCCACGGACGTACGCACGCCGACGCGTATTACAGGGGGCGAGTGTACTCGGCGGGCTGATGGCGGCAGGTGTGAAACCGACCGCGGCAGCTACGACCGAGTCCCCCAGCACTGGATTCGGAACCGGTGGGTACGGTGCGGGTCGGTACGGTGCCACGACACAGTCCCAGGTCGCTCGGTTCGATACGAACGGGACACCCGGCATTCAGCGGTCGGAAGTTCTTGCGGCCATCACGGCCTACGACAACCAGGAACGAGTTGGCGGGCAAACCGTGACTGCCGATGACGTGATGGCCGTCATAGCGGCGTACAACGCCTGAGCATCGGTCGAGGGTTCACTGATCGCTCCGGAGTTGAGAGATCAGCGAGCGTAGCGTCGCCAGGTCGTACTGCCCGGGCGCGGTCGCGTCCGCGGGGTCGACCGGTGCGTACCCGATCCGTGAGCCATACAGCGGCGCGACGGCTCGGGAATGACGGCCGGCCGCGCCCATACACATTGTTGCCACCGACTCGCCGGCGGCCGTGAGTTCTCTGGTCGCGCCCAGCATCGCCAGCACGTCGTCGGGCGAGTGGGCAGTCGATGCCAGCTTCCCCACGTCGCCGTACTCACAGGCCCGTCGGAGCCGGTCGGCGATCTCCTGCCGCGCCGGCGTCGACTCGAAGTCGTGGGTGGAAACGACGACCGATGCACCGCAATCGCGGGCGGCGTCCGCGACCCGTCCCGCGTCGTACTCCCCCGCCCCGGCAAGCGCTGCCAGTTCGAGATCGACAGCCGAGACAGCCTCGTATTCGAGCGCCGCTTCGAGCGTGTCGAGCCTGCCGGCCGTGTCGGGTGCCTCACCGCCTTCCCACTCGACACGGTTCGTCACGAGAACCGGAAGAGTACCTTCGTAGGCATCGAGCTGTGCAAGTGGCTCGTCCGCGAAGTCCATTCGGAGTTCGACGCCGTCGGCGTGTTCGCGGGCGTCGGGCTCGACAGTCAGGTCGTCGGTCGCAGCAAGCAACGTGAACGACTCGAAGTTCATACCCGTGGTTCGGCCGAGTCTGTCAAAAAGCGTCGGACTCTCACTCCACCGGGACGTGTGTAACACGGTATCCGTCGTCGGTTCCCTCGACGGTATCGGCGGCGTAGAACCGTATCTGACGCTCCTGTTTCGTGTTGACCGGGAAGTCGTAGAACTCGGCGGTGTAACCGGGCTCGTCACCGTCGTCACGCTGTCGGTGGACCCACTCGCGGTGGTCGTCCAGCCGCTCGCGGCCGATCTCGCGGGAGCGAGCCGGCGCTGTCTCGACCCGATCGTCGAGCGCCGAAAGCAGGTCGGGATCACGGTCGATACCGACCGAGTCACGGGCAGTGACCATCGCCGCCAGCGTCGTCGTCCCGGTCCCCAGGAACGGGTCGAGCACGGTGTCGCCGTAGACGGAAAACATCGAGATCAGTCGGTACGGGACCACCAACGGGAACGCGCCGGATCGATCCCGCAGCCCCTCCTGGAGGTCCTGTGCCTCACCGCGAAGCTCCCAGAGGTCCGAGAACCACTCGTTGCGCTCCTCCCAGAAGTACGCGCTCTCGTAGCGACGGGTCGACCCCGGTTCGAGGCGGCGGCGCTCGCCGTTGCGGAACACGAGGATCTGCTCGTGTTCGAGCGTCGGGTAGGCGTTCGGTGGGACCATTCCCGACCCCATGAACTTCGCGCCGCTGTTCGTCGGTTTCCGCCAGAGGATATCCGGCAACGCCCGCAGCCCGTGATCGGTGACGCGGGCGGTCACCTCGGCACCGTTTGGATACGATCGAAAGCCGTCGTCCAGCGAGCGGGTCGCGTCGCCGACGTTGAGACAGGCGATTCCCCCGGGAGCGAGGACGCGGGCGACTTCGGCCCAGACCTTATCGAGGACATCGTGCATCAACTCGAAGGCTCGGTCGCCGTCGCCGGCCGACAGCGTGTCGGCGATAGCCGGGTCCAGCTCCCCGAAGATGTCGTCCCACATCTCGATCATCGGGTACGGCGGGGACGTGACCACGAGTTCGACGCTGTCGTCGGGCAGCGGGATCTCGCGTGCGTCACCGGTGACGACCCGGTGTGTCGTCTCCATACCGGCCCGAGAAGGTGGGGCGACTCGTGTCTTGTGGTTAGCGGTCGTCGACGGCGTTCTTGAGTTCGGTGATCTTGGCGGTCTGTTGCTCGTTCGCCGCGGCGATTTGTTCGATCTGCTCGGCGACTTCCTCGGCGTTGTCGGCGGTCATGTCGACCATGCTGGCGACCTCCTCGGTCGAGGCGGCCTGTTCGTCCGTCGCGGAGGCGACCTCCTCGGCCCCGCGGGCAGCCTCCTCGACGGACTCGTCGATCTCCCGGAGGATCTCGACGGTCCGACTGACCTGCTCGATGCCGGACTCGACCTGTTCGTTGGCGTGTTCGATACTGTCGACGGTCTCCTCCGTGTCTGACTTGATGTTGGCGACGAGCTGTTCGATCTCGGTCGCGTTCTGCTGGGACTCTTCGGCCAGCGATTTGACCTCGTCGGCGACGACGGCGAACCCCTCCCCGGCTTCACCCGCACGGGCGGCCTCGATCGAGGCGTTCAGCGCGAGCATGTTCGTCTGGTCGGCGATGTCGTTGATCACGTCGACGATCTCGTCGATCTCGTCGATTCGCTCCTGGAGTTGTTCGACGTCCTGGGAGACGTCGGTGTTAGCTTCGTCGACGGCTTCCATCGCGCCGATGGCGTCGTCGGCGACGTCACGTCCCTCTGCAGCGAGTTCGCGGGCGTCGTCGCTGACCTG
Source organism: Haloarcula montana (assembly GCF_035666295.1). Lineage (NCBI taxonomy): Archaea > Methanobacteriati > Methanobacteriota > Halobacteria > Halobacteriales > Haloarculaceae > Haloarcula > Haloarcula montana. Next base: position 776,840 of record NZ_CP142027.1, read on the forward strand.
CCGGACCTGGCTCGCACTGGAAGCGACTTCCTCGACGGTCGCCGACAGGTTCGATACCTCGCCAGCGACTTCACGCATGTTTTCGGACTGCTGGTCGGCGAGATCGCTGATCTCCTGGGAACTGGACGAGACGTTCTCGGAGACGCGAAGCAGTTCGTCGATCGCGTTTCCGATGTTCTCGCCGGTGACATCACCGACACTGTCCGTGCCGGTGCTGTCGATATCAGAGGCCATAGCTCATCGGCCGAGAGCCAGCGAATTAAACGTACCTCCGCAGTTATCAGCGGTGATTTTCCGCCACAGCGATCCGGTTATGCGACCGGAAGGTCCTGCTCGGCTTCGAGCAGTTCGTGGTATCGGTTGCGGATCGTAACCTCGGAGATGTCGGCGACTTCGCTGACGGCCGCCTGGGTGGTCTTTTCGTTGGTCAGCAGGGCAGCGGCGTAGACGGCCGCCGCCGCGAGACCGACAGGTGATTTCCCGGAGTGGACGCCCTGCTCTTTGGCGTTCTGGAGGAGCTGACGGGCACGGTGTTCGGCCTCGTCGGAGAGTTCCAGCGAGGAAGCAAACCGGGGAACGTAGCTCTCGGGGTCAGCCGGCGCGACTTCGAGCCCGAGTTCCCGGACGACGTAGCGGTAAGTGCGGGCGATCTCGCTTTTCTCGACGCGGGAGACTTCCGTGATCTCGTCCAGCGACCGCGGGACGCCTGCCTGGCGGGCCGCAGCGTACACCGAAGACGTCGAGACGCCCTCGATGGAACGACCGGGCAGGAGGTTCTCGTCCAGCGCACGCCGGTAGATCACACTGGCAGTCTCGCGGACGTTCTCGGGCAGGCCAAGTGCGGAGGCCATCCGGTCGATCTCCCCCAGCGCCTGTTTGAGATTCCGTTCCTTGGAGTCGCGGGTCCGGAACCGCTCGTTCCACTTACGGAGCCGCTGCATCTTCTGGCGCTGTTTGCCCGACAGGGAGTTGCCGTAGGCGTCCTTGTCGCGCCAGTCGATGTTCGTCGAGAGTCCCTTGTCGTGCATCATGTTCGTCGTCGGAGCGCCGACCCGGGACTTCTCGTCTTTCTCGCTGGCGTCGAAGGCACGCCACTCGGGGCCACGGTCGATCTCGTCGGTCTCGACGACCAGGCCACAGTCCTGGCAGACCGTCTCGCCGTGTTCGTCGTCCATGACGAGCGTGCCGCTACACTCCGGGCAAGCCGTCTCTGTCGAGGCAGACTCCTCGGTCTGTTCGTCCGTCTGTCGTCGTGTGCGTGTGTGTTCGCTCATTGGATGCGAAGGCGGGTGCTCACCGGGCAGGGACAGGCCTAAAGAAACCCGGAGGCAATCGGTAAGCCTGGCTTCGGTCGAAAGTCATTTAACTCCTGTGGTATCGCTTCGAGGAGTGGCAGTTCACGCCCCGAGTACCGTCTCTGTGTCTCCCACGCACACCCATTGAAATACGTGTTTAGACAACCTCTCGGCCGTTGTTCCACCGTCGAGGTCGGTGGAGAATACGACGAGGCCGGCGGAAGTAATACCCAGTTATATACACTAGTGTATAGAAACACCCATCGTGTCTCGGGAGTTCGAAGTCGACGAGGACTACCGGTTCATCGGGCGGACCTTCGCCGAGTACGGTCGGATGTTCGGGATCGAGCGGGGCGACCTGGCCGACCGCGTCATCCTCGACTGTCCCGGCGGCCCGGGATCGTTCACCGCGGTGGCGGCACGACTCACCCGACGGACGCTTGCCGTCGACCCCGCCTACGGCCCGTCGGTCGAACGCCTCTCGGCGCGCTGTCGTGCCGCCGTCGACCGGACCGTCTCGCAGTTACAGCGGGACCCGAGCCGGTTCGTCTGGGACGAGTACGGCGACCCGGAGACCCGCGGCCGGTACCTGCGAGCGGCCGCCGAGCGGTTCCTCGCCGACTACGCCACCCACCCCGGTCGATATCTGCAGGCGGCCCTCCCGTCGCTGCCGCTGCCCACCGACAGCGTCGATCTCGTGCTCTCGGGGAACCTCCTCTTTCTGTACGACGACCGTCTTGACGCCGCGTTTCACGTCGACGCCATGCTCGAACTCGCCCGGGTCGCTCGCGAGGAACTCCGCGTGTTCCCGCTGCACGCGCTGGACCACGAGGAGTCGGCGCTGCTTGCCCCGACGGTCGAACGACTCCGCGAGCGTGGGCTGACCGTCGAGCGACACGCAGTCCCCTACGAGTTCCAACCCGGCGCGACGGAGACGCTGGTCGTCTCCGGGACCGCCGGCTTCGACGGACGGTGAGCGGGCGGTGCGTATTTGAGCCTGCCGGTCACACCACCGCCATGGACGGCATCGTCTTTTTCGCTACCGAGCGCCACGATGAGGTGGTCCAGTTTTACCGTGACCTGGGCGCCGACGTGTGGCGCGAACAACCCGACTGTACGATCCTCCGAGCAGGCGGCTTCCGTTTTGGCTTCTGTGCCAGAGACCACGCCGACACCGAGGGCATCGTGACGTTCGTCTTCGAGGACCGCGCGGGCGTCGACGCGGCCTACGAGTCACTGGACGATCCGGGCGACCCCCCGGCGTTCAACGACACCTACGACATCTACCAGTGTTTCGCCACGGACCCGGAGGGCCGAACCGTCGAGTTCCAGACCTTCGAGTAGCCGACTCTCGGCAGTCCTGCCACCACAGCCGAACCGTCGGCGCGTGCCGGGTCACGTCCCGTCGCGACCCAGCGCCACGCGAGGGACGAGCGCAGCGAGCGGCGACCACAGGGAGCCCGAGCGAGCGAGTCGGTTGGGGAGGACCGTGGCAGTCGCGGGGTGGTTGCGGGGCGGGTCGGTTACCGAGCGGGGCCGTGCGGTCGTAGTAGTCGCCAGCATACGCAGCGCGGAGCGCCGCGTTTCACTCGACCGAACGCCGGAGGCGTGAGGTCGAGCGGTTTTTCCCCAAGTTTTTGCAAACGGGGTTCGCGGAGCGAACCCCGTGCAGTAAAAAGTGGGGTCTAGTCGTCAGCGGGCGTCGCGCGACTCGTCAGATCGACCTCGGCAGCGTCGACCTCCAGTTCGTCCAGCGCGACCTGGGCGGCCCGCTTCCCGGAGACGAGCATGGCGCCGAATGTCGGTCCCATCCGCGGGAGGCCGTAAGTCGTCGCGGTCGCCATGCCGGTGACGACGAGCCCGTCGTGGGCCAGGCCGGTGTGTTCGACGACGGCGTCCTCGCTCTCGCCGACCCACATGGAGTCGTGGCCGGGCGAGTCGTGGCCGGGGGCGCCGTAGGTGTCGTCGTCGGTGGCGTCCATACCGGCGTCGCCCTCCTCGATACCCGGCGCGTTCAGGACGCCCCGTTCGTCGAGTTTCTTGACGGCCATCGCGTCGTGGCCCGTCGCGTCGATGACCAGATCGGCCTCGACGGCGATGGGGTCGACGCAGGTGATCTCGCGGGGGAGCGCGTGGACCGGCGTCCAGTTCATGACGATACCGCCGACGCGGTGATCCTCGCGGATCACGATGTCCGTGAATTCGGTCATGTTCTGCATCTTCGCGCCGGCGTCGCAGGCGGCCTTGATCAGGCCCGAACAGGCCTCCGGCCCGTTAGCGATGTACAGTCCCTCACTGTCCTGGGACTGCTTGAAGTCGACATCGAGTTCCTCCAACACCTGCTGGGCCGGGTCACGCACCGTGACCTTGTTCATGAGGAAGCCGCCGAGCCAGAACCCCCCGCCGAGGTAGTTGTTCTTCTCGACGACCATCGTCTGGACGCCCCGTTCGGAGAGTTCTTTCGCGGCCATCAACCCGGAGGGACCGCCACCGACGATGATGACGTCCGAGTCCGAGAAATCCATGAACTCCTCGGTCCACTCCTGGCCGATCGCGCGTGTCACTTCCGCCTCGCCAACGTCGCTGAACTGATCGAAGTTCTGCATACCACTTGGTAATATTCTGCTGTGGTAGAAAGGCGTTGTGGTGTGAAGAGCCGCCGCTCCGGGATCGACGAACCGAGCCGCGGGGAGTGGCTACGACCAGGCGTGCAGTCCGGCAGCGGTCAAGACCTGCTGTCCGCCGTCGGGCTGACAGACCGCCCACCGTTCCAGGTCGGCCGCCTCGGGGAACAGGTGTTCCGGGACGAGCGGCATCGGAACCGGTGCGTACCCCTCATGTCGCATCGCGGTCGGGCCGGAAAACCGCTCGACCACCTCACCCTGTGCAGTGACCTCGAAGCGGCCGTCGTCGGCCCGCCGGTAGGCATGTTGAAAGGCGTGACGCTGTGGGGCCGCCAGGTCGTCGATACTCTCGAAGACGGCGACGACTTCGGTACCGACGCCCAGCTCCAGTCGCGGCCGCTCGTCACCGACCGGCACCTCCCGCCACTGGAGGTCGGCCGTCGCCGCTCGGGCACAGGCGTAGCTCCCGTCCGAGAGCGGGACTCTATCCGGTCCCTTGTAGAAGTGTCGGCCGTCCGGACCGTCGTCGGCGACACAGGCCGGTTCGCCGAGCACCGTCGCGACAACCTGTGTGAGCGTCGTCCCGGTCGATTCCGTCGACGGAACCACGAACAGGCAGTCACGGCCCTCCCGGACTGCGTCGGCAAAGCGCGGGACCAGTCCGGCCGGACCGACATCGGCCTCTGTAAGCGGTTCGACGGCGACCGGCCGCGGGTCCTCGGGGTCGACGAGCCCGACAGCGTCCCGCGTGGGTGCCGCGAGCACGGGCGGCCGCCGTCGGTCGTCGGTCGGCTCGATCTCGTAGCCGGCCCGCTCGCACAGCTCGACGCCGTGATCGCGGACCGAAGGATAGACGGGCATTCGCCGGTCGTAAGTGCCCGAGTCGCAAGAAGGTCCCGCCGGTCAGTCCAGCGCCGTCGTCCCGTCGGCCTGAGCGTACCGGTCCCGGCCCTCCCAGTTCTCGATGCTGGAGTGGGTCTCCCAGACCGCGGTCTCTAAGTGTTCCTGGGCGAGGTCCGAACCGTCACGGAGCGCCTCCCGGGCCGCGTCCTCCGCGAGCAGTTCGAGGTCGCTGGCGGCGTAGCTCTCGGTGTGTTCGACGATCGGCGCCCAGTCGATCCCCTCGGTGATCGGCCGGTCTTGGAGGTGGATCTCCAGGATCTGTTGGCGGGCCTCGGCGTCGGGCGGTGGCACTTCGACCCGCTCGTCGAACCGGCCCGATCGACGAAGCGCACCGTCGATGTCCTCGACGAAGTTCGTCGCGGCCACCACGACGATGTCGTCCTCGGAAGCGCCCTCCAGTTCGGTCAACAGTTGGTTGACAAGCTGTTGCTCGCTGGTGTTCATCGAGCCGTGTCGCGAGCCGGCGATGCCGTCGATCTCGTCGATAAAGAGGACACACGGCGCGTTGGCCCGCGCGATCTCGAACACCTCGGCGACGTTCTGTGCCGGTTCTCCCATCCACTTGCTGGCGATGTCCGCGGGCGTGATCTCGACGAAACTATGATCGAGTTCTCCCGCGAGCGCCCCCGCCAGGTGGGTCTTTCCACAGCCCGGTGGCCCGTAGAGGAGCAGCCCGGAGAGCACGTCGATGCCGTACTCGGCGTAGGCCTCGGCGTTCTGGAGCGGGTCGATGACGGTCTCGTCCAGTCGCTGTTTCAGGTCGTCCATCCCACCGACATCCGCGAAATCCCGGCCGGGCTCGGTCTCGACCAGCGTGGAGGCCTGCAGGTCGACACCATCGGGCTGGACGACACCGTTGACGGCGACGTCTTCGGGATCGACCCAGTCTTCGATACTGGTCTCGGACTCCTCGACGACGGTCATGAGGTGGTCGGTACGGATCGGGGCGTCCTCGCGTAACGCCTCGCGGGCCGCGTTCTCGGCGATGAGTTCGAGGTCGCTGGCCGCGAACCCGGCCGTCTCCTCGACGACGGTGTCCAGCGAGAGATCGTCGGCGGTGGGCCGGCCGGCCAGGTGGATCGCCAGGATCTGCCGCCGTGCGTCGGCGTCGGGCGGCGGCACTTCGACCCGCTCGTCGAACCGACCCGACCGGCGGATCGCGTCGTCGACATCCTCGACGAGGTTCGTCGCGGCCACCACGACCACGTCCTCCTCGGCGATCCCCTCCAGTTCGGTCAGCAGTTGGTTGACAAGCTGTTGCTCGCTGGCGTTCATGTTGCCCTCGCCGCTCCGGGAACTGGCGATCCCGTCGATCTCGTCGATAAAGAGGACACACGGCGCGTTGGCCCGCGCGATCTCGAACAGTTCCTCGATCTTCTTCGCGGGTTCGCCCATGTACTTGCTCGTCACGTCCGCGGGGGTGACCTCGACGAAGCTGTGGTCGATCTCGCCGGCGAGCGCACCTGCAACGTGGGTCTTCCCACAGCCCGGCGGCCCGTGTAACAGGACGCCGTTGACGACGCCGATGCCGTACTCCTCGAACGCCTCGGGGTTCTGGAGCGGGCGGGCGACTTTGTGGTTCAGCGTCTCCAGGAGTTCGCTCATCCCGCCGACATCGGCGAAGCTCCGTTCCGGATCGGGATCGACCAGCGAGTCGGCGTCCATCTCGACGCCGTCGGGCTGGACCACGGTGTCGTCGTCGGACGGGCTCTCGCGGTTGATCGTCGGAGCGCCGTCGGGCTCGTTCTCGGGACGGTTGTTCCGGCCTCGCCCACCCTGACGCTGCTCCTCCTCGGCCTGTTCGACGCGCTCGCGGATGTCACGTTCGAGCCGGTCGGGGTCGACCTCGTAGCCGTAGGTCGCCAGCCGACGCGGGTCCGCGCTGACGTACTCGGCCAGCCAGGCGTGCCGGCGGAGTTCGTCGGTATCGACACCGGGATCGCGGAACGAGACCATCACGACATCCTCGGTATGGGGAGCGTGAAACTCCGCCAGCCAGAAGGGGAGATACACTCGTTTGACCGACTGGACGCCCTCGAACCCGTCGGGGTCGAAATCTCCCGGGAGCCCGTAGGCCTCCCGGAGTTTCCGCAGGAAGACGTTGGCCGTTCCGGCGTTCTGTTCCCGGTACTCGGTGAGCCGACTGGGGAGGATCGACGCCGCGTCGTCGGTGGTCCCCTGGAACTGCAACAGGACCGATCGACCCAGCGACGGCGTATCGGTGCCGAAATCGAAGCCGTCAGTCGCCAGTCCGGTCACGTTCTCCGCGCTGTCGGCGTACTGTGAGAGCGCACGGTCGTTGTCGGCCCAGAGCCCGTCCAGCAGCGCGCTCGCGTGCCGGCGCTCTGTCCCGAACAGTTTCCCTTCGCCGGTCTCGTAGGTGTACTCGACGCGGAACGCCGGATAGAACACCCGGTGGAGGCGTTCGAGTCGTTCGTCGTCGCCCAGTTTCGTCAGCGTCCGGTCGGCCAGCGTCTCCCGGACCGACGCCTCGTCGGGGACGCCTCGGTCGATATCGATCGAGGGCGGGAGGCTCATGCCTCCACCTCCCGGATGCGCCGCTTCGCGTCGGCAAGCGCCGCGTCGGCGTCGAACGTCTCGATGGCCGCCTGCTGAGCGGCGGGATCGCCGGCCAACTCGCGGGCGTGGTCGGTGATAGTGGGGATCGCCCGGATGATGTTGTCGACGATCGGGACCGTCGCGACCTGTGGCGAGCGGCTCAGCGGGTTCAGATCGACGACGAGTTCCGTCTTCCCCATCTCACCCAAAGCCTCGGCTCGGTCGCCGTCCTCCAGCGGGACGAGCACCACGTCGGCGTCGTAGATCCCGTCGGAATCGACCTTCGCGCGCTCGTGATCGAGGCCGGGGATGCGGGCGTCCGCGTCGAGTCCCTTGACCCCCTCGGCGCCGTGCTCGCGGAGGTAGTCGGCGATCGCTTCGATCCGCTCCCGGCTCCGATTGAACAGGTTCACTTCCAGTTCGGCGCCGGTCACGTCGGCCAACTCGACCAGTTCTTCGGGGACCAGGGCAGCGGCGTTCCCGTTGACGGAGACGACTGCGTGCTCGGCGGACAGGAGGTAGGCGGCGGCCGCACGCGCCGCACGGTCGGCACTGTCGGTGGTTTCCTCACCGAGCAGATAGTCGAACGCTTCCCCCCGTCCCTCCGCGATGAGTCCCTGTTTGGAGGTGATACCGCGCTCGACGCCCGCCTCGATGCGGTGGCGCGTCAGCAGCGACTCGTATCGCGGGTGACTCTCCGGTACGGAGACCTCTTCAGTCATACCTTCCGTTGGCCCCCCGAGGGTAGAAAATCCGTCGGTCAGCCGCCGTCCTCGACTGTCCCACCCGGCGGATACACCTCACAGACCGCAGCGTCGTAGCCGGCGTCTGTCAGTCCGGTTCCAAGCGTGAACACCGTCTCGCCGAGCATCGCCATCGAGGGGTCGCCGCCGGCGTCGGCCACCTCCCCGATGACCCGTGTAAGCTCGGGCGTCAGGAGATCGGCTTCCCGGGCGAACTGCCGCGAGGCCTGCATGAACGTCGACAGCGTGGGCTCGCGGACGACCTGCGAGATCGCCCGTTCGCCGGCGGCGGTCAGCGCCTCCGTCTCGCCGTCGATGATCTCGGCCGTCGAGAGCTCACCCAGGGAGTGGTACTCGACCCGGGTCCGCGCCGGAACCGCGTCGACGTAGTTGTACTGTGGCCCGCCTGGTTCGAGCCGTAACGGGATGCCGCCGCGGGCCTGCGCGACGACGTCACCGAGCCCAGTTCCCGCCTGGACCTCTGCCCCGTGTGCGATCGTGACCAGTTCGTTGTACGACAGCCCCCGGTCGAAGGCTGCGTTGGCCGCCAGTGCCGTCCCCAGTGCCATCCCGCCGGAGACGCCAAAGCCCGCGCCCAGCGGAAGGTCCGTCTCGGCACTAACCCGTGCCTTCGCCCGCAATGCATCCAGAACCCGATCGACCGCATCCATCTCGATGACGGTGCCGTCGAGTGTGACCGTCGTCTCCTCGGCTCGCTCGACGGTCACTCGAACCCCGTCCGAGAGCGCCAGCCCGCCCCCGCGAGAGCCCGCTTTCGTCGGATCGTCGTCCCGGTCGACGGTGAAAAACCCCGTCACGTGTCCCGGAACGAACGCGTGTGCCTCCTCGCTCATACCCCACCACTCGGACCGGGGATGGTTTAACGGTTCGCGGTCGACGGTCGGCGGAGAAGACGAGGTCAGCCGCGGTCCTCTGATCGAGCGCGCTCCTACAGGTCGCGGGCGACGCGAATCTCGCTGTCGGTGACCGTCGCGACACTCTCGGCGGGAACCTCGATATCGTCGGCGTCGGCGTCACCGAACCCGAGCCCCTGGACGATGGCCTCGGTGACGCCGGGTTCAGGCTCGACGTAGGCGATCTGCTCGTCCGGATCGACCTCGGTGACGATCCCGATCTGCTCGCCCTCGTTGTCCATCAGGAACTTCCCTTCGTCGTTCGTCGACAGGACTGTCATGTCACCTGAGAATCGAAATCCGATCGACAAATAACCCGATGGTTCTAGTTGCGCCGCTGTCCCCGGTCACACGACCCTGGGTGTCAGAAAACAGTGTACGGGGTGGTCGATTTCAGGACTGTCGAGGACGGATTCCCTGCTCAGTAGGTGTGCGTATGCAGCACGTTCCGTCTGGTTGGTCGTGAGTTACTCAGTTGCTTGTAACCCCATCGCAACGTGAAAATGTCGCCACTTCAGGTGGGCGGGCACCCAAACTCTCCCATGGGACGCGAAATAGAACTCCGTGACATTTCGACAGTACTCGACGACAGCAACTATCCCCTCGCACAATCTGCTGCGGCAGACGAGTTCTCAGATATCACGTTAGTGTTAGCCGACGGCAAAGCAGATCTTGGCAAACTGATTTCAGAGACCACCAACGAGAGGTTCGAATCGGCTAGTGACGTTGAGACAGCACTCCACAACGTGCTTCCACGCCGGGCTGTCGGTGAACCTCATCAATCGGACGGCGACGCATGAACCGCTAGCTGCTGGCGACCCGACTGCCAATGATACGCGTCTCTGAGAGCGCTATCCTCTGGACGGATCAGATCGGGGAGCGAAAACGGGTCTTTGAGTCGTTGTCTGTCACCCTCTCGGTACCGTCAACCCCGACTGTGTCGCTGGGACGCCTCCACCAGTGAGTCGAGGCTCTAGCGGATGTAGACCAGCCGGACGAATGTCGGCCACGTGGGCGCCGGGACGATGGCTGCTGGGACCCGGTACCGATGGCATCCGGCGCCCACAGGGGGCATGTCTGGTGTCTGTGTCATGACCGCTGCTATGAGCGGACTGTAGGACTACCGAGAGCTACCGGGAGGACCGATCAGCTCCCGGCCGATACGAACTCACCGGAACCGAACGACAGACGGCGGTGGCCCCGAACGCTCTTTGTCCCGCTGACTGAAGCACGGCCATGGCCGCCACCGTCCAGACCGAGCCCCAGGTCCTCGCCCGGGCAAAACAGCGACTCTTCCCCGAGAACGCCCCGGACCAATACGTCGTCGCCGACACGCAGTTCGCACAGGAACAGTGGCTCGCGGAGACGCCGATCCCCGAACGGACACGGGCGAGGCTGGCCCCGTTCAACCACGTTCGTGTCGGCTCGGGCTACCCCGATCTGGTCGGCGTCGGCCGGATCGACGACGAGGTCCTCGCGGTCGACCGACTGGGCGAGCAGCCGCCGCTGATCGCCGTCGAGGCCAAAGGCGTGACCAGCCACGGGACCACCGACATCGAACGTGGCGTCGTCCAGGCACACGACCGGCTCGGCGAAGCGAACGTCGCCTTCCTCGCCGCGCCGACCGGAGCGATCACCCAGTCGACCCGGACGCTGGCTCGACAGGTCAACGTCGGCGTCCTCGGCGTCGGTAGCGATACCGTGACGGTCCTCGAACGGCCCCGTGTCGTCGGCACCCGTTCGCCCGACGAGGCGACCGCGATCCGCTTCCAGGCCAGCGCACAGGGGGTCACCGACCGGAGTTTCGGACTGAACCACCCGAAGAACTACCTCGCGGTCCCGCTGGCGGTTGCCCACGATGGAGCGACCGACGACATCGTCGCCGAGCGCGTCGTCGGTGCCGTTGCCGACGCCCGCCGAGGGGCTGTCTTTTTGGGACTGCTCGACCGCGGCCCCGAAAACGGGCTGACACCCCTCGGCCGCGAGGTCGTCCGATTCGGCCTCCGGGAGTACGGATCAATCGACGACGCCCTGGCTGCCTTCGAAGCGTGGAAACGCTCCCGGAAACGGTTCGTCGATGTCGCCCCGCGGTGGGGCCAGCTCACCCGCCGTGTCGTCTACGCGTATCCGGCGACACAGTTACTCGTCGAGGAACTCCAGTGTCTCCACGACGACGGCTTCCCCTCGCCGTCGCTCGTCGAGTTCGTCGAATATCTCCACGCCACCCACCCAACGTTCACTGTCGAGTTGTTCCTGCGTGGCGACGTTCGGAGCCGCGTACTGACCGACGACGGCGGGCTCCGTCGGCCCGCGCTGACCGACGGCGGCGTCTATCACTCGCCGACAGTGTTCCAACTCAAAGCGATGCTGTACCACGCGGGCGTTCTGACCGAACGGGGTTCGGAACCCTCGAAGCTCGATCCGGAGACGGACACGTGGGCACTCCGAGAGTCAGTGTCCGGACACTGACAGCGGTTCGGTGCAGTACGGAGCCACTACAGACGGCTCCTCTCTCGGCTAGGAAACGGAAGGAAAACGAGTGGGCCAACGCGGATTTGAACCGCGAACCTCCCGGTTATCAGCCGAGCGCTCAACCTGATTGAGCTATTGGCCCGCTGAACGCATCAGACTGTACCCGAGGGGTAGTGAAAAGGGTAACGTTTCACCGGCGTTCGGGTGTGAAACCACACCAGGGCAGCCACTACCGGTCCGAATCCTCGAAGTCGACGTCGGTGGCCTCGTCGGGGTCGAAACCCGACCCGGAGCCACCGCTGGGCCGGGAACCGCCGTCCGGTCCCTGCCCCGCTCCCATCCCGCCCTGTCCCTCGTCGGGGAAGCCGCCGATGTACACCTGGCCGCTGGCGAAGCCGCCCGTCTTGGCGTCGATGTAAGGTCTGACTATCCAGCGGTTGGTCGCGGCGCGGATCGGGTAGCGGGTGAACGGAATCGCCAGCAGGAGGCCGACGAAGTCCGTCACCAGACCGGGGGTGAGGAAGAACGCGCCGGCGGCGATGAGCAGGCCGCCGTCGACGAGTTCGTCGGTCGGGACTTCGCCCTGAGCGAGCTTCTGCTGGATCTTCCTGAGCGTCGCCCGACCTTCGGCGCGGACCAGGAGCATGCCGACGAGGGCGGTCAGGACGACCAGCGCCACGATAACCAGCGGTGACACGGGAAAGAGGACTCCCGTGGCGAGTGCCACCAGTAGCACGGCGTCGAACAGCGGGATGAGCAACAACAGCCCGATGACCCGGAGCATACCCGCCCTTGCAGGGCCGGCCCCAAACCCCTTTCGAGAGCGGGAGGTTGGACTCGGCTACCGCTCGCGAACCCGAACCTGGATCGGTTCGGCCGGCGAGAGGGTGATCTGCATGGCCAACTCCAGCGGCGGTTCAGTGACGGGTTCGACCGCGAACCGTTGGGCGATCGTCGCCAGCGCGAGTTTCGCCTCCATCCGAGCGAAGCGCATTCCGATGCAGTGGCGCGGGCCGCCACCGAACGGGTAATAGGCGTAGTCGGGCAGCGTCGACTCGAAGTCGTCGGTCCAGCGGTCCGGGCGGAAGGCGTCGGGATCGTCGTACCACCGCTCGTCGCGGTGGACGAGCCACTGTGGGAGGGTCAGTTGCGCGTCGGGTCCGATCTCGTAGCTGCCCAGCGAGACTGGCTGGGTCGGCTGGCGGAAGACGGTAAACGCCGGCGGGTAGAGCCGCAGTACCTCCGAGAGGACCCGATCCAGGTAGGGGAGTTCGAACAGGTCGGCGGGCGTCGGCGTGGCACCGTCGAGCGTCTCGTCGAGTTCCTCGTGGAGGCGGCGCTGGATCTGTGGGTGGGTCGCCAGCAGGAACCAGGCGTACGAAAGCGTCAGCGACGTGGTGTCGTGGCCGGCGACGAGAAAGGTCAGCAACTGGTCGCCCAGCCGCTCGCGGTCCATCGTCTCCTCGTCCATCGAAAGCAACAGCGAGAGGACGTCGTCACGGGCCTCGCGAGTCGTCTCGTCCTCTCGCCGGCGGGCGGCGACGATGTCGTCGAGCGTCGCCTCGAAGGCCGAGAGCGACCGGTTCACGCGGCGGTTGATCGGCGTCGGCACCCACAGCGGGAGATACGCCGACAGCGTCCGCGGGTCGAGGCGGTGCCGAAGCGCGGACAGCAACGGTTCGAGCGCGTCGGCGGTCGTCTCGATCTCCACGTCCAGCAGCGTCTTCCCGAGAATCCGCAGCGTGAGCGCCTGCATCGACGGCCGAACGTCGAGGACTCCGCCGTCGTCCCACTCGTCGGCGGTCGCGTCGGCGAAGTCGGTCATCGTCTCGCCATAGGTCTCGATGCGGTCCCGATAGAAGGCCGGCTGGAGCGCCGTCCGCTGGCGCTGCCACTCCTCGCCCTCCAGGAGAAAGAGGCCCTCGCCGACGAACTCCCCGAGCGTGCGCTGAAGCAGTGCGCCCTTCTCGTAGTCGCTGGCGTCGGTGACGAGCACCTGTTCGATCAGGTCCGGGTGCGTGAGGAAGTAGCCCGTCGTCCCCGCGACGTTGTAGCCGACGACATCGGCCTCGTGGTCACCGACGCGGTCGTAGAAGGCCAGTGGGTCCCGCAGCATCGCGACGGTGTTGTCGACGACCGGCAGGCGACCGAGACGTGGCGGTCGGTCACCCGGCGTGACCGGCGTGTCGGCCGGCCGACCGGCCTGGTGGGCACACATAGCCGGCAGTTGGGCCGGCCGACCAATCGGTCTTTCGTCGCGTGACGACCGCGCCAGCGACCGGGGAGTGAAGGGCCTATGTACGCGCAGGGCCGACGGCCGGTATGGACGAGTTCGCGGCGGAGACGAAAGTCGAGTGGCGCGAGTGGGGGCCAGCGGCCTTCGAGGCTGCTGCCGACAGCGGCCGGCCGGTCCTGCTTTCCCTGACCGTGCCCTGGAGCGAGGAATGTCGGGCGATGGACCGTGGGACCTACGGCGAGCCACGCATCGCGGCCAACATCAACGACGGGTTCGTTCCGGTCAGGGTCGACGCCGACCGCAACCCCCGTGTCCGGGAACGCTACACGATGGGCGGGTTCCCCTCGACGGTGTTTCTCACCCCCGCTGGCGAGGTCATCACCGGTGCGACGTTCCTCGGCCCGGACGGCTTCCGCGGCATTCTCGACAGCGTCCGCGAGGCCTGGGACTCCCGGGGGACTGAGGCGGGCTCGATCCCGAGACAGCTCCAGGACGAGGCGCCGCCGGCCGGCGAGTTACGCCCACGCATCGAGGAACACATGGTCGAGCAGTTGCTGGGCGCCTACGACGAGGAGTTCGGCGGCTGGGGGACCGACGTGAAGTTCCCGCTGGCCCGGACCGTCGAGTTCGCGCTGGTCCGGGCGCGCGACCAGGCGACGCGGACGCTCGAAGCAGTTCACACCCACCTGTTCGACACGTACGACGGGGGCTTCTTCCGGTACGCGACCGATCGGAACTGGTCGAACCCGCGCCGGGAGAAACTCCTCGACGAGAACGCCGCCCTGGTCCGTGCGTTCGCACACGGCTACCGGTACACCGGGACCGAGACCTACCGCGACGCCGCCCAGCGGACCGCCGAGTACCTCACGACAACGCTGTGGGCCGACGACGCGGACGCCTTCGCCGGGAGCCAGGCCGGCGTCGACGACTACTACCGACTCGAACCCAGCGAACGCGAGGAAGCAGACCCGCCTCACGTCGACGAGACGGTCTTCGCCGACCGGAACGGTCTGGCGGTCGATGGCCTGCTGTGGCTGGCGGCCTACACCGACGACGAGCGCGCCCGTCGGTACGCCCAACGGGCCAGAGACAGCGTCTGTGACCGACTCGTCGAGGACGGCGCGGTCGCCCACTACGACGGCGAGGGGAGCGAGCGCGGCCTCCTGGGCGACCAGGCCAGCCTCCTCCAGGGACTGACGACGAGTTGGCAGGTGGCCGGCGAGTCCGGCCCCGCTCGTGCGATCGCCGACTGGACGGTCGAGCACCGCCAGGAGCAAAGCGGCGCGTTCCGGGACGGTCCCGAGAGCGGTGCCGGCCTCTGTAGCCGGTCGCTGCATCCCCTGGATACGACGGTCGAACTCGCGGACGCCCTGGTCGATCTCGCCGCGCTGACCGGCGAAGACCGATACCGGCAGGTCGCGACCGAGGCGGTCGAGGCCTTCGCCGGGGCCGCCGAGCGGATGGGTGTCGAGGTGGCCGGCTACGCCGCCGTGGCTGCACGGCTCCGAGATCCGCAGGCGTTGGTCGTCGGCACCGAGGCGGGGACCGACCTCCATCGGGCGGCGCTACGACTGGCCGACCACGAGACGACGGTCGTCCCCGATCCGGACGGCGACGGCGTCGCGCGGCTCCGGGAAGACGGGACCGTCACGGCCGAGGCCGAGACGCCGGCCACGCTCGAAGCGGCGCTGACCGGCGAGTAGCCCACCGGGGAAAACGGTAAACACGGGGCTAGTTTTTAGGCAGGCCCAGTGCATGTCCAGATATGGCGAGTTTACGCGACCTCGGTCTCTCTGAATACGAGGCACGGGCCTATCGATCGCTACTGGAGACGGGTCCGACGACGGCGAAAGAGCTGTCACGAGCCAGTGACGTTCCGATGGGGCGGATCTACGACGTTCTCAACAGTCTCGTGACCTACAACCTGGTCCGGAGCCAGACGGCGAGTCGACCGAAGAAATACGTCGCCGTCGAACCGGAGACCGCGCTTGATCGCCTGCTGGAGGACAAGAAGCGGGAACTCGAAGAGCAGTCCCAACAGTACGAGAGCATCGTCGACGACCTCGCAGAGCAGTTAGAGAGCGCCGAACCGGTCGAGGAACCGTTCTGGACCGCCGCGGTCGGTCCCGAGGACTCGCTCGATCTCCTGTTGGAGCGCCTGGCCGCCGCCGACCGGCGGATCGTCATGGTCGGGTCCTCGCCGGCACGGCAGGTCGACATCCGCGCCGGGACCGAGCGGATCGTCGACGAGCTGGAGACCGCACTGGAGCGGGGCGTCGACGTCTCCCTGCTGGTCCGACCCGACCTCTTCGAGAACCTGCCGGCGTCGGCCAACCAGGAGTACTACGACCGGCTAGCACCCTACGACAACTACACCGCACGGGCCAGTTCGGATATCACGACCACGTTCGAACTCATCGACGACATCGAGGTGTGTATCGAGGTACCCCACCCGCTGGGGCTCGAAGAGACCTTCGGCGTCATCGACCTCAAGGACCCCGACTTCACCGAGGACATCAGCGAGGCCTTCGTCGACCACTGGGAGAACGCGACGCCGATCCGGCCGCCCTGAGCCGGGCGGTCGGACCCACCTGTAATGGTTCGCCAGTGAGTGACAGTGGATTATGAACGACACGCCGACGAACCGCCGGGGGTTCCTCCGGGCCATGGCAGGACTTGCCGGTCTCGTCTCGACCAGCGGCTGTCTGAACCTCCAGGAGCCGACCGAACGGACGGTAACCGAGTCGCCGGTCCGGTCGGCGACACGCCGATCCCCCGATCGATCCTCACCGACGGCCACGGCCGTGTCGACCCCGGAGGTTCCGGAACCGGCACGGTGGGCACAGCGGACGCGCGCACCCGTCTATCAGCCCCCAGTGACCGCGAGCGGAGTGGTCCTCGTCGGAAGTACGGACCGGCGTCTGTACGCCTTCGACGCCGCTGACGGCACCCGAGCGTGGGTCAGGGAGTTCGAGACCCAACCGCACGTCTCCGTCGCCGACGGGACCGCCGTCGTGTTGAGCGATTACCGCGTCCACGCAGTCGACGTGGCGACGGGCGAGACTCGGTGGGAGAACCCGTCGGAAGCCAGCGGTCATCGCCCGCTCGTCGTCGACGGCACCGTCTTCCTGGCCGCACGTGCCAGAGAGGGGACGCGCGTCGTCGCCCGTTCGCTCTCCTCGGGTGACGTATCGTGGATATTCACCGAACGAGATGCCGACGAGCGGACGATCGTCGTCAATCAGCCAGCCTACGAAGACGGCGTCGTCTGTGTCGCGGCGGGGAAAGGCAACCGGCGGCCCAGTACACACAGCGCGGCCTATGGGATCGACGCCGACTCCGGCGAGAAACGGTGGGAGACCGCTATCGACGCGAACTTCGGTGAGACGAACGTCGCCGCCGCAGGCGGGTACACGGTCAGCGGCGGAGACGGGGGGACCCTCCGTGCGTTCGACGCGACGACCGGCGAACGGGCGTGGCAGCGCAGCGACCTCGACGTTGATTTCGTCGGATCGGTCGGCGAGCGTTTCTACGTGGGTTACGAGCGGCTCGTCGCGCTGGACCCCTCGACCGGACGCACGGCGTGGACGTTCGAGGGTCGTGACGCGGAGCTGTTCTCCCCACCCGCCGTCCGCGGCAATACGCTCTTTGCTCCGTCGACCGGGCCACTCCACGAACTGAGCAGCGACGGACGGCCCCGGGGAACCGTCGAACTGTTCGACGCGTTGCCGACCGGGGCCGCTGCCGACGGAGAAGGAGTCTACGTCGGTGCCGACGACGCGAACGTCTACGCGTATCCACATCCCGGCTCCGACCCGTGATCGGTCAGCTTTCGATCCAGTAGACACCGACCTTCCCGGACCCCAGTACGATAACTCGCCGGCCCACGGCGAAGACCAGATCGGCGGAGAGCGGGATCTCCCGTTCGACGTGAACCGTCCCAGTCTCGGCGTCGATCCCGAGCAGCGTCCGGCCACGCGCTGTCCAGACCACGCCCCGGGCGGCCGCCACGGGGGAGAGCCGGTCGTCCCGCTGGACGCGCCAGCGGCGGTCCCCGGTGGTACGGTCGAGTCCGTAGACGGCGTTGTCGCTCGCGGTGAAGGCCAGCGTCTCGCCCCACGCGTCGAACGAGACGGGGGTGCCAAAGGGTTCGTACCGCCAGACGACCTCGTTTGCCGTCGGGTCGTACGCGACGACGGGATCGTTCGCTCGTGGTTCCGGCAGGTACACCGTCCCCTCGTGTGCGAACAGGATGCGTTCGTGTGGGAACCGCCCCGCGTTGACCCCTGGGACGCCGGACGGTTGTTGTTCGGCGGGGAGTCGCGTCCCGTCGCCCGCCGCGTACCCCCGGAAACTGTCGCTGAACCCGAGGTAGAACCGCCCGTCGACGACCGGCGAGATCGAATTCGGCCGGTCGATCCCGTCGATCCGCCACCGCCGCTGACCGCTCTCCAGAGACACCGCATCGACCAGCCCGGCCCGCTCGTCGTCGAACCGGACGGGGACCAGGACCGTCGCTTCGTCCGGGGTGACGACGGGTTGGACCCGCAGTTCTCCCGGGGTATCGTAGCGCCACCGCTCGCTCCCGTCCGAACGTGCGAGCGCGTGGATCGTTCCCCCGATCGTTGCCATCAGGGCCGTCGAGCCGACGAGCCGTGGCCGGTACATGACTTCGGTGTCGAACGTCGCTCGCCACTGCTGGCTCCCGTCCCGGAGCGCCCGTGCGACACAGGTCCGCCCGTCGGAGCGCTGTGTGAGGACGGTCCCCTCCGCCGCCACGCCGGCCTGGAAGAACGCCAGGTCCGCCTCGTGGCTCCACTCGGTCGAGAGCGAGGCGGGTGTGAGAGTCGATCCCGAACCCGACGGTGCTGCGGTCGCAGTCGTCGTGTCGTCTGTCGATCGTGTCCGGGGCTCGTCCGTTCCGGGTGCCGGCGTCAAGTCGTCGTTCCTCGAACTCCGAAGACACCCGGCAGTCAGAGCAGTTCCGAGCGTCGCTAGTACGCGGCGTCGGTTCGGCCTGGGCACGACCATTCGTCGGTTCGCTGGTTACGGACGGGACGGCATAACAGTACCCCACCACTGGAGTCGCGGGCCGACAAGCCAACTGGTGTCAGTCGTCGGCAGTGGCTTCGTCGGCGGTGACCTCTGCACGCAGGTCGCCGAGTTTCGCCACCCGTTCGGCGTGGGCGTTGTGTTGGTGGATCGACTCGTCGTTTGACTGTTTCATCGTGACGATGGCATCGTCGGCCAGATCGGGGAACCGATCGACGACTCCATCCGCGAGTGCACGGACACAGTCCTCGACGAACTTGGCGTCCTTGTGTGCCTCGTAGGTCATGTGGTCCTCGTCGGGGCGTTTCGCGAGGTTGTAGATCCGGGCGCTCATCGAATCGCGGGCGACCTCGATGAGTTCGTTGAGGTCGACCTCGGGTGCGCCGTCGCTCTCGACGGTCAGCGTGGCGTGACCCCGCTGTGAGTGGCCCGCCTGGGGCATCTCTTCGAGGAACTCGTCGATGACCTCGTCCTCGACGCCCATCCCCCGCAGGGTCTGGCGGGCACGGGCCGCCGACATCCCCTGGGAACAGGGACAGACGGTCATACCGGTGACGCGGGCACCGATCTCCTCGCTCGTCCCGTCCTCGGTAGCCGTCGCCGAAGCGATGATGTCGGCCGTCGACTGGGTCGCCACGTCGGACTGTGGCGTCCGCTCGTGGGTGACGTACTCCGCTTCCATGCGAACCTCGGCCTTGGTCGTATACTCGTGTTTCTGCAGGAGCAGTTCCGCGGCGTCGCCACAGACGTCCTCGACCCGGTAGGCCTCTTCGGAGACCGCGGTCTCTAAGGTCTCGTCGATGACTTCCATGTTTCGGGACATGTCTGCCCCCTTCCGCCAGGACGGCAGGTCGACGAACACTTCGAACTCCGCCATCAGGACGATCGGATCACGGTCGCGTCGCCCCAGCTTGACGAGCTTCTCGACACCTGTCACACCGACGCGGTTGAGGCCGACGGTGACATCCGGACTCGACGCCTGTACGTCCGGGAGTTGCTGACTCATTGACCTCCCTAGGGAAGAGACACCGTTAGTGCTTTCGGAAGGGTAACTCGGGGTGACAGCACCGGAGCGGGGCGGTCCTCACCTAATTGGAGGGGGAGGCTCCACCCTCAACGAGCGAGCGGGGGCGGTTGCCCCCGAGCGAAGTAGGGTGGGGTAGTTTACTCGATGTCGGGCCACTCGTGTTCCGATCCGATGTCGGCGAACATCTTCTGGAAATCCTGGTCATCGAGCGAGGAAGTCAACTCGTCGAGTTCGTCGCGTTTCTCGGTCATGGTCGACTCCAGCGAGCCGAACTCCTCGCTGGCTTCGAGTTCGTCGACGGGCTTGCTCGACCGGAGCGCGGCGTACTTGGCTGTCAGTGAGTAGTACTCCCGGAGCCGGTCCTCGTAGTCGACACACTGATACAGGCGTTCGATCGTCTCGAACAGTTCCTCGGGGGAGACCGGCTTGACGATGTAGTCGTCGAAGGGCATTTCGATGATTTCCAGATCCGGGTCGACCGCAGTAACCATCGCGACCCGTGCATCGATTCCCCGATCGCGGATCTCTTCGAGTACCTCGTCACCGGAGATATCCGGCATCCGGCGATCGAGCAGGACGACATCGATTTCCGCCGACAGTTTCTCCAGTGCTTCTTGACCGCTGTAGGCGACTTCGACCTCGTACCGCTGGCCGACGGTCTCGGCGTACGCGTCAGCGACAGGCGACTCGTCGTCGACGACCAACACCGTCAGGCTCCCCTGGTGTGTCATTTGGTACCATTGTAAGTAACCTTACGACGGACAAAAACGTTCCGGCGGAGCCCGACCGACACACTGGCCCGACACCGCGTGCCGGCGGTCACTCGCCGACAATGTCGTCGTACCGTGCCCCGGTCTGTTTCAGCGTCGCCGTCGAGTAGAGCCGGTCGTGATCGTAGGGGAGATGGGCCGTCGCCAGGTCGTCGATCTTCGCGTCGACGGCCTCGCTCTCCCGGCCGTGGATCATCGTAAAGAGGTTGTACGACCACGCCTGGTCCGGCCGGCGCGGCCGGTGGTAACACAGCGTCACGTACGGCAGTTCGCCGACGGCCTGGCCGCGCTCGTCCAGCGCGTCGTCGGGCACGTCCCAGACGACCATACAGTTGCTGTCGAAGCCGGTGACGATGTGATTGACCACGCAGCCGATCCGTTTGATGCAGTTGTCCGCGAGCAGTTTCTCGACGGCGGCAAGGACGTCCTGAACGTCGGCGTCGACCGCATCCGCGACATCCCGATACGGGGTCGCCGTCAGCGGGAACCCCTCCTGAATCGCCAGGAGGAGCCGGCGGTCAAGCTCCGAGAGGTCCGCGGCGGCGTCCTCGCTGATCCGGGTGGCGCTGGCGTCAGTCTGGTCGAGACGCTCCCCTGCTCGCGGGTTCCCCGCTCGCTCGTCCGGAGCCCCGCTCTCCGAGCGCGTCTCCCGGGCGAACCGGTCCCCGTTGACGACCGGGAACTCCAGATCGATGTAGTAGTCGGTCAGCATCGGGAGCACGAGCACGTCACAGCCGGTCCGTGCCTCGATGTCGGCGATGATCTCGTCGCGTGTGGCCCGCGAGCCGGCGGTGACGACGAACCACATGTTCCACTCGTGGTCCCGTGCGTAGTTGTGGTTGACCTGACGATAGCCGTTGATCACCTCGGCTACCTCGTCGAACCGGTCCTCGGGGGCACTGACCGCGGCGAGCGTCGAGGAGCCGATCACCGGCGGGTTGAGGACGGGACCGAACCGCCGGAAGACGCCGTCGTCCCGGAGCCGGCGGACGCGGTCGAGTGCCTCCGCGGGGTCGACGCCCAGTTCCCGACCCACCGCCTCGAAGGGTCGTTCCTCGATCGGGAAGTCGCTCTGGAACCCGTCGATGAGAGCAGCGTCCACGTCGTCGATACGCTCGCGCCAGTCACCCGACTGGAGGCTCATTGGCATTCGTTAGGAGTCGAGGGGTGTATCCCTTTCGTCCTCCCGGGCCGTTCCCACGGAGTGGGAACGAAACGCAGGGGCTTTTGAACTCGCGCCCGAACGGGTTCCCATGGCTCAAGCGACCCAGGAGTACGGCGAATGGCCGCTCAAACGACTGATGACCGAGGTCGTCGGCTCCGGTCACAAGTCCGCCGACGACATGACACGCGACCAGGCCCGGGAGGCGTTCCGGCGCATCCTCGATGGCGAACCCGACGACACGACGCTCGGCGCGTTCTGGCTCGCCAACCGCTGGAAGCGTAATACGCCCGAGGAACTGGGCGGCTACGTCGACGTCATGCACGAGGAGTCGGTCGTCACCGCCGAACCCGAGGCCGACCCCGTCGACTGCGGGGCCAACTACGACGGTAAAGGTCGGTCCGCCATTTTCGGTGTCGCCGCAGGTCTCGTCGCGGCCGCCGCCGGCACGCCCGTCGTCGTCCACTCGGGCGATCGGGTGCCGACACAGAAACAGGACGCCTACAAGCACGTGCTGGACGAACTCGGCGTCCGAACGGAGATCGACCCCCAGGAGAGCGCCGACATGGTCGACGACGTGGGCTTTGGCTTCTACTACCAACCGGCGTTCAACCCCGGGATCGACGCGCTGTTCGACCGGCGTGACAACATGGGCGTTCGTTCGTTCGTCAACACCGTCGAGACGCTGGCTAATCCCGCCGGCGCCGACATCCACCTGGGGAGCTTCTATCACCTCGCGTTCGCGAAGAAGATGGTCCGCACCCTCGTCGAGTCCGAACAGAGCACCGTCTCGCGAGCCCTGTTCTTCCAGGGGATGGAGGGGTACGACGACGTCCGCCCCGGCGAGACCATCGTCGCCGAGTGGCCCGTCGAGGGCGAGGACGCCGACGAGGAGGACATCGCGGACTTCGAGATCCGTACCGCCGACTACGGCATGGACGTGGTCAGCGAAGACCTCCAGGTCGAGGACGTGGCCGAGGAGTCAGCGGCGATCACCGAGGCGGTCCTGACCGGCGAACGCGCGGACGGCTTTGCCGACGCCGTCGCGCTCAACGCCGCGTTGCGCATCTACGCCCGCGAGGACGCCGACAGCATCGACGAGGGTCTCGAACAGGCCCGGACGGCGATCGAGGACGGCAGCGCCGCCGACGCGCTCGACTCGCTTCGGGCGTTCTGACGCGCTATCCGTCGGTTTGCTCGTGGGCAGCGGCGACGTGCTGGCGCGCTTCTTCGGGCGTCATCCCACGGACGCCACAGGCACAGGCGAGCAGTTCCGGATCCCGTAACTCGTCGACCTGTTCGCGCTCGGTCCGCTCCAGTTCGTCGCTATCGGCGTCGTACGCGAAGTACATCCGGTAGTTGACCTGTGTGACCCCCTCGATCCGGTGGTCCTCGTCCGGGTCCGGGTTGGCGATGGCGTCGTCGTGTTCCGCCTGCATGGTCTCTTTCCACTCCTGGAGGCTGGCTTCGGGGTCCCTGTCGTCGGTCATGTCGGGTCGCTGGCTCCGGACGGTGAAAAGTGCCGGTGTCACCGCGCCAACCCGATCCGACCGACACCGACATTGTCCCGCAGGCAAACGTTCGGTCGATGGCATCGACGCCTCCCGACGGCGATCACTGGACGATTCCCGACGACGGCCGGGCGTGGGACCACGCGACCGCTGAGACGAACGGGGTCACGCTCCACACCGTCACGGCCGGCCCCGAGGACGGGGACCTAGTCGTCCTGTTACACGGCTTCCCGGAGTTCTGGTACGCCTGGCACCACCAGATCGAACCGCTTTCCGAAGCCGGCTATCGGGTCGTCGCGCCGGACCTCCGCGGGTACAACTGTTCGGAGAAACCCGAGGGTGTGCGTGCCTACGACATCGACGAACTCGTCGCGGACGTGGTCGGCCTGATCGAAGGAACCGGCCGCGATGCGGCCCACGTCGTCGGCCACGACTGGGGCGGACTCCTGGCCTGGTACGTCGCCGCCGCCCAGGAAGACGTAGTGGACCGACTGGCAATATTGAACGCTCCCCACCCGTCGGCGTACGAACGGGCGCTGCGCTCGTCGCCGACACAGGTGGCCAAGTCGTGGTACGTCTTCTTCTTCCAACTCCCGATACTTCCGGAAGCCGCCTTCCGCGCGCGTGACTTCCGGGTGGTAGAGGGGATGCTGACCGACACACCGGTCCGTGCGGACGCGTTCAGCGAGACCGATATCCGGTACTACAAGACCGCACTCGGACGGCCGGGCGCACTGACCGCGGCAGTGAACTACTACCGGGCGATGGCCCGCCGGAGCGCGAGACGGCTGCTGACCCTCGCCGGCGCACCCGAACTCCCAGTCGAGCGACCGACGCTGCTCCTCTGGGGAGAACAGGACCGGGCGCTCGATGTCTCACTGACGGAGGGTCTCGACCGCTGGGTGTCAGATCTCCGGATCGATCGGTTCCCCGACGCGAGCCACTGGGTGCAGTTCGACGCGCCCGAGCGCGTGACCGACTCCCTGCTTTCCCACCTCGCCGGCGGGGAGGGTACGCGGTGAGATAACCGATCTACGGGCGGACCGCCGTCGCCCCCAACCTCGTGGTCACTACACAGCGACGTGGTACCACAGTACACGTCCAGTGGGCAGGCTTTTCCGCCGGGGACGCCTCTGGCCGGGCATGAGCGATCTGACAGCGACCCTGCACACGACAGAGGGCGACATCGAGATCGAACTGTACGACGAGAAAGTTCCCCGAACGGTCGAGGCGTTCGTCGACCACGCGACCGAGGCGGACGACTACGACGCCGCTTCGGTCGGTCCCGGCGAAGGTGCCTGGGAGGACCCCGAGAGCGGCGAGAAGCGTATCGACCCGCTCTATACCGACATCGAGATGCACCGGATCATCGAGGACTTCATGATCCAGATGGGCGACCCGACCGGTACCGGCCGGGGCGGCCCGGGCTACCAGTTCGACGACGAGTTCCACGACGAGTTGACCCACGACGACGCCGGCGTCGTCAGCATGGCAAACGCCGGTCCCGACACCAACGGCTCGCAGTTCTTCATCACGCTGGACGCCCAGCCCCACCTCGACGGGAAACACGCCGTCTTCGGCCGCGTCATCGACGGGATGGACGTCGTCGAGGCGATCGGCAACGTCGACACCGACCGCAACGACGCTCCCAAATCCGAACTGCTGCTCGAATCCGTCGAGATCCACGACTGAGCGACGACCGGCTCGTCGCGCTCGCCGTGGCGCCGGCGAAGTCGTTCGCCGGGTGCCATGGCAGTCCCCGTTCGAGACAACTGATTTATCCGTCCCCTGCCACCCATCCGGTAGTGGCACACATCGAGCGACTCACCGTCTATCCGATCAAGGCACTGGACGGCATGGACCGCGAGACGAGCGAGATCCGCCCCGGTGGGACGCTCGCGCTCGACCGCGAGTTCGCGCTCCACGACGCCGACGGGGACGCTTACAACGGGAAGCAAGCCGTCGAGGTCCACGACCTGACGACGACGTTCGTGCCGTCGACACGAACGCTGACGGTCGACTCTCCTGACGATCGCTGTGAGTTCGCGCTCGGGAACGAGGACGGGCGAGCGCGGGTAGCCGAGTGGTTCAGCGACTTCTTCGGTGTCGACCTCGAACTGGTTCGAGATACCGACCGGGGCTACGTCGACCGGCGGGAGATGGGGCCGTCGGTGATCAGCACGGCCACGCTGGAGACCGTCGCCTCGTGGTTCGACGACGTGACCGTCGACGGGGCGCGCCGACGGCTCCGCGCCAACGTCGAGGTCGGCGGGGTTCCGGCCTTCTGGGAGGACCGCTTCGTCGGGACCGACGCGCCGGCGTTCAATGCCGGCGGCGTCCGTATCGAAGGCGTAACCCCCTGTGGCCGCTGTGTCGTCCCGGAACGGGACCCCGACACGGGCGAGCCAACGCCGGCGTTCCGCGAGCGGTTCGTCGAGCGCCGCCAAGCGACGTTCCCCGACTGGGCCGACCCGGACGCGTTCGACCACTTCTACACGCTGATGCTCATCGCTCGGGTCCCCGAGGCCGACCGCGGGAAGACCATCGCGGTCGGCGACGCGGTCGAGGTCGTCGACGGGTAGCTGTTGTCCGCAGCAGTCAGTCGTCTTCGGGGGTGACGACCTGCCGGTCCGGGAGCGACGGGTCCGGCTCTCGACCGAGGGTGAGCAACCGCTCGGTCCGGGTGAGTTCCTCCGCGCTGGGATTGGGTTTGTCGATCCCCTGGTAGTCGACGACGACTCCCTCGTCTTCGGCCGCGATACGGACGGCACAGAGCTGGTAGGACGGATAGAACACCGGCGGGAGCCGGCCGGCGATGACATCCCGCCGGTGGAGTCGCTTCAGCCACGTGCCGGTGTTGACGAGCAGCCGACCGTCGAGTTCGGTCGTCCGCGGTCGGTGCGTGTGGCCGTAGCAGTAGATCGCCGTCTCGGGGCGTTCGTCGAACACCGCTCTGGCAGCGTCCGTGTACGGCTCGTCGGGATTGACGGTCAGCTCGGTTTCGAAGATCCCGAAGCGGTCGATCGTCTTCCTGACGTCCCGTATCAGTAACGACACCGGAATGCCGACGATCAACAGCAGGCCGGCGACGGCGACGTTGACCGACAGGATCAGGTACACCGTCGCGCCGGCCTGGCCGAACTGCCCGAGGAACGCCTCCGTCTGGTTGACCGGGAGCGACCAGATCCCCGCGAGATCCAGCCCGGCGAGGATCGCCAGCACCGCGCTGACGTTGAACAGGAACAGGAACGGGATGATGGCGTACCGTATCAGCGGGTTCATCTCCCGGTAGAAGTACTTCGAGACGAGCCAGTTCGGCATCCGCTCGGTCGGCGTCACCGCCTGGACGTCTTTCAGCCAGTTGAACCGCCCCCGGTCGGAGAGCTGGCCGGCTCGGCTGGTCACGAGCGTGTTGTAGTAGTAGCCAAGCGGCGACGCGTTGGGGTTGCCGAAGTCCTCGATCCGGTTGTTCGGGTCCTGTTGGTGGCCGTGCTCGAACCAGATCGTTCGGTCGCCGACGGGGCGGGTGATCGACTCGGCCTGGACCAGGTCGACGTTGTACTCCGCGAACCACTCGACGTACTCGTCGTAGGCCGCCAGCTCGTGGTCGTGGTTCCCGGGAAGCAACGTAATCGGGATCGCCTCGCCGGTCGCCCGGAGCTGTTCGAACAGTTCGGGATACTTCTCGACGAGGATATCGAACTTCTCGGGACCGTCGATCCCGGTGAACTCCCAGAGGCCGAAGGCGTCGCCGTTGATGAGCAGCTCTGCGTCCTCGTCGGTCGTCTCCAGGCGCTCTAGAAACGCCAGGAGTTCGTCGAGGAACTCGACGTGTTCCAGCTGCTCGTCGCCGCCGATGTGGAGGTCGCTGATGACGTAGTAGACTGCATCGTCGGCGGCGTCTGGCATTGTCCGTCTCTCTTCCCGGACGGTAATAGATGTTGTCACGACGCCGTCGAAGCGAACTCCACCCGCCGATATCGCGGTTGTCAACACGCTGATGTTCGAATCGGCGGACGGTTGGGCACTGGCTGCCTGCAACCGATAGTCGAAAGTCCGTCCATCACGAAAGGACGGCAATGACTGACCCGGACGAACCGATCGATCCGAGCGATATCGGAGCGAGCGACGCCCCGTCGATCGAAGACAAGCCCTACAAGATCATCTTCGAGGCCAACAAGTGCTTCGGCGCGGGCAAGTGCGCCGAGGTCTCCGGAACGTGGTCGCTGGACCTCGACACCGGCATCGCCAAACCCGAGACGTACTACATCGACGAGGCAGACCTCGATCACAACGTCGCCGCCGCGGAGGCCTGTCCCGCCAAGAAAGACCGCGGGGTCATCCACGTCGTCGACCGCCGCACGAACGAGGAGATCGCCCCCGACCCCAACGGCGACGGGACGCTCTCCGTCGACTGGTAATCGAAACCCGTTTTCCCGAGGGGCATAGAGAGGTGAGTGCGCGAGGGTAGCCGAGCTTGGCCAAAGGCGGTGGGCTTAAGACCCGCTCCCGTAGGGGTCCATGGGTTCGAATCCCATCCCTCGCATTTTGCGGCGAACATGTCGTGAGCCGTAAATGCGACTGTTGGGATTCGAATCACGGAAACGCGAGCGAAGCGAGCGTTTGCATCGGGTTCGAATCCCATCCCTCGCATGAAGTCGGCCCGAACGGACGTGAGGGCCGGATAAATCGAGCGAATGGCGATTCGAACGACGGCAGACGCAGCGCGAACGGAGCGAGCGTCTGGCATCGAGTGAGAATCCCATCCCCCGAGATACGACGCGTTTTTCCGGCGTAACGGCCTAGAGATGGCCAATGACCGATGTACCCAGCGACGTAGCTGACGCCTTCGACCGCCGGGACGCGTTCGTCGCCGGCCAAGAGGGGTACGCCGTCGATTCGACGCGGTTCAGCGGGTTCGTGACCGCAAGCGAGGGCGAGAAGTGGAAGACCGAGTACGAGGTGACCGTCCGAGCGCCGACACTCCAGGCCGCGACCGCCGACGAGGTGGGCGAGGCCGTCGTCGACGGCTGGTTCGAGACCCTACAGCGCCGGCTCGAAGACGCGCCCAAGGCAACGCGTGTCTCGGTAGAACTGGACGAGTACACCGTCGAACGCGACGGGGAGGAGGTCGTCGTCACCTTCCGGTTCAGTCTGGGCAGCGAGTCCCAGGCGGCCGACGTGGCCAAGACCTTCGTCGAGTACGTCGAGGGGACCTACGTCGAGGGGATCGTCCCCGGCTACGACTACGTCGGCGTCGTCGCGGAGCTGATGGATTCGGCGAGTACGGGCGGGAGCGAGGGAACCCGCGGCGGGACGCCGCTGTAACGGGGCGGTGGCCGTTCGCGGCCTCCGTGCCGCGAAGTCGGGGACGGGCAGAGCTGTGGGCAGAGCATACCGCGAGCGAAGCGAGCGGTTTCCCCGGACGCGAACGCAGTGAGCGTCCGGCAGTTTTTCCCCACGTTTTTGCAAGGGGGGTCGCCTCGGCGACCCCCTGCAGTAAAACGTGGGTTACTAGTCCATCGCGATATACGTTTGCGTACTCCCGACGCCGTCGATGCCCTGGATGTGGGTCGCCGCAACGTCCTTGACGGCCGCGGGGCTGTCGACCTCGACTTTCGCGATGAGGTCGACGTCGCCGGCGACGATGTGGGCCTCCAACACCCCCTCGACGGCCTCGATCTCGTCTCGGAGTCGGTCGGCGTCTCCCGTGTTCGCTTTGATCATGACGTAGGCAGTAACCATCTGTCAGGCACCTCCGAGTGCGGTCGCGCGGTCGTCCTCCCCGACGACGAGGCTCCGGACGTCACCGAGGACATCGAAGTCGGCCAGGACGACCAGGCTGTCGTCGAGGTCGAGCGTCTGGTCCGGGTCCGGGACGGTCAGCGGTCCGTCGCCTTTCGCATGCGCGAGCAGCCGTGAGTTGGCAGGCAACTCCAGTTCCGAGAGGGAATACCCCCGCATGGGTGAGGAGTCGGTGATCGACAGTTCCACCAACTGGAGGTTGTGAGCGATGTCGGCGACGGCCCGGATGTTCCCGCCCAAGAGGGCGTTCTTGGCGGCGATCGCGCCCAGCCGTTCGGGGTAGATCACTTCGTCGACGTCCTGGGCGTAGCGCTGGTAGATCTCCTCGCGGTAGTCCTCGTCGATCCGCATGACGGTCCGACAGCCGTGTTCCTTTGCCACCATGCAGGCGACGAAGTTGTCGTTGAGGTCACCGGTCAGCGCCGCCAGCGCGTCCGCCGCATCGAGGTCGGCTTCTTTGAGTGTGTTCTCGAGCGCGCCGTCGCCAGCGATCACCTCGAACCCGGCGTTGCGGGCCCGCTCGACCGAACTCTCGTCGTGCTCGATGAGGACGACCTCGTGGTCGCTCTCACGCAAGACGCGTGCGGTGCGCAGTCCGACGCGACCTGCACCCACGATAACGAATCGCATATGGTGTCGTATGGCACGGGGGTGGATAAAGCTAGCCCGTCGCGATGATCTTCGAGACTGGATGACGACGGCGGCCCGAGCCACAACCGTTCAGTCGGTCCCGGGGAACCGGCGTCACAACAAACGTTTTCACCATGTGTATCGTTAGCAAACGATATGGTCGATGCGTTCATCATGCTCAAGACAGACACCGGAAAGTCCAGCGACCTCCTCGCGGAGGTACAGTCGTTAGCGGGCATCTCCGAGGCCCACATCGTCGCGGGCCAGTACGATATCGTCGCGGAAGCCAGCGGCGAAGTGTACGACGTGATGCAATCGGTCGCGACGCGAGTCCGGGACATCGAGGGCGTATTGGACACGCGGACCTACGTCTGTCTGGAGTAGCGCCGGCGGTGTTCCGATACGGCAAAGAGTGTCGGTCACCTACGGACGGTATGGTCGCCGTGGTCGACGTCATCGGGCTGCTCGTCATCGTCCTGGCAAACAGCGTGGTGACCGCACTGATGACTCGCTTTTTCCGGGTTCGGCTAAACACCAAGTGGGGAGGGCTCGTCTACGCGGTGTTGCTCTGCCCCGTCGTCATGTTCGTGATCGTGCTCGTTCTGAGTGGGATCTTCAGTCTCGGCGGAAACCTCGGTAGTCGGTCACTGGCACTGTTGGTGACGATCGCGATCCCGTTAGCGATCGGGATGACCTTTGACTACGTCTGGATGCCCGCACCCGACGAGGTCGAACTCCCACAGTCGATGGGTTAGAGCCGTCCCAGTATCGCGTCACGAACGGCGGTATATACAGCCTCGGGCGACTGTGTCGCGTCGATACGGACGAACCGGCCGGGGTCGTCCTCGACGAGGCGTTCGTAGTTGGCACGGACGGTCGCGAGATAGTCTGCTGTCTCGAACTTGTTCGTCGCGCCGCTGCGCCGGGCCGCAGTCTCCGGGTCGAGATCGAGATACACCGTCAGATCGGGTGGACGGGTCCACGGTTCGTGGACCTCCCGGACGTACTCCAGCGGGTCCGTGAGATGGGGAGAGTCTGCGAGTGTCGCACCCTGATAGGCGTAGCGGGAGTCACTGTACCGGTCGGAGACGACGAGCCGATCCTCCTGCAGTGCCGGCCGGACAGTGTCAGCCAAGTGAGCAGCGTGGTCGGCAGTGTAGAGGAACAGTTCCGCCAGTGAATCGGCGTCGGAGTCGTCGATCGAACGCTGGACGGCGTCACCGTACCAACTCTCGGTCGGTTCCCGGGTGAAGACGGCGTCGTCGGGGACGCCGTCGTCGGCCCGGAGCCGTTCCCAGACGGTCGTCTTGCCGCTCCCGTCCAGTCCCTCCAACGTGACGAGCATACCGTGATGGTACAGTCGGGGGTATGTAAGCACGCCGACCGGGACCGACCCAAACCAGTTGCGCGCCACACTTATACGGTATCCGAGAGTTGTCATGTGCATGGACGTACTCGTAGCCGGCGGGACCGGATTTATCGGGCAGTACCTGTGTCGGGAACTCGACAATCGAGGGCACGACGTCACCGCACTGGCGCGCAACCCACACGAGGGGTCGCTACCCGACGGCGTGACCCGCAAGGAAGGCGACGTGACAGACTACGATAGCATCGAAGGCGCCTTCGAAGGACAGGATGCCGTCGTCTTCCTTGTCGCGCTGTCACCGCTGTTCAAGCCCAACGGCGGCGACGAGATGCACGAACGAGTTCACCTGGGCGGCACGGAGAACTGCCTCCGGGCGGCCGAGGAACACGGCGTCGATCGGTTCCTCCAGATGAGTGCGCTCGGCGCGGACCCGAACGGTGACACCCACTACATCCGCGCGAAGGGGAAAGCGGAGGGTGCCGTCGAGGACTCCGACCTGGATTGGACGATCGTTCGGCCCTCGATCGTCTTCGGCGACGGCGGCGAGTTCGTCAGTTTCACCAAGCAACTCAAAGGGATGTTCGCCCCCGGCGTTCCGCTGTATCCGCTTCCCGGCGGCGGCGACACCATGCGGTTCCAGCCGATCCTGGTCGACGAGTTCGTCCCGGTTCTCGCCGATATTCTGGAAGAAGAGGGCCACGCGGGCCAGACCTACGAGGTCGGTGGCCCCGAGACACTTACGCTTCGAGAGGTGACAAACACTGTCTACGACGCCGAGGGCAAGTCGATCACGATCGTCCCGCTCCCGATGCCGATGGCCAAGATCGGGCTCACCGTCCTGGGGAACCTGGGTTTCAAGATGGGACAGGATCAGTACGAGTCGCTGGATTTCGACAACGTCCCCTCGGAGAACGATCTCGAAGCGTTAGGTCGTGACCCGGGTGACCTGACGACGCTCGGTGAGTATCTCCGGGGCGCATAGGCTCTACGTCCCGTCCCCTCACGCTCCGCGAGAGATATCGTAGCCAGTGAAAATCACTGCACAGCCGATCGCACGACTGCAGTGCGATCGGTATGTAACTCGTTTCAATTGTTACTATAGATACGTGTGTCGGCCACGAGACGAAATCCGAAGATTCGAGAGGGAATCCCACACACCCGCCAGAGAACTCCGTAGACTTCCGATATACCCCTTCCCACCCTGATCGTGTTTTTCAGCAATGACTTCTGAATTGAGGCTTTGGGGAAAAAGCTTATACCCGCGATACCGCATACCATTTTTAAGCGGAGTACCAGATAATGAAACTCGCCATGATCGGCTTCGGGCAGGCCGGCGGCAAGATCGTCGACAAATTCCTCGAGTACGACCACAAGACGGGGTCGAACATCGTCCGGTCGGCGGTCGCGGTCAACACGGCGAAAGCCGACCTGCTCGGACTCGAGCGCATTCCCCAAGACAACAGGGTCCTCATCGGCCAGGCACGCGTCAAGGGCCACGGAGTCGGGGCCGACAACGAACTCGGCGCGGAGATCGCCGAGGAGGACATCGACGAGATACAGGGCGCGATCGACAACATCCCGGTCCACGAGGTCGACGCCTTCCTCATCGTCGCCGGGCTGGGCGGCGGGACCGGCTCGGGCGGCTCGCCGGTCCTGGCGAAACACCTCAAGCGGATCTACACCGAACCGGTGTACGGACTCGGTGTCCTGCCGGGCAGTGACGAGGGCGGGATCTACACCCTCAACGCGGCCCGGTCGTTCCAGACGTTCGTCCGCGAGGTCGACAACCTGCTGGTGTTCGACAACGACGCCTGGCGCCAGACGGGTGAGTCCGTCGAGGGCGGCTACGACCACATCAACGACGAGATCGTCCGGCGGTTCGGCGTCCTCTTCGGCGCCGGCGAGGTCGAAGCGGGCGACAACGTCGCCGAGAGCGTCGTCGACTCCTCGGAGATCATCAACACGCTCGACGGCGGGGGCGTCTCGACGGTCGGCTACGCCGCCGAGGACGTCGACCTTTCGGGCGGTGGTGGACTCCTCTCGCGGTTCAAGGGCGACGACGACGGGATGGACGACGGACTGGATACGGCCAACACGACAAACCGCATCACCTCGCTGGTCCGGAAGGCTGCCTTGGGCCGGCTGACGCTTCCCTGTGAGATCGACGGGGCCGAGCGGGCGCTGTTGGTGATCGCCGGCCCGCCCGAACATCTCAACCGGAAGGGGATCGAGCGCGGGCGCAAGTGGCTCGAGGAGCAGACCGGCTCCATGGAAGTCCGGGGCGGGGACTACCCGACCGAGACGCCCAAGGTCGCGGCGTCGATCCTGCTGTCGGGCGTCCACAACGTCCCCCGGATCAAGGAACTCCAGCAGGTCGCGATCGAGGCACAGGACAATATCGACGAGATTCGGCAGCAAAGCGAAGACAACTTGACTGACTTGGTGGAAGACGATGAGGATGAACTCGACCCGTTGTTCTAGGGGTATCGCCGCGGTGCTTGGAATCGTCTGTCTGCTCGCCATCGCGGGGCCGGTGAGTGCCTTCACCGTCTCGGCGGAGGGCGTCCCCGACGAGACCGCAGTCGGCCAGGAGATCTCGGTCACGTACACGATCGACGATCCGTTCACCGACGCGCCCGACGAGTGGACGATAGCCGGTGAGACCGAACTCCGGAACGTCAGTTGGACGGTGACGGTCCTGCGTGCCGGCAACCCCATCGAGGACGGCGAGACGACTGCCGGCGGGCAGAACTTCACGCGGGACCTCGCCATCGACAACAACGGCGACCAGGTCCGCGTCGAACTGGTCGGGACGGTCCCGGAGATCGAGGACTACACCTACCAACCCGAAGAGCAGTACCTGGTCGCGTCGCTCAGCCAGACGACCGGCGACAACACCCAGGAGTTCCAGAACGACACGGCTCACCACTACACCGAGGACAGCAGGGCGGCCCGTGAGGCCATCGCCAGCGCCCAGGGGGCCGTCGAGAGCGCGCCGGGCGACAACAGCGACGCCCGGGACGACATCGACCGCGCGATCTCGGCCTACGAGGGCGAGAACTTCGAGAACGCGATCTCGCTGGCCGAGGAGGCACAGTCCCAAGCCGAACAGGCCCAGCAGAGCCAACAGACGACCCAGATGCTCCTGCTGGCCGGCGGTGCGATCGTCGTCCTCCTCCTGCTCGGGGGCGGCCTCTACTGGTGGACCCAGCAGGGCGACGACTACAGCAAACTGTAGATGCGCGTCGTCGTCCCCGTCTCGGGGTCGGACCCGAAGACGCGTCTCGCGGCTGTTCTCGACGCCGACGAGCGACTGTCGTTCACCGAAGCGATGCTCGGTGACGTGGTCGAGACGCTCGCTGCGGCCGGCTACACACCCGACGTGGTCGCGACTGGACCGATCGACTGTCCGGTCCCGGTGACAGTCGACGACCGCGGACTCGACCCACTTATCAACGACCTGCTCGACGACAGCGACGGCGATCTGGCCGTCGTGATGGCGGATCTCCCGTTGCTCACCGCCGAGGCCGTCCAGCGACTGTTCGCGCCCGACACCGACGTGATGCTGGCGC
Organism: Haloarcula montana; assembly: GCF_035666295.1. Taxonomy (NCBI): domain Archaea; kingdom Methanobacteriati; phylum Methanobacteriota; class Halobacteria; order Halobacteriales; family Haloarculaceae; genus Haloarcula; species Haloarcula montana. The sequence continues at coordinate 811,481 of NZ_CP142027.1, forward strand.
CGGGACGCGGGGGCGGGACCAACGCCTTCGTCGCTCGCCACCCCGAGTTCCGCGTGGACTACCACGGCGCCTCGATCCGCGACCACCGCCGGATCGCCCGCGAGATCGGCGCCGACCTGGCCGAGATAGACTCACGACGGCTGGCGACTGACATCGACGAACCCGACGACCTCGCGGAGGTCCTGCTCCACGGCGACGGGCGGGCGGCCGACTGGCTCGCCGACGCGGGCTTCGAGGTCGTCGTCGAGGACGGTCGCGTCGGCGTCACCCGGAACTGAACCCTTTTGCCCCCGCAGCGCCCAGCCCCGGACGTGATTCCCGGCGCCGACGCCTACGACATCGACATCGCGTTCGATCCCGCCGAGGTCGAGCGCCTGCTGTCGGTAACTCCCGACAACGTCGACGCCGCCGCGGAGTTCTCCTACTGCCGGAACGTCTTCGTGCCGCTGACGACGGCCTGCCGGTACACCTGTACGTACTGTACCTACTACGACCCGCCCGGGCAGGCCGAACTGATGAGTCCCGAGGAGATCCGCGAGACCTGCCGGCGGGGCGCCGACGCCGGCTGTACGGAGGCGCTGTTTACGTTCGGTGACGATCCCGACGACCGGTATACGGCTGTTCACGAACAGCTCGCCGAGTGGGGCCACGAGACGATCCACGACTACCTCCGGGAGGCCTGCGGGATCGCCCTAGAGGAGGGGCTGCTCCCACACGCCAATCCGGGCGACCAGACCCGCGCGCAGATGGCCACCGTCGCGGACCTGAACGCCTCGATGGGCGTGATGCTGGAGACCACCGCGGACGTCCAGGCCCACGGCGGGCCGCGAGCGAAGAGTCCCGGCCAGCGCCTCGCGACGATCCGAACCGCCGGGGAACTGGGTGTGCCCTTCACGACCGGTATCCTCGTGGGTATCGGCGAGGACTGGCGCGACCGGGCCGAGAGCCTGCTGGCTATCCGCGAACTGGACCGGCGGTACGGCCACGTCCAGGAGGTGATCGTCCAGCCGGTCGCCGAGAACGAGCGCTGGCAGGACGGCTCCCCCGATCTGTCGACAATGCGCCGCGTGACCGCGATGGCCCGGGCGGCACTACCCGAATCGATCTCGGTGCAGGTGCCGCCGAACCTCGCGCCGGCGCGGGAACTGGTCGACTGCGGGATCGACGACCTGGGCGGGGTGTCGCCGGTGACGGTCGACCACATCAACCCCGGCTACGAGTGGCCGGCCCTGGCTGAACTCGACGCCGTCGCCGACCACGCCGGCGTCCCGCTGGTCGAGCGGCTGCCGGTGTACGACCGCTACGCGACCGACGAGTGGCTCTCGGAGCGAATCCGGGCGGCGCTGGACCGCGACGACGCCCACGGCCGGCGGTTCCGCGCAGTGGCACGGCGAGGCGAGAACCCCGCCGGCCGGCACTGATCGGTTCGGTCACGTCTCCGTAGCGACCCCGTTCGATAACGGCGTGGGGGACCCGCGGGTGCGCTGAGACGGCTGTGGCCCGCGGGACGGCCCTCTCCCGTGGAGGGACGGTCACTCCAACAGCGGCGTCCCGTCGGCCTTCGGCCCCAGCCGTGGCCCGACGACATCGGCCTCGGGGTCGACGACCCGGCGGTGTTCGTAGTCCGTCGAACGTTCGACCGGCGTGCGACCGATCGCCGAGATCATGTCGGCGTACTCCCTGATCGAGCGGAACTCCCCGTAGTCCCCGCCGGCGCGTTTCGTGATCTCCTCCGAGAGGATCGTCCCCATGAAGTCGTCGGCCCCGCAGGTCAGCATCTTCAACCCCCGACTGTCGCCGTACTTGACCCACGACGATTGGATGTGGTCGACGTTGTCCAGAAACAGCCGCGAGACGGCGATCATCAGTTCGTCCTCGTCGCGGCTGGCACCGCCGTCGACCAGCCCCCGCTCGTAGAGGGGCGTCTCCTCGTGGACGAACGAGAGCGGGACGAACTCCGTGATCGCGCCGGTTCGATCCTGTAACTCGCGGACCCGCTGGAGGTGGAGTACCCGGTGTTTCGCGTTCTCGACGTGACCGTACATGATCGTCGCCGTCGTGTCCAGGCCGACGGCCGCGGCGGCCTCCATCGCTTCCAGCCACTCGGCGGAGTCGATCTTGGCCGGACAGATGACCTCCCGGACCTCGTCGACGAGGATCTCGGCGGCGGTCCCGGGGACGCTGTCGAGTCCGGCACGCGAGAGGCGGCGGAACACCTCCTCGTAGGACCAGTCGGTCCCCCGACGGGCGTGGTAGGCCTCCTCCGGGGTCATCGAATGGACGTGGACGCCGCCGACATCCATCGCCCGGATCTGCTCGCAGTAGGTCCCCGGATCGACGTCGTACTCGGCCGGCGGGCGGTAGTTCAGGTCCTCGCGGTCGCTCGCTTCCAGCAGTTCGCGGTGCGCCTCGTCGAGCACAAGCGCCGGGTGGAGTCCCGAGACCGAACAGACCTCGTAGATCCCGCGCTCGACGGCATCGGCGACGATCTCGCGGGATTCGGCCGGTTTCTTCGTGAACCCCCCGTGATCCTCCTGGTAGCTCGTGCGGAACTGCTCGGAGCGATCCTTGAAGTTACAGAACAGACAGCCGGTGTTGCAGGCGGTCGTGACGTTGTTGTTGAGATTGGCGACGAAGGTCACCTCGTCGCCGACGACCTCGGCCCGCCGCCGGTCGGCGGCCTCCAGCACCTGCTCCTTGCGACGGCGGTCGATGCCGTCCCGGTCGGTCCCGGTCGTGATGAGTTCGACGCCGTCGGCGACGGTCAAGCGCTCGCCGTCCCGCGCCTTCGCCAGTGCGTTCTCGAAGGACTGGTCGGTGGTCGGCTGGTGGGTGAACTCCAGGTCACCCGTCGGAACGGCGTCGGACATCTGTCTCAGACTAGGTGGGGGCAGGCAAAAGCATGGCGGGACCGGGTGTTCTGGCCAGTATCCTACGCCGGCAGCATACCCGTGACGACCCCCAGGGACTCGGCGACGACCCAGCCGACGAAGACGAGATAGGCACCCAGCAGCGCGTACGACTCCAGGTCGCTCAAGGCGAGATCGGTCCGCAACGCGGTAAAGAGCAGTATCGTCGCTCCGGTCAAGGCGCCGAACATCGGGACGGCCATGGCGAAATCGACCGTCCAGGTGCCGGCGATGAGCACGCCGAGCGGGATCGCCACGAGCAGGTCGAACGTGTTCGATCCCAGCACGTTCGCCAGCGACGCGACTCCGCGGTCGTCCTTTGCCGCCCGGACACTGACCAGGGTATCCGGCAGCGAGGTGGCCCCCGCCAGGATCGTCACGCCCAGCAGGAACTCCTGGACTCCGGCGGCTCGGCCGATGACGCCGACCGAGTGGACCAGGCTCTCGACGGCGACGAGGATGACACCCAGCCCCGCGAGCAGGAAGAGCCACTGTCTGCCGACGGCGATGTCGCCGCCGTCGTCGTCGGCCTGGTGGTCCGCGGTGTCCTGGTACTGGATGAAGATGTAGAGGCCGTACAGTCCGAGCGGCATCAGTGCCAGCGGTCGGGTTACGTCGCCCATCAAGGTCGCCCCGCCGGGGTAGTAGATCACCGCCATGGCGAAGGTGATGAGCAACACCGACACCGCGAGCATGTAGAACTGTGCCTCCTTGTAGACGAGCGTCCGGTTGGACTCGATGTCGTCCTCGGTAGCGATCCCGGCGACGGCTGGGATCACCAGGATGTTGAAGATCGCCGAGCCGACGATCGCACCGACGCCGAGTGGCATCGACCCACCCAGGGCCGCGACGACGACGGTCGCCAGTTCCGGGAAACTGGAACCGACGGCGACGACGATCGCCCCCTGGACGACCTGTGGGAGCCCGTAGTACGTCGAGAGTTGCTCGCTCGACGACTCCAGCCAGTCGCTGCCTTTCCAGATCGCGATCGTGGCAGCGACGATGATACCACCCTCGACGAGCAGGTTCTCGGCCATCACCTGCGGTATCCCGCGCCGTGACCAAAGTGGTTCCCCTCGGGCGGTCGGCTCCAAACGTGCTAGCAGCCATCCGTACTCTCTCAGGTGTTTAAGGATCAGGCGTAAACGTCGGTAGCGGCTGGAGTTGCATCTGTAAGAGATATCCCATGCACGAACGAACCGACCATCCCCCTGATCCGCTGTCGGACGCCATCGACGACAGCTCGGCAACCGAATCTGCACTCGTCTCGTTCATTCAGGACCGCGTCCAGTCGGCGGGAGCCGACGGCGTCGTCGTCGCGATGAGCGGTGGTCTCGACTCGACGGTAGCGGCGACACTCGCCGTCGAAGCACTCGGTCCCGAACGAGTCCTCGGCCTCGGACTCCCGTGTCACAAAACCGACGCCACTGCGGCACTGGAAGCCAGTACCGTCGCCGACGCGCTCGGAATGCCGTTCGAGCGCGTCCAGCTTCGACCCGTGCTCCTCCAGTTCGACCAGACGGTCGCACCCGCCCTCGACCCTGCCGACTCCAAGCGATCGACGCCGACGGCCGGCCGTGCCCGCGAGAACGCGATCGCCCGACTGCGGATGTTGTGTGCGTATTACGCCGCGACCCGGACGAACCGCCTCGTCCTCGGGACGGTCAACCGCTCGGAACTGTTGCTCGGTTACGTCACCAAACACGGCGACGGTGCCGCCGACCTGTTCCCGCTTGGTGACCTCTACAAGACCGAGGTCCGTGCCCTGGCGGAGCACCTCGGGGTTCCGGACCACATCGTCGGAAAAGAACCCACCGCCGGCTTCCGTCCGGGACAGACCGACGCCGACGACCTCGGCGCGAGCTACGACGTGATCGACTCACTGCTGTACCGGATCATCGAACAGGGCGTGTCTGTCGAGGCGGCCGCCGAAGCGGTCGGCGTGGACAGTTCGACCGCGCGCCAGTTCGTCGAGATGTGTTCGCAGACGGCTCACAAACGGGCCAGACCACCGGTTCCGGGCGTCGAGGGGCGGGTCCGGCGGCCGACAGTCCCGGACAGCGCCGAGTGAGAAACGTCTTTGTGTCCGCCCCGAAACCCCCCGCTAATGACGAGCGTCAAGGATTTCCGTATCGACGAACCTGCCACGGCCGAGGAACTGGGCCGCGGGGCCTTCGCGTTCACCGACGACTACTCGGTGTTCGACTGGGGGAAGATGCCCGACCGGATTCCGGAGAAGGGCGCCTCGCTGTGTACGATGGGCGCGTTCAACTTCCAACTGCTGGAGGAAAACCACGTCCCGACTCACTACGAGGGCGTCCGTCTGCCCGATCACGATGGGACCGTCAACCTCGGCGAGGCCCTCTCGACCGGCACTGCACCCGAGGAGATGGTCATCTCGCTGACGCAGGTGCCCGAGCTTCCCTTCGTCGACGGGGCCTACGACTACGACGCCTACCACGCCGACGCCGGCGAGAACTACCTGATCCCCCTAGAGATCGTCTTCCGCAACCGCGTCCCCATGGGATCGTCGCTGCGCTCCCGGACCGACCCAGCCGACCACGGCCTCGACGCCGCGGAGTGGCCCGACGAGCCCGTCGACCTGGAGACCCCGGTCGTCGAGTTCTCGACGAAATACGAGGAACAGGACCGGTATCTCGACCGCGAGGAGGCCGACCGGATCGCCGGCGTCGCCGACATCGGCCGGCTGGAGGAACTCGCTCGGGCGGTCAACCACATCGTCACCGGACAGGCCGAGGAAGCCGGCCTAGTCCACGAGGACGGCAAGATCGAGTGTCTCTACCACGACGGCCAGATCCGCATCGCCGACGTGGTGGGGACCTTCGACGAGAACCGCTTTTCCGCCGACGGCCAGCAGGTCTCGAAGGAGGTCATCCGCCAGTATCACAAGCGGACCCAGCCCGAGTGGGTCGAGGCGGTGAGCGAGGCCAAACAGCGGGCCACCGAGGAGGGGGTCGCCGACTGGAAATCGCTCTGTGAACGGTCGCCCGAACCGCTCGACCGGTCGGTGATCGACGCGATGGGAGACCTCTACTGTGCCGGGACGAACGCCTACGTGGACGGGAACGTCTTCGACGCGCCGTCGCTGGAGGCCGCGATCGACGCCGTCCGGGACCTCTGAGTCGGAAGACCCCGTCTCGGTCCCCGTACGTCCTCGGACCGGGGCGCGACGGGGACTCGTAGATAAGAAACTGATGCGGCCGGTTTCGGTAGTTCTCGGAAAACCCCGGAGCGTTTAGTCGTCGGCCTCGGTCTCGGGTTCGTCTTCCCCGGCGACGAACTCGCCCAGTCCGTCGATCGGGCGGTCGGGATTGAGTTCGTTGAGGTCCGCCGGAGCGCCCAGTTGGGCATCGACCTCGTCGTCACGGAGTTTCGTCCGACCGCGGTGGACGGTGACCTCGTCGTTGAGGTGCAGCCGGATCGCCTCCAGCAACGCGTCGGCTTCGAGTGGCTGGCCCATCTGCTGGAGGTCCTCCTCGGTGGCCTCGTCGGGCACGTTGAACGCCCGCTGGGTGATGATCGGTCCCTGGTCGAGGTCCGTCGTCACGTAGTGTGCGGTGACCCCGGCGATGCGAACGCCTTCCTCGATGGCCTGCATGTACGCCGACCCGCCGGGGAAGGCGGGCAGCAGGCTCGGGTGGACGTTGATGATCCGGCTCTCGTAGCGGAAGACGACGTCCGGCGAGAGGATGCGCATGTAGCGGGCCAACACGATGAGGTCGGCGTCGTAGCTCGCAAGCAAGTCCAGCAACTGGTCCTCGTCGGGGGTTCCCTTCTCGTCGCCGATGTCGTGGAAGGGAACATCGTACTTCTCGGCCAAGGGCTGGAGGTCGCTGTGGTTCCCGATGACGACCTCGATGTCGGCACCGAGGTCCCCGTTGGCCCAGGCCTCGAAGAGGGCTTCGAGACAGTGTGACTCCTTGGTCACGAGGACGGCGATGGACTGGGTCTCGCGGTCGGCGGGAAACCGGACCTGGAGGTCGACACCGAGTTTCTCGCCCAGTTCCGTCAGGTCCTCGCGGAGTGTCTCCTCGGTCGTCACCATCCCGCTGGTGTCGACGTGCATCGTCATCCGGAAGACCCCGTCCCGGACGGCCTGGTCGAGGTCTTCGATGTTGATACTGCGTTCGAACAGCAGGCTGGTCACCTCTGCGATGAGACCGGTATCGTCGTCGCCGACGACCGTGATCTCGGTGAAACCGCGGGTCACGGCCACCACCGTCGGGTACGTACGCTCATTGCTCAGCCGTTGGACCGGGGCAGTGCAAAAGCCTTCGTTTTCCGTCGATCAGGGCGCCACATCTATCAGGGTAGAGAGAGAGTGTGACGGTGTGAGTGTGGATTCGCCGGCTGTCGTCGTTGCCGACCCCGACGCGAGCGAACGGTCAGCAACAGTCGACACACTGGAAGCCGCTGGCCTGGCTGTCGGTTCGGTCGGTTCGATAGCCGATATCGAGACGACAGTCACCGCCGACACGGACTGTGTCGTGACTGCGACGACGTTCCCGGACGGCGACGCGTTCGACGCCGTCGACGCCGTCCGGGCCGCAAGCCCGGACTGCGTCTGTGTGCTGTTTACCGCCGACTCCCCCTCGGACCTTCCGCGAGGGCGGCCGGACCAGATCGTCGAATACGTCCCACAGACCGTCCCGAACGCCCGCGAGCGGTTGGTCGATATCGTCGGAAACGCCGTTCGGTCGTCCAACCAAGCGGCGTATCCGGTTCCGGCCGACGAGACCGAACGGCTCGCCGCCGTCGGCGAGTACGACATCGACGAACTCGGTGCGGAAGCGACGTTCCATCGCCTGACGACGCTGATCGCGAACCACTTCGACATCAACGTCGCCTTCATCGGCCTGGTCGACGCCCACGAGGAGCGGTTCATCGCCTGTGTCGGCGCCAACTGGCCGACGCTGGCCCGCGAAGACACGATCTGTACCCACACGATCCTGACAGACGAGGTGATGGTCGTCGAGGACGTCCACGAGGACCCGCGGTTCTCGGCCGTCAACCGACTCGACGAACTGGACATCAGGTCCTATGCCGGCGCACGGATCACCGACGAGGCGGGGAACGCATTGGGAGCGGTCTGTTGTATCGACGACGAGCCACGCTCGTACAGCCGCGCCGAGCGCGAGGACCTCCGTCGGTTCGCCGACGAAGTGCAGGAGCAACTGCGGTTGCGGAAACGACTATCCGAGGGGGTGGAGTGAGATGGAACAACTCGACAGACAGTACGACTTCGGCGACCTCCCGATAGCGCCGGTCGAACCCGGGACGAGCCTCCTCGTCGCCGGGCCGATACTGGGCGGGACACGGCGGTTCGCGCTGGAGCTGCTGACCGCGGACAGGGACGACGGGATCGTCCTCATCGCCGCCGACGTGAGCGCACGGGAACTGCTTGCCGGCATCGACCGGACGGGCGAGGATCTCTCGAACGGCCGGGTCCGCGTCGTCGACTGTGCGGGGGACAGCGGCGACGACCTCGGCGAGTTCGTCTCCTCCGTCGGAACGCCCGCCGATCTCACCGGGATCGGGATCGAGTACGCCGGACAGTACGAGCAGGTGTACGCCCGAGGGTTCGACGCCGTCCGGACGGGGATCTACACGCTAACGCCGCTGCTGGTCTACAGCGACGACGTCCGGCCGGTCTACCGGTTTATCAACACCGTGACGAGTCGAATCCGGACCGCCGACGGGCTCGGTGTCTGTGTCATCGACCCCAGCGCGCACGACGACCGCGTTCTGGGTAGCATCGCACAGGCGTTCGACGGCCGGATCGACCTCCGGGAGTCCGAGAGCGGCCAGGAGATCCGGGTCAGCGGCCTCCCCGATCAACCGACGGAATGGACGGCCGTAGACTGAGAACACAAGCGTTTTCTCCGCCGACCGCACCGTTGCCACTAATGACCGCCTACACTGCCACCGTCACGGTCCGGCTCAAGCGGGGCGTCCTCGATCCCGAAGCCGAAACGACACAGCAGGCCCTCGAACGGCTCGGGTTCGAGCTGTCGGACCTGCGTTCGGCCGACGTCTTCGAACTCGACCTCGACGCCGACAGCGCCGCGGACGCCGGCGACCGCGCCGAAGAGATGACCGAACGGCTCCTGGCGAACCCGACCATCCACGACTACGAGGTCGACGTGACCGAGACAGCATGATCGCAGTCATCCAATTCGGCGGCTCGAACTGCGACCGCGACTCCGTCCGGGCGCTGGAATCGCTGGGGTTCGACGCCGAACTCGTCTGGCACGAGGACGGCCTCCCTTCGGACGTCGACGGTATCATGCTGCCCGGCGGGTTCTCCTACGGCGACTACCTCCGGGCCGGCGCGATGGCCGCTCGCTCGCCGATCATGGCGGATATCCGCGCGGCGGCTGCCGACGGAACGCCGGTGCTCGGCGTCTGTAACGGCGCCCAAATCGGCTGTGAGTCCGCGCTCACTCCCGGCGCGTTCACGACGAACGAGAGCGCCCGCTTCCAGTGTGAGCACGTCTACCTCCGGGTCGAGAACGCCGAGACCCCCTGGACGAGCCACTACGAGGCGGGCGAGGTCGTCGAACTACCGATCGCCCACGGCGAGGGGCGCTACGAGATCGACGACGAGCGCCTGGACGAGTTGGAGGCCGAGGACCGCGTCCTGTTCAAGTACTGCGACGAGGACGGGAGCGTCACGCCCGAAGCCAACCCCAACGGCTCGAAACACAACGTCGCCGGCATCGTCGGCGAGGACGACCACGTCGCGGTGATGATGCCCCACCCCGAGCGGGCCTCGCTGGAAGACCTGGGTCGGACCGACGGCGAGGGCGTCCTCGAAGGGTTCGCCCAGTAGCGGCGGACAGTCTACCGAAGTGGACCGACCGGCGTCCGCGACACGGACGTTCGGGATGTCTCGTAGCGATCTAACTGATCCGGTTCCACCGACGACCGACTCGTCAGTCCAGAACCGTCAGTATGTGTCTTCTCTCATAGTGATTAGTGTAGCGATTTACCGGGACGACCGCACGCTCTCGTGCAGTCGATCCGGAACAGACCTACAATAATCACTATCAGTGGACGTGTCCAAAGGGAAAGGGTGGGGTCGCTGGAGCGTGTGACAGGTTCCGGCGGCCCCTATCGACTAGTAGGCAGGCCACGATAATAAGAGCCACCCTACCGGAGTGAAAGTGAAAGTGCCAGCGGGGAGTGGGGTGGTTCGCTGCGAGGGGCCGGTGGTACCACCGCGAGCGTTTTGCGGTGGGGGAGAGACGGGCCAGTATGGAATCCCCACCGAAGCCAAAGCGGGCGGTCGCCTGGAGCGGGGTCGGGGCCGCGGTCGGTGCCGTCTGCTGGATGACGATGCCCTGGCTCCAGATCGTGACGTTCGGGAGCCGGCCGTACGTGGGGACCGTCTACGATATCGGGTCCCTGCTGGGACTCGGGCTCCTCTTGGCCGGTGTCGCGGGCCTCTCCACGGTTATCGGCCGCCCCGGGCGGACAGGTCGAGTCGCGCTCGGCGCGACGGGACTGGGCCTGTGCTGTCTGGGAGTGCTCGCGGCCGAATCAGTGGCTGCGTACGTCGCTGCCGGGTTCGTGCCGGTCCCGGCCACTGGCGGAGACCCCGCCGGGCTCGTCCGTACGTGGCTGGCGATCACCGGCTACGCGCTGGCACTGAGTGGGACCGGACTGATCGGTGTCGTCCTCCATCGGCGTCCCGACCCGTCGGCTGTCACGGTAGCGTTGTGTCTCCTGACTCCGGTCGTGCCGGTCCTGGTCGTTCTGGCCGGAACGACACTCCCGCTACCCGTATGGATGGTCGTCGTTCGAACGTCCGCGCTGGTTCTCCCGTTCGGCGTCGCCTGGGTGGCGCTGGGACGGGTCGTCCGGGTAGCGACGACGGGACGGACGTAGCCACCGCGACCGCAAAAGCCCGTTATCGCGCCAGCGGCAGCGAGTAACTCCGCTCGCGTTCCAGGACGGCCTCCCAGGTAGCCTCACACTCACAGGAGACCTGCTCGAAGACGCTGGGGTCCTGTCGCAGGTCGAAGTCCTTGATCGCCCGCTGGACCCGGTCGTCACACTCCCCGCAGTTGTGTGGACCGCGGTCGCTGCCGTGGCCGACGGGATCGGAGACGACGATGAGGTCCTCACCGTCAGACTCGCTTTGCTCGTCTGACGAGCCTCCGGTCGCTTCGCTCCCGGAGACGTCTGCGGTCTCTTTCAGCACCTCGGCGACCGACCAGAGCCACGGCGGGCGGTACCCCCCGTCGTGGTACAGTTCCTCGACCATCGTGTACCGCTGGACGTTACAGGGGTTCATCGAGACGGTGTGACAGCCCTCGACACCGGCACACCGACGGACCGAGGCGATCATGTCGTCGAGTGCCTCCCGCTCGGAGAGGAAAGGCGGCTTCATCAGGAGGTAGGCTTTGACGCCGGCACCGGCCTCCTGTGCGGCCTCACAGGCGTCCTCGAAGTCCGCGAAGTCGAAGTACTTGTTCACGCAGTCGTGGCGCACGCGGTCGGTCGCGGTCTCTAAGCCGACCGCCACGTCGGTCTCTAAACCCACGTCGACGAAGTCGCTCACCCGCTCGTCCTCGACGAAATCGGGCAGCGACTCGACGACGATCCGCTCGCGGTCGCTGAACGTCTCGGCGATGGCCTGGCGGGTCTCGGCGGGGACCTCCCGCTCGTCGAGGAAACTCCCCGACGTGTAGATCTTGATGAGGCCGCTCTCGTCGTCGGCCTCCTCGGCCTCGTGGTCGAGACAGTGGTCAATCTGTGCCATGAGGTCCTCGTGGGCGACGCTGCCGCCCTCGACGCTCTCGGCGACGTACCCACACATCGTACAGCCGCCAGCACGCGCCCACCGACAGCCGCCGGTGTTCAGGATGATCGTCAGGCTCTGGTAGACGCCGTCGGGCGTGTTGTCCTCGTCGATCCACACCCGGGTCGGCTCGCGGGGGTCGTAGGTGGAGTCGTTGCGCGACCGAACCTCCCGCATCACGGCGTTGTGGGCGTCCATGCCCTTGCCCTGCTCGTAGACTTCGGGACTGGGCTTGCTCATTGGGACGAGGTAGCCGACGGGCGCGTATATCGGCTTCGTTACTCCGGTGGGCCAAAGGCCAGCAGTTCGTCGCCGATGGCAGCGTAGGCGGTCTCGCCCACGCCGGCGACGTCGAAGACGGTATCGGCGGGTCGGTACACGCCCCTCAGATCGCCTGTCGTCTCGTCGACGGCGAACAGACTCGTGAAGTCGGCTTCCTCGGGCGTGATCGCCTCGGCGACCACCATCCCGTCGGTCGCACCGGCCGGCCACCCGTTGTTCGACGGCGTCTCGTAGCGAAAGCGGCGCGTCCCCCCGGCCAGGTCGAACGCATCGACCGTGTCCATCCCGATGCCGGCCCTGGCGTACAGCGTCTCCCCGTCCGGGGCCACCAGTGGCCACTGACCGTGGCCGGGGACCTCCCAGCGGACTGTTCCGTCAGGCGCGAGTGCGCCCGTCGACTCGCCCAGGGCGTACAGCATCCCGTCGTGGACCAGAAACGAGTCGGCGGTACGAAAGCGCGTCCAGCGCTCGGTCCCGTCGGGATCGAACGCCCGCATCGTCGACCAGTCGCCGTCGGCGACCGCCGCGACGACGGAATCATCGAGCGCGAGGAGCGCGCGTGGTTCGGGCGTCCCGACGCTCCACTCTTCTGTTCCGTCGAGGGAAATTCCGACGATACGGTCGCGCTCCCCGACCGCGACGCCTCCGGCGTACGTGGTCGCCGGGGAAACCGCGGTGTAGGACCGCTCCCAGCGGACCTTCCCGGTCGCGGCGTCGAGACCGTAGACGACGGTAGTCAGCGGTTCGTCGGGGGTATCGTGCGTGCTGTCCGGGACGAAAAACTCCAGTCCACCGGCGACGACAGTTCCGTCCCGGACGCCGACGACCGCCAGTTCCCGCTCGCGGCGGAGCGACCACAGTTCCTCGCCGGTCGTCGGGTCCACCGCGTGCAGTGCCGACCACTCGTAGTCATCGACCGCGCCAGTGACGACGTACAACGTCCCGTCGACAGGGGTGACGCTCCACTTGTCCCGGGCGTTGGATTGGTCGAGGTGGCTACTCGTAACCGGGTCTCCTTCGAAGGAAGTCCGCCACTCGAACCCTTCGTCGTCGGGATCGACCGCCGCGATCGCGGAGCTATCCCCGTGACTCAGCGTCGCGTAGAGGGACTCGCCGTCGCGGGTCAGCTCGACGAGGTGGTCAGCTCCGGTCTCGATCGACCAGTCGGGTTCCCAGTCGCGATCTCCCTCGTCGGTCACCGGCGTCGCTGTCTCCCTGTCGGTGTCAGTTCCTGGCTCGGTCCGGGAGCGTGTCGCCGTGGCCGACGGGACCGTCGTCCGCCGGTTGCCGTCTGTATCGTTGCCCTCGGGGCACCCGGCCAGCGCGACCAGCGCCGATCCGGCTGCGGTGACGAACTGTCGTCTCGTCGGCATACACGAAGTCGAGAGGCCGACACAAAGGGCGTTCCGGAGGCTCAAGAGACGTTTGAGCGACCGAGCGACCACACGACTGCCGCCGCTGTCGCCCCGATGCCGTTGACGAGCGCATCCGTGACGCTCGGCTGTCGTGTCGGCACCAGCGACTGGAGGAGTTCGACTCCCACACCGAACGCCACGGCGACGCCGACGACGGCGACGAGCGGGCCGACAGCCCCGACACGCCATCCCCACGCGAGTGCGATTGTCAGGCCACCGTAGCCGGCGAGATGGCCGAGCGTGGTCAGTCCCAGGCCGAACGGAAGCCCAGTGGCGCCGGCCCCACCGGAAAGTGGCACGAGCGAGGCTGCGAGGACGAGCAGCGCCACCGTAACGGGCACGAGTCGTCGGGATCGGTTCACGAGTGTGCGTCGTCAGACACCAGGATAAACCGTGCGATCGGGGCAGCCAGTGGGAACGGACCGACAAAGCTTCAAGACGGCGTGACGCCTGTTAACAACCAGAGTGAGTTCCACGCACGAGATCCCAATGACGGTCATCAGCGGTCCGCTCGGTGCCGGCAAGACGACGCTGGTCAACAACCTCCTGAACGACCCCGGCGAGCGGCAGGTCGCCGTCGTCGTCAACGACATGGGAGAGGTAAACGTCGACGCGGAACTGCTGGCCGAGGAAACCGACGAGGGGGTGGTCGACCTCTCGAACGGTTGTATCTGCTGCCGACTCCAGGACGACCTCGTAACGGAGGTGACGCGGCTCGCCGAGTCGCGGACCTTCGACTACCTGGTCGTCGAGGCGTCCGGGATCAGCGAACCGATCCCCATCGCGCGGACACTGACTGTCGGGACCGACGAGGGGAGTCTCCCCGACCGGTTCCGGCTCGATACGACCGTCTCGGTGATCGACGCGTTCGGCTTCTGGAAGGCGTTCGATCCCGGCGAGTCGCTGCCCGAGGCGGCGCCCGACCCGCAGCGACCACTGACGGAGGTGATGGTCGATCAGATCGAGTTCTGTGACGTGCTCCTGGTGAACAAGTGTGATATGGTCCCCGACGAGGAACTCGACGCCGTCGAGGCAGCAGTCCGCGAACTCCAGCCGCGAGCACGGCTCCACCGGACGACCTACTCCGAGGTCGACCCCGGTGCGGTGCTCGGGACCGGGTTGTTCGACTTCGACGCCGCCCGCCGGAGCCAGGGATGGAAGCGGGCGCTCGCCGGAACCGACGACGGCAGCGAGTCGGACCACGACCACGGCGACCAACCCGCCGCGGCCGCACACGGCATCGGGTCGTTCGTCTACCGGCGGGAGCGGCCCTTCGACCCCGAACTGTTCGACGAGTGGCTCGACGCCTGGGACGGTGACATCGTCCGCCTCAAGGGGTTCGTGTGGGTAACGAGCCGGCCCGAGACGGTTCTGGGAGTCAGCCAGGCCGGGCCGGCGGTCAGGGCCGGTCCCATCGGGGAGTGGGGTGAGGACGACCCCGCGACACGGCTCGTCGTCATCGGCCGGGACCTCGACGAAGACGCGGTGACGGCGGAGTTAGACGCCTGTCTGGGCGGGGACAGTGACCCGCCGTCGGCCGAAGACGACCCGTTTCCCCGGGAGTAGACGGTTACGCTCCGTACCCGACTTCCTCGCGCAGTTCGTCCCACTCCTCGTGGAACCCGTAGGTCGACGCCGACTCCGCGACGACGGCTTCCTGGTAGACCTCGTCGTACTGGAGCAGGGCCGACCAGGCCTTACGGTCCGCGAAACTACAGTACTGGCACATACGCGTGTGCTAGCGGGTTACAAATAAAGAGCTGTCGGGAAACCGGATTCGAGTCCGCTACGGCTCCAGCAGGACCTTCGTGAACGCGCCGTCCTCGGCTTCGCGATCGTCGAAGCGCTCGTACATCTCCGGGGCCTGGTCGAGGTTGACGCGGTGGGAGACGACCCAACTCGGGTCGGCTCGCCCCTCGATGATCATGTCCCGGAGCTGTCGGTTGTAGGACTTGACGTTACACTGCCCGGTACCCAGTGCTTGTCCCTTCTCGAACAGCAGTCCGAAGTCGATGCCGAGACGACCCTGCGCGGCCATCTCGTCCGGTGCGTTGGGATCCTCCGGGACGTAGAGCCCGGGGATGCCGAGTTCACCCGTCGGCCGGACGACCCTGATGAGACTGTTGATGACGACCGCCGGGTTCTCCTTGGCAGGATCGTAGGCGTAATCGTCGCCCTTGCTGGTCTGCTCGGGATCGAGAGCCTGATACCCGACCGCATCGACGCCCTTGTCGACCTCGCCGCCGTGCTCCTCGATGATCTGGTCGACCGGATCGCCCTCGTCGAAGTTGATGGCGTGGGCGTCGCAGTACTCCTCCGCGAGTTCTAGCCGGGAAGGAACCCGGTCCACGACGTAGATCTCGCTTGCGCCTTTCAGTTTCGCGCTGTAGGCCGCCATCAGCCCGACGGGACCCGCCCCGAAGACCGCGACGGAGTCGCCGGCTTCGAGGTTCGCCAGTTCTGTGCCGTGCCACCCTGTCGGGAAGATGTCCGCGAGCAGCGAGAACGAGTCTTCGTGCTCGTCACCGTCTGGCAGTTTCAGCGCGTTGAAGTCCGCGTAGGGAATGCGGAGCTTCTCGGCTTGGCCACCCGTGTACGGCCCCATGGCGACGTAGCCGTAGGCACCGCCGGCGAAGCCGGGGTTGACGTTGGTACAGAACCCCGTATACCCGTTCTCACAGTTCTCGCAGAACCCGCAGGCGACGTTGAACGGCGCAACGACCCGATCCCCGACCTCCAGGTCGCTGACCGCGTCGCCGACCTCCGAGACGATCCCCATGTTCTCGTGGCCGAACACGATACCCGCTTCGGCGGCTGTCCGGCCCTCGTACATGTGCAGGTCCGACCCACAGATGCATGTCGTCGTGATATCGATTACCACGTCGTTGGGGTGCTCTATCTCCGGTTCGTCGACCTCCTCGACGGCAACTTCCTTCTCACCTTTGTATACGACTGCCCTCATTGACATATGTTATACCACAGCAAGAAGCGGTGGGCGTAGGAAGTATAAATCCACTGTAACTCATGACCGAGTGAACGTACGGTTCGTTTCGGATTTGCGTCGAGGCCGTCTCCTCCCCAAACCACCCCCCGCTCAGACCACCGGGAGAGTTCAGGCTAGCCGATAGGTCTCATCCCGGGATGTCGACAGCCCCGGTCGGCGTATCGGTGTCTGGTGAATCCACCGTCAGCGGCGGGCGAAGTGTCCTTTCCTGTGCGTCGGCCGCTATTGTTCCTCGACGTGGCGCATCTGGACGGCGATCCCCCGCGTCGAGGATCGCATCTCGGGGCCGCTCATCTCGGCGCGGCCGACCCCGAAGGCTGCCGCGCCCCGGACGACCACGTCGTCGCCGACGCGGATGTCGTCGCTGGCGTCGACGATCCCCGGCGCCAGCACGGAGCCATGCGGGACGAACGGTTCGATCTCGACGGTCTTGGTCGGTACGTCGCTGTCGACCCAGCGGCGCGCGCCGGCCGTCGTCAGCGACAGCGTGCCGTACTGCTGAGCCAGCGCCGCCAGTTGCTCGCCGTCGGCGTCGTCGGCCCGGAGTTGTGGATACCGCCCCTGCGTCGAGAGGTCCTCGAACAGTTCGTCGCCGGCACCGGCCCCGAACTGGTAGTCGGCGACCGCACGGATCGTGTTGTGCTCGCGTTCGCGTTTGGGGTACTTGCCCCACCCCTCCAACTCGGCCGCGAGGTTGCCCAGCGAGTCCGCGGTCGTCGGGTGGTCCGTGACGGTGTAGGAAAAGTCCAGGTCCAGGGCGTCCTCGACGCGTTCACAGATGTCCCGGTACCCCTCACCGGGGACGTGTGCGATGATCTCCGGGTAGTCGGTGTCTTCAAGGTACTTCCGGAGGACTCGGCTGACGAACTCGATCTCGTTGGCGCTCCAGCGCCCCGTCACCACCGAGTCGTAGTGCTGGGCGGGGTAGGTCAGTTCCAGTTCCTGGGGGACGACGCCGATCGGCGAGGTCATCGAGACGACGTGGGCGCGCCACTGGATCGCGTCGTGGTACTGCTTGTGGCTCTGGGAGTCGCTGTAGGGTTTGCGCGCCGAACAGGGGACCAGGACGAGCGGTCGGTCGTCGAACCGGGGGACGTACCGCTCGGTGACTCGCTGGGCGAACCGCTGGATCTCGACGCGACGGATGGCGTCCTCGGTGGCCGCGGCGAGTTCGGCCCGACGGACGAGCGGGGTGCGCTCCTCCATGTAGCCGTACTCCTGATCGAGCCGACGGACCGTCGCCGTCAGCCAGTTGTCCTGTCGGGCCTGTCCCTCGACGTAGTCCCGGAGTCGGCCGTCACGGACCCGTCGGCGGACCCGCCGGAGTTCGGCGGCCAGCGCGTTGACGTTGTGTGCGACACAGTCCTGACGGTCGAACTCATCTCGGGGTGTCCGGCAGGCCGGACAGGCACAGGGGAGTTCGTCCAGATCCTCCAGGAAGTACGCCTCGTCGGTCGTGAGATAGCGACCCTCGGTCCCCCGGACGACGGCACGGTGTGGGTCGACGAGGTCGACGCCGGCGTAGACCAGCGTCGCGACGTTGCGGGGCGTCGCCACGCCGGGCAGATACAGCGCCGTGTCGGCCGGGACCGCCTCGCGGACGGTCGTCACGGCATCGACGAATGCGGCCGCGTGACCGACGACACCGGGCGCGCCCGAGAGGACGTAGGCGTCGGTCCCGTGGTCGGCGGCGGTCGTCGGCGAGACCACGGCGGCACTGGGGAACTGGACGGGTTCGGGGTCGGCGGCGAACGCCTCGCTGACCTCCTCGGGCGTCCCGGCGGGGAGTCCACGATGGGGGAGAACCGTCAGTATCGACTCGTTGCCTTCCGGCGGGTCGGGTTCGCTCGCCCAGCGGCTCCCCGCGTCAGAGAGAATCCGATGGGGGTCCCCGGGCGTGTCCGCGTCGGCGTCGTCCACCAGCGCCGGCGTCGTCACGGACTCGGCGAGACGGAGTTCGCCCAGTCGCGCGGCGGCGTCGCGCTCGTGGACCTCGAAGTAGTCGGTCATGCCCACCCATCCGCCACGGGCGAGTAACTATCTTGCTCTTCGGGGACCGGCCGGACGACCCCTCCTCTCGTCGGCCAGTTCGAAGCCAGTGGAGTGAGCTTTTCGGGGTCGGTCACCTATGCCGGCCATGGTCGGGTCCCGAACCGCGACGGCCGCCGTCGGACTGGTCGTGAGCCTGCTGCTGACCGCGGTGCTGTGGTGGTACTTCGACACCGTCCTCGTGTTCCTGCTGGTCCCGTTCGTCCCGTTCCTGTTTCGCCGACTCGGTGCGGACGAGCCGACGGTCGTCCAGGAGTGTCCCCACTGCGGGTTCCAGGCCACCGTCGAGTCCTACGACTACTGCCCGCGGGACGGGAATCGGCTAAAGAGCCGGGGCGACGAGTGAGCAGCGACCGACTATCCGTCGGCAACTGCCGTCGGTTCGAGTCGGTCGACGATACCGTCGAAATCGTCGTCGAAACTCAGTACAGCGTCGATGTCGTGCTGTTCGACCATCACAACAGTCATCGCATCGGTGAAGCTGAGTCCGTGGTCAGCATAGGGTTCGTGTGCAGACACCGCATCGTCGAAGAGCGCAGGTGAGGCGAATCGATACCGGCCGTTACCGACTGCGCGGCACAAAGATCAATACCCCTGGCCGCCCTTGGGTGGTTCCATGGGACACGACCGAACACTCGTCGAAGAGATCATGACGACGCCGCTGGAACGGATCGGTCCGGACGCCACGGTCACCGAGGCCGCGGCCACGATGCGCGACAAGGACATCAGCGCTCTGCTCGTGACGACCGCACCCCCGTCGATCATCACCAGCACGGACATCCTCGACGCCGTCGCACAGGAGCGTGACACGGCAAAACTCGCTGTCTCGGACCTGATGACCGAATCCGTCGAGACGGTCCCGCCGGACCTGCCGCTCTCGGAGACGGCGGCGATGATGACGAACTTCGGGATCAACCACCTTCCGGTCGTCGACGACGACTACATCGGGATGGTCTCCTCGTCGGATATCACCGGCGAGATGCACTGAGACAGGCAGTACAGGCCCGCTAGACCGTTTCTCACTCGCGGGCGTGAAGATCACGGAGCCGAACCCGGTCGGGAACCCGCTCCAGTGCCGTCGCCGGCCAGTCGTCGTGGACCAGGGTAAACGACACGTCGGGGTGGAGGTCGACGAGCCGTGCGACCCCGTCGGCGGCCACCTCGTAGGCCCGCCGGTCGGTCCGGTCGGGTACCTCGGCCGTCAGCGGGTA
Organism: Haloarcula montana; assembly: GCF_035666295.1. Classification (NCBI taxonomy): domain Archaea; kingdom Methanobacteriati; phylum Methanobacteriota; class Halobacteria; order Halobacteriales; family Haloarculaceae; genus Haloarcula; species Haloarcula montana. The sequence continues at coordinate 831,178 of NZ_CP142027.1, forward strand.
GGTCTCCGACAGCCCCCGCGGGTAGGGACCGAACGGCGGAACGACGCCCCAGGTCTCGTCGTAGTCGCTGTTGGAACTGCCCTCGGTCAGCAGGACCTCGTCCCCGGCGAGTTCGAACCGGTCGAGACGCTGCTGGTGGCGCAGTACCTCCGGTCGGCGGGCGCTCTCCGTCGAGGTGTGGAAGAAGGCGTCTTTCGAGACCCGGTCCGTCCGTTCGAGTTGCGCGGCGTGGTCCAGCAGCGTCCGGTAGCCGTCCAGCATCGTCGGATGCCCGCGCGCTCGGGAGTCGACCAGTTCGAGGAGATTGCCGCCCCGGATCGCTTGCCGGACAGTCCGGATCTCGCCGTAGGTGACGTGGAGATTGTGTCGAGCCAGCAGTTCCTCCCGGTCGTCGTCGGCCATCTCCCTGACCGCGTCGGGCTCGTGGGCGGTACAGACCGGACACTCACAGGGGAAATACGCCAGGTCGTCGAGTTGCTCGGTCCCGCGGACCGTCAGGTAACGGTCGTCGCGGGCGTACAGCGCGTAGGCTGCCGAATCGAACAGGTCACAGCCAAGCGCGGCCGCCAGTGCGAACATCATGGGGTGGCCGGCCCCGAACAGGTGGACCGGGCCACGCTCGCCCAGGCCGCGTTTGCACGCGGCGACGACATCGACCAGGTCGTCGTAGCGGTACTCGTTCATCAGCGGCACCACAGCACCGAGCGGGAACACGTCCAGGCCGGTCCCGGCGGCCTCCCGAGCGGCCCGCTCCCGGAGGTCCGGATGCGTCGAACCCTGGACCGGTGCGGTGACCAGCATCTCGCCGGCGTCGACCTCCCCCGCCCGTTCGAGGCGCTCCTGCGTGGTCGCCAGTTCCTCGGTGGCCTGCTCGCGGGCGACGTCCGGCGGCGTCGGGATGTCGACCGGCGTCCCGATGTCGCTCCCGATATCGTACTGGAACGTCAGGATCTCCTCGGTCGTGACATCGATCTCGCCGTATTCCGCCAGTTGAAACGACCCGGAGTCGGTCATGATCGCCCCCGAAAAGTCGAGCAGGTCGTGCAGCCCCCGCTCTAAGGCCGGTTCGCGGAGTTCGTCCGAGCCATGCAGGATGTAGCTGTTGGTGATGAGGATCTCCGCCCCGAACTCGGATTCGAGCGTCGACGGCGCGACCGTCTGGACGTGGGGGTTGACGACCGGCATCAGCGTCGGCGTCTCGACGGTGACCCCGGCCCTGGGGACTGTGAGTTCGCCCAGCCGACCCGCGGCGTCGTAGGTCCTGACCTCGAAGTTGCTCATTACCTGCCGTGGACGCGGCGCGTGCCTAAGGGTTGTGTTGTCACGTTCAGCCGGCGACGGTCCGGTTGGACGCGAGGACCGGACCGGGGTCGGGACAGGCCGGATCGCCAGGGTACCGGTAGACGGTTATCGCTCCCAGGTTCTGTTCGACCGTCTCGCCGTGACACGCGTCGAGATACCGGACGACCGGGCCGTCGCCGCCGCGGTACTGGATCAGGAAGAACGTGTCGTGTCGAGCGGAGAGGTTACCGGCGTACAGAAGTGTCTGTCGGTCGACTCTGGGTGGCTGTTGGACGGTCGCGGTCTCGAAGGAGTGGTCGCCGTAGTACCGTTCGGCGACGCCGAACTGCCCCGGTTGGTGGACGACGACATCGTCGGGGCCGGCATCGGTACCGACGCTCTGTGCTACCGTCGACCACGGCTCGGTAGAGTCAGTCGTGTAGTAGACGCCGGTGAAGGTCAGCGAGCTCAGTAAGACCACCGCGAGCAGTCCGAACCGGATCCAGTCGGTCGGGACGTTCCGCAGGCCCCGGGCCGCCAAGACGACGAACCCGACGCCGGCCGGGGCGGCGTACCGGGGGACGTATATCGGGACGACAAACGAGATCGCGAGGGGCACCAGCGTCGGCACGAAAAGCAGGGCTGCGGCTTGGCCCAGCGAGGCTGGTTCCGAGAGTTCGAGCCCGTCGGGACTGATCCTGACCGTGGAGACGGTGGCCTGGAAGACGAAGACGAAAAGCAGGGCCGAAGCTAGGAGGTACAGCCAGACGTTCCCGGCAGTGATCGGGTAGTAGTCCGGAAACCCGACGAACGAGAGCGCCGTCCGGGTGGGGAGCGACGCCGAGGGTTCGGGGATCCATTCGATGTTGGCACCGCCGGTTCCAAAGAGAATGCCCACGACACGGACGACGAGCAACCCGATCCACGGGAGAACCAGGGCACCGAGTGCGGCGGACACGCGGATCCAGCGTTGCCGGGCGATCCCGCCGTCAGTCTCGGAGAGGGTGGTGTAGACGTGCTGTGCGAGGACGACGAAGAGGCCGTAGACGTGTGTGTACGCGAGCAATGCTGTCGTGAGCACGTACCCGACCGCACTGGTCGTCGTCCCGTCCCTGAGACGGGTGTACCAGTACCACGAGAACGCTGTCAGGAACGTAAACACCGCGTACATCCGGGCGACCCGGGAGTGGTGGATGAAAAACGGTGAAACCGCCACCATGACTGCTGCGAGCAGTCCGGTTCGGTCCTCGAAGAGTTCGGTCCCGAGGAGGTAGACAGCGACGACCGTCAGGACGCCCCCCAGGACCGACAGCGACCGTACCGCGGTCCGGCCCTCACCGAACAGTTCCATCCAGCCGTGCAACAGGAGGTAGTACAGCGGGGGGTGTGGGTCCGTCGGATGGACCAGCAGTTGTGTGACCGGAAGATCGCCACGGATCGCGACGGAATACAGTTCGTCGGTCCACAGGCTCCACCCGCCCAGGACGAACACGCGCAGTGCTACTGCGACGCCGACCACGAGCGCGAGTGCCCCCCACCTAGTCACCCGGGGGAGCGTCAGCCGACCCGAACGACGTCCGAGATTCCCGACCGTGTCGTCGGTCGTAGTCACGGCCTGTCGGCCGAAGTGTTCGGTGTGCTCCCAGCCGAGGTCACCCCCGTAGAGCCGGACGATCGCGCGGATGTCCGCCCCCCACTGGAGCAGCCAGTACAGCGGCAGCGACACCATCGTTAGGAGACTCCGGCGGATCCGCACGGGGAGCGGCGTCCCCGAGACCGACCAGTATCCGGCGGCGAACATGGCCGCGCTCGTGCCCGCGAAGACGCCGCCCAGGGTCAGAAGTACCCCGAGCGACGATCCCGGTTCGTACCGAGCGAGGTTCGATATCAGGAGGATGACGACCACGCCGGCGACGTTCAGCGGGCCCAGATGGGGGAGTGCCGACTGCCAGTAGACGTGGAGCCGGTCAAGAAGCGTCGACGGCGGGTATCGACGGCGGTCGAGGAACGTGTACACCTTTCCTTTCTTCCAACGGGTCCGCTGGCCGACCCAGCCGTCGAGGGTCGGGGGCGACTCCTCTGTCGTCACGGCGTCGAGGTACCCGAAGTCGTAGCCGAGTTCCCAGAGAAATAGCCCCAACTCGAAGTCCTCGGTGACGTTCTGTGGGTCCCAGGGTCGCCAGCCGGTGAGGCCACGGTCGGTGACCCACTGCCAGTCGGCCTCGCTCCACGGGTCCCCGCGCTGGTCCAGCCGCGTGGCGCTTGCCGTCTCCAGAACGTCACGACGGAAGAAACAGGTTGTTCCGGCCATCGGGATGGGATAGCCGATCCGTGCGAACGCCGGCGTGATCAGGTTGTACCAGTAGCCGTACTCGGCGCGAAACAGGAGATTCAGCCAACCATCGTCCTCGTTTGCCATGTCGAGCCGTCCCTGGACGTAGTCGGCCCCCCGTCCGATGGCACCCGCGACCTGCCGGAGCGTCGATCCCTCGACGATGTCCTCGGCGTCGATCACTCCGACGATGTCACCGCTCGTGTGTTCGAACCCGTAGTTCAGCGCCCGTGGTTTGTTCGGGTCTTCAGGATAGTCCGCCGGAACTGTCAGCACGTCGAAGGCCAGCCGGTCGGTCAGCTCGTTGACGACCGCCCGGGTCCTGTCGTCGTCAGGTTCGAGCAGGACTGTCAACTGGAACGCATCGTCCGGGTACTCGAGGGCGCAGACGGATTCGATTGATTGCGCGACGACATCAGCCTCGTTGTAGGCGGGGATGAACAGGTCAATCCTCGGCGTCCCACCGTCGGGAAGCGGTTCGTGAGTCCCGCGGTCAGGTTCCGCGAACCTCGTCCGAAGCTCGAGCAGGAGTGCTCTGCCGAGCGGATAGTAAAGATACAGGTTCGCCGCGGTCCAGACGAGACCGAAGAGGACCGTCAGGACAGTGATCGCGGGGTTGGGCGACACCGAAGAGGGGTCGAACGCGGCGGCTACCACGCCGTACTGGCCGACACGGAACGTGTCAAGTGCTCCCCCACCCGCCACTGTTAGCCACCACCACGAGGCATCGTTTTCGGCTAGTTGTAACTATCCGGCAATAATGTACCTGATTTACAGTAATAAGTGTCTATTTGCATGAATTTTTCGTTGTTTTAATATTTCAAATGACCGCTTCGCTTGCCGTCACCGCTCGAACAGCGCGTAGTACATGATCCCGACCGCCGAACGGCCGTCCCGGATGTCGCCGGTTCGGACGCCGTCAAGCAGGTCGTCGAACGCCGTCGTGTCGACACGGATCGACTCGTTGAAATCCAGGTCCTGCTGGCCCGTCGGCTCGCAGTCGGTCGCCAGGAAGTAGTGGAACACGGAATCGGCGTAGCCGTTCGCCGGTTCGGCGGTGTAGAGGAACTCGACGCTCCCGGCCTCGTAGCCGGTCTCCTCACGCAACTCCCGGTCGACGGCCGCCCGCGGGTCCGGATCGTCGGCTTCCATGCTTCCGGCCGGAAGACCCCGATTGACCCGACCGACGGCCTGTCGCCACTCCTCGATGACGACCACCGCACCCTCGGACGTGAACGGGAGGACGACGACGCTGTCTCCCTCCCGGAGGTAATCGAAGTCGCTCTCGGTCCCGTCGGGGAGTCGCACGTCCTCGTGGACCACGTCGAACCCCGGACAGTCGTAGGCGGTCTCGGCAGCCAGCGTCTCCCAGGCGAGGTCGTCTGACATGGCCGTCACTGGGGACGGCGCGGGCAAACGCGTGACGGTCAGACAGGGCCGCAAGACGTACCCGTACACAGCATAAATGTAGCTGCATGAGAATATCGACGATCGGCATCCTGCTCGGCCTCGGTCTGTTCGTCCTCCCGCTCCCAGGGACCTTCATCACAGGGACGCTCGTGGCGCTAATGGGCGGGCTGGCTCGCTGGCTCGGTCTGTAGCCGCCGACACGCCTTTTGTCGGTGACCGCCTCTCTGCGGGCATGTCGGTCCTCGCGAAGTTCGCCGAAGTCGCCAAGGTGTTCGCACAGCGCCGCCCCTCGGTCAGGGACCTGTGGAACAGCCGGTCGGGCACGTTCGACCGGGCACACGCGATCGTGCCCTCCGACGCCGTCGTCGACGAGCCGGTGACAGTGACCGTACAACTCTGGGACGAGTACGAGCGCCTGCACGCTGCAGAACGACGGTTCCGGGTGACGGCGACGGACGACCGGGCGACGGTCCCGGACCGCGTGACCCTCCGGCGGGCGGACGACGGGTACACCACGGTCGACGGCCTGTCGTTTGCCACCCCGGGAACTCAGTACCTGACCCTGACCGACGAGGAGACCGGACAGCAGTTTCACACCAACCCGATCCGCGTCCACGAGTCCGAGCCCGACAGGCGGACGCTGTGGGGCGATATCCACCTCCACTCGCGGTTCTCCGACGGCGCGGGGTCGATGTCGAAGGGGATGCGCTTTGGCCGGGACGTGATGGCGCTCGACGTCGTCGCCTACACGGACCACGACACGATGGGGTTTTTCATCCCGCCACAGCTCCAGCGCTGGCTCATGGACCGCTCGAACTTCGAGGAGATGAAAGCCCGGACGGATCGGCTCGACGACCCGGGCGAGTTCGTCACCCTGTTCGCCTACGAGTGGACCAAACAGCCCCACGTAGGCGGTCACGTCAACGTCTACTTCCGCGACACCGACGGTGCGGTGCTGTTCGACTCCCTGACCGCCCGGAGCAACACCTACGAGAAACTGTTCGACCGGCTCCGGGAGTACAACGCCGAGTGCGACAACGAGGCCGTCGCGATCCCACACCACCCGGCGGAGTCGATGTACCCCTTCGACTTCGCCGGCGTCGACTACGACGACGAGGTTGCCCCGCTCGTGGAGGTGTACTCACAGTGGGGCTCCAGCGAGTACCCCGGCAGCGAGGGCAACCGTCGACCGGTGACGATGGGCTCCGGCGAGATCGACGCGGACGGCTACTACGTTCGGGACGCCCTCGCACTGGGCAACCGCGTGGGGATGCTCGCCGGGTCGGACTACCACGGCCCCCATCCCGGCCACTCGCTGGTCCACACGAAGCCACACCTCCCCAGCCTCGCCGAGTGGCGGGAGGACGGGATCGGCTGGGGCCACATCTGGCGGGTCTGGAACGAGCCGAGCCATCCCGGCGGTCTGACGGCGTTCCGGGCCGAGAGCCACACCCGGGACGGCGTCTTCGACGCCCTCTCGACCCGTCGGGTCTACGGAACCACACAGCCAGATCGCATCCTCGTCGACTTTTCGCTCGGAGGGATCTCTGTCGGGGAAGCGGGTTCGACCGTCGAGATCGACGATCCCACGGCACCGCGGACCCTCTCGATCGACGTGGCCGGGACCGCCCCGATCGAAGTGATCGAGGTCATCAAGAACAACCGGGTGTGGGAGACAGTGGAGGGAACCGCCGATCCGGACGCAGGCCTGGAGTCGTTTACCCTGACGGCGACGCTCACCGACGACGAACCGGTGACCGGCATGGCCTACGACGACGAACGCGGAACCGAGGACGATTGCTACTACCTCCGGGTCGTCCAGGCCGACGGTGGCATGGCGTGGGTCGGGCCGCTGTGGGTGACCGTCCGCGAGTGATCGTTCATTTCGGCCAGGTTCGACGGTCGGCTCGCCGCCTTCGCTCTCGTGGTGGGCGCTGGCGGCGGGGCTAGAGCTTCGACTGCTGCCGTGCTTGCTCGGCACGGCGGGTCGCCGCGTCGAGCCGTCTGTCGGCGGCGTTGCCGATCTCGTCGGGGAGCGCCGAGCGTGCGACCGACAGCCGTTCGCCGACCTGTTCGAGCGCGTTGGAGACGCCCCTGAGCTGGTTGTCCGCGCCCGCCCGATCGCCGGCCGCTGCCCTGTCGGCGGCTTTCCCTGCTGCGGACGCGACCGACGCGAGCGCCTGTGAAAGTCCACGGATAGCGTTGGCCTGGCCGGTCACGTCACCGTTCCCGGAGACCACATCGCCGACAGCGTCCACCGCGTCGTCGGTGTCGAGATCGCCGCTCTCGATGTCGGCCGCAGCCGCGATATCCGCCTCCGTCTCCGAGGCGATCGCCGCCAGGAACCGGGCCAGCGAGGCCTTGCCGGTGCTGGGGTTCTCGATAGCCACCGACGCAGCGTCGACCGCGGGATTGACGCGGAACGCCCCGACGGCGTCGTCGGTGTCCCGGACCTCGGTCGTGTAGGCACCGCCGCTGTGGACGTAGACGGCGTCGGGTCCGGTCAGCGGTGCGTCGTACAGCCGGCCAGCGAAGTCGTCGAGGATAGCCAGGCCAGTCAACTCGCTGTCGGCCTGTGATGGATCGACGGTGACCTTCGTCGCATCGGCGTTGGCGACCAGGGGGATCTGTCCGTCGACGCCGGCGACGGTCGGCCCCCCGCTCTCCTCGACGGTGATCCGTTCGCTGTGTGGTGCGGTACCGGCGGCGTTGACCGTCAGGCGGTGCTCCCCTGCCGGAACGTCACGGACGACTGCCGTCCCTCCGAAGGTCGGAACGGCTTCAGGCTCGCTCTCCAACAGCGCGACCGCCTCGTAGGACGTCGGTTCGGTGCGGACACCGGAGTTCTCGGGGGCGTCCGGGGAGGCGACGGTCTCCGCGACTTTCCCGAACACGACCGTTCCGGGTGCTGGATCGCCGATCGCGTCGTACCGCTGTGCCAGTGCCTGCCGGTGGTTCGGTTCCGTGATGTCGGCCGCCGGGTTCTCGTAGCGTGGCTGCCCCCACGGCGCACCCGTCGTCGTGATGTGGCCGGCGATGGCGTCCTCGACGGCCTCCGGGACGCTGAACTCGAAACTCAGTTGCGGACCGGTGAAGTCGGTAATGTGCTCGATCTCTGTCGTGGGTACCAGATCGTAGTCGATGTCGGCGGACACGTCGCGGCCGCTGTGGGCGAAGACCAGTCCGTTCTCCCGTCGCGGGAGGTCTCCCGGTGGCTCCGAGAGGTCCGTGAACGATCGGACGGTCAACGCGGGCGGAACCAGTGCGGCCCGGTCGACGTTCGGGAGCCGGTCGTGCTCGTACAGCGGCTCCCCGTCGAGTTCCGGAACGACGTAGGGCAGTCGCGACCCCTCGTCGCGGGGCAGCCCGTAGGCGATCGGGATCGACGCCACGTCTTCGATACCTTCGAGCGCGCTGTTCGTGATGTCGGCGAGGCCCCCGTCGGTCGGGAGCCGTTGGAACTGGTCGGGGACGTCGTTGACGGACAGCGCACTGGAGTGTGAGCCCAACTCCGAGAGGACACGCGGGACCCGTCCGGGTTCGGGGTCGAGGAACTCGTTGTTCGGGACCTTCCGGGAGTGTGAACTCGCGACGTACAGCTGTGGCTCGCCGGTGTCGGTGTCGACGAAGACGTGCAGGACCTCCCAGTCGTGCCAGTGGAAGTTCGTCGTGAACTGATCGAACGCCGAGTAGAGCCAGTACTGGAGCCCCACCAACGGTGAGTCCTCGTATTCGACGACGTTGTAGAAGACGGTCGGCGCAGGCGGCTCTCCGGGTTCGGATTCGGCGTGGTAGCCGTCCAAGGCGTCGAAGCCGTCGACGATCGTCTCGCCGTCGCGCTCGCTCGCGTAGGGCCGCGGGTCGGTCGGGAACCACCGCTCGTCGGTGTCGAAGTACAGCGTCGGGGCGTACGTCCGGACGAGGTCGAGATACGGGTCGGAATCGGGGGACTGTGTCCCCGTTCCGCCACCGTCAGTAACCTGAACTGTCGGCCCGTCGGACTCCGGAGCGGTCCCGGGACAGCCGGCCAGGGCCGCGCCGCCGACACCTGCGACTGTTCGGAGTACTGTTCGACGGTCGACTCGTCCGGTAGGGTCGTCGGTCATCCGTGTGGCCTCACGCAAGCAGGGGCGATGTCACACGGAGCGGGAAACACGAGCATACCGCCTTTCTATGGGGAGCAGGCCATATGTCTTCCGGCCCCGGGCGTGTCAGTACGTCGTGAACCCATCCGTATCGAGATAGTTGTGCGCGACGGTGATCGCGTGGTCCGCGTGGAGCCGTTCGGGACCGAGCGAGACCCGTTCGTCGGCGTGCTCGGCCAGCAGCTCGGCCTCCGCCTCACGGAAGTCGTGGTGGTCCGAGAGGACGAAGACGGGAGCTGTCGGCGTCGCCACGTCGACGACTGGATCGCCGTCACCGTGGAGTTGGACGATCGTCCCCTCGTCGGCGACGGCCTCGATCGTCCCCTCGAACCCCCGTCGAGTGAGCGAGACACCCGGTGAGGTCTCGACCGGAATATGGCCGATGGCCTCCTCGCGCTCTTCCAGCGCGTTCCGAACGAGTGCAGCCGTCGAGCGCTCGTCGGGGTTGAGCCGACGCAGGTCGGCACCCTCGAAGGTGATCGTGTACTCGTCGGCCAGGACCAGGTGTGTCCTGACGGCCTCCCGGATGGCGTGGCTCAGGAAGAACGCGCTCGTGACACACCGACAGAGAACGTCGAGACGGCCGGCTCCACCTGCGAGGTCGTCGAGCGAGAACTCCGGCGTTGTCGGCGCGTCGTGGCCGACGACGACGAACTGGCGCATACGCTGTGATCGCCCAGCGCCGACTTACGTGCATCGACACGGTCCGAGCGGCGGGCGTCGACCGCAATACCTGTCTGCACGACAATCTTTAACAACCATGGTAACACATGACTATCCGATGGCGACGAAAACCGAGTTCTGCTCACACTGCAACGGAGAACAGCCAGTCCACGAAGACAAACCCTGGCTGCCGACAGTCTGTCTCTCCTGTGGTCGCGACGTCTGACGCTGTCGTCGTCTATCGTAGCCAGTGACCCCCGCTACACACCCGGTCGCACGCCACCGATGCGGTCGGTACCTGGCTCGGTTCAACCGTCACGATAGCGGGGGTTTTCTCAGTCTTCGACTGCGGCCTCGGCTCCTGCAGCCGTCGCCGACTGTTCCGTGCCACCCTCCAGAATCCAGACAGCGAGTGCAACGATATCGTCACGGAGGATTCCCAGACCGAGCCCCAGCGCGACGATCCGAAACGGTTTGAGCGCGCCCGTCGCAACGATGTCCCGGAGACCGACAATGACGAGCACCGCGGCCACCGCTGTGAGGAAGTAAAACAGGACCAGTTGGACCATCGTGTTCTCGAAGCACTCGTCACAGAGCACGCGCGTGGCCGTCTTCCGGACCCTGATACGGAAGTTCGTGCTGTGCTCGCCACCCTGGTACCGGAGCGTCAGCAGGGAGGCGACGCCGAGAATCGCCGTCGACTGGACCAGTGCCGGCTTGAGCCCGATCGGTCCGGGCGAGACGGCTGCCACGATGCCGGGGACTAGTCCCGGGAAGACATACGAGAGGAGTATCGAGACGAACACGAGCGCGAGCCCAAGCGCCGCCCGACCCAACCCACTGGCGTACTGTGAGAACGTCGAATCGTGGAACCGTCGCCCGTGCCCGGGATCGCCCGTGATACTGCCCAGGACACCACCCAGCGAAATGTCCATCGCTGGGCCACACACCGGCCGGCCGCAGTCACCACAGACCGCTTCTGCCTCGTCGGTGTCCCGATAACAGACCAGATAGTCACGGAAGGTCTCCGTGGTTACTTCATTGATCGCGGAGTCGTCACCGCTCATCGCCCGTCACCCCCGAGCCCAGCCTGGATCGTCTGGACCAGTTCGGAGTTGAGTTCCGCATCCGCCGACCGGGCGCGGATGTCCACGGTCGACTTCCCCCGCGTTTCGAGTCCTCCTTCGTCGGCCCTGACGATCCGGTCTTCGGTCCGATCGGAGCGGCCCGAGTACTGCGATACCTCCCGGTCCTGGGACATCGGCGTGTACCGGCCGTAGACGAGCATGTGGGCGTAGACGACACCTCTGTCACCGTACTCGCGTTTCACTTCGAGTTCGCCAGGCTGGTCGTCGCCATCACCCTTCTCGCCTTTGGTGATAGCGAATACGCCCTCCTGTCCGGCGACCGGTTCGGGATTGGTCGGCTCCGAAGACTTCGTTATCGTCATTCCTTCCCGGTCACAGACCGTCCGGAGACGATCGAAGGCGTCGAAGGGCGTATCGTTGAGTGAGACCGTCGAATCCATGACTTTCCGGGCTTCCTGCCGCAGTGCCGTCGGATCGATCGTTATCTGACCAGTGACCGTCACCCCGTGGGCCGTCTCGATATGCGAGCCCGATCCTCCCTCGCTCGTGATGTCTCGCCCGGTTCGGTCGTAGAGGCCTTCGATGCTCGTCCCCGTGAGGGTATCACCCAAGATCACCCCGCGCAGTGAGACAGAGATTTTGCCGAGATCGAGCAGTTCCTCCATCCGACCGAAGATGTCGTACCGGAGGATCTCACCGGGTTCCGCGGAGCGCTTTCGCCACTCGACTTGTTGTTGTTCGGGATTGTACGTTGAGTTGTCCCGGGGTCTAAACGAGAGGTTGGGAAATGTCGACTGCATCTCGGCCCGCAGGTTCTCGATGTGAAGCGTCCCGTCACCGGCTGCAACGTTCAGTTCAGGACTGTCCTCTCGGTACTCGATCGCGACTGATAGCGCCGCCTGCCCCTCGAACTCCTTGGGATCGGGACGTTGCGTGCGTTGCTGTGCATCCCGTTCGCCGACTGTCGAGGGCTCACTTTCGAGGTACTCCCGGGCGTCGCGGTGGAGATCAGCCCGGACCACGACGGGCAACTGCTCCCCGGACATCCCTTCGACATCGTAACTGTGTGAAACCGTCTTCTGTTCGTCGCCGGAGAGCGACCGCCGAGCCCGTTCCGCGTCCCAGTCACTTTCGAGCAGTATCGTTCCGTTCTTCGGGACGCCATCGACGGTAAAATCCTGCTGACTGTACCCCTCTTGGAACTTATCGTCACGTTGTGTCGTCGGTGGAATCCTCGTGATACCGACCATCAGATGGGTCCCCGGATACCCCTCTGCGACGTGCTCGGAGCTGTCAATAACTCCACTGACCACCCGCTCGAACAGTCCTCCCGGCGGGTGCTCTCTCGCCCGAACGACTTCCTTGTCCGGTGTTATCGCCCCGCGAATTTCCCCCGAGACACTGTGTTCACTTCGGTACTGTTCGTCCGTGATGTCGTAGTCGACACGGAGTTTCTCCCGCAGCTCGACCCGGTCGAGACACCGGTGGACTTCCCCACGATACATCACCCGATATATGCCTATCGACCTACTTTTATCTAGGGATCATGATAGACAGCCGAATGGTATCTCTCAGACAGTGGCTCAGTGAGGCAAGACGCTCGAATGTCTCATCTATCATATATCCAATCATATGTGGAGTTGTCTGGATGAGATGGTCGTATTAGTCGGCTTCGTGTACGTATCGGAATCGCTGGAAACTATGGATTGCAGTCATTAGATGAACCCCAGGACCGGTACAGTTTGTCCCGACAGAGAGCCATCGCCGCTCGTGAACTGTGCCAGGACGGTTGTGTGCGTGATGTTCGAAGTATCTTCGCTGTCTCGAATCGGTTTTTGGACCGATTGTTGCACTCATTGGGTGTCGACACCGAGGGCGTCTATGCTGTCCACTCACCCTCTGCTCGTGGATCACTGATGGCATCGGTCCGGTGTTCCCTCGTCGCAGTACTGCTCGATGGCCCGTCTCCCCGTGGTTACTTCGGCGATCACGGAGCCGAAACTACCAACAATCGCATCTGTCTCTGTACACGTGGGTCTCGTCGAGGACAGCGAGCAGGGGCAGGGGTACAAAGCTGCTCTGCACGCGGTCGAGAGACCCAGCGGGACTTGTGCCCGCTTTTGGCCACGATCACCGGACCGCTCCGAGAAGTCGTGCTGAAAGGATTCAGACGGACATTTGGTCTCGATACAGTTGCCCCCTCATCCCGCTTGTCTTGGCGCCCGGAGTGGCGATAGTAACAATTGAAACGGTTTACACACCGATCGCGTTGCAGTCGTGCGATCGGGGATGCAGTGATTTCGCAGTGCGTACTGAACCCGAGGTCCTGAGAGAAGCATCCCTGAAGGGACTCGTCCGCCATCGTTTGCAGGGTTCAGAAAACTTATTCCGGACCCCCTCACACCGTACGCTTGGGTCCCGGTTCCCGCTCCGTATCCCCTCCCGATCGCCCCCCAGCGTTACAGCCGGGGCCCGACCGCCAGCTGTCCGACCCTCGGTGCCTGGTCTACATGACGCCATGCGCCGTACGTCACTCTCTGGGGCTCGTGGTCCACCCTCGCCAGGTGACCCGTCCCCACCGGTTTCGAATCGACTACCAGCCCTCGTAGCCGCTTTGAGATGCGAGCAAGCGCCCAGAGCGACGAAGAGCCGTATTCGTCGGCCTGAGCTGGTTTTAACCGTCATTTTCAAGTGTTTCAATCCGATAGCGATAGCGATTCAATCGGGACTTGAACACTCCCAGCAGGGACTCTCGCCAGTGGGAGTGACACGGCCACCACGTGAGGACGACCCACCACAGCGCCGATTCGCAATCACGGATAGACGCCGGAGTATCGGGTAAGACAGCCACCAGACCGGGTTCTGAACACACGATATCCGTTGAGATGTGGGAGAGCATCGTCTCGACATGTCTTCAAGACGGCGCTGAAACCACCCAAGAGCCGCTTGAACTGCCGATTCTGTGTGAAACGAGCTATTACTTTATAGTAGTCACCGACTACGGTAGGAGTGTAATGGATCTGAAGCAACTGTTCAACGACGATGATGCCGTTTCGCCGGTTATCGGCGTCATCCTGATGGTCGCGATCACGGTTATCCTCGCTGCAGTAATCGCATCGTTCGTCCTCGGGCTCGGGGACCAGACACAGAGCGCAACGCCGCAGGCCAGCTTCTCGTTTGATTACGAATCTGGGACTTCACTGTCAGTTACGCACGACGGCGGTGATACCATCAATGCGAATGAACTGTATATTCGTGGGCAACTCGATACTAGTACTACCAACGTAGATTTACAATGGAGTGACTTCGGCAGTGCTGGCACCGAAGTCACGGCTGGCCAAGGAATTACTATCGACGGTAGTGCATCAAATCCATCCGCCGCGGTCGCTCCAGACGGGACCTACGATATCCGCGTCGTCTACGAGTCCGCTGAAGGCGACTCCTCGGCCACGCTCGGCCAGGACTCCGGTCCCGAAGCATAACTGACTCGCCGCTTTTCCGTTTTTTATCGAGACACCGACAGCGAGTGCTCAACACACTGTTACCGACAGATAGACCGCTCGTGTGTTGGGAAAATGAATCCTCTTCGCCGAAATTGACACGCTACTACGGACTCCTCGCTACACTCGTCGTTGCGAAGTAGGATGAAAATGGGCCGGCGCGAATTCGAATCGCGGTTACGGCCACCCGAAGGCCGAAGGATACCAGGCTACCCCACCGGCCCGTGCGATAGCAACTAGACCGACGGCGGTGATATTTTTAATCCTTCCGAAACAGCGGGAGTAGCGGACAGGCGCCAGAGCGTAACAGCTAATCGGGACCGCGTTCACCTCTCGCCGTGGAGTGGACGACCCCTCGCCGTGTCGTAGCGATCGTACTCCTCGTCGGGCTGGTGTTCGGGATGGGACTGCACGCGGGAATGGACCGGCCGCAGTCGGAGCAACACTGGCCGTATCCGCGTGGTGACGACATCGCTGCCGACTACGAGCAGTTCGTCGGCGAGAAGACTCTCCTGTGGGGAACTGTCCGGACAGTCGATCCGGCCGACGGGACGGCGGTGATTCGACTCGAAACGACGGAAGGGACGCTCGAACTCTCCGTGACCGGGTTCGACGCTGCTGTCGAGCCAGGCGGGACCGTACAGGTGTACGGGACGCTCGGACCCGGACACACGATCGAAGCCACAAACGTCGTCGTGGTCAACCCCGCGGGTTCCTCGGCCACCGTCAAGTACGCCACCTCGGCGGTCGGTGCCGTGCTGGTGCTCGTGGTCTTCTTCGGGCGCTGGCGGCCCGAATTGTCGCAGTGGGCGTTCGTCCCCAGGGAGGACAGCGATGGCTGAGTTGCTCACGCACGTCCTCGTTCCGTACGTGCTCCTCACGATCGCGGGCTGGCGCTTCGAGTTCGACCGGCGCTGGGTTCCCGTCGCGATGGGCGGGGCCGCGATTCCCGATCTGAGTAAAATAGCCATCGTCCTCGATTCGGAGACGGTCGAGCAGGCGATCGACCACGGCTTCACCTGGTCGCCGATCAGTTCGCTGGCCGGCGTGCTCGTCATCGGTGCGGCGATCAGCCTGCTGTTCGGCGATAGAGTACGTCGACGTGCGTACGCCGCGTTGCTGTTCGGTGGCGCCAGCGCGCTCGTCGTCGACGGGCTCCGGATGTTCGCCGACGGACGGAGCAACTTCTGGCTGTATCCGATCTACTGGCGACCGCCGACGCCGAGCCTCTATGTCACGTCCGATAGCCGTGTCACGGTCGTCGCGGTGAGCGTCGCAGTCGCGATCTTCCTGCTCGACCGGTACATCTTAGCGGGGCGTGAGCACGCCTCGACGGCGTGAATCCGCCAGCTACCAGGTCAGCCCTTCGTAGGTGATGCCGTCACGGCGTTCGACGATCCGTCGGCCGTCGACGACGACGGGATCAGCCATCGCGTCGAACTCGTCGTCCAGCGCCGCGAACTCGTCCCAGTCGGTGACGACGACCGCGCCCGACGCCCCCTCCAGTGCCGCTGCCGCCGAGTCGGCGTACTCGATGTCCGGATACCGTTCGCGCATGTTCTCGGTGGCGACGGGATCGTAGGCGACCACGTCGGCACCCCGCTCCAGAAGGCCCTCGATGATCGGGACCGCCCGCGTGTTCCGGATATCGTCGGTTCCAGGTTTGAACGCCAGTCCCAGAACAGCCACGCGCTTGCCCGAGACGTCGACGTGGTCGTCGAGCAAGGAGAGCAGTCGGCCGGGCTGGGCGTCGTTCAGCTCGACTGCCGCCGAGAGGACGGCCGGGTCGTAGCCGCGCTCGCGGGCTGCAGCGATAATTGCATCTGTGTCTTTCGGGAAGCAGCTACCCCCCCACCCCACGCCGCTGCGGAGAAACTGCTCGCCGATGCGGTCGTCCAGTCCGATCGCCTCGGCGACCTCGTAGGCGTCGACGCCGAAGACCTTGCAGATGTTCCCGATGTCGTTGATGAGGCTGACCTTGCTCGCGAGGAACGTGTTGTTGGCGTACTTGATCATCTCGGCCTCGGCGATGCCGGTCTCGACGACGGGGACCTCGTCGTCGGCAGCCGCGACCAGCGGGGCGTACAGGTCCCGTAAGGTCGCGAACGCGCGGTCGTCGTCGGCGCCGAAGACGAGTTTGTCGGGGTTGCGGAAGTCCTCGACGGCGGTCCCCTCCCGCTGGAACTCGGGGTTCGAGGCGACCAGGAAGTCGGTACCGCGTTCGAGGCCCGCGTCGGCGATCGCCGGCGCGAGTCGCCGTTCGGTCGTCGTCGGGATCACCGTCGACTTGGTGACGACGAGGTGGGGGTCGTCGCCGGTCTCGGCGGCGGCCAGAGCCTCGCCGACGGATTCCGCGCCAGCCTCCATGTAGGCGAGGTCGATGCTCCCGTCCTCGTTCGAGGGGGTCGGGAGCGCAAGCATCGTCAGGTCCGTCTCCGGGACGACGCCGTAGTCGGTCGTCGCCTGCAGGCGGTCGCCACCGTGTTCGGCGACGAGTTCGTCCAGCCCCGGTTCGTGGATCGGCGACTCGCCGTCGTTGATGGCGGCGACGATCTCCTCGTCGATGTCGACGTTCGTGACCTCGTGGCCGAAGTCCGCGAGACAGGCCGCGACCGTCGTCCCGACGTAGCCGCTGCCGACGATGCTTACGTGCATTGGGGGAGCGTTGGCAGCGGGGTTTCTTCAGAATTCGGGTTCCCTACTCGCGGGCGGCCTCGACGGCCTCGACGAACGCGGCGGCGCTCTCGCGGACGCCGTCCATGTCGTCGTTCTCGATGGCCTCGTAGTCGACGAGCGCGGAGCCGGCGCCGACCGCGACCGCGCCGGCGTCGAAGTACTCCGCGACGTTGTCCGTCGAGACGCCGCCGGTGGGCATGATCGGCACGTCGCCGAGCGGTCCCTGGAGCGCGCCGATGTGACCCGGTCCCACGGTCGAGGCGGGGAACATCTTCAGGATGTCCGCGCCGGCCTCCATCGCCTGGGCGGCCTCGGTCGGCGTCATCACGCCGGGGATGCAGACGACCCCCTCGCGGTTGCAGACGTCGATCACGTCCTCGTTGAGGTTCGGGGCCAGGACGAACTCCGCGCCGGCCTCGATGACGTTGCGGGCCGCGGCAGCGTCCATGACGGTGCCGGCGCCGATGACGGCGTCCGTGCCTTCGAGTTCCTTGTCGACGGCGGCGATCATGTCCGAACACCGCTTGGCGTCGGCAGTGAGTTCGAGCGCGGTGACCCCGCCCTCGTGGATCGCCGTCGCCACGTCGACCATCTGCTCCTCGGGGATGCCACGGAGGACGGCCGTGACGCCGCTGTCGATGAGTCGCTGCTGGGTCTCCTGTTTGCTCGTCATAGCTGCGGGTGCGCAGGGAGGGGGCAAAAACCTACTCTCATCGAGTCACAGGCGCGTCACTCGTCGGGATCGTAGGGGAGTGCGATGTCGGTCTTGGGGGCGCCGACGCCCAGCACCCGGACTGGACCGTCGGCGTCTTCGGGGTTGTACGCCCGGTGGGCGCTCTCCGGCTCGGCGACGAAGGCCTGGTCGGCGGGGACGACGAACTCCTCGTCGGGCGTCTCGACGTGAAGCGTCCCGTCGAGGACGTAGAACAGCTCTTCGCGTTGCTCGTGGTAGTGATACGTCCGGGGCAGTTGTTCGCCGGGAGCCATCGCGTAGGTCGCGGCGTGGAGCGCGTGCAACTCGGCAGCGTCGGAGAGCCCACGGCGGTCACAGGGATAGTCGTCGGTCTCGGGCAGGGCATCGGGATCAAGCGTGTGATAGGCCATAGCCGGATTTGCGTCGCCCGGGAGAAACCAGTTCCCCCACGATCACCCCAACAGGAGGATGAGGACGAACGACGTTCCGACCGAGGCAAGCGTCGTCGCGAAGACGTTCAGCGAGGCGAACTCGGCGTCCCCGCCCAGTTCCGTCGCGTAGACGAACGTCGAGACGGCCGTGGGCATCCCCAGCATGAAGACGCTCGCAGTGAAGACGGCTGAATCGACCCCAAGCGTCGAGAAGGTGAGCCAGGCCGCGAGGGGCATCCAGCAGAGTTTGAGCGCGACGACGCTTGCCGTCGCCGTGGGGTCGACGATGGACTGGTCGAGTTCCAGTGCCGAGCCGACGAGGATCAGCGCGACCGGCAGCGCTAGCTCGCCCACGAGCGAGAGGGGCGTCACGACGGCGGCGGGAACGCCGAGACCGAACCACGCGACGACGATACCAAGCGCCAGGGCGATCAGTACGGGGTTGGTGAGCAGTTCGCGCACCTGGTCGAGTACCGACACCTCCGCGTCGGCGACGGTGACCAGTACCCAGACGGTGACGGGCACCTGTGTGAGTGTGACGAGGCCGAGCAGGAGGCCGGCGGTCGCGGTGGCGTCGGGGCCAAAGGTCGCGGCGACGAGGGGCAGCCCCAGATACCCCAGGTTCGAGTGGTACGATTGGACGACCGCGACCCCGCGGCGATCGGCCTGGCTCCGCCGGCGGTGGACCAGCCAGGCCAGACCGACGGTGGCAAAGAGGACGACGAAGACGCCGAAGACGAGTTCCGGCGACAACAGCGTCGCCAGCGCCCGGTCGTACGTCGAGACGAAGATCAGCGACGGGAGAACCACGTAGAAGGCCAGGGCGTTGAGCCGGTCGCGCCGGTACTCGTCGAGGAGCCCGACGTAGCGGGCACCGACGCCCACCGCGAGCATCCCCAGCAGATAGACGAACCGACCGGCGGCCGCGTCCATGTCCCCCGCTGGTCGGTTCGGGGGCTTGAGCCTTCGGAAACCGAGTTCGGTTCGTCCCGGTGTGACAACAAGCCTTTACCGGTGCGGTTGCGTACCTCGGGACAACAATGGTACTCGATAATCTCGGCAGTTCACTCAGGGGGACCTTAGACGACCTCCGGGGGAAGTCACGGCTCTCCGAGGAGGACATCGAGGACATCGTCAAGGAGATCCAGCGGTCGCTGCTCCAGGCCGATGTCGACGTGAGCCTCGTCCAGGAACTCTCGAACAACATCGAGACCCGTGCGTTAGACGAGGAGCCACCGGCCGGCACGACACCACGGGACTGGGTCCTGCGGATCGTCTACGAGGAACTGGTCGAGATGGTCGGGGAGTCGACGGATCTCCCGCTCGAAGAGCAGACGATCATGCTCGCCGGCCTCTATGGGTCGGGGAAGACGACCACCGCCGCCAAGATGGCGTGGTGGTTCTCGACGAAGGGGCTGCGCCCGGCGATCATCCAGACCGACACCGACCGCCCCGGTGCCTACGACCAGTCCAAGGAGATGGCCGACCGTGCCGAGGTCGACTTCTACGGCGATCCCGACGAGGACGACCCCGTGACGATCGCTCGGGAGGGGTTGGAGGCGACGAAAGACGCCGACGTTCGCATCGTCGACACGGCCGGTCGTGACGGGCTCAACCAGGAGCTGATCGACCAGATCGAGCGCATCGAGCAGGCGGTGAACCCGGACCGGAACCTGCTCGTCCTGGACGCGGCGATGGGGCAAAGCGCCAAGAGCCAGGCCGCCGACTTCGAGGCCTCGATCGGCATCGACGGCGTCGTCATCACCAAACTCGACGGGACGGCCAAAGGTGGGGGCGCCCTCGCCGCGGTCAACGAGACCGACTCGACTATCGCCTTCCTCGGCTCGGGGGAGACGGTTAAAGACATCGAGCGCTTCGAGCCTTCCGGGTTCATCTCCCGGCTGCTGGGGATGGGCGACCTGAAGCAACTCACCGAGCGCGTCGAGCGGGCGATGGAGGAGACGGGCGAGGAGGAAGAGGACTGGGACCCCGAGGACATGATGGAGGGTGCGTTCACCCTCAAGGACATGCGCAAGCAGATGCAGACGATGAACAACATGGGGCCGCTGGACCAGGTGATGGACATGATCCCGGGCCTGGGCGGGGGGCTCATGGACCAGCTCCCGGACGACGCGATGGACGTGACCCAGGAGCGGATGCAGGACTTCGACGTCATCATGGACTCGATGACCGAGGCGGAGATGGAGAACCCCCGCGTGGTCGGCCAGTCCCGGACCGAACGCATCGCCCGGGGATCGGGCAAGCCCGAGGAGCGGGTGCGCGAACTGCTCGACCAACACCGCCAGATGGAACAGATGCTCAAGCAGTTCCAGGGGATGGGGGACGGCGACATGGAGCGGATGATGAAACAGATGCAACAGGGCGGCGGTGGCGGCGGTGGCGGTATGGGCGGCATGGGCGGTCCCGGCGGTCCGTTCGGGGACTGAAGGACGGTTCGATACCGGGCGGATTCGGGGCGTGTTGGCGGCGGGCTATTCTCGGCGAGCCAGGACCATCGCGTACAGTATCATCGCCATCCCGGCGAGGTCGAACAGACTGCTGACAGTTGGGATGACAGCGGGGGCGACGTACCGTGCGCTGAAGACCGTCCCAGCCCAACTCAAGACGGTCAGCGTCACGATACCACTCCCGAGAAACAGCATCGATCGGCTGTCGTTGCGACGGTAGCCGTAGAACGCGAGTCCGAAGATACCGAGCCCGACCACCAGCGACAGCGCCATCAGCCCACGGCCGAAGAGCCACCAGATGTCGGTCGGGATACCAGCCACCTGCATCACAGCCCCTCCCAGAGGTCGGTGAACGCGTCGGCGAACTCCGCGGTCGTCGAAGCCGTCGAGAGGCTGACCGCGAACTCCCCGTCCTCTAAGGTGACGAGGAGTTCGTCGAGGTGGGCCTCGTAGGTCTTGGTGTGGTCGCCGTCCGGATCGGGGGTCGTCTCGGCGACGACGAGGCCACAGGTTTCGAGCTGGTCGAGCCGTCGATACACCGTCGAGAGGGACATCTCACACTGGTCGCTGAGTTCGGTTGCAGACATGGATTCGTGACTCGTGGCGGCGAGCAGCGAGCGCGCGTACTCGTCGTCGAGGAGGGCGAACACGTCAGCGGGATCACAGTCACCGGCCACGCTCGCCCGTACTGCCGCCCGTCAGTAAAAAGGGGAGGCGCGTTCGCTGGTTCGGCGAACGCAACTCACTCTTTGCCGTCGGTGTCGGGCCACCACCGCAGTGTCAGCCCCACCGAGCTATCCAGCCCGAAGACGGCGCTGGTACGGTCGACGTGTGCGACCTGTGGCCGTTCGAGCACGACGGTCCGGCCGTCTACCTCGATCTGGACGGGCTCGCCGGGTTGTCGGAGCCGTTCGGAGAGGGTGTCTAGCTCCGCCAGCAGCGTCTCTCGGTCGACCGCCGCCTCCGTCGAGCCCTTCCGCCGCGGGACCCCGCCGATGACCGGTTCGATGTCGACGTCCTTCGAGCGGTTCGAGAGGACGGCGTTGATGACGACCCCCAGTAGGATCACCAGTCCGACGACGTAGAGCCACGTGAGCAACACGAGGATGCTCGCGACGAGGTTCCCGCCGGCGCTACCGGATTTGAACGTCGTGAACACGACCTGTGCGACGGCGATCCCGACGGCGGCGAAGGCCGTCCCCGGGACCACCTCGACGAACGAGCAGTCCGCGTCCGGGAAGATGTAGTACATCGGATAGAAGACCAGAAAGAGCCCGGCGGTCGTGACGGCACCTCGGAGCACCCCCGCGAGCAGCCCGTCGCCGCTGACCGCGAAGAGATCCCCCAGCACGCTGGCGCCGACGATCGCGAGCGCGACGGTCACGAGCAACAGCAGGCCGTCGCCCAGTTGGTCGACGAACGTGTTCGCTCGCTCGGTCTCGTAGATGTCCGAGAACGCGGTGTCGAGCCCGCGGAAGATCCGCAGGGCACCCCAGACGAGGATCGCGACGCCGAGCAGCGACACCGACGTATCAGCCTGTGCCAACCCCTGCTGGATCACGTCGCTGGCCTGGCTCGTCAACACGAGTTGCATGATCCGGACGATCGAGTCCCGGAGGGCGATCGACCGCGTCTGCTGGAGGATCGCCAGCAACAGCAACAACAGCGGGAGGATCGAGAGGAAGGCGTGATAGGCGATCGATCCGGCGAGAAACGTGATCTTCTCGGTTCTGACCTCGTGGACGATGGCCAGAACGATCGATCTGATCCGGCCCCGGCTGACGTGCATGTCCGGAGGTTCGCCGGCCACCGACAAATAGGGCTGGCCGGGTTCAGTCCCGGTCGCTCGTCGTGTCGATCCCGAGCGCGGCGTTGAGCCCGCAGAAACAGGTCACGGCGTTGAACCCGGCACCGACGGCACCCAGTCCGGCGACCAGCCCGACGGTTCGTCGCCCGCTCGTGAGTGCCCGAAGCGAGACGACGGTCAGTACCACTGCGAGCAGTGCACGGCCGAGACGGTCGATCCCGCCGACGTTTTTCGCCATAGCAGTTCTCGGGACGCGAGCCCCTAATCAGTTCCCACCGGCACGACGGGCGGCCTCGTTCTCGTTGAACCCGGCGACCAGTGCATCGAGCGTCGGGTCCGAGACCTCCGAGACGGGGACCGACAGCGGCGAGACGCTGATCTCGCCGTCGACGAGCGCCCGGCGGTCGCTCCCGACGGGGTAGCGCTCGTCGAGAGCAGCGTCGGTTCCGAAGGGGTTCTCCCAGCCCACGGTCTCGGGCCAGACCACGTCCCGCAGCGCGATGTCGCCCGTGTCGCCGTCGGCGCCGACCGCCGTCGACGCGTCGCCGTCTTCGGCGTCCGCGGCCGGTTCGTGATCGACGACCAGATCGTAGTCGTGGTGGGGGTCGGTCAGGCGCATCGGCGGGTCGGCCACGTCGACGGGGACGTTGACGTTGAGGATGTCCGCGCTGTCGAAGGCGGCCTCCGAGAGCGCCCGCACGACGACCTCGCGGGTGACCCGGGCCGGCCGGTCGAAGTCGTAGGAGGCCGGCGGAGAGACGAAGAAGTCCTCGCCGTGGTACGCCGAGACGGCGACCCCCGGCGTTCCGAGGAATGCCGCCTCGATGCAGGCGCCGACGGTCCCCGAGCGCCCGACGAGGTAGTTGCCGGCGTTCGGGCCGTGGTTACAGCCCGAGACGACCAGATCGAACTCGGTCTCCAGCCCGCGGAGCCCGTAGGCGACACAGTCTGCGGGCGTCCCGGCCAGGGCGTACCCCCAGGGGTGTGACTCCCGGACAGTCCGGTGGCTGCGGGTCCGTCCGACGCCGCTTTGGTTCTCGCTCGGCGCGACGACCGTGACCTCGGCGATCGCCGACAGTTCCTCGTAGACGCTCGCCAGTCCCGGCGCGTCGATGCCATCGTCGTTGGTCAGTAGGACCTGTGGCTCGGCCATTGGTTTCCGCTGGGGGAGCCCGGCGGGTCAACGCTTCGGTCCGGGCGTCGAGACGACCAGTAGTATCAGGAGGGAGCGGCCCCTCGACTCACGTATGTACGAGATCGTCATGGGTATCGACGACAACGAGGACCGGGCTCGCATCCAAGCCGAGGAGATCTTGGACATGCCGTTCGCGGACGAGACAGTGCACGTGACGCTGCAACACACGTTCGACGACCCCGAGGAGAGCGGGGCCGTCGACGAGGTGCCCGCGGTCCAGCGGGCACGCGAGACGCTGGAGGCGGACGGACTGGACGTCTCGCTGGCGTCCGCGACGGGCACCCCCGCGGACGGCATCCTCGACACGGCCGACGACCGGGACGCCGACCTGATCGTCGTCGCCGGCCGCAAGCGCACGCCGACGGGGAAGGTGCTGTTCGGGAGTGTTACCCAGCGTGTCGTCCTCGACACCGACCGACCGGTGCTGGTCTGTAGCGGACGAGACACCTGAGCCCCTCTGAACGGGTGCCCCGACCGTTTTCAGCCCCTGGGAACGCCGGCTCCGCTTTTTATATTCGCTGACGAATAGATCCGTATGGAATCTCGGTCGGGCGAGACGTTCATCGAGTGGATCGACGACCGGTACAGTACAGATATCGACCGGTTCGACGAGCAGCACAAACACCTCTTTGGGCTGTTAAACGACCTCTACGTCGCGATGGACGAGGGACACTCCGAGGAGGCGATCGGGGACATCCTGCGGGAACTGGAGCGATACACGGAGTACCACTTCGGCGACGAGGAGGAGTTCATGCAGGACTGTGGGTACGCGATGGACTGTGCGGACTGTTTCTACAACCACCGGGAGATGCACGAGGAGTTCGCACAGACGGTCAGCGAGTTCCGTGAGCGCCACGAGAACGGGGAACCGATCACGATGGATGTCCTGGAGTTCGCCCGTGACTGGCTGGACGCCCACATCGCCGCCAGCGACGAGGACCAGAAATACGCGGGCTACTACCGGGAGTCCGTCCCCGAGGACTACGAGTACAGCCCCGGGAAACTAAACACGACACGAGAGGGTGATCGGACCTACGAGGCGCCCGACGACGAGACGGCAGTCGTCCTCCGTAGCAACGTCCACGTCGGCGGTGCCGTCTCGATCCCCCACGGGACGATGGCCGACTGGCTCGCCGACCGGGCAGCCGACTTCGCCGACCGACCAGTCGCGTACGTCCGGACAGACGCCGGGTACGAGACGCGGACCTTCGAGGCGTTCTACGAGCGCGCCCGTCAGGTCGCCGGGGGGCTCCTCGATGCGGGCGTCGAACCGGGGACGACCGTCGGCATCCGGGCAGCCCCGTCCTACGAGTGGTCGGTCGTCGACGCTGCCTGCCATCTCGCGGGGTTGATCTCGGTGCCGATCTATCCGGCGTTCAGCGACGAGCGGGCGGTCGCAACCGAAACGACCGACGGCGTGAGCGTCCTCGTGACCGACGACACTGCCAGCGAGGCGGTCACGGAGGTCGCCGACACCGTCTTCGGATTGGATTCGCTCCCGACGGCCGAGATCGGGGACCTCCCCGGCTTCGACGCCGATCCGGACGACATCGCGACCGTCGTCCACCAGATCGGCCGGGACGCCGATCCGCTGGGCTGTTCGATCACCCACCGGAACCTGCTTGCGGCGGTGGCGACGCTGGGCAACCAGTTCCCCGTCTCCCCGGGCGCGACAGGGACCTGTCTGTTGCCTCTCTCGCACGTCTTCCAACGGGTGGCGACGTACTACCTCTGGGACAACGGCGCGGGCACCGCCTATCTCCCGGCCGACGACTTCATCGAGGGACTGCAGGCCGTCGAACCGGACATCCTCGTGGGCGTCCCTCGCGTGTACGAGCACCTCCACGACACGTTCCAGGACCGTATCGACGATCTCGGGAGGATGAAACGCCGGCTAGCGGATGGAGCGGCGATCGAGCGCGGCGAGGCACGCAGCGGTGTGGGCGGGAGTTCGCTCACGGACTCGGCAGCCGCCCGGCTCGTCCTCCGGCCGGTCCGCGAGCAGTTGGGCCTGGGCAACGTCGAGCACGCACTGTCGGGACTGGGGACCCTGCCGGCGGACTTGCTGTACTTCTTCTGGGGCTGTGACATCCCAGTGAGTCAGGTGTACGGCGCGACCGAACTCACCGGCGTCGGCTGTCTGGTCGAACACGACTCGGCCACGCCCGGGGCGCTGGGGAGCCCGATGCCGGGGACGGAAGTCGCCATCGCCGAGGACGGCGAGATCCTCTTCCGGGGCGACCACGTCGTGGACAGCTACTGGGAGACCAGCGATGTCGCCGTCAGCGCGACACAGGATGGGTGGTACCACACCGGCGATTACGGCGAGTTCGACGACGCCGGGCGCCTCCACCGGGTCGACCGCGACTGAGGGAGCCGGCACCGCGGGCCTTTTGCCGATGGCCACAGTGTCCACCCACAATGACCGTCCGCGAGGTCGCGACAGAGGCCTATCGGGAGGCGCTGCCTGTCCTCGGGCTCAGCGCCGTCGGCGGCCTCTTCGCTGGCGTCGTCCTGGGCGGGATGGACGCCGAACTGGAGCAGGTCGCCGGCCTGCTCGTGTTGGTGCCCGCGCTGCTGGCGACCCGGGGGAACGTCTACGGCTCGCTTGGGGCACGGCTCGGCTCGGCGCTCCACCAGGGGCTGATCGATCCACAGTTCTCGACGGGGGACCGCCGGGTTAACGCGGCCGTCTCGGCGGCCCTGGCAAACGGCGTCCTGGTGAGCGCACTGGCGGCCGTGATGACCGTCGCTCTGCTCGCTGTGCTGGGTCGGCCATCCGCTTCGCTGGGGACGCTGGTCGGCATCGCGCTGATCGCCGGTCTCGTCTCCGGGCTGTTACTCACGGTCGCCGTCGTCTCGGTCGTCTTCGTCGGCTATCGGCGGGGACTGAACCCCGACACGCTGGCCGGACCGGTCGTGACCACGACCGGCGACGTGGTCGGAATCGCGACGCTGCTACTGGCGACGCGGCTGGTGTTGGCGCTGGGAGGGGGGTGACGTGTCCGGCCACGAGACACAGTGGTCGGTCGCGAGCATCCTCAGGACGATGCTCCCCGTCCTGGCGGTCCTGACCGCCATCGAGTTGGGGAGCGGACTGGTGCTCGATACCTTCGAGGGAACACTGTTGCAGTACCCCACGCTGCTCGTGTTGGTCCCCGTGACCATCGGGATGGCCGGCAACCTCGGGAGTATCCTGGCCTCGCGGC
This sequence comes from Haloarcula montana, assembly GCF_035666295.1. Taxonomy (NCBI): domain Archaea; kingdom Methanobacteriati; phylum Methanobacteriota; class Halobacteria; order Halobacteriales; family Haloarculaceae; genus Haloarcula; species Haloarcula montana. The sequence goes on from NZ_CP142027.1 coordinate 858,077, forward strand.
TCTCGACGGCGGTCCACCTGGGGCTGGTGTCGTTCTCGCCGGCCGACGACCGGCTGGGGGGAAACGCCGTCGCCACCGTCGGCCTGGCGCTGACCGTGTTCCCGCTCGTCGGTGCCGGCGCGTGGCTGTTACAGACGCTCCTTGGCGGTGCCCGTCTTCCCCCCGGTACCGTCGTCGCCGTCGCGACCGTAAGCGGCGTCACGCTCGCCGTGCTCGCGGTGCTGGTCACGACGGTGACGACCTACGCGGCCTACCGGTTCGAACTCGATCCCGACGACGTGGTGATCCCCGTCGTTACGAACGTCTGTGACGTGCTGGGCGTGCTGGTCCTGTTCGGGGTCGTCCGGTTGCTCGTGTAGTCACTCGGCCGTCGGAAAAGAGAGTTCGACGGTGGTCCCCGGCCGGTCCTCGCGGACGGCGACGCGACCGCCCGAAGCCGTGACGATCCAGTTGACGAGCCACAACCCCAGTCCGGTCCCGTGTTCCAGGGGTGTCTCTCCCTCCCCGACCAGCGCGGCGCGCTCGTGATCCGGGAGTCCCGGCCCGTCGTCCGCAATGACGACCCGCGTGATCTCCCCGTCGACGACGACCCGTACCTCCACTGTGGGATCGGAGACGTGTGTGAGCGCGTTCTCCAGCAGTTCGGCGACGGCCCTCTCGACGATCGGTGTGGCGACGACAGGGGCTGTCTTCGGGAGTATCAGATCGAGACGGCTCGTGTCCGCCTCGGCACGCTCGCGTCCGGCCCGGACCTGCTCGACGAGATCGATCCGCTGTTTCGTCGGCCGATCCCGAAGCAGCGTCTCGGCACGGTGGGCCTGTTCGGCGGCGCTCAGGAGCTTCGAGCCGGCCCGCTGTATCCGCTCGGCCCCTTCGCGGGACGGCTCGCTGTCGGCCGTCTCGACGATGTGTTCGGCCTGTGCGAGCACGACCGTGAGCCGGTTGCGGACGTTGTGTCGGAGCACGCGGGAGAGCACCGAGAGGCGCTGTTCGCGCAGCGTCTTTATCGAGATGTCCCGGCCGATCCCCGTCAGTCCGATGACCTCGCCGTCGGCGTCGGTGAGTTGGCTCCCGGTGAACTCGTAGGGGATGCGGTCGCCCTGCTTGGTCAGCAGAGCCGACCGGGGCGTCCGGTCGGCGTCCTCGGTGACGACGGCGGTAATGTTCTCGGCGACGTACTCGTGGTCCTCGGGCGGGATGACGTTCAGCGCCGGCATCCCGTCCAGTTCCTCGTCGGTGTAGCCGGTCACCTCGGCCATCCGGTCGTTCCACTCGGTGAAACAGCCGTCCGTATCGAGTACGTAGAAGACATCCTGGAGCGTGTCGATGACCGCCCGGACGAACTGGCGCTCCGATTCGAGTTCCTGGCGGCGGTCGATACGGTCGGTGATATCACGGACGATACAGACCAGTCCGCCGTCGTCGAGGGTCGTCAGCGACAGTTCCTGGGGGAACACCGAGCCGTCGGCCCGTCGTCCTCGTGCCTCCCCGCGCCACTCGCCGTCCCGCTGGACGGTGGGCATGATCTCGTCGTGGAAGCGGTCGGTCTCCGACTCGTCGTACAGCATTGCCCAGTGTTCGCCGACAAGTTCCTCTGCGTCGTAGCCGTAGATATCGGCGTGGGCCTCGTTGGCCAAGACGTACCGGCCCTCTTCGTCCAGTAGTGCGACCCCGTCCATCGACTCTTCGAGTGCCGTCGCCAGTCGGTCGAGCCGCTCGACCCGCTCGTTCTGCTCGGAGATATCCCGAACCACGGCGGTAAAGCGGTATCCGTCGTCGGCCTCGCGCTCGCCGAAGGAGACACCCAGGGGAATCTCGGTGCCGTCGCGGTGCCGGCCGGGCAACTCGATCCAGTCCCAGTCCAGCGCCCGCTCGCCAGTGGTGAGGTAGTCGGCGACCGCCGCGTGGTGAGCGTCGTGGAACCGCTCGGGCATGATCGTCGTGAGCGGTTCGCCGACGAGTTCCGCGGGCGTGTACCCGAAGAGATCGGCGACGGCCTCGCTGGCGTACTGGACGGTGCTGTCCTCGTCGATCGTCAGGACGGCGAAGCTCGTGTTCTGTGTCAGCGACTCGAACCGGGCGGCGGCAGCACGGGTCTCGCGTGTGACCTGGGCGTTCTCGACGGCCGTCCGGATACGGTGGGGCAACAGTACCCGTCGGTCCTCGCCGTCGGCCACCACACAGTCCGTCGCGCCCGCGTCGAGCGCTGCCTCGGCGAGTCCGGCGGTGCCGCCCGTGACGACCAGCCGCGGGACCTCGGGCGCCGTCGCCGCCGCTGTCTCGACCAGCGCGAGCGACCCGTCGTCCTCGTCCCGACAGACGACCACCAGGCAGTCGACGGCACCGTCTCCGAGGGCTGTCAGGGACCGGTCGGCGTCGGTAGCCGTCGAGACCGCGATTCGGTCGCTCTCGAACCCGGGTTCGACGGCCGACACCACCGACGGTCGGAGATCGACGTAGAGTACGTCGATCACCGCGGACGCCCCCTCGTCCATGGCAGAACGGGACGGCGCCAAGCACGGAAAACATTCCGGTCGAACCGACGGCCCTTTGCGCGCGCCGGCCCTACGGCCGACCGTGCCTGTGCTGGTCGATCTGCTGGCAGACGTCGCCGTCCGCGTTCTGCGGATCACAGTCTTTCTCTCGCTGGGCGTGTTCCTGGCGAACCTGGCGGTGGCGTTCGGTCTCGTCGAGAAGATCGCCGTCGTCTCCCAGTATCTCACCGCGCCGGCGAACCTCCCCGACGAGGTCGGGACCGCCATCCTGACGACGACGGCCTCGCCGACCGCCGGCTACGGGATGCTCGCCGACTTCCGGGAGTCCGGAACACTGGACGACCGAGCGACGCTGGTGGCCGTGACCATCAACACGTTCTTCGGGTTCGCCCAGCACATCGTCACCTTCTACGCGCCGATCCTGATCCCGATCCTCGGGCTGCGGGTCGGTCTGTTGTACGTCACGATGCGCGGACTGGTGGCGCTGGCGATCACGCTGACGGGAATCGCTGCCGGCCGCCTCCTGCTGGACGGCTCGAACATCGGGACCGCGGCGAGCACGGCCGCCCCCGATGGGGGTCACGATGACGCACTCGACGAGGGACCGGCGACCCGTGAGGCAGCCGTCCGGGAGGCCGTCGGCGAGACCCGGGAGAAGGTCCGGGAGATCCTGCCGCGCCTGGCGGCCATCTACGTCGTCGTCTCGCTGGTGGTCGCCTACGCCGACACGATCATGGCGGCGCTGGGACAGGGCGGGACGACGGTGACGACCGCTGCCGACGGGGCCGCGAGCCTGCTGGGACTGCCGGGGGCGGCGATCCCCGTGGTGGCGGCGTTCGCACTCGACACCACCAGCGGGGCGACGGTGCTCTCGCCGCTGGTCCGCGACGGCACGTTCACCGCCCGGACCGCCGTGGCGACGATGCTGGTCGGCGGGATCATCTCCTTTGCCGTCTCGACGTTCAAGCGGTCGATCCCGTTCCAGTACGGCATCTGGGGCCGGGAGTTCGGCTCGAAGGTCATCGCCGTCAACACGGGGCTGAAGATCGTCTGGATCGCGCTGGCACTCGCCGTGTTGCTCGTGCCCGACTACTCGATCTGGTAGGCCATCATCACCTCGTCGACGAGGTCGCCGTCGATGGTGTAGTGGTCCTTCCGGATGCCCTCGGTGTGCCAGCCGTGGTCGTCTAAGAACGACAGCGCCCGCTCGGATCGCAGCGGGACGGAGTTGTACAGTTTCCGGTAGCCGTTGGCCCGCGCCCAGTCGGTCCCCCGTTCGAGCAGTTGGCTGCCGATCCCCTGCCCGCGGGCGTCGTGGGCGACCCCGACGGTCAGTTGGGCGGTCCCCCGCTGTGTCTCGACCTGTGGGAGATCCAGGTGACACCAGCCGACGATCTCCTCGTCCATCGTCGCCACGAAGAAGACGCGTGACTCGACGGTGTTGTGCCGCGTGATCGCGTCCTCGTAGAGCAGTTGCTCGGCGATGCTCTCGGCGATGACGTAGGTTCCGCCGGCCGAGACGTCCCGGATCAGATCGACCAGTCCGTCGAAATCCGCCGGCCGGGACGGGCGGATGACGTACGTCTCCGTGCCGGTCGTGTGAGACTCGACGGCGCCGATATCCAGCGCGAGCGACAGTTTCCCGCCCCGTTCCTGGAGATACCCCTTCGACAGCAACTGGTCCAGCGTCTCGTCGAACTCCGCCGGTGGCAGCCGGATCGCCTCCCGAACCCGCTCGCGTGTCGCCGTTCCGTGGCGCTCGACGTACTGGTACAGTTCGCTGGCCGCGTCCGACTCGAACGTCGGTCGTTCGATGGCGTCCATACGCATGGTATCGGTTCGCACCCGCATAATCGTTATCGTCTGCTAACAAGAACCGTCGTCTCGGCCCGAGGGTCACCCGGAGTCGGGGATGGGGTCGGAGATGACCACCGCGACGCCCTCGACGACGCTGTCGCCGTCAGCGCCCTCGACGGCGGTCGTCAGCCGGAACCGGTCGTCGGTGATCCGTTCGACGACCTCACAGTGGGCGGTAACGCGCTCGCCGATGTCGACCGGACCGCGGTAGCTGACTTCCTGGGAGAGGTAGATGGTCAGTCCCGGGAGCCGCGCCAGGGCGGCGCTGATGAGCCCGGAGACGAGCGTCCCGTGGACGATCCGCCGGCCGAAGCGGGTCCCTTCCGCGAACTCGTCGTCGAGGTGGAGGCTGTTGGTGTCGCCACTGGCCTCCGCGAACGCCTCGACGTCCGCCTGGTCGAGGGTCTTGCTGAACCGGACGTGGTCACCGACGTCGATGCCGTCGGCGACGCCGTAGCTCTCGAACTCCCAGTCGTCGCGCTCGTAGCTGGTGTCCGGTCGCTCGAACCGACTGCGCTGGGACTGGGTCTCCGCCGTCGGCCGTGGGCGGGCGAGATGCGGGAGGTAGTTCGAGATGTCGGTCGTCGTCACGATACCGAGCAACGTTCCGTCCTCGACCACGGGGAGTTTCTTGATGCCGTGGGTCCGGAGTCGCTCGACTGCCTCCTCGACGGTGGCGTCGGGACCGATCGTCACGAGTGCCGTCGACATCACGTCGCCGACGGTCAACTGCCGTGTGTCCCCCTCGGCGGCGGTGACGGCGACGATGTCGCTCTCGGTGATGATGCCGACGTTCTCGCCGTCGGACTGGACGACGAGCGAACCGATCCCCTCGTCCCGGAGCCGCGCGGCGGCCTCGACGATCGCGGTTTCGGCCGTGACGGTCCGAGCAGGTGTGTTCATGATGTCCCGGACGGGCAGGTCGACGAGCATGTCTACCATCCTCACACACGGTCGAGAAGTATAACTGTCGGTCGTCGGACCTGTCGCCCGCCCCCGGCAGATTTGTAGTCCTGGCCCGCCTCGATCCGGTGTGCGCCTCCGCGCCGCCGTCTGCTGTCTCCTGCTCGTCGTCGCCGGCTGTAGCGGCCCCTCGACGCCGGCCCCGGGGACCGGCGGGACAGCGGCCGACCCTGCCACGACGGCCGAACGGGCGACGACGCCGACGAGTTCGGCGATGGGGACGGCAGCCAATGTCTCTGTCCCCGACGCTGCCGTCGAGGTGTCCGTGACCGCCGTCGTCGACGGGGATACGATCCGGATCGAGTACGCGAACGGGACGACCGACACCGTCAGACTCGTCGGCGTCGACACCCCGGAAGTCCACGCCGAGAACGACCCGCCGGAGTTTGAGGGCGTCCCGGACACAACGGCTGGGGCGACCTGCCTCCGCGAGGCCGGCGTCGACGCCTCGAACCTGGCCAAGGACCGCCTGCTGGGCCGGACGGTTGGGCTGGCGTTCGATCCGAACCTCGACCGGCGGGGCTACTACGATCGGTTGCTCGCCTACGTCGTCGTCGAGGACCGCCTGTTCAACTACCGACTGGTCCGGGGCGGGCACGCGCGGGTCTACGAGAGCGACTTTACCCGAAAAGCGGCCTTCGACCGGGCCGAAGCGAGCGCCAGAGGGGCGGGACGGGGGCTGTGGCAGTGTGCCGACGGCAGGACACCCGTCGCGGACGGGGGGACCGTCACCGCCAGCGAGTCGGGGCTGGCGATCACCGCCCTGACGTGCGACGCGCCCGGCAACGACAACGAGAACCTGAATGCCGAGTCGGTGACGGTCACCAACCGGGGAGACGAACCGCTCGACCTCGACGGCTGGACGGTCAGCGACGAGGCGGACCACCGCTACACGTTCGCGGACCTGACCCTCGCGCCGGGCGCGTCGATCACGCTCCACACCGGCAGCGGGACCGACACGGAGACCGACCGCTACTGGGGGCGTGACGGCGCCGTCTGGAACAACGGCGGCGATACGGTCACCGTGCGGGACGCGTCGGGGACGGTGGTACTGGAACGGTCGTACTGAACGAACCGACGAGCCGGTGGTATCCCCTGGCGGGGAAGACAGGGAACGCAGTACCCCGCGCTCGACCGGCAGTATTTGTCCGTCCGGCGCCAACGACAGGTATGGACTACCGGCGGTTGACCCCCTCGCCGCGGGCCGTCGACTGGGGCCTGCTGGTCTCGGTCGCGACGCTGCTTGCGACCGGCGTCGCGACGATGTTCACCGGGACGCCCGCGACAGCCTGGGTCGTCGACCTCCACGCCGTCGCCGGCATCGTCCTCGTCGTCCTCCTCCCGATGAAGCTCTGGCGGGTCCGCCACCGGGTGACGCCCGACCGGCTGACCGCGCCGCGGGCGCTGTCGGTACTGCTTGCGGTCGACGCCACGGCGGCCCTGGCCACGGGGGTCTGGTGGATCTTCGGCGGAACGCTGGATCTGGGTCCGTGGGGACTCTTTCACCTCCACGTCGGCCTGGGCCTGCTCGTCCCGCCGCTGTTGCTGTGGCACCTCCGCTACCGGTTCCACACCCCCACCCGGCGGACCGTCGGCGGCCGGCGCAACGTCGTCGCCTACGCCGGCGTGCTCACGGCGGGGGCACTGACCTGGCGCGTCCAGCAACCGGTCAACGACCTGCTGGGCACCGCCGGCGCGGATCGGCGGTTCACCGGCTCCCGAGAGGACGGCAGCGGCGACGGCAACCGGTTCCCGGTGACCAGTTGGGTCGCCGACGACCCCGACCCGGTCGATCCACGGGAGTGGGCACTGGCGGTCACGGGTCGAGTCCGTACTCCGAGCGAGTACGCCGCCGACGAGGTCGGCCCCGCCGCCAGCGAGGACGCGCTGTTGGACTGTACGAGCGGGTGGTACTCCGAACACGAGTGGCGCGGCGTCCGGGTGGGGGACCTGCTGGACGCCGCCGACGCCGACGAGGCCGCCGCTTGGGTGCAGTTCCGGTCGGTGACGGGCTACCGCTGGAGTCTCCCCATCGAGGAGGCCAGGGACGCGCTGCTGGCCACCCACGTCGACGACGAACGCCTCTCCCACGGCCACGGCTTCCCGCTGCGACTCGTAGCGCCGGACCGCCGCGGGTTCCAGTGGGTGAAGTGGGTCACCGAGATCAGGGTGAGCAAGCGCCGCGAGGTCGGCGAGTGGCTGGCGATCTTCGTCAGCGGCCTCTAGACCATCGCCCGCAGCGTCGCCCAGAACGACGGCCCGTCCTCGTCCTCGTAGTGGACGGGGACGAACCCCGCCGCGCGAGCGCCCTCGACGTCGGCCTCGTAGTCGTTGCCGACCATCACGTACTCGTCGGCGGACAGCCGGTCGCGGAGGAGGTCGAAGGGGGCCGGATCGGGTTTGTGAGCGCCGGCCTCGTAGGAGGCGACGACGGCCTCGAAGTACTCTGCCAGGCCGTGGTGGGCGAGTTTGCCGAGCTGCCAGTCCCGGGTCCCGTTGGTGACGAGTCCCAGCGGGCCGTCATCGGCGAGCGCGTCGAGGCAGTCAGCGGCGGCCTCGGGGACCGTCGTCGTCGCGTAGGCCCGTTCCCGGAGCGTCTCGACCATCGCCTCGGGGTCGCCGTCACGCCCGGTCTCGTCGAGGACGGCCCGCATCGACCGTTCGAACGGGTTCGGTTCGAGGGCGTTCTGGGCCGCCCGGAACCGCTCCTCGGCTGTCGCCACGAGCGCGTCGTCGGCCTCGATTCCGTGGTCGGCGAGGACGGCCCGCGTGATCGTCTCGTGGGGTTCTGTGCGGTGGACCAGCGTCCCGTCGAGGTCGAAACAGACCGCGGTGGTCATTCGGTGTCGACAGGGGTGCCGTCCTCGGTCGGCGGCGCGACGTAGTCGATGTACGATTCGGCGTCGGGCTCCCGGACGATCACTTCGACGTGGATGTCGCCCAACTCGGAGGGGTCACCGACGGCGAAGTTCACCCGCCCCTCGAAGGCCGCCTGCTTCTTCAGGTCGAAGGCGAAGCGATCGCCCTCCAGTGAGTCGAAGAACACAGACCGGGCGGTGTCGAGGATCTCGTACTCGTAGAGCAACTGCGAGAAGCCGTCCATCGTGTGGACCTCGGCAGCCAACTCGCCGGGCCGTTGCTCGGGGTCGGCTTCGGGGAAGAGGTTCCGGACGGCGTCGGCGACCCGATCGGTCACTTCGGTGTCGTTGACCGGGGCGGCGATGCGGACGTCGACGCTGTAGACGGCGCTCATGCCAGTCCCTCCGGCCCCTCGCGTAAGAGTGTGCGAACCTTCCGCTGGAAGGCCGCCAGCGTCTCCGTGTTCTCGATGGTGAGATCGGCCATCTCGATCGCCTGGCCCATCCCGAAACCCAGTTCCCGCTCGTCGCGCTCTTCTAAGGACTCGCCGCCGTCGGCGGCGCCGGCGTCACGACCACGCAGGTCCAACCGCTCGGCGCGCAACTCGAAGGGGGCGTCGATCTCGACGAGGACGAACGTCTCGCCGAAGGCCTCCCGGAACGCCTCGACCTCAGTGTCGGACCGAATGCCGTCGACCAGCACCGTCTCGGCGTCGTCGAGGTTGTCCTCGATGATCGGCAGCGAGCGCTCGGCGATGGCACCCGGGCCGTTCTCCTCGCGCAGGGCCTTCGCGACCGTCCCGTGTTCGGTGGCCGGATCGAGGCCACGTTCGCGACACTCCGCGCGGATCACGTCGCCCATAGTCACGACGGGGACCCCCCGGTCGGCGGCGACGTTTGCCGCCTCGCTCTTGCCGCTGCCCGGCAGCCCGACGATACCGATGACTGTCATTGGCGTGGGTTGGCCAGCGGCGGGCAAAAGCCCTACCGTTCGCGTACGACGACGAACTCCGCGAGGTCCTTCAGGTACTCCAGGGACTGGGAGTCGGGCGCGTCGACCGTCGCCAGGGCCTCCAAGGCGGCGTCGGACTCGTCGCGAGCCCGCTGGTTTGCCTCCTCTGGGGTGAGCTCCGTCACCTCGACGAGCGAGGGGCGTTCCATCTCGGCGTCGTGGCCCGTGGGCTTGCCCAGCGTCTCCGCGTCGGCGGTGGCGTCCAACACGTCGTCTCGCATCTGGAAGGCGACCCCGACACGCTCGGCGTAGGTCCCGACCGCCTCGACCGTATACGGGTCGGCGTCGGCGGCGATCGCACCCAGTTCCGCGGCCGCCCGGAACAGCGCGCCAGTCTTGCGCCGGGCGAGTTCCATGTACTCGGTCTCGTTAGCGGGCTGGGCGATCAGTTCGGTCGCTTCCCCCTCACCGAGTTCGACCATCGACTCCGCGACGGTCTGCATCGCCCGCTCGTCGGCCGAAAACAGGGCGAAGGCCTCCCCGAGTAGCCCGTCGGAGGCGATGATCGCCGGACCGTGGCCGTACTCGGCCCACGCGGCCGGGGTGCCACGCCGGAGTTCGGACTCGTCGATGATGTCGTCGATGACCAGCGAGGCGTTGTGGACGAGTTCGATGCCCACGGCGTAGTCGACGGCGTCGGCCGGATCACCACCCAGGGTCTCACAGACCAGCACCGCGACTGTCGGTCGGACGCGCTTCCCGCCCGAGAGCGCGACGTGACGGATCTGCGCTGCTAGCTCCGTCGGCTCGACATCGTCGAGGACGTCTCGCAACCGCTCCTCGACGCGGTCACGTCGCTGCTCTAGATACTCCATCACCTCCCGGTTAGGACCACCCCGAAAAGTACCTGACGACACATGACGCCGGCGGCCTCCGCGAGGCCATCCGTGACCGGTCTGCGCTTCGCCAGTTCCGCCTCGACGCTCACTACCGGCGTATCGCCGAGCACCAGACAGGTGACGTGAAACCGGGAGAGCGCGGTAACCGCCGCTTACTCGTCGAAGTCGGTGATGTCCTCGTCGGGGAACGAGATGAGGTTCTCGCGGCCGATCCTGAGCTTGTCGATCCGGCCCTCCTCGTCCATCGACGAGAGGAGTTGGGAGACCTTCGCGTTCGACCAACCGGTCTCCTTGACGATTCGGGCCTGTTTCATCCGGCCGCCGTTTTGCTCCAGCAGGCGCTCGACCCGTTCCTCGTCGCTCAACAGTTCGGTATCGATCCGCTCGGTCGAGTCCTCGGTCTCGTCGTCGGTATCGGCCGTCGGCGGCTGTCCACCGTCGTCGGGACCGAGTTCGGACGACTCCGTCGCGGGTTCATCGCCGGTCCCCTGCCGAGTCATGTATCCGACGACGGCCACGACACCGACGACGATGATCGCGATACCGAGCCACAGCGGGACGCCGCCGGCGAAGGGACCGTCCGGATTCGCTGTCGGTGTTGCCGTCGGTGTCGCCTGATCGCCTGTGTAGACTACTCTGAGCGTCCCGGCGTCGAACGTCCGCGGTCCCTCGAACCGGAGCTGTCCGTTCTCGACCCCGACGGGGGCACTGTCGACGCCGTAGCCCGTCGGCGGCGAGATGATGAACGTATCGTTCTCCCCGAGGCTGCGGAACCAGGTCCCCTCGGTCGTATTGAACGCGTCGTCGATGACGAGCCGGTCGTTCTCAGTGGTCGCAAAGTTCGTCCAGGTGAACGATAGCGTGAGCATCCCCCGGTTCCCGTCGACATCGTAGGATCGATCGACACCGGTGATGTTCATCTGCCGACCGGTGACATCCGTCGCCGCACGGTTCGCCCGACGAAACGCCACTAGTTGCCCAGTTCCGGTCTCGCCCGCGGCGTAGTCCTCACCTAGCGACCGGAAGGTCTCGACTCCCGTTGAGGTCTCCAGGGCGTACGTCTGCGTTACGGTCCACTGTGCGTCCCCGTTCGGTCTGAGCTGGAGTTCGATGACCGTCGACTCGGATATCACCCCGTCCGTCGGTGTTGGCGTCGACTGTTGGGGAGCGATCGGCGCCGGGCTTGCAGCCATCGCTGTCGCCGCCGGTGCAAACAACAGTGGCGCAAGCAGGAGGGCAAGGAGAGGACCGGATAGCCGCAGGGACATTTTCCAGACGTGAGTCCACAGCCCGTGGGGAAAACGCTTTCCATCCGGGAATAAAACATCAACGTCCCTTGTGAAACGTCTCGACGCCTCTCAAGCACGGATATCCAGTATGCGAATGTGGGGAATTTTTGTATTCCGGCGCTCTATCCGGCACCGATGCGACGCCTCCCCGCTCTCCTGGGTATCCTCCTCGTGGTGGTCGCCCTCGTCGCCCCGACCACACAGGGAGTAGCACCCACACAGACTGCGACTGCTGCCGACGGAGACAGTCTGCCCCGTGTGACGACGGTCGACAACCTCACCAACCATCTCACGATCCCCGGCGAAGACATCGAGCAATCCGAGTACGGAACGACCGGGATCGACGTCGGTGCGGCCGTCTCGCTCACCTCACAGCGGCTCCACCGTGAGCATGATGCGCGCACGTTCGAGCAACGGTTCTTCAGAGCCAACAACGAATCGGCTCGAACTCGGCTGGTCCGATCAGAGCTAGACAGTATCGAACAGCGTCAACAGACGCTTCAACAGCGCCAACAGCAGCAACTCCAGCAATACGCTGACGGCACGACATCCGTCGAATCGGTCATGCGAACCCGTGCGCTGATCGACGCCGAAGCGCGAGAACTGGCCCGGACACTCGATACGATCGACCGGGTCGAACGGACCGAACCGACCTTTACGATGACGAGCGGGCAACAGACCCGCCTGGAGAACATCAGAGGAGAGATCCGCGTCCTTCGGGGTCCGGTCGGCGAGCGGCTCGGCCAAACGTTCACCGGCGAAACCCAACCGAACGCCGTGTACGTGATGGCATCCACACAGGATTACATGTTTGCGACGACAACCGGCCAGTCGTACATCCGGGAGACACATCTGGCGAGCGCACGCGATCCGGCGGCGGACGATCAGTTCGTCATGAGTAACGCCGATCCACTCCGAGCGGCCAACACCCGCGCTGAGGTCCTCTATCCGTGGCTCTACTCCCAGCAGCTCCCCAGCGTCAACACCTTCGGGACCAGCAGCATCTATCGGTTGACCGCCAATCACCCCAGCGGCCAGCTGACGACCTATATCGACGGCGGGACGACGGACGTGTTCCACGAGTCCCAGCAGTTGCAACTGTCGACGATCAGGACCAGCGAGACGCGGGCGACAGTCAACGAGTCGATCCGCCTCGAAGTGACACGGACCTACGAGACCGGACCGATCCACGTCGCCGTCCAGAACAACGACACGGGCGAGCCAGTGACCGGAACGGTCGCCGTCGACGGCCATCAGGTCGGAACGACCGACAACAGCGGGACCTTATGGACGGTCGAACCTCGCGGCAGTTACTCCGTGACTGTACAGACCCAGAGCGGGACAAACGTCTCCGTCGCGGTCCTGCAGAACTGAGCCCCGACCTCGTGGCTTTTTGAGGAGGCCGAACGATACTCCGGATACCGGTGGGGCCGGATCACTCGTGGACTGACGGTGTCGGACGGGTACCCAGCAAGCGACAGCTCTCGGAGAACCACGCCGTCCTCTGGACAGTCGTCATCCTAGCCTCACTGTTCGACGTGGTCACCACGATGGTCGGCCTGGGAGTGGGGCTGGCCGAGGGTAACGCCGTCGCCCGCGCGTTCATCGATACCTACGGGGCGCCGGGAATCGGCCTCCTGAAGTTCAGTGCGCTGGTGCTGGTCGTCACACTGTGGGCGCTCTTCGACGACCACCGGGCGACCGTCGTCCTCGCCGTCTTCGCCGTCGTCTCGCTGGTGGTCGTGGCGCTGAACGCACTGACGCTCGCCAGCGCGTAGCTACTCGGCGGCCGGGTTGGCGATGATATCCCCGCCGCATTCGGGACAGAACGCCCGCAGTACGTCTGTTCCGTAGTCACACTTCCGGCAAACGAACGGGTGCTGGGCCGTCTGTGCCATATCGAACCTTGCCCCTCACTACTGTTAACTATTGTCACTATACCGGATCGGTTTTAACGGTCCCAGAATAAACGGTCGCATGGCCGCCACACACCAGTGTATCTGCGGGAAGGCCGTCCAGTACCGACAGGATCTCGCCGTCGACCGGAGCGGGACCACACGGACCTGGACGTGTGTCGACTGCGGGACGCCGGTGCCCAGCGGCGTTGCGGAACGGATCGGTCACCAACATCCGTCCTGAACGGGGCGGTCCGCCGGGAGCGAGAATGTGCCAGCAGTCGCAACCGAGTGACGAGGTTAACGCAGTGCTCTGAGGAGCCTCCGCGTACGCTGTTCACGGAGATGAGGAAAGGAAGGGACGGATGTAGCAGGCGGGACACTGCGCACGCCATTCCCCCGGAAGCGCAGTGAAGCAACGTTTCCCGGCCGATATCACCCGATTTTTGCAGTTTCGGGTCGGACCGCGACCCCCCGAAACAAAAAGGCGGAAGGGGAAGATACTTCCCTACCCTGCCCACACCAGAAGGTATGAGCACGTACACTGTTCGCGGCAGTTTCCCGGCCCGAGACGGGCCTCAGGAGTTCGAGAAGGAGGTCGAGGCACCCAACGAGGATGTCGCCCAGGAGCGCGTCTACAGCGACTTCGGCTCCCAGCACAACCTCAAGCGTACACAGATCACCATCGACGAGGTGGCAGCATGATGGGTGGCGGCGGCGGTGGCGGCGGCGGCGGCCAGATGCAGCAGCTCTCACAGGAAATCGAGCAGATCGAACAGGAAGTCCAGGCCATCGACGACGAGATCGAGCGCCTGCGCGAGAAGAAGACCGACATCGACGACGCCGTCGAGGCCATCGAGACCCTCGAAACCGGCTCGACGGTCCAGGTCCCGGTCGGCGGCGACGCCTACATCCGCGCGACGGTCGACGACATCGACCAGATCGTCGTCTCCCTGGGTGGCGGCTACGCCGCCGAGCGCGACCAGGACGGCGCTATCAGCACGCTAGAGACCAAAAAGGAGACCCTGGACGACCAGATCGAGGAGCTCCAGTCCGACAAGGCCGAAGTCGAGACCGAGAAAGAGGAACTCGAACAGCAGGCCCAGCAGATGCAACAACAGCAGATGCAGCAGATGATGCAACAGCAACAGCAGCAGGAAGACGCCGACGACGAGTAAGGCCGCCATGTTCGACGGACTGAAAGACAAGCTCAGTAGCTTCACCGACGACGTCGAGGAAGACGTCGACGAGGAAGCCGACGAGGAGGGTCCCCCAGAGGAACCCTCCGACGCCGATGTCGAGGCAGAAACCGACAACGGAGTCCCTACTGCGGCCGACGAGACGGCGAGCGCGGACGCCGCCGCGACTACGGACACAGCAGAGACGGGAGCCGTCGCTGACTCCGACGAGGCGCCTCAGCCGACCGAGACAGCCGCGAGCGAGTCGTCAGTGCCCGAGTCCGAAGCAGCCGAGACTGCAAAGACTGACGAAGCTGATTCCGGGATCGAGGACGACGACAGCAGCCGGAGCCTCACGGAGAAGGCCAAGATCATGGCCACCGGAAAGACGGTCATCGAGGAGGAGGACCTGCAGGACCACCTCGACGACCTGGAACTGGCGTTGCTGTCCAGCGACGTGGAGATGGGTGTCGCCAACGAGATTCTGGAAGGCGTCAAGTCGAATCTCACCGGCGAGACCCGACGACGCCTCTCCAGTACGGGCAGCATGGTCCAGGACGCGGTGCGAGAGGCGCTGTACGACGTCATCAGCGTCGGCCAGTTCGACTTCGACGAGCGGGTCGCCGCAGCCGACAAACCCGTCGTCATCGTCTTCACCGGCGTCAACGGTGTCGGGAAGACCACGACGATCGCCAAACTCGCCCAGTACTTCGAGGACCGCGGGCTCTCGGCGGTGCTGGCAAACGGCGACACGTATCGGGCCGGCGCCAACGAGCAACTCCAGAAACACGCCGAAAACCTCGACAAGAAGGTCATCGCCCACGAACAGGGCTCGGACCCGACGGCGGTCATCTACGACGCCGTCGAGTACGCCAACGCCAACGATATCGACGTGGTGCTTGGCGATACAGCGGGTCGCCTCCACACGTCCGACGACCTGATGGCCCAACTGGAGAAGATCGATCGGAACATCGATCCCGATATGACGCTGTTCGTCGACGAAGCCGTCGCCGGCCAGGACGCGGTCAACCGCGCCCGCGAGTTCGACGACGCCGCCGAGATCGACGGCGCCGTGTTGACGAAAGCCGACGCAGACCCGCAGGGCGGAGCGGCGATCTCGATCGCCCACGTGACCGGGAAGCCGATCCTCTTTCTGGGGACCGGGCAGGAATACGACGATATCGAGCAGTTCGATCCCGAAGAGATCGTCGACCGACTGCTCGGGGAGTAAGAACGGTCCTGCCGGTAGCCATCGGTCACGTTCGATAGCCGGCGAAAACGACTTCGACAGGGGAAGTGGTCGGTTTTAACTGTTGTACGTATCCGGGATCAGTACGACGCCGTGGGTTTCGAAGAGGTCGCTCACGACGGCTTCGATCCGGTCCAGGTTCGGGGGAAGCGCGACCGCAGGGAGGTAGAAGTCGTGTTCGTCAAACTCGTCTTGGTTCGTCTCTGTGTGTTTTGTGACGCTCATCGTACTACTCTGTTGTATCCGACCACGCATCACGGTTGGGGCGTACAACTGCGGGTATTTATTACGGAGGATTATACATGATTGTTAATAGATATCGGTACGTCGACAGGCAGAGTCGTACCCGTCCGACCAGTGCCGGCTCTCTGGTAGTATTTAACTACGAACATGGATAATTCAGTGTGTTTAACTTCGATCCGTCTGACCAAACGGACACGATAGCGTTCGCTGGGTCGATGAGTACAAGACGCAACTGCGCGGCTTCGCACCGAAACGCGCTAGATGAGTACGATGACAGCAGTGTATTACTGTATTCTCTGCCAGTACCGCTGCCCCGAGGGAGACAAGCGGCCGTCTCCCGGAACCACTCTCAAGTGTGACACACGACCACAACGATGACTGAACAGGAAATCGACCAGGTGTACGACACCGAAACCACACCACGATTGAGGATTCGCAACGTCGGGGGTATCTCCGCGGCGACGGTCACACTCGAACCGGGAATTACCCTGGTTGCCGGCCGGAACGCCACCAACAAGTCGTCGCTTCTCAGATCGCTCGCCGGCGTCCTCGGCGGTCCGGTGCCGCCGGTCAAGAGCGACACTGACACCGGCTTCGTCGAGATGACGCTGGGGTCCGAGACGTACCATCTCGAACTGGCTCGCAACGGACGGGAAACGAGAGTGACCAGTGCGAAATCATATTCCGAGGCGGCCAAGCGGTGTGAACTCTTCGTCACGCTGACCGAGACGAACCCGATCCGGCAGGCCGTCCTCGCCGGCGACGACCTCTACGATCTGCTCATGCGGCCTGTCGACACCGACGAGATAGCGGCCGAGATACGGCGGCTGCAGGCCGAGAAAGACCGGCTCGACGACCGATTGGACGAACTCGATGCCATGGAGGCCCGGCGCTCCGAACTCCGCGAACGTCGGACCACACTCGAAGCCGATCTCGACGAGGTCGAAACCGGACTCGACCGGAAACGGGAGACCGTCGCCGATATCGAGGCGGACCTCGAACGGCAAAGCGACGGAACCGAGGAGTCGGACGAGCGACGCGCCGAACGGACCCGGATCAGGAACCGGCTGGAGACTACCGCCGACGCCATCACCTCCCTCGAAGCGGAACTGGAGACGGTGACGGCGGAGTTGGAGGAGATCGGACCGGACGACACTGACACCACGGTCGCGGAACTGGAAGCCGACCTCGAAACCCTTCACCAGCGGAAACAGGAACTCACGTCGACGGTCAATGCGCTGGCCCCGCTCGTGGAGCTGAACACCCGACTGCTCGACGACGGACAGCGCGTCCCCGAGGCCCTCAAGACCGACGACATCACGGCCGACCTCGATCCGTCGACGCGGACAGTGTCGTGTTGGACCTGCGGGAGTTCGGTCGAGCGGTCACAGATCGAGACGCAGGTCGAGGCCGTTCAGGAACTCCTTCAGGACAAGCGCAACCAGCGTGACACCGTCACGGAGCGCATCCAGCTGCTGACAGAGCGGAAACGCGAAATCGAACGACAGCGCGCGGAGCGCGAGGAGCTGCGCGAGCGGCGCGCAGAGCTACGCCAGGAACTCGCCGAGCGCCGGGAGACGCGGTCGGAACTGGAGACGGAACTCGCCGAGCTCGAACAGGAGATCGAGGCGTCACAGACAGACGACCCCGCCTCCGGGCAGGAGGCGAAACTGTCCGAGTACTACGACGAGATCACCGATCTGGAGTACGAACGTGGCCGCCTCACGACGGATCTCGACGACGTCGAGGCGGAACTCGACGACATCGAGACGGCGCTCTCGGAGCGGCCGACCGTCGAATCCCGGCGCGAGACGGTCGCGGCGGCGCTCACCGACCAGCGCGAGCGCATCGTGCGCCTCGAACGCGACCTCGTCGACAGGTTCAACGAGGAGATGCAGGCGGTTCTCGACACGCTCGGCTACGGGGCCGTAGAGCGGATCTGGTTGGAACGCCGTGGCGGTGACACGGACGAGGTGACGGCCGACGCGACGTTCGACCTCCACGTCGTGCGCTCGACCGACGAGGGGGCCGCCTACGACGACACGATCGAGAACCTGAGCAAGAGCGAACGGGAAGTCATCGGACTCGTCGTCAGTCTCGCGGGGTATCTCGCCCACGACGTCGGCGAGGAAATCCCGTTCATCGTCGTCGACGCCGTCGAGATGTTCGACGCCGAGCGCATCCGCGGGCTGGTGGAACAGTTCAGCGACCACGCCGAGTACGTCATCGCGACCGTCCTCCCGGAGGAACACGAGCGACTGAACGGGGCGTACGACAGCATCTCGACGGCCACACTCGACACGGAGGACTAATCCCGACCCGATTCGCCGCCGCAGGAACAGCCACCGCGATCCAGCAGGCGGGTGAACGAGTACTCGTTGTTACACTCGGAACACGCAACTCGGAGGCTCACGGTGACGGAGGGAGCCGGGATCGTCAGCGCTCCCGAGCGCACGAGGCGGTCGATCGTCCGGTGTGCGACCGACTCGGTGCGCGAGACGAGTTTGAGGACGGTGGTCCGGGCGTCGTCGACCGTGAGCGTCGTCTCGCGCTCGGTCGGCGTCTCCAGACAGTCGTTGAAGTGGGTCCGGACCGTCTGGTAGCTCACGAAGTCGTCTGCGAGGGGTTCCGGATCGATGCCGTTGCGTCTGAGCTTCGACTCCGCGTCGACGCGCTTGCCGGCGCTCACGTCTGCCCCAGTCAACAACCGATAGAGGTTCGCCGCTTCGCCGTCGACCGTCTCGGCCTGTGCCCGGTCGAGGGCCGCGGCGACGACGGATTCGTTGAAGTAGGTTTCGAGGTCGCGGAGACTGTCACCGGCCGCCCGTCGCGCCCGCAGTCGTCGGTCGATCCCCTTCAGGTCCCACTTCGCCGCGACCCGGTCGATCTTGCAGGTCGGCTCCGACTCCGCTGTCATCCCGGGCAGATAGCTTCGGTCTGGCATTATAGCTTTCGTGACAGGTGGGTGCTTCCGACCCGCCGACGGGATCGACGAACGCTTTTATGCGTCGGCTGTGACCACTTACCAACGACTCGATCGGGTTCCCACACGCGGAACGTACATTATCTCGAAACGCATAGGAACAAGATAACGACCCAGCCTCACCGTATGTCGATCACAGCCAAAATCCACATCCAGCACGAACGCCTCTCGCTCGTCCCGACGCTCCGGACACTCGACGACATAAGCATCAGGGTCATCACACAGGGGACGACGAACCCCGGCGTCCAGGTGTTCCCATACCTCATCGAACACGAGGACCGGGCTCTCCTCGAACGGATGCTCGACGACGACCCGACCGTCAAGAGCTACGAACTTATCGACTGGACGGAAAACACGGGAATCTACTACATCGAGAACACGCCCGAGACGAAGCTGATCAGCTCCGTGGTCACGGACGTTAACGGGTTTCTCGCCCACACGGAGACGAAAGGGGAGGGATGGCTCGTCAGTCTGCTGTTGCCCGACAGGGACGCGCTCAACACCATCTGGGAGTTCTCGAACGAGAACGGGATCTCTCTCGACATCATCGAGATCTACGGGAACAACGACACCGGCGGAACCTCGTCGTACGGGCTAACGGACGAGCAGAAGGCGGCGCTGACACTCGCACACGAGAAGGGGTACTTCGGCGAGCCGCGCGAGGTTTCGCTGAACGAGGTGGCAGAAGAACTCGGATTGTCGTCGACCGCGATGAGCGGTCGCCTCCGGCGCGGGATGCGAAACCTCATCGGCGCGACGCTCGTCGAGGCCGAGACGGAAGACTGAGCCGTCGTTACTCCAACTTCTTGTTCCGAGTCACCCGACGCAGCGACGCCGGACCTTTGTCGTATCCCAGCCACACGCTGAGGAGACACGCAACGATCACCAGGTAGATCGGGAAGAGCAGAACCAGCGTGTAGCCAAGCGAGAGCACCTGGAGGACACCGATCCAGTACAGCACTCCGATCACGGTGAGTCCAAGCAGTCCCCCGACGATCATGCCCAGCCGGAACGCGTGGGCGGCCGACGGCCCGGGCGAAACTCGAACTGTAGTCATACACACACTACGTGTCCGAATCGAATAAGTGACACGCGAGGTTCGGTACCGGTTCGTCCGGTAGCGTATCTCACTCACCCAGTCGTCGGACGCTGTCGTGACCACGTAGCCAGACATAAAAAATGCAGATAGAACGCATATAATATGTTTTCGTATCTGAATTTCGAGGTATTGGACATTCAGTAATAAGCCAGCATGTTTTTGCTCTCTCTCAGTTCGTCTCTTTCATCGTTTTAACAGCTCTTACCGCATCTACTCCCGTTTCGTTCCTCTCATCGATATTGAGGGCGTATAATATTCTCCAGATAATCTGTATGAGTGCGTTCTTTTGTGCCCGTTCTCGGTATTTGTCTTGTGTCATTTTTAAGTTATACTTCGGTATCTACCATCTTAGGGATACTTCAGAACCGCGGCTACGGGGCGGTGTCGACACGGGTCGGCGCCTGCGCACCCACACGGTTTATTTCGAGCAGACGCCGATTGTAGAGGGTGAAACTCTCGCTCGTCGCTGCCGTCGCCGCCAACGGCGTCATCGGTGTCGACGGCACGGTTCCCTGGGAACACCCCGAAGATCTGCGACACTTCAGACGGACGACGACGGGACACCCCGTCATCGTGGGACGACGGACCTTCGAGGCGATCACGGAGGCCGTCGGCGGGCCACTCCCGGACCGTGACAGCATCGTCCTCACGCGTCGGCCCGAGACGATCACGGGGCGCGTCACGGTCGTCGGGTCGGTCGACGAGGCCGTCGATGCCGCCACACGTACGGGAGCGCGAACGGCCTACGTCGCCGGTGGTGGCACCGTCTACGAACAGTTCCTCCCGCTGGCCGACGAACTACTGCTGACCGAACTCGATGCGGCTCACGCGGGCGACACGACGTTCCCGGCGGTGACATGGGACGACTGGACCGAGACAGCGCGGGAGCGGTACGACGAGTTCGACATCGTCCGCTACGCCCGGGCCGAGAACATCCCGGAGTGAGGGTCGTCGTCGGCTCCCCCACCGGAGACGCTCTCGGCTGAAAACCCCCCGTAATATAAACGGATGGTGTGGTGAACGTTATCTTTTATTTGTATTTGCAATCTTCATCCACAGGCATGACCGAAGACCAAGAGCATCCAAACCATCCCAGTGTCGACCAGTCAGATCGGACGGTCCCGCGGAACCTCCGCCAGACGGGGGACCCGAACATCGAAATGCTGGTCTCGACCCGGGTTCGAAAGTCTCCGTTCTTCCACAAGTCGTTCAACGAAGAGGGGGCCTGGCGAGCTACCGTCTACAACCGCCTCTATCACCCTCGTGGCCTCATCGAACCGGAAGACGGCGGTGTGATGAAAGAGTACGACGCGCTGACCAACGACGTGACGCTCTGGGACGTGGCCGTCGAGCGGCAGATCCGCGTCAAAGGCCCCGACGCCGAGGCGCTGACGAACTACGTTGTCACACGTGACGTGACGGGCATGGACGCCATGGACGGCAAGTACGTCATCCTCTGTAACGAGGACGGCGGCGTCCTCAACGACCCCGTGCTCCTGCGCCCGGAGGAAGACGAGTTCTGGTTCTCGATCTCCGATTCGACCCTGATGCAGTGGCTGCAGGGAGTCAACGTCGACAACAAGTTCGACGTCGAAATCGACGAGATCGATGTCGCCCCGATGCAGATTCAGGGCCCCAAGTCCGAGGACGTCATGGTCGACGTTGTCGGTGACGAAGTCAAAGACGTGCCGTACTACGGCCTGATGGACGCCGAAATCAACGGTGCCGAAGTCCTCATCAGCCAGACCGGGTTCTCCGGTGAAGCTGGCTTCGAGATCTACGTCAAGGACGCCCACAAGAAAGCCGAGAAGGTCTGGGACCCCGTCATGGAGTCGGTCAAAGACCACGGCGGTCGTCAGATCGCGCCGGGTCACCACCGCCGCATCGCGGCCGGTATCATGTCCTGGGGCCAGGACCTCGACCACGAGACGTCGCCGTTCCAGGTCAACCTCGGCTACCACGTGCCCGACGACAAGGAAGCCGACTACATCGGCAAAGAGGTTCTCGAGGAGCAAAAAGAGCAGATCGAGAACGGCAACTACCCGTTCGAGCACAAGCTCGTCGGTCTGAAGATGGCCGGCGAGCCGATCCGGGACTACGCGCCTGACTTCTGGCTCATCTCCGACCCCGAGACGGGCGAAGAGTGCGGGTACATCACCTCGCCGTGGTGGAACCCGGACCTCGAGACGAACATCGCCATGGGCTTCGTCCCGGCGGACAAGATCCAGGAAGTGACGGATACGCCGCTCAACGACGATATCTACGACGAGGATCTCGACCTAGAGTTCCAGGTTCACCTCCCCGACGAGTACGCAGAAGAGCCCGGTGAGCCGGTGTTCGCGACGACCGCGAAGGTTCCGTTCAAGGAGTCTGTCAACCCGAGCGCACGCGAGCAAGCCAAACTCAACGCTCGCAAGGAAGCGGAGAGCAGCGACGACTAACGACCCACGGGCCTCATACCACCCGTTTTTCGCTGCGTCGTGCTACCGATCCTGGCTGCTCCACAGCAGCCCACAGACGGTTCCGACGAAGAGCGCCCTACAGTCGTGAGGAGGGTGACGCGGACCCCGACCGTACAGAGGACGGAGGACCCGACGGTGAGGGCGACCCACGGCGTCTCAGGTGTCGAATATCTTCCGCTGGATCGTCCGGGCGACGCTCTGTTCGGTTTCCGACTCCCACTCCGTCTCGACGGACACCGACAGTTCCGAGCAGACCGCGGCAACGTCTTCGAGGACGGTGGCGAAGCGGCCGGCCTGTCCGACCGACTCCTCGCCCCTGAGCAGGCGTCGGGGAGAGAGCTCTTCGAGTTTGAACGGTCCCTCCCCGCCCCCACCGACGAACACGACGACGGTCGCCATCTCGTCGTCGACCTCCTCGACGAGCAGCGAGATGACGACCCACGAGCTTTCGTAGGCCGCCGCCCGTTCGTACGTGATCTGTGTGAAGCCGTCTCCCCGGTAGCGATGGATGTTCCGAGCGCTGCGCTTGTTGAGCGACCGTTTCGCCGTTTCGGTCTTCGAGTCGAGGAACGCGTCGGCGAAGCGGTCGGCATCCGGGCCGTGGAGGGTTAGGTTGGCCGCTTCCATGGTCGCCACACGGCCACCCGAGTGAAAAACCCCGATCCCCGGTCACAGACCGAGGGTGGGCGACTCAGTCGTAGAGCGGGTAGTCGTCGGTGAGTTCGTCGACGCGGTCGCTGACCTCGGCGACGACGCTCTCGTCGTGGGGCGCGTCGACGACTTCGGCGATCAGGTCCGCGACCTCGCGACAGGCGGCCTCGTCGAACCCACGCGTCGTCAGCGCGGGCGTGCCCGCCCGGATACCCGAGGGGTTGAACGCCGAGCGCGTCTCGCCTGGCACCGTGTTCGCGTTCAGCACGATCCCGGCTTCTTCCAGTGCTTCTTCGACCTCTTTGCCCGTCGTATCCGGATGCGAGGGTCGTAGGTCGATCAGGACGAGGTGGTTGTCCGTGCCTCCTGAAACCAGTTCCAGCCCGTGGTCCTGGAGTTGGTCACCCAGCGCTTTCGCGTTCTGGACGGTCTGGTCGGCGTAGGTCTCGAACTCGGGGTTCAGTGCCTCCCCGAAGCCAACCGCCTTGCCTGCGACGTTGTGCATCAGCGGTCCACCCTGGGAACCGGGGAACACCGCGTTGTCGATGTCGTCCGCGTACTCCTCGTCGCACATGATGATCCCACCCCGGCCCGCCCGGATCGTCTTGTGGGTCGACCCCGTCACGAAGTCCGCGACGCCGACCGGCGACTGGTGCACTCCAGCGGCCACCAGGCCCGTGATGTGGGCGATATCCGCCAGATGGTAGGCGCCGACGGAATCAGCCGCTTCCTGGATCCGCTCGAACTCGACCTCCCGCGGGTACGCCGAGTACCCCGAGACGATGATATCCGGCTCGAAGGACTCCGCCGTCGCGGCCAACGCCTCGTAGTCGATATACCCCGTCTCCTCGTCGACCTCGTACTGCTCGACCTCGTAGACCTGGCCGGCGAAGTTCGCCGGATGACCGTGACTGAGGTGGCCGCCGTGGGTCAGATCCAGCGAGAGGATCTTGTCGCCCGGGTCCAGAACGGCGAGGTAGACGCCCATATTGGCCTGGGAACCCGAGTGGGGCTGGACGTTGACGTGCTCGGCACCCCACAGCTCTTTGGCGCGCTCGATCGCCAACTCCTCGACATCGTCAGCGAACTCACAACCGCCGTAATAGCGCTCGCCTGGATACCCCTCCGCGTACTTGTTCGTCAACTCGGAACTCTGGGCCTCCATGACCGCCTCCGAAACGTGGTTCTCGCTGGCGATCATCGCCAGCGTCTCGTTCTGTCGCTGTCGCTCGCCCTCCAAGGCGTCTGCGACCGCCGGGTCCGCCTCCCGTACTGTCTCGTAGGTCATACGATACCTCAGGGGCGGACCGTTGAATAATCCGGGGACCGGCACAACCTATCATAGAACTGATTTGATATGTGTCCCGTAATCTGGCGGGGACGGACCCGTTCCGAGCGGACTGGCTCACGCCGGATCGACGGGTTCGATAGTGACGGTTGTCGTCCCGGCGCGGACGAACGGGTCGGCCAGTACCGCGTGGAGGAAGGCCGTCCCCCGGCGAACGGACGGATCGGGCGAAACACGCGTCCGTACGGTCAGGTCGCCGTCCGAGACAGTCACGGGGTCGTCGTCCCCGACGCCGGCCTGGTCGGCCTCGCTCGGGTGGAGGCGTAGACGACTGTCGGCGTCGTCGTCACGCCCGCCGGCACGCCCGCCCACGACGAGTCGGAGCCCCGCCACGCGGTCGGTCCGACTCGCCGGGGCCGACGGCGGCCGGACGAACGGGACGCGCCCGTCGGGCGTCCGGAACCGCTCGCCGTAGAGGGTCGAGTCGGCATCGGCCGGCCACCGCTGTCCGCCCGCGACGACCTGATCGACCGATAGTCCGGCGTACGGCGGTGCGACGCGGGTCAGTTCGACGAACGCCTCGGACGGTCGGTCGTAGTCGAACTGCCCGCTCGTACACGAGAGCCGGCGGCCCAGTTCACTGATGACCTCGAAGTCCGTCCGAACGTCCCCAGGCGGCTCGGCGACCGGGCGCAGTGCCTGTACCTGACGGTCCAGATTCGTGACCGTCCCGCGCTTCTCGGTGCCGGCCGCCGCGGGCAACACGACATCGGCGTGAGCCGTCGTCTCGCTCTCGGTGAGTTCGAGGACGACGAGGTGGTCGAGCGCGTCGAGTTGCCGCCGGACCCAGGCGGGATCTCGCTTCGCTATCGCCGGGTTCTCGCCGACGACGACTGCGGCCCGGACCGTCTCGCCGAACGCCGACAGGAGGTCCGGCGCGGGGAGCCCCGGGGTCGCCGGCGGGTCGACGCCCCACTCGGCGGCGACCCGGGTGCGGGCCTCGGGATCGGTCACCGGTTGGTGGCCCGGTAAACGGTCGGGGACACAACCGGCGTCGACCGCCCCCTGTTCGTTGGGCGGCCCGCGGAACACGTGGACGCCGGTCCCCGGTCGGCCGAGGTTCCCGGTGAGCGCCAGGAGGTTCAACAGCGCGTTCGGGGCCGCGGCCGTCCCCGCCGCCGCGTCCTCGTCGTCGCCTTCGAGCCCGGTGCCCACGACGGCAGCGACTCGGTCGGCGGAACCGACGAGCGCCGCGACGCGGTCAAGCGTGGCCGGGTCGACGCCGGCGGTGTCGACGCCCGCCCCGTCGTCGAGATGTCTGGCGCTGGCGGCGAAGGACGCGAACTCCCGGGTCCGGTCGGCGACGAACGCCCGGTCGGCGTCCCCGGCAGCGAGGACGCGCCGGCAGAGCAGGTCGAGGACCAGCGCGTCCCGGCCGGGGCGGGGAGCGACGTGGAGGTCGGCCAGTCGTGTCGTCCGGTTGCCGGCCGGGTCGACGTGGACGAGCGTCGCCCCGTCGTCGACGGCCGGCCGGACGAAGGAGTTGAACGCCACCGGCTGGCGCGCCGCCGGATTGGCGCCGACGACCAGGACGACGTCGGCCTCGGTCAGGTCGTCGAGCCCGTTCGTCGTCGCGGGCCACCCCAGACGCGCGTCGAGCGCCCGGGCGGTCGAGACGTGGCAGTGGCGCGCCCGGTTGTCGACGTTGTTCGTCCCGACGGTCCGGGCGAGTTTTTCGAGCAGGTAGTTCTCTTCGGTGGTCGAGTGGGGCGCACCGAGGAAAGCCAGCGCGTCCGGACCGTGGGCCTCGACCGTCGTCTCGACGGCGTCGACGACGCGACCGGTCGCCTCGGCCCACGACGCCGGAGCCAGCGTCCCGTCCTCGCGGACCTGCGGCTCGGTCAGCCGTCCGTCGATTCCTTCGAGGGCGTTTATTCCCTCCGGGCAGAGCCGTCCGTTCGGGTTCGCCGGTCCGGACCGGCCGGTTGCGCGGTCGTCTGCGCCGGCCGGCGCGAGGCGACAGCCCACCCCACAGCGGGGGCAGACCGTCGATCGGTCGGGGCCGCCGTCGCTCATCGCACCACGGAGCTAGCGCCCCGTGAGACGCCGGCCCAGTGCCCTGAGGACGGCGACGGCGTAGCCGAGTCCGGCCCGCCCCTCGCCGCTCCGGAGCGCGCCGACCGCACCCAGCAGTGACACCGGTTCGCTCTCTTGCTGTGCCTCGCCGACCGCGCCCAGCACCGCGTTCAGCCCCGCGACGGCGTCGTCGTCGAGGTCGAGCGCCGCGGCGGTTCCCGCGAGGTCGACCAGCGCGTCGAGATCGCCCTCCCGCTGGAGCGCCAGCACGGTGTCCAGCGCGTCGATGAGGTCGGCACCGTCGGCCTCCAGCATCGACGCCAGTCGGTTGCGCTCCGCCTCGGAGAGCCCGTCGGTCAGCGCCGTCGCGATGTCGAGCAGGGCCTCCAGATCACCCGACCGCTGGAGTTGGACGACCGCGTCGAGTGTGTCGGCGAGGTCGTCGGCGTCGGTGCCGACCTGCTCGGCGAGGGCGGCCGTCTCCGCCGTCGAGAGACCGTCGGCCGCGGCGACGAGGTTGGCAGTCGAGTCGGTCACGTGGTCGACCTCGTCGTCGTCGGCGCTCGCGAGGACGAGGATCGCTGTCACGAGCGCGTCTTCGAGTTCGTCGGTGCGGTCGAGCGCAGCGGCCAACGCCTCGCCCTGGTCGTCGAGGACCGCCCGGAGCGCAGCCTCGCCCTCACCTGTCTGTCGGTCGGCGCTGCCACCGTGGGTCGCCGCTTCGGGGACCGCCTCCTGTGGTTCGGCCATCTCAGTCGTCCCCCGTGCTCGTCCCGGTGTCGCCCGCAGGCGTCCCCGGGTCGACATCCGCGGGTGCGATACGCACCGCCGATACCTTGAACTCCGGCGTCGCCGCCTGCGGATCGAGGTGTTCCTCGTCGGTCAGCCGGTTGATCGCGCTCTCCGCGAAGTGGATGGGCGCGAACACGGACTCCGGACCCACGCGGTCGGTCACCTGTGCCGGCACGGTCACCGACCCGCGCCGGGACTCGACGCGGACCATGTCGCCGGTCTCGATGCCGTACTCCGCGGCCGTCCGCGGGTTGATCTCCACGAAGTCGCTCGGGGTGTACTGCATGATCCCCTCCTCGCGGTGGGTCATCGTCCCCGTGTGGTACTGATACAGCACCCGTCCCGTCGTCAGAGTGAACGGGTACTCATCGTCGGGCGTCTCCGCCGGTTCGCTGAAGCCGACCCCCTGGAGGTGGGCCAGGCCGTCGTCGGTGTTGAACTCCTCCTCGTAGAGGCGTTCGGTGCCGGGGTGGTCCTCGTCCCAGCAGGGCCACTGGAGGCCACCCTCGCTGTCGACCCGCTCGTGCGTGACGCCGCCGTACAGTGGCGTCAGGGAGTTCACTTCTTCCATGATCTCGGCCGTCGAGTCGTAGTCCCACTCCCGGCCCATCCGGGTGGCGAGGTCCTGGAGGATCTCCCAGTCGGGTCGGGAGTCGCCTTTCGGCTCCATGACCTGCTTGACCATCTGGACGGTCCGGTCGGTGTTGGTGAAGGTCCCGCGCTTCTCGACGAACGAGCAGGCGGGCAACACGACATCGGCGTACTGTGCCGTCTCGGTGAGGAACAGGTCCTGAACGACGAGGAACTCCAACTCTTCGAGTACCTCCTCGGCGTGGTTGACGCCCGGTTCCGACAGCGCCGAGTTCTCGCCGATGATGTACATCCCGCGGAGGTCTCCCCGGTCGGCGGCCAGGAACATCTGGGTCGTGTAGTGGCCGTAGTCGGGCGAGATCTCGCAGTCCCAGGCGTCCTCGAACTTCGCGCGCACCTCGTCGTCGGCGATGTCCTGGTAGCCCGGGAAGTTGTCCGGCAGCGGCCCCATGTCGCCGCCCCCGCCCTGGACGTTGTTCTGGCCGCGGAACGGCGAGACGCCGGCCCCCGGCTTTCCGAGGTTGCCCGTCACCGCGGCGAGATTCGCCATCGCCAGGACGTTCTCGGTGCCGTGGGAGTGCTCCGTCAGTCCGAGCGTCCAGCCGAACACGCAACGGTCTGCGTCGGCGATGGTCTCGGCGGCCGAGACGATCTCCTCGTGAGGGACGCCGGTGACCTCCTCGACGCGCTCCGGCGTGAACTCCTGGAGGGACTCGGCCAGTTCCTCGAACCCGGAAGTGCGTTCGGCGACGAACGATTCGTCGTAGAGGTCGTTGTCGATGATGTACCGCGTGATCCCGTTGATCCAGACGGCGTCGTAGCCCGGTTGCACGCGGCTGTACTGGGTGGCGTACTCGGCGATCTGGATCTCCCGCGGGTCGAAGACGAGCAGGTTCGCACCGTCCCGGACGTTCTGTTTGATGCGGGTCGCAAGCACCGGGTGGGCTTCGGTCGTGTTCGACCCGGTCAGCAGGATACAGTCGGCCAGTTCGAGGTCTTCGGTGCTGATGGAGGCCGCGCCGTAGCCGTACGTTTGGGCGAGGCCAGCGACCGTCGAGGAGTGACAGAGCCGGTTGCAGTTGTCGACGCTGTTGGTGCCAAGCACCTGCCGGGCGAACTTCCCCATCAGGTAGTTCTCCTCGTTGGTCGCCTTCGAGGAGGCGATCACGGAGAGGGCCTCGCCGCCGTGGTCGTCCTTGATCGCGCCCAGCCCCTCGGCGACGCGGTCCAGCGCCTCGGCCCAGCTAGCGGTACGGAACTCGCCGTTCTCGTCGCGGACCAGCGGCGTCGTCAGGCGGTCGTCGGAGTTGACGAAGTCGTAGCCGAACTTCCCCTTAACACACGTCGAGATGCCGTTGACCGGGGCGTCCTCCTCGGCAGTCGGGCGAGCCGCCAGCACCTCCTCGCCGTCGGAGTAGAGGTCGAACCGACAGCCGACGGCACAGTAGCCACAGGTGGTGTCGGCGACGTTCAGTTCCTCCAGGCGCTTGTCGCCGATCGACTGGGCGATCTCGAACAGTTTCCCCTCCGGCAGCGTCTCGGCGGCGACGCCCTCGGCGACGTGTTCGACGTTCTGTAGCGCCTGTTCCTTGGCGTTGCGCATGTAGTCGGCGACGCCGCTGTCGTCGTCGCTCACGGCCACTCCCCCCCGTCGGCGTCGTCCCCGTCGTCCGCCGGCGCGTCCCTCGTAGCGGGACTATCGACGCGTTTCTTCGGCGTCATCGGCCCCTTGGACTTCCCGTGGCGCTCGTAGCTCTTGCCGACACTGTTCTTCTGTGTGAAGCCGGGCAGCGGGATGGTCGTGGCGTCCTCGATCCCCTTCTCGACGAGCGAGCCGGTCGGACAGACGGTCGCACAGTGACCACAGGAGACACACGCCGAGTCCTCCATCGTCTCGACATCGCTCTGGAAGCCGATGCGAGTGTCCTGTCCGGACCCCTCGACGCGGAGGACACCCTCGACCTGGACATCGTTGCAGGCCTCGACACAGCGGTTACAGAGGATGCATTTGTTGCGGTCGATCTGGATGAACGACGAGGTGTCGTCGAGCGGTTCGTAGGCGTCGCGGTCGTCCAGAACGCCGTAGCGCGGTTCCTGGACGTCCTGGTCAATGGCGGCGTCCTGGAGTTCACAGCGGCCGTTCTTCCCGCAGGTCGTACAGCGGAGGTTGTGGTCCGAGAGGACCAGATCGAGGTTCACGTCCCGGGCCTCCGCAGCGGGATCGGCAGCCGTCCGGACGGTCGCGCCGTCCTCGGCCGGGTGACTGCAGGCGGGGACGACGCCGTTGGCGTCTGTCTCGACCATGCAGGTCCGACATTCGCTGCGGGGGCCGATCTCGTCCTCGCGGTCGTAGTGACAGAGCGCCGGTACGGTGTCGTCGGTGTCGGCAGCCTCGACGGCGTCGAGGAGGGTCGAGCCGGGCTCGACGGTAACGTCGGTGCCGTCGACGGTGACCGTCGCCCGTTCGGTCCCGCTGACCGGGGGATCACTGGCCGTCCCGGGAGCGATCGTTTCTGTCAGTGGCGGTGCGTCCGTCTCGTGTGTGTGGTCAGAACTCATGGTGTTACCTCCGCTGTACAGGCCCCGGCCGGACACCGGCCGTCAGCGTGGGCCTCGAACTCCGCCTCGAACGCAGCCATCGCGGTCCGAACCGGGCGGCCGGCGTCGACGCCGAACGTGCAGATACTGCTGGTCCGCATGACACGGTCGAGTTCCTCGATGCCGTCGCGGTCGTAGCGGCCGTCGTAGAGGTCCCTGAGGAGCTCCGCGAGCTGTGTCGTCCCCTCGCGGCAGGGGACACAGCGCCCGCAGTTCTCGTCGGCGGCGAACTGCGCCCGCCGACCGACGAACTCGACGACACAGCGACTCTCGGACAGTACTTCGACGACGCCCTCGGTCCCCAGCCCCGCGTCGATCAGCGACGCTGGGTCCGGCGTGATATCGAGCGCGGCGGTGAGCCCGCCGAACCGGCCGCCGACGCAGGCGGCCTTCAGCGACCCCTCGACGGTCGTCGCGTCGACCGCCGACGCGAGGCTGTCCCCCTCGGTCAGTTCGACCGTCACCGGATCGGCCACGTCACCGGTCACCGTGACGAGTCGCGTGACCGGCCCGTCCTGGCGAAGCGTGTGGGCCAACTGGGCGAGCGTCCGGGCGGTGTGGACCACCGTCGGCCGGCCGTCGATCCCCACCTCGGCCGGACCGGGCGGACGGAGCCGCGCCTCCAGCCGGTGGTTTCCTTCGACGGCTTCGATGGCCATCGTCGGTTCGGCCGCACGGTAGACCGACGGTCCGGTCACCACGTCGACGGCGACCGGGAGATCCGGGTAGGCGTCGACAGCCTCGCGGACGCTAGCAGCGGCGTCCTCGTCGGCCTCGGAGACGTAGACGACCACGCGGTCCGCGTCGACCGTTCGCGCGGTCGCACAAGCGCCTTCGAGAACGTCGAACGGACTGCTCGCGAGCAACAGCGCGTCGGCCGTCGTCCCGTGGGCGTTGACGACCACGGTGGCCTCGCCGTCGGTGCGCCGGGCAGTCTCCCAGGTGTCCGCGAGCGGTTCGTCCTGGCACCAGTCGCCCCAGCCCCGCCCACGCAGGCTCTCGCCGGCCCGCTCCGTCTCCTCGGTCGTCGCGGTGACGAACCCGCCGGCGGCCTCGTGGTCGTCGGGATCGGTCGGTCGCCGCCACCCGCATCCACCGGTGACGCGCCGCGTCCCGGCGTCGAGTCCCGCCAGGTCCGGGACGGGCAGCGACGTTGCAGACGGATCGTGGTCCACGATGGCGTCGGCCAGATCCGTCGGGAGGCCCTCGTCGAGTCCCGCCGTCAACTCGCGCAGTTCGTCGGCGGAACACCGTGTGTGAAACGTCGTCTGTCCCCCTTGTGTCACCGAGACGAGTGGTTCGACCGCCGGGGCTCCAGACGGCCCGACGGCGGCCACCGTGACGCCGGCGTCGGCCGCCGCCTCGGATAGTTCGGGCGGCCCGGTTGCCGAGTAGCGGAGAACCGTCCCGTCTCCGGATAGAATCGATGTCATTTGATAGCGTACCTGAATGGAATTCCCGGTGGAGAATAATAAAGACCCGGCAACGGCGGCGGACACCCGTCACGAAACCGCCGTCAGCGGCGTCAGCAACCCACCATAGCTTCGTATGACTCGGGTCGGCAGTGATCGTGGCCAATCTTCAAGCTATCGAGTGTCTATCACTTCGCGGCGGCGTCGGCACCGCTGGGACACGGTGTCCACATCGGAAACGGCCCGCGGTGGGATGGCCACAGGGGCCGTCGAAAGGACCTCGAAGGGACTCGCTCACGGTACGGGTCCGTCGGGAACTGGGATACGACTGACACGCTTGCACCCCTGCTGGACCCATCTGAACGGTGTGGGGAAACCGGCTTAAAAACACGTCGCCAGTGTGGGTGGTGTTTAAGTGGCCACCCGGAATCGCGGTTCCAGAGCGACCGGGAGCCCTGA
The DNA here is from genome assembly GCF_035666295.1 of Haloarcula montana. Lineage (NCBI taxonomy): Archaea > Methanobacteriati > Methanobacteriota > Halobacteria > Halobacteriales > Haloarculaceae > Haloarcula > Haloarcula montana. The sequence continues at coordinate 890,366 of NZ_CP142027.1, forward strand.
TAAACCGACGTACAGGTCAACACACACGTTGATGCCGGGAGCGTGCCCGGATGGAAACGTGAGCGAACGGATGCAACACGGACGACACGGCGGACGGAGTACCACACCCGGACACGCGTGTCCGGCCTGCGGAGCCGAACTCAAACAGCGGGGAGGAATGAGCGTCTGTCGGTCCTGTCGCTGGTACCAGCGGTCCCCGGCGGACTGAGCGGCCCGGCAACGGAGTGTCAGGGGCGAATACTTATTTTCCTACTCGTAGATAGGTCCGCGTATGAGCGGCGAGTGTCACTTCTGTCACGGCATCGTCTCGGCCGACGAGTCGAACCACATCCTGCTGGACGGGCACGGGGACCACGAGGTGTACCTCCACAGGCAGTGTGCGGCCGGTCACGACGTCCTCGAAGACGCGGACGGGTCGGCTGACAACGTCGCCATCACGTGTCCGGAGTGTGGAACCGTCGAGACACACTGACGGAACAGTCCGTACCCGGACGCTCAATCAGTCAGAAGAGTGATCCGATGAGTCCCGCTCAGGGCAGGTCGACAGCGACGCCGGACTGGAGGCTGGCCGCCTTGACCGTGTTGTACATGAGCATCGCGATGGTGAGCGGCCCGACACCGCCGGGGACCGGCGTGATAACCTCCGCCTTCTCCCGGGCGCTCTCGAAGTCGACATCGCCGACGAGTTCGTACCCTTTCTCCGTGTCGGCGTCGACGCGGTTGATGCCGACATCGACGACGGTGACACCCTCCGAGAGCATCTCCCCGTCGATCATCTCCGGGACCCCCGCCGCGGCGATGACGATGTCGGCCGCACGTGTCTTCGCGGCGAGGTCTTCGGTCCGGGAGTGACAGACCGTCGTGGTCGCGTTGCCGCCCGTGCCGTACTGGACGAGCAGGTTCGCCATCGGCTTGCCGACGATGTCCGAGCGGCCGACGACCACGGCGTCTTTCCCCTCGGTGTCGACGCCGGCCGCCGCCAGGATCTTCTGGACGCCGTGTGGCGTACACGGCTTGTACCGGGCGTTACCGGCGACGAGTCGGCCGACGTTCTCCGGGTGGAAGCCGTCGACGTCCTTCTCGGGGTCGATACACTCCAAGACGGTCCGTTTCGTGACGTGGTCGGGGACGGGCATCTGGACGAGGATGCCGTGGACGTCAGGGTCGTCGTTCAGCTCGTCGAGTTTCTCGAACAACGTGTCGGCCGGCGCGTCCGGGTCGATCTCGTGGTGGAACCCCCGGATACCGACCTCTTCACAGGCCTGCTGTTTCATCGAAACGTACGTCTCGCTGGCCCCGTCGTCGCTCATCAGGACCGTCGCCAATCCGGGGACCACCCCCTCGTCGGCGAGTGTCTCCACGCAGTCGCTCACGTCCGCTCTGATACCGTCGGCGATCCCGTTACCGTCGATTACCGTTGTCATGCTTGTCTCTCGCTGTCTGTCCCGTGCCGGATCGCCGCGGCTCCTCCCCGACGCCCCGCGCGAGACAGCAGTCCCGCTCACCAACCGACGCCCCGAAGATAACTGCCGACGCGGAATAGTCCACCCATTGAAATACTATCGGATGACCGTCCAGAATCGGCCGCGACTACTCGGCAAACATCGACTGTACCGTCCGTATATGCACCCCACGCAAGGTTTTTTGTCCGAAGCCGTGGATAGCTCACAGTAACGACTCGCGGACCGATACGGCGTCCGCGGAGGCCGACATATCACATGGAAGAGACGACTGTCGTCACCGACCAGGCATCGTTCGTCGAGACAGCACGCGAGGCACCGCCCGGTGCCCGCGTTCCCGTCGAGGTCCGAGTCACCGCCTCGGACCCCTTCGAGGCGTACCGGCGGGCCAGGAGTCCCGACGCCCCGGGCGTGTTCTTCGAGACCACCGGCGGTCAGTCCGGGTGGGGCTACTTCGCGGTCGATCCCGTCGAGCAGGTCAGGGTCGATCCGGACGCGGCGAGCGAGGGCGAGAGCCCCAGCATCGAAGCGATCGACGCGCTGCTCGACCGTGAGACGCTCGTCCGGGGCGACTGTGACGCCCCCTATCCCTGTGGCGCGTTCGGCTGGCTCTCGTATGATATCGCCCGCGAACTGGAGGACATCCCGGAAACGACGACGTCCGACGGGCTTCCCCACCTCCAGTTGGGCGTGTTCGACCGGGTCGCCGCCTGGGAGGAACCACACCAGGGCGACGTTACCCTCCGGGTGACGGCCTGTCCGCGGCTGAGCGACCACGAGGACGCTGCGGCGGCCTACGAGACGGGCCGCCGACGGGCACTCGATCTCGCCCGGCGGGCGCTCGACGGCGAGCGCCACGTCCGGTCACACCCGACCGCGACCCGGCAGGCCACCTTCGAGAGCGAGTGCGGGGCCGCCGCCTTCGCCGACCGCGTCAGGACGATCAAGGAGTACGTCCGCGAGGGCGACACGTTCCAGACGAACGTCTCCCACCGGCTCGTGGCCCCTGCGGCGGTCCACCCCGTCGAGACGTACAACGCCGTCCGGCGGGTCAATCCCGCGCCCTACTCGGGCCTGATCGAGTTCCCCGGCGTCGACCTCGTGAGCGCCAGCCCGGAACTCCTGCTGGATGTCGACGGCGACCGGCTGCTCACCGAACCCATCGCCGGAACGCGCCCCCGGGGCGACACGCCCGCCGAGGACGCCGACCTGGAGGCGGACCTGACGACCGACGAGAAAGAGCGGGCCGAACACGCGATGCTCGTCGACCTGGAGCGCAACGACCTCGGGAAGGTCAGCGAGTACGGAACCGTCGACGTCACCGAGTACCGCCGTGTCGACCGCTACTCGGAGGTGATGCATCTCGTCTCGCTCGTCGAAGGGCAACGGCGGGCGGACGCGAGCGTCGCCGACGCCGTGGCGGCGGTGTTCCCCGGCGGCACCATCACCGGCGCGCCCAAACCCCGGACAATGGAGATCATCGACGAGGTCGAACGGACCCGGCGCGGACCCTACACCGGCTCGATGGGCGTCTTCGGGTTCGACGATCGGGCGACGCTGAACATCACTATCCGGACGCTGGTCCACCGCGACGGGGAGTACCGCCTGCGCGTCGGAAGCGGGATCGTCCACGACTCGGTGCCCGAACAGGAGTACCAGGAGACCCTCGACAAGGCCCGGGCGCTCGTGACCGCCGTCGACGAGGCGCTGGGCGAACAGGGCTCGTTCTCCGTCGAATCGACCGGGGAGGTCAGATGATACTCATCGTCGACAACTACGACTCCTTCGCGTACAACCTCGTCCAGTACGTCGGGGAGTTCGACGACGTGGTCGTCCGGCGCAACGACGCCATCGACGTGGCCGGCATCCGCGAACTGGACCCGGACGGGATCGTCGTCTCGCCCGGCCCCGGAACCCCCGAGGAGGCCGGCGTCTCCGTCGATGTCTTCGCCGAAACGAGGTACCCAGCGCTCGGGGTCTGTCTGGGCCACCAGGCGCTGTGTGCCGCCCACGGCGTCCCGGTCGGGCACGCGCCCGAAGTCGTCCACGGGAAACCCTCGGCGGTCCACCACGAGGACACCCCGATATACGACGGCGTCGCCGACCCCTTCGAGGTCGGCCGCTACCATTCGCTGGCCGTCGAGGACACCGCCCTCCCGGCGGCCCTGGTCGAGACGGCCCACACCGAGGACGAACAACACGTCGTGATGGGCGTCGAACACGTCGAGCGCCCACACGTCGGCGTCCAGTTCCACCCCGAGAGTATCCTTACCGACGCCGGCAAACGCATCGTCGAGAACTTCTGTACGTCGGTAGCGGACGCCTGAATCCGACCGCTTGCCGGTCGCTCTCACTCCTTTTCCGGCGGATCGATGTCGTGGTGAGTCTGGATCGCCGGGAGGCGGTCGACGGCTCGGCGGACGATGGAGGTGTGGCCCCGCTCCTGTCGATACCACGTCATCGTCAGCCCGCCCAGCGCGACCAGCGAGATGACGGCGAACGGACCGCCGGTGAGGACCGCAAGCGCCTGTAGCGTCTCGGCACCGCCGCCGAGCAACACCGCGACGGCCACCGCCCCCTGGAAGGCGCCCCAGAAGACGATACTCCCGTTCGAGGGGGCCAGCCCGCGCCGGGTCGCCAGGATCGAGACCACCAGCGTCGACGTGTCCGCCGAGGTGGTGATGAACACCACGATGAGCGCCAGGAACAGGAACATCAGCAGTTCGCCCAGCGGGAGCGCCGCGAACAGCGGGAACCCGGCCACTGCCTCGGACCCCCCGCGCCGAGCGATAGCGGCGAGGACGCTCGCCTGCCCGGTGTGCTGGACGAACAGCGACGTGCCGCCGAGCAACAGGAACCAGACGATGGTCGCCGCCGAGGTGGCGACGACGGTCGTGAACACGACGGTCCTGACCCGGCGGCCACGCGACAGCGCGGCGACGAACAGACCGGCGAAGGGCGCCCACGAGAACCACCACGACCAGTTCCAGACGGTCCAGTTGGCGACCCACTCTCCGCCGGTGTAGAGACTCAAGGGCAGGAAGTGGACGACGTACCGGCCCAGCGCCCGGGTTCCCCGTTCGAGGACGAATCCGTGGGGGCCGAGGACGGCTATCAGCAGGGCGAACAGGCCGAAGAGGACGACGTTGAGGGCGGCGATCCGCCGGATGCCGCGGTGGATACCGGTGACGCTGGAGAGGACGAATATCAGCGTCAACCCGCCCACGAACAGGAGCGGCCCGGTCGGCCCGATGGCGACGTTCCACTGGAAGGAGATGCCCGCGAGGAACTGCTGGCCGACCAGCGCCACCGAGGTGGCGATGCCGCCGATGGTCGCGAAGACGGCCAGCGTATCGACCAGACGGCTCCACACCGAGTCGAGGCCGTCGACGCCCAGAAACGGCGCGAGCACCGTCGAGACCCGCAACGGGGCACCGCGCGTGAACACGAAGTACGCGACGGGGACGCCGATGACGGCGTAGGCGCTCCAGGCCGAAACCCCCCAGTGGAACAGGACGTACACCAGCGAATCGGCCAGCGCGGCGCTGGACTCCGGGGCCGCGCCGAAGTACGGTGGCGGCGTCTGGTAGTGAAAGAGCGCCTCCGCAGGCCCCCAGAACACGAGGCCGGCCGCGATGCCGGCGGTGAAGACGAGACTGAAGTAGGTCGGGTAGGTGTAGGTCGGTTCGGTGTCGGGGCCACCCAGTTTGATCTCACCCCACGGCCCCAACAGGAGGACGGCGCAGTAACACACCGCCAACAGCATGGCGACGAGAAACAGGGGGCCGCCGGTCCGGAGGATGGTACCGGAGACGGCGTCGACGGCCGCGATCGTCCGGGCCGGAAACGCCGTCTGGAGCGCGAAGAAGGCGGCGAACACCGTCACCGGCACGCCAAAGGCCAGCGGGTCCTGGTTCGCCAGGAACCCCTGGAGCGTGTGCCGGACCCGTCGTCGCCGGACGGCGAGCAGGTACGATTCGCCGGTCCCGGTGTCCCGCTCGTCGTCTGCGTACGGGAGCACCGCCAGATACCCCAGCACCGACCCGAAAAACACCAGCGAGACGGCCAGCCACCCCTGCCCGGTCACCACCTCGCCGACGAGATCGCCGAAAAAGAACCCCGAGAGGACGACGGCCCCGGAGAGTGCTGCCAGCGGGGCCAGAAGCTTCGCGAGCGACGACTCGACGCCCCCCTCAGAGGATGTCATATGTTACCGTACTGAAGCGCGTTGTGTTAATTGTATCGAGGGGACAGCGGCACGAAACGGTCCCGGGCGGCTCAGTCCGGTGCATCGTCCCCGGCGACCGGGTCTAGGCCCTCGACGACCGACTCCGTGGTGGCCTCGTCCAGTACGGACCGCCCCAGCAGTTGGCCGCCGATGGTCCGGGGGTTGATGACCTCGTCCGCGCCGACCGACTCAAACTTCTCGACGTGTTTCTCCTCGGTCGCCGCCGCGACGACCCGGACTTCGGGGTTGACGCGCTTGGCCGCGAGCACGGCGAGTACGTCCCGGGCATCGTCGTCGCTCCCGACAACGACACCCCGGGCAGCGTCGACGCGGGCGTCCGAGAGGACAGTCTCGTCGGTCGGATCCTCGGTGAGAACGTTCAGATCCTCGTCGAGCGATGCCGCCACGTCGGCGTCGTCGGTGACGACCACGAGGTCCGTCTCGTCGGTTAGTTCGTCCAGGAGCGAGTCCGTCACGTCGCCGTAGCCGAGCACGACGACGTGGTCGTCCAACAGGGTGAGTTCTGATGCTGTCATGATTCCGAACGCGTTCGCCATCCGTGATTCGATGAGCGGGCCGACGAGCGCCCCCACGGCGACGGTGAACGCGCCCGTCCCGAAGAGGATAATCGAGAGCGAGAACAGCTTCGCCTCCGGTGTCGTCGGCGTGAAGTCGCCGTAGCCCACGGTCGCGATGGTGACCATCACGAAGTAGAAGGCGTCGGCCCAGCTCAGCGGTTCGCCGGTGAACTGGTCGCGCAGGCCGTAGGCCCCGACGGTACCGTACACCACCACCCCGACGATGGACAGCAGCGAGGCGAGCTGGAGCGGCGAGAGGTCGACCGACTGGTCGAACCGGTCGCGGTTCCGGACCAGTAGGGGGACCGCGAGCGCGATGGCCGCCAGCAGGGGAACGTCGGTCGTCTGGAGCGTGAGCAGCGGGACCGCCGCCAGCGCGGGGACGAGGACGACCGCGGCCCGCCAAGCGATCCGCTTGCGCCGCTGGAGGCCGACCGTGACGATCCCCAGGACGAACGCGAACAGCACGCCCCCGAACTGGGCCACCGCCGGTGGGACGGCCAGCACGACCGTCAACGGGCCGTCGAGTGTCGGCGTCGCCTGGCTCAAGTGTGACAGTCCCGTGAGAAACGAGACGAGCGTGACGACGCCGGTCGCAAGCACCGTCGACTTCCCGCCGGAGAACGCCCCCCACTCGACGAACGGGACCTGCTCTGCCGGATAGAACACCTCTTCCAGTGCCGGCTCCTGACCGTCAGGTGGGGTACCCATTACCACGGTATTGTCGAACTCCGCATAAAAAAGCAGGCGGTGAGACACGCCGGGAGACTCAACACGGCGGGGCCACAACCGGTCGACCGATGGAACGACCGTGGGCGTGGATCGGGACGGAGTGGGTCGAACAATCAGCCCCCCACTGGACGGGTGAGCATCGGTGAACTCGGGGATCCTCTTCGGTCTGGGGACGATGATCGCGTGGGGGTTCTGGATCATCTTCGGCGACGTGGCCTCGAACGCCATCGACCCGAAGACGGCGGCGTTCATCTCCTACGCCACCGCCGCGGTGGTCACCGGCGTCTACGTCCTCGTCTCGGACGCCTCGTTGGCGGTGACGAACCGCGGGGTGATGTTCGCCGCCGTCGCGGGTGTCGCGGCCGCGATCGGCGTCGTCTCGACGTTCGTCGGCGTCAGCGTCGGGTCGGTCACCGTCGTCTCGACCATCGGCGGGATGTACTTCGTCGCCGCCGCGCTCATCGCCACAGTCGCGTTCGGCGAACCGCTCTCGGCGAAGAAACTGGCGGCCATCGGGCTCGCCATCGCCGCGATCGTCGTCGTCAACCAGTGACCGGCGGAGCCCGTCGGCCCGCTCCCGTGAGAGCGCCAGCCGCCTCGCACAACTGGTCGGACTTCCGAGTGGATGTGTGCTGGCCCGTCGACGCGACCGGGATTTATGTCAGCCGGCGAGGTAGCCGTTCCCGTGAAACGAACCATCAGTACCGACGACGCACCGGCAGCGGTCGGCGCCTACAGTCAGGCGACGACGAACGGTGACCTGCTCATCACGGCCGGACAGCTCCCACTGACGACCGACGCCGAACTGCTCGACGACGAGTCTGTCGCCGAACAGACCCGGCAGTGTCTGCGCAACGTCGAGGCGATCCTGGCGGCCGAGGACTGCTCGCTCGACGACGTGCTCAAGACGACCGTCTTCCTCGACGACATCGACGACTTCGACGCGTTCAACGAGGCCTACAGCGAGTTCTTCGAGGACGAGCCACCCGCCCGGAGCGCCGTCGGAGCCGGCGCGGTGCCGAAAGGTGCTGCCGTCGAGATCGAGGCCATCGCGACAACGGAGTAGCGAACCGGAAAGAAATCACACTTCTATCGCTGTTATCGAATCGTGGGGTCGAAACCGGCAGTCCAGCGAGCGCCGGGACGCCGGCCCCGCTCAGAACAGCCCGGAGATGTTGCCGTCCTCGTCGATGTCCATATCCGCGGCGGCGGGCCGCTGGGGGAGGCCCGGCATCGTCAGCGCGTCGGCAGTCAGTGCGACGATGAAGCCGGCACCGGCCGATGGGTACACCTCGCTGATCTCCAGTTCCCATCCCTCCGGTGCGCCCTTCTTGCTGGCGTCGTCGCTGAACGAGTGGAAGGTCTTGGACATACAGACCGGGACGTCACCGAAGCCCAGTTCCTCCATGCGTTCGATGTCGTCGAGCGCGCTGCCGGTGAACTTCACGCCGTCGGCGCCGTAGATCTCGGTGGCGACGGTCTCGATCTTCTCCTCGATGGGAGCCTCCTCGTCGTAGAGATAGCGGAACTCGTCCTCGTCGCTCTCGTCGACGGCGTCGATGACGTGCTCGCCGAGGTCGACACCGCCCTCGCTGCCCTTCTCGAAGACCTCCGACTCGGCCGCTCTGACGCCGAGGTCCTCTTGGCAGTGGTCCAGCACCGCCTGGACTTCTTCTTCGGTGTCGTCGGGGAAGCGATTGAGGGCGACGACGACCGGCACGCCGAACTTCTGGAGGTTACTGACGTGGCGGTCGAGGTTCTCGAAGCCGCGTTCGACCGCGTCGACGCCGGCCTCGTCGATCTCGTCGAAGTCGACCGGCCACTGGTCCATCCCGTGGTACTGGAGCGCACGGACCGAAGAGACCAGCACGACCGCGTTGGGCGTCATGTCACCCAGCCGGCAGACGATATTCATGAACTTCTCGGCACCCAGATCGGAGCCGAAGCCGGCCTCGGTGACGAGGTAGTCGCCCATGCCGAAGGCGGCCTTGTCCGCGATGAGCGAGTTCGTCCCGTGGGCGATGTTGGCGAAGGGGCCGCCGTGGACGAACGCGGGCGTGCCCTCGATGGTCTGGACGACGTTGGGCTTGATGGCGTCCCGCAGGAGCATCGTCGCCGGCCCGGTCGCCTCGATGTCGTCGACCGTGATGGGCTCGCCGTCCTCGCCGTAGGCGACGATGATGCGGGCGACCCGTTCCTTGAGATCGCCGAGGTCCTCGGCCAGACAGAGCGCGGCCATCAGCTCCGAGGCCGCGGTCAGTTTGAACCCGTCCTCGCGGGGGGTCCCACCCGTCTCGCCGCCGAGTCCGACGACGGTCTGGCGGAGCGCACGGTCGTTCATGTCCAGCGCGCGCTTCCAGGCCACGTCGTTGATGTTGATGTCGAGGTCGTTGCCCTGGGAGAGGCGCGCGTCGAGCATCGCCGCGATGAGGTTGTGCGCGGCCGTCAGTGCGTGGAGGTCCCCGGTGAAGTGGAGGTTGATGTCCTCCATCGGCAGTACCTGCGAGCGGCCGCCGCCGGCTGCACCGCCCTTTACGCCGAACACCGGCCCCAGCGAGGGTTCGCGGATGGCGATCATCGCCTCCTCACCGAGGTGGTTGAGCGTCTGCCCGAGCCCGACCGTCGTCACCGTCTTGCCCTCGCCTTTAGGCGTCGGCGTCATCCCGGTCACGAGGACGAGGTTCTGCTCGCGGTCCTCGGCCTGGTCCCGCAGGCGCTCGATGGCGTGGTGTTTGACCTTGGCTGTGTACTCCCCGAAGTACTGGAGATCGTCGAGGCCGAGCCCCCAGGGCTCGACGAGTTCCCAGATCGGTTCCATGTCTGTCGACTGTGCGATATCGTAGTCGGTCGGGATCGGCTCCTGTGACTCGTCCTCTGATGACATCTCGTCATTGGGTTCCCTGTACCGGCGTATGAAAGTTCGTATAGCTGATAGAAGCCGGATACGATGTGTTCTCTTCGGCGTCGGACAACACCAGTGCTCCCATCCCGTCGGTTCGCTGTCGTAACGAGTTTCCCGAGCCGACTCAGTCGGTGAGGTAGTCGACGACTGCCTCGGGCTCCGCCGAGAGACCGCCGCCCTGTGCGAGCGTCGGCTGGCCGCCCCCGCCACCGCCGAACTCGTCGGTGACCTCGTCGATCACGTCGTTGGCGTCCGTCTCGCCGTCGGTGCCGACGACCACGAACGTCGCGCCGTCGGTGCCGGTCAGGACGACGACATCGGCCGCCCCGTCGCGTGCGCTGAGGTGATCGGCGACGGCGTTGGAGTCGACGCCCTCGACGGTACCGACGAGCCACTCCCGCCCGTCACGCGTGTGCGTCTCGCCCGCGAGCGCCGACAGCCGTGCGTCCAGCAGGTCCCCGCGGAGCCGGGCACGCTCTTCCTGGAGCGCCTTCTTCTCGTCGAGCAGCCCCTCGGCTCGCTCTCCGAGTCCCTCGACGCTCGTGTCCAGCGCGTCCGCCCCGCGGCGCGCGCTGCGTGTCTCCGCGACCTGCCGTTCGATCGCCGTCGGCCCGACAGCGTACTCGACCCGAACCAGGTCCGCGCCGGGGTTGGAGACGTCGAGAACCTTGACAGGGCCGACCTCGACGGTCGAGGCCACGTGTGTCCCCCCACAGGCCGAGATGTCCCAGTCGTCAATCTCGACGATCCGGACGCTCCCGGTCGGCGTCGTATCACCGAGGTTGAAGACGATGTCCTCGTGGTCGCGGGCCGCCTCGACGTCCATCTCGTACCAGTCGACGGGACGGTCCTCCCAGACCACCTCGTTGACCATCTCCTGGACGGTCAGCGGATCGATCGCCTCGGCGCTTGCCCCCGTCTCGAAGTCGAGCCGGACCGTCTCCTCGCCGATGTCGAAGCCGCCGTAGCCGTGCCCGTCGAACAGCCGCCGGCCGGCGCCGTAGACGATGTGGCTGGCGGTGTGTGCCCGCATACTGTAGGTCCGGAAGGACTCGTCGATGGCCCCCGTGACGGTGTCGCCGGCCGCGAAGTCGGGGGCCGACGCGAGGGTATGGACCGTACCGCCGTCCATAGACTGGACGTCGACGACGTCGACGCCGTCGAGCGTTCCCCTGTCGGCGGGTTGGCCGCCGCCCTCGGCGTAGAAGTAGGTGTGTTCGAGCGTGACCGTGCGACCGTCGACCGAGTCGACCGTCGCCTCGAAGGACGTGACGTACGGTTCCCCCGAGGCGCGCGATGCATCGGCAGGCATACACGATATGTTACGGGACGCGGGCTTAAATCGCGCGTTCCGGCCCGAATCCCCGACGGCGATAGGTTAATCAGGCCACCGCCGACGATATGTGCTATGGAGTACCACGAAGCGGCCGACTACCTGCAGTCGCTCCAGCGTCGGCGGCCGAAACTCGGGACCGAGACGACGGCGCGGATGCTCGCGCACCTCGGCGACCCACAGCGTGGCCCCGACTTCGTGCAGGTCGCCGGCTCCAACGGGAAAGGCAGCACCGCGTGCATGCTCGAGAGTGTCCTCCGGCACGCGGGCCTCGACGTCGGGCTGTTCACGTCTCCGAGTCTCACCGATTTCCGCGAGCAGATCACCGTCAACGGCCGACCGATCCCGAAATCGAGCGTCGTCGACCTCGTCGAACGCATCGATCCCTGCATCGAACGATTAGACGCCGACGACGACCTGCCGACCCACTTCGAAGTGTTGACCGCGCTGGCGATCGCCCACTTCGGGGACGAGGACGTCGACGTCGCGGTCCTGGAGGTCGGCATCGGCGGACGCTACGACGCGACCAGCGCCGTCGATCCGGTGGCCAGCGCCGTCACGTCGGTCAGCCTCGAACACACGGACCTGCTGGGCGACACCGTCGCCGAGATCGCCCGCGACAAGGCCCAGGTCGCCCCGGAATCGCGCCCGCTGGTCACGGGGGCCGAGGGCGAGGCGCTGGACGCGATCCGTTCCGTCACCGACACCGTGACCGTCGGTGCGACCGACGCCGACGTCGTGGCCGTCGAGACGGGGATGCGCTGTGCCGTCGAGAACAGCGTCTCGATCACCGGCCCCGACTGGTCCACGGAGACCAACCTCAAACTGTTGGGTCAGCATCAGGCGAGCAACGCGGGGGTGGCCGCGACGCTCGCCCGGCAGGTCGCCGACGTCGACCCCGAGACGGTGGCAGGGGGCCTCCGAAGCGCGACCTGGCCCGGGCGGTTCGAGATCCGGTCGACCGAGCCGATGGTCGTCCTCGACGGTTCGCACAACCCCGGCGCGATGGCGACCGTCGAGCGCCTGCTGGCCCGCTACGACTACGCGGAGTTACACGTCGTCTTCGGCGCGATGACCGACAAGGACCACGACCGGATGGTCGCGGCGCTCCCGCCGGTCGACACCGCCTACGTGAGCCGGCCGGACATCGACCGTGCGGAATCCATCGAGACGCTCGCGGACGTCTTCGACGGCCAGGCCGACACGGTCCGCCGGATCGACTCCGTCCCGGAGGCCACCGAGCGCGCGATCGCGGCGGCCGGTCCCGACGACTTCGTGCTCGTGACCGGATCGCTGTACGCCGTCGCGGAGGCCCGCGAGCGCTGGACCCGCCTCGTTGTCCCCAAAGAGCGACACGTCCAGTCCGACGACGCCGTTCTCCCCCGTGCGGCGTTCGAGGACGGGGCGGCCGCCGAGATCTCCCAGCGGCACCTGGCGACCCACCTCCGGACCACACAGGCCGACCGGGTCACAAAGAGACTCCGGTCGCTGGGCGGCGAGAGCGTCAGTACCGACGCCGGACAGCCCGAACACGTCGTCTCGGCCGCGCTGTCGGGAACCGTCTCGCAGCTCCAGGCGTTCGCCGAGGGGGCGCCGAGTGAGGGACACGGCCTCGCCAGCGTCGGGCGGAAGCTCTCTCAGGCGCTCGACGGCCCCCCCGACGACTGGCCGGTCGACGGCTCGGAAACGGCGGTGATGGGCATCCTGAACGTCACACCGGACAGTTTCCACGACGGCGGCGAGTACGACACCGAGCGGGCCGCCGTCGAACGCGCCCGGGAGATGGTCGAAAACGGCGCGGACATCGTCGACGTGGGCGGCGAGAGTACCCGACCCGGTGCGGACCCGGTCCCCGTCGAAGAGGAGATCGCCCGCGTCGTCCCCGTCGTCGAAGCGCTCGCCGATCTGGACGTCCCCGTCTCGGTCGATACGCGCAAGGCTGCCGTCGCCGACGCGGCGCTGTCGGCGGGCGCGGACATCGTCAACGATGTCTCCGGGCTCGACGACCCGGAGATGCGCTTCGTCGTCGCCGACCACGACGCCGGCCTGGTCCTGATGCACAGCCTCGCCGCGCCGGTCGACCCCGACCGTTCGGCCGACTACGACGACGTCGTCGAGTCGGTCCTCCGGGAGTTGACCGAGCGGGTCCTGCTCGCCGAACAGGCCGGTATCGACCGCGAGCGTATCCTGGTCGACCCCGGCTGTGGGTTCGGCAAAGACGCCGCCGAGTCGTTCGAGCTGCTGGACCGCCTGCGGGAGTTCCGGGCGCTGGGCTGTCCCGTCATGATCGGCCACTCCCGCAAGTCAATGTTCGCGGACATCAACGGAGCGACCGGCGACCGCCTCGTCCCGACGCTGACGGCGACGGCGCTGGCGGCCGAACGCGGGGCAGACGTGGTCCGTGTCCACGACGTCGCGGCAAACGCCGCGGTGCTGGACACCGTCTCCGCGACCGCCGGATCGGGCGAGCACGCCAACAGCCGCCGAAAACACTGATACCGGTCCAGCACCGACAGCCAGTATGCTGCTCCAGATGCAGGTCGGCTCGGGGATCCTCGAATCGGTCAGTCAGGTGGCAGCCGCCGCTGGCGCCCTCGTCCTCCTGTTGCTGCTCGTCGCTCTCGGGAGCTTCGCGTACAAGAGCCTCAGGGGCGACGGGATCCGCTGGCCCGACGAGACGGAGGAGACCGAACAGGAGGACGGCGTCAGCCGCGGGGGCGACGACGACGAGTGGGAGTTCTACTGAGCGCGCCGACTAGTCGTAGGAGTGCTCGAACTCCCAGTGATACCGACAGCTCGTGCAGGTCGCCCACTCGGGGATGTCGAAGCTGCCGGGGTGGCGCTGGCCGTGTTCCATGCGCCCTCGGCAGACCGGACACGTGAGGTGCAACAGCTCCAGGTCGCTGAACGCCTCGGGATCGAACTCCCCGACACAGCGGGGACAGTCGAGGTCGTCCCGGGCGTTGTGCTGGAAGATCTCGGCGTCACACTGGGGACAGCGAACAGTCGCCGGCGGCCGACTCGCCCATCCGATGTCCCCGTCGTACGTGGTCGTCGCCGTGTCCACGCTCGACAGTCGGAACTTGTTCGGCCCGTCACCGGTGCGGAGCGGCGCGGCGACCCGTTCCGCGACCCAGCGGAGCTTCGAGAGGAGCGTGCGGAGTCGGCCAGTCACGGACAGTTTCAGGCGTTCCATCTGTATAAGCCCTGGGTGCGCTTGTCGGACGCGGACATTCACGAGGGTAGGCGACAGGTTTTCCCGCCGCCTCTCGGAACGTGGTGCCATGGCAGTCGGGACCGCTGTTCGAGTCGTCGTGACGGCGTCGGGGGGCAACGGTGCGGTCGGAACGTTCGTCCCGGGACAGATGGACCCGAGTATCCTCACCGACGCGTCCGGGCTCCTCCAGGGGGTGGTGTCGTTCCTGCTCGTCCTCGCGGCCGGGTGGCTCATCCTCGTTCGCTCCCCCGGACGGGTCGACGAGGCAGTCGACACGCTGTACGACGAACCGGTCCGTGCCGTCCTCTACGGAGCGATGGCGTACGCTGTCGTCCTGCTGTTGGGTCTGTACGGCGTCAACCAGATCGTCCGGATCGGGGTCGGCGGCGGGCGCCTGGCCCAGATCGGTGTCGTCGGCATCGGGGTCGCGGTCCTGGTGCTCACCGGCTTTGGCTTTCTCGTCCTCGGGACCCTGCTAACCGACATCCAGCGCGAACGCCGCCCGCAGTATGGCCTCCTCGTCGGGGCCACGCTCAGTGCCGTCGGCTGGATACTGTTGCCGCTCCCGTGGAGCGCGGTAGTCTGGTTCGGGCTCGCGGCGTTCGGCATCGGCGGTTCGGCACGGGTGTGGCTCCACACCGACCGGACCGTCGAGACCGAACGTCAGCGCTGAGGGGACAGCCGCGGCTGTCGGGCAAAACGGAGAGCGGGAAAACGGGACGACCGCCGCTCAGTCGCCGCTCGGCGTCTCGTCTCTGTCCGAGACGTCCGTCACCGTCGCGTCGCCGGCCGTCGTGATGTCGACATCGCTCTCTTCGGTGAGGTCCTGTATCGTCTCGGCGAACTCCTCGGATTCGAGGATCTGGTACTCGTTGCTGAGCCCCAGATACACCGTGTAACACATCAGACACAGGATGACCGCGAACGGCAATCCAGTCGTGATAGCGGCCGTCTGCAGCGCCGTCAGGCCGCCGCCGATGAGCAGGATCGAGGCGACAAGCCCCTCGACCAGTGCCCAGAAGATCCGCTGGATCCTCGGCACGTCGTGTTTCCCGCCGGAGGTCAGGTGGTCGATGACCAGCGACCCGGAGTCAGAGGACGTGACGAAGAAGGTGATGACCAGCAGCGTCGCGAGCAAGCCCGAGACGGCTCCCAGGGGGAACTGTTCGAGCATGGCGAACATCGCGACGGTCTGGCCGAGTTCGTTGTAGGTCGCGAGCGCCGCACCGTTGCCCTGCAGGGAGTTGAACAGCGCGCTCCCGCCGAACACCGACAGCCACAGCGTCGAGAACAGCGCGGGCAGGAACAGCACGCCCAGGACGAACTCACGGACCGAACGGCCCTTCGAAATGCGCGCGATGAACATCCCGACGAACGGCGACCACGCGATCCACCAGCCCCAGTAGAACACCGTCCAGGCCGTCACCGTCCCGTTCTCGGCCGGTCCGAGCGTGCCAGTGAAGAAGCCCAGCGCGAGGATGTTCCCGAAGTACGCGCCCAGTCCTTCGACCCAGGACCCCAGGATGTACACCGTGGGACCGACGATGAGGAGGAAGCCAAGCAGCGTGAACATCAGGTAGAGGTTGATGGTGCTGAGTCGCTTGACCCCGCCGTCGAGGCCGGCCGCGACCGACATCGTGGCGATCAGTGTGATGCCGGCGATGAGGGCGACCTGTGGCCAGGTCCCCGTCGGCACGCTGACGAGGCCGAGCATGTCACCGCCCACGTACGACAGGCCGGTGTTGACCTGTGCGACGCCCAGACCGAGCGACGTCGACAGCCCGAACAGCGTCGCGAACACCGTCACGAGATCGATGATGTGGCCGGGCCAGCCGTAGATCCGCTCGCCCAGCAGGGGCCAGAAGATCGACCGGAACGTCAGCGGTAGCCCGCGGTTGAACGAGAAGAACGCCAGCCCGAGGCCGACGAGTCCGTACACCGCCCACGGATGGAAGCCCCAGTGGAAGAACGTCTGTGCCATCGCCGCGGAGGCCGCCGCGCCGGTTCCCCCCTCCGCGCCGAAGAAGCTCGGAACGTTCTGGAAGTAGTACAGCGGTTCGGAGACGCTGAAGAACATGAGGCCGATCCCCATCCCGGCGCTGAACAGCATCGCCATCCACGAGAAGTCGCTGAACTCTTTCTCGGCCTCGACGCCACCGATCTTGATCTTCCCGTACTTGCTGAACGCGAAGAACAGCAATACAGCGATGAAGATGTTCACCGCCAGCAGATAGAACCAGCCGAACGTGTCTCCGATGAAGTTGAACAACCAGGTGTACGCCGACGAGGCGGTATCCCCGAGCAGGACAGTCACCGCGATGAACAACGCGATGATCACCAGGGCAACCGGGAAGACGATCGGGTGGATGTCGAACCCGAGCGCCTGGATGTTCGTGTCACCGGGTTCGCGGTCCGATTCCGGATGGAACAGCTCTACCTGGAGCCCATCCGACATCTCCCCAGCAGTATCGTCACTTTCTGACATGCGGTACCCCCATCTTCCGTAGTCGTTGTAATCGTCCGTGTCGTGTCATTGTCGTTGTTCGCAGTTCGGTCGCGTCGTGGTGCTGAGCCGTATCAACGACGAGTGTCGGTGCCATCACTGGCTCGCACCGCAGTTCGGTTCGTTCGTCTCGCTGTTCCGCGCGACGTAGTATCCGTGCACCCGTCAGACGGGTTGTCGCACTGTATCCAACTGCGTGTTACACAACCTCATGCGCATTCACTGTTGAACTCTAATAAAACTTTATTCAAAACCCGTAGAATAGGGGTCGGGCCGCGGTTCTAGTCGAAACATACCCCGATAATAACAGTTTTTTTATATTTTGTGTTTCCGATCCGGGAGAGAACGGGTCGCCCGTCTTTATCCTCGTACCCGTTCAAGTGACTACATGGAGAACACGATAGCGATCGGGGCAGCCCTGCTGGCGGCACTCCTGATGGGGCTCGGAATAGTAGGGATGGTCGCCGGGAACCTCCGTCTCGCCGGCTTCAGTTTTCTCAGTGCGAGTCTCGTCATCTACCTCCGGGAGACGCGGCTGATCGACGATTGACCGCAAAGCCGCCGTAAGGCAGGTTGTCAGCGGCCCCGTGTTCTGCCGGAGACGGGGTCGTTTCAGATTTCGTCCGCTTCCATCCGCTGGCTGATGACCGGAACGGTCGCCGAGCGAACCACCTTGTCGGTCGTCCCCCCGATCAGGTTGCCGAGTTTCCCCCGGTAGGCCGACCCGAGGACGATGGCGTCCATTCCCTCCTCCTCGGCGAACTCGACGATCTCCTCGCTCGCCTTCCCGGTCCGGATCGCGCGCTCGAAGCTCACGCCGTGTTCCTCGGCTATGTCGCCCAACTCCGACAGGGCCTGTTCGCCGTACTCGCGGTACTCCTCGCGCATCTCCTCTTCGTCGTCTCTCAGTGACAGTGCGCGCGGCGTCCCCGGAAGACCGATCACGTAGAGCCCGTGGACTGTCGCACCGAGCACTGCTGCGAGTTCGATGCCGTGTTTGGCCCCCTTCTGTGCCTCGTCGCTCCCGTCGTACGGAACAAGTATGTGTTCGTACATATCTGACGACTCGTGTTGATTTCCATAACAGCGGTCATATAACTTTCCCCGGGCCAGTGCCTCACCGGCTGGCCTGGGCGACGTTGTCGACAGGGTACCCCGCACCGCGGATTGCCTTGATGATGCTACCCGCGTGCTCGGCCCCGCTCGTCTCGACGTTGAACACGAGGTAGGCCTCGCCGATCTCCAGGTCCTCGACGGAGCGTTCGTGGCGCACGTCGTGGATATTCGCTCCCTGTCTGGCGATGATGCCGGATATCTCCTCCATGACTCCCGGCTGGTCGTCGATGCGGACCCGCAACTGGAGGAGCTGCTGGCGCTCCGTCAGTGCGTGAATGAGAACCTCTCTCATCTGTGTCATGTCGAGGTTCCCGCCACAGAGCAGCGGCATCACCGTCTCGCCGCTGACGTCCAGGTCGTCACTCAGGATGGCGGCGACGGACGCGGCCGCGGCCCCCTCGACGACCTGTTTGGCCCGCTCCATCAGCAACAGGATCGCGCTGGCGATCTCGGTGTCGGTGACCGTGACTACCTCGTCGACGTTCGCCTCGATGATGCGAAGCGTCGTCTCGGAGATACCGCCGGTGGCGATGCCGTCGGCGATGGTGTCGACCTCGTCCAGCGTCACTGGCATCCCCTTGTCGAGGCTCTCGTGGACGGTCGAGGCGCCCGTCGCCTGGACGCCGACGACGCGGGTCTCCGGCGAGAGGTGTTTGATCGCCGTCGAGACGCCGCTGATGAGGCCGCCCCCGCCGATGGGGACGACGACGGTGTCGGTGTCGGGGTTGTCGTGGTACATCTCGGAGCCAAGCGTCCCCTGCCCGGCGATGATGTCGATGTCGTCGTAGGCGTGGACGAACTCGGCGTCGGTCTCCTCGACGGCCGACTGGGCGCGCGTCATCGCTTCCTGGAAGTCCTTCCCGACGAGTTCTACCGTCGCACCGTAGTCGCGGGTGGCGTCGACTTTCGCCTGTGGCGCGGTCGTCGGCATGAAGATCGTCGACTCCGCGTCACACTTGGTCGCGGCGAGGGCGACCCCCTGGGCGTGGTTGCCCGCGCTCGCGGCGACGAACTCGTCGACGCCGCGGGCGACGGCCTGGGAGATCTTGTTGTACGCCCCTCTGGTCTTGAACGACCCCGTCCACTGGAGGTGTTCCATCTTGAGGTACACCTCGCCGCCGACGAGGTCGTCGAGCGACGAACTCCGCTCGACCGGCGTCTCCTTGACCACGGTGTCGTCGTCCAGCCGCTCGCGGGCGCGCTCGATGTCGGCGTACGTGACGGGAAGCTCCGCCGAATCGGTGTCTGACATGGCTTACCGGATGATCCTCTCCCGGCCCGGATCGAACAGGGGTTCGTCGCGGACGGTGGCGTCGTAAGTCTCGCCCTCGCAGTGGACCTGTACTGTGGTGCCGGCCTCGGCGTACTCGCTGGGGACGTACGTGTAGGCGATGGATTCACCGATAGTGTAGCCGTAGTCGCCCGCCTGGACGTACCCCAGCGTCTCGCCGTCTTTCGTGACCGGCCGCCCGCTCAGCATGATGTCCGTCGAGTCGTCGAGCGTCAACGGCGTGATGCGGTTGTCGATGCCGTCCTCGCGTGCCGCCTGGAGCGCCTCCTTCCCGACGAAGTCGGTGTCCATGTCGACGGCGAAGGGCAGGCCCGCCTCGAACGGGTTGGCGTCCGTGTCGATGTCGGTGCCCCACAGCCGGTACCCCTTCTCCAACCGCATCGAACTGAGCGCGCCCCCGCCCATCGGCCGCACGTCGAGGTCCTGGCCGGCCTCCCAGAGCGTCTCCCAGAGGCGCTGTCCGTACTCGGTCGGTGCCCACAGCTCCCAGCCGAGTTCGCCGACGTAGGAGACCCGCAACGCGATGACCGGTACCTCGCCGACGTAGATCTGCTTGGCCCGGAAGTACGGGAAGCCGCTGTTTGTCACGTCGGCGTCGGTACAGCGTTGGAGGAGCAGCCGGGCGTTCGGTCCCCACAGGCCGATAGTCGAGCGCGCGCCCTCCTCGACGTGGACGCCCACCGTCTCCGGGGCGTGCTCTTCGAGCCACCCGCCGTGGATGCCCGGCGAGTTCCCGCCGCCCGTGGTGACCAGATACTCCTCGTCGTCCAGACGGACGACGGTCACGTCCGCGAGGATGCCCCCACCCTCGTTCAACAACAGCGAGTAGCGGACCTGTCCGATGTCGATGTCGATGTCGTTGCTACAGACCGACTGGAGGAACTCGCCGCTGCCCTCGCCCTCGACCACGATGGAACTGAACGTGGTCATGTCGAACATCGACACCTTCTCGCGGGTGTGGAGGTGTTCGGCCGCCTCGATGGGCGAGCGGTTGATCGCCTGCCAGCCGTCCTGTTCGGGGATCTGGTCCTCGTAGCGGTCGACGAGGTCCGCGTTGGACTCGTAGTACTGCGGGGTCTCCCAGCCGCCGCTCTGGTAGAACTCCGCGCCCAGTTCCTGCTGTTGGTGGTAGAACGGACTCGTCCGCAGGCCGCGGTGATCGTCGGGCTGCCACCGGGGTTCGACGATGCTGTAGACCTGTTCGTACCGTTTCGCCCCACGGTCGACGAAGTATTCCTTCTCGCCGGCGTGGGGTTCGAACCGCCGGACGTGGATGCCGCCGGTGTCGACCGGGCCGGACGGGAGCCGCGGGACACCGTTCTCCATCCACTCGGCGAGGATCTTGCCGTAGCCCCCCGAGTGAGTCCACCAGATCGCCAGCCCGCTCCAGAGGCCGTCGACGGCGGCGGTCGGGCCGACGGCGGGCATCCCGTCGGGCGTGAACACGAAGATGCCGTTCTCAGTGGCTTCGTAGTCGACATCCTGCGTTGCCGGCAGGAGTTCGTCGAAGGCCTGCTTGGCGGACTTGTCCCGGCCGCGGTGGGTCGGCGTCTCCCAATGTTCCTTGGTGAACCCCCTGACGGAAGCCTGGTGCTCGTCGGTGTTTTTCCCCATCGCCTCGGGGTCGACCGAGAGTGTCTCGTGGTTGTACGACCCCA
Organism: Haloarcula montana; assembly: GCF_035666295.1. Taxonomy (NCBI): domain Archaea; kingdom Methanobacteriati; phylum Methanobacteriota; class Halobacteria; order Halobacteriales; family Haloarculaceae; genus Haloarcula; species Haloarcula montana. The sequence goes on from NZ_CP142027.1 coordinate 911,384, forward strand.
TCCCCAGGGCGTCGCCGTGGTTCCGGAAGTACAGCGAGTGGTCCTGGTCGCGCCCGACTGGCTGGGTCGGTCCCTCGCTCATGTACTCCGCGATGGAGCGGTCGCCGGGCACGTCTAATCCGGTGGTGTTGTCGCCGACCGAACTCTCCTCGTCGGCCAGTTCGTCCAGCGGTTCGGTGACGACGTACTGGTGTTCGACGGGCGCGATCGGGAGGTCGAGGCCGGCCAACTGCCCGGTCTGGTACCCCCAGTTGTTCGTCGCCATCACACAGCGGTCACACTCGATGCGGCCGCGGTCGGTCACGACGGCCTGGACGGCGCCGTCCTCGACCTCGATGTCCGAGACCTCGGTATTCCCGATGAAGTCGGCCGCCGACTGCTCCATGTACCACTGGAGGGCGGCGATCCCGTCGACACGACCGTCGGTCGGGGAGTAGTACCCGCCCAGGATCTCCTCCTCGTCGACCATCGGGAGGTGATCTGTCACCTCTTCGGGGTCGAGCAGTTGTGGCTCTGGCAGTCCGTACGAGGTCGCCCACTCCTTCCGGCGGCGCAGGAAGTCCATCCGGTCCTCGCTACGGGCGAGTTCGATCCCGCCGACTTCGTCGTAGACACCCGCCTCCGAGAGCAATCGACTGGTGTAGTGGGCCGCCTTCGTCTGTATCTTCGATGGCGACGTTTGGAACATGATACCGGGCGCATGAACGGACGAACCGCCGGTGACCGGGAGCGGTCCCTGATCGACGACGGTGACGTCCTCCGCGCCGAGTTCCGACAGGTGGTAGGCGACGCTACAGCCGACAGCCCCGGCACCGATAATAACGGTATCCGCCCGAGATGGGGGAGTCTCTGTGCTCATATATCTCGTTCGAGACTGCTTCTGACACAAGTATAAAAACACCGATGGCGGGGATATCGAGATCGAGAATTCCAGACATAGAACCCCTCTATAGACCATACATGCCAGAATAGGGATTCAAGTCGAGACGGGTTGCACCACGGGCCACGACGAACCACAGCATTCTACACAGCTAACAGTTTCTGGTATCCGACTGGGGCGACGGGGCATTACGAAACAACGTGGCTGCTGCTGTGAGTGGAGAGGCGAATCAAGTGATCGTGACCGGTATGACGGGTAGCGACTCCTCAGACCGGCCGGAGGTGATCGGACCGGGGTTCCCAGAGCGAACCTTCCATACGCAAGTCGTACACTTCGGCCAGCGTGTCCCCGACGGTCCAGCCCTGTTTACTCATCGCAGCGGCGAGAATCCCAAGCGGGACGCCGTTCTCGAAATCGTCGTCGAGCGCCCGGAGGACAGTTTCGATGCCGTCCGAGTCCGAAACCGTCGTGACTGCTGGATGGTCCGCGAAGACCCATTCGAGATCCGTGTCCAGCAGTCCCTGCTGGCGTCGATAGACCGCGATCACCTCGTTCGCTGTCGACGCCTCGATGCGGGCACCTGTCTCGGTGGATCGAGCGACGAACGGTACGTCCGCTCGCTGGTCTGTCCGGGACACCGAAGTCACGCTTCGTAGGCCTCCTGTGCGAGTCGGTGCAGTTTGTGGACGGTGTGTTCGTTCGGTCCCAGTTGTGCCTGGGCGAGCGCTCCGGACTGCAGCCCTTCGTACTGGCGTTCGACGAGTTCGAAGTCCTCTTCCTGGAGTTGCCGGCTCGTCTGGACGAACTCTCGTTCCGCGTCAGTCATCTCCGCGGAGCTGAAGTAGTAGTCGGCAATCAGCTGGAACCGCCCCTCGTCGATCGGGTCGATAATGTACGTCCCGTACCCGTCGGCCGTGCCGTACATGTTCACCGTGAAGTTCGGCCAGAAGTAGTAGAACTTCGCCTCGTGTTCCTCGTGGATGCGGAGTTCGTCGTCGACATCCTCGTCGTGGGTGTAGTGGAGAATCCAGTGATAGTCGTTGACTTCGAGGTTGGACTCGTCGAGTTCGATGTCGGTGATCCAGTCCTGGTGGTTTGCGTGACAGTGATCGCACTCCGAGTAGTTGCCTGCGAACGTCTTCCAGTTGCAGTCGACTTCCGACACGTACCGCGCCGCGTGTTCGTACTCCTCTAGGGGCATGGCTTCCAGCTCCGTTTTCAGCGTCCCCGCCTGCTCGGCCAGCGGCATCGGGTCGTCGGCAAAGTTGAGGAAGACAAACGGTCCGATCCGGTCGGTCCGGACCTCGTTGAGTCCGTTTTCGCTGGCGTCCAAACTACAGACCTCCTCGTCATCCAGGTCCGGGTTGAGCCCGGCCTCCTCGAAGCTCTTCGGCGTGCTGTCGAGGTCGCCGTCCAGGTCGTACGACCACATGTGATACGGACAACGGATACGACCCATGTTGCCGGGGTTGGTCATGGGCGTATCCTCGACCATCTTCGACCCGCGGTGTGCACAGACGTTGAAGAACGCGCGTATCTCGTCGTCGTGGTCGCGGACGATGATCACTTGCTTGTCGCCGATCGTTCGCGTGAAGTACGCTCCCGTCTCCGGAATCGCGTTCGCGTGTCCGGCGTACACCCAGTACCGACCGAATATCTTCTCCTTTTCGAGTTCGTGAATCTGTGGCTCTGTGAAGTATTTTGCAGGTAATGCGTTCGTTTCGTCGGTTATATCCGGACTGACTGCAGTAACACCGTCGTTAGACGCGTTCCATCTAGTCATACGTGTGGTTTTCTTCTCGTAGACACTATCACCATTGGCCACGGATAGTACACCCATTTAAACGACGACGGTGGAAAATCGGCGGATTCAGCGGATCGTTCGATCGGTCGGAGAAAAAGTCCGGACGCCGGTGTTCGGGGTCCGTGCTCAGGAGACCAGCGGTTCCTCGCGGACGGTCGCAGTGTAGCGGTCGCCCTCGTAGAGGATGTCGACCTCGGTACCGGGGTCAGTGTACTCCGGCGGGAGGTAGCTGTAGGCGACACACGCCCCGACGGTGTAGCCGTACTCGGCGCTGTGGACGTAGCCGATGGACTCCTCGCCGTCGAGGACCGGACGGTTGTCCAAGATGGTCGCGTCCTCGTCGTTCAGCGTGAGACAGGCCACCTCCTTGCGCCGAGCGCCGCCGTCGGCCGCCGCCTCGGCGGTGTTCTGGAGCGCCTCCTTCCCGATGAAGTCGGTGTCCATGTCGACGGCCCAGCCGAGGCCGGCCGTCTCGGGCGTGTGCTCCGTGTGGAGGTCCTTCCCCCAGAGGCGGAACCCTTTCTCGATGCGCAGGGCGTTGAGCGCGCCGTTACCGTAGGGGCGCAGCCCGTACTCCTCGCCGGCCTCGAGCAGGTGTTCCCAGAGTCGTTCGCCGTACTCCGAGGGGGTGTACAGCTCCCAGCCGAGTTCGCCGGCATACGAGACCCGCAGCGCCGTCACGGGGACGTTCTTGACGAAGAACTGCTGGCTCGTGAAGAACGGGAAGGCGTCGTCCGAGAGGTCGACATCGGTGACCTTCGAGAGGACCTTCCGGGCGTTCGGGCCGGTACAGACCATCGCCGCCAGGCTCGAAGTGACATCGTTGACGACGACGCCGTCGGGGGCCTGTTCGCGGACCCAGGCGACGTGGTTGTTCCCCACCTCGCGACCAGTCGTCAACAGGAGGTAGCGGTCCTCGTCGGTCCGCGTGACGGTGATGTCGGCCCGGACGCCGCCGCCCTCGTTACACATCAGCGTGTACTTCACGTCGCCGACGCCGATGTCCATGTCGTTCGTACAGAGGTACTGGACGAACTCGCCGGCGTCGCTGCCGACGACCTCCATCTTGTTGAACGACGTCATGTCGTGGAGGCCGACGTTCTCCCGGACGTTCAGCGCCTCGGCGCCCTCGATGGGCGAGTAGTAGACGCCCTCCCAGCCGTTCCGGTCGGGGATCTGGTCCTCGTAGCGGTCGACGAGGTCCGCGTTGGACTCGAACCACTGGGGTTCCTCCCAGCCGGCCTCGGCCCACAGTTCCGCGTCGTACTCCTTGTGGGTGTGATACATCGGCGTCCGGCGGATGTCGCGCTGTTTGTCCGTCCACACCCACTTGGGGTGCATGATGTTGTAGACGATGCGGTATTCCTCGCCGCCGATGTCGTGGGCGAAGTCCCAGCTTCCCTCGTGGTCGTCGAACCGGTTGACGTCACAGTGTGCCAGGTCGATGGGACCGTCGTCGAGCCGCGGGACGCCCGTCTCCATCCACTCGGCCAGCGCTTTCATCGCGCCGCCGGCGTGGGTGACCCAGATTGCCGCCGCGGTCCAGAGCCCGTCGTACTCCTGGACAGGTCCCATCACGGGCAGCCCGTTGGGGGACTCGGCAAACATCCCGTTGTACTTGTGTTCGAGCTCTTTCCCGGCCGTCGCGGGGAGGAGTTCGTCGCTGGCCTGGCGCGGGGCCTTGTGGGGCCGATCCGGATGGGTCGCGTTGTCCATGTGGAAGTCGGTGAACTCGTGGACCGACCCCTGTTCGCCGTCCGGGTCGTTGCCGCCCAGGTCCCGTGGGTCCGGGACGATTGGCTCGTGGTTGTACGAGCCGATGCCGTAGGCGTCCCCGTGGGTCCGGTAGTACATCGCGTTGTCCTGGTCCCGGAGGATGGGACGGTCCGGGTCGGCCAGGAGCCGTTTGGTCTTCTCGCCGGAGACGTTCTCGTAGTTCTCGAACAGCGGGTGGTCGGTGACGTCGACCGCGTTGTCGGCCAGTTCCTCCAGCGACTCGGTCATCGTGTACTGATGTTCGACCGGCGTCACCGGGAGGTGGACACCGAGTTCCTCGCCCAGTTGCCGCGCCCAGATGTTCGTCGCGACGACCACCTCGTCACACTCGATAGTGCCGTTCTCGGTGACGACGCGCTGGACAGCGCCGTCCTCGACGTCGACGTCCTCGGTTCGGGTGTGGGGGACGAACTTCGCGCCCCGGTCCATCGCCTCCCTTGCGAGCGCGTCACAGGCGACGACGCCGGAGACCTGGCCGTCGGTCGGGGAGTAGTACCCGCCCAGGATCTCCTCCTCGTCGACCAGCGGGAGGTGGTCCGTCACCTCCGAAGGTGAGAGGATCTGTGGATCGGGGATCCCCCAGGCCTTGGCGTGTTCGACACGGCGCTGGAGGAACGCCATCCGTTCCTCGCTGCGTGCCACCTCGATACCGCCGGTCTCGCTGTAGGCCTGCTTGCCGTCTGCGCCCTCCAAGTCCGAGTAGAGCTTCCGGCTGTAGTTCGCGAACTGGCTGAGCGTCTTCGGCTCGGCCGTCTGGAACATGATCCCCGGCGCGTGCGTCGAGGAGCCACCCGTGGTGGGCATCGGTCCCTGGTCGACGACGACGACGTCCTCTCTCCCCATCTCGGTCAGTTGGTACGCGAGGTTACACCCCACGATACCGGCACCGACGATGACGGTGTCGGCGTGTTCCGGTAGGTTCTCGGTCGGTTGCATAAATCTAGTCTGAGGATGACGGTGGGGTCGGCAAATAGTTTCCGCTGGCCGGGGCGGGCTTTTCAAATGGTAGGGATACTAACTAGTGGTGGTTCGTAGTTCACAACACTATCGTTGTGAAGTATCCGGTCCCGACCGCTGTCGGGTCCCGGGCGACGCCGGAGGGCCACGACAGCGGTGTCGGTTGACTGAAACCTGGGTTCTAAGACGGTACCCGGCGAACCGGGGGATTGCATGGTCCAGTCTATTGCACTCGAGACAGCGACAGACGTTATCGAAGCAGCCGAACGGAAAGCCGAGGAGATCGACAACCCGATGGTCGTCACCGTCGCCAACAGCGAGGGGAACCTCGTCGCCCAGCACCGCATGGACGGGGCGTGGCTCGCGTCGGTGAGCATCTCGCGGAACAAGGCCTACACCGCCGCGGCGCTGGAGACACCGACCCACGAACTCGCCGAGCCATCGGAACCGGGGAACTCGCTGTACGGACTCCAGTCGACCGACGAGGGCCGCATCGTCATCTTCGGCGGCGGCTACCCCCTGGAGCGGGACGGCGAGATCGTCGGGACGATCGGCGTCTCCGGCGGCGCGGTCTCCCAGGACCGTGAGGTCGCAGAGGCAGGCGTCGAGCGCTGGGAAGAACTCCAGGCCTAACGCTCGGGAAGTTCCCGGTCGGCGACGGTCTCCAGCAGGGCGACAAGCGACCCCGTGGCCGATTCGAGCAACTGTTCGCCCAGGTCGGCGCTCCCGTCGCGGGGGTCGCCGACGACGCCGTTCTCGGTGAACTCGTCGGAGTCGAACGCGAGGTTGACACGCCCCTGCCAGTCGCCCCAGCGGTCGGCCCCGCCCGACGCAGCCTCCGCTAAGCGGTCCTCGTGGACCGTTTCGGGGTTCGCGTGCTGTAACAGCGCGGTCTCCATCGGTCCGCCGTGGCCCATGTCGATGTCCTGCTCACCCACCTCGTCGAACCACGTGAACGGGACGGCGTAAGCGTCGTCGTGGCGGACGATCCGGCCGGCCACCTCCCGGAGGGCGGCGATGTTCCCGCCGTGGCCGTTGACCAGAACGACCCGGTCCCATCCGTGAGCGGCGAGGCTGTCGACGACGTCCCGGACGTACGCCCGGAACGTGGACTCGCTGGTCCAGAGCGTGCCGGTGAACGCCCGGTGTTCCTCGGCGACGCCGACCGGGATAGCCGGCGCGACGACGACCTCACCGTCGTAGCGGTCGGCGGCCGCGTCGGCGACCGCCTCTGCGTTGAGTGTGTCCGTCCCCAGCGGGGCGTGCGGGCCGTGTTGCTCGGTGCTACCGACCGGGACCAGCGCCAGCTCCGTCTCGGCGTCGGCCAGATCGGTCCACGTCTCCGTCTCGATATGCATATCCGCCCCCTCGGGGCCGGCGGAAATAAACTCCCGCCACGCTCGCCTTTTTTGTCCCCACAGTACCCTGACAGGGTATGGAACACCAACCCGTCACGCACACGCGGACCGACCGTCGCCTCGGCCGACTGCCCTCGGGCGCGGACCTGACCGTGACGGTCCACCGGTACACGGGCGGGCCGGGACCGACCGTCTACCTCCAGGCTGCACAGCACGGCATCGAACTGAACGGGCCGGCAGTCCTGCGCCGCCTCGACGAGCGACTCGACGGCGCCGAGATCGCCGGGACGGTGGTCGCCGTGCCGGTGGCGAACCCACCGGCGTTCGACCACCGCTCGTACACCACCCCGTCGGCCTACGACGTGGTGAACCCGAACCTGAACCGCGTCTGGCCCGGGGACGGCGAGGGGAGCCTCCAGGAGCGCCTGGCCGCCCGCCTGTGGGACCTCGCCGGCGACGCCGACGCGGCCGTGGACCTCCACACCGGAACCGCCGACATGCTCGAACACGTGCGCTATCGCGCCGACGACGAGGCGGCCCGGGACCTGGCGACCGCCTTCGGGACCGAGTTCGTGTTGGCCGACACCGACAGCGAGGCGTCGGCCGAGGGCACTTTCCGGGAGGCCGCCGCGAACGCCGGGATTCCGGCCGTAACGGCCGAACTCGGCAACAGCCGCCAGGTCTCCCACGACGCCATCCGGACGGGTGTGGGCGGACTCGTGAACGTCCTCCGGTCGCTCTCGGTGCTCCCGGACACGCCGGCGTCGCCGCCCGACCGGACGACCCTCCGGGACGACGGCGAGACGGTCCGCGCACAGGCCTCGGGACTGTTCGAACTCCGTCCCGGCGTCGACGTGGGCGACTACGTCCCCCCGGGCGCCGAACTGGGGACCGTCTACTGCCCGGCCACCTTCGAGTCGCTCCAGACCGTCACCACCGACGACGGCGGGGTCCCGTACTCGCTCGCCCGGGAAGCGGTCGTCGCCGCCGGGGAACGCGTCGCCGCCATCGCGACCCGCGCCGAGTCGGACCGTCGGTGAGAGTGTCCCGATTATTTTGGGGGTATTTTAATGGGTTTGCTATTCCGCACATATCGTTATCCACCATAACGTGTCATAGATAAACAATACCATGGGATTACAGAATTCGTTCGATATCCTTTCCGACATCATCGACGAGTACGAGTCACGCGGCCGTGAGATCCGGAACGTCGAGGCGACGGCCGACGACGGCTCGGGTGACGGACTGTCGGTCACGCTGGATGTCCCCGTGTCGCTGTGCCCCGCCGGGGCCGACGGCGACTCGACACTCACCCCGGAGACGGCCACGCTAACCGACAGCGGTGGGCTCCAGGTGGAGTTCGACAGGTCGACGCCCGGCACGCTGCCCGACAACCTCTCGGGAGTCTCGGCCACCGAAGGCGCCGTCCGGGTTGTCGACGACGGTCTCCTGCTTACCGTCGAACTGACCATCGATCCCGGCAACACCGACCCGACAGAGGCGGACGAACCGCGTCGGACGGAGGAGCCGACGAGTGACCGAACCGACGATGGCGCCGCCGATTCGATGGGTGACGAGGACGACGATCCGACAGCGACCGGCCCGCAGGCGGTCCGGGACGACTCCGTTCCACCCTACGAGGACACGGAGTACCTCCGGGCGCTGTACGACAGCTATGACACCTTCACCGAGATGAGCCGCGAGATAGAGATGGAGATCTCGGCGGAGACGGTCCGCCGGTACATGATCGAGGCCGGCGTCCACAAACCGGACACGTACGACACCGGGTCGGGCGAAGCGCGCGAGAACACGGTTGATGCGGGTGCCCACGACGCGAGCGCGGCCGACACGGAGACCGATCCGACGGCGGCGATGCCCGACGAGCAACTCGTCACCGACGGCATCGGGATGCCCGAGGGCGTCACGCTGGAGGGCGTCGTCGAGGCCGTCGTGAACTCCTCGGCGATCTACGAGGTCCAGCGTGCGCTGGGACTGGAGCGCCAGCAGACCCGTGATCTCCTGCGCGAACTCAATCTCATCGGCCTCGTCCTCCACCGCATCTCCGACGGCGACCAGCAGGAAACGTCCTACGAGCAGGCCGTGGCTCGCATCAGACAGTGTGCCCCGAGCGATCACTCTTAAATGGGTTCCCTGGCACACCCCCACTACAAAGTACTCAGACCACATTTAATAGCTAAACAATGTCCTTAGGAACCAGCCGTACGACGGACCGCCGTGGGGTCGAGACACTCCTCACGAACGCACGCTTCGAGTTGATGCCGTTCGAGAGCTTCGACGAGGAGATAACCCACCTCCCCACGGACGCGACGATCGCGATCACGACATCGCCCCAGTTGGGCATCGACACGACCGTCGAAAAGACCGAAGAGGCGGTCGCACAGGGCTTCGACGTCGTCCCCCACGTCGCGGCCCGCTACGTCGAGGACCGGGAGCACCTCGAAGAGATCGCCAGGCGGCTGACCGAGGCCGGCATCACCGACATCTTCGTCCCCGGCGGCGACCGCGAGGAGCCCGCCGGCGAGTTCGAATCGGCCTACGACTTGCTCTCGGCGCTGTCGGAGACACCGTACTCCTTCGAGGAAGTGGGTATCACCGGCTACCCGGAGGGCCACGACTTCCTCGACGAGGCCACGCTGGCCGAGGCGATGGAGAAGAAGGCCCCCTACGCGACGTATATCGTCACGCAGTTGTGTTACGACCCCGACGCCGTCATCGAGTGGATCGAAGCGGTCCGCGAGCGCGACATCGACCTCCCTATCGAGGTCGGCATCCCGGGTGTGATGAAGTACCAGCGGCTGATGAAGATCTCACAGAAGGTCGGCGTGGGCGACTCGATCAAGTTCCTCCGGAAGACCACCGGCGTCCTCGGGTTCGTCCGACAACTCGTCGGCTCGCGGGGGACCTACGAGCCCGATGCGCTCATCGACGGCCTCGCACCGTACGTCGACGACGAGGAGTACGGTATCCGGGGCGTCCACATCTACACGTTCAACCAGACGCCCGACACCGAGGAGTGGCGGCTGGGCAGACTCGACCAGTAGTCCCACGGGGAATCGCCTATGCCCGCTCGGTGAGTGGTGGCCCACATGGACTACGGCAGCCGTTCTCTCGACCAGTTCCTCGACGACATCGCGTCGACAGCGGTGACGCCGGCCGGCGGGACGGCCGCCGCGGTCGTCGGCGCGACCGGCGCGGCCCTCTGTGAGATGGTCTGTCTCCACACGCTCGAACGGGGCGAGTGTCGCGCCGACGCCGCGGCCGAACTGCGCGACGCCCGTGCGGACTTACAGGAACTCCGGACCCGCCTCATGACGCTGGGCGAGTCGGACGCCTCGGCCGTCGACGACCTGCTCGCCACACTGCCCGCGGACGACGCTACGGCCGAACTGAAGCGGGCGACCGGCGTCCCGCTGACCATCGCCGAGGCGTGTCTGGCCGTCGTCGAAATCGGAACGGTGGTTACGACTCACGGGAACGAGAACGCCCGGCCCGACGCGGTGACCGGCCGTCTGCTCGCGCACGCGGCGATGCGGGCGACGGCGTTCACCGCACGGGAGAACCTGACGCGGATCGACGACCAGTCGTTCGTCGCGGACGTGACCGCCCGACTCGACGAGATCGAACGGGCGGCGGCCGATCAGTCGTGGCCCGAGGGGGCGACCGGCGAGTGGTGAGTGAATCCGGCGAACCCGTGACCACAGATCGATCGCGAGTCCCCGGGGTAGACGGTCGACGATCGGATAGGTTCGAAACACCTCGATAATGCGGGTATTTATCACTTTATTCGCACTCTTGAAATATCCGCGGAGTGTTTCCGCCGTCTTATGACCGGAGACCGGACAGTCACGCGTGTTTATGTTCTATAGATCATTAAATACCGCCGTGCTGTCAGATGATAGCCCATATACGTGAACATTGGGAGGAACATATTCGGATGGCCGACGTATCGGGACGACGATCGGCGTGCCATCGCTCAAACGGGACCGGAGCGTTCGATACCGGGTCCGAACAACTGATCCCCTGGCCGCCGTGTTTTGGACATACCCACCCGTCCGAGTCGGATGGCTGGACAGCTACGGGCGGGACAAGCTCTCGCAGTTCTGGACTTGGCCCCGGCGTCAGTCCAACTCGACTGGCTGTCCCGTCCGCGCGCTCTCGTAGAGCGCGTCGATGACGCGCATGATGGCGACGCTCTCGGTGCGGTCGACCCGCGGAGTCGCGCCACTGTCGACGCAGTCGGCGAACTGTTCGATCTCACGGCGGTAGTGATCGACCGGGTCGAACCGCTCGGTGACCTCGCGCCCGTCGACGGCGTAGGTCAGTTCGGTCGGGTTGTCGACGCCGACGTCGAACGTCGGTTCGGCCCGGAGCCAGCCATCCGTCGTCTCGACGCGGTAGTACTGGGTCAGCGGCGTCTCGAAGCCCGACTGGAGCCGTGCGCTCGCCCCGTCGCCGTACGACAGGACCGCGGCCGTCTCCGTCTCGACGCCGCAGTCGCGCCGGTCGGTCGTCGTCGCGTACACCCGGTCGGGATCGCCGAGGAACAGCCGGGCGGCGCTGACGGCGTAACAGCCGACATCCATCACGCTCCCGCCGGCCAGTTCGGGGTCAAGTCTGATGTCCTCGGCGCCGTCCGGCATCCGGAATGTGAACGTCGACGTGACGTTTCTGACCGGGCCGAGTTCGTCGTCGACGACCTCGACGGCACGCTCGGTCAGCGGGTGGTAGCGGTACATGAACGCCTCCATCAACGTGACGCCACGTTCCTCGCAGTAGTCGAAGACGGCCGCGGTCTCCTCGGCGCTCGCGGTGAGCGGTTTCTCACAGACGACGTGGAGTCCGGCGTCGGCGGCTGCCCGGATCCACTCGGCGTGGAGGCCGTTCGGAAGCGGGATGTAGACGGCGTCGAGCGTGTCGTCGTCGAGCAACTGCTCGTAGCTGCCGTAGCTCGTCGGGATGTCCAGCCGGTCGGCCACCGCCGCCGCCCGGTCGCCGTCCCGCGAGGCGATCGCCGCGACCTCGTGCGGGCTCGCCTGGATGCCGGGGATGACCGAGTCGATACCGATAGCTGCCGTGCTGAGGACGCCAAAGCGCATACCCACAGGGCGGCCGAGAAGGGCATAAATGTTGCCGTCGCTGGGGTCGTCGGCGTCCGCTACCTACGAGTAGGTCACGTTGAGTTCGATGACGTTGGCGACCTCCAACACCTTCTGTGCCATCTCCTCGCGGAACCGGTCGCCCTGGAGTCGGTTCGTCGGGCCGGAGGCGCTGATCGCGCCGATGACCTCGTCGCCGTCGTCCCTGACCGGCGCGGCGACACAGCGCAGGCCGTCGATCCGCTCCTCGTCGTCGAAGGCGACGCCGCGTTCGCGGATCTCCGCGAGCGCCTCGTCGAGTTCCTCCCGGCTACCGATCGACTGCTCTGTCGGCGCGTCAAGTCCATGACGGTCGACGATCTCGTCGACCTCTTCGGGGGAGAGAAAGGCAAGGATGGCCTTTCCGAGCGCGGTCGTGTGCAGCGGGACGCGAGTCCCGACGTGTGCTTTCACTCGGACCGCCTGGTCGCCGTATGTACGATAGAGATACGACCCCCGTCCGTGTTCCTCGACGAGCAGGTTGGCGAGCTCTCCGGTCTCCTCGGCGAGGCGGTCGACCTCCGGCTTCGCGATCTCGAAAAGCTGTTGGACGTGTCGGGCGTACGCACCGAGTTCGAGAAAGCGGAGTCCGACCCGGTACTCGGTGTCCTCCCTGACGACGTACTCCTCCTGTTCGAGCGTACTGAGGTAGTTGTGCACGGTGCTTTTCGGGATGTCGAGATGTCGCGCCAACTCGGTCACGCCCGCCCCGTCGAGCGCCTTCAACGCGTTGAGGATCTCGAACGTCGTCGTGACCGACTGGAGTGGGTTCTTGGCTGGTTTGGACATGCAGTAACTATCGTGAGAAACGTACAAAACGGTTGTTGTCAGTCGAGGGTGACGATCTCGCCCGTGTCGGCGGCCTCGTGTATCGCCCGGATGGTGCGCATGTCTTCGAGCCCGTGGCGCCCGTCGGCGACGATCTCCCCGCCGGTGAGGATACGGTCTGCGAAGTAGTCGAACTCCTCCCGCATCTCCCGCTGTGAGTCGAAGGCCGTCTGTTCGACGGTCCCCGAGACCTCGCCCCGCGAGAGGTGGAGCCGGCACTTGCCGTGGAACGCCGGGTGCATGTCGATCTGTCCCGCCGTGCCGGTGATTTTGAGCTGGGTGTCCTCCTGGGCCCGCTGGCTGGAGGTGGTGACCATCGTCACACCGTCTTCTAGCGTGAGCAGCGCGCCGGAGCGCTCGTCGGGGACGGCCGAGAACGCCTCGTGGTGGCTGCTCATTCGGGCCTGGACCGTGACCGGGTCCCGGCCCAGCAGGAACCGGGCGGTGTTCAGCGAGTAGATGCCCAGGTCCATGACGGACGTCCCGTAGCCCGAGAGCTCCGGGTCCAGGCGCCACTGGTCGTGGTCGGGGATCATCTCCAGCAGCGGCTGGCTGTTGTTCCCGTAGACCGACACGGGGTCGCCGATGAACCCGTCCTCGATGAGCGCTCGCGCCCGCCGGACGGCCGGGTCGGTGTGCATCCGGTAGGCGATCATCAGGTCGACGCCGGCCTGCTCACAGGTTTCGACGAGCTGTTCCGCGCGGTCGACGGTCGACTCCATGGGCTTCTCACAGAGCACTGCCTTGTCGAGGTCGGCCGCAGTCTCGACGTACTCTAGGTGGTAGGCGTTGGGCGTCCCGACGTAGACCGCGTCGTACGCGTCGGCCGCCTCGCCGTCGTGGAAGCCGTCGTAGCTGATGCCACGGTCGACGCCGTTGTCGGCGGCCAGGCGTTGGGCTTTCTCCACAGAGGAACTGACCAGCGTCGTCACCTCGCCGAGTTCCGAGTTCGCGATGGCCGGAAGCGCCACGTCGATCGTCCACCAGCCCAGGCCGAGTAACGCGAACCGAACGGTTCCCTCGGTGGTCGTCTGCCAGTCGCGGGCGTCGTAGTTGTCGAACCACTCTTTCATTGCGACGGGCTACCGACCGGGCGGTGTAAAACCTTCTGAAAGGTGTAAGCGATCGTGTATGTCAGCCGTGGAGTTCACTGACATCGAACACCGGCTTGCAGGTCTCGCCCGCGAGGAACGCCTCGAAGGCCTCGTCGGCCGCCGTCAGCGAGAACCGGTCGTCGACGAACGTCTCGCAGTCGACCGCGCCGCGGTCGATCAGGCGGAGCGACCGCTCGAAATCGTCGTACATCGACGCGTACGAGCACTGGAGGTCGATCTCCGAGCGGACCAGCGGGGAGTACTCCATCGTCGTCTCGCCGGTCTGTCCGACGAGGACGATCTGGCCCCCTTTCCGGACCTCCTCGACGGCCGACGGCAGCCCCGACGGGTGCCCGGTCGTATCGAAGACGACGTCGTAGCCGACCCCGTCGGTGAGCGCCGCTCGCCGGGCGGCAGCGTCCTCCTCGGCGATGTTGATCGTCTCGAACCCCAGATCCCGGGCCAGCGGGAGCCGGTACTCCGCGTCCTGGCCGACGCCGGAGACGACGACCGTGCCACCTTGTGCGCGCGCGATCTGAGCGGTCAGGAGGCCGATCGGGCCGGGACCCTCGACGAGGACGCGGTCACCGGCGGTCACCCGGGAGTTCTCGATGACGGCCCGAGCGCCGATGCTCGTCGGTTCGACGACGGCGGCGTACTGTTGGGGGACCGACTCCGGGACGGGGTGGAGCGCCCGTTCCGGGACAGCGACGAACTGCTCGTAGGCCCCGTCGTGGTCGACGCCGGTGATGACCGCGTCCTGACAGACGTTCGATTCGCCGATCTCACACTGATAGCAGTCGCCACAGCCGCGGATCGGCCGCTCGACGACGCGGTCGCCGACGGCGAACTTCGAGACCGCGTCGCCGGTTTCGATGATCCGGCCGGCGTACTCGTGACCGATGACCGTCGGCAGCTCCATCCGCTCGAAGGCCGACTCGAACTCGTAGATCCCGGCGTCGCTGCCACAGAGGCCGGCGTAGTCGACCTCGACGAGTGCTTCGTCGGGCGCTGGTTCCGGACGGTCCCGGTCGACGAACTCCATCGCGCCGTGGCTACGGCGCACTTTTGCTAACCCTCTCATACACCGAACAACTGGGTCGCCCCTAATAATTCTGTGGTTGGCGACCCGTCCGGGGGCTCCTCCACAAAGACCAAATACGGCCGCGACGACACCGCCTGTATGCCTTCCTACGAGCACACGCCAGTCTCGCTTGCGGGCAAACGCGCCGTCGTCGTCGGCGGCACGAGCGGTATCGGACAGGCCATCGCTCTCGGGTTCGCGAGCGAGGGAGCCGACGTCATCGCCACTAGCCGGAGCCCGGACGCCGTCGCGGAGACGGCCGACGCGATCGAGGCCCGCGGCGTCGACACCGCCCGTCAAACCTGTGACGTGACCGAGCGGGAGACCCTCGACGACCTCCGGGAGACCGCCGTGTCGGAGTTGGGCGGGATCGACGTCGTCGTCGCCTCACAGGGTGCGATCTCCCGGGAGTCGGTACTCGGGATCAGCGACGACGACTGGGACTTCGTCACCGACGTGGCTCTCGACGGGGTCCGGCGGGTGACTCAGGCGCTGGTCCCGGGCATGGACGGCGAGGGCGCGGTCGTCAACATCTCGTCGCTGGCGGCCCGCCTCGCGATGGCCGACCTCCCGGCCTACGCTGCGGCCAAGGGCGGCGTCGAGTCGTTCACGCGCGCTTCGGCGAAGGAACTCGCCCCGGAGATACGGGTCAACGCCATCGCACCCGGATTCGTCATCACGCCGCAGAACGAGGACACCTACGCCGAGGGGACCGAAAAGCGGGCCGAGATCGACGAACGGACCCCGCTCGGTCGGGTCGCGGAGCGCGAGGAGATCGTCGGCGCGGCCGTCTTCCTGGCCAGCGACGCCGCGTCGTTCGTCACGGGCGAGGTCCTCACCGTCGACGGCGGCTTCGCGGACAGCGCGTTCTGACTCGTCCGAAAAAGTCGCTCGGTGTAGCGATCCCTACAGCATCGGTTCCTGCTCGGCGAACGCCATGTCACGGGTGTAGAGCGCGTCGCCGCTCTCGGCGTCGAAGACGTGGATCGCCTCGACGGGCACGTGAGCCGTCACCGTCGCGCCGCTCTCGATTCGCTGTCGGCCGTCCGTCGTCGCGACGAGGTCCTCGGTCCCCTCGGTCTCGCCGGGGAACGCGAGGTGGACGACGTTCTGGTTGCCCATCGGCTCGACGACCGTCGCCGTCATCTCGAACTCGTGAGTACTGTCGCCGCTTCATAACCGAGTCAAGACTGTCATGTTCGACCATACACTATCGAGGTATAACCACTATCTGTTAAATTTATCGGTGGTCGAAGGTACGAGGAACCGAAAAGACGCGGTCAGGCCTCGTCGAACAGTTCCTGACCCGCTGCGAGGTGGGCCTCGACGGCATCGAGATCCAGCGTCAGTCCCAGCCCGGGTTTCTCGGGGATCGCCATGTAGCCGTCCTCGATGAGGTCGTCCTCCTCGACGAGGTCCTCCCACCAGCCGAGTTCGTAGGAGTGATACTCGACGGCCAGCGAGTTCGGGATGGCCGCCCCGACGTGTGCGGACGCCATCGTCCCGATGGGCGAGGAGACGTTGTGCATCGCCACCGGGATGTAGAACATGTCGGCGAGCGTGGCGATCTTCATGGTCTCACGCATCCCGCCGACCTTCGGAACGTCCGGAGCGACGATGTCGACGGCCTGCTCGGTGAGCAGGCGGCGCTGGCCGTGTGTCCGGTAGACGTTCTCGCCGACCGCGATCGGCGTCCCGGTCGACTGTGTCACCTCGCGCTGGACGTCGTGGTTCTCCGGCGGAACGGGGTCTTCGAGCCACCAGACGTCGTACTGTTCGAGTTCCCGGGCGAGGCGTTTCGCGCTCCCGCTGGCGAACGCCCAGTGACAGTCGAAGGCGGCGTCGGCCTCGTCGCCGACCCGTTCGGTGACGCGTCTGACGATCTCGGCCTTGTGCTCGATCTCGGGCTGGCGGAGGTGACGGTTCGCCCAGTCTTTCTCGTGGCCGGAGGGGACATCCAGATCGAACTTCAGCGCGTCGTAGCCGAGTTCCTCGACCACGCGTTCGGCCTCGTCGGCACAGGCTTCCGGATCAGCCTCGTCCTCGGTGTGACAGTCACAGTAGGTCCGGACCCGGTCGCGGTACTTCCCGCCCAGTAGCTGGTACGCGGGCACGTCGAGGATCTTGCCGGCCGCGTCGTGCAGCGCCAGTTCGATCCCGGAGATGGCCGCGATGTCCTTCCCGCCGATGGACCCCTCGCCGGACATCTTCTGGACCATGTGCTCGTAGAGCCGATCGATATCCAGCGGGTTCTCGCCGACGATGAACGGCCGGAGACGGTCGATGATCTCCGGGAGCGCACCGCCCCAGTAGGCTTCGCCGTTACCGACGACGCCGGCGTCGGTGTAGAGTCGGACCAGCGTCCACGGGTAGTTCCCGTCGACGATGACCGTCTGTACGTCGGTGATCTCAACGTCGCGACCGGCGCCGCGGGACTCGGTGAGTCCCATCGTCTCGGCCGAGAGGTCGCGCATGGTATACTCCGCGTTAGGGTCTCGCAGGTCTCCGTAGTTCATGCGTCACTGACGAATTCGCATCGACCCTGAAAATACTTTCGAGAGTTCCCCCGGACCCAGCCAGTGGCGACGTGCTCGGTGCGGGGAGCCACGACTGGTGGTCGGGCGTCGCGCCCGCCACTGCGGTTCAAACCGTCGTGACAGTGTTCTGGAGCCGTCCGATACCCTCGATCTCGATCTCGACGCGATCCCCGTCCTGGAGCGTGAACCCGTCCTCGGGGACGAGCGACGTGCCGGTGAGCAACACGGCCACTTCGGGGACGGCGTTGTGATCCCGGAAGTACGAGACGAGTTCTTCGCAGCTGCGCACCATCTCCTGGGTCCCCGTCTCGCCGCTGTAGATGCGGTCGCCGTCGCGGGAGATCGCCATCGTGAGGGTGAGCGCGTGCGGATCGTCGATGTCGGTCGCCACGCTCGGCCCCAGCGAACAGCACCGATCGTAGACCTTCGCTTGCGGGAGATACAGCGGGTTCTCACCCTCGATAGAGCGGCTACTCATGTCGTTGCCGACGGTGTAGCCGACGATATCACCCTCGTAGAGAACGATGCCGAGTTCCGGCTCCGGGACGTCCCACTTCGAGTCGGCCCTGATCCCGACATCCTCGTCCGGTCCGACCGTTCGGCTGGGGGTGGACTTGAAGAAGATCTCCGGTCTGTCGGCGTCGTAGACATCGACGTACATGTCCGGCATGGAACTCTCCTCCCGCCGGGCCTCCTCGCTGATCCGGTACGTCACGCCCGCCGCCCACACTTCGTCGACGTCGATCGGGATCCGGCGTCGTTGCTCGACATGGGCCGGGGACAGTTCCGTTGCGGCATCGAGGTGGCGGGACGCGATGGCATCCGGGGATTCGTCCGCGATGCTCGCCGCCCGTAGCAGGGCTCGAAACGAGGACAGCCGTGGTTTCGCGGTTGTCAGATCGTAGACGCCGTCGTCGCTGGAGACGGCCAGTCGGCTACCCGCTCCGTCGCGTAGCTGGTGATACCTCATGCCAGGAGTCTATCCGGCCTCGATAATAAAATGTGGTGTTGGCGGCTGTGACGGCCGATCTCCGACTAGCGCGTACGTATTGGACCATCTCGTCGTACTGTTCCAAATAGTCAAACAGAAGAAATAACGAGTGTACCCACGTTAGTCCAAGAAGTCGTGAAAACTGTTAACATGGCCCTCCAATCGTGAGCGGGACCGTACCGACACTCTCAGGAATCTGTCGCTAAGGACGGATTTCTGACTGTCATCTCCCGCAATCACACACCGTTGTTCCACAGTGTTGAACAGAGTTGCGAGCATAGCATCGTCGGAGTGGACCTTCGTGAACAGATAGTCGACGATATCGAGCGGCCGAACAGTCATCACGCGACGTATGCGGACCCGAGCGTGATACGGGACAGTCCGGATCGACAGTCCCGGCAGTCCGGATCGACAGTCCCGGGGCTTCGGGGACGGTGTCCAGTCGAAAACGGTCGCCGATAGTGGGCCGATTCACCCGCTGACGACGCCCTCAGTAGTTGAGATAGACCGTCTTGCTGAGGGTGTAGAAATCGAGTCCCGCGTCGCCCTGCTCGCGGTAGGTCTCGCTGGAAGAGGCTTTCATCCCGCCGAAGGGGACGTGGAGTTCGAGCCCGGTCGTCTTCTCGTTCGTCTTCACGACGCCGGCTTCGGCCTCGTCGACGAACCGGTGGGCTTTCCGCAGGTCGTCGGTGACGATACTCGCCGACAGCCCCTGTTCGACGCCGTTGGCGACATCCAACGCCGACTCGAAGCCGTCGACCGGGATGACGGAAAGCACCGGGCCGAATACTTCCTCCTGTGCGATCCGCATATCCGGGTCGACATCGGCGAACACCGTGGGTTCCACGAAGTAGCCGTCACCGTAGCGCTCCCCCGTCGGGCGTTCCCCGCCGGTGACCAGACGGGCACCCTCCGACTGCGCGATGTCGATGTACTCCAGGGTCCCGTCGAGTTCGGACTGGGTGACCTGTGGCCCCATATCCGGGTCGGTCATGCCGGCCCCGATATCGAGCGCGTCGGCGTACTCGGCGATACCGGCGACGAACTCCTCGTAGACGGACTCGTGGACGACGGCCCGCGAGCAGGCGGTACAGGCCTGGCCCGTCACACCGAACGCCCCGCTGCCCACGATGTCGACGGCCTCGTCGATATCCGCGTCGGCCGCCACCACCGTGGGGTTCTTCCCACCCATCTCCAGTTGGACGCGCTTCTGGTCTTCGGCGGCCGCCTGATAGACCGTATCACCGACCGATTCCGAGCCGGTGAACGAGACGGCGTCGACGCGCTCGTCGGTGGTGAGTACCGAACCGACGACGCTTCCCGAGCCCGTGACGAAATTGAGGACGCCGTCAGGGAGCCCGGCGTCGTCGAGCGCCTCGACGAGTTTCGCACCCGTGACTCCCGCCACCGTCGCCGGTTTGATGACAACCGTGTTACCTGCCGCCAGCGCCGGCGCGATCTTCCAGGCCGGGATCGCGATGGGGTAGTTCCAGGGGGTGATCGCCGCGACGACACCGACGGGTTCCTGCCGGACCGACAGCGTCGTGTCCCGGGCGCTGCTTTCCTTGACTTCACCGCCGATATCGCTGGCTTTGCCGGCGTAGTAGTGGAAGATGTCGATGGCACGCTGGACCTCGCCACCGGCCTCGGACCGCGTCTTCCCCTCTTCACGGACGAGCGTCTCGACGATCGACGCTTTCCTGTCAGCGAGGATCGCCCCCGTCTCCCGGAGGATCGCGCCCCGTTCCGGCCCCGGTGTGGCGCCCCACTCCTCGGCCGCTTCGTCCGCGGCGGCGATCGCACGTCGGGTATCCGCCGCCGTCGAGGACTGCACCGTGCCGACGACTTCACTCGGATCAGCGGGGTTGCGACTCTGCATAGTCTCCCCGCTCTCAGACTCGATCCACTCTCCGCTAACGTAGTTGTGCGTTTCCGCCATCGCCTAGAAGGGGTAGATCCAGATATAGAATAGTTACGGTCGACACAGTTCTCGCCGAAAACTTCGTCTCACTGCGAGGGTCGGTTGCTACCGGTGACGGGACACCTCTCCGGTCCCGGCGGGCGTCGTCAATCGAGTGATTCGACAGCTGTCGTACAAACATATATGTATTGTCGAACAATATCGGTGTCCGATGCGGTGTCCCGACTGCAACATCAAGATGAGCGTCCAGACAGAGTACTACACACCGGCCGTCGTCTGCGAACACTGCGGCTACCACGCCCCGAAAGGAGCCGACTGATGCCCTGAGACACAACTGACTGGCGGTATCGGAAACCGACCGCCGAACGAGACGACGTCATCCCGCGTTGTCCATCGTGACGATCTATTCCCGGAGACACTACTATATCTCCCATACTATCTCTTTGTTACTCCTTTTGATATCGAAATATTCAGTTTCTGATTCGATACGTCTCAAATATGCGGTTATATCCCAGCCGAGCGCGGAAGGATATCACGGCTTGCGATCAGTAACGGAGATACTCTCGTCAACGACGCGGAATAGAGAACTATCGACCGCCCGTAAATCATTCGCCCGGATGAGTCCCACAGCGGACGGGAGTGTATCGGCCCACCTGCCCGGCCGTCAATACTTAGGGACCGAGACCTAACGGCGAGTAGACATGGGCTGGGTCGGAGAACTGACAGACGGGCGGTTCACCGGCCCCGGAATCGCGGTGTTCGTCTCCGGGGTGGCGAGTATGGGACTGGAGATCCTCGCCGGCCGGATCGTCGCCCCGCAGTTCGGCAGCAGCATCTACACCTGGGGAAGCATCATCGGCGTCTTCCTCGCGGCGCTGAGCCTGGGCTATCACTACGGCGGCAAGCGGGCCGCAGAGCGTGCCAGTCGGCCGCGACTCGCCCGACTGCTCGTCTGGACGGCCGCCTACGTCGCGGTGGTGATCTTCGCGAGCGACCTCCTGCTCTCGCTGGGCGGGTCGTTCCCGCTGCCCAGTCGGTTCGCCTCGCTCCCGGCGATCACGCTGCTGTTCGGGCCGCCGACGTATCTGCTCGGGTTCATCAGTCCGTACGCGGCACAGCTCTCGGAGACCGAAGGGGTCGGCGAGGCGTCCGGCCAAGTGTACGCCGTCGGCACTATCGGCAGTATCATCGGCGCGTTCGGGACGACGTTCCTGCTGATCCCGTCGTTCAGCATCGAGATCATCGGTTTCGTCTTCGGTGCCCTGCTGGTCGCGACCGCCGCGGGACTCGTGCTCACCTCGACCCCACGCGAACCGGTGTACTCGACCGTCGCCGTCGGCGTCCTCCTCGTCGCCGCGGTCTCCAGTGGCGCGATCGGCGTCTCGACGGGTGGTCAGGTCGTCTACCAGACCCAGACGCCGTACCAGGAGCTAGAGGTGACCGAACTCGGCGGCACGCGGACGCTATATCTCGACGGCCAGCGCCACAGTGCGATGGACGTCGACGACCCCGACAGACACGTCTTCAGGTACACGCGGTACTTCCACCTGCCGTATCTCATGGCCGAGGACCCCGACGACATCGACCGGGTGCTGTTCGTCGGCGGCGGGGGGTTCAGCGGTCCCAAGCGGTTCGTCTCGGAGTACGACGCCACCGTCGACGTCGTCGAGATCGATCCGACCGTCGTCCGCGTCGCCAAGGAGTATTTCGCCGTCGAGGAATCGGACCAGTTGAACATTCACACGGACGACGGCCGGCGGTTCCTCCGCCAGACCAACCGGACCTACGACCTCATCGTCCTCGACGCCTACAAGAAAGACAAGGTCCCCTTCCAGTTGACGACGGTGGAGTTCATGCAGCTGACCCGGGACCGCCTCTCCGAGGACGGCATCCTCATGTCGAACCTCATCTCCGCACCCCGCGGGCCCGCCTCACAGTTCTACCGCTCGGAGTACCGAACCGTGAACGAGGTCTACCCACAGGTCTACAGCTTCTCGACGGCCTCGGGGTCGACCGTCGTGCAGAACATCGAACTCGTCGCGACGAAAGATGACGAGCGACTTTCCGAAGCCAACCTCCGCCAGCGTAACGCTGAGCGCGACATCGGCGTCGATCTCACGGACGAGGTCGACAGCTACCAGGACCCGCCCCCAACCGAGGACGTGCCGATCCTCCGGGACGACCGCGCTCCGATCGACAGCCTGCTCGACCCGATGGTCGGTCAGGAGTACGTCGTCGAGCAGGTACCGGAAAACCGGAGTGCGGGGTGATCGCCCTCGGCCGGGACTGCCGCGGTGTCGACCGTCGTCCCAGGCCCGTGTGTGTAGCACGTCGAACCTCCACTCGACGAGATCCACCCGACGAGACCCGTCGGTTCGGACGGATCACACTGTTCGGCGAGTCGTCGTGCATGGGTCGACACTCGTTTCCGCGAGGACTTCCCGGGCGTACCCGTCGCTGAGTCGGTCGAGCAACTCGCCCACGCCGGGGCTTCGCTCACTACAGGACCGCCGATTGCGCCCACCCGTCGTTTCCCGGGGCAGAACCCGGGCCGGCACTCAGGTCGTCTCCGCCACGGAGCGAGCGACGCGGCGGAGCGTGGCGTTGTCGACCTGGCCGGTCACGTGATACCGGTCACCGTCCGCGTTCCAGGTGATGCTCGTCCGGTCGTCGGTCCGGCTCTGTCTGGCTTCGTAGGGGCCGATCTGGACGGTCGTCCCGTTCGAAACAGTGCGTGGCTCGTCGACGATAGAGACAGTGATCTGGCCGTCACCGCGTGACTGTTCGTACCGGAGCACAGCGAACTCCGGCTCGGTCGTCCGATGGGACGCGGACGCGAACTCGAACCCGGGCGGGACCGTGGGATCGGGAATCGACAACTCGGTGGCGTTGACCAACGCGGCCAGGGAGTCGTAGCTGCTGGACCGTACCCGCTCAGCGTCGTCCGGAACCTCGTCGGCCTGGAGTTCGAACGTCCCCGGTTCGATCGTCGGATTGAACGTCACGTTCCGGTACGTGACGGTGGACTCGTAGGTGGCTCCATTGTACGTCGAGACCGTCTGCCGTTTGATCGGGAACACGTACTCCCGGTCGAGCCAGAGCGTCTGTGATTCGAGTGCCATCGCGTCGGACGCGGGCGTCACCTCAAGTCGGTAGGTGGTCCGCCCGTCGACCGTCTCGGTCCCGGCGTACGTGACCGTGACGTTCCCCTGTCCGTAGGCTGTCGAGTCGTTCTGCTCGCCGTCCGTCCGCGGGACAGCCGGCAGCGGCGATATCCCGGGCGTCACGGTCGGCTTCCCGACGGCCCGGCCGCTCCGGGCTGCGCCGAGGAGTTCGGGGTAGTCGGGCTTCACGGAGTCGTTGTCCGATGCGATCGACGCCCGATGGAGCCGCTCGGCTGCCGGGTCGTAGAACACCAGCGTCGATCCGTTGGCGATGACGAATCCGCCTTCGGCGACCAGCGGCGGGTTCGCGTCCGCGGACGCGCTCACCGATAGCACACGGTCGTGATACGCGTACGGGTCGAGACGTTGCTGTTTCCGCGAAACGGTCGTTGTCGTTGCGTTGTCCCGCTCCTGGACGGTCGTCACCGTCGCGTTGATGGTCTCCAACTCCGCGTAGCGGTCCGCCGCCTCGCGCTCGGTCGGGAGTTGCTCAGCCGTCCCGGACAGGCTACCGCTCCCGATCGCACTGCAACCGCTCGCGAGGAGGACGACGACGACGAGCGAGAGCCGCGCGAGCCGCCGGAGCCGTACCGAACCGGTATTCGGGCGTGTGCTCATCGGTCAGTTGTGTTAGAGGGTTGTCTGGACTGGATATAAATGCAGGGTCCGTCTCGAACCCGTCGGGACTCGACATGGGAGGGTCACAGCGTCAGCGGACCGATGGGGGCGTCCGCGGGAAACAGCGTGGGACAGGGAGAGGGGTGGGGTGGGAGTACCGACCACGTGCCCCGCGGACCAAGCCACGGACGGTGGTACAGTGTCGGGGGATGAGTGACCACCGCAGTTGGGTAGACGGACGACTGCATCATATATGTCGGGCGTGAGTTTCTGGCCCAGAAACTGGCTTGCGGTAGAGCGACTGTGGCCGCCTTCGAGACACCAGCAAACACACCCGAACGTGGAATCGACGCTCCACCGTGGTCCTGCGCGACTCGTCAGTGCGACCGGGACCACCGTTCTGGACGCCTACGAGATCAGCGCTGCGAAAAATTACGGCGTGTACGGTTCGTTCAGCCGTGCCCTCACGCGGAAATACGACGCCGATTACCTGATCACGACCGACAGCGATTTCGACGACACAGGTAGCTCTCTCCGTAGTGTTTCACGGCGCGAGACACTGTTCCGACCGTTATCTGGGTTCCACTAGTAGACGGCGTCAATGACAGACCAGCCACATATCGAGGCCCCTGGACTCGGGACGATCCCGCCGCTGACGATCTGTTGCCTGGCGCTGTCACTGTTCGGGCTCCCGCTGCTTGCACTGCTGACGGAGACGGGCGGACTCTCGGTTTCCCCGCTGGCACAGATTGCGCTCCAGTGGCTAGTCGTCGCGCTCGTGGTCGGCGTCGCGGTCGGCTACAACGGCCGCTCGTTCGCCGAGATCGGCTGTCGACGACCGGGCTGGCTCGACGTTGGCTACCTGCTGGGAACGGCAGTGGTCGCGCTCGTCGTCTTCGTCGCGACCGATCCACTGGTCGCTGCACTCGGCTTGCCCGTCGAGTCGGGTGCCGGCGCGATGTCCGCTGGCGTCGGCATCAGACTGGCGCTCGCGAGCGCGGTGACGACGGGTATCGTCGAGGAGGTGCTCTTCCGGGGGTACCCCATCGAGCGACTGCTAGCGTATACGGGGAGCCCCCTCGTCGCCGGTGGCGTCACGTGGGGCGCGTTCACTGTCGGCCACGCCGCGGTCTGGCCGCTCGGGAATCTCATCCAGATCGCGGCCGTCTCGGCAGTCCTCACCGTGGTGTATCTGCGACGCCGGACGCTCGTCCCGGTCGCCGGTGCACACGTCCTCGTCTGGGTGCTCGCGGCACTCGGGCAGGTCTACGGATAGCGTGGCTACTTCGCGAAGATACTCGTGAGTCCCACACCCACAGTTGGGCGTCGGAACAGGAATACCGTCGTGCCGGCGCGGCGAGTGGCTCAGGCCAGTCGGGACCGATGATCCGCCGGAAGGGGTCGCGACGGCTCTGAATGACGACCTGCCCACCGTCGGCGACCACCTGCCGGTCAACTCCGAGGAACTCTTCCAGCGGCTACTTCTTCGTGACTACCGAGAGGCTACGTCGTCTTCCCAATCATCCTCTGCATAGGCATCGTTATCGGGTGCGGTAGTGTGCAGACGTTCAGCCGAATCAACCGATGTCAGCCGATGTCGAAGGATCTTAGCAGTCTCTGCGTCCACGTAATAACTCCCCTGTGATCGGCTAGCGAGATCCCGCTCGTAGAGGGAAGACACTACTCTTGAGGCCTCGTTCTCAGTGACATCCAGCGTCGAAGCGATTTCTGAAGGGGTGAAGCTGCTTTCTTGATTACGTACGAGGAAACTGGTTATGTCATACTCGTCGGTCTCTGGCTTCACGAGAAATGGATCATCGGTTTTCTGATCTTCCATGGTTCGAGATATTATTTCTCTGTCATAAATGTTCTCATAAATTCGTCTTGCAGTTCCTCAAGAGGGACCTCAGGATGTCTGGACGGGTCGCGTCCAGTGGTTGACATCGGTGACGGTAGCCTGGCCGACGAGCTGCCACTCTCGGGTCCGCCAGACTTCCTCAAGACGCTGCCAGCGGTCGCTGTTGTCGGACTGGGGGACGAACCGGATACGGCGTCGCGTCCCGGATTGGTCGGTAAACTCAACGATTTCCTCACAGCGAGTTGATCGGGTCATTGGTTGCGTGGGTGTCGCAGTGCTCTGTGGCGTGGTACAACTGCTCTGAACGGATCGAGTCGTGGTCTCAGTTCTCTCAGTAGGCATTCTTTCACCGGGCGCTGTGTCTCACACGCCCTCCACCCAACCACGGGGGGTACAAACAAATCCAAGAACAGGCCCACCGCTACTGTCGGTGCAACACCACTATCGAATGTCACACGCGACAGACTTGGGGGGTCAGACTGATGCCGCGATCAGGAGAGTACGTGGTTCTTTGACAGCAAAGGGAGACGAAATCACTCGGCCGACAGCGCTCACCCCTCGGGATTTCTACAGGCACAGCGTGGGGAGTGCTTCGGCATCGTTCGAAAAGCGGAGATTTCTGTGATGGGCGTTGTGTAGCGTTAACGATCAGTTGATTCAGCTCGCTGGTACGTATTGAGCCGACCGCTACGGTCGACGGTGATCTGTCCCCCCTCTTCGAGCTTCCGGAGTTTGTTGTAGATCTGGTGATCAGGGAACTCCAGCTCTTCTCGGAGATCTTCGATCGTTTTTGGGGCCTCCAGCGAGACGAGCAACGCGTTCTCGAGACAGTACGAGACGAGCCGATCCGTAATTGGCGCAACAATATTGTGCCGCTCGTCGAGGACATCGAGCGTATCGAGTACAGCAAACGAGAAGAATTGACCAGTGCGGTCTTCCTGGGTTGTGATCTCTTGGAAGATGCTCTCCCAGTCGAGGTCAGCTTGTCTGGCGATCAGTGCGGCATCTTCGAGATCGCCTTCGCGTTCCGTGATCGATTTGAATACGAAGATGTCGGTCAGCGAGAGCAGATGGACATGAAGATTGCCGTACTCGAATGATTGGTCGCACCGCTCGATCATCGCCGGCGTCAACTGGAGCTGGCCGGCGACCGCCTCCACGAAAATATCCCAGCGCGGAAACCCGTCCTTCTCCAGCACACTACTGGGATCGAGCTGGTTGTACGCCGCTTCCAAATCACGCCGCTCCTCGTATCCTAGGTCCTGGAGCGATTCGGCGATTGCAAAGAACGTCTGTCCGTCCGCAACGACGATGTCGACGTCTTTCGTCGAATCTTTCAACCCACGCAGAATGAGGTTGCCGCCCCCGAGAAGATACACGTCGACAGGCGTCTCCAGGTGGTCGCCAAGCTCTTCGAGCCCCCGTCGAAGGCTATCTTCCGGATGGTGGCCGCGCGGATAGACCCCATAGTCGTTCGCGAGATCGATGAATTCCTCCCACGGGAGAAAGAGTTCCTCGTCGTGGACCTCCCGCTGGTCGATGTATGCAAAGAGATCTGCCCATTTCTCGACGCACTCCCACCTGTTTGCGAGTCGCCACAGGTCACTGGCGTCGAGGGTCGCGCGGTGCGTCAGATAGAATACGCCAGCCATCGCCATCTGTTTCTTGGTCTCAGCGACGGTCACCGCATGAATCAGCACCGCTTCGAGTCCCAGGGACCGATCACCGTGATAGACGTAGGTCTTCGCTGGGTGATAGTCAACACCGTAGCGAGTGAACGCCGAGAACGCAGTCGGCGTCCCATCGACGGTGTCCTTGCTCGTCGCGACGAGTCGGTCGCCGTTCGCGCGGTATTCGGTTTCGAACGGTGTCGTTCGGGCTCTCGCTTCGAGGAACGACCGAAGCGTGTCATCGGTGATAGCATACCCGTCGTCCGTGTGTGCGATCGCACCCGTCTCCTGGATCTCGTTCAAATGCTTGTAGAGCGTGGACTTAGCGAACCCCTGTGTTTGTAACTCCGAAATCGTCTTCGGACCGTCGAGCAGCACACCCAAAATGTCCTCTTTCGTCCCTATCAGCACGTTCTCGAGTGCGTAGCGGTCGAGGAGCTCGGCAAGCAGTGATGCTTCGTATGTGGTTGCCAATTGGACTCCGTCGGTTCGGTCCACAAGATGGGCGTTTTCGAGGTCGCCAACGACCTCCGACGTCCAGCTCTGACTGTTATCGATTGCATCGGCTAATTCGCCAACAGAGTAGGACTGATCCCGCAAACAGTCGATAACCCGTAACTCCGCTTCCCTCATAGATTCCAATTCTACCGATGTATTTATAATAATATCGGTGAGTATGGAATACAGATAATTGGCGCTCAGATCGGGTCGTCAAATGGAGAGGCGTTTGCACAAACGTATTTCCGAGAGGCAATTCGATCTGCGAGTCCGAACTACTCGAGAGACGATGTGAACAGGCGCCGATACTCATCAAGCCACTCGATCTCGTGGTACGTCACGTCATTCTGAATGTCGTATTCAAGCGGGAGTGGATCCGAACGGTGGGTCGTGAACGTGAGGTTGATTTCGACACAGGGGCCGTGCTCTGAGACGCACTCGAAGTCATCGTCAAAGGGGTATACAACAGTGAACTACCCCTCCCTGCTCGCGCTAACGCGCTCGCTGAGGGCGGGGCTTCCTGCTTCCACGACGCGCTTTGCAGGAACCGGGGTGGTACCCGCAGGGAGCGCAGTCTCCACAGGCGTTCCTTCGGAGTGACCCACTCCTAGTTTGGAGAGTCCGCGAGAAAGGATGTTCCACGCCGCATTTGCATCTCTGTCCGCTTCGAAGCCGCAGGCGGGGCAGGAATGCTCACGCACCCACAGCGGCTTGTCTGTTTCGACGCCACACTGAGCGCACTCTTTGGTGGTGCCTTCGGGTTCAACTTCCACGAAGTGCGTGCCTTCGCGCTCGCACTTGTATTCAAGCATATCGGTGAAGGTGTTCCATGCCGCCGACGCCGTGTTGCGGCTGTTGCGTGGCGATTCCAACATTGCTTTCACCTCGAGGTCTTCGACGGCCACCAGTTCGTACTCCTGAGCGTAGTATGCCGAGAGTTTGTGCAGGAAATCACGTCTCTTGCGCTTGATTTGTAGGTGACACGCAGCAACACGCCGACGTTGGTTCTCCCAGTTGCTCGACTCGTACTCTTTGCGCGAGAGGGTCCGCTGTTCCCGTTCGAGCTTGTCTCGTTCCTCCGAGAGATTGAGTGATCCGACCGCCGTGCCGTCAGTGTCGTGGGCATACTTCAGAATCCCCACGTCGATGCCAACCATGTTCTCTGCGTCAATATCCTCTAGGGGCGGCTTGGCTGGCGGTTCCGTGTCCATCTCGATACCGAAAATGGCGAACCAATCGCCAGTTTTCTCTTTTTTGAGCGTGACTTCCTTGACCGTAGCGTTGTCGGGCAGCGGTCGGTGGAGTTCGATGGGAATCTCTGCGAGTTTCGACAGCGACAACACGGCCTGACCACTCTTCTTGTCGAGTTCGAAGCCAGACTGGTTGTAGGTGAAACTTCGAAATTCCCGCGGTGACTTCCATCGGAGTTCACCAATCTTGTAGCCCTGTTCTTTGAGCTTCCCGAGTGCGTTGATATTCTTCGCGATCCGCATGACTGTGGGCTGAAGCACCTTCGAGTACACGTCGGTGAGTGCGTCCCACCAGCCTTTGAGGTCGGGAAGCTCGTCACGAATCTTGCGGACACGCTGTTTGACAGTGCCCTCATCTTCGGGAATCTGGTTGAAGCGGTACAGGGCGTGGTTGTAGAGTTGTCTACAGGTGTCTCGGTAGTAGTCCAGCGTCTCACGCTGGCTGTCTGTCGGATTGAGACGATACCTGTAGTTGTAGTTCATGGGCTATGAGTCGCGTTCTTCGATAAGTTCATCCAGTTGTTCTTGGACGAACGAGGAGAGATTCAAGTGGTTGTCTTGAATCCACTCCTCTTGATCTTCACGGATGGTGATTGTCTTCCGTTTCACCGTATGCATACTATATGCTTAATACATAAGATATTTTCGGAACGCGTGGGCCTGTGGGCCAGTAACAGAACAGTTGATGGAAGACGATGACGGCGCTGTATCCCCTCCCTACTGCGCTCCTTGTCCGCTAACGCGGACTGCGGTGCTCCTTGAGGGAGGGGGCTTAGCGCCTGCTATCAGCTAAACCAGCGAATCTGGAAACCAAAGTGGTCACACACATCTCTGACGACTGCAGCATCGCAATAGGGCGTGTGTACCCACAATTCTCCGCCAGCGTACGCCTGATCTTTGATGCACCAGACTGCATCAAGGGAGCGCAGAAACCCCACAGCGCGATTGTAGTGCGCTTCAGTAAGGCGATCCCACCAGTGGTACACCTCGACATCGTCAACGAGGAGCTGGAGGCAATCGCCACACACATCATACGCCCGCTCACCAAGGGAGACTTCATGGAGTTTGTCGTACTGGGTGGTGTCACACGCATCGCACGGCGGGGAAGCACCACTACCCTGGTATCCGGTGGATGATCGCTGTTCGGTGTGGTTGGAACACCCGCTGTTTGCACTCCCTGGCTTCTGCGATTCGTTTGAGTCGGTATTCTCGGTCATTGGTATCTAACCGGGAACCGTCAGTCACGCCGTGTGACTGGGCTCCCGGCTAGAACCGGACCAACGGTCGGCCACTCATCTATCGTCACAGAGAGCAGGTTGTTCTAAATAGTTTCTGTGGGTCCAACCGAGAACACCGGCCAGCGTCCGGCTATCGACGACAACCGATGCTAGGGCAATGAACGTCGTGTGCAACCGGATCGTCAACGGCCCACGCCACCGTGCGCGGGGCTTGTCAGTGAGAACGTGGCCGGTGTCGGCAGTGCCGTAGTAGCGCCACTCGTGGAGATCGATGGCGGGATCGACACGGTCTGGCAGGAGTCCCCGTTTTCGGAGAATCGTAACTAGTCAATCGCAGACGCTATCGAACTGAGCGTCGATAGCGTCCGCTGAGAGGTTGCGAAGATGCTAGAGGAACGATTTCGCTAAGTGGTTTCGAGCCGTCGACGTGACGTCGACCGGCTCGCTCTGACCGAGTTGGTACGTTTTTCCGCCGGTGTTAACAAACTCTTGTTCGAACGCGAGTTGAGAGAGGAGATCAAGGAACCCCTCTCTTGTGTAGCTGCCACACGGTTTGATGCCGAAATCGAGTTCCGAGTACAACACTGCTGAGAATGGGGGTTATCGTAGCGTTCGTAGCTCTTGAGATACGCGGTGAAATGGTTTGAAAGAATGGATTCCAGACGTGGAATATCCGATCGTGTCGGCAAAGCGTGGTTCACAAAGCATTCATCCTGATCCCAAGTATTCCCCCCGAATATCTGTAAATCGAAGCTGCAGCCACTGGTCACTCGGTGGGGACAACATCGACATCGGCTAGTTGCCTGACCGGCCCCTTGTCAAAGTCGTTGCTGTTGTGGGTGACAAAGGTCGCCCCTTGCTCGTGGGTCGCCGCCAGGTTCAGCAGGTTGGCGGCGTCGAGAGAAACACCGTGAGACTGTAGCTTTTCACCGAGATACGCCGCTTCGAGTGCTGTATCATCGGTAACGTTGAGAATCCGGTCGAAGTTCGACTGGAGAGTGTTTTGTGTCTCGATCATTTGACTTCTCGACGACTGGGCCTTGTACGATTCCCATGGAACAATCGCGGGAATCGTCCACTCTTCGCCGCGGTACTGACCTGAACGGCCCATTGGTGACTGGTAGCATGACAGCAGGCCCCGATACCTTTTCGTCATTCTTCCCAGAAGCCAACGTACGGGATCATAGACGACGGTTCGATCTCATGGTGAGAACTCGTGAAAGTGTATCCGAAGATACCGCGATACGATCATCCGAGTGTTCCAGAGTCGTTCTTTGAGAGCGAAGATCTCACGCTCGTCGAGAAGTTCGACGGGAGTAGCTTCCGGTTCACGCTGTACGACGAGCGGTTTTCGGACCGCTATCCGGAGCAAGTCGAATCCGCGGCGGCCGGCGACGGCAGCCTCGTCTTCGGCACTCGCAAAGCCATCAGAGGCAGTCACCGAGACGACCTCGAAGACATCGACGGTGCCCTCCACCGCGCGGTTCGCTGTCTACGCGAGGGTGTCGATACCGCGGCACTCCGAAGCCTGCATGCGGAATACGACTCACCACTGGTCGTCTACGCCGAAAACCTCGTCTACTCGACGCTGGACTACGGCTACACCGAGCATGACCTGCCAGCACTCATCGGATTCGACATCCTGCCGTATGCTGAGATCGAGACGATGACGCCGCCTGGAAACCCCTACGATGAGACGTTCGAGGGGTTTCTCCCGACGGAGGCGGCCTGGGACTGTTTCGAACGGATCCGTGTCGAGACCGCCCCGACTGATCTCTCGTTCGTCCCGGCGACGATTCTCGAAACGCACAGTGGTGGATTCGACCCGGCAGCCTACACGTTCCCGTCCTCGTCGCTGGAACCTGCCGTCACCGTGGAGGGAGTGGTCGCGAGGAGCGACGAGCACGCTCGGCGAGTTAAACTCGTCCGTGAGGCGTTCGAGGAGTTGAACCGCGAACAGTTCGGTCGGCAGCCCGAGGACGCCGAATCGGGGGCGGAGTACGTGGTCGCGTGCTACTGCACGCCGGCGCGAATCCGCAAACAGATCCGGGCGATGGTCCTCGAAGACGGTCGCGAATTCGGCCTCCATCTGAACGACGACCTGTATCCTCGCGTCGTCGAGGACATGTGGGCCGAGAACTGGCCGGAACTGATGGGTCTCGACGTCTCGTTCACGCCCGCCGACGTGTATCCCCTCGTCGCCGAACGCTGTATCACCGAACTCCGCAAGATGAAGACAAACGCTGAACTGAACGAGACCGATCCGACGACTGTGTGGGAGCACCTTTTATAAAAATGTGTCGGCAAAATCGCTTGCTACGAGATGTATCGCCTTCGAAGTTGGCTCACGTACTGTTGGTCCCATCCTTTCGTCTCGATGTAGTAGGTGAGTACGGCATCGACGTACTCGGGCGCGAGAACATCCGCAGTAGCGAACGTGCAGAGTATATGGGGTGTCGTGAACAGGATGTTCCGATCGTCGAGCGCGAGGTTGACAAAGAGGTAGTTCGTCGAGTTGAACTCGTCGGTGACGAACAGATCCGCGTCGAGGTCGTTGGCCAGCCAACTGCCCTCCGATTCGCCCTGGTCGAGACCGTATTCGAGTGGGCCATCGATCTGGCCTTCCACGTCGTGAGTCGTCAGGTGACGTGATGCCTGTAAAACGAGGTCGGCCGCAGCAGACAGCAGATCACCACTCCCAGTCGCATCGGTGATCTCACCCAGGACACTCGCTGGGACGTGTACGTCATACGTGACGAGCAGGGCCTTCAGCGGGTCTGCATCCGATGGAGCGCTCGACCGATCATCGACGACGGGCGTCGCAAGATTCAATAAGACGTTCGTGTCGACGACACAGACAGCGTGTCCTCCCATCATTACATGAGCGACTCGCCGTCGTCGTTCGACTCCTCATCAGGTACCCACTCGGAAACAGGGCCGTCGTAGAACGTCTCGTCGCTCGGGAGATCGTCCGCTAACGTCGGCCCTGGCGGTTCGCGGTCGATCGACTCCTTGAGAAGTTTCATCCGCATGGCCTCCTCGCGACCCAGGATCGATTCGACCGTCTCGAAGTCTACACGGTCATCGTAGTAGGCGTCACCGAGTCGGCGGCAGAACTCCTCGTCGTCGGCAATCTCCTCGAGTTCGTCTTCAAGCGCCTCGATGAGGAGACGCGTCCGGGAGATGTCAAGGACGTCAACGACCCGGTCTGCCCGCTCGACGAGCGTGGCTGGAGCGTTGAAATCAACGCGTGTTTTCTCTTCCGCCATGCTATGTATGTGTAGACTTTACACATACATAAGTTCACCGTCGTTTTCCAGACCCATCAGAACGCCCTCACCGATATTGTCGAGAAGGCGTCTCGGCTGTCCGTCGAATACGCTCAACAATTCGAGAAGCCGGTTCTGGTGATAGAAGACCTGTCGTACATCCGCGAGTCGCTGGACTGCGGCGGATTCATGAACCGGCGACTGCACACATGACAGTAGTTGAGACTGGCTGTCTCAATGCATACGGTCCTGCCACCGATTTGCCCAAAGGGTCTCCCGATCAGTCGAGTCCGAGGCTCAATTTGAGCGCCTCGTCGATCTTTCCCATTGTCGAGTCGTCGAGACTGCCAGCCACCGAATGGATACGCTTCTCGACAGACACGACTCGAATTTGATCGAGCCGCACCGAAGAATCTTTCTCGAACGGTGAGTCCGACGCTTCCACGAGTACCTCGAAGGGATAGCCGCTGTACGTTCCCGTCGCCGGTGCCACGATAGTGGTGTTTGAGTTCTTGTTTCCGACATCGTTCTGGACTACCACCGCGGGCCGTGTTTTCCGCATTTCGTGCCCCTCGGCAGGATCGAGCCGAACGATAACGACATCACCACGTCGAATCTCGGTGTCCTCGCTCATTCATCAAGTCCCGACCACGCCTCGTCCGAAGCCCCTCCCCACTCGTCGGCAAGCTCACTGGCGCTTTCCGACGCCTCACGATACGCGGCAGCTAGTTCCTCCTCGTCAGGAGTCTCGGACGCAACCTCGACGACAGCCACTGTGACGCGCTTGTTCGCGTACTCAGTGCCGAGATACACCCGTCCCCGG
Source organism: Haloarcula montana (assembly GCF_035666295.1). Classification (NCBI taxonomy): domain Archaea; kingdom Methanobacteriati; phylum Methanobacteriota; class Halobacteria; order Halobacteriales; family Haloarculaceae; genus Haloarcula; species Haloarcula montana. The sequence continues at coordinate 946,158 of NZ_CP142027.1, forward strand.
TCGTCGGTCTCGGTCGTCTGGAGTTTGTCGGCGTCAACTTTCATCTCATAACCCACTATTGCCCACGCCCATATTAGTCTTGCCCACCATTACCCATTTTCCACAGACACCCATATCACTGACTGATGGCATTAACGGAGTCGTCCTGCCGAGCTATTTTTCCCGCTGTCGCCCAGACACCCCACAACGAGTGGCCGGCCTATGACTCGACACAATTGTACGATCGCAGTTCGCTTGCCGCACTCAGAGAGGATATTCACACCGTCGCAAGGGAATGGTTCGATCACGACGCTCACGAGTCGGTCGACCAGTTCGTCTGCCACTACCCGCTAGAGTACGTCGAGTTCGACCCCCACGACCGCTACACTGACTCAATGCAAGATGGAATAGCGGTAGTTTGCTGGGCGAGCCGAATCTGAATCCCCCCGTTAGTGCATGAGTCGCGCTGTCGCATAACCGGGATCGCTCTAACTCGCTCAGAGGGCGCTATAGGAGCGTCAACTACCGCAACGTTAGCAGGTTCTCCCGCTAGAGAAAAGAAGATCGGACTGTATCGAACCTAGACTGTCGTGGAATCGGGTTGCCTGGACAGTAACTGCAGAGACTGAGGCTACTGGCCAGGTACCAGGGGGATACACAGAAAAACGATCGGCTATTGGGAGAACTACCACGACACTGGACTATTCCAAGGATAGCAAAACCCAAAGACGGTGCCAAGGTTGGGGACGCGGTTTGCAACACACATCTGGTAACCATCATAAGAACGGAACGTGCTGTAGCCAGGACGATCTACCGAGACAGGTGTATCGGGGCTGCAACGCTCTCTACGGGGGTATCCGGCCTCGACAGGGGTGTCGATCAGTAGGCACCGCGCAGCGATACCCACACGTTCTAGTCACAGTCCAGATCCACTGATTCCTCATTGGCGGGGATTCCATCCAAGGTTGGCTCACACAGAGAATCTGCAGGGAGATCACCACGACAGAACTGATTCCGCGAGCCGTCCAAGGAATCGACACCAGCGTGGCGCAACGGCCTCAGTCGTGGGACTGATCTAAGCGCGATCGACCATATCCCGGACTTGCTCCAGCGTGTACATCGCCGTACAGCCGGGTGTATCCAGACGAAACTCACTGGCTGGCGTGCTCTGGGCGTAGGTCTTCTCGATACGGGGGGCACCGTCCAGCGGGTCGTTGAGCGCGCCGAGGACGCGGTGAGCTTCGGAGTGCGACATGGTCACCCAGATCGCTTCATCGGGGTCACAGGCAGCCATCTTGTCGAAGTCTTCGGGGACAGCACGCCGAAGGTCGTGGTTGACGCGCTCTGCTTCGAGGGTGACGACGATGCGACCATCCTCGTCGAGGCCGACGGCGTCGATCCGGTGGCGGTCGTACTCGCTCGCAGCGTCTTTCAGTTCGCCCGCGTCGGTCCCCATCGCACTGGCAGCGGGGACAGCTGTGGTATCGCGTTCGTCGAGTTCGAAGTAGGGAACGACCGTGACGACCGGTGACTCCGGATCGTCCACATACGTCGTCTCCAGATAGCGGCGGCCGACTTCGACGGCGACGACGTGCTGGCTGGTCTCCTCGAGGTCGCCCTTGCCGTGGCCGTAATCGATGCCCTTGCGGTAGTGCTCGCCGATGGTGCCGCGACCCTCGGGCGTGACGGTGTAGAGTCGGTGGGGGCGGTCCGTATCGTGTGAGAGCAGCCCCGCGTCCAGAAGGTCCTGTATCGCCTCGCTCTCGACATCGAGGTACTCCTGCAGGCGGAGCATGCTGTCGTGGACGATGTCGTACTCGATGTCGTCGTAGCGGAGTTGCTGAGCGTTGTATACCGCCTGGAGGAACATGAGCTGTCTATCGGCGAATTCGGCGTCGGCACGCTCCTCAGCAGTGAGCTTCAGATTAACCTCACAGATGGGGATATCGTCACGGTCGACGGTATCCAGGTCTGAACAGCACTCGATTGCCCGCCGCATCCCCGAGCTGTCTGGGTCGTAGCGACTCTCGCATTCACGACAGGCCAGTCCATGGATATCGTCGTCGTAGCTGACGGTCGGCGGCAGCCGGTTCGTATACGGCAGGGCGCTGTCGACGCGGTCGGGTGTCTCCTCGGCTTGCGCTTCCTCGTCAACTGAACTGGGCTCGATGAGGCCGAGTGCCGCCGTGGTTTTGAGCCGGCGCTGCCCTTGCTGGACGGCAGTACCGAACCCAGGTCGTCGTGGCGTCCGTGGCGCTGCAGGATGGCCTCGTGGTGGCGTGAGCGAGCGAACTAGAAAGGGGTGAGGTTCGTCGGTATCGAACGCTGCTGGGAGGGAGACGAGCCACTCGCCACGCCGGAGTGCACGCAATCGAGTGGCGACCGCGGCGGGGTCCATCTCATCGGTGGAGAGCCGCTTCGCGAGGCGCTCGTCGACGGCGACGTTGCCCGAAACGATGGTCGAGACGTTGTTCAGGACCTCCAGGTAGGCCCGCTGGCTTCGCTCGCGGAGCTGTGCCGGGAACTGCATCGCGAGCGTGACGCCACAGCCGAAGCTGCGAGCCTGCGAGAGCAACTCCGAGAGTAGTGACGAGTCGGCGACGCTCGCTGCCTCTTCGATGTAGAGGTTGACCAGTGGCAGGGACTCCTCCTCGGAGGGTTCAGCCTGGGGCACTTCGGCCGAGGTATCTGGACTCATCTCTGCATTGGTCTGCGCTCGCCGTTTCAGCGCGGACCAGAGGTTCGAGAGGACGAGTAGCGTCAGGGCTCGCTGGGACTCGCTGCGGAGGCCGCCCATATCGAAGATGACGACGACGTCCTCATTCAGATAGTCCACGAGGTCGAACTGTGGCTCGTCGGTCGGTTCGCCATCCGTTGTCATCTCGGGGACGTGATTGAAGATACGGGCGAGACGCGGATCGACGGGGATCTTCTCGACGCGGTTCGCCACGCCCTGCATTATCTCGTCGAACGTGCGGGCACGGTTCGCGACGACGCCGGCGAGCATCCGTTCAAGGTCGCCATCGGAGACCGGCGGTGCGCTGGATCGGTCGTGCATCTCCTGGATCGCACCGTGGAGGTCCCGGTGGCTGAAGGCGTCCGCACCGCTGACCGGGTCGAACATAGCCTTGACCATGTATCGGATGATGTCCGGCGAGCGGACTGCCTGCTCGAAGCGCTCACGGCCCATCAGCTGACTGAGTATCTCGACGTAGTGGTCGACGCGGTCCTCGACGGCCGCCGTCCGGTCGATACCTCGATCGAGTTCGTCGCGAATATCGAAAAACGAGAAGGCGGGAAGAAGCTCTGTACAGTCGAAGTACAGCACGTTCTCCAGCGTCCCGAAGCGCTCGTAGTGAATGCGGAGATACTCCAGGGGCATGCCGTCACCTTTCCCGTCGATGAGTATATCCGCGCCGTCGGTCGCGACGTGGTTTTCGAGGAGCGCGCTCTCCAGGGCAGTCGACTTTCCTGATCCGGTCTTGCCGAACCAGGCGACGTGAAGTGACTGGAGTGAGGGCGGCAACGAGACCGGCCGTGGTGTCGGTTTGCTGTCGCCCGTCAGTGGCTGGCCGATGGGTAGTCCGGGGGAGTGGTACCGGCGAAGCGTCGTCGCCGGTGGGAGCGAGAGGGGCTGGCGTTCGACGGGCGTCGAGTCGACGAGGCGTCGCCCCGACGCGGTCAGGGCTGCCCCGTCGAGCAGACAGAAGTTTCCGACCTCGCGGGCGTCGGCGACGAGGCACGGATGATTCCGTCCAGCTATCCCGAGGCGGCTGGTGAGCCCTGTTTCGTCGCGGAAAGAGGCGTCGCGGACGGCAACTTCCAGTCGATCCCGTGCGCTCCCGGTCCGGAGCACTCCCGTAATCTCGTAGGTCGTCTGAGAGACCTGCGTGAACGCTGTCGTGAGATCCTGTGCGAGCGTCGTCGGCGTCTGGTGGTCCACGTTCGCTGGGACCGCCCCGACGAGTGCGCGGGCGTTCATGTCGAAGGAGTAGCGTGGCTCGCGCTCGTCGAGTTCGGCGAGTCTTCGCTCGTCCGGCCTGGGAAGTTCCAGGCCGCCCTCGTCGTCGGGCGGGCCAAAGAGCGTATTCGCGATCTTTCCGCCCAGTGTGTCCGTCCCGGTTTCGAGGGCCAGGCGGCGTTCCTCGCGCTGGAGCGACCAGTCGGGCCGAGCACGAACGAGGACCTGAACGACGATCGGTGCGGTACTGGTGGCGATCGTCTCGACGATTCCCGCGAGTGGGATACGGGCTGTCTCGGCGTCGTAGTGCGCTTCGAAGGGAGTGAGCATCGTCTGCCAGTCTTTCCGGTTGGCTGGACAGCGGCGAACGTACTCGACGCCAACAGGCGGCTGCGTCTCTCCCTGTGCGGATGCAGTCCGAATCGGTTCGAGGAGGATCTCGCGTCGCAGCTGGACTCGTTCGAACCGGTAGCTATCGGGAAAGAGCCCGCGGAGGAGGCGTTCGAGTGGGTCGATCGTGTCCGGTCGATCCGTCCGAACGTAGTAGGTCAGCCGCTGGTCAGTCCCGACGAGCAGCCACTCGATTGTCGGAGCGGCTGTCATCTCGAAGAGCGATGAGAACCACGATGTTTCGGACTGTATGTCGAGCCGGTGCAAGCGCCGGAACTGTGTCTCGACCACCGATGGATCAAGCGGATCGAGTGCTGGCTGAATTCGGAGATACGTATCGGAATCCTCGGCCGTGACCGGGAGGTCGGGTGCTGTCGGGGTGGCGGCGTCTCCCATCGATGAACGACTACTCCACGTCATGTGACAGCATAAATACTACTGTGGATGGAGCTCTGGAGTGGGTATTGCGTGGGACCGATAATGATACTTTGAAGTATCATACTTCAGAATACAATTATCCAGAGTACACAACCTGAATCGGTTGGCAGGGTTTTGGCTAGGAGAATTCGGACTCCAGCAGCCAGAAAGCCCCCGCGTTCTCGGCTCCCGCGGCTCGCTGCGCTCCAGTAGGTGCTTGCGGCGCCGGGGTTCGCCGAGAACGCGGCCCCTTTCAGCCCCACCCATAGCCAGTTGTATAGCCGGCAGTGAGCGTGGCTTCCTGACTGTGCAGAATCAACCCTCTTGGGTAAGACTGGAACAAGAATCCCAGAACAAATGTCACGGCCCACCCCGCTCGCCCAGCCAACGCTCGGCCGGGCTGGCCGGGCGCGCGGTGCTGGTAGGGTAGTTCTCGACGGCGCGCGCTGGCCGCGCCCTCCGGGCGCATGAAGGCGCGGCCAGCGCGCGAGAGCCTGTCGCGAGACGATGAGCCACGGCTGGAGAGTCGTGGAAAGCGGTGAAGACGCTGAGTGGGCGCCTTCGGAGATAGCAATGAGTACTGAGAACTCGATTCGATATGAAGTTTCGCACGACGAACAAGCAGCAGACGGGAAAGAGACCCCCAGAGGGGAACAGGTGGAACTCCGACCGTCGGTGGTCCAGGAGCGACAGGCGACGGTGGACACGAACCACTTCGAAGCGTGTGGGCGAGGACTGACCCTGGAGGCAGAAGAACGACTGGCAGCACGCGAGGCGGAGATCGAGCGGACGCGACGCCGGTGGGACCACAGACAGGACTCGGATCGGGAGGTGCGGACGAGAACGCGTGTCGAGGCCGGACAGCAAGCACGGCGACAGGCGTTCGGTAAGCGTGCAGCGAGCGTGGACCCGTGGGTGGACCCAGAGAGGGGTGACCCCCGAGCAGAGATGGCACAAGCGGAGTTAGCAGCAGTGAACGAACAGGCAGCGAGAATCAGCAGGCGTGTCAGGACGGGGGCGACTCCGGCGGCACTCTCGAAACGGCTGGCTCGGCGGCTGGCAGACGGCGCGGATCTCGTGGATGCATCGGTAGCAGTCACCGAAACGGAGTGGCTCGCACCGGGGACCGTCGTTCCGATCGGGAAACTGGACGAAGTGAACCGGCAAGAGGTGTGCATCGAGGGGCGAATCGCGACACTCTGGAAGCCGAGTACGCGGGCCATCTCACAGGTGGGACTGATCGAAGACGAGTCCGGGACGACGAAGTTCACGGTCTGGCGGGCGTCAAACCAGCCACGGGTTCGGGACGGCAAGCGCGTCAGATTCCGGTCGGTCGCGACGAGTTGGTACGAAGGACGCATCTCGGTGGCGCTGACGGGCTGGAGTCGCATCGAGTTCCCGGAGCGTGAACGGGCGAAGAGATAGGCGGAACCGTCTCTCTTTTTTTGACGCCAGTTCCTCCCCAGCCGTCGTCCTCGCTGCGCTCGGACGCCCCTCGCACGCGGTCACGGCCCACTGGCCGTTCCACACGCGCGCCATGAAGACACCAGGTAGTCCACCGCGTGTTTGGCTGTCTCAGCCGAGATTTCATCCTCCGTTTCCTACCGCTGGTTGGGTTTTCACTTCGAGTCGGTGTGACGGCCAGCTTCGTCGTCTTTCTCAGTCGTCACCGTCTTCGGTCTCCTCCAGATTGTCTCGCCACGATCCCCATACCTCACGGTATTTTCGGAGTTCCCGGTACTCCATCTTCCACTTGAACGTATCGATGGCACAGGGTACCTTCTTGTGTTGTGTCTCAGTCACGGGATAAGAGAGATTAGCGACTTTTTCAGCAACCTTCGTCCATCCTCTGTAAGTTCACCGCTTGCCTTTCCATTCATGATTGATCCTGGTGGAATCGTATACAGTGCCCACGGCATTAGGTAGGAAGTGTTACTGAATGAGATATCGTTGAGATGCTCGTCTTTGAGTTCGGGTGTGGTTTGCTGGTATTTCCCGGCACTGGTCCCGACACACATCACCGTACATTGACCTCCTCCTCCGCGTTCACGCGGAGGAATCCCACCACGGGATTTCAGGCCGAGTGTAGCGGCCTGTTGGTTTCAAGACGCATTCGTTCCAAGCGTCGTCTGCTGGTTTTCAGCATCGGCTTGACTGTCTTGTGGCCCGGTCAAAGAGGCCCCATCCGTAGCCGAGTCATCGTCACCGGCCTTCTGCCGGGAAGTCCGGTCGCTTCGGCGGTGACTCTCTCCACTACGGTAGCGGTCTGCAATGTTTATCGCCCCGTTCACATCGGCCTGATACTCTCCAACCCAACAGCTGTCGTTCGAGCATCGGAATGTCGCCTGTCGTGGCCGGTAGCCATGTTCACCGCAGGCGTGACACGCCTTCGACGTGTTCTGGGGATTCACCGTCTCGACGGGAATCCCCTTCTCGGCGGCTTTGTAGCGAATCTGTGCGTGGAGCTTCGCAAAGCCCCATCCGTGCAACCGTCGATTCATGTACTCGCCGTAGTCCATGTTCTCGCGGATGTACGTTAGGTCTTCCAGCACCAGTACCGGATTCTCGACAGACTCGGCGTATGCCACGACCTCACGGGTCACACGGTGGAACACATCGTCAATCTGGTCCCACAGTGCGTCACCGTAGGACTCTGCGATTCGCTCACTGCCGCGCTTCTGAAGGCGTCTCTTGGCGGTGAAGTAGGTTTTGCGGAGCCGACGAACGGCCTTGCCGTCGTCGACCCACAGTCGGGGGCGAACAGGAGAACCGCTCTCGTCGGGGTGACACACCGTGACGAGACTCGCTTCTCCAATGTCCACGCCTATCGGCGTCCGCTCGTCGGCGGACGCCTCAGATTCGTCCTCCACGTCGCGGGTAACGGTGATGTGGAGATACCACGTTCCGTCCCGCTCGAACAGCCGACTTTCACCCATCTCGGCGTCGTCTGCGTACACCGCTTCGAGCCAATCCCGCTGTTCGGGATTGGCGCGTGCCGGCATCCAGAGGTGGTAATCCTCGTGGTGCGGGATTTTGACGTACCACTCGATAGCGTTCTGTGGCTGGTGGTCAAGTTGCAGTCCCTCGTTGGTGAACCGCACCGGGTGGTCGTTGTGAAGCTCGGTGGCGTCGTAGCTGTTCCCACAGAGTTGAGGGACGTACTTCTTGAGGACGTTTTTCGCGTAGCCGCTCAGGTCGTACTCAACAACAACGTCGTTGGCCGCTGACTGTGTGTCACAGCCAGCGGCGAACGCCTCTTGAAGCGCCTGCTGGTACGCCTCCCGTGTCTCACGAAGCTTCTGTCGCTTGTGGACGTTCGGGTCCACAAGCTTCAGTTCGAGCGTTTTCGTGAGTTCGGTCACGCTTCAGCCTCCTTGTGTCGGTTGATGTAGTTCTCGACAGTTTCGCTGGAGACGTGCCCGGCTGTTCCGGCGTAGTAGCCGCGTTCCCACCGTATTTTCTCGCCGTCGTGGTCGGCGTGGCGGTGGTTGTACTTCCGCGAGGAAATGCCCTTGAACCAGTTGGCGAGCAATGCGGGACTGTGTTTAGGCGGGCTACCGACGAACAGGTGAACGTGATCGGGCTGAACAGTCAGGTTTTGAATGTCCAAGCTTTTCTCGTCGGCAATTTCGTGGAGGATGGATTCCACACGATCGGCAACCTCTTCCGTCAGTACCGCGTTGCGGTACTTCGGGAGCCACACTATGTGGTAGTTAAGATTGTATGTTGCGTGCCGTGTGGTCTTCATCCGTGTTTCACACTATAGTCATGTCATAGCAAATATCTTGTGGAAACAGTGGGAAATTCAGCCCTGCAATAGAACGGTGGACTGTCACACTATGCTGTCCGCTCGACCCTCGCCTGTTCGATCCTCGGTTCCGACAGAGCGTCGGAACACTCGTCACTCACGGGAAGGCGGGGGTATGCGCTCGTATCTCTATCAGTTGCACTGAACGGGTGTGTCTCGTGGGCCAAGATGATAACTGGCCTCTGAGAGTGGGCATCGGTTGGGTCCTGTGCCCAGCAAACATCCCCCGCTGATAGTTTACTCATCTACGCCGTCTTCTAGCTCTGCGAGTTCTGCGTCAAGTTCCTCGTCGGTGCGATCCTCACCGATTTTTGTTTCGGGTTCTTCGGGTTGGGCATCCGTATCGCGGTGGTGACCGAACATCCGGTGTGCTTGATTCAGATTTGCGACATACCGTCGGATGTCGTCTCGTTCACCGAGGGCATGGTAGTACCCGTCGTCGGTTTTTCCGATGTAGTCCTCATCATAGAGACGTTTGAGCGTGGTTGTAGCGGTCCCTCGGGGAATATCAAGCGCTTCTTTGATTTCTTGTGGCGAGTACCCCCACTCGGGGTTTTGATACAGGTACACCACGATGTCTGACTTCGTCGTGCCTGGTCGAAGGTCTATCTCTGCGTCGTAATCTTCGAGGAGGACTGGCATAGTGTAATCAAATGTAGTCAATTGTGTCATAAAGCTGTTCCGGTGGGTCGGCATACCCACGGAAGCGACTGACTCGTTGCTACGCATCCCACAGCCCTCGGAAACGCACCGCCCGTATTTTTTGGCCCCTGACGGGTGCGGGGCCTACCCGAACAACACGGCCTTGCGTGAGTACAATGAGTACCAGAGACGTCTACGAACGCGGCTTCGACGAAGAGACCGGCCGAACGATTACCGGGACAACCTGTCCAGAGTGCCCTGGCGAGCTAGAAACAGACGGCGGAGAGACGAGTTGTCGGGCATGTGGCCTCATCGTCGACAGCTATTATCTCGATCACGGTGCAACGGCGTGGACAGACTCGGAGGCTGATCGCTCAGGAGAGCGGACCGGCCCACCGTCGACGGCGACACGCCACGACAGAGGCATCTCCTCGGAGATCGGGCGGGCGGTCGACAGCCGTGGCACCCAACTGTCCGGCAAGAAACGACGACAGCTCTCTCGGCTCCGGCGACAGCACAGCCGCGGGCGGTGGGGATCGAAAGCCGAGCGAAACCTCACCCACGGGTTGGTCGATATCGCCCGGCTGACTGCCGCACTTGATCTGCCACACTCGCTCAGAGAACAGGCCAGTGCGCTGTTCCGGCGTGCTCAGGGGGAAGACCTGCTCCGTGGGCGCTCGATCGAAGGGATGGCCGCTGGCTGTGTGTATGCCTGCTGTCGCCTCGCAGGCATCACCCGCTCGCTAGCGGAGCTAACCGAATGTGCTCACGTCTCCGAGCGCCGGGTACTGAACTGCTATCGCACACTCAACGAAACACTCGGGTTGCCGATTCCACCCCAATCTCCGCGGGAGTTCGTCGATCCAATCGCAGCCGAAATCGAGCTACCCCAGGCAGTCGTCGTCCGAGCGACCGAGTTCGCTGTGCGTGCTCACGAAACCGGGGTGAGCGCGGGGAAACATCCCGCGGGGTTCGCCGCAGCCTGCCTCCTCTCGGCAGCGACTGAGCATGGTGTGGCTGTCCAGCAAGCCGAGGTTGCGGCTGCCGCGGATGTCTGTGCGGTTACTGTGCGTAACAACCGTGAGTCAGTGCGTGAATTGGCAGCGTCAACGTAGGAGACAAGAGAGCCACAACCCCACGCAAGTACCCATTCGAATGTGGGAGCTCCTCTGTGAGTGTGTGGGTTGGTCGAACCGGTTTCCGGACCTACTGCCGGTTGAGGGCGGAGCGGAAACCCTTCCAGAACGCCAGCTCTGCTGATGCCGGATAGCCTTCGGGCAGTATATCGAACGATACGGGTTTCATTACGTTCGGTCAGACCAGACAGGGGGTCGTACTGACTGCCCGTCGCCCGAAGGGTTTACTAGTATGAATACGATATGAATACGTATGAGTGAGGGCGAACGTCGGAAAGTCGGGAAACGCGGCCAAGTGACGATCCCCAAGGAGCTCCGAGAACGGTTCGGAATCTCGGGCGGAGACGACATCGTGATCCGCGAAGAGGCCGGGAAGATCGTTATCGAACGACCAGTCACCCGTGAAGAGTTGGCTGAGGGATATCGTCAGCGTGCTCAACGGAGCCGAGAGCTCGCTGACGAACTTGCGGGGGTCTCGACGGAGGCTGACGACCACCTGGGCGATGCCCCAGAGTGGTAGCGGATGGCCACGTCTGTCCGTCGTGGAGACGTCGTTATCGTCGAACTCGACCCGACCCAGGGGTCCGAACAACGGGGAACACGTCCGTGTCTCGTCGTACAGAACGACGTCGGGAATGCAAACGCGCCAACAACGATCGTCGTTCCGTTTACCACCTCGTTCGGCGAGCAACGCTACCCGTTCGAAGTGCTCGTCCCAGCGGAGGAGTGTGCGCTCCAGGAAGACTCAGTTGCACTCTGTAGCCAGATTCGAACCATCTCTATCGAGCACCGAATCACCGAGAATCTCGGCTCGATTCCACAAGAGCGGCTGGACGAGGTCGATACCGCACTCGAGTACAGTCTCGGCCTCACCGAAATTTGACGACACAGAACATGACCCTGTTCCGAACCGATGTCCGTGAGTCGCTTGGTGAAGAATCTTCCAAATCTGACAAACGACCATCGCCAAACCCATGACGCTAGCCCCCAGACAACGACGCTCGGCGGAAATCTTTTGTGGCGAATCGGCATCATTCCACCTATGACCACCCACGGCGAGCGTTCCGGGGTTCTTGATGATCTCGCTGCGTCGCTCTGTCCGGACCCCGATATCGAGTACGTGATCGCCTTCGGTTCGCAGGTCTCGGGAGAGCCGACGGCAGCGTCCGATCTAGACCTCGCCGTCAAATTCGTCGACGCTCTCTCCGATCAAGAGCGGTTCGAGAAGTGGTGTTTCCTCTCTGGAGATCTCCAGCGTGAGGACGCCCCATTCGTCGATGTCGCCGACATTGAGACACTCCCGCTAGCAGTCGCCCATGACGCGGTCAACGGAGAGTTCGTTTGTGGTGATAAGAAAGCGTTCGAGCAATTCAGAGCCGAAATCGAGGCTGGGTTCAGCGAACACCGGAAGACGATTCACCGCCAGCAGCGAGAGACCATTGACCGTATCGCGGCGGACGGCCTGCGTGGCTGACGAACGGGTTGTGTCGGTCAAATTCGAACAGATCGAACAGTACCACGGCGAGTTGAGTGAGAAGCAAACGCCAGCACAGTTACTGGGAGAACCAGGGTGCCTCGGGTTCCCGAGGCTCGTCGGGAACCTTCTCTGGGTCGAGTCCTAAATCACGTAAATCGGCGTCCGTGACCGGCTCGCCGATCTCTCCAGTATGTAATTCGACGGCCTCGTCCAAGTTTTCCAGCGCCTCAGACCGTGTGTCACCGTGACTTGCCACACCAACTCCCTCGTCGATAGCGGACCACCGGCCATCGTCCTCTTGTACCAGGCGAATTTCACGTTGCGGGGAGTCTGAATCGCCAGGGTCGGCCTGAGCCATACACTATCGTACACGAGAGCGCAGTAAAGCACTTCGGGGTGTCACCTGCTCTTTGGCTCACCTGTGCCATTATTACGCACCCACACAGGTGCGGGCGCTCTTTTCACAGCGTCCGAAACCCAATGCATCCACTCGAACACTTGGACTTCAGCACGACCGTCGCAAAGCGCGCCCAGTACGAAGCACTCGCACTCTCGATTTTCGGGACGGATATACTAGTTCGAAACGAGAGCCATGAGACCCCCTCCGACCACGAGTACCTCGTGACAGTCGAGGACGGCCTGCCAGTGTCGTGTACCTGTCCCGCCGACGCTCGCTTCGATGGCGCTTGCAAACACCGCGTTGCCGTCGCCATCCAGCGACCACTGCTGGACGTGTTGCGATGCCAGCAGGCCGGAGAACCACCACACGCGGATAGAAGTCGGTCACGCACCGAGTTTCTGGAGAGTACAACCGAAAACGGGCTGTCGAACGGATGTTCGAAAACGCCATTCGATGCTGGAACAGCCACTCGTTAACTGTGCGCATCGAGTGTGGTCGAATCGACCGCCAGAAAGATATAACCCACGAGAGTGTCTACCGAAGCATATGAATATCGCCCGGGATGACGATGTACTCGGTGGCGAGCCACGAATCGACGGTACGCGCATCGGCGTTCGTCACGTCGCTGCACGGGTGATTGATAGAGGACAATCTCCCGCTCATGTCGCGGATCAACTGGATGTTGCTCTTGCAGACGTGTACGAGTCCCTCTCCTACTACTACGCCCACATCGACGAGATACGCGAACTCGAAGCGGAGAACGAAGCAGCGTTCGAAAGAGTGCAGGAGTTGTCACTCAAACCCAAAGAGACCGTGAAGTGATGGGGGCTCAAATCCTCCTTGACGAGCATGTCGGTCGAGTCTTCGAACGACTGCTCCGAGAGCGCAGTCACGACGTCGAACAGGCGAAAGATCGGTTCGGAGAACACACAAATGACGATGAACTGGTGATGCGGTGTGGTGAGTCTGGGACCGTCCTTGTGACCAACAATGCAAAGGATTTCGAACCATTGCACCACGAGTACGACCACGCAGGAATCTTTCTCTACCATGAGCAGACTCTTCCAGACACCGACCCGGAAGGACTTGCTCGAACCGTCGACGAGGTACTCACTCAGTATGGGATTGATGGAGTCGAAAACCAACTCGTCGATCTCGGTGAGTGGTACGAATGGCTCCACGAGTGACATTCGATCGTCGTTGCGTCTCTCATCTATACTGATCGCCTAGCCACGCATTCTGATCGAAGAATTAGAGTGTGGACGATGCGTCCTTTGTTCAGGTGACTGCGTCGTAGTTGACCGCGGCTCGTGATCGCCTCCGGTTCGCAGGTCTCGGGGTCGCCGTCCTCGCACAGTTTCCGGTTCTCCGGGCAATGACGACATTCGTTGCTGCAGTTGGTTTTCAGAACCGTTCTCGCACATGAATCGGACATTCTCCTCCGCGGTGAACGGTGGTTGCCGAATCGAACTGAGATTATTCACGCTGGATCGCGTTGGTCGAGAAATGGTTGAACAGCTGAGGGAAAACAGGTCTATGTTGCTTCTATGTTGCTGTACCAGGAGCTGGCTTCAGGTGACATCTTCCGCGCCGTGAACGAAGGGATTCTTTCGCTGAATCAAGATAGGGGCCATCTGCTACGTTCGGCCTTAGAGGAGCAAACCCTGATAGAGTGTTTTACTAAGCGCCCACACTGGTGCGGGCGCTCTTTTCTGAGCGTCCGGAACCATGCATCCACTCGAAGAACTACAGTTCAGTACGACCGTCGCAAAGCGCGCCCAGTACGAAGCACTCGCACTCTCGATTTTCGGGACGAATATACTAGTTCGAAACGAGAGCCATGCGACCCCCTCCGACCACGAATACCTCGTGACAGTCGAGGAGGGGGTGCCAGTGTCATGTACCTGTCCTGCCGATGCTCGCTTCGATGGCGCTTGCAAACACCGCGTTGCCGTCGCCATCCAGCGACCACTGCTGGACGTGTTGCGATGCCAGCAGGCCGGAGAACCACCAGGCGCGGATGGAGGTCAGTCACAGGAGCAACGGGACGAGAACCGAACACCGAAGGCGGGTCTGCCGTGAGCAGATTCGGAGTGGCCGGTCCGCACCTACGACAACGGGGACCAAACCCTATCTTTTTGCGAGGAGAGAATTCCGCCGTTTACGGCGGGAGTGAATCCGACAATTCCCTCACAGTCCACCGACTACACTCTGCCCGGATATTCAACGCTAATCCGAATCATTAAGTATATTTGTCTACATAGGCTATGTATGGCGATTCAGGTCACTCGCACCTACGTTGGTTCCATCCAGAACCACCGACAGGTCTGCGATGGCCTCGACTCGCTCGGTGATTCAGCCTCAAAAATTTGGAACGTCGCACGATGGACAGCCGACCGAATCTGGGGCGCAACCGGCGAAATCCCAGATGAGAGCGTGCTGAAATCGTATATGAAGAACCAGTCGTGCTGGAAAGACTTGAACGCACAATCCAGTCAGAAAGTCATCGAAGAACTTTCCGACGCTTTCCAGTCATGGTTCGACCTGCGACACAAGTTTGACGAGGCGAATCCGCCCGGCTACCGCAAACACGGCGACACCCGACCAAAGAGTACGGTCACGTTCAAAGCAGACGGCTTCAAACACGACCCCAAAAACAACCGTGTTCGGCTCAGTAAGGGGTCGAACCTCAAGGAGTATTGGTCGGACTTCCTGCTCTGCGAGTACCAGACCCGCCCGGACGTAGACCTCTCAGAAGTCAACTCGGTGCAGAACGTTCGAGCAGTCTGGAACGGGGACGAGTGGGAACTGCACTTCGTCTGTAAGGTCGAACTCGAAACGAACGACTCAGCAGGCGACGAAGTTGCGGGAATCGACCTCGGTATCAAGAACATCGCCACGGTCGCGTTCCCCGACGAATACGTCCTCTACCCCGGCAACTCGCTCAAAGAAGACAAGCACTACTTCAAGCGAGCCGAGTACGACACCGAGGGCGAGAACGGGCCGTCTGAGAAGTCGATGTGGGCACGCAGAAAGCTTGCAGAACGAGAAACCCACTTCTACCATACGCTCACGGACACCATCATCACAGAGTGTGTCGAACGCGATGTTGGAACGCTCGCGGTGAGTTGGCCCGAAGACGTGCGCGATTCAGACTGGGGCAAGATTGGCAACAAGAAGTTGCATAACTGGGCGTTCGACCGCATCTACCAGTACCTCGAATACAAAGGCGAGATTCGTGGCGTCGAGGTGCTGAAAGAGAACGAGTGGAACACCTCGAAGACGTGTTCACGGTGTGGAGACGACACGAAGTCGAATCGCAAGCACCGTGGGCTGTACGTGTGCCAGTCGTGTGAGTTGGTCGGGAATGCAGATTGCAACGGGGCGGAAAACATGCGTCAGAAGATAACTCCGAGTCCTCACGGTGAGGATAGGAGTAACGGCTGTGTGGCACAGCCGTCGACATACTTGTTCGACCGCGAGAGCGGGACGTTCAACACGAGAGAACAGGTCGTGTCGTAAACCAGCAAATATCCCAACCTGCGGTACGGGAAGCCTCGCCGTTTACGGCGAGGAGGATGTCACTGTACATTCGATACAAGCAATACACATGCCGATCAGTACCGATCGATTCGAAGAGATCAACGACGAGGGCGATGGCCCGACACCGGGAACGAACGCAGCGGAAATACTCACGTTTCTCGAATCACATCCCGAGCAGGCGTTCACCCAGAGCGAAATCGCCGAAGCCACCAACGTCACCGGCGGCTCGGTCGGACCGACGCTCGTTCGGTTACGGGAAGCCGGGCGGGTCGACCACAAGGGCAAATATTGGCGCGTGAGCGATCACGTCCAGAGTGTGGACGAAGCTACGGCTCACGCGAGTGAAACTGCCGCGAGCTACGAAACCGAGCCGATGGCCTACGAAGCGTGGCAGGAACACGCGTCTGATCCCCGCGACGACCGTGAGTGAAACATTCAAGAAGGGTGATGTGGTCTGGGCTCCAGATCCGTTCAGAAAGGGGCAGAATCCACGACTCTGGCTCGTCCTGAGTGCTGAGGGACTGCCCTATCGAGG
Source organism: Haloarcula montana (assembly GCF_035666295.1). Classification (NCBI taxonomy): domain Archaea; kingdom Methanobacteriati; phylum Methanobacteriota; class Halobacteria; order Halobacteriales; family Haloarculaceae; genus Haloarcula; species Haloarcula montana. Next base: position 962,446 of record NZ_CP142027.1, read on the forward strand.
TGAAGAATATATCTGTGCTGTGCTCACTACGAGTGACCTTCCAGCCAACGACAGGGTCGGCGAGAACTGGGAAACTGGCCGGAATCCCGACAAGGAATCGTACTGCTCGCCGTGGGTCATTGATCGGATATTTTTGCTTCTGACTCCTGCAGGCACTGCCCCCAGCAAACAGACCGTCAGTACCTTGCAAAACAGCCGTAGTTGGTTGCCTGTACCGGCAAAGACTGAAGTCCACTGCAATGGTAGTCTGCTTTATGTCTGAGCAGATGAACACCGTCATCTCAGGTGACGAGTCAGATATTCACGACGAGCCCCACATTCGAGGCCGGCGAATCACCGTGAGCCACAGCCACGCACTGGTCGAAGAGCGTGGCCTCAATGCACAGACGGTTGCGGACCGGTTTGGCCTTCCCATCTCAGACGTCTACCACGCACTGGCGTACTATCACGACCACCCCGAAGAGATGCGGGCAGTCAAAGAACGCCGTCAAGAGGTTCACGAAGCCGCAGAATCTGACCTAAGGACCATCACCGGGCCAGATGATCTGCCGGAAGCGTAAGTATGCAAGTCTCGTTTCTTCTCGATGAGAACATCGCGGCTCCGCTGGCTGACAAACTCGACAAAGCAGGCCACGACGTAGAGCGCGTCGTTGATGTGAGCGAGTTAGGCGAAGGCGTTGACGATACCGCGATTCGACTGTACGCAGTTGAGAACAGTCAGGTCATCGTCACCAGCGACGACGACTTCGTCCAGATACCAGCCGACTCACACAGTGGGGTGTTCTACGTCCCAGACTAGTCGTTTCCCTCACACGAACTCTATCACATCATCCAGCGCGTTATCGAAGCGATTCCCAATCGGGAGACAACTGACTGGTTATGGCATCGAAAAGTCCGAAGGGCACACGTTCGACCACCGGTAGGATCGACACCCGTCGGATCACAATACACGTGACCATATCCACCCAGGTCCAGACGCGCCAACGCCCAGCGACGACGAGTCACATCCAGCGGACTGGCGTGAGGTACTGTCGATGGTCATCGGTGAAATAGAGGGGCGGCAGCGCGCGTTCTGGACCGAGTAGCTGTGGTTTATAGAGTCTAAAGGATGTCATCCCCGAGCTGAGAGGTCATTATCGAGAGAATGATTATGTAGAGTATGACCTTTCGCGATCGAGTAGGAAGTTGAGGGAGTTGGCGTCTAGGTCCGAACCAACTGGGCCAGGCTTGTTTGTAGTCTACTGAGTGAATTTCCAGTCCCACTCGTCGTTACTCGTCGGCATCCGTATCCTCGTTCAGACGCGCCTGAATCTCGTCGCTACTGTAGGTTTCTCCCTCTCCAGTCGCCAGTTGGTGTTCGCTTGTGGCAATGTCTTTCTATCCCTTGCGGGAGAAAGCGGGGTGTTTTACGGCGTCTCGAAGTGCCCAGCGGATGAACTCGCTACGAGACGGGAAGTCTTCTGCTCGCCAGGTTGCATCGAGATCCTCAAGAAATGCCTGCGGAATCTTAACCGTGATCGTGGTCATGTTGGGGTCGTTATCGCCTCCTGCATTGGCCTCGGACATACATCTGTATTACCTGTATATCACCGTAAGCGTTGTCAGTCCATCTGAACAAGAACAGCCACTCGGCAACACATGACTCGACGACCATCCCAACCTCCGAGACGGTAAACGTACATTCGACTCAAAAGTTAGAGACTGGTGGCCTCAACGTATACGCCACAAGGCCGTTTGCTTAGTCCTTCAGAGTTGGTTTATCGGCTTGTTAATTATGTTGAAAACTTCACTCGCCCGGTAGAACCGGTTCCGCTTTTTCCCGGTGAGTTCTTCGAGTATTCCGTCATCTTCGAGCTGCCCGATCAGTCGATTAGCCGTACTGTATTCGGCATCCAACCATTCAGCAGCCGTATTCACGTCGAGGTACGGCTCTTCGAAAAGTCGCATCACCAGTTCTAGGATGTTCTCAGACCGCTCGCTCTGGTAGCGCTGTTGATACTCCTCACGGAGGTCAACCAGCAGGTTTGCACGCTGATGGGCCTCGTCCGCTTGCGACTGCACGCCACGTAAGAAGAACAGGAGCCACTTTTCCCATTCGCCGCGCTGACTGACTGCCAAGAGATGATCGACGTATTCTGAACGTCGCGAGTTGAAATACGAACTCAGGTAGAGATAGGGTTCGGGCAAGAGACCGTCACGTTGCAGGAGGAGACTAATCAAGAGCCGCCCTAACCGTCCATTCCCATCGAGAAACGGGTGAATCGTCTCGAATTGATAGTGAATCAGGCCAATTTGGAGGAGTGGATGGAGATCAGTATCTCGGTTTGCGTACTCAAGCAGGTCTTCGAGAAGGTCGGGAATCTCGTTCGGTGGTGGCGGAACGTACCTGGCGTCTTGGATATATGGTGTACTGCCGATGAAGTTCTGGGTCGTGCGGAGTTGGCCTGGATTGGCTTCGTCTCCACGGACACCTGAAAGTAATCGATTGTGCATTCCACACAACAACTCGGTGGTGATTGGATCGCTAGCTGTAATCGCATCTAGTCCCTGGGTCAGTGCGTGGAGATAGTTCACGACTTCCTGGGTTCCTTGCCGCCTGTCTTCGTCGATGAGGCCTTCTTGTCCAGCCTCGTAGGCGTATATATCAGATAGGGTGGCATGTGTCCCTTCGATCTGCGAGGATTCCAACGCTTCTTTTCGAATGAATGGCTCGATCAAGATCTCTCTTGAGCCGACCCGTGGCCCGATACCGTGGAGTCGCCCGAGTGCCTGTGTCGCCTCTGCCAGCGGTGTAATGAGCTGTTCAGTATCGGTTGAGGGAGGAAGCGGGTTAGGTCGGAACGACGAATACGTCCCCTTCGGTGTCGTCGTCGGAATAACCTCACCGGGTGCCGTCTCGTCGAAGTCATCTCGCTCCATCAGTGGTATCTCTACAGATATGCTGACCGCTATTGGTATTTTCGGCACTAAATAAAAATAACACTGCTGCTGATTGCGCCGTCACAATTACACCCGAACTGGCTGTCCCTGACTGACTGAACACCGGCGCGTCACATTCCAAGCCGAGTAATATTCTCAGCTCAACGCGAGAGAACCTTCCCGTACCGCGTTTTATTGGCGCCCTCCCGAGGGTGCGGGCGCACCGGAATGTGTGTCCGTGGAACTACCAATGCAACCACCAGAGACGACAACCCTGTTTGCAGGTGTCGACGGACGAACGAACGGCGGACCCCCGTCGTGGTACGCGCAACGGACTGGCGGCAGCGAGCCGGTTTCCTTCGCCGAGGCGATCCGGGAACTTCCCCGAGCCATCGAGACGACAGTCGCATACAACGACCCACGGACGGGCGAGTGGGTGCCGACCGACCGATTCAACGCGCTGGTCGATCCAGCGAGGAGCCACAACCAGAAGCATCAGGAAACGACCGAGGAGCAGAGTTCGGACCCGCTGTATCACATCCCGACCACCTCGTATGCGGTCATCAACCCGGTCGACATCTACGGCCCGCTCGAAACGGTGCTTCGGGAGGAGTCGATCGACGGCCACCAGCTCGGCGAGGTGGTCTTCGGCGAGATCAGGCAGTACCGCGGTGGCGGCGAGGTGCACATGGATATCCTCTTCGACGGGCTCTCGGTGACGCTACCCGACCGGGCCGATCCGATCACGATGGGGGTGTCCTCGGGCTACGATTTCTTCGGCGGCCACGCCGTCTACGTCGAAGGGTTGGCACGGGACAACTACTGTGCGAACTCGATTCGGCAGTTGACCGACCGCGAGACCATCAAACACGTCGGCGAGGTCGGCGACTTCCGTGGGTGGTGGGAAGCCACACTCGAACAGATCGGGCTCGTCGCGAACGACTTGCTGGCGTTCATCGAGGACGCCGGCGAGATCACGATCGAGTTCCCGGCTGTGCCCTTCGACGTCGAGGAGTTTTTCGAGTTGTTGGACTTTCCCGCCTACCTGGCAGCACGGGCGGCCGAGGATGCGAGGGCAGAGGCGACTGATCCACACGAGATCGACATGTGGACGTTGCATTCGGGGGCAACGTACGCCCTGACGCACTTCTTCGACGGGAAGGAGGGGGCGGCGCTGGATCGCTACGTCCGCATCGCGAACGACATCCTGTTCAACCCGGAGGCGACCATCGAGACAGTGGAACGGACCTACGAGGAACAGGCAGCCGCAGAGACCGAGAGCGACGGGCAGACTGGTCTGGAGAGCCAAGTTGCACTCGCACAACTCGAACGCGTGGGCCAAGACATCAGGGAGAAAGCCACCCAGTTCGAGCACCGCGAAACGACCCTCCGTGAACGGTTCGCCGCGGCGCGCGAATGACGCCGTTCTTCAGATAAATTCAGTTGAATAATTCATTATCCCAGATATCACTGCGTTTGGAATGTTAGTACTATTAGATATCCAACTATTCGGAAACCGCAGTGAACCATCGATTCGAGCCTGCTTCTCAACTAGTAACTAAAATTATATTATATTACTACCAATTGTAGATACGGTTATATCAGTTTACGTCACTCTGTCGGGTGGATTACCTCGCCCCACATCATCGCTGTCGGTCAACTCGGCAGCACCAACGATGTTCGGCGATGATCCAGACAGACATGCCAACCGATGCCGACTCGGGGACTGCCCCGAAGAAACCTGACAGTACCGACGCACGTATTGCCGACCTCCGACTCCCGTTGCTCACTGTCCTCACAGTGGCGATACTCGCAAGCCAGCCCGCACTCGCACAGACCACCGGAACCGCCTTCTGCGGGACAGATATCGCACAGACCATCAAGAACCTCTTTACGCTCATCCAGTTCGGTGGCCCGCTCATCGGTGGCGTGATCGCACTGGGTACCACAGTGGCGCTGCCGGCTGTGCGCCGTGCCGACCTGAAGAAAGAGCTGAAAGAGACGCGTAACCAGGCCGTCGTCTGGGGTATCATCGCCGCGCCGCTCGGAACCGCGATCGTCGCGTTCCTGCTCGACAACGTCGTCGCCGGAGGCGCGAGTTGCGGATTCTAGGGCCACGGAGACACGCGACTGTCTGTGTGGCAGCACTTGCACTCGCCGTCGCAATGATGGGTCATTCGTCGGGCCAACCGCCCGACAGCACAGACCATGGCGTCAACGAGACGACGTACTGCACCCTCTGGGCGGGCGACGAAGACGTGACGAATCTGACCCGGTGGATGAACCAGACCGAGACCGCGACCGACGTGTGTGCGCTGGCCGCCGGGACCGATATCCCGCTCGGTTCGCCACCCGAGGCCGTCGAGCAGTGGAACCGCGGCGACCTCCAGGAGCTGCCCGCGACCGACGCCAACCGGTCGATCCACCCGGCCAACGCGACGCTCACTGACGGACGCTTCGTCCGTGATGCCCACGTCTCGGTGTTCGCCATCCAGCCGTCGACGCGTGCTCGTCTCTCACCGACCGAGCAGCCACTCTACGTCGCGTCCAACGGAACCGCATTGGGAACGGTCGATTATCGGGTGGCACTCCCACCGGCAACCACGACGGCAAATCGAAGCGAGTCCTGGTCGCTGACAACCCACGAGATCCGACGCGTTCGACTGCTCGCCAACGGAACGGCCCTCACGAACGCCAGCGGTAATCGGCTCGTGGAACTCCCCTATGCGCTGGACGGCCACGGCGACCAACCGTATACGCTCGGGCTCGAAGCCGACATCGCCGTTACGCTCACGGAACACATGGAGACGTGTCTCGCCTGGGATCAAAACGGGACCTGCACGGCTGTGAATCGAACTGTCACCGAAGTCAACGAGAGGGTCACCGTCTCCGACGAAATCGACGTCGTCCGTTACGAACTCTCGGTCTCCGGCTACCGAGCGACCTATCCCGACGGCGATCTGGGTATGGTCGTCTACAAGAACCAGCCCTGGCTCGGCTACGACGTCCCCACCGGATCGGTCCGTGGTGTCTGGCGGTTCTACGCGGCGCGTGACAGCGACTGGGACACCCTCGTGACGAGCACCGAAAGCGGCCAGACGAATGCGTCGTCACCGTCCATCCCACTCCAGGTCGCGGCGTTCCCCATCGAATCCGGACCGACGCCGTCGCCGCGGTCGACCGTAGCGATTATCGACGTCTACGGCGCCCGGATAGACCCACCGGAGCTTCCAGAGCACGTCCACCTCGACGTTCTCGAACACCGCTACGTCGCCAGCTACGGGATCGCTACGCGGACGCAAACGGATGGCACACCACAAGAGAACGTCACCGCCTTCGGCCTCGTCCGCGGGACCAACGTGACCGTCCCGAACACGTCGTTCGCGCGGGTTCCGATCCGACGGAGCACCCTCACGCTGACTGTCCAGAACGAAACGAGTGAGCGCGTCACCGTCCGAGTGCGGCTTCGAGACGCACAGACCGGTGCGCCGATCAATACCTCTGGACGGGACGGTGCAGTCTTCGTACAGGATCACCGCGTCGAGACCGACGGATCGGGAACGGCAGTTCTCACACTCGCCCGGCCAGTCGGTGGGATCTCGGCCCGGTACGCACCTGGCCATTGGTGGGTCGATATCCCCGGTTACCGTGGCGACACCGACGTGGTCTCTCTCGACAGCCCCACGATTACCGTGCTCGCGATCCTCTTCGAGTTCGCCGTACCGGTCTCGCTGTTCCTGTTCGCCGTGTTCCTCATCGATCGCTCGACGGGCTGGCGTATCTGGCCACCCTGGAGGGGACTCTGATGGTTTCGCTCTCCAGGCGAGCGGTGCTCCGATCGGGCCTGCTCGCGGGTGTTGCCGCATTCGCTGGCTGTGGAGGGTCCGAGACACCCTCAACTGGTACGACGCCGTCGCCAACACCAACTGAGACGCCACTCCCGTCCGTCTTCGAGGACATTGAAGTGGAAGGAGAGGCCCTCGTGGTCCGACTGGTCGACGATCATGAGGTCTCGAAAGTGAACCTGATCGCTCCCGACGGGACCCTCTTCGGGCAGACGACCGTCCCGACCGGTGCCACGACGGCCCGGATCGAGATTCTCGACATCAACTGGGGACTCGCGTCCTACGACCACTACGAGCCCGGTCGATACACCCTGGTCGCAGTCCTCGGCTCGGATTCCGTGTCGGTTCCTATCGATCTGAATCCCGAGCTCCGGATACTCGATATCTCACAGTATCGAGCGGGTGAGCGGACTGCGGACCTCGCACAGATCGCGGTCCGAATCGAGAATGTGGGGACTGGCCCGACGTGGGTGTACGACATCGCTTACCGGAACGCCCTGAGTTGGGACGGAACTACCGAATTGTCTGGTCCAGGTATCCCAGGGGTTACAGAGCCAACAACACCTGATGGAGTGCTGCTTTCTCCAGGTGAGGAACAGACCTACGTCGGCTCATTGTCCCCACTCCTCGTGACGGACGCCGAAACAGAACCCTGCGACTTCGAGAGGGAAATGGACGTGATCGTCGGGATCGCGACGGGCCAAACACTCGAACAGACCGTCAAGATCACTGGTGGCGGCGAGTCGCGTACAGCCGACATCACTGGAAATTTCGTCTGTTCGACTGTCGAGGTCGAATCAGTCGAGCGCGTCGGTAGCACCGAACCAACCACCGAAAGGGGTGTCTGAACATGAATACCCTCGGAGACATCATTGTCGACTCTCTTAAAGAGGGGGTGAGAGTACTCGTCACTCCGATCGAAACGGTACTCGCCGAGTTCGTGGACCCGTTAATCGAACTCATTGTCAGCACGCCGACCCCGGATACAGTCTTTGGCCGGCCGACGAACGACGCTTGGCCGGCAGTCTACGACTTCTACTGGGATACCATGATCCCGCTCACTCTGTTCCTCTGGGCACTCTCGATCGGCTTGGTCATCTTCCTGGAGTCGACGAGTCACCTCTTCGGGAGCTACCACCAGGCGAAGCTCAAGCGACGAACGTTCGCTGGGCTTCTGGGTATCCTGATGTGGTGGTGGGTCGCTGCGCTCTCACTGCAGTTCGTCAACGCGCTTACCGGCTTCCTGGTGCCCGACCTCTCGGAGATCACCCTCTTCGAGACGCTCTCGTTCAGCGCGATGGGTGTCATCGGGATCGCGATCGCGCTCCTGACGGACCTGTTGTTGTTCGTCCTGATCGCACTGTTGTACTTCATCCGCCAGGTGGTCCTCTACCTCTTCGTCGTGATGATGCCGCTGTTGATCGTCTTCTGGATTCCCGGCGTTGGCCCGTTCGTCCAGGTCTCGCGGTTGATGAGTCGGTTAGCGGGCTTCTACACCCCGTTCCTGTTCATGACCGTCCCCGTCGCGCTGCTGTTCCGCCTTGGCGAACTCATCGGCGGGAGCGTCAATCTCTCGATGAAAGGATTCGGGCAGTGGCTGATGGCGCTGGTTATCCCGATCGTCGCCATCGCCGCGCCGTTCGTCCTGTTCTGGCAGGCCGGCGCGATCTTCCTCATGGCCGACCGGGCCTCACATCGTCTCTCGTCACAGCGTGCGAGCGATCGGCTGGCCCGGGGAAGTGATGTGGGCCAGACCGGCGTCCAAGGTGGGCAAAACTTCGTCCGCGGCGCTCGCGGCCAGCCTGCGGTTCGAGCTGACGGACAGACGGTCCTCGATTCCGGGAACTCCCGCGCCCACGCCGTCGGCTCTCGGCTGCACACAGCAACGACAAGCGTGTCAGAGTCGTTCGAACGCCGCGGCGGTGGCCGTGGCGGAAGCGGCGGTAGTTCGCTCACAGACAGCACAGACCGGTCGAGGACGAGGCGCGACGCGGACTTCTCGAACCTCCGTTCACGACCAGACAGAACGTCCGGAGAGTCGGGCACGCGGACCGACTCCGACCGGACGGCGATCGACGACTCACCGCGCTACATCCAGTGACTATGCACGACACCGACTCTTCGAAGCGGGTCCCGAAAGCACTCGGGACCGAAACCAAGCTATTCGGAAACTACACGCTGACCGACCTCGCCGTTGCACTCGTTCCAGGTGTCGCAGTCGTCCTGTTGATCCAGGTCGTCTTCCCACCTTCACTGACGGTCGCCGGCTACCGACTCCAGACGCTCACATTGCCTGTCGTCCTCGTCTCCATCGCCTGCGGTGGCGTGTTCGTCTTCCTGACGCCCACCTACACGACCAGTCTGGAATGGATCGAGACGTTCGTCGGCTTCAGCCGACGGGAGAAGCGTCTCAATCACGACGCGGCGAAGCGACACACGCAGTTCGAGCGTGTCCATCCGGAACACGGCGCGATCGAGCGGATCGACGGCGCGATCGTCGGGATGGTCCAGGTCAATCCACCCCCGATGGCGCTAGCGACCGACGAAGAATGGGCGGCAAAGACAGATGCCTTCCGGGACTTCTGTAACACCGTCGTCGAGTTCCCGATCCAGATCTACTCGACGACCCAGCCCTTCCCCGTCGAGGAGTACCTCGGCCAGTACCGGAGCCGGCTCGACGACCCCGACGTGAAGGCGAACCCGCGACTGGGCGCACTCATCGAGCAGTACCTCTCGTGGTACGCCACGGACCTCGAAGCCCGTCGGATGACGATCCGGGACCACTACGTCGTCGTCTCGGTCACTCCCGAAGAGGTTCACTTCGAACGCGAGAGCCTCACCGAGAAACTCGCGACGCTCCCAGTGGTAGGGCTCTTCGTCGACGCGTGGTTCGCCCCGCGGGCCGGCGACGAGCGAGCAGCCATGTTCGACGCGCTTGCCGAGCGCCTGCGCCGCGTCGAGGCTGGCCTCCGCGACATCGAGGGCTGTTCGGCACGGACCGTCGATGTGGCGGAAGCGACCACCCTTATTGCTGAGTTCTGGAGCGGTGAGCCACGCGAACGTGTGGCGTCGGACCAGCAGTTGCGGACGCGCCCTATCGTCGGAGGGTCACGATGATTCCCTCGTGGCTGGCGTTCTGGCGACGAGGTGCAGATGAGCCAGCGGAGCAACCGGAGACGGATGATTCGATCGTCGCCTACGAGCCGACTGGAACGGAACTCGATTCGACCGCCGACGTCCACCAGACGCTCGTCACGCCGTCGAGTATCGAAGAGGAGGCAAATGCAGTCAGGACCGGCCAGACCTGGACGCGGACACTCTGGATTAGCGGCTATCCCGACACGCCACAGAACGGCCTCTTCGAGACGCTGTACTCGACGGCCGAGACCCGGACGACGGATATCTCGATCCATCTCGATCCCCGAGACACTCACCAGACACTCGACTCATTGGAGAACCGGATCGAAGACCTCGAAGCCGACTTCGAGTACCTCTCGGAGAAACGCCGTGCCGGCGCCCGCGGCGTCGAGAAAGACCTGCATGACTATCGCGAACTCTACGATACGCTGCGGAACACGTCGATGCGAGCGTTCGATACGTCGATATATCTCACAGTGCGTGGACCGTCTCGTGAGAAACTCGATACGGACGCTGTCGCCAATACCGCCCGTCGCTCACCGGCGAATCTCACCCCCGTGACACCGCGGTGGGCACAGATGGAGACGCTGGTCTCGGCGAGTCCGATGGGTGTCGACCGCCTCGACGAATCGCTACACGCGAAGACACCGATGCTCGGCGGTGCCGTCGGCGCGATGTTTCCCTTCGTCGCTGGCGCACTCGCCGAACCTGGCATCGAGTACGGTACCTACGCGCTCAACGAGAGCCCGCTCATCCTCGATCGATTCGCCCGCGAGACCGGATACTGTGCAATGGTCATCGGCAAGCTCGGCGCTGGCAAATCCTTCTCGACGAAACTGCAGTTGGTTCGTCGTGCGATGTACGACGCCGATACGATGCTCGTGATGCTCGATCCACTGGAGGGCTTTGCCAGCGTGAACGACGCGCTCGGTGGCGAGCGCATCACCGTCGGTGGTTCTCGTGGCGTTAACCCGCTGGAGCTGAAAGAGACCCCCCAGCACGTGCTGGATTCGGTTCCCGACATGGACCCCTGGGCCGAACAGATCGCCTGGGTACTCACCTTCTTCGAGACGTTCTTCGCAACAGTTGCGAGTAGTCCGTTGGACGCTCGCAAGCAGACGCTTCGGCGGGCGGTTCAAGAAGCCTACGAGCGCCAGGGTATCACGCAGGATCCAGCAACGCACGGGAATCCCTCGCCGACGGTCCGGGATGTCATTGAAGTCCTCGAAGCCATGCTTGCAGACCCTGGTGAGTTCGAGTACGTCACTGAGGGCGAGCAAGAGCGTGTCAAATCAGATGTCCAGTCGCTGCTCATCGATCTGCGGCCGTCGTTCCGTGAGGGCGGCGACCTCGCGAACCTGTCTGAACCCACGGCCTTCGACTTCGAGAACGATGTCATCTATATCGACCTCCACCAAGACGAGGGAAGCCGCGGACGCCGCGAGACGAGTCTCATGATGCAGGTGCTGTTCAACGCCGTCTACGAGCGCGCGAAACAGACCGACAAGCGTGTGTTGTTCGTCATCGACGAGGCACACTACCTGATGAACGATGCGACGTCACTCGGTTTTTTGGAGACTGCCGTTCGACACAGTCGCCACTACGATCTGTCCCTACAGTTCGTCACCCAGACCGGCGGCGAGTTCGCGCTGACCCCCGAGGCCCGGACGATCGCGAATCTCTGTTCGATGACGCTGATTCATCGGGTGGACGAAGCAGCGACGGAACTGGCCGAGTGGTTCGGCCTAAGCGAGCGCGAGGTTAATTGGGTCCGCTCGGCGAAGGCCGGGAACGACGACGATGGCTACTCGGAGGCGTTGCTGGGTGTCGACGAAGAGGGGTGGTTCCCGGTGCGGGTTCGAGCGAGCGAATACGAGGTTGAGGTGCTCAATAGCGGTTGACATCCTCGGGCCACCGCGCCGAGGTTTCACTCAGTCGTCGTCACTGCGGTATGCATCGCCACCACGTTTCCGAATTCGTAAAATATAGAGGACTTGTTCGGTGCGATCGGCACGACAGCCGAGCCGAAACGGCCCAATCCGGAGCTTGTCGTTGGGCGTCCCTTGCAGTGGTTCGAGATGGTCGAGTAGGTTTCGCCATTCATCGGTTACGATCTCGTCGAGTTTGGTTGCGATACGGTCACGCGCGTGACGATCAAGACAGTCAAAATCTCGACATGCTGTGTCAGTAAGTTCCCAGTCCCACTCACTCATTGCTGTCAGACGTCGACTGATCGAGATCGTAGTCGGACTTTATATCAGCACTACTGTGAGTGCGACCGTCACGAATCTCGGCTTCGCTAGTGAGCATTGCCTTCAGATCTGCACGGTTGAATTCGGGATGTTTGAGCGCATCCCGAAGGACAGTCCGGATGAACTCGCTGCGACTGTTGAATCCGTATTCTTCCCACGTCGCGTCCACATCTTCTAAGAACGTTTCAGTCATCCGGATATTTACCGTCGTTTTCTCGGGGGGAGACTCGGATTCTGCCATATGCTGTGTTGAATTTGTGTACGAATAAGGATTACGGCGAGCACTGCATCTATTGTCGGTAGTTCCCATCGTTTCTGATTGCTGACTCGATTTCTGGAATCAGTGGTTGGTAATACGATTTCTTGGCTCTGTAGTTTCGATACACTGGGCTGGATTTCACGGATATCGGACGCTCCGGCGAAGGTTGTAGACGGTGGCTTTGAGGATGATTTCACGGAATTCGAGCCACCAGCTTCGCGCACGCACGGCACCGCCGAGCGTGCGCTTGATGCTGGAGAAGACGGTTTCAGACATGGATCGTTGGTGGTACCGACCACTGTCCATGCGGGCGTTGTGAGCGTGATCGAGTGAGTTGAACAGACGGTGTTTGATTAACGGGCGGATGCCGTTTTGGCGGAGTTCGTCACGGAAGGCTTTCGCGTCGTATCCTTTGTCGGCAGCGAGGCTCCGCAGGTCGCCCGCGTTCCGGCGGGCGACCTGCGGGCCGATCTTAGCATCGTGTTTTTTCGAGGTAGTCGAGTGGATGTCGGTGATATACAGCGTTTCGACATCCACCAGAGCAGTCACTTTCAACGCTCTGACGCGGTAGTCAGTGCGGTTAGCGTAGTGTCGGCTTGGTTGGTCACGATCAAAGCCAGTTGCGTCAATCGAAGCGTGGCCAGTGCGTTTCTCGGCCGACGCGCCGAGAAACGCACGCCATGTCTCGGTCGGAATCCGTTCAAACCACGTGCGGAGAACCGTGTAGTGAGGTAGTCGCGTGAGGCCGATCTCGTCAAGGACACCGGACATCTCACTCAGCAAATCAACTGCGACGCGGTAGGATTTTGCCAGTTCGATACGGAGCGCATGGAGCGTCAGCATCGCCCATTCGGCGAACCCGCCACCCCCTTCGGGGTCGGTGGGTTCGTCCGGATTAGCAACAACTGATTTAGACTTAGCAACCGTAACACGGGTGAAGAGACGGATTTCGGATATCACACTAATCTGTCTCTTCGCTTTCTACGGCAATAACGCAATCGCGGCGCTCCCGCCTAGCGAAACTACAGAGCCTAAATGACCAATTTCTTGTCTTCCCACTAACCTGAAGAGATATCGATTATAACCGATAGGCTAATTTGCTGATATACGAAGATACAGTTAGTATGATAGATGGTGTGGAGGTTCGAGAACTACAAGTCAATTCAGACAGTCGCGGACATCTCGTCGAGATATTCCGCGAAGACTGGTCAGAATACGACCCCGATCCAGCCATGTCGTACTACTCTCTGAGCTATCCCGGCGTCGTGCGGGCGTGGCACCGGCATCTCCGTGACCAGGTGGATTACTTCGTCTGTCCCAACGGTCGCATCAAGGTCGGCATCTACGACGATCGGGACGACTCCCCGACACAGGGCGAGGTCAACTCCTTCATCATCGGAGAACACAATCAGAAGACAATCCGTATCCCCGGCAACTGCTGGCACGGATTCAAAGTGATCGGGAACGAACAGGCGATGCTCATTAATTTCCCGACAAACCTCTATGACTACGAAGACCCCGACGAGGAACGCCTGCCACCGGACACGAGCGAAATTCCTCTCGACTGGGACGAACAACCCTACTAATAATGAAAGGACTCATTCTCTCAGGCGGCACCGGATCGCGGCTGCGACCGATAACACACACCGGTCCGAAACAACTCGTCCCGGTTGCCAACAAGCCGGTTATTGAGTATGCCGTCGAAGACCTGAAAAACGCTGGAATCACCGAAATCGGTGTTGTTCTCGGACACAAAGGTCGAGAAGAAATCCAAGAGCACTTGGGCGACGGCTCAGACTACGGCGTCGAGATTACCTACATCATCCAGGGTAATCCGCTCGGGCTGGCCCACGCTGCCGGGACCGCTCGGGATTTCGTTGGCGACGACGACTTCGTGATGTATCTCGGCGATAACATCCTCAACGAGGGTATCTCCGAGTTGGTCGATAGTTTCGAAGCCGGTAACTACGGTGCCGGCATCGCGCTGCAGCGAGTCGACAACCCGCAAGCGTTCGGCATCGCGGATGTCGATGACGACGAGACGGTCACACGTTTAGTTGAGAAGCCCGACGATCCACCGAGCAATCTCGCGCTCATCGGCATCTACGTGTTCTCACCGGCTGTTTTCGACGCTATCGAGCGCCTCGAACCGTCATGGCGGGGCGAACTCGAAATCACTGATGCGATTCAGGAGCTTCTTGAAGACGGTTTTGCTATCGATTCACACACGGTCGATGGTTGGTGGAAAGACACAGGGAAACCAAAAGATATTTTAGAGGCAAACCGGCTTGTACTCCAGGATACAGAGCAGTTATTGACGGGAACCATCAAAGATGGCGCCGAGGTGACTGGAACGGTACAGATCGGCGAGTCCGCGACCGTTCAAAATGGGGCAGTAATCAGAGGGCCAGTCTCCATCGACAGTGGTACTACTATAGCTTCTGGGAGTTACATCGGGCCCTACACGTCAATTGGTCCGAACACGACGATAGACGGTGCCCATATCGAAAATACCGTCGTCATCGGGGAATCAAGAATAACCTGTGACGAGAAGATAGTCAATAGCCTCATTGGGCGAGCGAGCGAGATAGAAAGTGCAAAGGGGTTACTTCCGGATGGTCATCGTTTCGTCATTGGCGAAAACTCGAACGTGAAATTATAACAATGCGTATCATCACACATGTGTGTTCAAACTGTGGGACAGTCGTAGCGGCAAACGAACTTGAGTCCAACCGGGTGATGAAGTGTCCGAGAATTAGCTGTCAGTCAGTACTCCGGTTCGAAGATCTCCCAGCCGAAAAGCTGAATTATTTCCTTGAGAACCGGTCAAATTACCAGATATAGACCCTTGCGTCGTCCGGAACGCCACACTCAACGGGGCCACATCCGTTTGCTCGCTTCAGTTAGTTGCCCACAGAGCCTGATACGTGTGCCCGCGGCCGGGTAATCGAGTACAACCAACGGTACAATGGAATTATAAATACGGACCGAGCTAGCTACACAAGCATGAAGACTTTGGTCACAGGAGGTGCTGGCTTTATTGGATCGAACTTCGTGGAGTATCTGCTCGAAGAGCGCGACGAGTCTGTCGTAACGCTCGACGCGCTCACATATGCTGGCTCGAAAGCAAATCTCAGTTCAGTCCTTGAACACCCGAAACACGAGTTTGTCGAAGGGAATATTTGTGACGAGTTGCTCGTCCGCGAACTGGTCGCGGACGTGGACCGAATAGTCAACTTTGCAGCCGAGTCACACGTCGACCGGTCGATAGAAGGAGCCGAGCCGTTCGTCGAAACGAACGTCTTGGGTACCCAAACCCTTCTCGAAGCTACCCTCGACGCAGATATCGAGTCCTTTCTCCAGGTTTCTACGGACGAAGTGTACGGGGAGATAGAAGAAGGCGAATTCACCGAGTGGGATCAACTCAAACCACAAAATCCCTATGCTGCGACGAAAGCCAGCGCAGATTTACTAGCGAGTAGCTACTACACAACTCATGGGCTACCAGTACTGATAACTCGGACGTCCAACAACTACGGGCCGAGACAACACGAAGAGAAGCTAATTCCAAAGTTTATTACACGAGCAACTGCTGGTCAGTCGCTCCCCGTCTATGGCGACGGCTCAAATGTCCGTGAGTGGATATACGTAGCAGACAACTGTCGCGCACTCGCAACCGTACTGGAAGAGGGTGTTCCCGGCGAAATCTACAATATCGGGAGTGGTGACGAGTTCACCAACTTGGAGATAACTAAACGGATTATAGACATGGTCGGCGCTTCCAATGACCAAATCAAGTTCGTCGAAGACAGGGCCGGCCATGACCAGCGCTATGCGCTTGATTGTTCGAAAGTGGAGTCGCTGGGGTGGTCACCTGAATGGTCATTCGAGGAAGGACTCAAACGTACAGTCGAGTACTACCTCTCGTGAACGGGTGGTGCAGGACACTGGGCCGTGGTCCGCAAGTTCGGGCCGGATGTTATCCAACTAACGGAGAGTAACACAAATGCGCGGTAGTGCAGAAGTCCTCGCAAGGAAGCAGTAAAAACGAGTCTGATGTGTTTAAGACCAGTTCCGTCCTACCAGACACGCTACGGTCGAACAGGTCTTCAAACAATGGAGACAGAGACAACGACACTGTTCGAACAGCTTGATCTGTCGTTTCTTACCGACTATCCCGTGTTCGGCCCTGATCCGAGGGGGGGAACACGGGTTCACGATCCACCAGAACTGTTGAAAGGCGTCATTCACTGCTTCTACAGAGATATCTACGGTCCACGTTCGATTACACGAGAACTCCACAATGAGGATGTCTGGCGGCAGTGTGACTTCGAGAGTCTGCCGTCCCAGCGGACACTCTCGCGGTTCATTGCTGACTTCGAACTTATGCCAGAGGACGTGTTCATCGACTTAGTCCATGAGCTTACCAAGGAGGTACCGCTCGGCAAGCTCTTCCGTATCAACGGCACAGACAATCCCGTTGATCACCGTGATGAGGACACTGAGTAGAACTACGACCACGCTGAAGACGACTACTATTACGGCTACGTCTGTTGTGTCGTGACCGCCGCCAATAGCATCCCCGTCGCAGTAGCGTTCACTCCAGCGAAAAAAGTCAATCAGGATACGGCGATGCGCGTCACACGTGACGCGCTCGCCGTCGATATACCGGTCTGGGTGCTTGGAGACAGTGCCTACGACATCCTCGACTGGCACGACCACCTGTTAGCCGCAGGGGTCGTGCCAATCGCCCCATACAATCCGCGAAATACTGACGACCCGAAAGACATCGAGTACAGGGTCGAAGACCGAATCGGGGGACACAGCGAGGATGTGCAGCTGAAACAATCCATCTTGGACGAGACGTACAACAACCGGACAGGCGTCGAACGAACCAACGACGCGGTCAAGGACTGCGGCCTCGGGCACGTCCGCGCCCGAGGCCGCGTCCACGCACGAACAGAAGTGTTCCTTGCGCTCTGTCTCCGGGTCGTCGTTGCAATCACCAACCATGAGCGAGGAAACGAACCGGGCTGTGAGAAGCTATGAGATGGATTCTATGACAGGCTCATCAGGGCAATCTCTCGGAATTCACGGAACCAAGACCGCGCTCGCACGGCGAAGCCGAGCGAGCGCTTCACAACCGAATTGACGGTTTCGGTCATAGAGCGCTGATTGTAGCGCTGTTCGTCGATTCTGGCGTTGTGTGCGTGGTCGTACGGCGCGAAGATCCGATGCTTGATCAGCGGTCTGATGTCGAGCTCATGCAGTGATTCACGGAGTGACTGCTTGTCGTAGCCTTTATCGGCGGCGAGAGACCGCAGATCGCCCGCGTTCCGGCGGACGATCTGCTCGGCGAGGTCTGCGTCACTTCCTTCACGATTCGTCGAGCAATGTACATCAAGAACAGCCTGAGTGTCTGTATCGACGATTTTCGTGACTTTCAGCTTCTGTGCGCGGTAGCATATTCGCTGGCAGTAGTGGCGGCTTGCGGCTGAGCGTTCGTAGAATGTGGCGTCGATCGCACCGTGTTTCGAGGGATCGTGCAGCTGCGCCGACTGGCGCAGCAGCACTCGACAGACGCTCATCTCGATCCAGTCGAACGCATTACACACGGTGGATGGATGCGGGAGATCGGCCGCTTTTAATGATTAAGATAACTTCTGAAAGTCAAGGAACTGTTCGCACCACTTCTTTGCGAAGCTGACGCGTTTCGTTATTTTCTCGAAGGTTTCCTCGACGAGGTTTTTGAATTCCGCTTCGTTCTCAACGACGATTGGTGCCATCGTCCATTTGAGATACTTCCAGACTTGCTCTATCGGATTCAGGTGCGGTGATCCTGATGGAATGAAAATCAGGTCGATCCCGAGCTCATGCGCGCGCTTGCGCGTGTATTCACATCTATGTGAACCGTGCTTGTCCAAGACGAGCAGAATCCGCTTGCCGGGATTCTGCTCGCGGATCTTCTCTAATACCCCGCAAATCTGCTCTTTCTCTTCGTCTTCGGTGAACGTTACCAGACTCTCACCGTTGAGGGCGTAGAATCCGACCGCAGAATCGTGTGTCTTGACTAACTCCCGTTCAATGTGCGGGTCATCGACGTACCAGACACGCCGTGAATTATCGTACGGCTGTGGCTTCGATGCATCAAAAAACCCGAGGACCGTACCGCCGTCTGTACAAATATCGTCCTCAACAATCCACCCGTCTTCGTCTTCTCCCTCACGTTTGTTGTGTGGCTGGTCGTCCTCGTCGAGCGCGTCGTCGACGCGCTCTTCGAGGATTTCATCAGGGTTCTCTGGCCGGTGTGGACGCTTTGGTCGTGGTTTTGCGTATGAAAGACCGAGTTTCCGAAGGAAGGTACCGAGATAATTTGGGCTGTAGGAAACGTCAAATTCCTCCTGGAGAAGATGCTGAATCTCCTGTGATTTCCACGGTTGGCCGTCACGAAGCGTCTCCACCAACTCGTGTTGCTCATCCTCGTCGAGTTTCGGGGGCCGCCGCCCCCGAAACTCGGCATCAGTTCTTCGAAGCCTCCTTCGTTCCAGTCCTCTGCCCAGCGTGTCCCTGTTGCTGCTGATCGACCTTCCCGATCAGCAGCTTCAGGAATCGTATCGCCCTGATAGAGGTTCTTGACGAAGCCGATTCGGCGAAGATGGTGATCGTCTTCAGCTTCTCTCAGCATCTCGTCGATCTCTTCTTCCGGCAGGTGACGCTTGATCTCAGTTCGACGTGATCCCATTACCTTAACAGTAATCTCTACTTGCAAAAGTATTCATACTCATTATGAGGCCGATCTCCCCCGTTATTTGCGGCATCTCCTTCAGGAGGTCGATCGTCATGCGATAGGACGTATCGAGGTAAATCCGGAGACAATGGATTGAGACGTGGACATACTCGGCGAATCCGCCGCCTCCGTCCGGGGCGGCGGATTCGCCTCGTTCACCCATAACTCTTTGAGCAATCGAGACACAACGCTCGGTGAAGCGGGAGATTTTCGTCATGGACAACGGAAGCCTCCCGCTTCAACTGCTTTGATTTAGCGACTTATCCCCCCGCCATCTAGTGATTCAACACAGCCGTTGAAACAGCAATTGGCGTCTGCAAAGATTTCGGCCTCGGGACCCCAGGGATCTGAGGCCGAGTGAGAGTCAAAGCACACGTCTTCCTCGCTCTGTGTTTCCGCCTGGCCGTTGCACTCACTAATCACCATCGAGGAAACGATGTCGCTAGCCCCACAATCATGCTATAGGAACACTTCTGCCCCACCGCCTTCACGCTAAACTATACACTATCAATAATACCATAGAAAGATATATTTATTAAGAACGTCACCGATTAAGTGACAAGTCGCCACCCGAAACATTATATGTTTGATATAATCTTTACCAGACTTTGGCGAACACTAGACAAAGGCCGCTATTGAAAATCGAAACTGAGCGATGAAAGTCTCGAACCATTTATGAGAGAATCTGAACAAGAGAAAGATACACTGAATCAGAGTGAGCAGCAACTGATTCATCCACGTCAAAAAAGTGGACAACCAGCTATCGGTGTTGTGGCGACCGCAGACAACAGCGAATCGGTGGCACGTGTAATACTTCGGGCCCAACAGCGGAACCAGCGTGTGTTCGTGACGTACACCGATGAACGTGAAACGGAGGCCGTCCTATTTGCACAGCAACTCGGGGCCGAGATCGTGAGTCCACCGTCGGCTGCAAGGGACACGCCAAAGACAGTACTCAAAGACGCAGCAAAGCGAGCTAATCTTGACGGGTTACTGTACGTCGGCGACCCTGACGAGCGGATCAATTTCCACGCGAGCGCTGAGCAGGCGCGAAAAGGGTTCGTCACCGACCCCATCTACGAGCAGCGAGGCAATGATGCTAAACCGACCAAATCGAAGGCTGTGGGGGTGATGGTGGGGATCCCAGCGTACAATGAAGAGTCCACCATTGATAACGTCGTCCGTTCGGTGAGGGAGTACGCGGATATCGTGATGGTAGTTGACGACGGGAGCAAAGACCAAACACGGGAACAAGCCGAGGAAGCAGGCGCTATTGTCGTCCAGCATGAACGAAATCGTGGGTATGGTGCGGCGCTACAAACACTTTTTATCGAAGCCGCGGGTCAGAGTGCCGAACATCTCGTTGTACTTGACGGTGACGGCCAGCACCATTCGGAAGACATCCCCCGACTCGTAGAGAAACAGGAAAAGAGCGGTGCAGAGATCGTCATTGGAAGTCGGTTCATGAACAGCGGGGCAACGGATGCTCCGCTTTATCGGCGGTACGGTCTCTCGGTAGTGAATACGCTCACTAACCTAAGTATCAGTAACGGCCATTCCGGCAGTGTTACCGACACCCAGAGCGGCTTCCGAGCCTACGATAGCCGTGCCATCGCCTCGCTCGCGGAGAGCGATGACGTAGGCGACCATATGAGCGCGAGTGTGGACATCCTCCATCACGCCCATAATAATGATTTCGAAATCAGGGAAATCGGGACGACTATTACATACGACGTTGAGAATGCGAATGAGCACCATCCGCTCTCTCACGGTGCCCAGCTGTTACAGAACATCCTTTTGACCATCGAAAAAGACCGTCCGATATCGATACTAGGGATCCCAGGATTCTTGATGGCACTCGTCGGGACGGGCTTCGGGTACTGGACTGTAACTAATTATATCCAGACAGGGACGTTCCCCCTCGGGCTTGCGCTCTCGTCCGCGATATTCGGTCTGGCAGGCATCTTCGCGACCTTTACCGCTATCATCCTGCATTCTTTAGATCAACACCTCGAAGACTGAGAGGTCTCGTAGTGGGGTCAGCCCTGCAAACATTGGTCTTATTATGCTGAATGCTTTTGTCCAAGTTAATGAATGACGTAAATGAGGCCACTGCTACTCTTCTTGAAGAGAAGCCGCATCTGCGGTCTCACTTGGAAGATCTCCTCAGCCATGATAAACGGGGGACTTGGGAATTCGACGACATCGAACTTGACTCCGGCGAGTTTGGCGAGTTGGTTTCTCGAGGCATCGTGGAGGAACACGAGGGGGGATACCGGCTGGTTGACCGCAACGCCGTTGAGATGGCACTCTTTGGTGAGGCAAGTCATTCAAGTACCAGTCGGGTTGACGGCCAACAGCTCAGTGCAGCGGTTCCAGATATCGACTATCGACGGCAAGGACCACTCGTAGCTCTCCTCGCAGGGGTGGCACTCATTCGAACGGTATTCAATTTTGGAGCGGTGTTTCGCAGCGACCACATCACTCTGACCGGGAATGATCCGTACTTTTACTGGTATTCGGTCAATAGATTATCACGCAGTTCACTCCAAGCTTTCAGTCTCGAAGCCCTAACCAAACTCCCAGAAGGTATTCACAATCACGATGTTCTTACAACCGTCTCGCTGTGGTGGGCGACGGTACTCTTTGGGGGATCCCCACGGACCGGTGGTATCGTTCTGGCGGTGTACCCTGTCGTCAGCGGCGTCATCACTGCGGCTCTAATATATTGGTTCGCCATCCGTCTCCTTAATGACCATCGGATGGGATTAGCAAGCGTCGCGTTGCTTGCGGTTGTGCCTGCACACGCCTACCGTACATCCATAGGCTTTGCAGACCACGATGCGTTCGATTTCCTCTGGCTGGCGCTGACTGCGTTCGCGCTATTGGTTGTCCTTCAGTCTCGTGACCGAGACGGTACAAGTAGGGAAGCAATCACAGGTATGTGCATTGTCGGTGTCGGGGTGGTAGCACAGGTTATGTCCTGGCGCGCCGGCCCGCTACTGGTTGCTCCGGTCGGTATTTTTCTCTTTTTCTCTACATTTAAATCCGTTCAGAGGGAAAAGTCACCACTCGAAGATACGCGCGGCGTCTTGCTGGGTCTGGGAGTCGCTGCTGCTCTCGGTCTCGTTACTCACTTCGTATTTGGATGGATGCCGTTGTATCGAGCCGCTTCACCGTTATTCCTTCTCGTTGGTTCGCTATCTGTTGTCGGTCTTGGAGAGGCCGCTTACCGAGTCGGGAGGTCACAAAGAGTGTTCGTCCTCACGTCAGTCACGGTAAGCGGATTCTTTGCAATGTTTCTCGCGTGGATACTTCCGGGTTTTTCCGGAGCACTAGAACGGTTCGTTGGATACATGATTCAGTTCCAATCAAGCGGTATCGCCGAGACAATGGGACTGTTCAGCGGTTCACTCGGCATCGTATTCGCTCCAGTGCTTATTTTCGGATTCGTGCTCTTTCTCGGTCTTCCATATTTGATAATAGGGACTCACCACGCGTACAGACAGGATAACTTAGGTTGGCTCCTCCTCTCAGTGTATGGGTGGAGTTTTTTCTTATTATCACTAGTGCAGATTCGATTCGGTGGGTATCTAGCTCTGTTTATTACTGTTCCGGCGGGGATAGGTTTCGTTCACATAGCCGCTCGTACGGACGTACTCCAAGAGTTCGAGTTTTTCTCTGCGGGGCGTAAGTTCTCACGACCCACTCTGCCGTCGTCGCGGACGCTCGGTTATCTCCTATTGCTCTTCATGTTAATTGGCGGGATAGGCGGCCTCCAGTCTGCTGTCAAGATGAACCAACTGGCGGTCGGCGAAGAACAATATGAAACAGCGGTTGGCATAAACAACTACGAAGAAGCGCGCGAGTTCAGTTATCCTGAGAACTATGTTTTGAGCGACTGGGGAGTCAACCGGTTTTATAACTACCTTGTCAACGGGGAGTCGCGAACCTACGGCTACGCCAAGAATAATTACGAAGAGTTCATAACTGCTACCAACGGGGAAAGTGCGTACAACAAATATAAAGAACGGGTCGGGTTCGTCGTCATAAACGAGGGCTTGGACAGGTTGGGTGAGCAAACACTTCAGAGCAAACTCCGAACGTACCCCGAAGGCGGAGGATCGGGTCAATCAAGTGTATCAAACTACCGCCTCATCATCAACGGTGATGGGCTCCGAGTATTCGCTCTCGTGGGGGGGGGAACAATCACAGGCCAAGCCCCGCCCAACTCAAGCGTCGTCGTGCAACAAAATGTCACCGTCGGGGAGACATCGTTCAATTACCGTCGCTCCGTACAAGCGACAATGAACGGCTGGTACGTCGTTACCGTCCCGTACCCGGGCCAGTACACGATCTTGAACGACACCGAAACGGTAACCGAGCACGACATCAGGGACCCTGGTTTCATCACCAACGGACAGGGCCGAGCCTACTGGACATTCAATGAAGGGCGGGGTGAAGTCGCGTTCGACGCTGTCGGAGGGAATCACGCGAGGGTTAACGGTACATCTTGGACCACCAACCCAAAGAACCGTGCGGTCCATTTCGACGGCAGCGGGTCAATCGTCGTCAAAAACGCAAGTCAGCTGTGGAACGAACAGTTCATCCTCACAGTCCGGTTCAAGACGGACCCAGACGTAAACTACTCCTCAGCAGTGCGGTTCCCACGACTCGTGAGTACCTCACCGGAAACTCCCTTCCGACGGACCGACGGGTACATGCTGGCCCTGAGTAGTGGGAACGTCGTCGCAGCTGCTGGAAACGGGAGTGAAGCCGCGGTCGTGAACGGACCGACAGTCACTGACGGAGAGTGGCACCGGTTGACATTCATGCGGAACGGAAGCCGTTACCGTCTTTATTTAGACGGCCAATTCGTTGGTGAAGAGAGCTTCGACGGCGATATCCAAAATAGCGAGGCTTTCAGAATCGGGGCGACGTCACAGGGTGAGCGAGGCTTCGTTGGTACTATTGACGAGGCACGGTTCAACACCTCGGTGGCCGATCCCTAACCCACCCAATCAAATATCTGACAGAATACGATCGCGAACTTTTTTTGCGGCCATCTCCAATGTGTCAGTGTCTGCGCCCCCACCGGCGGCGAGGCGCTGGCTGCCGCTGCTTCCACCGCGTCCTGCCTCTTTGGCAATCTGTGACGCAACCTCGGTGGCCGGGTACCGTTCGGCAATGTATTCGCCTACGCCGACGGCGAACGACCCGTCCTCCTCGGCGAGAACGATAGCGACCAGCGCGTCATAGGTGAGTGCTTCCCGGGCGAACGCTCTCGCGTCCTCGCTGTGGCCGTCCGGAATACTGCAGATAACGACTTCGGTAGTGTCCGTAGCGACGGCCTCGTGCTGGGCACACTCCCACCATGACCGTGCCCACGCGTCGCGCATGGTCTCGACGCGGTCTTCAAGGCTATCAGCGCGCGTTATCAACCGCTCTATCTCCTCGGTCAGGTTCTCTGGCTTCACTGACGCTGCCTCGGCGGCCTCATGGAGCATGGCTTGTGTCTCGGGTTGTTGTGTCTGCTGGGGTACTTTCTCTTCCCACTCCCTCGCCGTTTCGAGGCCGTCTAACGCTGTCCGATAGCGGCGAATCCAGTACCCGTTTGTTAGGGCGACGATGGCGACGGCCCCGACACCCCAAAGAATCGCGTCACTCATGAATCCACCTCTTAACGCGTGGTCCTACTGTGGGGTGTGTTAAAAGAGGTGCGAGACGCTTCGAGAGAGGTTCAAGCCGTTTGTATTGGGAGACCGACGCACGTCTTACATTGTGTGGCGGTGTCACGAAGCTTATAAGCGGAAAGACGGTACCGCCGAACTTCGTCTTGAATTCGAAGAGACTCGAATCCCGTTCGGTACGTCCGAAATCGACGACAGTACACTCTCCCTCGCAAGCCCGACGGATAATCTCGGCGTACAGATACTCGTTCGGGTGTTTCTCCCAGTGGTCGGGGTCGGATGCGTTGCTGAGTACGTGTCGGGTACCGTCGTAGTCAAGATAGAACACGCCAGCCACCGACTCGCCAGCCGATTCGAGAACCAATACCGTCGCCGCCTGGTCGAACTCGTCAAGAAGCGCCTCGAAAAACGCCCGGGAAAACTGAGGGCTACCAAGTCGGCGCATCGTTTGCAAATAGAGGGGATAGTACGCGTCAAGTGCGTTCCGTTCACGAAGCTCCAGGTCGTACGTGGTCGCGTCCCTAAGACTCGATCGGAGATCAGCGTTGAATTTCGTTTCACGGAGACTCTCGTAGGAGACGGCCGTCGAAAGCCGAAACGCGACACCCGTCCGGATACCGGCGTAGCCAGTCGGGTAGTAGCCGGAGATCCCCGACAGGGGACTCTCTTTCAGAATCAGCGTCGACGAACGTCCAAGCGACGACTCCAGCTCCTCAAGAAGCGGCTTCGTTCGGGTCTTGCCGTTCACCAGCGGGTAACCGTACTCACAGAAAGGATTGACAATTGTCCGCCCGCTTATTTCTGGGACCGAGAAGCCGGGAACGAGTGCAATTATTTCCCCGGTTGAATCGATACCGACCCTGTGTGCTGGCGTGTACTGTAAGCTTCGAGCGATCGCCCGCTTCCAAGCGAGCGTATGAAACGCTGTGCCAGCCTGACAGTGAGAAAGAACCTGTCCCCACTCGTCAGTCCGGTCGGGATCAAGCGAGCGAAAGGAGACACTCATATTTGGAGAACAATCGAGGGGAGTATTGATAGTATTCATTCGCGCACAACAGTCCCGGACGCACCGTCGAGTTCCCGGTACACATCGGTCGTAATCTCCGCGATGCGGTCGATGGTCAGCCGGTCAATGCCAGCGTGAATTGGGAGATTGAGTATCCCATCTGCGAGGCGGTCGGCAGTCTGACACGTCCCCTCCGGTGCGACAGTGTACGAGTACATCTTCGAGCAGCCGACGCCGCGCTCTCGTAACCGCGCACTCAGAGGATCCCGTAGTTCGGAGGCCACCTGAATCGGAAACCGAAAATATGAGCATTCATCCGCTGGCTCCAAGTAGTCGATGCCGTCCGGAAGGCGGGCGGCGTAGCGATCCGCGTGGTTCTGCCTCGTCCGGACCCGCTCAGGCAACGTGTCCAACTGATGATCAAGGAGGCGTCGCTGCCATCGGCTGAGCGCAGTGGGTTCAGCCGGCTCAACGGCATCAGAACGCGACCGAGCAATGGGGTCGAGAACCCGCTCGCGTAGCGGTCGATACAGCCGTCCGGGAAGCGCCCCCATGGTCTCGGTGAACAGCTTGATACCAATGAGCTGCAGTCGCTGGTCCAACAGCTGGCCGTCCGCGGACGGTGACGGCCCGGGCGTCGGAGACAGAAGAAGACCGCTGCCAAAGGCCGTTGCGTCTTTGTAAAACCGGAAACTGAACGTACAATAGTCGCTATACTGTGCGACTTGATCCGAATTTAATAGCGTTCCGATGGCCTGTGCTGCGTCTTCTATGACGACGAGATCGTGTTCTGTGGCGAATTGAGCGATTTCGATCATGTTACAGGGTGTCCCGAACAGGTGAGTCGGGAGAATAGCGGCCGTGTCCGGAGACATTTGACGGGCGGCGTGGGTCAGGTCCATCGTGTATTCCTCGGTTACATCGACATAGACCGGTGTTGTCACCTGTTCGACCGCCCTTTGGACGGCATAGCAGGTGTAGCCCGGAACGAGTACCTCTTGCTCCGATCCAATCTCCGCCGCCTGGAGTGCGCCGACGATTGCCGTCCGACAGCTGGGATAGGGCTGGCTGTGTTGGAACCCAGTCAGTTCCAAAAGCGGCTCCGGGAACATCGAGTCGGATGCTGATGGCGAGAATATATCGGTCAGCCCGAGCGGGAGTGATTCGGTGAGTGCAAGCATGTTATTTCGCATACCGATGGTCGTCAGGGATGCTATGCATGTTGTTCTCCTCTTTGGAGTTGGTTGTAGACCGTACCCAGCAGAGCGAAAGACTTCCCGTGATCTCGGAACCGGCCTAGTACGCGCTCAAGGAGCGCCATTCCATCGGTATTCCGGTTGTACAACAGCCGATACTGGACTGGGAGTTCCTCATACGCCGGCGGCCTGATTAGGTCGTGCATATGGATGTTGAATACTATTACCGGTGGCGGAGAGTTGACCAGCGGGTAAATGAACGGCTTCCCCAGTACCCGACAGTACGAGAGAGCGGTCGGGACGCGGAGAAGCGGTGAATAGACGGTAAACGGGATTTCCAAGAGGTCGAACGTCGGGAGATACTCCGGCTGTGTCGCGGCACGGACGTTGTTGAAATGGCCGGGTCGCCACGACG
The DNA here is from genome assembly GCF_035666295.1 of Haloarcula montana. Taxonomy (NCBI): domain Archaea; kingdom Methanobacteriati; phylum Methanobacteriota; class Halobacteria; order Halobacteriales; family Haloarculaceae; genus Haloarcula; species Haloarcula montana. The sequence goes on from NZ_CP142027.1 coordinate 989,953, forward strand.
GGAAAACGCTGGCGTCGAAGTCGTAGCCAGCGTCCGAGAGATGCTGGTAATCGGTCGGACGTACATTCCCGTTGGGAAACCGGTAGCCCGCCGGCTCCCGATCGAAAAACGCCTGGTATTCCTCTGCGCTCCGGTTAATCTCACGTGACACGGAAGTCTCGGTTCGGGGTGCATGAGTGTGGGAGTGCGGGTGGAAGCTCGTCTCAACAGCGCTATTTCGGAGCTTTTCAACCGTCTCGGGTGCCTCAGTGAGCAGTTCGGTCTGGACGAAACAAGTAACCGGGATCTCCAGTCGCTCCAGTATCTCAACCAACTGACCGACGTGTTTCACTGCTTCGTACCTGTTTTTCGAGAGCGCGGTCCCATAGTCACACTCGAAATCAAGCGTCAGATAGACGGTTTCGGCGATTGGCCACTCCCGAAGTTCTCCGTCGGGGTCGTTCGCCTTGCTCATATTTCAGTCAACCGGCGGTACACGGAAATATTCTGGTCGATGACCTCCGTCCACGAAAAACGGTCTCGGACGAGTTCGGTCCCGGCGTCGCGCTGGTTTCGATACAGCTCATCGTTGTCGAGCAGCCGTGTGATGCCATTAGCTAGCCGCTCGGGCGAGTCTGGTTCGACGACGACGCCAGCGGACTCCTCTCGCAGGACCCGACCGATGCCGCTGCCGCGGGTCGTGACGACGGGGGTCGCCATCGCCATCGCCTCTAAGACCACCATGCCGAAACTCTCGGTGATTGTGGGCGACGGGAGGATGAACACGTCCGCGTCGGCATAGGCTCGTCGAAGCTCTTCATCGGTCACGAAACCGGGAAACTGGACGGTATCACTGAGGTTGAGTCGATCGACGAGATCGACGAGGCGGTCGCGCTCGGGACCGTCGCCGACGAGAACGAGTCGAACGTCGCTGTCCCGATCGAGTCGGTCGACAGCCCGGATGAGTGTTCCCAGACCCTTGTAGCGACGAAAGGCGCCCGCGTACATGACCGTTCGCCTCCCGTCTGTCGCCTTGTACGGGGGGTCACTATCAACCGCGGCGGGATCGAACCAGTCCGTGTCGACGCCGATTGGAACTACCGATGTCTTGTCCCGGTAGCGCTGATAGAACTCGATTTCTTCGAGGATACCGCGGTTGGAGACGAGGAGGCAGTCGGCGAGACGGAGCGTCCCGCGGAGCAACGAGCGGTTGTAGACGCTTCCGACCAGCCCGACAAAACTGTCGAGCGACATCTCGAACGCTCCATGGCACGTTACAACGTGGGGGATATCGTGGGCGCGAGCGGCGACCGCTGCGACCTCTGGATAGAGCGGCAGTGGATAGTTCGAGTGGATAACGTCCGGCTCGAATGACCGTATCGCCCGTTCGAGCGTCACCGGGTAGCCCGGTGCGAGGGGGGCGCCAGTGACGTTGATTGAGCGGCTCCGACACACCGGTACAGTGTCTGTTTCGGCGTGTCCCCCTTCGGTCGTGGTGACGACGACGCAGTCGTGTCCCCGCTTTTCTAAGTGACGGGAGAGATGATGAACGTAGTAGGGGCCACCTCCTTTGACCGGTAAGAACGAACCAATGGCATGTAGAATCCGCATCTACCGCGTCTTTTCTCGGCGTGAAATAAGTTCTTTCGGTACGAGAGAGTATCGTTGTTTCGCGGGCAACGGACGTCAAACCGGCCGGTTGTGTGTGTGTGTCTGCGTCTCGGAAAACAAAACGTATAACTCGATACTACATAACCGATTCGTATGGCAGAGATTCGAAATCTGGTGGTTTTCATGTCCGACGGTGTGCGGTGGGATTTCCACCCGCAGGTGATTGCGGAAATGGGAGTGACCTACCGCACGATTTCCTCGTCTCTGCACACGCCAACTTCTATCGCCTCAATGCTCACGGGAGATTATCTCCCATCCCACGGTATCCGGGGGTTCACCGACTCCCTGGCCGACGACCAGTGGACGATTCTAGACGCGTTCAAGCACGCTGGACTGAGCGACTCCGCGGGGAACTTCAACAACGAAATATATGGGAACCTGCTCGGAAAGTACTCGTCCGTCTCGCTGGCGGAGATACAGGAGCCGTTCGGCTGGTTCATGCGGGACGCTGGCGGACACGCCCCCTACGACGAGTTCGACGAGACCCTCCAGACACAGGAATCGGTATCGTCCTATCTGAAACGCCACGCGGGTGACGACGAACGAATGCGACGGGACTACGAGGCGGGTGTTCAGTCCTCAGTCGAGCGGTTTGAGCGGTTCGTGCTTAACCCTCTCGAAGAGCGCGGTATCCGCGAGGAGACGCTGATAGTCTTTCTCTCCGACCACGGGCAGATGCTCGGTGAGCACGGCCACGTCGGCGAGTCCTATCCGCCGTGTCCCGAGATCGTTTATGTCCCGACAACGTTCATCCACCCGTCGCTCAAGCCGAGAGAAGCCGGTGCCGCGTTCGGCCACGTCGACCTACCGGCGACTATCGCGGGACTGGTCGACGACCTCGAAACGCCGGAGACACACGGAAGAGACGTTCACAGCCGAACCGCCGGTCCCAGCAAGCGGTTCAGCTTCTACGACCGACCGTACCCGTCACCACTCGGAGAGTTCAGCTACACCATCGAGAGCGTCTGGGACGACGGGGGTGGACACGCATTCCTCGACTCGTCGTTCTGGGACAAGCTCAAGCTCCTCGGAGGGGTGCTCGCGCTCATTCCGGCCGGGAAACAGCTCCGCCGAAGCCGGAGCCTTCGCGGACTCAAACTCCTGTTCGAGTCGCCACAGACGTGGGGGTCGCCCGGTTTCACGCTCGATGAGGCGGCGGAACTGCTCGAAGAGTTCGAGTTGGCTGACGGCCAGAGTCTCGACATGGATACCGAAACCCGAGAGAATCTTGAAGACCTCGGCTACCTCTGATGGTCGTGTCGTGTAGGCAGCCCGAGAAGCCGGACAGCGGCTATGGGAATACAAAAGACGTTTGCACCCCAAGTCGAAATCACCGAGCAGTGTTTGGTATATGCCAGACGACCTAGCCGACCTCACGGTCGACGATGCCGATATCTCTCAGACCGAGAAAAAGCGGGCGCTGCTCGCAGTTATCAACTATCGACCGATACTGTCGCTCGTCATCGTCGTCTTGAGTATCGTCGTCGCGGTGCTGGAAGGTGTCGGTATCGGCTTCCTGATGCCGATTATCTCGGCCGCCCAGTCCGGGGGCGGGGAGGGCGGGATGCTCGTGACGCTGTTTACTCGCGCCTATACGATTCTGGGTATCCCGTACAGCCTCGGGACGATTATCGCAGGAGTCGGAACGGTGATGGCAGTTCGGTTCGGGATGAGCTTCCTCGTCGCGTGGCTGAAAGCGGCGCTACGGACCGAGTATGTCAGGCATCTCCAGACCGTCGCCTTCGAGAACACGCTTCAGGCGAGTGTCGAGTACTTCGACCAACAGGGGTCCGACGAGATACTCAATGCCATTGTGACACAGGCGACCTACGCCGGGCGAGTCATAGAGTGGATAGTCCAGATTCTCGAAAAGGTATTCCTCTGTATCATGTACATAGTCATCGCGATGTATCTGGCCCCGGTTCTGACCGTCGTGACCGGCGTCGTCCTCGGTGGGTTCACCTACTTCATCCGCTCGGTACTGGCCTCGGGATACGAAGTCGGCGACGACATCGCGGAGGCCAACGAGCAGGTACAGAGCGCCGTTCAAGCGGGGACACACGGTATCCGTGACGTGAAAGTCTTCGGGATGACACAGGAGGTGTTCGGGAACTTCCTTTCGGCCGTCGAGCAGTACGCCGAGTCGATGATCGAACTCCGGCGTAATCAGGCGGCGCTGGACAACTTCTACCAGATGGTGACGGCGATAACGGTGTTCGTCCTCATCTTCGTCGCGCTGCAGTACACGGCGATGACCCTCAGCGGACTGGCTGTCTACCTCTTTGCGATGTTCCGACTGGCACCGCGGGTCAGCGCACTGAATAACCTCGTCTACAAGGCAGAAGGAGAACTGCCACACATGATACGTACCCAGCAGTTCATCGACGATATGCAGGGGTACCAAGAGTCAAACGAGTCAACGACACCAGTCCCCGAGTCAATCGAGACCGTCACCTTCGACTCGGTCTCGTTCGCCTACGAAGAAGGAGATACCGTACTCGACGACATCTCCTTCGAGGTCACGAGCGGGGAGTTCGCGGCGTTCGTCGGCACGTCCGGCGCTGGCAAATCGACGATAATCTCGCTACTCTCGCGGATGTACACGCCGGACACGGGCGCAATTCTGGCAGACGGGACGCCTATCACTGACTTCGACATCAACGAGTGGCGCGAGAAGGTGTCTATCGTCAGGCAGGATCCATTCATTTTCAACGAGACGCTCCGGTACAATCTGACGATAGGGAACAGAGACGTGAGCGAGGAGGAGCTCCAGCGGGTCATCTCGGTCGCGAAAATAGACGAGTTCCTCAACGATCTCCCTGACGGGTTAGAGGCGGTGCTGGGCGACGAAGGTGCGCGGTTGTCGGGCGGCCAACGACAGCGTATCGCCATCGCTCGGGCGCTGTTGAAAGACTGCGAGGTGCTCCTCCTCGACGAGGCGACGAGCGACCTCGACTCAACGCTGGAACAGGAGGTCCACGAGGGAATCATCTCGTACAACCCGGACCTCATCACGCTCGTCGTCGCCCACAGACTGTCAACCGTCAAAGACGCGGACAAGATATACACCGTTGAGAGTGGCCGGCTGGCGAACGTCGGGACACACGACGAACTCATCAAGCAAGACGGGAAGTACGCCGAGTTGTACTCGACACAGATCTGAGATACCGTCTCCCGACCGCCGCCACGACACCGGCGACGGCGTCACAATCTATCTACGGAGGTTTTATTTTCGTAGTCGCGTTACCGACTCTTACCAACCTGTGCCAATGAACCGACCGAATATTCTGTTTATCGTGATGGACTCTGTCTCCGCTCGCCGCCTCCCTACCTACGGATATACACGCGAGACGATGCCCTGTCTGGAGTCGTTCGGAAACGCGGCGACGGTGTACGAGAACGTCTACGCGAACAGTTCGTGGACCGTCCCCACCCACGGGACGCTCTTTACCGGGCAGTATCCCTCGGCTCACGGCGCGCACGCGAATCACAAGTACTTCAACGTCCCCGAAGAGGAGACGCTGGCACAGCAGCTTTCCGACGAGGGGTACCACACCGTCGGGCTGTCGACCAACCCGTGGATATCGACCGACTTCGGCTACGATACCGGGTTCGACGAGTTTCACGATGTCCGTGTACCGGTTCCGTATCCCGAAGAACAGCACCCCCGAAACCTCACAGACCGTCTCGAACCGCACGCCGACCAGCCGATACGGAAGTACGCCGCCTTTCTCAAGTGGGCGATAGAAGGGAACCCAGCAAAGCGAGTCCGGAACCTCCTCAATTTCAGATACGACGATGCGGAGTTCGCCGACGGCGAGGAGCTGAACCGTCGCGTGGTCAAGTGGCTGGACGGGTACGACGGCCGGGAGCCATTCTTCATGTTTCTCAACTATATGGACGGTCACGAACCGTACCACCCGTCCGAGGAGCACCTGTCCGAGTTCCGGGAGGGTGACTGTGACGCGGAGATCGAGTGGCACCTCCGCTCGCTCAACCAGACGTACGACGAAGCGACGAAACAGTGTATCAACGACAAGTACGACGCCTCGTTGCTGTACCTCGACGAGCAGTTAGACGCGCTGTTTACGGAACTGGAAGCGCGATCGCTGGACGAGGACACCTACGTCGTCGTCACTGCCGACCACGGGAAGTGTTTAGACGACTACATGGGCGTCGGGACGTATCTGTACGACGACCTCGTCCAAATCCCGCTCATCGTCGCGACGCCCGAGCGGCGGGGCGAGCGAAAGACCGAACAGCTCAGTCAGGTCGACATCCACGAGAAGGTACTGGACATGGCCGGAATTTCGGTCGACAGCGACCGACCCTCGGGGTCGTTCGCGGAGACGCTCGGCTCACACCAAGATGTCGTCGTCGACGACCACACGCTGCCACCGAAGGGGTTGCAGCGAATCGACTACGGGGACCGGATGTTCGTCAGAGACACCGGCACAGGAGAGATACGACGGTCGGAGAATCTCGGTGCGGACGGCCTGAAAGAACTCGAAGAACTCGAAGAGGGTCATCTCGCCTACTGTAACTCACAATCGGACAACGGAAACGGCTCGGAGGAGATGAAATCGAGCGTCCAAGACCGACTCGAACGGCTCGGCTACCTATGACCGAGGGCAGAACACTGGAGATACATCAGACACGACCGGACGACACTTTCGCCGAGGACGATACGTTTGTTATTTCAGAAGAGCTCGAACAGATATCACAAGAGGGTGTCGAGCAACTCCTGGCACGATTCTATTCGGCGGATATCCAGGCCGACTGGGACTATCCAATCTACGAGTGTCTGCGGTTGTATCTTATATTCCCCGTATATGATAATTCTTTGGTATTTCCAGCACTGATTGCAAATCGTCTCGTAGAACGGCTCTCTACTGCTCAGTACACTGAAATAAGTGTCGAAGATGTCGAAGCGCCATATCAATACGTTGCTGCAGATGTCGCTGAAGCTGTCGACATCCCACTCAGCAACGTCACCCTCGACGCGACATCTCCGTGGCGTCAGTACGCTACGCATCTGTACAACAAGACTCCCCACCTACTCGACCTCGGACTCTCGGCGATAGTTGGCCCGGTCGGCGGAGGGATCACCGATTCGGAGACGCTTTTCGTGCCGGAGAGGGAGCGCTTCGAGAGCATGGAACCAGTGCTGGAAAAGTTCGACGAGCTATCGATAGTAGAGCGTGGGAAGACGTTTCTGTCACTCATTCGACGGAGAAAGCGTTCGGGGACGATCAAAGAGGGATACGGTATCTCCCCGTTCAACAGCTTCGCCACGCCCCGGACGGTGTTAGCGGCACTCTCGTTTTCCCTGGGCGACCTCCGACGAGAGATTTGTCACGAACGTCGCTGGGAGCGACAGTTGGTCCAGTTGCTGGAAAACGAAATCGGTCTCCCGCTCGAACGGACCGTCGAGTTTGCTCTTCGGGACGTGTACGGGAAAGCATTCCAAGCGGCTAGCTTCGCCGAAGTAACGACGGACGTAGTTTCGGAGACAGGTTGCGAGAAATTAGTTGTCGGTCGGATGGGCCGCACGGAGCGTGCCATACTAGCTGCGGCTGACGAACTGGGCGTAGACACCTACTATGTCCCTCACTCGGTCATCGTGGGGTGGGAAAATATCGCCCCGGCAGACACAGTCCATTTCGTACCCGGGACGCCAGGAATAGAGCACGTGCGAGCGTTGTCGTACGTAGACGAAAGGGCGGAACTCGTGCCAACAGGCCGTCCCCATCTGAGTCGGTTGTTTCAAACAGAGCACGAAGAGTACGTGCCGACGGACGGGTCCTTGTCAATCTTGGTTATCACACAACCCTGGCAGGACCACGTCCGGACGGAGTTTGTTCGGGCCGTGTCCAGCGCAACGACAGAAGCATCGAACGCAACGACAGTAACGATCAAGCCCCACCCGGCCGAGAATCCATCGTTTTATCGCACGCTCACCACTGAATTAGACGGCGAAATGCGAGTCCGGACCGGTGACCTCGTAGAGCAACTTCACGCGTCCGATCTGGTCGTAGGTATCGACTCGAACGTCGGACTCGAGGGAATCGCAACCGGTGTCCCATGTGTCGCGGTCAATTTCTGGGAACCGCGGATACACTCGTCACCATACTTTTCGAACGGCCCAATTCCGGTCCTCAACACACCGTCCGAGGTAGACGGGTTTTTTGCAGGGGTAGACCGAACCGAGCTCGAACGGCTGTACGAACGGCAGATAGAGTTCGCCAAATCAGCCTATGCGCTCGAATCAGATCCGGCAGAAACGATCGCCCAGTGGATTAGAACCCATGGCGGCACAGACACCCCGAGCCGTGATGGACAACACGCCAGCGGCGGTGCGGTATCGCGCTCTGGGAGGGTCAGGAACCCTGAAAAGTAGCACCTGTGGGGACGTTTCCATGCCGGCTCGATGGCGTAGCGATGGCTGCCAGTGACACATGGAAATCGGCTACACAGCTTCTCTGAGCCACGTTTCGCCACACCACAGCGGTTCACCCCGCTGGAGAGCTACTCTGGCGTTCGCTACTGATTCAGGAAAAGTATTCGAAAGCGTAAGGTACGACCGAGCAGCCTCGACTAGTGACGGGAGAACCGGCGTCGGTAGCGAAGACCGAGCCGTCCGTATCAGTCACCGACAGTCCATATGAATAAATGACACATATCGCAATACGAGCCGATGGCGGTCCGGAGATAGGATACGGGCACCTCGTCCGGACGAGCGCCCTCGCTGCAGTAGTTCTCTCGGAAGGGCACAGAGTGACATATCTCACCACGGAGCCGGCTCACGTCCGAGGGGTCTGCCCGGGAGACGTTCAGACGGTTACCCTACCGTCACGAGACGACCCTGAACCGTGTATCGAATGGGTGGAGTCAGCAGCGCCCGATACAGTGTTTACAGACGCGTATCCCGTAGACACGGAATACCAGCGAGCGATATATGAACGGGCCCCCCTTGCGGTCCTCCAAGATGACGACCGCCACGCGGTCTGTGCAGACGTATTCATCAACGGAAACATCTACGCAGCCGACTTGGAGTACCAGTTTGCGAGCGCCGACACTGAACGGCTTCTGGGGGCCGACTACGTTCTCTTACGACGTGAAATCGCCAAGCTAGCACAGCAGAACCCCCCGTGGCGAGAGACACCAGAACGGGCGGTTGTCCTCATGGGTGGAAGCGATATTGCGAACCTCACGCCCAAAGCGGTTCGGGCGTTCGATAATTTCGACGTAACGGTCGACGCTATCGTCGGCCCAGGAATGTCCACTACCCAGGAGAGAACAGTTCGGAAAGAAGCTGCCGAAGTGCCGGCAGACGTTCGAGTTGTCCGGGAGCCAGACGACCTCCCGACCCGGATGCATCGAGCCGATTTCGCCCTGAGTACGGCGAGTAGCGTCACCTACGAGCTACTGAGTTTGGGAACACCGATAGTGTCTTGCTCGGTCGCGGCCAATCAAACGTTGATCGCCCGAGCGCTCACGGACCGGGACCTCGCTACGGTACTAACTGACCCAGACGTCGACACGCTCCGAACGGCAATCACCGAGTACATGAGCGATGCTTCCACCAGACGACGACGGCAGCGACAAGGTCGACGGCTAGTGGATGGACAGGGAGTATCGCGGCTGTCTGCGAGTCTGCGAGCGCTCAGCTGACAGCACCGACGAACCCTTTCATCACGGGGGAGAGTATGCCGCGTCACCGTCGATGCGGCGTTACCCGCTCGGCGGTATCGACCACGAGGTCTAGATAGCAGTCCCGTCTGTGGGATATACCTTCAATACACGACGGTCGATGCGTTCAGAACCGTCGTAGAAGTTCACCATAAGGGCTGTCACTTCATCCGGTGCTGGATACGTCACGGATAGGTGTTCGCTCGTTTCCGTAAGTGTGCCTTCGTAGATGACATCTGACCCATAGCGAACGTCGACGTCGATTTGCGGGTCGTTACTACCCGAATGTGAGACGAGGAGAATCTCGCCGGTCTCGCCAGTCGCCAGCGCTGTATCGTAATCAAAGGCGCCGTCGGAACCACGGATCCCTGTGTACGTCCAGTCGTCGGGTGCCGCAGTTCGGGTGAGACGGTCGCCGGATTCGGCACCGACGCTAGTCGCCCACTCATCGGCCCACTGTTCGGGATACCCATCACGCTGCACACGGTGAAGATTAATTCGACCGATTCCGGTCGCAACTGTCACGGAGTCACCGTCTGTGTCCAGTATCGTACCGGGAGACTGACCCGGGTCCGCGGAACTGTCGTCTGTGCTGGCTTCCCAAACCCGAACCTGTTCGCCAGCGAAGAAAGAGTACGCTCCGGGGTACGGCTTCGTTTGTGCACGAATCCAATCAAAAATCACTCTCGTCGACTGAGACCAGTCGATTAACCCGTCCTGTGGCTGTCGCCGAGGGCGATACGTAGCACCAGCAGTGGACTGTGGGTCCGGCGTCGGCGTAGTTTCTTTGAGTCGGTCACAGAGACGCATCGCCGCCGTCGCTATCTTCTCTAAAATTGTGGCCACCGTATCGCGCTGTTGTATCGGGACGCGCTCCTTCCCGTATATCGGCCCGGCGTCGACTTCTTCAAGGTACTCGAACAGTGAGAGGGTGATTTCGCTCTCACCTGAGAGTATCTGCCAGTTTATCGGCGCGCCTCCACGTCCGCGAGGGAGGTCAGACGCGTGGAATCCCAAGAACCGGTCGGGGATATCGAGTATCGGCTGACGGATAACCTGTCCCCAGCCGAGACAGAGACACTGTGAGGGTTCTTGGTCGGTAATCCACTTCCGTGTCGCTTCGTCGTTGATGTCGGACGTTTTGTGTAGTGGAACGTCGTGACGGTCACAGAGGGCCGCAACGGACTCGTAGTTAGCTTGGGACGCCGCAAGCTCCTCGGCGGGGCTCACAACGCCGACGACTGACCAGCCAGTTCGGACGAGATGGTCGAAGACGTACTTCGCTAGTTTTCGATTGCCGATTACGACAGTTCGTTCAGTCATCGATATAGCCCCGTAGTGTATCTTCCTCGATAGTTCGGCGGGCCACGAGTACAGCAATCATAGATTCTGTCGTTCATGTCAACAGATATTTGTGACAGCCAGCGCTTCTTTCTCACTATGGCTGTCGACGAGCCCACGTTGGACACAGGTACGCAGGTCTGCGTTAGTGTGTAACCGTGAGGCGGCGTCTTCTAGAGGAAACGAGAACCGAAAGCTAACGATGATGTCCATCTGCCCGTGAGTTTCCCGTCGTTGGTAAAATAGGTATGGTTGTTCAACCGAAAGCCTCAACGGCGAACTTCCCTGAGGAGCGAAAAGGGTTCTGCAGCTGGCACACCCGCCTTCGCTCCCCAGACTTCTGCGTTGTTTCGGATGGTCGTCTTCGTTCGTGGATGTGGGGGCTCCCGGAGTTCGTCCTGATAGCACGAGATGGCGTCGAGTTTCGCGTCGAGAGTCTCTTCGATGTTCACGAAGGAAGTCGGCTGGAACGCGTTGTCGGGAGACGTCACCGACCACTCAGTCGCGGACAGCGTCTCGAACGCCAGAACGCGGTCGACTCCGGAGTCCGACAGCGGACGGGTCGCGGTCACCGTCGCCCGGCAGGCGAGTTCGTGGTCGACGTTCAAGTCGCTGTAGTGGTGGGTGTAGACGACGTCAGGCTCGTGTGTATCGATTTCACGCTCGATCGTCTGGACGATTTCGAGCAGCGGGACGGAGTCGAACTGGTTGTCGGGGAACTGATGGAACGACGTAGACGTGACACCCAGTCGGTCACAGGCGTCTCTGGACCGTTGTTTCCGCTGTTCGATCTGTTGTCGTACGTCCCGGTCGATGTCGTCATAGCGGGAGGTGACGCCATCCGAGAGGATACAGACGTGGATATCGTCCGAATCAGACGCGTGACGCGCGAGCGTTCCACCGACACCGATGACTTCGTCATCCGGATGCGCAACCACACAGAGGACAGACATACTCGTCCTTTCAGCAAGAGAGAGATTATAACTGGCGCTCTCCTCCGGACCGACACAGAGCGTTACACAGCGTGTTGGCTACCCAGAGTCGTTTCGAGAAGGCTGTTCGAACTGATATTCGAGCCAATCGCCGTCCTCATCGAGGAAGGCAAAGCCACACCGTTCGAACAGGTCCTGTGAGGACTCGTTTTCTTCGTGAATCCACGCGGTCAACTGGTCGTTCTCGACCCGCTCACAGGCGGTGGTCAGGGCCGCCGTCGCGACGCCACTCCCCCAGAGGCTGACTTCACCGATATAGATGCTAACTTCACCCGCAGCGGTTATCGCGACGGAGCCGACGCGCCGTCCATCGTGTTCGATGATGAAGTCCCGGCGCTCGGGGTCACGGGAAGCGAACCACTCGACGTGGTCGTCCCACTGCAGCGGTTCGCTCTGGTCGCGAAAATAGCGATAGATGCGTGGGTTAGAACGCCACGCTAACACGAGTTCCAAATCCTGTACCTTGAGCGGACGCAGAGAGACACACACCATACGCAACGTTGGAAGCGTGACGATAATGAACCCTGTGCAGTCACTCACTGTCGAGGACATCCCACGTGATGCCAGTATCTTTCGGGATGTCTTCCGTGACCGTGGCTCCGAGGACTTCGTCGTAGAACTTCGGTTCGAGACCGTTTCGACGGTTGCCCGACCGCAGGACAGCGATGTTCGCTTCCGTGAGCCGGTCGCCGGCTGAGATGTCCGTGGTCGCGTGTATCCGCCGACGTGCGATATCTTCGAGTTCGCGCTCGACGTCGAGGACACGTTTGACTCCGTCACCAACTACTTTTTCCGTTTTCTGGATGGAGTCGACCATCTTCGATAGCTCGTCGGGTTCCAAGGCGAACTGATGGTCCGGTCCGTCCATCGATTTGTCGAGGGTGATGTGTTTCTCGACGACGTCTGCGCCGAGGGCGACGGCAGCACTCGGGGCTATCGTCGGATCGAGAGTGTGGTCGGAGAGACCAGTCGGGACGCCGAACTCGTCTCGCAGCGTCTCGACTACGCTGACGTTACTCGATTCGAGGGGGGCTGGATACGACGCCACACACTGTAAGAGACCGAACTCCGACAGTCCGGACTGCCTGAACACCTCGACTGCGTCCCGTATTTCGTCCATCTCGTGTGCCCCGGTCGACATGAGTACCGGGAGACCACTCTCGGCGACGTACTCCAGAAACGGGTGGTGAGACATCGTGTACGAGGCAATCTTGAACGCTGGAACGTACTCGGCCAACTCGTCGACGGACCGTTCGTCGAACGGCGTCGACATGAAGTACACGCCGCGGTCCCGGCAGTGACGGTGGAGTTTCGGAATCCACTCGTAGGGCATCTCCATGTCCTCTATCAGTTGATACATAGACCGGTCGTCGTCGAGATAGTCGGCTTCACCGCTGTCCTCGACGTAGAGATTCTCGGCCCGGAACGTCTGGAACTTGACGGCATCGGCACCGGCATTCGCAGCGACGTCAATCAACTCCCGGGCAAGCGAGAGGTCACCGTTGTGATTCGAACCGGCTTCGGCGATGACGAATGTCGGTTCGCCGGCCCCAATCGCGCGGTCACCGATGGTAAACGTAGACATACGGCGTACAATACGTCCCGAATTAAAAGTTAGTGTGGTATTCGTGGCGGCGTTCAGTCGGCGTGGTATTCGTGGAGTCGTTCGACCGCTCGAACGACAGACGAGATATCTTCGTCAGTCATCCCCGGGAACAGCGGCAGCGACACGATGCGCTCGTAGACGGACTCCGTGAACGGGAACTGACCGCGTTCGTACCCGTACTCGTCTCGGAAGAACGGATGAAAATGAAGCGGGACGTAGTGTACTTGGACGTAGATGTTCTCAGCATGCATCGCGTTGACAAACTCCTTCCGTGAGCAACCAAACGAATCTGCTATCTCGACCGCGTACAAGTGAAACATCGGGTCGACATCGTCGTGAACCACTGGCGTCCGCAGCCCGGAGAGATCTGCGAACGCCTCGTCGTACTGAGCCATGATTTCCTGACGGCGCTGCTTGAACTCCGGCAGCCGCGCGAGTTGTTCGCATCCGAGCGCAGCTTGGATGTCGGTCACATTGTGATTGTAGCCGAGACCTTCAGTGACTTGGTACCACGGTTCGTCCTCGTGGCTGTCGGGTTCGTAGTTCATGTCGAACGACCGTAAGGACCGAACACGGGCCGCAATTTCGTCGTCGTCGGTGGCGACGAGTCCCCCTTCACCCATCGTGATGTTCTTTACTGGGTGGAAGCTGAACGTGGCGAGGTCTCGCTCGTTCCCCACGGGGTCGCCATCGATTGTCGTACCGAAAGCGTGGCAGGCATCCCAGAGAACGGACAGGTCGTGTCGGTCGGCGATAGCGAGGAGTTCGTCGATGTCGGCCGGATGCCCGGCGTAGTGCATCGGGATAATCGCCTCGGTCGCGTCGGTGATTTTCGCTTCGACTGCTTCTGGGTCGAGCGTTCGCGTCTCCGGTTCGATGTCCGCAAAGACCGGCGTCGCACCCGTGTGACAGGCGGGATAGGTAGTCGAAACGAACGTCAGCGGTGTCGTTATAATCTCGTCACCCGGTCCGAACCCGAGTGCGTCACCGGCAAGTTGCAAGGCCGTCGTGCCGGAAGTCGTAGCGATAGCGTGGTCGACACCGAGAAACTCGGCGACATCGGTCTCGAACTCGTCGACTTTCGGTCCGCGGGTTATGTAGTCGGCGTCAAGCGTCTCGGCGACTGCCGTTTTTTCACCCTCACCGAGTGTCTGCCCGCCGTAACCGAGCGGGTCGCTACGTACCGCAGTGCCACCGTAGGCGGCTGGGCGGTCCTCAGACATCGTCCTGAGCACGGAGCCAACTTCGAAGCCGGTCGACGCCGGATTCGAGCGAGACTTCGGGCGTCCAGCCGAGGAGCCGCTCCGCCTTCGAGGGGTCACAGCGGAGTTTCTGCACCTCGCTCTGAGGGTGGTGGTGTTCGACGTGGGTAATCTCGGTGTCACCCGTGGCGACGAGTTCGGCGAGGTCGTTGATAGAGATGTCCGTGCCGGTCCCGGCGTTGATGACTTCGCCGACGGCAGCGTCGTCGAACACCGCATCGACGATGAACTTCGCACAGTCGGTAGCGTACAGTAGGTCACGCGTCTGCGTGCCGTCGCCGAATATCTTCAGTGGTTCGCCGACGATGTCGCGGCTCGTGAATATCGAGACGACACCGCCCGCCATCCCGGTCTTCTGATAGGGGCCGTAGGTGTTGAACGGCCGAAGGGTAGTGACCGGGAGGTCGTACCCTTGGTAGTACGAGTCGGCCAGATTCTCCGCGGCGAGTTTCGTCCCGGCGTACGGCGAGGCGGGGGAGACGGGGTGTGACTCATCGATTCCGGCCTCCGAATCCGCCATATCGTATACCATACACGTCCCGACCAGTCCGAGCCGAACGTCCTGTCGCCGACAGGTTTCGAGGACGTTTCGCGTCCCGACGACGTTCGTCTCAAAATGCGAGTCCGGGTGGTCGAGACTCTCCTGTACGTCGATTTCGGCGGCGAGGTGGAGGCAGGCGTCGATATCGTCCTCGAAGAGGTGCTGTACGTCGCTGCGGTCCCGCACGTCGCCCTCGAAGAGCGTGAACCGCGGATTGTCTGCGAACTCCCGGACGTTTCGCTCGCTGCCGTTGCTGAAGTCGTCGAGGCCGCGAACCTCGTGGCCCCTGTCCAACAGTTCGCCGACGACCCACCGGCCGATGAAGCCGGCCGCACCGGTGACGGCGACGGTGTCGCTCATGGGAGCACCTCCAGTGCGTGGTTCTCCTCCAGAATATCGATGATACCCGAGCGGTCCAGTTTCGGGGCATGTTCGGAGCTTCGGACCACGTCCGAACTCCGCTCGAACCCGTCAATCGCGTCGTACTCAAAGTAGTCGTGGTCGCTCGCTTCGGGCGGGACGACGAACAGCGAACCGTTCTCGAGCGTTCGTCGTGCCTCACGTCCGGTCATGATTTCCTCGTGCAGGGTCTCACCGACACGTCTGCCTATCATCTCGATTTCGATGTCGGACGGGTCATATCCGTACTTAGGAGCGAACACTTCTATCATCGCGTGTGCCAAATCTTCTATCCGTATCGCCGGCATCTTGTGTGCGAACACTTCGCCGCCCTGCATCTTTTCGATAGCCGTCAGGATCAGGTGTTCGATATCGTCGTAGGTCAGGAAGAACCGTGTCATTCGAGTGTCGGTGAGCGTGACCGGACCGCCGTTTCGAATCTGTTCGCGGAACACGGGGATGACAGACTGAGAAGAGTTGATAACGTTCCCGAATCGAACAGAAGCGAGACGGAGGTTGGACCGTCCCTTGTATTTGTTTCCGGCGGTCACGAGTTTCTCACCGAGGAGCTTGGTCGTCCCCATAGTGTTTGCCGGGTTCGCGGCTTTGTCGCTACTGGTGAAAACGAGGCGGTCGACCCCAGCGTCGATTGCAGTGTCGATAACGTTCTGCAAGCCGACGACGTTCGTCTTGACGGCTTCGAACGGATTGTATTCGGAGATATCGACGTGTTTCATCGCAGCAGTGTGAATGACGATGTCGATGTCTTTCATCGCACGCAGAAGCCGCTCCTTATCACGGATGTCCCCCAATAGATACCGACAGCGGTCGTCATCAAGTTGTGACTTCAGTTCGGTAAGCCCTGGCTCGTTGTTATCAAAAATCCGGATGACGTTATGATCCTCATCGAGAAGCCGTGAGGCGAGAGCTCGACCGACAGAGCCAGCTCCGCCAGTTATCAGTATATTACGGTCGCTTAACATACCCCATAGTTTGTTAAGGCGCCAAATGAATCTACGGATTTACTCCTAGCACGACGCCACACGTCCGGGGCTAATTCGAAGAGGCTACCTATCGATAGGGCAGCCGAGCGTCGCTGTGACACCGCTTCGTAGGCATCCGTTGCTGCCAGCGACCGCACTCGGTCTGTCTAAGACGGGCCCGAGTTTACGTGGCTGTTCGACTGCCGTGGGGTTGATTCTGCGTTGTTCGGTAGACCGCCGTGCTCGCGTACCTCATTAGCAGACCCCGCGTTTCCGAGTGATCTTGTACCGACACGACCACAGCAAAGTCGAGAGACTGTGGTCGGGTGATGGTACAGTGTATTGTCCGAGGGGGTGTACGGCCGTGGTTCGATTCCAAGCCGGACAGTCTGACATCGTTCGCTGTCGTTCTCACCGAAGGGAAAACTCGAGATAGCGCTCAGATTCGGACAGAGAGGCTCGCATCACACACCACAGAGTATTTTTATCCTACGGCTTATCACCTAAGCCATGGGTTATAACCGGGTGAATCTCGCTGACGTAGATATTATTGGAGAGTTGGCTAACGCACACGAGGGAGAGCCAGAGTTGGCCGTGAAGATGATAAACAGTATCGCAACGTCGGTAGACGCTGTGAAGATACAGGTGTTTACTGCGGACGATTTGGCCGTCGAGGGCCACGAGAACTACGAGTTGTATCAGAAGCTGACACTCTCCACCAACGACATACGTGAGATGGCTGAGGCGGCACACGAGAACGATGTACATATTTTTGCAGATATTTTGGGTGAGGAGGGGTTAAATCGAATTCCGGAGGGGAGCGTCGACGGGTTCAAAATCCACAGTTCCGACATCGGGAATCGCCCACTCATCGGGAAGGTTGCCGAGTATGGAAAACCGACAATCATCTCTGCCGGCGGTGCGACCCCGGTCGAAATCAGGGACATTATTTCGTCGTTCGAAGACATCTCCGACGCGCCTCTGGGACTGATGTACGGGTACCAGAACTACCCAACTAAGTTAGCCGATGCTCATTTGCATCGGCTGCGAAATCTTGTCGAAGAGTTCGGTGACGAGTATCCAGTCGGATACACTAGTCACGTCGACGGCGGGACAGATACAGCGACGCGTCTTCCCGGGTGGGCGGTCGCATCAGGTGCGGACTTCCTCGAAATACACACCACGCTGGACCGCTCTAGCGAAGGGTTAGATTACTACTCGTCGCTGGAACCGGACGCGTTCGAAACGATGGCGGAGCGCGTAGAGGAGATACAAACGGCACTCGGGGAGAATACGTTACAAATGTCAGAGTCAGAACTTGAATATCGACGTGAACATAAAAAGTGTGTGGTCACCAGAGAGGAGTTACACGCGGGAGATACCATCACCGAGGACGGTGTAGCCCTCAAACGACCCGAAGGAACCCCACAGAGGGCGTTTAACAATCTCGACGAGGTCCTTGGAAAGACGGTGAAACAGACTATCGAACGCCAAAATCCCATTCGTACGACCGACGTAGAGTACACAGTGGCTGCTACTCTCGCCTGTCGTGCAGAATCAACCCGTCTATACGGAAAACCACTGCAGTTGGTCGGCGAGAAATCTATTCTCGCTCATCAGATAGCACAACTCAGAGAAGTAGATGCTATCGACGAGATAGTCCTCGCGGTGAGCGATACACCCTCGAAAACAGCGTTCGAAGAATTTGCAGCGGATTTCGACTTGGAATACGTCGTCGGGGACGAGGTCAACGTACTCGGCCGGGTGATTGCTGCAGGTAAATCTGTTGACGCCGATATCGCGGTCAGAGTTACGACGGAAAATCCGTTTATTTACCACGAGGGGATAGACGAACAGATAGAGACCACCATCAGAAAGGACGCCGACCTCACCGTTCCGCGTAATCTCCCGCTCGGTTCTTTTGCCGAAGTTATCTCGATGCGTGCGTTAGAGCGCGCACACAAACTCGGCGACGACAGACACAGAAGCGAACTGGTCACGTCCTTTATCACTGAAAATCCCGAGTCGTTCGATATTGTCGGGATGACACCACCCGAAGCGCTGAATCGTCCGGACGTTCGCCTTACAGTGGACAACCCCTGTGACTTGATACTCGTCCGAAATATTTGGGAACAGGTATCGAATCACTCGGACCCCTATAATCTCGAATCTGTTCTCGATTATTACGACTCGAAAGATTTCGACTCGATAAATGAA
This sequence comes from Haloarcula montana, assembly GCF_035666295.1. Taxonomy (NCBI): domain Archaea; kingdom Methanobacteriati; phylum Methanobacteriota; class Halobacteria; order Halobacteriales; family Haloarculaceae; genus Haloarcula; species Haloarcula montana. Next base: position 1,008,636 of record NZ_CP142027.1, read on the forward strand.
GAGAAACCAGACGGAACGGACGACGCCGTAGCCGACCTCTCGTGGCACATCTACGGTGATCAAAGCGGGAAACAGGAGATAATCGAGTAGCGACTGGGTAAGACGGGAAATCCGAAGCGTTTAGACCGTCGGTAAGCACGTCTGATACGAACGACTCGATGAACCGAGGCGACAAACTGGCGCTGGCGACGGCGTTCACCACACTCGGCGGCGGACTCTTCTTCGTCCCCCAGTTCGCGGACGGCTATCGCGTCTCGGTTTTCGGACATCTCCCGGTGGCGTTGCTCGTCGCCGGCGTCGCGCTCACTCTTCTGTCGGTCGGAAGCGCCGTCTGGTCGCTGTTTCACGGCCGGTATCGGTCGGCAGTGTACCGACTCCTCCCGTTCGTCGCGCTGTACTCGCTCGTACTGGTGTTGCCACTCCTGTTGGGGTACGTGGTCCCGCTGGGAGACCAGGCGTCACATGTCGGGTACATCCGAGCGATACTCCAGACGAACTCCCTGCCGGAACTACCACAGCAGCGGTACCCGTTCATGCACATACTCGGAGCGGTCCTCTCGGGGAGTTCCGGACTCGCACCGGCGACAGTGGCCGAACTCCTCCGGGTGGTCCTGTTCTGGCACGTCACGGCGTTGTCGGCACTGCTCGGTCGACAGTGGACGCCGGGGGCCATCTACGGGTTGGTTCCCGCGACACTGGTCGGAGCGCTCGCGCTCTCGACATCGTCGTTCTCGCTGTTTACCGTATTTCCCCTGGCGCTCTATCTGCTCACACGGGTCCGCCGAACCCGAGACAGGCGATACCTCCTCGTCGGAATTGGCGTGTACGCGGCCATCTGGCCGTTTCACCCGATGCCGGCGATTATCCTCGGTGTCGTCTCGACGGCTATCGTCGCCACGATGCCGGTGGCGGGACGGCTATCGTCGCTGTTCGATACCCGGAGCAGTCGGCCACAGAGCCAGTTCGTCCTCGTGATAACGCTCTGCGGTATCGTCGGCTACCTCTGGCTCGTTGACTCCCGGTTCATCGTCTTCCTCGTCGCCGGCCTCCAAGGGCTACTCCAGACGGTCGTGAACACTGCAGGCGGCGGGTCGGGCTCCGGGAGCTACCTGTCTTCGGGGAGTATCTTTGCGATCTTCTCCGCGTACGGTTTCGGACCGCTCGATGTCCTCAGTGTCATCGTCCGGTACTACGGCCCGTGGGTGCTGCTCGGCGGGATGGCGGCGCTGAGTGCGTTCGTCGGGCTAGCGAGTGACGGGGACCGTCTGCCGCCGGTCGAGTTCGTCGTCGCCGTCGGTCTCTGTGGCGTCTGGGCCGTCTTCGAGTTCGTCGTCGGGATAATCCCGGCGGTCAACGTCACACGCCTGATTCGGCCCGTGGCGATACTCTCCCCGGTTCTAGCAGGCTGTCTGTTAGTCGCTATCGTTTCGTGGGGACGGCGGCAGAGCCGACCGGTACAGCTGTCGACTGTCCTCATTCTGGGACTGGTGCTCTCAAGTGGGGCCTTTCTCACGACCGCGGGCACACACGCTGGTCCATGGATGCTCGTAGAAAACAACTACGCCACCGAGAGCGGTGTCGAAGGGTATGAATGGCACGCCGACCATATGAACACCGAACTCCGGACGACCGACATACTGAAAGGTAGCTCGACAGGCCGCTACTTTTCGTATGTCGATCCCATCTTCATGCTCGAAACCGACCATCCATCGGTAGCGGCGATGACAGTGTCACAGCGGTACAACACACCGCTCAGATTCGGCTACCCGGATGCTGCGTTGGGCGACGCTGGCGACCGCTACCACGTCCAGACGATTCGGGACAGACGGGTGAAGACGGGCAGGTACGAGCGGCGACGATTCAGGCCGAGCGATTTCGAGCGATTGAATGCTGACCCGACGGCGAACAAAGTGTATGCCAACGGCGACGTGGAAATTTACCGGGTGTACGACAGTACCGGGTGAGCCCGGTCAGTCACGGAAAGAGCGGACGGCGTCAACCACCGTAGAGACTTCGGACGGTGAGAATGTCGACGCCATCGGGAGGGTTACGATACGCTCCCACGTTGACTCGGTCGCTTTGAGGTCCGGGTTGTGACCCTCGAAGACCGGGTGCTTATATAGCGGCATGTAGTGGACAGTCGCACCGACATTGTGGTCGTCAAGGTGTTCTATCAAGGCCTCTCGGTCTTTTGGCGGGACCAGAACCGTATAATTATACCAGGCCGAGGTGACATGGGATTTATCCGTGAGCGGTGTGATCCAGTCTAGTTGCTCGAAATCCTCTTTATAAACAGTCGCGATCTCACGCCGACGGGAGCGCGTCTCCGGGAGGCGGTCGAGTTGGACGAGTCCGATGCCAGCCGAGATGTCGTGCATGAAATACTTGTAGCCAACGTCGGTGACCTCGTAGTACCAGGAGTACCCCTCCTCCTCTGAGCGTTCGTGGGTCGATTTGTCCACACCGAGTTTGCTCTTTCGGCGGGCGCGGGTCGCAAGCTGCTCGTCGTCCGTGACGAGCATTCCACCTTCGCCGGTCGTGAGCGGTTTCGTCGCCTGAAAGCTGAAACACCCGACATCGCCGATAGCGCCGACGGGCGTCTCCTCGTAGCGTGCACCGGGCGCGTGAGCACAGTCCTCTATCACGAGCGCATCGTGCTCGTGAGCGATGTCGACGATGGACTCGATTTCGGCGGGCTGGCCCCCGTAGTGAACCGGAATGACTGCCGCAGTGTCGTCGCTTATCCGCTCGGTGAGCGACTCTGGATCCATACAAAGCGTCTCGGGGTCAACGTCGACCCAGCCAACCTCGTAGTCATTGTAACGAGCGACGTGTGCGGTCGAGACCCACGTTATCGGCGGGACGAGTATCTCCGACCCCGTCAGGTCGCTGGACTTGATTGCGAGGTCGAGTGCGTTCGTACAGGAGTTCGTGGCGATTGCGTGGCCGTACCCGAATCGGCCACGGAACGCATCTTCGAACTCCCCGACCTTCGGGCCGAGACCTATCCAGCCAGTCTCAAGTGCGTCTCCGACTGCGTCGAGTTCTTCATCGCCGACATCGGGTCGTGTGACCGGAATCATACTGACAGTTATGCGGGTCGGGTAAATCAAGGTACCACTTCGTGCCGAGGCAGCGGTGAACGCACGCGGACGGCTACGGCGGACCAAAATGGCTAAACACAGCCCCGGATGTGTTGTAGGTAGAAGTCGAAATGGCCCGCTTCGTGCTCACTGGTCCGGACTTTCACAGCTACAACGAGATGATGGCTGGTGCGCTCCGACGGTTGGGTCACCACGTAGACGTGCTCAATATGCCCGAACCCGACGAGGGCATTCCGACGAAGCTCCGGTTGCTCTACTACGACCGGATAGCCAGCGACGCCGTCGAGTACGAGTTTCTCAGTCCGGCGTCGGAAGCGCCAGTCGAGGAGATGCGGTACCAGTTCATGTCCGACCGTATCCACGAGTACAACCGGGAACTCCTGAAGCGGGTCCGGTCCCAGCGTCCCGAGGTAGTGCTGGTAGTCAAAGGTCACCTCGTACATCCGGAAACAGTAAAAGCGATGTCCGAGGCCGGGGCGGCGGTCGTCATGTGGTGTTACGACAGCGCCGTGCGCTTCCGGAAGGTGCTGGCTGCGGGCGAGCACTACGACCAGTTCTACACTTTCGAACCGTCGGACATCGAACCGCTCCGCGAGCGGGGTATCGACGCGAAGTTTCTTCCGGACGCGTACGACGAACAGACGTACCAGCCATTGGACGAGTCCGAGACGAAGCGAGACATGTGTTTCGTCGGGCGTCTCTGGCCGAAACGAAAGCGAGTGTTCAACGACGTGCTAGAGCGACACCCCGAGAAGTCGTTTACCATCTGGGGCCGGCAGTGGAACAGCTACAACCCGTTTCTCCTCTACGAGTACAAGATACAGAACCGGACGCTCCAGAGCACGGTGGTCAATCGTGACATCCCACCACAGCGGGTAAACGAAATATACAACGAGAGCCGAATCTGTCTCAACGTCCACCAGCAACAGTCCAGAAAGGGATTCAACAACCGGACGCTGGAAATCCTCGGCGCGAGCGGGTTCCAGCTCGTCGAGCGGAAACCTGCTATCGAGCGCGAATTCGAGGTCGGCGAGGAAATCGCGTGTTACACTGACACGGACGACCTCGCGGAGAAAATCGACTACTACCTCGAACACGACGAGGAACGACGGCGGTTTGCCGAGCGCGGACGGGCGGCCGTGTTGGAACGACATACTTTCGAAGACCGGATGCAGACGATACTCGACGATCTCGGCAACATCTGAGACAGGGGTAGAAGTGGCTTTCGCGCCAGTGGGTCAGTACAGTCGCCCGCCGCAGTCGTGAATGTATTCGACTGTCTCTCTGTCGAGAACATCTCGGTCGCGCCACAGCGAGCCGAACTGTCCGACGATGGTCTGCCACGCCGACAACACGGGACGGAGGCTCCCGGTTCGATACACCGTCCTACCGCTCCAGAGGATTGTTTCGAACAGGAGGTAATGGAGCGGATGATGCCAAATAGCCGTCCGTAACCGGTTTTCGAGTATCCCTTGCAGCATATCCGTGTCCGGAAGTCGACCCTCAGGCGCTTCCCGATGGACTACCCGTACCGAAGGCAAGTACATGACCCGATAGCCGGCGTCCAAGGCTCGAAACGAGAGTTCAATCTCTTCTACCCCGTAAAAAAAATCATCGGGATAGTACCCGACTTCCTCAAACAAACTGGCACGGATAGCGTTCCCACACCCCTTATACGCAGTCGTCTCCGTCGGTACCTCCGCCTCGCGCAGGTCCAAGTCCACCAACGGACGAACGAACGGGAGTCGGGACTCCAGTTCGCTCTGTCCGTACGGAAACTCGAATTCCCCGGAGTAGTGGTTCTCGACTCTGAAGGCGGCGATACCGGTGTCTTCGTCTCGCTCAAACAGTTCGACCATTCTGGCCGTCGCGTCAGGGTCGGGAATGACAGCGTCGTCGTCGATAGTCACCAGAATGTCCCCGTCGGCCTTCCGATAGCCGAAGTTCCGCGCACCCGTCACGCCCATCCGCTCGTCTCGGTGATAGTACCGAATCCGGTCGTCGTCGGCGAACCGTCCGTCCCCCTCAAACAGGTCGGGGGTATCATCGGTGCTGTTACAGACGATGATAACCTCCAGTGGTTCGTACTCTTGCGAGAGTACAGAGGGCAAGACACGCTCTAACTCCTCCCTGCGGTTGTAGGTCGCAATCACGTAGGAGACGAGCATAGACGTTCCTACGGGAGGATGTGCACACTGGGTTATTACGTTAGCGTTTGCAACCGGACCGTATCAAACGGAGGACGCCGACCTCGACGCTGTTCTTAGCCGGTAGCCGACCGAGCGGGCAGTCCATCGTCGGGAGACGCGAAAGCAAGAGATTATACTACCCGACCGAAAGCTAGGCTCACACTAGCCGACCGTCGTCGAAAGTTACAATAGCAATGAAAATCCTTCAAACGCCAGTCCAGTTCTATCCACACATCGGCGGTGTCGAGACGTACGTCTACAACTACGGCCGCGAACTCGTAGCGAAGGGCCACGACGTGACGGTCCTGTGTGCGAAGGTAGATCGGGACCAGCCAGACGAGGAGTACATCAACGGCATCAGGGTCAAACGACTCCGGCCGATTGGGAAAATAGCCGGCACGAAGATAACTCCCGGCCTCATCCCGGCACTACAACGCGAACTCACCGAGACAGACGTGCTCCATACCCACTTGCCGACCCCCTGGAGTGCGGACCTAAGCGCCGTTGCCGGCCGACTGGCCGACGTGCCGACCATCCTCACGTACCACAACGACATCACCAGCACCGGCCACCTGAGTTACGTCGCCGACGCGTACAACGCGACGGCGCTTCGGGCGACACTCCACATGGCCGACAGAATAGTCGTCACCCGAAACTCCTACGTTAAGCACTCGAACTACCTGGACACGTATGTAGGGAAGACGACAACAATCCAGCCGGGCGTCGATCTTGATAGGTTCACACCGTCGTGTGGCGAGAACTTCGAGAGCGAACTCGACGGATACGGCCCGGAGGTGGAGACGTTATTTTTTCTCGGCGTTTTGTCAGATAAACACCGTTACAAGGGAGTCGATATACTGCTCGAAGCGTTCGAGCACGCGGTGAGCCGAACCAACAGGGATCTGCGGTTGGTCGTGGGCGGTGGCGGCGAACTACGGAGTGAGTACGAAACGGTGGCGGCCGAGCGAGGTATCGGTGACATCGTGGAGTTCCCCGGTCGAATCCCCGGCGACAAACTCGGAGCCATGTACGCAAACGCAGACGCGTTCGTACTCCCATCAACATCACCGAAACAAGAGGGGTTCGGGCTAGTGCTACTCGAGGCACTGGCCTGTGAGACGCCAGTAGTGACGACGGACATCGTCGGTGTCGCGCCAGATATCGAACGCGAGCCGATTGGTAGTGTCGTCCGGCCAGGCGACCCAGCGGCGCTCGCAAAAGGTATCACAAACGTCATCGAAGAGACCGTCGAAGTCGATAGGGGCCGTACCCGTGAACTTTGTCACGAGAAGTACTCGTGGGCGACGAACACAGAGTCATTACTTGATCTCTATCGTGCCGTTCTGAAGTGAGCGAAGGCGGGGCCGTCTACGGCGACGGTTCGACAGTTATCCACAGGTGTACCGTCCGGTACGCGTTGTCGACGGTCGGATTTGGTGGTGCCTCACCACGGTAGAGCAGGTACGTGACCCGAAGGTCGTCTGTAGCAGTCCGAAACGAGGACGTGTGACGACGTTCCCAGCTTTCGTTGTGTCGGACAACCGGCGATGAGAAGCGCCCGACCTCGCGCTCGTCAAGGACAACGGTGTCGTTCGCTCGGAACGTCACCTGCTGGGCCTCAACGACCACCGTATACTGTATCGGTTCCCGCTCATTGTTCTGTGCCCCGACGACGACCGAGAAATTCTCCCCGACAGCGACCGTCCTCGGGTAGCCGTCGGTGACAAGATCACCCGCGTCGTCGCGTTCGCCGACGTAGAACTCGGAGGACGTACTGCTCTGAATCGGACCGATGGCGACGTACACGAGTCCGGCGCAGGCAAAGAGCACGCTTGCTATCAGGAGCAGGTCAAGCAATCGCTCCGTCGAACTGGCTGGAGTCGAAACGGTCGCCCGTGCGCGCCGGATCCGCGTCTGATACTCCACTCGAAAGCGGTCCGCTGCCGGCACGGACTGTCGTCTGATAGCAGCGATGACGGTAAACAGTAGCGTAAAGAGCGTGAGAACGGCGAACACCGTCAGTGGTGCCAGCGCCCACGGCGTGAATTGCGTGGCGAACCCGAGTGTTGGGACGACGATGATACTGCCACCGAACGACAGCACGCCGCGTTCGAGCATCCCGATGCGAACGTTGTTCGTATCTGTCGCCTGATCCGCACTCGCCGAGAGAGTATCTCCTCCGGGAAAGAGCGCCGCGACCACTACGTATCCGGGTATAATCAGTACTGAAGGAATGCCGAAAACAATTCGAAGCGGCGTCGCGCTCAGTCCGGGTACCACCACACAGAGAAGTGTGACGATAGGAATCACGGCCGCTACGGCCAAATCGGCAGGGAATCGCCTGAGCGGACCCGGAAGTAAAAATCGGAGTGGGTAGCGACCGTCGGACTTGTCGTCCATTGACTGAGACTCAGGTGTGAGTTGGACAAAAGGGATACGATATGCTCTCTGGGTAGTGTTTAGTTTGGAGTATTGCGCCAGTAAGTGAAACTCTGGAGACTTCTTTCGACTGATTTCGGTTCGACGTGGCTGAAAAAGTACGAAGACGAAAGGATTCGGCGCTTCGGCTCTCGAAAGATTCGCTCGACAGCGCTCCGGTTTCCGTGGCAACGTGTCTGGAATCGGACCCAAGTTCGTTGCAGTACAGTATGGGATTTTTAAGTACCATTGGCGAGAAATATGGACGTTTCGAGATTATACCTCTGCCATGGTTTGCGGAGAAATATCTCGGTTATGGCAGTGGTGGTCGTCGCAAACAGCCAGACGTGAAGTAGTAGGTCTGTAGCTTGATAACGGCGGCATACAGCCAAAATTACTGATCGTTGATCCGAGTCACTGTTTCGTTGAGTGTAACCTGATTTGGCTCTGCCCCAGATTCTGGCTGAAAATCGGTCTATTGGACCTAATCATAGATGGCTTTCCTTGACCGTTAGACGCCAAGTGCGTCGAGTAGTTCGGTGAAACCGAGTAGCGAGGACCTGCACCGTGAGATTGAATAACCAGATCTTTCACTGGCTCAAGTGTCCGCTCGCGCCCCAAAAACCCTATTCAACCCACATATTATATCCACTGAAGTGGATGGTTTCTGAGATAGAGATCAAGAACTCCGTCCGTTTCACGTTCAACTAAACACTGCTACATTGACTCTCTGATAACTATATCATAAGAGCGTACATTCTCTTTTCCCGGTTCGAGACCGCTAGCTTCAACTACGCTATCCTCGTCTCCACAACCGATGAGAGTGACCCGACGGTTCTGGACGCTGGCTGCAACCGCGCTCGCCCTCGCCATGCTAGCCCTGGTATTCAAGCGACCGCTCTTGCTTGTCGGTGCAGTTGGTGTTGGCTCAGTTCTCGTCGCAGCTCAGTACATTTTCATCCGGCGACTCCACCGACTCAATGTCGGTATCACCGTTGACCTCTCTGTCCCCCAGCAGTACGTTCGTGAGGGTGAGTCGATTCCGGTGACTCTCCGCGTTACTGCGGCCGAGACACCACTGTTGGTAACTGTCACACCTGAGCTACCGGCAAGCGTCGACGGCCCTCAAGCCGACCAACGGCGTGTCAAACCCTCCGGGAGTAATCCTGAAAAGACGACGTTCGAGATATCGTGGCCCGTCGCCGGCACGTCGACGTTCGACGCCCCAACTGTTGCAGTCACCGACCCATACGGACTCTTCACTGAGCGGTTCCAGCGCGGCCCCACCCCACAGGTAACGGTCGAACCCCGCACGACCCGCTCGCTCCACGTCGGGCAAGGCGGCGAACGGGCGATCGCGACGTTCGGCGAACATGCGACCGGCGAACTCGGCGAGGGACTGGACCCCGCCGAACTCCGCCAGTACGTCGCTGGTGACTCCGCCGGGGACATCGACTGGAAAGCAACGGCCCGTCTCAACGAACCATACGTCCGCGAACACGAGGTCGAGACCGACCGGCAGACAGTGTTGTTGATGGACCACCGCGAGCGGTTCGGCGAGGGACCGCCAGGGGAGACGAAACTCGATTATCTCAGAGAAGTGGCCCTGGCGCTCGCGGCACAGGCCAACGAGTACGGTGACCCGCTCGGACTCTACACCGTCGATGGCGCAGGATTGAGCACGGAGTTCGCGCCATCGATGGACACGGACCAGTATCGAACAATCCAGGATACGCTATACGACATACATACGAAGACTGACAAACCAACCAACGAACGGACAATCACTCGAGGGCCGGGTGACGTACAGCAAGTAGGAGCACAGTTAGCAGGTGACGGTACCGCATTCGGGCAGACACTCCAGCCGTTTTTCCGAGACACTGGCGGACACGTCAAACGCATCGAAGGCGACAGTATGTTCAAGACGGTCGAGACGTACCTCTCACGGCTGGATGGGACATCGTGGATACTGCTGTTCTCGGATGACCGAGACCAGACTGCACTACGTGAGACGGTCAAGTTGGCCCGGAGCGACGGCGATCACGTCGTCGTTTTTCTCGCGCCGGACGTCTTGTTCGAACCAGGTGGGCTGGCAGACCTCGATGACGCCTACGAGCGCTACGTCGAATTCGAGACGTTCCGCAAGGAGTTGGCGGCACTGGATCGCGTCACCGCCTTCGAGGTCGGTCCCGGTGACCGACTCGATGCCGTGCTGTCTGCCAGTCGCTGATCAGGATTTAAACCTGTCTCTGGGCATGAGAACGGGCAGACACTCCAGAACGCGATCCATTCGAGGTACCGACCGCATCGAGAAACAGAAGACGTAACACGCCGAACGACGCCACAACGGATAATGGCACAGACGAGAGAGACCGGCTCAATCGGCGGGTTCGCTCCGCCCGTTCTCGCTGTCGGAGCGGTCGCTGCCATCCATATCGGTTCGCTGGCCGTTCTCCCCGAATTTCCGCCCCTCCAGACCGTTGCGCTCATCGAGGGAATTGGACTGTTGGCCGTGGTCGGCACTACCGCCCTGGGTGAGGGAATCGGCCGCCCGCTCGCTGTCAGTGCCGTGCTGTACGCGGTCGTGACGAGTGGCACGGTTGCGCTGATCGTACTCGAGACAGATCTCCTGTTAGCGACGCTCGTCGTTGTTTCAGTACTGGCACTCGTGAGTTACGGGCTGCACCGCTACGAGCTGGTCATGCTCGATCTCGTGGAGGCAGCCGATGAGTAGCAGTGACTCGGCCGAAGCACAACGAGAGTCGTCGACCGACGACAGCCAGCGCAACGATGGACCCGACCCTGAGGCACTCCGGACTCGTCTCGAACTCCTCGAAGAGGAGAACCAGCGCCTCCGTGAGGAGTACGCCCGCGCACGGCAAACACGCTATCGTCGGACGGCCCTCTCGCTCGCTGGCCTGGGTGCCGTTGCAGCACTCGGTGGGCTCCTGTTTCCGGCGGCACAGACCGTCCTGTTCGCGCTCGCTGGGACAGGTGCGTTCCTCGGTCTGTTGACGTACTATCTCGCGCCCGAACAGTTCCTGCCGGCCTCGTTGGGGGAGACGGTGTATACCGCGCTCGCCGACAACGAGAGCAGTATGGTCGCCGAGCTCGGACTCCGCGAGACACGCGTGTACGTGCCTACGTCACAGAATGTCCATCTGTTCGTCCCACAGCACGAGGAGTACGAGGTGCCCGGCGCAGATGACCTCGAAGACGTGTTCGTCGTGACCAGTGACACCGGGACCCGTGGCGTTGCGCTGGAACCAACAGGCGACGGTCTCGCCGACGAGTTCGAGCGGGCCGTCACTGGCGACCCCGACGATAACCCGGAGCGGGTAGCAACACAGACGACCGACGCGCTAATTGAGCAGTTCGAACTGGTCGAGACAGCTACGGCAGACGTCGATCCGGCTGGCGGTCGTGTCACAGTCGCGATCTCGGGAAGTACCATGGGCCGTCCGGATCGATTCGACCACCCGGTCGTCTCATTTCTCGCGTGCTCACTGGCGCGACGACTGAACAAACCTGTCACCGCCGACGTCGAACCGACACCCGACGGACAGAACGACTATCGGGTGACGCTACGATGGGACGAGAACAGCGAGAACGACGAGCAGACCGACGCACCAGAGTCGACTGCCTGACTATTTTTCTGCGAACTCGTCTTCCAACTGTCCGCCGTCAGCTGTCGCTGCCTCGGTTTCTTCTGCGGCATCGAAGCCACTCCCAGGCGGTTCGACACGGCCGACGATATCCGTGATGACCTCGCGGGTCGTCCGATCACTCAGTTCGGCGTCGGTACTCAGTCCGACCCGGTGCGCAAGGATCGCGACGGCCAGCGACTTCACGTCGTCAGGGATGACGTAGTCACGGCCCTCGATCGCCGCACGGGTCTTGCTGGTATCGAGGAAGGCAAGCGATGCCCGTGGAGAGGCACCGTGGCTGAGATCCGGACTCTCGCGGGTCTCGGCGACGATGTCGAGGATGTACTCCTTGACTGTCTGGTCGATATACACGTTCGAGGCCACGTCCCGTGCTTCGGCTATCGCCTCGCTGTCGACGACCTGCGTAACTTTCGACGGGTCAAGATCGGGCTGTCGGTCGAACCGGTCCAGCAGTTCCGCTTCCTCGTCGCGCTCGGGGATATCCGCGGTGAGTTTTAACTGGAAGCGGTCGCGCTGCGCTTCCGGGAGTTCGTAGGTCCCCTCCATCTCGATCGGGTTCTGGGTTGCGACAACCATAAACGGGTCCGGGAGGTCAAGCGTCTCGCTCTCGATCGAGACAGTCCGTTCCTGCATCGCCTCCAGTAGCGCGGATTGGGTCTTCGGCGTCGCGCGGTTGATCTCGTCGGCGACGACGACGTTTGCGAACACCGGCCCCTTCTGGAGGTCGAACTCGCCAGTTTGTTCACGATAGATCGACGTGCCGGTGATGTCCGCGGGCAGGATGTCGGGGGTCATCTGGATCCGGTTGTAGTCGAACCCGGTGACTTCGGCGAACAGGTTGGCGACGGTCGTTTTGGCGACACCGGGGACGCCTTCCAAGAGCACGTGGCCGTCGGTCAGGATAGCGATCGTCAGGCCCTTGACCAGCGTCTCCTTCCCGATGAGGACCTGGCGCATCTCGTCACGGATATCAGCGTAGAGGGCGGCAGGGTCGGTCATCTACTCTGATTCGTCTCGCCGGCGTATAATGTGTTGCGACACGCGCTCGACGCGGTCGGTATCCCACTCCGGGTGGCGATCGCGGATGTACGCAACGATATCGGACTCACTGAGACTGTCTGTCGTCTCGGGTGGCTCCGAACCCCGTATCCGATCGAGCGTCGCAGGGATCGGTATCGACGGCCGCCGTGACCACAGTGCGATCGCGGCCAGCGCCAACGTCGCGATGAGGGCCTGCAATCCTGGAGTTCCACGGACGACGAGTAACGCGTAGGTCAGCGGCGGCAGCGGCGGTCGGTGCGAGTAGTCGAGCAGCGCTACCGACGCGTTCTGACTCACGCCACGGACGAACGCTGCGTTCCCCTCACGGTCGAGCATCGAGTTCGTGAAGACGCTCGCGTCGCTGACGACGACGACACGGCCCTGACCGACCGGTTCGACCGTCGCAACGGGATACGAGCCGATCGGTTCCTCGTCGTCGAGCGTATAGTTGCGGTTGCGATCGAGGTAGGACGCCTCGGTCGTTCGGACGAGCACCTGCACGTCGCGCTGGTCCGTTCCGAACTCCCTGTCGGGGACATCGAGGACGGTCCCTCGGTTCAAAGTGAGCCCGTCGGTTTCAGCGACGAGCGGGTGGTCGGAGACGTTCGTCGCCACCGGGAGCGACGCGTTCCGGTAGTTGTTCTGTTCGTCCAGGACGAGTGTCCCGTTCAGTCGCGTCTCGACATCCAACCCGGCAAGCAGTCGGTTCGTCGCGTTCGGCGATCCGTTCTCACCAGCGACGACGACAGTCCCGCCGCTCGACGCGAACTGTCGCACGCGGGCGGCGTCCCGCGCGTTGTACTCGGTCGTCGGTGCGAGAATGAATGCGACACCCTCACCCCGTGTCTCGATGTACGGATCGGTCGTCCGAGCCAACTGTGGGGCCGCACCTGCGGCCTGCGTCGTCTCACGGAGTTCTGCACCGCCGTTCCAGTCGGCGTTGTAGGGGCCGTAGGCGACGCCGGAGGTACTCATCGCGACGACCAGTCCGAGGTTGGTCAACACCAGCAAGACGACGAGGGCTACCCGCGGGTAGTCTGTCCAGTCCATCTATATCAGCCCCGAAGGTAGAATATCGAGGATACGTCTAATGACGATATATCCGAAGCCCAGCAAGCCAAGCAGGATCAGCCACTTCAGACGGCCACGCCAGCGTGGGGTGACGTTGATCGGCGCCGTGAGTTCGACGACGACGAGAAAACCGATGAGCGTGACGACGAAGAACAGATCCAGCGTCAACGCGTTCAGCGCCGCCAGGACCAGCACTGTCCCGAGCATCCAGAGGGCTTGCCCGTGGACGAACTGCTGGCGGCGCCGGGTAGTCATTGTCGCGAGGTTGCCGACCGAACCCTTAGAAGGTGTCGACATATCGGAAGCGACAGACCCAAGCGGTCCCCGACGAACTCGACTCGTATGTGGCCCTGGGGACACGCAGCGGTCGGGTACATCGCGTACTCGTTGTACGTCCGTCGCGACGGACGGCGACCGACCGCGGTGGCGGTCGTTGCGCTCGCGATCGGAACGCAGTTCCCGGATCTCGTCGACAAGCCCCTCGGGTGGACACTCGGTATCCTGCCGGGCGGCCGGACGCTCGCTCATTCACTACTGACGTTCGCTGTCGTCGGCGTCGCAGTACTGTACGTCGCGCGTCACTATCGACAGAGACCGCTCGGCGTCGCCTTCTTGATCGGGTATCTCTCGCACACCCTCTCGGATGGGCTGTATGCAGCGATCGATGGAGAGTTCGCAGATCTGACGTACCTGCTGTGGCCGGTGCTCCCGATGCCCGAATACGAGACAGAACAGAGCTTCCTCGCACACTTCCAGAACTTGGCGCTGGATTCGACGGTTACCTTCGAGTTCGGCTTAGTCGCACTCGCAGCAATACTATGGATACTTGACGGCTACCCGATGCTGTCGGCGTTCCGGACCGCGATTCGTGATCGATTCTGGCGAACGGATACGAGGTGATATCTCAGTCCCCCGCTGGCGATGACCCAGTCGCGTCGCCCGCCTGTTCGACCGACTCGATGAGTTCCCGGACCGCTTCGGTCGCCTCTCGCTGTGATGTGGACGCGAACTGCACCTGTTCGTACAGTTCCGTGACCCGTCTGAGTAAGGCGATATCCGTTTCGTCCATCCCGGCGAGATCCTGACACCGGCTGTAGAACTCCCAGGGCGTCGCACTGGTGTCGTGTCCGACACGTTGTGCGAACTGTCGGCGGAGCGCGAGATAAGCGAGACCGGCGGCTGCTTCGGGTGCGTCCGCCGCGAGCCGATCTCGGGCGGTTTCGAGGAGTGTCGTCGACTGTACAGTCGGATCTGGCTCGGTACCGAACGACGGTGTCTCACGCCCAGACTGGCCATCCGAGACAGCCGAACGCCGTCGTTCGAGGAGCCGACGGCCGACAACAACTCCGAGGCCAAGCAGGAGGAGTACACCGAACCCACCAGCCGCCCACAGTCCAACCGGCGTCGTTGGAATCGTCACGCTATCGGTGGTAGTCGCCCCACGGAGATTCGTCGTCGTCCCGCTGTACTCGACAGTGATCGTGAGCCCGACGAGTGACTCGAACGGGCCGCCAGTCCCGACCTCAGCCGGGAGTGTGAACGTCTGTTCGAACCCACCGTTCCGACCCGTCGATGCCGTCCCCAGCGTCGTTTCGTTTACCCTGATACTGACCTGTTGAGCCGGGACCGGGTCACCGTCCTCCGTGGTGAGAGTGCCACCGACGCGGATCGTCCGATCGGATACGTGGGTGGCCGACGACGACAGCGCAGTTCGTGTCTCCGTAACAGTCAGCGGCGCCGACCCGTTGGCAGACAGCAGGGCCTGGTCCTCGAAGGGGACGAGGACGCGAACCGTCCGTTCCCCGTCGGGGACCGATGCGGGGACAGTGATGCTCTCGTGATACCGCCCTCGCCCGTCGGTCTCGTTCCGGACGGTCGGTTGTCCGTCGACCAGTACCAGATACGAGACGTTCGCAGCGCCCGCCTGCTCCCCGACACGGCCGGAGATATTGACCGTCTCGTTGTACGCACGACGTTGCGGCTGCGCATCGACGAAGACCAACGGTTGCACTGGTTGGATGTCAACATCGACCTGGACAGCCGAGCCGAGGTAGACCGACTCGTTCGAGGGGAGATATCGGACCGAGACGGTCGTCGTGTTGGCGGGGATCGTCGTCGGCCGATACGTCAGATTGAATCGTCCGTTCGGGTCTGTCGTCGTGTTGAGGGTCTGGTTGCCGACACCGAATCGGAGCTGTTGGTTCGCGATTGGTTCACCGGTGTCAAGCGAGACTGTGCCGTTGACCCTGAGTGGCTCTGTGAAGGAGGCCTCACTGTCGGTTGTCGAAACGGACAACCGAGTCGGTGTGAACTGTTCGTCACGGACAGTCTGCTGTGTCGTGTTGACCTCCCGAACCGACTGATTGATCGACCCGAGTTCGGTCGCGTTCTGGCTGGTTACGTTTGCGAGTTGCTGGTTCGAGTCGACGACCGCCTCGTGTCGACGGTCGACACGCTGCCACTCCCGTTCGAGAATGCGTGCAGTCGCCAGCTCGGTCATCGGCAACCCATCAGAGCGACGCACCATCCGAATCCGTTGCTGGCGCGTTGTCGTCCCGTCTGCGAGCGCGCGGTACCAGTCGTACGTAGTCCAGTACCGCTCGATAGCAGCCGCAAGCGCCGCCTGGTCTGATTTGACTGCACGGAACGCCATCGCCTTCTCCGTCTGGCCAGTCTCTTCGGCGACGTCCGCGTATCGGTCCAGTAACGCCTCGTACTCCGACCCGTTCAGCGACTCACGAGCTTGGCTAGCTTGCTCTCGGCTGATGTTCAGCGAGCCGCTCCGAGCGCGTTCCGCCAACTGCTCGGCCATTCGGCGTTCTGTCGCACTCAGATCCCGCTCGCTCTGGACACCGTCAGGGTCAGCGTGCGAGGTGTTGTCCTCTGTGGCGGCTCCGATTGCCGCCCCAGGGAGAATGGCACCGACGACCGTCCCGACGAGTAACAGAGCAATAGTGACGCCGACGAGTACGAGGACGGCAAACCGTCCACGGTCTGTCTCGGTGCCAGTCACGCGAAGGGATTGTACCGTGGTGATATATACGCTCTTCTGTTCACGCGGTCCCCAGGCGCAACAGAGTACTACCCGATGCTGGTGGCGTGCCAAGCCGGTAGCGGGAACGCCCACTTGAGGCAGGGTCGTCTCTGAAGCGTTCGATGAGGTGCTCGAACCCCGCTTCGTCCTCGAAGGCGTCGTAGTCGTCGTCAGCACCAACCAGTAGGGTTACGTTCTGCTCCGCACGTTGTCGAGGGCTTTGGCGGTAGCGACGGCGTATGCATCACCAATAGACGGACTGTACGTGGCTTTCAACGCCGAGGCAGTTTCCTAGAGAGCATCGATTTCGTACTCATTCATCCCCATATCTCGGAGATTATCAATATGGGCGTCGGCCTGGTCTACAGACGTGTTCCGAATGGCGATGTATCGGAATTCAGCGAGGTTGAGCGTAGAGATGTATCGGTCGATATCCCCGTCGTATACGCGATCGAGCCAGCGTTCGACCTCACCTGCGCCCGGCTCGCCAAACGAGAAGACAAGTAGTGGCTCGGCATCAAAGACGACAGTCATGTATCCGAAATACCGTACTTTTCATCAGTCGTGTTCTTGTCTCGCTGCCGCTCTGCGCGGAGTTGTTCGGTGGCCGATTGCGCACGATCCGCTTCCCCGGCTGCAAGTGCGCCCCGCAGTTCGGACGGGCGCTTGACTGGGCGAACCACGACCTCACCGTCCTCGGTCTCGATGAACCGGACACGGTCCGGTGTGTCGATGTGGAGTTTGTCGCGAAACTCTTTGGGGATGGTCGCTTGCCCTTTGCTTGTGACGGTGACAGTTTTACCATCCTCTGCGTCGCTCATGTGTGATTTATAGATACAGTAATACTTCAATTTTGTAATACATTTTTACGAGGCCAGACAGCAAAACTCGTGAGGTGGTCGATCAAAGATCACCGCGACAATATTACAGAGACAAAGACTTTACCCCCCGGACAAGGTACCACGCTAGTATGAAAGCTGTCGTACTCGCCGCCGGCGAGGGAACTCGACTCCGCCCGCTCACCGAAGACAAGCCCAAGGGCATGGTCGAGGTCGCCGGGAAACCCATCCTCACACACTGTTTCGAGAAACTCATCGAACTCGGCGCCGACGAGTTGCTCGTCGTCGTCGGGTACAAGAAACAGGTCATCATCAACCACTTCGAGGACGAGTTCGAAGGCGTCCCGATCACCTACACCCACCAGCGCGAACAGAATGGACTGGCCCACGCCCTGCTGACCGTCGAAGACGAAATCGACGAGGACTTCATGCTGATGCTGGGCGACAACATCTTCGAGGCGAACCTCGCGGACGTCGTCAACCGACAGCGCGAGGACCGCGCCGATGCCGCCTTCCTCGTCGAGGAGGTCCCGTGGGAGGAGGCCTCCCGCTACGGCGTCTGTGACACCAACAAGTACGGCGAGATCACCGAGGTCGTCGAGAAACCCGAAGACCCGCCGTCGAACCTCGTGATGACCGGCTTCTATACGTTCACGCCGGCGATCTTCCACGCCTGCCACCTCGTCCAGCCCTCCAACCGCGGCGAATACGAGATCAGCGACGCCGTCGATCTCCTTCTGCACTCGGGCCGGACTATCGACGCCATCCGGATGGATGGCTGGCGAAACGACATCGGCTACCCAGAGGATCGCGACCAGGCCGAGGAACGGCTGCAAGGCGAAGTCGACCCGGAACTGGCTGCGAAGAACCTCGCCGCGAGCGAGTAGACGAACTTCCTGTCCTCTATCCGTCATGCGAATCGACGAGTCGGGAATCCGCCAGCGTTGTACGGAGGCTGTCTTCGAGCGCGGACAGAACTACCAGGACGAGGGGCGAGTAAGTCGCCTGTCCCGGTTTGGCGAGCACATTACCGCCGACGTTCGCGGATCGAAACCGTACGACGTGGCGATCGACCTGTCGACCGAGGCGTTCGAGGCGACCTGTACGTGTCCCTATACCGGACCGGGTGTGTGCAAACACGTCGTCGCTGTCCTACTGGAAACGAACGAGGACCCACCGGCCGACGAACGCGACCAGATCAACGAGCTTCTCGACGACACGTCAGACGACGAACTCCGGAGTTTCCTCCGGGCGGAACTCGCCCGTACCCCCGACCTCCGTGATCGGTTTCGGGTACGGTTCGGTGACGCAGATCCATCCGTCGGGGAGTATCGCGCGGAAGTCGACGAGCTGTTCGACGAACACACGACTGAGTACCCCGTGGTCACGGAAGCCATCGATTTCTCGGATGTCTTCGAGCAGGGCGAGCAGTACCGGGAGCGCGATCAATACCGTGCAGCGGCGACCGTCTATCGGGCGATTGCCGAGGGTATCGAAGCCAACGAAGGGGTCATCGACGCGGCATACGACCACTATGCGCAGGCGTTCCAGCGGGCACTCGACGGGTGGGTCGAGTGTCTGCAACAGGCCGAGATAACTGGGGAGGAGCGGCGCGACATCATCTCGGAACTCTCAGAACGTCGTTCCGATGCCGTTGGGCCATACGCCGAACGGTACGAGGAGGCGATCAGGCGACTCGAAACGTCTTGAGGTTATTTCTCCGGCAACGTCCATGCCTGCTCGATATCGACCAGTTCGTCTGGATTCGGCAGCGCGTTTGCAGGCCGCTCGACAATATCCATGATTTCCGCCGCCCTGAAGACACGATTCTGTTGGTTGCCAGTTATTTCTTCGACGACGCCGTCCGATTCGAGTGTCTCGATAGCGTTGTTTGCAGTCTGATACACGACATCGATACGATCGCTGGCTTCTCGGACAGTGATATACGGATCCTCGAACAGCGCGAGTGAGAGACGGCGGACGGATTTCGCTGCATCGGCATAGCGAGACTCGTAGTCGTTACGCTTGTCGACGAGCAGTTTCGCACGGACGAACGCTTCTACTGCCTGCTCGCGGATTCCTCGAACGAAGAACTGTAGCCACTCGTCCCAGGCACCCTCTTCACTGACGGCGAGCAATCGATCGGCATATTCAGTCCGGTGGCGTTCGATATACGAACTGAGGTAGAGCATCGGATAGTGGAGGACACCACTCGAAACCAGCATGAGCACGACGAGTAGTCGCCCGACCCGCCCGTTCCCATCTTTGAACGGGTGGATCGTCTCGAACTGGTAGTGAGCGATCGCGATATCGACCAGCGCCGGCCACTCAGACCCCTGCTGGACGAACCGTTCAAGATCGTCGACAAGCCCGGGTACCATCTCCGGTTTCGGGGGAACGAACCGAACCCGATTCCCGATTCCCTGCGGTCCCTGTTCTTCGATCACGGCGTATCCCGGTCGAAACTCTCCGGGTAGTGGGTCATCTCCATCCGATCGGCCTTTGACGAGCAACCGCTCGTGGAGCGACGTGATGAGCTCGACAGTGAGACTCTCCCGTTCGATGCCAGCGGTCTGGAGAAACGAGATCGCGTCGTCCAGTGCGGTGATGTAGTTTCGCGCTTCCCTGACATCGGCTTCGTGGTCGCTCTCGACCGTCTCCCGAATCTGGAGTTTGTCGACATCGTACCGGTAGAGGTCAGACACTGTCACTGCCGTTCCTTCCACCTGGGACGACTGCTCGGCTTCCTTGTAGACGAACGAACTGAACACAGCGCCAGGGTTGTCGATCTCACTGCCGAGCCCCTCCAACCGACCGAGAACCCACATCGCCCTGGCCACTTCGTCGACGACAGCGCTGGACAGTTCGAGTGTCGGCGGGAGTTTGTCCGGAAAGTACGCCTTCGAGAGACGCTCGTCGGCTCGAAGCAGCATGTACTGACCCGGCGCATCTGCAGGGAGATCGTATCCGTCTTTCATTGAGGGTACTTGATCGGGTGTCAGTTAAAAAATTTTGCGTGAAACTACAATTGGAGCGGTCTCTGAGAGAGATAATACTGGTTGTCTGGCAGAGAGTAGAGTTTGCTGAACTCAGCTACACTGCGATTGTGGTCTCGGACGAAGCAGTTGAATGTGTTTGCGGGTCTGTCGGTCCACATCGGTTCTGCTGGTCGATGTGGGATTTTTGACCGATGGCAGGCTACCGGCTACTGGTGGCGATGATGAACTGTTACCCTCGCTACGCCGCTTGTGGCTAAATTGCTAACGCTCTGAATCAGCCCCTCCAGTCGCCCACTTCCAAGGCGCTTTGGGGCATCGGGTCACTCAGACGGGGGCACGCTCGCCAGCGGGGCCGCCGGTCACTTCGATATCGACGCGGACGCGGTCGTACGGAATGACGGGACGCTTGGCGCGACCGTCGGTGTCGAAGTAGACGATATGATGCTCGGCGAGCACTTGCACGTCGCCGTGCACATCGGCGTAGTTCCGGTCCAGTGCGTCAGCGAGGGCTTGGTGGTCATACTCGGACACCTCGATTCGGAATCTGGCAAGATGGCGTTCGAGATCGGTGAATTCGATGCCTGTCACCTGTTCCTCGCCGTCAGTCCACTCGTGGCGGTGGTGGTAGCCTGCGCCGTGGGTCAGTATCAACAAGGACGTCGCCATCCGCCTTCGATATTATAGGATACAATCCTATAGGACAGAACCCTATCTTTCTGCGAGGAGAGAATTCCGCCGTTTACGGCGGGAGTGAATCCGACAATTCCCTCACAGTCCACCGACTACACTCTGCCCGGATATTCAACGCTAATCCGAATCATTAAGTATATTTGTCTACATAGGCTATGTATGGCGATTCAGGTCACTCGCACCTACGTTGGTTCCATCCAGAACCACCGACAGGTCTGCGATGGCCTCGACTCGCTCGGTGATTCAGCCTCAAAAATTTGGAACGTCGCACGATGGACAGCCGACCGAATCTGGGGCGCAACCGGCGAAATCCCAGATGAGAGCGTGCTGAAATCGTATATGAAGAACCAGTCGTGCTGGAAAGACTTGAACGCACAATCCAGTCAGAAAGTCATCGAAGAACTTTCCGACGCTTTCCAGTCATGGTTCGACCTGCGACACAAGTTTGACGAGGCGAATCCGCCCGGCTACCGCAAACACGGCGACACCCGACCAAAGAGTACGGTCACGTTCAAAGCAGACGGCTTCAAACACGACCCCAAAAACAACCGTGTTCGGCTCAGTAAGGGGTCGAACCTCAAGGAGTATTGGTCGGACTTCCTGCTCTGCGAGTACCAGACCCGCCCGGACGTAGACCTCTCAGAAGTCAACTCGGTGCAGAACGTTCGAGCAGTCTGGAACGGGGACGAGTGGGAACTGCACTTCGTCTGTAAGGTCGAACTCGAAACGAACGACTCAGCAGGCGACGAAGTTGCGGGAATCGACCTCGGTATCAAGAACATCGCCACGGTCGCGTTCCCCGACGAATACGTCCTCTACCCCGGCAACTCGCTCAAAGAAGACAAGCACTACTTCAAGCGAGCCGAGTACGACACCGAGGGCGAGAACGGGCCGTCTGAGAAGTCGATGTGGGCACGCAGAAAGCTTGCAGAACGAGAAACCCACTTCTACCATACGCTCACGGACACCATCATCACAGAGTGTGTCGAACGCGATGTTGGAACGCTCGCGGTGAGTTGGCCCGAAGACGTGCGCGATTCAGACTGGGGCAAGATTGGCAACAAGAAGTTGCATAACTGGGCGTTCGACCGCATCTACCAGTACCTCGAATACAAAGGCGAGATTCGTGGCGTCGAGGTGCTGAAAGAGAACGAGTGGAACACCTCGAAGACGTGTTCACGGTGTGGAGACGACACGAAGTCGAATCGCAAGCACCGTGGGCTGTACGTGTGCCAGTCGTGTGAGTTGGTCGGGAATGCAGATTGCAACGGGGCGGAAAACATGCGTCAGAAGATAACTCCGAGTCCTCACGGTGAGGATAGGAGTAACGGCTGTGTGGCACAGCCGTCGACATACTTGTTCGACCGCGAGAGCGGGACGTTCAACACGAGAGAACAGGTCGTGTCGTAAACCAGCAAATATCCCACCTGCGGTACGGGAAGCCCCGCCGTTCACGGCGGGGAGGATGTCACTCGCCGGCGACGTTGAGCGCGCTGTTGAGTTCGAAGAGTTCCTGGACGACGTCGCTCTTGGCGACGCGATACCGGCGGGGCGAGGTGTTTGGAACTTCCTCGACGATCTCGGTTTCCAGCAAGAGGTCTATGTAGTTGCTCACCGTTTGCCGGGTGACACCGGCGTGATCGGCGAACTCGGTCTTGTTGAACTCCCGGCCCGGAGGAAGGGTGAGGACAGCATCGATGAGGATCGGGACGCTCTCGTGCTGGAAGAGGTGAAGGACGCCGCTCGGGTTCTCAAGACGGGCCTCCTTGGTGTCTTTCTCCTCCGCAGGGTGCGTTGGCGTTGACTCACTCATACGTCTAATGTGCCGATCAGCGTATATAGTTGTTTCCTCTACCGTAAACAAGCGTTAACGTATCGTTATAAGCGAGGGGTGAAAAGAGAGGCATATGCGTAAGCCGTCGGTGAAATGCGCTCTCCTCGCGGCCATGATAGCCGAGCACCGGTGGGGATCGCCGATCGTCGAGGAAAACCTCCTCTCCATCTCCGCTATCGAGCCGGGCGACTATCCGACCGCGAGCGAACTCTTCGATGGACTCCGCAGCGAGGACTATATCACATCGAAGGGGAGCCGTGGGATTATGCTGAACAACAGCGAGTTTGGAGCGCTCGCTGATGTGCTCTACGACGAGTGTGAGTGGGAACCGTTCGAGATCCGGAGTCGTCTGAAGCACTACGAAGGATGGGACCAGCACGAATGGGCGTGAGGCTCAGGAGACGCCCGATTCAAAGCCCGTCCAAAAGACTCGTCCAGAAGACAATGAATCAGAGAATCGTTCACAGGAGGTGCTTTCACCAACAGTTGCGTCGAAACAGCCACTCAGTGTATCATCTGTACTGACTCCGATCACTCTGCAGTACTGTCGTACATTCGGTCGAACTCCTGCTCACCACGGATCAATTCATCGACGCCGTCAGTGAGCGTCACAACTCCGAATAGGGTGGCCCGATAGTACGTGTACAGTCCGTCCTGTCCCCGCTCTGTCCGCTGGCGCTTCTCGACGAGCCCGACATCAACGAGCTTGTTCAGGTGGTAGTGGAGCGTGCTGTCGTCGATCTCCATCGCATCTTCGAGTTCGGTTGGACTCATCTCGCCACCGTGGACGAGCCGGTAGAGGATCTCGTATCGGGTACGGTGACCGACAGCAGCATGCATAGCCAGATACTCGTCCAGTGAGAGGACGCTATCCGCTGGCAGGAGATCGGCTGGGTCGGCAGGCAGGTCTCTCTCAGGAGGGCCCGATTGATCTGTCGCCATCTCGTTCATACGTCGGTCGTACAGATACTTAGCCGTTCTCAAGCCAAGAATTCTCGAAAACACGACTTTTTATATTAGAGCGGACAGAACTACTGTATGCCGGTGGAGATCACGCGAGATTTGATTGCCGATCGGCTGGGGAGTGTGACGTACGACCGGTTTCTATTCTATCTGATGGGTCCGTACAAATCGTTCAATCTCAACTACGTGCTCGACGAAGCGGAGCGCAGTGAAATCGATATCATGGACCTCCCGGGGCCGCTGCGCCGATTGTTCCAGAACAAGGAGACCATCGACGACGCACAAGCACTATTGCGGCGAGTACAAGGTGCACTGCGGACCGATCCAGGCGTCAACGCTTTTCTGGCACTGGATGTCGATGTGGATACCGACGAGGTAGACGCCGCCACACAGAGTATCGAATTCACGCGGTGTAGTAACGCGACTGCGTTCGTCCTCCCGTTCCTCGGACACAACTTCGGCGTCGGAGAAGAAGCGGGGAGCGTTCTGGAAGCGCTGGCAGAGACACACGGTGAACGTCTCGTGTTCGTTCACGAGAAAGACGTAACGAGTGCGATGATCCGGGCTGCGAATGCTCGCTGGGATCTCCGGATCGAGACCTACGAGACCGAAGACGAGTTGATCGACACGCTGCGGCGATTCGCGGGCGGTATCATGCATCGTGAGCGACGCGGCTCGCTCGATCGGTTCGAGTGAATGGCGGAGAGACCAGCCCGGTAGCAGAATCGGTCGTTCAGCACTTTCGAGGTGGAGCCTCCGGCCTCAAGGAGCGAACGGAGTGAGCGAGTAGGCCGGAGAGGAAACCGACAAAGTACGACACAACCGGCACACATCGGCAGTCCGACTCCCCAGTCTTTAAGCTCCGTCAGCCCTGCATCTGAAATATGGAGGTTCGGCGTACCGCATCCGTCAAACTCATGATTCCTGACAATCGCTGCGACGACCTCCACGAATCCGCCCGACAGTTCCTTCACTGCGCCAACCGTGCCGCCGAGTTCTGCTGGTCCGACCACTCGTACACCGAGTGTATCACAGCCAATACGACGGCACGCGATGCGCTCTATGAGGACCTCCGCGACGAAACCGACCTCACCGCGAACCTCGTCCAAGAGGCCATCCGACGTGCTGTGCAAGCAACCAAAGGATGTGTCGAACGGTGGAAACAGGGCAAGCGAGTGGGTCAACCGGAGTTTACCTCGTGGAGTATGGTCTACGACAAGCGTAGCGCCACCTTCTACCGGAACAAAGTCTCGCTCTCGACTGTCAACGGGCGTGTCGAGTGTGAGTTTGAACTACCATCGGACAGCCCCACGCCCTACGAGGAATACGTGCTGTCTGAGGAATACGAGTTTCGGGCGAGTACCCTCCAGTACGACGCCGTAGACGATGAGTTCTACTTCCACATTACCACACGGAAGTACGACTCCGACGGAGACGGGAGTGACGAAGCTGAGGTTTCGGTAGATACCGGGCACCAAACAGTCCTCGGCATCGACCTCGGCGTTACCAGTCTCGCTGTCTCCTCCACCGGGCGCTTCTGGCAAGGAGACGACTACGACCATTGGATTCGAGAGTTCGAGAAGCGACGACGAGAGCTACAACAGCGCGGGACACAAGCCGCGCACAACGCCCTCCGTCGCCTCGGGAAGCGTGAAGAAGCATGGCGGAAGCAGTACATCCATACCGTAGCCAACGAGATCGTCACGGAAGCCGTTGAGAACGAGTGCGACGAAATCGTGTTCGAGGACTTGACGGACATCCGGGAGCGGCTTCCCGAAGCGAAGTGGCACCACATCTGGGCGTTTCGACGCCTGTTCGAGTACGTCGAGTATAAGGCACCAGAACGGGGTGTCTCCGTGGAGCAAGTCGAACCGAACCACACGTCCCAACGCTGTTCTCGGACGGATTGTGGGTTCACACACGACGATAACCGTCACGGAGAACACTTCTGTTGCCAGAAGTGCGGCTACGAGGTGAACGCGGACTACAATGGCGCAAAGAACATCGGGCTACGATACGCCCGAAAGCGACAACACAGACTCCGTTCCTCGCCCACGTCGGGGGACGGAGACGCACCAGTAGACGTGCGTATAACTGGTGGGACGTTGAACGGCGAGAGTCACCAGCCTATTGCTGGGGACTGATTGCCGGGAGTCCACATCAAAGCCCCTCCCTCAACGAGCGAACCACGTATGCGGTGAGCGAAGTAGGGTGGGGTAGTTTACTGGTCGACAGTCGGTCGCTATTGGGTCGCCCGCACTAGCGCCCGACACCCTGACAGCCACGACTCGATCCGACGCCCGCCTCACAGCCGAACCCGACGGCTTTTTGTCGCTTCCCCGACCCGCTTGGAGTAATGAGAATCCTCGTGACTGGCGGTGCAGGCTTCATCGGCGGCCATCTCGCCGAGCGCTTCGCAGGTGACGGCCACGATGTCGTCGTCCTCGACAACCGGGACCCGTTCTACGATCTGGACATCAAGTCCCACAACGTCGAGATGGGACGGGCGGCGGCCGACGCCAGCGACGGCAGCTACGAGTTCGTCGAGGGCGACGTCCGCGACGCCGAGTTGGTCACCGACCTCGTCGCCGACGCCGACTACGTCTACCACCAGGCGGCCCAGGCCGGCGTCCGCCCGAGCGTCCAGAACCCCCGGAAGTACGACGAGGTCAACGTCGACGGCACGCTGAACCTGCTGGACGCCTGCCGCGACGAGAGCATCGAACGGTTCGTCATGGCTTCCTCCTCGTCGGTGTACGGCGTCCCGCAGTACCTCCCCTACGACGAGGAGCACCCGACGACGCCTGTCTCGCCCTACGGGGCTTCGAAACTCGCCGCCGAACGGTACGCCTGTGCCTACAGCGAGGTGTACGACTTCCCCGCCGTCGCGCTCCGGTACTTTACAGTGTACGGCCCACGGATGCGCCCGAACATGGCTATCTCGAACTTCGTCTCCAGATGTATGAACGGCGACCCGCCGATCATCTACGGCGACGGGACACAGACGCGGGACTTCACGTACATCGACGACATTCTGGAAGCCAACGTCACGCTGCTGGAGGAAGACGCCGCCGACGGCCAGGCGATCAACATCGGCTCGACAGACAACATTGAGATCAAGACGCTAGCCCAGGAGATCCGCGACCAGTTGGCGCCCGAGCTAGAGTTGGTCTACGAGGAGCGCCACGACGCTGACGCCGAACACACCCACGCGAGTACGGAGCGAGCCAGCGAATTGCTGGGCTACGAGGCCTCGCACACGATCCGGGAGGGTGTCTCGAAGTTTATCGACTGGTACCGGGAGAACCGTGAGTGGTACGAGCCGCTGGTGCGCAACTCCTGATCGTTACTGGAAGGCTTCTCTGACTGTATATTCATTCGACCGCTCTGCGCTCCAACCGAGTAAATGTCGAGCGCTAATGGTGTCGACTGTGAACGATTCGACGGGCGTCTCATCGTCGCTATAAGATTTTTCAGTGAGTGATAGCTACGCCGAGGGATTCAAGTCAGGTGATGAAGTACGTTGCTGACAATGTGTGCAGAGTTTTCGATCGATTGGGCCGATGCGACCGTCGCTGTCACCGGGGGTGCAGGGTTCATCGGCAGCTTCCTCACAGAAGAACTACTTGAAAGAGGCAGTTCGGTCGTCGTCGCTGACGACTTCTCACGTGGCAGTCTCGACAAGATCTCCGAGTTCGTCGACAAGATTGATCTCCGGCCGGTCGATCTGACGACTCGCGAGGGCTGTCTTCGCGCGACCGAAGGCGTCGACTACGTCTTCCATCTCGCTGCCAGCGTCGGCGGCATCCACTACATCAAACGAGAGAACATCGGCGGGCTGACCCCGAGTGTGCTCATGAACCAGCACATACTCGAAGCGTGTCGCACCAACGACGTCGATCGGCTCATGTTCGCGTCCTCCGCCTGTATCTACCGCCAGCAACACGACGACCTCAACCGGTTCAGCGAGGACCAGGCGATCCCGGCAGATCCCCACAGCACGTACGGGTGGGCAAAAGTACTCGGCGAGGTCGCCTGCCAGGCCTACCACACGGACTGTGACCTCGATACGGCGATGGTGAGGATATTCAACGCCTATGGCCCGCGTGAGAGTCTCGATCCGGACTCGGCACACGTCATCCCGTCGCTGTGTCGGAAAGTGATTAAGACGCCCGAAGGTGGTAGTATCGAACTGTTCGGCGACGGGAGCCAGCAGCGCGGCTTCATCTACGTGACCGACCTCGTTGAGGGGATGGTCCGCGCCATCGAACGGAAAGCGGACGGCGAACCCATCAACCTCGGCAACGGTTCGGAGGTAGTGACGATCAACGAACTGGCGGAGACGATCATCGAGATCAGCGGTAAGTCGCTGTCGATCGAACACGACCTCTCGAAGCCGACCGGGACGGACAAGTACGCCGCGGACACCGAGCGGATGGAAGCAACACTCGACTGGACGCCGGAGACGTCGCTAGAGACGGGCCTGGCAGAAGTCTACGAGTGGGCCGAGCAAACGCTGGCCGAATCCAAGACCCAAAAGACGGCCGCTACCGACGGAGGTGAGGCCGATGGACTATGAGAACGACACCGTCCTGGTCACGGGCGGTGCGTCGTTCATCGGCAGTCACCTCGTCGAGGAACTGGTCGCTCGTGGCGCCGATGTCAGGGTCGCCGACGACTTCTCCAGTGGCACCGAAGAGAACCTCACGGCCGTCGCCGACGAGATATCGATCGTCGACGGAAATCTCAAACACTGGGAGACTGCACAGCGAGCGACCGACGGCATCGACAGGCTGTTCCACCTGGCTGCGGACCACGGCGGTCGCGGCTACATCTCGAACTATCCAGCGAACTGTGCGACGAACATGGCGCTGGACAACATTGTCTTCGAGACGGCCGTCCAGAACGGCGTCAAGAAGATCACCTTCGCGTCGAGTGCCTGTACGTACCCGACCGACATCCAGCAAGAGCGCGAGCGACTGCGCGAGGACATGGTGAGTTTCGACGAGCGCGGGGGCGCATTCGCCGACGAAGCCTATGGCTGGGCGAAGCTGATGGGTGAGCGCTCACTTCAGGCCTTCCACGAGCAGTATGGAATCGACGCGAGTATCGTCCGAATCTTCACGGCATACGGACCTCGTGAAAACGAGACCCACGCTATCATCGCTTTGATTGCGAAGACCCTCGCCCAGCAGGACCCGTTCGAAATCTGGGGCGACGGCGAACAAACTCGAAACTTCACCTATGTGGCCGACATAGTCTCTGCCCTGGTTCGAGCCAATGAACGAATCTCCGATGCGACGCCGATCAACGCCGGTGTTGGGGATTTCATTTCGATCAACGAGGTCGTCCAGACAGTATTCGAAATCATGGAGTGGGAACCTGATGAGGTGGAATATTTGACCGACAAACCCGTTGGGGTGAAACACCGGGCTGCGGATACGGCACGTGCTCGAAAGCTGCTTGACTGGGAGCCCCAATACACGCTCCGTGAAGGGCTTCTGGAAACGATAGACTGGTACGTGAACAATCGAGACCGCGAACACGTCAGAGAGAATCTTGAATTACTCTTACATGAACGATAGTTCGACGAAATCATCATTCTGAAGAATATAATTCCCGGATCGGTTTCATCCCGATTGAAATCGTTACGCTGGATTATTAACTCGATGCTCGGCTACCATGTCTAAAGCGTCGCGTTCGTGAAACCTGATTTTGGAGGGTAGGAAATCCAATCCAGAGAAGTGCGAGTCAAGTCTGTGAACCAAGCCGGAGCGTTACATGTGGATGTGGTCGATGTCTCTCAAACGCTCTTTGATTTTTTCCTCCTCGTCCCGGGAGATTCGAAACTCGTACTCTTCTGCAGGAGATTGCAGGATTCCCAACTCCTGAAGTCGTTCCCAGAGATGATGTACGCTCGCATCGATACCTTCGACCTCGGTATTGACCACGATGTCGGGATTATGCGGTTCTTGGAATGGGTGGTTGACGCCAGTGAAGTTTTCGATTTTTCCTTCGCGAGCTTGTTCGTACAGATCTTTCGGATCTCGTTCGGCACATGTCTCGACAGAGCATTTCACGTAGATTAATACGAACTCTCCGTTCTCCTCGACAATCTTACGAGCCTCCTGCTGTGACTCGCGGAATGGCGTTATCATACCCGTCACGACGGTGATATCGTTACGATTCAGGAGACTGCAAATGTAGGCGGTCCGCCGGTTGTTTGTCGCACGATCTTGCTTCGAGAATCCCAAGTCAGGATGGAGGTTCGTACGTACCTCGTCACCGTCGAGGTTCTCAACCAGGTAGTCGTGATCCCGGAGACGCTGTTCGGTCCGTTTCGCCAGTGTGGACTTCCCCGCAGCGGGCAGGCCCATAAACCAGAGTGTGAAGCTCATGTTTCGACCCCTATCTGTTCGTCGACAAATATGTCTTCGCGTTGCATAAGATAGTCGGCCACGTCAGATCGCATCATTGTCTCAGGGGGGCGCTTGCCTCTACGGAGCGTGGCCCGTATCTCACTCCCACTCGGGTGGATTCGATCCGTGTCGTCGTGCGGACAGGTTTTAGTCGAGGCCATGCCATCACACTCTCCACAATAGAATGCGTGCTGGTAGAACAGTGGCTTGATACCAACATCTCCGATCTTGTCGAAGATTTCCTGTGCTGCGAACTCACCGTAGTGTTCGCCAACGCCGGCATGGTCGCGCCCGACGACGAAGTGAGTGCAACCGTGGTTCTTGCGCACGAGCGCGTCGAAAACGGCCTCTCGCGGTCCGGCGTATCGCATCTGGCACGGAAACGTCGAAAGCGCAACGATTGACTCGGGGAAGTACGCATCTATCAGCGACTGGTACGCGCCAAGTAACGCGTCATCCGTGTAGTCCCCGGCTTTTTTCTCTCCAACTTTTGGGTGGATAAGAAGGCCGTCAACCCCTTCGAGTGCTGTCTTCTGGAGGTATTCGTGGGCACGATGGGGTGCGTTTCGCGTCTGGAATCCGGCGACGCGATTCCAACTGTTGTGTCTGAACAGTACTCGAGTCTCTGCAGGTGTCAACGCGGGTATATGTGAACGGGGCTCTCCGAAAACGGTCACGTCACCCCCCACCAGAAACTCTTCTCGATCGAACAGACGAGCGACCCCCGGATGATCCCCATCGGTTGAGCCGAACACCTGCCTGGCTGTTTTGTGCTCGTTGTATCGGTAGACATCTGCTACCTCAAGCACACCGATGAGTTTCCCTGAAGGCGATTGTAAGCCAACCTGTTCTGAGACGGGTAACGCCGAGGCTGTTTCAGCGTCGATATCTAGAATCACAGGCAACGGCCAAACTGTTCCATCTTCAAGCATCAGGTCGTTGACTACCTTCAGGAAGTCATTCTGGGTAAGGAAACCGGTAAGAGGACTGTACCGGCCGAAAGCGACGTTCCAGAGATCCTGATACTGCGGTTCAGAAAGATTGATAATCGGACCGCCGTCAACGCGCGAGCGTAGCTCCTCGGCACGTTCACCGCCGGCTCGACGGTCAACCAGCTGGCCCCCGTGTGGCTCGATCATTATCAGTAGTTCAGTCATCCTATTGTTAAACGTTTCACCACTATTCCCACGGTTGATAGTTGGGTTCGAACGACTTTTATTTCCGATATAGATACACGAACTATGGGAACGATCTCACGGATCCGCGAGCGGTTAGGAGAAGTGGCGACGGATAGACTACGCTCCTCATGTACTGAAATACTCGTTCGCTCAGGAGTTCGGCGACACGTTTTCCAAGGTTGGGATTGGGACAGCACCAGCTATTAACCAGAGTTGTGCCTATTTTCCGAGCGGCAGTAAAAAATAGGAAACATCGCCGGACAAGGTGGAGACGCGTACGTTCGAGAAGGTCGCTGGCCGACATGAGCTTCGTCGAGACGCTCCGCCCCCAATACAAAACGAGAGCATCCTGACCGGAATCCAATGAACAGATATCTTAAGCGGGTATCCCCTACCGTCTGTACAGAACAAACGATAGAGTGAGTAAGAATGTCAGCTGGTCTAGAACGTTTCCGTGATGAATCGCCTGTTTGTATGATTGTAGCCGTTTGATTATGAGATATAAAATAGCGAATTAAATTATGGTTGACAATATTTCAATCAGAAAAAAGCTAAAAGTACTCTGGATTACCGTCTCCTATAAGCCTCTGTTTACCGCAGGGATCATTATTCTGAGTATCGTGGCAGCCCTGTTCGAAGGGATCGGGCTCGGTTTCATCATCCCGATTATCGATATTGCTCAGAGTGGTTCTGAAGCAAGTGGAGATGGGACAGTCGTGAACTTGTTCAGCAGAGGATATGACTTGCTCAACATTCCGTTCACACTAGAGACCGTAATTATCGGTGTCGCCGTTGTTATTACTCTGCGGTACACGATGAGCTTTCTCGCCTCTTGGCTTAGTAGCGCTCTACGAACGCACTATATTGGTGAATTTCGAACCCGTGCTTTCGAAAACGCTCTGCACGCTGAAGTGAGTTATTACGATACTCAAGGGACTGATGAGATCCTTAATACAATTATCACTGAGTCATCATACTGTGGAACCGTTATCAAATCGCTTGTTAATTTTATACAGCAAGGGTTTTTAACGCTAGTTTACGCCGGGATCGCGTTATACATCTCTCCAGTAATGACAATCGCTGCAGCCGTGCTGCTCGGAGTCATGGTTCTCGTAGTTCGTTCAGCACTCGAGTCTGGGTATCTTGTCGGAGATCGTGCAGCGGAAGCAAACGAAAGCGTTCAAGAATCGATCCAAGTCGGTACTCAGGGAATCCGAGAAGTGAAGCTCTTTAATCTCCAGTCCGAGCTGCTTGATGATCTAATTGAGGCAGTTGACCGATACGTAGCAGAGCATATCCAGGTCAGACGGAATAAAGCGGCTATCAGCAATGTATATCAGTGGGGAACGGCTGTAACTATGTTTGCCGTAATATATACATCAATTAGATTCGCGAACTTATCACTGTCAAGTCTTGGCGTGTTCTTATTTTCAGTCTTCCGCCTTGCTTCACGAGTAAGTACGCTGAACACCATAGTGTATACCCTTGACAGCAATCTTCCCCACTTCATGCGGGTTGAGAACTTTATTGAAGAGATGGAGAATCAAAAAGAGGAATACGTCGGATCATATGAATTGCCTGAAGTAGTCGAAAGTTTGGAATTCGAGGACGTTTCGTTCCATTACGAGGAGAAACCGGTACTTAAGGATATCTCGTTCAACGTTGATAGGGACGAGTTCGTCGCATTTGTCGGGCCATCCGGCGCTGGAAAGTCGACAATCGTATCATTACTGGCAAGATTATATACACCAAACTCGGGCCAGATATACGCCAATGACGTTCCCATCGAAGAATTCGATCTCTATGAATGGCGGTCTCGAATCGCGGTTGTTCGACAGAATCCGGATCTTTTTAATGATACCCTCCGATCTAACATCACTCTCGGTAACCGCGATGCAACAAATTCTGAGATCAAGCATGCATGCAAGGTCGCACAGGTTACTGAGTTTCTCGACGACTTACCCGAGGGATTAGGAACCCAACTCGGTGACGAGGGCGTTCGCCTCTCTGGTGGCCAGCGCCAGCGAGTCGCCATAGCTCGAGCACTCCTGAAAGATGCAGACTATCTTTTGTTAGACGAAGCAACAAGCGACCTTGACGCTACACTAGAGGAGAAGGTCCACGCCGGGATCGAATCTCTGGAATACGATCGCGGTCTGATCGTCATCGCCCATCGTTTGTCCACGGTGGTCAGTGCTGACCGAATTTACACTATGGAAGACGGCCGCATCGTTGAAGTCGGTAGCCACGACGAACTTCTTAGGAACGAAGGGCTGTATGCAAACCTATACGCCACACAACCCTGAGTTTGATGAGCGATCGAATAGAAGGTGTCCACGAATCATGGAGCGTGAATACTAGCAGAACCGATCAATAAATCCCGTAAGAAACGCTTTGAGAAGATTAAGCGGTGTAGGATACGTTCGTTCTCTTCCAACCACAGTTGGGAGGCCAACCGAGCACTATGGCGACTGGTCTGGAAACTGTTCCTGTTCAGATGCTACCAAACGACCCTGCTTGGTGTCGGCGATATCTTTCCGCCAGAATACCACGAGGCAAGGGGTCAACACGTACGCGAGAGGTATTATGACATCCTGATTGGACAGTGTGATCCGTCGTTCGTCGTCGATTTCGGTTCGGGACAGGACGTTTTTATTACCTCTACTTGAGGTATAGAATTAACAAGATGAAAATAAAACAAAACGAACTGACCGAATTATTATTGTTGGCTGTACTGACCTTGATCTCTGCATCAAGCTACTCGAACACTTGATGGAGTACGACGCACTGCTGTCCAAACGATCGCAAATGCGGCTCCAGTCGCTGTGGTATCAACCGTACGCCAAAGTCAGAGTTGAACATACCACGTCGATGAACAACCCCTCCCAGTATTCGTGGGTCGAGCGCTCCCACTCGTATTGGCGGGGCAGTCAGTCAACCGCGAAACGTGGCTGAGAAGCTTCAAACACTACACCCGTGACGGGCCAAACCAGCGCTAGATGGACTCGCTTCTGCTAAGGAGGTATTGAACTATATAGTGTTATTATATACCACCTTTATAATCGGAATAATCAATAATTCGATTAGTTCGTGAACTCGTCTGTTTTTTCCACAACTAGGTCTCCAAGAACGAGCATGTCTAGTCCCATATTGTAAAAATCCTTGATTGCGTCTTCTGGAGTGCGGACGATCGGTTCACCGTGGTCATTGAACGAAGTGTTGAGCAACACCGGAACTCCGGTGATCGTCTCGAATTCGTCAATAAGGCTGTAGTACATTGGGTTCTGCTCTTCTGAGACCGATTGGGGGCGAGCCGTGTTGTCACCAGGATGGACCACCGCCTCAATTTCATCAATATGTTCCTCACAAGCATCGAACGTTTTGATCATGTAGGGTGCCGGTTCGTCATTCTCGAAGTACCGTGACATGGCTCCCTTGTGCAGTGAGGGAGCAAACGGGCGCCACTCTTCACGGTGTTTCACGTCCCTGTTGACTCGGTCGCGCGAAGCCGTTGTTCGTGGATCGGCGAGGATACTTCGGTTGCCCAGCGCACGCGGCCCCAATTCGAGTCGACCCTGGAACCAGCCGACGAGGGCCCCATCTGCAATCGCATGCGCTACTGTCTTTTCGAGAGCATTCGGACACGAGTAGGGGATTTTCTTCTCTTGTAGTCGTTGTTCAATCGTTGCTCGGGAAAATTCAGGTCCCCAGTAAACAGTGGACATCGGAGCCACCTCATCCGGAGTGTAGTCAAGCAAGGGACCACCCAGTGCCAGTCCAGCATCGTGAGCAACGGGTTGGATGAACACTGCCTCTGTCTCGGGCATCTCCATGATCCGCTTGTTCATTTTACAGTTCAGGGCGACACCACCGGCCAAGGCCACATTCTCTGTCCCAGCCTGGTCGAGGTAACGCCTTGTCATCGAGACAGCGATCTCCTCCAAGATTCGCTGGGCAGCAAACGCAAGATCTTTTTCCCAGTCGTCAAACTGTTTCGGCGTCTGAGTGCGCTCGCGGCCCAAAGCCCGCTCCAGTTTTTCGACCCCCTGCTCAACCCCATCTTCAGTGAGCGCTGTGACATCGTAACTGGCACCGACATCTATCACCGACCGGAGAGCGTGGAATATTTTTTCATTTTTTCTCCCGTACGGAGCAAGTCCCATGACCTTTCCTTCACCGTTAAACTGATGATAGCCCAGAAATTCGGTGACGATAGCGTAGAACTTCCCAAGACTGTTGGGGTTCTCGTATGTTTGTATCCTATCAAGTCCGGATGGTGTCCCCCTCCAGACGACCGTACAATCGTGGTCACCGATCCCATCAACAGTCAAGACGAGCGCCTCATCAAACGGTGAGAGGTGGAACGCGCTCGCAGCGTGGCACGCGTGGTGCGCTCGCGTCTGAATCGGAGGGACTGGCGTCCCGATCATTGACAGTCGATCTCGAACGAGATCGATTGCCCCCGAACGTGACTGAATGAGCTTCCGCATGACCTTCCCTATCTCAGCTGCCGAGTCTCTAAATGAATCCGATCGGCGGGCCGCCCTGGGAAGTATATAAGAGAGCTGTTTCCGGTAGAGTCCGGGCTCGTACGGTAAAACCACCTTTGAGATATCAGAGAGTATCAAGTCGCAGTGGTCAAGGCAGTCCCGAATCGCGTGAGCCGGGAACTCACCGGGAGCATGTTTCCGACGACCGTGTCGTTCTTCTTCAACAGCATAAACGAGGTCAGCGTCATTAAAAATGGCCGCGCTCGGGTCATGCATCCCGAAGTGGACCGTACACGGCTTGAACGAAAGGATATAATCCATACCCCCAGGTGATCGGTTCCTAAATTAAAACTTGTGATCAGATTTTCATCGTCTACAACTGGGGTCCTCACTCAATCATACCTAATAAGTCGAAGGCGATCGCCCTCCTGTTTTTTGATCGAACGAGAACCCAGTTTGGCTTGAAATTTTCACTTATTGAATTTTATATTGATATTTTTTGATGTTTAAACCTAATGGACCTCATAGAAAACATGTATTTGTTCTCAGGTACAGGAGAAACACTAATTTCTTTTTCAAGTCTGTGGTTTCGCATTAATATGAATGTGCCATCGATAATCACTTAACTTAGTTGATAAATAGTATTTAATCAGAGGGGGTAAGAGCCAATTGGTGAATTGGCCAAAGGGCGAGTTTGACAGCCACAACTCATCGACAGTAAATCCTGAACTCTCAACTAGTGACCTAGCTTCTTTCCTTGTGTACGTTTTCCAAATAGGATTTTCATACTTGTCCCACCACTCGATCTTTCGCTTGATATTATTAGGCAAGATATCACCGACCCGGAACCAATCATGTAAACTCTCCACAATATTTCGCTCTATACGAGCAAACGATTTTCTATGGTATAGGATAATCTCAAGACTTCCATCCGTCTGTAATGCATCCCTGAGATTTCGAAGTATCGCTTCTGGGTTTGGAGTATGATGCAAGACGCCGTAACAAATCACATAATCAAATTCTCCGGCTGGCAGTTCAATATCAGTTAGGTCGTCAACAATCAGTTCCGAAGGTTCGCAATCTAACTCATTAAATTGCGACCGAATAAATTGAATTGCGCTCCGTGACTGGTCGACAGCGGTGATATTCGCACCATAAAAATAGAGGTCAAATACTCTTGCACCCGCACCACACCCAGCCACTAAAACTCGTTTATTTCTGTATTTTTTGGCTCTTTCTAACTCAGTCAATACGGACTGTCTCCCGTATGGGCGTTTTTCATACAATTCATCTTTGTCGTGTTTTTTATTAGTCATCTTTGGAGAGGTGGGTATAGACGATAATAAATCCTATTCGAGTTCGTCGTGTCCGTCTAGGGGCTATAGGGCTGAGCGTGGTATTAATCTATCATTGTGACGATTATCCGCCGCTACTACAGTGGTTCCTACGGTATGCACTCTGACGAACGAGAACCTCGGAACAAGATTTCTAATTGAATTGGGACTTCGATCTACTGCCCCCAACCACTTCTTCACCGATATTGAACACATTGTTGACAAAGTCTTCGATATTTTGACAAGAGGATTGTCTGACTCGATCTATTCAACTTCACATATTCGGTAGTTCCCATCGTTCCTGATTGCTGACTCGATTTCTGGAAGGAACTGAACGAGATCAGAGCGACCGATTCAATGAGTCGAACAAAGACGGCGGTCTCACGCCAGTGAGAGCGCCGTCAGCCCAGACAAGAGGCGAAGCTGTCGCTTCATGTACAGGTCTGCCGCTGGACGCGGGCAGCTTCAGCCCACGTCCAGCTCGCTGTAGGTCGCCGGGATTCCGACACCGTTGGTTGGTGCTTCCCACTTCCGGCTCAAGGTGTCGTCAAGAGCGTGATCAACCCACTCCCGGAACACCTCGAAGCGGAACCAGACGGGTAGTGCTCGCCCGCCGCGTCGCGGCGTGGCGAGCACGCCCCATCGGACAATCGCCCAGAGGTTCCGTAGCAGGAAGCTCACGAGGATGAACAACAACCGAACGGCTGGATCGGTTGTACTCGTTCGCGCACGCGCTTCACGCATCGTCCGAAACGCTGTCTCGATGGCTGATCGTTTCTGGTAGAGAGCTTCAACTTCCTTCGGCGTGCGATCGGTCAGATCGCACGCCACGTAGGCCCGCACGAGCAACCCGTGTTTTCCTCGGTTGCCTTGTTGGTAGGAGACACAGACCGCGAGCGGGAAGCGCAGTTCCCGCTCGCTTCCCTTGTACATCACGTACTCCGTCCAGTAGGAGACCGTCGTGTCCAGTTTCTCGGCCATCTGCTTCCCACGGCGGACGATCGGAAGAGCGACTGGTGCCACGGCATCCAGTCGCTCGATTGATGCACCGTTGTAGAAGCCGCGGTCGGCGAGAAGTCCAGCAACATCGAACGGGAGGGCCGCGACGTGGTCGAGCAGTCGCTCGACCGCGTCGCTTGTTGGTTCGTCTCCACGGACGGGCGTGACGGCGACGACGAGTGGTTTAGCTCGGCAGAGGACGAATCCAGCGAGGTAGCGATGGCACTTGCTGGTGCCATCGCGGGGTTTCGTGTGGCAGAGTTCGCCACCGTCAGTGTGAGGACAACCGTGGTAATGGATATCGACGAAATCGATGCAGATGATCCTCGGACCGGGGCCGAGGATCATCGCCGCCTGTTGAGCGAAGATGTCGTTGACGGCGGCTTCAAGGTCATCTGCTGGAACGGTGTGCAGTTGTTTGAGGGTGTAATCGTCGGAGTAGCTTCCACGAGTGGTATCTGTGACGGCTTTGATGGACTTCTGATCGACAGCAGCTTGCAGCAGCGTTTGACGGATGATCCCGGAGTCGAAGCCGCAGCCTTCGACTCCAGGGATCGGAATCGCTGCGAGTAGATTAAGCGCTAAGGTTTCAAGGTCAGAGGCCGTAAGAACAGTGTCTGGGTGGTAGAGAAATTCCACAACACCCATCCAGACGCTTTCTGCGAACGTAACCTCGTCAGTTGTAACTATCCGCTGACTCGATGGGAACTACCGATATTGCATTGGTCGACTTATCTGAGAGTGATGCCAGCGATCCAGATACGTCGAAATACTACGACCCAACCGCTGGGGCCCAGTCTACAGCTAAATGGTCGTTTCAAACAGACAAAATTCTGACCGTAGCAGATACATAAACAGTCAGCAAGCGAGGAAGCGGCAACATGCGTCGTATGTACACTGACCATCAAGAGCCCATACAGATAGTCGTTGACAGCGCCTATGATACACTCAACTACCAAGACAATATGATGCTTGCAGTGATCTTGTCAGTTGTACCCGTTCAACGTACGAATCATTCAAAATCCGAAAGATATTGACTACAAGATCAAAGCCCGTATCGAAGAACACAACCAAGATGTTCAGCTGAAACAATCTGTGATGAGTTATACACCGTCTGAGTTGTTTTGCGAGCGTTTTGGAGTGAATTTCAAGCCGCGTTGATTGAATATCAAAGCCCTAAAGAAATCAACGCCAACGGAGTTTTCGCCAGTTATCTGGATAGTAATCCCACTTATCTAGAACACCATACTGATGGCCAAAACGTTTCCACGGATAGGGAGCGATAACTATCTTTTCGTCGTTGTCATTAAGCCACGCGCCCCACCAACTGAAGGTACTGTTCGCCATGATTTGGTGGTCACAAGACCGCATCAAACGGAGATCCTCGTAATCGGTCGTGCCATCTGTGTGACCAACGAACGTCATCTGGTCACTCAGGTGACGAAGATACCACTCCGACCACTCAATATCATCTGAAAAAACTAGATAGTGTGGGTCATCAACGTGTCCGGATATCACGTCCACAGCGGTTTTGAAATATTCGACCGGTAGTGCGTTTCCCTGACCAGGGCCTTGACGTACGTAGTCGCCACGTCTGACGTGAATGCTCACTGTCGTGTTATTCTCGATTGTTTCTACAATATCTTTACTTTCTTCGAGTAAGGGGGTCGTCACAGTGAAATCATCACGGAGTGTCTCTTCAACCCCAATCAGGTATTTGTAGCTCTGCCAGAACCCGTTCAAATACGCATCACCATTTATATCAACAATATCCGGATGGTACCTAGCTCTGTATGCCCAGTTCGGATCTGGACTGTCTGGTTCCCGACTCAGCTGGACGTAATAGTTCAAGTACCTCCCAACGTGGGCAGGAAAGTATGCTGAGAGCGGCGAGTTCGCGACACTCAATCCGTGTTTCCCGAATCGTATCACATCCAATATATCGTCCATAGTTGCACGCTCGCCTGCGATATCGAAGTTCTCGATCGTGTACGAGCGATCAGTAATATTCGGACCATCTGGGTTGTCGCCCTCGAACCACGAAAGGTCGAGTAAGAGCTGGTCATTGTTCTCGAGGGCAAGTCGTCTGCCGAGCGCATACTGAAACATTTGATTACCCAGGCCATCCGAGAGACGAGAAATGATCATTGCTCCAGCTATTCTGAGCGAGTTATTTAGCTATTGTTA
The DNA here is from genome assembly GCF_035666295.1 of Haloarcula montana. Taxonomy (NCBI): domain Archaea; kingdom Methanobacteriati; phylum Methanobacteriota; class Halobacteria; order Halobacteriales; family Haloarculaceae; genus Haloarcula; species Haloarcula montana. Next base: position 1,049,093 of record NZ_CP142027.1, read on the forward strand.
ATTATTCCGGTCCGCTCATATGGTTGATAACGTGTAGTAAAGTTCATTTTGGAGCAGCGACGAATAATACCATGCGTTGGCATCTGTCGCGTGCTCGGTCGATTCTCCGTAACCACGGCGTACTTTATCTCCTGTGGCGGACGTGTAGATTCATCTTCTACAAAACCCTCTCGCCAATTCAGAACTTCCACTACCACGTCATGAGTAGACGCGGTACTGATGTGATGGCTGAAGACTGGGATAACCTGATCATACTTGACGCCTGTCGATACGACATGTTTGAGGAAATGAACACCATTCCCGGTCGACTTGAGACGCGGGTCTCGAAGGGGTCTTCGACTGGGAACTTCCTCCGGAAGAACTTCACAGACAAAACAGTTTTAGACACTGTGTACGTCACGGCGAACCCGATGTATGTAGCCAAGAAGCATGGACACAAGAGCGCTATAGGTCGAGACACTTTCTTCAAGACCGTCGATGTATGGGAGGAAAACTGGGACGAAAATTTCTACACGGTTCCCCCGGATGAGATGGTTGAGCCAGCGAAAAGGGCACACGACGATCATCAAAATAAGCGCCTCATCGTCCACTTCCTCCAACCTCATCGACCGTGGGTCGGTAAAACAGGTAAGGAAATTACCGAACAGGCCGGGTCAAGTGCCATCGCCCGGATGGCTGGGTCGGGCGCTGACGAACGGACCGGCGACCGCGCATGGGCACTTTTGAAACAGGGGAAAATCACAAAGGAACAAGCTATGAAAGCCTACTACGAGAACCTCGAGATCGCGCTCCCCGCAGTCAATGAGCTGGTGGAATACTTCGACGGGAAAACTGTAGTCACTTCCGATCACGGAAACCTAGCCGGCGAGTATGCTTGGCCGTTCCCATTAAAAGGGCACGGACATCCGAACGAAACATTTACCAAACACCTAGTGAAGGTTCCTTGGCTCGTTATCGAGGGAGAGACACGAAAGAAAATCATCGAGGGGACCTCCGAGGTCACATCTGGCGGAACAGTTGATATCAATGACCGACTTGCCGACCTCGGATACGTTGACTGAGTTGAATAGAATGAGTCTGATGAAAGAGATATATCCATTGGCGTTGATTTTAAAATGAGAAATCTGCTGCTCCGGGCAATCAAAAAATATCAAACCGATGGTCTACTCCCTCTGTTGAAAGTGACCAGTCGGTTGTGTTATCGTAAACTGTTACTCTCTTATCTGCAGTTTTCACCACCCCTTCCGCCGCTAACGGTCCAACTGCAGGTCGACGACACAACTGCGAAGTTCACCGTCACGTCCCCCAAAGAGCTCAAACGACTGGGATACGGGGGATCCGTCGACGAATCACCGATACTTCGTGATTTCCTAACAAAGATCCGTGGAGACGACATCGTTTACGACGTGGGCGCAAACATCGGAACTCACACCGCTTTCGCCGCAAGCCGACTGAGTAGCGGGCGTGTGGTCGCATTCGAGCCGATGCCAAACAACCTTCGTAAACTTAGAGCAAATTGCACCGCTCTAAACGTGCCTATCGACATTCACGATGTCGCGCTTGCAGACGAAAACACTACTCGAGATCTGCATATTGTCGGTACCAAGAAGGCGGGCGAGGGAAGACACCGCCTCGGTGGATCAAATGGTGAGCAGACCGTATCTGTCCGGACTAGCCAAGCTGACGACTACGTAAAGGAGAACGGACTCCCACACCCCACTGTCGTGAAGATAGACGTAGAAGGAGCAGAGATGGCGGTGCTTCGTGGGATGCAAGATCTTCTGGCGGACTCCTCGTGTCGACTAGTCTACTGTGAGGTGCATCACGACTCACGACCCGAAACAGGATCTCCAGACATCCGCGATTATGGCCACGAGCCCAGCGAAGTCCGCGAATATCTTGTGGAATTAGGGTTCGAAGTCAAGCGGATCTATGAAAAGAATACACCAGTCCCAAAAGGCCACGTATTACGTGCCACCCGCAAGAGCGAATAAGTCGATGTAGGAATGGGGTATGGGGTCAATTAGTAGTTTGATCGCTAGACAAAATTCGACTGGGCCACGAAAGAGGGAGTGACAGTTACCTTTAGACCGTGTATCCCAAATCATCCAACCGGTCACGGATGATCTCCGGTTGCTCGGCATTCCCTCTGGACCTGTCGGAGTGTTCGAATTGCGTCTCGATAGTTCGTTCGCGGTTGAGTACGCGCTCACGCAATTGCACAGGCTCTCGTTGGTCGATCAGATTTTGTTGCTCAACAGGGTCGGCGTTGAGATCGTATAACTGCCAAGCGCTCTCGTCCTCGTAGTAGATTAGTTTCTCGCCGTGTGAACGGGCTGCAATGCGTTTGTAGTCGGTTCCGAGATGGCGGCCGACGTGATCCTCGTGCTCCGGAGAACTCGCCGTACGGAGCGTTTCCGCGATTACCGCCTTACGTGGCTCCGCGTAGATATCTTGACCATCAATGGTATCTGGGACGGATGTGTCGTGTACCACTTGGCTGTATACGGTTGGGAGCAGGTCCACATGGGAGAACAGTTTCGTGACAGGGTCTTTAACGCCGTCGTCGCCGGTCTGCGAGACGATCAGCGGGACGTGAATCAGTACGTCGTACAGTTTGGCGTTATGATCGGTCCCGCCGTGTTCACGGAACTCCTCGCCGTGGTCAGCCGTGAGCACAACGGCCGTCTCGCGGTCTAAGGACGCGAGACTGTCATGAAGGCGCGCAAGGTGGTCGTCAACGTACCGGATACACGCTTTGTACAGTGCCGTATAGGCCTCATACCACTGTTCGTTAGCTGCCTCGAAAGAGACCGATTCGTCGACTGCGTTAACGTACGTCTGGAATTCGTTAGTCCAGTCGTCAGCACTCCCAGGTAAGTACGGTCGGTGTACATCCATGTAATGGATCCAGAGATAACACGGCTCGTCTACGTCCCCAAGGTAATCAATCGCCTCGTCGGTGACCCGTTCGGCGTCGGCTACAGGCTTTTGCCGTGGTGGCTCATCATAGGTTGACCGCTGGAACCGTCTGTAAGCCGCTCTAACCGGCCCAACATCTCTGGCCCGTCGCTTGACCGAAGAGACGACCGACCGGCGAGCCGACTCGAACAGGCCAGGCTGTGACAGGTCTGCGTCAAGTTGGTCAGCGAAGGCCTCGAAGTCCGATTGTAAGAGATCCAATTCAGTCCTCAACGCCTTGTGGGTAGCTGCCACAGTGCCGGACTCCCAGTCAGTCTCTGCGAGGTACTTTTCGCAGCCGTCGATGGCTGTCTCATACTGCTCAATTAGGGCATCCCTGAGTTCAGTTTCGAGTTCAGTGAGACACTTCCCATCAGCGTACCCTTTTTCAACGAGATAGCAGGCGTGCTCCCGTACTTTCTCACCGAACTCATAGTATTCGAAGTAGTCATCGAATCCGGTCGGATAGTTCGACATATAGGACAGCCAGTGGTTTGTCGAAAATCCTGCAGTCCGGTATCTCGCTTCGGAGAACCATTCAGCGACGAACGTCCGATCGTCCGACAGTTTTAGCGGGCCGCCTCGGGAGAGTGGATATTCCGCCGTTGCAAGCCCTGGGAAACTGATCGGTGTCTGACTCGCAGTCGCGAAAGCATTCTCGAAACGATAACCAGTCCGTGCTAGTTCGTCGATGGTCGGCTCAACTCCCTCATTTACGTCGTTGTAACAGCCAAGATAGTCTGGGCGGAGACAGTCAATAGTGACCAGCACCACGTTTACGCGCTGGTCAAGGTCGATAGTCATTCAATCCACATAGTAGTAAATAAAAGGTTTGCCTGACCTAGTGGTAGTGTTCAGATAAGGATTGAAGGGTGAGGCGTAGCGTTTTCTGAGTGGTTCATGCCCGAAAACGCTAGCCTCAGCGGTAGTCTCGACCAATTCGACTTAGATTTTGTGGAGCGAGAAGCGACACCGCGACTGCTGATGAAGCTCAGTATTCAGCTGCATCTGGCTGGACTATCACTTTCAAATACTGTTTCAGTTCTTGAGATATTTGGTGTCCAACGCGCTCGTTCGACCGTGCATAATTGGGTTCACAAGTCTGATTTACAGCCCGAAGATGGTCAGTCACCGGATCACGTTGCGGTTGACGAGACCGTGATCCAACTCAATAATGAGCAATATTGGCTGTACGCTGCCGTCGATACGCAAACAAACGAATTGCTCCATACAAATCTCAGACCGACCACAACGAAGGTTCTAGCTCATTCATTTCTTGTTGAACTCAGCGAGAAATACGACGTTGACGACGCCGTGTTTCTCGTCGATGGCTCTAAATCGTTACAAGCTGCGTGTCACCGACATGGATTCGATTTCAGATACGAAAAACATGGAAATCGGAATGCGGTCGAACGTGTTTTCAGAGAAGTAAAACGGCGAACTATCTGTTTCTCAAACTGTTTCAGCAACGCCGAAGCAGAAACAGCCGACGATTGGCTCAGATCGTTCAGCTTCGCATGGAACCAGCTAATCTGAACACGATGGACCTGGTTGGGGTCATTTTCTGGACACACGAGTGTATCCAAACGAGGTGTAACCGCCAGCGGCGGCCAAAGGACTGTCAACGGGCAGAATCACGGCTGTGTCGGAAGATAGTCTAACCGGGTAAGAACATCACCAACTCTCTCAATAAGGTACTCATACTCCTCGTCGGTGAAGTACTCGTCACCGTAGTTCGTTTCTCCCTTGCGCATGAACGTGTAGTCCGGATTGGCTCCGTCTTTCTCTGGACTTCCATACTTCTGTTCTACCCGTTGCATATTCTCAAACGACGAGGCTTCGACAGCAGCCTCAATAACCTCCGAACTGATATCACGCTCCCAAAGCGAGCAGATCCGCCCGAGTTGCGCGGCAGGGTCGTCTTTCAAATCCTCAAACCTAATCAGGACATCCCAGTTATTCTCCCAGGACTCTACGTGATTGCGCCATGCCGGCAACCCGACCTCGGCATCGCGAATGAACTCGTCAAACGATCCATCATCATTGTTCCACCGATACTTGCGGTAGTGGTAGAACGACTCCATCACGTCAGCGGGATGGCGCACTATGTAGACTGTCCGTGTTTCTGGACTTAGCCACGGTTGCTCGTCGTATGGATTGCTGTTGCTGACCATTCGGGGAAAGCCTTCAACCGGCGGTTCGTCCGGAATCCCAGTTGCGACCCAGTCGTTCTTGTTACGGAAGTGAATCTCGTCGTCGCGACCCGCGGCCGCCACCATAGCGTTCGCTATCAGGAAGTGGACCCAATTGTTCCCTGACTTCGGAAAGCCCGATTTGATAAAATCTGACGGACCGTCAACTAGACGGATATACGTATACAGGGCCTTCTTTTGGGTCTCTCTAATAGCGAATTTCCCTGCTTTCCACGCTAATGGGATAGTTCCTTGCTGACGGTAGATCTCAGCAGCACGTCCCAACATATTCTAGTGATAATCAAAAGAGAAACCTAACGGTTTCGGCGTCGGCGGTGGCGAGACGGCAGTAATTGAGGTGTATAAATCTGGACATCAGACTATCATAACCAACTAAGTGGACCGGACGGCGATCGATAGCACCCCAGATTCCGGCAATCCAGAGAATCATCTACTGTAACATGGCGCAAATATATTTACGAACGCTTCACCGAACAGGAATCATGGACTATCAGGTGTCGGTCGTCGGGCTCGGTAAACTCGGGTCCTGTCTCGCGGCTTCGCTGGCCTACCACGGCTGTGATGTCATCGGAATCGATGTGGACGAGGACGTTGTCGAAACGCTGCAACAGGGCCAGTCGCCATACGACGAACCCATGCTTCAAGAGTACCTCGACGCGGCCGGAGACCATTTTATCGCAACAACAGACTATACTGCGGTTCGCCGAACAAACGTGACATTCGTGTTCGTCGATACACCGTCCTGTCGGGATGGCCGGTACGATCACGATACCGTCAGGACTGCCTGCCGGTCAGTCGGCCGGCAACTCCGGGCTGTCGACGACTACCATCTCGTTGTCGTACGCAGTACTGTGATGCCCGGCACGATAGACACAGAGGTGCGTCCTGTCTTAGCGGAAGCCTCGGACAAGATCCCAGGCGAAGACGTCGGCCTCTGTTACTGTCCCGAGTTTACGGCTGTCGGTGAGGTAGTGTCTGGAATGGAACGCCCCGATTTCTTCCTCATAGGCGAAGACGATGAACGCGCAGGTGATGTTCTCTCCTCGCTGTATCGCGAGTGGGTGGATAACCACTCCCCAGTTCTACGAACAGACATCTACAGTGCTGAGATCGCCAAGATGGCGGTCAATACGTATATTTCGATGAAGATTAGCTTCGCGAACACACTCTCGCAAGTCTGTCAAGGAACGGGAGGGAACGTCGATGACGTCAGCGAGATTCTCGGATACGATTCGCGGATCAATAGCGCCTACCTGACCGGTGGGACCCGGTTTGGAGGCCCCTGTTTCCCTCGCGACAACAAGGCATTCGCTACACTTGCCCGCTCGGCAGGCACTACAGCACCGTTGGCGACCGCAACCGACGAAGTCAACGACGGACACACCGGCTGGTTGGTTGATGCCGTTTCCGATGCCACCCCATCCGACGGGGCCGTCGGGATTCTCGGTCTGACGTACAAACCGGGCGTCACTCTAGTTGAGGAGTCACAGGGGATGCATCTTCTTGAATCGTTACGAGGGGAATATGCCCTTTCGTGCTGGGATCCAAACGGGGAAGAGCACGTCCGCCGGCATGTCGGTGACAATGTCCATACGCCATCGACATTGTCGGAAACGCTTTCTACCGTCGATACCGCCGTCGTGGCTGTCAGATGGGACGAGCTGACGGAAGCATCCACATACCGGGGGCACAATTTGACGGTCGTCGACCCTTGGAGGATCTTCGATCACGAGACTTTCGGCGGCTCAGTGACGTATGTCCCGCTGGGCGCCCCAATATCGGCAACGATCCGTGAGACAGACGACCAACAACTCGCGAAACGGGCCGAGTCTGGGGACACGACGCAATCGAGTCACAAGGCGAAAAAAGAGTAAACCAGGGGCACAATGGCCACACTGACAGACATACTGCAACATCTCCTGAACAACGCCCTCGTACAGCGGACAGTTGAGAATCGTTGTCTTGATCGCAGCGACCTGCGAGATCGCGCCGACCGGCTGCATGAATTCGGCGTGCCTGAGCAGGTGACGTTCGACCTGCCGGAATGTACGTCAGACCCGCCGCAAGTAATACGAGACTTTGCCGGGACAGTCGATACCCCTCGCCGGTTCGTTTGCGAGTTGAGCGATGTACGTCTCATCGGCCCGGAAGCGATCACCGTTACTGCGGACGGGAAGTACGTCCTTGAGAATGCACTGTGTAGCATCAAGCAACTCACGAACAGTCTAATCCACCCTACACTGACGACACGAACCCGTCGGTTAGGGTTCCGAGACAATTCCTCACACGAGTATGCCATATCGCTTGTGGGTCCTTGGGCCGACGGCTTCTATCACTGGTTCTCGGATTATTTACCCCGATTAATAGACTTGCGTGATTGGGAAGTTGAGACCGGCTACAGGCCGACAGTGATCTACCCCCCGAACTCACCGGGGTGGCTCGTCGACTCGCTCCGACTCGTCGGATATGATGGCGACCGCTTGCAGGAGTGGGACGGTGGGACTGCAACAGTTGATCATCTTGTCGTACCGTCACTGCCCAGACACCCATGGGGGGATCCCGCAACCCAGACGCTCTACACCCCACAGACTAGACGCTGGGTGAGAGAGAGGGTCAGAGAGAACGTTAATCATAGAAGGAAAGACACGCCTAGATTTGTCTTTGTATCACGTACTGACGCCTCGGAACGACGTATTCAAAACTCGACGGCTCTACTCAAAGCACTCGACGAGTTCGGTTTCGAATCGGTAGTCCTTTCGAATCGTTCTCTGCGTGAGCAGATTTCATTATTCACCAATGCCGAGTGTGTTGTTGCCCCCCACGGGGCAGGACTAACCAATATACTCTGGGGAACCGACCTTGATGTCATCGAATTATTCGGTTCATACGTGAACGTATCGTATTTCAGACTGGCAAAAGTTCTGGGACACAGATATTCGGCCATCCAGGGCAAACCGATAGGCGACGATATCCGAATCGACCCGGAAGAGGTACGGAGAACCGTAGAGTGCCTGCAAGACAAGTAAGAAATCATATCATCAAAAAAAGGACGGCACTGTCTAGTTGAGCGAGTTTGAGAAGCGAGGAGGTCGTAACAAGAAATGTTCATGCCGCTCGCAGACTTCCTCAGTGAGACGTTGAACGAGGACAATAAAGACGTTTGGGAGAACGAGCGCATCCCGATACCCGTCCGGCGGTTCGGGGTTCGTCTCCATACGGCAGGGCTGTCGATCAGGGAGAAGGTCACCATCTTAGACCTAGTGGGTGTCGATCGCTCTCACGATGCGGTCTGGAACTGGATTCAGACACTGTCTGAAGCCCAAAGCGACCCGCCGACGGCGGAGCCGTCGCGGGTCGTGGTCGACGAGAAACAAATCACGGTTGACGGAGAAAAGAGATGGTTATATGTCGCTGTCGACACTGACTCGAAGTTGCTGCTCGAAATTGACGTTATCGGCCGCGGCGGGACTGACCCCGCGGCCGCGTTCCTGCATCGGCTCACCGAGAAACACAATGTCGCCGAGACAGAGTTTTTCGTCGATGCTGGTGGCTATCTGACTGCCCTTGCTCGTCAGAAATTGAGCGGTCAGCTTGACTACCGAACTCGGAACCACGTCGAAAAATGGTTCCAGACTGTGACCATGCGAATCGACCGCTTTCGTTCCTTGGAGGGGCAGTCAATCCAGCGCGAAACAGTGGCTATGACGCTTCAGACACCACTACAACCACGAACGACCCAATCAAGCGCTCAACGGACGAACGCCAGCTGAGGAGGTCCAGAACTAGACAGTGCCGAAAAGACAAACGGATCGTGATTGTTATAGAGGATTTATCAAGATTCACCAGGAATCTTTGTAAGACTATCAGTTCAGACACGGTAATCATACCCCAAGTTGTCCCCAAATACGACTACCGGGACGAAACTCCAATCCAGGACATCAGAAAAGGGTCCGATGGAAAACATAACCTGTTCGAGGTCGGGAGAATATGCGGAACGCAACTTCAGGAAACAGACCGGCCGGGTGTGCCTGTGTGGATCAGTTTTTAGCCTCGTCTCGGTCCACGGACCAGATACCTCGGACAGCACTCTGGAGGGCTCGCTTGACGCTTCGAAACAAGCGCCAGTAGACCGACCGAGAGCGTAGCGACGCTCTGAGTGCCTTCTGGTAATAACGAAGGCACTGTTCCCACTCGCCTATGTCGCCGTAGTTGGCAGCCATTCCCGCGTAAACATTCGCTTTCCGTCGTGGATACCGGTCAAGCGCGTCGGGAAATTTCTTGAGCTTCGCGTGTTGAGCGGTTAGTTCATGTTCGATTCCCTCGCGATCGAAGCGCGTGACACGGGTATGACCGTGGTCAACGTGATATCTAACCAGTACATCCGGGACAAACTCAACCTTATAGTTGCGGCAGATCCGTCGGATAAAATCACCATCAGTTCCTCGGATGAGATTCTCGTCAAAACCGTTAACGGTTTCAGCGACCGGCCGTCTCACAACGAGAGTCGACGTCGATCCTATCCGCTGACCGTCAAGCATGTCTGGAAAGATATCCCCACTAAGTCTTGGTCTGTATCGATTAATAATAGTATCCTTGGTATCATCATAGTAATTCATCCAGCAGTAGACAATACCATACTCCTCAGTGAGTTCTTCGAAAAGCGACAATTGCCGCTCCAGTTTCTCTGGATACCACTCGTCGTCGTCGTCAAGGAAAGCAACGTACTCACCGACGGCCATTTCTATACCGGTATTCCTAGCTGCAGACGACCCCTTGGTTTCCTCATGACGGGCATACCGAACACGATCGTCATTGGTCGATTCAACCACCTTTCGTGCCTGGCTGGTAGACGAACAGTCATCAATCACAATACACTCTAGATCTGTGACTGTCTGTGTGAGAACGCTGTCAAGGGCCCGCGACAGGAGATCTGGACGGTTATATGTCGGAACGACGACTGACACCCTCACAGACATCGGTTCTCATGTCTATAGCAGACAACTTGACAATACAGCATCGTTTCAAGCACTCTCTCGTGGGAATTGTCTACCTCACTACCGCCCATCGTTTATTCGTATCCAGACCTGGAGGCAGACGCATAAAAAGCTAGTTCAGCCACAGCACATAATATGCGCCGTCACAGAGAGAAAGAATAGTCAAAAATCAAATAGAGAGATAATATAGCGTAAACCGACGCTAAGCGGTTCTCAATAAATACTAGCATGAATGTCTCTCACTTAGTATGTATCACCGCTTCTCTTATTTGCCTGTCGATCTGATAATATTACTAATGCTACGGCGTGGAGTCGAAGTGTATCACGACGAAGGTGCGATTTCCCTGCTCGTCAAGGGATGTAGCTATATCGGTAATCGAGCACGAAAACGGGTCATGGCCGCTTTGGATCCCGTATACCAGCGATTCCTTCCCGAAACGTTCGGTTTTTCTATAGATAGTACGACTGCAAAATTCGATACACAGGGAGCAAGCCTTGCTGCAGACTTCAGGTACAGCTTCCAGACCGAGCGTCCAATCATAGAAGATGTGCTCGCAACAGTTGAGTCGGAAGATACATTTTATGATGTCGGTGCGAATATCGGTCTATATAGTTGTTTCGTCGGTCAAACCCTCACCACAGGGACAATCATTGCGTTCGAACCGCACCCCGAAGAGGCAAAGATACTACGTAAAAACCTCAAACACAATGGACTCCCACGTGACGCTGTCCACCGAGTAGCACTATCGGACAGCAATGGTTTGGCAACACTTCGTACGTCATTTGAAGGCGCTGGGCACGCGGTCGTCAACGAAAACACCGCACCAGAGCCACTCTATGAGGTCGACAAACGTGTCGGTGACGAGTATATCACGACGGCCGATCTCCCATCACCGTCAGTTGTCAAAATCGACGTTGAAGGACTAGAATTGCCGGTGATCGAGGGGTTCGCCGAAACACTCTCTATAGATACATGCCGAGTTGTATATGCTGAGTACCATCCGAGCAAGTCGTCTTATACCGAGGGTGAACTCGTTGAAGCATTCGAGACGTTAGGGTTCAGCGTGGAAATCCTGGGTCAACGCCGTGTAGGAGAAAACGACCAGAAGCATTTAAAAGCGACAAAGGCCTTATGAGAGATGTATCGGTCGTAATCCCAACGTACGAGCGTAAGGCGAAAGTTAAACGAGCGGTCGACTCAGCACTTGATCAGACCGTTCGACCAAAACATATCGTGATTGTCGACGACGGATCCTCATTCGACACGGCGGGGTTTCTCAACGAGGAGTATGAGACTGGTATAGTTGACGTGGTTCAACACGACCACAACCAAGGGGCGTCACAGGCCCGTAATACGGGCGTGGACACGGTCAGGACTGACTACGTCGCCTTCCTAGACTCTGACGATTACTGGGCGCCAACGAAGCTCGAACGGCAACTTGAGCGCGCACGTGAAACCAACGCCGAACTCATTTATTGCGACCAGTGGATAGTTGACGAGACCGGCGAGACAAAACCCTCGAAGAAACGGTTGGTCGAAGACGATCTCTGGATGGCGCTTCTCTCGGGATGGACGGCACCAAATACCTCGACACTACTGTTCGAAACCGAAACGTTCCGGGATCTAGGCGGCTTCGACACGGACCTGCCCAGCTGCCAGGACCATGACCTCTGGATGCGGGCGGCCCGCGAAAACGTGATAGTGGCAGCCGTCCCCGAACGGCTAGCGTATTTCACACAGGACGCCGATAACCGCATCTCCACTGATGGTCGAGCCCGGCTGGCCGGCGCGCGCACCTTCCTCAACAAGTGGCGTAACGACTTGATCCGGACCGTTGGCTGGCGACACTACTACTGGTTTCGCTGGCAGTACGTGTTTCGGGTGGCACTGCCGGTTGTCCGTTCGAATCTCTCGGCGGGCCAACCACTCCCAGCGGTCTGGGTCGCCCTCTCAGCGCTTGCGTTCAACCCGGTGTTCTACGCCAGGGCCGGCCGGACACTGGTCAACCGTGCCCGCTCCGGCTAGAAGGGCGAAAGGCCAAAGCCCGGTACCATCGTAGTCGTCATACCCCCGATGAAAGGACGCAGGATCGGCCTCCTCGAAACACATGCCCACGAAAACTTCCTCGCCGATCTCGCGCAGATCGCACACGCAGCGGGCTACGAAGTGACGTTGTTCACCGGCGAGACCGTTGCCAGCCGACTCAGACAGCGTCTCGACACGGTCGCCTACGAATGGATCATCAAAGACGACGACGAGTCGCTCGGCCGGTTTCTCGGGCGCGTCTCAGACCGCTGTCAGGCACTGGACCTGCTGTACCTGTTTCCCCTCTACGGATCGGTTCCCGACTTCTTTCGATACGCCCGCTTTTCTCCATCCTGTAAGATCGTACTCTCTATCTACAACGCTAACAGCTGGGTGGGCCAGAACCTCCGGTTTACTCCGAAGCTATACAATTACGCCCGTCTGCCCCTCAGGCAAATTCTTCTCCGAAACGTCGACGCAGTAACCGTCGAGTACGATCCGATACAACAGTATCTGAACGACCTGCTCCCGATACCAGTCAATACGATGACGCCAGTGTTCTCCCGGCGGACGACACACAGCAGACCGGCTGATGGACCCCTTCGGGTGACAGTTCCAGGGAACGTTGTAGCCTCACGCCGGCGATACGACCTCCTGTTCGATGCCCTTGAGGCGCTACCAACTGAGAGGCGCGACCGCCTGTCAGTAGATTTACTTGGGCGCCCGATGGACGAGAGCAGTGACCGGATTCTTCGTCAAGCAGCGAGATACCGTAAACGGGGATGGCAGCTCACCACCCACGAGGGATGGATCGATGGCGACGAGTTCGAGCAAACAATCAGTGAGAGTGATATTCTCCTCTCGCCGTTATGCCGGAGGAAGGCCCATGGTATCGCCACCGAGGTGTACGGACAGACTAAATCCTCAGGTGTTTTAGGAGACAGTATCAGAACCGCGACGCCGCTCGCGGTACCTGAGTGGTTCACGGTCCCAAATCAGTTCGGGGATGGAGCGGTCAGCTTTGCCGATTCTAGGGAGCTGGCAGCACTTTTCGATTTGCTGGCCGACCGGGGCGACCGACTGCGGATTGCTCGGCGAGGCGCCGCTGAAACGGCTGATTACTACGCGCTTGATGCCCAGGCCGAACGGTTCCGATCGCTAGTCGAGGAAGTCTGTGAGGACCATCTTAACCAAAGCGTGGTCGATCAAAGATAACCCAGCGCTTCAAGCTGAGTCACGTCAGACTCGCTGAGTGCTTCCTGTCCGCGGTCGGCTGCGACGAGTGCATCGAGTTGCTGCATACAGGCCTCCACGAGATTGGCCGGCGGATCTCCGTCGTCACCTGTTGTCGACACCGCCCAATTGTCGCCAGTGGTATCCCGGCCGACCCGCCAGTCATCGTTATAGGCGGCAACCCCGTGTTCCCTGACCCGGTAATCCAACGCCGCTCGCGGTGTTTCAGGGTATTTCTCGTACAATTGGTCGCCGCCAGCAGCGGGATACTGACAGCTAACAACCTCCTCCGACCGGACAGTCTCAGGGTCGCCCCCAGAGGACAGGAACCGCTCGCGGCCATCGGTGAACAGCGTGACGAGGTTGGTCAAGGAAAACGGTCTCGCGACACGACCAGGCTCTATATCGGGGTGAGCAACAACCAGCGGGACTCGCGCCAGAAGGTTCCCTACCGACGCCTCGTGGCCCATCCGGCGGTAACCACGTTCGTCTGATTCACCCAAGTACTCGCCGTGATCACTGGTCACGACCACGAGGGTCTCCTCACGCTGGTCGGTCATCTCCAAGACCTCTAGCAGACGGGCGAGGTGATCGTCGACGGTTTCTACTTCACCAGCGTACAGTCCTCGGAGCGTCTCTATGTCGCGCTCACTCACTTCACCCCGAGCGTCGGAGGCTAGAAACGGCCACGGGGCAGCAACTTCCTCGTTGACTCGTTCAAGTTCGGCTCGCGGAAGCGTCCGGCCGAGATGAGTCTGCTGTTTGTCCGCAGTCGGCTTGTATGGCCGGTGGGTGTCCATGTAGTTGGCAAACGCAAAAAATGGCTGATCGTCGTCAGCCGCCCGCTTGATCAGATCCGCAAGCCGGGAAGTGTTTGCCGCTGGATCGTAAACGTATCCGCTGTCAGGGGCGAACAGAGGATGGGGTAGCCACTGGAGGGCAGGTTGGCGGACCGCCAGCGATCCCAGCGCGACCGCTACAGCATTGGCGACGCTCTTTATCGGGTGAGCATGTGTGAGGATACCCAGGGTAGTCGCCAGCGCCGGCTCGATAGTTCCGTGACCTTCTCGGAGCGTCGCCAGGGCGGTCCCAGATACATCTAGACCATCATGGAACCGCTCTCTACCTCTGGTATAATAGAACTCGTCAAATCCCTCGTGGAAACCGGTTCGCTGACAGGCGAAACCGTTGGCCGAGACCCCGTAACAGCGGTATCCATCCGCCGAGAGTTGCGGTACGAGGGGGAGGCCGTCAAGGTCGTCACCGAGCTGTGTCCGTCCGTGTTTCGAGGGATAGACCCCAGAGAACAGGGACGCGTGGGCTGGCAGCGACCACGGGGCAGGAGTGACGGCCCGCTCGAACCAGCGGTTATCCTCTGCCAACGCGGTTAGCGTTTGGGCGTGTTCGGCTGCGTAGTCCGGGCGGCAAGCGTCCCAGACCAGAAAGAGGATGTTCGGGGGGCGGTTCATCGCCTGTAGGTTGTTGACAGAGCGGCTTGTGTCTTTCTGCTGCTGTCGTAGGGGGGTTATCTGGGTTCGCCGTTTCGAGGGGTATACACGGTGGTCACCATGCCTGGACGGGATTCCGATAGGGGACCGGTCAGTCAGTAACGGAACCGGTCCGAAAGCCGGCTCAATAGACACGACGTACCGCAGCCACTGCCGATGGTCTATTGTATCGCCCTGTCATGTAGCCGTAATAAAATATCGGGTGGCTGTAGAGACATTATTTCCCTATCTGCGGTGGGTACTTTGATATCCCGAGAGTGTCTTGTGCGTGACGCGAATGCCGACAGTCAGCGTCGTAATCCCGAGTTACAACCGCGCTACGGTACTCCCCCGAGCAATCGACAGCGCGCTCGCCCAGACGATCGACGATATCGAGGTCATCGTCGTCGACGACGCCTCAACCGACAATACCGAGACGGTTGTCCGAGAGTACGGCGACCGGGTTACCTACCTCGCTCACGAGACTAACAAAGGGGGGAGCGCGGCACGGAATACGGGAATCGACGCAGCCGACGGATCCATAGTTGCTTTTCTCGATTCCGACGACGAGTGGCATCCACGGAAGCTCGAATACCAATTGGAACTGCTTCACTCCCGGCCAGACGAGTGGGGAGCAGTGTACTGTGGCTTTCGACAATCCCGTCAGAGCCGACTCGCGACACTGGTCGACAGATGTTTCGAGCGACCGACTGGAACCGAGGGAGGAGAGTCCTTGCAACGGGCACTCCTCTTACTCAAGTTCGCACACGGCGGCGCTTCCACGCTAGTTGTTCGAAAGACAGTCGTCGAAGACCTCGGTGGCTTCGATGAATCGTTCCAGCGTCACCAAGATTGGGAGTTTCTCGTTCGACTGCTCGACCGATGGAAACTCGCACACGTCGACCGGACACTTGTAACCAAGCACGATACCGGACTCGCGGACTTCGAGACGATTCGGGACGCACGCCGACAGTACCTCCGTAAGTTCTCTTCACACGTCGTCAACCTTTCTCTGGACGGCTACCCCGTCGTCGGACGTCATCGGTTCGCGCTGGCGAAGATCGCCTTCGCTAACGGCGAGTTTCAGACCGGGCTGTCGTATCTCCGGCATGCATCGATACCGACCATCCGTGACCTGCTTGGCCTCTGTCGGGCCGTCTATCTCGGCCTGCGGTAGGGCTAAGTGAAGCCTCGTATTACCCACAGTATCCGAAGTTGACAGAGGTTCCAACACGGATGCAACCAAATATTGTGCTAATCGTCCTCGATACGGCACGCTACGACGACGCTCGTGGCTCTGTGGGTGGTGCGTCGATAATGCCAACAGTCGACGCGCTTGCAGCTGAAGGAGCGGAGTACACGAACGTTTCATCGGCCGCTCCGTGGACATTACCGTCGCACGCCTCACTATTTACCGGAATGTATCCGTCCAAACATGGCGCGACCTCCCTTCACAAACGACTGGCAGAGGAGCACGTGCGTCTCCCGGAGGCCCTTCATCGTGCCGGCTACGAAACAGTGGGAGTCTCGAACAACACGTGGATTAGCGGCGAGTTCGGCTTTGAGAGAGGGTTCGATACCTTCCGGCGGACGTGGCAGTATGTGCAGTCAGCCACGGACCTCGGACGTATCGCACGAACCTACGAGGGGCGAGCAAAGCTCAGAGCGCTCGCATCCGAATTACTCTCCGGAAACCCAATCGTGAATGTGGTAAATGCTCTGTACGGTCGATTCGGCCGGAAGCGCCACGACAGTGGTGCGAAACAGACGAACGCATTCGTCGCTGACTGGGCGAGCACACGTGACACGGAACGTCCGTTCTTCCTCTTTATCAACTATCTGGAGCCACACCTCGAATACCGCCCGCCGCGACAGTATGCAGAGCAGTATCTACCCAATGACGTGACTTACGAGGCCGCAATGTCTATTCCACAGAACGCCTGGGACTACATAGCGGGCGATCTGGGACTCAGTGAACATGATTTCGAGGTATTACGCGACCTCTATCGCGCTGAACTCAGATATCTTGACGAGAAACTCGCTGAACTTCGGGAAACAATCAATGCGAACACTGACCGCGATACCGTGTTCATCGTGACGGCAGATCACGGTGAGAACATCGGTAGTCACGGACTGATGGACCACCAGTACTGTCTCTACGAGACGCTGTTGCACGTCCCGCTCGTCATCACTGGCGGACCGTTCACCGGGGGCGCTGTCGTCGATGATCCCGTTCAACTCGTGGATCTCGTGCCAACCCTTCTGGACATTACAGACACCGAGGCACCCCTACTTACCGCGCAATCACAGGGGCATTCGTTCCATCCCGAAGAGCCACACATTCGCACTCACTCTATCGCAGAGTATCTCGGTCCACAGCCCTCGATGAGCGCGCTAGAGTCCCGCGTCGGAACGCTTTCCGAGTCCGTACTGCGCTACGACCGCAAACTCAGGGCGATCAGACGCGACGGGACGAAATTGATTCGGGGATCAGACGGAACGACGGAACTCTACGACCTCAACTCAGATCCGGACGAGACCAGTGACATATCAACAACGCAACCAGACGATGTGGATCGATTAGAACAGGACCTCGACACGTGGCTCGGGAGTTTTTCGCAGGCGGTAACGGACGGAGACGTGGATATGGAAGAGACGACCAGACGTCGTTTAGAGGAGTTGGGTTATCTCCAGTAATCGAGGGAAAAGGTGACGTGCTCGGATATCCCGACACCCCCGAACAAGAACAGAATCCAGGTGAACATCTGTCGTTGGCGGATCGCAGTCCCGTAGTTCCCGTTTGCAGCTCCATAGAGCACGGCACCGAGACTGACTGCTGTCAACAGTGTTATCGTCAGCATGGGGTAGCTGCGCCAGACAGCTCTGCTCCCCCAGAGGCTTACAACCGCGAACCCGAGTGTGATTGTTCCCTCAACGACGCCGACGATGTCTGCTGGTGTCTCGACCATCCACGGGAAGGGTGCGAACAGGAAGTATACCGCACCGATCCACGAAAAGGCGATCATCTCTAACCCGTTCGTGGGGATGATATCCTGGAGATAGACCGTACGTCCTCTAGTCCGTTTTATACGGAGTTTACTGAGGTACTGGACGATGGTTTCCCGCATCAACAGTAGCAACATACCGCCACCAAGCGTACCAGTGATACCGGTAGCGAATCCGTACACGACCTTCCGTTTAAACAGCGTCCCGACGAGGGCGACAGCGATAACGACAGCGAAGAGTGGAACGTTCTCGATTCGTAGCACGAGTGCAACGGACAGAAATGCGACTCCAGTTATAAAACGGATTGACGGTCGGATATTTGACGGGGGAGCCACCCAGAGTCGCACCATCGAAGTTACCGCACAAAGAATAATTGCCTCCCGAAGTACAGTGGCGTGGACCATGACGAACGTCGGGAAGAACGCGACCGGAACCGCGGCCACAATGCCAGCTTGTGTTGAATAGATATGTCTCCCAATCACTACAAGATTATACACCGCAAGTGCCCCGATGACTGCGACGAGGAGACTGGCATAAATCTCGCTTGGTCCAGGGACGAGCCAGAGTGGTGAGAGCATTGTCCCCCAAATAGGTTCGACATTGGTGACTGTGGTGATGGCGTTCCCTCGGCCGATCATCGTAATCACATTCGAAGGATTTCCCGTTCGCACTGCCTCTGCTGCATTTGTTGCAGCGGCGGTGAATGCTTTAGCGTCTGATTCCAAATACGGATTGATGCCAAATAATGTTAGCCAGATGGCAATGCAGCGGGCCGCCAGGGCAAGACCGGCGATAGTAAGGGCGGTCCGCGACACCGATCGGTCGGCTGGTCGCCGCATCTTCTAACTATGGAGCGTGGCGGCTCTTGAATCGTGCGCCTTGCCGACTGACGTGTCTTGTCCACCTGTCTGAGAACCTTCTTTACTGCTGAAGTCGTTCGAGATACTCGGTCGTCGCTTGGACGGTCTGCTCCCACGCATACTTCTCCGCAGCACGTCCCGGATCGTACGTCGACGGGTCCGTGAGGACACGATCGATGGCACTTTCCAAGTCTCCTCCAATCGGAACTAGTTCGCCGCCGTCGCCGACGACCGGATCGAGCTGTGGCAGTGAGGACGCGACGACAGGAACACCACTGGCCATCGCTTCGAGAATCGTTCGTGGTACCCCTTCCGTACGACTCGGAAGAACGAGTACGTCGGCCCCTCGGTAGACACTAGGCATATCGTCGTAGGAGACGTGGCCGAGAAATGTGACGCGTTCTTTGATGTCGGCTGAAATTGCTCGTGCTTCTAGTCTTTCCCGTTGAGGGCCGTCCCCGACGACGTATAACCGACTCTCTTCATGTGTAGCAGCAACGGACTGGAAGGCATCGAGGGTCGCCTTGGGCCGTTTTCCTTCAACGAGACGACCAACAAACAGTATGACCTTCCCATCCGTATCCATCTCCGGGTGTATGGGGCCAGTCGGCTCAAACCTGTCTTGGTCGATGCCGTTCGGAACAACGGCAATGTTGGTGTCCACGCCATAGTCGCGGAGCCGTGACTGCTCAGCCTCACTGTAACAGAACACTCGGTCAGCGCAGTCAAAGGTCAAGCGCCCGAATGTTCGGAGGTACCCCTCGAAAACGTGTTCTGGGACAGTCTGTGAGTACAGGCCGTGGTTCGTAATCGCCAACGGCGGGCGTCCAACGAGGCGACGAACAGCCGCCAAGTTTGTCGAGAAGTATAGATGAGAATGTGCGTGTACGACATCGAACTTTCCCGTTGTGGCGAAATACCGGGCCACCCCTGCAGAGAGAGCGTTGCCAAACAAGGTAACCGTAGACGGATAACTAACGAGCGTATACCCATTACGCTGTTCGGTCCGTCGTTCGCCGTGTTCGTGGTCGACAGTTAGGACCGTCACATCGTGTCCCATAGCCGCCTGGTCACGACTCAGCGCATGGACGTGGTATGCCCCTCCACCTTTGAATTCTGGGTATATTTTCTGTGCTACCCGCAGGATTCGCATCGCTACACTGTACTGGGTCAGCATAAAAAACGCCGTCGGTGACTCAGTTATCAGGCGACATTACTATTCCGTCACTCAATATCTGGATCGAGTCACGACCACCGAAAGCGTAATTGTAGGAGTTTACATACTGTGTTATGTGACTCGCCTGCGGCTCCTCTTGGCCGGTATATTGCTCGCTGCCCTCTGTGGCCTTTGTGTCGAAGCAGGATTACCAGACGACGAGCGGTCGAATCAACCTGATGGGAAAACGCTTGCAACGAATTACGACTCGTACGTCGGAGAGAAAATACTGGTGTTCGGGACTATCACCGAACAGACCAATACCGCTCTCCACATCCGAGTTGAAGGCGATGGTGTCTCGGTACCACTCCACGTCCATGCTGTGGAACAAACTGTCGAATCAGGGAGTGTCGTTCAGGTGTATGGAATCCTCAGATCGGATCAGGTATTCAGTGCAGAACGTATCGTCGTCGTCAATGCGGGGGAATTCACTGAACAATATAAGTATGGTGTGTCGCTCGTTGGTGTTTTCGTTTTTCTCATCGCCTTCTTCCGAGAGTGGCGAATGGATATAGAATCATCGCTCTTGTGAAGCACGTTGTTGATTTTCAGAGGGCGGCGTCGAGAGCATGTTTGAGCGCTTCGTCACCTGGTTTTCTGTAGAGTTCACAGCGGAGCTGAAAGGCTCTGAGATACGGCGTTAGCTTGTCTTTTGACACTCCTCGGTGAGGCGAGAGCCACCGTCGCGTCAGCGACGCGTGGCTCTCGCAGGTGTTGACGTGGATATCGCCGTCAGCGTATTCTCCGTCGCCGTGGACGACGTATTTGCGGGTGAATGCGTCGTCTTCTTCGAGCGGTTCGTACGCTCGAAATCCGTCCGTATAGACGGTCAGCGACTCCTCACCGTGGTCAGCAAGCAGGAGTCGAACGGTCGATTCGTCGGCGGATTTCGCTGGCACGACGTACCGATCGTCCGAGCCACGATCGACCAGCGTGAACACCGGCGGTTTGTCGCCATCGTACGATCCTCGCCCACGCGTGGACAGGCCACGCGAGCGCGACTCCTGGTCGCGCTCGCGGCCTTTGAGACCGGCAGAGACGTACACTTCGTCGATTTCGACCGGTCCAGACAGTGTGATCGAAGGCGCGTCGAGCGCGCTGGCGAAGCGCTCGACGCGCCGTCTCACCGTTCTGTACGAGAGATCGAGTTCCGCCTCGATCTGGCGAATGCTCGTGTTGAATCGTAAGAACACGTATATTGTGAAGTACCACTCTTTCAGCGAAAGCTTCGAGTGAGCGAAGATCGTGTCGGTCTTGTCGTTGAACGTCCGACCGCAATTCTTACACAGATACCGTTGATACTCCCGATAGCTGCCGTTTCTGACCGTCAGGTCAGAACGGCAGCGGGGGCACTCGACACCATCACGCCAGCGAACCTGTTGTAGCAGGTCCGCTGCAGCCGATTCCGACACGAATCGACTTACTGGGAACATATCGGGCACCGCTGGCGCGGTGCCCTTGCCCTCTTCGACTTTCAGCCGCAGCTCTCGCTATCAACACCTATGAAAATCCTGCAACGTGAGATAGCGGGTGACTGATAATAATCATTTGGGTGAGCTTCAGCTCACCCGAATGGACAGAAGTGAATCACCAGATAGCGGTGGTCTTCGGCCGTTTCGTCGGCCGGTAGGCTGGGGACTCGTGATGGCGGTAGCGGTTGCTGTGCGGGCGAGAAGCGAACCCGTGTCTGAGCGATCTCCCGGATCGCTCAGACACTCACCCCCGGTGGATCGTATGGTTCCTTTCGTGTGAGCATATGGAAGATAGAGACCAGCATCTTCCGAGCTGTTGCGACGATAGCGATTTGGTGGTTTTTCCGCTCTTTCAACCGCGTATAGAAGTTCCCGAAGTAGTCGTCGCAGCGAACAGCAATGCTTGCACACTGGACGAGGGCCCAGCGCAACGGCGCTGAGCCCTCTTTACTGATGCCACCGCGGATCTCTTTGTCACCAGATTGGTGAACCGTCGGATCAAGTCCTGCATAGCTCACGAGTTCTTTGTCTTCATCGAACCGATCGATTTCACCGACTTCAGCAGTAATCACGGCAGCAGTAAATTGGCCAACACCCGGAATCGTCAGCAGCCGTTGGGCTGCTGCCGATTCCAGAACACGTTGTTCGATCTTCTCTTCGAGTGATTCAATTTGCTCATCGTAAGCGTCGATCACCGAGAGGTGTGCTTCGATGATCGTGCGATCGGCCTCGCTGAGCGAGAGTTCCTCCAGGAACTCTCGTCCGGTTGGGCCGAACAACTCGCTGTCGTACGTGTTATCGGTACGAGTGAGGACTGCTCTGACGCGGTTTTTCTCAGCAGTTCGCTCTTCGACTAACGACTTGCGCGTCCGGACGAGATCCCGCAAAGTGCGGATCTCGTCCGGTGGCACGTAGCTCTCAGCGAGCATATCCGCCCGGAGCATATGCGCGAGTCTCTTCGCATCGACGCGATCTGTTTTGATCGTCGCATCGGCGATGATCCGGTTCTTTGATGGATTCACCAGGGTTACATCGAGATGCTCGTCGAGCATCTCGTAGATCGGGCGGTAGTTGCCCGAGGCTTCGATGGCAGCTTCACTTCCAGCATACTGTTCGGCGAGTTCGTCAAGACGGTCGTTTGGCAGGCGGCTCTCGTCTTGCAGGTTGCCGTCGCCGTTGACGACGGCAACCTGCGAATACCGTTTGTGGGTGTCGATGCCGAGGTACATACAACGCCTCCGTTGGGGCTGAACTGGCGTGAATCGGAGAGACACCTATACGTGCTCTGTGGCACAATTTTCTTCATCCTTTCACAGCCTGGATCGGTCAATCTCACGTGCTTGATGCACCTGTTGATACGCGATCTCACTCAACCCCTGTTTCCTGATTCACGCCACAGGGGCTTCAAAGCAGGATTTTCATAGAGTCAATCTACTTCGCATGAGCGTAGAATCATTGACCGTGGTATCCGACGATGGCTGATCTGTTCACTCATCTGTTGGTTCCGTATATCCTGCTAACCATCACCAGTTGGCGCGTCGATTGGCTCGACGAGGGATGGGTAGTTGTAGGGATGGGCGGTGCCGCGATCCCAGATCTTCAGAAAATTCGAATCGTCTTCGATACTGCTATTATCCGGCAGAACCTGGGCATTCCCTTTTCGCTAGCTCCGTTTTCAACAGTCGGTGGCGTTCTTCTCGTCGCAGGACTCATTACACTTCTTTTCGAACGGGAAGAGTGGCGTCGGGTATACGGACTGATCACGTTTGGCGGTGTGACAGCTCTCGTACTCGACGGAATGCGGGCGTACGCCGATGGGCGCGCTAGCGCTTGGCTCAACCCGTTCACAGAGTGGCGACCGCCGACACCGAGCCTGTACGTCTCCTCGGACCCAGCTATTCTCATCGGGATACTGCTGCTCGCCGTACTAGTCTGGTTCGTTAATCGCCAGGTCGTCAACTCGTGATAGAACAGCGATTCATTCGGGCTGCTCTAACTCACGTCGGTACCAATCGACTGTCCGTGATAACCCGTTTTCTATATGAATCTGTGCTTCCCATGAGAGTAGCTCTTTGACTCTTTGTGTGTCGGGTCGTCGCTGTTCGGGATCATCCTCGGGAAGCGGCTCGTGCGTGACTCCGCTCTCGCTCTCACAAGTGTCGAGTACCAGTTCCGCGAGTGAATTGATGCTCATTTCATTTTCCTGTCCCAAATTAACAACCTCACCACTGATTTGGTCCTGCATCATCAGTTTGCTGAGCCCATCAATGAGATCGTCGACATAACAGAAACTCCGTGTCTGAGTCCCATCACCGTACACGGTCAAGTCGTCACCATTGAGTGCCTGCGTTACAAACGTCGGGATAACCCGTCCATCGTCAGGCCGCATTCTGGGTCCGTAAGTATTGAAGATTCTGGCGGTTCGAACGTCAACGTTGTACTCTTTCTCATAGGCGACGGTTAACGTTTCTCCGAAGCGCTTTGATTCGTCGTAACAGCCGCGAGGACCCCTGATATTCACGTTGCCAGTGTACGACTCTGGTTGTGGTACGACCTCGGGATCACCATACACCTCGCTCGTACTCGCGTAAACCATCCGTGCGCCTGTCGCCACTGCGTGGTCAAGCAAATTTCGCGTTCCTCTGGTGTTGGTGAGCGCTATGTCGACCGGAAAGTCCGTGAAATCAGCCGGTGAAGCACGGGAGGCAAGGTGATATATTTCGTCAACAGGTGGCAACGCGACTTCGTGCCGAATGTCCTTGTTCAAAACACGAAACCGTTCGCTATCCATGAGATCCGAGATATTCGTTCGGCGGCCGCTCCCGAAGTTGTCGACGCAAATAACTTCGTTTCCTTTCGAGAGCAATTTTTCACAAAGGTGGCTTCCGAGAAAGCCTGCGCCACCAGTAATTAGTGTTGTCTCTGTCATCAATTGATGATGGACGGTAGTATATTTATTATTTCACCATTGTGAGAGTGTTAACCATACCAGTGATTGATTAGTGATTCACTGCTCATACCGATTGGGCGGTAATCAGCGGTCGACATCGCATAAAAACACGACCGTCGCCCCCGTAGACATTTTATACTCGACTTACTATCCTCTAGAAGATGATTTCCGGCTGGCGCTACCGACTCGCTGCTGTCGGCGGCGTCTTGTGTCTCACTACGCTCGCAGTCACAGTCTCGAATCTGCCGATCGTCCAGCACGCAATCACGTCACTCCCGGTGCTGAACAACCTGCAACCGGAGACCTACGGTAACGGCGACCTTCTCGACGAGATCGTCACCACCGCCGTCGTCGTCGTCGGGGCGTTGTGGCCGCTATTCAAGCCGCGTCCCCGTCGGATTCTCGACACCGTCGAACTATCACACAAGCGCGTCATGCTCGCTGCGACCGGGCTGGCGACGATCGGGTACTTCGACTGGTCGACACGGCTCCCACGGACGACGCTGGTGGCCAGCGTGCTGTGTCTCCTCGTGGTCATTCCAGGGTGGTTCGTCTTCATCCGTCAGCGGCCCCGGACGAGTCGCCGAGCGGTAATCGTCGGTGACGACGCGACGATTATGGCACGGCTTCAGGATGCAGCAACGATGGACGTGGTCGGATACGTCGCGCCACCGAACCCCGTCACTACGCCACCTGAACAAGCGACTCGGTACGTGACCGACGGCGGGGACGAACTGAATCTACGCCGTCTCGGGGGGCTCTCCGGGCTGACCGACGTGCTGGTCGAACACGATATCGACACCGTCTTGCTCGGCTTTCGCCATCCGGACCGCGAGGAGTTCTTCGGGACGCTCGCCGCCTGTTACGAGCATGGAATCCAGGCAATGGTCCACCGCCAACACGCGGACGGCGTGCTGATCGCCGATACGGACGGTAGTGATCTCGTCCGGACGGATCTCGAGCCGTGGGACCTGCAGGATTACATCCTCAAGCGTTCGTTCGATGTCCTCTTTGCAAGTAGTGCACTCCTGGTACTCTCCCCAGTCATCCTCGTGATTGCGGCCGCGATCAAAGTCGATTCAGCTGGCCCAGTCCTCTACGCACAGCGCCGTACTGCGTCGTTCGGTGATACGTTCACCGTCTACAAGTTCCGGAGTATGGTCACGGGGGCGGAAGCGGAGACCGGCCCGCAGATCAGTGCCGAAGACGCCGGTGGTATCGACCCACGGATCACCCGTGTCGGCCACGTCCTGCGAACGACGCACCTCGACGAGATTCCACAGCTCCTGGCCGTCCTCCGGGGCGACATGAGCGTCGTCGGCCCGCGGCCCGAGCGCCCGGAACTCGACGCCGACATCGACTCGACCGTGAGCGGATGGCGGAGCCGCTGGTTCGTCAAGCCAGGGCTGACTGGACTGGCACAGATCAACGACGTTACTGGTCACGACCCACAGACGAAGCTCAGATACGATATCGAGTACATCCAAAATCAGTCGCTGGCGTTCGACGCAAAGATCGTCGTTCGGCAACTGTATCAGGTCGCGATAGATTCTCTCAGATTCCTCCTCTCGCGTGACGATAGCGACGAGTAAGTCGATCAGGCAGGCTCGGGCGGACGCTGGAATCCGCGTTTCGACCGTCCGTTCGTGAGTCGGGTCCCAAATCGCTCTCTCACCCTCGAAACACTCATACGGGGGAGGCCGGACAGTTGCCGTATGGCTGGATCGGGACGGTTGGGACCAGTTCTCGACGAAGACGGGTCGCTGTTCGGAATCGTAAATATCGTCGACGCACTCGTCGTCGTCCTCCTGGTCACAGTCGTAGTGGCAGGCGTCGCACTGGTCATCAGCGAGTCGCCTGACAGGACCGACCAATCGCAGCCACCACGATACGCGACGGTCACCTATACAGTACCCATATCGAGCGACGCAGCATCGATAGACGAGAGTTCGACACTCACGTTCGCTGGATCCGGGAGCTCGTACGAAGTGACAACGACCACGAAGGGGTTCACGTCCGACAGGGAAGTGCAAATCGTCGCGCGTGTTCGGTACCGGGGGAACTTCTCCGGACCAGCGATCGATGAACAGGGAATACTGAGAGGAGAGCGGCCCCTGTACGGCGGTGACGAAAGTATCGTTCTCACGCGGGGGTACAGAACGCCGGTCACGGTTATGGCTGTCAACCAGAGTACGAGCAGCATCCAGACCCGGCGTATTCCACTGGTTCTGGCAGTGAACGAGAGTGTCGGCCGTGCCGTCGAGACTGGCGACAGCGTCCGAGTGGGGTCGCAGACAGTCGGGACAGTTCGAGCTGTAGCACCGGAAACGGAAGGCAGCCGTGCGCTCGTCGGCCTCGAACTCACTGCGTGGCTCCGCGACGACACGCCGTGGTACACCGATCGTCCGCTGCGGGTCGATACCGAACTGACCGTCGTGACAAACGACGCCGTCATCACCGGTCGAGTGACACGGATTGGAACGACGAACACCACTGAGAGGTAACCGTATTCGGTATGGACAGTTCAGAATTCGTCACTCGTATCGATACGGCTCTCGCGGCGTCGAACGTAGCGCGCATGTATCGGTACGGTACATCCGTTTTCAATCGTTTCGCTGCGATGTATCAACAGTCGGTTACGGCCCGGACAGAAGCGACAGTCCTCGAATGGCTCGCCACTGTGGTCACTGCGTCTGCTCTCGTACAGTGGTTTACCCGCGAGCCGAACACCGACCAGGTCGTGATCAATCTCTCGGAAACACGAACCCTTGGTCCGTTGGTCGCTCCGGTTCGTCGAACCTGCTCGTATGCGGTCCACGTCTACCGCCAGTCGACGCTTCACACCGTACTTACAGTCGGGTGGCAGTGGTCGGGACCGCTTCGAACGGCCGTCAGCAATAGCCACTTGGGGGCGTTTTGTCTCATGCTGTTTGCTCCACCCGAAGCCCCACCCGACGAGGACTGTCGGCGGTAGTCTCAGTTCACTCCACAGTCACACTCTTCGCCAGGTTCCGCGGCTTGTCGATCGGCCGACCCAGCAACGCAGCCGTGTGATACGACACCAACTGCAGATGGATGTTCGCCAGCACGGCCGCGGCCCGCGGGTGGGTCTCGGGCAGTTCCAACACCTCGTCGGCATACCGAGCAGCGTCGTTCTGGCCGTCGGTCACCGCGACCACAGGGGCGTCACGCGCTTCGACCTCCTTGATGTTCCCGACGGTCTTCCGAGCGCGCTCGTCGTCGCCGGTCACGACCGCGAAGACCGGCGTCTTCTCGGTCACCAGGGCGAGCGGCCCGTGTTTGAGTTCGCCGGCCGCGAACCCTTCGGCGTGTTTGTAGGTGATCTCTTTCATCTTCAGGGCGCCCTCCAGCGCGACGGGGAACTGCTGGCCCCGACCGATGAAGAAGTACGCGGCGGCGTCCTGGTACAGTTCGGCGACCTCCGCTGCTGCGGAGCTGTCGAGGATCGACTGGACCTGTCCGGGCAGGTCCCGGAGCGCGGCGATGACCTCGCGGGTGTCGTCGGTCGAGGTCGTCCCCAGCGCGAGCAGGTTCAGCGCGGCCAGTTGCGAGGCGAAGGTCTTGCTCGCGGCGACGCCGATCTCGGGGCCGGCACGGATGTACAGCGCGTGGTCGCACTCGCGGGCGACCGTCGATCCGACGACGTTGGTCACGGCCAGGGTGCGCGCGCCACGGTTGCGGGCCTCCCGGAGTGCTGAGAGGGTGTCTGCCGTCTCGCCGCTCTGGGTGACGCCGACGACCAGCGCATCGCCGATCGGTGGGACACCGGTCGCGTACTCGCTGGCGAGGAACGCCTGGGCCGGGATGCCGGCGGCCTGGAACAGTTGGGCACCGTACAGCGCCGCGTGATAGGACGTCCCGCAGGCGACGAAGTGGACGCCCGTCGGCGAGAGGTCGCCCAAGTCCTCAATGTCGACAGAGGCCGAGAGCTCGTCGACCCGGCCGCGGAGACACTGTCGGAGCGCCCGTGGCTGCTCGTGGATCTCCTTGAGCATGTAGTGGTCGTAGCCGCTCTTGCCGGTCTCCTCTGGGTCCCACTCGACGGTGTTGACCGCTTTGTCGACGACGGTCCCCGCGGTGTCGGTGACCGTCCAGCCGTCGGCGTCGAGGCGGGCGAACTCGCCGTCGTCCAGATAGACGACCTGGTCGGTGAAATCACGGAAGGCGGGCACGTCGCTGGCGAGGAAGGTCGCTTCCTCGGTCAGCCCGAGCACCAGCGGCGAGTCGTTGCGCGCGGCAAAGACGGATTCGGTGCCGGCGACGACCACCGCGACGGCGAAGCTCCCTTCGAGTTGTGCGACGGCACTCCGGACGGCGGCTTCGGGATCGGCGCCCGCTTCGAGTTCCCGCTCAATGAGGTGGGGGATCACCTCGGTATCGGTGTCGGAGGTGAACGTGTGGCCGGCCGAGACGAGTTCGTCACGGAGTTCCTGGTAGTTCTCGATGATGCCGTTGTGGACGACGGCGACCGAGCCGTGACAGTCCTGGTGGGGGTGGGCGTTCGCGTCGGTCGGCGGGCCGTGGGTGCTCCAGCGCGTGTGGCCGATCCCGACCTCGCCCGACAGCGAGACGCTCTCCAGGGTCTGCTTGAGGCCGTCGATGTCGCCGGCGTTCTTACAGATACTGACCGGTTCGTCCGCACTCGTTAGGGCGACACCGGCGGAGTCGTAGCCCCGGTACTCCAGTTTCGAGAGCCCGTGGACGAGCGTGTCGAGCGTCTCGTCGCCGCGGCCGACACAGCCGATAATTCCGCAC
The DNA here is from genome assembly GCF_035666295.1 of Haloarcula montana. Classification (NCBI taxonomy): domain Archaea; kingdom Methanobacteriati; phylum Methanobacteriota; class Halobacteria; order Halobacteriales; family Haloarculaceae; genus Haloarcula; species Haloarcula montana. The sequence continues at coordinate 1,078,287 of NZ_CP142027.1, forward strand.
ATCAGCGCATCACCTCCACGCCCTCTCCAACGTTGCTGTCGACGGTGACACCGGTGTGCAACGTCGCGTCCGTGCCGATCAGCGTCCCCGGCGCGATACTGGCGGCACCGTCGACGGTCGTCCAGTCGCCGATGACGGCACCGAGACGCTGGTTCTCGAAGACAGTGGTCCCGACCTGGACGTCGGCGGTCCCACCCGGAACGACCGTGCTCGCGCCCAGGTCCACGTCCTGTCCGGTGACCGTATCGAGCAGTGTCGAACCCGGTCCGACACGCGCGTCCGCGTCGAGTACCGACCGCTGGACGACCGCGTTGGCGCCGATCGTCACGTTCGCGCCCGCGGCGGTGTGTGGACCGACGACGGCGTCCGGCCCGACCTCACAGTCCGGCCCGACGACGACCGGGCCACGCAGGACCGCTTCCTCGTGGACGGTGGCGTCGTCGTCGACCCAGACACGGTCGTCACGTTCGGTCTCGGTAACCCGCTCGCGGTCGAGGACTTCGCGGGCGACGGTCAGCAGGTCCCACGGATAGGTGGCGTCGACCCACATGCCGTCGACCTCGACACCCCGGACCCGTTCGTGAGCGACCAAGCGCTCGATGGTGTCGGTGATCCCCAGTTCCCCGGCCGTCCGTGGCGTCTCCTCGATCGACTGGAAGATGGTCTCGGGGAACGCGTACACGCCGGCGTTGATCAGCCGGTAGCCGTCGTCGCGCGGTTTCTCGACGAAGTCCGCGATATCGCCGTCACGCAGTTCGACGGCCCCGTACCGGCTGGTGTTCCGTCGTTCGGTGACTGCGATACTGGGATCGCCGGTCTCGGCGAAAGACGTGTCAACGGCCTCGATCGTCCCGGCGTCGATGAGACGATCGCCGTTCAAGACGAGTAAGGGACCGTCTACCTCGCTCCGTGCCTGTGCGAGGGCGTGCCCGCTGCCGAGTTGTTTCTCCTGGCGGACGTAGGTGATCGGAACATCGCGGTAGGCGGGGCCAAAGTGGTCCTGGACGCGGTCACGCTTGAACCCGACGACGACGACCAACCGCTCGATACCGGCCTCGACCAGGGCGTCGAAGACGTGTTCGAGGATCGGCCGGTTCGCCGCTGGTAACATCGGTTTCGGCCGGTTCCGTGTCAACGGCTGGAGCCGGGTTCCCTCGCCGGCAGCGAGGATGACTGCAGTATCGATGTGCATACCTCACTCTGGATGGCATCCTGCTTCAACCTTCTGGGCTTGGCGGATTTCGCGCTGTGGGTGTGTGGGCTCGGCTGCTGGTATCGCCGTGCCTACGGGTGTGGATAGGTCGTTTGTGTCCGCTTACCACTAGTTTCGAAGAGTAGATCGCCGAGGAGCATTCATTCAGCCAGAGATATAGCAGATACCCAAACACACGGAGTCCTATTTGGCAACCACTGATTTATCCCGTATCCAAGTGAAATTCGATCATGAGCGGAGTTGCGCTACGAGATGGCACCCTCGTGGTCGGGCGTGAGCCCAACAAACTCGACACACTGGCAATCGAGTTCTCCGAGATTCTCGGTCAGGTGGATATCGACCACGTCTACATCGCGGGGTACGTCTCGATCCTCTCTGGCCGAGCACGGTCCACAGAAGACGTGGACGTGCTAATCGAACCCATCGATGCAACGACCGTCGATCAGCTCGTTTCGATACTCGATGAGCGGGAGTTCTGGGGACCAGCGATGCCACTCGCGTCGATGTACGAGATGCTCGAAAACGGCGATAACATCTGGGTCGCCCCCGACGACGAGATTACACCCCACCTGGAAGTGAAGTTCGTCCGTGACGAGTTCGACCACGCCTCACTGGAGAACTCGATCACGGCTCGAATCGGAGGGGAGACAATCCCAATCGGTCCGCTCGAACTCCAGATCGCATACAAGCTCTATCTGGGTGCGCAAAAAGACGTCGAGGACGCGGTCCACCTGTATACGCTCTTCGAGGAAAGCCTTAGTGTCTCACGACTCGAAACGTGGGTTACACGACTGGACGTGGAATCCGAATATGAGCGACTCGAACGTTCGTGAACGCCTCGATCGGAAGCACGAGCGAAACCGAGAGCAACGCATCGAGGGGATCAAGCGCTGGGTGGAGTATATCGAGTCGAACCCGCCGGAAGTGTGGGGTCCCCAACAGAACGCCATCGTGGACGGGCAACTCGACGCTGCACAGAGTGCCGGAACGACGGCCGATCAGCAACAACGAGTGGCAGACGTAGCAGCGGAGATACTCGACAGCAAAGACGCCCCGGACGACACCTCAGAACGAAATCACGATTCCACCTAGTTCTTGCCACGGTGCCAGTCTTCGGAGCTGCTTGGCGACTACGTATCGTCGGTCTCGCGGACGATCGCCGACTGTCGCTCCAGCGCCCGGTCGAGGAACTCCTGGGGCAGCGACTGGATGTCACCGACCTGCACTCGCCAGAGATTGGCGTACAACTCGTCGGCCCGGAGAAGTTCCTCGTGGGACCCGTCCTCGACGATGCGGCCGTCGTCGAGAACGAGGACGCGGGCAGCGTTGCGGATCGTCGACAGCCTGTGTGCGATGACAAAGGTCGTCCGGTCGGCGGCGAACTCCTGGAGACTCGCCTGTATGAGCGCCTCGGTCTCCGTGTCGACCGCACTGGTGGCCTCGTCGAGGATCAGTATCTCGGGGTCTTTGAGCATCGTCCGGGCGATCGCCAGGCGCTGGCGCTGGCCGCCGGAGAGCTTCACGCCGCGTTCACCCACCAGCGTGTCGAACCCCTCCGGAAGCTTACGGATGAACTCGCCGGCCTGTGCTCGGTCGGCGGCCCGTTCGACCTCGTCGTCGGTCGCGTCGAACGTCCCGTAGCGGATGTTCTCGGCGACCGTCCCGTAGAAGAGAAACGGTTCCTGGCTGACGTAGCCGATCGACCGGCGCAGGCTCTGCAGTGTCACCGATCTCACGTCCTGGCCGTCGATGCGGACCACGCCCGTCTCGGCGTCGTACAGTCGCGGCAGCAGTTTCAACAGCGTCGACTTACCGGCCCCGGTCGGACCGACGACGCCGACGGTCGTGCCGCCCTCGACGGCGACATCGATGTCCTGGAGGACGGGCTCGTCTCCGTAGGCGAACGTGACGTCCTCGAAGGTCACAGCGCCGTCGGTAGTCGTCAGCTCCGTCGCATCGGGGTCGTCGCCGACGACGGGGTCGCGCGCCAGCAGTTCGTCGACGCGTAGGCCCGCCGTCTTGGCTCGCTCGTAGTCGTCGACCACGTCACCCAGTCGGATGATCGGCCAGACGAACTGCTGGGCGTAGATGACGAACGTCACGAACGCACCCGGCGTGAGCGTCCCCGCGATCCCGAGCGGAGCCACACCGAGGACCCACAACCCACCGACCAGAAACGTGAGTGCAAAGCCGATCCCGGAGATGACAGTCAACCCCGGAAAGTAGGTGATACGCACACGAATAGCCGCCAGACTCGCTCGGAGGTAGCTGTCTGAGGCGTGACGGACCCGCTCGGTTTCGAACTGCTCGGCACCCTGTGTCTTGACGACCTCGATGCCGCTGACGCTGTTTTCGAGGCGGGCGTTCAGATCACCGATCTCTTCGCGGACGCCGAGGTATCGCGGCTCGATGATCCGGGTGAACGCGAGCGTGAACGCCGCGAGCACCGGGATCGGTAACAGTGTGATCGCGGTCAGCGTGGGGTTCAGTCCGACGAGAATCGCGCCGATCCCGCCGACGGTCGCGAGGATCCACACCGTCGCGCTCAGTCCGTCCTCCAGAAACGTCTCCAAGGCGTTGACGTCGTTGTTGAGCACGCTCATCAGGTCGCCCGTCCGTCGGCGGGTGAAGTACGCGAGTTCCTGCCCCTGGAGCGCGTCGTAAGCGTCCACCCGGATGTTTCGCTGGACCCGCTGTGCGAAGACACTCCAGCCCCAGTCCTCGATCCACGAGGCGACCGCACCACCCGCCGTCGCTATCAGCAGCGCTGCGATGGAGAAATAGAGCTGGCCGACCGGCTCGTCGGGGATCAGTTCGCCGGGGACGAACGGTAACGCGTACGGCCGTTCGGACAGGAAGACGGCGTCGACGGCCAACCCGATCACCAGCGCCGGGACCAGGCTCAGCGCCCTGCCGACCAGCGTCGCCGCGGTCCCGAGGACGGCGTATCCCCGCCCACCGCGGGCGTACTCGGTGTACAGCCGCCAGACGACGTTGCCCGACCGGGAATCGGAGCGCGGGTCCCGCTCTGTCATGCCTCGTGTTGGGTTCCCAGCGGTATCAGGCTGCGGGAGAACGAGCGCACGTGTCGTGGGTGGTGCCGTCAGCTGGAGCGTCTCACGGGGTCACTGCTCGCCCATCCGCTCGCCGGCCACTCGTCGCCCTTTCGTCGTCAGATTCACCTCGGTCCGTTCCCGGACGACACTGATGACATCGAGTTCGATGAGCCGGTCGAAGATCGCCTCGGTCTTTTCGACGTCGATGCCGACGAAATTGGGGATGTCGAACGGGGAGACGCCCGAGTGCAGCGCCATGATGACGCGTTTCTCCGTCGAGGAGAGGTCCAGATCGGCCCGGTTCTGCTCGGCGCTCTCCTCTAGCATGACCTGGAGGACGGTCGCGTAGAACTCGTCGCCGGCGAGGTGCGTCTCGACGCTGATATCCTCCTCGGAGTGTTCGACCTGGATGACCGACCGTTCCTCGCCGTTGATCTGCTTGTCATCGACGGACAGATCCCCGATGTCGGCCCGGTCGATGGTGACGGCCTGTCCGTCGGCCATCGCGACCTGTAACGCCTCGTCGCTGACTTTCAGCCGGCCTTTCGTCCACTCTGCGTTCTGGACGACACCACCCTTGAGTGCGGGGTGTTGGACCCGGATGACCGCGCCGTTCAGGCTCGCGCGGTAGAAGTCCGTCTCGAACTCCGCGTGGTTCGACGCGGAAACGAGGATCACATCCTCGCCGACGTGGAAGCCGACGTACTCGGAGACGCCGGCGCTCTGTTGGTTGACATCGAAGCGGTCGGCGATCCGATCGATCTCGTCGAGTGCGATCTGGCGCTTGTCGTCGGCCATCAGCGCGATGCGTTCGGTGGTGAGGATGATCCGGCAGTTCTGCCACTCGGCATCGGTCAGCCGCTGGCCTTGGGACACCGCGAGTAGGTATTTCCCCTGCGTGTCCGCGATCTTCTTCTCGGTGTTGCTCATCCCCGTGACTGCCTCAGTTGAGCCCTTATAGACAATCGAGAATATAAGTTCCGCCGCCAGTATCGCCTGCGACAATTGGCGGCGGGTCGTCTCCGGGGAGAAGTGTAGGGCGGCCGCCCCGTCAGTCGTCGGACGGCGCGGAGGCAAACCTGGGACGACTGAACAGCGGTCCTTCGGTTCCGGTCAGCCGATAGAGCACGAATACGGCGCCGACGATGGCAGTGTACTCAACGAACGGGAGCAGAAAGTGGACCGGACCCTCGGTGTGGACGGTCACGAGGAACGGCGGCTGGTTCATCGTCGCGTGGAACAGCGCCACCAGCCAGAGGTTCCCGCTCAGCGCGTAGACGAGTCCGAACGCGAGTCCGGCCGCGGTCAGTCCAAGTAGGCGGATCGCCAGATCGGCACCGACGCCGTGGCCGGACATGAGGAACCACCGCGGGAGGTGAAAGAGCGCGAACAGCACGGCCACGACGCTGATCCCGACGGCGGTGGCCCGACGGCTCCGCTCGCCGACCAGGGAGGCGACGCTCCCCTGGAGGTACCCCCGGAAGAGGAGTTCCTCGGGAATCGCGGTAAACAGCAGCGAGCTTCCGAACGCCGCGAGATACAGAAGCGGGTGGGCCGCGACTCGCGACGCGCCGGCGGAGAACCCGGGAACGCCACCGATCGCGAGCACGGACGCGACGGCGTTGTAGAGCGCCCAGAGCGCGGCGACGGCGGCGAGAGCGACGCCGAGTGAGCGGACGGACGGAACGACCGAGCGCGGTTCGATCCCCTCAACGAGGAAGGCACCGACCGCGAGGCCGACGAGGAAGACGCCCCACGCGATCCCGGCGAGCGGGGATGGCGACCCGCCTGTGGAGACCAGCGCGAGCGCGGAGAGGACAAGGACCGTCAACACGTACGTTGCGACAGGGATCAGCGGCCCGCCGTCGAACGACTGCGGACCGATGTCAGGGCGTGACATCCCGTCGGCGTTCACGGGCTGGGGATAAAGCAATTCATATCGTGCGCCGGGGATCGGTCGTGGCATCGGCGTTGCGAACGGCCTCCGGTTCACTCAGTACGTCTGCGGTGGCCGTTCGAGGATCTCGAAGATCTCGCGGGCACGGTACTCCTTGTTTCGCTGCTTGCCCGTCACTTCCTCTAAGAGACCCTCGTCAACCAGCGTGTCGATGGCGCGGGAGGCGGTCGACCGTTCGACATCGAGCGAGTTTGCGACCGACTGTATCGTCAGGTAGGGCTGTTCGAAAAGGCGACACGCCAGGCGGTTTTTCGAGTACTGGACGCCGCCGTACTCCGCCTGGTAGCGACGCCGCAGGTCGTCGAGAGCGAGCGTCCGCTCGACGGACTCCTCAGCCTGTCTCGCGACACCACGGATGAAAAATGACAGCCAGTCCTCCCAGTCGCCACGGGCCCGAACAGCTCCCATCCGGTCCACGTACGCCTCCTTGTTCCGATTGAAGTACTCGCTGAGATAGAGGTTCGGCCGTTCGAGCAGCCCACGGTCGTACAACTGGAGTGTAATGAGGAGGCGACCGAGCCGTCCGTTGCCATCACCGTACGGATGGATCGTTTCGAACTGGTAGTGAAACAATGCAATATCGACGAGCGTGTGGTAGCTCCCGCCGGTCCGGTAGTACGTCACCAGCGCGTCCATCAGGCCATCTATCTCGTTCGGTACCGGCGGAAAGAAATCGCCCAGGTGGTTCGGCGTCGTCTTGTAGCGACCGATGGTGTCGGTGTCGACGCGATCGTCGGGAACACCGGTCAGTAGCGTTTCATGAAGGCCATGGAACAGTTCAACGGAGAGTGCTTCACCGTTATCAAGCGTGTCGAGTCCGTCTTCGACCGCCTGCTCGTAGTTGAGAACCTCCTGTGTGTCTTTCGTATCGCTGTCCGTCTCGTTATCGACAGCCTCATCGAGTTGTCGCGTTTCGAGGCTGTAAAGAGCGTTGTAGTCGACATCGGCGCCTTCGATCTCGGCGGATTCCATCGCTTCTTTCCGGAGGAGCGACGTGTAGAGGACGGGTGGGAAATCCAGTTCCAGGCTGATGCCGCTGAGCTTTCCAAGCCAGAAGGTCGCATCGGCGAGGAGTTCGTAAAACTCTCTCGTCAGTTCGAGGTCGCGAGCCGGCGGTAGTGGGTCAGGTCTGAAATACGACCGTCTCCCGTAGGGGACGAGTTCGCCAGGCGCTTCGCGTTCAATTTCAGTGTCGTCCATGCACGTTTGGAGGGTATTTACCCCAGTTGCATGAATTTGGTGCAACTGAATGCACACACAGACCGTCAGATTGTGCTATCGTTGCATATGAGCGGGGAAAGACAACAACTGCCGGGACTGTCACACGTAGCTAGAAGGAACGTTTTTCCCCGACGGCACAAAGGTTACACCGATGACACCGGGTAAGGGGTCGGGCCGGGACACGGCCCTCTCCGAACGGCCAGCCCTGGACCCGCCGTCGTGGTTCACCGAGCAGGCTAACGTCCAGGACCCGTCGATCACGGGAGCGTTCGAGGGCGATTGGCCCGACTGCTGGGCCGCGGCCGCCGACCTGCTGGAGTGGGACCGCGAGTACGACGCCGTCTTCCGTGGCGGCGAGGAGCCGCCCTTCGAGTGGTTCCCGGGCGGGCGACTCAACGCCTCGTACAACTGCCTGGATCGACACCTCCCCGAACGCAAGAACCAGTTGGCGCTCATCTGGGAGGGCCACCTGGGCGAGTCCCGCAGCTACACCTACCGGGAGCTGTACCGCGAGGTCAACGCCTTCGCGGCGGCCCTGCGCGAACGGGGGGTCACCCAGGACGACGTGGTGACCGTCTACCTCCCGATGGTGCCCGAACTCCCGGTCGCGATGCTGGCGTGTGCCCGCCTGGGCGTGCGCCACAACGTCGTCTTCGCGGGCTTCTCGGCTGACGCGCTGGCCGAGCGGATGGAGCGGACCGGCTCGGAGTATCTCGTCACGTGTGACGGCTACTACCGGCGTGGCAGCGCCGTCGCACAGAAGAACAAGGCCGACAACGCCCGCATCGCGGTGGAGCAGGCCGTCGAGGTCGTCGTCGTCGACAGCCTGGGACTGGACGTCCACCTGGGCGAGGGGTACCACGACTACGACAGCCTGCTGGAGCGCCACCGCGGGACCGATGTCGAGCCGGTCCCGCGCGCGGCCGACGACCCCCTCTTTCGGATCTACACCTCGGGGACGACGGGCGAACCCAAAGCCGTCGACCACACGACGGGCGGATATCTCGCCCACGTCGCCTGGACCAGCCGGGCCGTCCTCGACATCAAGCCCGACGACACCTACTGGTGTTCGGCCGACATCGGCTGGATCACCGGTCACTCATACATCGTCTACGGCCCGCTGGCGCTGGGAACCACGACGGTGCTGTACAACGGGACACCGGACCACCCCGAGAAAGACCGGCTCTGGGAGCTGATCGACCGCTACGCCGTCGACGTCTTCTACACAGCGCCGACGGCGATCCGGGCGTTCATGAAATGGGGCGAAGAGTACCCCGCCGAACACGACCTCTCCAGCCTGCGCCTGCTGGGCACCGTCGGCGAACCCATCGACCGGCGCGCCTGGGAGTGGTACCGCGAGCACATCGGCGGCGGCGAGTGTCCGGTCGTCGACACCTGGTGGCAGACCGAGACCGGCGCGATCCTCGTCTCGACGCTGCCCGGCGTCGACGAGATGAAACCCGGGTCGGCGGGCAAGCCACTGCCCGGGGTCGAGACAGCCGTCGTCGACCCCGCCGGCCAGGCGGTCGAGCAGGGGACCGCGGGCGAACTCGTCGTCACCCGTCCCTGGCCCGGGATGCCGAAGTCCCTGCTTGTCGGCGAGCGGTGGGGTGAAGCGGCCACCCGGGGCGACAAGTGGCGCTACTACCCCGAAGACGGCGTCGTCGAGGACGCGGACGGCTATCTGACCTTCCTGGGACGGGTCGACGACGCGATCAACGTCGCGGGGCGGCGCTTCTCGACGATGGAACTGGAGTCGACGGTCGCCGGCGTTCCCGGCGTCGCCGAGGCGGCCGTCGTCGGCGCCGACCACCCGACGACTGGGACGGCGATCTACGCCTACGTCTCGCCCGAGCGCGGTCGCTCCGAGGAGCACCTGCGCGAGGAGATCGAGGCCGCCGTCGCCGACGCCATCGGCGAGATGGCGACCCCCCGCGAGATCGTCTTTACGCCAGACCTCCCGAAGACCCGCTCGGGGAAAGTGATGCGACGGCTCCTGACGGCGGTCGCCAACGACGAGGAACTGGGCGACATCAGCGCCCTGCGGAACCCGGCGATCCTCGGCGAGTTGCGGACGACCACTTCGAACCGGTGACAGTGTTTCGGATATTTTCTGATTGTCGAAACAGCTTTCGGATAGGTTTGCTGCCCAAGCAGCAGATATCGACGACATCTCCGAAGGTATTCGGACGGCTGCGATAGACTTATTTCGGCTGTCTCAAAATAACCGAAACAGATGACAGAGAGCCCGGATGTACTCGGTCGGCGTGGCTACCGGCGGCTCCGTCGAGCGGCCGACACGCACCGGGCCGATCTCGTCGTGCGGTTGGGCGCCGAAGTCGGGCTCCGGCCCGCCGAGATGTGTCGGCTCCGGACCGGAGACATCGAGCCGGACGGCGACGCGTACTTCCTCGCGGTCCGGGCCGACGACGGGATCGCCCGCGAGACCTACCTGCCGGCCGACGTGGAACACGACGTTCGGAAGTACGCCCGATCGAACGGTCGGGACACGGAGGAGCCGCTGTTCGATGTCTCACCTCGCCGGCTCCAGATGCTGGTTGGAGAAGTCGCCACCCGTGCGGCCGAGGACCATCCGGAACTGGCCGACGTTTCCTCCCGGGATCTTCGCTGGCGGTTCGCCGCCGCGCTGCTTTCCGACGGTGTCCCACCCCACGTCGTCTGTGCGCTGGGCGGGTGGGAGCGACTCGATCGCCTCCAGCCGCTCGTGAGTGAGCCCGATCGGGCGGCTATCCTGTCGGCGGTCGACGGGACCGGCGAGGAGGAGACATCCCCCACGCTCCGCCGGCTCGCCGCCGTCCTCGCCGACATCGGCGAGACGCTGGTCGGCGCCGGGACGGGGACCGAGATCGAACAGACGGTCTGTGATCGCGTCGCCGAAACCGAGGGCTTCGAATTCGCGTGGGTCGCCGAACGGACCGGCGACGGGTTCACACGCCAGGCCATGGCGGGAACCGAGCCGGAGACCGTGACGGCGCAACTCCAGCGCCACGAGACACCGCTGACGGCCGCCGTCGACGACGGAACGGTGCGTGTCGTCGAGGACGGCGGGTTCGTCGCGGCCCCGATCGTCCGGGGCGACACCGTCGCCGGCGTGTTGGCCGTCGGGACCGACGCCGACGACGACGCCACGCGGGAGTTGCTGGCGGCGCTTGGCGCCCAGATCGGCCACGGGTTGGCAGCCGTCCAGCGCAAGCGGCTTCTGCTTGCCGATACCGTGACCGAGTTGACCTTCGAGTGTACGGACAGTCACGCGGTGACCGTCGGGCTCTCGACCGCGCTCGGCTGTACGGTCGAACTCTCCGGACTGGTCCCCGTCGGCGGCGGATCGTTGCTGTACTATCTCACCGTCGAGGGGGCGTCGGCCGGCCCGGTGCTGTCACACCTCACCGACGCCGCGGACGTCTCCGACGCACGCCTCATCGAGGACTACGGCGAGGGTGCCCTACTGGAGGTCGTCGTCACCGAGGCGCCCGCGCTCGCGCTGATCGAACGCGGTGGGCGGGTCCAGGAACTGACAGTCGCCGACGGCACGGCGACGCTGGTCACCGAACTGCCCGGCGACACCGACGTGCGTCCCGTCGTCGACGCCGTCGTCGCCGCATACCCGGAGACGACCCTGGCCGCCAAACGCGAGACGGACCGGCCCGTCGAAAGCGAGACGGGCTTTCGCGACCGGCTGTCGGACCGGCTGACCGACCGCCAGGAGTCGGTCCTGCGGGCGGCGTTCCACAGCGGCTACTTCGAGTGGCCGCGGGGTTCGACGGCCGAGGAGTTGGCCGACTCCCTGGACGTCTCCTCGCCGACACTACACAACCATCTCAGACGGGCACAACAGAAGGTTTTGACCGCGTTCTTCACCGATGGACCCGTCGAAGATTCGCCCTGAACCGGGCGACGCGTTAGCACAATTAGCTACTCCGTTTATATGCCACCTGGGTATTGTTGGTGATAGACTATGTCAGAAGAAGATGTGCAACTGGAGGCCCGACTCGAGGAACAGGCGGTCTTCGAACCGCCGGAATCGTTCGTCGAGCAAGCCAATATTTCCGACGAGGGTATCTACGACGAGTTCGAGGAGAACTGGCCCGGCTGCTGGGAACAGGCCGCCGACTTACTCGACTGGGAGGACTCGTACGATCAGGTACTGGACGACTCGAACCCCCCCTTCTACGAGTGGTTCACAGGTGGGTCACTGAACGCCTCGGCGAACTGTGTCGACCGGCATCTCGACGAGCGCGGCGACGAGGCCGCGATCGAGTGGGTCGGTGAACCCGTCGAGGAGGACAACGTCACCTACACCTACGAGGAACTCCACCGCGAGGTCAACGAGTTCGCGGCGGCACTGCGCGAGCAGGGAGTCGGCGAGGACGACGTCGTCACGATGTACATGCCGATGATCCCCCAGCTCCCCATCGCGATGCTGGCCTGTGCCCGCATCGGGGCACCCCACTCGGTGGTCTTCGCCGGCTTCTCGGCGGACGCGCTCGCCACACGGATGAACGCCGCCGACTCCGAGTATCTGGTCACGTGTGACGGCTACTACCGGCGCGGTGACCCGCTCGACCACTTAGAGAAGGCAAACGAGGGTCTGGAGGGCGTCGACCACGAGGTCCAGACAGTCGCCGTCGCCGAACGGCTGCTGGACGGGGACGGCTTCGACCACGACTACGCCGACAACCAGGTCGCCTTCGACGAACTCGCTGGTGCCCACGAGGGCGAGACTGTCGAGCCGGTCTCCCGGGACGCCGAGGACATGCTGTTCCTGATGTACACCTCCGGGACGACGGGCGAGCCCAAAGGCGTCAAACACACGACGGGTGGGTATCTCTCGTATGCCGCCTGGACCAGCCAGGCCGTCCTCGACATCAAGCCCGAGGACACGTACTTCTGCTCGGCCGACATCGGCTGGATCACGGGCCACTCCTACATCATCTACGGCCCGCTGGCGCTGGGGACGACGACGATGATGTACGAGGGGACCCCGGACTACCCGGACAAGGACCGCCTCTGGCAGATCATCGAGGACTACGAGGCGACCCAGCTGTACACGGCGCCGACGGCGATCCGGGCGTTCATGAAGTGGGGCCAGGAGTACCCCGACAGCCGCGACCTCTCCAGCCTGCGCCTGCTGGGGACCGTCGGCGAGCCGATCAACCCCCGGGCCTGGAAGTGGTACTATAAGCACATCGGCGACGAGTCCTGCCCGGTCGTCGACACCTGGTGGCAGACCGAGACCGGCGGGATGATGCTGACGACGCTGCCCGGCGTCGGGGACATGAAACCCGGCTCCGCCGGCCCTCCCCTACCCGGCCTCAGCGCCGACATCGTCGACGTCAGCGGCAGCCCGGTCGAGGCCGGCAAGGCCGGCTACCTCGTGGTGAACAAGCCCTGGCCCGGGATGCTCCGGACCCTCTACAAGAACGACGAGCGGTTCATCGACGAGTACTGGCGGGAGTACTCCGACGTCGACAGCGACGACCCCGAAGACTGGGTGTACTTCCCCGAAGACGGGGCCAAGATCGACCAGGACGGCTACATCACCGTCCTGGGTCGCGTCGACGACGTGTTGAACGTCTCGGGGCACCGCCTCGGGACCATGGAGATCGAGAGCGCCATCGTCGGCGTCGAGGGGGTCGCCGAGGCCGCCGTCGTCGGCGGGAACCACGAGATCAAAGGCGAGGCCGTCTACGCCTACGTCATCACCGAGGACGGCGCCGACGAGGACGAGGAACTCCGGGAGCGGATCATCGAGGCGGTCGAGGACGCGATCGGCCCGATCGCCCGGCCCGAGCAGGTCATCTTCACGCCTGAACTGCCGAAGACTCGGTCCGGGAAGATCATGCGGCGGTTGCTCGAAGACATCGCGAACGGGGAGGAACTGGGCGACACCAGTACGCTGCGCAACCCCGACGTCGTCAGCGATATCGCGACGAAGGTGCGCGGGGACTGAGCGAGCCCCCACACCTGCCGAATTGAGACACGGATTCGGGACGGACAACAGACACACATGCAGTCGACAACCCATGACAGATAACGACACCCACGATAGAGTCGAGACCGACGGCGGTACCGCCTCACAGCCAGCACAAGCACACCGGAACACGAACTACCTGGACGAGGAGGTGAACATCCTCAAACCGAGCACGGCGTTCATGCGGGACCACCTCCGGGTGGTCTGGACGAGTTTCGTCGTCTGGGCGCTGATCGTCTTCGGGCCGGTCACGCTCACCGCTATCGCACCCGGCCCGATGAGCCAGACGATGCCGGTACTCGGGTTCCCGTTGCACTACTTCCTCGTCGCCTTCTGTGCGCCGACGGGGGCGCTGATCCTGGCGGCGATCTACGCCCGGAAACGGGACAGCTTGGACGAGAAGTACGGGATCGACCACAGCACGCCCGACACCGGCGGTGACACCGGCGGCGGCGCGGACGACGCGGCCGCCACCGACGGAGGTGTCGAACAGTGATCCCGCTCCAGGCGGAGGCGCTCGACATCTCGTTCAAACTGCTGCCGGCGATCATCGTCTTCCTGATGATGGCCTCCTTCCTCGTCATCGGCTACGTCTTCAAGGTAGCCGACACCGAGGGGATGTGGGTCGCCGGCCGGGGCATCGGGAACATCGAGAACGGGATGGCGATCGGTGCGAACTGGATGTCGGCCGCCTCCTATCTCGGACTAGCAGGGCTGGTCGCCCTCTCGGGCTTCTACGGGGTGGCCTTCATCGTCGGCTGGACCACCGGCTACTTCGTCCTGCTCATCTTCCTGGCCGCACAGATGCGCCGGTTCGGGAAGTACACCGCGCCGGACTTCGTCGCCGATCGGTTCAACTCGCCGATGGCCCGCGCGCTGGCGGCGTTTACCACGCTGTTGATCGCGTACGTCTACTCGGTGGGCCAGGCCCGCGGGATGGGCCTGGTCGGCCAGTACGTCTTTGGGCTCGATATCATCCCGATGATCGTCGTGATGATGACGATCACCGTCGGCTACCTCGCGCTGTCGGGAATGCTGGGCGCGACCAAGAACATGGCCGTCCAGTACGTTATCCTCATCGTCGCGTTCATGGCCGGTGTCTACGTGGTCGGGTTCAGCCAGGGGTACTCGACGATCCTCCCGCAGATCGAGTACGGCGCGCTGTTCAGCGAACTCAGCCGGCAGTTCTCCGAGCCGTTCCGGTCGAACTCCTACTACCTGTGGGTCGCGACGGCGTTCTCGCTGATCTTCGGGACCTGTGGCCTCCCACACGTCCTGGTGCGGTTCTACACCGTCCAGAACGAGCGGACGGCACGCTGGTCGACTGTCTCGGGACTGTTCTTCATCATGCTGCTGTACTGGGCGGCGCCCGCGATGGCCGCCTTCGGCGTCGACCTGTTCGCGGCGGTCAACAACATCTCCCCCGACGCGGTCTACAACGGCGAACAGGCGATGTCGGGCGCGGAGGGTGACGTCATCGTCGTCCTCGCGGCGCAGTTCGCCAACCTCCCGACGTGGTTCGTCGGGCTGGTCGCCGCCGGCGGGATGGCCGCGGCCATCGCGACTACCGCGGGGCTGTTCATCACGGCCTCCTCGGCGGTCGCCCACGACATCTACTCCGAGCTGATCAACCCCGACGCGACCCAGCGCCAGCAGGTCCTCATCGGCCGGGCGACCATCGTCGCCATCGGCGCGCTGGTGACCGTCACCGCGTTCAACCCGCCGGCGCTGATCGGCGAACTGGTCGCCTACGCGTTCTCCCTCGCCGGGACCGTGCTGTTCCCGATGTTCTTCCTGGGCCTGTGGTGGGAGAACACCAACCGCCAGGGTGCGCTGGCCGGCATGACGACCGGCCTGCTGCTGTGGATCGGCTCGGTCGTCAACAGCGTCCTGCCGGCCTACATCGGCTTCCTCGCCGACATCGCCGGCGGCCCCGGACAGGCGATCATCCCCATCTACGCACAGTACGTCCCGCCGATCGGCGCGGCACTCGTCGGGACCCCGCTGGTGTTCCTGGTCACGATTGCCGTCTCGCTGGTGACCCCCGAACCACCACTGGAGACCAAGAAGATGGTCCGACAGTGTCACAGCCCCGAACCGATGGGTCAGCAACAGAGCGCGGAGGACATCGTCTCCAATAGCGGCGGCGAGACGCCCGCGGACGACTAACAATGTACGACCACATCCTCATTCCGACGGACGGAAGCGACACCGCGAACGCCGCGGTCGACCACGCGGTCGATCTGGCCGCGAAATACGGCGCCGAACTCCACGCACTGTACGTCGTCGACGTCGACGCCGTGAACTTCGGCCTGGGTACCGAACAGGTCGACCGCATCAGACAGGGGAACTTCGGCGAGATGACCGAACTGAAAGAGGACGCCGACGACGCGACCGGCGCAGTCGCCTCGGCCGCCGCAGACCACGGCGTCGAGGTCCACGAAGAGGTCCGCGTGGGGACCCCCCACGACGTCATCGCCGGCTACGCCGACAGCAACGACATCGACCTCGTCGTGATGGGTAGTCACGGCCGATCCGGTGTCCGGCGGGCACTGCTCGGGAGCGTCACCGAGCGTGTCCTCCGGTCGACCCACGTCCCGGTGCTCGTCGTCGACGAACACGAGGAGGACTGATCGTGCCGATGGCATCCGGCAAGGGGCTGCTCGAAACGATCGGCGAGCACGTCCAGGAGCACCGCTCCGGGATGGTCGTCGACTTCGTGTTTGCTCTGACCTGGGTGACCGTCGTCACTGTTATTTTCGACGTGCTCCTGGGCGCTCCCCAGTGGGTGTACTACCTCGCCCTGGCCGGCGGCGTCGTCGCCTACTACGGCTTCTTCTGGTCGCTGGACGCAGTGAGTCCCGAGGCCGACTGAAGGGACGGCCAGGAACGAGCATCCTCGTCGGTAGTATATAAGTATCTTATACCGATAAGCCGGACACCGATGCGGTACGGCCCCCTTCGTCCGGTTGTATGACAGAGAGAACCCCCATCCAGGACAGCCCCGAACCAACCGAACCGAAGTTCTACCTCCCCGCCGGGTCCACTGCCCCACTCGTAGTCGATCGGTTGGAATCGGTCTGGGCGACGTTGTTCGACAACGGTGTCGCCCAATCGAGATAGCCGTAGACGAGTCCACCGGAGGGTCGGTTCACCCCTGCGGGTTCTGAGTCGACTCGTAGTCCGAACGGCGCGCGAGGCATACGTATATCAGCACTCCCGCCGTACTCGGAGGTCATACCCAACCGAGCGACGTAAGCCGCCGAAGGGCCACCGATACGACGGCAGCCGAACGCGTTCCAGTGTCGGTCTCCGCCGAGCGTCCGGAGACTCACCGATCGCGAAGTCGGGTACTCCGAAGACGGTTTCCCTACAGAAAATGGCCGATATCAAAGCAGTCGTCGAAGTCGAGCATCCCGACATCGTCCTCACGGGAGCGGTCCGTCACGACAGCAGTTCGACTGTCAGGTCGGTATCGGAGGCGGGAACTGATCCGACCTCCGGGAAGTTCTTCTATCGAGTGCAGTCGTCCGATCTCGGCCGGTTCGAGGACGGACTGCGGAACGATCACACCATCGCAGACTTCGAGCGTGTTCGTGAAACCAGAGACGGGAAGGCGATCTACAGCGTGGAGTATTCGGACGAAGCGACGGTGCTCTCACCGGTCATCTCGACCGCGGGCGGTGTCATCCTCGACATGGAGAACGCGGGTGGCGCCTGGCACCTGACAGTCTGGCTGTCCGAGCGGACGAATCTGGACCGCCTGTGGGAGTACGCCCGACAGAACGACATCGACATCGAACTGCTGCGCGTGAACGAGTACGCTAGCCTCGGGAGCACCGACGCTGGGTTGACCGACAGCCAGCGAGAAGCACTCCTCGTCGCGGTCGAGGCGGGGTATTTCGAGGAGCCCCGGAACGCAACACTCAGTGAGGTCGCCGCCGACCTGGATATCTCGCAACCAGCAGCCAGTGGTCTCCTTCGACGTGCGATCAAGCGGCTCGTCGTCTCCTCGCTGCTGGACGACAGCGAACAACCGAACAGGTCAGTGACCCACGACTGAAGTCGTGGGCTTCCTCCTTCATCTCTGTGAGACCTCGGAATCTCGCTGCTCGCGGGTCGCTTCGCTCACCGCTGCGCTTTTCGAGACTCCGCACTCCGTTCGGCGTCTCGCTACTGCTCACGGCTCCTGCCGTCGCCGTTCGCTATTGGAGATTCCTCGCGATTCTCGGAATCTCCCTATTCCCCACTCCGTTCGGAATCTCCCTACTCCCCACTCATCGCTTCACTCGCCATGTTCCGCCCCTGGGCGTTCAACGCGACTTCCGTCCGGGTTCGGACCTCGTCGACGGCGCCCATCTCCAGGAGCCGCTGGTAGATCTCCTCGACCTCGTCGGGGCTGATCCCGACGAAGTCGGACATCTCGAACGGTGAGACCCCGGAGTACAGCGCCATCAACACCTGGCTCTCCATCTCGGAGAGTTCGTAATCGTCCTCGCGGGCTTCGACGACGCGGGTGAACAGGACTGCCAGCGCGTTCGTGTGGTGGGCCATCCCCGAGAAATGCGTCTCGACGCTGCGGTCCTGCTGGTCGGTGTGTTCGACCTCGATGACGCGTCTCGAATCCCCCATGACAGTGCTCTCGCTGCTCTCGATGGTCCCCACGTCCTCGATGTCGAACGTCGTCGTGTCGCCACCGGGGAACTGGAGGCGGACTTCGCCGTCGTCGAGGGAGAACCGGGCCTTGCTCCAGTCGGTGTCATCCTGGACGACGCCGCCGATGACCGCCGGGGTCCGGGCGAGGATGACCTCCCCCTGGAGTGTCGCACGGCAGTACTCCGTCTCGAAGTCGTCGATCCCCGCGTCGACGAGCAGGACGTTGTCGCCGACGCGAAGGGGCGTGACCGACCCGCCGACATCGTCCGGGATCAGCGTCTCGGGATCGTCCGGAACCTCGATCTTCGAGTGGGCGATAGCCTGTCGGTTCCCGTTTGTCGCCAACACGAGGCGTTTGTTGGTGACGACGATCCGGCACGATTGCCACTGGCCGTCCACCGCCTGCCCGTCCCGGACGGCGTAGCGGAAATCACCGGACGTGTCGACTACTTTTCGTTCGTCACCACTCATGCCCGCTATCGCCGGAAAATTGACCCCGAAGGGTATATAAGTTCCACACCGAAGCCCGGGAAAGCGGCTCCGTCAGCCGCCGCCGTTGCCGCCGTACCCACCCGCCTCGGCTCGCATCTCCTTCTCCCGACGGTCGGTGTCACTGCCGTCGGTATCGCGGTACTGGCCCCACCGATACAGGAGAGCGAGGACGCCGACGGCGGCGACGCCCACGAGTCCGAGCGTGAGCCAGTCGAGGCTGTTCGGGAGGGCAGCAGCGGCGAGGACAGTAGCGAGCGCGCTCGCGGCCGTCCCCTTCCAGAGCCACAGCGGCGCGATGTCCGCGGGGTCAGGGTCGCTCATCGTCCCGGCGTTCGTGTCCGCTTGCCGAAAACTCTGGGGGTCACAGCGCGACGGCGAGACCGCCGACGAGTCCCAGTCCCCCGAACAGGAAACAGACCGACCAGAACGGGACCCGCCGGACCAGACGGACCAGCGCGCCGACGGTGAGGTAGCCGACGACGGCGCTGACCGCGAGCGCGACGACGGCGCTTGCGGGTTCGATCGCCGGAACCCCGTCGGTGGCGAGCACCAACCCGTTGGCGGCTAGCGAGGCGGGGATCGACAGCAAGAAGGAGAGTCGCAGCGAGGACTCGCCCTCGTGACCGCGGAGCAACAGCGCGCTGACGGTCGTCCCCGACCGGGAGATACCGGGGAGTATCGCCAGTCCCTGGAGCCCGCCCACCAGGAGCGCGTCCACCCAGTCCGGCCGCGCCCGCTGGCCCAGCGACACCGCGACAGCGAACCGCTGGAGCACCCCCGTCAGGACGAGCAGGCCACCGATCAGCGCCAGAAAGAGTCCGCCTTCCAGCCCGGAGACGGCCGCGTCGAGCAGTAGATAGGCCGGCAGGCCGGTCACGGCCGTCGCCAGCGTCGCGAGCGCGAGAAAGGAGAGGTCGGCCGTCTCGTCGGCGAAGGGCCGTCGGGACAGTGATCGGGCGTCGCCGGCCAACTCACGAATCTCGCCGCGGTAGTATGCGATAGCGGCCACGGCCGTCCCGGCGTGGAGGAACAGCGCCAGCCTGGTCGCGGCGTCGGGGTCGACGCCCGTCAGCACCGTCGACGCGATGGCTACCCCGCCCTCGCTGGAGACCGGAATCCACTCCAAGATCCCCTGGAGGAGGCCGAGGACGATCGCAACGAGAATCGGATTCACGTCCTGCAGGGCGACGCCCGACGGCAAAACCAGTTCGGTTCCGCCGCTCCGACGATATCAGTATTTATAGGCCAGTCGCGTAGACGCGGCATGCAACTGGACCGTCCCGTCGTGGAACTACTCGCCGGGCTCGCCCCCTGGCAGGGCATCGTCGTCATCGTCGTCGGCTTTCTCGCCTTGGCTGCGCTCGTTCACACAGTCGGTGACCGGTTCGTCAGACAGGTCACCGCTCGGATCGACGGCGACGTCGATGACATCGTCCTCCGGAACCTGCACACGGCGGTGTACCTCTCGCTGGGGCTGGTAGGGGCCTACGTCGCGACGGACTTCTACGAGGTCTCGCCGGGGATCGCGGTCCCGCTGGAGGCGGGGACGCTGTCGGCGATCATCGTCGTCTGGATGGTGACGCTGATCCGCCTGGGCCGAAAGGTCTCGACGGTAGTCACGGATAGCAAATACATCGACCGACAGATGGTGCCGATCCTCCAGAACGTCTGGAGCGCAGTGATCTCTATCGTCGGCGTCTTCCTGTTGCTCGTCCTCTGGCGGATCGACGTCACGCCGCTGTTGGCCTCGGCCGGCATCGTCGGGATCATTGTCGGCCTGGCCGCGCGGGACACGCTGGCGAACTTCTTCGGCTCGCTGTCGCTGTATCTCGATGGAACCTACCGCGTCGGCGACTACGTCGTCTTAGAGAGTGGCGAGCGCGGTCGTGTGGAGGACATCTCCGTGCGCTCGACAGTCGTCCGAACCCGCGACGACATCCTCGTGACCGTCCCGAACGCGACGCTCAACAGCGCCGCCATCGTCAACGAGTCGACGCCGAAACGCAAGCGCCGCATCCGGGTCCCCGTCGGCGTCGCCTACGGCACCGATATCGACGAGGTCGAGGAGATTTTACTGGCGATCGCCGAGGCGGAGGGGCTGGTCCAGGAGCGGCCCAGTCCACGGGTGCGGTTCCGCGAGTTCGGCGACTCCGCGCTGAACTTCGAGCTGTTGTGCTGGGTGTCTACGCCCGCGGTGACCGCACGTGCCATCCACCACCTCAACAGCGCCGTCTACCGGCGGTTCCAGGCCGACGGCATCGAGATTCCTTTCCCCAAGCGTGACATCTCGGTGCGGACGGCCGACAGCGCTGTCCCCTTCGAGACGGCGCCCGAGCCCGGTCCTGGCGAGGTGTCGACCGACGGCGGGCATTGAGCGTCGGCTGACAGGCCGGCTGCCCGGCGGGCGGTCGAAACGCAGTTACGGACCGCCCGCCACACCCCGACAATGACCATACTGGAGGACGCTCGGGCGGCCGTCGACGCCGGCCCGCTGTGTGACCACTGTCTGGGTCGGCTGTTCGCGGACCGGAGTTTCGGCCTCTCGAACGCTGAGCGGGGCCGCTCGTTGCGGGTGACACTCGCACTCGACGCCGACGAACCGTTCGAGGCCGGCGAGGACTGCTGGGTCTGCGAGCGGGAGACCGACCGGATCGACTGGTGGGCCGAGCAGGCCGTCACCGCCGCGCGCGGCTACGAGTTCGAGACCTACCAGGTCGGGACGCGCGTTCCGCCACTGCTCGAAGAGAACGACGCGCTCCTGCGAGAGGACCTCGGCATGGCGGAGGACGCCGGCGAGGCGCTCAAGACCGAGTTCAACCGCGAGGTCGGGAAACGCATCGGCCAGCAAACCGGCGCGGAAGTCGAGTTCGGCCGCCCCGACATCCAGTTCACGATCGACCTGGCGACCGACGAGGTCGACGTCCAGATCAACTCCGCGTTCGTCTACGGCCGCTACCGCAAACTCCAGCGGGACATCCCCCAGACGAAGTGGCCCTGCAACGACTGCAACGGCACCGGCCGCTGGCAGGGCCAGCCCTGTGAGGGCTGTGACGGCACGGGCTACCGCTACGACGAGAGCGTCGAGCAACTGACGGCACCGGTCGTCGTCGACGCCATGGACGGCGAGTCGGGCACCTTCCACGGCGCCGGCCGCGAGGACGTCGACGCCTTGATGCTCGACTCCGGCCGCCCGTTCGTCGTCGAGGTCGAGAGCCCCCGAGTCCGTGACGTCGACACCGACGAACTCGAAGCCGATGTCAACGCCTTCGCCGACGGGAAAGCGGAGGTCGAGAATCTCCATCTGGCCACCTACGAGATGGTCGAACGCGTCAAGGAACTGGACGCCTCGAAGACCTACCGGATGGACGTGGAGTTCGACGCGCCGGTGACCGACGAGGACCTGCAAGCCGCGCTTGACGAACTGGAGGGGACGACCATCGAACAGGAGACGCCCCAGCGGGTCTCACACCGCCGGGCCGACCTCACACGGACCCGCCAAGTGTACGAGGCGAGCGGCGACCTGGTCGACGAACGCCACGCCGACCTCCGCATCCACGGCGAGGGTGGCCTCTACGTGAAGGAACTGGTCTCCAGCGACGAGGGCCGGACGACACCGAGCCTGTCGGGACTGCTCGGCGTCGAGGCCGTCGTCACCGCGCTCGATGTCGTCGACGTGGAGGGCGAGGACGAACCGTTCCTCACCGAGGAGTTCGTTCGGGAGTGAGTCACTTGAGAGGAGCCTATGTTGAGCGTTGGACAACAGGGGTTCTTTCAGCCGATGATTTATACCGATAGGCGGCAGATGGTACAGTATGTCGAGTGATTCCGACGATCCAACGCCCGCTGAAACCGAAGCTGAAATGCTTCCAGACGAGCGGGCAGCGATCGCTGAGCGTGGGTCTGACCTCGATGAGATGGACGACGAGGAGTTTCTCTCTATCGGCGAGTTGGCAGAAAAGCTCGACTTCGAGCGCCAGTAAGCATGCCACACGCGCCGTCGAGTTTTCGGATTCATCCCGCTGTTCTGCAGGACATCGAACAGATTAAGCAACACAACCCGGACCACGCTCGACGCTGTTTCGATGCAATCGAGGACTGGGAGCGACAGCTACGGTGGGGGCGAGTCCCCCAAGAGCAGATGGCGTATCTCACTGGCTCGGAGCGATACAATTTCTATCGGGAGTGGGTGGGTAGAAGTGGCTACCGAGTCATCTACGAGATCTCAAACGACGCGATGACAGCCCTCGCAGTCTTACCGAAAGGCGACGACACAGATGACCTAGACGAACTGGACCAGCGGATGAGTCAACTCTGAGGGGAGCAACCGTGGAAGTCGTTGGCACTGGATTACCACTCGACTCACCACCCTGACCGACCACAACGGCTTTGCGCGCGGCCAGTAAGGATCAGACCATGCCATTCGGCGTCGACGAAGCCGGCAAGGGGCCGGTATTGGGATCGATGTTCGCCGCCGCGGTCCGTGCCGACCCCGGGACCCTCCCCGACGGCGTGGGCGACTCGAAGGACATCCCGCCGGCGCGACGCGAGGCGTTGGCAGCGACGATCCGCGAGCGGGCCGGCGCGGTCGGCGTCGCCGAGATCCCCGTCGAGCGCATCGACGACCCCGAGACGGACATGAACACGCTGACCGTCGCCGCCCACGCGGAGGCGCTGTCGGCGGTCGCTCGTGACGGCCTCTCGGGACGTGTCGACGCGGGCGACACCGACGCCGAGCGGTTCGGCCGACGGGTGGCCGACCGGGTCGACGCCGGCGTGACGATCGACGCGGAACACGGCGCTGACGAGACGGACCCGCTGGTGGGTGCGGCCTCGATCGTCGCCAAGGTCGAACGAGACGCCCACGTCGAGGCGCTGGCTGCCGAGTACGGCGCGGTCGGCTCCGGATACCCGAGCGACCCCACGACACGCGAGTTTCTGGCGGCCTACGTCGCGGACCACGGGCGACTGCCCGCGTGTGCGCGCTCGTCGTGGTCGACCTGCGAGGACGTGCTCGCGGCCGCCCAGCAGTCGACGCTGGGGGAGTTTTGAACGGCCGTCGGTTACGGGCGACGGATCAGGAAAACGAGCGACGGCGACGAATCGCCCGCGGGCGATCTCAGTCCTCGTCGAGCACGAAGCTCCGGAGGATGTCACCGTAGGCCGGCCGCGTGACGAGCACGCCCAGCAGGACGCCGACGATGGTGATGATGGCGAACCCGGAGAGGTCACCGAGTGAGAGTACCATCAGCGGACTCATCGCCACGATGGTGGTCGCCGCCGCCGCGCCGATGACCCAGAACGCCTTCCGGAACCGGCTCTGGAACACCCGCCCGGTCTCGATGTTCCCCTGCTGGAGGATCTCGTCGGCGATGATGATGAGGTCGTCCACCCCCGTTCCGATGACCGCGATGAACCCGGCCAGGTGTGAGAGGTTCAGCGGATACTGGACGAACGCGACGAACCCGAGCAACAGGAACACCTCCGAGAGCGCCGTCACGACCATCGGCGCGGCGACTTCCTTCCGGCCGTAGCGGGCGTAGACGACGAGGCTCACAGCCAGCACCGCCAGCAGCCCGGTGATCAGCGAGTTCTGCTGGAACTGCTGGGCCAGCGCGGGGTCGAGCGAGATGCTCTGGGAGTTCTCGAAGTCAAGCGGCGCCGGCAGGCGGCCGGCCTTCAGGTTCAGTTCGATCTCGCGGGCCATGTCCATGCTCTCGGCCGGCAGGACGAACACCGGATCGTTCTTGAACGTGTTCTCGCGGAACGACTGTGCCAACCCCGGTGCGACACCGCGGGCGTAGAAGGGCTCGCCGTTCAGCGTCGCGACGAGACAGCTTCCCTGTGTCTGCTGGATGTCGCTGTGGTTGTAGTTGGTACAGCTCCGGCGCTGGTCGAAGCCCGCGTCGACCATCTGCTGGCTGAACCGTTCGGCCGCCGCCTCCTCGACGGTGACGCGGGCGATCGGTCCCTCGGTCTGGGAGTTCTCCGACGCCACGCCGGCGAACTCGTCCTGAGAGAGGACCTGCTCGCGGACGTAGGTCCCGTTGTCCGCCTGGTGGACGGCGTACATCCGGACGATACCACGCTCTTCGAGGATCCGGACGAGGTCCTCGCGGTCACGACCCGGTGCGGTGATACTGATGAACTGGCCGCCGCCGGGTGCGCTGACCGTCTGGACCGAACCGCCACTGAGCGCGGAGGTCTGGATCTTGTCCTGGACGCTCGTCACCATCTGCTGGCGTGTCTCGCGCGTGACGCCGTCACGGATCGTATCGGGTTGATACCCCTCGGCTTCCAGTGCCGAGCGGAACTCCTCGCGAGTAACGTCGTTGGTGAACACCTCGACAGCGCCGGTGTCTCGCTGTTGGTCGGGAGCTCTGACATCGACGTCGATCGGGTCGATCCCGAGTCGGTTCGCGACGTTCTGTGAGAGCTGTGCCGTGTCGTTCGGGTCCACGTCGACGCCTTCGGCCGTCTGGCCGACGACGGGTGCCCGGATGCGGGTCCCGCCGCTGAGCTGGATGCCGTACTGGAGGTTCGTCGGCGCGTCGCTCGTGGCGTTGCCCGTGTCACCGGCCGGAACGCCGGGGACGAACAGCGCAAGCGCGGCGCCGATCAGCAGGACCACCAGCAGGGCGATCCGCCAGTTCTCCTTGAGAGTGCTCATCGGTTGACCCCCTCGTACTTGTACCAGCGAAGCAGCGTGACGTTGAGCATGTAGGTGTTCATCAGGTCGGCAGTCAGCCCGAGGACGAGGACCAGCCCGATCGAGGCCATCAGGTCGATGCCGAATATGGTGGCGGTAACCGCCATGACAGCCATCGCGGAGATCGAGGTCACCGTCATCGTCACACCGGTCTGCATCGCCCGGTAGGTCGACTCGTAGAAGCCACCCGAGCGCCGGAGGACGTGGTTGTTCAACAGGATGTCCGAGTCGACGCTATACCCGATCAGCATCAGGAGTGCAGCGACGGTCCCCAGCGAGAGTTTGATCCCCACCAGGTTCATGATGGCGACGGGGATCATGATGTCCGAGAACGCGGAGATGACGATGGCGATACTCGGGACGAACGTCCGGAACAGCGCGAACGCGAGCAGACTCATCCCGAGGAAGGCGACGCCGACGCCGATGACAGCCAGGCGCTGGTTCTCCGACCCGAAGATGGGCGACGTCGATCCGCTCCGGAGGATCGTCAGATCACCGTTCGCCTCCGCTGTCGCCCTGATCCCGTCGATGTCCGACGAGTCGAACGTGACGACGTAGCGGTTGTCACCCTGCTGGATCGCCTGGACGGAGACAACCGGTTCGTCGAAGATCTGTGATGCTTGCTGTTGTGTGAGAGACGATGACGACTCGACTGTCAGTTCCGACCCGCCCGTGAAGTCGATCCCGGGTGTCACTGGCGACCCGGTCATGGCCCACCAGCCGGCGATGACCAGCAGGGCCAGTCCCAGTACGACCAGCGGAACCGCCAACAGTTGGCGGTTCGAATACTGGGTGTAGTCGACTTCAGGGACCTCGAACGCGACCATGGGCGACGGTGTGAGAGCGGGCCGAATAAGCCTTCCTTTATTCGAGTGGCGGTTCGGCCGATCAATCGGGGAGGTATCGGACGCTGACGACGCCGCTGGCGGTCCGGATCTCGACGCGGTCGACGCCGAGCCGGGCCGCCCGCGAGACGGTCGCTTCGTCCTCGCTGACCTCCGTGGCGGCCGCGTCGACCCCGTCCTCTTCGACGGTCAGCACGTGGAGTTCTCCCTCCCCCGCCCGCTCGCGGGTCGTCAGTTCACCGACGGGCTGGTCGGCGGCCAACTCCTTGGCCTGGGCGGTCGGTTCGAGGGCGACCCGCTCGACCGGGATGGTCCGCTGGTCGCGCAGCGAAGCCACCTCGTAGGTCACCTCCATGGGCGGTTCGGGTTCGAGAACCCCCTCGACGACCTCGCCGGCCTCGACGCCGGGGTTCTCCGAGAGTGTGAACACCTGTGCGTTCGTGACATCCCGCAGCGTCGCCGATCCCTCGTCGGCGTGGGTCACCAGAAAGGTTCCGTCGGTCGCTGTCATATCCCGGCGTAGCCGGTCAGGGCTCTTTCGGGTTTCGACCGCGGTTGTTCGTAAATATCCAACAAGACCCGTTGTCCGTCGGGACGGGCTCGACCGGACGACAACGATCCGGGAGAAGCATCGAGTCGGACGAGAGACGATTCGGGAAGTATCGGCTTGCAGGACCGTTCCCGTCAATTGACCGCTTTCGACAGCTCCGCCCCCGCTTTGAACTTCACATCGTTCGATGCATCGGCTGCTTCGACGAGATGAAGAACCGGTGCGTCCAACGCTGTGACGACGCACGACGGCGGCCTCGGAGGTTCGGTATCGTTACAGTCGTCACCAGTGTCGTGCCGGGCGAGCGCCTCCCGGGACTGGACGCCCCAGCAGTAGAGGTCGCCGTCGTCCCGACACGCCGGATACGCACCGGCGGGAAGGTAGTCGGCGTTCGGGTCGTACGGAGCACTGAGCGTCACGTTCGCGTACGTGGTCCGTCCGGGCCTCTTTCGGCCCGTGACGCGGGACTGGAGGTCGACGCCGCCCTCCTCGATATCCGAGCGCGAGACCCCGGCGACGACGTTCGGGCCGTCGGCGGTCAGGAGCGTCGCACTGTCCTCGTAGAGCGCGCCGTCGTCGATCTGCCAGCCGCCGACATAGAGCAGTTGGTCGTCGTGACGAATCCGGCACACGTACAACAGCGCGGGCAGCGGAAGCGGACAGTCCGGCGGCGTCGCCGCAACGGGGACGACGAACGTCTCGGACACGGCGCCCTTCCCGGAGGTGGTCTCCCCACCCCAGGCTTCCAACTCTTGGATGATTAGCGGACTCGTCTGCCCATCGTAGCAGCATTTGGCCGTGACGCGTGCCATCGGCTCGGACCCGTCGAAATCCGGCGACGCACCGGTGACGACCACACCGCCCGAGGTTCCGAAGGCGGCGACGTTCCGAGCCGTCATTCCCCGACGGATATCCTTCTTGTCGATGCCACGGAGCTGTGACCCGACGGCGTCACCGACTTCGAGCGTCGACGTGAGGAGGTTCCGGCACGCGAGGTCCCGATGGACCGCGATGTCCCGGTCGCTCTCGACACACCCCTCTGCGTCCCGTTCGCCGACGAAGTACGTGAGTACGCGCTCGGGCGTGAGTTCCGCGGCCAGCGCGGGGCCGTCACCACGGACTTGGGCGTCGGGGAGGCTGACGACGAAGCGTTCGCCGATCGTCGGCTCCCCGTCGAGGTAGTCGTAGAGCGATTCCATGCTGTCACTGATCCCGTCGCCGTCACTGTCGAGGTCGTCGAAGATATCGTCGATATCGCCCTGGACGATGCGACGGGCCTCCTGAAGGGATCGCATCGCGGCGTCCCACTCGCCCGCGTCCACGGCATCGTCCGCATCTCCCGCGCGCTGTTGTACCGTCTCCATGTTCTCCTGGATTGGCCCGCAAACGTCGGTGGAGCAGCGTTCGATCCGATCTCCTTTCTTCAGCGCCTTCGTGGTCGCGTTGATGAACGCGTCGAGCGTGGCCGTCGCGTCGTCGGTTGCCTGCTCATCCACGGCCTCAATGGCGGCGTCGGCGTAGACCAGTAGCGATCGCTCGATGTCGAGCAAGTCGACGAGGTCGTCGATACCGTCGGCGTCAGCGTCCCCGTCGCCAGGGCCGGGCCACCAGATGCTGGTCGGTTTGTTCGACCGCGTGGCGTTGTAGTCCTGTGCCTTCGTGGACGCGCTGGTACTCCAGCCGTCGAGTTCGACGTCTCGTGAGGCGGCCTGGAGGGTCGGCGGGACGTAGCGGACGTCCACCGGGTCACTCCGGTAGACCGCGGTCCGCTCGTTTCCGCCATCACTGGAAGAGGGGGCTCCAGACCCGTCGTAGAAGGCGGCTGGCGACGCCCCCGTGGTCCCGACTGCCTCGGCACCGACGCGGTCCACCAGCCCATCGAGCGCTGTACAGCCAGCGAGGCTCCCCAGTGCAACCGCGCCACCGGCTGCGAGGACTGCTCTGCGCGTCACTCGGGAGGGACTGTCCGTACTATCAGCCGCTTCGATAGTTGTTCCTGTTCTATCATTCATATACACCATTACGCTGCACGGTATATAACCTGTTCAGCACAGATGACATCGTACCGACTAGTATACATCGTCTATCCGGAAATCTCACCGCGCGCTCAAGGACCGGATGATCGCCACGTAACCGCAAATACGACCGCGGCAACCGTCAGCACAGTGGTGCAACAGCGGGGAATAGCCAGTCAGATCGAGCGCGAGAACTGTGCGCTCGGGCTCTGCCTACTGGCCGCGCGAGACGGCGGAACGCTCCGCGAACCGAAACCGAAAATACAGGGGTCGTTGAGACCCTCAGTAGATGACACATTCTGTGCCGGTTCCGGTCAGTACAGGTCACTTAGTAATAGATTAGAGGTGACTCACCGCAGGATGCTTCGCGGAACGCGGAGAACGGCTTCACCAGGGAGACGAGAGGGTAAAAGCGTCGTCATCCTCTACCAAAATTGTTTTTTCTCAGCCAGTGATGTTTCAGGTAATGAAACGCCGACGGTTCCTGACCGTCACCGGGGTCACTGCTGTGGGCTCACTTGGTGGGTGTCTCTCGGGTCGCCTCAACTCGACCACCTCCATCGATTTCGAACTTTGGAACAACACGGCAGACTCTCACACTGTAGACGTGACAATCCGGGACAGCGGCGAGGAGGCGGTTCTCAAGCAGATCTACGAGATTGACCAGGCCGGGTCTGGGTCAACACCAGGCGGCACAGTCATCCGTGAAACGGGGATTGCTGACGTGACCTCCGAAGAGGTATTTGACGCGGTCGCCATCCTCGACAACGAACTTCGATCCGAACACCAGTTTCAAGCGATGTGTGTAAACAGTGAAACTCCAAGTGTCTTCATCATCGAGCTCGACGCAGGTAAAGAGACGAATCTCGAATTCAATCAATCGACCTGCTCCTAACACCAGTATCATAACCCGGCTAATTGGTACGTAGTTCTCATCGACCGGCCGTTTCATGTAAGGATATGTCTGAAGAGTGGGATTTCAACAGGGCCAAGCGACACTGTCTTGCACGAGTTTCGACTGCCACCTCACCGCAACAGCCGATGGGCGAGATACAACACTCCGACGGCAAGCAGCGGCGGAGCCAGGCCAGCGAGTTGCGGGAGCGCGTACAGCGTGGCGACCACGGCGCTCCCGGTCGGTTCCTGGAGCGCCGGCGGAACCGAGATGATCAGCCCGACGTACAGCGACGCCACGAACCCGAGGGCCGCCAGCCCCATCCCGCGGTCGTAGGCCGTCGAGGACCCCTGTCGGCGGTGGCGACGGGCGACGAGCAACACCGGCGCGAGCAGCGGCGCGACAACGAGGACGCCGACGAACAGGAAGAACGCCCGCGAGAAGGTGAACGTCCCGCCCCTGACCGACGCGCTCGCGCCCAGGAGGACGACGATGCCGAACACGAACATGAGCGCGATGCCGAGCGTCAACAGGAGCGCGACCCCGACGTACAGTTTGAACAGCAGCGAGTCGCTGGCCCGGAAGGCGTAGGGGAACGCGCCCGGGAGGCCGTTGTACGACTCCGGTTCGTCGGCGGCGGCTGTCATTAGCCGTGGTAGGGACAGCACGCGGTTAAACGCCGTGTTTCGGTGCGCCTGCCCGCGCGGGAACGAGTTATGTAGGCGGGCTTCGAGCGGGGACGTATGCACGTCGATATCGGTGCAGCGCTGGCGTCGGTCGCCGATCCGGGTGTCGATGAGGACCGACTGGACGACCTCGACGACCGGGTCCGGGACGCACACGAACGCATCGCCGCGGGACGGGCCGACGACGAGTTCGGCTACGCCTCGCTGAACCTCCCCGAACGAACCGATCCCGGTGCGATCCGGGACGCCGTCGAACCGGTCGCGGACGCCGAGTACGTCATCACGGTCGGCATCGGCGGCTCCGCGCTGGGGGCACGAACGATCACGTCGGCGCTGGCCGAAGCGCCCGAGCGACACGTCGTGTTGGACAACGTCGACCCCGAGCACGTCGAACGCACGCTTTCGGACCTCCCGCTGTCCGAGACGGCCATCAACGTCGTCTCCCGGTCGGGGACCACCGCCGAGACCCTGGCGAACTTCCTGGTCGTCCGGGCGGCCTACGAGGACGCCGGCGTCGACTGGACGGAGCTGACCGTCGTGACCACGGGCGAGGCGGGGCCGCTCCGGGAACTGGCCGACGCGGAGGGGCTGCCGACGCTGCCGGTCCCCGAGGGCGTCCCAGGCCGGTTCTCGGCGTTGTCGGCCGTCGGGCTGGTCCCGCCGGCGATCCTGGGGGTCGACATCGAGGGCGTCGTCGCGGGTGCCGCCGCGGTCGCGGACGACCTCGGGCCGTCGCTACAGGACACGCCGGCCTACGCCTACGGCGCCGTTGCCCACCAACTCGAACAGGAGGGCGCTACGGTCAACGCCGTCATGCCCTACGCCGAGCGGTTGGAGTCGTTCGCCGAGTGGGTCGCGCAACTGTTCGCCGAGAGCCTCGGGAAAGACGGGCAGGGCCAGACGCCGGTACGGGCGCTGGGTGCGACCGACCAGCACTCCCAGCTACAACTGTATCGCGCCGGCCCGGCCGACAAGGTCGTCACCTTCGTCCGTCCCGGCGAGCGGCCCGACCTGCCGATCCCGTCGGCCGACCACGAGGCGCTGTCGTATCTCGACGGCGTCGACCTGGGCGAACTCATCGACGCCGAGTACGACGCGACGGTCGCCAGTCTCCCGGCGGCCGACCGCCCGGCGATCGAACTAGAGATCGACCGGCTCGACCCGCAGGGCGTCGGAGAACTGCTGTACGCCATGGAGGCGGCGTGTGTCCTGATGGGCGAACTCGCCGGCGTCGAGACGTTCACCCAGCCAGCCGTCGAGTGGGGCAAGCGTGCGACCCGGGCGCTCGTCCAGGGCGAGACGACCGAGGAGACCCGCGTCGTCGACGAGCGGCCGAGCCACGTTGTCGACTGAGTCGGTCGATGGGGTCTTGAACGTCCGTCGCGTACCACCGCGTACCAATCGATGGCACCGAACCGCCCGTACGTCGAGATCGCAGACGGCGAGACGATCCTGGTGAGTTCGATCCGCGCGGTCGCGGTCGTCGCGTCGGCGTTCGTCCTCGCAGCGCTGCTCGGTCAGGTCGGGATGAGCGCCGTCGGCGTCCAGTCGGTCGAGGCCCTCCAGGGAGACCCGCTGTTGAACGCGAGCGTCCAGGGCCTCTCGTTCGTGGGCTTTCTGGCCGCCTCGGCCGGCTACATCTGGCTCCGTCGGGAGCCGGATCTCGTCCACGTCCGGTCGCCGACGCTGTCCGACGCCGGCTGGGCGCTGGTCGGCGTCGTCGGCATCCTCGTGGCCGCGCTCGTGATGGGCGCCGTCGTCGAGGCGCTCTCGGCGCTGGCCGAGGCGCTGTTCGGCACGGAGATCACGACCGGCCAGAACAGCATCATCACGCAGGGCCAGGAAAACCCGCAACTGTTCCTCTATATGATCCCCGTCGCGCTCTTCCTGGTCGGACCGGGCGAGGAACTGGTCTTCCGGGGCGTCGTCCAGGGGCTGTTCCGGCGCTCGTTCGGCGTCGTCCCGGGGCTGGTCGTCGCCAGCGGCCTGTTCGGACTGGGCCACTACTTCGCGATCAGTAGCGGAAGCGCCTGGACGTACATCCTCGTCGCGGGCGCGCTCGGGATGGTCCTGGGCGCGATCTACGAGTACACCGAGAACATCGTCGTCCCCGCGGTCACGCACGGCCTCTGGAACGCCGGATTGTTCGCGCTCCAGTACTATCTCGCGACGACCGGCGCGCAACTGCCTGCATGACGGCCGTCTGACGGGTGTTTATCCCAGCAAAGGCCCAACGTAGTGCCATGCCAACCCGGTATACGGTCGTGTGCAACGACGACCAGGCCCGGGCGATCGAGACGCTGGCGCGTCGCTACGGCATCACGACGGAGGAAGTGATCCAACAGCTCATCGAGTCGGGGCTGGACGACATCGAGAATCAGCCGATATGACGCCGGCGGCTACGCGGGGTTCTTCCGCGAGAGCGAACTGCCACACACCGGACAGCGGTCGTGGTTCTCCTCGAACTCCCGGCCACAGCCAGCACACTGGAACAGCCAGTCGCGGCGTTCGGTGATCCCCTCACGGGCGATGACCTCGACAGTCACGTCGAGTTTCTCCGCGACGTTTTGCATCGCGTAGTCGTCGGTGACCAGCGTCCCGTCGAGTTCGAAGGCGGCGGCGATGAGTTGGATGTCGGTCCCGGAGAGTTCGGCGAGATCGCCGGTCTCGCGGGCGGCGCGCTCGATGCGCTCGACGGTGTTTTCCTCCGGGATGTGGAGATGCATCCCCGAGCCCTCCAGCGCGTCGAACCGGTAGGCTGCCTCGTCTTCGAGTTCCTCGCGGACCTCCGGCACTGCGGCTATCCGTTCTTCTGTGTGGTACTCGTTGATGAAAGCGGACGAATCGAGAACGTACATCTAGCGTTTGACGATCATGTGGTCTTTGACAGCCTTGACTCGTTCGACGGGAACGAGAAGGCGGCCCTGGTCGCTGTACTCGAATTCGCTGTCGCGAACGGTTTCGGCGGGGTCGATGATGAGGTGTTCGAGTGACCCCGAGGTCAGATCCATCGTGATGTTGTAGAGGCTACCGAGTTCGGCGCCGTCAGTACCCATCACGTCTTTTCCGGAGAGGTTCTCCGCGAGTATCTCTGCCATGTCCCCATGTTCCGAGTGGGGTTACATAAACGCCACGGGGATGTCTGACGCGCCAGGCCACTTATCCGGGGCGCAGCCTGACCCTGTCCATGGAACGGACCAGACGGAGATTTCTCGCGGCGCTGGCTGCCGGCGTCACCGGAAGCCTCGCCGGCTGTGGCGGCGACGGCGGTGCCGAGACGCCGACCGAGACGGCTACGGCGACGGACACGACGACAGCCACACCGGCAGTGACGGCGACGGAAACGGGGACGCCGGCAGCTACTCCGACCGATACTGAT
Source organism: Haloarcula montana (assembly GCF_035666295.1). Classification (NCBI taxonomy): domain Archaea; kingdom Methanobacteriati; phylum Methanobacteriota; class Halobacteria; order Halobacteriales; family Haloarculaceae; genus Haloarcula; species Haloarcula montana. Next base: position 1,111,950 of record NZ_CP142027.1, read on the forward strand.
ACGGCGACAGCGACGCCGACCGCCACGGCGACGCCCGCGACCGACCCCGACCAGGTCGTCGCCGTCGGCCCCGGTGAGTTCGTCTTCGCGCCGGAAACGTTCACGGTCCCGGTCGGCGCGACCGTCCAGTGGCGCTGGGAGGGCGATTTCCACAACGTCCGTCCCGACGACGGTGAAATCCCGGAGGCGAGCGAGTGGACTGGAACGCCCGGCGGCGACGGCAAGGCCTACCGGACCGGCTACGTCTACGACCATACCTTCGAGGTCGCCGGCGAGTACAGCTACCACTGTGATCCCCACCAGAGTCTCGGGATGGACGGATCGTTCACCGTCACAGAGTAGGACACACGCCGGGCCGAGCGAATGACGACGAACTTAACTGGTGTGGCCGACTGGGTTCTGCCAACTTCTGGAGCCATCTATGTCTGACACGGACGATCCCCCAGAGACGGACGCTAACACGCTCAGAACACCCATCGTTGCCGTCCTCGGCCACGTCGACCACGGGAAGACGAGCCTGCTCGATCGAATCCGCGGCTCCGCGGTCGCCGCCGGCGAGTCCGGCGCGATCACCCAGCACATCGGCGCGACCGCCGTCCCGCTTTCGGTGATCTCGGAGATCGCCGGCGAGCTGGTCGACCCGACGGACTTCGATCTCCCCGGGCTGTTGTTTATCGACACGCCGGGCCACCACTCGTTCTCGACGCTGCGCTCGCGGGGCGGTGCGCTTGCGGACATCGCGATCCTCGTCGTCGACGTCAACGACGGGTTCCAGCCCCAGACCCTGGAGGCCATCGACATCCTCAAGCGGACCGAGACCCCCTTCATCGTGGCCGCGAACAAGATCGACACCGTCCCCGGGTGGCGACCGAACGAGAACAGCCCGGTCCAGCAGACGATGGAGAGCCAGTCCGAGCGCGTCCAGTCGGACCTCAACGAGAACCTCTACGAGATCATCGGCGAACTCTCCGACAACGGCTTCTCGGCGGACATGTACTGGCGTGTCCAGAACTTCCAGGCCAACATCGGCGTCGTCCCGGTCTCGGCCGAGACCGGCGAGGGCGTCCCGGACCTGCTGACGGTGATGATGGGCCTCTCCCAGCGGTACATGAAAGCGGAGATGGCCATCGACGCGGCCGGTCCGGGCGTCGGGACGGTCCTCGAAGTCAAGGACACCCAGGGCTTCGGGACGACACTGGACGCCATCATCTACGACGGGACGATCCGGGCCGACGATACGATCGTGGTGGGCGGACTCCAGGGGCCGATCGTCACGGACGTCCGCGCGCTGCTCCGTCCCCGGCCCCTCGAAGAGATCCGGACCGAACAGACGTTCGAGCAGGTCGACGCGGTCGCCGCCGCCGACGGGGTGAAGATCGCCGCGCCGGATCTCGACGACGCGATGGCCGGCGCGCCCATCCGCGTGGTCCGGGACCGGGACCGCAGCGAGGTCATCGCGGAGGTCGAGTCCGAACTGGCCGGCATCGAGGTGACCACCCAGGAAGAGGGTGTCGTCGTCAAGGCCGACACGCTGGGCTCGCTGGAGGCCATCTCCAGTACGCTCGAAGAGGAGGAGATCCCGATCATGCGCGCGGAGGTCGGCGCTGTGGCTCCCCGTGACATCCGCGTCGCGGAGACGGCCAACGAGCCGACACACCGGGCGATCCTGGCGTTCTCCGTCGAGGTGCTCGACGACGCCCGCGATCTCGCCGAACAGGAAGAGGTCAAACTGTTCGAGAACGACGTCATCTACCAACTCATCGAGGAGTACGACGACCACGTCACCGCTATCGAGGAAGCCCAGCAGGAACAGATCCTCGAAAACATCACCCGACCGGCGAAGTTCCGGGTCCTCAAAGACCACACCTTCCGACAGTCCGATCCCGCTGTCGTCGGCGTCGAAGTGCTCTCGGGCCTGTTACGCCGGAACGTCAACGTCGTCCGCTGGGAGGGCGGCGACCCCAAGCGTGTCGGCCGACTCAAGACGATCCAGGACGAGGGTGAAGACGTCGACGAGGCACGGACCGGCGAGCGGATGGCCGTCTCCATCGACGGTCCGACCGTCGGCCGCCAGATCGAGGAAGGCGACGACCTCTGGGTGGAACTCCCGGAGAAACACGCGAAGATCCTCGAACAGGAACTACGGGAGGACATCTCGGTCGACGAACGCGAGGCGCTGTCGATGTATCTGGAGAAGCGCCGTGAGCAATCGCCGTTCTGGGGGAAGTAGGGAGACAAAGAACATTTGAAATCGGACGACGAAACCACGGTATGGTCTCCCGCGAAAACGCAGTCATCCTCCTCTTCGCGACGGTCGGATTGGTGCTGGCCTACGGCGGACGCGTCGTGACGAACGTGGACGACAGCATCCTGATCGGGATGCTGATTTGCATCGGCGTCGTAGCGCCACAACTGCTCAACAACTATCTGGATACCAAGGACCCGAACTGACCCCGGACCGTCGTGCCCTGCTTGACCGCTCCAGCGAGACATTCTGGGGGAAGCGAGTCGCCGTTGACTCTTTATATCACAACACCGATAATGTTGGCATGAGCGCCGCAGTGGGCGGACCGATACGCCTGCTCTGTGTCGACGATCAGCGGGAATTCGCCGAGATGACCGCCCAGCGACTCGAAGCGATCGACGACCGGTATCGGGCAGCCGCCGTCGACAGCGCCGACACCGCCGAAGAGTATCTCGCCGCCGACCCCGTCGATTGTATCGTCAGCGACTACGACATGCCCGAACGGACCGGACTCGACCTGCTGGAGGCCGTCAGAGCGGAGGACGAGGAACTGCCGTTCATCCTCTTTACGGCGACGGGGTCCGAGGAGATCGCGAGCGCGGCGATCTCCGCCGGCGTCACCGACTACGTCGAGAAACAGGTCACCGGCGATCACTACACCCTCCTCGCGAACCGGATCGACCGTGCAGTCGAGCAGTACCGGACGAACCGTGAACTGGGGTGGTACCGGACCGTCGTCGAGGCTGTCGACGACTTGGTGTACGCGGTCGATCCGGAAGGAACAGTCGTCTTCGTCGCAAACACCGTGGCGCTGACCGGCTACCGGCCCGAGGAGCTAGTCGGCCGACACGTCTCGGTGGTGATGAGCGAGTCGAGCAGACAGACGGCCCGCGAGGAGATCGACCGACTGATCGACGATCCCGACCGGACGTCGGCGACGTTCGAACGGACACTCGAAGACGCCGACGGCAACACCGTCCACTGCGAGGATCACATGGCGTTGCTACCGACCGAAGACGGCTCGTTCCGCGGGACAGCCGGAATCGTCAGGCGACTCGACGAGACACGCCACGCAGACCCCGACTCGCTGGCGCGACTCCAGGCGGTGTTGAACGAGCGCCAGAGCGACGACGACGCGCTCGTCGAGAGAGCCCGGGAACTCGTCGCGGACCTGGCCCCCGAGTCCGGCCGGTCGGCTCCCGAGACGGAGTAATAATATTTAATTACCGTGCGAGCGACAGTTTAGACACGATGTCGAGTGACTTCCCCGTCTCGACTGCCGATGCCGTCCTCGCAACCATCGCGCTCTCGATGGTGCTGGCGGGCCTCGGTGCGGTCGCGTCCTCGCTCAGTGTGGTCGGTGCGCTGGCTGCCGGGAGTCTACCGGCTAGCGGATCGATCGGCTACGCACTGTTCTACAACCCCCCAGTCGAGTCAGGCGCCGGCTGAGCTACTGTGCCGTGGGCGTGTCGTCGTTGCCCATCACCTGCTTGACTTGGAGCGCGGCGGAGGCGGCGATTCCGCGGGCGAGTTCGTCCCGTTCGGTGTCGCTGATCGCGACCTCGTCGGGGTTGTCAGGGGAGTAATCGGCGCTGACCACGGAGCCGACCGGCGGCTGGACGGCGATCCGTGCTCGTGGGCCGGCCTGTCCGTTGCTGATCTCGGAGCCGACGACGAACTCGCCGGGGAGCAGTTCGCGTGTTCGGGCGGCGACGTTGGCGAGGTCCTCCCGCAGCCGATGGCGCTGTTCGGTCGTCAGCGTCACCGTCTCGGTGTCCCCACCGAACGGCGTGTTGCCATACATGGACGTTCCTGCAGGGATAGGAGAGCAGGTGATAAAAACCTCCTGACTCTCACACGACTGGCCGGCTCTCGCCGTAGGTCGCCAGCACGACCGCGCTCGCGTGTGTCTCGGTCGGCTCGACCGAGCGGACGACGACCTCCTCCTCAACGAACTCCCACTCCCGCAGGTCCCGCCCGGCGGCCAGTCCCTCGCGGATCTCCGAGCGGACCGCGTCGGGGTCCTCGCCGTCGACTTCGTAGAAGATGCCCGGGCCGTCGGCGGTACGCGCCCAGCCGATGCCGGCCGCGACGCGCTCGCCGGGAGCGGCCGTCGCCGCCGACTGGACGACCTCCAGTGCCTCGCCCGGGGGACCCAGCGCCGGTACCTCCCCGACGACCTCGATTGCCGGTCCCGCCGGGATGACCGACGAGAGCGTCACGAGGTTGTAGTTGTGGACGCCGGCCTCGGCCAGGGCCGCGTCGTACGACGAGAGCGCCGTCGGCCCGGTCGCGGTCCCCCACGCGACCCGGATGGTACTCATACCCGTCGTTCGGCCGGCCGGGCGGTAAGGGGTTTCGCTTCAGCCCATCGCTGTCAGTTTGTAACACATTCCGGGCCGGTCGGCCTCGCCCTCGACGGCCCGCTCGGCGTAGTAGACCGCCGAATCGGTCACCAGCGGCGCACTCGTCACGTGGCCGCGGTTGCCGACCGTCCAGGCCACGTCGCCGGTCGCCCGCTCGACGGCGTAGAGGGTCGTGTCGTAGGACCCGACGAGGACGTGATCCCTCGTGGCGACCGCGCTGCCGATGAGCCAGCCGCCGGCGTCGAGCGCCCACTCCTCCTGACCGCTCTGGAGGTCGATCGCGTAGAGGTGGTGGTCGTGGCTCCCGACGAAGACGGTGCCATCCCGGATCGCCGGCGCACACATCACGTCCTGGTCAGTCTCGAACGTCCAGACCTCGCTCCCGTCCTCGACATCCAGCCCCGTCACCGTCTCGGACCACGAGGGGACGACCGCCACGCCGTCGGCGACGGCGACGGGCGCTTTGATCTCCGCGCCGGTGTCGTATCTCCAGGCCCGTTCGAGCCCCGGGAACGTCCAGGCGTAGCAGTGGCCGTCGTTCGACCCGAAGAGCAGGCGCCCTCGCTCGCGGTCGATGGTGACCGTCGAGTGGGGGTGGTGGGTCGGCCGCGAGTCCCGCCAGTGAACGTCGCCGGTGGCAGCGTCGACCGCGGCGACGCTCCCGCTGGGGGCGGCGTGTTCGATCGCGACGTACAGCGTCCCGTTGTAGTAGGTCGGACTCGCGCCGATGGCGTCGCCGAGGCTCGTGCGCCACTGCCGGCGACCGGTCTCCAGGTCGATAGCCGACACCGCGCCGTCGTAGGCGCCGATGTAGGCCGTCCCGTTGGCGATGGCCGGCGTCCCGTGGCTCCCACGGCCGGCCTGCGTGAACGTCGTCGCCCACCGGACCTCGCCGTCGGGTGTCAGGGAGCGAATCCGGCCGGTGTCGTCCGCGAGGACGACGTTACCCGCCGGGTCGAACACCGGGCTCCCCTTCGCGGCGGTGTGGTCGCCCCGGTTGGCCGGCAGTTCCCACGCCTTCTCGACAGCGCGCGGGAGCGTAACGTCGCGGTACCCCTGGTTCAGCAGGCCCTGCCGGAACTGCGTCGAGGCGTGTTCGTCGAGTGCGGTCGAGGCCAGCGGGTCGAAGCTCCCCTGACAGCCCGCGAGCGACCCCGCGACAGCCGTTCCCACGCCCGCGAGGAACGCCCGCCGCGTCTGTCCGGTCTCGTCCATGCCACCGCTACCGGACGGCGCGGCTTAAATCGAGTGGGGGCGGACCGGAACGGGAGTAAGCGGCGCCGCGTGCCGGGAGACCGGGGGTCTCCCGAACCACGCGGTGGAACCGTGAGAACCCGGGGAACGCCAGGCTGTACGGAGCATACCGCGCCGGAAGCGCGGTTTCCCCGGACGCGAACGGTGCGCGGTCGCTTGCGACCGCGAGAGCGAACGGCGAAGCCGTGAGCAGTGAGCGGCCGGCTGTTTTTCCCCAAATTTTTGCAACGGGGGGGTGCCCGCAGCGAGCAACGCGAGCGAGGACACCTCCCGAAGTAAAAAGTGGTCAGGCGAACGCGACGGGGCCGCTCCCCGTCTCTTCGTCCTGTGAGATCTTCGCTAAGGCCTCATGGAAGTCGCGCTGTTCGACGGTCGTCCGGCCGTCGCGGATGGCGAACATCCCGGCCTCGGTAGCCAGGGAAGCCAGTTCGGCGCCAGAGAGGCCGTCTGTCTCCTGGGCGAACGCGCCCAGGTCGACGCTGTCGGCCAGGCTCATCTCCTCGGTGTGGATCTCCAGGATGCGCTCGCGGCCCTCGTGGTTCGGGTTGGGAACTTCGATGAGGCGGTCGAAGCGGCCGGGCCGGAGGATCGCCCGGTCGAGCATGTCGAAGCGGTTGGTGGCGGCGATGATGCGGATCTCGCCGCGGTCGTCGAAGCCGTCCATCTCCGAGAGCAGTTGCATCATCGTCCGCTGGACCTCGGCGTCGCCGGAGGTCTTCGACTCCGTTCGTTTGGCGGCGATGGCGTCGATCTCGTCGATGAAGATGATCGCCGGTTGGCGCTCGCTGGCGAGTTCGAACAGGTCCCGCACCAGGCGTGCGCCCTCACCGATGAACTTCCGGACGAGTTCGGAGCCGGCCATCTTGATGAACGTCGCGTCGGTCTCGTTGGCGACGGCTTTCGCGAGCATCGTCTTCCCGGTCCCGGGCGGGCCGTGCAACAGGACGCCGCTCGGCGGTTCGATGCCGATCTCGCGGAACTGTTCGGCGTTGATCAGCGGTTCCTCGACGGCTTCCCGGACCTCGCGGATCTGCTCTTCGAGGCCGCCGATGTCGTCGTAGGAGACATCGGGCGAGCCGTCGACCTCCATCGCTTGCGCGCGGGAGTCGGTCTCCGGATCGAGGATCTGCTTGACCGAGAAGGAGTCGTTGATCGCGACGCGGTCGCCGGCCTCCATCTCCTCACGGATCGAGGGGGAAACCTCCGTCAGTACCTCCTGGTTGTTGCCGTGTTGCTTGACGACGACGCCGTCGTCGAGCATCTCCTCGGCGGTCGCGATGTACAGCGAGGAGGTCTTGAGCGTCTCGTTTTCCCGTTCGAGCTGATCGACCTGGCTCGTCAGGTCCTGTTGTCGACCCCGAGCGCTTTCGAGTTGTTCGGTGAGCTGTTCGTTGACACGGACGATATCGACGAAGTGCTCCCTGAGCGCGGCCAACCGCTCGTCGGGAGTCATATCGGGGTCGAGATCCAACCGTGGTCGTTCCGGAAGCGAAGGACTGCGCGACATTTGAATATCCGGTACTACGGCGCTGGTATACAAAGGGCCTTTGGGTCACTCATCGGACGATAGGTCGACGTAACCATCCGGGTCGGCGCTCCACGGTACCCGAAACCGGTTCCCAGTAACGGGCCTGTCCGGAGTCAGTACCACCACACGCGTCATTGATATACAGGGGCCGACTACCCGTGCCTATGTGTGAACCCTCCGCGGAGATTCGTCCGTCACTGGTTCGGGGGCGTCTCCGAACACGCCGACACGTATCACGGAGAGAGGTGAGCGTCGATGCCTGAGTGTGACTACTGCGAGGAATCCTTCGACGGCGAGGACGCGTATCTCGCGCACCTGGAGGACGCCCACCAGGGAGAACTCGGTCCGATCGACAGCCGCCGTATCGGGGGTGACGAGGGCGACGGCGGCCTCCCGACCGGCCAACTCGCCGTCGCAGGTGTCGCAGTGGGAGTCGTCGCGCTCCTCGGCGGCGTCTTGCTCCTATCGGTCGGCGGCAGCGGCAGCGAGATCGGGCCGGCCGGCAGCGCCCACTACCACGGAACGATCCAAATGAGCGTCCTCGGCGATCGCGTCGATTTCACACAGGAACAGTACCAGCTCCGGGACGATCGGTTCCACTTCGAGGGTGACGGCCGCTGGCACGCCCACGCGACCGGCGTGACCCTCGACTACGGGATGGAGACGCTCGGGATCGGCGTCACCGGCTCCTCGGTCCGGTTCCAGGGCACCAACTACACCGAAGCCGACGGTTACGAGATCAGCGTGACCGTCAACGACGAGGCCGTCTCGACCGACTACGTCCTGCAGGACGGCGATACAGTGCAGATTGTCGTCGCGGAGCGATAACTCGGCAAGAGCGTGTCGTAGGAGCGGCCTCTCAGATTCGTTTCACCGAGATGTGGGTGCCGTCGGGGAGTGATTCCCATCTAAAAGAGACTGGGATAACTGATAAGACAGACGACTGTGAGTATCGAATATGAGCAATTCCGCGGACGACGGGCGTGACGAGAACTCGCCACCGTCCACGGCTACATTCACTACCGAGCGTGTCATCTCGGTGTTCGAAGGGCGGCGGGACTTCGCCAAACCGCTGACCGCAAACGACGTGATGGAGGCCCTGGGCTGTTCCCGACGGACGGCCCACGACAAACTGGACGAACTCGTCGAACAGGGAACCTTGGAGACTCGGAAAGTCGGCGCACGGAGTCGCATCTGGTGGGTCCCGATCCCGCGGAGACGGGAGCCCGAAGGGCCAGCGGAACTGCCACGGGACCCGCTGGTCGATATCAGTATCGCGAACGCGGACCTCCCGGGGAGCGGCGAACTGTTGGAGCGGCGCCGCGACGCGCTCAGGGCGTCCTACGACTATCTCAGGGAGCATCCCGACACCGACCACGGGGCATTTCTCAACGACGTGTTCCCGGAACACCCCGCCGGGTACACCACGGCTGACGAGTGGTGGGACGCGATCGGTCCCGCGCTCGAATCGCTCCCGGACGTCGAGATAGCGAGCGACAGCGATCACGTCTGGCACTACGGCGGCGGGTGAGCGATGTCGGGAACGGGCGGGGCGGATGGGCAGTCGACCGACGTGTACGTCTCTGACGACGAGCAACGGTCCCTGATGTCCACGTACACCCCTGTCGCCTACGACAACCTCGAAACGGGGCCGGCCACCGACGATACCCCGGACCCCGGAACCGGGGGCCGGTTCAAGCAACTGGACCTCCCGAAGGTCCCGAAACTCCGGCACATCGTCGGCCCCAGCGCGATCATGCTTGGGGCCTCGATCGGGAGCGGTGAGACGCTGTTCTGGCCACAACTGGTGGCTCGGTACGGCTGGGGGCTCTACTGGCTGTTCGTCGCGGCCGTCTGTATCCAGTTCGTCGTCAACACGGAGATACAGCGATGGACGCTCGCAACTGGGGAGAGTATCTTCCGTGCGTTCGAGCGGGTCCATCCGGTCGTCCCGCTGGCGATGTTGGTCGGCGGGTTCGTCAGCCTCGGCTGGCCCGGGTGGGCGGCCAGCGCCGCACAGATCGGCGCCGAGGGGCTCGCGCTCGGCACCTACGACATCGGTGGGGTACAACTGGCCGGCTGGCGGCTGTTCGGCATCGTCCTGATGGTGTTCATCTGGATCACCTACCAGGTGACGCCGCTGATGTACAACGTGGTCGAACGAATACAGATCGTCCTGGTGAGCCTCTCGATCGTGTTCACGCTCCTCCTGTTTGCGCTCGTCGGCTCGGTCGATGTCCTGTTCAGTATCCCGACCAGTGTGACGGAGATCAGGAGAAGCGCCCCGACCGGGTCTATCGCCGTCCTCGTCGGGGCCTTAGCCTACGCCGGTGCCGGAGGGTATCTCAACCTCTCACAGAGCCTCTGGATCCGGGAGAAGGGGTACGGGATGGGGCGGTACCAGGGGCGCATCAAGAACCCGTTCGCCGGCGACGACCCCGAGACAGTCCACGAAAACGGGTTCACGTTCCCGCCCGACAGGACGAACCTCGAACGGTGGCGTGGCTGGTGGCGGGTGACACAGCTCGAACACCTGCTGACGTTCTTCTCGGGACTGCTCGTCGTCACCACGGCGCTGGTCGTCATCGCGGTGTCGCTGGCACCCGGGACGGCGCTGGGGGCCGTCGACATGTGGCTCGTCCAGATCGCGCCGGCATCCGGCGGTCTCACCACCGAGGTCATCTACGTCACGCTGTTTCTGGCCCTCTTTACGACCGAGTACGCCATCGTCGAGTCGTTCGTCCGCAACAGCTCCGACATCATCTACGAACTGTACGGGCGGGAGGCCGGCTGGAGTCTCCCCCGCCTGTTCTGGGGGCTGTTGACCGTCTTCTGTGGCTGGGGCGTCGTCATCCTCCTGTTCCCGATCGCCATCGACGACCCGTTCGGCTTGCTCGTCGTCGGGGCGGCGATGTCCGGGCTGATGATGTGGCCGTACATCGTCGTCGTCCAGCTGGTCAACACCGTCAGGCTCCCGGAACACACCATGCCGGGCTGGGGTCGCGTCGTCGCGATGTGGCTCGCGGCGGCGTTTTTCGGCTACTTCAGCGTCCGCCTGGTCGGGACGGGACTGGCGAGTCAGTTCGGCTTGCAGGTGTTCGCCGTCAGTCCCGGGGTAGTCGGGAGCGCCGCGGGCGGCTACGCTCTCTGGATCGGCTACGCGCTCGTCCAGTTGTATACGATGTACCGCGTCGGACGCGCGAAAGTCGCCGCCAGCGGGACGGTCGAGCGGGCACGAGTCGCCGGGGGCTGGTTCAAGTGACCGACGAACTGCGGGTCCACCTCCATTTCGCGATGCGGGGGACCTACCCCCTCCGGCTGCTCGATCTCCTCTTCTGTACTGAGACGGTCAGATACGTCGAATACGGCTACCTGACGCCGTTCGATATCGCCATCGGATCGGCGAAGCGGCGGGCACGGGCATTCGCAGACCGGGTCACCAGTGAGGGGGTCGCCGCGGCGATCGACGACGCCGAGGCCGTCGAGACGCACGGGTACGAGAACGTCGAGGGCGTCGACGTCTACGAAGGCGGACGGTTGGGCCGCCCGAAAGTCGTCGTGCGGTCCGCTGACGGGACGGCGACCGCCATGCGGGTTCACGGGGAGTTCGACGCCGACGCCTTCACCGCGGCGCTGGAATCGACGGTCGACACACGGGGTGTGACCGTCCGACAACGGGCGGGGACCGGACTCGGTCAGCTGATCGGGTGGTGACTAGGCGAGCGCCGCCGCGACCATCTCGATGGGATGGGGTGGCTCGCCGTCCTCGCCGAAGTCGTCGAGTTGTGACCGACAGGAGGCTCCGGGAGCGACCACCTGCTGGGCGGCTGAGTCCCCGATCTGCTCCACCAACAGTCCGGCGATGGCCTCGCTCATCGAGTAGTGTTCGGCCTCGTAACCGAAGGAGCCGGCCATGCCACAACAGCCCGAATCGAGCGGGTCGACGTCGTAGCCGGCCTGGCGCAACACGCCGACCGCGTGGTGGTCTTTCGTCGTGGCCTTCTGGTGACAGTGGCCGTGGTAGGCCAGCGCCCTCTCGGTCGCTCCGAACTCGACGCCGTCGAGGAGGCGGTGGCTGTCGAGATACTCACAGACACCGTAGGTGTTCGTCGCGACCGTGTCGGCGTCGTCGTTCGAGAGCAGGTCGCGGTAGTCCAACTGGTACATGACAGCGTCCGAGGGCTCGACGGCGACGACGTCCCACCCCTCCCGTATCCGCGGGGCGAGCGCGGCGACGTTCTCGCGGGCGGTTTCGCGGGCGTGATCGAGCATGCTCTTGGAGAAGGCGGGACGCCCGCTGTCGGTCACGGCGTCGGGGACCGAGACGTGGACGCCCGCCGCTTCCAGTACCCGGACCGTCGCTTTCCCCACGTCGGGGTGGGAGTAGTCCGTGTACGGGTCCGCGAGGACCAGCGCCTTCCTGTCGGCATCACCTTCGGCGACACGTGACCCGCCCCGTTCGTCCATCCAGTCGCGGAACGTCGCCCGGTGGAACCCCGGGAGCGTGCGCTCGCTGCTGATCCCGACGGTCCGTTCGGCGAGCCGTCCCGCCCCCGGGAGGTCCATCAGCCAGTTCGAGACGGGGGCGAACGTACTCCCCAGCGAGAGCACCGTCTCGACGTTGGCGAACAGTCTGTCCCGCAGGGAGAGCCCCTCCCGCTGGTGGTGCTCGTGGACGACTTCGGCTTTCAGTTTCGCCATATCGACGCCGCTCGGACAGTCTTTCTTGCATCCCTTACAGCCGATACAGAGGTCCAGCACCTCCGTGACGAACTCCTCGTCGAACGGTTCGTCGGGCAGGTCGCCGTCCATCGCCGACCGGAGCATGTTCGCCCGGCCCCGGGTACTCGTCAGTTCCTCCTCACTGGCTCGGTAAGTCGGACACATGACGCCGCCGGTCGTCTCCTGATGGCCGGTACAGCCGGCACAGCCGTGACACAGTTCGACCATCCCCTGGAACCCGTTCTCGGTGTCCCAGTTCAGCGTGGGTTCGAACCCCGCGTCGAACGTGTACTCGGCGTCGTACCGGAGCGTCTCGGTGGGGTCGTGGTCGCCACAGACGTTGCCGGGATTGAGGAGCCAGTCCGGGTCGAACGCCGTTTTCAGTTCCCGGAACGTCGCCCAGAGGTCCTCGCCGTAGAGTTTCCGGTTCCACTGGGTCCGCGCGCGGCCGTCGCCGTGTTCGCCCGACACGGACCCCTCGTACTCGATGACGAGGTCGGTGATCCCCTCGGAGATGGCCTCCATCGTCTCGATGCCGGTCTGGGATTTGAGGTTCAGCAACGGCCGGATGTGCAAGACACCGGGGCCGGCGTGGGCGTAGTAGGAGGCGAACGTGTCGTGCTCGTCGAGCAGCGCCTGGATGTCGGCGACGTACTCCGGGAGGTTTCGGGCCGGTACCGCGGTGTCCTCGACGAACGGCCAGTGTTTGTCGTCGCCGGTCCGGGAAAGCAAGATCGGGAGGCCGGCCTTGCGCATCTTCCAGAACTTCGCCTGTCGATCGTCGTCGTAGGCCTCCAGCGCGTCGACGGCGTGGATAGGCTCGGCTGTCACGTCCCCGCCCCCCTCGGTCGGGGTGGCCCTCGCCTCATGCCCGGGGAGGCGGTCAGCGAGCAGGTCGGCGATCTTCCGCTCCGCGTCCGCCGGGGAGTCGGCGTAGAACTCCACGAGGAGCGTCGAGTCGGTTCCCTCCGGCAACAGCGAGACCACGTCGGCGAACTCGGCGGTGTCCGCAGCGAGGTCCAAGAGCGTGTCGTCCATCACCTCCACGGCGGCGGGGTCGTGGTCGAGGATCGGGGCCACGTCACGCATCGCGTCGAGGATATCGTCGTAGGTCAACAGCACGACGGCCGTCGACTGGGGGACTGGTTCGAGCGAGACGGTCGCCGACGTGACGATCGCCAGCGTCCCCTCGCTGCCGGCCAGCAGCCGTGCGAGGTTGACCTCCCCGCGTTCCCTGGCGGTGTCAACGAGTTCGTCGAGGTTGTACCCCGAGACGTTCCGCTTGAGATCGGGGTACTTCTCGTCAATCTCCTCGGCGTCCTCCACGAGGATCCGCGCAACTGCGGCGTGGATTCGCCCCTCCAGATCGCTGTCCTCGTCTGCCTCCCTGGCCCGTCGCTGGAGTTCGTCGACGCTGACCCAGCCAAACGTCGTGTGTGTCCCGTCGGCGAGGACGGCCTCGCACTCCTCGATGTAGGCGTCCGTCTTCCCGTATTTCAGGGAGTGAGCGCCCGTGGTGTTGTTGCCGATCGCACCCCCGAGGACGCTCTTGTCCCCCCAGGCGGGGTCCGGTGCGAACTTCAGTCCGTGGGGGTCGAGACGGTCGTTGAGCCGGGCGATCGTGATGCCGGCCTCCGCTTTCGCGCGGCCCTCCTCCGGGTCGACCGAGACGACACTGTCCATGTGGCGTTTGAAATCCAGGACGACCGCCTCGTTGACCGCCTGGCCGGCGAGGCTGGTGCCGCCGCCGCGGGGAAGCACGGGAATCCCGTGCTCGGCACAGTACTCGACGACGGCGACGACATCCTCAACCGACCGCGGCGAGACGACGCCGATCGGGCGCTGTTCGTACGCGCTGGCGTCGGTCGCGAACAGTTCGCGGGTGTACGTATCGAAGCGGACATCGCCGTCGACGCGGGCCGTCAGGGCCGCGTCGAGGGCGGGTCGATGTTCCGCCCCGCCGCGGTAGTCGTAGTTCGCACTCGGATCGGTCGCCGGGTCGGATCGTTCGGTGGGTCGTGAGTCGTATGCCATAAAAATGGAATCCCGGTCGTTTAGAAGGCTCCCGGCGCGACGACGTAGGCGAGGATCAGCGTCACGATCCCGGTGAACACGCCGTAGTACAGCACCGGGATCAGTTCGAGCCGGATGACACGTCCCTCCTCGCCGATGAGCCCTACCACGGTGAGCGCGGCGACCACGTTGTGGATGGAGATGAGGTTGCCGAACGCCCCTCCGACCGCCTGGGCCGCGACGACGACCTGGGTCGGTGCGCCGATCTGCTGTGCGGCCTGGAACTGGAAGAGGCCGAAGAGGATGTCACTGACCGTGTTCGAGCCGGCGATAAAGGCCCCGAACGCGCCGATGAACCCGGAGAAGAACGGGAACAGCTGTCCTGTCGTGTCCGCGGTTATCTCCGAGAGCAGGCCGAGCATGCCGGAGTCGACCGGGGCCGCCTCCAGAACCACCGCGCTGCCGGTCCGCTGCATGATCATCACAGTCGCGACCGCGAACCACAGCGCGATGACCGCCGGTGCGATGTTGCGGACCGCTTCCGACCACGAATCCATGACCTCCTCGCGGTTCATCCCGTGGAGCGCATACGTGACGACTGCCACCAGGACGAAGAGGCTCCCGGGGAGATACAGCAGCTCCACACCCTCCGAGAACGGTGTCCCCAGGATGTTGTTCCAGGCGAGCACGCCGGTCGTCGAGAGGAACTCCTGGACCGGGCCGACGACGCGGGTCAGGACCAGCAGTGCGGCCACGAGGACGTACGGCAGCCACGCCATCCCCAGGGACATGTCCTGGGAGTGGGTGTCCTCGAACGTGGCCACGCCGCCGTCCGCGGCGACGGTCCCCTCACGGCTGGTGCCACCACCGGTTCCAACGCCCTGTCCGGGCTTGACGCTCCCGACCCAGTGATCGGGCCACTGGCCCTGGGGACCGAAGTCCCACTCCTCGTCCGGGAGGAAGTAGCCCGCCCGCAGCGTCGTCGTGACGACGAGCAGGCCGACCATCGAACCCAGCAGCGCCGGGAACGTCGGCCCGAGGAAAACCGCCGTCGCGACGTACGGGACCGCGAAGGCGGCCCACGCAAACAGCGTCAGCGGGAGTACCTCCAGCGCGGGTTTGATCGACCGCTCCTCGCCGAAAAAGCGGGTCATCATCGCGACGCCGATGAAGGGAACGGCGATCCCAACGATCGCGTGGATGACCGCCGCCCAGACGCCGATCTGGGCGACGTAGGCCCCAACGCTCTCGAAGCCGCCCTGCTGGACGACCTGCTGTGCTGTCCCCGTCCCCTCGGCGAAGACCACGTCGCGGAGGCCGATGATCAGGGGCGTCCCGACTGCGCCGAACGTGATCGCGAGCAGGTTCCCGGTCAGCGCGACGACCACTGCCGCCAGCGGCGGGAAGCCGAGCCCGACCAGCAGCGGGCCGACGATGGCCGCCGGGGTCCCGAAGCCGGCCGCGCCCTCGATGAACGAGCCCATCAGGAAACAGAGCAACACCACCTGGACGCGCCGATCGTCGCTGATCGAGGAGAACCCCGCGTTGATGACCTCGAACGCACCGGACTGTTTGAGCGTGTACAACAGGAGTATCGCCCCGAACACGATGACGAGTATCCGGGTCGCCGTCAGCGCGCCGCGTATCGACGCGGCGGCGATGAGCCGCGGTGCCATCTCCCACCCGACGAAGGCGACCACGGCCGCGATCACCCACGCGATCGGCATCGTCCGCGTGGCCGGCTGGTACAACCCGACCATCAACACGCCGATGACCGCCAGCGGGAGCACCGCCAGCAGTGCTAACGTGAGGTCTGCCACGCTACGTCGCCTCCGCGAACGGGTCTCGACCGGCCACCGTCTCCCCGTGTGTTGAGCCGGGTTCGATCGCGGTCGGCGAGTTCACGTTGCCATCGGGTTCGAGTAGCTGTACTGCCTGGAATCCGTCGATGCCACGTCTGCTGTGTCGAAGCATCGAATGTGCCATATTATTAGGTGTATATATACCTGCCCACTGTTCAAACGCCGGTGACGTGTCTGGAATTTACAGACGGGTGGCACCGACTTTCAGTGGGCTATATTCTTGGGATACGGGCGCTGTCTCGAACCCCCGATCACAGTCGTGTGTACGCCGCTCACACCACACTCTACGGGGGTTCTTGTCGCGTGAGAACGGCCGTTTTACCCCCTACATTCGTGTGTAAATCCCGGTTTCGGCGGTTCACTTCGGAATTCTCCCCTCGTGGTCCGTCCCGATCCCGGTTCGAACGGCGTGGAACCGCCCTCTCGGGCGCGATCCGACAATAGGGCTCTTGGGGGCTACCGACGACGACTGAGCACGTCTTGGGCGTAAAGGCCCCTGCCTCAACGAACGAAGCGAGTAGCGGGGGCGTTCACGCATACTGGTGGCTGTACTGACCGCTGAGGAGATCGCGATGAGCGTTCTATCTGTCGCTGTAAATACTGGTTCGGTAGTCACTAGGGAGAGTGAAATGGCCGCTCGGCAAGCTTGCGAATGAATCAGCGGTCTAAACAGCGGTCGACTGGTCTAGCTGATGATCGACTCAAAGACTGGCTCGGGATCGGTTGGCTGAGTCGCATCACAGATGGAGATACGACCGTCGGAGTGGACGAACACGTTCCAAGTATCTACCTGAAAACTAAGGATAGTTTCACTGTCTTTGCCCCTCTCGAAACGCTCAAACAGCGAATTGAGTGCGTCCGAATCAACGTAATCGTACAGCGGTGGGAGATCAACTGGATCGACCCCTGCAGCGTCCGCCAGCGCTACTGTAATCGCCTCTACAGCAGATCTGTTACTTTCGAAGTCGTATTCAGCATCCACGACTGGTGTGCATCTCCGGTCGATGGCTAATCTATAACCATTTACCATGTCCTACCTGATACTACCAGTACCTATAAGTTTGTTGTGAAGATACGAGTAACAACGTATTTCCATTCTGTAGCGAACGTTACGTCTCCAGACTGAACCTGACTACTGCGGCGATGAATTCACACCAGCGGCTATGAGCGCTGGGTCCTACAGGAGTCGTTCGAACTCGTCGAGATACTCGCTGTAGGTGTCGAGCGCCGACTGGACCGGCTCGGGGCTAGCCATGTCGACGCCGGCCTCACCCAACAGTTCGAGGGGATACTGTCGGGAGCCACTGCGGAGGAAGTCGAGATATCGCTGTGCGGCCGGTTCGCCCTCCTCCAGGATACCGTCGACGAGGGCGACCGCCGCGGAGATACCGGTCGCGTACTGATAGACGTAGAACGCCCGGTAGAAGTGGGGAATGCGCATCCACTCACGAGCGATGCGGTCGTCGAGCACCGCCGGCTCGTAGTAGTCGCCTTTCAGGTCGGCGTAGAGGTCGTCGAGCCGATCCGGCGTCAGCGGCTGGCCGGCCTCGACCATCTCGTGGGTGCGGTGCTCGAACTCCGCGAACATCGTCTGTCGGTACAGTGTCGACCGGAACCGTTCGAGGTACTCGTTGAGGACGTGCCGGCGCAGGCGCTCGTCCTCGACGGTCTCTAAGAGGTGGTGGGTCAGCAGCGTCTCGTTGACCGTACTGGCGACCTCGGCGACGAAGATCTCGTAGCCGGAGTAGACGTACGGTTGCTCCTCGCTGGTGTACTCCGAATGCAGCGAGTGGCCCAGTTCGTGGGCCAGCGTGTACATCGACTCGACGTCGTCCTGGTAGTTCATCAGGATGAACGGCTGGGAGTCGTAGGTCCCGCCGGAGTAGGCGCCGGACTGCTTGTGTTTGGTCTCGTAGACGTCGACCCACCGCGACTCCAGCCCCTCGGCCAGTCGGGACTGGTAGTCCTGGCCCAGCGGCGCGACGGCCTCGGTGACGTACTCACAGGCCTGTTCGTACTCGATTTCGGGTGATTCCTCCTGGACCAGCGGCGTATAGAGGTCCCACATCCGGAGTTCGTCGGCCCCGATCGCCGCGCGTTTGAGATCGGCGTGGTGATGGAGCGTATCGAGGTTCTCGTGGACGGTGTCGACGAGCGTGTCGTACACCTCCACGGGAACGTTC
The DNA here is from genome assembly GCF_035666295.1 of Haloarcula montana. Lineage (NCBI taxonomy): Archaea > Methanobacteriati > Methanobacteriota > Halobacteria > Halobacteriales > Haloarculaceae > Haloarcula > Haloarcula montana. The sequence continues at coordinate 1,130,123 of NZ_CP142027.1, forward strand.
GGGCCGTCGAGTGCGGCCTCGCGTGCGGTGTCGTAGTCCCGGGCCTGTGCGAGTTTGACATCGGCCTTGACGGCGTTCTTGTAGGCCGTCCCGACGGCGTTGCGCACCGTCTCCCACTCGTCGTAGAAGGCCTCGTAGACCCGCCGGCGGAACTCCCGGTCGGGGTGTTTCTGCAGCGTCGTGAAGTTGTTGAGCGTGACGGGCTGCTGGTCGCCGTCGGGGTCTTCCACGGCAGGAAACTCCATATCGGCGTTGGCCAGCATGTTGTAGACCTCGCCCGGCGCGCCGGTCACCTCCCCGAGTTCGGCCAGCAGGTTCTCGACCTCGGCCGAGCGGGTGTGGTCGCGCATCCGGTGGACGTCGTCGAAGTAGTGTTCGTAGTCGGCAAGCGCCGGGTCGGCCTCGATCATTGCCTCGATCTCCTCCCAGTCCAGCGCCTGGAGTTCGGGTTCGAGGAAGGATGCGGCCGAACTGGCGTCGGAGGACAGTGACTGCGACCGAGCAGTCAGCGCCTGGTAGGTGTCGTCGGTCGTGTCCTCGTCCCGACGCATCCGGGCGTAGGCGGAGACGTTCGAGACGATCCGCATCAGCTCCTCGTACGTTTCCAGCGTCTCCCGGAGGGTGGCGGCGTCGTCGGTCGCCCGCCCCTCGTAGGCGGCCAGGTCTTCGACCAGCTCCTCGGCCTCCTCGAAGGCGGCTTCCCACGCCTCGTCGTCGGCGTAGAGGGACGCCAGGTCCCACTTGTACTCCTCGTCGATATCGCTCCGTGCGGGTACCGAACTCATGGGCCGGCGTAGGGACGGCCCCGAAGTAAGCCTTTCTCGGTCACTCCAGCCCGTCCCGGATCGTCCCGGCGACGCGGGCGCCAGCGGCTCGCGTGGCGCGCACGTCGGCGAACACCTCGCGGGCACTCTCCCGAGCATCGGCGTCGGCCGCGAACTCGACGCCCGGGTACAGTACGTCGGTCAACACGAGCGGGTGGGCTGGCGCAGGAGCGACGCCGTCCGGCCCTTCCAAGGACTCGGTCGAGAGGACCCGGTCGGCGAACGACGAGTCCCGCTGTCCGCGGGCGATCTCGGCGACGAGCCCGACGACGCGGCGGACGAGCTGCCGGCAGAACCCGCCGGCGGTCAGCGCCACGACCAGAAACTCCCCGTCCCGGGAGAGGTGGGTCGAGAGCTCCCTGACTGTCCCCTCGTCGTCGGGCGTAAGGTTGTGGAAGTCCTGTTCCCCGGAGAGAGCCGTGAGTGCGGCCCGAGCGCGTTCGTCGTCGGCATCGGGAGCGTGGAGGTGGTAGGTGTAGCGACGCTCGGTCGCGTCGTACTGGGCGTGGAACGATGCGGGGACGTTCGCGCTGGCCCACGCGCGGACGCTCGCCGGGAGTTCGCTGTTGAACGCGGCCGGCGAGAGCCAGTCCGGTGCCTCGAAAGCGACGGTCTGTGCCAGCGCCGAGACCCCGGCGTCGGTGCGGCCGGCCGCCGCGTACCCCTCGGGGACCCGCTGGTCGGCGACACCGAGCCGGGAGAGTGCAGCCAGCAGTTCGTCTTCGACGGTCCGTACGTCGGGCTGGCGCTGGAAGCCGTGGAACGGCCGGCCGTCGTAGGCGATCCGGTAGGCACGCATCACCGAAGCTTGGCGGGCCGGTCACTTGGAGGCCTCGGCGTGTGAGTTCCGGCGGGCGCTCGTCGATGCCGGCGGGTACGACGACCCCCGGCAGCGGTTCGCAGACGCTGGGAACCGACAGCCACACTTAGGACGGTGAATCCCCAACGTAGACGTGGATGCCCACAGCCGACGAGAGCCCCGAGTTTCCGCGCCCACCGGTCGCGTTCACGGATAGAGCCGAGCGGGACCTGGAGATCGACGCGTACGACGGGGACGCGGAGCCACTCGTGGCGATGTACGCCGACTTCGACGCCGACTCCCGCGCACAGGGGTTACCACCCCGCCACGAGGACGAGATCCGCGAGTGGATCGAAGGTCTACTCGTGGAGGGGTACAACGTCGTCGTCTGGCACGGCGACCGGATCGTGGGCCACGCCGTGTTGGTCCCCTACGACGGAACCTCGGAGCTCGCGATCTTCGTCCACCCGGGCTACCAGTCGGTCGGGATCGGCTCACAGCTCATCCGGGTGCTGCTCGGCCACGGCCAACAGCAGGGGCTGGACAACGTCTGGCTGGCCGTCGAGCGGACCAACCACATCGCGATGCGGCTGTACGACTCGGTCGGCTTCGAAACGACGACCCGGGATCGCGCCGAGAACGAGATGGAGCGATCGCTGTAGCTACTCGACCTCGAACTCGCGGTCACGGGACCGTTCCGTATCGACGTGTTCGGTCTCCAGCAACCGTTCGAGCCGCCGTTCGAACTCCTCTTCGCTGACCTCGCCGCGGGCGTAGCGTTCCCGGAGTTGTTCGAGCGGAGAGCGGTCGGTCGAGACCGTCCGGTCGTCGACGCCGTGGGAGTCTTCGGCCGGCGTTTCTGCGTCCTCCGGCTCCGCTGGCTCGGGTTCGACCAGCGGGAAATCGTCGCCGAGAATACCGATCAGCGGCAGGAGGATGAACGCAAAGAGGACGAACGTCGCCGGGACCAACGCGCCGAGATTCAGGATCGCAAACAGCGCCGGCAGGCCGAAGGAGAGCGTCCCGACGACACCCATGAGCTTGTTCTTCGGGAGAGTGGGAACCATACTCGGGGGACTAGCCGGGACGGGCAAAAAACTACGGTAGCAGTGTCACTCGGCGAAATCCGCGTAGGTCGGGCGGTCGTACTCGCCGGGGAACGCGTCGACCGGGACACTCACCTGCTCACCGTCGTCCATCTCCTTGAGCGTCACCTCGTCGTTTTCGAGGTCCTGTTCGCCGACAATGACGACCGTCTCGGCGTTGATCCCGTCGGCGTATCCCATCTGGGCACCGAACGAGCGGTCGACGACATCCGTCTCGACGACGTGACCCCGCTCGCGGAGGTCCCGGGCGATCCGGGCCGCTGTCGCTCGGGTGTCACCGACCTGGAGGACGTAGTAGTCCGTCGACAGTGTCTCCTCGGGCCAGACGCCGGCCCGCTCACAGAGCAACTGGAGGGTCGCGTGCCCGGGCGCGAAGCCGACCGCTGGCGTGGGCTGGCCGCCGAAGCCCTCGATGAGGTCGTCGTAGCGGCCGCCGCCAAAGACCGACCGGGAGACCGACCCCGTCGAGTCGAAACACTCGAAGACGACGCCGGTGTAGTAATCCAGCCCGCGAGCGGTCGACAGCGACAGCGTCAAGGACTCACGGACGCCGAAGTCCTCGGTCGCCGAGAGCACGGCGCGCAGGTTCTCGGTCGCCTCGCGGAGATCGTCGGTCCGCTCGGCCAAATCCTCCAGGTCTTCCTCGCCGGTCTGGAGCAACTCGTCGAAGGTCTCGGCCTGATCGTAGCTCAGCCCGGTCTCGTACAGTGCGTCGAGGTACTCCTCGCGCTCGACCTTCGCGCGCTTGTCGACGGCCCGGATCGCCTCGCGGGTGTCGACCTCGGCGTCGAAACTCTCCAGCAGGCCCGAGAGGATGTCGCGGTGGGAGACCCGGATCTCGAAGTCCTCGGCCGACAGCCCCAGTTCGGTGAGCATGTCGACGGCGACGGCCAGGATCTCGGCGTCCGCGGCGGGGTCGGCGGAGCCGAAGATGTCGACGTTGGTCTGGTAGAACTCCCGGAACCGGCCCTGCTGGACCTGCTCGTAGCGCCAGAACGGCCGCGTCGAGACCCACTTGATCGGTTTCGAGAGGGCCTGCTGTTTGGCGACGACCATCCGCGCGACCGACGGCGTCAGTTCGGGAGTCAGCGCCACGTCGCGTCCGCCCTTGTCCTCGAAACTGTACAGTTCCTCGACGATCTCCTCGCCGCTCTTGTCGACGTACATCTCGGTCGGCTCCAGCGCCGGCGTCCCGATCTCACGGAAGCCATAGCGGGCGGCGACAGCTTCGATCGTGTCCATCGCCCAGCGGCGCGCCTGCATCTCCTCGGGGTAGAAGTCGCGAAAGCCCTTGACCCGGTCGTACATACCGGCGGGTACAGCGAGGGCGCGCTTGAACCTGTCCGTTCACACCGAGACCGCTGCTATCGGCTCGACGTCGGCCCGCTCTTCCTGCACGATGTAGAGGTCGAGCTCCAGTCGGGCAGCGACCCGGCCGCTCACCATGTCGGCGGGTGTGGCCGAACTCGCAATGTTCTCGCTCCCCATCACAACGAGATCGGCGTCGACGTCACGGGCGATATCACGCAACCGTCTGGCGATACCTCCCGACGTGGGGTGGCCGCCGACGTGTTCGATTCGATAGTCCGCCGTCGGCGTGATCCCCGCAACACGGCTCCGGAGTCGTTCCATGATCGTCCCGACGGCAAACGGTTCGTCCTCAGTGATCCACCCGTTTTCGAGAGCGATCCGATGATCGTCGGGCACGACCGTAGCGATGGTTAGCTCTTCGTCGGTGGCTGTCGCCAGTTCGTGTGCCCGTTCAAGTGCGGCGCTCGACAGTGCAGACCCGTCGTACGGGACGAAGATTCCCATTTGTTCTCCCCCACACGAAGAGGGTGCCCTCCGAGACACTTAATCGGCCAGTGGCGTTACCGGACAGCGAGAACAGCGCTGGTTACTCCGCCAGTCCCCGCACCCGTGACTGGGTGTGTTCGGGGAACACCTCGTCGACGGCATCCTGGCCGTACCGCTCGGCCAGCAGCGCCCGGAGTTCGACCTCGTAGTCGGCCTTCGGAATCCGATCGCTGGGACCGCTCTCGACGACTAACGTCCGTGCGGCCATGTCGTCGATCGCGTCCCGGCCGACGCCCGCGAGCGGCGCGAGGTAGTCGACGCCGAAGCGGTCCTCGACGCTCTGAGCGAAGGGGCGCTCGATGGTCGGGACGCGGTCGTCACGGCGGGTGCCGTCGGCGACGGCGTCGATGTCGAGGTCTTCGGCCCGCTCGGAGACCGTCTCGACGGCGTGTTCGTGGACCTGTTGGATGGCGTTCCGCGGGAAACCGTCCGCATACATCTGTTCGACAGCCTCCTCGGCGACCGACGGGTCGAGGTCGACAGTCAGATGGTCGAAGCCGACGGCTGCGGCGGCCTCGCGAGCGGGGTCGGGATCGACGACTCCGAAGGTCCCGCTGAGCAACACCACCTCGTAGAAGGGATCAAGGAGTACCGCCGCCAGCGTCGAGTCCTTCCCGGCGCTATAACACAGCCCACAGCGCATCTACCGGCGCTTGATGTCGAAACTCTTCGAGTCGGGTGTCAGCTCCTGGAGGAGCTGTTTCATCTTCTCCTCGTCGATCTGGCCCTGGATACGCCCGCTCTGGGCCAGCGCGACGACCTGTTGTTCGATCTGTTCGCCCACGTCGGGTTTGGACATCTTGACGGTGTTGAGTCGCTTGCGCGCGCCGTCCGAGAGGTGCTGTCGGAGGATCGCCTTCTTCTGTGCGTCGGCCTGTTGCTGGGCCGCCTGCTGGGCCTCGCCGTCTTCGCCCTCCTGTTGTTCCTTGAGCTGTTCCATCTTCTTCTTGCGGAGCTCGTCGAGTTCCTCCTCGTTCGGGTCGCCACTCATGACTACACGGAACTACTGGCGTCGCGCGGAAAATCATTTCGGAGCGGGCTGTCGAACCGTCGGTCCGGCACCGACAAATCGAAGAAAGGCGCTCTACGCGTACCGTTCCAGTTCCGGGCGGTCGAGGTCCTCGATGACCTCGCCGGCGGTGTCATCGAGCAGGCTCTGCCCGTCACCGGTGATGCGGCGGCCGTCGTTCTGGCTGGTCTCGACGTAGCCGGCGTCTTCGAGCTGCTGGAGTGCGGTCCGGATGATGTTCCCCGAGCCCTTGGACTTCTGTTTGGGGCGGACACGGTAGCGCGTGGTCCCCTGCTTGGAGCTGCCGTACTCGCTGCGGAGGCTGTTGACGCCGACCGGCCCGTCGACGGCGACCTTCCGGAGCAGGCTGGCCGCGCGTCGCTGCCAGAAGTCGTCCTGCTCGGGCGGGAGTTCGCGGTCGACGCCCGTCTTGGCGACGATCGCCCAGTCGGGCTGTTCGATGTCGTCCTCGTCGGCGAGTTTCTCTGTGAGCGCCTCGATGAGCTCCTCGGGCGGAGCGTCGTAGAGTGTCGTCATTGGGCCAGTTTTCCCGTTGCCGTCATTTAAGCGCATCGTTCGCGGCTCCGGGACGTGAACTGCTCTCATCCGCGTGTCGTCGCGCGGTCGGCACCCAGTGCCGTCGCCACGCCGGCCCCAACCAGCGTCGGGAGCCAGTAGGTCGCGCCGCGATGGATCAACACCGCGGAGGTCGCGACCACCAGCGTCGCCGGAGTCGTCGAGACCAGCAGCGTCACCAGGACGGTCTCGATTGCGCCCGATCCGCCAGGTAACGGCGCGATACTGGCGATCGATCCGACGGGAACGACCAGCAGGACCGACGCCACCGGAACGGTGATGCCGACGGCATACAGCGAGGTCCACAGCGAGGCGACCAGACAGGCCCATCCCAGCGCCGAGAATCCCAGGGTCTGGACGAGCGTCCAGCGGTCGGCCGCGACCCGGTCGATCGCGGCGAAAAACCCCTCGATACGGTGTTCGATCCCGGCCTTCGACGGCGGCGACCGACCGGGGACGACCCGGCCAAGAAACTGCAACAGCGGCGTGAGCAGGCGGACGACCGTCGCTTCGAGTTCGTACCGGTACCGCCAGCCCAGATACGCGCCGACCGGCAGCCCCACCGTCAACACTGCGACCGCGACGGCCGCGAACATGAGGTTTCGCCCGAGCCGGACCGCGCCGGCCGCGACGAACGTGAACCCGACGACGGCGTACATCAGCGACGGAACGAAATGGATCGTATCGACGCTGGCGATGGCGGCCAGTCCCGTCTCGTACTCGCTGTCGGTGGCCGTCGAGATGAGCAACGCGCTCAATGGCTCCCCGCCGGCCTGCCCGAACGGCGTGATGTTGTTCGAGAAGATGGCGCCGGCGAACACGAGGACAGCCATGTAGGCCGGGATCGGAGCGTCCAGCGCACGCAGGACCGTCCACAGCGCGAGCCCCCAGGTAGTGAGCCAGAGGACGGCGATCCCGATGACGAGCGCCAGCCCGGCCGGGTCCGCGCTGGTGAGCGCGGTGATCGTCTCGTCGACGCCGACGAGCCAGACGAGCGCGCCGAGGACGACGAGTGCGCCGGCGAACCCCAGTACCGTCGCCCACCGACTGTCGTCCATGTCGGTGGCGTGGAGCGTCCGGGGCTTGAACCCACCGACAGTGACCGGGAGCGTTTTCCACCCCGGCACCGACCCACCGGTATGGACGAGCGGGCTGCACTCGGCGTACTCAGCGAGCGGCTGTCGGCCGCGGGCGACGACTGTGCCGTCGTCGACGGACAGGTGTTGACAACGGATATGCTCCACGAGACGACGGACTTCCCCGAGGGGACGACCCGCTACACGGCCGGCTGGCGGGCAGTCGGTGCCTCGCTGTCGGATGTCGCCGCGATGGGCGCCGAAGCGACCGCCGCGGTGGCTGTCTACAGCGCGCCCACGTTCGACGAGACGGACCTGCTCGCGTTCGTCGACGGTGCCAGAGACGTCTGTTCGGCCGTCGGTGCCGAGTACGTCGGTGGAGACTTAGACGACCACGCGGAGTTCACCACCGCCACGACGGCGCTGGGCCGGACCGACGACCCCGTCCGTCGCTCGGGGGCCAGCCCCGGCGAGGCGGTCTGTGTCACGGGGACGCTGGGCCGGTCGGGTGCCGCACTCGAACTGTTCGAGGGGGGCGAGACCGAGCGGGCGAACGAGCTGTTCAGGTTCGAGCCGCGGGTGCGTGCCGGAACCGGACTCGCACCGCACGCGACCGCGATGATGGACTCCAGCGACGGGCTGGCCCGCTCGGTTCACCAGCTCTGTGCGGCCAGCGACTGTGGCGCTGCGATCGAGTCCCCGCTCCCGATCGACGACGCGGTCGATGCAGTCGCGAGCGACGAACGGGAACGGCGAGAACTCGGCACGTTCTTCGGCGAGGACTTCGAGTTGGTCTGTACGGTTCCCGAGGCTGACCTCCCGGCCGCGCGGGCGGCGGTATCGTGTCCGCTCACGCGGATCGGGACGACGACGGCCGACGGCGTGACCCTGGACGGGGAGCCACTGCCCGACCGCGGCTACTCACACTAGTCCTGGTCGAGGGCGGCGAGCGTCGTCGAGACCTGCCGGGCCGCCTCGGCGGCGGCGTCGGCCCGCTGGTCGTAACTCAACTCGGCGTCCGCTTCGGGAGGGTTCCGCAGGGGTGGGCGGGAGCACATCTGTACACGTCACTTACTCCCATCGGCGCATATAACCGGCCGACGCTTCCGTTCGATTCGCGTTGTTTCACTCGTTTCACGGCGAACGCCCGGTTTCGCGAGCGTCGCTGGAGAGAACCGATACGACCGATGGAACGTCGACAGACGCCTTTCGGCGGATATTCAAGCGGTTCCGTTCACGCGGCCGCCGCGATCTCGAAGGGAACCGGCGTGAAACAGGCTAGCCCAAGGATGAACGTGAGCACACCCAGCACGGTCCGACGCCGATCGAGGGACTCGTCGACCGTCGGGCGTGCCGGCCCGGCGTAGGCAAAGCCCAACGACAGCAGACCCCAGAACACCCACAGCGTCCACACTCCGAAGCCGATCGGCGGCGGGTCACGAGTGAGGTAGAGGAACCCTGCCAGTGCGAACAACCCACCGGGGACGGCCGCCGCGACGGTCTCCTGGCGCTGGCCGACGATGGCACGGACGATGTGGCCACCGTCGAGTTGCCCGACGGGCAGGAGATTGAGGAACGTAAAGAACATCCCAGCCCACCCAGCGAAGACGATCGGATGCAGGGACTCACCGGGACCGACCGTCGCCCGCAGGCCAGCGGCGGTGACCAGCGCGTCCAACCCCTGTAACAACAGTGGGTCGTGGAAGTCGATCGTGTACCCCGCGTCGCTTTCGAGGACGGCCTGTGGGATCGTGATCGGCTCCAAGGTGAGCCCGATCACGGTGACGACGGTCGTCGCAACCAGGCCCGCGAGCGGCCCTGCGACGCCGATGTCGAACAGCGCCCGACGGCTCGGAATTCGCCCGCGGATGTTGATGACCGCACCCATCGTCCCGAGCAGCGAGGGGAAGGGGATGAAATACGGCAGCGTCACGTCGACGCCGTGGTACCGGGCAGCGACGTAGTGGCCGAGTTCGTGGATGCCCAGGACACCGAGCATCGCGACGACGAACGGCCAGGCCTCGAAGAGACGCAACGGGGCCTCGGCGACCGGAATGTAGTACCACTGTGTCGCACCGACGTACAGCGTCGAGACGATCGTCGCCAGCAAGAGCCCGACGTTCAGCCAGGGGATCGACCCCGTCGAGGTCGTCTCCGGTTCGGCGACGAGGACGTAGGCACTACCGCCGGTAGTCGGGACTCGGCGGCCGTCTCCGACGCCGGTATCGTCGGTGGATTGCCGTTCGAGCCGCAGATCGTACCCGCGCTGGCCGAACGCCGTCCGTAATTCGTCGACGACGGCGTCGGGGGGGACGAGCGGATCACCGACGTACCGTACCGTGTCCTCGACGCGCTCGACCGACCAGACCTGGAAGACGCCGGCCAACGCATCGGGCGGTGGCGGCCTCTCGTCGGACCGACTCATCGCTGCGGAGTAGCGGAGCCGAACACTAATACTCCGCGCTCACGGACGGGACGTTTCGGGTTGGATTGGCGAAACGACCACGGAAGAGAAACTGTTCAGAGCGGACTCAGCGGATTGGTGGTCTCGGCGACAGACGCGTTCACGCTGGCTCGACGCGCCACGTCGTCGCACTCGTGTACGACCACTTCTCGACCTGGAGTTCGGATGCACTGTCTTTGAGCTTCACCATCAGGGCGCCGATCTCTTTGGGCGAGAGACCGACCTCCTCTGCGATGAACTTGCTCTTGAAGTACATCTCGCCGTCAGTTGCCTTCTCCGCGAGGAAGGACTTGAGACGCTCTTCTTTGGAGGGCTCTTCCTCGGTAGAGGACGATAGGGTAGCGCTCATGTGTGTGACCTCGCTTATCGCTTGTACTGCCGGGAGTATATAAAGGAAGGAAGCTTCGCGTCGATTCGGCTCCATTTAGCAAAAATAGTGTGAAACGGACGTTTTACAATCGTTTTATAGCGCCGTAGATATTTTATAGCGCTTTTTGAGATCGTTATCTTGGATTGGAACGCCATATTATTTTCGTAGTTTGTGTTCAGAATATAGATCGTTCTCACCAGCAAAGAATGAAATCCTTGCCGGTAATTGTGGAGCCAGAGCGGATGCACCTCATGCATCGGAGGCCCCAGTGTGGATCGAATCGGCTTGACAACCCTTATAAGCGCCTCGGAGCTACGCCGGGGCAATGAAAGTCGTCGTCTCAGTCGGTGGGAGCGTCCTGGCTCCGGATCTGGAATCTGACCGGGTCGCTGCGTACGCCGAAGCGCTTCAGTCACTCGACGAACAGGGGCATACACTCGGAACTGTCGTGGGCGGCGGTCCGACAGCACGGAAGTACATCCGCGCCGCGAGAGATCTGGGCGCAAACGAGATCGAACTCGACCAGCTCGGGATCGCCGTTACGCGGCTGAACGGCCGGTTACTGATCGCCGCGCTTGACGACCGGGCCGCACCGACGCCGGCGGAGAGCTACGACGAGGGTCGGGAAGCGATCCGTCGCGGGGATATCCCAGTACTCGGTGGCATCGTCGCGGCACAGACGACCGACGCCGTCGCTGCGGCCTTCGCGGAGTACGTCGAGGCCGACCTGCTGGTGTACGCGACCTCCGTCGCCGGCGTCTACGACGCCGATCCGAAGACGGACCCCGACGCGACCCGTTTCGACGAGATCGACGCGGGAGAGCTGGTTGATGTCATCGCGGATATGGAGATGGACGCCGGGAGCAACGCCCCCGTCGACCTGCTCGCCGCGAAGGTGATCCAGCGGTCGGGCATTCGGACGGTCGTTCTGGACGGCACCGATCCGGATCGTGTCGTTCGCGCAGTCTTGAACGGCGACTTCGACGGTACCGAAGTACTCCCGGAGAGCTGAGATGGCCGAAGACCCATACGCTGTCGGCAGCGGCGGAAAGCAGGCGTTCTGGGCAGATTCGGTCGCGGACGCGATCGAAGCACGGGACCCGTCGGACCCGATCGTCATCAAGGGCGGCGTCTCGCCCTCGGGCGTGCCCCACATCGGCCACTTCAACGAGATCATGCGGGGGTATTACGTCGCGGAGGCGCTCCGGGACCGCGGCCACGAGGTCCGGCAGGTGTTCACCGCCGACGACAAGGACCGCCTGCGGAAGGTCCCGCGACAACTGGCCGACCTGGAGTGGAACGTCGTCGGCCTAGGCGAGGTCGACGCCGGTGCGCTCGGCCGGAACCTCGGGAAGCCCTACACGGACATCCCGGACCCCTTCGGCTGCTGTGACTCCTACGGCGCTCACTTCACGAACCTCCTGAAGAAGAGCGCGGAACTCGTCGACATCGATGTCGAGTTCGTCTCGAACACCGAACTGTACGCCGACGGCGAGTTCGAAGCCGTCACCCGCCGGGTGCTCGAACGTGCCGACCGCGCCCGCAAAGTACTCGCGGAGTACCAGAACAAGGTCGACGACGACTACGTCCCCTTCCTCCCGCAGTGTTCCGAGTGTGGGAAGCTCACCGAGGGCGTCACCGAGATCGATCTGGACGCCGGCGAGGTCAGCTATGTCTGTGAAGACGTCGAGGCCGGGGACCAGACCATCGAAGGCTGTGGCCACGAGGGAACCGCGACTCTCAGGGAGGGAAAGCTCCCATGGCGGTTCGAGTGGCCGGCCCAGTGGGAGATCCTCGGCGTCGACTTCGAGCCGTTCGGCAAGGACCACGCCGAGGGCTCCTGGCCCTCCGGCGAGGACATCGCCGAGAACGTCCTGGACATCCAGCCGCCGGTCCCGATGGTCTACGAGTGGTTCACGCTGGAGGGCGAACCGCTCTCATCGTCGTCGGGCAACGTCATCACGGTCGACGAGGTGTTAGCGATCCTCGAACCCGAGGTGTTCACGTACTTCTTCGTGAAGACCCCCCGAAAACAGCGGGACTTCTCCGTCGAGCACGTCGACCAGCTCGTCGACGAGTTCGACCGGTTCGAGGGACTGTACTTCGGCGATTTAGAGCCCAGAGACGAGGACGAGCAGGCGGTCGCCGACCGCGCGTACCCGATGGTCGTCCCCGACCCCGACCCCGATCGGGTCCGGATTCCCTACACCTTCGCCGCGGTGCTGGGGATGACCGACGACCCCGACCTGCGCGAGGAGATCGCCCGCCGGGAGGGACACATCCCTGACGACGCCCCCGAGTGGGCCGTCGAAGACGCTCTCGCCCGGGTCGAGCGAGCCCGCAACTGGGCACGACGGACGGGCAACGCCTTCGACTACGAACTCAAACGCGCCGAACTGCCCGATCACGACTTCGACGCGGCCACCGAGGCCGCACTGGACGAACTGGCCGACTTCGTCGCCGAGGGCCACGACGGCGAGACCATCCAGGGCGAGATCTACGAGACGGCGAAACGCCACGACGTGCCCGTCGGTGACTTCTTCGCCGCCGGCTACCGCCTGCTGTTCGACGACACCGAAGGCCCGCAGCTGGGCACGTTCATCGCCAAACTCGACCAGGAGTTCGTCGTCAAGCGGTTGCGGCGGGAGGCGTAGGCGGCTGGAGCGACGGTGAGCCAGCCGAGCGGGCGTAGTACGGTGGGCCAGTCGAGCGGGCGCAGTGCGGTGGGCCGGGAGGCCGCTCCGTCGGCCGACCTGGGGAAAGGCGGGGCATACCTACGAGCATACCGCGAGCGTAGCGAGCGGTTTCACGCGAATCGCGGCGCGATTCGCGCTTTTTCGCCCACGTTTTTCGACGAGTGGTGTCCACAGGCCGCCGGAGGCGGCCGAGGACACCCGAGGAAGAAAAAGGTGGAAGGGTAACCCTCTTGCGTGGGTGGACCTACGTCTGTGGTACATGGTACGCACGCTGACGTGGGTGTTCGCCGGGGTCGTCGCCTACACCCTGCTGGCGATGGCGTTGCGAGCCCGCGGGGTGATCCCCGAGTACATCCGATTCAGCGGGCCGATCACCACGATCCACACCCAGAAAGGGAAAGCCGTCCTGGACTGGCTGGCTCGCCCCACGCGGTTCTGGCGGGCCTGGGGGAACCTCGGTGTCGGGATGGCACTGGTCGTGATGGTCGGCTCGTTCGCGATGGTCGTGTTCGGGGCCTACCAGGCGATCGTGAACCCACAGCCCTCCGCGCTCAACGAGCCTCGGAACGCGCTGGCGATCCCCGGCGTCAACGACTTCCTCCCGCTCTCTGTCGCCCCGGAGATCGTCTTCGGACTCCTGTTGGGTCTGGTCGTCCACGAGGGCGGCCACGGCCTGTTCTGTCGGGTCGAGAACATCGATATCGAGTCGATGGGGCTGGCGCTGTTTACGATCGTCCCGATCGGCGCGTTCGTCCAGCCCGACGAGGAGGAACTGATCCACTCCGACAGGGGCGCCCAGACGCGGATGTTCGCAGCCGGCGTCACGAACAACTTCGCGCTCGCGCTGGTCGCCTTGCTCCTGTTGTTCGGACCGATCTCGGGGGCGATCGCCGTCGTCGACGGCGTTCCGGTCGGCGGAACCTTAGAGGAGACACCCGCCGCCCAAGCGGGCATCGAGTCCGGTGACGTGATCACTGCTGTCGAGGGCCAACCCGTCGCAAACGGCGACGAACTCGACGCGGTCTTGGCCGAGACCGAAGCCAGTTCCGTCGCCGTCTCGCTCGAAGGTGCCGAGTCCGTGACCGTCGATCGGGCGGTCGTCGTCGACAGCGCCGTCCAGTCGGCGCCGGTCACGACCGGGGAGACGATCACCGCGGTCAACGGGACGAACGTCTCGACGAGCGTGGCTTTCGAGCGGGCGGTCCGCAACACCACCGTCGCAACACTGTCGACCGCCGAGGGCCGGTCGGTGACGATGCCGATCGGCGCCTACGTGCTGGTCCAGCCCGACGGCCCACTGGACAACGCAAGCGCACCGGGCCGTGAGGCCGTCATCGTCACCTCGATCGACGGCCAGCGGACACACGACGCGAGCACGCTCGGGGCCGCCCTGGACGAGGCCTCGCCCGGCCAGGAGGTCGAAGTCGTCGGCTACGTCGACGGCCAGCCACAGACCTATCAGGTCACGCTGGGCGGGAGTGACAGCCCCCGCCTCGGCGTCACGCCGCTTGCGGGTATCAGCGGCGTGACCACGAACGACTTCGGCATCGACGAGTACCCCGCCGCGACGTTCTTGGAGTTCCTCGGTGGCTCGCCCGAGAACCCCGACGCGGCACGGGAGTTCTCGTTCACCCAGCGGATCTTCGGGGCGATCATCCTACCCTTCATCGGCGTCGCCGGCGGCTTCGGCTACAACTTCGCCGGCTTCACCGGTATCGCGACGAACTTCTACACCGTCGAAGGGCCACTGAGCGCGCTGGGGACCACCCCCGTGTTCCTGCTGGCGAACGCCCTGTTCTGGACGGGGTGGATCAACGTCGTCATCGGCCAGTTCAACTGCGTCCCGACGTTCCCGCTGGACGGCGGGCACATCCTCCGGACGAGCACGGAGTCGTTCGTCTCTCGACTCCCGGTTCCTGACCGGCGACAGCTCACGACAGCGGTCACAATCACGATCACCGTCTCGATGATCGGCGGGCTGCTGTTGATGATCTTCGGGCCGCGGCTGTTCGCCTGACGCCGCCTTTCGTTACCCATTTACTCCCCGCCGCGAAAGCCCGGCGTATGTTCCTGCAGCTTCGCGCGGAAGCCGCCGACGCGCTGGCGGCCGCGCTCACCGATCTTGACCTCCCGACCGACGACCTCGGGATCGAGGAGCCACCGGAGGACGTCGACGCCGTCCTGGCGTCCAGCGCGGCCTTCCGGCTGGCCGGGGAGGTCGGCGCACCACCGCCGTCAGTGGCCGCCGACATCGCCGGGGCGATCGACACCACCGGACTGATCTACGTTAGCGACGTGACGACACAGGGACCGTACGTCAACTTCCTGCCCAGCGAGGCCTACTTCGCCGAGACGCTCTCGGCCGCTGTCGAGGACGACTACGGACGGCTGCCGGACCAGAAGACGAGCGTCGTCGTCGAACACACGTCGGCGAACCCGACCGGACCGGTCCACGTTGGCCGCGCTCGGAACCCGATCATCGGCGACGCGGTCGCTCGCGTGCTCGATTACGCAGGATACGACGTGGATCGCCACTACTACGTCAACGACGCCGGCCGACAGATAGCGGTGTTCACCTGGGCCTACGAGACGATCGACGAGAGCGAACTGCCCGAGCCCGAACGGGACTCCCCGGAGTACGAGATGGTCCGGTACTACCGGGCGGGCAACTCGTATCTCGAAGACGAGGACCCCGACGCCGTCGAGGAGGCCGAAGCCGAGATCCAGTCGATCCTCCAGGGATTGGAGGAGGGCGACGAGGAGACCTACGAACGGGTCGCCGAGGTCGTCGACACCGTCCTTGGCGGGATGCAGACGACGCTCGAACGGCTCCCCGCCGAGTTCGACGAGTTCGTCAAGGAGACCCGGTTCATGCGGGACGGGTCGACGGACGCCCTCGTCGACAGACTGCAAGAGCTGGACTGTGCGGTCTACGAGGACGACGCCTGGCAACTCGACCTTCCCGACTTCGAGAAGAACCTCGTGTTCCTGCGCTCGGACGGGACCTCGCTGTACACGACGCGTGACCTGGCTCACCACGAGTGGAAGTTCGAGAACTACGACCGCGCGGTGACGGTGCTGGGCGAGGACCACAAGCTCCAGGCCGACCAGCTGTCGGCCGCGCTCGAACTGCTGGGCAACGACACCGACCAGCTCCGGCAGGTGTTTTACTCGTGGGTCAACCTCCCCGAGGGCGGGATGAGCACCCGCGAAGGGACCGGGATCGATCTGGACGACCTACTCGACGAAGCGATCGGTCGGGCACGGGAGGAAGTCGAGGACCGCCTTGACGACCGGAGCCGGGGCGATCTCGACGAGGACGACATCGAGCGCATCGCCCACCAGGTCGGTGTCGGTGCCGTCCGATACGACATCGTCTCGAAACAGCCCACGAAGGGGATCACCTTCGAGTGGGACCGCGCGCTGGACTTCGAGGCCCAGTCGGCACCCTACGTCCAGTACGTCCACGCCCGGTGCTGTGGCATCCTCGACGAAACCGAGGACCGCCCCACTGAGCCCGATTTCGACGCGTTGACTGAACCCGAGGAACGGGACCTCCTGCGTGTCGTCGCCCGCTTCCCGAGAGTCATCGAGGAAGCCGCCGAGGACCTCCAACCCCACAGCGTCGCGACGTACACCCGCGACATCGCCGAGACGTTCAACGCCTTCTATCGGGAATGTCCGGTGCTCGACGCCGATCCGGAGACCCGCCGAGCGCGGCTCGCGCTCGTGGTCGCGGCACGGAACACGGTCGCGAACGCGCTCGACGCCGTCGGCGTCGAGGCTCCGACCTCGATGTGACTGCACAGTGTCGTAGCATCTGTCCCGTCGCACACCTTTCACGAGCAGGACCGGCCCCTTTCCCGACTGTCCGCGGGACGACAACGCGGAAAGACAGCGATCAGACACATAGACAACCGTTCGAGTCGCACTAGAGACCTAGACTCCCGTTATATTCCCGGGACAGTGGTACGGATTCCCGTGCAACACAATACAGAGAACGACGGAACTGAAACGCCAGACTACAGTAGGCGACGAGTACTCGGCTCGCTCGGGACAGCGGTCACGGTGGGACTGGCCGGCTGCTCGGGTGAAACGGAATCAGGCGGCGACGGTGGTAGTAGCACCAGCGACGGTGCCGGTGATGCCACCAGCAACAGCAGCCAGACCTGCCTGGACATCGGATCTGGGTACCGGCAGTTCGAACCGGGAGAACGCCCGTTCACATACACCTGTGACTACCCGGACGTGTTCGGCGAGCAGTCGGCTGCGACGCCGGGGTTCGACGAGAACCAGGAGGGAGTGTTCATCGTCAAGCTCCAGTCACCCGATCAAAACGGGGACTTCCTCCAGCTCAACCTCCAGCAGTTCGTGCGCGGGACGACCCGTGATCAGGCGACGTTCCCCGAGGGCTGGGAAGAGTTGACCCAAACTGAGTTCAACGGAGAGACGGTTACTGCCTACCGGAGTACGACGGTCCGCCGAACCAAGGAGTTTTGGAGGGTCTACCTTCCCTACGAGGTCGACGGCCGAACACTGTACTTCGAGTCCACGTTCAACCTCAGCACGAGCCCCAACGACGACGAGCCGGTGTCCGAGGAGTGTCTGGCACTCATGGAGGAGACGGCGATTCACATGACAGAGTCGCTCGCGCACAATCCGGACGCGACCGGTCTGAAAGTCGACCCCTTTGTTAGTACGCCAACGACGACCACCGATCCCGGGTGACACCTCACTGGAACTCCGTCGTGAGCGGAGCGCCGATCAGTTGAACAGCCCGAAGACCCCGCCCCCGGAGTCCTCGTCTTCGGCGTCGGTGTCGCCTTCCTCACCGTCAACGAACCAGTCGTCGTCGACGATCGTATCGATGTCTTCCTCGACGCTCTGGTCGTGGAACCACAGCCCCTCCAGGGCGGTCGTCAGTCGCCGGAACGCGTCCGCAGCCGAGCTCTCGGGGGCGTTGAGGACGAGCGGTTCCTCGGTCGTCGCCTGCGGGTCGTCTGGAATCACGGCGAGCAGCGGGAAGTCGAACTGCTCGGTGATGGCTGCAACGTCCGTGTGTCGGGTGACGCGGTTGATGATCGCGCCGATGACGTTGCCGTCGATCCGGTCGGCGAGTTCCGCGGTCTTGACGGTGTCCCCGACTGCGACGGTGTCCGGCGTCGTCACCAGCACGATGCCGTCGGCCAGCCCCAGCGGTACCGCCACTTCGTGGCTCAGCCCCGCGCCGGTGTCGATCAGGACCACGTCGTAGGCGTTGCGCAGCGTCTTGATGACCTTCCGGAGCTTGGCCGGATCGGCGTCGGCAAAGGCTTCCAGAGACTGCTCGCCAGGGATGACCGTCAGCCCACCCGGTGCGTCGGTCAATGCCTCACTGACGGCGCCGTCACCGGCCAGGATCTCGTGGAGGCTCCGTTCGGGTTCGACCGACAGCATCGCTCCGAGGTTCGCCATCCCGAGGTCCGCGTCTACGACGGCGACATCGTACCCCATCTCCTGCAGGGCAGACCCGACGTTGACCGCTGTCGTCGTCTTCCCGACGCCTCCCTTTCCGCCCGCAACCGTACACACGTACCCCGACATGATTTTGTTGCTTGTCCACAGGAATGACAGTCATATAAAACCGGCTGTCGTGTGGTCAGGTGACAAGGTGTGGCCGATACGGGAGGAACCGAACCGGCGCTCGACAGCGTGGTGGAGTCGGTCGCCGCTCGGCGTTTCGAGTCCCCGCTCTGGCTCTCGTACGTTCTGCGGTTCCCGCGATGCTCGAATCGTCCGCCTCTTCCGCAGGCGTTCCGCCCCCGTCACTTCGAGGGTGGCATCCCTTGCTCGTGGCTCACTGCGTTCGCCGCTGCGCTTTCCCGCGGGTGTCGCGCCTCCCTGTCAACAGGTTCTTACACCACCTCGGCCAACACGTAGTAATGAGCGAGCAGGAACAGGATCAATCGGACAAACAGAAATACGAGTTCCGCAAGGTGATCGAGGAGCTCAAGGACTACCGGGGATCAGGAACACAACTCGTCTCTATCTACGTCCCCGAGGACAAGCTCCTCAGCGATGTCGTCGCCCACGTCACCCAGGAACACTCCGAGGCTTCGAACATCAAGTCCAAGGACACGCGAACGGCCGTCCAGGACGCGCTGACATCGATCAAGGACCGACTTCGCTACTACGACACCTCTCCGGAGAACGGCATGGTGCTGTTCTCGGGTGCCATCGATCAGGGCGGTGGCCGGACGGATATGGTGACGAAAGTCCTCGAATCGCCGCCGGACCCCATACAGTCGTTCCGATACCACTGTGACGCCGAGTTCCTCACCGAGCCACTGGAGGACATGCTGGCCGACAAGGGTCTCTTCGGCCTCATCGTACTCGACCGACGCGAGGCCAACGTCGGCTGGCTCAAAGGAAAGCGGGTCGAACCCGTCAAATCCGCGTCGTCACTGGTCCCGGGCAAACAGCGGAAAGGTGGCCAGTCGGCACAGCGGTTCGCCCGGCTGCGCCTCGAAGCGATCGACAACTTCTATCAGGAAGTCGCCGGCATGGCGAACGATCTCTTCGTCGACGACCGCCACGAGATGGACGGCGTGCTCGTCGGTGGTCCCTCACCGACGAAAGACGAGTTCCTCGACGGCGATTACCTCCACCACGAACTCCAGGACATGGTCCTCGGGAAGTTCGACGTGGCCTACACCGACGAGTCGGGGCTGTACGACCTCGTCGACGCGGCCGACGAGGTCCTGGCTCAACACGAGATCCTCCAGGACAAGCAGACCATGGAGGAGTTCTTCAAGCAACTCCACGACGGCAACAAGGCCACCTACGGCTTCGATCAGACCCGCCAGAACCTCAACATGGGCGCGGTCGATCAACTCCTCATCTCCGAGGACCTCCGGAAAGACGTCGTCAGCTACACCTGCGAGAACGGCCACGACGAGTACGAACTGATAAACAGCACCGCCGACACCGATGACCACGACTGCACCCGGTGTTCAGCGACGGTCGACGCCGCGGATGCCGAGCGCGAGGACGCTATCGACCACCTGATGGAGCTTGCCGACCAGCGCGGCTCGGAGACGGTGTTCGTCTCGACGGACTTCGAGAAGGGCGAGCAGCTCCTGACCGCCTTCGGCGGGGTCGCCGGTCTTCTGCGGTACTCGACGGGCGTGTAAGCGGACTCGTTCTTACAGCAACTGTTCGAGCTGTCGACGGCGACTCGCCAGATCGACGTGGGCATCCGCGCCGAAACTGTCACCGAGCCGGCCGACGACCAGCAATGGGTCGGCGCCGGCCCGTTCGGCACGTTCGAGCAACGCGGTGATCTCGCTTCGGTTGACCGCGAGCGAGTCCAGCAACCCGACGAGCAACACGAGCGGGAGCGCCGCCTCCGGGTTCGACGGGAGGGCGTCGTCCAGACTCGTCAGATCGGGCAGTTCGGCTGGCGGGTCGTCCGCCGGACGCATCGCCAGACAGGACCGACAGACGAACACTCCCGGTGTGTCCCCCCGGAGATACTCCCGGAGGTCCACGGGAACCGGAATCGCCAGTTGCTCGCCGCCACACTCGGGACAGGACATACCGGGACTGCGTGCGCCCGCGACAAGAGTACTGTGACCGGGAGAAGACCGCGACGGGAGAAGAGAACGCGTCTCGTCAGTCGTCGGCGGTGACCGCTTCCAATTCCTCGTCTTCTTCCTCGGCGGCTGCGAGTTCGTCTTCCTCTTCCTCCTTCTTGGCCTTGATCTTCTTCATGCGGAAGATCTCTTCACGCTCCTGTTCTTCGAGTTTCTGCTCGATGTACTCCTTGTTGTCGTGGAGGTCGGGCAGGAGCTTGAACTCCAGGGCGTTGACGCGGCGCTTGGTGGTCTCGATCTCTTCGAGCATTTTCTTCATTGCAGTCTCGACCTCGGCCGCGAGGATGATGTTCTCCAGCAGCTCCTCGTAGGCGTCGGCGGCCTCGTCGATGCGGGCGGAGGTCCCCATCACCCCGTAGCCACGCTCGTCGAGGGACTTCCTGACCTTGCTGGACTCGATCTGGGGGACGACCACGCCCATGATGTTCTTGGACTGGGTCGTCAGTTCGGGGTGTTCCTTGAGCGCCGCGGCAGCGCCCCGCACCGCGACGTCACCCTCCATCGCGCGGGCCATGTCGATCGCGTGCTGTGCGCGGTCGTAGGAGTCGTCCAGATCGTCCCGGACGTCCTGTGCCTGATCCAGGATGTCCATGAACTCCATGATGAGCCCGTCACGCTTCTTCTCCAGCGTGTCGTGGCCACGCTCGGACAGCTCGATGCGGTCCTCGATCTGCATCAAGTTCTTGCGCGTGGGCTTGACGTCCTTAGCCATTACCGGTTCGTTTCGGGCCGAGGCAGTTAATCGTTTTCAGTCACTCCGGTACTCGTGGACACGCACACGAAAAAAGCCGCACCGCAACCGCTCGTCGAACCGGCTACCGGGCCGGTCAGTCGTCGGCCGGCGTCGCCGCACCCGTCGACTGCTTGGCGCCGTCGAGGACGCTGTGGCTCCGCAGCAGGATGAAGCCGAAGCCGACCTTGGCGACGAGGTCAATGACCATGAACCCGGCCGTCTCCGGGAAGATGCCGACGAGACCGAGCCCTTCGGTCCCGATGAGCCACCAGACCGGGTAGACCAGCCAGACCACGGTCACGAGGTTCCGCAAGGTCTTGAACGTACTCTGTGTGTCACTGGGTAAGTCGCTGACCCGACCGGACAGCGAACTGAACAGGAAGTACAGCAGGACCAGCAGGAACGCCGTGCTGATACCCCACCAGACCAGCCGCTCGGCGCCCGCCGACAGGACGCCGCTGCCGGCCGACAGCGTCGCGAGAACGCCAGTCCCGATCATCAGGACATCGAGGCTGACGAGCGACGCGATGGTGTTGCGGTCCGCTCCGGCCAACAGCCCGAGGTCGTACAGCAACAGCGGTGTCGTGAACAGCCAGTCCGTGTATCGCGCCCAGTAGATGGGGGCTTCCGGATCGTTCGGCAGGTCGATGATCGTCAACCCGAAGCCAAGCGCCATCGCGAGGTAGTTCACGAAGGCGATCGCCGTTATCAGTATCGTGGCGATGTAGAACTTCTGTCGTCGTTCGTCTGTCTCTCCCCAACCCCGGGCGATGAAATACACCATCCCGAGGAACATTCCGGCTGTACCGAGCCAGAGCCATATCGATTCCGAGCCTGGTTGTGGCATAGTGCAGGTAGAGTTTAGACTGGACAAGCAAAGTTACATATACCCAAATGGTTTGGGTTGGACTATCGCAGCGAAGCAAACGGAAAACGGTGTAGGCCGAGTGTGTCAGTCGGTCGTCAGGCTTCTGCTTCGACGGTCTCGGCGGGCTCGTCCTCGCGGTAGTGCTCCTCGATGAGTTCCTCGTCGATACGGTTGAGGGCGTCTTTCGGGAGCATCGAGAGCAGGTCCCAGCCGAGTTCCAGCGTCTCGTCGATGTCCCGGTCCGTATCGATACCCTGGTCGACGAACTCGTCCTCGAAGCGGTCCGCGAAGTCGAGGTACTTGTTGTCCAGGTCCGACAGCGCCTCGCGACCGACGATGTTCACGAGGTCGCGCAGGTCCTCACCCTCCGCGTAGGCGGCGAAGATCTGGTCTTTCACGTCGGCGTGGTCGGCGCGGGTAAGCCCCTCGCCGATCCCGTCGTCCATCAGCCGTGAGAGACTCGGCAGGACGTTGATCGGCGGCTGGACGCCCTGGCTGTTGAGGTCCCGGTCGATGTAGATCTGGCCCTCTGTAATGTATCCCGTCAGGTCCGGGATCGGGTGGGTGTCGTCGTCGCCGGGCATCGTCAGGATCGGGATCTGGGTCACCGAGCCCGAGCGGCCCTCGATACGGCCGGCCCGCTCGTAGAGCTGTGCGAGGTCGGTGTACATGTAGCCGGGGTAGCCACGGCGGCCCGGGACCTCCTCGCGTGCGGCGCCGATCTCACGCAGCGCCTCACAGTAGTTGGTCATGTCCGTCAGGATGACCAGCACGTGGTAGTCCTTCTCGAAGGCGAGGTACTCGGCGGTCGTCAGCGCCAGCCGCGGCGTGATCGTCCGCTCGACGGCCGGGTCGTCCGCCAGGTTCATGAAGACGACCGAGCGTTCCAGCGCACCGGTCCGCTCGAAGTCGTCCATGAACTCGTTTGCCTCTTCGGCGGTGATCCCCATCGCGCCGAAGATCACTGCGAACTCCGACCCCTCGTCGTCGTCGCCTTCCTCTTCCTCGGGCACCGTCGCCTGCCGGGCGATCTGGAGCGCCAGATCGTTGTGGGGCAGCCCCGACGCCGAGAAGATCGGCAGTTTCTGGCCCCGAACCAGCGTGTTCATGCCGTCGATCGCGGAGACACCCGTCTGGATGAACTCCTCGGGATACTCACGCGAGAACGGGTTGATCGCTGCGCCGACGATGTCCTGGCGCTCGTCGGGGACGATCTCCGGCCCGCCGTCGATTGGCTGGCCAGTGCCGTCCATGACCCGTCCAAGCAGGTCCTCGGTGACGGGCATCTTCATCGTCTCGCCCAGGAAGCGGACCGACGCCTCGCGGTCGATCCCCTCGGTGCCTTCGAACACCTGGATTGCGACGTAGTCGCTCGCCGATTCGAGCACCTGGCCGCGGCGCATCTGGCCGTCGCTGGTCTCGATCTCGACGATCTCGTCGTAGCCGACCGGCTCGTCGGTCTCGACGAACACCAGCGGGCCGCTGATCTCTGTGATAGTCTGGTACTCTTTCATTGTTAGTACAGCTCCCGGAGTTCCGATGTGATGTCGTCTTCCAGGTCGTCGATGTACTCGTTGTAGTCCTCCTGGACGCCGATACGGTTGAGTCGGGGTGCGCTCTCGATGTCGGTGATCTCCTCGACGGGGACACCGGCATCGAGCGCCTCGAAGGCCGCGTCGTTGTACGTCTTGATGGCGTCCATGATGCGGTACGTCTTCTCGGGCTCGCAGTAGGTGTCGGTCGGGTGGAACGCGTTCTGCTGGAGCCACGCCTCACGCAGGTAGCGGGCGATCTCCAGGGTGAGTTGCTGGTCCTCGGGCAGCGCGTCCTTCCCGACGAGCTGGACGATCTCCTGGAGTTCGGCCTCCTCGTCCAGCGTGTCGATCGCCCACTGGCGCGTCTCGGGCCAGTCGTCCCGGACGTTGTCGACGAACCACGGGTCGAGTTGGTCCCGGTACAGGGAGTACGACTCGTTCCAGTTGATCGAGGGGAAGTGCCGACGCTCGGCGAGGTCGGCGTCCAGCGCCCAGAACGTCTTGACGATCCGCAGGGTGTTCTGGGTCACCGGCTCCGAGAAGTCCCCGCCCGGGGGCGAGACCGCGCCGATGACGCTTACGGAGCCCTCGGTGTCGTTGATGTTCTGGAAGTAACCCGCACGCTCGTAGAACTCGCTCAGGCGAGCGGAGAGGTACGCGGGGTACCCCTCCTCACCGGGCATCTCCTCCAGCCGCGAGGAGATCTCCCGCATGGCCTCGGCCCACCGGGAGGTGGAGTCGGCCATCAGCGCCACGTCGTAGCCCATGTCACGGAAGTACTCGGCGATAGTGATTCCCGTGTACACACAGGACTCACGCGCCGCGACGGGCATGTTCGACGTGTTCGCGATGAGGCAGGTCCGGTCCATCAGGGCGTTGCCCGTGATGGGGTCTTCCAGTTCCGGGAAGTCCTCGATCACTTCGGTCATCTCGTTGCCACGCTCGCCACAGCCGACGTAGACGACGATGTCCGCGTCGGCCCACTTGGCGAGCTGGTGCTGGGTGACCGTCTTCCCGGAGCCGAACGGACCGGGGATGGCGGCCGTCCCGCCTTTCGCGATCGGGAACAGGCCGTCGAGCACCCGCTGGCCGGAGATGAGGGGCTCGGTCGGCGTCTCCTTGTCCTCGGCCGGACGCTGGCTGCGGACCGGCCACTCCTGGCGCATCTGGATCTCTTCGCCCGAGTCCAGTTCGACGACCGTCTCTTCGACGGTGAAGTTGCCGGACTCGATCGAAGTGACCTCGCCGCCTTCGGAGTTGGGCGGAACCATCACTTTGTGATCGATACTTGGGGTCTCCGGGACCGTCCCGACGATGTCACCGGCTTCGACCTCGTCACCGGCCTCGACCTCTGGGCTGAACTCCCAGGTCTTCTCCAGGTCGATCCCCGGGGCGTCGACCCCGCGGTCGAGGTACGGCGATCCCATCTTCTCTTCGAGGACGTCGAGCGGGCGCTGGACGCCGTCGTAGATGGCGTCGAGCATACCCGGCCCGAGATCCACGGAGAGAGGCGAGCCCGTCCCTTCGACGGGTTCGCCCGGGGAGACGCCGGAGGTCTCCTCGTACACCTGGATAGTAGTGATGTTGCCTTCGATCTCGATGACCTCGCCCATCAGCCCTTCCGAACCGACGTAGACGACGTCGTTCATCCGGGCGTCGAGGTCCCGAGCCGTTACGACCGGTCCCGAGACGCTTTCGATGATGCCGTCCTCACGGACGTCTGCTTCTGTTGCTTGACTCATTGTTAGTCCTCGTCCATCAGGTCGATACCGATGGCTCGTTTGATCTGCTCACGCAGCCCACCGCCGCCGGCGCCGCTGCCGAGCGTCACCACGACGGGTTCGACGCTCGTCTCGGCGTCCTTGCGGACCCCACGGGAGAGATGCTCCATGTCGTCGTCGTGCATCACGACGATACCGACGTTGTCGTCGGTGAGCATCTCCTCGACGGCGTCGTCGAGCTTCTCGTCTTTCTCTTCGGTCGGGACATCCGCGAACTTGCGGACGCCCGCCAGTCGGAAGCCCGTCGTGAACTCCGGGCTGCCGATGACAGCTATCTCCTGGCTCATAGTATCACCAGTTCCTGTTCGATCTCGTCGGGGCCGAGGCCGGCCTCGCGACCGCGGGCGATCGCCCGGATGTTGTCGACCTCGTTCTCCTTGGCGAGGATGTAGGACAACACCGGACAGACCGACAGCGGGTAGCGGTTCGAGAGCCGGTCGGCGTACTCCTGGAGCGCCACGTCGAGCGCGCGCTCGAAGTCGATCAGGTTCTCGGCGTCCTCCAGTGCCGACAGCGCCTGGTCGAGGTCGTCACCGTAGGTGCTCTCTCGCACCGTCGCGATCAGCTGGTCGAAGTTCGTCGACAGCTGTGCGATCTGTTGCTCGTCGAAGAGCTTCCCGCCCTCGATGTAATACTCGGCGGCCTCGATGTCGGCACCGCTACGGGCCAGCCGGAGCGCGTTCCGGAGGTTCCGGAAGTCGACCTCCGTCTGGAGGAACTCGACGTACAGCCCGGTCGGACTATCGATCTCCGGGTTCGACGGCAGCCCCGACAGCAGCGTCTCGTAGAACGCGCGGTCGGCCGCGTTCTCCAGGGGCACGAGCACGTCGGTCTCCTCGTAGACCGTGTAGGCCTCGGCCATCGAGTCGCCGAAGATGGTGCCGTCGAGCAGTTCGACGACCTCCTCGATCGAGGTGGCGTTGAGCAACTGATCGAGCAGTTCGTCGCCGAACTCGCCGGCGCGGATGAGGTCGTCCTCGACCTCGGTGCGCTCGGCGTCCGAGTAGAGCCCGCGGACGACGGTCTTGATGTTCCAGACGTCGAACTTCCGCAGGTACCGGGCGATGTAGTCGTACAGCGCGCCCTCGGACCACTCCAGCAAGTCGTCGAAATGCTTGGCGAGGTTCCGGTTCAGCGCGTACTCGATGAGATCGACGCCGCTGTACCGGGAGCCGAGCGCGTTCATCTCCGTCTCGTACTCGGTCTCCTCCATGAAACGAGCGATCTCGCTCGTTCCCATACGAACCAGCTTGCGGTAGTCGTCGTCGTCGAACAGTACCGAACCACGGGAGCGAACACGAGCGATGACGTACTCGTAGTTGCTGCTTCGATCGCGCTTTGCCGTCGTTCGACTGCTCATTGTGCTTCGAAGAGTCGGTCGCTGATTTCCTTGAGGTTGTTCTCCCAGACCGTCTCCAGCAGGGAGTCGAACGTGTTGTTCACACGGACCCGGGAGCTCCTGCTCTCGACTACCACTCCGCCGAGACAGTCACGCTCCCCGGCGAACGTTACGTCGTCGTAGTCTGTGAGGATATCTTCGAGGAGGTCCTGGTCGGTCGCTCGACCGTAGACGCGCAGGGAGTCGCCGTCGTCGAACTCCGCGACGGCCGCCTCCAGTAACGCCGTGGTCAGCTCCTCGCGGCGGTCGCCGCTGAGGTCGGCGAGTGCGGCCTCGACGTCCTCACGGACGTCTTCGAGTACGTCCCGGCGTGCGCCGAGTCGCGCCTGCTTGGCTTCGAGCTTCGCCGAGGAGAGCTTCTGTTCGCGCTCCTGGGAGATCTCGCGTTCGACCTCGGCCTCGCGGTCCTCGTGGATCTGCTCGGCGTCGGCCTCCGCCTCGGAGACGATCTCCTCGGCTCGGTTTTCGCCTTCGGCGCGAATTTCCTCTGCACGCGCGCGGGCCTCGTCTCGGATATCCTCTACGACTGTATCAAGACTCATTGTTGGAAAAGGGGGGGGGTGTGGTTAACCGAGGATGAAGACGACGACCAGCGCGAGGATGACGAGTGTCTCGGGCAGGACCGTCAGAATCAGGCCACGACCGAACATGCTGTCGTCCTCGGCGATGGCGCCGACCGCGGCGGCACCGATACCACGTTCCGCGTACCCCGAACCGAGTGCGGCGAGCCCGACGGCCAGGGCCGCTGCGGCGCCTGCCGGGATGGCCGGCGCGGCGCTACCTTCCTGCAGTACAACGTTGGCGGCGAGTGCGATGGTGTCAATCATGTTGTTGAAGTCCTCTCTGGGGTTTCGTGTCCGAACAGGCGTATGTGACCGTACCGAGTTCATAAAGCTTCCCAAAACGGTTCGGCAAGACGCTGTTCTGGCGGTTTAGCCGCTCACGCCGGGTGGGATGTGAGCTGGTACCAGCCGTCGACCTCGCCGGGATCCGGGAAAATAGCCCTCGAAGGCAACGAATCCGGTGAACGGCCGGAGCGACACGGATCGAACGGCGAGCGAAGTCGAGAAAAGCGTCGTTCAGCGGTCCGCAGTCAGTCGTCGGTCGTGTACTGGCGGTCGTAGCCGAAGGGCGTGTACTGCTTCCCGCCGCCCTCGAAGAACTTGCCGAAGAACTCGACGTACTCGAGACGGACACCCTGCAGTCCGGCGCTGGTGACACCGAGCACCAACACGAGAACGTGCCCGAGGACGAGGACGAGCAAGCCACCGATGACGCCGGCGACACCCGAGTGCATCAGGCCACCGAACATGACCTCGGTGACCTCGTAGCCGTGGTAGGTCCCCTGTTCGAGCATGTGTGCCGGGGAGTGGTTGATACCGAAGTGCCACTCGGCGCCGTGGCCGGTCTCGACGACGTAGACGCCGAAGAACAGGAGGTTGACCACGAAGGCCATCCCTGCCTTGGCGAGCAACACGGCGGCCAGCCGGGTGTACGACAGCACGTTCACGAAGACGTTGAGGAACTCGACGACCTCGATGGGGTCGGCAAGCGCCAGCAGAACGAGCCCGACGGCGAACACGAGCAGCCACGCGGAGATGGGGAACCCGCCGACACTGAACAGGTTGATCGCCGGGAGTCCGGTAAAGCCGAGTGCGAACGGGTGGCCGGCGAAGATGCCTTCCTCGGCCGTGTAGAGGAAGCCCGGTGCCGAGCCGTTCGCGCCCGAGAACACCCAGGCCCACAGGCCAAAGAGCATCAGCAGCCAGGAGCCGCTCTCGGTGAGCGCGTCGTAGAAGCCGTGGCTCAGGTTCTCGACGAAGTCGAAGGTCCACCCGATCGCCAGGTGGAGCATGCCGGCGAGCAGGCTGATCGTCAGCCACGCGATGGCGTAGTCACCGAACGCGGGCTGGAGTCCCTTGTGGATCGGCGCCTCTTCGAAGCCGATCGCGGGCCAGACGACGTTCGATATCGTGTGCAGCCCGAAGACCTCGCCGTAGAGGATTCCGAACAGCGCGGTGAACCCACCGGCCCACATCGCGACCCCACCCAGGCTCTTGAGCACGTCGCTGTCGACCTGCGTGTACAGGCCGTAGCCGGCCAGGAAGTAGAGGATCCCGTACCCCAGGTCTCCGATCATGAAGCCGTAGAAGGCCGGGAACGTCAGGAAGAACACGACCGTCGGGTCGAACTCGCCGTACTTCGGGCGGTTGACGACCTCGACCAGCGACTCGAAGGGCTTGACCGCGCCGGGGTTGTCCTGGATGACCGGCGGGTCCTCGTCGCCCATCGTGACGACGCCGCCGTCGGAACGTGGTTCCGCTGTAGCACTCACCATACCCCCGTCGGCGACGGCCTCGCTGGGCTCGCGGTTTTCTTCCTCGCTCTCGGCGGTCACGCCGGTGTCGACCTCGGAGCCGACCTCGCCGCCACCGCCGCCGTGATCGACCTCTTCGTGGGAGTGGGCGTGTCCGTCGCTGTCGTACTCGGCGACTTCGAGCTTCTCGATGGCGACAGCCTCGCCGACATCGGCCATGACCTGGCTCTCGAAGGCCTCGTATTCCTCGTTGGGAATCCACCCCTCGGCGACGAAGGCGTTCTCCGTCGTCGCGAAGGTCAGCGGCGCCTCGGCCTTCTGGACCTCGATGGAGAGTTTCTCCTCGGCGGCCAGCAGGAAGCCGGCGTAATCGAGCCGGAGGTCGTCGAGTTCGTCCTCGACCGTCGAGAGCTTCGATTCGAGCTGCTGTTCCTCGTGGCGCAGTTCTTCTAAGTACGACGACGGATCGCCGTCGCCGTCCGGGACCGCGAGCTCCGAGAAGGTCGCACCGACCAGGGCGTCCTGCAGGTCGCTGTCCTCACAGCGTGCGAAGACGGCGACGACGTCCTCCTCGTCGAAGACCTCGAAGGTCTCGACATCGCTGTCGGCGAGGGCGGCGTCGACCTCGTCGGCGTCGCCGGTCCCGACCGCGACCGACAGCGAGTCGTACCCTCGCAGTAGATCCAGGTCGATCCCGAGCGTGACGAACGGCTCCATCGTGTCGATCCGCTCGCGGACGTCACGCAGGTCGTCCTCGATGTCGCCGCGTCGGTCGTCTAGCTCGTTGACCTGGGTCCGGACGTCTTCGAGGTCCTCTTCGAGGGCCTCGTCGGTGACCAGTTGGGTCGGCCCCGCGTCCTCGGCGTCGACGTCGAGGATCGACTCCAGCGAGCGGACGGTGACCAGTTTGTCCGATGCCTCGTCGGCTCCCTCGACGGGGTCGCCGGGTTCGAACCCATCCCAGGCGCCGTCGTACTCGGTGACGTGGAGGATATCGAGCTCGTGAACGGACTCGATAGTGTCGTCCATGACGCGTTTCGACCCGGTCACCGAGACGCGGCACATCCGCTCAGGTCGAAGCATGTACCGCCTCCTCGAACAGGTCGATCACGTATTCGACCACCTCGTCCGTCTCCGCCTGAGCCGCCTTCTCTAGGTTCTCGCGAGCGGTCTCTCCCTCCTCGATGAGCTGCTCGCGTTCGGCCTCGATCTCCTCGCGGGCGTCTTCGAGGCGTTCCTGGGCCGCCGCGTCGGCCTCCTCGTGGGCCTGTTCGCGGATCTCCTCGGCCTCGGCGCGTGCCTCCTCGATGCGCTGTTCACGGTCCTCTTCGGCTTCGGCGACGATGTCGTCGGCCTCCTGCTCGGCCTCCTTTATCCTGTCGAGAACTTCTGGCCGTGGCATTCTCTAATCGTCCGACTGTTGCTTGAGCGCCTATTTGGTAGTTGCGAAGTTCGTATGGACCACCGACCGAGGAATCCGGGGAATTATGCCTGCCAAACGCCAAGGGAGAGCCAATGGGAGTCCTCGAGAACAAAGCCCGTGCGCGGACGTTCTACAAGTACCTCTCGAAGGTGTACGACCAGATCAACCCCTTCATCTGGGACGAGCGCATGCGCGACGAGGCCATCGAGATGCTGGAGATCGAGCCCGACGACCGCGTGCTCGACATCGGCTGTGGCACCGGCTTCGCCACGGAGGGATTGCTCCAGCAAGTCGAGACAGTGTACGGCCTCGACCAGAGCCCCCACCAGCTCTCGAAAGCCTACCAGAAGTTCGGCAAGCACGGTAACGTCCGGTTTCACCTGGGCGACGCCGAGCGACTCCCCTTCAAGGACGAGAGCTTCGACGTAGTCTGGTCCTCGGGCTCGATCGAGTACTGGCCCAACCCCGTCGACGCCCTGGAGGAGTGTCGCCGGCTCGCGAAACCCGGCGGCAAGGTCCTGATCGTCGGCCCGGACTACCCCAACTCGACGGTGTTCCAGAAGATGGCCGACGCGATCATGCTGTTCTACGACGAGGCGGAAGCCGACCGGATGTTCGAGGCCGCCGGCTTCGAGGAGTTCGAACACCACATCCAGCAATCGAGGCCGGGCAGTCCGCGGGCGATCACGACCATCGCACGGGTTCCCGAATAAGCGAATCGGTGGCTGTTCTCGATATTCGAAGACCGACCAGCCACCGGGCCGGGAGCGAATGCCGCGACGACAGTCGCGGCCGAGCGTGCCGGGAGACCGGTGGTCTCCCGAACCTCGCGGTGTGACCGCGAGAACCTGGGGAAGGGCAGGGCTGCTAGAGAGCATACCGCGCCGAAGGCGCGGTTTCACCGGAAGCGCGGCGGCGCCGCGCTTCCGGCAGTTTTTCCCCAGGTTTTTGCGAGGAGCCCTCCCACAGCGCGCTCGAAGAGCGCGCGAGGAAGGGCGACGAAGTAAAAAGTGGTCTAGATGTAGCCCAGCGCCGCGTCGATCCGGCCCAGTTCCGGGCCGGAGGTGTCGGTCCCACAGACGTAGCCGTGGTCGTTGGCGACCAACCCCGATCCGACGAGCGGGCCGCCGTAGTTGACCGTCCCGATGTCGGCAGGGACGTCGAGGATCTCCTCTAGAGCGTCGAGTTCGCCGTCGGTGGCCTTGGGGTGACAGAGGACGCCGCGGTCGGTGGCGACGGCAGCGGTCCCGACGGTGGTGACGCCGGCGATGACGCCCCGTTCGACGGGGACGTCCAGGCCGTCGCGGATGGCCTGGACGGCCTCCCGGGAGAGGTCCGGATGGACGTACGCGCCCGAGTCGTTACAGCAGACGACGTTGCCGGCAGCGTTGATCCGGCCGGGCAGTTCCGTCACCGGGAGGTCGACGACCTCGCGGATGCGGTCAATCTCGGTGTCTCGGACGCGAGCGGAGACGAGCAGGCCGTTGGTGTTGCCGGTCGCCAGCGCGCCGACAGTCCCGGACCCGCCGACGGTCGTCGGGACGATCGGAGCGTCCAGTTCCTCGGCGATGTCGTCGGTCAGCGACTCCTCTAGGTCCGGGCGAACCAGCACACAGTCGTCGGTCGCACGGGCGAAGACACCGACGTACGACGACCCGGAGAACGCCGCGCGGAGCAACGTTATTCGGCCGTTTCGGCTTCGACGACCGCCTCGCCGTCCTCCTCGAAGCGGGCGGCGCGGACGCGGATCTTGCTCGGCGGCTTGCGCCGGCCGCGCGCCCAGGTCGTCTCGTTGATCGAAGGGTCGATACGCACGGCGCTCTCGTCGACCGAGAAGTGCTGGGCGAGGTGGGCTCGGATGAGCTTCATCGCCTTGTCGGCGCGCTCGTGTTTCGGTTCCTGCTTGGCGTCGCGGAGCGGGATCGTGACGACACGCTCCTCGAAGTCACTGGCGCTCATTATTCGTCAGTGTCGTTGCGCCGCCAGTGGCGTCGCTTGGGGTTTCGCTGGACCTCGCGGTCGGTCTTGAGCATGACCCACGCGGGGACCCGGCTGTTCTGGTTGTCGAGTTTGGCCAGACGCTTCTTCTTGGCCTTCGATTTCTTGCTCATGGTGTCCTGACCCTTCCGGACGGGTGCTTAAATTCCTTCCTTTTCCCCGGCGACCCCGCCGGTAGTTATCAGCGGCTATAATCGCGCGGATGCAACTAAGTACGAGAACTCCAGAGAGTCGAGTATGAGGCGACGGCGGATGTTACAGACGGTGGGAACGGGACTGGCAGCCGTGGGTAGCGGCTGTCTGGGTGGCGGCGGCGAGGTGATCCTGAACGTACAGAAGGACATCTCCGTCGATCCGAAAGACGGGTGGACGAAACGGCTCCCGGATGTCTCCGACACCGGCGGTGCGATCGAGTACACCATCAGAGCCGACAGGCCCTTCGATGTCTACTTCTTCGCCGAGAAAGAGCACTTCGAGATGTACGACAGCTACATCAAGGGGCAGGAACCGGCCGAGACACCGCGGGGTGATCGAGCGTTCAGCCAGACGGCGCTCCCCACAGAGGACGGCGAGGTCTACGAGGCCGCGACCGAGGACCGTGCCCGGGAACCGCTGGATGTCGACGGCCCCTCCTTTTTCGCCGTCGATCACTCGAACTACCGCATGGAGACACGCGTCGACGAGTTCGGCGAGCCACTGACCGCCTTCGTCGACCTCCAGGTCATCAAGCAGCGGTCGATCCTCTAGACGAACGCCAGCGGAACCATCGCTAGGACGCCCGTCACCGCGCCGGCAAGCAGTTCGCGTTTGCCACCGCCGGGCAACCCATCGCCCAAGTCCAGGGCTTCGGGGACGAACTCCGTCGCGACGAGATACACCATCGCGCCGGCGGCAAAGCCGAACCCGAACGGGAGGAACTCCTTTGCCAGGGTCACGAAGTAGTACGCGATGACCGCTCCGAGTGGCTGGGGCAGCGACGAGAAGACGGCCCACCAGACCATCTTCCACTCGCTGATCCCCAGCGAGCGCAGCGGGATGGCGATCGCGGTCCCCTCGGGGACGTTGTGGATGGAGATCGCGATCGTCATGAACACCGCCAACAGCGGGACTGCGGTCCCGGCAACGAGCAGCGAGTCGCCTGCGGCCGCGCCGTCGAGGCCCAGTTCCGCGAACGAGACGCCGACGGCGACGCCCTCCGGGAAACTGTGGACCGTCAGGATACCCAGGATGAGCAGGAGCTTCTTGAAATCCGCCTGCTCGAACTTCTTGGGGCCGTGGTCGAACCCATCCAGAACCTCGTGACTGACGACGACGAGGACGACACCGGTCAGCAGCCCCGGAACCAGCAACACCGGCGAGCCATAGGCCAGTCCCTCGCGGATGAGGCCGAACAGCGAAGCCGCAACCATGATCCCCGACGCGAGCCCCCAGAGTGCGACGTTCCACCGGTCGGAGAACTCCTCGACCAGGAAGAAGGGAATGGCACCGAGCCCCGTGGCCAGTGCCGTCAACAGCCCGGCGATGAAGACGAACACGACGTGCTCCGCTGCGACCATACCGGCGCTAGACGGCTCGCCGCCATAAGAATTATCACCGATCTAACTGTTTTCGGCCGGCCTAGAGCCGATGGAGCGGTCACCGAAGTGGTATCGATTCGACAGTTCGATACGTCGGGCCGTCAGGACCGAGGACGCTCTCTGTCAGTCGGATCTCGTCGACCGAGAGCGTCCCGACATCGGGATCGGCCGAACCGACGACCGCCTGGACTCGTTCCTTCCCGCCGGCGTGGTCCATCCGGGCGAGCGTGACGTGGGGGGTGAAGTCGTGGTCCTCCGGATCGAACCCCATCGCGACGGTCCGGTCTTCGATCGTCTCGTGGAGGGTCGTCAGTTCCGCCGCGCCGTGGCCCTCCCGGACGCCGAACCAGACGACGCTGATGTACTCCATCGAAGGAAACACGCCGAGTCCGCCAAATCGGGCCTCGAACGGCGGAACGCTGGCGTCGTCGACGGCACTCTCCAACTCCTGGACGATCTCGCCGATCCGGTCGGGCTCGGTATCCCCGAGGAACTTCAGGGTCACGTGTGCCTGCTCGGGGTCGGTAAACCGGAGCCCTCCGGCGCCCTCGAACCGTTGCTGGACCGCCCGGACGGCGTCACCCAGGCCGTCGAGGTCGACGCTGACGAACAGCCGTTTCATACCGCTACGTAGTGGACAGCGACACTTGGCTGTTCCTGGCCTGGAGGCTTTTCTGTTTCTCCCCACAACGATAGCTATGGACGATCTCACCGCCCTCCGCCGCACCGTTCGTCGCTGTACTGCCGTCCTCGTCGCGGCGATCGGCGTCGCTGTCGCCGCCCTGGCCGGGTCCACGAACGCGCCGGTTGGCTTACTTCTTGCCGGCGGCGCGCTCCTGTATCTCGGCGGCAGCCTCGTCTACGTCCCCGAATCGTCGTCGGCGACGGGGGAAGGCGGGACCACGGACCACTGACCGTGTGACGCAGGCCTTAACCAGCCTGGCCGCCAATTCCGTCGTATGACAGACCGCGAGCGCGACGACCACCAGTTCTCGGAGGGCCAGGGATTCGACGACCCCTACGAGGCCTTCGACCTCGAACCGCCGGAGTTCGAGGTGGACCCGGACAAGGTCGACCCCGTCGACTCCCGGGTCGTCACGGACCTGCTCGACCGGCGCAACATCCCGACCGACCAGATCGACACCGAGCAACTGCTCGACGTGGGCCTGGAGTACATGCAGATCAACCGCCACGAACAGGCCGCCGACACCTTCGAGCGGGTCGCCCAGTACGCCGACGACGACCGGATCGAACAGGAGGCCTGGACCAACAAGGGCGCGGCCCACGCCGAACTCGAAGAGTGGGACGCCGCCATCGGTGCCTACAAGGAGGCGCTGAACATCGGCGGGGAGAGCGAGGCACAACGCGCTTCGGGGGATTCGAGCGATGCAACGGCGAGAAGCGACCACGCCGCCACCGCTGAAACGAACCTCGCGTACGCGCTGTGGGAGTCCGGCCGATCCGAGCAGGCCCTGGAACACGCCGAACGGGCCGTCGAGATCGACACCCGCTTCGCCGAAGGATGGTACAACCGCGGCTTCTTCCTCCTGGAACGTGGTCTCGCCGAGGACGCCGTCGAGGCCTTCGACAACGCGATCCGACTGGGCTTCCGGAACGCCGATATCTTAGAGGAGAAGGCCCGCGCACTGGAAGAGTTGGGCAAGTACGAAGAGGCCGAGGAGCTGGCCGACGAGGTCAAGGAAATGCGCGAAGAGGCCGAAGAGCAACTGCTCGAATAGATGCTCCTCAACGAGCGCGACACCGACGAGGGACTGCTCGTCTCGGTCTGTGATCCGGAGATCATGGGCGAGACGTTCGAGGACGGCCCCGTCTCGCTGACCGTCGACGAGGAGTTCTACGACGGCGAGCCCGCAAGCGAGGAGGAGGTCGTCCAGAGTCTCGCCCGCTGTAGCGTCGCCAACATCGTCGGCGAGACGGCCGTCGACGTGGCCATCGAACACGGCTTCGTCGACGAGGAGAACGTCCTGGATCTGGACGGAACCCTTCACGCGCAACTGCTCTGGATGTAACGCCACCGCAGCGACGGACTGTCGCCGGTGCCGAGTTCTAGGTGAACCGAAGGAAAGTTCCCCGTCGAGCACCAGGTACGAGTAATGAGACACTCCGACTCCGAACTGCTCGACGTGGCGAGTATCCGCGAGGACTTCCCGATCCTCCAGCGGGAGTTCGACGGCGAGCAAGTGGTGTATCTCGACAACGCGGCGACGACCCAGACCCCCGAGCCGGTCGTCGAGACCATCGCGGACTACTACCGGACGACAAACGCCAACGTCCACCGCGGCCTCCACCAGTTGAGCCAGGAAGCCAGCGTCGCCTACGAGGACGCCCACGACCGCGTCGCCGAGTTCATCGGGGCCTCCGGCGAGCGCGAGGAGATCGTCTTCACCAAGAACACCACCGAGAGCATGAACGTGGTGGCCTACGCCTGGGGCCTGAACGAACTCGGTCCCGAGGACGAGATCGTCCTCACGGAGATGGAACACCACGCCTCGCTGGTGACCTGGCAGCAGATCGCGAAGAAGACCGGCGCGACGTGTCGGTACATCCGCACCGCCGAGGACGGCACGCTGGACATGGATCACGCACGGGAACTGATCACCGACGACACGGCGATGGTCAGCGTCGTCCACGTCTCGAACACGCTCGGGACCGTCAACCCCGTCTCGGAACTGGCCGACATCGCTCACGACCACGACGCCTACATCTTCGTCGACGGCGCGCAGTCGGTCCCGAACCGTCCGGTCGACGTCGAGGCCATCGACGCCGACTTCCTGGCCTTTTCCGGCCACAAGATGGCCGGGCCGACCGGGATCGGCGTCCTCTACGGGAAGAAACATCTCTTAGAGGAGATGGAGCCGTACCTCTACGGCGGGATGATGATCAAGAAGGTCACCTTCGAGGACTCGACGTGGAACGACCTCCCATGGAAGTTCGAGGCGGGGACGCCGGTCATCTGCCAGGGAATCGCGCTCGCGGAGGCCTGTGACTACCTCGACGACATCGGGATGGAGCGCATCGAGCGCCACGAACAGCGACTGGCCGACTACGCGATGGAACGGCTGGTCGAACAGGACGACGTCGAGACCTACGGCCCGCCGGCGGGCCAGGAACGGGGCGGACTGGTCGCGTTCAACCTCGATTCCGTCCACGCCCACGACCTCTCCTCGATCCTCAACGACTCGGCGGTCGCCATCCGGGCCGGCGACCACTGTACGCAGCCGCTACACGACAAACTCGGCGTGGCCGCCTCCGCACGGGCTTCCTTCTACGTCTACAACACCCGCGAGGAGGTCGACAAACTCGTCGAGGCCATCGACGACGCCAGACAACTGTTCGCGTAGCGCGGTCCGAGGAATCGAGAACCGCGATGCGAACGGCACGAACGCGCCATGAGCGCCGTGGGATGGGCAGCGGTCTTTCTGAAAGAGTTGCCCCAGAGTGCGCTATTCCGGTTGAGAGCCGCGTCTCCGGGCCCGGCGCGGGGACTGCCGACATGAACGGGACCGACGGCGAGCGTCGACAGCGGCGACCAACCGGGAGAGCGTGACTGTCCCGAGGGCGCCCAACGTGACCCCGAGCGCGAACACCGGGTAACTGACCGCGAGCAGTACACTGACGAGCAGACAGACCAGCGCGAGGCTCCCACCGGACGACGCGGGTCCCGTCTCCGCCGACCGACTGGGTCGGGTTGTGTGTGGGTGTTTCATCGTATATCGACAGTTGCTCCCCGTTCCCTTAACAATAATCTGAATGATATTTCTGTAAGCGAGTTTTCCGAAGCGTTCTTCTGTAGTCTGTATGATGCTTCGGTTCCGGCCCGGGCTTTACAACCACACCGGCTGTATCGAGGTATATGACCGGCGCGGACGGTAGCGACACGCTCTCCCCGGACGAGGCCTTCGCCGCCCTGGGTGACGAGACCCGTCTCGGGATTCTCCGGACACTGGGCGAGGCAGACGAGCCGCTCTCGTTTTCGACGCTACGGAAGCGGGTCGGCGTCCGGGATTCGGGGCAGTTCAACTACCACCTGGAGAAGGTGGTCGGCCACTTCGCGGAGAAGACCGACGAGGGGTACGTCCTCCGCCGAGCGGGCCGGCGAGTGGTCGAAGCGGTGCTGTCGGGTGCGGTCACCGAGACGCCCGACCTCGAACGGACGCGGATCGATCAGTCCTGCGGGAACTGTGGCGCACCCGTCGAGATCCGCTGGCGGTCGGGGAACGTCGAGTTGTTCTGTACGGAATGTGCCGGCCGATACGGGCAGTCCTACGGCGCGAACAAACGCCCGGAAGCCGTCGAGCGGGGGTATCTCGGACGGATGCCGCTCCCGCCGGCGGGGCTGGGGGGACGGACGCCGACCGAAGCGGCTCGGGCCGCTTGGACCTGGGCTCACCTGGAGATGTTCGCCATGGCGAGCGGCCTCTGTCCGCGCTGTTCGGCGACCGTCGAGTACGAGGTGTTCCCCTGTGAGGACCACGACGCTGACGGCGGGATCTGTGAGCACTGCGAGAGCGCCAACGCGGTGAACCTGGGGGTCGACTGCACGAACTGTATCTTCCGTGGCGGCGGCGCGTTCGTCATCAAACTCGTCTCCGATCCCCATCTGCTGGCGTTTCTCACCGACCACGGACTGGACCCGATCGTCCCGTCCGACCCCCACCGTGTCGACCACATCCACACCGAGTACGGAGGGACGGTCCACTCGGCGGAGCCGTTCCACGCCGAGTTCACGTTCGGCATCGACGGCGATCGGCTGACGCTGACCGTCGACGACGGGTTGGCGGTAGTCGAGGCGGAACGGGACCGGTAGCCAGGCCGACACCCGATTCGTCGGGGAGAGCTTTCATGATCCGGTCGGCCCAACCGCGGGTATGGAGCTAGAATACGTCCGACTCGGGGAGACCGGACTGTCCGTCAGCGAACTGGCCCTCGGGACGTGGCGCTTCGGCCGCGAGACCGACGACGGGACCATCGAGATCGACGAACAGCGATCCCACGAACTGCTGGACGCCTACGAGGACGCCGGCGGGCGGTTTATCGATACTGCCGATGTCTACGGCGGCGGCGACAGCGAGCGCTGGATCGGCGACTGGCTAGCAGAGCGGGACCGCGAGGAGTACGTGCTGGCCTCGAAGATCTACTGGCCGACACGCGAGGACGACCCCAACGGCCGCGGGCTGGGCCGCAAGCACATCCGGCGCAACATCGACCTGATGCTCGACCGACTCGGCACCGACTACCTCGACGTGCTCTACATCCACCGCTGGGACGAGGACACGCCCGCCCGAGAACTGATGCACACCCTGACCGGCCTGGTCGACGACGGGAAAGTGAACTACCTGGGCGCGTCGACGTTCCAACCCAACGCCTGGCGGGTCGCCCAGGCCAACGAACTGGCCGAGCGGGAGGGACTGGAACCCTTCACGATCTCCCAGCCCCGCTACAACCTCGTCAACCGCGAGGTCGAGGGCGACTACCTGGAGATGTGTGACCACTACGGCCTGGGCGTCTGTCCCTGGAGCCCGCTGGGACAGGGGGTCCTGACGGGCAAGTACGACCGCGAGGACCGCCAAGCGGACGCCTCGGCCGGCCGCAGCGAGGAGTGGAAAGACGCCTACCTCACCGAGGAGAACTTCGCCGTCGTCGACGAGGTCCGGACCGTCGCCGACGAGGTCGACGCCACGCCCGCACAGGTCTCGATCGCGTGGCTCATGCACCACGACAGCGTGGCCGTCCCGCTGCTGGGCGCCCGGACCGTCGACCAACTGGCGGAGAACCTCGGGGCCGCGACCGTCGACCTCTCGGCCGAGCAGTTCGAACGCCTCGCCGAGGCCAAATCCGGCCCCTACGACGAGATCTGAACGGGGCCGGAGCGGTCGGCCGGGAACGTATAGTATCAGCACCGCGGGGGAACCCCCGAAGGGTGGAGAGGAAGCCTTTTGCACGGCTGTGCCGTATACACTCTCAATTATGGGTATCGGCGGCTCCGACATGTACCGACAGCAGATTTTGGACCACTACAAGAGCCCACGTAACTACGGGGAGATCGACGACCCGACGTTTACACACGTCGGGGAGAACCCGATGTGTGGCGACGAGATCCGGATGGACGTGGTCCTCAGCGAGGACGAAGAGACAATCGAACACGTCGCGTTCCGGGGCGACGGCTGTGCCATCTCACAGGCGTCGGCGTCGATGCTCACCGAGCAACTCCAGGGCATGTCAATCGAGGAACTCCAGGCGATGGACAGAGACGACATCGTCGACATGCTGGGCGTGGAGATTTCGCCGATGCGCATCAAGTGTGCGGTGCTGGCCGAGAAGGTCGCACAGGACGGCGCCGAGATCTACTTCGGCGAGAAAGACATCGACCGGACGACGACGGAAGAAGACGACGACTGACCGCTGCAACGGCGATACAGTGTCGGGCAGCGTCGTCTGGCAGCGTGCACCGTAAATCACAGGGACAGCCCGTGGTACTGTCACCCATCCAACCGTCACTGTTTTTTCGTGCCTTCGCGGTTGTGGAACCGTGACCGACGGAAACAGTTGGGACCCCGACGACTACGACGAGGGCCACGGTTTCGTCACCGAGTACGGGCGGGACTTGCTTGAACTCCTGTCGCCCGGACCGGGCGATCGGGTCCTCGACGTGGGCTGTGGCACCGGCCACCTGACGGCGGTGATCGCCGACAGCGGGGCCGACGTGGTCGGCATCGACGCCGCAGCCGAGATGGTCGACCAGGCCCGCGAGGCTCACCCGGACTGTGCGTTCCGACAGGCCGACATCCGCGAGTACGAGCCCGAGGGTGAGTTCGATGCCGTGTTCTCCAACGCAGTGTTGCACTGGATTCCCGGGCCAGCCCACGACGCCGTGTTGTCGACCATCGCCGACGCGCTAACCGCAGAGGGACGGTTCGTCGCCGAGTTCGGCGGCCGCGGCAACGTGGCTGCGATCACCGACGCCCTGGCAGCGGAACTGAGCGAGCGCGGCTACGACCGAACACAGCCGTGGTACTTCCCGAGCATCGGCGAGTACGCACCGCGTGTCGAGTCCCACGGGCTGGAACTGCGCTTCGCCCGGCTGTTCGATCGGCCGACGGGGCTGGACGACGGAGAGGCCGGCCTGCGTAACTGGATCGGGATGTTCGGCGACGAGTTCTTCGACGGTGTCGGGACGGCCGAACGGGAGGCAATCCTGAACGGCGTCGAGGAGCGTCTTCGGCCGCACCTGTTCGACGAGGGGGCCTGGACGGCCGACTACCGGCGGCTCCGGCTCCTGGCACGACAGGCGGAGTTCCGATCGGACTCGTCAAGAGAATGAACCGGCGGCGCGTTGCCGACACGGCCGACAACCGCTGTCCGACCCGAGTGGACAGCGTCACCGCTCGGTTAGTACCGACGGGTAGAGGTCGGTCACCTCGAAGCGGGCACCGCCGTCCTCGCTATCGGTGTAGTCGATCGTCCAGCCGTGGGCTTCGACGATCCGTTCGACGATAGCCAGCCCGAAGCCCGTCCCGTCGGATTCGGAGGTGACCCCCAGTTCGAAGATGTCACCGCGTGCGCCCTCCGGGATGCCTGGCCCGTCGTCCGCAACGTAAAACCCGCCGTCGAACGAGCCGACAGTCACAGTCACGTCCTCACCACCGTGTTCGACAGCGTTCCGGAACAAGTTCTCGAACACCTGCCGCAGCCGTGTTCCGTCGGCGACGACGGTCGTGTCGGTCTCGACGACCAGGGTCGCCGTCTCGGTTCCGACTACCCCCCAGGCCGCCCGGCAGGCCGACTCGAGATCGACCTCGGCCTTCTCGTCGATCGTCTGGCCCTCGCGCGCGAGGTGGAGCAGTTCTTCGAGCATCGTCTCCATCCGATCGACTGCGTCGCTGGCGTCGTCGAGATGGGAGAGATCGCCCGTCTGACGGGCCAGTTCGATCTTCCCGTCGACCACCTGGAGCGGGTTACGGAGATCGTGGCTCACGATGCCGGTGAACTCCTCCAATCGCTCGTTTTGCGTCGCGAGCGCCTGCTTGTGTGCCTCACGGTCTGTCACGTCACGGAGGACGACCGTGTACCCACGAACGATGTCGTACCGGTCGCTGATCGGCGTCGTTCGGACGTCGTATACCACGGTAGTTAGCCGGTCACCGTCCCGATGGGGCGTCGTGACCTCCAGATTCGTCGTCCCGCCGTCACAGGGGCGAAGAACCGTATCGAGGCCGTCGATCGTGACGTCCGAGAGGGTCGGTCGGTCGATCCCCGCCTCGATGTAGCTGGCGGCAGCCGGGTTCCGGTCGGCGATCAGCCCGTCCTGGTCGACGACGAACACCGGATCATCGATCTCTTCGAGAAGTGTGTTGGCCGCCAGCGGCACGACGTTCAGGAAGTCGTACCGGTACAGAGCGAGACCGATCCCGACGGTCTGGACGAGGTAGAAGATCGGCGTCAGATCCAGCCGTGGATGTGGCGTTATCCCCGCGAAAAACGCCGCGTTAGCCAGCGTGACCAGCAGCGTCACCGCCAGGATGATACCGGCCTGCTTCCGATAGAGGTTCCGGGTCCGGAGAAAGAACCGGCCGAGAAACACGAACGAGACCCCGAGGAGCACGTAGACGTACAGTAACTGCCCGTCGGCGAGTAGCCCGAGTTCCTCGTACGGTAACCGAAGGATACCGTAGTGGCCGACGCCGTACTCAACCGTCACTAGATCCGCCGGGTTGAGGACGTAGAGGACGGCGTAGACGAGCACCTCTCCGACGACGAGTCGCTCGACCAGCGACGGGAGCCACCGGCTGTCCCCAGTGTACTCGACGACGAACAGGAACCAGGCCGTCACCGCCAGTAACGAGATGATCGCGGTCGGTGCGCTCCAGCGGGTCGCTATCGCGTCAGTCGGGCTGAGCATACCAGCGAGCGTAAACAGCGCCCACGTTCCGTTCGTGAGCATCAACAGCGCAAACCGGTCGGAGACAGGATGATCAACACGCGCCCACGAGTACCACGCGAACCCGTAGCTCGCGACGACCGACACAGCGATCAAGACCGCGATGAGTACACTCGTCGCGACGACAGCAACCATCTGGGTTCTCTTTCGTTCCCGACTGCTATACGCTTGGGCTTCAGTTATCAGTCCCGATAACTATCGAGTACCGTCGGTGAATGGCTTCCGTGTGTTCGTGCTGTCGTTGCGGGTTACTGGCCCCCAGCCGACGGAAGAGGCTCCCGTAGTCCGGACGGGATTCCCCGAGCGTCTCGGACAATAGTCACAGGTGGTTTTCGATCGTGAAAACCGGCGACACCTCCTTCGGCTGTCCTTAGGCCAGGAACACGTGTCGCGGTCGGTCGGCGAGTACGTCACGTCCCCAGTCGACCGTCTCGGAGAACTCCTCGGAGCGGAAGAAGGCCATCGCGTCCTCCTTGCTGTCCCACTGGCTCGCGATGAACATGTCGTTCTCGTCGTCGTCGTTCGAGAGCAGCGACGTCTCGCGGTGGCCGTCCATCTCCGCGAGCAGGCCCCCGACGGTGTCGAACTTCTCGACGAACTCCGTGCGGTACTCGGGTTTGACCGTATAGAACATCCCCATCGTCCCGAAGCCGTCGCTCTCGCCCTGGCGACGGACGACATCGGGGAGGTCAGTCAGATACTCGCTTGCGGTCCCGGCGGCGTCTTCGGTGTCCCACAGCGACGCGACGGCGGCTGTCTCCGCGTCCGCACTCCGGTAGACCGAGGTCCGGACGTGCGTGTCGTACCGGTCGAAGGCGTCCCGGAGGTTCGCGACCTCCGCGGCGAGTTCCTCGGGGTCGGCCTCGGAGTAGACGACCAGCGCGTAGACATCCTCTCCGTGAGGCTGGCCGGCATAGACACCCTCGGCTTCTAGTTGTGCTCGGATCGACTCGGAGGAAGCGGCGGTCCGGCTGTCCTCGTCGTCGCCCCCCTCGCCGAGCTGGCCGCCGAACTGCTGTTCGATGCCATCGAGGTCGCTGAGGAAGCCGGCGGCGGTCTCGGCGGCCTCCTCGGCCGTCCAGATGCTCACGACGAACGTCTGGCCGCTCTGGGCTCGTACCGTCGTGGTGACGTGGCGGTCATAGTGATCGAAACTCTCCGCGAGGTCCTCGACGTCGTCGACGATCGCCTCGGCGTCC
Source organism: Haloarcula montana (assembly GCF_035666295.1). Lineage (NCBI taxonomy): Archaea > Methanobacteriati > Methanobacteriota > Halobacteria > Halobacteriales > Haloarculaceae > Haloarcula > Haloarcula montana. The sequence goes on from NZ_CP142027.1 coordinate 1,174,323, forward strand.
GCGCTCGAATGGAAGATCAGCGCGAAGTCCCCGGCGTCGTAGGTCTCGCCTTCGGAGAGGCCGAGCCGACCGAGCCGCTGGACGGCGTCGTCGACGAGTTCGTAGTCGCCGGAGACATCCGGTCGGCCGCCGCTCGTGTCGCTGTCGTCGCCGTGCTCGCTCGTCGGGTGGTCGGCGTCGTCGGCCGCCTCCCCGTGTGGGTGATCGCCCTCGCTCGCACTCCCGGGATGGGCGCCGCTGTGGCCCTCGGTGTCGCCAGCCCCAGCGTCGTCGGCGTGGGCGCTCGAACCGTGGTCGTGGCCGGCGTGGGCGTCGGTCTCCGTATGGGCGTCCGGGACGGCGTCCTGATCTGTCGGGACGCGCTGGCCGGCCAGGACGGCCGGCAGGTCACCGGGTGCGAACTTCCGACCGACGTAGAAGGGGCCGAACTCGGCGAACTGCGAGGTCGAGGGATCGAACCGCATCTCGGTCAGCAGCTCCTTGATCGCCGTCATCTCCTCGCTCCAGAGCGTGATCCCCCACTCCCAGTCGTCGAAGCCGATCGACCCGCAGATCATCTGGTTGACGTTGCTCCCGTGGCTCCGGCCGATCTCGCCGTGGCGCTTGATGTGGGCGGCCCGCTCCTCGAAACTGGTGTCGTACCAGTTCTGGTCGGGCTGGCGGCGCTTGCTCATCGGGTAGAAACAGACGAACTCCTCGTCGGGAACGTCGGGGTGGAGTCGAGCCTGGATGTACTGTGCCAGCCCGGAGTCGTCGTCGACCTCGCCGTCGAAGTACTCGCGGGACTTCTCGGTGTAGCCCGAGGCCTCCGTCACCGAGACGTAGGAGAACTCCTGTTCGGTGAAGGCGGCGAACTCCGTCTGCTCGAAGTGGCGTTCGGCGGCGTCGAGATCGCCCATCGTCGGCCGCAGATGGAGGATCATGAGGTCGGCCTTGTGGCCGAGAACGGTGTAGACGGCCGTCTGGCCCTCGTCGGCGTCTTCGACGGCCTCGTACGCGTCGAGGAAGTCGATCCCCTCCGAGAGCGCCCGGTCCCGGACCCGCTGGGGGGCCTCGCGCCAGGCGTCCCAGTCGATACTGCGACAGTCGTGCAGGACGTACCAGCCCTCCTCTGTCGCCGGCGGCTTGCGTTGCTCCATGGCCGGCGGTTCGGCGTGGACGCTAACGAACCTTCCCATCTCCCAGCGGCCGCGTGGGCCACTCCGAGAGCCTCCGTTCACCGATCGTCCACAAGATATTTTCCGCCCAAACGGCGATTAGCGGCCGTGAACCGACGACACTACCTCGCCCTGATCGGTACGACTCTCGGTTCCCTGGGTGGCTGTGCCCAGTCGCCAGGAGACGACTCGGTTACTCCGGCGACCGACGAGACGACGCCCTCCCCCACGCCGACCGACGGATCGACGCCGACACCGACCGTCGACAGACAGCGTGTCGGGGTCGGCGAGACCGTCAGCGTCAACGGGACCAGCGTCACGGTCTCGAACCCCCGTGTCAGGCTCGCGATCCCCGTCTCCGGTATGCACGTCCTCCCGCTGACGACCGACGTGGGCCAGTTCGTCGTCGTGGACGTGACGGTCGACGGGAGCCCGGCAGCCGAACTCGACGAGGCGTTCGGCGCCACCGTCGGCGGCGACCGAGTGCAGGAGAGCACCCCCCAGTCGACCACGACGGCGGGGGCGTTCGGCGTCCCGTTCCCGGTCGGCGACCACGACACGGCGGCGGTCCGCTGGACGGCCGGATCGACGACGGCCGTCGACTGGGCGCTTCCCGACTCGGTCCGGGCCGCCCTCGCCGAGACGCCCGCGTTCCGCGTCACGTCCTTCGAGAGCCGCGTCGCCGACGGCCAGCGCGTCGTCGAACTGGCGGTCCGCAACGACGGCGGCCGCGACGGGCGGTTCCTCGGCCGACTCTCCTTCGAGGGGTTCAGCGGCGGCGACCTCCTCTCGTTTGCGGTTCCGAAAGGTGGGTCAGAACGCTACAGCGGCCGGCCCGGAAAGGTGTTGTTGTACTTCGAGAACAACGGCGGCGAGACGCTGACGCTCCAGTATCCCGGCGTCGACGGGATGGAGTCGGTCGAACACACCGTGCCTGTCGACACCGAGACGGGGTCCCCGGCGTCGACGGCAACCGAGACGCCGACCGTGGTCGATCAGTGAGTCACCACGGTTCGTTCTTCAGGCCGAGCAGATAGGCGATGCCGTTGGTCACGACGTGAAGCAGTGGCGTCACGACGAGGATCGCCACCAGCACCGGGCGCGTAAACGTCGCCAGGAACCATCCCGGGGCGACGACCAGCGCGAGGAGCAGGGCACCGACGACGAAATCCAGTTGATCCAGCCCCGGGAACGCAGCCCCCCGTTCCCGCCCGCTGCGGCGCTTGAGAAACGACGCGCCGATGTCACCGAGCATCGCCCCCAGCGCCAGTCCGATCCCGGCGAGAAGCGGGAACCGCGGGAGCGAGTGGCCGAGCACGTCGCCGACGGTCGGTGCGAGTTCGTTCATCGCCAGCGCCAGTGCCGTCCCGGCGACCGTCCCGGCGGCGGTTCCCCGCCAGGTCTTGCCGTCGCCCAGCAGTCGACTCCCGCCCATCGTCCGTCCGCCATCGATTGGGCGCCCGCCACCGGCCAGGACGGCCGCGTTGTTGGGAACGTACGCCGGTCCCATCGCCCACAGCGCCGTCACGACGACTCCGACGAGATCCATGTGGGACTGCTCTCACGCCCCGTTCTTAATTACTGTGAGCCTGTCTCGGCCGGTCGGTACCGAGCCTGTCGGCTGGGGACAACGTTGATACCGACTGGGCGGCAATATTTACCCATGCTTCCGCCAGTTGCGAGCCGTTTTATCGCCGGAGAGAGCGACCCAGAGGTGTTGGAACACGCACGGCAGCTCAACCAGGGCCAGGTCGGAGCCATCTGCAACAAGCTTGGCGAGCACTACCACACCAGAGAGCGAGCGACGGCTGACGCCGAGGCCTACGAACGGCTCGTCGCCGACATCGGCGACAGCGACCTCCGGGCCTGCGTCTCCGTGAAACCGTCACAACTGGGCCTGTTCGTCGACGAGGGCGTCTTCCGGGCGAACCTCGCGCGGGTCGTCACAGCCGCCGAGGCGGCCGGCGTCTTCGTCTGGATCGACATGGAGGACCACACGACGACCGACGCGACGCTTGACGCCTTCGAACACCACGCCGTCGAACGGGGCGGTGGCGTCGGGGTCTGCCTCCAGGCGAACCTCCGGCGGACCCCCGAGGACCTCGAACGGCTGGCGGCCCTGCCCGGGAAAGTCAGACTCGTCAAAGGCGCCTACGACCCGCCGGCCGATGTCGCCTACCAGGACGGCAACGCCGTCAACGAGGCCTACGAGGAGTGTCTACGGTACATGTTCGAGGCGTTCGAGGACGGCATCGCCGTCGGGAGTCACGACCCCCGGATGTTGACCCTGGCGGCGGATCTGTACACGAAACACGGGACCCCCTACGAGGTCCAGATGCTGATGGGGGTCCGGACCGACGACCAGTTCGAACTAGCCGACTCCGTCGACGTCTGGCAGTACGTCCCCTACGGCAGCCGATGGCCGTCGTATTTCTGGCGGCGGGTACTCGAACGCAAGGAGAACGCGCTGTTCGCGTTGCGGGCGATCGCCGGGAGCTAGACCCCGCCGCAGCCCGGTTCTCAGCGTCCCGATCGTGGCTGGAACAAAAGGGAAGGGCTGATATCCCGGGACACACTGGTAAACATATGGTCTCGTCCTCGTCCTGGAAGCGTGACTTCGCGAGCGGGCTCATCGTCCTCTTGCCCTTCCTGGTGACGACCTACGTGATCCTCTATCTCTACAACATCCTCGCGTCCGCGGCGGTCATTCCGGCCATCGACTCGAAACTCCTGTTGTCGCTGGGCCTGGGACCCGGCATCGCCAACGACGCACGCGCGGTCGAACTGGCGCGGGTGATGACCGCGCTCGTCATCTTCATCCTCATCGTCTTCTCGACGGGCTATCTGATGCGGACCGCGGTCGGGGACATCCTGGAGGCGGCGTTAGACGACATGATGAACCAGGTCCCGGGACTGCGGGTGGTGTACAACGCCTCGAAGATGGCCATCGAGACGGCCGTCGGCGGCACCGAAGAACTCCAGAAACCGGTGAAACTCGAAGTGTGGGAAGGGATGCGGATGACCGCGTTCAAGACCGGCAAGACGACCGACGACGGCCGGGAGGTCCTCTTCTTACCGACTGCCCCCAACATCACGACCGGGTTCGTGATGGAAGTCGATCCCGCTGACTTCGAACCGACCGACGAGCGTGTCGAGGACGCACTGACCCGTATTCTCAGTGCCGGCTTCGGCGACACGAACGACCAGGAGGAGACCGCCATCGCGATGCTCACCGAGGACGACTGACGGCTCTGTGCCGAGTGAACGTCTGCGCGCCGTCAGACGTACCGGAACCACTCCTCGCGGTCGCCCGACTCCACCAGATCGAAGAAGGCCGTCTGGACGTCGTCGGTGACCGGCCCCTTCGTCCCCTCGCCGATGACGTTGTCGTCGACGCTGCGGATCGGCGTGACCTCCGCGGCCGTGCCGGTGAAGAACAGTTCGTCGGCGGTGTACAGTTCCCCGCGTGAGATAGTGGCGTCGTCGTGGACGGTGTAGCCCATCTCCTCGGCGAGCGTGATCGCCGTCTGGCGCGTGATCCCGTCGAGGATCGACTCGGCCAACCCGGTCGTGTAGATCTCGCCGTCCCGCACCAGGAAGATGTTCTCGCCCGGCCCCTCGGCGACGTTGCCCTCCTTGTTCAGGACGATCGCCTCGGTGTAGCCGTTGGCCTTCGCCTCCTGGGAGGCCAGGACGCTGTTGACGTAGGTCCCCGTCGTCTTGGCATTGGTCGGGATCTGGCTGGAGGCGTACTTGCGCCACGAGGAGACTGCCACGTCGACGCCCTCTTCGAGAGCCTCCTCACCGAGGTAGGCGCCCCAGGGCCAGACGCCGATGGCGGTCTTGACGGGCGATTTCTCGGGGCTCAGTCCCAGCGGGCCGTAGCCGTAGAAGGCGATCGGACGGATGTAACACGAGTCCAGCTCCTCCCGCCGGATGAGTTCCTCGGTGGCTTCGGTCAGTTCCTCGGGTTCGAACGGGATGTCGATGTCGTAGACTCGCCCGGAATCGTAGAGCCGTTCGAGGTGTTCCTCCCAGCGGAAGATCGCCGGCCCGTGGTCGGTGTCGTAACACCGCACGCCCTCGAAGACCCCCGTTCCGTAGTGGAGGGCGTGAGTGAGCACGTGGACCTGTGCGTCCTCGAAGTCGACGAACTCGCCGTCCATCCAGATCGTGTCGACCCCTTCGAACATCTCGGGTCGGTCGCTCATCGGTCCCACCTCGGCGCTGTCGCCCGTCGGTCGCCGCAAGCGCTGTTCACAAGCGTCTCGTCGCGCGTCATATCCACGTCAAAGAAGCCCCTGGTTAAGAGTGTTGCCGGTTCACGTGTCGCTGTCACACGCTCCGTGTACGCTCTACGGCGGGCCGATCAGCCCAAGTGGTCGACGATGCTCGCGCCCTCGACGTAGACCAGTCCCTCGCGGTCGGCGTAGGCCCGTGCGGCCGCCGGCGGGAGCGCCGCGCCCGTCTCGTCGTCGAGCATCTCACAGACGACGACCGCCGGCGGCTGGTCGGCGGCCGCGGCCAGCGCGATCCCGAGTTCCGTGTGACCTAGCCGGTCGGCCAACAATCCCGGTGCGGCCCGCAGCAGGTGGACGTGCCCGGGCGCACGGAACTGCTCGGTGAAGACCGCGGGGTCGGGGTCGGCAGCCACCGCAGCCAGTTCCCGGATCGTCAGCGAGCGGTCCTCGTCGGTGATCCCGGTGAAAGTGTCGCGGTGGTTGACCGTCAGCGAGAACGACGACCGCTCGTCGTAAGCCAGGTCGTGGTCGGCCGAGGTCGGGTGGTCCAGCGCCTCCTGCATGAACGGCAGGTCCAGCCGGTCGGCGACGGCGTCAGACAGCGCGACACAGACCAGCCCGCCGGCGTCGTTGCGCATCCGCGCGACCGCCTCAGGGGTGACGGCCCCGGCCGGGTAGACGAGGTCGGTCTCGCCCTCGCGGTCGGCGGCGTCGTGGATCAACACGGGCTCGCCCCGCCCGAAGGCGGCGACGGCGTCGGCCACGCCCTCGGCGTCGGCGGTGTCGGTCTCACTCCGAGACATGAGCGATCACCTCGTCGCCGTCGGCCAGGCCGAGCACGTCCCGCAGTTTTTCCGGAGCGATGATCTCCAGTTGCTCCTCGCCGTGGTGGGTCCGTTCGGGCGCGATGATGTGGGCGGGTTCGTACTCGCCGTCGCCGCTCTCGACGGAGGCCGGATAGCAGTACGCCGGCCCGTAGGTCCGTTCGTCGTCCTCCCAGCCCTCGATGGTGACGGGTTCGATACCGCTCAGGCGAGCCCGTTTGCGGACGCTCTCCTCGACGAGTTCGACGTTGAGCGTCCCGGCGAACGGTTCGTACCCCAGCCGGTCGATGAACTGCTCCATGTACCCCGGCAGCGTGATGTAGTGGCGGCCCTCACCCATCCCGGAGGTGACGGTCCCGGTGAGATCGACACTAGCATCGTTTTCGAAGATCTGCCGGTAGTCGGCGTACTCCGACTGGAGCCGGCGTGCACCCGCGTCGGTGATCCGAACGTCTTGCCCGTCGCTGACCATGGTCCGTTCGATCAGCCCGGCGTCGTCGAGTCCCTGGAGCCGACGGGACGCCGTCTGGTTCGAGGCGTCGAGTTGCTCGGCCAGCGCCGCACAGGAGATCCTTGTCGCGCCGTCTAACGCCCCGTCCAGTGCCAACACCTTCAGGGTCGCCAGCGCGTCGCGACCGACGGTCTGGCCCGTGGATTCAGCCATACCCCGGCCTAGGGACCACTCGCGGATAAGCATACCGAACGTGAGATGCATTCCAGATGTGGAACAGCGAAGAACCGGAAGAGAGTGTGTCGGCCCGACCGACAGACGGGAAGAGGGGCTGAAGACACCTGAACCCTCGGCCGAACGTCTGCGGGGTTTCTTGTGTGCGATCGCCTTCAGTACTCCACCAGCGCGTCCCCGTCCCAGAACTCGCTGCCTTTCTCCAGTTTCGGGACCCAGGTCTCCTGGTCGCGGGCGAGCATCGCCACGCGGGACTCCTCGACCTCCTTGATCACGTCGTGGGGGAGATACTCGCCGACCTGTTCGGTGAACTCCAGTACCTCGCTGTGTTCGGGCATCGAGTCCCGGTCCAGCCGGCCCCGGGAGTGGCCGACGTGCATGTAGGCTTTCAGTTCGACGAAGTCGGCGTCGGCCCGGTCACACATCGCCGCGTACCACTCGGGATGGTGCATATTGTGGCCGTTGACGAGCGTCGTCCGGATGACAGTCCGCGTGTCGTCCTTTGCCGCGAGCACGTCCAGGGTCTCGATCAGGGAGTCCCAGGCGTCGTCCTCGACGGCCTTGACCGTCGAGTCGAAGGTCTTGCGGTCCGGGGCGTCGACGGAGACGTACAACTGTGTGGGGTCACACCGGGCGAGCATCTCCGGGTCGGTCCCGTTCGAGACGAGGAACGTGGTGATATCGCGGGCGTGGAACTCCTCGATGAGTTCGTCCAGATACGGGTACAGCGTCGGCTCACCGTCCAGCGAGATAGCGACGTGGCGTGGCTCCATCGCCTGCTCGAACACCTCACGGGGGACCTCGTCGTTGCCGCCAAAGCCCGAGAGTAGCTTGCGCTGGAGGTCGATCGAGGCCTCGGCGACGGCCGCCGGGTCGTCCCACTCCACGTCGCCCAGTTCGTAGGCGTGGCCGGCGTGGTCCCGCCAGCAGAACACGCAGCGCTCGTTGCACTTCACCACGGGCGTCATCTGGATACAGCGGTGGGACTCGATGCCGTAGAAGATGTACTTGTAACACTTCCCCTCGCCTCGCAGGGCGTTTTTCGTCCAGCCGCAAGTCTGGGCCGCCGTGTGGTTCTCGCTGTGGTAGGCGGGGTCCGAGACCTGCTTCGGACCGCCGTCTGCGTCGCTCATTGCCGAAGGGACGTTTCCCAAACGTAAAATAGCCGTTCTTCCGGACCGCGTACCCAGTCTCGCGGGTCGGTTCAGAAAGCGGGCTGGTCGACGACGACAGCGCCACAGCGGGGACAACACAGCCGTTCGCCGGGGGCGGAGTCGTCGGCGATCCAGTCGCCGTCGACGGGGCTTTCGTGGGGACAGGCCGGGCAGAACAGCCCGGTCTTTGCCGTTCGTTGCTCGGAGTCGCGGGAGGGAGGACAGAGGCTCATGTGTTCGGGGAGTAGTTGTGGCCGAGGGCGACACAGATGACGTTCAGGGCGACGAGCGCACCGACCAGTAGGGGGTCAGTCGCGACGACATCGGTGGCGAGCGTCCCCGCGATGACCAGCGGGAGCGGGATCGTCGCCCAGAAGGCGACGCCACGGAAGACCGAGACGACGGTCGCGATGACCGTCGCCAGGAGTGCTTGGAGGCTCGATGCGACGGCGGGCGGGCGTGGGATGGAGGGGTCGGCAGTGGACATGACTGGGTCGCGTATCTCGACCATGTACTGGCAACCCCATATAAAGGGCAGACCGTCGGCTTCGATTCAGTTTCCTTCACCGGTTTCCGGTTCCTTTCACGACGTTTTGCGACCGTTCTGCGGACGTACAGAACCGGCTAAAAACGATCGAGAAATTTTATAATCGGTTTTACACCCGCGAAACCGGGTTCTATTGAGAAGCACATAGCCGTCCGTATAGCACGGCACCACGACCCACTGTCACAGCCCAAACGACCGTCGGGAGCGGCCTGGTTGCGTCGCGGTTTTCCCGCCCGCGCTCGATAGCCGACACGTGACCGATCTGCGTATCGCGGTCGACGACCACGAACTGACGGCGAACTGGACGGGGACGAACCCGACGGTTCGGGACGCGATCGCTTCGTCCCTTCCGATCGAGGGCGAGGCGACCCGCTGGGGCGAGGAGTTGTACGTCCGAACCGACGTGGACGTGACGCCCGAGGAGACACAGACGGAGATCCCGGTCGGCGCGGTCGCCTACTGGCCCCAAGGGCCTGTCCTCTGTCTGTTCTGGGGTCCGACCCCGGCGAGCCGCGACGGCGAACCGCGGGCGGCCAGCCCAGTCGCGGTCGTCGCTCGACTCGACGACGTTTCACCGCTGGAGCGAGTTGCCGGCGACGCGACGCTTCGGTTCGAAGCTACGTAGGTCTCGGTCGACCGGCGAGGGGAAGTGATGTCCTTTTCACCCAGGCCCGCCGACGTTCGGGCATGACTACGGAGACACTCAAACTGGCGACACGGGGCTCCGATCTCGCGCTCCGACAAGCCGCGTCGGTCCGGGACCGGTTGTCGAGTCGCCGACTCGGGGTCGACCTCGTCGAAGTCGAGACGACGGGCGACCAGATCCGTGACGAACTCATCCACCGGCTGGGCAAAACCGGCGCGTTCGTCCGGAGTTTGGACGAGAAGGTGCTATCGGGCGAACTAGACGCCGCGGTCCACTCGATGAAGGACATGCCGACCGAACGCCCGGACCGGTTGATCATCGCCGCCGTCCCCGACCGCGGCCCCGCGGGCGATGTCCTCGTGACGCCGGACGGGGACACGCTGGACGACCTCCCGGAAGGTGCGACCGTCGGGACCTCCAGTCTGCGCCGGCGGGCGCAGTTACTGGCCGAGCGGCCGGACCTGACCGTCGAACCGCTGCGGGGGAACGTCGACACCCGTATCGAGAAGCTGCTGGCGCCGACCCTCCAGCGCGAACACCAGGAGCGCCACGAGGCCGAACAGGAGCGGAAAGAACACGCCGGCGAGGACGACAGCGACTACGAGTTCCCCTACGACGAGGATATCGAGGCGTGGTTCGACGGCCTCTCGGAACTCCAGCGCCGGGCGATGGAACGGGACCTCGACACCGAGTTCGACGCCATCGTCCTCGCCGAAGCCGGCATCCAGCGGGCGGGACTGGCCCACCACGTCGAGACGGTGTCGCTGGACCCCGAGCGGTTCGTCCCCGCACCGGGCCAGGGTGCCCTCGCGGTGACGGCCGTCGACGGCGAGCTGGCGGGAGACATCAACGACCGGCTGGACGATCCACAGACCCGCACCGAGACGACCGTCGAACGGACGGTGCTGGCGGAGTTAGGCGGCGGCTGTGTCGCGCCGATCGGCGTCTACGCACAACTGGAGGGCGCGGTCGTCCACACGAACGTCAGGGTGCTCTCGCAGGACGGTGACGAGGAGATTACGGTCTCCCGGGACCTGCCCGCACAATCCCACATCTCGGCCGCCCAGGACCTCGCGGCCGAACTGGCCGAGCGAGGCGCCGACGACCTCATCGCGGCGGCGAAACGCGACTCGGGAACCGCCGACGACGACGCCGGGACCGCACAGGGGGACGAGGACGTATGAGCGACGGCGAGGAACGCGTCGGCAAGAGCGACGATAGCGTCGGCAAGAGCGACGACAGCGTCGGCAAAGTCTACCTGGTCGGCTCGGGGCCGGGCGACCCGGACCTGCTGACGGTCAAGGCCAAACGACTGCTGGAGGAGGCCGACGTGGTCCTCCACGACAAGCTCCCCGGCCCGGAGATTCTGGGGATGATTCCCGAGGCGAAACGCGAGGACGTGGGCAAACGGGCCGGCGGCGAGTGGACGCCACAGGAGTACACCAACGCCCGGATGGTCGAACTCGCACGCGCGGGGGAGACTGTCGTCCGGCTCAAGGGCGGCGATCCGACGGTCTTCGGCCGCGGCGGCGAGGAGATGGTCCACCTGGCCGAGGAGAGGGTCCCCTTCGAACTGGTACCGGGGATCACCAGCGCCGTCGCCGGGCCGGCCGTCGCCGGCATCCCGGTCACCCACCGCGACCACACCTCGTCGGTGTCGTTCGTCACCGGCCACGAGGACCCCACGAAAGAGGAGTCGGCCGTCGACTGGGCGGCGCTTGCCGACACCGGCGGCACCATCGTCGTCCTGATGGGCGTCGGGAAGCTGCCCGACTACACCGCCGCGTTGCGCGAGGCGGGGATGGGCTCCGAGACGCCGGTCGCCCTGATCGAGCGGGCGACCTGGCCCGACCAGCGTGTCGCCACGGGAACCCTGGAGACGATCGTCGCGGTCCGGGACAGCGAAGGGATCGAACCGCCGGCGATCACCGTCATCGGCGACGTCGCCGGCCAGCGCGAACGGGTTCTGGAGTTTCTGGAGGGGGAGTGATGCGGGAGTCCCCCCGGTTGCGTGTGGCCTTCTTCCGCCCCGACGACGAGCGTACCGAGGAAGCCGTCGAACTCGTCGAGTCGCTGGGCGCGGACCCGGTCCCGGACCCGATGCTCGCGGTCGAGCCGACCGACGCGGTCCCCCGATCGGACGCCGACTACGTCGTCCTGACGAGCAAGACCGGCGTGGAACTGGCCGCCGCGGCCGACTGGGACCCCGGCGAAGCGACGGTGTGTGCCATCGGCGACGCGACCGCGAGGGCACTGCGGGAGGCGGGCTACGCCGTCGACCACGTCCCCGAGAAGTTCTCCTCGGCGGGGCTGGTCGAGTCGCTGGCCGACGCCGCTGAGGGCAAGCGCGTCGAGGTCGCCCGCTCGGACCACGGTTCGGCAGTGTTGACCGACGGCCTCGAAGCCGCCGGCGCGTACGTCCACGAGACAGTGCTGTACCGGCTCGTTCGCCCCGAGAGCGCCGGTGAATCGGCCGAACTGGCCGCCGCCGGAGATCTCGACGCGGCGCTGTTTACCTCCTCGCTGACCGTCGAGAACTTCCTCTCGGCCGCCGAACAGCGGGGCGTCCGCGCCGAGGCGGTCGCCGGCCTCGACGCGGCCACGGTCGGCGTGATCGGCGAGCCGACCCGCGAGACGGCCGAAGACCGCGGGATCGCCGTCGACGTGGTCCCCGACCGGGCTGACTTCGAGACGCTGGCCTGTGCAGTCGTCGAAGAAGCGGCCCCCAGCCACCACGAGTGACCACAGTCTGCTCACAGCACCACCGTCTCTATAGCGGTATCGAGACCTCTATGCTGGAATTACCGGGAAATACCAGTACGGAATGCAAATATAAACCGTCTTTCAATTCCTGGGGTTTGTGCCGCCTGTATGGAGTACTCACGTCGACGACTCCTCCAGGCGTCAGGTGCGGCGATCGCAACCGGGCTCGCGGGTTGTTCGGGCGGCAGCGGCTCGGAAGGCAGCGGTGGCTCCTCGGACGGGAGTTCCTCCGGCAGCAGTAGCTCGGATGGCTCGGGCAGCGGGACGACCTACGAGGTCGGCCACGGCGACTTCCAGACGACGGTCAGCGAGAGTACCTTCCCCGAGAAACTGTTCGTCTACGCCGTCCAGACCGGCTGGTCGAACTGGGGTGCGCTCATGAACGACTTCGAACAGCAGTACGGCCTCCCGCTGAACGACGACCAGCGCTCCTCGGGCGAGGCGCTGTCGGACCTCCGCTCGCACGCCCAGGACCCGACCCACTCGGCGTACAACGGCGGCTACACCTACGGCATCCTGGCGATGCAGGACGGGCTGACACAGGCGTACAAACCGAAGGGCTGGGAGAAGGTCCCCGAGAAGCTCAAGACCGACAACGGCCACATGACCGCGACCCGGCGGATGACCACGACGGTCACCTACCGGAAAGACATCTACGAGGAGGAGGGGATCGAACCCCCGGAGACCTGGGAGGACCTCAAGCGTGAGGAGATCGCCACAAACACCCAGTTCCAGCCGCCGAACGCCGCCGTCGGACTGGCCGGCGCCATCTCGATCAACAACGCCTACGGCGGGAGTCTCGACGATATCCAGCCGGTCGTCGACTACTACACGGAAATGAAAGAGAAGGGCGCCGTCTTCGCCGGCAACGTCGAGCAGAAGTTCACCAAAGGCGAGATCACGACCTTCGTCGAGTACGACTACACCGGTCTGGACCTGAAGTACAACGCCGACTCCATCGCCGAAGACCAGGTGGGCGTCTCCCTGCTGACCGGTCCGAACGGCGAGAAGGGGGCGTTCAACCAACCGTACGGCTACGGGATGCTCAAGGGTGCGCCCAACCCCGAGGCCTGTAAGCTGTTCATGGACTACGTCCTCTCGCTGGACGGTCAGCGGAAGTTCCTCGACGCCTACGTCCGGCCGATCCGAGCGCCCGAACTGGAGATGCCCGAGGAGTTCCCGGCCCAGTCGGCCTACGAGGAGACGCAGTTCCAGGTCGACTACCAGAAACTCGTCGACAACCAGGAGAGCATCATCAACGGCATCGGCCAGGGCGTCGGCCTGACGGGCTACTGAGATGGCGACGCGAGACGGATCTGCGCCGTTCGGACGGGTCGGGGCAGGCCTCGTGAGCCTCGTCGCGCCGGCGACCGAACGGGACCGGAGTCGCCGGCGCATCGTCACGCTGGCGGCGCCGTTTCTCGCGCTGGCGGCGTTCGGCGCGTTCGTCCCGCTGGCGACGATGCTCCGGATGAGTACCTCCACGTCGAACTTCGCCATCCAGGGGTTCACGCTGGCGGCCTACGAACAGTTGTTCACCTCGATCCTGGCGGCCGTCCCGGGGACCGGGATCGACGCCAACCCCGTCTACGGCCAGGTCATCTGGAACTCCCTGTGGTTTGGCGCAGCGACGACCGTCGCCAGCGTCGTCGTCGGCGTCGCCATCGCACACGGGCTGGAGAAGTACGACCTCCCCCGAAAAGGACTGCTCGTGACGCTCATCTCCTTCCCGATCAGCCTGCCCGGCATCGTCGCCGCGTTCATGATGATCGTCTGGTTCGGCAAGACCGGCGTGTTGACGAAGGTCCTGTCCGTCTTTACCGGGGCCAGTCCCGACGCCCTCGCCCTGACGGGACAGCCCTCCGGGACCCTGCTGGCGATCACCGGGCTTTTCTTCGGCTACCTCTACTCGATGATCCCCCGGGCGACCTTCCTGTTGCGCGGGAGCTACGCGGAGGTCAACACCGACGCCGAGGAGGCCGCCCGGGCGCTGGGCGCGACGCCCTGGCAGACGTTCCGCTATGTCACCCTGCCACAGATCCGGCCCGGCATCGTCGGTGCGCTCATCCTCACGTTCCGGACGGCGCTGGCAATCTTCGGCACCGTCCTCGTGTTGAAAGCGCTGTCGGTGATCACCTTCCGGTTCAACCAGGAGATCAGCGTCGGGTTCAACCTCCAGATGGCCTCCGCGCTGGCGACGGTGTTTTTCGTCTTCACCGTCGTCTTCACGTTCCTGAGTCTGCGTCTGACGAGCGCGGAGGTGGCCGGATGAGCACGCCCGGTGCCGACGACACCGGCACGGACGCCCGGCAGTCGGTTCCCGCCCGCGATCCCGGCCGAATCGGTCGGCTCTCGGCGGCCGTCGGCCGGCGGGCCATCACCGCGTTGATCCTGGTGACCGTCGTCTTCCTCATCGGTCCGGTGGTGATCACCTTCGTCGCCTCCTTCGCCGGCGAGTGGACGGGTGTCTTCCCCAGCGGCTTCGTCACACTTGACAACTGGGAGCAGGCGCTGGGACTGTCCTCGACGCTGGGGGCCAGCCGCGGCCTCGGCGGATCGACGACGGTCCCGGTGATCGACGCGACGATCCCGCTGCCCGAGACCCTGAGTCTCAGCATGGCGCTGGCGCTGGGCGGGGTGTTCGTCAACCTCATCGTCGGCATCCCGATCGCCTACGCCGTCACCCGATACGACTTCTACGGGCAGGGCTGGCTGAACACGTTCGCCGTGCTCCCCGTGGTTCCGGGGATCATCCTCGGCATCGCGTTCCTGCGGACCTACCCGAACCTCCCCAGCGCCGTCGCGTTGATGATCGGCTACTCGCTGTTGAAAGCGCCGTACATGGTGCTCGCGGTCCAGTCGTCGTTCGAATCGATGGATCTTCGGCAGATCGAGGAGAGCGCCCGCTCGCTGGGGGCCTCCTGGCCGCGGACGTTTCTGACGGTGATCGTCCCGAACGCGAAACGGGGGATTCTCTCGGGCGCGATAATCTGCTGGACGCTCGCGGCCGCGGAGTTCAACTTCTCGTATATCGTCTACTCGCGCGGCCCGAAGCCGTTCTCGTTGTTCCTGTTCGAGAACATCTCGAACAACCCGTTCCTGCGGGCCGCCGCCGCGATCTCGATCTACTTCCTCATCGTCGTCGTCGTGACGGCGCTGTTACGGGCGACCGGGGAACGGGGCTTCTCGATCGGAGGTGTCCGCTGATGGCAGAACAGATCAGACTCGATACAGTCACGAAGGCGTTCGGGGAAACGACCGCCGTCGACGGGGTCTCGCTGACCGTCGAGCCCGGCGAGACCGTCGGGCTCGTGGGGCCGTCCGGCTGCGGGAAGACGACCACCCTGCGGACCGTCGCGGGGTTCGAGACGCCCACGGAGGGCGAGGTCCGGTTTGGCGGCGAGGCGGTGACGAACGTCCCGCCCGAACAGCGGGACGTGGGGCTGGTCTTCCAGTCGTACGCCCTGTTCAACAACATGACCGTCCGGGAGAACGTCGAGTTCGGGCTGAAGATGCGGTCACTGCCAGCGGAGCAGCGGGCCGAACGCGCCCGCGAGGTGCTCTCACTGCTCGATATCGACGAGTTGGCCGACCGGGACCCACAGACCCTCTCGGGTGGCCAGCAACAGCGGGTGGGACTGGCCCGCGCGCTGGCGATCGAGCCCCGCGTGCTCCTGCTGGACGAGCCGATGACCGGCCTCGACGCGAAGCTCAAGACCCGCCTCCAGGAGGAGATGGGCGCGCTGCTGGAGGAGTTGGACGTGACGGCGATCTACGTCACCCACGACCAGGAGGAGGCGATGGTGATGTGTGACCGCATCGCCGTGATGAACGACGGGGAGATCGAGCAGGTCGGACCGCCCCGGTCGGTGTACCAGGAGCCCGAGACGCCCTTCGTCGCGGAATTCGTCGGTACCTCGAACCGGATTCCCGCCACCGCCCGGAACGGGACCGTCGACGTGGGCTTTGCCGACATCGAGAACCGGACCGGCGTCAAGGGCGACGTGACCGTCGTCGCCCGGCCGGAGGCGTTCACCGTCGGCGAGGGACCGATCACCGCGACGGTCCGGAACACGTTCTACCTGGGCGAACACGTCCGGACCGTGGCGGAACTGCCCGACGGGAGCGAGGTGACGCTGAACCTCGACGGGACGGTCACGCCACAGGCCGGCGAGGAGGTGTCGCTCTCGCTGGACCCGGAACGAGTCCACGTTATCGAGGAGGCGCCGGCGTGACGGCCGGGCCGGTGCTCGCACAGCTTGACCGCCCGGCCACCGACGAACGGGTCCGGATCGCCGTGATCGCGGACCCCCACGTCACCGAGCGCGAGCGCGGGACCTGGAAGTGTTACCATCGGACCGTCGAGCGATTCCGGGCCGCGCTGACAGCGGCCGACCGCCGCGGGGCCGACACCGTGGTCCTGGCAGGGGACCTCACCGCCGACGGCCGCTCCGGGCAGTTCGACATCGCCGACGGAGTCCTCGGGGAGACCGCCGTCGATCCGCTCGTCGTTCCGGGGAACCACGACGTCCCCAAGACCTTCGACGATCACGACACGCCCGCCGTCGCGGCCTTCGAGGAGCGGTACGGCTCGCTGCCGGCCGCCGAGACGGTCGGTCCCGTGACGCTGCTGGCCGTCGACAGCGCCAGCGATCCGGGTGGGCGGCTCCGTAACACCTGGGGTGGCGCCGTCGGACCCGCCCAGCGCGAGTGGCTGGCCGACCGAGCGGCCGACGCCGCGGTCCCGATCGTCGTCACACATCACCCGCTGACGGGCCTGCCCGAACACGACGGCTACCCGTGGACGAACTTCCAGGCCGGGGACCGCGAGGCCGTCCGGTCCGTGTGTCGGCGCTACGGCGTCGAGTTGGTCGTCAGCGCCCACCACCACGTCCCCGCGCTGGCGCGCCACAGCGGCGTCACCGAACTCCTCTCCCCGGCGGTCTGTTCGTTCCCGCAGGCCACGCTGGATCTACTGATCGGCCCCGAGGGAACGACCGTCCGGCTGGTTCCCCTGGCAGACCGGGCCGGCGTCGAGGAGGCCTACCACCTCGCCCGCGGCGGGAAAGCCCTCGGTCGAGGCATCTGTGCGATGACGGAGACCCGCCTAGCACGGCTCCCGCTGTCGACGTGAGAACCGGCACGGGGCGCCGGACTCGAAACGTTCAGGGGCGATCCAGGCAAAGCTGGGGGTCCCCGTGACAGAGGACTCGCGGCCGACGCTTCACGTCGCGCTGGTCACCGGCTGGCAAGTCGTCGCCAGCACCTGCTTCTACGCGCTGTTTGCCGGCACCGCGCTGTTCCGCGAGTATCTGGGTCTCTCCGGGTTCCTCGTCGGCGTCGTCGTCACCGCGGCGACGCTTGGTTACACCGTCGCGCTGTTCCCCGTCGGCGCGGCCGTCGACGGCGCCGGGGAGCGACCGGTCCTGATCGGTGGGTTGGTCGCCCTGGCCGGCAGCGTCGTCGGTGTCGGCCTGGCCGACGGCGTCCTCGGTCTCGCGGTCGCGGCTGTCTGTCTGGGCGGGGCCTACGCGACGGCGATGCCGGCGACCAACCGTGCGATCGTCACCGGCGTCCCCGAGGGGGTCCGCGGCCGGGCGATGGGGCTCAAACAGGTGGGCGTCACCGCCGGCAGTGGGCTCGCTGCCGTCCTCGTGGTGAGCGTCGCACCGACCCTCGGCCCCTGGAACCTCGGGTTCTTCGCGGCCGGCACCGTCGCAGTGGTCGTCGCGGCCGGCTTCGCGGTCGGCTACCGCGGCGCCCCCGGCGGTGAGTGGCGCCTGCCTGATCTCCGGGGACTCCGCGGGAACCGGGCCTACGTCGCGCTCGCTGCTGGCGGGTTCTTCCTCGGTGCCGCGCTGTTTACCACCGTCGGCTACACCACGTTGTATCTGACCGACTCCGTCGGCGTCTCCGTGGCCGTTGCGGGCCTGGGCTTCGCCGCGATGCAAGTGACCGGCAGCGCCGGCCGGGTCGTCGGCGGCTGGCTCGCCGACAGACTCGATACGGGTGAGGCGCGGGCGAACGCGACAGTCCTACTGGGACAGGCACTGCTCGGAGTCGTGTTGCTGGCCGTACTGGCGGTCCCGGGACTGTCGCGGCCGGTGGTACTCGTGGTGGTCGCGCTGGTCGGTGCGACGATTCTGGGGTTCACCGGGCTCTACTACGCCTGTATGACTGCACTGGTCCCGACGGAGGAGATCGGCGCGGCCACCGCCGGCGGCCAGACCGCGCTCAACGCCGGCGCCCTGCTCGTGCCCCCAACCTTCGGCTGGCTGGCCGACACGACCTCCTATCGGGCTGGGTGGCTGTTGCTCGCTGTGGCGGCGCTGGCCGGAACTGCTGCCTTCGCCGTCGTCGTCAGGCAGACCCGGGACTGATCAGTCGGCCGCCTCCGGCTCGGCCTTGCTACCCAGTTCCGCCCGGAGTGACTCCAGTTCGTAGTCGACGGCCCGCTCGGTCGAGACCCGATCCAGTTCGCGGTCGATGTCGTCGCCGTCGTCGAGCACCGACTCCAGTTGGCCCGTCTCCTCCAGTTCTTCTAGGGCTGCGGCACGGGCCTCCATGCGCTCGGTGCGCTCGGTCGCTCGCTCGATCGAACGGCTCACGTCGGCCATGGTGTCGCCGACGCCGGTGAACGCCTCCGAGACGCGCGCCGACGCTTCGGCGGCCTCGTAGCGGGCCTTGACTGTCTCCTTGTGGGTCCGGAACTGCTCGATCTGGCTCGATAGCTCCGCGCGCTTGCCGACCAAGCGGTCCTGGGTCCCCTGGAGTTCGTCGATCTGGTCGGTCAGATCGGCGATCTCTGAGACGTGGGCCTGTTTCTTCTCCAGTGCGCGACGCGCGAGGTCCTCACGCTCCTGGCGCATCGCCTCGCGGGCCTGGCCGTCGTACTTCTCGACGTTCTCCCGGAGCCGCCGGCGGTGGATCTCCAGGCGCTTCTTCTGTGTGGTCACGTCGGCGATGCCACGCGTGACGTCCTGGAGTTGGTCGCGCAGTTGCTCGTAGGAGTAGTCCAGTTCCGCGCTGGGATCGCCAGCCCGGTTCAGCAGGGCGTTGAGCTTCGAGCGGACGACGAAGAGGAACCGACCGATCAGTCCCATCGGCCCTCCACCCTACCGTGACAGCGGACGAGTTTTTCGTTCATTGACAGTTCCATCTATGGCCGAGTCCGGGATAACCGTGTCGTCGCCGCCGAGTGAACGTTTTTAACCCGGGGCGCACCTACGCCCAGTCGATGACGACCGGTCCCGTCCCCGAACTCGGCGAGCGCGCCCGGGCCTGTGCCGACCGCCTGCGGGAAGCCGACGGCGTGTTGCTGGCCTCACACATCGACGCCGACGGCCTCACCAGCGCCGCCATCGCGACGACGGCACTACAGCGGGCCGGGATTCCGGTCGAGACGGTGTTCAAGAAGCAGCTTGACGACGCGGAGATCGCGACGATCGCCGCCCGCGAGTACGACACAGTGCTGTTTACGGACTTCGGCTCGGGTCAACTCGCCACGATCTCCGAACACGTCGCCGCCGGGGACTTTTCGGCTGTGATCGCCGACCACCACCAGCCCGCCGCCCCCGAGGACTGCCATCCAGACGCCGTCTTCGATACCGACGGCTACGCCGACTTCGAGTGTCATCTCAACCCCTTGCTGGAAGGGATCGACGGGGCGTCCGAACTCTCGGGCGCGGGGGCGGCGTACGTCCTCGCTCGCGCGCTCGAACCCGAGGGCGGCGACAACCGCGATCTGGCCGCGCTGGCGGTCGTCGGCGCCGTCGGCGACATGCAGGCCGTCGGCGGCGAACTCGTCGGGACAAACGCCGCTCTCGTGGAGGAGGGGGTCGACGCCGAGGTCCTGGTAGAGGGAACCGATCTCTCGTTGTACGGGAAACAGACCCGTCCGCTGCCGAAGTTGCTCGAATACGCCACCGAGGTACCGATCCCCGGCATCTCCAACGACGAAGCCGGTGCGACCCGCTTTCTGGAAGAACTCGGACTGGAGCTGAAATCGGGTGGCGAGTGGCGTACCTGGGCAGACCTCTCGGACGAGGAACGCCAGACCGTCGCCAGTGCGCTGGTCCAGCGGGCAGTGACCCGTGGCGTCCCCGCGGACAAGATCGACTCGCTGGTCGGGACGACCTACACGCTGACCGCCGAACCGACCGGGACGGAACTCCGAGACGCGAGCGAGTTCTCGACGTTGTTGAACGCGACCGCCCGCTACGAGCGCGCCGACGTGGGACTGGCCGTCTGTCTGGGCGAACGCGGCCCGCCGCTGGAACGCGCCCGGAAACTGCTCGCGAACCACCGACGGAACCTCTCGGAGGGCCTGAATCTCGTGCAGGAGCGCGGCGTCGAGCAGGCCGACCACGTCCAGTACTTCGACGCCGGCGACGCCGTCCGCGAGACTATCGTGGGCATCGTCGCCGGGATGGCACTGGGAACCGACGGCGTCGACTCGGAGAAACCGATCATCGCCTTCGCTGACGCCGACGGCGAGACCAAAGTTTCCGCCCGCGCGACCGGGCCGCTGGTCGGCCGCGGCGTCGACCTCTCGGTCGTGATGAAGGAGGCCGCCCAGGCTGTCGGTGGTGACGGCGGCGGCCACGACATCGCTGCCGGCGCGACGGTCCCGGCCGGCGAGGAGCAGGCGTTCGTCGACGCCGCCGACGACATCGTCGCCGCCCAGTTAGGATAGGCGCCGGCCCCGGGTTTATTTCCCGTGCCACCTAGTGATACGCATGGAACGGGACCCGATCGACGACAAGGAACGGCTGCTCTTCGGCGCGGGATTCGTCTTCGGTGCGGGATTCATCCTGCTCGTACTCGGGTTAGTCATCGCGACGATGGACGGGGGCGTCGGCGCGCTCGGCGTCGACGCCGGCGTGTTGATCGGGGCGAGCGTCTTCGCGACCGCGCTCGTCGGTACTGGGCTGTTCCTCCTGGCGTTCCCCGAGAACCGCGTGGAGGTCCCGGTCTCACTGGCACCCGAAGCGGACGATCTCGACAAGGAGTGACCGCGAGTCCGGGTCACCTTTAGGCGCCGGTGTCCAACGCGGCTACAATGGCGACGTTCGATCCTGAGAAGTTCGAGGACAAGTACGCGAACTACTTCCCCGAACTCCAGAAGGCGTACAAACAGGCGTTCGAGTACATGAACGACACCTACGACTCGGAACTGATCCACGCCATCGACCAACAGATCTTGAACGAGTCCGAACCCTTCTACGAGGGCGACCGGGAGTTTCGGATCGACCTCCCCGAGGACCCGATCGATCGCCTGACCGGCGTCCTCGTCGACGACGAGAAGGCCGAGACTATCCTCGACGAGTACGTCGAGACCATCGAGAGCGAACTCCAGGGTGTCTTCGAGTTTCCCGAAGAGTGAGCGGCGTCTCCACCTGAAAAGTCCCTGCAACTGACCGGGTATAGGTCAGACTCAACAACCGTACGGGTGGGTTTTCCGGAGTGTTATCGGCAGACGGCCCCAACCGGAGAATGTGGCTGCTGGCAGTCGAACCCACGCGAGACTTCACGATCCCACGCCTAACCGAACCCGTCAGTCCAAAGGTCTAAGCCTCCCGGGGCCGGACCTAGATCCACTATGAGCACAGAGACTGAGGACGGAGACGACCTTCGCGAGCGCATCACGAACTTCCTGCGCCGGAACTTCCCGCAGATCCAGATGCACGGCGGCAGCGCCGCTATCGAAGAGATCGACCGCGAAGAGGGCAGCGTCACCATCCGTCTGGGCGGTGCCTGCTCGGGCTGTGGCATCTCCCCGATGACGATCCAGGCGATCAAGACCCGCATGACCAAGGAGATCCCCGAGATCACCGAAGTCGTCGCCCGAACCGGGATGGAACAGCAGGAAGGCATGGCCGGCGGCAGTGGCGGCATGAGCCCCTCCTTCCCCGGTGAATCGCGTGGCGGCGACGTCACCGACGACGACGAAGGCCCCGAAGCGCCGTTCTAAGACCACTTTTTACTTCGTCGCCCTTCCTCGCGCGCTCTTCGAGCGCGCTGTGGGAGGGCTCCTCGCAAAAACCTGGGGAAAAACTGCCGAACTCGCGCCGTCGGCGCGAGTTCGGTGAACCCGCTCGCTTCGCTCGCGGGATGCTCTCAGCGACCCTGCCCTTCCCCAGGTCGGCCGACAGAGTGGCCTCCCGGCCAACAGCAACCACACTAGTTCGAAGCCGGTGACACAAATCGCCGGAAAAGCCTCCAGCTTACCCCTCGTCGACCGAGAGGTCCGCGGCTGGACCCTCGTAGACGCTTGCGCCGAACGCGTCAACAGTGTCGTCGCCGACGACCCAGCGGGCGTCTTCCGGTGGGGTCACCGAGACGGGGTCGCTCGTGAAGTTCGTCACCCAGGTGTAGCCGTCGCGTTCGGCGGCCCGGACGCCGGTCGGGAACCGCTCGGAGTGGGCCACACCGGCCCGGTCAAGCAGGTCCGAGACGACCGCGTCCGCGAGGTCGGCCTCGGGCCAAACACCACAGTAGGCGACGTGGCCGTCACCCACATCGTGGTCGGTGATCGCCGCGTTGCCGTCGCCGACGCCGCCGACGTGTGAACCCGCGACGGTCGCTCCGTCCGCGTCGAGCCACTCGGCGAAGGTGCGGTAGTCGTAGGTTTCGCCGTCGTAGGTCACGGTCCGGTCCAGTTGCTCGGGAAGGGACTCGTGTTGGTCGACGGTCGCACCGACGATGTCAGCGAGCGGGCCGGGTGCGGGTGCGTCGGGAAGTTTGTTGAATGGATCCTTCGTGCCCGAACGGACCGTCAACAGCAGTTCCGTCCCGTCAGCGACCTCCGCTCGGAGTTTCGACGCGAGGTCGTCGTCGACGAGATGCAGCGCGGGTGCGACGACGGCGTCGTAGCCCGAGAGGTCCCAGTCGGGGTGGACCACGTCGGCCTGGACCGAGCGCGCACGGAGCGCGCGGTAGTACTGGCGCATGTGGGTCCAGTACTCCCAGTCGGGGGCGTGGGGCTGGATGCTCGTCGCCCAGTGGTTGTCGTAGTCGTGCAGCACGGCTACGTCGGCGTCGACCGGGTCGAGGTCCAACTCGGCCAGTTCCGTCGCTGCCCGGTCGGCGTCGTGGTATCCCCGGTCGGGCGAGCCGTCCTGTTTGCGCAGGCCGGCGTGGTACTGCTCCTGGCCCTCCCGGCAGCGGCGCCACCGGAAGTAGACGACGGTGTCGGCACCGTGGGCGACCGCGTGGTGAGCCCACAACCGCATCGCGCCCTCACCCGGCTGTGGGGCGTAGGGCGGCCAGTTGATGTCGCCGGGTTGCTGTTCCATCACCCAGAAGGGCTGCTGTTTGGCGCCCCGGTAGAGGTCGTGGTTCAGCCCGACCTGGTCGGGATCGCCGGCCCTGAGTTCGTCGGCAGTGGCGGCGCCCTGCCGGCGGTCCTGGGCGAAGCCGGTGGGGTAGGAATCCCACGTGATCAGGTCCAGATCGTCGGCGAAGCCGTAGACATCACAGGAGTCGAAATCGCCCATGAAGTTGTGGGCGACGAACCACTCGTCGTTTGCTTCGCGCAGCAGATCCGCGTGGAGTGCGTTGTAGTCAACCGCGCTCTCGGCGCTGAACCGGTAGTAGTCCAGCAGCCGCGAGGGGTGGTGTTCGGCGGCCGTGTGTCGGGGCGGGTCGACTTCCTCGAACGAACGAACCGTCTGGCTCCAGAAGCTCGTCCCCCAGGCCTCGTTGAGTGAGTCGACATCGCCGTACGTCTCACGGAGCCACTCCCTGAACGCGGTCGCACAGTCGTCACACCAACAGCGGATGGTTTCGTGACAGCCGTACTCGTTGTCGGTCTGCCAGCCGGCGACGTGGGGGTTGTCCGCGAAGTGGTCGGCCATCGTCGAGACGATCCGGCGGGTCTCCTCGCGGTAGACCGGCGAGTTGAAACAGTAGTGCCGGCGGCTCCCGTAGTGGCGAACCGTCCCGTCGGGCTCTTCTTGCAGGATCGAGGGGCGCTGGTCGACGAGCCACTTCGGCGGTGTCGCCGTCGGCGTACACAGCACCGCCTCCATCCCGTGGTCGCCGATCAGTGAGACGGCCTCGTCGAGCCACGAGAGGTCGATCTCGCCGGGTTCGGGTTCGATCCGGGACCAGGAGAACTCCGCCATGCGGACGTACTCGATACCGGCCTCGGCCATCTGCTCGATGTCCTCCTCCCAGCGGTCGCGGGACCAGTGTTCCGGGAAGTAACAGACGCCGACAGTCATCGTTGCCCCCGGTAGTCCGGCAGGAAGTCGTCTTGCAGGACGGCCGTCCGCCCGCCGTCGACGGTGATCGTACTCCCGGTGACGAAGCCCGCGTCGTCGCTGGCGACGAAGGCGACGGCACCGGCCACGTCCTCGGGCGTGCCGAGTCGGCCAGTGGGGTGGATCCCCTCCAGTTCCCGGCGGCGATCCTCGTCCATGTCGCCGGTGGTCCGGTCGACCGCGACCCACCCCGGCGCGACGGTGTTGACCCGGACTCGCGGCCCGAAGTCGACGGCCATCGCCCGCGTCATCCCGTTGATCCCCGCCTTGACGGCGTTGTACGGGAAGATGTCTGGTGTCGTCGCCATCGAGTGGTTCGAGGACATGTTGACGATGGCGCCCTCGTCGATCTGTTCGTAGGCGTGTTTCGCGGCCAGCCAGAACGCCCGGAAGTCCGTCTCGACGACGAACGACCAGTCGTCGACGGTCGCCTCGTCCGCGCCGGTGTAGGTCTCGACGCCGGCGTTGTTGACGAGTACGTCGAGTCCGCCGAACTCCGCGACGGTCGCCTCGACGAGCGTCTCGATGTCGGTGGGTTCGCGCATGTCCGCCCGGACGAAGTGGGCGGTGCCGCCGGCCTCGCGGATCGTCTCGACAGTCTCGTGGCCGTCGTCTTCCGAGCGGCCGGAGACGACGACGCTTGCGCCCTCCTCGGCGAGGCGTTCGGCCACGCCGGCCCCGATTCCTCTGGTCGACCCCGTGACGATCGCCACGTCGTTCTCGAAGCGGTTCATCTTACCACTCCGCGACACTCCCGTCGTCGTGGCGCCAGACCGGGTTGTGCCAGTCGACCTCGCCGGCCTGCATCCGGACGTAGCTGTGGTCGATATCGATACCCAGTCCCGGCCCTTCCGGCAGGTCGACGTAGCCGTCGCGGTACTGGAACACCGAGGGGTCTTTGAGGTAGTCCAGCACGTCGCTGGTCTCGTTGTAGTGGATGTCCAGGCTCTGTTCCTGGATCAGGGCGTTGGGCGAGCAGGCGTCGACCTGGAGACAGGCCGCCAGCGCGATGGGACCGAGCGGGCAGTGGGGGGCCATCGCCACGTCGTAGGCTTCGGCCATCGACGCGATCTTCTTGACCTCGGTGATCCCGCCGGCGTGTGAGAGATCGGGCTGGATCACGTCGACAGAGCCGTCCTCGAAGACCTCCTTGAAGTCCCACCGGGAGAACATCCGTTCGCCGGTCGCGATCGGATTCGTGGTGTGGCTCGCCAGTTGTGGGAGCGCGTCGTTGTGTTCGGGAAGGACTGGTTCCTCGATGAACATCGGGTCGTACGGTTCGAGGGCTTTTGCCAGGCGCTTGGCCATGGACTTCGAGACCCGGCCGTGGAAATCGACGCCGATGTCGATCTCGTCGCCGACGGCCTCACGGACCGCTGCGATGCGGTCTTCGGCGGCCTGGACCGCCGACGGGGAGTCGATCCGGCGCAGTTCCGCAGTGGCGTTCATCTTCAGGGCGGTAAAGCCCTCCTCGACCTTCTCACGGGCCGCGTCGGCGACGCCCTCGGGACGGTCGCCACCGACCCACTGGTAGACCCGCATCCGGTCGCGGGCCTTCCCGCCGAGCAGTTCGTAGACCGGCACATCGTGGTGTTTCCCTTTGATGTCCCACAGCGCCTGGTCGATGCCGGCGATCGCGGACATCAGGACCGGTCCGCCGCGGTAGAACCCGCCGCGGTACATCGTCTGCCAGTGGTCCTCGATGCGCATCGGGTCCTTGCCCAGCAGGTAAGTGTCGAGCAGTTCTTCGACGGCCGTCCGGACGGTGCGAGCGCGGCCCTCGACGACTGGTTCGCCCCAGCCAGCGATGCCCTCGCTCGTCTCCAACCGCAGGAACAGCCATCGCGGCGGTACTTCGTAGAGATCGTAGTCAGTGATGATCATATTACTCAGGTCGTGTGACGTAGTCTTCGATGGAAACGTCAGTCTCGTCTGTCATCGTCTTTAGGGACTGGCCGGTCTCGGGGTCGAACAGATACAGCGCGGTCTCCTCGAATCCGAACTGGACCGTCTCGTCGGGACTGGGTCGCAGGCTGGAGTCGATGCGGGCGGTCAGGTCGACATCGCCCATCTCCATATAACAGAAATTCTCGTTGCCCATCGGTTCGACGACGGTCACGGAAGCGGCGATGCCGTCCTCGACGAGTGTCATGTCCTCGGGACGGATGCCCACGCGGACGCGGTCGTACCCCTCGACCGGCGACGGGTCCGAGAGTCGGTAGCTGAACCCGCCCGGTCCCGTGAGCACGTCGCCGTCGACGGTCGCGGTCAGGAGGTTGATCGACGGCGAGCCGATGAAGTTCGCGACGAACTCGTTGGTGGGACTCCGGTAGACTTCCTCTGCGGTCCCGACCTGCTGGAGTTCCCCGTCGTTCATGATGGCGATACGGTCGCCCATCGCCATCGCCTCCGTCTGGTCGTGGGTGACGTAGACGGTGGTGACGTCGAGTTCGTGTTGCAGTTCCTGGAGTTCCGTACGCATCTGTGCGCGCAGTTTCGCGTCCAGGTTCGAGAGGGGTTCGTCCATCAGGAACACCTCGGGGTCCCGGACGATCGCCCGCCCCAGCGCGACACGCTGTTGCTGGCCGCCCGAGAGTGCCTTCGGTTTCTTCCCCAGAAGCTCCTGGATACCGAGCATCTCGGCGACCTCGTCGACGCGACGGTCGATCTCCTGGGAGGACATGTCCGTCGAGAGCCGGAGTCCGAAGCCGATGTTTCGCCGCACGTTCATGTGCGGGTACAGCGCGTAGTTCTGGAACACCATCGCAACGTTGCGGTCACGCGCCCGGAGGTCCGTGACGTCCTCGTCGTCGAACGTGATGGTGCCTGCCGTTACCTCTTCGAGTCCGGCGACGCTGCGCAGCGTCGTCGTCTTGCCACACCCCGAGGGACCGACCAAGACGAGGAACTCCCCGTCCCGGATAGTCAGATCGAGGTCGTTGACGGCGACGATGGTACGGCCGTCGTCGCTGAACTCCTTTCGTACTGTGTCGAGATTGATCTGTGCCATGGGTTACTCCTTGACCGAGCCTGCGAGGATCCCGCTGACGAAGTGTCGCTGCAAGAACAGGAACACCAGGAACAGCGGGATGATGCTGAGCGCTGCCGCGACCATGATCTGGTCGTAGTAGACACGCTGGGCGCCGACCAGTTCGTTGATCGCCACCGGGATGGTGTACTTGCCCTGGTTCAACACGACCAGCGGGAACAGGAAGAGGTTCCACTGGAAGAGGAACAGGACGATGGCGAGCGCCGCCAACGACGATTTCATGGTCGGGAGTGCGATGCGGTAATACAACTGGAACTCGGTCGCACCGTCGATGCGGGCCGACTCCAGCAAGGCGTCCGGGATCTGTTTCATGTTCTGGCGCATCAGGAAGATGCCCAGCGGGTTGGCCGCCCACGGCAGGATGATCGCCCAGTAGGAGTTGGTCAGCCCCATCTGTGAGATCAGCAGGAACAGGGGGATGACGAGCAACTGGATGGGCAGGGTCAGCGTCGCCAGGATCGCGTAGAAGATCGGTTCCTTGAACGTGAACTCGTACTTCGCGAACGCGAATCCGCCCATCGAACACAGCACGAGCGACAACAGCGTGTAGACGATAGCGATGAACACGGAGTTCCAGATACTCTGGATGAAGTCGACGCTCTCCCGGGCCTGTAGGGCCTCTAAGTTCGCGAAGAAGTTCGACCCGGGGAGCAACTGGATGTCGGTCCCCGCCGTAAGGAACGCCTGCTCGGGCAGCGTCGAGGCGACGATGATCCAGTAGATCGGGACCACCATCAGCAACGTTACGAGCAGGACGAAGGTGTAGCCGAGGAACCGCCAGATCGCCTCGTCGCGCGTGGACTTACGCATCCGACTCACCTCCGATCCGGAGCTGGACGATCGAGAGGACCGCGACGATGGCGACCAGCACGACGGTCATCGCGCTGGCGTAGCCCAACTGGAACTGCTGGAAGGCGATGTTGTAGATGTAGACGACCAGCGTCCGGGTCGCCGACAGCGACGCACCGCCTTCCGAGATGATCAGCGGCTCGGAGAACAGCCGGAAGGTCCCGATGGTCGAGGTGACGACCACGAACAACAGGACCGGACGCAGTTGCGGGAGGGTGACGTACCGGAACTTCTCCCAGCGGCTGGCCCCGTCGATCTCGGCAGCCTCGTACAGTTGCTGGGGGACACTCTGGAGCCCGGCCAGCAGGATGATCATGTTGTAACCGGTCCAGCGCCAGGTGACCGCGCCGACCAGCGAGATGCGCGGCCAGAACCCCGTTCCGAGAACCGACTTCAGCGGGCCGGGTAGCAATGCCGTCCCGCCACTGAGCCACGGAATCGTCGGGAGCCCGAACATCTGGAAGACAGTGTTGACCAGGCCGTTGTCCTGCAACAGCAACAGGAACACCGTCGCGTACGCGACGAGGTTCGCGGCGACCGGGAGGGCGATGGTCGTCCGGAACAGCCCCTTGAACCGCATCCAGGAGGCGTTCAGCGCCAGCGCGAGCGCCAGTCCGAGGACGATCATCAGCGGAACCTGCACGAGCAGGATGAAGGTCGTATTCGCCAACGCGTTCTGGAACAGCGTGTCGCCGAGCAACCGCTGGTAGTTCTGGAGGCCGACGTACTCCAGTGACGCGATCCGCGTCAGCTCGAACTGGATCGGGCCGACATCGATCCATAGCAGCGTCGCGTTGCCGATCCCCTGGTAGGTGTGGAAGGAGAGATACACCGTATAGAGGATCGGGAAGGCGAGAAAGGAGCTGAACAGGACGAAAAACGGTGCCAGGAAGAGATACGGCGCGCTCACCGAGAACGGGAGCCGGGCGGCGACCGACCGGGTCGCTCGGATCTGGGCCTGTCGGGCCGGCCGGACGGCGTCGATGAACGCCTGCCAGACCGGTGCGACGGCCTCGCCCGCCCGTTCGCGAACCGCAGTGAGCTTGTCTCTAACCGGGTTTGAGGAGCTGGTCGACATGTGAAGAGAGGGAAAACGGTGTTACGCGAGCTCCCGACCCGTCCGGTCGGCGACCTGGCTGGCCGCGCTGTCGACGGCTTCCTTCGCCGTGAGATCGCCGGAGATCATCTTCTTGAACTCGCTGTTGATCGCCTTCGTGATCTCGGGCGTGTCGGTCGTGTAGGTGTAGCTCGGGATGTTCGGCGCAATCTCGGCGAACATCCGGCCGGCGGCCTGTCCGCCGAGGAACTCCGAGCCCTGGTCGAACGCGTCCGACTCGTAGGCCGGTTTGTACGCCGGGAAGAGCCCGTTCTCTCTGTACATCTTGAGCTGCATCTCCTTGTTCGCCAGCGCGAACTGCATGTAGTCGAAGGCACGGCGGGCCTTGGCGTCGCTGACCTGGTCGGCGATAACGAGGTTCGAACCGCCCCAGTTGGTCGCGCGGTTGCCGCCGCTCTCGTAGGCCGGGGGCTTCATGACACGCCACTTGCCGGAAGTGTCACCGATCTCGGCTTTCAGCGTCCCTTCGATCCAGGCACCGCCGTACAGCCCGGTGATGGAGCCGTCGGCGAAGCGGTTGAACCACTCGCTGGACCAGGAGGCGACGCTTGAGGTGACCCCAGCGTCGTGGGCTCGCTTCATCTGGCGTGCGACCTGCAGGGACTTCTCGGAGTGGATGTTCACGGCACCGCTGTCGGTGAACGGAAGCCCACCGAGCTGACGGAACATCATCCGCCAGACGCCGTCGTAGTCGTTGGGTGGGAGGTTCATCAGTGCGGTGTCGTCCGGGAGTTTCTCCCCCTCAGCGATGAACTGGTCCCAGGTCTCGACGCTTTCGAGATCGAGCCCGTGTTCGTTGGCGACGTCGTTGCGATAGAACATCCCGACCGGCCCGAGGTCCCACGGGAGCGCGTACGTGGCGCCGTCTTTCGTGAGCGGACCCCACTTCCCGGAGACGAAACCGTCCTTGATACCGGCGTCCTCGATCCAGCCGCTGATGTCGCGCAGTCCGCCCGTGTCGACCCAGGCGGCCGCGTCGACGCTCTCCATCGTCGCGATGGCCGGCGCGCCCGACCCCGAGAGGATGCGCGATTTGAACTTGTCTTTCATGTTCGAGCGGCCGAACTGTTCGACAGTGACATCGCCGCCGTTGGCTTCCTCGTAGGGCTCGTCGATGAGGTCAAGCGACTTGGCCGCAACGTCCCAGCTCCAGGCCGTTACCGAGGAGGCCATCTGCGAGCCCGAGCCCCCGTCGCTGGATGTCTCTGTCGAACTGCCACCGCTGCCGCCGTCACTACTGCCGCTGCCACCATCACCGGAGCCACTGCTATCCGTGGCCGGCTGGCTGCCGGTTCCACAGCCGGCCAGGCCCGCGAGGCCGGCCGCGCTCAGTTGCAAGATGCGTCGTCGGTCGAGTCGTCGGTTGGAGTCAGTCATCGGCGCTATGTCAATACATGAAAGTCCATTATTTAATGGTTTTGCCAATTGTCGGGTGGCCAGACAATACCACTCCCTTCTTGCGGTTTTCCCGAAATTTGAATCCAGAATATCGCATATAGATAATTTTTCTGATTATTGGTATCGTTCACTACATCTAAACACGCTCACGGCCGAGATACCGTCAGTAAAGAATTATCCGGCGGTAGAACGCTGTAGACGACGCTTTCACGCATCTTATCGCAGAGATCGTTCCAAGCGCCACTCACAATTTGTTCACTCTTCACGAACAATATATACATCTCGGGGCCGATGGCCGAGTATGGACGAATCGTATCCGGTACAGGCCACTGCGACGACGATGCGAGTCGTCGAGGAGCTACTCGACCGTGGAACGGCGGGTGTGACGGAACTCGCACGGGAACTCGATCTCTCGAAGGGAGCGGTACACAACCACCTCAAGACCCTCAATCAGTTGGAGTTCGTCGTCCGGGAGGACCGCCAGTACCGCGTCGGATCGCGGTTCCTCGACTTGGCCGCGCGGGCGCGCGAGACGATGCCCGTATATCGGGCTGCACGGTCGGAAGTCGCCCGCCTCGCACGCTCCAGCGGCGAGGTCGCGGCCCTCGTCGTCGAGGAACACGACGCGGCAGCGTACATCTTGGTGGAAGGCAACGAAGCGGGCGAGACCGCTGTCCGAGAGGGAATACGTCGGCCCCTGCCTGCCGACGCCGCGGGCCGAGCGATACTGGCACACCGGCCGGAAGACGAGATCAGGTCACTGCTCACCGACAGCGAGCGACCGACGGACGACGACCGTGTAGCGACCACCGAGACGGCGCTGCTGGACGACCTCCGAACCGTCCGCGAACAGAGCGTCGCCTTCGACCGCGAGGAGCAGGCCGACGGAACCAGAAGCGTCGCTGCACCGTTGACGACCGACGAGGGACGTGCCGTCGGCGCGGTGTGTGTCACGGGACCGGCCAACCGGATGACAGGGAAACGCCTGGAAGAGGATATCACCGGTCTTGTTGTCAGCAGTGCGAACAGTATTTCAGTTGATCTATTCTAAAACATAGTAGTGTAGAAAATTGCCGCTAAATGGCGATCGTATTGAGGGTTGTTTAGCATGAGTGAATCTATACTTTGAGGTATTCTTATCCGCTATATCTCCGTTTTTGCAACTTGTTCGATAATCAACCGATAGCTTTTTGTATATTTTGTTCACTTTTGCTAAACAATATAGAGATATTTCGGCAGAGAATCTCGTATCATCTATGGGATATTAGTTCCCTTTAGCGTCTACCCAACAACTATTACGCTTGACTGGGGCAGGTGTCGTATGGTTCGACTCGACGCGGGCGAGACGACCGTCCGGTTCGCGCCCGAGACGGCACGCCTGACAGTCCGACAGGGGAGCAACGAACTCGCCAGCGGGACCGTCCGTGCCGAACTCGGCGCCGAGACGGCCCCGGCGACCGACAGCTACGCCCTCTCCAGCGACGGGGACAGTGTCCGGGTTCGGTACGACGGCGTCGACGTGGAGACGACGGTCACGCTCACCACGGCCGACGGTGGGGTCCACGTCTCGGTGGCGGTAACGAACACGGCCGGGGAACCCAAGCCGGTCGGTCGACTCTGTCCGCTGGCAGCCGACGAATTGGCGTTCGGTCCCGAAACGGGGGTGTACCGCCACGGCTACCAGTCCTGGACGCCGACGGCCACGCTCCCGGTCGAGGAGGCGTTCCCAGCGGTCGATCCGGTCGACGTACCGATGATGACCGACGTGGCCGCTCCGACGGCGACGAGTCACTGCCAGATCGGGCTGACCGAGGGGGACAGCCATCTGACCGCCGGCTTTCTCGACCACTCGGCGTTCGTCACCCGCTTCGACTACGAGCACGGCGACGGGGTCGAGTCACTGTCGGCGGTCTGTCCCGGCGACGGGGTCGAACTCGCGCCGGGGGAGACAGCGACGAGCGCGCCCCTCCGACTCGACGCCGCTCGCCCGGTCGACGAGGCACTGACCGCGATCGCCGAACGGACCGGAACCCGGATGCATGCCCGGGTCGGTGAGTGGGTGCCGACCGGGTGGTGTTCGTGGTACCACTACTTCACCGGGGTCACCGCCGACGACGTGCGGACGAACCGCTCGGCCCTCGACGAGTGGGGGCTCCCGGTCGAGGTCGTCCAACTCGACGACGGCTACCAGACCGCCTTCGGCGACTGGCGGACGCTCGCCGAGGGGTTCGAGGACATGGCGTCGCTGGTCGCGGACATCGACGACGCCGACCACACGCCCGGGCTGTGGCTCGCACCCTTCTTCGTCCAGGAGGACGCCGCCCTCGTCGACGAACATCCCGAATGGCTGCTGACCGACAGTGACGGGGAGTTCGTCCCCGCCGGCGAACGCCACGGCGAGATGTACGGGCTGGACCTGACCCATCCCGAGGTTCAGGCGTGGCTCCGGGAGACGTTCCGAACGATCACCGAGGAGTGGGGCTTCGACTACCTCAAGCTCGACTTCCTCTATGCGGGCGCGTTGCCCGGTGAACGGTTCGCCGATGTGACCCGAGCCGAGGCCTACAGGCAGGGCCTGGCGACGATCCGCGAGGCCGTCGGCGAGGAGACGTACATCCTGGGTTGTGGGGCGCCACAGGGCCAGAGCGTCGGCCTCGTCGACGCGATGCGGGTCGGCCCGGACACCGCCGAGTACTGGGTCAGGGAGGGCGAATCCGCCAGCGAGCCGGCCCACGAGAACGCGATCCGGAACGTCCTCAACCGTGACTACCTCCACCGCCGGTGGTGGGTCAACGACCCCGACTGTCAACTGGTCCGGGAGACGACCGAGCTCTCGATGGCCGAGCGGGAGACGTTCGCGGCCATCGTCGCGCTCACTGGCGGTTCGAACCTCTTCAGCGACAGGATCGATGAGATCGGTGCCGCCGGCCGCGACCTCCTCGAACGGTCGTTGCCGCCGGTCGAGAGCGGGACCGTCTCCGGCGTGGGACGGACGGAGTTCCCCGAACGAGTGGTCTGTGAGCGACCCGCCGACGCCGGCCGAGCGGTCGCGCTGTTCAACTGGGACGACGAACCCGACGCGCTCTCGCTGTCCCTCGACGCGGACGAGCGCGGCTGGGACGCGCTGGAGGGGGAACCGATCACCGCCGGCGGGACCGTCGAACGGACGGTACCCGCACACGGCTGTCTGCTCGTCCACGTCGTCCCCGCACTCGATACCCCCCATCTACTCGGGACCGACCACCTCGGTGGCCTGGGGGACCGGCTCGAACGGGTCGCCTGGGACGCCGACGAGGCTGACGGGCGACTGACGCTGTCGCTCGACATCGAGACGCCCCAGCAACTCACCCTGGCAGTTCCCGACGGATGGACCCACCCCGACGGAGCCGCGGCGGACGGCACCGGGACGCTCTCGCTCACCGCCCGTCCGGGGACGACGACGGTGTCCTTCGAGCGGCACTGAGGCGGGCGGCCGGACTGGAGTCGAAAGCACGGTCTTTTAATCTCACGACGGAGTTAATCCGATCATGACCGACGCCGACGGGTCGAACGTGCTGTTCGTCGTCCTGGACACGGTCCGGAAGGACCGGCTGTCCGTCTACGACCCCGAGATGGAGACCACGCCGAACCTCGCCGCGTTCGCCGAGGAGGCCGCCGTCTTCGACAACGCCGTCGCACCGGCTCCCTGGACCCTGCCGGTCCACGCCTCGATGTTCACCGGGCTCTACCCCAGCGAACACGAGGCGACCCAGGAGGACCCCTACCTAGAGGGTGCGACCACGCTCGCGGAGTCGCTGTCGGCGGCCGGCTACGACACCGCCTGTTACTCCTCGAACGCCTGGATCACCAGCTACACCAACCTCACCGCCGGCTTCGACGACCACGACAACTTCTTCCAGATCATGCCCAGCGAACTGCTCTCGGGTCCGCTCGCGAGCGTCTGGAAGACGATGAACGACAACGACACGCTCCGGTCGGTCGCCGACCGCCTCGTTCAACTGGGGAACAAGATCCACGAACACCTCGCGGAGGGCGGTGGCGGCGACACCAAGACCCCCCAGGTCATCGACAAGACCATCGACTTTATCGACGACAGCGACGACTTCTTCGCCTTCATCAACCTGATGGACGCTCACCTCCCCTACCACCCGCCCGAGGAGTACGCCGAGGAGTTCGCGCCGGGCGTCGACTCCACCGAAGTGTGCCAGAACTCCAAGGAGTACAACTGCGGGGCTCGGGAGATCGACGACGAGGAGTGGGACGCCATCAAGGGCCTGTACGACGCCGAACTGGCCCACATCGACGACCAACTCGACCGCCTGTTCTCGCATCTCAAGGAGACTGGCCAGTGGGAGGACACCACGGTCGTCGTCTGTGCCGACCACGGCGAACTCCACGGGGAACACGGCCTCTACGGCCACGAGTTCGGCATCTACGACCCGCTCGTGAACGTCCCGCTCATGGTGAAACATCCCGAGATCGAGCCGACCCGGGACGCGGAGACGACCGTCGAGTTGGTCGACCTCTATCACACCGTGTTGGACGCCGCCGGCGCGACCGGTCGGGGCGAACCCCTGGCGTCCGCCCGGTCGCTCCTCTCGGCGGATTACCGCGAATTCGCCGACGACGTGGGCGGCCACGACCGGGCCGACGTGGGCTTCGTCGAGTATCATCAGCCGGTCGTGGAACTGCGCCAACTGGAAGGGAAAGCCAGCGCAGCGGGGATCGAACTGGACGAACAGTCCCGCTTCTACTCCCGGATGGGCGCCGCACGCACCCCCGAGGACAAGTTCATCCACTGTACGCGCATCCCGGACGAGGCCTACCACCTCGACGCCGACCCCGGCGAGACCGACAACGTCGCCGACGCGGGCGACCCCGAGATCGACGCGCTGCGGGACGCGCTGTGGGCGTTCGTCGAGGCGGTCGATGCCGATTGGCCCGACGAGGCCGACGGCGCCGACGGCGACGTCTTGGACGAGATGGACGACGACACGAAAGACCGGCTCCAGGACCTGGGGTACATCGACTGAAACGACCGTGACCGGAGAGAACGCCGGCTCCCTGGAGTTCGTCGACCGCCGCACCGTCGGACAGATACTGCTGGGCTTCGGCGTCGCGGCGATCGTCCTCTACCTCCTGGTGGACTTCGTCGGGGCGGCCGAGGTACAGGCGCGGCTGACCGGCTCCGAGTGGGGATGGCTGGCCGTGGGCTGTCTCTCGACCGCACTCTGTCTGATCGCCTGGGGGAAAGCCTGGCAGATCGTCCTCTCGGTCGCGGGCATCGACGAGCGGTTCTCGCGGCTCGTGGTCACCTACTACGCCGCGACCTTCGCCAACTACGTCACGCCGCTGGGCCAGGCCGGTGGCGAGCCGTTCATCGCGTACGTCCTCTCGCGGGACACCGACGCCAGCTACCAGGACAGCCTCGCGAGCGTCGTCACCGCGGACCTGCTCAACCTCTTTCCGTTCGTCACCTTCGCCGGCGTCGGCTTCGCCGCGCTGCTCTATCAGGCACAACTGCCGGCGGCGATCGAACCGCTGGCCGGCGGGCTGGTCGTCCTCTCGGTCGGCGTCCCGATCGTCGCCGCTGTCGGGTGGCGGTTTCGCGCACCGCTGAAGCGGGGACTGCTCGGGCTCGCTTCGCCGGTCGCCCGCCGGACCCGATTGCTGACGCTGGACGGGCTCCGCGAGCGGCTCCACGAGACCGAGGAGGCGTTCCAGCGCATCGCCCGCGACCGTCGGGCGCTCGTCAAAGCGTTGTCGTTCTCCTACGTCGGCTGGGTCTTTTTCGCGCTCCCGCTGTACGCCGCCGCGATGGCCGTCGGCGAGTCGATCCCGCTGTTGCTCGTCTTCTTTATCGTCCCCGCCTCGACGCTCGCGGGGCTGGTCCCCTCCCCCGGCGGCTCGGGAGCCGTCGAGGCGACGCTGGGACTGCTCGTCTACACGCTGACATCGATCGATCCGGTCGGTGCGACCGCCATCGCCATCCTCTATCGGGTCGCCAGCTACGTGTTCGCGCTGGTCCTGGGCGGTGGCGCGGCGCTGTACGTCATCAAGCGGAACTAACGGCGGTCACGCCCCCGTTCCCAGGTCCGGAGTAGCCGGGCGAGCGTCTCGTTGACCGGGACCGGCTCGGTCGCCCGGTCGACGACGGCCCCGTTGATGGCGTCGATCTCGGTCTGCCGGCCGGCCTCGACGTCCTGTAACATCGATGAACGGTTGGCCGCCGTCTCCCGGACCACCTGCTCGGTCAGCGACAGCGCCCGGTCCGTCGGGAGGTCGACGCCCGCCTCGCGGGCGACACGGGCGGTCTCCCGGGCGGCGCCGGCGGCGAGACCGTCCCCCGGTGTCGCCGCGAGCGCGCCGTTCTCGACGCGGGCCAGCGCCGTCGTCGCGTTGACCGCAGCGTTGACCGCCAGCTTCTCCCAGCGCCGCGTCGGCATGTCCGCGGCGGCGACCGACTCGACGCCGGCCGCCCGGAACGCCTCGGCCACGTCGTCGGCGACGGCGGAGCGACCGCCCGCCGGGTCACCGAGCGCCACCGCACCTCGGCCGGTGAACTCGACGACACCGGGATCGAGCAGTCGAGCGCCGTACGTGCAGGTCCCGGCGAGCACCGGATAGTCGACGGCCTCGGCCAGCGTCGTCTCGTTGCCCAGTCCGTTCTGGACCGAGAGGCAGGCCTCGAAGGCACAGTCGGCAAGATCGGCTGCCACGTCGGCCGTGTCGTAGGCTTTGACCGCGACCAGTGCAAGGTCGCCCCCGGACGGGAGGTCGGTCCGGGCGGCCGGGTGAGCCTGGAACTGCTCGACGCCCCTGACCGCCAACCCCTCGCGGGTGACGGTCCCGACGTGTGGCTCGCGCCCGACGAGTGTCACGTCGTGTTCGCGGGCGAGCAACCCCCCGAGCAGACTGCCGAGACTGCCGGCCCCGACGACGACGATGTCCATACGCGGGCAAGGAGCGGTCGGGTCAAAACAGTACGGCTCGCCGGCCGCGACCGTCAGTCACTTCGCCGGCGACATCCAACGGCCGATATGGACGAGGACGGCACGGACGAGGCCGAGCGTGTGACCGAGGCCATCGACGGGCGATCGGCCTGGCCCGAGGCCGAGCGTGTGACCGAGGCCATCGACGGGCGATCGGCCTGGCCCGAAGCCGAGGGGCGCTACCGCCTCGAACTGACCGAGCCGGACGAAGCAGTGGGCATGGACGTGTTCGCGACGGTGCTCGATCTGACGCCCAGATCACCCGAGACCATCGTCGTCGATATCGAACTCGGTCGACGGGATACGCTGACGGGCGACCGACAGACTGCGCTGGAACGGCTGGCCGCGAACCCGGGGGTAACTGCCGGCACCGACCGGACGAGCGGGACAGCACCGGCGGGGATGGAGACGGTCGACGCGCTCGCCCGGCTTCCCGGCGACGCACTCACGCACGCCGTGGTCCTCGACGAGGAGGGTCGTGCGATCGTCGAGCGGCGCACCCGGACGACCGTCCGGTTCGCGCTCCCCGAGACGGGATACGAGGACGCCACCGGACAGCTCGCACCCGCGGTCGTCGACCGGATCGTCCGCGAGCGCGGGTAACCGGGGCCAGATCCCACCGAGTGACGACAGTCCGGCTCAGTCTTCCTGCCAGTAGTAGATCTCCTCTTTGGCCGCTCCGCAGGCGGGACAGGAATCGGGGAGTTCGTCGATCTGTCCCATCTCACCACACTTCCAGCAGCGCCACATCAGTTCGGCCTCCCCGGCCGATCCGGTCGTGATGTGCTCGCTGGAGAGGGCCTCGATCCCTTCGTCGGCCGTGACGTAGAACCCGTGTTCGTCGAACCCCCGGATCGTCCCCAGAGCCGTCCCGTCCTCGTCGTAGACCGTCTGGCCGAAGGAAACTTCGTCGGCCTCGGCGCTTGTTGACATATCTGACATACAGTATCAATGACAATCCGTGTGGTGATAAAGGCTTGTCCGAGCCTGTCGGCCGTCGATGCGATGACCATCGGGACTCATCCGCTGACGACGAGGGCGACGCCGGCGACGAGGACCGCGACCGCCACGGCGAGCCGGGCAGTCACCCGCTCGTCGTCGCGCAGGAACAGCGCCGACCCCAGCAGGACCACCAGCGGACTCACACCCAGGATCGGTGCGACCACCGAGACCGGAGCCAGCGCGAGCGCCGCCAGGTACGCCACCAGATACGTCGTGTTAGCGAGTGCGGTCAGCAGCGTCCACCGGTCGGGCCGTGCCGGCCACAGCCGACCCTCCGAGAGGCGTCGAGCCAGGAGGTATATGCCGAACCCGGAGGCCGCGGCGACGACGCGGATCGTCACACCGACCAGGGCCGGCGTTCCCTCGGCGAGTCCGACCTTCGTGAACACGGGATCGAGTCCCAGCAAGAGCGCCGCCGCGAGCGGGTAGCCGACGTCGATCCACGCCCGCCGTCCCGAGGCGGTGGCCGGACCGGCACGGCTGTCCCACGAGACCGCCGCCGCACCGCCGGCCAGCAGGGCGATGCCGACCGCGAGGGTCGCGGTGAGTTGCTCGCCCAGCAGCAGGACCGCGGCGACGACGGCGACGAGGGGGAACGTAGACTTCAGCGGCTCCGCCCGGCTCGCACCGAGCCGTTGGATGCCGACGAACAGCGCGATCCGGGCCAGCAACGATCCCAGGAGTCCGCCGACGGCGAACGAGACCAGCGATCGCGGCGTGACCGCGTACGCGGGCTGATAGGTGACGACGGTGGCCGGCACCAACACCAGGAGATTGACGGCGAAGACGCCGGCGACGAGGTCGGCGAGCGACCGAGTCCGCGCGCTGACGCGGACCGCGAGACTCTGGACCGCGAGCGCGACAGCGGCAAGCATCGCAAGTCCGATCCCCAGCGTCGGGTCGTCCATCGACTCTACTCCGAGAGAGGTGGGTTCGGCCCTTGAAACTACGCCCCGGCTACTGCGAGAAGAGGCTGTTGTGGACCGGCGCGAAGTCGGACTCCTCGGTCTCGACCTCGACGGTGTCCGAGACGGCGTTGCCCCCGATGCCCTCGGCAAGGAAATCCGAAAGCGGCGGACCGACGCTGTCCGGTTCGACCAGGAAGGCGTCGTGGCCGTAGTCGGAGTCGACGACGTGGTGGGCAACGTCGGTGTCGGTCTCCCGCAACGCGTCGGCCAGGGCCTCGGACTGCTGGGTCGTGAAGTGCCAGTCCCCGGTAAAGGACATCACGAGCGCGTCGCCGTCGAAGGCAGCCAGGGCGTCGGCGTCGGATTCGAAGCCGCTCGCGAGGTCGTAGTTGTCCATCGCCCGCGTGAGATAGAGGTAGCTGTTGGCGTCGAACCGCTCGACGAACTTCGAGGCGTTGTAGTCGAGATAGGACTCGACGTCCCGGTACGGGAAGAAGCGCCCGGCAGGGTCGACGGGAAACGCCCGCTCGGCCTCGCGGGTCGCCGCCCGGCGACCGAACCGCCGGTCCATGCTGGACTTCGAGAAATACATGACGTGGCCGAGTTCGCGGGCCAGCGCCAGTCCCTCGTCGGGATGGTCGCCGCCGTCGGACGAGTCCGACGAGGTTCCGTTCGCGTCGCTCTCGGAACCGCCGTAGTAGTGCCCGCCGTTCCAGTTCGGGTCGGTGGTGATCGCTCGCCGGGCGATACCGTCGAGGGCAAGACACTGGGAGTCGAGGCGGCCCGCCGCGGCGATGGGGACGATCTTCTCGACGTGGTCGGGGTGGCGTTTGGCCCACTCCAGAACGTTCATGCCGCCGACGCTGCCGCCGACGACTGCGTAGAGGTGGGGGACGCCGAGTTCGTCCAGCAGTGCGCGCTGGGCCTCGGTCCAGTCTGCGACCGTGACTGGCGGGAACTCCGGTCCGTAGGGCTCGCCCGTCTCGGGGTTCGGACTCGGCGGGCCACTGGAGCCGTAACAGGAGCCGGGGACGTTGACGCAGACGACGAAGTACTCGGTGGTGTCGATGGCTTTGCCCGGCCCGACGATGTCGTCCCACCAGGCGTAGGCCTGGTCGCTGTCCTCGAAGCGACCCTGGGAGGCGACGTGGGCGCTGCCGGTCAGGGCGTGACAGACCAACACGGCGTTGTCGCCCTCGAACTCGCCGTAGGTCTCGTAGGCCAGTTCCAGGTCCGGGATGGTCTCGCCACACTGGAACTCGAAGGTCCCCAGCGAGACGGTCTCGTGGTCGACGGTCATCTCAGCTCACCTCGTCGATCGCGGTGTCGATGTCGGCGATCACGTCCGCGGGGTCCTCGATGCCGACGCTCATGCGGACCAGGTCCGGGCGGACGCCGCTCTCCCGTTGTTCGGCCTCGGAAAGCTGAGCGTGGGTCGTCGAGGCCGGGTGGATGACCAGCGTCTTCGCGTCGCCGATGTTCGCGAGGAACTTCGCCAGATCGGTCCGCTCACAGAACTGCCGGCTGGCGTCGTACCCACCTTCGAGCCCGAACGTGACGACGCCGCCGAACCCGCCGGAGAGG
Source organism: Haloarcula montana (assembly GCF_035666295.1). Classification (NCBI taxonomy): domain Archaea; kingdom Methanobacteriati; phylum Methanobacteriota; class Halobacteria; order Halobacteriales; family Haloarculaceae; genus Haloarcula; species Haloarcula montana. The sequence continues at coordinate 1,215,505 of NZ_CP142027.1, forward strand.
TACTGGCTGGCGAGATCGTGGGTCTCGTGGTCGTCCAGGCCCGGGTAGGTGACCCAGGAGACTTCCGGATGGTCCCGGAGGTGTTCGGCGACGGCCATCGCGTTCTCGCAGTGCCGTTCCATCCGCAGGGCCAGCGTCTCGGTCCCCTGGAGCGTCGCCCAGGCGTCGAACGGTTTCTGGCCGTCGCCCAGCGAACGGAGGCCCCGCTGTCGGGCGGCCATCGCGAACGCCCGGTCGCCGAATCGCTCGGCGAAGTTCACGTCGAAGGCGGGGTTGTCGGCACCCATCTCGGGGAACTTCTCGGGGTACTCCGCCCAGGGGAAGGAACCGCCGTCGACCAGGACGCCGCCGACCGTCGAGCCCGAGCCGTGGATCCACTTGGTCGTCGACTCCCAGATGACGTCGGCACCGTGGTCCAGGGGGTTACACAGCGCCGGCGTCCCGAACGTGTTGTCGACGAACAGCGGGACGCCGTGGTCGTGGGCCACGGCGGCGATCTCCTCGATCGGCGGGACGACGAGCGAGGGGTTGCCGATGGTCTCGACGTGGACGTAGGCGGTGTCGTCGTCGATCGCCGCTGCATAGGCGTCGGGGTCGAGTGTGTCGACGAAGCGGGCCTCGATCCCGCGGCGACTGGCGGTGCTGGTCAGATAGCTGTGGGTGCCCCCGTAGATCGACGAGGAAGAGACGACGTTGTCCCCGGCCGAGGCCAACACGAGCGTCCCGGCGTCCAGCGCGGCCATCCCGGAGCCGGTGGCGACGGCGTCGACGCCGTTCTCCAGGGAGGCGATCCGGTGTTCGAGCATCCGCACCGTCGGGTTGTCGAACCGTGAGTAGACGTTGCCGTCGTCTTCGAGTGCGTACCGCTCGGCCGCGGTCTCGGCATCCTCGAAGACGTACGAGGAGGTCTGGTAGATCGGGGGGGCACACGCGCCCGTCGCCGGGTCGGGCTCCTCCTGCCCGGCGTGTACACAGCGTGTCCCGAACGCGTACTGATCAGTCATGTGTGGTATGCATATATCTCTAGGCATCTATAACCACGAGTTACGGCAATACTCTCCCCGTGTGGTCAAGTGACACGCTTTGGGGAATGACGCGTCCGATCGTCTCCGAGGATACAAACGCACCCGGGCACAACAGACGGACAATGACAGCAGCCGAGACGGTCCGGTGCTGGCTGGTCGAGCGGTCCAGCTACGGTGACGAACGGATGGTCACACTCGTCTACGCGACCCCGGACGGCGAGCGGTACCTCCAAAAGCAGTTCTCGACGAATCTCCTGATGAAAAAGCGGGTCACAGCCGCGATCGAGGCCGAGGCCGACCGACTGGAGACCGTCGACGACGAGGCGACCCGCGAGCGGTACGCGACCGAGGCGAGCCGGATGGCCGACGAGCACGATCCCGACGAGGAGGTGTAGGTCGATTCGTCATACGAAAGACTATACCCGAGGCCGGTACAAGCCGGGCGTATGACAGCGATAGAACTGGACGGGGTCCGAAAGGAGTTCGGCTCCGTAACAGCCCTGAACGGGGTCGATCTCACCGTCGAGGAAGGGGAGATCTTCGGCTTCCTCGGTCCCAACGGCGCGGGGAAATCGACCGCGATCAACGTCCTCCTCGATTTCATCCGTCCGACCGAGGGGTCGGCGACGGTGCTGGGCCGGGACGCTCACGAGGAGTCCAAACGGATCCGCGACCGGACCGGCGTCCTCCCGGAAGGGTTCGACGTCTACGGCCGTCTCACCGGCCGACAACACCTGAAGTTCGTGATCGAGTCGAAAGACGCCGACGCCGACCCCGACGCGCTGGCCGAGCGGGTCGGCATCCCGGACGCCATCGACCGCAAGGCCGGCGGCTACTCTAAGGGGATGCAACAGCGACTCGTCTTGGCGATGGCGCTGGTCGGCGAACCCGAACTGCTCATCCTCGACGAGCCCACGAGCGGGCTCGACCCCAACGGCGCGCGGCTGATGCGCGAGATCATCCGCGAGGAGAACGAACGGGGTGCGACCGTCTTCTTCTCCAGTCACATCCTCGGCCAGGTCGACGCCGTCTGTGACACCGTCGGGATTCTCCAGGACGGCGAACTCATCGCGAAAGACACTATCGAGGGCCTGCGGGAGGCCGCTGCCGGCGACACGACCCTGGAAGTCACGTTCAGTGACGGCGCCGACATCGACGAGGCGGTCACGACCATCGAGGACGCCGGCATCGGAACCGGCGTCGCCGGGGCCGGAAACGGTATCAGAGTCACCTGTGACGCCAGCGAGAAGATGACGGTCCTGAACACCCTCGAAGAGGCAGGCTTCGCGGTCGACAACTTCGACACCGAGGAGGCGTCGCTGGACGACGTGTTCGCGGCCTACACCAGTCGGGAGGAGGTCGAGGCATGAGCGACCGCCAGGCCGACAGCGCCGGGCAGTTCGCGCTGAATCTCCTCTCGGGTGCCGACGACAAACTCCACGGGCTCGACTGGTACCCCATCGTCAAAAAGGAGTTCGCGGACACGATCCGGACGCGTGCCCTCCTCCTGTTGACCGGGCTGTTCCTGACCCTGTTCGTCCTCCCGCTGGCCATCACGCTGTACACCGGCCTGGGCGGCGATGCGGCGGCAGCGGTGACCGCGCTCGTCCAGGGGCTGGCAGTCCGGCTGCTGTCGGTCATCGTTCCGATCTCGGCGATCGCGTTGACCTACGCCGCGATCTCGGGCGAACGGCAGCGGGGATCGCTGAAGATCCTCCTCTCGCTGCCCTACACGCGGCGGGATATCGTCGTCGGGAAGCTGTTCGGCCGGTTCTTCGCGCTCGCCGCACCGCTGGTCGGGACGCTGCTCCTCCAGGTGCTCGTCGTCCTGCCGGAGGCCGAATCCGGGTTCCAGGCACGGACTGTCGTCGTCCTGATCGGCCTGACGCTGCTGCTCGCGCTGTCGTTCGTCGGCTTCACACTCGGCGCCTCGGCCGCGACATCGACGACCCGGCGGTCGCTCATCACCGCCGGTGGAGTCTGGGTCTACCTCTTCGCGCTGTGGAACTCCGTCTCCAGCGGGGTCGGCGGGTTGCTGCGTGACCGGACCGGGCTCGACGAGGAGCTGACGCTGAAACTCGAACTGTTCGTCAAACTGTTGAACCCGACACAGGCCTACCAGACGCTGCTCCAGTCGCTCGGAAGCGCCGACGTGACCGTCGCACAGGCCAGAGCGTCGATGTTCGGGAGTATCTTCGGTGGCCAGTCCAGCCTCATCCGCCAGCAGGCCGCCGCACAGACGCTCTCGGAGTCCGTGCCGTGGTACCTCTCGGACCCCGTCGCGGTCGTCGTCCTGCTGGGCTGGTGTGTCGTCCCGGTCGTGATCGGCTACGGCCTGTTCGCCCGCGCAGATCTATAGGACACCGCGGGCCTCCAGCAGCGCCACGAAGGCCGCTTCGTCCAGTTCCTCGACATCGTTGTCGGCCGCATCCTCCCGTTTCCGCTGGCCGGGATTCGACCCGAGGACGAGGTAGTCCGTGTTCCCGGAGACGCTGCTGGTCGCCGAACCGCCGTGGCGCTCGACGAGTTCCTGGGCGTCGCTCCGGGTGTAGCCGTCCAGCGAGCCCGTGAACACGAACGTGAGTCCGTCGAGTGCCTCGTCGCCGGTCGCCTCGGCGTCCTGCGGGTCGACGTGATCGAGGAGTCGGTCCAGCACGTCGCGGTTGCCCGCCCCCTGGAAGAACTCGACGATAGCGTCGGCGACGACCGGACCGACATCGGGGACCGCCTCGAAGGCCTCGCGGTCGCCCTCGTCGGCCGCCTCGTGGATGGCCTCGAAACTGCCGAACTCCGTCGCGAGGGTGCGCGCCGTGACGCCGCCGACCTCGGGGATACCGAGCGCGACGAGAAAGTCAGCCAGTGCTGGCTCCCGTGTCCCCTCGACGGCGTCGACGAGGTTCCGGGCGCTGGTCTCGCCCCACCCCTCCAGGTCCGCCAGTGCTTCGACCGAGAGGTCGTAGAGGTCGGCAGGGTCGGAGACGAGTCCGGCGTCGAGCAGTTGCGCGACGGCCTTCTCGCCCAGTCCCTCGATGTCTAAGGCGTCGCGGCTGGCGTAGTGTTCGACGGCGCGTTCACGCTGGGTGGGACAGGAGAGCCCGCCGGTGCAAAACGCCATCGGGCCGTCCCGCTCGACGACGCTCCCACAGACGGGGCAGGTCTCCGGGAACTCGAAGTGGCCGTCGCCGGCGGACTCGACGACCTCGACCACCTCCGGGATCACGTCGCCGGCGCGTTTGATCCGGACGCGGTCGCCGACGCCGACGCCGAGTTCCGCGACCAGTGCGGGGTTGTGCAGCGAGGCTCGCGAGACGGTGACCCCGCCGACCTCGACGGGGTCCAGCAGCGCGACCGGTGTGAGCCGGCCGGTGCGGCCGACCTGGACGACGACATCCCTGAGCGTCGTCTCCTCCTTGCGGGCGGGGAACTTGTAGGCGAAGGCCCAGCGGGGGGCGCGGGCGGTGGTCCCGAGTCGGTCGCAGGCTCCGATGTCGTCGACCTTGAGCACGACGCCGTCGATCTCGTAGTCTAAGTCGTCACGGGCGGCCAGTTGGTCGTCCCGATAGTCGATCGCCGCCTCGATGTCGTCGACGACCCGGAGCCGGTCACAGACCCGCAGCCCCCACTCGGGTAGTCGTTCGTGGAGGACGCTGTGGCTCGGAAAGTCGACGGACGCATCGAGCACGCCGAAAAAGAAGATCGAGAGCGGGCGCCGAGCGGTCACGCTCGGGTCGAGTTGCCGGAGGGTCCCGGCGGCGGCGTTGCGCGGGTTCGCGAAGGGGTCCTCGCCGGCCTCGACGCGCTCGCGGTTGAACGCGGTGAACGCGTCCCGGGGGATGTACACCTCGCCCCGGACGACCAGATGGTCGGGGTAGTCCCCCCGAAGTTGCTCGGGGACGCTGGCGATGGTCCGGACGTTCTCGGTGACGTCCTCGCCGACCTCGCCGTCGCCGCGGGTCGCCGCACGCTGGTACCGGCCGTCCTCGTAGACGACCTCGACGGAGAGCCCGTCGAACTTCGGTTCACAGAAGTACCGGACATCACCGTCGTAGCCGCTCTCCGCGAGCCGGTCCCGTACTCGCCGGTCGAACTCCCGGACCGCCTCGGCCTCGCCGCTCTGGTCGATCGAGCGCATGGGTGCGACGTGTTCGACCTCGCCGAGTTCCGTCAGCGGTTCGCCGCCGACCCGCTGTGTCGGACTGCCCGCCGTGTCGAGGTCGAAGGCCTCTTCGAGGTCCCGCAGCCGGGTAAACAGCGCGTCGTAGGTCCGGTCGCCGATCACCGGGTCGGTCTCGACGTAGTAACGGTGGTCGTGATACCGGATCGCCTCGCGCAACTGCTTGGCCTGCTCTCGGGCGCTGTCCTCGTCGAGGTCCCCGACCGGATCGAACTCCGTCGGGGGGTCCTCGACGTAGGGGTTGTCCGCCAGGTCGTCCTCGGAGACGGCTGCCATTTGTCTGGCTTCAGGGGGCCGGCTACTAAGCCGCTATGGGATCGGGGTCACCTCGGCACGCCGTTTCTCACCTAGGGAGTCTCGCGTCAGTCAGCGCCGCTCCCGGTGGGCTCGGCTGCAGGCCGGTCGGCGGACCGACCGAACAGTTCGATCGCCGCCGGATCGATCGCGTCGACGTTGGCGAGCAGGAAGCCGGCGAACCCGACCCTGATCAACAGCCCCATATACTCACTGAGGACGGCGGTGACGAAGCCGTCGAATACCTGGCCGACCGACAGGAGCGCAAAGACCACGAGCATCCCGATAAGGAACAACAGGAGGTTCCGGGACTTCCAGTGGAGGAGGCGCTGTCCGTCTGGCAGCGAGTCGGCCCGTTCCCAGATCGGACCCAGAAAGAGGTACGCGATCAGGACCTGCCCGACGACGAGGACGGCCAACCCGACGAGGCCGACGAGACCGCCGACGACCGCCGCGACGTTGAACGCAACAACCTGGATCATCGGAATCACTGCGAGGAGCGCAAGCATTCGGCGGGATTCGCCGGCGATGGCGGCGGCAGCGACCCACAACACGGTGTAGGCGACGAAATCGTCGATCACGCCGGGGAGCGTCTGTCCCGTTCCGGCGATGTAGAACCCATCTAGCGCCACCAGTGCGGTTAGTACTGCCGAGAGACCGACGACACCGACGACCGGATAGCAGTACCGGCGCTTTCGGGCCGGGACGCGGCGGACCCAGACGAGAAAGGCGACCGTCGCGATCGCACTGACGGCGGCAGCGGATCCGTAGACCATCGCTTCGCTAATCATCGGCATCACCAACTTCGGTCGCCGCTCCAGCAGTCCCTGCCGACTCGCCGGTCACCGAACGCGTCTCGAACGCCGCGAGCCGGTCGATGAGTTCTGCCGTCCGGTCGGAGAGGTCGTCAGCCTGTCTCCGTACGTCACTCATCGTCTCGGCCGTCTCGGCGGCGGTGTCGGCGAGACTGTGTGAACGGTCGGCCACGTCGGCCGCGGCCTCGCCGACGGTGTCAATGGTCGCGGCCACTTCTTCCGTCGCGGCCGCCGCGTCGTCGGTCGCCCGTGTGATCTCACCCATCGCGTCGTCGACGTCGTCGACGGTATCGGTGAGTTGCGCGAGCGTCTCGCCCGCCGCGGTGACCGTCTCCACGCTGGCGTCGATGCGTGCGCTAGTCGCGTCCATCTCGTCGGTCACGTCGTCGACGTCGGCCCGTGCGCCGGCGATGATCGTCTCGATCTCGTCGATGGCGGTCTGGGTCTCTTCGGCGAGCTGTTTGACCTCGTCAGCGACGACGGCGAACCCGGACCCGGCCTCACTTGCGTGTGACGCCTCGATGTTGGCGTTCAGCGCGAGGATGTTCGTCTGTTCGGCGATGTCGTCGATGAGTCCGGTCGTCGACTCGACCTCACCCATCCGGTCGTCCAGCTCCGCAACGAGCGCGTCTAGTTGTGCGACGGCGTCTTCGACGGTCTGGATGGCGTCGATCGCCTCCTCGACGCGTTCGGCGCCGGTCGTCCCGGCGTCGGCCGCCTCGCTGGACTGCTGTGCGACCTCGTCGGTCGTCGAGGCCACTTCCTCGATCGTCGCCGAGAGGTCGTTCGTCTCCGCGATCGCCGTTTCGAGTCGATCTGCCTGCTGTTCGATGTCGGTGGCCAGCTCCCGGATGTCGTCGGCGAGGGCCTGGTTCCGTCGCTCGACGTCGGCCGCGTCGGCCGCGACGGAATCGCTCGCGGACTCGACGACGGCGGCGAACTCGCGGATCTCCTCGACCGTCTCCGAGAGCCCACCGCTCATCTCCTCGTAGGCCACGGCGATCCGTTCGACCGCGTCGACGTCGACATCCGTCTCCAGTCGGCGAGTGAAGTCACCGTCGGCGGCCGCGGTCATCGCGTCGCCGATCTCCGTCGCGTGCTCGATGAGCCGTTCGTTGAACGCTTCCGCCTCCCGCTGGGCGGTCTCGGCCTCTTCGCGGGCGGCTTCGGCGTCCTGACGAGCGGATTCTGACTCCGCTAAGGCCTCGCCGAGTGAGTCACGCATGTTGTCGAACGCCGTTGCGAGGTCGGCGAACTCGTCGCTACGTTCGACAGCAGGGCTGGCTTCGAGGTCGCCGTCTTCGATCGCCTCCGCGGCGTCGGTCAGCCGACGGAGTGCGACGGCAGCGTTCCCGCCGAGGACGATCCCGAGCAGCCCGATGTTCAGTACCACGACGAACAGTGTCCCGGCGACCGACGCCGTCCCCGCTCCCGTGTTCGCCGCGTGGACTGCAAAGAGCGTCCCGAACGCGAGCGTCACCGCGAGCGTGACGAGCAACGCCACGCCGATCCGCCTGCTGTAGTGGGCGGTGATCTGCCCAGAGACCCGTGTCGTACTCATATACGGACGGAAATGGGAAAAGCGGATTTATATCTGCGCCCCACAATTCAAATTCTGATAACTAATATGATAAATAGTATACATCCAGTTACACCGCTCGAAAACTCACGGAGCCGTCGTCTCCCGATGGACGACCAGGTGGCCTCGCACGGACCCGAAGCACACCAATCAGACCAGTTACAGATCCGCGACGGCCTCGATAGCGTCGGTGAGTTCCGTGATCGACTCGACGGTGTGTTCGCCCATGTGCCCGATGCGGAACGACTCCTCGCTGAGGTCGCCGTACCCACTGGAGAAGACCATGTCGTACTCCTCGGAGACGGCTTCGACGGTCTCGGCCACGTCGATACCTCGGGTGTTCTCGATGCAGGTCACAGTCTGGGACTCGTAGCCGTCCTCGGGGAACAGGCCGAAGTGCTCGCGAGCCCACTCACGGGTGTACTCGGCCATCTCGCGGTGGCGCTGGTCGCGGGCGTCGTGACCCTCGTCGAGCATGTGTTTCATCTGCTTGCGGTAGGCCAGCATGATCGGGATAGCCGGCGTCGAGTGGGTCTGGCCCTTCCGGTCGTAGTAATCGAGCGTGCGCTGGAAGCCGCCGTACCACGACGCGGACTCCTTCTCCAGTTCCCGCTCGTAGGCGACGTCGCTGACGGTACAGACGGCCAGCCCCGGCGGCATCGCGAAGGCCTTCTGGGTAGAGGTAAACAGCGCGTCGATGTTGTGGGCCTCGATATCGATCCGGTCACCGCCCAGACAGGAGATAGCGTCGACGACGAAGTAGGTGTCCGGGTAGTCGGCCATGAGGTCGCCGATCTCTTCGACGGGATTGCGTACGCCCGTGGAGGTCTCGTTCATGACGACGCCGACGGCGTCGTAGCCGTCCTCGCTCGCTTCGAGGGCGTCCCGGATGTCCGCGGGTTTGACCGCCTGGCCCCAGTCGTACTCGACCCGATCGACGTTCTTTCCGAGGCGGTCGGCGACGTTGGCCTGGCGCTCGCTGAACGCGCCCGAGGTCGCCACGAGCATGTCGTCCTCGACGAGGTTCAGCGTCGTCGCCTCCCAGAACTCCGTCCCCGAGGCGGTGAGGATGATGACCTCGTTGTCGGTGCCCAGGAACTCCTTGGTGTCCTCGACGATCGTGGTGTAGAGGTCGGTCATCCGGTCCATCCGGTGGCCGAACATCGGCTGGGCCATCGCCTCGATCACGTCCTCGCGGACCTCGGTCGGGCCGGGGAGGTACAGTGTCTTCTCGGGATAGTCGTCCGTGTACTCCTGTTTCTCTCGCTGTGTAACCATCTGTTAGGCAGGTCTTCGAAACCGGGTGGCATGGTAGTTTTGATACGACCGCGTCACCCGACGAGAGAGCTGTCGATCCGGCGGGCGAGGAAGAGGACGAGCACGGCGTAGACGATCGGACCGAACAGCGCAGTGATCGGGGGAACAGCGTACAGTGCGGCAGAGAGCAACCACAACAGGAGAGGGGTAAGCGCGAGCAGTTGCGCGCCACGGGAGAGCGCGTCGCTCGCACCCTGTTGCTGGGCAGCCAGGTAGCCGACGGCGACGACGGCCGCGAGGTAGAAGAAGGTCAGCCCCGGCGGGGCGACGGTCGGGAGCGTGACCAGCGCCACGATCGCCAGCCCCACGCCGACCGCGCCCGGCCCGCGTTCGCTGTCGGTGAGTCGGCCGGCGACGGCGTCACCGTCACCACGTGCGAGCGCCTCCGTGAGTTCACCACTACCCGCCTCCCGGGGCTCGTCGAAGTCCTGCCCGCAGTGCATACACCAGGAGGCCGTGGCGCTGACCTTCTCGTTACAGTGGGGACAGCGGGGATCAGTTCGCATCGTTCGAACTGAGGGGTGGCGTCGTGTTAGCCGTTGTGGGTGTCTGCGGGCGAGGGTTGAAATCGGTTGCCCGCTAATCGTCTGTATGCGCTGGGTCGATCGCGCGGACGATCTCCTGTTCGACGGCGAGACGATCGAGACCCAGGTCGCCGTCGGCGACGGCGGCGTGGTCGTCACGAGCCACCGTGTGCTGGCGTTTACCCCCGATCGGGACGGCCCCAACTACCGAACCGTCGACCGCCCGAACGTCGAGGGCGTCGACCGCACCACCAGCGGGAACTGGGCGTTCCTCGAACAGGGGCTGAAGGCACTGGTGGCCGGGATCGTCCTGATCGTGGCCGGGCAGCTCATCAGCCTGGACAATCTGATCGGCGGTATCTCACTGGATAGCGCTGGAGCCTCGGGACAACTCGGTCTCGGCGGGATGATGGGGCTGCTCGGGTCGATGCTGACCCTGCTGGCACAGCTCGACGAGATCATGCAGCTGTTCGGCGGGCTCGCGCTGGCGTTTGCCGCCGTCGTGTTGGGCGTCTACGCCTGGTCGCGGGAGTCGCTGCTCGTCCTCTCGGTGGCCGGCGAGGACGACATCGAGTTGACGGCCCCGGAGGACGACCACGCCCTCGATCAGCTTCGGACCGCACTGTTCCCCAGTGAGGGGCCACCGGACCCCGATCGGGAGCGCGTGCCGGAAGACTCGCCAGCGTGACGTTCAACTCCGCCCGGCGCTAACCGGGAGGCGATGGACACCGACGCGGTCCGAACACGTGCCGCCGACCTGCCGCGTGAGCCGGGAATCTATCAGTTCGAAGATACCGACGAGCGGGTGCTGTATGTCGGCAAGGCCGTCGATCTCCGGGACCGTGTCAGATCCTACGCCGACCCGCGCAGTGACCGCATCGCTGCGATGGTCGAACGCGCCCGGACGATCGATTTCTCGGTGACTGACACCGAGACACAGGCACTCTTGCTGGAGGCGAACCTCATCAAGCGCCACCGGCCCCCGTACAACGTCCGGCTGAAAGACGACAAGTCCTATCCGCTGGTCCAGTTGACCGACCACGCGGTCCCGCGGATCGAGGTGACCCGCGATCCCGCCGAGGGAGCGACCGTCTACGGCCCCTTTACCGACAAGGGCCGCGTCGAGGTCGTCCTGAAGGCGCTCCGGGAGATCTACGGGCTCCGTGGCTGTTCGGACCACAAGTACCGGAGCCGGGACCGCCCCTGTCTGGACTACGAGATGGGGATCTGTTCGGCCCCCTGTACCGGGGAGATATCGGCAGCCGACTACGCCGAAGACGTCGAGAGCGTCGAGCGGTTCTTCGAGGGCGAGACTGGCATCCTCACTGGTCCGCTCCGGCGCGCCATGGAGCAGGCAGCGGCCGATCAGGCCTTCGAGCGAGCGGCCAACGTCCGTGACAAACTCGACGCCGTCGAGGCGTTCGTCGGGGAGAGCGATACCGCGGTCAGCGACGCCAGCGCCCGCGCAACGATCGACGTACTGGGTGCTGCCTTCGAGGGAGACACTGCCGTCGTCGCACGGCTCCACGCCGAGGGCGGCAAGCTCATCGAGCGCGACCGACACACGCTGGCCGTCCCCGACGGCGAGGGGACCGACGCCGTCTACCGCGCGTTCATCCCCCAGTACTACGCCGAGCGGGAGTTTCCCGACAGGATCCTCTGTGCCGAGGACCCCGCCGACGCCGACATCGAGGCGTGGCTCGCCGCCGAGGGCGTCGACCTCCGAGTCCCCGGTGCCGGCCGGGAAGCGACGCTCGTCGACCTCGCGCTCAAGAACGCACGCCGCCGCGGCGGCGACGACGACGAACTCGGCGCACTCGCCGACGCGCTCGGTATCGACCGGCCCGACCGGATCGAGGGATTCGACGTGAGCCACGCACAGGGGCGTGCCGTCGTCGGCTCGAACATTTCCTTCGTGGATACGAAACCGGAGAAGGCCGACTACCGACGGAAGAAGCTCAGCGAGCGAAACGACGACTACGCCAACATGCGCGAACTCGTCCGCTGGCGGGCCGCACGCGCAGTCGAGGGACGGGACGACCGCCCGGACCCCGACCTGCTGGTGATCGACGGCGGGGACGGACAGTTGGGTGCTGCTCGTGACGCGCTGGCCGAGGTCGGCTGGGACGTGCCGGCGATCGCACTCGCCAAGGACGAAGAACTGGTCGTCACCCCCGACGGCGTCTACGACTGGCCCGACGACGCGCCCCAGCTCCACCTCCTCCAGCGGATTCGCGACGAGGCCCACCGCTTTGCAGTTCAGTACCACCAGACCGTTCGGGACGAGGTGTCGACCGCACTGGACGAGGTGCCGGGCATCGGCCCCGAGACGCGGAAGCGACTGCTCCGACGCTTCGGCAGCGTCGAGGGCGTTCGTTCGGCCTCGCTAACAGAACTCCGGACTGTCGACGGCGTCGGTGAGCAAACCGCCGAGACGATCCGGACCCGTCTGAACTGATTCGATATAGCAGACAGCGATATATCACCCGGACAAGCGCGATCTGACGGTGATCAACTGCTACGAGCTGTGACTCCGCGATGTGCGCTCTGTACGGCGCCGAGTCCGTGAAACCGTCGGGGCGGACGCCGTGTCGTACTCACTGAGATCAGACCGACCGTCTAGAGAACACCGAAGGATCGGCGGTCGCGGCCGATCGATTTCGCCGCCAGCTGGGACATCGAGACTCGAAAGTTGTGGCGTGCCCGATACGGTTCGCTCGGACGGTCCGTCGATTTCAGGTACCCCCGCCGGTACACGCCCGGCGCGCGAGCGAACTGGACCGAAAATTCCGTTACAGCCCCAGTAGAGCGGCCGTTCCCGTGGGTTCTCGTTCGGGCTGTCCCGATCACCAGACCCCACTGTAAACCGATAACCGCGATAGAGAACGCTCGATCGCCCGCCAACAGCCATCCGTCGGCGGCTGGTCCGTTCGGCCGACCGGCCGGGTTGTCTAAAACCAGAACCGTTTTAATTTATTAGGTAGGCCTAAAAGTATGGGCAGCGCAACGACACCGCAACACGCAGTCGACAACTGATGACACAGGCACCGCAGTATCTGCTCGCGCTCTACATCGCCCAACACCGGGACGAACCACCGATCTCGTCGGGAACCGTCGCGGAGATGCTCGGTCGATCAGGAGCGACAACCTCGGAGACGTTCCAGCGGTTGGCCGGAGATAGCCTCGTCACGTACGAGCCCTACGAGGGCGCGACGCTCACCGAGGACGGATGGGAACGGGCCGCAGAGCTTCACGAGACGTACGTGACGCTGTCGTGGTTCTTCCGTGACGCGCTGGACCTGGAACAACACGAGCTGAAAGCGATGCGACTCGCCAACGATGTCAGCACGGTCGTAAGCGAGCAGTTGGCGACGGCGCTCCTCCAGGACGAACTCGACGACCGAGAGGGCAAGTAGCCCGGACAGCAGAATCGAGAACGGCGTGACCGAGTCCGTCGTCGCGGGTCAGTCGAGACGTCTCCAACTCAGAAGGGTGGACTGTAGTCCTCGTACTCGTCCATCCCTTCCATCTCGTCGGTCTTCGACGGCATCACGGCGGCACGCGGTCCGCCCGCACGGACGACCTCGACGTCTTCCAGCCCGTCGACGCTCTCGGGAAGCCGCTGTTTGATCGCCTTCATCGTCATCGGTGCGATGCCACAGCCCGAACAGGCACCACCGATCGCGACCGTTGCGGTCCCGGCCGCTTCGTCAACGTCCCGCACTTCGAAGGAGCCGCCGTGTTGCTGGATCTGTGGCACGTTGTTACTGAGGTAGTTCCGGGTCTGTCGTTCGAGTCCTTCTGCGCTCATGACGATCGATACTTCTGACCCAATTATAATAAAACTGATTGATTAGGATGTCCTAAATACTGGTTTTTTGGACGCTCTAAGACGATTTTAGGCCATACTAACAACTTCTACTCTACCGAATCTGTTACTTTTCGTATGGCCTAAATCTGGCCACGCAGACAGTCGACATCGTGCCGGTGATCGGACCCCGCCCCTGGGAGGCAGTGTCAGCAGCGACCCACACCCACCGAAGCGGTTTCCACAGTCCGGATCGAACGACCGATATGAGCGTGGGTCGCCGTCTCGTGTTGTCCGTCGTTGGGCTCTCCACGCTCGTCGTCTACCTCCTGGCGGCGTGGCTCGGCTACCGGCTACTGGCTGTACTCTGGAACCTGCGGCCGTCACCGGCGGTCGCGGCGGTGGCCGTCGTCGGGACCGCGGTGGTCTTCGGGCTGGTGAGTTACTGGGCCGGGACCACACAGCTCAAGCGCTCGCTCGACGCCGTCGAGTTGCCGCCCGCACGCGCGCCGAGCGTCTACCGGCGGCTGGATCGACTGCTCTCAGTGATGGATGTCGGTCGCCCACAGGTACTGATCGCCCGGCTCCCGGCCCCCAACGCCTTCGCCGTCGGCGGGGCGGGTGCCGCGATCGTCGTCGACCGGCGGCTCTTTGGCTACCTTTCCGGTGCGGAGCTCGAAGGGCTGCTCGCACACGAACTCGCACATCTGGAGAGTCGCGACGCGCTCGTCCAGACGCTGGCCTACAGCCTCACCCGTAGTCTCGTCGGGCTGGTGAGTCTCGTCGTCTTACCAGTCGTCGTCCTGACCGGGGGTATCGCTCAGGCGCTGGCGCTGCTCAGGGGTGTCCCGGAGAGCTGGTCGCGCTCGTGGTTCGCCCGGACCCAGCGGACCGCGCTGTACCTCGTCGGCCTGCTGGGAATCGCGGTGACGCTGCTCGTCCTCGCCTACTCCCGGCACCGCGAGTGGGCTGCCGACGACCGGGCTGTCGAGGTGACCGGCGATCCGCTGGCGCTGGCCCGCGCGCTCCGGAAGATCGAGCGGGCCGCGAACCCCGACTTGGGGCCGCTGACGCCGTTGTACGTCCACGGCGACGACGAAAACGAGCTGTCCCGGCTGCTGTCGACGCACCCGCCGATGGACGAGCGGATCGAACGGTTGCGCGAGCAGGCCCGACACCGGCAGTCCAGGCCCCGGTAGACGAACAGCCCCCGCAAGCGACCACCGGTCGCTACTCCCGAAGCAGATCCGCCAGCGTCTCACGGAGGTCGGTGCTGCCCGGACTCTGGGGGACCTGCCCGAGGATGTCTGCCCGGAACCGATCGAGCGCGGCCGACAGCGACAGCGTCTCCAGGTGACGGCCGTACTTCAGCGCGAGCCGCGGCGACACGTCGAACAGCAGGTCCCGCTTGCCGATCACCGAGTGGGTGATCGACAGCGCGTCGACGGCCGCACCGACGAACTGCTCGCTGTCGGGGGTGTCAGGGATCGTCGCCAGCAGGAACGACTCCAGTTTCGCCTCCCGCTCGTGGATCGCCGGCGGCTCGGCCAGGTAGGTCGTCCCGTCGGGCTGTTCGGGGAGCATACTCCGTCGGGGCGCATACGAGAGGACGGCGCCGGTGTACGGGGTCGTCGCGGCCGGCAGCGGCGACGCGAGCCGTTTCGAGGGCCGGGTGTCGGTGAACACGACGATGGTGTTCGCCGCCTCGCCGACGACGGGGTCGCGTCCGTCGGGGACCTGCCGCTCGGGCTGTCGGAACCCACGACGGAGGGCCTCCCGGAGCGTCCCGGGAACCTGTCCGGAGTCACCGCGCAGTTCCAGATGGACGACGACCGGCCCGTCGGCGCTGGCCCGGAGGACCTCCCACAGCGTCGGGACCGCGTCGCGGGCCATCGCGGAGAGTTGGTAGCACGGACAATCCCGCTGTGCAGCCAGCAGCCGAGCGAGCGTCGCCCCGCGCCAGCCGGTCAGGTCCGCGACGTACAGCCAAGGGAGGGCGTCGATCGGCCCGACAGCGGCGTCACCGGCATGGTCGACGCTACCGGGGACCAGATCCAGATACGCGTCGAGCGTCTCCCGCTCGGCCGCGAAGTAGTCGTCCGTGGCGGCCGGGAGCGCCGTCTCGACGCGACAGTGGTGCGGGATCTGACTCATCGTGGTGCCGTTCGGACCAGCCCGTGAAAACGGTGGCGAGTGGGTCAGGCGCCGACCAGGCGGGCGATCGGCCGCCTGATTCTGTCGACGATGCGGTCGCCGCCGAGGAGATAGAGGAGCTTCCCCGCCCGCGAGCCGATCCGTTCCCAGCGGACCGTCGCGACCGGTTCGCCGCCGAAGTCGGATTTGAACGTATAGGTCCCGTCGTCGATGTCGGGATGGGTGTCGCCGTAGTTGCAGGTGGTGAGTCCCTCGTCGATGCCCCACTGGATGGCACCCCGGTAGAGGACTTCCGAAGGGTAGTACCGGAACAGGTCGGCGTCGTAGGCCGGAAAGAGGAGGTACAGACAGTCCCGTTCCTGCCCAACCACGGCGAGCAGTTGGCCCGCGGACTCCCCGTCGACCTGGGCCGAGAACAGTTTGATCCGGTCGCCGATCGTCGACAGGAGCGCCTGGAGGAACGACGGCGTCGTCCCCTGACCGCCGATCCGTTCCATATGTGTCTCGTGATTCCGGGCGAAGGTTCGGATGGACGCGTCGGTGACGGGGACCTCGGCAGCCGTGACGCCCATCTCGTCGGCCTTCCGGAGGTTCCGGCGTTTCTTCTGGGCCAGATCGGCCGCGACCGCGTCCCAGTCCCTGTCGATGTCGAGTTCGAACTGACAGTCGCGAACCGAAGGGACGTACCCTCGCGCCTGGAGCCGGGTCGCGTATCGGAGCGATCGGGGAGAGGCCGGCTTGAGCAGGTGGCCGATGGTCCGCCCGCCGGTCCCGGCGGCCATCCCGTCGGCGATCGCGTCGAAGACGGCGGCCTCGTCGGTGGCGATGAGTGCGCCGTTCGAACCGGGCATCGCCGGGCCGAGGAACCGAACCGGCGTCCCCGGCAGCGAGCGGACGAACGAGGGATGGACCCCGACGAGCGTCCCGTTCTTGCGGACCTGGACGTGGTGGCCGACGGCGTCGGTTCCCCGCTCGTAGGCCAACAGCCACTCGTAGCGTTCGAAGACGCTCCCGGTACGGGACTGCTGGGCGACGATCGCGTTCCACTCCCCCTGTTTGACCTCGGTGATCGACCGGTGGACCGAGGTCGTGAGTTCGGTCATCACGGATCGCTTCGCGGCCATGGCTCGTAACTCTATCCCGGAGTCAGCCGTGACACTGCCTCGCTACCGTGGGTTTATCTTCGGGGCTGTCGACAGAACGGGCATGACGACACTGGCTGTCGGTGTGGTCGGCGCCGGCTGGATGGCGACCGACTACCACATCCCCGCCTTCGAGAGCCACCCCCGGACCCGGGTCGTCGCCGTCGCCGAACGCGACGACGAGCGACGCGACGCGGCCGCCGAGGAGTTCTCGCTGCCGGGCTACCCGGACGTGACGACGATGCTCGCCGAGACTGAACTGGACGTGGTGTCGATCTGTACGCCGCCGGCGACCCACGAATCGATCTTCCTGTCGGCGGTCGAGGCCGGCTGTCACGTCCTCTGTGAGAAACCCCTAACGATCGACGCCGAGAGCGCGGTCCGGATGCGTGACGCCGCTCACGACCGCGGCGTCGTCACGCAGGTCGGCTACCTCAACCGGTACTACGAGAACTATCAGCGGGCGCTGGAACTCCTGTCGAACGCGTTGCTTGGCGACCTCGTCGAGGTGTCCGTCGCGAACCACTCGGCAGCGCCCGGACAGGGGTGGTACTACAACCCGTCCGTCTCGGGCGGTGGCGTCGCCCGGGATCTCTTCCCGCATACACTCGACGTGGTCCTCGACCTCTTCGAGAGCGCGCCGACCGTGACCGACGCGAGCGTCCGTCACCTCCGGGACCGGCCGGTCGAAGACGCCGCCCGGCTGTCGCTGTCGTTTGCCGGCGTCCCCGCCGAATTCTCGGCGACCTGGACACAGACCGACGGCGTCTCTCGCTTCCTCGTCGTCGGCACCGAGGGCTGGCTGGAGATCACGCCCGACCGGCTGTCCGGCGAGGTCCACGGCCGTCCACTGGCCTTTGAACACGGGAACCTCCCGATCGTCGATGTCGGTGTCGCCGACCTCTACCCGGCCGGGGCCGAGGACCCACACACCGCCCGCATCCACGACTTCGCCGACCACGCTGTCGCGGGCGACACCGACACGGCCGCCCCGGTCGACCGCGGGGTCGCGATCGCCGAGATACTCGATACGGCCTACGAGCGGGCGGGGGTGCAGCGATGACGGTGCTCGTCACCGGCGCGACGGGCTTTATCGGCCTGAACCTCCTGACCGAGATGGCCGACGAGGAGGACGTTGCCGCGCTCGTCCGGCCCGCGGCCTCGACGGCCCGGATTCCCGACGGCGTGACAGTCGTCGAGGGGACCCTCACCGACGATTCGCTGGGCGCGGCCGTCGCGGCCACCGAACCCGAGGCCGTCGTCCACCTGGGGGCCGCGACCTACGCCGAGACCGAGATGCAGTCCACCAACGTCGGCGGGACCGAGCGGCTGGTCGCGGCGGCGGCCGAACACGGCGTCGAGCGGGTCGTGTTCCTCAGCACGATCGGTGCCCATCCCGAGGTGCCAAGCGACCCGAACTCGACGTACCAGCAGTCGAAGGTCGCCGCGGAAGAGCTACTGTTTCGGCGGGACCACCCCTTCGACGTCTCGGTGCTGTACCCGACGTACATCTTCGGCCCGCTGGACTACCGGCTGGCCCGCTACGATCTGGTGCGCCCGATCGCGTCCAATCGGGTGCTGGTGCCGCCGCTGTACACCTACGACAAGTACAACATCGTCCACGTCGACGACGTCGTCGGCAGCATCCAGCACTGTCTCTCGGCGGGCGCGGACGGGCGCCATCTCGTGACGGGACCGAACCTCACCAACGGGCAGGTGCTCGGGACGATCGCCCGCCACGCGCCCGGGGGCTGTCGGGTCGTCGATGTCCCGTTCGGTCTCACTCGGTGGGTCATCAAACCGACGCTAGACGTGCTCTACCGCGTCGGCGTCTCGCCGGTGCCCGGCGAAGGGTTCCTCGAACGGGGCGATTTCGGGACAGTTCGGCCTGAACTCACCGAACAAGCACCGGTCCGCCAGCGCTCCTGGCAGTCGGCCCTGACCGAGACCGTCGACTGGTACGAGTCGGTCGGCCTGTTGTAGTCAGGCCGGCGTCAGCCGATAGACGACGCCCTGCTGTTTCGTCAGTGGTTGTTCGGAGAGCGATGCCGTCGTCCCCAGCACGTAGCTCTCGTCGCCGTCGACACCGAGCGAGAGCACCTGAATCCCCAGTTCCTCGCGGTCGGCGAACTGAACCTCACGGACCGGCCAGCGGCCGGACGACTGGGGCGTCGCCACGAGCAACCGGCCCGCTGGCTCGGTGAACGACCGGGTGAAGGCCCCGAAGAGGTACTCGTCCCGGATGGCGTCGATAGGGCCGGTGTGGACGTGACCGCCGATGACCGCGAAGCCGACCGCGTCACCGTCTTCGGTGAAGTGGGGGAACTCCAGGACGGGGTCGACGAGCGGTTCACCGCGGTCGGACTGGGTGACACACTCGCCGTCGGAACTGGTCCCCAGTTGGGGGTCGTGACAGTGAAACCCCTCTCTGAGCGGCCAGCCGTAGTTCGCGCCCTTCCGGACGACGTTGATTTCCTCCCAGGTCGCCTGGCCCACGTCGCCGACGATAAGGCGGTCACCGCTGAACGCCATCTTCCAAGGGTTGCGAAGCCCCCAGGCGTAGTGTTCGTCCAGCCCGTCGCTCCCGACGAGCGGGTTGTCCGGGGGGATGCCGTAGGGCTTGTCGTCGGTCCGGCTGTCGACGTCGATCCGGAGAACACTTCCCTTGAAGTTGTTCGTGACATCCTGTCCGTTGAACGGGTTCAGCCCGTCGCCAAGCGCCGCGTAGAGGTAGCCATCGGGGCCGAACTCCAGCGTCCCCGCCTGGTGGATCGGGCGGTGCCACGGCAAGTCCAGCAGGATTCGCTCGGTCGAGCGGTCGACGGCGGTTCCGTCGGCGGTCGCGGTGAACTCGGAGAGTCGCTCCCGGTGGTCGAGTTCGTCGTCGTCGGCCGGCACGCTGTACCGGACGTACAACCGGCGGTTCTGTGCGAACTCGGGGTGAAAGGCCAGCCCGAGCAGCCCGCGCTCGTCGTAGGCGACCCAGTTCGGGAGACCCTGACCGACGGCGACGAGTCGGTCGGTCAGGTCCAGAAAGGGCTCGGATGCCAGTCCGTCGGGACCGTGGACGTGGACCTGTCCTGCCTGGTCGACGATGAACCGCCTGTCGGTCCCGTCGTCCGCGGTCGCCATCGAACTCGGGGAGACCAAGCCGGTCGCGACCGTCTCGACGGCCACCGTCGGCCCGGGATCGAAGTACGGGTCCGGCTCGTCGACGGTCGTCGGCGGGGCCGTCGGCGTCTCCGTCGGCTGCTCGGTTGGCGTCTCGTCGCCGGGGTCGACGCGGTTGCGACGGTCGAACGAACAGCCGGCGACGGCACTAGTGAGGCCGACAGCGCCCAGCGACACCAGAAACGAGCGGCGGGACCGCGACGAATCGGGAGAGGTGGAGCTATCGTCGGGGGTGTCCATAGGTCCTGGACGGCGGGTGGGCAGTTAATCGTTTTTTCTCCCGTGGCGACGCGGTCGGCCCCGCAGAACGGTGTTCGACAGGTGTGCTACCCGATGTGAGCGCCGGTTCGTCGGTTATCCTTCGGCTGCGTTTCGGCTATCGCTGTCTATCGTCCGTGATACTGGGACACGATTTCGACCGATATATCGAGGTACGTGGTGGAATAGAGCGGTAATTCCGGTATTCGTGATGATAATTCGGCAGAAAGGGTCATATTTGCTGCTAGCGAACAGAGACCATGATGGGCGGCGAACCACCACCAGACGGCGAAGACACGGACCGTTCCGAACTGTCACGGCGGACGGTCCTCAAGTTGACGGGACTGAGTGCGACGGCGTTGCCGTCGGTCGCGGGCTGTCTCGGGAGCGGTGACCCGACGACGGCGCGACTGGGCTACGGCGGCGTTCCGTTGGACGTGCCGGTGTCGATGATCGACACCGTCGTCGCGCCGGCAGTAGTCGGCCCCGAGGACGGGTTAGTCGCACACTGGCCCCTCGACGGGACGGGCGCGACCGCGACCGACGCAGTCGGCGGCAACGACGGCGCACTCCGCGGGACGCCGGTCCAGGGTATCGACGGCGTCTACGACTCGACAGCGTACTCTTTCGGGACCGGTGACGACACCTACGTCGAAGTGGCCGACGCGTCGGTCCTTCGCCCGGCCGAACTCTCCGTCGCCGGATGGTACCGGACCACCAGCGAGAAGACCGGCCAGACGATCGTCCAGAAAGCCGACGCTCGGTTCGGTGACACCGGCTACGCCGTCGAGGTCCAGACCGACAACAGCATCCGCGCTCACGTCGGCGTCGAGAGCGGTCAGGCCACGGTCAACCCCTGGGGCTACGCGACCCACGACGGCCAGTGGCACCACGTCTGTCTCACCTGGGACGGCGCGGTCCTGATCTGTTATCTGGACGGCCAGGAGGTCGCTCGGGACAGCTCGCAGTCGGGTGCCGTCGTCGGCTCCGACCGCTCGCTGTTCATCGGCCGTGGGGACAACGGCTACACCTCCTACTACGCCATGGACGGCGGGATCGACGACGTTCGGGTGTACAACCGGGCACTCTCTGCCAGCGATGTGGGCGGGCTGTACGAGGGAGTGTCGGAAACGCCGACAGCAACAGCGACACCAACCCCGACGCCGACTCCGACGCCAACTCCCACGGCGACACCAACGCCAACTCCGACGCCAACGCCAACTCCGACGCCGACTCCCACAGCGACACCAACCCCAACTCCCACGGCGACCCCAACCCCAACGCCGACACCAACTCCCACGGCGACCCCAACCCCAACGCCGACACCAACTCCCACACCGACCCCAACCCCAACGCCGACACCGACCGAGACGGTGACCCCTACGCTCCCGTCGCCGGTCGCCCACTGGCGGTTCGAGGAGACGGATGGCTCGGTCGTGGCCGACGACGTCGGTGGTAACGACGGAACGCTCCAGGGAACACCCGACCTGGCCGTCGACGGGACGGTCGGTTCGTCGGCGATCGATTTCGGCGCCAGTGACGGCAACTACGTCGAGATAGCCGACGCGTCGACGCTGCGTCCGGCCGAACTCTCCGTCGCTGCGTGGTACCGGACCACCAGCGGGAAGACGAGCCAGACGATCGTCCAGAAGGGGGTTCCACGGTTCGAAAAGCCCGGCTACAGCCTCGACGTGCAGACGAACAACAGCCTGCGGGCGGCCGTCCGCGTCGAGAGCGGCCACGCGACGGTCAACCCCTGGGGCTACGCGACCCACGACGGCCAATGGCACCACGTCTGTCTCACCTGGGACGGGACCGACCTGGTGTTGTACCTCGACGGCGAGGAGATCGATCGCGACGCCAGCCAGGCGGGGTCGGTCGTCCACTCCTCGCGCTCGCTGACCGTCGGCCGCGGGGACAACGGGTACGCCTCCTACTACGCCATGGACGGACGCATCGACGACCTTCGACTCTACGACGAGGCGCTGACACCGACTCAGGTGCAATCGGTCGTCGAGGGTGAGACGGCAGCGCCGACACCCACACCGACTCCGACGGCAACACCAACGCCAACTCCGACACCGACCGCAACACCAACGCCAACCCCCACACCGACTCCCACCGAGACAGCGACTCCGACACCGATCCCGAACGACGAGTTCGGCGAACGCGGCTACGGGGACTACGGCTACGGCGGGATCGATCCAGACCAATGACAGACAACCACCAATACGAGACGCCGTCAGCGGGGACGCTGGACTGGCACGAACCGTTGAATAGAAACTTCGAACGCATCGACACCGACGTCGAGATCCGCGATACCGACGACGCCCGCTCGAACTACGCCGCCAAGTCGGGGGCGAAGTTCCTGGCGACCGACACCGGCGCGGTCTACATCGGCGACGGCGGGACCTGGGTCCAACTCGGAACGATCGACAGCGGCGGTGCCAGCGGCGGGACCGATATCGAGGCGGAACTGATCGCCGGGAACATCGTCGTCCTCGCCCGGGATCTCTCGTCGCCGGAAGTCGTCACGCCGTCGGGGACGAACACGCCGATCCAGGACGCCTACGACATCCTGGGGGCCAACGACGGGGGCGAGATCCGCCTCCCGCCGGGCCGGATCTCGACCCCTGGGAACATCCGCCCCTACGAGAACACCACGATGACCGGCTTCGGGGTCGAGGTGACGGAACTCGATATCACCGAGCAGACGGCCGACGGGATCGTGTTCGACCGCGACAGCGGGACGGCCGATGTCAGCCTCGGCGCGTTCGCGCTGAACGGGCCGGGCGGGACCGATCCGACCGGCGTCGCCATCCACCACACCAACCGGGACACGATGAACCTCCGTGTCGGGCGGTTGCTGTTCTGGGGCTGGAACAACTCGGTGTACCGCGTCGACCAGGGCGTCGGCCCCTTCCAGTGCCGCCACGAACAGATGATCGTCTACGACTGTGACGCCGGTGCCGAGGACGGCCTCTTCGAGTTCCGGTCGTACTACGGCCCGGCCAACTGGTTCGGGACCATCGCCGTCTATCCCATCCCGGATTCGAGCGGCGAGAACTCGACCGTATTTTACTCCCGGGGCGGGACCCAGTCCGTCGACTACCTCACGATGGGCGGGTCGACCGGCTACGCCATCGACCAGACCTGGGACAGCGTCATCGAGTTCGGCAACGTCCACTACGAACCGGTCGGCCAGGTCGCCGAGTCGCCGGCGATCGTCCGTCTTCGGGGCCACGGCACGGCGACCATCGATACGGTCAAACACGTCACCGGTGCGCCGGACTACGTCTACGAACTGGACTACGACTCCTACCTCGGGAACGCACCCAACAGGAAGATCCTGGGGCCGTACATCGAACTCGGCCAGGAGGCCTCGCTGGGCGAGACTATCGTCAACCTCGCCCACCCGACCGACCCCGCGGCGCCCTCGTTGTACCAGGGATCGCCAGACGACGTGGCCGTCACGCACAGCCAGGGAAGCACCGGCGGGTTCCGGGCGCTCGGGACCGCTGGGACGGGGTTCTAACCCGACTCGCCAGCCGGCCCGGTAGTCCCGAAGCCGGGTCACCGGCCGGCCCGGGAGTGGCTCCCAGTCGTCGGCAGAGTCGGTGAGGCTATGACGGTGGCCACGCAACGGCCGCTATGACGAGCGACCCGACAGGGGACGGAACCGGAGAGCCTGGCCCCTCACGGCGGGACTACCTCCTCGGGGCCGGCACCGTCGGGCTAGCTGCGGTAGCAGGTTGTGTCGGACTCGGTGGCGGCACCGACGACATCACGACCGCGTTGCTGTCGGGGACAGTAGTCGTCCTGAATGCCGACGCCGACGAGCCGACCCTCGTCGATCCCGCGGAGACGACGACGCCGGTCGGGGATGCCATCGATTCTCTCGGTGCGGCTGGCGGGACGATCTGTCTCCCGCCGGGGCGGGTCCGGGACGAGGGACCGATCCGACTCCGGTCGAACACCTCGATCGTCGGGTTCGGCCCCGACGTATCCGAACTGGACATCACGACGCCCGAGACCGACGGGCTGGTCTTCGCCGATCCGGACGGTATCGATCGCGTACTCCTGGACCAGTTCGCGCTCAACGGACCGGGGCTGGACGCCGACTCCGGCGCCGCCATCCACCACCGCGAGGGCGACACCCAGGAGTTGATCGTCGGCCACCTGTTGTTGTGGGGCTGGAACAACTCGGTGTACCGCGTCGACCAGGGCGTCGGCCCCTTCCAGTGCCGCCACCGGCAGTTGACTGTCTACGACTGTGACGCCGGCAGCGAGGACGGCCTCTTCGACTTCGGCTCCTACTACGGCCCGTCCAACTGGTTCGGGACCCTCGCTATCTACCCCCGATCGGGGTACAGCGGGACCGACTCGACGGTGTTTTTCTCTCGCGGTGGCAGCCAGCGGATCGAGTATCTCACGATGGGCGGGACCGCCGGAACCGCCGTCAAGCAGACCGGTGACGCCAACCTCCAGGTCGATCACGTCCACTGGGAGCCCCACGAAGCCGAGACCGTCCCGACCGCCATCGTCGACCTGAGCGGTGGCCGGCCGGCCCGTATCGGGACGGTCAAACACGTCACCGGGACCGCCGAGTTCGCCTACCGTCTCTCGGGCGACGAGGTCGTCGGGGCCGACCCGGCACAGAAGTTCCTCGGGCCGTACGACCCCGCTGGCGATTCACCCACGCTGACCCGCGGCGTCGTCGAACTGGCTGCGCCCGGAGACAGTGCTCGGCCGTGTTTTTATTTCGGGACGGCCGGGGATGTCACCGTCACACACGATTCGGACACCACCGGCGGACTCAGGGCACTGGGCGACGCCGGGACGGGGCTGTGACCGGCGGACGCCGGAAAGGCTAAGCGTTCTGTGCTGCACTTGATACCCAGACAGATGTCAGTTGGTTCCCGAAGAAGCAGTTCTGAGGTCGGAGGTGACTCGGGACCCGTCCGGGTCGCGCTCGTCAGCCAGCAGTATCCGCCGGAATTGGGCGGTAACGCGTCGCGCGTCGGTGACACAGCCCGGCAGCTCGCACACGACGGGGTCGCGGTGAGTGTGGTCGCACCGCCCCTGTCGTACCCACCGGAGACGTACGCCCGGAGTTGGCGGCGCCACGAGCGGACGACCGACGGCGATATCGACGTCCACCGGCTGTGGGCCTGGCAACCGAGCCGCGTCGACCCGAACGCGCTCGAACGGCTCGCGTACTACTTCCTGTTCGCACTGCACGCGACGCTGTGGCTGTTGTACCACCGCCGGAAGTTCGACGCCGTCGTCTGTACCACACCGCCGGTGTTCACCGGGATTCCGGGGCTCGTCTTCGGCGAACTCACCCGCAAGCCACTGGTCGTCGACGTGGGCGACCTCTGGATCGACGCCGCGGCGGGGCTCGGGTTCATCCGCGAGACGAGCCTCTCGACGCGGCTGAGTCGGCGCTACGAACACCTGCTACTGTTGCGGGCCGATCGGATTCTGACGACGACCGAGGAGATGAGTCGCCTGCTGGAACGCGCCCACGGCCCCGCCATCGCGCAACGGTTCCTCGTCGCACCCAACGCCGTCGATGTCCAGCGGTTCGGCCCGGATCGCGGGACCGGCGACGACGGCCGGACGATCATCTACACGGGGATCTTCGGCCACGCCCAGGACCTGGAAGCGTGTATCCGGGCGATGGCGCTGATCGAGCACGACGCGACGCTGAAACTCGTCGGCGACGGGGACACCAGATCGCGCCTGGAGGCGGTGGTCGCCGAACTCGGCGTCGAGGACCGCGTCGAGATCCACGGCCCCGTCGAACGCGACGCGGTGCCCGGGTTGCTCGCCTCGGCCTCGATCGGGGTCGCTCCGCTGAAAGACAGCCCGGGACTGCGCTATGCCGTCCCGCTGAAGACCTACGAGTACATGGCGAGTGGGCTCCCGGTCGTCGGGACCGACATGGGGGCGTTCAGCGATCTCATCGACGCCTCGGAGGGGGGACTCGCCGTCGAGAACTCCCCCGAGGCCCTGGCCGCCGCGTTCGACGAACTGCTCGCCGATCCCGACCAGCGCGAGCGACTGGGGAGACAGGCCCGCGAGCACGTCGAACAACACTACGACCGGCGGGTCCTCGGGGAGCGACTCGCCGGGATGTTGCGGGACCTCGTCGCGACCACGGGAGGGCGCCGATGACGGACCTCTCGTCGGTCCCCAGCTTCGAGTCGGCCAACGACGTACAGTACCGGGCGATGGTCTCCTCGGCCCACCACCAGAACCACGTCTTCCAGGTGCGGACGCCGTTCAACCACCGCTCGCTCGACGCGATCAACCGGACGGCCGCCGAGATCGACGTGGTGTCGCCGACCCCCTTCGCGCCGCCGATCGGCCCGAACTCCGAGTACGGGAACATCCCACAGACCGAACGGTGGGGGACTTACCGCGTCCACTATCCCCGGTTCCTGTACGCGATCCCGAAAAACCGGTTCTACCACTACTCCGGCCGGTCGATGCAGAAACGGGTCCCCCGGTACGTCGAGCGGACCTTCGAGACACCCCACGACGTGGTCCACACCTGCGATATCTACCTCGACGGCTACGGGATGTTACCCTACTGCCGGCGCCACGACATCCCGCTCGTCGTGACCAGCCACGCCTCCGAACTGAAAAACTACGAGACGTTCACCGACGAGGCGAAGGCCCACATCCGGGAGACCCTGAGCTACGCGTCGAAGGTCCTGACCGTCAGCGACGAGTTGAACGACATCGCGCGGAGGCTGACCGCCCCCGCGAAGATCGAGACGGTCCCGATCGGGGAAGACCCCCGGAAGTTCCCGACCGACCGCCGCGAACAGATCCGCTACGAACTTGGTATCGACGAGGACACCACGCTCCTGCTGTTCGTCGGCGCCTACTACGAACAGAAGGGCCTCAGGGAGTTGATCGAGGCGATGCGACGGCTCGACAGGGACGACATCTACCTCGTCACCGTCGGCCACGAGGGCGACATGCGGTGGTGGCTGCTCGACCAACTTGGCGAGCTGACACATCCGGCCCACTCCTTCTGGCGGCTCGATCCGGTCGCACTCCGCCGCTGGCAGGTCGCCGCCGACATGCTCGTCCACCCGAGTTGGACCGAGGCACGGCCGACCGTGATTTACGAGGCGATGGCCGCGAAGACCCCGGCGCTCGCGACGAACGTCGGCGGCATCCCGGAGATGGTCGAGGACGGCGTGACCGGGGAACTCATCCCGTCCAGAGACGCGGAGGCACTCCGGCGGGCCATCGACCGCATGGCCGACGACCCCGAACGGTTGCGAGAGATGGGCGAGGCGGCCCTCCAGCGGTTGCTCGACGAACAGTGGACCTGGCAACACCACGCCAAACAGGTCACGGACATCCACAAAGAGGCGTTCCGATGATCGCGTGCCAGGAGCGATGAACGGGGTCGACAGCCCGCCCCGCGTCAGCGTCGTCATCCCGACCTACAACCGCGCCGACACGGTCCGGCGCGCGATCGAGAGCGCACTCGCACAGACGGTCACCGACATCGAAGTCGTCGTCGTCGACGACGGGAGCACCGACGACACCGCGGCCGTCGTGGCAGGGATCGACGACGAACGGGTCCGGTATATCACCCACGAAGGAAACCGAGGGCGAAGCGTCGCCCGTAACACCGGTATCGACGCCGCGCGCGGCGAGTACGTCGCCTTCCTCGACTCTGACGACCACTGGCTTCCCGGGAAACTCGAACGGCAACTCGACGAACTATCGAGGCGCTCGCCGGAGTGGATCGGCGTCTACTGTGAGTTTCTGACCCCCAAGCCGTCGGCGCTCGGGCGGACCGTCGACTGGCTCTCCCGGGAGGTGTTCGCAGCCCCCAATGCGTTGGAGGGGGGACGCGAACTAGCACGGGAGATCCTTACCGTCAACGTCCTCATGGGTCCGGGCTCGACGCTGCTGGTCGAGCGCGAAGCACTGTTGGCGACCGACGGCTTCGACGAGCAACTGGTCGACCACGAGGACTGGGATCTGGTCCTCCAGTTGCTCGCCCGCGGGAAGATCGCCTACGTCGACGAGGCGCTCGTGGTCGTTCCGTCTTCGGGCGGGGACCCGTCGCCGGAGGAACTCGTCGACAACAAACGCCGCTTTCTCTCGCGCCACGCCGACCTGATCCGGGAGTTCGAAGCCGAAGGCACCCACATCAACCGGACCCACCGGCTCCACATCGTCGCCGTCTTCTTCCAGAACGGCCGGTTCCGCGAGGGGCTCGCGTATCTGCAACCGGACGCCCTGCTGGAGCCGAAAAACTGGGTCCGGCTGGCTTGGTGGGGAGTGATGGGTACCCGTCGCCGGCTGAAGCGGGCCGGTGCAGCGGGGGGTCGGTAGCCCGTGCCGGGCGACGACTCCCCGACTGTCTCCGTGGTCATCCCGTACGGGCCGAAGTTCACCCCCGAATCGATGCTGGCTGAGGCCCGCGAGACCGTCGCCGCCCAGTCGGTCCCCACGGAGTGTCTCGTCGTCGAGGACACCGACCACCGCGGGCCGGCGTGGGCGCGCAACCGCGGTCTCGAACGGGCCGACACCCGATACGTCGCGTTCTTGGACGCCGACGACCTCTGGGAACCGGAGAAGCTCACGCGGCAACTCGACCGGATGGCCGAGACGGGTGCGGGCATCTGCGTCGAGGGGGAACCGATGTCGATGGACGACTTCGTCTATCGGGTGTTGCTCGGCGACATGGCGGCGCTGACGCCGTCGATCCTGCTCGATACCGAGCAGGTGTCGACCACCTTCGAGGAAGGACTGACCCGGGGAGAGGACCTGCTGTTCATCCTCGAAGCCGCGACGGAAGCGGGCGTCTGCCTCTGTCCGGACCTGTACACCCGGCGGTCCCACGACCGGAGCGTCACCGCGACCGAACTCCCCGTCACCGACTACGTCGCGGTCGACAAGCGGTTCGCCTATCTGGTGAGCCAGCGGGTGCCCGAGGCACAGCCGTACGTCGAGCCCTACTACGTCCAGTCGTTCACGCAGGCCGGCGTCTCCTGTCACGAGGCCGGTGCCTACGACCGGGCGATCGACTATTACGTCCGGGCGCTGCGGCTCTCCCCGCATCCGTTCACCGCGGCGTACCTCTGTCGGAGTCTGGTCGCGAAGTATCTCCCCTGACAGCGTGTCAGTGAACGCGACTGGTGAGTTCGCGGTCAGTACAACGGAGACGAGCGCACTCGCTACGGCGTAGATATCTGAAAGAACGAATCGCCGACCATCGCTACGAACGACGGGCAGGCTCAGTCGTTAGTTGCGGACGAGGTTCGTCGCGCGGGGTCCCTTCTGGGATGATTCGATGTCGAACTCGACTTCCTGCCCCTCTTCGAGGTCCGGACCGCCGACGTCTTCCATGTGGAAGAACACGTCTTCGTCGTCGTCGAGATCGCCGTCGTCAGTCGAAATGAAACCGTAGCCGCCAGTGTCGTTGAAAAAGTCAACCTTACCGTTTGCCATTACAAACGAATGTAACCCCGCCCCGCGGATAACACTTCCGAGAGTCGGGGTACCACGGCACTCCGTTTCCGGCGCCTGTGGGATGGGCGTCGGGAGTACGGTTCGTTCGAATCACAGGCGCCAGCCCGTTTTCGGAGGCAAGTATTTACCGCGTGGTCGCGAGATGTAATCCGCATCGTCATGCAACCGTGTCACAGCTGCCAGACGGTTATCGACGAGTATCTCTTGAACAAACGACTCGAACCCCTGCGCGAGCTCACGGCCGACGACTTCAACGTCTGTGCGGACTGTGCGACCATCGTCGCGGATGCGTGCGTGAAATGCGGCGGCGCTGTGTACGTTCCCCGAAGCGAATCCGTCACCCCCGACTACTGCCCGGCGTGCCGTTCCGACGTGATAGACCACACCGGCCACGACCCCGGTTGGACGCGTGGCCATGAATCCACCTGAACGGCGCCCGCTCCCGAACGTTTTCTGATCGGTCGATAAGCGGGCGTCCCCCCCGGTAGTTCGGCCGTCCGTCGGTACACCGAATGTCGTGACGGATTCGATGTCCCGTCTACGGGAACCGTGGCAGGCGGTTCGAGAGCCCTTGCAGGACGATCCGGGCACGCCGGAGCGTGTGGTAGGTATCGACGACGGAATGGTAGCCGTCGATCACCGTGATGTCCTCGTTGGCCGCGAGCGTGTGCCGGCCGCCGGCGTAGGGACCGTCCGCATCGGGCACGAGTTCACCGACGACGGTCTCCTCGAAGGCCGTCGGCGTCAGTCGGTCGACCCGGTTGACAACGACGCGTTTCCCGTACCCGCCGGCACAGTACTGGCCGGGTCGATAGAGCGTCCCGTCCTCGGTCCATGGCGTCCCCGCGGGCCGAACCGAGCGAACGTCGGTCTTGACGGGGTTGTTGGCGTGGGGAACCCAGTCGCCACGCAGCTCCGGAGCGTGGTAGACGTGGAGGTTGGTCTCCGGAAGCTCGTCGAGCAGCGTGCAGAACAGCCACCAGCGCCCGTCGTGTTGAATCACGGTGGGGTCGATCCCCATCACGTCGGGGACGAGCGTCTCGACGTGGTCCCACTCGGCCGGGCCGTGGAGTTCGTAGAGCCTGATCTCGTTGCCCTCCGCCATCTCCGGCGTGACGTACGTCGAGCCGTCGTGGACGAACGCGTAGGGGTAGGAGAGATGGAACGGCTGTTCGAACACGACTTCGGTGTTGGCAAAGGAGAGGTCGTCGTCGAGACTGAGCGCCGAGATCACTCCCTTCGAGGTGTCGAAGGGGAACTCCTCGAAGAGGAGATACGGGTCGCCGTCGATCCGAACCGGGAACGGGTCCGCGACGAACCGCCGGCTGTCCGGGAGCGGGAACCACTCGAAGTCGGTCCCCGCCGGGTCGGCGACGACGGCCTCGATCGGCGTGTCGGTGACCCCGATACTCCAGACGCCGCTGCCGCTCGTCAGGAGGTCCCACGCTGCACGGACCTGTGCGAACGCCAGTCCGGCGACGCCGCCGACGCCGGGTTCCCGACCCGCCTCACGGTCGATCGGGACCGACTCGCCGTCCAGGTAGTCCGCCTCGCCGATCGCGATGTCGACAGCGACGGCGGCGGGCCAGCCCGCGCTCCCCACGAAGAGCCGGTCGACGGTCGCCGGCCAGGAGTAGCCGACCGTCGGGAACGTCCCACGGCGCAACGGAACGCCGGTGTTCGTGCCTGTCACCCGCCAGAGCGCGGCGTGTGTGACCGGATGGCCGGCACGGAGTTCGTCGACACAGGGCGGCCAGGTTCCACCCTGGCCGTCGCCGCCGTACCGGAACTCCCAGACGCCGTAGGTCGGGGCCGACAGAACCGCTTCGTCGTTGAGTGCAAGCCCACCGAGCCGGACCAACACGTCGAGATCAGACAGCGAGACCGCCCGCCGTGCTCGCTCGCCCAACTCGACCGCGCCGTCCTCGCGGCGGCCCTGGACCGGGACCCGCTCGACTCCACCCAGTTCATCCCTCAGATCGACGACCGTGCTGGCACCGGGCCTGGGGGTGAGCCGCTGCCAGTTGTCCCACACCGACCAGGACGGATCG
The DNA here is from genome assembly GCF_035666295.1 of Haloarcula montana. Lineage (NCBI taxonomy): Archaea > Methanobacteriati > Methanobacteriota > Halobacteria > Halobacteriales > Haloarculaceae > Haloarcula > Haloarcula montana. The sequence goes on from NZ_CP142027.1 coordinate 1,247,330, forward strand.
GTCGTCGCGTCGGGGACCGCCGACAGCCGCCGTCCCGGATCGAGGTGGACTGAGGCGGGCCGGCCAGTGGCCGGTGATTCGTCGAGGAGCAACACGATCGACACCGAGTCGACCGCACGCAACGACTGGATCACCCGTGCTTGCCAGGACGGGAGTTCGAGCCCCGAGCAGGCGACTGCAACCCGAGTCGGATCGCTGTCGGCGGGAGCGGAGCCGTCCCCTTCAGCGGGTGTCACTGGGAATCACCGCCCTCGCCGAACAGGCCGTCGTAGCGCTCCCCGTCGTAGAGGACACGCGCCTCGCCCGCCGAGTAGACGGTGCTGTGGCGGGCCGTCTCCGTTCGGTAGCGTGCCTCCGAGACGGTGAAGAAGGCGACTTCTCCCGAGAGCAGCCCCCGTCCGGACGCCACCGGGACGACAGAGTCGGCCCAACTGTCACGCACCACGAGGTACCCCGTCGGTGCGGAGAGTCCGTCCGGGCCGGCCCGTAACCCCTGTTGCTGTCTGACGAGTTGGTCGCTGCCGGCGAACGGGGCCGAAGCGAACGCCCGGGCGGTGATCTGATCCGACGCGGCCGGCTGGGTGCCGTATCGATCGATGAACGTCGCAGTTTCGACGGTCGCGGCGTACTCCCGGTCGGACATCGCCGTCTGTACGTCGCGATCGGGAACGTCGACCGCCTCGATGTCGTCCGCGGTCAGCGTCGTCAGCGCCCCAGCAGTACCCAGTGTCGCGACCAGGACAAGCCCGACGACGGCGGCAGTCCGGCCGGCACGAGGTCCGAAGCCACCGAGCGTACGGGCGACCCCGACCCCCAACGGGAGCACCGCGAACAGGACCGCGACGACGGTGATCCGCTCGATCTGGGGGATCTGGACGGGCAACGGGAGGAACAGCGGGACCGTCCCGACGGCGACGGCCAGCAGCGGTCCACGGTGGGCGTACCGCTGGCCGGCGGCGAGCATCTCGTAGAGCCCGACCAACGCGACGGCACCGAAGAGACTGTAGTAGATGCCCGTCGGCCGAGCGAACCACGAGAGCGCGCGCTCGGCGGTGTCGGGCGGCACGGTCACGCCGTAGAGGAACGTCGAGAACGCGCCGCTACCGGCGATTTCCTGTCCGATTCCGAACGCAAGCCCGAAGATCCCGTAGACGATGATGCTGCCGGAGAAGACGAGGTAACTCACCACTGCGGCGGCGCCGACGACGACCGGGAAGCTCCACCGGAAGCGGAGCCGACGCCGGGCGTCGGCCAGCGGCTGGAGTGCGGTGTGGTCGACGCGCTCGGCCACGAACGGGACCGCGTAGGTCACAGCCGCGACCGCACCGACGGGGACGAGCGCGACGACGTATGTCAGGTGATGGACGGAGACGAGTACGGCGACCAATCCGAGCGTGTAGGCGCCGTAGCGGCGGTAGCGGCGGGTCGTTCCCGCCGTCGGGAGCGACATCGCCACGTAGAACCCGACGCCGAGCAGGACGACCGCGAGCGTCTGCGGGAAGAAGTAGACGGCGTGGTAACCGACCCACTCGACGGCAGTGACCGCCAGCGCCACCCCGAGGGCGAGCCGCGTCCCCTCGAAGAGACGGGTCGCGACGAGATACATCGTCGGGACCAGCAGCGCGGAGACGCCGATCCCGACCCAGACGAGGGCGTCGTACGGCGAGAGTCCCCCGAGTAACGAGGCCGCGCCGACGAAGAGGTGAAAGCCGGGGAAGAAGTCGTAGCCGTGGGGCAACACCGTCGTGTACCCGGCCGCGAACAGCCGGTTGAGACTGTCGACGTGGGCGAACGTGTCGGTCCCACCGAAGTAGAAGCCGGTCGTGAGCTGCTTCGAGATCGGCGGAACCGCGAACAGGACGCTCGTCGCCACCAGCGTCGGGACCGCTGCCCCGTCGTGACGAATCTGTGTTCCCACCAAGAGATATCCGGCTGGGAGTACCACGAGCAACGCCGCGAACCGGGTACCGGTCCAGGCAGTCACAGCGACGGCCACTGCGCCGAGGACGACGACAAGTTTGGCCGTCTGGACCGCTGTGATCGGCGCCTCACCGGCTGGCGTCCCGTCGCCACGAGTCAGCACATAGAGGGCCAGCGCGATCACTGCCGCGATGACGGCGTACCCGGCTCTGATCGCCGAAGCGACTTCGAGGACACCGAGTGCGACCACGCCGCCGAGTGCAGCGACCGTCAGCGCGATGACCGCTCCCCCCACCAGGGTGACTCGATCGGTGGCTGTCATCGGCGCCCAGAGCGGGACGCGGCGACCGGTCGGCATCCGACGGGCTCGGTTCTCATCATATCCACACGCAGGCCCCCGGTGGGCAAAACTGTACTGGACGGCGCCACGCTTTTGCCGGCCGCCGGCGGAGAGAGCATATGCCCACCCGCCGCCAGCGCCGCCTGATCCGCCTGCTCGTCGGGTGGTCCCTCGCCGTCGTGGTCGGTCTCGCCGCCGTGGGCGCACTCACCGGGACACACTGGTTCGTTCTGACGCTGTTGGGTGCGCTCGTCGCGATACAGCGGACGACCGCACTGTACGCGAGCCCTCCCTGGCGCCGGGGCATTCGTGTGTTGGTACTCGCCGGGTTCTCCGTCTTCATCGTCGTCGTCGCCGTCGAGGTCTGGAGGACCGCGACGGAGCTGTTCGTCCGCGGGCTGTGAGGGTCGGCACCCGTCGATTACGACTCCTGTTCGCCGGCCGGCCAGCGCAGTTCGACCGTGAACGCGTAGGCCCGCTCACCACCGTCAGGCCGGACCTCGGTCAGTTCGACCGGTCGGTCCAGTGCGGTCGCGAGTCCGGTCGCGAGAAACGAGGAGACCGGGTGGTCGATCCGGCGGGGCTCCCCCAGCGGACAGCCACGGACCGACACCGTCGCCTGCCGACCGTCGACGGTCCCGCTCGCGCCGGCTGCGAGGTCGTATACCGCCGTGAGCCCGTCACAGAGCGCGTCGACGTGATGTGTCGCGTCGGTCGCCGCGGCGTCGGTCCGGTGCTCCCGAAAGCCCGTGACCATCTCGGCCGCCGTCGGGGTGACGACGACCGCTTCGGTCTGGTCGTCGAACGCCTGTTCCGCGTGGGCTATCGGGTCACCCTCGCCGCCGGGGACGACCAACCGGGGACCCCGGTCGGTCGTCGCCGGGAGGTAGACACGCCTGTCGTCGAGTTCCCGCTGGACGAGAAGTGACTCGACGGTCCTCCCGGCGGCGGCCGCAGTACTGGCTGTCACCGTGAGCGGCAGGTCACGACCGGCAGTGAGGACGTGATTGACGACGCCACCGACCAGCAGGGTCCCGGACAGCGCCAGCAACAGGGAGAGACTGTCGTCGGTCGGTTCGATCGGGAGTGCAGCGGCCTGGAACCGAACCGCGAGCCCGGCGACGCCGAGTACGAGCAACAGCGCCGTCGGGATCGACGGCCACCTTCGGAGTGGGCTCTCAGTTGTGGTCCTACGCATCGGGCCACACCACTGCAAGCGGACCCCGACTGCTCCTGTCGTCCCAGTTCATTCGTCCGACGGGAGGCGACGAACCGACTTAGTACTGCTGTTGCGACCACCGATAGGGTTTTCATCGGCGCCGGAGCAAGGTTGGCCATGGATCGGGGATCACACCATGGGGACCTCCTCGCGGTCGGTTGCTGGCTGGGGCTTGTCAACGCGGCCGTCCTGCTCCCAGTACTGAGCGAGAGTGTCCTTCGACCGCTCCTCGTGGTCCCGTTCCTGCTCGTCGGCCCGGGCTATGCCGTCGTCGCGGCGCTGTTCCCCGAGCAGTTTTCGGCGGATCGGAGCCTCTCGGTCCCCAGCCGACTCGTCCTCGGATTCGGCGCGAGTGTCGGGGTCGTCCTCGTCGTGGGGATCGGGCTCGATTTCAGCGTCTTCGGCTTCGGGGAGCTCCCCGTACTCGTCGGGACCACCGTCCTCACGCTGGCCGCGCTCGCGGTCGCCGTCGTCCGACGGCGTCGAGTCGAGTCGCCCGCCGGCATCTCGCTCGGGGCAGCACGCGAGCAACTCCGGGGAGTTGTCGGCGACCGCCCGACCGACCTCGCACTGTCAGCAGCCGTCTGTCTCTCGCTCGTCCTCGCCGCCGGTGCCGTCTACGGCCTGCCGGCGGCCGACGGGACGCCCGCCGAGGCGTATCTGCTGACGCCCGGCGCGGACGGAGCAGTCGCCGACGACTACCCGAGTCGGCTCGAACAGGGCGAGCCGACGACACTGATACTCGGGGCCGAAAGCGGGACCGACCGCCAGAGGCCGGTCACGGCGGTCGTCACGCTCCAGCGACTCGCCGAGGACGGGACCGTCAGCGAGCAGACGGAGCTTCGGCGGCTCACGTTCGACGACCCCGCGAGCGGGACTGCACAGGTCGAACACACGATCACCCCGACGGTGTCCGGCGAGCTACGGCTGACGTATGCGGTGTACTTCGGTGGCGAACCGGCGGGGTCGCCCGACCGGCAGGTCCACCTTCAGGTGACGGTTACGGAGTCGTGACCGGCGGCGATCCGTACGTTTAAGTCGGTAATCGTCGACAACATGGTATGTATCGTCCCGGTAGTGACAACGCGAACGGGCCGGGAGCGTAACTGCGGCGATGGAAGAAAAGCGCCGCGGTCCCGACCCCGTCCGGCCGGCGTCCCGGACAACGGTCCCGAGGCGGTTGAACTTCGCCCGGGCTGGTGGACTTCTCCTCGGTCTCGAACTGTTCGGGACCGTCGTCGGCTTCCTGAGTACCGTCTACTTCGCGACGGAACTCGGGGCGGCACGGCTGGGCGTGTTCTTCCTCTTCGAGGCCGTGTTAAGTACGCTAGCGACGTTCGGTGATTTCGGCCTCCGGGGTGCCGTCGAGAAGCGCATCAGTGAGGGGGCCGCGCCGAGCCAGATACTCGGTGCCGCACTCGCGCTGAAACTCGCACTCATCGGGACTCTCGGTGTCGTCGTCTTCCTGTTCCGGGACCTCGTCAACGGCTACGTCGGGGCCGACATCGCGCTCCTGTTGATCGTGACGACGGTGCTGTACGAACTGTCGACGCTGACCGTCCACGTCCTCCGTGCGGAACTCCGGACCGACGAGACCGCGCTGTTGTACTTCCTGCGGCTGGTCACCTACGTCGTCGTCGCCGTCTCCCTCTTGCAGTTCGGGTTCGGCGTCCGGGCGCTCCTGTACGGCGTCGTCGCGGGCTACGTCGTCCTGCTGGTGGCCGGCGTCTCGCGGGTCTCGATCCACCCGGCCCGGCCGGCCTGGGAGCACGTCCGGACGCTGGTCGACTACGCGAAGTTCAACGGGATCTGGGGGCTGGGCGGGCACGTCTACAACACGATGGACCTACTGGTCATCGGCTTCTTCCTCTCGTCGGCCCACGTCGCGGGCTACGAACTGGCCTGGCGCGTGACCCTGATGACCGCGGTGGTCGGCGGGGTCGTCGCCAACACCGTCTTCGCCCAGTTGAGCGCCTGGAGCGCCAGCGGCGAGTACGAGCAGATACGGACGACGCTGCGGGAGGGAACGACCGCCTCGCTGTTCCTCGTGATCCCGGCCTTCGCCGGCGTCGCGTTGCTCTCGGAGGAACTGCTCGGGCTCGTCTTCGGCCCGGAGTACGTCCTGGCGGCGGCCGCGTTCGTCGTCCTGATGGGCGAGAAAGTCGTCGCCGCCGTCAACATCGTGTTGGACGCGGCGGTCCGGGCGGTCGACCGGCCCGACATCGGCGCCGGCGCGACCGTCGTCTCGCTGACGCTGAACGTCGTATTGAACCTGGTGCTCGTCCCCCGGTACGGTCTGGTGGGAGGGGCCGTCGCGACGGGGCTCTCGATGGCGGTCCACACGGTCGCTCTCGGGGTGTTCCTCCGGCGGATCGTCCCCCTCGAATTCGCGCTGGGCGACATCGGCTGGAGCGTCGGGGCCGCGGGGGCGATGGCCGGAACGCTCGTCGCCGTCGGGACGGTCGTCCCACCGACGACGCTCCCGCGCCTGCTGGGCCAGGTGGTCCTCGGCGGGGTCGTCTATCTCGGCGTCGCCCTCCTCTCGCCGTCGCTGCGCCGGAAGGCCCGGGCGAACGTCGCACGCTTCGGCGAGGAGTGAGTCGACGGCACGACCGGCCGGAGACAGTCTTAATCACACGGGGATCCAGATAGCCGTATGCACCGACGGACACTGCTGCAACTCGTTGGCGCCGGCACGGTCGGTCTAGCGGGCTGTTCGGACGCCGATTCGGCCGCGACCGAAACCCCGATTGCGACCCCGACGACCGGCCCGGCCGAGGTTCTAGTGGAGATGACCGACTCGCTGAAGTTCGTCCCGGAGACAGTCGAGATCGGTGTCGGCGACACGGTCGTCTGGGAGACGGTCGGCTCGGTCGCTCATAGTGTCACCGCCTACGAGAGCGACCTCCCCGAGGGGGGCGCGTTCTTCGCCTCGGGCGAGTTCGATACGGAGTCGGCGGCCAGAGGGAGCTATCCGGAGGGAAGCGTCGGTCCCGGTGAGACGTACGCCCACACCTTCGAGACTGCCGGGGAGTACCCCTACTTCTGTATCCCACACGAATCCGGGATGATCGGGACCGTCGTCGTCGAGTAGGGCCGCCCTACCCGGCGTGTCTGTCCGCTGGCGGGCGCCACCACGGTGCCCGGAGGAACTGGACTGCCAGGACCGCGAGCCCGACGGCCGCGACCCCCGACTGGATCACGAGCCCAGTGGTCACTTCGGCCCGGAGCGCGAAGTCGAGGAAACCAGTGAAATCGTCGTAGGGATAGGGTGGCAACACCGGCCATAGCAGGAAGGTCAACTCCTCGGTCCGCCAGTACCACAGCTCGACGTAGATATCGCCCAGGAGGTGGCTCGCGTACCCGAGCGCGAACGCCGGCCCCAGTTCGCCGTGGCCGTACCAGCGGGCGACAACGGTGACGAGGACGACGGCCGGGACCGCAAACAACAACGAATGCGCCAGCGACCGACCCGACGGGAGGAGGTGGACCCACCAGGCGAGGGGTTTGTCGACGATATCAGGGAGCTGTGTGCCCGCGAGCAGTGCGAGGAGTTCCGCCCGGGAGACCGCCCGCCGTGAGACGACGAGGACGGCCAGGAAGAGCGCGTACCCGAACGCGAGATGAGTCCAGGGGAGCATGTGTAGCAGGCGTGACCGCTGAAACTACGACGAGAACCGCCTGAACGTCGGATGGTTGTTGAGAACGTGCATCAGGATCGCGGCGAAACAGAGCAACACTCCCCCGAGAGCGAACAGGACGCTCGTCACGAGGGGGACGGAAGCCAACTGCCCGTCCTGGACGTACTGTGTCATCAGGAGGACCGTGACGAAGACGCCCGTGACCGTACTCACGACGCCCGGAAGCCCGACGATCAACAGCGGCCGGCCGTACTCGATCGTCCAGACGATGTTACGTACCAGATCAACCCCGTGGCTGAGTGAGTCCTGTGAACTGCTGTTCTCGACATCGTAGTAGATCGTCGTTCCGACCTCCGTGATGCTGAGGCGGTTCCGGTGAGCGTGATAGAGGATGTCAGTGCTTGCCCCCATGTTCTCGCCGATGGCGTCGTCGCCGGCCAGCGAGCGGATCGCCCGGCGGTTGTACGCTCGATAACCGCTCTGTGTGTCCCGAATCCAGCCGCTGGGCCGGAGGTTCCCGAGGCTGGCGTTCGTCAGGTTGTTGATGACAGCCAGTCCGATCGAACGGGTGAACGGGATGTCTGTCTGCGAGCCAGCGGCATAGCGACTCCCGATCACGATATCGGCCGACTTGTCGTCCTGCGTGGCGACGAGCAGCGGGATGTCCGCGGGGTTGTGCTGTCCGTCGGCGTCGATGACGACCAGATGGGCGGCGTTGCGAGCGTCGGCCTCCCGGAAGACCGTCTTGAGCGCGCCGCCGTACCCACGATTTCGTTCGTGGACGACGACCGTCGCTCCCGCGGCTCTGGCGGCACCGGCCGTATCGTCGCGACTACCGTCGTCGACGACGACGACCTCGTCGGCGAACGTCATGACCTGTTCGACGACTCGACCGATGCTGTTGGCGGCGTTGTAGGCCGGAATCCCGACGACGACGGCCGGTCCCTGAGAGGATTCCCGCCAGGATTCCGGGATGGCGATGGTCTCGAAATCGCTCCGTTCCAGCGCGTCGAGCGTCCGCTCGTAGTCGATGCGCGGGCAGTCCCGCGTCTGGAGGACGAGCCCCGGGAATCCCCGCTCCCGGGCGGCTGTCGAAAGCGCTCTGTGAAGCGCCACGACAGTGCCCTCGTCGGACAACGGCTCGACGACCGTCACACCGAGGGATTCGAGCATCTCGACCATCTCCGACCCGGCCAGTGTGACCGGGTAGGTCACCATAACCGGGTGGCCGCGCCGTTTTGCCCGCATGACCGTCCGGTAGACGGCGTCCTCGTTTCGCTCCGTAAGGACGATCCCGACCGCCGGGAGCGAGTGACTCTCGGTGACATCCCCGTCTAAGTGAACGAGCGGGAGGCCGCGTTCGATACCCGTCGGCGTCTCCTCGGGACGAGAGAGTCGAAGCGGGACCGTCGACCCGTCGGCACGCTCCCACAGGACGACCGCCGCCCCGATCCGGTCGGTATTCGAAGTCACCTCAGTGGCCAGTTCGGTCATCAATTCGGGCAGTTCCGGGGCCTCACCCATGAGGAGATAGCCGATCGTCACTTCCTCGCCCGGACGGAGCACCCGCTCGACGACGAGTCGACCGTCGTTGTAACCCGTCCGGTCGGGCCGGTTCGATCCCCGAGACGGGTCGACGAGAGACTGCTGAGCCGGAATTCGGTCAGCGAGTCTGACGAACATCGTGTCGTCCCGTTCGGACTGGACCGTCAGCGTCACCAACCGAGCGTCACCAGCGGCTGCAGTGAGTGATTTCGTCGCTGATATCCCGTCCAACTGTTGTGTCTGTGTCTCAGCCATCCACCCTCCAACGTCTCTGATACTCCCTTAAACGACTCCGATTGGCAAGTAAGTATCTATTTCTCGTACCCGGAACCGAGTAAGGTGATCGTACTGGCCGAGTGACGGATCTGACGGCCCGTTCGAACAACCGATCACCGCCCGAGCCAAAGTGCCTTTGTCACGGACGCGTGACGTGTCCGTATGGCAGACGAAGCCATCGACGACGTGGACCGGGCGATCCTCCATGCGCTCCAGGAAGACGCACGCAGCATGTCCTCGGGGGATATCGCCGAACGCACCGGAACGTCGGACAGTACCGTCCGGAAACGGATTCAGCGGCTGGAATCAGACGGGATGATCAAAGGCTACAGCGCCGATATCGACTACCAGCGGTCGGGCTACCCTCTGCGGATGTTGCTGTTCTGTACCGCCGCGATTCCCGAGCGCGGCGACCTCATCCCGGACATTCTGGACATCGACGGCGTCGTCTCCGTCCAGGAACTGGTCACCGGCGAACAGAACCTGCTCGTCACCGTCGTCGGCGAGTCCGACAGCGACATCACCCCGGTGGCACAGGAACTGCTGGACATGGGCGTGACCGTCGCCGACGAGGTGCTCGTCCGGAGCCACGAAACGGAGCCGTTCGGCGAGTTCGTCCCCGAGTGAGCGCCCGTCAGCAGTGCGGCCCCGGAGCCTGAGACTCCCGTGATCCCCCCGGTTCCGCGTTCCCGCCCGAGCCATCGAGAGACCGACTCGTTCTCTTCTCCGCGATATCCGAACGGATCGTGAACGGGACGGCGCAGCGGCACTCTCGGTCCCGGACACGCGGAATTCCGCGCAGAACCGCTATCGAACGCAGTCCGACACTGTCTGGCGGCGAGTCGTATCTTTGGGAACATAATGTTCTATAATACCAGATTATGCGAACAGATTGATCGAATAGAAATATTTAATGCACATTTTGTTCGTACTAGCGGGCGAAGTCGACCGGATCCCCGTCTGTGGCGCGACACTGCTCCACACGGTCCGTCGACGACCCCCAACGATGACAGAACACGACCGCTCGACGACGATCGCACCGCTCCCGGAACCGACGGAATCGACCCCGACCACACCCCGGGCACTCACACGAGCGGTGTGGCTCCTGTGGCTGGCGAGTCTGGGCGTGTTGGCCGCCCGGTTGCTCACCGGCGTCTCCTGGGAGTCCGGCGGCGTCGTCGCCGTCGACGGACTGACGGTGCTGCTGTGGGTCGTCGTGACCTTCTTCAGCGGTATCGTCCACAGCTACTCCCGCCGCTGCATGGCCGGTAGTCGGGACCTACCCCGGTTTTTTACGCGTGTGTTCGGGTTCACGATCGCAGTGCTGGTCCTGGTAGCCGCCGACCACGTCGCCCTGTTCGGGGCGGCCTGGCTGGCGATGGGACTGACGATGGCGGCGCTCATCGGCTACGCGAACGGGTGGCCCCAGGCACAGGCCGCCGCGACGCTGGCCCGCCGGTACTTCCTGGCCAGTAGCGGCCTCCTGGCGCTCGCACTAGCAGTATTAGCCTGGACGACAGGTGCGAGTACCGTCTCGGGCATCGTCGCGGCCGTCGACACGATCCCGACCGTCCCCTGGCTGGTCGCGGTGCTGGCGCTCGTGGGTGCGGCGATGATCCAGTCGGCGCTGGTGCCGTTTCACTCCTGGCTCCTCTCGTCGATGACCGCGCCGACGCCCGCGTCGGCGCTGATGCACGCCGGGTTCGTCAACGCCGGCGGCGTCCTGCTGGTCCGGTTCGCCCCCGTCGTCGCCCTCGACTCCACGGTCATGCTCGCCATCGTGATCGTGGGGGCAGCCAGCGCACTGCTCGGAAAGCTTCTGAAGACCGTCCAGACCGACATCAAGCGGAAACTCGGCTGCTCGACGGTCGGGCAGATGGGTTTCATGATCCTCCAGGCCGGCCTCGGCTTCTTCGGGGCCGCGATCACCCACCTGCTCCTGCACGGCTTCTACAAGGCCTATCAGTTCCTCTCCGCCGGCGATCAGGTCGAGCAGACCGCACCGACGACAGCGAGTCACCCGACCGATTCCGGTCTCGTCGGCGTCGCAGTGACCGTCGTGACCGCGCTGGCCGGCGGCGCGGTGTTCGCGGCGTTGACCGGGAAGGGGACGAGCCTCGATACCGGCCTGCTGCTGGCCGGCTTAGTCTCGCTGACGACCCTGCACGCGACGCGGACAGCCGTCAAACACCGCGGGCTCCCGACGACCGTCCGCTACGTGGTTGTCCCGCTGATCTTCCTGGTTGCCATCGCGGTCTACGCCGCGGTGTACACCGCCGTCACGAGTCTCTTGGCGCCGCTCCCGCTAGGGTCGCCCCCGACCGACCTGACGTTCGTCCACGGTGTCGTCGCCGCTGCCTTCGCCGCCGCGTACCTCGTCATCGAGACGGGCGTCTACAAGCGCAGCGAGCGCCTCTACGTGGCTCTACTGAACGCCGCACAGCCCCCGTCCGGAACCCTGCTGACTGCAACGGAGGACTACAATGAGTACTGACCCAGCGATCCGCGAGAGCATCGAGCGCGCAGCAGAGCCGATCGGCCGCGTGTGGCCGCTTCACTCCTTCGTGACCGCGAACCCGCTCGCGGGCTTTGAGGACGAACCGTTCCCGGAGGCCGTCCGAAAGGGAGCGGACCGCTTCGGCGGCGACGGCTATCCCAGCCCCGAGATGTTCGAGGCGGCCTGGGAGAACGGACAGATCGACACGGATGTCCTGACCGACACCCTCGCCGAACACGGCTGTCAGACCGATCCCGAAGCGAGCCTGGAGCGCATGAGAGCCGCCGAGTCAGAGACCCCGGCGACCGACGAGGAAACCCCGACCGACCGCGTCGACGCCGTGGTGACGAAGTGGCTCGCGGCCTTCGTCGACGAGGGGCAGGCGACGTGGTCGATGCCCAACCGCGAGGACGGGTTCTACGCCGCCTTCCGCGCGGCCGCACAGTACGACGGCCAGCTCCCCGACCCCGGTTCCGTGGCGGAACTCCCCGAGGACCCCATCGACGCGCTCCACCGCCTGCTCGGCGAGGTCCCACCCGGCGAGTGGGAGGAGCTGTTCGAGTCCCACCTGACCGCGCTGCCGGGCTGGACCGGCTACATCAAACAGCGGGCCGCCGACGGCGGCGAGTGGCAGTCGGCGTCCCCGATCACGCTCGCGGGGTATCTCGCCGCCCGCCTGGCCGTTACCGACGCGTTCGGGGCACCGCTGACGCCGCCGGCGGAGTCCGACGACGATGACGACGACGCCGTCGCGATCGCGGAGGCGTGGCTGAGCGCCTGGGAGGCGACCTATCGGACGGAACTGGTCGGCGCCGTCGCCGAGGAGAGCGCCACGCGCGAGACCGACGACAGCCGGCCCGACGCCCAGTTCGTCTTCTGTATCGACACCCGCTCTGAAGTCATCCGCCGCCACATCGAGGCGACGGGGGACTACGAGACCCACGGCTACGCCGGCTTCTTTGGCGTCCCGATGCGCTACGAGGGATACGACGCCGACGTGGCCGTCGACGCGTGTCCCCCCATCGTCGACGCCCAGCACCGGATCACCGACCGTCCGAGCACCGGCGAGGACGCGAAACGGCGTGCACACGATCACCATCACCACACCGTCGGCACCGGGGAGAAGGTGCTCAAGGCGCTGAAATCGAACGCCGCGACCGCGTTCAGTTTCGTCGAGAGTGCCGGCGCGGGCTACGGGGCCGCGCTCGCGGCGCGGACCCTCCTGCCCGGCCGCCTCTCGGACGTGCTCGCGACCGCTGACGACGCGCCTCCCGAACGGGAGTTCTGTGAGCCGACGGTCGACTACAACCCGGACGCCGTCAGCGAACTCCGGGAGGGGCTCACCCACGAGGAGAAAGTCGAGTACGCCGAGACGGCCTTCGACCTGATGGGCTGGGAACAGTTCGCCCGGGTGGTCGTCTTCGCCGGCCACGCCAGCGAGACGGCGAACAACCCCCACGATGCGAGCCTCGACTGTGGCGCCTGTGCCGGCAACCCCGGCGGTCCGAGTGCCCGCGTACTCGCGGCGATCTGCAACGACCAGGCGGTCAAGAGCGACCTCCGCGAGCGCGGATTCGACATCCCCGCGGACACCGTCTTCGTCGCCGCCGAGCACAACACGACCACCGACGATATGACCCTGTACGACGAGCGCGTCCCCGAGAGCCACGCCGAAGACATCGACCAACTCGAAGCGGACCTCGACACCGCACAGTCGCGTGCGACCGCCGAACGGACCGGCGCGGACGGCGACAGCGTCCGCGAGACCGAGCGCCGCGCGGCCGACTGGGCCGAGACCCGCCCCGAGTGGGGGCTCGCGGGCAACGCTGGCTTCGTGATCGGACCCCGGGACCTCACCGAGAACCTGGATCTGGACGGCCGCTCGTTCCTCCACTCCTACGACTGGGCGACCGACGCCGAAGGCGACGCCCTCGAAGCGATCATGACCGGGCCGATGGTCGTCACCCAGTGGATCAACGCACAGTACTACTTCTCGACAGTCGATCCGGCAGTCTACGGCAGTGGCTCGAAGGTGACGCAGAACCCCGTCGGGAACGTCGGCGTCTACCAGGGCAACGGCGGCGACCTGCTGACCGGCCTCCCGTTGCAGTCGGTCCACGCGGCCGACGACGAACCGTACCACCAGCCGCTGCGGCTCTCGACCGTGATCCACGCGCCGGTCGAGCGGGTGACCGAGATTTTGGCCGACGACGACCAGCTCACCCAACTGCTCGACAACGGCTGGCTCTCGCTGACCGTCGTCGATCCCGAGCAGGACCACCGTGCGTTCCACTACGACGGCGACCTGGAGTGGGCACCAGTCGACGATCAGCCGCCGGTGACCGCGATGCCGGAGACGCCAGCGGTCGCCGACGACTGATCGGCTCGGAGCCGGCCACCCACGCTCACCGTGGTTCGATATAGCAGTTAACGGTTTATCACAGGAGTTCAACGGAAGCTCCCCGATGCCACAGAATCGGCCGTTGTGGCCGCCTACGCGTCCAATACTGCCGATCTGATGTGTTTGGCGACCGCGCCGGGGTTCTCCCGGGGCGCCCAGTGGGCACAGTCGTCGAACACCCGGAGCGAGCCGTCCGGAACCCGGTCGGCCGCCCGCTGTGCCCACTCGACGGGGAACAACTCGTCGTGGGCACCGTGGGCGAACCGCGTCGGAACCGAGACCTCCCCGAACCGGTCGACGAACGTCGTCCGGTAGCCCTCGCGGGTGACTTCGGCCTCGCGGAAGCGCCGGAACGCGACGCCGGCGGTCGGCCGCTGGACCTCCTCGTAGACCGCATCGACCGCGTCCGCCGGGAGCGAGTCGAGGTCGTGGACGATTCCGCCCAGGCTGGCCCTGGTGAACCGCCGACTCCGCCGGAACAGCGCGATCGAGAGCCGGTTGAACGTCTGGACCCGGGCGAGGAGATACGAGAGCCCGCCGTTCGGGAGCGTGCTCCCGAGGCCGTAGGCGTCGATCGGGACGAGTGTCCCGACGAGGGCCGGCCGGCCCAGCGCGAGTTGGATCGCGATACCCCCGCCCATCGAGTGGCCGACCAGCGTGACACCGTCCAGACCGAGTTCGTCGAGAAAGTCACCGACGACCGTCGCGTGTCGTTCGATCGAGTACGACCCGGGCGGCACGTCGCTCGCGCCGTAACCAAGCAGGTCCGGCGCAAGGACGTGGTAGTCGGGCGCGAGCCGGTCGATGACCGGCCGCCAGGTGACCCCCGCGGCGTCGATGATCCCGCCGTGGAGCAAGACGACCGTCGGGTCGGTCTCGGCGCCGGCTTCGAGATAGTGGATCCGGTTCGAATCGACGCTGACGGCCGCTTCTGCGGGCATGTCCGGGCGCTCGGGGGCCAGACACAGAAGGGTTTGGGCGGGCGCGAGCAGGTCGGTCGTGAGTCAAAATAAATCATATATCGCGATATAGAATTAGTGATGGTCCCGAGCCAGAAAGTCTGAGGATGGATATTGACAAACCATCATTTGTATAATAATTTCAGTAAATCAATTTGGAAAGGCAGAGAGTAACACTGGGTGTGAAAATTAGTAGAGGAACTTTTGTCGCCAGTTAATTGTAGTCTCACTACGAGTGTGTTCTAAACGTTTGAAACTATGCCACCCTACAAGAACCAACATTACGTCCCACAGCATTATCTCCGTCCTTTTGCAAATTCTGATGACCGCCTGTGTGCATACAATATTGAACGGGAAACTGAATTCCCACCTACGCCAATCAGTAACCTCTGTTCTGAAGACTGGTTCTACGGGGGGGCGGAACAAGAAAAGAGTATCTCGCCCTTTGAGGCAGAGTGTGAGAGAATACTGCAACAACTCCGAGATGCTCAAACGTTATCAGTAGTGTCTGGCGAGGACTATCGGAATCTACTGAGATTCATTCTCTTCCAGCGGATGAGGACTAAACAGGAAAAGGAAGACATGGATAAAATGCTCACTGATGTTGCTGAGGAAATTGCAGAGATGGGGGTTGAATCGGGGGAGATAGGTGAAGAGGCATTGAATCTACTCCGAGAAGATAAACTAACAGTTTCACATGAGAGTATGCATCCTCGGATGATTCTGTCAGCCCTGCTTGGTCCAGAGTATATTGCAGACCTCCGTGGTGTACTCCTCATCAATGGAACAGATACGGGTTTTATTACATCAGACCATCCAGTTATTATGGACAACCCCAAGTTCAAAAGACAAAGAGACCGATTCTTGGGAGGACTACAAAGCCCTGGACTTCAGATATTTTGTCCAATATCCCCCAACCGAGTTATGTTTCTGTATGATTCTGACCATTATCAATTCACCCACGGAGACAATCCGGCATCACTGCGAGTCCGGCGAGTTGAGACAGTCAAGTCCATCAATACACTTCAAGTTCTAAATGCACTCGATAACGTTCTGTATACACCTTCTGGCCGGGAAAACGAGATGAAGGAGTTACATTCGAATGTTAAGTCCCAGACAAGAAAGCGGAAATTGGAGACAGAGGTCCATGAGGAGGGGAACAAAATTTCTCAGTCAGGTAATGAGGTGATTGAATTCGGGCCATATCTCCCCGACTATTCACCAAATATTCCGTTCCTTGAACAGACTACAAAGAAGTGGTCGGATATTGAACGGAGGCAAGGAGTTTCAGATGCAATCAATCAGAGGATTGAATCCGTGATATCAGATGCAGAAAATGACGGGTGATTTGACTACATTCACCTGAATAGCTAGCTCCAGAGATAGGTTCAGAAGGCCCGGTCTAGAATGGATTTCCGGTAGCTTCGGTTCACCGCGAGTCGATAGAGTTGAGGGTCGTGAGAGGAATACGATGATTGAGAAGCTCTATCGGCTTCTGCAAGAGCGGCTTGCATCCAATGTCGGCGTATCTTCTCCGCAAGGATTTCGTCTGGTCGCCTGGTGAACTCTAGCCAATGCGGTCGTGATACACTCTCATCCTCCCAGACTAGTCGTTTAAATTGGAAATGTTCGTCCTCCACTGATTGCTCGATAACTTCATCTAAGCCGTCCATCCAATCTGGGAGGATGAAGCCTGTCTTTGGGGTCCCTGAGAAGAACGTACCAAGGACGTATCGTTGATTGATGATGACGGCAATTCTATCGGACTGCTTCATCGTCGTGACTATACGGGGGTCATCCTCATCCAACCCGGTTTCCGAAATGAGACTGCTCATCAAATCAAGGTACGACTCAATCCACTCTCTATCCGGTGTTCTCGAAATAAGTTCCACTAAATCTGTGTCTTCTCCGTGAGGAGAGACTTCTTTTGTAGTACTCGTAGAAGAGTGGAAAGAGGGTATTGAGGTGTTGATACGGGGTGCAGATGAACTCAATGAGGGGGTTTCTGAGTCGGTGGTAGGTGGTGATGATGGTGATGTAGATGCTATTTCTGACAGTACATCAGTATCAACGGTGTCGCTGTTCGACCAGAGGGTATCGTACCAGTCTGATAACTCTGCAATAGTTTCTGGGGCATCTAATAGAACGCCCATTTCTTCCCGCTGTGAGATTCCTTTAGTCGTGAGGTTAGCTGACCCAACAAGGGCCATCTCGTCTCCGAGTACAACTTTCGCATGGAGGTCTTGGACATGATGAATCTGTGGTGAGTGAGTCTCTATGAAGTTCTGTATATCGTGGCGAGCTTCGCCTCTGTAGAGTCCAATCCATGCTTCAACGTCTGTGAGGAGTCGCCACGAATCAACATCCCCGACAAGATTTTGGAAATAAGAGAGTCCGATATAGGGGCAAGCTATTCGAGCAGAGTCACTGGAAGAGAGTATATCTGTAATTGATGTGTCAAATGGCGAATCGTCATCGTCACCAGCGTGGTAGACCAACCGCGTCATAGTGTCTGTATGGAGTTAAATTTCTAAAAAGATTCGTATGTTCGAGGGAAGCAACCTGAAATGGTTACAAAACGAATAACGAGAGCTATGAGACTATACGGTATGTTCGACCTCGGTTTTCGCCCTCTGCTCTGATGAGATTGTATCGCTCCATCTTCTCCAAATAATTCCTGACAGTGCGGTCTGTTTTCGGGTCATCCACACGGTCTTGATACTCCTCATAGAGGTGGCTGGGTGCGATTTCACCAGCCTCTGCAATGATATCGAACACTACCTGTTGTTCGTCGGTGAGCTTGTCCAGATTCTGCTGGCGGATTTCCGATTTCGCTTCCGGAACACTCTCCTGAATTACTACATCTGTGATTTCTTTCAAACCCTGCTGAGACGCTTTCTTTGCCGCGTTTCTCAGAATTCCAATCGCTACTCGTGCATCACCTGCCGCTACGTCAGCGATAGTTTCCAATTGAGAAGTGGAAACCGCCTCAGGTTCGAGACCCCACTTCGCTCGGTCTTCCAATATCTCCACTAACTCAGCAAGCGCATATCGGTTGAAGTGGATGCGTTCGCTTGTCTGGAACCGGCTGGAGAGCCGAGCATTCAGGTCCGCAAACACGCTTGTCTCATCGTTAGCGACGAGCATCAACGCGAGTCCAGATGTACGGTAGAGTTCGTAGAGAATCCGCTTGTCCTCAAGCTGGTCCACTTCATCAAGGATGACGACGTACGGTGGTCCGTCATAGTCTCTGAGTCGGTCAAGAAGCACGTCTCGGGGCGTGGACTGACGGTGGATATCGAACCCTTTGTCGAGACCGTCGAGAATCCGGTACAGCGTTTTGAAGCGAGTGTAGTCCTCCCAGCAGTTGACGTACTGGTATTCGAGGTCAAAAACAGTCTCACGGAGTTTCTCAACGGTGTGGCGGGCGATGCAGGTTTTCCCAGTCCCCGAGGGGCCGTACAGAAAGACGGGTTCTGCAATATTCCTGTTTGTGAGAGGTTCTAACGCGGCAGTGAGGGTGTTGATTTCGTGCTGGCGGTGTACCACGTCGCCCGGCACAAATTCTGGGTGCAGAACTCGTGCATCCCGTATCATTACCAACTTATTGTGTTTCCAACTACTTAATTGGAAGAGGGCTGTTTCCAATTCTTCCAATTCCATAGCCCTCTCTCAACTACGATACCCATACGCAAGAATTTCGTATGCTAATTCCCAGGTTAGCCGTTCAAGAGGTCGTCTAAGTCCTCTGCGGTGAGCGAATTATATTTTTCAAGATATGAATCGACATTATCAACCGATTCTAAATCTGTGATTCTCTCCAACTTCTGTTGCGCCTGCTGACTGAACTTCCCTAATTCACCTTGGTCATACTCATGTTCCGCATCAACATACAGCACATACACAATGTGGTATTGAGTGTTACCTTCCGGAATATATGTCACTACCTTGGAGTAGGCTCTCCCGTCACTACTGAACCGGATTATATCCAGATTCCCAATCCGTTCATATAGAAATTTGTCAGGCGGTGCTTCCCCTTCAGCCATATTCTTGAGTTTTGTGAGAAGCTCCCTTTGTTCCGTAGCTGTTAAGCTAGCCAGATGCTGGGGAACACCACCCTCAAATATGAAATGTGTTTCTTCCGAACCGCCTAAGCGAACAGGGACCACTAATTAATCGAAAGAACTGACGGGGCTTAAAATTTAAGAGCGGCTTCGATAGATTCCTTGCTAGCGGTGTTACCCTCTGCAAGACCGTCGATAGCTTCAAGAACCTCTACGGGGACTTGTGGCTCATCATCGCCACCTTGACCGGGTTCTCGGACGGATTCAGTTGACATACCTGATATTATGGGAGTCTTCGGTATAAATCTACTCCTCTCAGTGATTCCAATCTGGGTATTGGAAATGTGGAAACTGCACGCTTGCCCTTACCCTACGTGAACGACACTACAAGATATGTCCGACCTCAAACCGATAGCGTTCGATATCGAAACGTCTGGTTTGGACCCAGATTCGGTCATCACGGTCGCGGGCGTGGCGACTGATATAGGTTCCTGGCTGGCACTGAACACCAATGGACGCACGGCTAACGCAACGGCGCTTGAGACGGTTCTGGAAACTGAATCAGGGTCACATGTCCAAATAAGAGTCTGCAAAGATGAGGAGACACTTCTACGGGCGTTATCGGACTTCGCAGACCAGAGTATCGACGGAGACCGTCACTACCTGACCGCGTAAACGGCGAAACATGGAAGCAAGGCTTTGACCTCCCGTTCGTCCGCAGTGCGTGCGTTCGGTGTAGTGTTGAGTGGCCGTTCCCAGACATCGCGTACGCGGACGTGATGACGATGATGAACCGGTTCGACACAGACGACAAGAACGACCTCGTGAGCGTGTACCAGAAATTAATTGGAAACGACGACTGCGACCCGTTCGATGACAGCGGCAGTGCAGTTACTGCCTTTGAGGAAGGAAACTGGGAAGACCTTCTACTGCACAACCTTGCAGACATTGAACGAACACGCGAGCTTGCGGTCCTCGCTGGGAGGTACGTACCGAAGTCTGATTTCCAGATGAAAAACCTAAGTCCTCCAACAATCTAATTAATCAACTTTATTCTTCACTGTTATCAGCGTCATCTTCCTGTTCAGAGTCGTCTTCTTCGGTTTCTACGTCTGCTTGTTCGTTATCTACTGAAATATTATCTCTCTGCAGAATTGTCTTCAAATTTTGTTCGTTCGCTCGTTCATCACTCAAATCTGGAGGGTGTTCGTCAACAGAATTATGGAATTCACTGATACTCTTATTAAATTCTTTCCTGGCTTGATTGTACTGTCTGTAAGAAAGAACAGTTCCTTGTTCAAAAAGCCGAACTCTGATTGTTGCTCCCCGCGGTGTTAGAGCGTGCAAGTGTGTCGTGCCATTCGGTCTTGTGACAGCTTTACGATGAAGAAGTGAAACTTCCTGCCCTTCTGTCAGGCGCTGTGATACTGTTGGACGACTGATTGAGACCTCGGTTACCAACTCTTCGAATTGAGACCCCGATGGCGAAATCGCACATAGTACCTCAATTGTTCCCTTTCTAGACAGATACTCGCTAGTTGAGAGGGGCATATACTCACTCTCATCGGGACTCTGTAAAATATCTGAGCACGGATTAAGATTTAACCGCCGTTTGATTATTACCCTGGTAACACCAGTGCGTTTTCCCGGCACTGACTGATACTTTAGCCCGTTAGAAGCCTGTGTAGCCTGGAAGAATTGGAAATACCACACTGAAATATAGTTAAAATCTAACTCATAGCCCTAGTCGAGAAATGGTGGACGCTGACAAGCCGTCGTCCGGGACGCCTCAAGTTAGAGCGGCGGCACTAATTGATGAGGCTGAAGCCCTCTGTCGGGTCCACGACCACATCACTCGCGTCATTGGTGACCTTGAAATCCCAGATGATACGTTTACGGACCAGTACGCAAACACGTACCCAGGAGAATTAGGTTTTGAGTCAGTAATAAGAACACTGCTGTATCAGAAAGTCTGTGGGTTTAGTCAAAGAGAAGTCCAAAGTCGGTAGTTCCCATCGAGTCAGCGGATAGTTACAACTGACGAGGTTACGTTCGCAGAAAGCGTCTGGATGGGTGTTGTGGAATTTCTCTACCACCCAGACACTGTTCTTACGGCCTCTGACCTTGAAACCTTAGCGCTTAATCTACTCGCAGCGATTCCGATCCCTGGAGTCGAAGGCTGCGGCTTCGACTCCGGGATCATCCGTCAAACGCTGCTGCAAGCTGCTGTCGGTCAGAAGTCCATCAAAGCCGTCACAGATACCACTCGTGGAAGCTACTCCGACGATTACACCCTCAAACAACTGCACACCGTTCCAGCAGATGACCTTGAAGCCGCCGTCAACGACATCTTCGCTCAACAGGCGGCGATGATCCTCGGCCCCGGTCCGAGGATCATCTGCCTCGACTTCGTCGATATCCATTACCACGGTTGTCCTCACACTGACGGTGGCGAACTCTGCCACACGAAACCCCGCGATGGCACCAGCAAGTGCCATCGCTACCTCGCTGGATTCGTCCTCTGTCGAGCTAAACCACTCGTCATCGCCGTCACGCCCGTCCGTGGAGACGAACCAACAAGCGACGCGGTCGAGCGACTGCTCGACCACGTCGCGGCCCTACCGTTCACCGTGGCTGGACTTCTCGCCGACCGCGGCTTCTACAACGGTGCATCAATCGAGCGACTGGATGCCGTGGCACCAGTCGCTCTTCCGATCGTCCGCCGTGGGAAGCAGATGGCCGAGAAACTGGACACGACGGTCTCCTACTGGACGGAGTACGTGATGTACAAGGGAAGCGAGCGGGAACTGCGCTTCCCGCTCGCGGTCTGTGTCTCCTACCAACAAGGCAACCGAGGCAAACACGGGTTGCTCGTGCGGGCCTACGTGGCGTGCGATCTGACCGATCGCACGCCGAAGGAAGTTGAAGCTCTCTACCAGAAACGATCAGCCATCGAGACAGCGTTTCGGACGATGCGTGAAGCGCGTGCGCGAACGAGTACAACCAATCCAGCCGTTCGGTTGTTGTTCATCCTCGTGAGCTTCCTGCTACGGAACCTCTGGGCGATTGTCCGATGGGGCGTGCTCGCCACGCCGCGACGCGGCGGGCGAGCACTACCCGTCTGGTTCCGCTTCGAGGTGTTCCGGGAGTGGGTTGATCACGCTCTTGACGACACCTTGAGCCGGAAGTGGGAAGCACCAACCAACGGTGTCGGAATCCCGGCGACCTACAGCGAGCTGGACGCGGGCTGAAGCTGCCCGCGTCCAGCGGCAGACCTGTACATGAGCGACAGCTTCGCCTCTTGTCTGGGCTGACGGCGCTCTCACTGGCGTGAGACCGCCGTCTTTGTTCGACTCATTGAATCGGTCGCTCTGATCTCGTTCAGTTCCTTCCAGAAATCGAGTCAGCAATCAGGAACGATGGGAACTACCGAAGTCGTCTCCAGCGATGGGCATATCTCCAAGTTCGGTTTGGGCTGAAGCGGGCACCGACTCAACAGGCATTGTCGTACACGTATAGAAATCGGTTGTCGCTTTCCGACCGACAGGTACTGACGACCGCTGCTGAAGGAATCCGTGAGATTGCTTCCGAATGTGACTTGCTCAGTTCACCCGACAAGGAACCGCCAATCCAACCGGATGAACGGGGTCAAAAGGGACTAACTGAAGATGAGATTCTGCGCACGGTGCAAACTGCTCGTGATAGAGTATTCACTGAGTTCGCTACAGACCGTGCTGAGAACGCAAAGTACGATGATGAGGTATACTGGGAACTACAGGCGTATCTCTCAATGACAGCACATGGGAAGCGCCGAACAAAACGGCGGGCCAGTAGATTGAGTCCACGCGACGAAATGCCCCACGGAGACACCCACACACGCACGATTAAGAAACTCGGTGCGCCAGACCCTCAAACCGAGTTGTCAGAATTCTCTAATCCAGCGGGTCCACAGAAGTGGAAACAGATTCGGAATACGTTGCTCGAACCGTTTGACAGTGCGATTGAAAACCTCATAGAGCAGACAGACTTTGAAGAAAACCTGCGAGAGCCAGTCAACGTCGCAATTGACATTACACCGTGGCGGTTCTACCCATCCCCGTGGAGAAACCGCGACCTCAATATTCCCAAGGAAGACTTTCCGAAGATGGTGAGTGGGTATACTGGACCGTCTGAAGAGAGCGTCAATGAGGAATACGAACGTGGGTACAAGTTCGCCACGCTAACCATCATCGGGGAAAACACACCCATCGTACTAGCTATCGAGCCAGTAAAAGAGAACTCAAACTGGGAGAGTGACACGGCGGCGAGTTTGTCAAAAGCAGCGGTGGTGGACAGGCTGCTTTCAAAAGCAGAACAGTACGTAGACATCCACAAGGTGATGGCTGACCGTGAGTTCGATGGTCATGCTGTTAGAGATGTGATTGACAGGAAAGGGATGACGTATCTAATTCCGAAGCGGGCTAGCGCCGCTCAGGACTTAGAAGACATTGAGAAAGTCAACTCACACCCTTCAGCGGACATCGGTGTAAAGAATAGTGTGCCGCTTACAGTTGATGGGCGAACTCACGATGTGGATTTTATTTATTTCCAAACAGACGGTGGGGACTATGCAATCATGCTCACGAACGCGGATGTTCCAGTTGAGCGTTCTCCTGGCTTAGTCTCGCAGTATAGAGACCGTTGGATGATTGAGAACGAGTATAAATCCATCAAAGAGCATTTCCTGCCACGAACAACGTCGTCTGATTATCGCGTCAGGTTGTTCTACTTCGTCGCCGCAGTATTGATGTACAACGTGTGGCGGTTGACGAATTTGCTCTTACGAACGTGGTTTGATGTTCATATGGGGGAGAAGCCTCCGATGCCCGCAGGAGAGGTGACGGAAATAATCGCGTTCTGCATCGGCTCTGGTATCGGTTAGTTTCATACCTGACTTACTTCGGTCAGTTGCAACCGTGAGTGGCGACACTTTCTCTTGACCGCGGATTTGTCCATCATATCACTGATTTCTAATCAGTATTGATAGACTGTGAGGGGAACCAACGATAGACCGTCAAATCATTCCTTTGACGAGTGAGTTAATCTGGTTTTTTGTTTGTTACTCGGTCAAACTCCGACTTTCTGCCGAGCGCCACAGCGACACAGACCCGAGGCTCACCGTCCGGAGGTGCTCCCAGAGCGCCGAACCGCCGGGTCAGCGAGTCCCGACCCAGTATGCGCCTCCCAGCGAGACCCCCCAAACGAGATGCCCGAACAGTGACATCAGCGAAAGCGACGGCAGTGACGCCGTGAACCCCAGTAATCCGAGCCACAGCGGCATCACCACGCCGGCAGCAAACAGCCACAGGACCAGTGCCCAGGCGACGCCGACACCGACGTACCGGAACGGGTCGTCTTCGACGGGGAGGGCGACGACCAGTGCGCCGTAGACGAGTCCGAAGACGATACTGTGGAACTCGTGGGTGATCCAGCCGACCCAGATGTCGGTGACGCCGTACAGCGCACCGATCACCGGGACCGATCCCGCCAGTAACTGGAGCGGTACTCCCATCACGACACCTGCCAACAGCGATGCGCCGACGGCGATGGCGAGCCGTCGGGGCGGGATGCCGTAGACGGTCTCCTCGACGAGATCGGGGTGTTCGTCGGCCTCGCTCACCCGCGGGAGTCGGACTTCGATCGTCGTCCCGTCCTCGGAGACGGTCGCATCAGTCGTCCCGCCGTAGCTATCGGCGAGCAGTCGGACGAGGTCGAGACCGAAGCCGGTCGAACGGTCGTCGTACTGCCCGATCACGCCACGGTCGAGGAGGTCCCGCTGACGCTCGGGGAGTCCAGGGCCGTTGTCGGCGACCGTGAGAATGACCGTCTCCGTTGTGGCCGACAGCGATACCGAGACACGTGGGGTCGCCGCGTCGCTGTAGACGACGGCGTTCTCGATCAGGTGGGCGACGAGGTCCGTCAAGAGCGTGTTCGCGGCCACCGTCACGTCCGACGCGATATCGAGCGACCGGTCGTAGGCGGCGTCAGGGTAGTCCGAACCCACACGTTCGAGGGCGCGTTCGACGGCAGGTGCCACTGCGACCGGTTCCAGCGCCGACTCCGCCCGCCCGTGCCAGGTGATGTGTTTCACGTTCTCGACGGTCGTCTGGACGGCGTCCGAACGGTCCCTGATGACGCCGAAGGTCTGGTCAGCAGGAATATCCTCACGGTTCTTCGCGACTTCCGAGCGGCCCCTGATGACCGTCAGCGCGTTCAGCACCCGGTCACGGAGGATACGGTTGACCATGTCGAGGCGGGCGGCCTGTTGCTGGAGGTCCCGCTGCTGTCTGTTGGCTCGCCCGGCGTAGACGCCAGTGAGCGCGCCGCCGACGCCCCCGCCGATGAGGAAGTTCGAGAGGTACGTCCGTGACTGGACGGATGCCATCGCAGCCATCCCGTCGTTGCCCACGAGGGTCAAAACGACGAGGACGAACATCGAGGCCGTCCCCGCGAGACACCACAGCGTGACCGTACGGACGAACGGGGGTTCGAACTCACCGACGGTCAGGGCGATGCCAAACGCCGACAGCCCGAGTCCAAGGAGCAGCGGTGCGATACCGGCCAGCACGAACTGCATCGGATCGTCCGCGGCGGCTAACGTGACGGTGAACCTGGTCAGCAAGAATCCGAGCACTGCGACGACGAGCCCGGCCGGCGAGAGTCGGCGCGTCACGTCTGGATACATGAAATGTCACGGGCCTGCACCCGCGGCGTGAACAGTAGTTGGTACGGACGCTGAAAACAGTTATCCGGGTTCGGGCACCACACACGACCGTTCAGAACTCGGGTCCGGGCGCCGGGACGCCGCCGTCGTCCTCACCACCACCCGCCAGGTCGAACTCCTCGCGGAGTTCGCGAATCCGGTCCCGGATGTCGGCGGCCAGTTCGAACTCCAGGTTGTTGGCGGCTTCCTCCATTCGCTCTTCGAGGCGGTCGACCTGCCGGGCGGCCGCGTCGGCGTCGTCAGGGCCGTCCCCCGCAACGTCGCTGGTGTCGGTCTCGCTGCCCGGAAGGTTCGTCTCGCCGATCTCCTTCTCGATGGTCGTCGGTTCGAAGCCGTGGTCCGCGTTGTACTGCTGTTGGATCTCCCGGCGGCGCTGGGTCTCCTCGATCGCCGAGGCCATCGCCGAACTGGTTTCGTCGGCGTACAACACCACCTCGCCGTTGACGTTGCGGGCCGCCCGGCCCATCGTCTGGACGAGCGTCGTCTCCGAACGCAAGAAGCCCTCCTGGTCGGCGTCGAGGATCGCGACGAGACTCACTTCGGGGATGTCCAGTCCCTCCCGGAGGAGGTTGATACCCACGAGCACGTCGATCTCACCGAGTCGCAGCGAGCGGATGAGTTCGTGGCGTTCGAGCGTGTCCGTCTCGTCGTGCATGTAGGCCACGTCGACACCTGCTTCCTCCAGATACTCGGTGAGGTCCTCGGCCATTCGCTTCGTCAGCGTCGTCACCAGCACGCGCTCGTCGCGGTCGACCCGCTCGTCGATCCGGTCCAGGAGGTCCTCGACTTGTCCAGTGGCGTCGGAGATCTCGACCGAAGGATCGACGAGATGGGTCGGCCGGACGATCTGCTCGACGATCTGTGCGCTCTCCTGGCGTTCGTAGTCGCCCGGCGTCGCCGAGACGTACAGCGTCCGGTCGGTCTTCTCTTCGAACTCCTCGAAGGTCAGCGGTCGGTTGTCGAAGGCGGTCGGGAGCCGGAAGCCGTTCTCGACGAGGCTCTCCTTGCGGCTCTTGTCGCCCTCGAACTGGCCGCGGATCTGTGGCAACGTCTGGTGGGACTCGTCGACGACCGTCAGGAACTCGTCGGGGAAGTAATCCAGCAGCGTGTAGGGCGCTTCCCCGCTCTCGCGGTCCGAGAGGTGGACCGAGTAGTTCTCGATGCCCGAACAGTAGCCCGTCTCCTCCATCATCTCGATGTCGAAGGTAGTCCGCTCCTCGATGCGCTGGGCGGCGACGTGGTCGCCCTGGCGCTCGAAGTAGCTGATGCGTTCCGCCAGCAGCTCCTCGATCTCCTCGATCGCCCGTTCGAGCCGTTGCTCGGGGATCGAGTAGTGTTCGGCCGGGTGGATCAAAGCCGCGGGTTCCTCGCTTTTGACCTCGCCCTCCAGGGGATCGACTTTCAGCATCCGGTCGATCTCGTCACCCCAGAACTCCACGCGGATGGCGTAGCGGCCGTACATCGGATATATTTCGAGGGTGTCCCCCCGAACGCGGAAGGTCCCTTGCGTGAAGTCGACGTCGTTGCGCTCGTAGTTCAGATCGACAAGCCGCGCCAACACCTCGTCGCGGTCGATCCCCTGACCGACCTCCAGCGAGAGAGACATGTCGACGTAGTTGCGCGGATCACCAAGCCCGTAGATCGCCGAGACCGAGGCGACGACGATCACGTCGTCCCTGGTCAGCAGCGACCGGGTCGCGGAGTGGCGCAGGCGGTCGATCTCGTCGTTGATCGAGGCGTCCTTGTCGATGAACGTGTCCGTCTGTTCGACGTAGGCCTCCGGTTGGTAGTAGTCGTAGTAGGAGACGAAATACTCGACGGCGTTGTCCGGGAAGAGGGTGCGAAACTCCTCGTACAACTGCGCTGCCAGCGTCTTGTTGTGTGCGATGACCAGCGTCGGCTGCTGGATCTCCTCGACGACCCAGGAGACGGTGTTGGTCTTGCCCGACCCAGTGACCCCCAGGAGCGTCTGTTCGTCCATCCCCTGGCGAAACCCCGCTGCCAGTTGCTCGATGGCCTCGGGCTGGTCGCCGGCGGGGTCGAAGGGGGCGTCGACCCGGAACTCGCGGTCTACGTCCGGCCGGTCTCTCGAAAGCGGGCCTCCGGCGTCGCTCATTGTCGGACAGTAGGCGTCCAACGACTTGAGCGGCGCGGTCGCGCCAGTGAATCATCCACAGCTGACCGTCGAACGACAGGGCTTTCGAACCGTCGGTTACGGGGATGTCTCGGCAGTGGCCTCACCGACCTCGAACTTCGCCAGCAGCGACTGGAGTTCCTGTGCCCGGTCGCTGAGTGTCTCGACGTTCTCGCTGACTTCCGAGACGGTCTCGGCCTGCTCGACGACGGCCGTCGACGCGCGGTCCGCCTCCTCGGCGGTTGTCTGGCTGATCTCCGCGACGGTATCGACCGTCGAGACGGCCTGTTCGGTGCTGTTGGCCTGTTCGTCGGCCGCATCGCTGATCTCCCTGATTCCGCGGTCGGTCGACTCCGCGTTCTCGGCGACACGGGTGAACGTCTCGACGGCCTCCTCGACGACCTCGACGGCGTCCTGCATGTACGCTTTCGCCTCGCGGGCCTCGTCGACGGTCGTCTCCGTCTGGGCCTGGGTCTCCTCGATGAGCTGTTCGATCTCCTGGGCCGACTGGCGGGTCTCCTCGGCCAACTGCTTGACCTCGTCGGCGACGACGGCGAACCCGTCGCCGCCCTCACCGGTGCCCGCACGGGCCGCCTCGATGTTGGCGTTCAGCGCCAGCATGTTCGTCTGCTCGGCGATATCACCGATCAGTTCGACGATCTCGCCGATCTCGGCCATTCGCTCGTCCAGCCGTTCGACGTTGTCGACGGTCGAATCGATCGCGTGCTGGCTCTCCCGAGCGTTCTCGATGGCCTGTTTGGCGGTCCGTTCACCGGCTTCGGCGATCTCGGCAGTCTCCTGTGAGGCCTCGGTGACCGACGCGGCGGAGGCGGCGACCTCCTCGACGGTCGCCGAGAGGTCACTCATCTCGTTGGAGACATCCGAGAGCATCTCGCGCTGTTCGGTCGCACCCTCCGAGATCTCCTCGATCGACCCGCGCACCGCCTGGCTCGCCGCCGTGACCGAACCGGTCCGCCTCTCGGCCTCCGCGCTGGCGGTCGTGACCTCGGCGGCGAACCGCTGGATCTCTTTCATCGTCGCTTCGGTCTCGCTCAGCATCACGTTGAACGACTCGGCGATCTGAACCATCGCCTCGTTCTCGCTCTCGCTGTCGAGCCTGACCGTGAGGTCGCCGTCGGCGGCCTTCGCCATCGCGGCACTGTAGGCGTCCGCTTTCCGCTCGAGGTGTTCGTTGATCCGTTCGACCTCCTCCCGGCGTTGCTCTGCTTCCTGTGTTGCCTGCTCGGCTTCGGTCCGGGCCCGCTCGATCTCGGCGTTCTTGGCTTCGAGGTCCTCAACCTCAGCGGTCTTTTCACGGGCGGTTTCGAGGCGGTTCCGTGCCTCCTCCCGGGAGCGTTCGGTCGAGTACCAGTTCGTCATCAGCGCGCCAGCCAGCGCGAGGACGAAGACGGCGTGGATGACTGCCCACGCCCACGGGTTGTTGATCGCGGCGGCGTGGTTGTACACCCGGCTCGGGTCGATCATGCCGAAGTAGCCGTGCTGGATAGCGACGTAGACGATCCCCAGCACGAACGGGAGCCAATCCTCGTAGACCGCCACGACGGCCATCACCACGAAGAAATGGAAGTGCGCCTCGATGTACCCGCCCGAGAAGTGGACGAGAATCGCCGATGAGGTCACCAGCCCCATCGTCGCCAGCCCCGTCCGGGTCCGGCGTCCGAGCCTCGACCACCGTGCGAGCGCGGCCAGCGTCAGGATAGCGCCGAGTTCCACGAAGACGTTCGTCAGCGGGATCGCCGGGAGTGTGGCCCCGGTAACGACCGATTCGGTCCCCTCGAAGGTCCCCAACAGGAACAGGACGGGGACGTGTGCGACCAACAGGCGGAGGACGTTCCGGTGTCGCCCCCGCCACGTCTCGTCGGGTATCGTGTCCCCACTCGGCGTGTACTTCACGAAGTCCCGCAACGTTCGCTCCCACCGTTTGACCGGGAGAAGGCCCGCCCCGACCGATCCCGTGGCATCAGACATAGCGATAGACAGCCCTCGATGAACAAAAACAATGTGGCCAGCTATCACACGTGAGAAACTGGTCGGTGCTCAACAGACCGGCTTCGGGTTGACACCTAACTCCTCGAGAGTCTCGAAATACTCCTCGTAGGCCGCTTCGACGACATCGGCCGCGGCCGTTTGGGCGGCTCCCCAGTCGTCCTCGTTCTCACAGAGCGTCTCCAGCAGGTCGCCTGCCTCGGTCCGCAGTGCCGCGACATCCTTCCCGGCGCTCCGGTACGTACTGGCGGTCTGTGGGTCGGCCTGCCCGGTGAAGAAGCCGGTGAGCTGTTCTTTGACCTTCTGGTCGACGAGTGTCCAGCCCAGCAAGCCACCGAGTCGTTCGACGGTCCCGTCGAGTCCGGCCAGCACGGCGTCGACGGCGAACGACCGGTCGGCGGGCGCAACGTCGATGTCGGCGAGCCGGTCGGCGGCGTCGCTAGCGGCGTCGGCGAACAGCGCCGCGGCATCGTCGTCACCGTCGGCGCTCCAGGCGTCGAACGTCTCGTGGGCTGCCTGCTCGCGTGCGGCCGCGGCGGCGGTGACGGTTTCGGGTTCCATCTCGCCGCGAGTGTCGGCGTACAGCATCTTCGAGGAGCCAAGTCGCGAAAGCTCCGTCTGCTTGTCGTCACGGACTGCGTCGATGAGGTCCTCAGCGTTCATACAGGTAGCTGGACGCGGCGACGGTTTGTACCCATCGACCGACAGTGATCGTGCGTGTTCACCCGGGCTCCCCGTGCCACTGTCCTCGGCGCTGTTCGGGATCACGGGTCGTAAGCGGGGCCGACAGTTCGTCACGGGTGATTCCAAGCGCCTGTGCGAGCTGTCTGGCCACGTGCCAACTGATCGCGTCGGTGTCGATCCCCTGGGTCTCGATCTCGACCCGTCTGTACGTCTCTAGGGCACTGTCGTCGTCAGGGTCCTCGCCGCGGACCAACGAGCACGACCCCGGGGAGTCCCGACACTGGGAGTTCTCGACGGGCGTGACGACGACATCCGCCGCGTCGGGGTCCTCGACGGTGCGGACAGCGAGGTTCGACGGAACCGCCCCGTCGGCTCCCGAGCGGAAGTACGCGACCGCGTAGGCCACCTCCTCCCGGTAGACAGCGCGCTCCTCGGCCGGCAGTGATCCGTTCCGGACTGCGACGGTGATCCTCGCCTCCTCCCAGGGGTATGCGCGCTCGCTGGCGTTGGGCCGGTCACGCGTCGAGAGATCGCGTTCGTGATACATCACCGACTGGGGCTCGTCGTCGTGGCGCAACCCGAGCAGGTGCCCGAACTCGTGTTTCGCCACCAGGATCGTCGATTCGTTGGATAACCCGCGTTGAACCTCGATCTCCGCGGGTCGTTCGAGTCCCGTCGACGCGTTGGGCCGCGGGGAACACCCCGCCGAGAGGTCGTCGTCCCCGCAGCCGGTCACCGATTCGGTGTACGTGACGACGACATCCGGGTCCCGCTGGCTGCCATCGCCCGCGAGCACCCGGAACGTGACGTTGAAATCGATGTACTGCCCGGCGTTCTCGTTCCAGTACCGGATGGCGCTGGAGGTCAGCCCCCGCTCCCGTGGCGTCCCGTCGACAGCGACAGTGACCGTCTCCTCGGCGAGTGGATGCTTCCCGTCACCGACCAGCCCCAACTGCCGGAGATCGCCCGCACCACTGCAGCCCGCCAGCACCACCACGAGTGCCAGGACGGCACCCGCGACCGCTCTGTTCATGAGTCCACTACTTCGGCTGTTCGTATTTGTCGGTTATGAAAGACGGCTGAGGGGAGTAAGCCCCCTTCTGTTCGGGCCGGCATTCGGCTCAGCGGCCACGTCCAGCGCGTTCGCGCAGTGTCCAGCTACCTGTCGACGCGGCCTTGCACCGGTGAGGATTCGCCGTTCCATCGGTCCGTCGCCGGCGTTGGGCGCCGTCAGGCGGCCAACGTTGGCCCTCGGTGGGTTAGCTCTCCCTCGCTTCCAGTGTGTGGGCGAGGCCCCACACTGTCGCTCGGGATTCGCACACCTCATCGGTCCGGCGACGACGTGTCGTTGCTGTTCCAGTGCCGACGGTCTCCCGCCCCGGGCTTGTGCCCGGTCACCTGCTGGACGGGTGGGGGGACTTTCCTCATGCCTCGCGGCACGGGGGCCGGCCTCCCTCTGCCAGACGGTACTAACCGATAGCCGGCAATAACGCTTACCAACCACCTTTTTCATCGTCGGGTTCGAGTCGCGCCTTCGGCGCGCTCGAACCACTCCTCGAAAAACGTGGGCGAAAAAGGCGCGAATCGCTCCGCGATTCGCGTGAACCGGCTCGCTCCGCTCGCCGGATGCTTGTGGTGGCCCTACCCTTCCCCAGGTCGTGGCACGGCGACCACTCCCGGCCAACCGCACCGCCAGCGAGCGTGTCGCGACGGCAGAACCCAGCGTGTCGCTGACCGGGGTCACGAACGGGGAAAACGAGACACCGTCGAAAACCGACTGCCGAGCAGCGGGCTCTCAGTCGTCAGACGGCAGCGGCTCACCCTCGCCGTTGGTCGGCGCGGGCGAGGCATCCATCGAGTCGTCCTCTGCGTAGGGGTACCACGTCATCTTCGTGTTGTGCATGTACGGGTCGTGGTAGTCCGTCTCCTCTGGTTCGACCAGTTCGGCGAGAGTGTCCTCGTCGCGGTCCGCGACGAATTCACGGAACGTCTCGCCGCCTTCGCGCAGGTCCGTGAAGTTGTTCACGAGGTTCCTGATCGCACCGGGCACCTCGTCGGCGGGGACGCGCATCTCCACCCAGTCGGCAAAGCGCGGGTCCTCGCCGAGGCCGCCGCCCAGACCGATGTCCAGGGCTTCGACCGGTTCGCCGTCCTTGCGGGTCTTCATCCCACGCAGGGAGACATCTGCGATCTGGGGCTGGGCACAGGAGGCCGTACAGCCCGAGAGGTGGATGTGGAAGTCCTCGTGGTCCGCGGGCAGTTCGACGTTGTCCTTGAGCCAGCGTGCGTAGCGGACCTGGCGGTTCTTCGTCTCGACGATCGACAGCGAGCAGTACTCGGTGCCGGTACAGGCGATCGAACCGCGCATGAACGGCGAGGGGTTCGGCGAGTAGTCCTCCAGCAGGGACTCGCTTTCGAGGTCGTCGAGGTTCTCCTCGGGGACATCCATGATGATGACGTTCTGGCGCTGGGTCAGGCGGACCTCACCGGAGCCGTACTCCTCGGCGATCTCGGCCAGTTCCAGCGTGTCCTCGGCACCCATTCGTCCGACCAGGACGTTCAGGCCGACGTAGTAGTTGCCGTCGTCCTGCTCGTGGACGCCGACGTGGTCGTCGTGGCCCTCGTTGCCGCCGGAATTGTAGGTGTACTGATCCCGCATGTCCTCGCCGGCGGTCTCCAGTTCGAAGTCGACGAACTCGTCCTGGAGCACCTGGCGCATCTTCTGGGGACCCCACTCGTCCATGAGGAACTTGATGCGGGCGTTGAAACGGTCCTCGCGGTCGCCGTACTCGCGGAACAGCGCGGACATGCCATGGGCGAGGTCGGCGGCCTGCTCCGGTGGCACCCAAACGTCGATATCGCGCGCGAGGCGGGCCTCCTTCCGGGAGAGGCCGCCGCCGACACGGATGTTGAAGCCGAGTTCGCCGTTCTTCTCGGCGGGCTCGAAGGCGAGATCGTTGATGTCGCCCTGCCCACACCCCTCGTCACAACCGGTCACGGAGACCTTCCACTTGCGCGGGAGGTTGGCGTAGTCGTCGTTGCCCTTGAACGTCTCGTGGAGGTCCTCGGCGACGGGCCAGGCGTCGATGTGCTCGTGTTTGTCCTTGCCGGCAACCGGACAGCCGACGATGTTCCGCCAGGAGTCACCACAGGCCTGCTGGGTCGAGAGCCCGACCGATTCGAGTTTCTCGAAGATATCCGGGATGTCCTCTAGTTTGATCCAGTGCAGTTGGATCGACTGGCGGGTCGTCCAGTCACAGACGGCCGACCCGAACTCGGGGTTGTCGGCGGGGCCGGTCGCGTAGTCGCGGGCGATCTCGCCGATGACTTCCAGTTGCCCGGGTTCGATGACGCCGTTCGGTGTCCCGATGCGCATCATGAAATACGACTCCTGGCCGGAGCGTTGGTGGTACAGTCCCCACCATTTGAAGCGCTCGAACCAGGCGTCGTGTTCGTCTTCCGGGATGGATTCCCATCCCTCTTCCGCGAACTCCAGGAGATGTTCGCGGATCTCGGTACCGTAGACTTCGTCCTTCCAGTTCTCTACCTTGCTCGGCATGGCTGGTTGTGTAACTCCACTAGCGCTCCAGACTTATACACAGCGTCTTCTCGTCAACCGTCTCCCCCACTCGGTGAAATAAGAAAATACTGCCTATTCCTGCGGACGGGCAAGACGGGTGCGTTTCTCCGGGATATGGACGCTCTCGTGGACGACACCGGAGAAATCACCGGTCTCGGGGTCTATGACGCGGCCGACGACGAGCCAGTCCGTGACACCGCTTTCGCCACATGCGATACACTGGCCAGCGATTCGAGCCTCGATATTCGGGTGATCGACCCCGACTTTCACGAACCCCTCTGCGAGGAAATCAGTCGTCTCACAGTCACAGAAGTCGCTTCGCGCCAGCAGCCACAGGTCCGAGACGTTCACTTCCCGAGAGTCGTTCACGGAAATCCAGGCCCCGTCGTCAAGCTGGTGAACGTCGGTCGTCATTACATCTCATTAGATCGCGCTCGTACCTGAGGGCATCGGCGCTCGCAAGTTTCGCCGGGGCCGGGCTGATCCGCTTTCCGTCTACGGGTGAGTGGGGATCAATCACACGCCTCTCGCGGGGAGCCGAACTGTCGGAGGAACCAGAAATTTATGCCTATACACCGCAGCCAGGGAAGGGATTACAGGGGAGAGCGGGTTTAAGAGTGTGGGTGTCTTATCGAAGGATAGCGACACGGGTAGATGACCAAACCGGTCCTCACCCGCTCACAACGATGACGAAGGTAAATCAAACGACCGACGAGGCAGACGCCGAAAGCGAACTCGAAGAACCGACGACCGATCACCTCGACAACGTCGAGGACGGATGCGGCTGTACCGAAATCTGGGAACACATGAGCGAACAGCGGGAAGCAGCAGCCGGCGACGACTAACCGGCCTACGAGATACTTTTGTGGCCCCGGGCCGAACTGGAAGACGATGCCAGAGCGGCCCGACCAACCATCGACCGACCGGGAATCCCCCGTCGGGAAGCCGGTCATCCGTGGCGACCCGCAGTTCACCGGTCAGCACGCCCACGAGGCTGTTGAGTTCGATCCGGACGACCCCGAGAGTCTCGAACTCGCGGCCGATGTCGTCGGGCAGTTCGCACAGAACACCGCCGGTGCCGCCGACAACGTCTACATCCTCCGTGGCGCCGCCGCCTGTGCGGCGCTGGTCCGTGGTGAAGGATCGTACAAAGCGGCTGCCGAGCGGGCTGGCAACGGCGCGACCGTCTCGTTTATCCGGAAGTGGTCGCGGGTCCACGACCTCCCACGGTCGGTCCGTGTCCAGGTCGCGAAAGGGAAGATCGCGCCGACTGCCGCCAAACACATCGCGCGGGTCTCCGGAAAAGCCCGCCTCCTCCTGGCCTGGGCCGCACTCGACCACGATCTGACCGTCCGCCAGATCCGGACGATCGCAAGCACCGTCAACGAAGGCGCGTCGGTCGCCGACGCACTCGCTGCCGAGGGCTACACGCTCGGGGAGCTAACGCTGGAAAT
The DNA here is from genome assembly GCF_035666295.1 of Haloarcula montana. Lineage (NCBI taxonomy): Archaea > Methanobacteriati > Methanobacteriota > Halobacteria > Halobacteriales > Haloarculaceae > Haloarcula > Haloarcula montana. Next base: position 1,282,814 of record NZ_CP142027.1, read on the forward strand.
CGACATCGACGCCTACTGTAAACTCCGCCGACAGGCCGCTATCGATGCGACCGAACCCGGGGAACTCGTCAACGAGGCGATCGAGGCGTTTCTCGACGACGGACCGTAAGCCCTTAGCCGACTCTCCCCTCACGTTCGTGCGAGGGCCGGTAGCTCAGTTAGGCAGAGCGTCTGGCTTTTAACCAGATGGTCGGGGGTTCAACTCCCTCCCGGCCCGTTTTCCTGCGAACGGCAGTGAGCAGTGAAGACGCCACCGAGGAGTTGAACCCTGGAAGACACGCGCAGCGAAGCGAGCATGTCATCCTCCGGTTCAACTCCCTCCCAGCCCGTTTCTGTGCCGACCCGACGAGCGGGGGCGAGACGAGACCGGATCATTTAGGACCCACACTGTCCAGTACCAGAACATGAACACGCTACGGAACACCTTCGACAGCCCGCTAGAGCCACTGGGCGCCGCGGTGGGCGCCTTTCTCGTTCTCGCCGCACTGGGAACCCTGATCGGTGCCCCGTGGGCGACGGCACAGACGATGTTGGTCGCGATCATCCAGATCGTCGGCGCACTCCTGATGGGCGGTATCGGTGCCGGTATCCTCTACGTGAGCTTCGTCGTCGACGGATAGTGACGTGATCCGGGCGGTCCCGAATCAATACTAGTCGAGCGGAACTGCTGGTTCAGCCCCGGACTGGGAGATACGCCATCCCGAGAACCAACACAGCACCGATCCCCGAGAGGATCGAGATTCCCCAGAGACCGTTCTTGCGCTCGTGGAAGTAGTCCTGTCGCGCGAGGTCCTCCTCGTAGGCACCGTACTGATCGATCGGGACCAACTGGACCGTACTCTGGTCCGGGAAGTGAGCGAAGTACCGGCCGTCGTCAAGCGTGACGTTCCCGCCCTCGGAGAGTTCCGCGGAGCGGTCTCGCGGAGCGATCCATTCTAGGGTCGCCGTCCCCGAGTCGACCGTCGCGATGGTCGTCTGTTGGGACCCACTATCGGTCGTGTAGGGGTAGTTTTCGCCGGTCTGGAACTCGACGGTGTCGGGTTCAGGGAGCCACTCCGCGAGCGGACGGAGCGTGCTGTTGTTCCGGTAGACGACGTAGTCGGTCCCGTTTCGGGTTGCCAGCGTGTCCTCGACAGCATCGTCCTCGCTGAGGAGCCGAGTGACGTTGAGCTGCTCGCGTAGCGTGACCGTCCCGGATTCGCCGTCTGTCAGGATCAGATACGAGTCGTTCTGATAGGTGGTCGTCGACCCGTTCTCTAACGTCGCAGTGTACTGACTGGACTCGTTCGTCCAGGCGAGGTCGGCGGCCATCGATCCGCCATCACTCCCTTGTTGGATATTCGAGACGGTGTAGGTCGTCTCGCCGGCCGTGAACGTACTGTCGTTTGTCAATTCAGCCTCTGCATCGAGAGTCACCTCCGGCCGCTGGCTCTCCGCGACGCCAATGTACGCGTACGCCGCGACACTGACGACGAGGAAGAACACGAAGTATGCCGCCGCGGCTCGTCGTTGCATGTTCGGACGGTCGGATTGCGTGCCGTTTAACGATTACTTTTCTGTTGCCTGTCGGCGGCCCAATCACCCTCTCAGAACGGTGTCACCCCAGCCCGTCGACGGTAATCTCATCTGTGAGCGAGCCAACGGCCCGACTCGTCCAGACAGCACGCCTTCGCGCGCGGACGGAACCAATTGTTATTTGCGACTCCTGCGCAAAAAGAGAGCAAATGACTACCGAGGACGATCTACCGGAAATCCCAGTCATCTGTGAGGAATGCGATACCCGAACACGCATCGCGTTCGAGGAGGTCGAAGAGTCGGTCCGGAGCCACAACGAACAATTTCATGACGGTGAGTCGGTCGCACAGGTCGATCCCGAGGTCCTCGACCACCTCGTCGACCGCCTCGCGGACGACCTCGGTCTCCTGGACTGAACGTCACCGGACCATCGATAACGAATCCTGACTGGGGGATTTATCCGAACTGCGGGCGAACTAGTTGTCAATGCCAGAAGAAGTACTGTTCAAATCCGAACAGACGCAATCCCGGTCGGAGATCGCTACGCTCCTCCGCCGTGTCGCAGACAACCTCGATTCCGGGGAAAGTATCACTCTTCGGGCGGGCGCCGAAGAGGTGACGATGGACCCGCCAGCGAACCCCACCTTCGAGGTCAAGGCCGAACGCGAGGGACCGGCCGGCCAGCCAGGCGAGTTGAGTGTCGAGTTCGAGCTGGAGTGGGACGAAGATGCCAGTAGCGATGACGGTGGATCGTTAGAGATCGAGTAGCGTTCCGGCGGCGATATGCTCGGAACGAATGTCCCGGATGGATGGAAACCGACCGGGACGACCAGCCCGAAAGCAGTGTTCGAAGGGGTCTCGTCCCGTTATCCGAACCCCGTTTGACACTGCAAGGCCAGCGGGACGAGCGTGAGTCCGACGCCGATATTTCGATGATTACGATAGTTGCTCGTGTTTCCGAACCACTGGAGGGGTGTGGCGACAGAGATCGTCTACCGCGAGACGGGTCAGCCAACGACCACGATCTCGATGCTACCCGTGACGGACGGCCGCGGACTACCAAACTGGCGGAGTTGGCACTTGCCACGCTGGCTGCTTTATGTTCCGGACACAGATCCCAGATAGAGTAATCGCTTGAATGTTTGTCCGCTAAAAGAGCCAAGGGCCGGATTTGAACCGGCGATGGGCGGCTCTGCAGGCCGCTGCGTTAGGCCAGACTCTGCCACCTTGGCGCAGTTGTCAGTACTGGAGTCCGCCGCTTAAGCGTAGCGGATTCGTTCAACGGCATCATCCTGGATTATCTGTGGTGGTCCGTACTCTTTGTCAGAAGGAGCGTTGCCACTCCACGAAAAACGACAAAAAACCCACCGTCGAGAGCGATGACTCTCTTCGGTGGGTCATGAATAGGTATGAATGGTGGCGGCGAACCGCGTTTCCCAGAGGCTCGCGCACTCCAGTACTCCCCGGAACGCTGGTGAGCTTATCTTCCGTGTTCGGGATGGGTACGGGAGGCAACCTCACCGCTATGGCCGCCTAACGCCGACTCGTGGAGTCGAACCACGATGGAATACCACTGTCGGTTGGGGTCGATCTTGTGTGTCCGTGCGATCCAGATTGCGCCTGGACTCGTTCAGTCTACCAACGATTGGTGACTTTCGAGTCACAGTGCGTATGATTATGGCTTCGAGTGATTAGTGCTCGCGGGCTCAACGTCTCGTTACCTCGACGCGTACACCCCGAGTCTATCTACCCCGTCTTCTACGGGGACTCTCTGCGGTGTCTCTTTTCCAGGTGGGTTTCGAGCTTAGATGCGTTCAGCTCTTACCCCGTGTGGCGTGGCTGCCCGGCGGTGCTCTCTCGAACAACCGGTACACCAGTGGCCACCAATCGTAGTTCCTCTCGTACTATACGATCGTTCCTGTCAGACACCATAACACACCCAGTAGATAGCAGCCGACCTGTCTCACGACGGTCTAAACCCAGCTCACGACCTCCTTTAATAGGCGAACAACCTCACCCTTGCCCGCTTCTGCACGGGCAGGATGGAGGGAACCGACATCGAGGTAGCAAGCCACTCGGTCGATATGTGCTCTTGCGAGTGACGACTCTGTTATCCCTAGGGTAGCTTTTCTGTCATCAATTGCCCGCATCAAGCAGGCTAATTGGTTCGCTAGACCACGCTTTCGCGTCAGCGTTCCTCGTTAGGAAGAACACTGTCAAATCATCTTTTGCTCTTGCACTCTTCGCCGGGTCTCTGTCCCGGCTGAGATGATCTTAGGGCGCGCTCGATATCTTTTCGAGCGCGTACCGCCCCAGTCAAACTGCCCGGCTACCGGTGTCCTCCTCCCGGAGTGAGGGTCGCAGTCACCGACGGGTAGTATTTCACTGTTGACTCGGTGGCTTGCTAGCGCAAGTACCTGTGTAGTGTCTCCTACCTATGCTGCACATCGGCGACCACGTCCCAGCGACAGCCTGCAGTAAAGCTCCATAGGGTCTTCGCTTCCCCCTGGGTGTCTCCAGACTCCGCACTGGAATGTACAGTTCACCGGGCCCAACGTTGGGACAGTGAAGCTCTGGTTAATCCATTCATGCAAGCCGCTACTGATGCGGCAAGGTACTACGCTACCTTAAGAGGGTCATAGTTACCCCCGCCGTTGACGGGTCCTTCGTCCTCTTGTACGAGGTGTTCAGATACCCGCACTGGGCAGGATTCAGTGACTGTACGAGTCCTTGCGGATTTGCAGTCACCTGTGTTGTTACTAGACAGTCCGAGCTTCCGAGTCACTGCGACCTGCTCGTTTCCCGAGCAGGTATCCCTTATCGCGAACTTACGGGACTAACTTGCCGAATTCCCTAACGTCGGTTGATCCCGACAGGCCTTGGCTTTCGCCGCCATGGACACCTGTGTCGGTTCTCGGTACGGACACCACACTCCCTTTTCACGGGCCCCAGGTTGAACCACATTTCTCTATCCCGCCGTTCGTCCGCTTCTTGCCATTACGGCTTCCACGGAGTTTGACGGTTCGACTGGGCGAAAGCCCAGCGTGGTCGACCCCAGGGCGTCGGTTTCACTGTGTGGTGGCACGGGAATATTAACCCGTTTCCCATGTTGTCATCGTCGAATTACGGGATGACTTAGGACCGGCTAACCCTCAGCTGATCAGCAGTGCTGAGGAACCCTTATCCATTAGGCCGTCGGGGTTCACACCCGACTATCGCTGCTACTATGGCCAGGATTTTCGTCACTCATCGGTCCACAGGAGTTCTCACCCCCGCTTCCATCCAATGAGAGCGCCAATCTACTCGATTGCCTTGTGAAAGGCACGGACAGGTCTCGGTGGTGGATTTGAGTCCCGATCATTTTGGGCGCCTCAAACCTCGGCCGGTAAGCTGTTACGCTTTTCTTAGAGGGTAGCTGCTTCTAAGCTCACCTCCCGGCTGTCTAGGGCTCGAGACCACCTTCAGAGGATTACACTTAATCCACACTTGGGGACCTTAACCTATCTCTGGGTTGTTCCCCTCCTGGTACACAGGCTTACCCCGCGCACCGGAATCCTCACGTCAACAGCGTCAGTGGGTTTGGAGTTTGACAGGCGCGTCCACTCCTCTCGGAGTGGAGCACGCCAATCGGTCGCTCTACCCCACCGACTACCTCGGTGAAGGTCATGCTTCGACATGTTTCGATTGGAACCAGCTGTTGCCGGACTCGATGGGCCTTTCACCCCTACACATAGATCACGAGAGGGTATTGTAGGACACCAACTCTAACAGGCTTCCACGTGCCTTTCGGCACGCTTCACCTTGTCCATGCGTAGATCGTCCGGATTCGGGTCGTGTCCGTGTGGCTCCCCGCCCTTGAAGACGGCGGCCCTCGCGTAAGCTGCGGCCATGTCGGTTTCCCTGTGCCTCCCCGGATGCTCCGGTTAGACTCGCCATACAGACACACTCCCTGGCTCGTTTTTCAAAACGTACGATAGAACATCGGCTTCCGGTGAGTCTTACTGGAGACTCGCGTCTCGGTCATTCGTCATCGGACCTTGTATGCCCTATCGCTCGATCGCCAACTGGGTTCAAGCTCTATTTCACCTCCCTTCGGAGGATACTTTGCAGCGTTCGTTCACACTACTTGTCCGCTATCGGTCTTGAGGAGTGTTTAGCCTTCGCAGTCGATGCCTGCGAGATTCGCGAGGGATTTCCAACCCCCGCTACTCTGGAACCGACGCACATCGTAGTGATCTCACGTACGGGGTTGTCACCCTGTGTCACGCCCTGTTCCAAGGGACTTCTGTGAGATGGTCGGATGCTGCGTGTCGGCCCACACACCACATTGCCCGTGAGGGCTTCGGTTTGGGCTGTATCGCGTTCACTCGCGGTTACTGACGACATCACGTTGCGTTTTCTGTTCCTCCCGATACTGAGATGTTTCAGTTCTCGGGGTTCCTCATTGCGCGAAGCAATTGTTGAAGAGATTCTCATTCGGAGATCCTGAGTTCTTCGCCTCCGTGCGGCTCCCTCAGGCTTATCGCAGCTTGGCACGTCCTTCTTCAGCTCTCAAGCCGAGCTATCCATCAGCTGGCATAGTAGCCAACGTCGTTGTGACTCGTTAGTTAGAACTGAACGAGTCCAGTGGACGCCTGGATCGCACGTACACACGGTTTCATACTCGCCCCCAAGGTGGAGATGGTAGGCGAATCGACCCTTCCCAGCCGCGGTTTCACCCGGGCTGGTGCATCAGTCGTCGTACCACGTTCGAACACTGTGTCCCACTTAAGGGGCACGGTTCGAACCCGGCACGTCGTATGGACCCACTGGGATTTGAACCCAGGGCCTCCGCCTTGCAAAGGCGGCGCTCTGCCGCTGAGCTATGGGCCCGACAGGTACTGCCAATCGTTAGCCCTGATAGTTCTTAGGTGCTCGGTCGACGACGACCTCGAACAACCCGTTAGGTGGGCTGGGGCAGCGCCCCAGTCCCGATCAGTAGGAGGTGATCCAGCCGCAGATTCCCCTACGGCTACCTTGTTACGACTTAAGCCCCCTTGCGAAGCCCAGATTCGACCACCGCATGGTGGCCTCATCCGGACCTCACTCGGGTGCTTTGACGGGCGGTGTGTGCAAGGAGCAGGGACGTATTCACCGCGCGCTTATGACACGCGATTACTACCGAATCCAGCTTCATGCGGGCGAGTTTCAGCCCGCAATCCGAACTACGACCGGGTTTAGGTGATTAGCTCCGCCTCTCGGCGTGGCATCACATTGTCCCGGCCATTGTAGCCCGCGTGTTGCCCGGCCCATTCGGGGCATACTGACCTACCGTTGCCCGTTCCTTCCTCCGCTTTAGCAGCGGCAGTCCTCCTAGTGTACCCAACCACCACAAGGGTGTTGCTGGCAACTAGAAGTGCGGGTCTCGCTCGTTGCCTGACTTAACAGGACGCCTCACGGTACGAGCTGACGGCGGCCATGCACCTCCTCTCAGTAGCATCGGGTAAAGTCGTCAACCTGACCGTCATTACTACTGTCGGGGCCGGTGAGATTTCCGGCGTTGAGTCCAATTAAACCGCAGGCTCCTCCGGTTGTAGTGCTCCCCCGCCAATTCCTTTAAGTTTCATCCTTGCGGACGTACTTCCCAGGCGGCTCACTTCTCGGCTTCCCTAGGGCACAACGCAGGCTCGTAGCCTGCGTCACACCTAGTGAGCATTGTTTACGGCTAGGACTACCCGGGTATCTAATCCGGTTCGAGACCCTAGCTTTCGTCCCTCACCGTCGGGTCCATCTTTCTGAGGCGCTTTCGCCACCGGTGGTCCGTCCAGGATTACGGGATTTCACTCCTACCCCGGACGTACCCCTCAGATCTTCTGGCCCCAAGCCGGACAGTTTCCGCTGGACGCCGACGCGTTGAGCGCGTCGATTTCCCAACGGACTTGTCCGGCCGGCTACGGACGCTTTAGGCCCAATAATATCGGCCATCACTCGGACTGCCGGTATTACCGCGGCGGCTGGCACCGGTCTTGCCCAGTCCTTGTTCCTGAACCACCCTAGGGTTCAGAAAAGCGAGGGCTATATGCCCTCGCACTCGGAGTCCCCTTATCGCACTGTCGTGCAGTGTAAAGGTTTCGCGCCTGCTGCGCCCCGTAGGGCCCGGTATCTTGTCTCAGATACCGTCTCCGGGCTCTCACTCTCATGACCCGTACCGATTATGGGCATGGTGGGCCGTTACCCCACCATCTACCTAATCGGCCGCAGCCACATCCTATGGCGCCGGAACGTTTCCAGCTCTCTGTAACTCCAACATGAGAGCTGTATCAGGTATTAGCCTCAGTTTCCCGAGGTTATTCCTGTCCATAGGGTAGTTTGGCCACGTGTTACTGAGCTATATGCTGCGGGGCTAAACCCGCGCAACTAGCATGGCTAAGTCGGACTCCGATAGCAATGGCCTCCGGCAGGATCAACCGGAATGTATCCCGGCACGAGGCCGGGGGGTTAGGCGGGATCACACCCACAAAGGGTGTGGTCGCTATCGAAGGGTGTTCGAGGACACTCGACGACCGAGTGTCACCGAACTATCAGGGCTAACATCAGATCCCATCTTGACGGCGGACCGCAGGGGTGGAATCCTCATTTACTCCGGACCTGTGTGTTTGCTCGAAGCCTCCATAAAGGCTTCGAGTTCCGTCGGCGATTCGCTCGCCTCGGTCCGGGCCGGTCGGAACCTGTCGCGTCCGACCGGACCTCGTGTGCATCCATTCCGAGCACCCTGTTACACTTAAGGGCGTCGGATGGATGCTGGAGGCGTCGGGGCAGTGCCCCGCGCCACCGTCGTATTTCTTCCGAGGACGGTGTTACACTTAACCCCGTCGAACTATACCCGCTACGTCATGCGATTCCATGGGCCGCCCTATCGATACACGTGAACCGAGATCGGGGGCGTCAAAGGGAGACCTACGAGGACGGTGAACGAAGGGACAGGCCGGAAAAAGCCGGTCGTCGTGGCGTCAGATGTCGTCGAGGTGATCGACGCCCTGTTTCGAGACGTTACCCTTCGTGATGTCACCGGGCATCCAGTCGGGCTTGTCGTCCGGTGCCTCTTCTTCCCAAGCCCAGGCCTCGTAGATGTGGACCTTGTGAGTCCCTTTTTCCCGGAGTTTGATCTCTTTGCGGTCAGCATCGTCTTCACTATCGGCCGGTTCGAGCCGGCGAGCTGCCTTCAGTGCAGCCTGCCGGGGTGTTCCGCCCGAGAAGACGCTCGATTCGTCACCGTCCTCACGCAGCGCGAAGTTGCGCTTGTCACTGTCACGTGCCATGGTTTCGCCACTCCATGTCAACTCAGCACATGGCACAACATAAATATACCCCCGTATTCGGCCTCCGTCCGGGGGTGCGTTTATATACAAGCTCGATTCCGGGGCGTCGAACAGGACGGGAGTATCTGTCAGACGGAGCGAATTGCTACCCGACATCGACCGCACGGTAGACTTAAGTGCATCCTGCGGTGATGCACGGAGTAGGATACCGCGATGGTGCGAAAGAAGAAGCTCAGTCCGAGTGGTGCCAAAGACGAAGACGGCGAATACCACAACGTCCACATCAACATCCATGAAGACGAACTCGCAGTCGCTGGAATGGAAATCGGCGACGAAGTGTTCGTCCGCGTGCGCGACAACAAGATAATTATCCAGAAGGCTGATCCCGAGGACGTTGAACACGATTTCTGACGCACTGTCGCGGACAGTCCGTTCCGAGACGGTGTCGATACGCCACCAATGAGACTCTACGATATCGCGAAACCGCTACTGTTCTCGCTGCCCGCCGAGACGGCCAACACGGGCGTCCACCGGCTGCTCGAAGCCGTCGACGGGACACCACTAGCGAACGCACTCGCTCGGCACTACACCGTAACCGACAGTCGACTCCAGGTCGACGCCTTCGGCGAGACATTCGACAACCCAGTCGGCGTCGCCGCGGGGTTCGACAAGAACGCCACAGTCCCGGCGGTCCTGGCCGCCCTGGGCTTTGGGTTCGCCGAGGTCGGCGGCGTCACCGCCGACCCACAGACCGGGAACGCCCGCCCCAGGATGTTCCGTCTCCGGGAAGACGAGGGGATCATAAACAGGATGGGGCTAAACAACGACGGCGCGGACGTCATCGGCGAGCGACTGGCCCGAACCGACGCACCGTTCCCCGTCGGTGTCAACATCGCCAAAACCGAACACGTCGGGACGGACGAGGCGCCCGCCGACTACCGCTACACCTACGAACGGGTCGCCGAGGGCGGCGACTTCTTCGTCGTCAACGTCTCCTGTCCCAACTCCGAGGGGTTCGAGGAACTCCAGAACCGCGACGCGATGGAGGCCATCCTCGGCGAACTCCAGGACGCCGGCGCCGGCCCGTTGCTCGTGAAGCTCTCGCCGGACCTCCCGAACCCGGCCGTCGAAGACGCGCTGGATCTGGTCACCGAACTCGGGCTGGACGGCGTCGTCGCGACCAACACCACGACCGAACGGCCGGCCAGCCTCCGCTCGGCGAACGCTGCCGAAGGGGGCGGACTCTCTGGCAAGCCCATCGAGGGGGAATCGACCCGAATGGTCCAGTTCGTCGCCGAACGCGTCGACGTGCCGGTAGTCGGCGTCGGCGGCGTCTCGACGGCCGAAGGCGCCTACCGGAAGATCCGTGCCGGCGCCTCGCTCGTACAGTTGTACACCGGTCTCGTCTACCGCGGACCGTCGATCGCCCGCGAGATCAACGAAGGGCTACTCGAACTGCTTGAGGAGGACGGGTTCGACAGCGTCGACGACGCGGTCGGGGCCGACCTGTAGCGGCGAACGCTAAAATACCGGGCAGGTGTTGCCCGTCACATGGAAGCTGACAGTCGTACCCTCCACATCGCGTCCTGGACGGATCGGTTCCTCGCATGGCTCGTCGATGTCATCCTCGTCGGCGCCGTTCTCGGGTCCCTGGGAGAACTCGCCAGCGTGTTCTCGGTGCTGACTGGAAATCTCGCCGCGTCGCCACTCGCCGGCCTGAACGGCGTCGCCCTGTTCCTCTACTGGACGGCACTGGAGGGATCGCGCGGCCAGTCGGCCGGGAAGATGGTAATGAGCATCGCCGTCACCGACGAGCGGGGCGAGTCGATCGACTACAGCGCTGCAGCCATCGAAAGCTTCGGGAAGGCGTTCATACTCCCGCTCGACTGCCTCATCGGCTGGCTTGCCTACGACAAGGAGGGACTGCGACTGTTCAACAGACTCTCCTCGACAATCGTCATCGAGCAGGACGGGACGAACCCGCCGGAAGACGTCGAGTACGTCTACCCGGGCGACGAGTAAGTTCGTCGCTCGCGGGCTTACTTCACCCGTCTAGCCGGAACTCGAAGGCCGCAACCGGCAGTTCCAGATCGTGTTGCTACCACCTTTTTCGTCGTCGGGTTCGCTCACTCCGTTCGCGAACCGGTCCTCGAAAAACGTGGGCGAAAAATCACTCGCTCTCTTCGGTCGTTCGCGGGCTTACTCCAGCCCGTCCAGCCGGAACTCGAAGGCCGCAACCGGCAGTTCCAGATCGTGTTCGACGAGCACCTTCGGGTGGATCTCGCCGAGGACACCGACCGACCCACCGTCGAGGACGACTTCGGCGGCTCGACCGGAGATGAACGACGGGTGGCTGGTCGGGGGCGTCTCCAGCTCGGCGTCGAACGACTCCGCGAGTGTCTGCAGGCGGGCCTTCGCATCCTCGTACGAGGCGTCCGTGCGCGCGAGGACGCCGGCAACCGTCCGGCGTTCGGCAGCACCGGTGTTCACGTCGTCGTCGACGTGGGCCGCCAGACCGATCTCCGCGAGGTCCTGGGGATATCGCCGGTGGGTATTGTTCTCTAATACCATCAGCAGCGAGGGGAGCGCCCAGGTTCGGAGGATAGTGTAATCCTCACTGTAGGGCTCCTGGATCGTGACCGGATCGGCGGCACCGAGGCAGTCGTCGTCGGGCTGCTCGCGGTTGTCACCGCTCGCTCGTTCGTCGGTCCGTGGGACCGACAGCCCCATCCGCTCGAAGTTCTCGGCCTCGTTGGTCATATGGAAGTTCAGCAGGTCCTCGAAGCCAAGTCCCACCAGCGCGTCCCGGGCGGCGTCCTCCAGTCGGGAGCGGTCGTGGCGGCCGCCGACCGTCGAGACATCGGGATAGGTCGGTTCGAGGCTGTTGAATCCCAGCGCCCGGCCGATGTCGTCGATGACATCCAGCGGGTGGAGTACGTCGACCCGGTAGGGAGGGATCTCGACGTCGTATGCCAGGTCGTCGCCGCGGGTCTCTTCGGCGTCTAAACCGGCCCGTTCGGCGTAGTCGATCACCTCACGCTCGTCCAGGGAGACCCCGAGGATGCTCTCGATGCGCTCGTGGGAGACCGTCTTCGTCCGCGTTGAGAAGTCCGGTCGATCGAGCGTACGACCGGCGTACTCGCCGGGAGCGTCCTCGCCGTACTCGACCGCGACGCGTTCGACGGTCCCGCCGCGGGCCTCCAGGGCGTAGCAGACGATGTTCAGCATGTGGTCGATGGTCCACTGGTCGGTCCCGGTCATCTCGATGAAGAGATCCCGGGAGTTCTCGCTGACCTCCGTCCGCTGGCCGTTGATCACCGGCGGGAACGAGAACAGGCCGATCGAGTCGTAGATGGCGGGCACGCGATCGAAGTCGGCCACGAGATCCCCGTACGTCTGGCCGGTCTCGTGGTCGGCGACGACCTCGTTGGGTGTCATCTCTCGATCGGCATCGAGCGGGACGAACGTATCTTCGTCGGGATCGACGCTCGTGTAGGTGATCGACTTGCCGGTGCCCTCGGTAGCGGGCGCGCCTTTGAGCATCGTCAGGTCGTGGACGCCGATCGCACCCTTCGCACGTTTGCGGCCCATCGTCGCGTGGAGTTTCTCTTGGACTTGGATGAGCGACTCCAGGGCGTCCTCGCCCATGTCCAGCCCGCGGACGACGGCGCCGGTGACGTAGGGTCGCTCCGCTGGCTGGTCCTCGACCTCGATAGTCCACTCGGCGCTGTTGGTCGAGGGGACGTACACCCCACGGTCGTCACCGTAGTGGTACCGCAGCGAGCGGGCAACCCCCTCGACCGAGAGGCGGTCCAGACGGTCGGGCGCGAACTCCAACTGGAACTCGTCGTCCTCGGTCAGCCCTTCGAACTCCAGGCCCAGATCGAACAGGTCCGACCGGAGTTCCTCGTCGTCCTTCTCGTCGTGGCCGGTCAACCGGCGCAGTTCGTCGGGGTCGACATCGACGACAGGCATCAGTGCATCACCTCCGTCTCGCGCAGCAGTTCGAGATCACACAGCGTCCCGTGGACGTCCCGGATGTCCTCGAAGCCGTAGATGAGCATCAGCAGGCGCTCTAATGAGAGGCCCCAGGCCATCACGTCACAGTCGACGCCCAGGGGTTCGAGGACCTCGTCCCGGAAGATACCGGAGTTGCCGACCTCGACGATGTCGCCGGTCTCTGGGTGGGTCCCGAACAGTTCGAAACTGGGCTCGGTGTAGGGGTTGTAGTGGGGTTTGAACTCCAGGTCGGTGATGCCGAACTGCTCGTAGAACTCCGTGAACGTCCCCATCAGGTCACGCACCGAGAGGTCCTCGGCCATGACCCACCCCTCGATCTGGAAGAACTCCAGGAGGTGGGTCGGGTCCAGCGTGTCGTTGCGGTAGACCTTCTCGACGCTGAAGTACCGCTCGGGCGGCTCCAGTTCCCCGACCTCCTGGCCCGAGAGGTATCGCATCGACAGGGAGGTGGTGTGCCCGCGCAGGTCCAGCCCGCGGGCGACGTCTTCCTCCCAGGGAGAGTGGTACCCCTCCCCGTCGGGACCGACGCCCTCCTTGTGGGCCGACCGGACCCGATCGACTAACTCCTCGGGCAGATCGCCGATCTCGTCGGGCTGTTCCAGGGCGAACTGGTCCCAGTGGGTCCGAGCGGGGTGGTCCTGGGGCATGAACAGGCAGTCGTTGATCCAGAACTGAGCGTCGACGTGGGGACCTTCCATCTCCTGGAATCCCATCCCGACCAGCGTGTCCTTGACGCGGTTGGCGGTCTGTCGGAGGATGTGTTCCTTGCCGTGGGGAGTGTCCTCGGCGTCGGCTTCGACGTTGTACTCGGTGAACTCCACCTCGTCCCACTCGCCGCTGGTGAGCAGTTCGGGGGTGAGTTGGTCGACCGTCTCGGCGACCTCGACGCCCTCCATCAGTGCGGTGACACCGTCGTCGGTCAGCACCACCGATCGGATCGTCTCCTCGTGGACCTCGACGAGCCCGCGGCGTTCCAGTTGGTCGAGCGCGTCGTTATCGGCATCGTCGACGCGGTCGTCGGCGACGGCTTCCAGCGCGAGCATCTCCGGGTCCTGTCCGGGCGAGACGCCGGGATCGGCGGTGATCTCGCCGCTGTCGATCTCGCCGTACCCCTTCCGGGCGTAGTTCGACAGCGCGATATCGACAGCGCCGCCCTCCAGGCCCGAAACCCCGATGACCTGGCCCATCTGGACGGGGCCGTCGGCAGCGCCGGCGTCCATCGCAGCGGCATAGAGGTCCTGTTCGGGCAGGCTCTCGCGGACGTAGCGGTCGCCCTCCTCGGTGAGTTCGTAGTTGGCGACGGTCTCCTCGGAGACGGCGACCAGTCCGTCGGCTTCCAGTTCGAACGCCGCGCGCGTGGCCGCCTGCGGTTGCAGGTCGGCCTCGCTCGCCACGTCGTCGATGCGTCGGTCCTCCTGTGCGTCGGCGGCCTGCAGGACGGCCACCTGTGCCTGTGGTCGTTTCATACGGGTGTCTCGGTCTTGTAGGGATAACCGCGGGTCGCTCAGTTAACGGTTCTCACTTCACGCGAGGGTGGTCCTCGCTCGGCGAGCGGTTTCGTCCGGGAACGCCGCTTGGCGCGCCCGGAGTCCGCCACCCGTCAGGCGGCGAAGAAGAAGCCGAACCCCGGACGGCGAGGTGGCTGGCGAACGGCGCCGGCACGGTGGGATTCGGGTGCCATGTGCGATCGATTGTGACGGCTGGGCAAAAGGGTTGTGTCGCCCGACGAGCCGTCACACCGGGAGAAAATATATACTACACCCGATCGGAGGTGAAAATATGGTCCCCGATACCGGCGATCTGAACCCGGATGCGACGGTCCGGGAGGGAGCGGACCTGGCCGCCGATCAGGTCGATACCGTCGTCGAGACCGGCGAACAAGCGGCCGAAGTCGCCGTCGAGGGCAGTGGCGAGGCCGCGACGGTACTGGTCGACACCGGCGGAGCGGTCGTCGAAGTCGCGGTCGACGGGGGCGAAGCCGCGGCGGAAGTGACCGCAAAGGTCGTCGTCGCCGCGCTGGACGGGGTGTAACCTCAGGCTCGCTTGCGGTCCGAATCGAACTCGATGTCGAGGTCGTCGAGTTTCGCTTCCCACTCGGCGCGTTTCTCCTGATGCTCTTCGAGGAACGACTCCATTAGTTCGGCGGCCTGCTCCTTACAGCCGCCACAGAGCCGTTCGCCCCCGACACACTCCTCGTAGACCTCCTCGGCGAACGCGTCGTCCTCGCCGGCCAGCAGATAGGCGTACAGTTCATACACCGGACACTCGTCGGCTTTCCCGCCTTTCTCGCGTTGCTCCTCCGCGGTCGAGCGGCCGCCGGTCGTCGCCGACTTGACCTTGTCGTAGCCGTCCTCCGGGTCGTCGAGCAGGGAGATGTGTGAGGCCGGAATGGAGGAGGACATCTTCCCGCCGGTGAGCCCGGTCATGAACCGGTGATAGATCGACGACGGCGGGACGAAGCCGTAGCCGCCGTTGTCGAGTTCGACCTCGCGGGCCAGTCGGTCCGCCTCGGCGGCGTCCAGGTCGAATGCGTCGACGTGTTCGTCGTAGACGCGTTTCTCGCCGTCGACGGCCTCGATCAGGCCCTCGAAGGCCGCGTCGGTGGCGTTGCGGTCGTAGATTCGTGTTCGCGGACGGAGCGGTTCCTTGCCGGCGTTGTATAATTTGTTTTTGACCGAGCGTTCGGGGTCTGACTCGGTTCCGAGTAGTTTTCTCTTTGGGTAATTATCCCTGTTCGACGGGTCTACTGCTTCCTTTCCCTCATCAAGGAACACCGCGGCATCTATACACCTGATATCATGCTCATCGCCAATAATTTCTTGTAGAGTTTGGTACGCCTCAGCCACGATCGGCCGTTCCTCAGGCTCAAGCTCGAAACTCGCGAAGGCCTCGGTGACGCCGAAATAGCGCATCCGCGCGGCCAGGTCCCGGGCCAGACGCATGTGGGGGTCCTGGTCGGGGCCGACGGGGATGACCGTCGGCTTGGGCTCGTCGAGTTGCGGATAGAGAATGTCGGCCATCTGGGTGACGACCGACTGCATGTGCGAGACGTCGGTCTCGCCGTCGAAGTCGTAGATGGCCTGCAGTTCCGAGAAGTTCGTCTTCGCGCCGAGTTCGAAGGCGAGGTCCTGCAACGGACGGTTCTCGGACTGGCGGTACAGTTCGCCCTCCTCGGGGTCGAACCCGAGCGCGAGCAAGGAGAGGACGTAGCTGCGGGCGTGTTCGTCGATCTCCTCCCAGGTCAGTCCGCGGGCAGCGTGGGCCTCCAGGTCCGCGATGAGGCCGTAGGCGTCCCCGCCCTGCTGTTGGTGCCAGATGATCTCGTCGAAGACCATCTTGTGGCCGATGTGGGGGTCGCCGGTCGGCATGAACCCCGAGAGGGCCGCAAACGGCTCGTCCTCGCGCATGGCATCGGCGACCGGGCGGTAGTCGCGGTGGCCGAAGATGACGCCCCGGCGCATCAGGTAATGCGGGTTCGGGACCGCCGGCAACACCTCGTCGAACTCCTCGATGCCGAACTGCTCGAACAGTTTGCGGTAGTCGGCGATGGTCGAGGAGCCCCACGGGTCGAGTGCCACGTTGTCCGCGCCTGCGGCATCCGTCCCGCCGTCGGAGCGAAGCGGCGACGGGGATCGGTTCGCGTCGTTGGCCGTGTCGTCCGGCCGGGGCTGGTCGTCCGTCGATCCGTCGTCGGTGTGTGAATCTCGCGTCATGTGTCGTATGTCGTGTCGGTGTGCGCTCGAAGCCAGGCGAAAAGTGGAGGGAGCATCGTCGGCCTCGCCGGCGGATTAGGCCCGCCGTGCGGGGACCGCGAGACTGTCCACTTCCCGGTCACGCCAGCGCCAGCCGTCGACGGGAGTGGACACCATATCGAGGACATGCGCGAACACGGTCTTATGCCTTCCGGGTCCGCCCCTTACGGTGTCAGCCGCGCGACCGACAGCCACTCGACGCCGTCGCCGACCAGCGCGAACACCATCCGCTTTCGCACACCGTGGGCCAGCCGTACGTCCAACGCGAGGTCCCGCGGATCGAAGGTATGGGTCGCCGGGAGCACGCGAACGAGCAGTTCGGAGTGGCCCAGATCCTCGACGGAATCGACATCGGCGTAGGTCCGGAAGTCCGAGCCGAACTTGAACCCGGTCTTCGGGACGACACCGCGCTCCCGGAGCGTCGAGTACGCCGTCAACCGCCGGTCGAACCGCTCGCCCTCGACCTCGCGGCCGCGTTCGAGGACTGCCTCGGCCCCGCCGTCGACGGTCAGGGACCCATCGCGAGCGAGGTACGTGGCTTCGAGAAGCGAGAGCTGGACCGCCCCCTCATCGTCGAGCCGCTGGCCGTAGAAGGCCCGTTCGTACAGTTCCGTGGGTGGGTCCCAGCACAGCACCCGCTCGGCCAGCAGATCGCCCTCGACGGCCGGGACCGACGCGTCGCTGGTCCCCTCGACCGCGGGCCGGTCGGTCTCCAGATACGTGATCTCGCTCTCCTCGTCGACGACCGCCAGCACGCAGTCCCCGACCTCCCGGGCCGGAACAGTGTCGCGCTCGCCGACGACGCGGACGCGGTACTCGACAGTGTCGTCCCACGGCCCGTTCCCACGAGGGTAGACGACGAAGTCGATCCCCTCGGGTTCGTCGACCCACCCCTCGCGTGCGGGCGTGAGATAGAACCCGCGGTCACGCAGGTCCTTGTAGACGAAGAAGGCGACCTCCGAGACGACCGCCGAGGACAGCAACGCTCGGACGTCCATCCCGTCGACGCTGTCGATGTCACCCCGGTACAGCAGGTGGGCAGCCTCGACCGGCGCCAGCGTGAGGGCACCGCCGTTCTCGACGTGGCCGTAACCACTGGAGTCGTAGAACCGCTCGCGTGCGCGCTCGCCGGCCCGGACGAGGCCGCCGGAAAGCGTCAAGTCCATGCCCGGGATGACGGACGCCGGGACAAAGCCCCTGCGGGTTCGGCCGCCTCGCCCACCTCACGGATCACGCTCCTCGCAGGTGCTGTCCAGACAGCGCAGTCCGCCGGCCGTCTCGAACACCGGGAGCCCGCAGTCACAGGTGTCGACGACCAACCCGCTCGGGACCGAGAAGCCGGTGTCACAGTCCGGATACTGCTCGCAACCGGCCAGCAAGCCACCCTTTCGGAGGATGCGCAGGTCACTTCCACAGTCCGGACAATCCCATCGGCGGTCGAAGGCCTCGCTCACCCGGTCGTCGATGGACTCACACTCCCGGTCGAGACATACCTCGAAGGCGTCGCCGCGTTCGACCCGGATCGTCGGAAGCCCGCAGTCCTCACAGCGGCCCTTCGTGACTGTGGCGTCGCTGGGGACGCCGTGGCTGCGCGAACACGCCGTGCAGGCGACGGTCCCGCGGGTCCGGACCAGCGTCCCAGGACAGTCCGGGCAGTCCGCGACCGGGACGCCGGCCTCCGAGGCCGGGAACCGGGCGCTGCCGTGTTCCTCGTGGGCGACGACACGGAGGAGATTGTCGCCATCCCGAGCCGTGACCGTCCCGTCTTCGACAGCGACACTCTCTGCGCGGGTGAGCCAGGCGACCGGTTGATACCCCCCGGCGTCGTGGACCAACACGGTGTTGTCGGGCTTGACCACCACCAGCACGTCGCCGCGCTGTTCGCGCTCGCGTGAACCCTCGAAGACGGTCGTACACTGGCCGGCCATGACACGCGTTCCGTCGTGCATGGCCCGACCTGGTCGCGTACTAGTATTTGAAGGTTCCCACGGCGAGCCCGTTTGGTTGTGAAACTGACAGTCGAAACTAGTGTCGGGGGACAGTAGTACGTCGAGACGTGACAGTCAACAACTAACGTACTGTTGTTCAGAATTTAAACCGCGATATCAACCTATATTAGCGTTTTGGCCGTCGATTATCAATACAGAAAATTCGGAGACAAGGGATAAGATGGGAATTATGCGAGCCATAGTATGGATCTGCAGATTAAGCTAATAGCCTTACTTCTTACAATTTCACTGGCACCGCTCGCCGGTGTCGGGTTGCTCTCAGCCAACAGTATGGGACAACTGAACCAGGACGCCCAGACCCAGAGCGGGAACTACCTCCGGGGGGCGATGACCGACCAGTTGAACAACAGCGTCGAAGCGCGACAGGAAGGTATCCAGAACCAGGTCAACCAGCGCGAGGTCGACGTTCGGTCGCTGTCCGATTCCTCGACGATGGAGAACTACCTGGCCGCACAGGACGGCGAGATGGAACTCGTTCAGGAGTCGAGTCAGCGCCAACTCGGGTATACGTCCCTCCAGATGCGGACCAGCATCGACAACGCGGTGCAGATGGTGCTGGAAAAGCAGTACGACGGACAGGACTGGGAGGAGCTCTCTCCCTCAGAGCAAGCGCAAGTCAAACAGGAAGTCGAGTCGATGATCGGCGGGACGGACGGGGACCAGACGCGCCCGGCCGGGACCATGTACGACTCGTTCCAGCCCGGCTACTTCGGTGACACGGGGTACGCGTACATCACCGACAGCGACTCCAACATCGTCGTCCACCACAGCCTCGACGACGGGCACAATCTCGTCGAGGACAGCGGGGGCACGCTGGTCGTCTTCGAGGACATCGAGACCGAGGTCGAGTCCAACCAGGCGATCCGTAACGGCGAGGAGTGGGGCATCGCCGAGTACGAGTGGAAGGACACGACCCAGGAGGGCAACCCCGAGATGACGAAGTTCATCGCCTACACGTACTACGAGCCCTTCGACTGGGTTATCGCCCCGAGCGTCTACTACTACGAACTCCAGGAGACCGCAGTCACCGATGCGGAAAACGAGATGGCGGACTCCTTCGAGCGGTACCTCCTGACGCGGTCGGTCACCGTCGGTGACGAGGAACACCTGGCGTACGAACAGATCACGTTCGCAGGTCCCAACGGGGACGAAATCCTCCACGCCGACCGGACGGGCCAAGACGTGACCACCGGCTCGGACAGCTCGCAGTCCTATGCCGATACGGACTGGTTCACCAGCGCCGCGTCCGGCAGCCAGGGGGAGGCGTACTTCGACGAGGTCCGGACCTCGGACGGCCACGAGACGATGTACGTCTCAACGCCGGTGTACAGAGACGGTGAGTTCCGTGGCGTCGTCGCGGCCCAGTTCAACTACTCAATCATTACGGAGATCACGAACCGTGTGACGGTCGGCGAGAGCGGCTACCTCTACATCCTCAACGACCGCGGCGAGACGGTCAGCCACCCGGACCGGAGCATGATCGAGCAGCGGACGAACGTCGCGGATGGCGAGTACGGGACGGAACTCGGGACGATCGCACAGAACCGGATGCTCGCCGGCGAGTCGGGAATGACGACCCACACGAAACAGGTGGAAGGGGAGGGGAACGCCACGAGGTACGTCGGCTTCGCGCCGCTCCAACTCGGCGACAAGCAGTACACCCTCGTCGCCACTGTCCCCGAACAAGACATCAACGAGCCGATCGCAGCACTCGGCGCACGGCTCCAGAGCACGACTGATTCCGCACAGAACCTCGTCATCGGGCTGTTCGGTCTCGCAGCCATCGTGGTCTCGGTGACGGGATACGCAGCGGCCCGATACATCTCGAAGCCGATCGAGCAGGTTCGCGACCGGGCGATCGCACTGTCGAAGGGGCAGTTCGACCAGACGGACGATATCTCGACCGGTGACGACGAGATCGGCGAGATGGTGACTGCCTTCGAGGACATGCAGGCGAACCTGAACCGACAGGTCGAGCAGATCGAAGCCGTCAGCGACTCGCTCAGCGACGGACATCTCGACGACGAGATCGAGACCGACATGCCCGGGAAGTTCGGTGAGATCATGGTAGGGCTCGAAGACGGGATGACCCAGCTCAGCGCGAGCTTCACCGAGATCAGCCGGGCGAGCCAGAACATCCGCGCCGGGGAGCTAGACCAGGATCTCGACACCGACCTGCCCGGTGACTACGGCGAGGTCATGCGCGAACTCAACTCCGGCCTCACGCAGCTCTCGGAGAGCTTCGACCAGCTCGAGGCCGTGAGCGCGGACCTCCGGGAGGGACACCTCGACCAGGATCTCGACGCCGACCTGCCCGGGGCCTACGGCGATGTCCTCAGGAACATCGACGAGGGCCTCGACGCAGTCGACGAGAGCATCGCGCAGGTCCAGTCGATCGCACAGGACGTGAACGAGGCGAGCCAGGAGGTCGCTGCGAGTACAACCGAGATCGAGGAGGCGAGCCAGGAGGTCGCCAAATCGGTCCAGGAGATCTCCAGCGGGGCCGACACCCAGTCCGGCAACCTCCAGGAAGTCGCCAGCGAGATGAACGACATGTCGGCGACCATCGAGGAGATAGCCTCCTCGTCGGTCGACGTAGCCGACACGGCACAAGAGGCAGCCGAGCGAGCACAGAAGGGGAGCGAACAGGCTGCCGAGGCCTCGGCCGAGATCAAGGGGATCGAAGACGGAGCCGACGACGCGGTCGACCAGGTCTCGGACCTCCAGACGGAGATGGAGGAGATCAGCGAGATCGTCGCGATGATCACCGACATCGCCGAGCAGACGAACATGCTGGCACTGAACGCCTCCATCGAGGCTGCGAGAGCCGGCGAGGCGGGCGAGGGCTTCGCCGTCGTCGCCGACGAGATCAAATCCCTCGCGGCGGAGGCCGGCGAGGCGAGTGAGGAAGTCGAGTCACTCATCACCGAGGTCCAGGAATCGACGGACGAAACGGTCGACGACATCGAAGACATGCGCGACCAGGTCGAAAGCGGCGTCAGGACCACCGAAAACGCCATCGACCTGTTCGACGAGATCGCCGAGGTCGTCGACGACGCCGAGAACGGCGTCACGGAGATCAGCGACGCCACGGACGAACAGGCCGCTACCACCGAGGAGGTCGTGGCGATGGTCGACGAAGTCAGCAGCGTCAGCGAGGAGACGGCCGCGGAGGCGAGCAACGTCTCGGCTGCCTCGGAGGAACAGTCCAGTTCGCTCACCAGCGTCTCCGAGAACGTCCGGTCGGTCGCCGGCCTCGCGGACGACCTGGAGGAGCTAGTCGACGAGTTCGAGGTCAGCGACGACACGGAGACGAACGAGCAGGAGTCGCCGGACGTCGACGGGACCAGCCCGGCCGCCGGCGACGACTGATCGACCGCGAGCCACGCGCGGTCTGATCTACGGCTGGTCCTCCCGTCTGTACAGAGTTCAGCGAACCGGCATAGCGGGGCCAGAACAACGATAACTCGGTGTGTAGTTACCGAGAGCGGTCCGCTGCCGGAGCCACAACAGCCAAAGCCGTCGCCGGGCGACTGCATGGTAATGAACGAACCACCGGCAGCGATCTGTTTCGACATGGACGGCGTGTTGGTCCAGTCCGAAGACCACTGGGTCAGTATCCAGCGCGATCACATCCTCCCGACGGCAGCCCCCGACGACGAGATCCCCGTCTCGGCGGTCACCGGCCGCAACTACAAGGAGGTGTATCCCGACCTCGCCGCCGAGTACGACGTCGTCATCTCCCGGGAGGAGTTCGAGGGACTGTTCGAGGAGGCCGGTGAGCGGATCTACGGCGAGTACGCGACGCTGTTGCCGGGCGCACACGAGTTGTTGGCGGACCTGCGGTCGGCCGGTGTCGCGCTGGCGCTGACGACCTCGGCACCCCGGGACTGGATAGACGTCATCGACGAGCGGTTCGATCTGCTCTCGCGGTTCGACGCCACGATCAGCGCCGAGGAGATCGACGGTCCCGGCAAGCCAGAACCGGATATCTACGAGCGCGGAGCGGCCGAGTTGGGCGTCGACCCGACCGACAGTTGGGCCGTCGAGGACTCCACCGCGGGTGCGCGTGCGGCCGTCGCAGCCGGAATGACCACGGTCGGGTTCCAGGGCGACGGTGACGAAACCGATCTCTCGATGGTCGATCACGTCGCCGGCGATGCGGCCCAGTTGCGTGCCGTGTTGCTGGGCGAGTGAGCAGGCCGTATATCGACCGTTCGACCACGGGTGGTGTGGTCGGGCACAGGAAAGGATGAGGAGGGGTGGTGGACTGAGAGACTCAGCCGCCGTAGCTCCGCTCGGGAGGAGACCGAGCACTTCGGTTGGTTGTTGTCCCCGTCGTCTTCGGACGGTCGATGGGACGGGTTATCGGACGGAGACGGTCCGACTGTCGGTAACCGGCTGGAGCGGGAGGTCGGGGAACGCGACCTCGACGGTGAACCGGAGTTCGTCCGTATCAGCGCCGAAGACGGCGACGGGCAGGGTCGCCTCGCCGAGATACGACGGTTTCGTCGTCATCTCGCGGCCGTTGACCGTCACGCGCAGCGCTGCACGGGCGTCCCCACCCTCGTTGCTGACGGTCACCTCCCGCATCGCCCGGTCACCGGCGGCGATGCTGTCGGGGAAGGTTCCCCAGTCGACCGAGACGACCGGGAGTTCCCGGGCGTTGGCGACGACCTGCTCGGCGACACCGGATGCGACACCGGCCGCAGCGACCCCGTCGACACCCGCCTCGACCACGTCGGCGGGACTCCGGAGCCCCTCGGCGGCCAGCGAGCGGGCACGGCCCTGGCCGACGCCGTCGATCGCCGTCAACCCGACCGCGTCCTCGCTGATCCCGTTCTCGACGCGAGCCTCGACCCGGCACGCGAGGTTCGCGAACCGACCCGGCGCCAGCGCGTCCAGGAAGGCCCGCAACGCTGCGAGCAGGCGCAGGGCGTTCTGGCGGATGACCCAGGCGTCGCTTTTCAGTTCCGAGGGGGTCGTCCCGGTCATCCCCGACCGGAGGATCGCCAGGACCTTCCGCTGGCCGGCCGAGAGATCCTCGGCGGTCGACCCGAGCACCGCGTGGACGGCGTCTTCCTCGTCGGATCGGGCGCTGACGCTGTCGAACTCGGTCGCGCCGGCGACCGCCCGGAGCAGGTCTTCGGCGTCGATCGGGTTCCCGCCGGCCTGTTGCTCACAGCGCCCGGCCAGATCGGCGAACCGCCGAGCGGTCGAGAGCCGGAGGTAGAACTTCGAGGCCAGTTGGCCCAGCCTTGTGGGTTCGACGGCCAGGCCGTCCTGCTCGACGAAGCCGTCGGCGACCAGTTCCGAGAGCGTGTCGCTGACCCGCTCGCGGAGGGCGCTCCCGGCGGCGTATTCGTCGGGGGCAGACTTCGCCCGGGCGTAATAGAAGGTCGTCCCGAGCCAGTCCATCACGTCGTCGACGTCGCGGATCGTCCCCAGCGCGATCTCGGCGTTGAGGTGAGCGTCTAGTTCCGCGGCCAACCGTGATTCGATCTCCTTGCCGTCCCGGAGCAGTTTCCGGTACTTGTCGGCGTCGGCCCGGTCACAGACGACCCAGGCGTACCCCCGGTCGTCGTAGCCCGGCCGGCCCGCCCGCCCGAGCATCTGGAGGATGTCCAGCGGACTCATGTCGACCTCACCCTCCAGGGGGTCATGGAGCTTGGTGTCCCGGATGACGACACAGCGGGCCGGGAGGTTTACCCCCCAGGCCAGCGTCGACGTCGAGAACAGCAGTTGTATCTTCCCCTCCTTGAACCATTGCTCGACCCGATTTTTGTCCTCGCGGGCCAGCCCGGCGTGGTGGAATCCCACGCCGTCCAGCACCGACTGGCGCAGCGTGTCGTTCGAGAGGTCGGCGGCGTCGTTGTGGAAGTCGTAGTCCCCGCGGGCGCCCATCGGCACGTCCCGCTCGGTGAGTTCGTCG
This sequence comes from Haloarcula montana, assembly GCF_035666295.1. Lineage (NCBI taxonomy): Archaea > Methanobacteriati > Methanobacteriota > Halobacteria > Halobacteriales > Haloarculaceae > Haloarcula > Haloarcula montana. Next base: position 1,307,340 of record NZ_CP142027.1, read on the forward strand.
CGGGCCTTCTTGGCGGCCTGGACGGTGTCCTGGCGCGAGGAGACGAACACCAGCGCCTGGCCCTCCTCGCGGATGTGTGGCTCGGCCAGGTCCAGCGCCCGATAGAGCCGCCGATATTTGTCGGCGAAGGCGTTCTCGCCGTGGGTGTAGGTCTTCACGTCGGCGTTCAGCGGCACCGGCCGGTACTCCTCGCCGAAGGCGAAGGTCGTCGCCTCACCGGCGTCGAGCCAGTCGGCGACATCGTCGATGTTTGACATCGTCGCCGACAGCGCGACCACGCGTGGGCTACAGAGCCGCCGGAGCCGCGAGACGGTCACCTCCAGGACGGCCCCGCGGCGGTCCGAGTCCAGCAGGTGGACCTCGTCGATGACACAGCAGTCCACGTCGGTGATGAACTGATACCGTCGGGAGTCGTGTTTCCGGGTCGCCGAGTCGGCCTTCTCGGGAGTCATCACGAGGACGTCGGCCCGCTCGGCCCGGCGGGGGTTGAGGTCCCGCTCGCCGGTGACGACGTACACCGAGTAGCCCAGGTCCTCGAACCGTTCCCACTCGCTCTCTTTCTCGTTGGTGAGCGCGCGCAGGGGGGCCAGAAAGAGGGCCGTCCCGCCCGCGGCCAGCGTCCGACAGATCGCGATCTCCGCCAGCGCGGTCTTCCCGCTGGCGGTCGGCGCGCTGACGACCACGTTGTCGTCGTGGTTCAGCAGGGCCGGCAGCGCCGCCGACTGCATCTCGTTGAACCGCTCGAAGGGGAAGGCGTCGGCGAACTCCGGCAACACCTCCGCGACCGCGACCGTCGGCTCACTGTCGGCTCGGCGTGACACGTCCACAGGGCGGGACCGCGACGGCAAAGGCGTTTCTATGGCCCGCGGGTAGCGCCACAGCAACGCCCCCGGATCCGTCGGTCGGAGCGAGCCCCGCGTTTTTGTGGCTGGCCCTGCGTTGGCTCACTGTGGACAGAGACTGGGACCCAGAGACGATCTTCGACGTGCTGGGCAGCGAGGAGGTCCGACGGGTTCTCGCCGCAGCGAACCTCGAACCGGTGTCGGTTCAGCAGTTGGCCGACGGGCTGGACGCCTCCGAACCGACCATCTACCGGCGGGTCGACGTCTGTCAGGAGTACGACCTCCTGACCGAGGACACCCGCGTCGACGAGGACGGGAACCACTACAAGGTCTACGAGACCAACCTCGAACGGATCTGTCTGGAGCCTGACGGGGCCGGCTTCGAGGTGACCCTCGAACTACATCGGGAGTTCGTCGACCGGGAGGCCGACGCCTGGAAGGAACACGGCGATCGGTCCTGACTCCGCTATTCGCCGCACGAATCGCGACGCTATCGTGCGGTTCGCTCCGCCGACTGCTCGCGGCTTCACGGACTGAAGCGGCCGGCCTATCGACCGAACCGTCCCGTTCGTGGCGAGCAACGGATAGTTTTCGAACGGGGAGTTCAGGACAAACTACGAGCGGCGATATCGGCAGTTTCGTGGCCTGAAGCGTCGGCTATGCTTATAACATCGATCCTCGGCAACGTGTCGATGCAACGATGTCCGTACTCGAATCCATCAAGGAGACGGTCGGTCTCACAGCGGAACAGCCCACCTACGAGTGTGACGACTGCGGTCACCAGTTCGAGTCGGACGCAGAGACGGACTCGTACTGGTTCCAGTGTCCGGAGTGTGGCGCCGACTCCGCGACGCAGATCGAGAACTGACCGCCCACCGCCGTCGCTACCGCAACAGCACGTCGAGCCGTTGCAGCGCTCTTCTCAGGCGTTCACGTCTTCGAGGTGCCGGCTGGCGACGACCTTGCCCTTGGGAGTGAGCGTCGGTCCGTCCTCGCCGTCCTGGACGAGGCCGTCGTTGTCCAGATCCTGAAGTACCATCGAGACCTGTGAGGAGTCCTTCCCGAGGATACTCGCCAGCGGCATCCCGCCCATGTCGCCGGTGGAGTACAGCGCGACCAGCACCTCCTTCTTGTCTTTCGTGAGTTCGACCTTCTGGAGTTCCTCCATGAGTTCGGAGTACTCCCGGCGGAGATACCGGCCGAGGATCGACATCTTGCGTGCCGACGGGATGGCAGCGAGCGTGGTGATCGCCTGGCCGTCCTGCATGTGTCGGACCACCAGCACCGGGCGGGAGGAGCCGTTGATATCACGGGTCGTCCGGTCGAAGTCCGTCACCGTCCCCAGATCGATAGCGAAGGTCCCGCCGTCGCGGCGAAACTCGACAGTCCCGGGCGTCAGGAACAGCCGAGCGGTCCGGAACGGCTCGTCGGAGACGCGCCCACCGACGCGGGCTCGCTCTTTGACCGTCGTCTCGGTGCCGTTGATGATCGCCTTGAAGAGGACGGTGCCGAACTTCTCGATCTTGTCGTTGTCGGCCTCGATGGCGGCGACGAGTCGCTTCCCGTTGCGTTCGAACGCGACAGTCACCGTCGAGTCGAAGAAGTTCCCCAGGTCCGGCGGCACCTGACCGATCGCGATATCGAACACCGAATCCAGCGAGATCGTTAGTTTGTCCTCCTCGCTGGCCGCCAGGACGAGACGCTTCTGCGAGAGGACGACTCGCCCCCGGATCGGCTCACCCCGACTGGAGGCTTCGGAGTTGAATTTGGCGACGAAGTCCGCGATAACTGATTCCGACATGTCAGTCGATGTCAAAGCTAACGGCCGGACGGATATTGAGCGTTACGTGCGAATATCAATCAGGAGAATCAGATACGGCCGGGGAGTCAGCCGTCGAGATCGCTGGCGATGTCCGAGAGGGAGTCCTCGGGGCCGCCGGTGACAGTGTAGACGGTACGTGTCCCCGGCGTCCGCAGACCGTACTCCTGGCCGGCGGTCACGACATCCAGGTGGGCACTGCCGCCGTAGGAGACGGTCGTGTCGGCGATCCACTCGGCGAGGCGGTTCTGGCCGTCACCCTCGCGTGCGACTCGGCGGTTGTCGCCGGCTCGCGTGAGGACGAGGTCCCCCTCGAAGGTCGTCTCGACCCGCGCGTAGTACTGGTCGCCGTCGAGAGCGAGTGCGATCACGTCGTCTTCCCGGAGGTCGACCGCGTCCGGCAGCGGGACCCGGGGTCGATCGGTCCGGCCGATGGACTCGACGGGGACGCGATGCGTCTCGACGGCGTCGTGGTCGCTCGGAATCCGGTCCGGCACTCGTTACTCGTCGTCGCCAAGCAGCGCGTCGACGTCCTCGCTGCCGCGGGCGGCGATCTTGGCGTTGATCTGGCGGGTCTCGTCGCTGACCTCGCGGCCGCGGACGGTGATGCGCTTGCGCTCGCCGTCAGTGGTCGGCTCGAAACCGACCCCGCCGGCTGAGAGGATGGTTTTGGTGGCGGTACCCCGGACGTCCGAACGCATCGGTCGCCCGGCCGTATCCGAGCCACCCGTCAGTTCCAGCGAGTAGCCGTCGAGACCGACCGCGGCGCCGTCGACTTCCTCGCCGAGTTCGCGGCCGATGAATCGGTTGGCGTCCTGTTCGTCCACGTCGATCTGGTACGTGTGGCCGCTCTCCGGGTCGGAGACGGCGACAGTGAATTCAGCCATACCAGAGTCCAATCAATCGCGCTTCAAAAGCGCATCGAAGCGTAGCCCGGACCTGTGAGTCCCCCACACGCCGGTCGCTCGGATTTGGCCTTACAGGTAAGGTACCGGATCGAGGCGCGTGGGGCGTTTCCCACTAATCACAATGTCAACACGGGATGGCGCGGCTGCCGACGGGATGAGCGAGTTCGAGAACAGCATGGCCACACTCAGCGGTTCGATGGATACCTGGAGCGACGAACTCACGAGTCTCGACCGGGCGGTCCGCGATCTGGAAGCATCGACCCGGCGGCTGGGCGACAACCAGAAACGGGTCGCCGACGAACTCTACCGCGCGGCCGACGAGCTCTCGGGCGGGAGCGACGGGCCGGACGCTTCGGAGAGTCGGATCGGCGACGCCGCGGTCGCCGACGACTAGATCGTCGACGGGCGTGCTGGCGCGCTCTCGTCCGGTGCCACGACGGACAGCACCACTCCAGGGAGCATCCCGGCCCGCTCACCGTCAACGTTTATCAGTTGTGAAATTTCGGAGCGTATGAAAGTAACTCTCGTTACGTCACTTGATCCGATCCAGTTTTTTATTGATTATAAATCATGATTTGCCTGGGAGGGGGACACGGTGACACGGCCCGCGCCGGGTCGGTGAGCCGGCGTCACCTCGACCGGAGAGAGAGATATGGCGATACGTGATTCGTTCGACAACTTCGTCGCGGAGATGGATCGTGTGGTAACCGGTGCGACGCTCGGAACACTGTTACTGTTCGTCGTGCTCTGGGTCTTGCAGACCGAGCTGCTCCGGGAGACCGTCATCCCCGGCGTCCGGACGACGATGCTCAGTACGCTGGGGCCGGTCTTCCTGACGCTGATGGTCGGGTTCGTCCTGTTCGCGCTCGTCATCATCGTCGGTCCGTGGGGCGGGATCCGGCTGGGCGGCCCGGACGCGACCCCGACGTACTCCTACCGGGCGTATTTCACGATGTTTTTCTCCGCGGGTATCGCCGCCGGCATCGTGTTCTGGGCACCCTCCGAGGTGCTCTTTCACTACAGCTCGCCGCCGCCGTTCGTCGACGCCAGTGCCGGCTCGGCGGCCGCCGGAGCGGGGGCGCTCCGGACCGTGTTCTTCCACTGGGGCATCTCGGCGTGGGCAGCCTACGTCGCTATCGGCCTCCCGATCGGCTACTACGCGTACAACAAGGGTGCCCCGCTCCGGGTGTCGACCCTGTTGCTTCCGTTCCTCGGGAAGGAGAACCTCTCGCACCCGCTCGCGAAACTTGTCGACGTGCTGGCCGTCTTCGCCACCATCGGCGGGCTCTCGACCTCCGTCGGGTTGGTGAGCAACCAGTTCCTCTCGGGCGTCGAGTACCAGTGGGGCACGCAAGCGGCCAGCCTCGACGCCCTCCTGCTGGTCGGCGGCCTGACCACCGTGTTCACGATTTCGGTGATCACCGGCGTCAAGCGCGGCATCCGCCGGATCGCCGGCGTCAACGTGGTACTGTTTCTCGCAGCGGGAGTGTTGACACTGGTTGTGGGGCCGACGGCGTACATCCTGACCGAGGGATCGCTGGCGCTCGGGAGCTACCTGGCGACGTTCGTGCAGTTGAGCTTCGCCGGCCTCGGCGGCGGCAGCTGGTTCCAGAGCTGGACGCTGTTTTACTGGGTCTGGTGGTTCTCGTGGGCTCCCTTCGCCGGGCTCTTCCTCGCGGCCATCTCCCGGGGCCGGACGCTGCGGACCGTCGCGGCAACCGGCGTGTTCGCCACCAGCGCGGCGACGCTCATGTGGTTCGCCATCGTCAGCTCGACCGCGCTTCGGCTCCAGGAAACCGGGGCCGCCGACATCCTCAGCGTGGTCAACGACGTCGGCTACAACGTGGCCGGGTTCCCGCTGTTCGGCGCGTTGCCGCTGGGCGAGATACTCCTGTTCCTGTTCATGGCACTCATCGTCACCTGGATCGTCACATCGGCCGACACCTCGACGCTGAGCGTCGCGATCCTGGCGACCAAACCCGGCGTTGCCCCCGGCACTGCCACCCGGCTGTTCTGGGGCGTGCTCCAGGGGACGGTCGGGCTCGTCATCATCCTGCTCGGGGCCAGCGACGGCCTCCAGTCCGCGGCCGTCATCACTGGCGGCCCGTTCGGACTCATCGCCCTGGTCGGCATCCTCGGGCTCGCCCTGGAGTTCTTCCGGACGGACACCGAGGGTCAAAGCATCGCCGTCGGCGCGTTCGGGGAGGGTGACGACTGATGGCCGACGCGGTGACTGCCATCGGGGCGACGACGCCGGGCCGCCAGGCCCTGCTGTTGTGTTGTCTGGTCAGTGGCCTCAGCCTGCTGTCGGCCCTGCTGTTCCCGCCCGTCGGTGCGGCGATGCCCGGCCGGTTGATCGTGCTTGTCGCCGTCGCCTTCCTCGTGTCGGGGCTGTCCTACTTCGCGCTGTTGCCGGCCCCGGACACCTGAGCGGGCTACCGGTCCAGTACCGTACTGACCCGCGCGTTTTCCTTGAGCAACAGGCCGGCACCGCCGACCGACAGCGGTATCCGGGGCAGCGACTCGACGGTCAGCGTGGGATGGCTCCCGCCGCGTTCGACGACCTCGGTTCTGGGCTGGAGCGTCGCGGTCACGCCGTCTGCCAGTGACTCGTTGTACTCGATGAGGTACTGGCCCTCCCGGAGCCGCCACCACTCGTAGTCGTCGTCGGAGTCGCGTTTGTGGCGCTTGTGTGGGGTCAGACCGGCGGGTTCCAGTTCGCCGCCACCGAAGTCGACGCGGCCGGGTTCGATCACGTCGTACACCTCGGCGACGGTCAGGTCGATACCGGGGCTGTCAGTCTGGGTCGGTTCGTGGACGAGATCGGTCACGTAGTCGGCGTCCGCGGGCATATCGGCTGTGTCGACCGCGTGGCTGAAAACTGTGTGGCCGGTGGTGGGTTCCGTGGTTCGTCGCCGCCCGGGAGAACGGGGGGCTTTTGTCCCGCGGACGACTCGGACCCGGCATGAGCAAACGGACGGAGTTTCTCGCCGGCGAGCGGCCCGAGGACGTCCTCTTTTACCTCCAGGAGGACGCGGTGTCGAACCCCGGTGCGCTGGCGGAGTACGCCGAACGCGTCGAAGACGGCCACGTGCTCGTCCTTCCGGGCGACGACGGCCGCAGCGCGTTCCAGTCGGCGACCGGTATCGACCCGATGGGGCTGGCACAGGCGGCGATGGGGACGGAAGGGACGATCCACGACGATCTGACCGGCGCTGTCTGTCCCGTCGCCGACGGGGAACCCGAGGAGGACCACACGACGAAGTTCGTCTTCGCCTTCGCGGAGGAACAGAACGAGGAGGTCGGCGGCCTCTACGCCGAGGGCGACGTGGTCCACGCGTACGCTGTCTGTGCCTGCGGCGAGCGCTACAGCGACAAGTGGGTCGTCGACGGGTAGGGGTCAGAGCCGGACTGGTTCGAGGAACTGTGTGAGCAGCGCCCGGGGGAGTCCCGTGGTGACAAACTGTCTAGTGTCAACAGTTACCTTCTCGGGCCGCCATCGCCAACGCAAGCATGAACGGAGAGCACGGTGTCGACGGCGCGGATAGCCGGTGGCGTCGGCCCCGGCCCGGTGACCGCCGATGAGAGCACTGGCCCGCGGGGCGAGCGAAACCGCACGTGTGTTGCTCGACCAACCACTGGTCGGAGCCGTCGTCGTGGCGACCGGTGTCCTCGCCGGCGCGGGTGCGGTGGTGGCGGGACAGTTCCCGGTGATCGGGGGCATCGCGTACCTCCTCCTCCAGCCCATGGTGTTCGCCGGCCTCCTCCACGTGGGGAACACCCCCGCCGACGGGAGCGTCAGCGGGCGGACCTACGTCGACGGCGTCCGGCGCTACACGATGGGGCTCCTGGGAACGGGGCTTCTCACCGGCGTCGTCTTCGCGCTGCTCGGTTGTCTGGCGTTCTTCGTCGTATTCATGGTTGGTTTTACCGGCGCCATCGGGCTGACGGCCGGCCTCGTCGTCGCGGCCGCACCGGTCGCCGTCATGGCGATCGCGTTACAGTTCGTCGACGCCTCGGTGGTCGTCGACGGCGACGGCGTACGCGGGGCGGTCGAACACAGTTGGGAGGTGCTGGCCCACCACCCGGTGTCGGTACTTGGCTATACGGCCGTCCGCGCGGTCTGTCTGGGGCTGCTCGCCGCCGTCGTCGCGCTGTCGTTCGGGGAGCAGGCTGTGCTCCCCAGCATCGGATCGGGGACGGCCAGGGCGGCACTACCCGCCGTGGGCTGCTGTCTGGCTGGCTACCTCGGTGTTGTCGCTCACGTCACCGTCTACCGACAGCTTCGCGGCTGACTCCCCCGGTGTGGCCGCCGCTCTCCCGGTCCCGGAGGGGACGGCTACCGGTTGATGCCGTTGCACTGGATCTCCTCGTGGTCGTCACCGTGGTCTTTCTCCTCGGGACGGAGGCGCACGTGGACGAACTCCGTCCCGGCCCGCGAGGTGGACGCCTCGGTCAGGTTCCCGGCGTCCCTGTAGGGTTCCATGTGGGTGTTGTAGCGATGCAGGATCGCATCCGGGTAGCGGGCGTAGAGGTCCCGCTGGACCGTCTCGGAGAACGCCCCTCGTTGGCAGTCGTCGACGGTCCAGAACGGGAACGGCTGCCGGACGAGCGCCTGCCCGAACGGGCCGGCCAATCCCTCCGAGAGCAGCGCGCGGACGTCCCCCTCGGTGGCCCGCTGCTGGACGAGGAACTGCCCGACATCGTCGGTCACCTCGTCGAGATCCGTCTGGCTGTGTCCGCCGGGGTCCTTGCTGCCGTTACGGACCTGTTCGACCTGGTCACGGAGGACACCCCAGGCGCCGCTGTAGAGCCTGAATGCGTCTCTCACTTCCGGCTCCGGCACACCGCCCTCTCCCAGGTTTGCGAAGACATCTATGTGCCGCCCCTCGTGAGTCGTGTCGACGTTCTCTTTCGGTTCCTCGTCCTCGCAGGTCCACTCGATCTCCGAGTCCGTTCCGGGGATCCAAACGTCCGGCCAGAAACACTTGACGACGTTGTCCGTCGGGAGAATCGCCACGAAGGCAGTCGACTGCATCTCCGTGGGTGAAACCGTCCCGGACGCGCGAATCCGCCTCCCACCCTCCTCGCTGTCGTCCGAACAGAGGAGGTGGACAGGCTCGATGTATGCCAGTTCGAACAGTCCCGAGACGGTCCCTCCGCCCCGCCAGAGCAGCGGCGGCTGGCCGTCGCTGATCGGGTCGTCGCCGCCCCTGAGTGCGCCGACCGCCTCGGGGACAGTCGAGAAGAACGACTCCGCCGAGAGCTTCCCGCGCGCGTTCTCGATCCGGCGTCTGGTCGCCTGGACGGCTCTGGCGCCACCCATGAGCCGACGGATGGTGTCGGCCGGGACCTTCTCTAGCTCGAACGTGCCGTCGTAGCGGTTTCGCAGCCGCGTCCGAGCGGTGTCTCCCTGCGGGTCCGTCTCCTCCATCTCGACTCTGACCCCGACGCTGACGTCGAGACGCCAGGTCTCGATGTCCTTGTACGTCCAGTTGGTGCCCGAGACCTCCCGGCAGTCTGCGCAGGATTCACAGTCCCAGCCGGTGCTAGTGCCGATCCGGTCGTGTGTCCAGGGGCCGCTGCCCCGCATGTACGAGCCGTCGGCGAGTGTGCGGCCGTCGTGGAACTCGACTGCGAGTTCTGCGAGCTGTCTCCCGACCGCAGTCCGGAACGACTCGTCGCCGGACCACGTGGTCGCCAGGAACTGCTGTCTGTTGCTGGCGACCCAGGACTCGAAGGCCTGCTTGAACGTCGAGACGTCCCTGACGTGGTGGATCTCGTGTTCGATCGCTCGGCGGAACATCTCACAGTAGGAGAGGCGACAGGCCTCGGTGAGTTCGTAGTCCGGACGCCAGTCGAGCACCTCGATCCGGGGCTGTGCCCTGTACGTACAGCCCGTGATATCCGATACCTGGACACCGAGCGTCTGGCTCCCCCCGATCTCTCCGTCGGTCTCGATGTTCTCCTGCGGGACGAAGACCCCCTGGTTGTAGTGAGTGATACCCGGCGTCGGGAGGCGTGAACTGTTCTGTGGTTGGGTATCCGCCCAGGAGAGATACTCCTCGCAGGACTCGACTTCGGCCGGCACGAGGTGGATGGTGTAACTCTCGCCGTCGTAGGGGTACGTGATGGTATCGGGCGTCTGGACGTCCGCCCAGGCGGGTGCCCCGGGGTCCCAGTCGTCCGGCCCGAGGTCGGTCACCCCGCCCCAGTCGGTCGTCGCCGTGGTCACCGCGCCGGCGCCGACACCCAGTCGGTGGAGCACCGCCCGTCGACTCAGATCGCCGTCGGTCATGGGCACCCACCGACCCGTCTCGGTACCGTCGACCGGCCCGCGATGTCACGAGTCATGTGAACGACTGCAGCACCGACCCAGATAAGCACTGACACTAAACGCCTAGATCCCGACGGAAACGACGCGTTCGGCGGTCGAAAGCAGGCTATCACGACACCGCTACGCGGTCGAGCATCTCGTGACAACCGAACCGATTGCCACATCGATCGCACTGCTGTCGTGCGATCGGGTATGCGTTGTGTTTTGATGGCTGCGATAGCTGTCGGTGATTTTACAATCGCGTGGTGTGTGCACCCACCTGTGTCGACCGACGAACAGCCGGATTCGGACCCAACCACTGCGGACACACCCGTCGAAGACGAGCCCGACGGAGGCGACGACGAGCCGGCAGACGGGGACGACGAATCGTCCGCGGTCGGGGAGGGTGACGGAGGCGACGACGGGCCGGACAGTCGAAAGAGCCGCCGTGCGGCCGCCGTGCTCGCGATCGTCCTCGGCGGGATCGGCGGGCACAAGTTCTACCTCGGCCGCGTCGAGCAGGGGCTAGTGTACCTCTGTCTCGCGTGGACGCTACTGCCCGCGCTGGCCGGTGTTCTCGAAGGTATCCGGTATCTCAGACAGTCCGACGAGGCGTTCCAGCGCCAGTACGGCGACTGAGAGAACGGCCGCTCGCGGTGACTACCGCTCCGTATCCATCCCTTCGTCCGCATCCTCCGGCAATCGCTTGAACGCGTCGACGATCGCCTGTTTCGCCACCGCACCGTGAGTCGTCCGAGTCCACCTTTTTGCGGCTCGGGTGGCCTACGGCCACCACTCACCGCAAAAACGTGGGCGAAAAAGCCGCTCGCTTCGCTCGCGGTGACTACCGCTCCGTATCCATCCCTTCGTCCGCATCCTCCGGCAACCGCTTGAACGCGTCGACGATCGCCTGTTTCGCCACCGCACCGTGAGTCGTCCAGTGGTGGGCGTAGTCCATCATGTCGTCGTAGATGTCGGGCTTGCAGCCGGCGGCCTTGGGGTGGCCGCCGCCGTTGACCTGGGCGGCGACCTCGTGGGCGCGCTCGAAGGAGTCGGTCCCGCGGATGGAGGCGGAGCCGGCGGGTTTGACGATGACAGCGGCGTCGGCGCCCTGTTCCCGCAGCGCCTCGGCGACTTCGTTCTGTGAACAGCGGCCGTAGGTCACCCCGACGGTCCACTCGCCGACCTCGCGCAGTTCCGCGCGGTCGACGGCCTTCTCGATCAGCGCCTCCTTCTCGACGCGCTTCTCGGCGAGGAACTCCTGGACCTCCGGCGAGAGATCGGCGCCGTGTGCCTGGATCGCCTCGATGTACTCCTCGGGGTCGGACCAGTAGGAGAAGTCCGCGAGGTCGTCACTGCGTTCGTCCTCGCGGATCCAGAGGTCGTGATCGCGGGTGACCGCCGCCAGATCGGCCCAGCGCTCGCCGAAGTCGTGGTCCAGTTCGGCCAGCGCCACGTCGGCGGTACAGACCTCGTCGCTGTCGCCGACGGTCCGCTCGACGCCGGCGCGGTCCACGAGCGCGCCGAGGTCCTCGTCCCACTGGTGGTGGTCGAACCAGACGACCCGCTCGATACGGACAGTGAGATCGTCGATCGCCGCCAGATCCTGTTCGCTGTCGGGACAGAGATCACAGACGAAGACGGTCGCGTCGGGTTCGGCGTACTCCGCGGTCCAGGCCAGTGCCTCGTCGAGTTCGTGCGGGCCGGCCGGCAGGAGCGCCCCCTCGCCGTGGGCCTCCCGAATCAACGCAGTACAGGCGAGTCCGTCGGCGTCGGGGTCGGCGATGACGACGACGCCGGCGTCGGCGAGCGTCTCGGCCGCCTCGGCCTCGGCCTGTTCCTCCTCGAACGAGTCCGGGACGAAAAACCCCTCCCCGGGGAGGACGGATTTCCGCTCGATAGAGAGACGGTCGTCGTCGATGAGCCAATCGTCCATGCTCGGTGATACCGCCCCCAGCCAATGAACCCCGCGATCCCGCGGCGATCAGACCTCGGCACGCTCAGGATTGGCCTCGCCGTCCAGTTGGCGGACGGTGAGGACCGGCATCTCCGCCTGCCGGACGATCGCCTCGGCGACGCTGCCCAACAGGAAGCCGTGTTCGCCGTGTCGGCCCCGGGTGCCGGTCGCGATGACGTCGGCGTCGTGTTCGTCGGCGTACCGGCAGATCTCGGTCGCCGGGTCACCCTGCCGGACTGCCGTGACGAGTTCCTCGTCGCTCTCGGCGGCCGCCGCCTCGCGGATGAACGCCAGCGCACGCCCGCCGGTCGTCGCCAGCGCCCGCTCTAGGGCGTCCCGGACCTCCTCGGGCGTGGCCTCGACTTCGGACTCGTCGACGACGTAGAGGCCGTGGACGGTCGCGTCGAAACGCGCGGCCAGATCAAGTGCGGCTTCGACGGCCCGCTCGGCGCTTCCTGACCCGTCGGTCGCGACGACCACCGTGTCGAACATACGGCTCCGTACCGCGGGCACGACCAAAAAGCCGCCCGTTCCTCGGTGGCTTTTTGCCACCACCACCCGACAGGAGAGCGTGATGGACATCGACCTCGTGCTCGTTCCGGTCGACGGGAGCGACCAGTCCGAGCGAGCGGCCGAGTACGCCGTCGCCGTCGCCGAGCGGTACGACGCGGATCTCCACCTGTTGTTCGTCCTCGACGAGCGACTGCGCCGGGATATCGACACCGAGCGCATCGATCCGGAGGCTGTCGCAGCCGACCACCGGGAGTTTACCGACGGAATCCGCCGAACCTTCGACGAAAACCATCCCGAAGGTACCCTCGAAACCTCGACCGCGACGGCCTTCTCACAGACCCGTCTCATGCAGACACCCGGCAGTGTCGTCCTCGATGTCTCGGAAGACGTCGGCGCGGATTTCATCGTCGTCCCGCGCGAACAGGGCGAACAGGACGCGGTCGGGCGCGCGGCGCTGTACGTCATCGAGTACGCCAGCCAGCCCGTCCTGTCGGTTTAGGCCAGCCGGATCGACATCTCGATCTCGAAGCTCTCGGCGTTTTGCGTCTCGAAGCCGGTTTTCCGGTAGAGTGCGATCGCCGGATCGTTCCAGCGCTCGACGGTGAGCCAGACCTTCTCGATGCCCTCGACCTGGCCCTGCCCGAGGAGCGTCTCCAGAAGCGCAGTCCCGATCCCCGTCCCCTGGAACGCCTGGAGGACGAAGATCGCGAGTTCGTAATCGCCCTCCTCGTCCGGGACAAACGTCGCGTGACCGGCCGCGACACCGTCCTGCAGGGCGACGACGTTGACACACTCGTCGCTGAGGATCGTATCGAGCCACCGCTCGATAGCGTGCTCTTTGACCGGCGGGATTCCCTGAGCCCGGTCGGCCGGATCGAAGTCGAGGTACATCTCCACCAGTCGCTCACGATCGGCCTCCCCGGCGACACGGAGCTCGATCTCCCGGCCCTCCCGATCCGTGACTGTCCGTGGCGGCGCGGGGAACTCGCCCGCCGGTTCGTCGGGAAACTCCGTCGTCATCGAACCAACGTGACCGGGGTCTGGGCGTTCAACAGGACGAACTCGACGATCGATCCCAACTGTATCTTCCCCAGCGTCGAGCGCTCGCCGCCGCCGAGGACGATCCGGTCGAACTCCTCGCGCTCGGCGGTGTGGACCAGCCAACTGCCGGGCGAGTCGCCCTCGACGTGGCGGATCTCCGCCTCGAACGCTGCGTCCGCGAGCGTCTCCTCGACGCGCTGCTCGATCGCCGAGGCGTCGGTGTCGACCTCCTCGTTGTCGAAGATCGCGATAGTCAGATCGTCACCGACCGCTTTCGCTCGCTCGACTGTCTCGTCGAGCGCGTGGTACGACAGCTGACTGCCGCCGACGCCGAGCAGTACGTTCATATCCGCACATATCCGGCAGCGCTCAAAAATCCACCTGACGCGGGCGACACGCTTTTTCGCCCCGACCACGCACACTCGCCCATGAAAGAGGGCGAACCGCCCGGCGAAGCCGGGCCGGGACCGACGGGCGACGAGGAGCCGACGACCGAGAGCGACAGCGCGGCGCCGGAGCCCGACCTCCCCCCCGACGTCCAGAAGTACGACCGGTTCAAGAAGATCGAGGGCGGGACCTACGACCGGGCGAACGACTTCCTGCGGGACCGAACCTACATCACGGCCCGGGAGTGGGCGATCGCCCGGCTGTGTGCGGATTTCCGGACCGAGACCGGGGTCGAGATGACCAAGATCGGCGAGAACCTCCCCGAACTGGTCCCGTTCATGACCGACACGTACACGCCACAGGCAGTCAACCAAGCCCGGGCGGCCTTCGAGGAGAAGGTCCGGAAGGCCGGCGCGACCTTCCTCTACGGGGCGATGTCGGATTTCTTCACTGCCGAGGAACTCGACGACGTGATGTACGAGGCCACGGAGGTCGCGAAGTTCCTGCTGGAGGTCGAGGGTGTCGACCTGGCCGTCGAGGAGGAACTGGAGGCCGAGGACCGGATCTCCGAGGTGATGCGGGAGGTCCAGGAACACTCGGCGGCGCTGCGCCACGACGAGGTGTGTTGCCCAGAGTGTGGGACGGAGTTCGAACCGGAGACGGACCAGTAACCGGCCGTCCCGAAACGGGGTTCGTGGTTCTCGGGTGTCCTCCGGCGGGGCGTTACTGATCGCCGGCGTGGAGCACGGTGACGGGGCGCTACAGCAGTTCCCCGTCGGCGTCCCGGACGTTCTGGCCGTCGTGAGGGTTAAACGACTCCTCGCCCTCGCCGTCGTAGACGACCGTCCCGCGGACCATCGTCCACTCGGGGAAGATCCCCTCGAACCCTTCGAAGGGGGTCCAGCCACAGTCGGTCCGGAGCGTGTCGCCGCTGATCGCGGTGGTCTCCGTGGTATCGACCAGAACGAGGTCGGCGTCGGCCCCGGGCTCGATCACCCCTTTCTGTGGTACGTCGAAGACCGCGGCAGGGTTCGTCGCCGTCAGATCCCGGACCCGTTCGTAGGACAGCGCCGTCTCCGGATCGCGGGCCTCGGCCAGCAAGAGTGGGAGCATCGTCTCGACGCCGGGCACGCCCGAGGGGGCCTCCCAGATGCTCTGGTCCTTCTCCGCGCGGGTGTGAGGGGCGTGGTCGGTCGCGATCATGTCGACGGTGCCGTCGGCGACCCGGTCGTACACCTTCCGGCGCCGGGACTCGCGCCGCAGCGGCGGGTTCATCCGGCCGAACGTGCCCAGTTCGTCGAGGTCCGTCCGGGACAGCAGGAGGTGATGCGGCGTGACCTCGGTGGTCATCCCGGCGTCGCTGGCGATGTCGATCCCCTCCGGGGTCGAGGTGTGGGCGATGTGGATGCGGGCGTTCCGGTCGGCGGCGATCTCACAGGCGCGTTCGACGGCGGCGGCCTCCGCCTCGGCGGTCCGGTAGGCGCTCCAGGCGTCGGCGTCGTCCCGGGCACGGGCGTCCTCGTTGAACCTGGTGGCGTCCTCGGCGTGGACGGTGACGGGGACGCCGGCGTCGGTGGCGGCGTCGACCGCCTCGCCGAACAGCTCGGTATCGATCCCCATGTCGCCCGTCGAGTCCGCGAGGAACACCTCCCCCAGCGCGAACAACCGCCGGGAGAGCAGCGAGTCGGGGTCCCAGTCGGCGGTGACCCCGCCGTTGATCCCCCAGTCGATCAGCGAATCGGCGGCGAACTCGCGTTTCCGGTCGAAAGCGGTACCGTCGACGGTCGGCGGGTCGGTGTTTGGCTGATCGACGACGGTGGTGACGCCGCCGGCCGCGGCCGCTCGGGAGCCCGTTTCCCAGGTCTCCTTGTGGGGATAGCCGGGTTGCCGGAAGTGGACGTGGACGTCGATCGCGCCGGGGAAGAGGCGTTTGCCAGAGGCGTCGAGGACGCGCTCGTCACCGGCGTCCAGATCACGGGCCACCTCGGCGATCGACTCGCCGTCGACCCGGACGTCGCGCTGGCTGCCGTCGGGGAGCGTGGCGGTACGGATGAGCATACGCCCTTCTGTGCCGGGTGTCCCCGTAAGTGTCCCGTTGTCCGGGAGCCGTGGGAGCTATACTGTCGGGGCCGGACAGTCGGCTGTGTCCACACGACCCGGGCGGGTTCCGTGGAACTCGCCGGTGTTGCGACTGGCGCTTGCGAGTACGCTCACCGCCGTCCTCGGCGTGACGCTCGTGAGTCCGCTGTTGCCGGCCATCGGCCGGGAGTTCGGCGTCCCCGACGCGCAGGCGAGCCTGATCATCACCGTCTACACGCTGCCCGGGGTCGTCCTCGCGCCGGTCGCCGGCGCGCTGGCCGATCGGTACGGCCGCCGGCCGATCCTCTCGGGGAGTCTCCTCCTCACCGCGGTCTGTGGCGTGGCCGTCGTCCAGGCCGACCGCCTGCCGGCCGTGCTGGTGCTCCGGACTGCACAGGGTGTCGGGGCCAGTGGCATCCTCAGCGTCGCTGTCACGCTGCTGGGTGACGCCTTCGAGGGACCACAGCGCAACGCGGCCCTGGGAGTGAACGCGGCCGCGATCTCGGTCGGCTCGGCGGTGTACCCGCTGCTGGGCGGCGTCCTCGGTGAGGGGGTCTGGCGGCGCCCGTTCTGGCTGTACGCCGTCGGCGTTCCCATCGCGGTACTGGCCTGGCGGGGGCTGGCCGCGCCGCCGTCGACGGCCGGCCGCGAGAGCGGACTGGCCTATCTCCGGAACGCGGTCGGGACGCTGCCGCGGACCGCGTGGCTGTTGTTCGGCGCCTCCTTCGCCGGCTACGCCCTGCTGTTCGGTGGCCTGCTGACGGCGGTCCCGTTTCTCCTGACGGACTCGTTCGGTCTCCCGGCGGCCCGGGTCGGCGTGATCCTCAGCGTCGGCGCCGTCTCGACGGCCGTCGTCGCGGCGGCGAACGGCCGGCTCGTCCAGCGCAGTCCCCCACAGCGGCTCGTCGTCGCCGGGTTCGGCTGCTACGGGGTCGGGCTGGTCGGGGTGTTCCTGGCCCCGACACCGCTTGCCGTCGCGATCGCTGCACTGGTCGTCGGCGCCGGCCAGGGGCTGACGCTCCCATCAATCGACGGGCTCGTCGGATCGCTGGCACCGGCCCGCTATCGCGCCGGTGTCTTCGGCGTCCGGACGAGTGTCATCGCGTTGGGCGCGACCGTCGGCCCGGCGGTGTTCGCCGCCGCCGGCGGCCGTGCCGGCTACCGGCCGACGCTGCTGGCCGGCGGGCTGTTCGCGCTCGCCTGTGCCGCCGTCGGGATCGGGCTTGGAGCCGGAGAGCCGTCGTGATCACTCGAAGGCGATCTCCGCCCGGTCGGTGACCTCGCCGAACAGCCAGTCGGCGTGATCGAGGGCGTACTCGCGGTGGTCGGCCTCGATGAAGCCGACGGCGTCCTCGACGAGCACCGGCCGGTAGTCCCGCAGGCCGGCGCTGGAGGCGGTGTGCAGGACACAGACGTTCGCCAGCGTCCCACAGATCACCAGGTCGTCGATCCCGTGAGCGTCGAGCCACCCCTCCAGTTGCGTCTCGTAGAAGGCGTCGTAGGTGTGTTTCTCGACGACCAGCTCCGCGGCCTCGGGGTCAAGTTCGTCGACGAGGGCGGCCTCCCAGGAGCCCTCGACGACGTGTTCGCCCCAGCGGTCGAACTCGTCGTAGTAGTGGGCGTCCTCGAACTGCTCGGGCGGGTGGACGTCACGGGTCAGGACCACGGCGGCGCCGGCCTCGCCGGCCCGCTCGACCAGGTCGGTGACTGGATCGATCGCCGCCTCGCTGTCGGGAGCGTAGAGGCTCCCCTCGGGGTGACAGAAGCCGTTCTGCATGTCGACCACGACCAGTGCGGTGTCGGCTGGATCGAACTGCATACACGGCGATACGGACGGGACACCTACCAACGTTTGTGGTCGTGGTAGCGTGGAACTTTTCACCGTCCTGCCCGTTGAGACGGTAGATGCGACGCCTCGCCGTTCTCGCCCTCTGTGCGGCACTGGTTCTCACCGGCTGTCAGGCACCCGGTTCGACCGGCGGACACGACAGCTTCGATGCAAGCAGCGACGGGGAGACGGCGACAGTACAGCCGACGACCGCCGCCGACGCACCGCCGGACCCACCGTCCGACCGCCTGGGGTGGGAGAACGGGTACTGGCACAACGAATCGATCCCGGTGACGACCGAGGACGGCCTCAACGAGAGCGAACGGGCGGCCGTCGTCGCTCGCTCGATGGCCCGGGTCGAGTACGTCCGGCGGCTGGAGTTCGACACGACCGTCCCGGTCGGCCTCGTCTCACGGGCGGAGTACCGCAACCGCAGCGGCGGCGGCGCCGGCGACTCGCTCCGGCGGTTCGACAACGCGAAGTTCGAGGCCCTGTTGTTGGTCGGCGAGGACCGCGGGTCGACCGCCGCCCAGGACAGTACCCTCGGCGAGAGTGTCCTCGGGTTCTACAGCGGCGGCCGGGACGAGATCGTCCTCGTGACGGAGTCCGAGACGCCCACGATCGACGAGTCGACGCTGGCACACGAACTCGTCCACGCGCTCCAAGACCAGCAGTTCGGCCTGGGGAGTGACGCACGGACCCGTGACGGCGTCCAGGGGCGAAACGGCCTGATCGAAGGTGACGCGACGGCCACCCAGCAGGCCTACGACGCCCGGTGTGGCGAGCAGTGGGACTGCCTGGCCGGTGGCGGCGGTAGCGGTGGCGGTGGCAACGGGGACCGCCACTTCGGGATCAACTTCATGCTGTATTTCCCGTACAGCGACGGTCCCGGGCTCGTGACCCACCTCCGCGATCAGGGCGGATGGGCGGCGGTCGGCGACGCCTACGGCGACCGACCCGACGGCGCTCGCGAGGTGATCTCCCCGAGCGAGTACCCCGACTGGGAGCCCGAGACCGTCGCCCTGCAGGACCGGACGAGCGACGACTGGGAGCGGGTCCGTCCCTCCGAGGACCGGAACCGACCGGACTACGCCGTGGTCGGCCCCTCGGCCATTGCGGCGTCGCTCGCCTACACGCTGACCGACGACTACAACGAATCGAGCGTCGTCGCCGCAACCGAGGTCATCAACTTCGAGGAGGGCGGGAGCGTCGATTCGTCGGACCCGTACAACTACGATCTGCCGGCGACCGACGGGTGGGCTGGCGGCCGAATGCACGTCTACAGCGACGGGTCGGAGACGGCCTACGTCTGGCGGACCGTCTGGGACAGCGAGCGGGACGCCGGTGAGTTCGCCGCCGCCTGGGAGGCCGCGCTGGCTCACTGGGGCGGGACCGAGCGGGCCGACGGGACCTGGGTCATCGCCGAGAACAGTCCCTTTGCCGACGCCGTCGCGGTCCAGGTCGACGGGCGGACCGTGACCGTCGTGAACGCGCCGACGGCCGACGAACTCGACGAGGTCCACGATGCGTAGGGAACTGCTCGTGGCGGTGGCGCTGGTCCTGGCCGGCTGTAGCGCCCCGGCACTCCCCGGGCCGATCGGCGGACCGTCCCATCCCGAGACGCCGACCGGGGAGGACGCCATCGGCTGGGAGAACGGCTACTGGTACGACGACCCGGTGGCGGTGACGACCGAGGACGGCCTCAACGAGAGCGAACTGGAGGCAGTCACGGCCAGAACGATGGCCCGCGTCGAACAGCTCCGTGGGCTGGAGTTCGAGTCGACGGTCCCGGTCGAGGTCATCTCCCGGGCGGAGTACCGCAACCGCAGCGGGTCCGGCGGGGGCGGCGCCGGGCCACCCCGAGACCCCTGGAACGACCAGGTCTGGGAGTCGCTGTTGCTCATCGGCGAGGACAGCGGGAGCAGCGAGGCGATCGACGACACCCTCTCGACTGCCGTCCAGGGCTTTTACTCGCCCAGCCGGGACGAGATCGTCGTCGTCGCCCCGACCGAGACGCCGGCCGTCGACCGGCGGACGCTGGCCCACGAACTCGTCCACGCGCTCCAGGACCAGCAGTTCGGGCTGAACGGATCGGCCGAGACACAGGACACGCAACTGGCACGGGACGGCATCGTCGAGGGCGACGCGAACTACGTGGAAGCGCTGTACGAACGCCGGTGTGGCAACGGCTGGCGCTGTCTCGACCGCCCCGAACGCGGGGGGTCGAGCGGTGGCGGTGGGGGAAGCAGCGTCAACGAGGGGCTGTTCACCGTCATCATCCAGCCCTACGCCACCGGCCCGCGGTTCGTCGACACGCGCCGCGAGAGCGGCGGCTGGGACGCCGTCAACACGGTCTACGAGGACTACCCCGACAGCTCCGAACAGGTGCTCCACCCCGAGAAATACCCCGAGGAGGAGCCGGTGAACGTCACCGTCCGTGACCGCTCGAACGACGAGTGGCGGCGGTTCGACCACGACCCCGTGGCCGATACCGTCGGCGAGGCGTCGATCTTCGCGACGATGTACCACAACAACCAGACCGACGCCGACCGCTACAGCTACGACAGCGCGCCCTCGGTCGGCTGGGGCGGTGACACGGTCGTCCCGTACCACGACGGCGATGGCAACGGCGGCTACGTCTGGCGCAGTACCTGGGACACGGAGGAAGACGCCCGCGAGTTCGCCCGGGCATACCGGACCGCGCTGGTCGAGGAACACGGCGCGACCCAGCCCCGCCAGAACGTCTACGTCGTCCCCGACTCCAGCTCGTTCGAGGACGCCTTCCACGTCGTCCGCCGGGGTGATACCGTCCGGATCGTCAACGGTCCGACCGTCGAGGATTTGGGCGAGATCCACGCGCCGGCCGGGTGATATCCGGATACGTCGGGAATACGGTTTTATCCATCCGTCCCCAAACGTTCACTATGGACACCTCCAAGAGTAGCGACACCGGCACGACGGAGCGGGGCGCGTGAGCGGGGAGCCACGGCGTCTGGGGATCGCTGTCGTCGTCGGGGCCAGCGGCCTCGCTGTCGCGTCGCTGGGCGCCAGCGACATCTACGTCGACGCGGTCCGACAGGGCGACCCGCTGTGGACCACGCTGGTCGAGAACTCGCTGTCGCTGTCGATCGCGCTCGCGCTGTGTTGGGCGGCCGTCTGGCTGTGGCGGGCTGCCTCCGGCCTTCAGGTCCGGCAGATGAGCCGGTGGTTCGGGGTCGCAGCCGGGGCGATCGTCGTCGTGTTGGCGGTCGTCGTCGGGAGTCAGTCGCTACAGTCACAGTTCAAGCCCGTCCTCGTCGCGGTCGCCGCGGGTGGGCTGACGCTGCTTGCGGGCCTGGGAATCGGGCGGTACGACGCCGATCGGATCGCCCAGCGGCGCGCGGTCGAACACGAGCGCGACAAGTTCGCGGCGCTGTTCGAGAACGTCCCGAACCCGGTCATCGCCGTCCAGTTCGAGCACGGGGAGCCACAGCTGGAGATGGCCAACCCGGCCTTCGAGGAGGTGTTCGGGTACACCGAGTCCGAGTTGGCCGGCCGTGACCTCCGCTCGAAACTGCGGCCACCCGAAGAAGAGGCCGAGCGGGTCGACAGGACCGAACGCTCCGTCGCACCACAGACCAGCGATAGCGACCTCGACTGGACCGAAATGGAGGTCACACTGGACACGGACTACGGCCAGCGGGAGTTCATCCGCGTGACCGCCCCCGCCGGCGACGGCAGTCCGGAGGCGGAATACGCCTACTACGTCGACGTGACCGAGCGAAACCAGCGCCGGGAACGGCTCCAGGTCCTCTCACGGACGCTCCGACACGACATCCGCAACCGCATGGACATCGCCTACGGCACCGCGGAAGTGCTCGAAGAGGACCTCGACGGCGACGCGGCGTCGCTCGCCGGCCAGATACAGACGGCGATCAGCGACCTCCAGCGGATCAGCGAGCAGACCCGCGAAATCGAACGCGTCGTCTCGGGGGAGTACGAGTCCTATTCGAGCCCGCTGTCGGCACTGGTCGCCGACGCCGTCGACGGGATCCGTGAGGAGTACCCGGCGGCGTCGGTACGCGTCGACCTGGGCGAGGTCCCTCCCGTCAGGGCCAACGACGCGGTCCCGGTCGCGATCGAGAACGTCCTGGAAAACGCCGTCGCCCACAACGACAGGCCCGAACCGAGCGTCGAGATCACCGCGTCCACGACGACCGACGGCGGGTACGTCACGGTACGCGTCGCCGACGACGGCCCCGGCATCCCACGATACGAGTACGAACTCCTCCAGGACGAACGGGACCGCTCCCAGCTCGAACACACCAGCGGGCTCGGCCTGTGGGAAGTGAGCTGGATCCTCCGGAACCTCGGTGGCTCGCTGGACTTCGCGGAGAACGACCCCCGCGGGACCGTCGTGGCGCTGACGCTGCCGAAAGCTGACGAACCGCCGACAGCCAGCAGGACGGAAAGCGACGGCCGGGATATCTCGGTAGACACATGATGTCACGATAGCCGTCAGTACCACTCATATACACAGTCTTATAGATGGGGTGACACGTACCGCGTGGATGTCCTCACTGTCTGACCCCACAGCCACCGACCGTCCAGCGGCGACAACCAGATGTCCGCTCTGTGACCACGACGGCGACGCGGAGACGGATATCTACGTGCATCTGCAGGTGAGCCACCGCAAGAGCGTGCTCAGCGAAGCGCTCATCGAGGCCGTCGACGACCAGCCGACCGCTATCGATCCGTAGCCGGCCCCCCGGACCACGTACCGACCGTGGTTCTTTTTCCCAGGCCCGCCCGAAGGCGGGGTATGACCGACGAATTCGACATCGTTCCACCCGAGGCGATCCGGTCGGGACGGGCGACGGACGCGTACTTCGACCGGACGATGGAGGCCCTGGAACACGCGGGCCGGAACCCCGACGTGGTTGCGGAGGTGACCGCCAACCAGTTCGCGACCGGCGACTGGAAGCTCCTGGCGGGCGTCCCTGACGCGGCCAGACTCCTGGCTGGCCGGAGCGTCGACGTCGACGCGCTCCCGGAGGGACAGCTGTTCGATGGCGGCCCAGTCATGCGGATCGAAGGGTCCTATCGGGAGTTCTGTCGGCTGGAGACCGCGCTGTTGGGCTTGCTCTCTCATCCGACCGGAGTCGCGACCAGCGCACTAGCGGCCAGACACGCCGCTCCCGACTCGACGGTACTGTCGTTTGGCTCCCGGCACGTCCACCCGTCGCTGGGGGCGATGGTCGAACGGGCGGCGCTGCTGGGCGGCCTGGACGGCTTCTCGAACGTCGCGGCCGGGGACGTGCTAGGCCGGGAAGCCGGCGGTACGATGCCCCACGCGCTGGTCATCTGTTTCGGCCGCGGCCACCAGGAGGAGGCTTGGCGGGCCTTCGACGAGGCCGTCCCCGAGGAGACGCCCCGCATCGCCCTGACCGACACTTACAGCGACGAGGTCGACGAGGCGCTGCGGGCGGCCGAGGCCGTCGACGATCTCGACGGCGTCCGCCTCGACACGACCGGCTCTCGGCGAGGGGACTTCCGGCACATCGTCCGGGAGGTCCGCTGGTCGCTGGACGCACACGGCCACGAAGACGTGGATGTCTTCGTCTCGGGCGGACTGGGGCCGACACAGCTCCGGGAACTGCGCGACGTGGTCGACGGGTTCGGCGTCGGAAGTTACGTCTCGAACGCCGACCCGCTGGACTTCGCGCTGGACATCGTCGAGGTCGACGGCGAACTGGCGGCAAAGCGGGGGAAACTCACCGGGACGAAGAGCGTCTACCGCACGCCAGACGGCGGCCATCACGTGGGACTAGCCGACCGTGAGGGTCCCGACGGGGCCGAATCGCTCATGGAGCCACTCGTCCGGGACGGCGAACTCGTCCGCGAGTTCGATCTCGACGACGCGATCGACCGAGCCCGCGAGGACGCCGCCGCGGTCGGGTTCTCCGACGGAGACTGCTAGCCGGTCGACGGCAGTCCAACACAGCAGTTTTGCCCGCCAGGCCCGAACGGATCGCTATGGTAGACCGCATCCTGAAGGTCAACGCGTACACGACCTTCGATCTGCTCGACGGCGCCGTCGAAGGCCACGGCTTCGACGAGGAGGCACTGGCAGTGTTGAACGTCACGGCACCGCGGAAGAACCCCGACCACGTCGAACTCCAGTTAGAGATGGACAACACCGATCTGGAGGCCGTCGAACCACACGCCGACAAAGTGACGCTATCGGCGGCCCAGGCTCGGGAACTCGCCGGTGAACTGGAGCGATACGCCGGGAAGGTCGAGGAGGCACAGGGGGAGTGAACGGTCGACAGTTCTTTGCTGTGGGGAGACATACCACGGATCATGTCGACCGACACACCCGGCAACCCCGCGGCACGGGAACTGGGCTTTTGCCCGTGTTGTGGGTACAAGACACTGCCCGAAGGACAGCCGGGGTCCTACGAGGTTTGTCCGGTCTGTCACTGGCTCGACGATCCGTTGCAGTTCAGCGACGAGGAGTACGTCAGCGATACCAACCACGTCTCGCTTTCGGCCGCTCGGGAGAACTTCCGGGAACACGGGGCGTCTACGCCCGACGCCGTCGACGACTGCAAGGAACCGGACGGCCAGGCACGGGACCCCAACTGGCCCTACGAGACGGATCGGTCAGGCCGCAAGTGAGATATCGAGATACAGCATGACGATCGTCCCGGCCATCAGCCCCAGCGTCGCCACCCGTTCGTGGCCGCTGGTGTGGGTCTCGGGGATGATCTCGTCGGAGATGACGAACAACATCGCGCCGGCGGCAAAGCCCATCGCGTAGGGAAGCAGCGGTTCGACGACCGTGACCGCGACGGCGCCGAGTACGGCCAGAGGGATCTCGACGACACCTGCCCGGACGCCGGCGAAGACAGCGTACGCCCGCCGGTTGAGGCCCGCGTTGATCGCCGCGACCGACACCGCCAGCCCCTCCGGGATGTTCTGGATGCCGATCGCGAGCATCAGCGAGATCGCACTCCCGAGTCTGGCCGGATCGCCCGCGGCGGCACCGAAGCCGACGCCGACGGCCAGCCCCTCGGGCATGTTGTGGAGGGTGATCGCGAGGATGAACAGGATGACACCGGCCAGACGCTCGTCGGCGATGGGGAGTGACTCCCCGGGGTCGGCGGCGTCGCTCCGGCGTTGCCCGGTCAGGAGGTAGTGAGCGTGGGGGACGAGTTTGTCGCCCTGGTCAAGGAACAACGCCCCGAGAGCGACCCCCAGCAGCGTCGGAACGGGGTTCCCACCCGAGTATTCCTCGATCCCAGGGATGATGAGGCTCGTGAACGCCGCGGCCAGCATCACGCCGGCGGCAAAGCCCAGCGCGACATCCATCGAGCGCTGGGAGGGGTTCCGCCAGACCAGCACCAGCGACGCCCCCAGGAGGTTCAGCGTCGCGATGACGACGCCGCCGACGAGTCCCGTGACGAGCGGGTCCGTCCCGACCACGTCGGTGAAGACGTCCACGAGCACTGATTGCATTCGTCTCGAACTGTGCGTCCGGAGGGCTTGTAGCTACCGGCGGTCGGTCTCGGAAGGCTTTTTTCCGCTGTCGGCGGAGAGTGGCGTGATGGACCGTGGCAGACGCAGTACCGCCCTGATCGTCGCTGGTATCCTCCTCGTCGTCGGCACGGTCGCAGTCGGCGCCGCGACCGCCCCCGAAACGAGTGTCGACGACGGCTCCCAGCAACGGACCCTCGTCGGTTCCCAAGGAGGCGACACCGGCTGGCACGCCGACGGAAGCGTCTACATGCTCACCGGCAGCGAGATCTCCTGGCGTATCGACGACGCCGACAGCTACTTCGACGTGACGCAGTTGCCCGACGGTCGGGTGATGGCCGGGTTCATGCATTCGGGTTACCAGGAAGGATGTGCCCCCTACGATCCGCCCTGTACCAAGACCGGGTTCCGGATCATCGATCCCGACGCCGACGGTGGCCCCCGGACCGTCGAGGAGTACGCCTTCCCCGTCCGGTACGCCACGAACAGCGAAACCCACGACGTCGAGCGACTCGACTCCGGGGAGTATCTCCTCTCCGACATGGAACACGAGCGGATCTTCACCGTCCGGGACGGCGAGGTGACCTGGCAGTGGAACGCCTCCTCCTTCTACGACACGCCGCCGGACCCGACCAGACGCGACTGGCTCCACATCAACGATGTCGACGCCGTCAACGAGACCCACTATCTCGTCTCGGTCCGTAACGCAAACCAGTTGGTTCTCGTCGAGCGCGGCGCGGGCGTCGTCGAGGTCGTCAACGAGGACGACGGGGGCAGCGACGACAGCTGTACGGTCCGTGACTCACAACTGAAAGACTTCGACGGCGACGGGGAGATCCGCTGTGGCGACCCGTCGGTGTTGGACCACCAGCACAACCCCCAGTGGCTCGGCCCCGACGCCGTCCTCGTCGCTGACTCGGACAACGACCGCGTCGTCGAACTCCACAAAGTCGACGGCGAGTGGGAACCCGCCTGGACGCTCTCCCGGGCCGGCGGCGTCCCGCTGCACTGGCCCCGTGACGCCGACCGACTCGACAACGGCAACACGCTCGTGACCGACACGCTGAACAAGCGGGTCTTCGAGGTAACCCGGAACGGAACCGTCGTCTGGAGCCGACAGACGCCCGACGACACGCCCATCGCGTACGAGGCCGAGCGACTGCCCGAAGGCGAACGCGTCGGCGCGCAGCGCTACACCGCCGACGGCGGTATCGAGGAAGCGGCCGGTGACGGCGTCCCCGGGCTCTCCCTGCTGCTCGTGAGTCTCCAGTCGGTCGCGCCCTGGACGCCGTTCTGGTTCGCGGAACTGCATCTGGGGCTGACGCTGGTCGGCGTCGTCGCCGTCGTGGCCGGGGGCGTCGACCGACTCCGGGAACTGCGTCAGTAGCGACCTGCGGTCCCTATCGCGGTTTGTACGGGGTTACGGCCCGGTTCCGGACGGTCCACCGGGACCGATCTCGTCGCGGACGACGAAGTAGAGGACCCAGACGACGACTCCCCCGAGGAACCCGCCGAGGACGGCCGCGGAGAACGAACCGGCGGCCCACGCGAGCGCGTGGCTGCTGTTTCTGTCGGCGGCATCCCGGTAGATGAACACGGAGACGACCAGCGGGACGAGCAACAGCAGTCCGAAGATCAGGAGGAGGATGACGAGTTCGGCTGCGCCTGGAAGGCCTATCTGGAGGGAGGGCAACATACCTCGGGGATGTCACAACAAGAACAAAAGCGTTCCCGTTAGTGAACGACGACGTGATCGCCCAGTCGGAGCCGGCTTTTTGTCGCCCGGCAGCGACGTTCGGACGTGCGCTGGCAGCTCACCCCGCCGGACTGGTCCGTCTTCGAACCGTACAGCGAACTGTTCTCGGACGTGACGGTGTTCGTCGTCGTCGCAGTCGTGGCCATACTACTGGCGCGAGCCCTCGTCGTCCCGCTCGCTGTCCGGGTGGTCCGGAACCGGAACCGGAACAACCCGACGCTGATCAGTGCCACAGAGACCTATCTCAACGTCGCGACGATCGGAATCGCGGTCTTGCTCGGACTGATCGCCGCCGGCCAGGCGAAGTTCCTGTTGAACACCGACTCCGCGATCCTGGTCGCCGCGTTGACGTTCACACTGGGTGTGGCTGGCCAGCAGGTGTTCGGCTCGCTGATCAGCGGCATCTTCCTGGTCGCCGACCCGGATTTCAACGTCGGCGACTGGATCAGTTGGCCCGGCGGCGAGGGGCACGTCGAGGCGGTCGACTTCCGCGTGACACGGATCAGGACCCCCGACAACGAGACCATCACCGTTCCGAACACGGAGTTGACAAACAACGCGCTGACCCGGCCGTTCGGTCGTGACAGCTACCGGATCACCGAGGACGTGTTCGTCGCCTACGGGGAGGATACCGAACACGCGCTGCTGGAGCTCCAGCAGGTGGCGACGAACCACGACCGTGTCGCTACGGAGCCCGCACCGGCCACCCGTATCGTCGAGATGGGACCCGACAACGTCACGATCAGGGCGGAATTCTGGATCGACGACCCCGCGAGCGGGGACGCCGCCGAGGTGGCCTCGGCGTTCAGGCGGCGGGTGAAACGGCGGTTCGACGAGGAAGGGATCACCCTCGGCCCGCCCGCGGGACGGGAGCTGTCGGGCTCGGTGACGGTCACCGAAGAGTCGGCGTAGTCAGAACGGCCCGGAGTTACCGATCAGCCGTCGCATCTCCATGGCCGAACTGAAGTCCTGCCGGGAGACGACACGGGTCCCCGACGGACCGTCGACGAGGGCGGCGCCGGAGCCGCCGGTGTCCAGTTCGACCAGTGCGTCGAAGGCACCCATCGTCTCCTCGAACCGTGGGAGATCCGTCTCCATCAGGTCCGCGACGGTGTCGGCCTCGCGTTCGGCCTTCGAGAGCGCGCGGAAGTCCTGGACGGTGACGACACCGACGACATCGCCGCCGTCGGTGACGGTGAACTCGGTCGTGCGGTCGGCGAACATCCGGTCGACGAGTTCCTCGACGGTAGCACTGGCCTCGACAGTCGCGGTCGCCGGGCGGGCCACATCACCGACAGTGAGCCCCTCCAGTAAGTCCGCCAGTGCGACGGTCCGGGACTCGCCGGTCGCGGCCCCGTAGATGAACAGGGCGAGCAGGAGCAAGAGCGGGGAGAACGAGAGCACCCCGACGACAGCAAAGAGGACGGCGAAGACCGTCCCGATGCGGGCGGCGATCCGGGTCGCCGAGGCGTACGGTCGGTTCCGGGCCAGCAGCGCCCGCAGGACTCGGCCGCCGTCCATCGGGAACGCCGGGAGCATATTGAACACCGCCAGGACGACGTTCGTGACCGCCAGCCAGCCGACGACGAACAGCACCACGGTAGCGCTGGCCGGTAAGATCAGGAGGGCGGCGTAACAGACCGCTCCGACGAGGATGCTCGTGATCGGGCCGGCGACCGCGATCCAGAACTCGCGGTCCCACTCGCGGGGGATGGTCTTGAAACTGGCCAGCCCGCCGAGGATCCACAGCGTGATCGACTCCGTTTCCAACCCGTAGCGCATCGCGGCGTAGGAGTGGCCCAGTTCGTGGAGCGCGACGCTGGCGAACAGGCCGATCGCCGCCGCCCCGCCGATGAGCCACGGCGTCGACCCGGCCTGGAGCCGGGCCAGGTCCAGTTGCGTGCCCGCGAGCACCGAGACGATTCCCGCGTACACCTCGATCTGTGCGGTACTGGAGATGAGCCAGGCCAGCACCGGCAGGAAGATCAGCAGCGAGAGGCTGATACGGATCGGGATACCCCAGATCGTCGTGAGATGGAAGTTTCGCACATCAGGTATCGGGAGCCGAGCGGGCTAATGGTTTACCCCTACACGCCGGGGACACCGACGATCCGGACCCCGAGTGAGAGAAACTGGAGGAGCCCCAACACGAGCAGCGAGGTCAGCCACGCCACGAACGCGATCGCGCCGGCGTTCAGCCAGCCGCCCTCGTACTGGACGTTGATGACGCCGACGTAGACCAGCAGGCCCACGAGCGGGCCGAGCAGGGGAATCCAGCCGACAAACAGTGAGACGACACCCCACGCGAACCAGGCGATCGCCGCCGTCATGAGGGCCTTGCCGTATGTGCTCGATCCGACGATCAGCGATGCGCCGACGTGGATCGCCAGGCCGCCGACGAGCAAACCGACCACGAACGAGAGGACGAGTCCGAGGACCATACCGGCGATAGGTCGCCCGGACTTAGGAACGTTCGGGCCACGGTGGAAGTTTTATCTCACCCCACAGCGATAGAATCACTGTCATGAACCGAACCCGGCTCCTCCCGGTCGGCCTCGCCGCCGCGGGTCTCGTGACGGTGCTGGTCGGAATCCACACCGAGTTGCTGCACGCCAGATCGATGTACGACTTTACGATCACGACAGGATGGGGCCGCGTTCCGGGCCAGCCCCGCCTGCTCCACTCGCTCAACCACGAGGAGCGACTGCTGGCCCAGCTGGCCGGCGTCGGCTTGGTCGGATCGATCCTCGCGATGCGGTGGCGACAGGCGGCCGCGATCCCGGTCCTGATGGGCGGTGTCGTCCTCTTCTATCCCGTCCGTACCGTCCTCCACTATCTCGGGGACCCACGAACCGGCGTCTACACCGGCGTCGTCCCGGTCGGTGACCCGACGGGACGGGTCGTCTTCGGCGCGGAGCCGTACCTCCTCGTCCTCGGTGGCGTGCTGTTGCTCGCTGCGGGGGTAGCGGGCTGGTGGCTGTCGCCAACCGCTGCGACCGACGAGGAGACGAACGGAGCGTTGGTGGGGTAAGCCTGCGTATCTTGCCCGGAGTGCGGTGCTTTCGAGCGAGCGAAGTATACGGTAGCCGGGTGGGCGTCGAATTTTCACGATTGAGAATTTCTCGGAAAGAGGTATTACCGAGTTTCCCACTGGTCGGTGTATGGCACAGTACGAATCAGCCTTCCTGACCATCGAATGGGACGGTTCGATCGAGGCAGTGATAATGAATTGGACCGACTTCGCGGAGGGCGAGGAATACCGCGAGGGACTGAACAAAGGGCTGGAAGTGATCGAACAACACGGGGCGGAGAACTGGTTGGCCGATCTCCGGGAGATGGGGGCAGTGTCACAGGAGGATCAGGAGTGGACGCGAAACGAATGGCACCCGCGGGCGTTCGAGACGTCGTTGACGAACATGGCCATCATCCAGCCCGAAAGCGTCGTCGCCGAGATGTCAGTCGACGATCTCGTACAGGAGATCGGGGAAGAGACCACGATACAGATCTTCGACAATAGGGAAGACGCGAAGACCTGGCTCGACGAACAGTGAGGGCTTCCGGCGGAGATGGCGTCGTCCGTGCTGCTCTCGTCCGCGATATGAATTGGGGACGGGAACTGTCAGCCACCGCTGACTGTAACTAATCGAGGCGATTCGTTGCCACGGCTGGCGACCGTATCGACGGATCGGACAGCCAACAGGACGAGTCGAACGCAAGACTCAGCAGGGAGGCCGCCGACACCCCGGTATGGTTGATTGGGGCGTGTACCTGGTGACACAGGCGTCGCTGTCGGAGGGTCGAACGACCGCCGAGATCGTCGAGCAGGCGATCGCGGGCGGTGTCGGGGTCGTCCAGTTGCGCGAGAAGGACCGGTCGGCCCGCGAGCGGTACAAACTGGGCCGGCAGCTCCGGACACTGACCCGGGAGGCCGGTGTGACCTTCGTCGTCAACGACCGGGTCGATCTCGCGCAGGCGGTCGACGCCGACGGGGTCCACCTGGGTGACTCGGACCTGCCCATACCGGTGGCCCGCGAGTTGCTCGGCGAGGACGCCGTCGTCGGCCGGTCGGTCTCGTTCGTCGAGGACGCTCGCGCGGCCGAGGCGGCGGGCGCGGACTATCTGGGCGTTGGCGCGGTGTACGCCACCGGCTCGAAAGCCGACATCGAGGACGACGAGTACGCCGTCGGAACCGACCGCCTCGGGGAGATCGCCGCCGCCGTCGACATCCCGGTGGTCGGGATCGGCGGGGTCACCGCCGACAACGCAACCGAGGTCGTCGCGGCCGGTGCCGACGGCGTGGCGGTCATCACCGCGATCACGGGCGCCGACGACCCCGAAGCGGCGACACGGGAGTTGCGCGAGGCCGTCGAACGAGGCCGCAGCGAGCGGTAGGGACGGGGCCACACGGAGCAGACAGAGATATTTATCGAGCGGATCGAACGGCAAACATGTGTCCCTCCAGACGGACGCTCCTCCGGCTGACGGGAGCGGTGGTCACGACGATCCTCGCGGGCTGTAGCGCCATCGGGTCCCAGCGGTCGGCATCGGGGTCGAGTGATCCCGACACCGAACAGGCGACGCCCGACCCGTCGGCCGCCGAGCGGTTCGCGGTCCGCTTGCGCGGCCCCGAGACTGACCGGGTACTGTTTACGGGCGACGATATCGGGTCGATCGGGTCGGTCGAACGCCGATCGAGCGCCCCGGGGTTTACGATCACACTCACCGACGCCGCGCGGCGGGACGTGGCCAGGACGTTCCAGACAGCCGGCGTCACCGAGTCGCCCGGCGAGTTCGAGATCGTCCACACCGACGCCGACCGGCGCTACGACATCTCGGACGGGCTGGCTGTGGCCATCGCCGAGGGCGAGTGGGACGGGCAACTCAGACTGACCTACGCGACCGAAGAGCGGGCGATGTCGGCGCGGGAGCGACTCGTCGGCGCCACGTGAGCGGTGCCGTCGGTCAGGCCAACCGCTCGCGCAGGTCGGCTTCCCGGACGACGTAGGTGAACGCGGACGATCCGTCGACGAGGACGTGTGGGACCGTCTCGCCGTACTCGTCCTGTAGCTGTGGGTCCTCGTCGACGTCGACCAGATCGAGGTCGACCGAGGCCTCCGTCTCCGCGGCCACGCGTTCGATCGTCTCGATAGCCTCCTCGCAGAGGTCACAGTTCTCGCGCGTGTAGACGGTGATCGACGTAGCACTCATAGCCGGTCGTAGACCCTCGACGGGTAAATGCACTGGCGATGCCCTTCTGTAGGTCGAGCCACTAACGGGGGTAATGGGAAATTGGTCAGTCGCGGAGATGCCCTCACTCGACGGACAGACCGTCGTCGTGACGGGCGCCAACAGTGGACTCGGCTTCGAGGGAACGAAGGCATTCGCGCGGAAGGGCGCGACGGTCGTGATGGCCTGCCGGAGCATCGAGCGCGGTCAGCAGGCCGCCTCCGAGATCGAACGGACGGTCGCCGACGCCGACCTCGACGTTCGACAGTGTGATCTGGCCTCGCTGGACAGCGTCGCGGCGTTCGCCGAGAGCGTCCGGGACGACTACGCGGTCGATATCCTCTGTAACAACGCCGGAGTGATGGCGATCCCCCGCCAGGAGACAGCGGAGGGCTTCGAGAAGCAGTTCGGCGTGAACCACCTGGGCCACTTCGCCCTGACCGGCCAGCTCTGGCCGGCACTGCGGGCCAGCGACGGGGAGGCGCGGGTCGTCACCCAGTCCAGCGGCGCCCACGAGATGGGCGAGATGGACTTCTCCGATCTGCTGTCGGAGCGCTCCTACGGGAAGTGGGCGGCCTACGGCCGGAGCAAGCTCGCGAACCTCCTCTTCGCCTACGAACTCCAGCGCCGGATCGACGACACCGGGGTCGACGACGTCCTCAGCGTGGCCTGTCACCCGGGCTATGCGGATACGAACCTCCAGTTCCGCGGCCCGGAGGAGATGGGGTCGAACCTCCGGCTGGCCGGGATGAAAGTCGCCAACGCACTGTTCGGACAGTCCGCCGAACGGGGGGCGTTGCCGATGCTGTACGCCGCGACCGCCGGGACAGTCATCGGGGGCGAGTACGTCGGTCCCGACGGCCTGCTGGAGATGCGCGGCGATCCAGAGTTCCAGCAATCCAACGAGGCCTCGCGTGACGAGGGGGCCGCGGCGAAGCTCTGGGATGTCTCCGAGGAGCTGACCGGCGTCGACTTCGAGGTCGCGTAGCACCAGCTTTTCCAGCCACCGTTGAGTACGGCCGGCCATCCAATGCAAACAGCCACGGCCGTCCACTCCATGGAAACAGTCGAGATCGCCGCCAGACTGCTGGCCGGAGTCGCGCTCATCCTGGCCAACGGCTTCTTCGTCGCCATCGAGTTCGCCCTGACCCGTGCCCGGCAGTTCACCGAAGACGAGTTCGTCGGCGACGGGAACCCCGCCCTGGAACGCGCCTGGGAGATGACAAACGACCTGGAGATCTATCTGACGAGCTGTCAGGTCGGCATCACCGCCTCCTCGATCGCGGTCGGTATCGTCGCCGAACCCGCGCTGGCGGCGATCTTCGAGCCGCTGTTCGCGGGGTCCCGCCTCGCTGGGATCGGTGTCGGTGCCAGTATCGCCTTCATCATCATCAACCTCGTCCACTTGACCCACGGCGAGCAGACGCCGACGTATCTGGGCGTCGAGCGCTCGCGGTTCGTCTGCCGGTACGGTGCGGCCCCACTGTACTGGTTCGCGAAGGTCATCTCGCCGCTGATCGCCATCGGCGACACCGTCGCCAAGTGGACGCTGGGACTGTTCGGCGTGGAGATGTCCGGCGCCTGGCTGGAGGCGGAGGTCGAGAGCATCGAGTCCCGCGCCGAGTTGCGGACCGAACTCAGTTCCATCCTCGAACGCGGTGATCTCCCCGAAGAACGCCGCGAGGAGATCCTGGCGGCGTTCCAGGTGGGCGACCAGGAAGTCCGTGACGTGATGATCCCCCGCGAGGAGATCGTCGCGCTGTCGACGAGCGACGACGACGAGACCAACGCCCGCCGACTCGCCGAGACCCCACACACGCGGTTCCCGCTGATCGGCGAGGACTTCGAGGAGTTCCTGGGGATCGTCTACGTCCCCGCGCTCGTCCGCGAGCGCGAGGAGCTGGCCGAGGACACCGGCCTGCTCGACGGGGTCGAGCTCGAAGCGGTCGCCTCCCCGCCGATGACGATGTCCGCGGACACGAGCGTCAGCGACGCGATCGACCGGTTCCAGGCCGAGCGCCAGGAACTGGCCCTGGTCATGGAAGACGGCGAGGTCGTCGGGATGGTCACCGTCACCGACACCCTGGAGGAACTCGTCGGCGACATCCAGGACCCCGAGGACGAGCGGGCCGGCGTGGAGTAGGCTCGAAAGTCGTCCGTCTCATCCCGTCAGCCGTCTCACTCCCCGCCCCGGACCAGCACGCCGACACTGCCGACGAGTCGGTCCGCGATGCCCTCGAAGTGGGCACTGGCCAGGGCCGCAGCCAGGACCGCGCCGACGGTGTTGAACACGAGGTCGTTGACGATATCGGTCGTCCCGTACTGGGCCAGCACCGCCTCGCCGCCGATCAGCGTCGCCAGCCCGCCGCTGGCGAACTCCATGATCTCCCAGGCGACACCGACCGCAAGGACGAACAGGACGACGAAGGCGGCGCGGAACCCGCGCGTGAACGAGACCGCGTGGGTGTGGCGTTCGACGCTGCGGGCCAGCGCGTAGCCGACGCCGGCGACGATGCTGGCGGAGAAGGTGTGTGTCAGGCTGTCGTACCAACCCAGCGACCCGTAGAGTGCGAACGCACCGATCGCGTGGAGCGTCGCCGCCAGCGTGATCCACAGCACGAGCCCGGTGTCCATCGCGTAGTCGTACTCCCGGCGGAAGACAGCGGGGAGGAAGGTGATCGCCAGCGGGCCGGCGCTGTTGACGGCCAGCGTCGCGTTGCCACGGGCGAGCGCGACCACGGTGATACCGACCAACACCAGTTGTAACGCCCGAACGACGGCGGTGTGTTGGTGGACAGCGCCGGGGAGGTCCGTGCCGGTATCGGCAGTGTCGTCGGCATCGTCAGTGTCGCCGCCTGTGGCCGACCGGAGCCGGTCGATCCGGTCGGAGACGTGGAAGTATCCGTCGAGGAGAACGCCGGCACCGATACCGACCGCAGTGGCGACGACCAGGTCCCACATGAGTTCGGTCTTCCCGCCGACGAAGGTCGTCCCGGCGACCGTGTCGACGAGCCACACTCCGACCGCCCACGCGCCCGCGGCGGCCATCGTGGTGACGACGACGAAGACCGCCGCGAACCGCGGTGTCATCGACAGCGAGGTGAAGGCGTCCAGGACGACGGCGACCAACAACGCGAGCGCGGCCGCGGCGACGAACGGCGTCGCCTGTGGGAGCGCGCCGGCAGCCCGGACCGCGACCGGAAGCGCCACAACGGCGAGCAGTTCGGCCGGGATCGTGACAGTCGGGTCGCGTGTCGCGACCGGGACGACGACGGCGACGGCGACCAGCAGTGCCGTAAACACCGCCCAGTCCGGTTCGCCGGCTCGCAGGAACTGCCCGACCGCGCCGACGAGACCGAGCGTGACCGCCCACGCGACGACCGCGTCGTACCGATGGGACGCCAGCAGTGACCGGAGCGATGACATCGCCAGCGGTAGCTCCCGGACGACAAAAATGGTTCCGTCCCCAGCTCGATCGGGGCACGAGGAAGGCGTTCCGACGACGAGGGTAACGTTCAACGGGGCGCGGGCCAGAGCGCCAGCTATGGACCTGACCGAGTACGTCCGGTCGGCGCTTGCCGACTACGCCGACACCCAGGGACTCGACCCCACCTGGCTCGACGAGGTCGGCGAGACCTACCGCGAGCAGGGGAATCTCACCCGCGAGCAGTTGTACGACGTGGCCTACGCGAGTTCGACCCGCAGCGCCTACCACGTGGAGAACAACCCCGACCGGCGGTGCCGGAAGGTCACCGAGAGCGTCGTCGCCGTCGACGGCGACTTCTCGAAGATACAGCTGCTCTCCGGGCTGTCGGGCTTCAAGGCACCGACGGCCTCGGCGGTCCTGACGGCACTGGACCCCGAACGTCACGCCGTCGTCGACACGCGGGTGTGGGCCTCACTGGACCGACTGGACTATCTCGACGGGCGGAAAGAGCGCTTCGACGCCGCGGACTACGTGACGATGATCGAGCCGATCCGGGAGAT
This sequence comes from Haloarcula montana, assembly GCF_035666295.1. Classification (NCBI taxonomy): domain Archaea; kingdom Methanobacteriati; phylum Methanobacteriota; class Halobacteria; order Halobacteriales; family Haloarculaceae; genus Haloarcula; species Haloarcula montana. The sequence goes on from NZ_CP142027.1 coordinate 1,343,517, forward strand.
CGCCGCCGAAACCGGCTTCAGGGTCGACGAGGTCGGCTACGCCCTGTTCGCGGCCGACGTAGAGGCCCGCGAGGGGACGCTCCACTGAGCCGTCACGCCGGCGGCCGACGCCCGTCTGACGAGGGTATAAACCGATCGGGGACCTCCCATCGACCCGATGAACGAGGCGCACCTCGACCTCGAAGCGGTCGAACTCGAACTCGACGAGGAGTTGCTGGATGCGATCGACGAGAAAGCCTTCAAAGACCACCGCGAGAACCGCGACGCGGCGGTCAGAGACCTGCTCGACGAGTGGCTCAAAGCGCAGGACTAGAGCTCGACGGTTTCGCCGAGCGCGGGCGCGCTGGCCGAGAAGCCGTCCTCGCGTAGCTCCGCAGCGAACCCCCCACAGCGGTCGCCGTGGTTCACGAGGACCGGCGTGTCCCGGTAGGAATCCAGAAAGGACAGGAGTCCGTTTCGGTCGGCGTGTGCCGAGAAGTCGTGTTGCTCGACCTGTGCGCTGACCGGCATCACGCGGCCGTCCAGTTCCGCGCTCCCGGTCTCTAAGAGGTCCCGCCCGGGCGTCCCCTCGACCTGGTAGCCGGTCATCGCGATCTTGTTGGTCGGGTGCTGTCGGATCGCCGGGACGTAGGTCATCGCCGGCCCACCGGAGAGCATCCCCGAAGTAGTGATGATGACGGTGTTTTGGTCGGCGATCCGCCGGCGTTGCCCGTCCCGGCCGTCGACGAAGCGCGCGCTGGAGGTGGCGCCGGCCAGCGCGTCGGCGTCCCGCAGGAACGCCGGGTGTCGTTTGAGTTGGTCCGTCACCCGCTGGCCCATCCCGTCGACGTAGCAGTCGATGTCGTGGGCGGCACAGACCAGCATGATCTCCTGGGTCCGGCCGATGGCGAAGGCCGGGACGACGACGGTTCCCCCCTGCCAGACGGTCTGTTTGACGGAGTCGACGAACCGTTTTTCCACGCTGTCGCGAGCGTCGTGAGTCACGTCGGAGTACGTCGACTCGCAGACGACGGCGTCGGCCTCGGGCCGGGCCGTCGAGGGGGCGACGAGCCGTTGGTCGCCGGTGTGGAAATCACCCGAATAGAGCAGTCGCGTCTCGCCGTCGTCGATCAGCACGTGCGCGCTCCCGGGGATGTGGCCCGCGTTGTAGAAGGTGACCTCGTAGCCGGCCGCCTCGAAGGGCTCCTCGTAGCCGTGAGTCACCGAGGCCTGGGTGAGTCGGCGAACGTCGGTGTCGGTGAACGGACACCGCGGCGTCGAGCCGTGTAACTTGAGCGTGTCCTCGGCCAGCGTCGTCGCCAGCTCCCGCGTCGGCGGCGTCCAGTGGACCGGCGGGAGATCGCCACTCGACATCAGGGCAGGAACGGCCCCCGCGTGGTCCAGGTGGCCGTGCGAGACGACGACAGCGCCGGGATCGATATCACCGATCGGGTACTGCGGTGGTGACTCGCTGGCCATCCCGTAGTCGAGCAGCAGACTGGCGTCGTCGGACCCCGCCCGGCTGCCCGAGGAGCGGTCACCCCCGCTGACGAGGACGGCGCTACGGCCGATCTCGTCGGCACCGCCGAGAAACTGGACCTCCATCAGGACGCTCTAGTACGGCCCCGGGTTTCCCTCCGTCGGTTCGTCACCGGAAGAGGACCGTCGGACGCCGGGCGACCGCCTCGACGGTCTGGTCGTCGGTGATCGCTGGCAACCGCAGGGTCGCAACGGTCCCGCCCTCGTCGGTGATCTGGAACGACCCACCGTATCGGGTCGCCGTCCAGTTGACGAGCCACAGCCCCAGCCCCTTCCCGTGCTGGAGTTCGGTCTCCTCGCCGGTCTCGACGACACGGGCCTCCATCGGCGGGATGCCCGGCCCGTCGTCCCGGACCTCGATCTCGACCCACTCGCCCGCGTCCCTGGCGGTGATCTCGACCGTCGTCTCCGGCTTCGGGTCGTGTTCGAGGGCGTTGGTGACGAGTTCCTCGACGGCACGTTCGAGTTCTTCTCCGGCACAGATGTCGCGGTCGGTCCGGACGGTCACGTCCACCGTCGCCGCCGGATGTGCCTCCTGGAGGGGGGCCGCGGTCGCAGGAAGGAACAGCCCCGGATCGAGTCGGGTGGGACGGCGATCACGTCGCGCGTAGCTCTCCAGTTCGCGGGCCGTCTCGCTCAGGTCGAGGAGCCGATCGACCGGGCGACGGATGCTGGCCGCGACATCGGTGTCCGGGGGCGGGTCGTCGATGAACTCGGCGTACCCCTGGATGACCGTCAGTTCGTTCCGGAGGTTGTGCCGGAGAACGCGGTTCAACAGCCCGATAAGCCGCTCGCTGCGTTTGCTGTCGGTAACGTCCTGCTGGAACCCGAGGTAGTGGGTTACCTCCCCGTCGTCGTTCTCGATCGGCGTGATCGTGACCCGGTTCCAGAACGGCGACCCGTCCTGACGGTAGTTGAGGATCTCCGTAGTGACGGCTCGTTGCTCCGCGATTCCGGCCGCGAGCCGAGCGACATCGTCGGGATCGGTCTCAGGTCCCTGCAGGATTCGGCAGTTCCGGCCAGTGATCTCGGCCGGGCTGTAGCCGGTGACAGTCTCGAAGGCGTCGTTTGCGTACGTGATCGGGGTGTTCGGGTCGCTGGCGTCGGCGATCGTGATCGGGACCTCGGCCTCGTCCATCGCGCGGGTTCGGATTCGGAGTTGCCGCTCGCGCTCGCGGCGCTCGGTGATGTCGCGACCGACACCCTGAATCGCCGTGACGGTCCCGTCGTCGGAGATGGGCGTCGCGTTGACCTCGACGACGACCTCACTGCCGTCACGGTGTTCAAACGTCAGTTCGATGCCCTGGATCGACTCCCCGGCCAGGAGCGTGTCGAACGATTCCAGAGCGTCGGCGGTAGCGGCCGGGGTCAGATACGCCGAGAAAATGTCGCCGACGAGCGTGTCGGGGTCGTACCCCAGTACCCGCTGGACGGCCTTGGAAACGTACGTAAATCGGCTCTCCGTGTCGACTCGGAAGATGACGTCGAAACTGTTCTCGGCGATACCCTCGAAGCGCCGTTTCTCCGCCGACAGCTGTGCGGTCCGTTCCGTTCGCTCACGCTCGTAGGCCCGCTGCTCGATACCCCGGCCGACGAGCCGCGCGACCAGTTCGACGAACAGCTCGTCGGCCTCGGTGAAGGGCTCGTCACGCTGCTTCTCGTCGGCGAAACAGACGGTTCCGTACACCTCGTCGTCGGCGACGACTTTACTCCCGACGTAGGAACCGAGCCCGAACCGATCGTAGGCCGCGTCGGCGATCTCGGGTGCGGCCGCAGCGTCCTGAATGCTCAACTGTCCGTCAATTTCGACGGTCCGGCGACAGTATGCCTCACTCAGTGGACACTCCGTGCCCGGCCGGATCTCGGGGTGGTCGCCGACCGCCTCCTCGATGTACTGTCTCCCGTCGTCGATCCCCGTCAGAAACCCGACTGAGAGGTCCAGCCGCTCACAGCCGGCAGACAGCGCCGTCCTGACCGCGTCGCTGAGCGGACGACCCCGGTCGGCGAACGCTTCGTAGACACGTTCCCGGGCTGGTGCGGACGAGTTCGCTTCGGACGTACTGGAGGGGCTGATATCTGGCTGTAATCAGGGTTGTACGGATATGACTCTATGGGTCCGCACTGCCACGTCGGTGGCGATATCGGCGTGGGGAGTCGTCCACAGAGACAGATCACCAGTCGGGATCGGTGGATCGCCACACAAAACTGTGGGACCCGTCAACACGACGGTTGTGTCTCGGTACCGTAGTACCATAAACAATTATTATAGTCCAGCATCTACACGTAAACGTCATGGCGACAAGCCAGCAGACACCGACGACCACGTATCACACGTGCAGCTGCGGTGAAGCGTTCGAGAGCACGGACGAGCTTCTCGAACACGCACGAGAATCGCACGGGCTCAACGTATTCTGAGCCGGCTGGCTGGCGCCGATTTTTTCGGACCGTACCCGTCGAGCTACGCTTGTCGCTCGATGTCCGGCCGAACACTGAACCGCGTGTACCCCCCGTGAGAGAGGTCCAGCGCACCGAGCCACCAGTTCCACCGCTCGACCAGTGAGTACCCCTCGGGAGCGTCCGCGAGGTTGTCGACGACGGTTTCCGGTGTCAGTTCCGCATCGAAGTCGGCAGCGAACTGCCCACCCTCCGCCATATCGCGTGCCTGTCTGGCGACGACGGAGACGACCGCCTCCTCGGCGTCGAACGCCCCCCGGAGTTCCTCTTCGAGTTCAGTTCTGTCCACGGGTGTCAGTTGGTCCCAAGAGTCTTGAATCCACGGCCGGTCGCTGTGGCTACGCGTCATCCATCCACGTGCTGGCGAAAGAAACCGGCGAGAACGACCGGTCGTCCTGCTTCACGACTCACTACGTTCGCCGTTCCGCTACGAAGCGAACGCCTTCGCTTCGCTGCTCGCGGGCAAGGCCCGCTCGCTCGTTTCGAGAACCTCGCTGCGCTCGGCTCTCGCGTTAGTCGTCGGCCTCGCCTTTCTCCGCGGCTCCCGCGTGGTCGCCGCTTCGATTCGAAGCTTCGTGCGCTAGCGCTTACTCAGCTTCGCCTGCTTCACGGGTCGCCCTGCGGGCTCCCCGTTCCGCTACGAGGCCGACTCTCTCGCTACGCTCAGTCGTCGGCTTCGTCCTTCTCTGCGGGTTGGCTACGCCTCCCCGCTTCGGTTCGAGGCTTCGTGCGCTGGCGCTTACTCAGCTTCGCCTGCTTCACGGGTCGCCCTGCGGGCTCCCCGTTCCGCTACGAGCCCGACTCTCTCGCTACGCTCAGTCGTCGGCCTCGCCCTTCTCAATAGGCGCACCGACCAGGTTGCCCCACTCGGTCCAGGAGCCGTCGTAGTTGATCGTGTCGTCGTACCCCAGCAGTTCGTGGAGCGCGAACCAGGCGACCGAGGAGCGCTCGCCGATGCGGCAGTAGGCGACCGTCGTGGAGTCGCCGTCGATGCCGTGTTCGGCGTAGAGCGCTTCGAGTTCGTCGTAGTCCTTGAACGTCCCGTCGTCGTTGGTGACGGCCGCCCAGGAGATGTTCTGTGCGCCGGGAACGTGGCCGCCACGCTGGGCGGTCTCCTGGAGTCCAGGGGGTGCGAGGATCTCGCCGGAGAACTCCTCGGGCGAGCGAACGTCGACGAGCGGCAGTTCGCGCTCGATGGCGTTCTCGACGTCCTCGCGGTAGGCACGGATGGACTCGCGGGGACCGGAGGCCTCGTAGTCGACGGCGTCGAACTCGGGGACCTCGTCGGTCAGTTCGTAGTCGTTCTCGACCCAGTACTCGCGGCCGCCGTCGAGCAGCTTCACGTCGTCGTGGCCGTAGTACTTGAACTGCCAGTAGGTGTAGGCGGCGAACCAGTTGGAGTTGTCACCGTAGAGGACGACCGTCGAGTCCTCGCTGATGCCGTGGGCACCGAGCAGGTCCTCGAAATCGTCCTTCGAGAGGATATCCCGCGTTGTCTGGTCCTGGAGGTCTGTCTCCCAGTTGAACCCGATGGCACCGGGGATGTGGCTCTCGTCGTACAGCTCCGTGTCGACGTCGACCTCGACCAGCCGATGGGCCGAGTCGTCGCTCTGGAACTCGTCGAGATGCTCGCTGACCCAGTCGGCCGAGACGAGCACGTCGTTGGCGTATTCAGTCATAGTGCATCGAACCGTTAGTCCACCACACATATATTACTACGAGTGTCGGCAGGTACGTCCAGTCCTCCCTCGCACCGGCATATGTTGCCGTCATCAGCATGAGCCACTACAGCGTCGGCTCGTCGAAACCGGCAGTCGTCGGCGCGAACCACGAGCGGGCGGCCGGATATCGAGCTGTGGCGTGAGAGTGAATCACAGTGATAGTTTCGAGGCAGCTTTTGCTTCTACCTTCGACCGGGACCAATAGGAGTTTTCAAGCCGTCGGGGGCGATAACGGCCGATAATGACAGATATCGTCTCGGCCGACTGGGTCAACGACCGCCTCGACACGCTCAAGCTGGTAGACGTGCGGGACGCCTGGGAGTACGACGGACTCGGCCACCTTCCGGGAGCGGTGAACGTCCCCTTCGAGACGTTTCGGGCGGGCGAGGACGACAGCGACGGGATGCTCCCCACAGAAGGAACCTGGGCAACCCTCCTCTCGGAGGCCGGCGTCGGCGGAGACGACGAGATCGTCGCCTACGACGACCACCACGGCGTTTTCGCCGCCCGGTTCCTCGTGACGGCGGAGCTGTTGGGCCACGATCCGGACCGACTCCACCTGCTCGACGGCGACTTCTCGGCCTGGCAACGCTCCTTCGGGACGACGAGTGAGCCAACAGCCGTCGAGCCGGCGGACTACGCCGTCGATCCGCCGGACGAGACGCCCCTCGTCGGTCCCGAAGCGGTGTCGGCGGCGGCCGAGGACCCCGAGACCGTCGTCGTCGACACCCGCGAGCAAAGCGAGTACGCGGAGGGGCACATCCCGGGCGCGGTCCTCCTGGATTGGCGGGATCTGGTCGACACCGAGAGCCGCGGCCTGCTCCCCCGTGAGCAAGCCCTGGAACTGCTCGCAGCCGCCGGGATCGTCCCGGAGAAACGGATCGTCCTCTACTGTAACACGGCCCGGCGAATCAGCCATACCTACGTGGTCCTCCGGGAACTTGGCTTTCCGGAGATCGGGTTCTACGAGGGGAGCCTCACCGAGTGGGAGGCACAGGGGCGCCCGCTCGTGACCGGGTCCGAGTAGGCTACGAGAGCTGTTGTTGGGTCGGCGAACGATCCTCGGTAAGCAGGTGGATCATCTCGATCAGGAGGGCGACGACGACGGGACCGGCGATGAAACCCACGAGCCCCAGCGACAGCACGCCGCCGGTGAACCCGACGAAGTAGAGGCTCGCCGGCATTCCCGCGGTGTAGCGGGCCAGTCGCGGGCGGATGACCGCGTCCGGGAGGAACCCCACGAGGACGAGGCCGACGACAGTCACTAGGACGGCCCCGACCACGTCCCCCGCGACCACGTCGGCGACGGCGATCGCCAGGACGACGACGCTCGGGCCAACCACCGGGACGAACTGGAGGATGCCAGCGACGACCGCCAGCGCGAAGGCGCTCTGATAGCCGAGCGCGGCAAACACCGCCCACGCCATCAGAAAGGTGCCGAAGGCGGTCGCGGCCTGGAGGACGTAAATGGCGTACAGCGTCGACCGGAGCCGTCTGTGGAGGCGGTCGAGAATGTCGTGATACCGGCGCGGAATCAGCTCGTAGATCTCGTGTTTCGGCGCCGCCGGGCGCCAGAGGATGGCGTAGACCAGGATTGCGAACAACACCGCTTTCAGCGCCAGAATCGGCATCAGCGTCGCCAGCGTGACCGCGAATCCCTGGACGATTCCCCTGAGTGCCAGCAGGATGTCGGCGACGTTGATCGGGTAGGCGAACTCGCCGATCCGGAGCGTCAGCGTCGGCGGGAGTTGCTGGAGAAAGACAAAGAGCTCCCGGCGGCGAACGTACAACACACCGACGAGCGGGAGCGCGATGGCCGTCCCAGCGAGGAACGCGACGACCGTCGAGAGCATCGCAGCCACACGCTTCGAGAGCCCACGGTCGACGAGCCACTCCGAGAGCGGATAGAGGACATATGCGACCGTAATAGCGAAAAAGACCGTCGCCAGCACGCTCGACAGTAACCACGTCGCCAGCAGCACCGTCGCGACGAACAGGCCGCCGAGGACGTACGTCCGCTGTCGGGATCTCACGCTCGGTATTCGACGGGCGGGGAGAAAAGCGTTCCCGGCCTCAGCGGACGCCGACGGTGACCAAGGTCCCGTACTCGCGGTATCGTTCGACCATCGCCTCGCGGCGCTCCCAGTCCTCGGTCGGGAACTCGTCCGCGGGTGGAATCTCGATCTCTCGGTCCGGAATGTTGTCCTGGACGGCGACCGAGAAGTCGGCCTCCCGGAAGGCCTCTCTGTACTGACTGCGGTCCCAGCGGGTCATCGGAACGTCGATGAACGACTGCCACTCGTGGGAGTGGACGTTCTCCTCGTAGTAGTTGACCGCACAGTGGAAGGTCCCACCGGGGCGGATCACACGGGCGAGTTCGGCGAGTGTGGCGTGGGGATCGCTCGCGTAGTAGAACGCTTCCATCGAGAAGCAGTGGTCGATGCTGTCGGTCGCGAACGGCAGGTGCTCGAAGTCCCCGATCAGGTAACCGACCCGTGGGTCGTCGGTGTAGCCGGCGGCGTTGTGGGCCATCTCCGGGGAGGCGTCGATGCCGTAGGCCCGACCCGCGTCTTTCGTCTCCCTGAGCGCGCGGCCGGCGTAGCCGCTGCCACAGCCCAGGTCCAGCACCGTCTCGCCGGCCTCGACGGGCATCCGTGCCAGGACGTGTTTGGCGGTATGCCAGTGGCGGTCCTCCATCCCCCGGTCCTTGCCCGCGGCTGCCCACTCGTCGAACTCGTCGCTGACGCTCATATCCGGACCACCGCTTGCGAGCCAAAAACCGGTTGTGTTTCGGAAGCCGGGGCTCTCGACCCCGAGCGACTGACAACGATAGCCGAACCCGGTAGCGTTATCCGGGCTGGTGCCACAACGGGAGGATATGGCCCGACGACGCTATCGGATCGCCGACACCGCCCAGCAGGTCGTCGGGGGGTTCCTGCTCGCCGGGCCGTTCGTCGTCACCGAGGAGGTGTGGGTGCTCGCCACGAACATGAGCAACTACCACGCGGCAGTCGTGACGGCCATCGTTTTCGCGATCGGCTACGGTGCGCTCTACCAGGCCGACGCCGGCCGTGACATCGAGACCGAGGCGGAGGTCGCCGGCGTCCCGATCCGCTTTGTCTCCCTGATGATCGTCTCGTTCGGATCGGTGGCAACCCTTGCGCTGGTGTTCACTGCGCCCGAGACGTTCCTCGTCAAAAACGAGATCCTCCCGAACCCGACAGCGGAGCGACTCGCGGTGACGACGCTGAAGGCGACGGCCGTGGGTGCGATCTTCAGCGTCGTCGGCGCCGCGACCGCCGACAGCGTGTTCTGAGCGACCACAGACCCGCAGACTTAATGCAGGTCCGTCCGCTTTCACCGGCATATGGAGTATACGTTGGCGATCGACAACGCGCCCGATACCGTCCCGGGCGGGACCGGTATCCTCCTCTTGCACCCGAGTACCGGTGAGACAGACCGGATCGACACCGACTTCCTCTCGACCGACACCGACGCGATGTTGGTCATCTCGACGCGGACGACAGCACGGGAAGTCAAGCAGAAACTGGAGTACTACGAGGTCGACGAGGAGACCGCGACGATCCTCGATACCCTGTCGGTCGAACGTGGCTACACTCGCCGCCAGTCCAGTAACGTCCAGTACGTCTCCGCTCCCGACGATCTGGAGGGGATCGTCGAACAGACCGAACGGTTCCTACAAGACCACGACGGGAAACTCCGCGTGAGTTTCGACTCGGTCACGGAACTGATCTACTACGCCGACGAACAGCGCGCGCTGGAGGCAGTCGGCGACATCCTGGCGTTGCTTGCCGAGTACGACGCAGTTGGGCTGTTCCACCTCGCGGAGGAAGTCCACGACGCGGAGACGGTCGCGGCCTTCCGAGAGCAGTTCGACGGCGTCGTCGAACTCGACGAGGACGGCACCGTCACCAGCGAGTTCTGAACCCAGTGTGCCAAGTCCTACCAAAGCACCAACAATTAAGAGGGAATAGAACGTTCGTTCGGCTGTATGCCGGAATGCCAGAACTGCGGTAATTTTGTCACAGCCGCCTACGCGCGGGTATTCACACCGAATGGGGTCGAGAAGCCGCGAGTGTGTCCGCAGTGTGAAGACAAGATCCGGGACGGCGCCGACGTTCGCGAGGCGCGGTCGACGCGACGAGGATAGCGTCTGGGGTCACCTCCGACTGAGTCACCTCCAGCTGAGTCACCTCCGACTGTTTCTGTGGCCGCGTGGCCACATCGCTGTTTCTCGGTACACAGTGTGGAGACACCGACTGACCCGGGAGAACAAACGTTTTGTCGGCCAGCCACGACTCCGCGAGCATGAAACAAGGTGGTTCCGACGCGGCGAAACGAGCAGCCGGGGAGTCCGCAGCCGAGGCCGTCGAGGACGGGATGGTCGTCGGCCTCGGGACGGGAAGCACTGCGGCACACGCCATTCGGGCGCTCGGCCGACAGATCGACGAGGGACTGGACGTGACGGGAGTTCCGACCTCGTTTCAGTCCCGCCAGTTGGCCCGGGAGTGTGGCGTCCCGCTGGCCGAGATCGACGAGGTCGCGATCGACCTGGCGATCGACGGCGCCGACGAGGTCGCCGGCGGCGATCTGATCAAAGGCGGCGGTGCAGCCCACGCCAGAGAGAAGATCGTCGACGCCAGCGCCGACCGGTTTCTGGTGGCCGCGGACCCGACGAAGGAGGCCGAGACGCTCTCCGTTCCGGTGCCGGTCGAAGTCCTGCCGGCCGCCCGGACGACCGTCGCCGCGACCGTCGAGGAGCTGGGCGGGGAGCCACAGCTTCGGGCCGCCGAACGCAAGGACGGCCCCGTGGTGACCGACAACGGCAATCTCGTCCTCGACTGTGCCTTCGGCCCCATCGAGGACCCGGAACGGCTCGCCCGCGGGCTGGCCGACACCCCAGGTGTCGTCGAACACGGCCTGTTCGTCGGACTGGCCGACGAGATCCACGTCGGGACCGAGGACGGGGTCACCGTTCGCGAGCCGTAACCGACACACGGAGCAGCGTCACCAGGCCAGAGCCATCGCTAGCCGGGGTAGCGAAAGAAAGAAATGAGGTCGACCTTACAGGTCGCGCGGCTGGACTGTCTTGCGGTCGTTTGCCTCTGCGCGTCGGGCGGCGTCGGCGAGGAGCTCCTCGACTTCCTCGTCGAGTGCGTCGTAGAAGTCAGAGGCAACGTTCATGTCGTCGAGCGATTCCTTCACGGCGGCTTTGACAATCAGGTCTGCCATACAGTGATCCCATCCGAAGGGGGCGCTTAAATACTTTCCCCAATTATCCCGCTCTGTCCCCTATTCGCGGGGGTCTGAGGCGATTTCGATAGTTCCCTCACTTATAAATCCGCGCCTGAGAGCCGAGTATGAGAAAATGTTTCCGGTATTTGGGCCGACCGCCGCGCTCGCGCGCCAGCGGGACGCTGTGGCCCGCTCGCGCGACGGCGACCGAACCGACGCCTAGGAGTGGCCGGCACACCGAAGGGACGTATGCGTGATCTACTCGAAGCGGTCGCGGCCGGCGAGGTGAGTCCAGCCGAGGCCGAAGCGGAACTGGCGGGGTACGCGACGAGTGGCGCCGGACGGTTCGACGCGACACGGGAGTCCCGCTCGGGGGTCCCCGAAGCGATTCTCGGCGACGGGAAGACACCGGCAGAGGTCGCGGCGCTGGCCGAGACGGCCGTCGAGACGACCGGCCGGGCGATCGTGACCCGCATCGAAGCGCCAGCGGTCACGGCGGTCAGGGAGACGGTCGCCGACACGGCACCGGCGGCGACGCTCCGCTGGGACGAGCGCGCTCGCTGGCTCGTCGTGACCACGCCGTCGTTCGAGCGGCCGTCGCTTGATGCCACTGTCGGCGTCGTCACGGCCGGAACCTCCGATGCCGTCCCAGCCGGTGAAGCGGCGATGATTGTCGGCGAGATGGGTGCTGCGGTCACCCGGGTCGACGACGTCGGCGTCGCCAGCATGGCCCGAACTATCGACGCTGTCGACCGACTGCGCGACCAGGACGTCCTGATCGTCGCCGCCGGCCGGGAAGGCGCGCTCCCGACGGTCGTCGCAGGCCTGGTCGACGTTCCCGTGATCGGTCTCCCGGTCTCGACCGGCTACGGCCACGGCGGGAACGGCGAAGCCGCCCTCTCCGGAATGTTGCAGTCCTGTACGGCCCTCTCTGTCGTCAACGTCGACGCGGGGTTCACCGCCGGCGTCCAGGCGGGGCTGATCGCCCGCCAGATCGATGCTACACGGTGATCTGGTCGGGTGGCAACACCCACCAAACTAGTTGGGCACACGTGATTCAGGGGGTGGGCGCTAATGGAACACTGTCGGTGGTCGAACTGCCGACGAATACGATGACTGAATGTGACCACTGTGGCGCGCACGTCTCGGAACAGTTCGCCCGTGTGTTCGCTGACGAGCACGGACACATCCGGGCCTGCCCCAACTGTTCGGCGAACGCCGGGATCGCCGAAGTGTCGAGAGAGCGTGCCCGACAAGTGTAAGGCCCATCCATCCGCCGTATCGACCGATGACCAACTCGCAGCGCACGCAACATTACACCTACGTAGTTCGGTGCAGCGACGGAACCTTCTACACCGGATACACGACCGACGTCCAGCGCCGCGTGGCCGAACACGACGCCGGTGACGGGGCGAAGTACACGCGCGGACGGACCCCCGTCGAGTTGGTCCACGTCGAGGACTTCGAGAGCCGGTCGGCCGCGATGAGCCGGGAGCACGAGATCAAGCAGCTCTCACGGGACCGGAAAGAGGAGTTGGTCGACGAATCGACGACAGCATGACCCGCGGCCGGAACGCGTGAGCCACAGCGACGGGAGCTTTTTCCCCACCCGGGGCGCACTGCGGTGTATGGTATCAGACGGTGCTGCGGAGAAGGCTGCGGCCATCGAGTTCGGGACGGACGGCTGGCGGGCGACATTGGATACGTTCACGACGCCCCGCGTCCGGATGGTCGGACAGGCCGTCGCGACGGTCCTCGACGCCCGAGAGGAAACCCGTCCCGTTGCCGTCGGCTACGACGCCCGGGAGAGTTCGCGGGGGTTCGCCGAGGAACTCGCGCGGGTCATCTGTGCGAACGGGTTCGACGTGCTCCTCCCCGACCGGGACACGCCGACGCCCGTAGTCGCCTGGACGGTCCGTGACCGGGGCCTGGCGGGAGGGCTCCAGATCACGGCCAGTCACAACCCGCCGGAGTACAACGGCGTGAAGTTCCTCTCTGACGAGGGCGCGCCCGCGCCTCCGGACCTCACCGAGGAGATCGAGGCCGCGCTGGCCGAACCGGACCCGCTGCCCGAGGAGGAGTGGGGGTCCATCACCGAGGAGTCGCTCCTCGGGGACTACCGCGAACACGCACTCGACTACGCCGACGTCGATCTCTCGGGGCACGCCGTCGTCTACGACGCGATGCACGGCAGCGGCCGCGGCGTCACCGACGACCTGCTCGCCCGGGCCGGGGCGGACGTGACCGCGCTGCGTGACGACCTCGATCCGGAGTTCGGCGGGAATTCCCCGGAACCGACCGCCGGGAAGGTCGGCGAACTCATCGATCGAGTCGCCGACGGCGAGGGGGAGATCGGGATCGTCAACGACGGCGACGCCGACCGTATCGGCGTCGTCACGCCCGAACGCGGGTTCCTCGGGCCGAACCTCTTTTTCGCCGCGCTGTACGACTCCCTCCTCGAATCGCGGGACGGCCCGGTCGTCCGGACCGTCTCCTCGTCGAGCATCATCGACCGCGTCGCCGAGGCCCACGACGAGCCCGTCTTCGAGACCGCTGTCGGGTTCAAGTGGGTCGCCGAAGCGATGGCCGACAACGACGCCCTGCTGGGCGGCGAGGAGTCGGGCGGGTTCGGCCTGACAGACCACGTCCGGAACAAGGACGGCGTCCTGATGGCGCTGCTCGCGGTCGCAGCCGACAAGGCCGAACCGCTCGACGAGCGCGTCGACCGGTTGCTGGACGCTCACGGCGAGATCCACCAGAACCGCGTCAGCGTCGACTGCCCGGACGACCGGAAGGAGCCGGTGCTCGCGGAACTGGAGGAGTCCCTGCCCGAGTCGGTCGCGGGCGTCGCCGTCGACGGGATCAACACCGTCGACGGGTTCAAGATCCGACTGGCGGACGGGACCTGGCTGCTCGTTCGCCCCTCCGGGACCGAGCCGAAGCTCCGCGTCTACGCCGAAGCGGGTAGCAAAGACCGGGTTCAGGAACTGCTCTCGGCCGGCCGCGAGATCGTCACCCCGCTGGTGTGACTCACTCCGCCGGTCGGTAGACGCCTCGACAGCGGCCGGGCTCCTCCAGGGAGTCGACGGCAAAGCCCAGCGACTCGTAGAACGGCCGGACATCCACGTCGAACTCGGCGGTAAGGGAGATCCGGCGGTCGGCCGCAGTTTCTATCAGTGCCGTCCCGATCCCTTGCCCGCGTCGACGGCGGCGGACGGCGACGGCCTCGATGTGGCAACCGTCGAGGACGAGTGCGCCCAGCACCTGCCCGTCGTCGGAGACCGCGACGAGCGTCGCGTCACGACCGATGCTCGCGCGGACGGCCTCGACATCGACGGCCAGCACTGCGCCGTCGAGGACGTTCATCACCGAGGTGAGGTCCTCGGCGGTCGCGTCACGAACCTGCACGGGTCAACCCTCCCCCGCGGGTGTCGACATGGCCGTCTGTGGGACCTCGACGGGCAAAAACGGACGGGAGCGGCCGGACCAGCTCCGTCGTCCGATCCGTCTCCTGCGGTTTCTTGGTGCCCGGTGTGCAGGTCAGGATATGAATGCGAAGCGATCGGTCCGCGTGTCTGCCGCCCTCGTCGCCATCGGCGGGTTCCTCGCTTTGAGCGGTCCCTTCACGTCCCGGGCGTTTCCGGGGCTGCCGCTGGATAGCGTCTGGTTTTACGCCCTCGTCGGTGTGCTCCAGCTCGGGGGCGGCGTGGGGCTCCTCTGGACCATCGTCCGGGGAGACCTGGCCGAAAGCAACGAGTGATGGCTCACCCGCCCTTGATGAGTCGGACGACCGTGACGTGGTCACTGTCGACGGGCTGGTCGGTCGGGACCGTCCGATCCTCGACCATCACCGAGACGGCGTGTGGCGAGAGGTCCAGCGACTCCACCACCTCGGCGTAGGTGGCGTCCTCGCCGACGGCGACCTCGTGGGTCTCCTCGCCGGCCACCTCGACGGTGACGTGCATAGCCGTCCCTACTGGCATCGCCGGCTTGAGTGTGTCGGCTGGAGTCGCTCCCCTCGCTCTCGCCGGGACCGATAGCACGGCCGACTCCGCTGAACGGTTCGTTTAAGGGTAGCCCACACCTCCCCGGAGACATGAGCGAGGCCGACTCCGAGTCGCGGGCGGGGCGTGAGGAAGTGTGGATCGAGAAGTACCGCCCGGAGACCCTCGACGACGTGATGGGCCACGAGAACATCGTCGGCCGCCTCCAGAGCTACGTCTCCCGGAACGACCTGAGCCACATGTTGTTCTCGGGGCCAGCGGGCACCGGGAAGACGACCTGCGCGACCGCCATCGCCCGGGAACTGTACGGCGAGGACTGGCGCGAGCACTTCCTCGAACTCAACGCCTCCGACGAGCGGGGCATCGACGTGGTCCGGGACCGGATCAAGAACTTCGCCCGCACCAGTTTCGGCGGCCACGAGTACCGCATCATCTTCCTTGATGAGGCAGACGCCCTCACGTCTGACGCTCAGTCAGCGCTCCGCCGGACGATGGAGCAGTTCTCGAACAACGTCCGGTTCATCCTCTCGTGTAACTACTCCAGCCAGATCATCGACCCGATCCAGTCCCGGTGTGCGGTCTTTCGGTTCTCACCGCTGTCGGACGAGGCCGTCGGGGCCGAGATCCGCCACATCGCCGCCGAGGAGGGGATCGAACTGACAGACGATGGCCTGGACGCGCTGGTCTACGCCGCCGCCGGCGACATGCGCAAGGCGATCAACGGTCTCCAAGCAGCCTCGGTCAGCGGCGACGTGGTTGACGAGTCGGCGGTCTACACGATCACCGCCACTGCCCGCCCCGAAGAGATCCACGAGATGGTGCAGTCGGCGCTGGACGGCGATTTCACCGCCGCCCGGGCGACGCTCGACCGACTGCTCACGGAGGAGGGGATCGCCGGCGGCGACATCATCGATCAACTGCACCGCTCGATCTGGGAGTTCGACATCGACGACCGGGCGGCCGTCCGGGTCCTCGAACGGGTGGGCGAGACCGACTACCGGATCACCCAGGGGGCAAACGAACGGGTGCAACTGGAGGCGATGCTCGCCTCGCTCGCACAGTCGGAATGAGTGGCGATCGACCCCGGTTTCAGCGACTGAAATCCGGGGATTGACCGGTGAAACGTGTTCTGTCGTCGGCAACCCCCGGTACACTGAACACGCCTGACAAGGTATGAGAAGTCAGTTCTCACCGCTAATAATTGCGCACTGACCCTTATGATGATCGAGTAAGCAACTATCACATACTGAAATGTACGGTTCGACCAACCGGAGGGCAGGCGAGCGCGGCCAGGTCGGTATCGGGACGCTCATCGTCTTCATCTCGATGGTGTTGGTAGCGGCCATCGCGGCGGGTGTCCTCATCGATACGTCCGGCTACCTCCAGAGTTCCGCGGAGACGACCGGCGAACAGTCCAGTGACTCGACGACGAACCGGGTGGGAATCGTCAGCGCGACGGGGAGTCACTTCACGAACAAACAGGTCGGCGTGGTGAACCTCACGGTCAGACGGACGCCGGGGTCGGGACCGGTCGACCTCGGCCAGGCGACGGTCCAGTGGATCGGTCCGAGCGGTTCGTACTACCAACTCGCCGAGAGCGGCGCGTCCGGGAGTCCCGACGGCCGGTTCCTCGTGACGACGATCCAGGACGACGACGACTCACAGCCGGTTCTGGACGATTCCGAGGACAGGTTCAGGATCACGCTCGATCTCGGTGACTCCGACAACGTCGGTGCCACCGAGTTCGGCGAGGAACTGGACGAGGGCGAGACGGCGACGGTCCGGATCACCACCACCTCCGGGGCGACCACGACCGAGCGTATCGTCGTCCCCCAGACCCTCTCGGGCGGGTCCGCAGTCGCGGTGTAGCCCCCTTCGGAACAGTTTTACGCGAACGTGGGCCAACTGTACCCCAATGAGCGACCTCGACGAGGCCTATCGACTGGAGTACTTCGAAGAGGCGGGGTTTAGCCGCCAGGAGTGCTCGTCTTGTGGGGCCAGGTTCTGGGCGCGGACCCAGCGCGAGACCTGCGGCGAACCGCCGTGTGAGGAGTACGGGTTCATCGACGACCCCGGGTTCGACGAATCGTACACGCTCGAAGAGATGCGGGAGGTCTTCCTCTCCTTCTTCGAGGAACGGGACCACGAACGCATCGAGCCGTACCCGGTCGCGGCCAACCGCTGGCGCGACGACGTCTTGCTGACCCAGGCCTCTGTCTACGACTTCCAGCCGCTGGTCACCAGCGGGACGACGCCGCCACCGGCCAACCCGCTGTGTATCAGCCAGCCCTGTATCCGGATGCAGGACATCGACAACGTGGGTAAGACCGGCCGCCACACCATGGCCTTCGAGATGATGGCCCATCACGCGTTCAACGCCCGCGAGGACATCGAGGACCCCGAGCAGTACGCCTACGAGGGCGAGGTCTACTGGAAGGACGAGACCGTCCAGTACTGTGTCGAACTGTTCGAGGAACTGGGTGCCGACCCCGCGGAGTTGACCCTCATCGAGGACCCCTGGGTCGGGGGCGGCAACGCCGGCCCCGCCTTCGAGGTCATCTACAAGGGCGCGGAACTGGCGACGCTGGTGTTCATGTCCCTCGAACAGGACCCCGACGGCGAGTACGAGATGAAAGACGGAAACACGTACTCGGAGATGGACACCTACATCGTCGACACCGGCTACGGCCTCGAACGATGGACCTGGATGAGCCAGGGAACGCCGACGGTGTACGAGGCGATCTACCCCGAGATGATCGCCTTCCTCAAGGACAACGCCGGGATCGACCTCACGGACGAGGAAGCCACCATCGTCCACGACGCCGCGAAGCTGGCGGGTCACATGGACATCGACGAGGCCGAGGACATCGAGGCCGCCCGCGACGAGATCGCCGCCGAGGTCGGCGTCTCCGTCGCGGAACTCCGGGAACTGATCGAGCCCCTGGAGGAGATCTACGCCATCGCGGATCACTGCCGGACGCTGGCGTACATGCTCGGGGACGGCATCGTCCCCTCGAACGTCGGCACGGGCTATCTCGCCCGGATGGTTCTCCGCCGGACAAAACGGCTGGTCGACAGCGTCGGCGTCGACGCGCCGCTTGACGAACTCGTCGACATGCAGGCCGAGCGCCTCGACTACGAGAACCGCGACACGATCCGGGACATCGTCCGTACCGAGGTCGAGAAGTACCGCGAGACGCTGGATCGGGGTGGCCGCCGGGTCCGCCAGCTCGCTGACGAGTACGCCGAGTCCGGCGAGCCGATCCCGACCGAGGAACTGGTCGAACTGTACGACTCACACGGCATCCAACCCGATATGGTCGAGGAGATCGCCGCCGAACGCGGGGTCGCCGTCGACGTGCCCGACGACTTCTACTCGGTTGTCGCGAGCCGCCACGGCGGGGGCGAAGCGGCCGAGACAGGAGACGAGACGCCCTACGCCGACCGGCTGACCGAACTGCCGGACACCGACCGGCTCTACTACGAGGACCAGCAGCGTACGGAGTTCGAGGCCGTCGTCCTGGAGGTGTTCGATCGCGAGGACGGCGACTACGACGTGGTCCTCGACCAGACGATGTTCTACCCCGAAGGCGGTGGCCAGCCCCCGGACCACGGGACGCTGTCGACCGACGACATCACCGTCGAGGTGACCGATGTCCAGCGTTACAACGACGTGATCGTCCACACCTGTGACGACGACCCCGGGAAAGGCGAGTTCGTCCGCGGGCAGTTGGACGGGAACCGGCGCAAGCGCCTGATGCAACACCACACCGCGACCCACATCGTCATCCACAGCGCCCGGCAGGTGCTGGGCGAGCATATCCGGCAGGCCGGTGCCCAGAAAGGGACCGACTCGGCCCGGATCGACGTTCGCCACTACGACTCGATCGACCGCGAGCAGGTCAAACAGATCGAGTTGCTGGCCAACGAACTCGTCCAGGACAACGTCCCGGTCAACCAGCAGTGGCCCGACCGCCACGAGGCCGAGGAGGAACACGGCTTCGACCTCTATCAGGGCGGGATTCCAGCCGGCGAGCAGATCCGGCTGATCCAGATCGCCGAGGACGTCCAGGCCTGCGGCGGGACCCACGTTGCCCGGACCGGCGACATCGGGACGATCAAACTCCGAAACACCGAGCGCATCCAGGACGGGGTCATCAGGCTGACCTTCTCGGCCGGGAACGCGGCGATCGAATCGACCCACACCACCGAGGACGCGCTCGCCGAGGCCGCCGACGTGCTGGACGTGGCCCACGAGGAGGTCCCCGAGACGGCCGCCCGGTTCTTCGACGAGTGGAAGGCCCGCGGGAAAGAGATCGAGGACCTCAAAGAGCAACTGGCCGAGGCCCGCGCCTCCGGCGGCGCCGACGCCGAAGAGATCGACGTGGGCGAGACCACCGCGGTCGTCCAACGTATCGACGCGGATATGGAGGAACTCCGAGCACAGGCGAACGCCCTCGTCGAACAGGGGAAAATCGCCGTGCTGGGCTCCGGGCGGGAGGGCGCACAGTTCGTCGTCGCCGTCCCCGAGGGCGTCGGTGTCGACGCCGGCGAGGTCGTCGGTGAACTCGCCGGCCGCGTCGGCGGCGGTGGCGGCGGTCCCCCGGACTTCGCACAGGGCGGCGGCCCCGACGGGGACCGTCTCGACGACGCACTGGCGGACGCACCGGAGATCCTGCGGTCGGTTGCGGACGTCTAAGCGGGAGGGAAAGAACGAAACCCCTTCGTGTCGAACTGCCGACTATATGCCGTACTGTACGGCCTGCGGGGCCGCCGTCGACGACGCGGACACGTTCTGCCAGCAGTGTGGCCACGAACTGGGGACCCCACTCTCCGAGACGAACGCGGTGGACGGTGACAGTGACTCGGGACCGGACGAGAGCGACGAGGACCCCTTCGAGCGCGGGGCCGCCGGGTTCGCGCTGGGGTATCCGGTCCAGGACCGGTACGACCCGTTCCTGCTGGGGAGTGTCGTGAGCCTGCTGGGTGCGATCCTCCCACCCCTGCAGTTGTTCACCGTCGGCTACGCGGTCCAGTTGTCCCGCGGGGCCGCACGCGGGGACCGAACCCAGCCCCCCTTCGAGGGATGGCGGGACCTGCTCGTCGACGGGGGTCGGGCCACAGTCGCGCTCGTCGTGCTGTGGGGCGTCGTCGCCGCCCTCGGCGCGTCGTTGACCGCGATCCTGGCGGAAGCCGGTCTGGGCGGCTGGGACCCGCTTGTGCTCACGGGCGTCGGACTGGCCGGTCTCTACGTCACGCCGGCGGTACTGACGACGTGTGCGGCGACCGGTCGGGTGGGCGCGTCGTTCTCCCAGCAGTTCGCCGGCGCCGTCGCCTTCCGAGGGGCGTATCTGAAGGAGTTCGTCCTCTGGCTGGGACTGGCCCTCGTCGTCGGAGCGATCTGGCTCGCGTCCTGGTTTACCCTCGTCGGGCCGGCGTTCGTCTCGACGTACGGCCTCTATCTCTCGGGGGCGTTCTGGGGGTACCACTACCGCGAGGCAGCCCGCGACGGCGTCGTCCCGGCGCTGGCTCCCGAGACAACGGAGGCTGTCACGTCGCCCGACCACCGGGCGGAACTCGCCGAATCCCGCTGAGCCGGGCGACCGAAAGAGCCAGGCCCCTGTCCCGGGAACGGACCGACGATGCCGACAGCGACCAACCGCGGAGTCGACCTCTACTACGAGACCGACGGGGACGGACCCACCGTCGCCTTCGTCGGCGACGTGGGCTACGGCGCGTGGCTGTGGGGCTGGCACCACGACGCCGTCGCCGGCCCCTACGAGACGGTGGTGTTCGACCACCGGGGGACCGGCCGATCGGACGCTCCCGCAGGACCCTACGACGTGGGGACGCTCGCGGCCGATCTGGAGGCAGTGCTCGCCGACCACGGCGTCCGGTCGGCACACGTCGTCGGCGCCGGGCTCGGCGGGATGGTCGCGCTGCGGTACGCCCACGAGTACACCCGTGCGTCGACGCTGACGCTGTACTGTACGGCGGCCGACGGCGGCGATATCGACGCGGACGCCCTCGCAGAGCTCTCGCTGGACGACGGTCCCGAGGCGTCGCTTTCGGGTGCGTTCTCCGAGCAGTTCCGAACGGAGGCGGCCGATCTCCTCGACCGGATCACGGGGTGGCGCCGGGAGGAGGACGCGTCCGGCGACCCCTGGGAGGCACAGGCGGCGGCGATGACTGGGTTCTCGGCGCCGCCGCTGTACGAGGTGACCCTGCCGACGACGGTGTACTACGGCCTCGACGATCCGGTCGTGACTCCAGAGGCGGCGGAATCGCTAGCCGCTGCTCTGCCACGGGGGGACAGCGAGGCCGTCGAGGGGCGACACCTCTGTTTCGTCGAACACGCTCCCGCCGTCACCGACCGATTGCTGGCAACGCTCGATACCCACACCGACCACGAGGTTTAACAGCCGGGCTGTCGAGTCTCCCTGGTATGTCCCCGGACGACGATCCCTCCGACGACAGCGACCCCACCGAAGCGAGGGACGCCCCCCTCGACGAGGACGACTGGGTCGAGTTCGACGACGACAGCAACGGGCCGATAGACACCGACACCGGCGGCGAGACGGACGATAGCGGTGAACCGGACGACACCACGGCCGAATCCGGGACAGTCGAGACGGCACCGGCTGGGGAGAAGTACTGTCAGAGCTGCGGGACGACACTCGACGCCGACGCGAAGTTCTGCTCGGCGTGTGGAACGGAGCAGGCAGACGCCACAGCCGCCGGAAGCACCGCTGAATCGCCGAAAGACCGCGTCACCGCGGGCGTCCTGGGGATCCTGCTCGGCGGGCTGGGTGCCCACCACTTCTACCTGGGGAACGTCGGTATCGGCGTGTTGTACCTCTGTTTCTTCTGGACCGGCATCCCGGCGGTCGTAGGATTGATCGAAGGAATCCTCTATCTGTCCAAGACCGACCAGGAGTTCCAGCGCGCGTACGTCGACGACGAAGACGACGAAAGCGACGAGGACGGGGCGGAGTCGGTACACGAGAGCACGGCAGCGTCCGCGACAGCCGATGACGCCGAGAGCACCCGGATCGTCGACGGTCCCGACGACACCGACGATGGCCACTCCGAGTGACCGGACCGCGGAACTCCGGCGCGCACTCGCAGCGATGGCGCCGTACCTCCTCTCACACCACCGGGCCGACGAGCACTATCGATGCCACCGGCTTCGGATAGACGACCGCGAGGTCGCGGTCTGTGCCCGTTGTTCCGGCGTTTACCCCGGAATCGCCATCGGTACCCTCGCCGTCCTGTTCGGTGTCGGGGGCGGGCTGTGGGCGCCGCTGGTCGCGTTCGGGCCGGCGCCGGCACTGGCAGACTGGGCCGTGACGACGTTTACCGACCGTCGGGGCCACAACGCCGTCCGGACGGTGACCGGCGCAACCCTGGGACTGGCCTACGGCGTCGCCCTCCCGTGGGTCCTGACGACGGCGACGGTGTGGCCGGTGGCGGTCGCCGTCGGCTACGGCACGGCCGCGGCGGTCGGCCTCCGGCTGTCGGAGTGAGCGGCAAGTGCTGGGACGGATATGCAGGTTTTTACGCCTCGGGCGTCTGTCTTTCCGTGAATGAGTCTGCGTATCGCCCTGCTGAACGCGGCCCACGACGGCACGGCAAACCGCCGGAATTTCCGTCGGGAACTAGACGCCGACCTCGTGGAGTACGACGTCACCGAGCGCGAACTGCCCGAAGACTTCGCGTTCGACGGCTGTCTCGTCACCGGATCGCGGGCCTCCGTCTACTGGGACGAACCCTGGATCGCCGATCTGGAGTCGTGGGTTGGATCGGCCATCGACCGCGGGCTGCCGTTCCTGGGCGTCTGTTTCGGCCACCAGCTCCTGGCCGATACGCTGGGCGGCCGTGTCGAGCCGATGGACGACTACGAGATCGGCTACCGGACCGTCGAACACGACGGCGAGAACGATCTGCTCGACGGGGTTTCTGATTCCTTTACCGTGTTTACGACCCACTCGGACCACGTCGCACAGCTCCCGCCGGGTGCCGAACAGTTCGCCGAGAACGACTACGGCGTCCACGGCTTCCGGAAAGGACACGTCTTCTCCGTGCAGTTCCATCCGGAGTACGACACCGAGACCGCCGAGACGGTCACCTCGGGGAAGGACGAACTAGCCGACGAGCGCGTCCAGCGGGTCATCGACGGCATCACCGAGGAGAACTACCGGGCGGCCTGTGAGGCCAAACAGCTGTTCGAGAACTTCACGGAGTACGTTCGGACGGTCCAGTCCGACGCCACGCCAGGTCGGGGCGAAGTCGCCGCAGACGACGACTAACTCACTCGAACAGTCGGCTGACGAGCGCGTGCTCGACGGCCAACACCGAGACCGCCACGAGGATGATTCCTCCCTCCCGGAGCGACGGGAGAATCCCCAGTCCGACGATGAGCGTCGTCGCACACGCCGGCGCGTGGCGCGTGTCGGTCACGAGCATCCCGACGGTCGTCAACATCGCCGCGACGACGCCGCTTGCTGCCAGTCGCAGCGTCCCCGGTGCGCCGGCGGTCATGGAGGCCGTGATGACGACACCGCCGGCCACGGTGTGATAGGCGACGAGCCCGGCGGCGACCCCGACGGCGTGACCACCCAGGACCCGCCGGACCCGGCACGTCGGTGCAGACGGCTGCGTCGCGTAGAGGTACGCCGTCGGCCCGAGGCTTGGAAACAGGAACGGGAGCCCGCTGGCCCAGACGACGACGCCCAGCGCCGACAGGAGCGCACCGACTCGCCCCGTCTGTCTGGCCCACACTGCACGGTTCTGGCGTGTCACTGTAGCCAGCGTCAGGATCGCCACACTAAACGCTGACGTTCGCCCACAGGGTTTTGCGGCTGCGAACCGGCCGTCGGGTATGGACCGGCTGACGCTCGTGGTGGCGCTGTGCTGTCTCTCGGCCGGCTGTCTCGGCTTCGGCGGCCAACCGACGGTGCCGGGTCAGCCGATCTCGCTGTCGGTCGACAACCAGGCAGCCGAACCCTACGACGTGCGCGTCTCTATCGCACCCGAAGAGCCGACGGGCGTCGACATCCTCTACGCCAACGGGACCGTCCAGCGGCGTTCGCCGACCGTATTGACCGAGTCCGGGCCGTCGTCGCTGGGCTCAGTCGTCGACGCGCGTCTGGTCGGGGCAAACGTCACGAGCGAGGAGCTCCGGGTTCCGGCCAACAGCGGGATCGGCACGCAACTCCGGGACGAGCCCGGCGGCTCGTGGGTCTGGCTCGTCGTCCGGCGGACGACCGGCGACGATCGGATGCAACTCTGGACCCGGTTCCGGTGTCACCCCGACGCGACCACAGTCGAGGCGCGGTTGACGATCGGTGCCAACGACTCGACGGCGCTCGCGACGACCTGTCGCGGTTAGGTGAATCGACCGGTTTCGGCGCCACAGTCCGTACACAGCGTGACCAGCGCCTCCCGGTCGTCGGCGAACTCGATCCGGTTGGGTGTCCGCTCGCCACAGTCGTGACACTCGCGGCGCATCTCCGTCTCGCCGGCGTCGCGGGGTACACCCATCGCCAGCGCGACGACACGTTCCTCGCCCTCGTTGCGGCCCACTTGCCACTCGCCCGGCCCGAAGCGAACCGCCTCCTCCGCGCTGACGGTGACCGACCCGTCTTCAGTCTCGAAGGTCACGGTCCCACACTGGACGTAGAACACTTCCTCCTGGTCGGCGTGACGGTGGTAGCCAAAGCCAAAGGCGTCGCCGGGTGCGAGTTCGTAGTAGTTCAGTGCCGCGTGCTCGATACCCAGCGGGTCTGTCAGCGGGCGTTTGATCGCTGCCGGTCCCATGCGCGTTTCGGCGTCGTCGAGAGAACACTTTCGCATACACGGGGGTGTCGCCGCCGAGAGAAAAGCGTTGGCGGCCCGGTTACTCCCGCCGGTCGATGTCGAGTTGCTCGTCGAGTTCGTCCATCCAGTCGGCGTCTTCCAGTTCCGCCATCTGCTCGCGGAAGTGGGTCTTACAGACACCGACCTTCAGACCGTCTTTCTCGACGGCGATGTCGGCCTCGTCGTCACAGTAGTGACACTGCATACCCACCGGTTGTAGCCGGCCCACATTGAACCCTCGGATTCCGTGCGCCACCCGTCAGACACCGAGGGCAGGCCGGACCCGCTGCCAGGCCCGGTCGTCGAGTCCCGCGCCGCCGACGGTCTCGCCGTGAGCGTCGCTACCGCCGGTCGGGACGAGGTCGTAACGGTCGACGGCGCGCTCGATCCGCTCGGTGTCGACGGCGTGGTCGTAGGGGTACCACCGCTCGACAGCGTCGAGCGACGCACAGCGGGCCAGCGCGGCCTCGGTGTCCCCGTAGCGGAACGGGTGGGCCAGCCCGACGAGCCCACAGGCCTCCGCGAGCAGATCCCGCCCGCGCTCGAACGACGGGATCTCGCGGGCGACGAAGCAGGGGCAGTCGTTTCCGATGAGTTCCTCGAAGGCTTCCCCGTAGCTGTAGTCGCTGACCTCGGCGATGGCGCGGGCGATGTGTGGCCGACCGAGACCGTCACGTGGTTCGACCGGGAGTGGCACGCCCAGTCGGTCCTCGACACACTCGATGATCTGTCGGCCGCGCTCGCGGCGGTTCTGCTGGATGGTCGCACACGCCTCCCGGAGGTCATCGGTCGGGTCGACACCGTACCCCAGCAGATCCAATCGCTGATCGCCGGCGTCGACGCGGAGTTCGATCCCGTGGACGATCGTCAGTCCGTCCCGATCGGTCACTGGGCCGTTGAGATCGGGGTTGAGTCGGTCGTGGTCGGTGACAGCGACCGCCTCGACGCCGGCGGCCCGGGCAGCCTCCGGAAGCGTCGCCAGCGTGAGTGTCCCGTCGGAGCGCGTGGTATGGACGTGGAGATCCGCGACAACCATACAGACGACAGTTCCGCCGGGAAGGAAGACCCTTCGGCATGCTCCATGCGTGGTCTGTCCACACACGACGTGCGTTCATTATACGCATTAAGGAGTATTATGATTATAAATAGTGAAGGTTTATTATCTTCCGTTAACTTCCGGGATGTATGCGGATGCTAGCCGAGGCGACCGAGACGTACGATGCACAGACCTACCCGCTGACGACCGAGGAACTCATCGAAGCCGTCGGGGACACTACACTAGAGCTACCGAACGGGACCGAGACCTTAGCGGACGCGTTGGGTCGTCTCACCTCCGAGACCTACGAGACGCCGGAAGAGGCGCGGCTGGCGACGTACTCGGCGGTCTCCAGCAAGGCGATCGGGCGCAAGGGGTACTCGGACCGTGATCCCGTCGCGATGGGCGAAGGCGGCCCCGATCAGGTCTCGTTCTGACGCCGCTGCGGCCCCAGCACTCGTTTTTCGCCGACGGTATCAGAACCCGTAGTCGTCGTCCTGCATGGCCGGGTCCTGCTGGTCGGCGGCAGTCTGGCCGAACATCTGATCGTCCAGTTCGGACTCCGTCGACTCCTCGGTCGTGTTGTACGCCGAAACCCCACGCTTGAGAAGGTCTTCGATGGCCTGATCCTGATTGATGAACTCTCCCTGTTCGACGAGCCGTTCGATGTCGGTCACAGTCTGGTCCGACAGTGACACCTTGACTTTGCTCACAGTGGCCGGCTTATCGACTCTGGTATATAACTCCTGTTCCCATCGGGGGCGGAACAGTCACAGGTGTTTCTCCGAGCCCACAGTATAAGTGCCTACTCGTGGAACAGACGATATGGTCCAGATCGAGTTGACCGGCAGTCAACAGCGCACGCTCACGACGCTGGTCAACAGGCACCAGTCAGCCGACGGGCCGGTGAAGGGCCGCGTCATCGCCGACGAGATCGACCGCAACCTCGGTACCGTCCAAAACCAGATGCAGAGCCTCGCAGCACTGGGCTTGGTCGAGAGCGTCTCCGGACCCAGTGGCGGATACAAGCCGACCGAACTGGCCTACGATGCGATCGGTCGCGATTCGATGGACGACGCCGAGTCAGTGACGCTGGCTCACGACTTCGAGCGCGTCGACGTCACGGTCGAAGAGATCAACCTAACCGGGGTCCACCATCCCGAGGAGTGCCAGGCGCGGGTCCACCTTCAGGACCCCGTCTCGCAGTTCAGCGTCGGACAGGCCGTCGCGCTCGGTCCGACCCCGGTCGCGGGACTCGTCGTCGCCGGGACGGTCGTCGCCGTCGACGCGACGAACAACCAACTCGTCGTAGATGTTGCCCAGCTAGAGGCACCGGTCGAACCGCCGGAGTGAACGGCCGTCCGTCTCAGCGGTCCAGAAAGTCGGGTTTGTCGACGCGCTCGGTGCTGTCGACCTCCTGCCTGTCGAGCAGTTCCGAGGGTTCGAGTGCTTCCGGAAGGCCGTCCCGGCCGCCGGTCGGCATCTCGTCCTCGGCGATATAGGTCTTCTCGCCGTTGACCAGATCCTCCCAGACGGCAGTCCCGTCGGCGTCGGTGGTCTCTGCGATCTCTGCTGCCTCGTTGCGGCCCTCGTCGTAGGCCAGTTCGACCAGACTCTTCTGGTAGGCCGATCCCATCTCGGCGTAGATGCGCTCGAGTTCCTCCCGGTTGTACTCGCCGAGTCGCTCGGCGACACCGATAGCGTAGGCGCGCTCGGTCGCCTCGTCCTTATCGATGGTCTCCCAGTCGGTATCGAACTCGCGCGCGTAGCGGCTCATGACTCGACCTTCTGGTCGGGCAGGACCCGCAGGCCCTCGTCCGAGAACTGGATCTGGCGGATGTCACAGTCGATGGCAGTCCCACGCATCTTGATCACCTGGAGGCCTCGTGTCATGCTACCGCCCTCCAAAAAGTTGTGGAAGAAGATGACCCCGTGGGCGAGGTAGTGTTCGTCGCTGTACGAGGAGGGATCGGTCATCTCCGAGATGAGCAGCGTCGTCGCCTCGGTTTGTTTCAGCGCCGAGAGGAACCCGGTGATCTCGTCGCCGACATCGTTCATGAAATGCTGGAGGAGCATCGTCGAGTCGATGACGACCCGTTCGATGTCGTTCTGTCTGATGTAGGCGACGAGTCGGTTGGTCAATCCGCCCTCCGAGCCGAACTGTGTGATCGTCCGTTTCCCGTTCTCGGTCACGAGGTTGAGAAACTGGACGGCGTCGGACTGGATCGCCCGGTCGAAACCGAACTCGTAGCCCGACATGTCCTGCATCAGTTCGGTCTTCGTCTCGTGCATCGTCACGTAGAGACAGGAGTCCCCTTCCTTCGCTCCTTGTGTGATAAACTGCGAACAGAACGTCGTCTTTCCGCTCCCTGGAGGGCCGCTGACGACGTACAGGCGGTCGGTCAAGAGCCCCCCCTCGACGAGTTCGTCGAATCCGGGGACACCGCTGGAGATGCGCATACCTCCAGTCTGAGCACGTTTCGGCATATGCTTTCACGTTCTGTTCTCAGTGGTGATAACTCATTCGCCTGTTTCACCTGCCGCGCTCGCCGGAGGAGCAGTCGCCAGCGCCAACAGTCGCCCGGTGCCGGCTTCGTCGAACCGCATGGGACGGCGCCACCACGGCCCCTTTCCCGAGTCCGAGGACAGGTCCGTGACGAGGTGGTTCGCCTCGGTGCCGCCGTCGGGTGTCGAGAGCGGGACGACCGTCTCGTAGAGTTGCGACGCCGCCGGGTCCCCCAACACGAGGACCCGGGCGTCGACGGACTCCCGTTTGACGTGGGCGTTCGAGTCGAAGACGGCCTGTTCCTCGGCGGACAGCTCCCGGTAGCCCTCGCCGGTCACCGCGTCCCGGGCCAGCCGGAAGTGACCGACGACGTAAGCACCCCACTCGGGCGGTGCCCAGGCCGTCCCCTCGTCGACCGTCGAGAGCGTCGCGTAGAAAAAGAGGTAGTCGCCGGCCGACAGTTCCGAGAGCGGGCCGGCTTTCACCCCGTGTTCGTCGCCGTAGGTATAGCGGTCACCGCCGGCTTCGAGGAACTCCGGATCGAAGTGGACTGGCCGGTCGGCGACCGCGGAGACGTCCGTCTCCAGGTCGAGGTCGGCGTAGGTCGGGACGGGTTCGGCCGTCGGCTCGGACTCGGGAATCGGGATATACTCGAAGGAGCCGTCGGGGAACACGGGACCGCGGAAGCCGGGTTCGTTGGTGTTGGCCCCGATGTTGATGGCGACGCTGCGCATGGGTGCAGTTCGGGACGGTCGAGCAAGTGCCTATTGGAGCGAGGCCGCACAGGACCGGCAGTACCGGACCATCCGGTGGCCGTCGTTGCGGGTCCCACACTCGGGGCAGGGGACAACTTCGCCCGGCGCCGATCCTCCCGCCGGTTCGACTGGGGCGCTTCCGTGACCGGCGCCGGCCGGGGTCGACTCGGGGGACTCACTCGACGTACCGCGGTGCTGGAAGTAGTGGTACAGGAGGAGTTGCACGAGCCCGAACGTGACCACGTACGCGATGAGCCAGCCCCACAGTTGCATACCACGACTGAACGGGTGGCGATCACTTCGGTGTTCGGCCCTGGATATCAGATGTGATACTCAGACGAGTCACTTCGGCGGCCGCAGATCGCGCTGGAACTCGTCGAAGACGTCGAGGTTGTCCGGGAGGTCGTAGTCGAGTTCTCGTTCGCTGCGACGATCGACGTTGGCATCTTCGAGCGGGTCCGCGACCGACTCCCATCCGTCCTTGATCGCGATCGACTTCGCGGGCGTGCCGGCGGCGATGTGGTGGGCGGGGATGTCCTTGCCGGCGATCGATTTGGCGGCCAGGATCGCGTTCTCGCCGACGCGGACGCCGGCCCGGACCATCGAATCGTAGGTCAGGCGTACGTCGTCCTCGATGATCGTGTGGAAGTTGTCGATATGAGTCTGGTCGACCGCGTCGTGGTCGTGGCTGTAGACGTGTGTGTCGTCCGAAATCGAGACCCGATCGCCGATGGTGAGTTTTCCGCGGTCGTCGAGGTGGACGTCGTCGTGGATGACGACGTTGTCGCCGACCTCGATGTTGTGGCCGTAGGTGAAAGAGATCCCCTTGAAAAAGCGACAGTCGTCGCCACAGGACTCGAAGAGATGGTCGGCGAGCATCCGCCGGAACCGCAGTGCGAACTCGACGTTGTCAGCCATCGGGGTGGCGTCGAACTGGCGCCAGAGCCACTGGAGGTGTTTCGAGCGTTTGAACTTCTCCTCGTCTTTCTCCGCGTAGTACTCGCTCTCCAGTGTGGTGTTACAGGGGTCGTATCCCTGGAGTCGAACGCGTTCGGCCGGCGAGACGTCGCCGCCGGACTGCCAGCGCTCGTAGGCGTCCCGATCGCCGTGGAGATCGACCAGGACATCGGTGACCACGTCGCAGGTGTCCTCCTCGCTCGACAGTCGCTCGTCGACCTCCTGGATGAAACTCCGGAGCCCCTCCTCGGCGGCCGGCGGCAGCGAGACGTGGCGTTTCGTCATGGACGAACAATCGGTACGGTCGCAGATATGGGTTTCCGTTACCAGTTCGGTACCCGGTGACACCGGTGTTACGACAGCACCTCACACAGTTTCTCGGCGTTTCTGCCGACAGTATAAGAGCGGGGCGACCGACGACCCGGTATGGTCAGGTCGGATTTCATCATGGAGATCCGCGGCTACATGATCAACCCACGCGAGAAGCGCTTGCGGGCGCTCTGGCGGGTCGTCCTCTGGTTCTTCGTGGCCGCGTTCGGTGCGATCGTCTTCGCCGGCACCCTCTCACAGCTGGTGAATCCGGCTTCGTTTGGTCCGGAACTCCGGGCGAGCTTCGTCGCTGTCCGACAGATCGCCGTCTATGCCGGGCTCACCGCCATCGCGATCGGTGTCGGGTATCTGCTCGACCGGCGCTACCTCTCGGACTACGGGCTGGGATTCGACCGCCAGTGGTGGCGCGACGCCGCCTTCGGCCTCGGGCTGGGGGTCGGACTCCCGACGCTGTTTCTCCTCGGGCAACTCGCGGCCGGCCTCCTGACGGTGACTGGTCTCCTCGTGACCGGGCCGTCCGACACCTTCGCGTTCGGGCCGCTAGGAGCGGTCGAGCGGCTCGCACTCCTCGGACTGTTTTTCGTCGTCCAGGCCTCCGCCGAAGAGATCGTCGTCCGGGGCTACCTGCTGACCAACGCCGCCGAGGGACTGGCCGGGACTCTCGGGAAGTGGCGCGCGGTCGTCGTCACGACGGTCGCGACCGGCGTCCTGTTCGGCGTCCTGCACGCGGCCAACCCCAGCTCCTCGCTGCTCAGCGTCGCGAACATCACGCTGTACGGTATCCTCCTTGGCGGGTGTTACGTCCTGACTGGCCGGCTGGGGATCGCTTGTGGGTTCCACGTCGCCTGGAACTTCACCCTCGGGCTGTACGGATTCCCGGTCAGCGGCCTGCGGACGGGCGCGGCGCTGGTCGGGACGCGGGCGACCGGCTCGGCGGTCCTGACCGGCGGCTCGTTCGGCCCCGAGGGCGGGCTGATCGCGCTCGTCGGCCTCCTGCTCGGGACGCTTGCACTCGCCTGGTGGGTCGGCCGGGAGTACGGCGACGTCGCCGTCCGCGAGGCCGTCGCGACCCCGACGCTGCGGTACGCGATCCGGGAGAACCACGAGCGATAAGTGTCCTGCGGCCCAACGCCCGGCTATGAAATACGACACGCTCGGGACGACTGACGTCGAGGTCTCCCAGGTCGGTTTCGGTGCCTGGGTCGTCGGAACCGACTGGTGGGGCGACCGGACACGCGAGGACGCCGTCGGGATGATCGACCACGCCGTCGAGCAGGGCGTGAGCTACTTCGATACTGGAGACGTCTACGGCCACGGTGACAGCGAGGAGATCGTCGGCGAGGCACTCGCCGACCGCCGGGACGAGGTGACCGTCAGCACGAAGATCGGCTACGACTTCTACAACAACCCACAGGCCGGCCACGGCGAACTCCCAAAGAAGGTCACGCCGGAGTGGATTCACACGGCGACCGACCGCTCGCTGGAGCGCCTGGACATGGAGTACGTCGACCTGCTGATGCTCCACAACGCCAACGTCGAGGAGGTCGACGAGGACGTCCTCGAAGCCCTGGACGAACTCCGCGAGCAGGGGAAAGTCGAGGCGATCGGCTGGGCGCTCGGCCCCTCGATCGGCTGGCTGGCCGAGGGAGACGCCGCCGTCGCCAACGAGTTCGACGCCCTCCAGACCGTCTTCAACCTCTTCGAGCAGACGCCGGGTCGACACTTCGTCGAGACGATCCGCGAGCACGGCTCCGATACCTCGATCATCGCCCGCGTGCCCCACTCCTCGGGACTGTTGAACGAGCAGGTCACGCCCGAGACCGAACTGGGGAAGGGTGACCACCGCGCCCACCGGCCCGACGAGTGGTACGAGACCGGCTGGGAGAAAGTAGAGTCCATCCGGTTCTTGGAACATGACGGCGAGCGCACGATGGGCCAGGCCGCCATCCAGTGGCTGCTGGCCCACGACGAGGTGGCCTCGGTCACGCCGACGTTCCGGACGACCGCCGACATCGACGAGTGGGCCGGGGCGCCCGATACCCCGCCGCTCAGCGACGCGGAGTTCGACCGGGTCCAGGAACTGTACGCCGACAACTTCGGCATCGACCGCGACGACGGGATGGACGCCCTGCGGTCCTCTGTCGGCGGCGAAGACCTGGAGGGAACCGGGATGAAATCGGCGAGCGACTAACCGAGGCCGTTCCATCGCCGACCCGCGACAGCCGGCAGCGATACCCGACAGTGAGTGATGACTGAGATCCGAGTAGGTGTGCCCGCCGCGACCGGAATCTGCAGACGAGACGCGACCCTCAGTCAACTCGTCTGATCCCCGTCACGTCTCCCGGTTTTCGTCGATAACCCCCCTGTTTCGTCAGGAGATGTATCGCCGTCGTGCGGTTTCTACGCATGGGGATTACTTTCACCCCGGTGCGTCAGACGGACGAAAGACGCCAGACGGCGACCGGTTCGAGATGAAACGAAGGGGTTCGGGGACGGGTCACACGGTCACGTCCCTGTCGCCGCTACGCGCGCCACGCCAGTGAGGGTGAACATCGCGCCGCCGTCGGGGCTCTGACCGACCTGGAGCTCCCAGCCATGGGCCTCCGCGACCCGTTGGACGATCGTGAGCCCCAGTCCGGTGCCACCGCCCTGTTTGTCCGTCGTGAACCCGTCTTCGAGGATCTGCTCGCGCTCGTCGGGTGGCACGCCGGGTCCGTCGTCGCTCACGGCGAAGCCGTCCTCGTGATGGCTAAGCGTAACGGTCACGTCCGGGCCGGCGTGGTCGAGCGCGTTCCGGAAGAGGTTCTCCAGGAGCTGCGTCAGCAGTGACGCGTCGGCCATGATCGTCGCATCCGATTCGACGTGGAGCGTCCCGGCATCGGTCGTGACGTGGGACCAGGCGGCCCAACCACAGGTTTCGAGGTCGACGGGTTCGAGCGTGTCGAGGTCGCTCTTGCGGGCAATCAACAGCGCGTCGTCGATGATGTCTTTCATCCGTTCGAGCGAGCGCTCGATCACCGGCGCGTGAGCGTCGTCCTCGACCATCTCGGAACGGGCGAGCGCTACCGACAGCGGGTTCTGGAGGTCGTGGCTGAGGATGCCCGCGACCAGCTCCAGCGTGTCGTTGCGGTCACTGACCTCCTGTTCGGCCAGGTGACGGTCGGTGATGTCAGTGTGACTGACGAGGACGCGTTCCTCCTCGTCGAAGGTGAAGGCCGTCACACGCATCCTGAACCACCGTTGTTTGTCCGGGGAGTGACAGGGATACTCGAAGGAGAACTCCGTCATCCCGCCGTCGACGACCGCCTCGATCCCCTCGACGGCGGCGGTCGCCGTCTCGTCGTCGGAGCGCCGGCAGACGTCGAGGTAGTCGACCCCGACCATGTCACCACCCACTTCGAACCCGTTGTCGAGCCCGAACTCTCGCCAGGATCGGTTCGTCGCCAGGATCGTTCCGTCGGAGTCAAGAACCGCAAGCTGATCGGGTATCTCGTCGAACACTGCCGCTGCAAGCCGATCACTTGTCCCCAGGTCGTCACTCACACGCGCCCATACGCACCAGAAGTAAAAATAGCACGTGGCTGCCGACGACCTTACTCGTTCATCAGGCCGCCTTCCTCGACGCGCATGACGCCCTCGCCGTCCGGGAGGTTCGGTGCGTCGACCAGTTTGACGATGCGTTTGTTCCCCTTGGACTTCCGGAGGTACATCCGGAACGTCGACGTGTGACCCAGAATGTTTCCGCCGATCGGCTGAGTCGGGTCGCCGAAGAACGAATCGGGATTGGAGGCGACCTGGTTGGTGACGACGACGGCGGTGTTGTTGAGGTCACCGACGCGCATCAGGTCGTGGAGGTGTTTGTTGAGTTTCTGCTGGCGTTCGGCCAGTTCCCCACGGCCGACGTACTCCGCCCGGAAGTGGGCCGTCAGGGAGTCGACGGCGAGCAGGCGCACCGGGAACTCGTCTTCCTGGGTCTCGCTGGCGATCTCCTGGGCTTTCTCGGCCAGCAGGATCTGGTGGTTGGAGTTGAACGCCTTCGCGACGTGGATCTTCTCGAGGACGGAGTCGACGAGCGCGTCGAACAGCGCCTCGTCCGTGGCGTCGGCCTCGCCTTCCTCGGCGATGCCGTGGAGGACCATCGTGTCCTCGATGACCTCGTCGTCCTGGCCGTCGACCATCTGTTCGATCCGTTCGGGACGGAAGGTGTCCTCGGAATCGATGAAGATGGCGCTCCCCTCTAACCCGCCGTGTTCGGCCGGGAGCTGGACGTTGACGGCCAGTTGGTGTGTTACCTGGGACTTGCCGGCCCCGAACTCGCCGTACACTTCGGTGATCGACTGGGTCTCGACGCCACCGCCGAGCAGATCGTCGACCTCGTCGACGCCCCAGGAGAGCTTCCCGATCTGCTCACGCCGTTCCAGCACCGTCGATCCGGTCTCGAACCCGCCGATATCGGCAGCTTCGCGGGCGGCGTTGATGATGTCGGCGGCCGACGACTCGCCGATGTCAGCCGTGTTCGACAGTTCGCCGGGGGAGGCGACGGCGATCCCCTGGTAGGAGTCGAAACCGTTGTCTTTGAGTTTCTCTGCTGTCGCCGGGCCGACGCCGGGCAGGTCTTCGAGGTCCTCACTTGCGGACATAGACGTGGGTTGCGCCCGGTGGCACATAAACCCACGTTAACAGGGGAGTGAAAGTGAAACAGCCGGACAGAACTCCGACCGACCGGATCGATATCGGGAGGTTTAGAAGGAAAGAGGAGTCCGACCGGCGGCCTCAGAGCCGACCGCTCCCGACGTAGACCAGGGCGAGGCCCCCGACGACGATGAGCGCGCCGGCCTGGAGCCCCGTCAGCGAGAGGAGGTCCTGTCCGAACTCGCCGGCGAGCAAGAGCGCGAGCGCGCCGGCCGACACGAGCGGGCGCTTCGCCAGCGTCCGGACGAACGCCCGTGCCGACCAGTAGAGGTTGTCGAGAGATGATCGGACGATGGCCGTCGGTCGTCGGTCCCCGTCGGGATTCTCGGCCCGCTCGAAGCCCGCGAGCGAGTCGGCGGGGACGGTCACGACTGCGCCAGTGTTCGCCCGCCGCCCGTCGGCGTCGCTCACGCGCAGGAGCGTGATCTCGTCGCCGACACCGACGACTCGGTAGATACCCGCCGGATAGTCGGCTGTCGTCGGGCGGAGGTGGTCGTAGACCGTGGGGCTCGTGTCGCTCATCTCACTCCCACGGGTGGTTCCCGACCCGGTCGGGCCACAGCGGATACCAGTACTCCTTATCGGCCTCGACGGTGAGTTCCCCGTCGAGGTTGCTCTCCAGTTTGAACTCCGCAGTGGTATCCCGTTCGTGGTCACGGTCCGGGTCCGGAGCGAACGGGTAGTAGGCCCCGCGGCGGAACGAGTACACCCAGTAGACCGGGTCGAAGTTCCGGTCGCTCTCGAAACCGAACAGCGCCGCGAGTAGCCGCGATCCGTAGCGGCGCTCGATGAGCGTATCCGCGGCGAAGTGGATCGACGTGACGAGATCCTCGAAGTCGTCGTCGTGGAGGACGACCCACTGGTAGCCGTGGTCGTCCTCGGTGAACTCCACCTCGGTGCCGGTCTCCCGGGCGCCGGCGTCTAAGATCTCCCGGACCTCCTGTTTGGCGTCCCGGAAGTCCGTACTGTCGACGTCACCGAAACAGAGCGCGGCGTCCCCGGTGGCCTCGTA
This sequence comes from Haloarcula montana, assembly GCF_035666295.1. Lineage (NCBI taxonomy): Archaea > Methanobacteriati > Methanobacteriota > Halobacteria > Halobacteriales > Haloarculaceae > Haloarcula > Haloarcula montana. Next base: position 1,379,616 of record NZ_CP142027.1, read on the forward strand.
GCCCAGGCCCGCCTCCATCGTGATGTAGGCCGTCGACATCCCGAACAGATCGTCGGGGTCAGCCTCACGGGTGGCGTCGGCCTCGGCTTTCACGCCGAGGACGCTTTTGAGTCCGTCGAGCAGTCCCATACCACTACGTCGTCGGCCGGGGATAAGGCGGTTTTCGTCTACACGTTCGTACCAAAGGCGGGCCTACCGCCCTTCCAGTTCCCGTTCGAGGTCCCGCAGGCGGTCGATCCGTTTCTCGGTCGAGGGGTGGGTACTGAACAGTCGGCCGAGCCAGCCACTCCGGATCGGGATGATGAAGAAGGCGTTCATCTCGGCCTCGCTGCGGAGGTCGTCCTTGGGGACGTTCTCCATGCCGCTGTCGATCTTCATGAGCGCGGTCGCCAGCGCCGAGGGCTTGCCCGTGATGACCGCGGCCCCGCGGTCGGCGGCGTACTCCCGATAGCGGGAGAGCGCCCGGATGAGCAGGAACGAGACGATCCAGACGACCAGCGAGGCCAGGATGGCGACGATGACCGGAGCACCTTGCTGGCCACCCCGATCTCGACCGCCGGCGAACAGCCAGCCCCACCGGACGATGAGGAAGGCGATCGTCGAGAGGAACGAGGCGATGGTCATCACCATCACGTCGCGGTTCTTGACGTGGGCGAGTTCGTGGGCGATGACGCCCTCCAGTTCCTCCTGATCGAGCGTGTTCATGATCCCCGTCGTCACGCAGACGGCCGCGCTCTTTTTCGACCGGCCCGTTGCGAAGGCGTTGGGGACTCGCGAGTCGGCGACGGCGACTTTCGGCTTCGGGAGGTCCGCCTGCTGTGAGAGGCGTTCGACCGCCCGGTGGAGCTCCGGGTACTCGTCGGGGTCGACCTCACGGGCACCCATCGAGTACAGCGCCAGTTTGTCGCTGAAGAAGAACTGTGCGCCCATGAACAACCCCATGATGAGGACGATCGACGAGAGCCGCGTGAAGTAGAGGCTGAGGAGCCCGATGAAGACGATGTACAGGACGAACAACAGAAACATCGTCAGGACCATCCGACCGCGGAGCCCCCAGTCCGTTTTCCACTGCATGAACGGGCGTAGGCAGTCGACACTCTAAAACCCCGCTATCGTGAGATAGTCACACACAACCGGGACCGCAGGCATTTGTGCGCCCGACACGGACCCCGTCCATGACCGAAACCGCTCTCGTCACCGGCGGCCGCGGCCGCTCGGGCCGCTGGATCTGTGACCGGCTCGCCGGCGAGTACGACGTCGTCTGCGTCGACCTGGACCACCCCGGATGGGAGGTCAGCGAGCGCGACCGCCTCACGTGGCGGGCCGCTGACGTGACCGACGGCGGCGAGGTCCCCGCGGAGTGTGAACTGGAGGGCGAGCAGTCGGCGCTCTCGACGGCCAAAGCCCGCAGTCTGCTGGAGTGGGAACCCGAACACGACTGGCGGACGGCCGGCGACGCCGAGGTCAGCGAACCGAGCCTGCCGGTGGAGTAACGGGCCCGAACGAACCGGTAGCACCGGTCACGGCGGGATCGGCGAGATGTCGAACGACAGTTCCAGTTCCGACCCGTGGTCGTTCCAGCGCTGGGTGAACGTCCCGCCACCACGGCCCGCGCGGTCGGGGTCACTTGGCGCCTGGTCGAGGAACCACTTGACGTTCTTCTTGTTCCCGAAGTCGTTGTTCGAGGTCGGGTCCTTCTCGTGTGGGATGGCGGTGACCTGGATGTAGGACTTGCGCTTGTCCAGTTCGTGGGCGTCCTCGAACATGAGTTCCGCGTCGACACCGAGGTCCTTGCGCCGTCCCTGTCTGATGTTGACGTGGGAACTGCGCGACCGGTGCCAGACGCGGCCGTCGCTGCGGCCGCCCCGTGGTTCGATCCGGCTGGACTGGATCGTGGACGCGTCCGGCCAGAACGGCCAGCCGACGACGTAGACGTCGCCGTAGATCTCCTCCTCGTTGCCCGGATCGGACTCCGTGATAACCTTCCAAGACATGTTGTGGACGCGGTACGATCGGGTCTTCGGCCGGCAGTTGCGCTCGGTGTAGGTCGTCGTGAGGTAGGTGTTAGATGTATCGAGATTGCTGAGGTACTTCGTCTGGTAGGCGATGGGGACACCCGGCGAACGCTGGGGATCGTAGGTCGCGCCCTGCTGGATGAAGTTTGTGATCGCTTGCAGGGCCCCCTCGCCGGGTTTACTGATGAGTTGTGCGCCCTGGGTAGCTGCACCGCCCAGCACCTGAACGTTGATCTTCGTGTCTCTGAGCACCTGCTTGTGCTTGATATCGAGCGACGCGGAGCCGTTACCACCACCGATTTTCATCGCGACGTCGAGTGCGTTCTCGATATCGGTGCGCTCGTACTTCGACTCGGCCGAGAACAACAGGATCCGACCGTAGGAGACGTTGTTGACGACGACATCGTTACGTTTGAGGTAGGTCCCCGGATCGGAGACGACCCCGTTCGCGACCGGGTTCGGCAGGGAGATGTCGGCACTGTAGTACTGCTGGTAGAACTGGGCCATCAGTTTGTTCGTCTCGGACTGGCTCGAGAAGTCGAACTTGTTGTCAACCTCGACCGTCGGGCTGTTGTAGTGGACGCCGAGCGTGACATCCAGTTGCTTCTCCGAGTGGATCTGGTGGATGGTGTAGTTCATCCGGGCCGGCGTGTTCGCGTTTTGGTTGTACTGCCCGAGGATGTCGTCGAGTTCGGTCCGGTACCGCCCGACTGACGGGTTCTGGAGCGTGCGCGTGTTCTTCCCACTGATGTTACGCAACGAGACGGAGAGTTCCAGCGGGTTGCGAATCTGGCTTGACGGCGTGCCGTTTCGGCGACTCGACGATAGCGCCGGCGAGAATTGCCCCTTAGCGATACTCTCGGCCTCGATGATCGCACCGGGCCAGATAACGCCGAGTTGGGGATTCAACAGGAAGTTCGTCCCGCTCCCGGAGGTGACACGGCGTCGCTGTGTCGTACAGACCATGTCGCCACGCTGTTCGGCCCCTTCGCTGCCGACCGTCGAACTCCCGGCCTTGCCCGTCTCGGGTGTGATCGTCACGTCGATAGTCCCGCTGTTCGACACGCCCGTCGGGTCGCCCACCGACGATTGCTCCGTGTTGTTGAAGACGCTCGGGTCGACAGCGATCGGTTCCACCGGCATGAGCGGTTCCTCCGGGATGAACACCGGGTCCTGGGGGACTGTCGGGCCGTTGTCGACGACGCCGTCCGGGACACAGCTCCCGTCGACGACACAGGGGATCGGCGTCTGTGGCTCTGCCGGCGTGACTGCGGGATTGCCCGAGGGTGTCGGCGTCGCAGTCGGTGTGGCCGTCTCCGTGTCGGTTGGCGTCGGCGTCGCAGTCGGTGTGGCCGTCTCCGTGTCGGTTGGCGTCGGCGTCGCAGTCGATGTCCTGGTTGGTGTCGGCGTCACGGTACTTGGCTGTCGCGTCGCCGTCACCGGCGTCGGCGTCTGTGTAGAGCCACCGCCGCTGCCGCCTCCGCCATCACTGCCGTCCCCACTACCGCTGCCACTGCTGCCCCCGCCGCTCCCACCGAAGTCGCCGAGGGGTGTCGATATCGAACACCCTGCGAGACCGGCCGCCGACAGCGCGGCGGCGGTCCGCAGGAGCGTTCGTCGGTTCACTGTCTTTGTGTCGTCATCAGAACCCATTGTCCCTGCCCAGGAATGAGTGATTACCGACAAGTAGGTTGCCGCTAGCTGTGTAGTGCCGGAAATACTCGTCTCGAAAACACCGGTTTCGGAGGGGTTTCGTTGCGGAAATCGATGGATTAGCCGGTACTCACTTCCGACTCTCGGGCTCCCGGTCAAAGAGGTCGGCAAACAGCGTCCCCTCGGCCTTCCGGAGGTGGGCGTGCAACGTCGGTGCGGCGATATCGAGCGTCTCGGCGACCTGTTCGGCTGTCGACTCCCGTGGCCAGTCGAAATAGCCGGCGCGGAAGGCCGTCTCCAGCACCTCCCGCTGGCGGTCGGTGAGGTCCGCGACGGTCTCGCCGGAGAAGCCTTCGTCACGGAGCGCTGGACGGTCACACCGCCGTTTCGCGTCCAGCCGTGTCTCCGGGAACGCCGACGTGAGTCGATCGACGAGCTTCCGAACGTCGGTATCGGTCGCGACCTCGACGACAGCCTCGGTCGCCCCCTCCTCGGCTGTGACCTCTAGAACGTGTGCACCGTCGCCTGCGAGTGTGGCGACGAGTGTCTCCCCGGAGAGTGTGACTTCGAGTAGTCCGTCGTCGGCACTGACCGTCCGGACCCGGGCGGCACCGAGATCCGCGAGCGCCGCCGCAACCGCGTCGGGGTCGCCGTCGGTGCGGAGATACGCCAGGTGGCCCTCTGTTACGTTCGGGACCAAGCCTTCGAGTTCAATCCGACACTCCGTCCGCCGGACGACTTCAAGCAGTGTTCCGTCGGTGTCCTCACTGTGAAAGGTCAGTTCGACGACCAAGTCGGCGCTCAACAGGCGGCGGTTCTCGGCCGCGTCGAGGGCATAGCCGATGAGTTCCGCTAGTTCGGACAGTACGTCCCGCTCCCGGTCGGTGGTCGCCCCGTCGTCACGCGAAGACTGGAGCGCGAGTGCCCCGTAGACGGTCGGGCCGTAGACCAGTGGGACGACCGTCCAGGCACCGTGTTGGTCGTCCGGGTCGGCGACCGCGATCGTCGCCCCGCCGTCGGTCTCGGCCGGGATGTCGTCGGGGAGCGTCGGTGGTTCCCCGTCGGTACCGGCGACGGTCCAGCAGTCGGCTTCGCCGTTCCAAGTCGCGAGGTCCGCGGCGCACGCCGCCCGGTAGAGCCCGGTGTCGACGAGTCGCTCACAGACCGCCTGCGTGATGTCCTCGTCCCCCTCGGCATCGACCAACGCCCGGTGGACCCCCCGGACCGCGGTATTGAGGTCGTCCAGCCGTTCGAGCCGTCGTTCGCGGCGCGTCCGGGCCGTGATATCGTGGACAACGAGCGTGTGGCCGGTCAGCCGGCCATGCCGGTCCCGGATCGGCGAGGTCCGAACCTCGTAGACGTCGTCGCCGAGTTCGACCTCCGCCAGCGCGTCCTCGGCGTCGAAGTCGATAGCCGCGTCGTCGACGAGCGAACGGACCGGCCGGCCGAGCACCGCCGCCGGCGTGCAGTCGAACAGCTCCGCGGCGGTCGGGTTGAGATACAGCACCTGCCGCTCCGTGTCGACGATCACGACACCGTCTTCGAGGTGCCGGATGACCGCGTTCTGCCCGAGTTGGCGGGTCGCCGGCACCAGGTCGAACAGCCGGTGGCGAAAGAGCGCGTAGCCGAAGGCCATCCCAGTGACGACGAACGAATACGGCGTCATATCCAGCGGCGGGTTCTGGATGGGCGTCACCGACAGCACGGAGAGGCCACTGGCGACGATCGGCGCGGCCACCCCTAGGACCACGAGGATCGCCTGGTCGGCGTAGAGATGGTCCGAGACCCACACGAGCCGTACCAGCAGGACCGCGCCGACACCGACGATAGCGTACATTGAAACCGTGTAGATCCAGAACCACGGCCCGAAGGCCTGTTCGAGTATCGCCAGTCCGTCGACGACGACCAGAGTGTTCTCGGTCCACATGAGCCCGTGCCAACTGTTCGTCCACGTCAGGACGACCGTCACCGCCGGCACGACCGCGAGCACGGCGACGGTCCGTCGGTCGATCACCTCGTCGTAGCCGGTGTACGCCAGCGCGAACAGGAGCCAGAACACCGGGACCACCGCAGTTCCGGTCCACTGGAGGTACTCCCAGAACAGCCGCCACCCGAGATCGGTCGTCAAGAGTCCGACCAGGTGTGTGCCGGAGTACACGGAGAAGCCGACCACCAACCCGAGAAACGCCGTTGCGCCGTGTTCGTACCGGTGTCGCCACGCGTAGCCCGCCAGTGTTGTCGTCACTAGCACGGACCCCCCCAACAGGACGACGTGCAGCACGGGTGCGAGTGTCATTTATGAGTACCAGCTACCAAGGACCACATTACAGACAGATGAGATCTGAGTGACTTAATTTATCCGGCTGTGACAGACATTGAGCGGATGAACGGCAAACACACTGCTTAAACGGCCCACTCGTCTACGAACGCACAATGAGTCGGTCGGGAGAGTTCTGTCCGCGGTGTGGCGACGAGATTCCGGAGCGGGCCGGCGAGCGGCCGAGCGCGGCCGGCCAGCGCGACCCGGACAGCGTGCTGTGTGACGCCTGTTACTTCGAGGAGTTCGATCTCGTCGACGCACCCGACCGCATCGAGGTGCGGGTCTGCTCGCGGTGTGGCGCGGTCCACAAGGGGAACCGCTGGGTCGACGTCGGCGCCGAAGACTACACCGACGTCGCCGTCGACCAGGTCAGCGAGGCGCTGGGCGTCCACGTCGACGCCCAGTCGGTCGCCTGGCAGGTCGCCCCCGAACAGGTCGACAAGAACACGATCCGGATGCACGCGGAGTTCTCCGGAGTCATCCGGGAGACGCCGGTCACCGAGGAGGTGGTCGTCCCCGTCAAGATCTCCCGCCAGACCTGCGAGCGCTGCGGGAAGATCGCCGGCGGCTCCTTCGCCAGCGTCGTCCAGGTTCGGGGGGACGGCCGGAACCCGACCGACGAGGAACTCGAACGGGCCGAGACCATCGCCGAGGAGTATATCGCGGCCCGCGAGGACACCGGCGACCGCAACGCCTTCATCACGGAGACGAGCACCGTCGACGAGGGGCTGAACATGAAGATCTCGACGACCCAGATGGGCCACGGGATCGCCAAGCGCATCACCGCGCAACTGGGCGGGTCGTACACGGATTCGAAACGGCTCATCAGCGAGGACGAGGACGGCCAGCGCCTCTACCGAGTGACCTACGCCGTCCGCCTCCCCCGCTATCGCCAGGGAGAGGTCATCGACCCCGAGGACGGCGACGGCCCCGTCCTGGTGCGGTCGGTCCAGGGGAACCTCAAGGGCGTCCGCCTGGCGACCGGCGAAGCCTACGAAGCCAACTTCGAGGACGGTGAAGCCCCCGACGCGACGCGGCTGGGCTTCCGCGAGGACGGCCGGGAAACCACCCTGGTCGCCGTCGAGGACGCCCACGCCGTCCAGGTGCTCGATCCGGAGACCTTCGAGAGTGTGACCGTCCCCCGACCGGAGTATCTCGATACCGACGCCGACACCGTCACCGTCCTCAAAAGCCGATCAGGGCTACACGTACTGCCCGAACGGGACGACGATGAGTGACGAGCAGGGCGGGACCGACACCGCGGGCGAAGGGGCCGACGCACTGGCCGTCGTCGTCGCGAAGCCCCGGAGCCAGACGGTCATCGAGCAACTGCAGGCCGAAGGCGTCTACGACGCCGACCGGAGCGTCCGGGAATGGGAGACAGACAGCGTCGCGATTCCGGTGACCGACCCGCCACAGTCGGTCACGTACCGCGAGGTGGTCCGGCAGGTCGGGGAGCCACGCGTACGGACGCTGGCCGACCATCTCCGGGAGCGGGGCTGGACCGACGCCGAATGCGAACAGGCCCCGTCGTCGTGGGCGGTCATCGGCAGCGTCGTCCTCGTCGACATCGGTGACAGTCCCCGACCGCCGGAGGTCGGCGAGGCACTCCTGGCCCTCCACGGCGAGGCCGACACCGTCTTGGCCCGCCACGGCATCGACGGCGACCACCGCGAACCCGACGTGGAAGTCATCGCGGGTACGGGCGACACCGAGACGATCCACACTGAACACGGCACGCGGTACTCGATGGACCTCGCGGAAGTGATGTTCTCACCCGGAAACAAAGCCGAGCGCGCCCGGATGGGCGAGGTGGTCAGCGAGGGGCGGGCCAGCGGTGACGCCGCGAGCGATACCGACGACCACGTTCTGGATATGTTCGCCGGCATCGGTTACTTCACGCTGCCGATGGCCCGGGCGGGGGCGACGGTGACGGCGGTCGAACGGAACCCGACCGCCTTCCGCTTTCTCGTCGAGAACACGATGCTCAACGACGTGAGCGAGCGGGTCCATCCCTACCGGGCGGACTGTCGGGAGGTCGTCTCCGGGTTCGCCACCGAACAGCGTGTCGACCGCGTCGTGATGGGCTATTACGAGGCCTCCGCGCCGCGAGCGGAGGACAGTCGGGCTCCGCCCGACGCTTCCTACGAGTACCTCGACAGCGCGCTGACGGCACTCGCGCCCGGCGGTGTCCTCCACATGCACGAGGCGACACCGGAGGCGCTGGTCTTCGACCGGCCCATCGAGCGCCTGGAGTCGGCAGCAGCCGCGGCCGGCCGATCAGTCGAGGTACTCGACACCCGCCGCGTGAAAGGCTACAGCGAGGGCGTCGCCCACGTCGTCGTGGACGCACGCGTCGACTGATTCGGTCGTGACGATCCGGACCTACTCGGTCGATAAACGGTGCGTAACGCGTGAACTACCCCTGCCTGCTCACTCACGGCGTGGCCGCTCGTTCCTTGAGGCAGGGGCTTCCTGGTTCGACGACGCGCTTTGCAGGAACAACCGCAGTTCCCGCAGGGAGCGCAGTCTCCACAGGCGTTCCTTCGGAGTGACCCACTCCTAGTTTGGCGAGTCCGCGAGAAAGGATGTTCCACGCCGCGTTTGCGTCTCTGTCCACCTCAAGCCCGCAGGCAGGACAAGAATGTTCACGCACCCACAGCGGTTTGTCGGTTTCGACGCCACACTTCGCACACTCTTTGGTTGTGCCTTCGGGTTCAACTTCCACGAAGTGTGTGCCCTCACGCTTGCACTTGTGTTCAAGAATATCGGTGAAGGTGTTCCACGCCGCAGATGCCGTATTGCGGCTGTCACGCGGCGATTCCAGCATCCCCTTCACGTCAAGGTCTTCGACCGTGACTAGCTCGTACTCCCGAGCGTAGTAGTCCGAGAGTTTGTGCAGGAAATCACGCCGCTTGCGCTTGATCTCGAGATAACACTCCGCGACCGTCTGGCGTTGGTTTTCCCAGTTGTTCGACTCGTACTCTTTGCGCGAGAGGGTCCGTTGCTCTCGTTCAAGCCTGTCGCGTTCTTCCGAAAGGTCAAGTGATTGGACTGCTACGCCGTCAGTATCGTGGACGTACTTCAGAATACCCACGTCGATGCCGACCATCTCGTCAGTGTCAATATCCTCTAGGGACGGCTTGGCTAGCGGTTCTGTGTCCATCTCGATCCCGAAGATGGCAAACCACTCACCGGTCTTTTCCTTTTTGAGAGTGACTTCTTTCACGGTGGCGTTGTCGGGCACCGGTCGGTGGAGTTCGATGGGAATATCTGCGAGTTTCGACAGCGACACCACGGTCTGACCACCCTTCTTGTCGAGTTCGAAGCCAGACTGGTTGTAGGTGAAACTGCGAAACTCCCGAGGTGACTTCCACCGAATTTCACCGACGTTGTAGCCTTGTTCTTTGAGTTTCCCGAGAGCAGTGATGTTCTTGGCAATCCGCATGACAGTGGGCTGAAGCACCTTCGAGTAGATGTCGGTGAGTGCATCCCACCAGTCTTTGAGGTCGGGAAGCTCGTCACGAATTGTGCGGACACGCTGTTTGACGGTGCCTTCAGATTCGGGAATCTGGTTGAAGCGGTACAGCGCGTGGTTGTAGAGTTGCCTACAGGTATCACGGTGGTAGTCCAACGTCTCGCGGTGGCTATCGGTCGGCTTGATGCGATACCTGTAGTTGTAGTTCATCGTGTTATTCGTCGGGGTCGGAGGTTCGAACGATTTTCACGTCTGCGCCACGCCACCGCTTTGGAACGAGGACGTGTGCGCCGTTGCCGGTGGGTTTCACCTCGCCTTCGATGACTTCGTGGCCTTCGATTTCGTGCCTATCCATCGGCAATGTTTAGATATTGTATCAACATAAACGTATTGCTGCGTGGGCCTGTGGGCCAGCAATAAGCGGGCGTATGAGAGACGATGACGGCATTAACGAGAGCGAGGCTCTCGTTCGCACACCAAAGATCGTAGATTTCTGGGGACGCTGTATCCCCGACCTACTCGCTCCCTCCGGTCGCTACTTAACAACGGAGGCTTAGCGCCTGCATGTGGCGTAACGCCTAATTGCCCCACCGATCAAGGGAAGTTATGGATCGACAGCAGATCATGGCGATCTTCCTGACGCTGCTGATGGTCGGCTCGGGGATCGTGTACGGGCTCTCGTTCGTCGTCTTCTAGTCCCAGACATCCGAGAGGGGGTGGCTCCCGTCGCCCGACCGCGACTGTGAGCGGTCGCGCCGCCGCTTCGTCCCCGCGCTGACACCCGACAACGCCCCGTCGGGATCGAACCGCGGGAGGTCCGGGGTCGACAGCCGGGAGACCTGTGCCGCGAACCAGTCGGGCGTGTCGTGGCTCGCCCGGTCGAAGACGTCCACCAGCGACGAATCCGCCAGATACGTCGCGCCGTAGTCGTCGGGCGCCCGGACGACCCGGCCACACGCCTGGATGACCGTCCGGAGCGCGGTCCGGTAGTACCAGCCCCACTGGTCGTCCTCCAGCCGGCGGGCGACCCGCGAATCCCGCGTGTTCGGGTACGGTGCCTTGCAGATGACCTGCCAGCGACAGAGGTCACCCTCCAGATCCAGGGCCTCCTCCATCTTCACCGAGAGGAAACAGTCGGGGTTGTCGCTACGTTTCCAGGCCGAGAGGGCCGCGTCCCGCCCGTCCGTGTCGTGATCCCGAACGCGGGCGCCGACGCCGAACTCGTCCAGTAACTCGCGCAGGCGCTCCTGGATTGCATACGAGTGACAGTGGACCAACCCCTTCTCGTCGGGGTGGGCGGCCATGATCCGGACGATCGTCCGGGCGATGTCGGGCAGCGTCTCCTCGCGGTGTTCGTAGGTCATCTTCCCCTGGGTCACGTCGTACAGCGGCCGGTTCTCGACGGGGAAGGTGTGGCCGACCTCGACGAGCGCGACGTTGTCCGGGTCTAGCCCGACGCCGGCGCAGAACGCCTCCTTGTTGAGGATGGTCGCCGACAGGAGGGCAAACCGGTTGCCCCGGTCCCAGACAGTGTGTTTGAGGTAGCGTTCGGGGTTCATCGGTTTGATCGTCACCGCGCCGCCCACGCCGTCGGGCTGGTCGACGACCCAGGTGGTCGCGCTGTCCGTGTCCCGGTAGTCCTCCCGGAACCACTGGAGGTCCTGCCGGAGCGTATTCAGCGAGTCCCGTTCGGCCACCTCGTCGGGCGAGAGTTCGGCGTTGCCCCGAAGTTCCTTCACGCGGCGTTCGGCGACGTGTTCGACGCGTTCGGCGAGGGAGACGGCGTCGTCCAGCCCGTCGAGGTCGGGCACCTCGATGTCGCCCCACAGCGGGATCGTCCCGGGCGAGAGATCGATCGTCGCGTACATCTCGGCCCAGTCGCCCAGCCCGTGGGCCTCGTCGACGACGACCACATCGCGCTTGCCGAAGACGTCGCTGCCGGCGGTCTGCATGAAATACGCCAGCGTCATCGCGGCGATCCGGCGGTTCGAGGCGATGGCGCGGTCCGAGAAATACGGACAGCGGTGTTTGACCTGGCAGTCGAACTCCCGTTCCCGAACGCAGGGGGCCTGGTTCACCGGGGTATCGGTCTCGCCGGGGAGGATGCAGTCGTAGTTGTTCTTCCCGCGGATCACCGACAGATCCGACAGCAGGGGGTCCTCGGCCACGTCGTCCAGTTGGGAGACCTGTGGCGTCGTGTAATAGGCGTCACAGACCTGTTCGGGAGCGGCTTCCCCGGCCGTGCGGGCACAGCCGGCGATCGCCCGGGCCAACAGGGACTTGCCGCTACCGGTCGGCGCGCGCACGAGGACGATGTCGTTGCCGGCTTCGAACGCCGCGCGGATGTCCGCGAGGGCCTGCTTCTGGTTCCCGCGGTAGCTGGGGGCGGGAAACTCGTCGTGAATCCGCGCGGGGTACACGACAGGAGTCAGGGTCAGGGTCGGCGTAAACCTTTCCTGTCGGGCGCCGGCTCACAGAGAGCGGCGTTCCATATGCCCAGATCGCCCGATGGATCGACTCCGGAAGCGTCACCGCTCCGCTGTCGCCGCAGCCAGTCGGGCGTCTCCCCGCCGTTCGTGGGCAGTGGTGACATACACACGGTCGTGTGAGCGGTACTCTCAGAACTCTTATCCCCCGTCCGGCTCTACAGTTATTTGAAATGGCGCAAGGAACTGTTGATTTCTTCAACGACACTGGCGGTTACGGTTTCATCGAGACTGAGGACGCGGACGAGGACGTTTTCTTCCACATGGAAGACGTTGGCGGCCCGGACCTCGAAGAGGGACAGGAGATCGAATTCGACATCGAACAGGCTGACAAAGGTCCGCGCGCGACCAACGTCGTCCGCAACTAAGCTGATTTCGGACCGCCAGCCGGCGGTCACGTCTGAAGCGTTTTCTTCGAAGCTACCCGACGAGCGACCGCGCTGTGGTCGCGTCGAGTTCCCGAGTCGGGAGCCACGCTACTCCTCGAGGGCGGCCACGTCGTCGGCAGTGACCTCGCGGTCGTCGGGCAACCGGTCGATACAGTCGTAACACAGGAACTGTTCGGTGTCGTCGGCCAGTTCCAGGATGATCCCTTCGGTTGGCTGGCTCTTGCTGGCCCAGATGCCGGTGATACCGCCGCCGATCGACACCTCGGTGCCACAGCCGTCACAGGGCTGGGATGCCATACCGGTCGTTAGGGGGTGGTGCGGGAATGTCTTTCCCCGCAGTGACAGTGGGAACGGTACCCGACACGGCAGTATCTCGGGACGAAGCATTGACTACATGTAACGATACATGTAAGCCGTAGGACACTGTAGCGACGGATATGGCGAGCGACAATAGTCCGGAGGAAACGAAAGTCAGCGACCGGGGCATGGTCACTATCCCGGCATCGCTTCGTCGACAGCTCGACATCGAACCCGGTGACAAACTCCGCTGGGACGCCGACGGCGAGGGGAACCTGTCCGTCGAGGTGGTCAAGCAACACTACGGTGCGTTCGACGACTTCGAACCGGTGTCGATGGGCGGTGGGAACTCCGAGACGCACGACCTCGCCGGCAACGAGGACGATCCGGCCGCCTCGGAGAATCGCTGATGGGAGTCGCAGTCGTCGATACGGGCGTACTCATCGGAATGGCAGACGCCGACGACCAGCACCACGAGATCGCGATGGAACTGGTCCGCGAGATGGACCACGGTGACCTTCCGACGGGGCGAGTGACGAACTACGTCGTTCTTGAAACACTCAATTGGATACACGAGCGCAAACACCATCGCACGGCAGTCGAGACGTACGAGCGGCTGAACCGATCTGCAGGGTTCGAGATCGTCCACGCAGCACAGAAGGACTTTGTCGGTGCGATCGCTCGGTTCCGGACGTACGACGGCCTCTCGTGTGGGGATGCGACGATCGCTGCGTATATGCAACGAGAGGGTATCGAGTACCTGTACTCGTTCGACGACGACTTCGACAGAGTCGAGGGGATCACGCGACTAGAGACCCCGGACAACCCGTTCAATTAACCCAAGTCACGATACCCACATCTCACGGTCGTATTGTCGATCGCTCGTTCACCGAGACGTACTTCACCGACCCGTTCGAAGCCGCGTCCATGAAGAAGTCCATCGACGAACACGCCGAGCGGTTCTCTGATCACGCCGCTGACTACGACGAGAGCCAGGACTCCCCGGAGTACCGGGCCTGTGCGGACCTGGTCGTCGAACACGCCGCCCCCGACGGCGACGACGTGGTGCTCGACCTCGGGACCGGCACCGGCGCCATCGCGTTCGGTCTCACGGCCGACGCCGGGCGCGTGATCGGCCGGGACATCAGCGAGGGGATGCTCGAACGGGCCCGCGAGAAGGCCGACGACCGCGGCGTCGAGGCCGTCAGTTTCGGCGAGGGGCAGTTCCGCGAGCCAAACGTCGAGGCGTCCGTCGACGTCGTCACCTCGAACTTCGCGATGCACCACCTGAGTGACGACGAGAAACGCGAGGCAATCGACGTCGTCGCCGACCTGGGACCGCGCCGGATCGTCCTCGGCGACGTGATGTTCTTCGGCGAACCGAACCCCGAAGACCCCTTCTACAGCCCCGAGGTCGACGACCCGGCGACGGTCGGCGTGCTGGCGGACGCGTTCACCGACGCGGGCTACGCCCTGACCGCCGTCGAGCTGGTCAGCGACCAGGTCGGCGTGCTGGTCGCCGAACGACGCTGACGCGGGCCACTGTGACCGTGACACGACGGCCGACCTTTTAACCCGCTGCCGACCCGTGTGGCTGTATGCACGTCCTGGTCACCGGTGCGACGGGGTTCGTCGGCGGACGGCTCGTCGACGCGCTGTGTCGGGCCGGCCACGACGTCCGCGTGCTCGTCCGTGACCCCGCGGGGTACGACCCGCCGGCCGGCGTCGACGTCGCCGTCGGCGACCTGCTGGACCCGGAGAGCTTCGCGCACGCCCTGGAGCGAGTCGAGGCCGCGTACTACCTGGTCCACTCGATGCGTGCCGGCGCGGACTACGCCGACCGGGACCGCCGGGCGGCCCGGAACTTCCGTTCGGCGGCCGACGACGCCGGCGTCGGTCGGGTCGTCTACCTCGGCGGCCTCGGCGGCGAGGACGGCCTCTCGGAACATCTGGCCTCCAGACGTGAGGTCGAGACGGTGCTGGCCGAGGGCGACTACGACCTGACGGTGCTGCGTGCGGCGATCGTCGTCGGCGAGGGCAGCGCCAGTTTCCGGATCATCCGGACGCTGGCGACCCGGTTCCCGGTACTGCTGACACCGAAGTGGGTCCGGACGGACTGTCACCCGATCGCCATCGACGACGTGATCGCCTACCTCGTCGGCGTCCTCGACGCGCCCGAGACGGCCGGGGAGACCTACGAGATCGGCGGGCCGGAGGTGATGAGTTACGCGGAGATCCTCCGACGGACCGGCGACCTGCTCGGCGGGACCGCTCCGCGGATCATCCCAGTACCGTTGTTCACCCCCAGCATCGCCTCCTACGTGGTCGGGTGCCTGACCGACGTCCCGACGGCGGTCGCCCGGCCGCTGGTCGACGGACTGAAGACGCCGGTCGTCGCCGACGACGCGCGGATCCACGACGCCGTCCCGGTCGAGCTGACGCCCTTCGAGGAGGCTGTCAGGCGGACGAGCGCCGACCGAGCCGGGCGGGCGACACCACGGCGTGCGGTCGCCGCCGGCGGTGAGAACCGATGAGCCGCGGGGACCCGCACCCGGTCTACGGCGAGACCTGGGTGTACGAGAGCATCGTCGGCGCGCTGCCGGGGATAGAAGTACCCACGTGGGCAGCCGTGGCGATCCAGCTCTCGATCTTCGAGATCGGTATCGTCGGGCTATCGTGGTACTACGACGTCTGGCCGGCCGCCATCGCCGGGACCGCGGTGGTCATCGTCGCCTCCATCGGCAGCATCGAGATGCTCCGGATCAGCACGCTCGTCCGACGGATCGACGTCCCCGAGACCTACCAGGCGCTGTTGTTCTCCTCGAACGTCGAGGTGGTGTTGTCGGTGCTCGCCTACATCGCGATGCTGACCCACCTGTTCGTGTTCGATCCACAGATGAGCCAGAACCCGATCGTCACCGACCTGTTCGGCGAGGAACCGCCGGTACTGGTCGTCTACCTGATGTTGCTCATTCTCTGGGACGTGAGCTACCGCATCGGGACGGGCTGGTGGGCCAGCGTCACCGGCCTCTGGCGGTCGGCGCGCTACCAGTTCGACCCACAGACCGCGCGCGTCTTCCAGCGGGCGGACCTGGAGACGCTCGGGTTCGGCATCCTCCAACTCGTGTTGGTCCCGTTCGTGCTGAACTACCCCGTGTTGCTGGCGGCGCTGCTCGCACACGTGACGGCAGTGACGGTCGTGACGGGCCTGTCCGTACTGCTGTTACGAGTCAGGTCCAGAACCGGAGACGCTAGTCCGAGTTGATCTGCTTGAACTGATCGAGGAGTTCCTCCGTCGACTCCCCGGAATCGTACTCGACGGACCCGTGATACGCTGTCCGGTCGTCGTCCTCCGAGAGGTCGACCTCGTTGTTCTTGCGCTCACGGCGTTCGTGTTCGTCGTCGTCATACGCTCCCATCGACATAGCTTACCACACTCAACCTTGTGAACTAATGCCTATCAATGTAACGGTCAGCCGGATTTTCCGTTTCGTCCCGTCGAGCGTGTCCCATTCGCCCGATCCAACCCGGTACGGACAGACGGAACCCACAAGACACCAGCCGACCTAGAGGACAGTGTGGCTGGCCCGATCCGATTCCGTCACTCGAAGGAACGCTGGAGCGAGGACCGCGTCCGGCAGGACCTGCTGGCACCGCTCGCGGAGTCGTTTGGCGCCGACCTGAACTCGCCGTGGTTCGCGCCGCCCGAGGGGTGGGCAGCCAAGCGTCTGGAGATGCACAACGGCGACCTGGCGCTGTTTTGCTGGAACGGCCAGGAGGCCTACTGGCTCGGGAACACGGAGACCCCCCGTTCTCTCTGGCAGACGACGAAGTACACCTTCGACGAGGCTCCCGACCCCATCGCGGAGTGGGCACAGCGGGAACTGTTCGCACAACTTGAGGTCGAAGACCCGTGGCTCACCGAGTACGAATCCCTCGCGGAGTTCTTCCTGCCGGTGTTGCTCTCGAAGGACGGCCGGGAGTCGACCCGTGAGTTCTTCCGGGACCACGCCGCGGGCTTTCCCGACGCCGACCGCGAAACGGCGCTGTCCTTCTACGACGAGTTTCTGGGCAGTGGCGTCCTCGACGAGTTCCGGTACACGATGGCCAGCAAACTGGGGACCAGCGAGGGGTTCGACCGGACCCGGATGGCGGCGACGATGGGCGAGTTCAACGTCGCCAAACTCCTCGCGGACGCGGGCAACGACTTCGAGCCGGAGGTCGAACTGGGGTCGGGTCACTCCGTCGACTTCCGTGTCGAGGACACCCTCGTCGAGGTGACCCGTCCCCGACCGCCGACCCGGCGGCAGGTCGATACCGCCATCGGCGCGCTGACGGCCTCGACGGACGCGAAGACCCGCGACCAACTCGCGGCTCATCCCGGGGCCGTCCTCGTGGTCGACTGCTCG
This sequence comes from Haloarcula montana, assembly GCF_035666295.1. Lineage (NCBI taxonomy): Archaea > Methanobacteriati > Methanobacteriota > Halobacteria > Halobacteriales > Haloarculaceae > Haloarcula > Haloarcula montana. Next base: position 1,396,663 of record NZ_CP142027.1, read on the forward strand.
TCGTTCCGCGACGACGAGTGGGGCCGCATCTACGCCGAAAAGCCCGACCCCGGCTACCAGCCGACGGTGGTGTTCCGGTGTCGCCCCGACGACAGCGTCGAGGGGTACGCCGTCGGCTCGGTCCCGTTCCCGTTACCGTTCTGAGCGGAGTTTTTAGGCCCCTGGGACGCCACCGACCCGTATGTACGATCAGGTGGCCGATCTCGCGCTGACTGTCGATGACTGTTCCTTCGAGGTGCGCGAACGTGCCACGTCCAGCGGGTTCGACCGGGCGACGACGACCGTCGCGCTCTCCGGCGCCGACGAGACGGGCCGCGGGGAGGACGTTACCTACACCAACGCGGCCCACGACGCACTGGCCGACCACACTGTCGAGGTGGCCGGCGAATACACGCTCGATTCGTTCTCGGACCGCCTCGATGCCGCTGCCCTCTGGCCCGAGCCACCCGACGAGGAGCGGTTTCGTCACTACCGCCGGTGGGCCTTCGAGAGCGCCGCGCTGGACCTCGCACTGAAGCAGGCCGACACGGACCTCGGTGCCGCGCTCGGCCGGTCGTACGACCCGGTGACGTTCGTCGTCTCGACGCGGCTCTCGGCCCCCGACGACGACGCGCCGCCGTCGACCGACCGGCTCGACGGCCTCCTGGCGATACACGACGACCTCGCGTTCAAGCTCGATCCGACCCCAGACTGGGACGAGGCGTTCGTGGCGTCGGTCGCCGACTACGACATCCGCGTCGTCGACATGAAAGGATTGTACGACGACGGCGAGGTCGCCGTCGACGCCGACGCCGACTTCTACCGCCGCGTGGCCGACGGCCTCCCGAACGCCCTGGTCGAGGACCCGGACCTGACCGACGAGACCCGACCGGTGTTCGACGGTCGCGAGGGGCGGGTGAGCTGGGACGTGCCGATCACCGGCGTCGAGAGCGTCGAGAATCTGCCGTTCGAGCCGGACTGGCTCAACATGAAACCGTCCCGGTGTGGCACCGTCGAGTCGGTGCTTGAGACGATCGCGTACTGCGAACGCGAGGACATCCGGCTGTACGGCGGCGGCCAGTTCGAACTCGGCGTCGGCCGGGACCACATCCAGGCGCTGGCCTCGCTGTGTTACCCCGACGGCCCCAACGACGTGGCCCCGGGCGGGTACAACGACCCCGACGCCGCGGGGGACCTCCCGGCGAGTCCGCTCTCACCGCCTGCGGACCCCCGGGGGATCGGGACCGGCTTCGACTGACCGTCACTCCTCGGCGAGGTAGTCGTCCTGGACCGCGACCACGTCACTGGAGTCCGCACAGTCGGCGTAGCGGGCCAGCGGTTCCTCGTTGAGTTCGAGGAAGGTGTGCCCCCAGGAGAACTTCGAGAGGATGCGCTCGGCGTGGTCACGTTCTCCGAGGATACAGAGCGCGCCGGCGAAGGCCTCGACGGTGTTCAACTGGAAGGCGGTCCCGTAGTTGACCGGGTTGCCGGCCACGAGGAAGGGGAGCGAGCGGTGGACCCCCTCCAGATCGAACGCCTCCCGCTCGGCGGTCTCCCACGAACAGTCCAGCGCGACCAGGCGGGCGTGGCGGGCGCCGTCGCCCGCCGTCGGCCGGTCGGCCGGCGAGAGCGCACGGTCCGCGAAGGGGTTGAGGACGATCCCCGGGGGCGTCGAGCGGGTCGCCCGGTGGAGGTCAGCCAGATCGAACCGGGCGAGTTTCCGGGCGCTGCACTTCTCGGGGTCGTCGTCGCCCTCGTACCGGACGTGTAGTTCCACACCGCTGGCTACCGGGCCGACGGGCAAAAACCGCTCGTTCGTCGGGGGAGTCCCGGATCACGGCTAACAGACCGCCCTCGGGACGGCGAGCGGAGAAACACTGTTAAGTGACAGGACGGCAAGTACAGACTGTGATTTCAGAGGGGACGGTGGCCCCGTCGTTCGAGTTGCCCGCCCTCGTCGACGGCCAGCGCCGTCGGGTCGCGCTCGACGACTACGTCAGCGAGGACGTGGTCATCCTGGCGTTCTACCCGGCGGATTTCAACCCCGCCTGTGACGGGGAGTCCTGTGACCTCGACGAACTCGACCTCTTTACGATGCAGAAAGACGTCACGATCCTGGGGGTCAGCCCCGACTCCGTCTACAGCCACCGTGCCTTCGCCGAACAGTACAATCTGAACGTCCCCCTACTCTCCGATACCGACCACGACGTGGCCGGGGAGTACGGAATCGACTTCGTCGACGACATCGGGCAGCAACTGATCGAGCGCGGCGTCGTCGTCATCGACCACGACGGGGTCGTCCAGTACACCTGGAGTACGGCCGATCTCACCGAGTTACCCGCCGTCGAACCGATCAAAGACGCCATCGCGGAGACCGGCGGGGACGATACCGCGTTCGCCCGCTACCGGGTCGGCCACGCCCACTACACGGAGGGGCGGCGGGCGTTCACCTCGGCGATGAGCGCGTTCCAGGGCTCCGAGTGGATGATGGCTCAGGGGGACTTCCAGCAGGCCCGCAAGGAGTTCGCCGAGGCCGAAGACCGGTTCGACACCGCGTTGCGGTTCGTCGACGACGACGGGACGGGTGCCATCTACGAGGGGGCCAAGACGAAGGCAAACGCCCTCTGGCAGGCCGCCGACTGGCTGGCCGAGTCCGCAAGCGACTACTCCAGTGGCAGCGGTGCCGCCGGCCAGGAATGGCGCGACGACGCCGAACGCCCCCTCGAAACCGCCCGGAAGTACGAGGAGCCCCCCGACCCGGACGACTGGCCCCCGGAGATGGATGACCTGGAGAAAGACGAGAGCCAACAGGAGAGTATCCTTCCGAGGGCCGACGAGCCCGACGACGCGGCCCTGGACGTGGATATCGACGCCGAGGTCGAGGAGAGCGAGGCGTCTGGTGAGTCGGCCGAACCGAGCGAGGCCGAACCCACGCCGGCAACAACCTCGGCCGATCCCGAACCGACCGAACCCGGGGACGACGGGACAGCGGTCGCGGCCGACAGCGACCAGACGGCCGATTCCATCGACGACGCCGAACTCGAAGAGATCCAGGCCGAACTCGAAGCTACCCATCCCGAGTCCGAGCCCACTCCCGAGGAGATCACCGAAGAGCCGACGGCCATGGTCGAGGCACCGCCCGACAGCGTCGCTGACAGCGCCGACGCCGGCAGGCCAGCCGAAGACGAGGAGTTGGCGGACCTCCAGGCGGAACTGGCCAGTCAGCCCGACAACACCGACGAGAGCGTGCCGGAAGAGCCGACAGCCATGGTGGACGCGCCGCCAGGAGACCCGGCTGACGGCGGGACAGCCGGAACCGAGGACGCGGATGCGCCCGGGGACCCGACCGATTCCCAGGCCGACAGCGGCGAGGACGACACCGAAGCCACCGACGACGATGGGAGCGCCCGGACGACCGACTCCGTGGCCGCCGACGAGGGAGTATCCGAGACAGCCGAAGACGTGTCACGAGCAGCACCCGACGACCGGGACCGTCCCGACGACGCGGCGACCCCCTCCGAGGACGGGGAATCCGGTGGCTACGCCACCCCGGACGACGAGTTCGGCGGCTACGTCACGCCCGACACGGGACCAGTGACCGGGAGCGAGGACGACGAGGACGACGAGGACGACGAGGACGACGAGGAGGCGGAGGACTGATCCGTGAAACCGACCGACCTGGTCCGGGCGTACTACCGGGCCATCGACGCCGGCGAGTACGAAGACCTGGCCGATCTGCTGGCCGAGGGGTTCGTCCACGACCGCCCCGATCGGACGCTCGACGGCCGTGATCGGTTCGTCCGGTTCATGCGCGAAGAACGTCCGCAGACCGACACGACCCACGTTCTCGACCAGGTGTACGAGCCGGTCGACGGAGAGGGAGCGGTCGCCGTCCGCGGTCGGCTGGAAGGAGCCGACGGGGACGTGTTGTTCGGCTTCGTCGACGTGTTCACCGCCGACGGCGAGATCACGCGGCTACACACCTATACCGACTGATAGCACCACCCGGCACGGGTGACACGCTCCAGGAGTAGCCGGCGGCTACCGGCCGGTGGCACTGGCGCCGACGCGAGAACGGATCGGTAGGGACCAGTTGTTTACCCGTCTGTCCCGAGATGGACTCGTGTATGGCCAGCGACCCGAGTATACGGCAAGCCCTCCCCGCCGACAGCCATCCCGACAGGTTCACAGTCCGACAGGGAGCCAAGGCGCTGGTACGGACCGACGACTCGGTCCTGCTGGTCAGGGAACGCCACAGCGACGGAACGCCGTTCTGGACGCTACCCGGCGGCGGTGTCGAACCCGAAGAACGTCCCGAAACAGGACTCCGTCGGGAACTCCGCGAGGAACTGAACTGCCGTGCCCACGTCGGGGAGCCAAGCGCGTGGTTCCCCTACCGCCACGAGGGGGAGTCGGACGTGGTGTCGGTCTACACCGTCTTCGACTGTCTGCTGGCCTCCAGGACCAGCCCGAACCCCGAGGAAGGCGTCCTCGCGTGTCGCTGGATCGATCCCGAATCCGTACCGCCCTCGACGCTCCCGCAGGTCCGACAGCTCTGTCGGTCGGTCGTCGACGGCGAGTGAGCGGCGTTACTCCTTCTCGCCGGCGCCGACCGCGCTCTCGCCGACGGGTTCGTGGCCCTCGATCCGTTCCTGGCCGCCCATGTAGGGACGCAGCGGCTCCGGCACCGTGATCGTCCCGTCCTCGTTCTGATAGTACTCCATGATGGCGACGAGGACGCGGGGGACCGCCAGCCCGGAGCCGTTCAGGGTATGGAGGTAGTCGGCGGACTCGTGGCGCTCGGGCCGGTACCGCAGGCCGGCCCGGCGAGCCTGGAAGTCCTCGAAGTTCGAGACCGAGGAGACTTCGAGCCAGCGGCCGCCGACCTCGGGGCCGTCCTCCATGTCGTCGCCGGGCGCCCACACCTCGATGTCGTACTTCTTGGCCTGTGTAAAGCCCATATCTCCGGTACACATGTCCAGCACGCGGTAGGGGAGATCCAGGCGGTCGAGCACTTCCTCGGCCTCCCCCAGCAGGGCCTCTAAGCGGTCGTAGCTGTCCTCGGGCCGGACGAAGTTGACGAGTTCGACCTTGTGGAACTGGTGGACGCGGACGTACCCGCGGGTCTCGGTTCCGTGTTCGCCGGCCTCCCGGCGGAAGTTCGGCGAGAACGCCTGGTGTTTCACCGGGAGGTCGTCGTCCAGCAGGATCTCGTCGCGGTACATGTTCGTCACGGGGACCTCCGCCGTCGGGAGCAGCCAGAGGTCGTCGTCGTCGTAGCCGTCGTCCTGGCGGGCACTCACGCGGTAGGCGTCCTCGTCGAACTTCGGGAGCTGACCGGTTCCCTCCATCGAGGCGGAGTTGACGGGGATCGGCGGCAACACGTCGGTATAGCCCTGCTCTCGGTGGATCTCCAGCATGAACTGGATCAGCGCGTGCTCCAGACGGGCGCCTTCGCCTTTGACGAACTGGTAGCCCCCGCCCGAGACTTTCGCGCCGCGCTCGAAGTCCAGGATATCCAGTTCTTCGCCCAGGTCGTAGTGGGGGACGACATCGGCGGGGAGGTCCCGCAGGTCCTCGAAGCCGCGGCGGTACCGCTCGACGTTGTCGGATTCGTCCTCGCCGGTCGGGACCGACTCGTGAGGGACGTTCGGCAGTTCCAGCAGCGCCGCCTCCAGGTTCGCCTCCAGTTCGTCGGCGCGCTCCTCGATTTCCTGGAGTTCGGCTTTCAGTTCCTGGGAGCGCTCGATGGCCTCCTGAGCGGCCTCCTCGTCCCCGTCCTGTTTGTACTGGCCGATCTTGCTGGAGATCTCGTTGCGCTCCTGGCGGAGCCCGTCGCCGTCGGCTTTCAGCCCGCGCCACTCCTCGTCGATTTCGAGGATCTCGTCGAGGTCGACGCCCGTCACGCCCTTGCGCTCGATGGCGTCACGGACCGTCTCGGGGTTCTCCCGGACGAACTGTCTCGATAACATGGGCGTCCGTTCTCGACGGCGGAAATTAGGCGTGTCGGTCCTGCGGCGGGCTCTCTCACACGGCGTCGGATCGTGACTGCCGCGAGGGAAGCGGTTTTGGCCGACCAGCAGTTAGGGACGGCTATGAGTCCACAGACCCTCTCGGTGACGGGAATGTCCTGTACTGGCTGTGAAGACAGCGTCGAACAGGCGCTGGAGTCGCTCGCCGGTGTCGTCTCGGTATCGGCCGACCACGGCGCGGGGACGGTGACCGTCGAGACAGACGGCGATGTCGACGAGGAAGCGATCGCGTCGGCAGTCGCCGACGCCGGCTACGAACTGGCTTAGTCGGCCGCCGCGGCCTCGTGAGCCCGTTCGACGCTCGCGAGCAACACGTCCCGGCGCTCGTGATAGGTGAGGTGGGTCGGACAGTCACAGTCCGAACAGCCGAATCCGGTGACGCCCCCGAACCCGTCAGCCGTCGGATCGGCTATCCGGCCAGCGACCGCACACTCGACATCGGCCTCGGTCGTCACGACGGTGTCGACGGTCGTCGCCGGATCGCCGAGGAGGTAGTCGACGTGCCAGTGGCGGGTGTCGTTCTCGCCGGCCGCGACCGCACGATGACGGTCGATACGGCCGAACCCGCCCGAACCGAGCGCGCTCCCGGTATAGGCGTACCATCCGGCCGGAAACTGCCGCCGGCCGAGCGCGCCGACCTCGATCGTCGCGTCTTCGCTCCGTTCGAGGACGAGCGTGTACGTCCCGCCGGCCATCGGGTCAGGCGCCCTGGCTCGGATCGGCGGCCAACTCGCCGAAGCCGTCGAGCCGGTAGGCCCGTGAGTCCGTACAGTCCTCGGTCTCGGCGGCGAGTTCGCCGACGAGCCAGTCGTAGCGGTGAGGGAAATCGCCGTAGGGGGCGTCCTCGAAGCGCTCCAGCAGGGCCTCGGCCGTGAGGTCGCGCTCGTAGTCCTCGACGAAGGCCGCGAGCTGTTCGGCGGCCTCGGCGGCGGTCCCCTCGTCGGTCGATTCCGCGAACGCCTCGGCAAGCGACTCGCTGAGCGTGTCTGTCATACCCGATCGAACGCGGCCGGCCCACGTATGCGTTCTGGATTCGGGCCGACCTTTCTTGTGGGAGTGGTCGGAAGTACGGACTATGCCCCGCCTCACGGACAGCCCCACAGTGGTCACCCTCGGGGCCATCGGCGTCGTCTTCGCCCTCCAGCAGGTCGTCGGCTTGCTCGTCTCACAGACGCTCGTGTTCGGGATGTCACGCCCGTTCAGTCAGCCCTGGACGCTCGTGACCAGTGTCTACGCCCACGGCGGCCCCTCGCATCTGTTGTCGAACGCCCTCGCGCTGGCGGTCCTCGGGTTCCTGCTCGAACGGGAGACCACCAGCCTCCGCTATCACACGTTTTTCCTCCTCACCGGAATGCTCGCCGGCCTGGCCGAGGTGTACGCCGCGCGGCTGCTCGGACCGATCGTCCCCTGGATGGTCAGCCAGGTCAACGTCCTGGGGGCGAGCGGCGCGATCTTCGCGTTCCTGGGGTATCTGCTCGCCTCGAACCGGCTGACCGAGACGGTCGTGGGCGGGATCTCGCTGTCGCCGCGGGCACAACTCGCGATCGGGGGGCTCTGCGCCGCGGCGATCACCATCGCGACCGCGAACCCTGGTGTCGCACTGATCGCACACTTCACCGGCCTCCTGCTGGGTATTCTGGCCGGGCGAGCACACCTCCTGCGCCCCAAGAGCGTCCTCGGAGGGCCGGCCCCCACAGAGCCCTAGACGAACAGTTCCTCGTCGAGGTCGCTGGTCACGCGGTCGGCCAGCGTCCGAAGGTTGACGGTGTCCTCGCGGTTGTACGAGATCAGCGTCTCTAAGGAGCCGTCGACGCCGCGTTCGTGTTCGCGCCAGAGCCGCACCGCGTCCCGCCCGGAGATGTCCGGCCGCTCGCGCTCGATGCCGATGTCCTGCTCGACCTGCTTGAGCCCGCCCGAGAGTCCGAGTTTCTTGCAGGTGTACATGAGATCGAGGTGCGGGTACCCGAGATCGATATCGAAGTTCGCCTCCAGGAAGGGGACATCGAAGCGCTTGCCGTTGAACGTCACCAGGAGGCCGGCGTCGGCGAAGGCCGCCCGGAGGTTCTCGGCGGTGAGATCGTCGCCGGCCACGAGCGTCCGTGTCTCGCCGTCCTGGTGGAGACTGACGGTGGTCACCTGGTTGCGGTGTTCGTCCAGGCCCGTCGTCTCGATGTCGAAGAAACAGGCCCGGTCGCGGAACGTCTCGTAGAGGCGCCACTGCTCGCTGTTGGGGAAGGCCTGGTCGAAGTAGTCAACATCGGCCGCCGCGACACGGTCGCGACCCTCCTCGATGAACGACCCGATCCGCTGGCCGCGTTTCCCGCCAACGACCGACGGCTCGAACTCGTCCCAGTGGGTGATCCCCTGCTCCCAGATGCTCCGTTCGGTCTTCTCGCCGACGCCGTCGACCCCGATGAAACTGTTCTCGACGCGCACGCTCTCCCGTAGGGGCGGCGGTCGACGTAAGTTCGTCGGAGCCGATCGGCGAAAGGGCGAAGCCACCGGCGTCCGCAGGGACGCCTATGACCGAATATCTCGTCGCCACCTCGTCGGTCCACGTGACCGCCGCAGCGGCCGACTACCTCCGTGACCGACTGGACCCCAGCGATGACAGCGTGGTCGTCGTCGCGGTCCGTGATCCCTCGGCACCGAGCCGTGACGCCGGCGACGCGGCCAACGTCGCCCGTTCGCGACTCGCAGCCGCGATGCCGACGACCGAGACCAGGGACGGCGACCCGACCGAGGAGGTTCTGGCGGAGATCGACGACCACGACCCGGACACCGTCCTGATCGGCGCCAACCGCGGCACAGAGGGGGCGGACGGCGTCGGGGAGACCGCCCGGGCGGTGCTGTCGGCGGCGAGCCGTCCCGTCGTCGTGGTGCCGCTGCCGGATCTCTAGAGGAGTCCGCCGGAGTCGAACGAGAGCCCCAACTCCAGGTCCAGCAGTGCCTCGGTGGTGTCGGCGACGGCCGGCGCGAGTGGACTTTCGGGGTCCAGCGCGGACGGCCGCGTCGGGTTCGGGTCGCCGGCCGGAACCGTGTGGTCGGCGTCCTCGACGGCGACGGCCTCGGTGGCGTCGGTCCGGGTGGCGACGACGGCGTCGGCGGGTGCGTCGACGTCCCGCAACCGGCCACGCTGCTGGGGGAGGAGATCACGGCCCCGGGCGGTCGCTGGAACCACGAGTGCACGGCGTTGTGCGGCGTCGACGGCCGCCAGCGCCTGGTTGGCAGCGACCGGCGGAACGTCGAGCAGGACGTGGTCGTACTGGCCGGCCGCCTCGGCGACGGCCCGTTCGAACGCCTGTGCGTGCTCGGATGTCTTCGCCCGGGCGATGCGTTCGAAGGGCGCGTGGGCCGGACACAGCGCGACCTGACCGGCCACGTCGAAGTCGGCGTCGTAGGTCGCCTCGGCCAGGGACGCCTCCCCGGTCGCGACCGCCGTCAGGTCGCCCCGGATCTGTGCCGGGACCCGCGTGGCCAGTCCCTGTGTCGCGAAGGCGGCATCGAGGACCGCGACTGAACGGCCGTCCCTAGCCAGGGTCGCGGCCGTCTCGACGGCCAACCGCGTCGTTCCCGCACCACCCGTCGCACCGACGAACGCGAGCGTCGACACTCCCATACACTTCGTTGCACTCGTTCTACGGTAAAAAGATACGGCTTAAACGCCGTCCTCGATGGCCGCCGCGATGTCGTCGAGTTCGTCGTCGCTCAGGTCGGGTCGGTCGCTGACGAGCGCGTGGATCGGCCGGCCGCCGTCGTCCTCGAACCGCGGGACGATGTGGCCGTGGACATGGGGAACTTCCTGGCCGGCGGCCTCGCCGTTGTTGAACGCCACCGTCGTCGCCGGCGCGTCGACCGCCGCCTCGACGGCGGGCGTGAGCGCGTGGACCGTGCTCATGACCTCGCTGGCGGCGTCGGCGGGCAGGTCGTTCAGCCGTTCGTGGTGGGCCTTCGGGATAACGAGCGTGTGCCCCGGCGAGAGCGGGTTGGCGTCCAGAAACGCCAGCACGGAGTCGTCCTCGTAGACGGTCCGACTCGGGATGTCCCCGTCGACGATCTGACAGAAGATGCAGTCGCTCATATCCGGGTCGTCGGCCGGCGATTACATGAAGGTTCGGCCCCGCTACGGGCGACAGCCAGCGACCGTCTCGCGGATCGCGTCGACGTACTCCGCGCGGTCGTAGCCCAGTCGCGCGAGCCACACCTCCTGGTAGCTCGGATGGAGGAGTGGAACGACAGGCACGCCGAGTGTGTCGCTGTATCGGGGTTCCAATACGTTGTCGAGGAAGCCGTCCAGCGAGTCGCCGTCGAGCGCGAGCACGGTTCGCGTCGCGTGGTTCCCGGTCGTCACGACCGCCCGCGGGGCGACCGTCTCGATCTCCTCGATCAGGTAGGGGCGACAGTTCGCGAGTTCGTCGTCGGTCGGGTCGCGGTTCTCCGGCGGGTGGCAGTTCACCGCGTTCGTGAAGTAACAGTCGTCGTGGTCGAACCCGGCGTCGGCCAGCAGCGAGCGGATCTGTCGGCCCGACGCTCGCGAGGTGTAGGCCATCCCGGTCAGGTTCCCGCCCCGCCAGCGGTCGGCGTCGGGGTCCCCCTCAGCCGGTGCCTCACCGACGACGACGAGGTCGGCATCCAGCGGGCCGTTTCCCCAGGAGATGCACGTACGGCTCCCGGTGAGGTCGGGGCAGCGCCGGCAGTCCGCGGCGAGCGCGTTGCGGCTGTCGTCGTCGGGAAACGGTGGCATCGGGCGTAACGACGGTTATTCGTCGGCCAGGTGGCCGGGAGTCCACTCGCCGTCGAAGTCACGGTGAGTGAACGGGAGGGCGTCGTCGCCGGCGTAACTCGCGACCAGTTGGCCGTTACCCTCCAGGTAGTACTTGTAGGTCGTCAGCCCCTCAAGTCCGACCGGGCCGCGGGCGTGGATCTTCCCCGTGGAAATACCGACTTCCGCGCCCAACCCGTAGCGGTAGCCGTCCGCGAACCGGGTCGAGGCGTTGTGGAAGACGCTGGCGGCGTCGATGCCGGTCATGAACGTCTCCGCCGCGTCGGCGTTCTCGGTGACGATCGATTCGGTGTGTTTCGAGCCGAAGGTGTTGGCGTGGTCGACGGCCGCGTAGACGTCCTCGACGACCTTGATCGACAGTTCGAGGTCGCCGTACTCACTCGACCAGTCGTCGTCGCTGGCGGGGTCGACGTCGACGATCTCCCGAGTCGGGGCGTCCCCGCGCAGTTCGACGCCGGCCTCGCGGTAGCGCTCGACCATCCCGGGGAGGAAGTCGGCGGCCACGTCGTCGTCGACGAGTAGCGTCTCGACGGCGTTACAGACGGCGGGGTACTGGACCTTCGCGTCGAAGGCGATCTCCGCGGCCATTTCGAGGTCGGCCGCCTCGTCGACGTAGACGTGACAGACCCCCTCGGTGTGGCCCAGGACGGGGATCTGGGTGTTGTCCTGGATGTAGGAGACGAACTCCGAGGAGCCACGGGGCATCACCAGGTCGACCTTGTCGTCCAGTTCCAGCAGGCGGTCGACCTCCTCGTGGGCCTCGATGAGTTGTGCCCAGCCCTCGGGGAGGTCGGCGTCGGCCTCCGTGACGGCCTCGACGATCGTCTCGTAGAGGGCGCGGTTGGATTCGCTAGCCTCGCTGCCGCCCTTGAGGATGACGGCGTTGCCCGACTTCAGCGCGAGCGCGGCGATCTGGACCAGGGCGTCGGGACGGGACTCGAAGATGGTCCCGACGACGCCAATGGGGACCGCGACCTTGTACAGCTCCAAGTCGTCGTCGAGTTCACGGGCGGCCAGCGTCTTGCCCAGCGGATCGGTCTGGTCGGCGACGGACTCGACCATCCCGGCGATCGATTCGAGTTTGCCCTCGTCGAGTTTCAGCCGGTCGACCAGCGCCTGCGTGTACTCGCCCTCGGCGAGCATCTCCTCGGCCTCGGCGACGTCCTCGGCGTTTGCTTCGAGGATCGCCTCGCTGTTCTCCCGGATCGCGTCGGCGATGGCACCGAGCGCGGCGTCGCGCTCGGCGGCGTCGACGTTCGCCAGCCGCAGGGCCGCGGACTGTGCCTGTTCGACCTGGCGTTCGGTGTCGTCAGTCATCTACCCCACCGTTGATCGGGACGAATATTGTGCCCACCGATTCGGCCCTGGCGACCTTCTCCAGCACGTCGGGCTCTGTCGACCGGGCGATGATCGCCGGGATACCGTGTTCGCTGACGTCCCGGGCGCCGCTGACCTTCGTCTGGATGCCGCCGAACCCACCCGTCGAGCTCTCGGAGACCAGCTCTTCGACCTCGTCGTAGTTCTCGCCGACGACCGGGATACGCTCGGCGTCGGGGTTCTCCTTGGGGTTGCCAGTGTAGACCCCGCCCACGTCGGTCAGGGTCACCAGCAGGTCCACGTCGACGCCGATAGCGATAGAGGACGAGATCATGTCGTTGTCGCCGATCTGGAGTTCCTCGGTCGCGACAGCGTCGTTCTCGTTGATGATCGGGACGACACCCCAATCGAGCAGCGTCTCGACGGTGTTGCGGAAGTTGGTGAACCGCTCGGGGTTCTCCAGGTCGTGTTCGGTGATGAGGATCTGGGCGACCGTCCGACCGTACCGTTCGAAGCTCTCGGTGTAGCGGCGCATCAGGTGGCTCTGGCCGACCGTCGAGAGCGCCTGGGACTCCTCGACGGTCCCGGTTGGATGGTCGACCCGGCCGATACCGGCCCCCACGGCCCCCGATGAGACCAGCAGGACCTCCTTGCCCCGCGAGAGCAGATCCTCGATGTCGTCGACGAGTTTGTCGAGTTTCTCGTCGTCTAAGTTCGACTCCTCGTCGGTCAGTGAGTTCGTGCCGGCCTTGACGATGACCCGCTGGGCGTCGGCGGCGAGTTGTCGTGTCGCCGAGACGGTCTCGGCGTCGACGACCTCACGCATCGTCGAAGTCGGCCGCCAGTTCCTTCGAACGCCGCTCTGCAGCCGCGACCGCGTCGGCGACGGCCTCGTCGACGTCGCTGTCCCAGAGGACCTCCATGCCCTCGATCGTCGTCCCGTTCGGCGAGCAGACGGCGTCGATCAGTTCCTCGGCGCTTCGGTCGTCCCGCAGGATCGTCTCGGCGGCACCCTTGAACGTCTGTGCCGCGAGGGTCTCGGCCTCCTCGTGGTCCAGCCCGCCCGCGACACCGGCCTGGGTCATCGCGTCGATGAGATAGAAGACGAAGGCCGGCCCGCTCCCGTTGACGGCGGTCGCGATGTCCATCTGTGCCTCCTGGATCTCGGCGAATTCGCCGACGTCGTCGAGCAGTTCCCGGACGGCCGGCGAGACGTCGCCCGTGGCGGCCGCGGCCATATCGCGGGTCTCGGCGGCCAGGTTCGGCATGATCCGGACCACGTCGGCGTCGGTCCGTGCCTCGACGAACTCCGTGGGGACGCCCGCGGCGATCGAGACCAGCGTCTGCTCTGCCGAGAGTTCCAGTTCGTCCAGTACCGCCTCGACGATGTCGGGTTTGACCGCGACGAACACGACATCTGCCTCGGCGGCCCGCGAGATGTCCTCTGTCGTCTCCGTGCTGTAGTCGGCGACGGCCGCCAGCGCCTCGGAGTCCAGATCACACGCGATGACTGTGTGGTTTCCCGACTTCCAGAGGCCCGTGACGAGGGCACTGCCCATGTTCCCGCAGCCGATGACGCTCGTGCGTACCATTGTCTCTACCACATCTCAGGAGATGCAGAGACTAACTGTGTTTTCATCCCGTGCTCCGTGCAGGTGGTAGTCCGATGAGTGAAACCGGAACGCGTGTCGGAGGACGGATCGCACGCTCTCGTGTCTGATACCGCGTGTGGGACAGAGAGCGCGTATCGGTCATAGAAACTCTTCGGTGTTGAACCGAGCGTCCAAGAGACGGGACGCCGCTCCCACACTTCTGCTCGTCCGAAACCCGACAGTAACACGAACTGCTTCGTTTTTATTCTCCCGTCAGTTCGTCTATGCACTCGGTACAGACGTCCATACTACTCTCCTCGCCGGCGAGGTCTTCTTTGCCGTGACTGATCGACTGGATCAGTTCTTTCGTAATAACGTCCGGCGTCACGGTTTGAACGGTTTCCACATCACGGTCACATCGAGCACAGTTGACCATAGAACCGAGTAGCAACGTCACTGAGTATTGTTAGTAGCCACAAAATCACCCGTAACCCGATCCTATCGGTACTGATCCCCTGACTTCAGCCGCTGTATCGTTCACCGCCCGGTATAGCCAGAGTTGTCTCAAATGAGCTACCCCGGGTGTACCGAAGGAACCTGGATTCGAACGGCCAGAAAGGCCCAACCGGCTGATCAACCGGCAGCGGTGAGGGCGCTCCGGCTCGCTGTGGTCCCGAAGTCCCGACCACCACTAGCGACCACAAGACTTGTTCGGCCTGCGTCGCCCCCTGGGAGTGATGCCCTCCTACGAGTACAAGGTGTTCGAGATCGACTCGGGGATGTTCGGCTCCAGCAGCGTCCCCGAAGAGCAGTTAAACGAACTCGGCGCGGACGGCTGGGAGGTCGTCGCACCGATCACGGAGAACAGCGGCCAGACCGCCGCGCTCCTCCTCCAGCGCGAGCGCTGATCGCGCCGATCTGACGGCGACACACACAATCGATTGTCCTTTAATGCCGGCGGCGAATGTGACCGGTATGGACCGATTCGCCGCGATCGACGACCAGTACGATCCGGAGGCCGTCGAGGAGACGGTCTTCGACTACTGGGACGACGTCGACGCCTACGAACAGACGAAGGCACATCGTGCCGACGGGGAGACGTACTTCTTCGTCGACGGGCCGCCGTACACCTCCGGGGCGGCCCACATGGGGACGACCTGGAACAAGACCCTGAAGGACCTCTACATCCGCTATCTCCGGATGCAGGGGTACGACGTCACCGACCGGCCGGGCTACGACATGCACGGCCTGCCCATCGAGACGAAAGTCGAGGAACGGCTCGACTTCGAGAACAAGAAAGACATCGAGCAATTCGGCGAGGAGAACTTCATCGAGGAGTGCAAGGACTTCGCCGAGGAGCAACTCGAAGGGCTCCAGACGGACTTTCAGGACTTCGGCGTCTGGATGGACTGGGACGACCCGTACAAGACCGTCGAGCCGGAGTACATGGAGGCCGCCTGGTGGGGGTTCCAGCAGGCCCACGAGCGCGGCCTGGTCGAACAGGGGAAACGCTCGATCAACCAGTGTCCCCGGTGTGAGACCGCCATCGCCAACAACGAGGTCGAGTACCACGACGTGGGCAAGCCCTCGATCTACGTGAAGTTCCCCCTGGCCGACCGGGAGGGCAGCGTCGTCATCTGGACTACCACGCCCTGGACTATCGTCGCCAACACCTTCGTCGCCGTCGACGGTGACCTGGAGTACGTCGGCGTCGACGCCACTGCGGACGGCGAGACCGAACGGCTCTACGTCGCCGAGCCCTGTGTCGAGGGGGTCCTGAAGGCCGGCCGCTACGAGGACTACGAGGTCGTCGAGGAACTGTCCGGCGAGGACCTCGTGGGCTGGGAGTACGACCACCCGCTGGCCGACGAGGTACCGGACCACGCAAGCGCCGAGGGGTCCGGCCAGGTCTACACCGCTGACTACGTCGAGGCCGATCGCACGGGGCTGGTCCACTCCGCGCCCGGCCACGGTGAGGAGGACTTCGAGCGCGGCCAGGAACTGGACCTGGAAGTGTTCTGTCCGGTCGGCAGCGACGGCGTCTACACCGCCGAAGCCGGCAAATACGAAGGGAGCTTCGTCCGGGACGCCAACGACGACGTGATCGCCGACCTCGACGGGAAGGACCTGTTGCTGGCTCACGAAGAGGGCCACTCCGTCCGGGAGGGGCAGTGCTGGCGCTGTGACACCGACATCGTCCGCATCGTCACCGACCAGTGGTTCATCACGATCACCGACATCAAGGAGGAACTGCTGGACAACATCGAGGACAGCGAGTGGTATCCCGGCTGGGCGCGGGACAACCGCTTCCGGGACTTCGTCGAGGACGCGCCGGACTGGAACGTCTCCCGCCAGCGCTACTGGGGCATCCCGATCCCCATCTGGACGCCCGAGGACTGGGACGGCTCGATGGACGAGGTCGTCGTCGTCGGCGACCGCGAGGAACTGGCCGAGGTCGTCGACCAAGACGTCGACCCCGACGCCGTCGACCTCCACAAGGGGACCGTCGACGACCTCACGATCACCCGGAACGGGACGACCTACACGCGCGTCGGCGACGTCTTCGACGTGTGGCTCGACTCCTCGGTGGCGACCTGGGGGACGCTCGACTACCCCGAACAGACCGAGGCCTTCGAGGAACTGTGGCCCGCCGACCTCATCATGGAGGCCCACGACCAGACCCGCGGGTGGTTCTGGTCGCAACTGGGGATGTCGACGGCCGCGACCGGCGAGATCCCCTACAAGCAGGTCCTGATGCACGGCTACGCCAACATGCCCGACGGCCGCGGGATGTCCAAATCGAAGGGCGTGCTCGTCGACCCCCACGAGGTCATCGACGAGTACGGCCGCGACCCGATGCGACTCTTCCTGCTGTCGGTCACGGCCCAGGGCGAGGACATGAACTTCTCGTGGGACGAGACCGCCGAGATGCAACGGCGGCTCAACATCCTCTGGAACGTCGCCCGCTTCCCGCTGCCGTATATGCGGGCCGACGATTTCGACCCCGACGAGACGAGCGTTGGGGCGCAGCCCCAACGAGGTGAAGGCGGTGAAGCCGCCGGAACAGCCGCCGAGGACGTTCGCGATGACCTCGAACTCGTCGACGAGTGGGTGCTCTCACGGCTCCAAACCGTCGAAACCGCGATGACCGAGCACATGGAGAACTTCGAGAACGACAAGGCCGCCGGCGAACTGCTCAATTTCGTCGTCGAAGACGTCTCCCGGTTCTACATCCAGGTCGTCCGCGAGCGGATGTGGGACGAGGCCGATTCGGCCTCCAAGCAGGCTGCCTACGCGACGCTGTACCGCGTCCTAGAGGAGGTCGCCGCCCTCTTCGCGCCGTTTACCCCGTTCGTCGCCGAGGAGGTCTACGGCGCGCTGACCGGCGACGCCGGCCATCCGACGGTCCACATGTGTGACTGGCCCGACCCGGACGCCTCGCTGCGCGACCCCGAACTGGAAGACGAGATCGAGGTCGTCCGCGAGGTCGAAGAGGCCGGCTCGAACGCCCGCCAGCAGGCCGAACGGAAGCTCCGCTGGCCGGTCACGCGCGTGATCGTCGACGTCGACAGCGAGGCCGTCGCCGACGCCGTCGAGTCCCAGACGGCCATCGTCGCCGACCGGCTGAACGCCCGCACAGTCGAGGTCGTCGGCGCCGACGAGGAGTGGGGTGAACTCCGCTACTCCGCCGAGGCCGACATGAGCGAACTCGGCCCCGCCTTCGGCGACGACGCCGGTCGCGTGATGAACGCGCTCAACGAGTCACGGGTCACCGAGCGATCGATCGACGCGCTCGAAGCGGCCGTCGCCGACGAACTGAGCGAACCCGTCGATCTGACCGAGGAGATGGTCGAATTCCGCCGGGAGACGCCCGCGGGCGTCACCGGCACCGAGTTCGCGGCGCTTTCCGGCGGCGGCGTCGTCTACGTCGACACGAAACTCACCGAGGACATCGAGAGCGAGGGCTACGCCCGCGAGGTCATCCGCCGGGTCCAGGAGATGCGCAAGGACCTCGAACTGGACATCGAGGAGCGGATCGTCGTCGACCTCGAAGTCGCCGACGACCGCGTTGCCGCGCTGGTCGACGACCACCGGGACCTGATCGCCGAGGAAGTCCGGGCCGACGAGTTCGGCGAAGTCGTCGACGGCCACCGCAAGACCTGGGCGGTCGAGGACGTGGAGATGGAGATCGCGGTTGCACCGGTCGCGGCCGCGGAAGCCTCCGACTGAGCGAAGCAGCAGACGGACGCTCCCACGCCCGGACTTTTCTTTCTGCGACGGCGATCGGATATCTTCGGCGGACCGTAACCGATTAGACGGCCAGTCCGCTGTCCACACGCAGTGACCGCACGCCGTCAACTCCAGGCCCTGTTTCTCACCCGTTTCGCCACCGCCTTCGGCATCGTCACGCTGCTGACGCTGTTGCCGACCTACATCGATCTGCTGGACCCCCAGGGGTTCGTCCTGGGGATGTTCGCGACCGGGCTGACTCTGGCCCAGGCGGGGACCGTCATCCCGGTGTCGTATCTGGGCGACCGCTTCGACAAGCGGACGGTGCTGCTGGTGGGATTGGGGCTTGCAGCGGCCGTCTACGGACTGTTTCCGCTCGTATCTTCCAGTTGGGGCTTTGTCTTCGTCCGGGGACTCCAGGGGGTCGCGGCGACGACCGCAGGCCTGGTCGGGTTGGCTCTAGTCGGCCAGCTAGCGCGGGACAGCGCCCGCGGGACCACCATCGGAACCTCCAACGCCTGGCGGTTCGCGGCGGCGATCGGCGGCTCGCTGTCGGCGGGCCTGCTGTACGATCGGTTCGGCTTCGACGCCGTCTTCGGCCTGCTCGTGGCGATCACGCTCGTCACCTTCCTGGCGGTCCTGGCGTTCGTCGACCCCGACGAGACGACGACGGAGGGGTTCGCGCTCGCCGATCTGGCCGTGAACCGGCGCATCCTCACCATCACGAGCTTTCGCGCCCAGTACGCCGTCGCGGTGACGCTGGTCCGAACGTGGGTACCGATCTTCGCCGGCGTCGCCGCCGCTCGCGGCGGGCTGGGGTACAACGCGGCGATCAACGGCGCGACCGCCGTCGCCGTCGTGCTGGCCGCCGAGAAGTTCACCAACATGCTCTGTCAGCCCTACACCGGCGGACTCTCTGACCGGCAGGGCCGTGCGCGGTTCGTCTTCATCGGCGGGCTGGCCTACGGTGTGGTGGCGCTGGTCGTCCCGTTCACGCCCGCGATCGGCGCGTCGCTGGGGCTCCCCGCGGTGTTCCCGTACTTCGGCGACCTCTCGCCGGCGTTCCTGCCGCTCGTGGCATTGAACGGTCTGCTCGGTATCGCGGACTCGATCCGCGAGCCCGCGAGCATGGCGCTGTTCGCCGACGAGGGCAGCGGGAAGGGCGTGGCGTCCAGTTTCGGCGTCCGCGATCTGGTCTGGCGGCCCGGTGCCGTGCTGGCACCGCTTGCCGGCGGTTGGCTGACGACCAACGCCGGCATGGAGTGGGTGTTCTACCTGGGTGCGGCGTCGGCGTTCACCGGCGTCGCAGCCTTCGCCGGCATCCTCACGTACCGCCACGGGCGGGCGGGGCTGGGTGCGTGGTGACTCACTCCTCGAACTTCCGCAGTAGATCGCGGTAGAAGCTCCCGGAGTCGTCCGCGGCGAGTTTCTCGACGATGAGTTCCGGCGTCGACCGGGCGAGTTTCCCCTTGACCGGTGAGCGCTCGACGACGAGTTCGCCGTCCTCCAGGCCGACGGCCTCGATGCCGTCGATGCCGATGTCGATGGTGGCGGCCTCGCGGATGTCACGGGCCAGGTGGGAGACGAAGACGGCCGTCGCCCGGCGTTCACTGAGCGCTTCGAGGATGCCCGCCATGATCTTCGCGCTCGCGCCGGGTTCGGTGATCGATTCGAGTTCGTCCACGAGCACGAGCACACGCCGTTCGTCGCTCCCCTCGCCGACGCTCCCGACCAGGTCGCCGAACTCCCGGATCGTGGCCTCGAACGCGCCGGCATCGAGCGTTCCCTGTGTCTTGGCGTGGTAGTGGAGTTCGGTCACGCGGCCGATCCGGGCCGACTCGGCGGGCACCGGCAGCCCCATGTGGGCCAGCGTCGTCACGAGCGCGACCAGATCCAGCGTCGAGGTCTTCCCGCCGCTGTTGACGCCCGACAGCACCGTCACACCTTCGACGGCGTAGTCGACCGGCTCGACCTCGGCGAAGGGGACATCGAGCAACGGCGAGCGCCCGCCCTCGATGGCGAAACCGCTCTCCTCGGTGAGCTCCGGGAGCGTACAGTCGAAGTCGGCGGTGAAGCGGGCAATAGCCAGTTCCACGTCGACTTCCAGGGCCGCCGAGACGAGGGCGGCGGCGTCGTCCCGCAGTCCCGCGAGGTCGTCGGCCAACTCCCGTTTGCGCCGTGTCGCCCGCCGGTCCCGTGCGGCGGTCAGTTCCTCGCGGAGTCGGCTGACGACGTCCTCCTGGCGCTCGACGGGGTAGGTCGGCTCGTCGGCGAAGGCCCGGCGGGCCATCGCCTCCGTCTCCCGCAGCGAGAGCGTCTCGACGAGGTGGTCCCGTGCCTTCGCGACGGCAGCGGCGTACTCGTCGGCCAGTTCCCGGGACAGCAGCGAGTCGACGCCCGCTCCCCGTTCGACCAGCGACAGCAGGTCGGTCCCCTCGATGGTGACGTCGCGTTCCTCGATGGCCTCCCGCAGGTGGTCGTTGGCGACGTTCTCGGCCATCCCGACCGCCGCGTCCAGGTCGTCGACGGCCGTCGCCAGCCGATCGAGTTCCTCGTCGCCACGGACGGTGCCGTCCTCGGCCAGTTGGTCCAGCGCCGACTCCAGCGTGTCCAGATCACAGGGCGGGTCCAGATCGGCGATCCGGTGGACCTCGGCGGCGGCCAGGACCCGATCGCGGTTCCGCGAGAAGAACGCGAGAACGCGCTCGGGGACGACAGCGGAGGGGTTCTCTAGCGCGTCGGGTTCGACCCGAACCTCGCCTTCCACGTCGACGCCGGCGAAGGCCTCGTCCAGCGCAACGACCGTCGAGTACGAGCGGGCGAGTTCGGCCAGTTGGCGGGCGTCGTCGACCACCTCGACGCTGACCTCGGGGATCGCCTCCTGGGCCTGGGCGTACCGCTCGGCGTCGCTCGTGGCCAAACAGCGGTCGCGGACCCGGACGCCGTCGGGTTCGGAGAGCGGTGCGACCGCCGAGAGTGGGTCCCGAACGTCCAGGTCGGGGTCCCGGGCCATCGCCGACTCGACGAACGCCCGGACCTCCTCGATCCGGCTCCGGGTCCCGCTGGGATACAGCGTCTCCAGGCGTTTCTCGGCGTAGTCGGTGACGGTCCGCTCCTGGACCAGGCCGAGCGCCTCCCGGAACAGTTCGCGAGCCCGCGCGGTCGCGGCGAACCCACCCGGGTCGTCGTGGTCGGCACGGATCGCTCCCCGGGCCACGCGGGCCGCTCGGCCCTCGCTGACGCCCGGGGCCTGTGACAGCGTGGCGACGTCTCCCTCCCGGAGCGCGCGCTCAGGGTCGTCGAGTTCCCGGAGCGCCGCGGCCGTCTTGGCCCCGACGCCCGGCACCGATTCCAGGTCCATCTATCGCTCCGTTCGGCGCCGGTCAGAAAAAACCCGTCGCCGGCTACTCCCCTGACTCGTCGGTGGGAGCGTCGTCGGGCGCCTCGACCGCCGCCGGGTCGCTCGCGGCCGCCGCGACCGACACCACCCCGGCCAACCCGCTGTAGGCGGCCGCGACCGCCGACGAGGGTGCGGTTCTGACGACCGGTTCGTCCCCGACCACGTCGGGGCGGTCGGGAATCCACGCCAGCAGGTCCGTCCCGAGTTCGTCCGCGACCGCCTCGGCCGCACGCTCGTCGGTCCGCGTGACGGCGACACCCAATACCGTCCCGTCGGCCCTGTCCACGAGCGACGCCGTCCGGGACGTGTCCGAGACGGCGGTGTCGTCCGGCGTCGTCACCAGAACGGTCCCGTCGGCGACCCCGCACGGGACGACGACCTCGTGGCTGACGCCAGCGCCCGTATCCGCGAGGACGATGTCGAACTCGGTTCGGAGCCGACGGAGGACCCGGCCCAGTCGGGATGGATCGGCCTCGCGATACGTCTCCACGGACGCGTCGCCGGGGACGAGTGCGACCTCGCCGCTGGTGTCGACAGCGTCGGCCAGGTCGGCCTCGCCGGCCAATACGTCGTGGAGTGTCGGTTCGTGGTCGACCCCGAGCAGTCGCCCGATATTCGTCATCGACAGGTCGGCGTCGACGACGGCCACCTTGTGACCAAGTGTGACCAGTTCGTACGCCGTATTGACGACCGTCGTCGTCTTTCCGACCCCTCCTTTCCCACTCGCAACCGCGTAACACTGACCCAACATCAGATATAATCTCCCTCGTTATTTGTGAAAATAATGTGAGTGTGTTAGATATCTATAACTATCGGGAGACACCGAATCATGTGCCGAACGCGACGCGCTTTTGAGCATCCAGACCAAACTGCTTACAATGTCCTCAGTCGCGACGAAGGCGTCTGCCGCACGGGACGACCTCGCCCAGCGCGACGGCGTGTTGATCGCGTTTTCCGGCGGCGTCGACTCCAGTGTCGTCGCCGCGCTGGCCCACGACGCCCTCGGTGACGACGCCGTCGCCTGTACGGCGAAATCGGAGACTCTGCCGGAAGCCGAACTCGGTGACGCGGTCCGGGTAGCCGAGGAGATCGGCATCCGTCACGAGATCGTCGAGTTCTCGGAACTCAGTAGTCAGGAGTTCCGAACCAACGACGAGATGCGCTGTTATCACTGCCGGTCGATGCGCCTGGGCGCGATGTACGACCGCGCCCGGGAGTTGGGGATCGGTATCGTCTGTGACGGGACCAACCTCTCGGACGTCGGCGAGGGGCACCGTCCTGGCCTGCGAGCCGTCGAGGAACTAGACGCCTACTCCCCGCTGCTCGAACACGACATCGATAAATCCGAGGTGCGGGAGATCGCCCGCGAGTACGACCTCTCGGTGGCGGATAAACCGTCGATGGCCTGTCTCTCCTCGCGTATCCCGACCGGGCTCGAAGTGACCGAAGACCGACTCTCCCGTGTCGAGAAGGCCGAACAGTTGCTCCGTACCTGGGGGTTCGAACAGTTTCGGGTCCGCGACCACGACGGCCTGGCCCGCATCGAGGTCGGCGAGGCCGAACTGGAGACCGCGCTCGATCCGGACTTCGTCCGGGCCGCCCGTGACCACATCGAGGACTGTGGATTCGATCACGTGACCCTGGACCTGCACGGCTACCAGACCGGCAGTGTCAGCCCCGAAGACGAGGAGAGCGAGGACGACGTCGTCGCCGACGTCTTCGACGCCGACTATCCGAGCGTCGAGTAACTACTCCCCGTCGATCGGTCGGATCTCTGTCGCGCCACACTCCGGACAGTCGTCGTGATCGGTGTGGAACCGCGACTCGCAGGCCGAACACTCGTACTCCGCCTGTTGGTCCGCGGCGTCGGTGGCCGTCTGTTTGAACCGTTCGACGTTCCGCCCGAGTTTGTTGAAAAGGCCCATTTGTTCGACAGAGACACGCCAGGCCGATAAACGTTCGTCAGCGCCAGTCGGTCAGTTCCTCGGCGAGTAGCCGTGCCCCGCCGTCGTCGATCCCGATCTCGTTGATCGCGCAGTTGTCCTGGGAGTGTGGCGCGAGTGTCGCCGAAATCGACCGGTCGTCGACTGTCGCCAGCAGGACCTTGATGACGCCGCCGTGGGTGACCAGCAGCGTCGTCTCGCCGGGCTCGACCGATCGAACCAGTCGCTCCCAGGCGTCCCGAACGCGGTCACAGAACGCCGCGACGGTCTCCCCGTTCTCCGGGGCGGCCGGCAGCGCCGAGACGCTGTCGCCGTCGTCGTGGGCGGGGTACCGTTCGAAGAGGTCCTCGGCGAGCAACCCCTGGAGGACGCCGAAGCCGCGTTCGCGCCAGTCGGCGTCGAAGGTCGGCTCCGGCAGTCCCTGTCCGGCGTCCCGGATACCGTCGGTCGTCTCACGAGTCCGCTGTAGATCCGAGGCGACCACGCGGTCGACGGCGTACCGCTCGGTGACCGCCTCGCCCAGCGCCGCGGCCTGGTCGTGACCGCGGTCGGTCAGTCCGGTCGGCGCCCATCCCTGGACCCGATTCGTACGGTTCCAGTGGGTCTCCCCGTGGCGCGCGACGAGGACGGTCGCGGCGTCAGCCATCGGTCGACGCCCTCCGGCGTTTCCCGACGAGGATCGCGGCCTCGAAGGCGACCACGAGCGTCCCGCTGACGGCGACGGCCGCCGCCGGCGTCAGGCTCACCTGGTCGACCAGGCGGAACAGCGTCGGGTCGGCACTGGAGAGGTAGCCGACGACGATCGCCGCCCCCCAGACCGGGAGTCGGATGCGGCGCAGTGCCCGCCAGAGCCGGATGTTGACGACGTAGTTCTTGTTGACGTAGGCCAGCGCCTCGAAGGCCACGATAGCGCTCCCGCCAACGAGCAGCGGCGGCGCGAGCCCGACGCTGTTGAGCGCGTCGGTGATCGCCGTCGGCAGTTGCTGGTAGTAGCCCGTCGGCACCGGTGCCGGGCTGAGGACGTAGCCGACGAGGCCGGCCCCAAGCCAAGCGATCGGGCGCTGGGCCGCGGCCTCCTCGGCCGTCGGGATCGGCGAACTCTCCTGGGTCCAGCGCAACAACAGGAGCGTCCCCTCGAAGAGGCCGATCATCGTCACGGCGACCATCAACGGCGCCATCCCGGTCGGGTCCGGGCTGAAGACGAAGGCGATGGCCGCGAACCCGCCCCAGAAGTACAGCCGCCGGTCTTCGAGCCACTGGCGAGTCGTGACCCCCATCATGATCGCCAGCATCACGAACAGCGGGATCTGGAAGACGATCGCGAAGAAGCCAAGCATCAGGATGATGAGGTTGAACGTCTCCCCCAGGCCGAAAGCGAGGTCCGCGGCGCGGTCGGAGTAGGTGATGAAGTAGTCGAACATCGCCCGCAGGACGAGGAAGTACGCGAAGGCGACACCGACGGTCGCGAGCACGAGGCTGGTCGGGACCGCGGCGAGGTAGTACCGGCGTTCCTTGGGGTACAGCCCCGGCCGCATGAACAGGTACGTCTCGTAGACGAACACCGGGAGCGCGACGATCAGGCCGACGAGCGAGGAGACCTTCAGTCGGGCGAGGATCAGCGCGAGCGGGCTGTAGACGTGTGGACAGTCCGCCCCGGAGACAGTGCTCTCGCCACCGGGCTGGGCGTCAGCCGCGAACTGGCCACAGGCCTGGGCGGGGCCGTCGAGGAACGAGTACCACAGGAAGTTGATCAGTTGATCGGAGGAGGGCAACGCGAGGACGGTGACGACCGCCATCACGCCGACGACGACGAACAGCCGCATCGCCATCTCCTCGACGTGGTCGGCCAGGGGCATCTCCTGATCGTCCGGAGCGCCCTCGTCGTAGTCGAACTCGGCGTCGGGGTCGGGCACCGACGTGCTATCGCCCGGCGTCGAGACGGTCTCCCCGCCGTAGGACGTGTGTGCGGTCGGCGATCCCGGCATCCCCCAGTCGGAGGGAACGTCGGCCGGTGTCGCGGCGACCACGTCGTCGGGGTCCCGGTCGAACAGCGGCGTCGCCGGCTCGACGGGCGCTGCGTGTGCGCCCGCTGTCGATTCGTCCCCACCGGCGGGCGCGTCGGCCGGCGCGTCGATGTCATCGTCGGACGGCGGTGTCCCCTCGCCCTCGCTCTCGGCGGAGGTCCCGTCATCGTCGTCGGGCAGCAGTGGCTCTGTCGGGCCATGCTGTTCGTCGCTGTCGTCGCCGTCCGGCATCTGGATGGGCTTAGCGGGAGGTGATTGTAAACTTTCTTTTCGAGATGCCTCGCATGGCCGTCTCCCGAGAGCTGGTTCCCGCCCGCCAGTGGGATGAATAAATTGATAACGCACAATAGGCTACACCCAGGAGAGATGGCGAGCGCGATCGACGAGGACACCGTCAAGACGGTCCAGAGTGGCCGTGCGACACTGGGTGCGATGCTCAGCAGCGCCCAGACACACCTCCAGAAGGTGTTTATCGTCTTCGTCGTCGGGATGATCGGGACGATCATGGGGCTCCAGTACGGCGTCTGGGACCGGCTGCGCCAGGACCTCCTGTACTCCCAGATGGACCTGACCACCCAGGAGGCGACCAGTATCGTCGCTGTCACCCCGTTCGACGTGATCCTCCTGCAGGTCAAGATCGGTGCCGTCGTCGGCATCCTCATGTCGGTCCCGCTGCTCATTTATTTCGGCCGTGACGGACTTCGCCGCCGTGGCTGGTGGCCGGCCGAACACATCCCCGCCTGGAAGCTCCTGACGTTCGCGACGGTCAGCCTGGCGTTGTTCGCCGGCGGCGTCGCCTACGCCTACGAGCTGTTCTTCCCGATCATGTTCAACTTCCTGGCGGGTGACG
Source organism: Haloarcula montana (assembly GCF_035666295.1). NCBI lineage: Archaea > Methanobacteriati > Methanobacteriota > Halobacteria > Halobacteriales > Haloarculaceae > Haloarcula > Haloarcula montana. The sequence continues at coordinate 1,422,813 of NZ_CP142027.1, forward strand.
CCTTCGACGCCGGGTTCACGCCACAGTACTCTATCGTCAAGTGGTTCCAGTTCGTCTTCATGCTGGCCGTCTCGTTCGGCCTGGCCGCACAACTGCCGCTGCTGATGACGATCCTCTCGTATACGGAGATCGTCCCCTACGAGACGTTCCGGGACAAGTGGCGCTACGCGGTGATGGGGATCTTCGCCTTCGGCGCGCTGTTCTCGCCGCCGGACCCGTTCACGCAGATCATGTGGGCCGCGCCGCTGTGTGGCCTCTACGGCGTCAGTCTCGCGCTGGCGAAGGTCGCGGTGCTGTTCAAACGCTCCAGCGAACTGGTCAGCACCCGGGAGGTCGCACTCTCGAACTGGAACACGATCCTGGGCGGGAGCCTCCTGTCGGGGGCAGCCGCCTACTACCTGCTGTCCTCGCCGGCCTTCCAGTACGTGCAAGCGGCCGAGGCATTTGCCGCACAGTACTCCAGCCGGTTGGCCGGAAACGTCCAGCCGCCGGCGCTGTTTGGCCTGTCCGTCGAGGGGACGGCAGTACTGTTCGGCGCACTGTTCGGGCTCGTCGGCGGCGTCGTCGCCCTCTACGTCCACGTCCTGCGGGAGCTATCGGCCCACACGGCGCCGGCCCAACACGGCGACCCGGCGGCTATCGACATCGACGAACTCAACGCGGAGGCCGTCAAGGTCGCACCGCCGGAGGTCTTCGAGGAGATGACCGAACAGGAGGCCCTGGCCCACGCAGATACGGCGCTGACGGTCGGCGACGAGGAGAAGGCCGGGCTCGTCCTCGACCGGTGGGACATGGCAAACGAGGACGACGAGAACGACGAGGAAGCAACCGACACCGACGGCGAACCCGAGGAAGACGACGTCGTCACCTCGACGACGGCAGGGGTACTCAACGCCTTCACCGAGGACGAGACCACCGAGGACGACGTGGGCGGCTACTACTACGACCTCCGTTTCATCTTCGATTCGATCGCCTCCAAGGCGTTCTGGATCCTGGGCATCTTCGGGGTCGTGATGGGCGCCGCCTTCCTGTTCCTCTATCAGGGCGGCATCGGCCGCATCCAGCGGACCTTCGTCAGCCGGCTCCCGCCGGAGATGGCAAACGACGTGGGGATCGTCACGTTACACCCGGTCGAGCACCTGGTGTTCATCGTGAAGTTCTCGACGGTCGTCGGGGCCGTCGCGGTGATCCCCGTGCTCATGTACTTCGCGTGGCCGGCGCTGCGCGAACGGGGCTTCGTCGTCGGGAACCGCAATATCCTGGCTGTCTGGGGTGGGACGATGTTCGCCGCGCTCATCGGCGGGAGCGTGCTCGGGTTCCTCTATTTCGCGCCACTGACGATCTCGGCGATCGCCTACGACCAGCTCCAGGCCAACATGGTCATCGCCTACCGGGTCAGCAAGTTCGGCTGGCTCGTGTTCTTCCTCACCGTCGGGATCGGCCTGCTGGCGGAGATCCCGGTGACGATGTTCCTGTTCCACAAGGGCGGGATCGTCCCCTTCGAGACGATGTACACCCGCTGGCGGGAGGTCGTCATCGCCATCGTGGCCATCTCGGCGATCTTCTCGCCCAACGGCATCTTCACGATGTTCATCGTCGGGATCCCGACGGCGCTGGCGTACCTCTTCGGCCTGGGTGTCCTCTGGGTGTACACGCTGGGCGGTCGGCGGACCTCCGAGCGCCGGAGCGAACCGGCCGACTGACCCACCGGTCCCCGAACGCCGCTGTATCCGCTTGGTGTCTCCGAGAGAGCCTGATCGAGACACCACGTGGGAAGCGCCGAGGACCGGCCATCGAACCGCAGTGGCTATGAGTCCGCTTACAGTATTCTCCAGGTATGCCCAAGATAAGCGTCGAGATGCCCGCAGAGTTGTTGGAGGATCTAGACGAACACGTCGGCGACGACGGGAAGTTCGTCAACCGGAGCGACGCGATCCGCGCCTCGGTCCGGAAGACACTGGACGTACTGGACGACATCGACGCCCGCCACGGTCGCTTAGACGATGACGAGTGACGACGGCTCGCCACAGCGGGTCGCGCTGATCGGCCTGTTCGTGACGGCACTGGTCGTCGCGCAGGTCACCGCCTCGAAACTGCTCGCGTTCGGCCTGCCCTTCGGGGTACCCCTGACGGGCGACACGCTGGTGTTACCCGGTGCGGCGCTTGCGTACGCGCTGACGTTCTTCGCGTCGGACTGCTACGCCGAACTGTACGGCCGGCGGGCGGCGACCGTGTTGGTCAACGTCGGGTTCGTCATGAACTTCGTCCTGCTGGGACTGGTCTGGAGCACGATCTTCGCACCCGGGCTCCCGGCGGCCGCACAGCCGGTCGACCCGACCGCGTTCCGGTCGGTACTGGGTGCCAGTACGGGCATCGTCGTCGCGAGCCTATCGGCCTACGTCGTCAGTCAGAACTGGGATGTCTTCGTCTTCCACGCGATCCGTCGGCGCACCGGCCCGACGAAACTCTGGCTCCGGAACATCGGGTCGACGGCCACGAGCCAACTGCTCGACACTGTCATCTTCATCACGATCGGGTTCGTCGTCTTCCAGGGCGTCCCGCCCAACGAGGCGCTGGCGCTGATCGTCGGTCAGTACCTGCTGAAACTCACCATCGCGGTGGTCGACACCCCGTTCGTCTACGCCGTCGTCGGACTCGTCCGCCGTCGTGAGGCCGGCTCGTCGTCGGTCGTCCGGTAGCTACTCCGCTGGCTGGGCGAACGCGTAGCGCGGTTTCACGTCGTCGATCCGGACGTCCAGGGTCTCCCCCTTCTCGACGCCGCCGACGAAGACTGTGAAGTTCTCGACTTTCGCGATTCCGTCCCCTTCCTCGCCGATGTCCTCGATGGTCACCTCGACGACATCGCCCTCGCGGACCGGCGCCGTCAGCCGGTGTTTGGCGACCAGATACAGCTCCGAGGACGAATCTCGGGAGGCGTCCGGGCGGACCTCACGGACGTACTCGAACTCCGGTTCGATGTCTGCCTTCAGGTCGTCCAGATCCTGGCCGTCGAACACCTTCGCGGCGAAGTCCCCGCCCGCGTCCAGGAGGTCGGTCGCGACCTCGAACGCCTGCCGGACGAGATGGACCGACCGGGCGTGGTCCAGGTCGTACTCGCCGGTCATGTTCGGCGCCATATCGGAGATGACCACGTCGACGGGACCGCCCTGGTCGCCGTCGCCGCCGACGATCTCGCGGATCTCGGCCTTCGTGCTGTCGTCGGTCATGTCCCCGCGGACGTACTCGACCGTCGGCTCCGGGTCCTCCAGTGGATCGATGCGCTGGCGGTCGACGCCGACGACGGTCCCGCGTTCGCCGACCCGTTCGGCCGCGACCTGGAGCCACCCGCCGGGAGCGGCGCCGAGGTCGACGACAGTCCGACCCTCGCCCAGCAGGCCGGCCGTCTCGTCGAGTTGCTGGAGTTTGTAGGCAGACCGGGCGCGGTACCCCTCCTGTTTGGCTCTGTTGTAGTAGTCGTCTTTACCCGACATAGTTGCCTCCCGACGCGTATCGACCGCGAGAGACGGGCGAGCTATCGATCATATCTGTACTGACGCCGTCGACGCTGAAAGGGGTGCCGGATCAGGTGGCGTGGCCCCTCAGATCACGTCCCCAGGCTCGTGAACGCGCTCCATCCGCTGTGCTTCGGCGGCGTACTGCTCGCGCAGGTCGGGGTCTTCGACCGCTCCGAGATTCCCCGGGTCGGTCTCGACGGCTGCCGTCGTGTCCCGAACGTCGGTGAAGGAGGTGAGCGCCCGCTCCTTGCGGAAGTACCGCTCGCCGTCCGGGGTCGCGTACGTGAGGATGATGAGGTTCTGCTCGTCGTCGGAGTAGGTGCGCTCGACGAGCCACACCTGGACACGGTCGTCCGTCTCGTCGTCCATACGTGGCTGTTCGGTGGCAAGTGACAAATCGGTGACGACCCGTCCCTCGCCGCTTGCACGAACAGGCGGCCACACGACAGCAGAAGCCGTCAGCACTGAGATGGGAGCCGAGGGGCCATGAAACGAGCAAAGCGGTGTGGAGACGTGCTGTACTCCACGTGCGTCTCAGCCTCCGGACTCGAACGCCCCGGTCGAACTGTTGTACTCGAACTTCGTGCCCGAGGAGCCGGTCGTGACGGTACAGGGCCTGGAGATCAGCGTACCGGTGTCGCCGCGTGCGCTGCCGATGGAGGTCCCCTGCCCGCTACGGACGGCGCCGTCGTCGGTCGTATTGTACACCGTCGGCCCGGCTTTGTACACGACGGGACCGTCGCCGGTGTCGGTCCAGTGGACCGCGGTCGGGCCGTCGCCATCCGTCGCCGCGACCGCTGGTGGGGCAGCGGGCGGGGTTCCACAGAAGGCGATCCAGCTGATCGCGCGCCGGTCCCGGCAGTCCTCGGGGACGGACCGTTCCAGTTCGATCGCCAGCCCTCCGTCCTCGGTGTGTGCCCGGACGGTGACCGGGGTCCCCGGTTCGACATCCCCGAACCGGAGCGTCGTCGACTCCGCGGGACCGACCGTCACCTGTCGGTCGGTCCCGGAAACGGACACGGACAGCACCAGCTCCGCCCCGACAGCCCGGTTCGTGACCGTAGCGTGCAGGTCGTCGCCCCGACAGCGGGCGTCGTAGCCGAGCGCAGCGCGGTCGTCGGGGACGATGCCGACGGTGGCCGTCCGTTCGACTTGGCCGGCGGTGAAGCCGCCGGTTCCGACCGAGAAGACCCCGACTACCAACGCGCTTCCCACCAGCAAGACGAGGAATCTACGCATGGCTCACTCCTCCGAGAACAGCGGGGGCACTCCCTCCGAGCCCAGGAGGTCGTCTTGCTGGCTGGACCAGAATACGAGCGAGGAGACGGCGAAGGCGATCGATTCGAGGATGACCCACCCCTGCACCGATAGCGCGGTCGGCGGCTGGATGCCGAGTATCGCCGCCCCCGTCGTGAGCGCCAGGACGGCCGAGAGCGAGACGAAGTACGTCGACCACCTGACCTCGTCTTCCGACACCGCCTCGACGTAGATGTCCGTCCGGTCGGCCTCGTCGGTGAGCGTGACACGCGTTCCCTGGTCGTTGAACTCGACGATCCCACCGTCCTCCATCTTCGGGAGGTGGAACTGCCGGAGCGACGTGTGGATCGAGTGGCGGTCGTCGTAGGAGACCTGTTCGGGCTCGACACCACACTCCCAGGCGGCCAGTTCCCTGGAGAGTCTGCTGACCTCGACGGCGGTCCCGTCGCCCTGCTTGAGATAGTGAAAGACCGCACGCCGGCGACTGTTGCTCATGATATCGAACAGTTCGTCGATCTCCTCTGTCCCTCTGTTCGACTCCGTCGCACCGATTGGCTGAATGACTTCTTGCATTGACCCCCACCCCGCTGTCCGACCAGTCTCCTCAGTGTACATTAATACCCAGTGAAACTTTACCCCCGAGCGGGAACTCAATGGGTCGTTGAGGTGGCTGAGTCCGATCAACCGGATGGTTCGTCGTCCGGTGTGCCAAGCCGGCCAGTCACTAACTATCTAGCGGCCGTGGAAAGAACGGGGAGAAGTGCGACGTGTCTCGCCACCAGAGTGACGAAATCCCCCGTTTGAGCGGCCTAATATGCCTGTATAACGATACCCCTCGGGAATACAGGGAAAGATACGCTCGCAGGGTGACTGCGGGCGGTGACAACAGATGGACCGACGAAAGTTCCTCATCGGACTCGGATCGCTCGCCGCCGGCGGGGCGGCCGCATCAGGCACAGGCGCGTTCACGGCTGCGACTGTCGGGAGAAACGGTGATATCGGTGTGGCAAACGACGATATGGCGTACATCAGCCTCGAACCCGGAGACGCTCCGGGTATCGGTGACAAGATCGGATACGAAAACGGTGACCTGTACATCGACTTCAGTGAAGACAGTAGTAGCGGGACTGGAGTCAACGACCAGGCTCGCTTCCAGTTGGGTGCGATGGACGACAATGCGAAGGGTGACCAGGTCGATTTCAGCAGCCTCTACGACGAAGACACGAATCCAGCGGCGGCCGGAGACGGATGGCCCTACGATGACGGGACCGATCAATCGGCGTTCGTCATCAAGAACCAGACAGACCAGGCCCTCGACATAGAGGTCGGCTTACAGGAAACGTCGGAAGCCGCGGGTGCAACGGTGTACCTGCAGGGCGTGGCGACGGAAATCGTGGGCGCGAGTTCCCCTGATCCGAGCCAGGTCGATTCGGCAACCTCGACCGAAACGCAGGCACTGGATCTGGACGACCCCACCGACGGCCAGTCAAAGCCGGAACAGGCCCTGAGTTTCAACAACGCGAACGATCCAAACGAAGCGGTGCCATCGGGAGCATCGGTGTACGTCTCGCTCCAGGTCGATACGACCGACAGCGACACGACCGGCGAACTCGATCTCACTAGTCAGTTCGTCGTCAACGCGAACAAAGCCGCCGATCCCGGAGTGGAGTAATCGGATCGGGCGGCCACGCTACAATCACTCCACGGAACGGTTAAATGTCGCTACGGGAGGGGATCACGAACGCGGTCGAGACGACACTCGTACTCGTCGTCTTAGCCTTGCTTGTCGGACAACTGCTCGGACAGCCCGTCCTGCTCGGGTTCGTTCGGACCGGGAGCATGGACCCGGCGCTCGAACCCGACGACGGGTTCGTCGCGGTCCCCAGCCCGCTTACCGGCCCGCCAGAGCCGGGCGACGTGATCGTCTTCGAGGCCAAAGCGATCCAGGGTGGAGGGTTGACGACACACCGGGTGGTCGGCACCACGGAGAAGGGGTATATCACCAAAGGAGACGCGAACGCGATCACCGATCAGACGGCCGGGGAGCCCCCGGTTCGCGACCACCAGATCGTCGCGGAGGTGCTCCAGATCAACGGCCGGATCGTCGCGATCCCCGCGCTGGGAAGTGGGATCAACGCTCTCAAGAACACAGTCCAAGGTGTCCAGTTGACACTCGCCCGCTGGTCCGGCACCGAACTGTTTCTGGGGACAGAAGGGGTGTTGACGGTACTCGCAGTGGCGGCGTTCGGGTACCTCGGGTTCGACAGCGTCTTCGGGACACGCGACGAGCGGGACCGTGACACCGATCGGAGCCGCTCGCAGGGACTCGATCCCCGGCTGCTCGTCGCCGCCTGTGCGCTCGTCTTAGCGGCCGGGTTGGTGGCCCCGACAGTCGTCCAGGACGGCACGACTGAAATGGAGATCGTCAGTTCGAGCTTCGACTCCGAACGGGCGGATGTCATCCCCGCCGGGGAGTCCAAGCCCCGGACACGGCAGCTCAGGAACCCGAGTTACCTCCCGAACGTCATCTATCTCGTCCCCGGGGACGGAGTCGACGTGTCGGATCGGGTCGTCCGGGTTCCGCCACAGAGCCAGCGTGAGGTCACTGTGACGCTGCATGCGCCCGCCGATACCGGCAGCTACCAGCGGTTGCTCACCACACACCGGTACGTCGCAGTCCTTCCAGCGTCGCTGCTGACAGAACTCCACGGCGAGCACCCGTGGCTTCCGACGATCGGTACGCTGGGCTCGATTGTCGTCCCGTTCTATCTCGTCGGGAGTGCGATAGTCGGCAGGAGTCGCCTCCGTCGCCGACGGCGGGACGGGTCGCGGCCGACGGGCGGGCTGGTGAGCCACCTCCGGTAGAACACATCCCAGAGCCGAACACGTTCGTTGCGGTTCTCGTCGCCTGAGAACCACTCTCACGCCCTGAGAGCAGGGTTCTCGGTATATGTGTCACGGCGACACATCCCTACGTGTACGGAGGTCCACACCGATGTCATCCATCCCGACGGCGACGCGACGCCGGGTGCTCCAGGCGCTCGGAGTCAGTACCGCAGCGGTCGCCGGCTGTGCACAGGCACCCGGCGCCGAGACCGAACAGACCGCCGAACGCACCACGCCCCAGGAACCAGCCATGACCCAAGCGAAATCGACCGACGTCGACCGTATCGCCGCCGACCCGACCGACATCCCCGATCCCATCGACCGGTCGGAGCCGACGACCCACTCGATCGAGATGACGACCAAAGAGCAGGTCGCCGAGGTCGAACCGGGGGTCACGTACACGTACATGACCTTCGACGGGCAGGTGCCGGGGCCGCTGATCCGGGTCCGCCGTGGCGACACCGTCGAGTTGACCGTCACCAACGAGGAGAGCAACTCGATGCCCCACAACATCGACCTCCACGCCGTTCGCGGGACCGGCGGCGGCGCGGAGGCGTCGATGGTCACGCCGGGCCAGACCAAGACCTTCCGGTTCAAGGCCACCTACCCCGGCGCGTTCATCTACCACTGTGCGGTCCCGAACATGGACATGCACATCTCCTCGGGGATGTTCGGCATGATCCTGGTCGAGCCAAAGGACGGACTGCCCGAGGTCGACCACGAGTTCTACTTCGGCCAGCACGAGCTGTACACCAAAGGCGAGGCCGGCGAGGAGGGCCACCACGACTTCGACATCGAGTCGATGAAAGCCGAGGACCCGACCTACGTCCTCATGAACGGTGAGAAGTACGCCATCACGCCCGACCGGTACGGCTCCCCGTCGATCAAGACTGGCGAGACCGCGCGGGTGTATTTCGTCACCGGCGGCCCGAACCTCGATTCGAGCTTCCACCCCATCGGCTCGGTGTGGGACGAAGTCTGGCAACAGGGGGCCATCGCCGGCCCGGCCAACAAGTTCGTCCAGACGACGCCAGTCAAGCCCGGCTCGTGTGCCATCGCGACGCTGCACGCGGAGGTCCCGGGACCGATCAAGCTGGTCGACCACGCGCTCTCGCGGGTCGCCCGCAAGGGGATGTTGGCAATCATCAACCGCGAAGGTCCCAAGAACCCAGAGGTGTTCGAACCGGAGGCCTGAGCGCTCGAACGCCTGCGCGCACGCGGGGACGATAGCCGGCTTTTTAATGGATGGGGGCGTAGCCCGCTCCAAGATGTTCAACGCCATCGTGAGCGCAGACACGCTCCAGGCGGCTCTCGATTCGGTGAGCGTGCTGGTGGACGAATGCAAGATCCACCTGGAAGACGACGGGTTGGAAATCCGGGCGGTCGACCCCGCGAACGTCGGGATGGTCGACCTCCGGCTGGACGCGGCGGCCTTCGAGTCCTACGAGGCGGACGGGGGTATCATCGGCGTGAACCTCTCGCGGCTCGAAGACATCGCGGGGATGGCTGACGCCGGCCAGCTCGTCCATCTGGAACTCGACGAGGAGACACGCAAACTCCACATCGCCATCGACGGGCTGGAGTACACCCTCGCGCTCATCGATCCCGACTCTATCCGCCAGGAGCCGGATCTGCCGGATCTGGACCTCTCGGCCCACATCGTCATCGAGGGCCGTGACATCGACCGCTCGGTGACGGCGGCGGACATGGTCAGCGACCACATCGCGCTGGGGGTCGACACGACCGAGGAACTGTTCTACGTCGACGCCGAGGGCGACACCGACGACGTCCATCTGGAACTCACACAGGACGATCTCATCGACCTGACCGTCGGAGACGCTCACTCGCTGTTCTCGCTTGATTATCTGAAGAACATGAACAAGGCCATCCCCAAGGACGCCGAGGTGGAGATGGAACTGGGCGAGGAGTTCCCCGTCAAGATGCACTTCAACTTCGCGGAGGGCAACGGCCGGGTCACCTACATGCTCGCCCCGCGCATCCAGAGCGAGTAGTCCCGTCTTGCGAGCGTCTGACGTACCGTTTTGTGGCGGGAGTGTCAAGGTGGCCCCATGGAGAATCTCGGGGATGCGTACGGAGGGCGCCGCTGGAACGGTCGGGACCCGCGGCGGATAGGCGCTGGCATCGTCCTCGGGGTCGCCGGCGTGTTGGCACTCGTGACTGCCATCCTCGTCGTAACGACATCACTGTCGGCGATGCTGGGGGTCGACGACCTCCGGGCCGCCGAGAAACTCGCCGGCGTGCTCGGGGGGCTAGCCATTCCGGCGCTGTTCCTCTCGGTCGTCGCCGTCCTTCCCTCGTCGCGCCGCCAGCAACTCGGGGTCGTCCTCGGGAACGCCGGCTGCCTGGTCGGCGTCGGGCTGTTCGTCCGGGCGTACCCGGCACGCTGGACCAACGGGGCCGAGACGCTGGCCTTCGAGACATCGATGGCGTACTTTTTGGGGAGCTGTATCGCGCTGTGGTTCGTCCTCACGGCGATGGCGAGCTTCCGGCTCCGTAACACGCCCGGCGGGACGGTCCGCCTGGAGCTGAAACACGAGGGCGGTACCGAGACGGTCCAAGTCTCCCCCGAGGAGTACAAGCGCTACGCCCGGGCCGTCCGGGGCGACGGCGGCGAGACGGAAGAAGTCATCCGGGAGCTACAGTCCCGGGCCGGCAACGACGAGCGCTGAGGCGAGCGCGAGCCCTTTTTATCGACGACGACCAAGAGTCGGACGATGGCAAACTCGAACGCGAAGGGCGACCGCCGCGAGCGGGAACTCGTCAACGAACTCGACGAGGCCGGCTTCGCGGTGATGCGGGCACCGGCGAGCGGTAGCGCCACCGAGCGGGAACTGCCCGACGTGTTGACCGGCGACGGCGAGACCTTCTACGCGATCGAGGCCAAATCCAGCGCCGGCGACCCGATCTACCTCACCGGCGAGGAGGTCGAGGCACTGCTCTTCTTCGCGCGGAACTTCGGCGCGAAACCCCGGATCGGCGTCCGCTTCGACCGCGAGGACTGGTACTTCTTCCACCCCGGCGACCTCCATACGACCGACGGCGGGAACTACCGCGTCAAGAAGGAGAAAGCGCTGTCCGAGGGCACCGACTTCGAGGAGTTCGTCGGCCACTCCGAGAAGGTGACGCTGGACGAGGTCGGCGAGGACGGGCCCGACCAGGCGACGCTGGACGTGCTCTCGGCGTTCGAACGGGGCGACCTCTCGAAGGAGGAGACCGCCGAGATGCTGGACTGATCCGGGAGGTGTCAGGCGACCAGTTCCACACCATCGACGCGCTCCAGCCGCGAGTGCGGGAAGGCGTACTCCCGCGGTGACTCGCTCCGGACGGCCGCCGGGAGGTAGACGGCGTCGACGACCAGATCCCCCGCCGGATAGCCGTCGTTGGTCCCGTGGGCAGCCACGGACCGGCCGGTCGCCTCGACGATCCGCTCGTCGGCGCGGTCGTCGGTGACGCGGACGACGACCAGGCGCTTGTCCGTCTCGCGGTCCCGGACCACGTCGCCCGGGTCGAGCCGGCAGGGTTCACAGAGGTGTGGAGTCGACGCGTCCTCGTTGACGAACGTCTCGGTGCCACAGGCGTCACAGCGGGCGCGTCGGGTACCGGGCGCCGGAACGCGGCGGGCAGTGATCTCGATGGCGACCCGCCGCAGGTGCTTGCAGCGTTCGCCGCGGATGCGGTGGTCGGGACAGGAACAGGACCGCTCGGGGACGTCGACGACGTAGGTGCGGCCGCTCTCGGCGGTGACGGCGTACTCGCCGTCGCCCAGTTCGCGGACCGCCATGCGCTCGGTCCAGGCGCGGGCCGCCCGGTCGGCGAGCGTCCGGAAGTCCGGTGCGAGTGCAGTCCGATCGGTGTCGTCGGGGGGTGTGAGTACCGTCATAGGAGCCGGACACGGCTGTGTGCTGGAGTGTATCCAGTCGAAACATAGGTGCTCCACGGGCCTAAGTCTCTCGGCGGTTCGGACGCTTCGACACCCTTTTGCCCGGGCCAGTAAAATCGCAGGACATGGATATCGAGCGGGAGACCGTCGTGCAGATCGTCATCTCGGTTATCGCCCTCGCGCTCTTCGTCGCCGCGACGGTCTACGTCTCCAGCACGTACGGAACCAACGGCGGCCTCGGCCCGCAGGGCGGGGTCGGTATCGTCGCCGCGATCGGACTGTTCGTCGTCTTCATGCTCAGTGCCGGCCTCTGGCTGGAACGGCAGAACTTCTAGGCGTTGGCTTCGTCGCCGGTATCGTCGGCCTCGTCCGTTTCGTCGGCGTCGCCGTCGGTCTCGCGCCAATCGGTCAACTCGTCTTCCTCGGAGTCGTCGATCTTCTTCTCGTAGTAGGCCATCGGATGGGCGATCGTCTCACAGAGGTCGTCTTTGTTCACACAGTCGCCGTAGGACTGCATCGTCGAACACGCCGGCGTCGAGTACTCCGTCGGACTGGTATCGCCGCGGATGTGGTTGACCTGGTAGCGGGTCGCCTCCTCGCCGAAACCGGGGTTGACCTGGAACAGTTCGACGATCTCGTCGGTCGTCATCCCGATCCCCACCAGGAACGTCGCGATCGCAAAGCGAGAGTGGTGTTCGAGGTGTTCCCCCTTCTGGACCTGATCGAGCAGCGCTTTCATGCAAGGCGGGAACAGCTCCGGGACGACGGTGTCGATCTCCCGGGTGAGATCGAGTTCCGAGAGCACCTCCCGGATTTGTTCGGCCTCCGCCTGGAGTTCCTGGCCGATGGCGTCGGGCACGTCGAAGGGCAACCCGTCCTCGATCCGGTGACGGATGGCCTGTTTGAGCAGGACGTGGAGTTCGGCCTGCGTGATCGCGACCCGCCCGTCCGCGAGCGTGCGGTTGACCAGGCGCCACTCGTCGCCCCGCTGGTCGGCCGCCATCTCCAGATACGCGCCGACTTCGATCCAGTAGCCGTCGCCGCGTTCGTCGACGACGCTGCCGAGGTCAAACTCCGCGAGCAGGTCACGCAGTTCGATCTGTGATCCCCGGGTGGATTTGAGCTCAGTCGTGCTTTCGAACTCCTCGACGAAGCGGTCGTAGGCCGTCTCGGCCTCGGCCGCGGCGTATTTCCGGGTACAGACGTGCTGATCGACGAGCGAGACGAGCACCCGCGCGACCGGGTACGAGAGGAGTTCGACCCGTGTCTGTCGGTGTGGCTCGCCGACAGTCCGGTTCGTGATCGCCGACTGGACCCGCTCCAGTGCGCGCTCGACGACCGCCTCGTCGGTCGCGACCACCTCGCCCAGGTCGACCGCCGCGGCTTCGACGGCCTCCCGAGCGGCGGTCGTAAACGGATACCGTGCGTGGAGCGGTTGCATCTGTGGCCTCTTGCGGACGTACCCGAATAAAATTGCCGTCACCGGCCGCGAACAGACAGCGGTGAATCATCACACCGTACGTACTTGGTCAAGATACCACCGTGAGCGACCTCGACCGTTCCGTCGGCTCTGTATATTCGTTCGAATATCGCTACGTCCTCCACGGCTCCCTGCGGTCGCCGGTCCGGTTCGAGGGCTTCGCGTTGCGCAGACCTCGCTACGTCTCACGGGTCACTGCGTTCCCCGTTCGACGATTCGGAGATCCTCACTCGCTTCGCTCGTTCCGGATCTCCCTACTGCTCGCGGTTCCCTGCGGTTACCGCTCGCTTACAGTGGTCCTCGCTCCGCTCGGACCACTCATGTCCCGTGCTGCCAGGAATCCATATACTCGGCTTGCTCGTCGCTCAACGAGTCGAAGGCGACGCCCTCGGCGTCGAGTTTGATCTCGGCGACCTCCTTGTCCAGCCGATCGGGGACGTCGTGGACGCCGGCGTCGTAGGCGTCGCCGTTCGCGACGAGTTCCCGGACGACGACCGCCTGGATGCCGAAGCTCTGGTCCATCACCTCGACCGGATGGCCCAGGGCGATGGGGGTCGCGAGGTTGACGAGTCGGCCCTCGGCCAGCACGTTCAGCCGGCGGCCGTCGGCCAGCTCGTAGGCCTGGACGCCGTCGCGGGCCTCGTAGGTGTCGACAGCAAGGTCCGAGAGGGCGTCCAGATCGATCTCCACGTCGAAGTGGCCGGCGTTAGCCAGCAGGACGCCGTCGTCCATCCGCTGGAAGTGGTCCTCGACGATGACATCACGGTTGCCCGTCGTCGTGATGAACACGTCGCCGATCGCTGCGGCCTCGGCCATCGGCAGCACGTCGTAGCCCTCCATGTGCGCTTCGAGCGCACGGCGGGGTTCGACCTCGGTGACGACCACGTCGGCGTTCTGGCCGCTGGCCTTCTTGGCGACGCCTTTGCCACAGTGGCCGTAGCCGGCGACGACGACGGTCTTGCCGGCCCACGAGAGGTTCGTCGTCATGGCGATACTCGCCAGCGAGGACTCGCCGGTCCCGTGGACGTTGTCGAACAACCGCTTCATCGGTGTGTCGTTGACCGCGAACACCGGGTAGTCGAGTTCACCGTCCTCGTCCATCGCGCGCAGTCGGTGGACGCCGGTGGTCGTCTCCTCGGCCCCGCCGACAATGGTGTCGATCAGTTCGGGGTAGTCCTCGTGGACCATCGCCACCAGATCCATCCCGTCGTCGACGGTGATCGTCGGCTCGTGGGCCAGAACCGCCTCCATCGCGCCGTAGTAGGCCTCGTCGTCGACACCGCGTTCGGCGTAGCAGGTGACGCCGTCGACGGCATCCAGCGCCGCCGAGACATCGTCGTGGGTCGAGAGCGGGTTACACCCGGTCATCGCGACCTCGGCGCCGCCGGCGGCCAGGACCTCCGCCAGGACGGCGGTCTTCGCCTCGACGTGCATCGCCATCCCGATTCGCTCGTCGGCGAAGGGCTGGTCGGTCTCGAACTGCTCGCGCAGCGCCGAGAGGATCGGCATATGCTGGGCGGCCCAGTCCATCTTCCGACGGCCGGATTCGCGGGCTGCCTCGACGTCGTCGAGGCGGGCTGAGATCGGCTCTGTCATGCTAGGTCGGTAGGCGACGGGACTCTAAACCCTACCGAACGAGTGGTGGCAGTGCCGCCCCGACCCGTCGAAGCGCGAAAGAAGGAGATCGAAAATGGTCGACCGCCGTACTACGGACCGGCGTCAGCCGGTGGACCGGCGTCTTCAGGGGGTCCGGCGTCCTCGGGCGGGCCACGCTCGTCGTCGCTGTCGGTCTCGTCGTCGGTGCTGTCTTCGGTCTCTTCCTCGTCTGCGTCGTCAGTGTCGTCGGCTTCCTCGCTGTCCTCGGACTCCTCCTGATCTGACTCGTCACTGTCCTCGGACGCTTCCTCGTCTGCATCGTCGCTCTCGTCCGAGTCGTCGGCGTCGTCAGCTTCCTCGCCGTCCTCGGATTCTTCAGTTTCTTCGCTATCCTCGGACTCTTCGGCTTCCTCACTATCTTCGGATTCCTCCTCGTCGGCATCGTCACTATCGTCCGATTCGTCTGCGAACTTGTCCTCAGGGGGTCCAGCATCCTCTGGCGGACCAGCGTCCTCAGGGGGTCCGGCGTCCTCTGGCGGACCAGCGTCCTCAGGGGGTCCGGCGTCCTCGGGCGGCCCGCGTGCGTCGTCTTCACTGTCCTCGGACGCTTCCTCGTCTGTATCGTCGCTCTCGTCCGAGTCGTCGGTGTCTTCTTCGTCAGCCTCCTCGCCGTCGTCCGAATCGTCGTCGAACTTGTCTTCAGGCGGCCCCGCGTCCTCTGGCGGACCGGCGTCTTCAGGCGGCCCCGCATCCTCTGGTGGACCGGCGTCTGCAGGCGGCCCACGTTCGCCGTCAGTCTCGTTGTCGTCAAGCTCGGTTTCGTTATCTGCAGTCTCGTTGTCGTCAAGCTCGGTTTCGTTATCCGCACTCTCGTTGTCGCTGTCGTCGATCGTACTCGGGTTGTTCGCCGTCACGAACTCGGAGACCTCATCACCGACACCAGGAGTGTCCGCGTTGGGGCCAGTGTAGTACCCGCTGGTCACGAGGTACGTGATGAACGAAGAGAACCCCTCCTGGAAGTCTTCGTTGTCCTCGACCTCGATGGCCTCGCTCAGCGTGTCCGTCGTCGTGGCCGTCCGGTTGTCAGCCGTCGCGGTCACGTCGACCGTGAGGGTCTGGTTCGGCGCCGACAGATCAACCGTCCCGTTTTCGTCAGTGGTGAAGTTCCCTTCGTCCGCGTACGTGGCGTTCTCGTCACGCACGGTGACGTTGATCGAGGCGTTCGCGACAGCGGAATCGTTCGCCGTGACAGCCACGGTCACGTTCTGGTCTCCCGCTTGCGAGACATCGACGGCGAGGGAACCGCCGCCCTCGTCGGCCGATGCAGCGCCGACACTCCCGACTGCACCCGGTCCAACTGCGAACAGGACCAGGCCCAGTGTGGCGATCAGTGCTGGTAGTTTCGCGTTCATCTCGTCTCTCAGGTAGTACTGAATCCAGTGTAAACCCCCCAAGCCGTTCAGTTCGTTCACCGTCGTTCGGCCGATAGGGAAACCTCCTGAAAACCGTTCAAAGCGTTTAAAAACGAATATCGTCGTTTATTCGCCGTCTCCGGTCACACGTTCGACGAGGTCACGGGCGTGTTCGCTGGCCCGCTCGCGGACCGCCGTCTCGTCGAAGACCGTGACCTCGCGGTCCCGCATGAGAACCTGGCCATCACAGACCGTGTGGCGGACGTCGCTCCCGCTGGCGGCGTAGGCCAGATGCGAGACGAGATCGTGGGCCGGGGTCAAGTGGGGACTCTCCAAGTCCAGTACCGCCAGGTCGGCGTTGGCGCCGGCTTCGATGCGACCGCTGTCGAACCCCAGCAGGTCGGCACCGTTGTGTGTCGCCATCTCGACGACGGTTCCGGCGTCGACCGCGCTGGCGTCGTCGGCCGCCAGTTTGCCCAGCATGGCCGCGTCGCGCATCTCGTCGAACATGTCCAGGTCGTTGTTCGAAGCGGCGCCGTCGGTCCCCAGGCCGACGGTGACCCCGGCGTCGAGCAACCGCTGGACCGGTGCCATCCCGCTCGCGAGTTTCATGTTCGAAGCCGGGCAGTGGACGACGCCGGTATCGCGCTCGGCCAGCAGGTCGATCTCGGTGTCGTCGACGTGGACACAGTGAGCCAGGAAGGTGTCCGGCCCGAGCAGCCCGATGTCGTCGGCGTAGGAGAGCGGCCGGACGCCGTGTTCGTCGACGATGGGCTCGACCTCGTCGGTCGTCTCGTTGGCGTGGAGATGGACGGCCATGCCGGCCTCGACGGCCCGTGGGACGTACTCCCGGAGGTAGGACTCGCCGACGGTCGTCAACGAGTGGGGCTGGAAGGTCGTCCTGATACGGCCGTCGGCGGCGCCGTCTAGCTCCCGAGCCACGTCGAGACTCTCCTGGAGGTCGGCGTGGGCACCCTCGTCGTCTTTGCCGACGGTCACCGCGGTGTAGCCAAGCACCGCCCGTAGCCCAGCCTGTTCGACGGCGTCGGCGATCTCCTCGACGTGGAAGTACATGTCCGAGAGAAGGGTCGTTCCGGATTTGAGCATCTCGACCAGGCCGAGTTCGGCGCCGACACGGATGTCTTCGGCGGTGAGTTCGGCCTCGACGGGCCAGATGTCCTCCTGGAGCCACCGGTCGAGGGGCTTGTCGTCGGCGTACCCCCGCAACAGCGTCATCGAGACGTGCGTGTGGGCGTTGACGAGCCCCGGGATCACGAGTCCGCCGTCGGCGTCGAGATCGTCGTCGCCGCCCAGTTCACCAGGGTCGTCGACCGCCAGGATCTCGCCGCTGTCTCGGTCGACCAGAACGTCAGCGCGCTCGACTGTCCGGTCCGGTCGGAGAACCTGTCCACCGCTGACGAGGAGGTCACTCATGGTACCGGATTCGAGTGGACCGTCCTTAGTTCGGCCGGGTCCGTCCGAGAGGGGAAAGACAGTTGCCCGCCCCCCTCCCAGGGCGAATATGCGCATCGCCGTCCCTAACAAGGGCCGCTTGCACGACCCCGCAGAGGACCTGCTGGAACGGGCCGGACTCCACATCGTCGACGGCGCCGACCGTCAACTGTACGCCGACACGGTCGATCCCGACGTGACCGTCCTCTACGCCCGGGCCGCCGACATCCCCGAGTACGTCGCCGACGGCGCCGCCGACGTGGGTATCACTGGCCTCGATCAGGTCCGCGAGGCCGACCCGGATAACCTCGAAGAGCTACTGGACCTGGAGTTCGGGAGTTGTCGGCTCGTCCTCGCGGCACCGGAAGACAGCGAGATCCAGACCGTCTACGACCTCGACGGCGGCCGGATCGCGACCGAGTTCCCCAACGTCACGCGGCACTACTTCGCCGAGTTGGACGTCGAGGTCGACATCACCGAGGTCTCGGGCGCGACGGAACTGACCCCGCACGTCGACATCGCCGACGGCATCGTCGACATCACCTCGACGGGGACGACACTGCGGATGAACCGCCTGGAGATCGTCGACGAGGTGTTACAGTCGTCGGTGCGGCTGTTCGCCCGCGCGGACGTCGCCGACGACGAGAAGGTCCAGCAGGTTCGGACCGCGCTCCAGTCGGTCCTCTCGGCGGAGGGCAAACGCTACCTGATGATGAACGTCCCCCAGGACGCCCTCGACGAGGTGAAGGCGGTCCTGCCGGGCATGGGCGGCCCGACGGTGATGGACATCGCCGGCCGCGAGGACGTGGCCGTCCACGCCGTCGTCGACGACAGCGATGTCTTCGAGACGATCAACGACCTCAAGCAGGTCGGTGCCAGCGACGTGCTGGTGACCGAGATCGAGCGGCTCGTGGAATAGTACCGTTTGACTGCAGGGGGTGTCCTCGCTCGCTTCGCGCCCCTGCGGGTACCCGGTTCGCAAAAATCTACGCGAAAAACGCCCGTCACGCTCCCTCGCTGCGCTCGGTCGCGTGACGTGAAACTGCGCCTCGCGTCGCTCGGCGCAGTATGCTCCCCGCAACTGTGACCACTATCACGACAGCGGCCGCTACCGCGACGACGCCGGCCGCTCAATACACGTCGACAGTCCCGTCTTTCCGCGGTTCGGTCGCTCCCGAAAGCGTTCCGTCGTTCCAGCGGGCGATCTGTGCGCCGCCAAAGCGCAGCGGGACATCGACGGCCACGTCGTGGCCCCGGCGGGCGAGTTTCGACGCCACGTCGGCGTCGAAGCGGGCCTCGGTCGCCAGGGTCCCGTCCTCGCGGTAGCGCCAGCGTGGCTCGTCCAGCGCCGCCTGCAGTGGCATGTCACGGTCCAGCAGGTTCGAGAGCACCTGGACGTGGCCCTGGGGCTGCATGTACCCGCCCATGACGCCGAAGGCTGCCCAGTCGCGGTCGCCGAACCGCGCGAGACCCGGGATGAGCGTGTGGAAGGGTCGTTTTCCCGGCTCGACACGGTTGGGGTGGTCCGGGTCGAGTTCGAACGACGCCCCGCGGTTCTGGAGCGTGAGTCCGGTGTCGCCGGCGACGAGACCGCTCCCGAAGCCCATGAACAGCGAGTTGATAAAGGAGACCACGTTCCCCTCGCCGTCGGCGACGGTCAGCAAGACGGTGTCGGCGTCCTCGGCGGGCGAGTCGAGCATCCCGACTTCCGGGGAGTCGATCGCCGTCTCGCCGATCTCGGCGGCCCGCTCGCGTGCCCACTCCCCCGAGTTCAGCGGCGGGATCGGCTCGGACGCCGGGTCGGTGATGTAGCGGTGCCCGTCGGTGAACGCCAGTTTCGTCGACTCCGCGAGCAGGTGGGTCCGTTCGACGGGGTCCTCGGTATCGGGGACACCGACTTCCCGGGCGATGTTCAGCGCCTCCAGGGCGATGAGCCCCTGGTTGTTCGGCGGGAGTTCGAACACCTCGGTCCCGTCGTAGGTCGTCGAGACGGGGTCGGGGTACTCGACCTCGAACCCCGCGAGGTCGTCATGTTCGAGGAGGCCGCCGGCGTCTTGGACCGTCTCGACGATGCTGTCGGCGATCGCACCCTCGTAGAACGGGTCGGCACCCTCGGCGGCGAGTGTCTCCAGGGTCGTCCCCAGTTCGGGCAGCGCCATCCGTTCGCCGACCGCCGGGGCCTCGCCGTCGAGGAGGTACTGCTCGCGGGCGGCGTCGTTTCGGAGCGCAGGCTCACAGAGCCCCCAGGCCGAGGCGATGACCTCGCTGACCGGGAACCCCTCGGTCGCGTAGTGGACGGCGTCGTCCAACACGGCCGCCAGGTCCAGCCGGCCGAACCGCTCGACCGTCGCTTCCCAGCCGCGGGGCGCGCCGGGGACGGTCACCGCGAGCGGGCCGCGTTCGGGCATCTCGGCGTCGCTGGGGTCGCTCCCTTGTGACTCGGCGGCAGCCGCGCGGACCCGCTCCAGCGTCGCTGTCTCGGGTGCGCCGCCACAGGCCCGCATCGCGCCGACCCCGCCGTCGGTAGTCCGGTACAGCGCGAAGGCGTCACCGCCCAGGCCGGTGCTCATCGGTTCGACGACGTTGAGCGTCGCCGCCGTCGCGACGGCAGCGTCGAAGGCGTTGCCCCCCGCTCTGAGCACGTCGACGCCAGCCTGTGCGGCGAGTGGCTGGCTCGTCGCGACGACACCGCGGGTCCCGTAGGCCGTCGAGCGGCGTGACTCGAACCGGTCGAGGTTCGGTTCGTGATCCATGGCGGAAATGGCGGGAGCGGGCCGGAAAACGGTTTGGTCAACAACAGGGAGAGGCGTCACCCGCCGGTGAATCGCCGGTCGCCGCGAACACCTGGTCGGTGATGCGGACCCAGAGCGCGTAGCGGTCCGGGCCGGCCGCGAGATACGTCTCCTGGTCGACGCGATCGGCGAACGCCGAGAACGCACCGGTCCGATCGGTCTCGTCCCGCATGCAGGCCCTGACGACACCGTCGTCGATGGCGGTCCGAAGCAGGTCCCGCTCGCGGTCGGGGAGATCCGCGGCGTCGAGGAGGGGAGCGCCGTACGGCACCGAGCCGACCGACGTGACGGCGATCGCCGCGTCGTGGGGCATCCCGCTGTCGGCGAACGGCAGACATCGTGTGAGACGGCCCGTACAGCCGGCGGTCAGGGCGGACGCCGCTCCGGCACCGGCTGCGAGGAACCGTCGGCGATCGAGTGACATACCAGCCTGTTCCGACGGTCCCGGTAAATGTCTCGTGGACGGTCAAACCGGAGCTGAGTGGCCTCAAGCGGCCGTGGCGTCCGTCCGGAGTCGGCGAGCCAGCCCCACGGCCAGCGCCACGCCGACGAGCGGGAACAGTGCGAGCCCGAGAAACGTCCCGCTCTCGCCGACGGCCGACAGCAGGAAGCCCGACACCGCCGCGCCCGCCGCACCGACGCCGAAGTTCGCCAGGTAGGTGTAGCCGTACGAGAGCCCCCGGTCGCCGGGCGGGCTGACCTCCGCGATAGTCGCCTGATACAGCGGCTGGATGGCAAACAGGAGAAAGCCAAGCACCGCGCTGATCGCCAACAGCGGCCCGACGCCGGCCTCGGCTGCCGGGACGAACAGGACACTGACGACGGCGAGGCCGGCGAAGACGCCGGCGAGGCCGGTCGTTACCGGGACCCTGTCGGTGAGCTTCCCCCCGGCGAACTGGCCCCCGATGCCGACCACCAACAGCCCCGTGTAGACGTAAGACGCCAGATCGAACTCCTGGGCCATCGCGCTACCGGGCTCGAACAGGCGCACGTACTCGGTGACGCTGGGGAGATACCCCGAGAGGACGTCCGGCAGAAAGGTGAGCGTGCCCCGGTAGAACAGGCCGTTCATCGCGACGACAGCCAGCGCCAGCGTGAAGCCGGCGGTGAACAGCGCTCGGGAATCCGTGAGAAACGCCGAGATGGACGTCGGCGCACCGTCGGTCTCGGTTCCGTCGTTGCCCGCACCGCCGTCGGTACTGACCGCCGCCGTCGCGTCGAACTCCGCAGTGAACGCGACCGCGACCGCGAGGACGGCCGGGATCGCCAGCAGGCCGGCGACCAGCCGCCAGTCGAAGGCCAGCAACAACAGCGCGGTGAGCAGCGGCCCCAGCGCGATGCCGGCGTTACCGGCCATCCCGTGGTAGGCGAAACCGGTCCCGCGGTCGTGGACGCCCGTCGAGATGAGCGACAGCCCCGCCGGATGATAGACGCTCGCAGCCAGTCCCCACACGGCCAGTGCCAGCGCGATCGTCGGGACGTTCGGTGCGAGGCTCAACAGCAGGAACGACCCCCCCATCCCCAGGAGACAGCCGACGACGAGCCATTTGGGACCGTAGCGATCGGCCAGGACCCCGCCGGGGAGCGCGCCCGCCCCGAACAGGCCGTAGCCGACGGCGACGACCGGACCAAGTATCGCCGTCGTCACGGGAAACTCGGTGAGCCAGACCAACACCAGTATCGGGATCGACAGTTCGTAGGTGTGAACGACGGCGTGTGATAGCCCGGTAAACGCGACGATCGCCCGGTCGTTCTCGCGCATTGGGTACGAGGAGGAAACGGGCGGGCGCGGTTAACGGTTTCCAGACGGGTCAGACGAACCCGAAGATGTTGTTCAGCGCGAACCCGAGCACGGCGGCGAAAGCCAGGTGTAACACGACGAGCGGCGCGGTCGACCGCCCCGAAAGCCGGTAGACGGCACTGATCGCGATGCCGTCCGCGATGAGCGTGATCACGAGGACGACCAGCACACCCAGACTCGGGGAGACGATCCCGCTCTCGACGCCGTAGCGCTGGAGCAACAACGAGACGACGGAGGGGACGATCGCTGCCTTCGCGGCGAGCTGGCTGGGGACCTCACCGATGAAGAACGTCGCCGCCAGGTGGAGCGTGACGGCGTAGAACACCCACGTGACACAGAGCGTGACGACCACCGCCAGCAGTCCACCGCCGAGCAGTCCCGCCGGGCCGGCCTGGAGAACCATGCCGGATGGTGGGGCCGCACGGCGCTTGTGCGTTGTGTTTCAGTGGGGTCATGGGGAACTGTCCCGGGACGCCTGCGGTGCGATCCGGACGGGCGCCCCTCTCAGTCGGTCAGCAGTCCGAGGTCGTCGAGTCGGGAGACGATCTGATCGACCGCCTTCTCGGCGTCTTCGGGTTCCTTCCCGCCTGTGATGACGAGCTTCCCAGATCCGAACAGCAGCGCGACGACATCGGGCTCGTCGAGTCGATAGACCAGCCCGGGGAACTGCTCGGGTTCGTACTCGATGTTCTCCAGTCCCAACCCGACCGCGATGGCGTTGAGGTTGAGGTTCTCGCCCAGATCGGCGCTGGTGACGATGTTCTGGACGACGATCTCGGGTTCCTCGTCGACCTGGATGTTCAGCTCGCGCAGCTTGTCGAAGACGATACGTAGACTCTGGTGGACGTCCTCGGTGGATTTCGCGCCGGTGCAGACGATCTTGCCCGAACGGAAGATCAGCGCCGCGGACTTGGGATCTTGGGTGCGGTAGACCAGGCCAGGGAACTGCTCGGGGTCGTAATCCGCCCCTTCGAGGTCCATCGCCACACTCTGGAGGTCGAGCTCCTGACCGATTCCAGTCGAGGCGACGACGTTTTCGATGTTGATGGTCTCCTTGGGGTCAGCCATATCTCGACTTAAACCTCGTATTTAAGGCTTATAAAGGTTCATGCCATCGATGACAGGTCGGCCAGTGGAAACGTCACCCAGTTGACTCCTGAGCCGGCGATCGGCACGCTCATACGCGCCGGGAGACAGCACACGGGCGTGTACCTCCTCGAACTCGGCGGCCAGGACGACGCCTTCGCGGCCCGGGAAGCGGCGAGTGCCGCGAGCGGCGTCGAACGGCTGGGTCCCGGCCTGGTCACTGCACGGGGGATCACCGACCGCGTCCACCACCTCGCGTTGACCCATCGCGCCAGCGAACTGCTCGGGACCAGTGACCCCGACATCGCCGGCGCGCGGGCGATGCTGGAAGCGGCGACGCTGGAACGGACGGGAACCGTCGCGGTGCGTGCGGTCGACGTTCGCGGCAGCGCCGGCGTCGACACCCAACGCGCCGAGCGGGAACTGGGCGGCGTGCTCACCGACCGTGGCTTCGCCGTCGACCTGGACGACCCCGACAACGTCCTGTACGTCTACTTCACCGACCCCGCCGGCGATGAGGAGTCAGCCGACGGAGAGAGCGATGGCGAGGCCTGCTCGGCCGTCGGATGGCTGGCCGTCGAGAGCCACCGGGATTTCGGCGACCGGCAGCCCACCGACAGACCGTTCTTCCAGCCCGGTAGCATGGCACCGCTGGAGGCCCGTGCGCTCGTCAACATCGCCGGTGCCCGACCGGGTGCGACGGTACTGGACCCAATGTGTGGCACCGGCGGCCTCCTGCTGGAGGCCGGACTCGTCGGCGCTCGTGTCCTCGGTGGGGACGCACAGGCGAAGATGATCACTGGGAGCCGCCGGAACCTCCGGCACGTCCTCGACGGGGACGGCCATCCGGGTCGCGATAGCTACCCCACCTCGGGCCGCTGGGACCTCGTCCGGTCGGACGCGGCCTCGCTCCCGCTGCCGGACGGCACCGCCGACGCCGTCGTCTTCGACGCGCCGTACGGCCGACAGTCCCGGATCGAGGGGGAGTTGGCCCCGCTCGTCTCGGGGGCGCTGACGGAAGCCCACCGGATCGCACCGCGGTGCGTGTTGGTCGCCGACCGCGACTGGTCCGACGCGGCGACGAGCGCCGGCTGGACCGTCACCGACCGCTTCGAACGGCGCGTCCACCGGTCGCTGGTCCGGCACGTCCACGTGCTCTCGCGGTCCACGAACGTCCAGTAATTGTCACACGGTACCAAGGGTTAAGCGTCCGGCCCGTGCACCTACACGCGAAGATGCCACTCTGGTCAGACCCAGCCCCGTGTGACGACGACGAACAACGCTACGAGTGCACGGAGTGTGGGACCCGTATCTGTAGCGAGACGACGCCGACGACCTGCGAGAAGTGTGGTGCCGAGATGCGCAACATCAGCGTTCCACGCCCCGAGTGACCTACACGTTGTCGAGAACGGCAAGCGCCCGGTCGCTGTCGCCGTCCATCCGTTCGAGCAGCGACCGCGCCCGGTCGCGTGCCTCGCCGTCGGGCGTGACCAACACCATCCCTTCCTCCGGTTGGCCGTAGACGACGCTACCGGTTGCTGGTATCGCGAGTACCGCCGGCAGCGCCGCCAGGTCTTCCTCGCCGTCGACGACGATCAGTGTCGTCCCGCCGTCGTCGAGTCCGTCGCGAACCGCGGCGAGCAACGCGTCGGTCAGCGTCGCAGGCGGGTTCTCGACGGTCACCCGGCGGTCGAACCCGCCGACCGCGGCCTCGATCTCCTCGTCGACCGTGCTCCGGTGGGTCCGTCCGTCGACCAGCGCCAGTTCCGGCGTCCGACCGGCTTCGAGCAAGTGGTAGGTGACGATGTCGCCGACGGCGACGATCGGATCGCCGGCGTCGGCAAGCAGCGCCGCTGTGTCGGTGTATATCGGACCCAGGGGCTCTTTGAACGCCGCTCGGAGCGTCTCCGGGAGTTCGAGGGTCGCCACGTTAGCGGACCTTCAGCGCGTACTGGCCCGGCTTGCTCACTTCCATCTCCTTGGCGATGTCGGACTCCTCGGGGTGGGCGATGACCACGTAGCCCGCCCAGTCCTCGGTCAGCGAGGTGCCGCCACAGGCCTCGCACTGGCTCTCGATATCGGCGCCCTGGACGCGGTGACAGTCCCGGCAGACGAGTCGGTCCGCCATCAGCTCTCACCGGCTTCCGCCGTCGCTTCGCGTTGTTCTCGCTCTTCCTGGAGCCAGCCGTGTTTGCCCAGACCGACCTGCTTCGCCGTCAGCCCGATCTTGGAGTCCCGTGGGTTGCGCTCGTCGATGCTCTTTGTGACGATGCGGGCCCGGACGGCGTCGCCCTCGGCCAGGATTCGGTTGGACTCGCGCGAGGCGAGTTGGTTGTTCTCCCCGTCGTAGGCGAGATACTCGTCGGAGATCTGTGAGACGTGCAGCAGGCCGTCGACTGGCCCGATGCCGACGAAGGCACCGAAGTTGACGACTTCGACGACCTCGCCGTCGACGACTTCCTGCATCTGTGGATCGAACGTCAGCGCGTCGAACTCGGCCGTGTAATAGACGCCGGGTTTGTTCGGCAACACCGCACCGTCGCCGATGTCGTGGACGGTGATGACCGAGACGACGCTGCCGACGTCTTCGTCCATCCGTCCTTCGAGTTTGTCCTGCAGGAGTTTCTTGACGAGATCCGGACTAACGTCTGCCAGATGCCGTGGCGGAACTTCGACCGTATCGCGGAGGCGTACCCGTTTGTACATGTGTTATGGTTGAGTGATACCCAGTTTGTTCTTGCCCCGTAAACTAATTACCGGAACGCCCGCGTCGAGCAGGCGGCGTTTCAGGGGGTTGTCGTTCGTGACTGCGTGTGTCGCGTCGTCGCTGCGTGCCAGTTCCAACACCGCGTCGTCCGCGTAGTTGGCGTCGGTCTGGCGGATCGAACACCGGTCGAGCAGGTCCTGTCCGACCGCCGCTGCGGTCGCCTCGGTGCCGGCACCGTCTGCGAGTTTGTCGAGTTCGGCCCGGACGGCCTCGGGGACGGCGTAGGTGACCGTTCCGGCGTCGCCACCGGTCCCTCGTGCGACCCGGTCCAGTTCTTCGAACAGACGGACCTCACACTCGACCGGCATCATGAGCGCATTGGTGTCCAGCACGATC
Organism: Haloarcula montana; assembly: GCF_035666295.1. Taxonomy (NCBI): domain Archaea; kingdom Methanobacteriati; phylum Methanobacteriota; class Halobacteria; order Halobacteriales; family Haloarculaceae; genus Haloarcula; species Haloarcula montana. The sequence continues at coordinate 1,449,094 of NZ_CP142027.1, forward strand.
ATCAACGAAGCGTCCCGACACCGATGAGCCGCCAGCGCGCGCCGACACGGCGGTTGATGGCGATCTTCGAACCGGATTCGGCACAGACCGGGCGTTTGAGTGCGACCTCACACTCGCCGTCCCGAGCGCTGGTGACCGAGCCGACGGTCGTCGCAGTGCCGATAGTCAGCATGAGCGGTTCCCCGGTCGAAATCTCTTCGACCTCGCCGCCCTCGTCGCCGACGATGCGTTCGAGCAGATCCACGTCCATCGTGAACTGCTCGTGGGTCGGCGGGAGCGTTCCCTCCGGACCGGCGATCTGGCCGGCCAGCGCGTCGCCTTTGGTGATCGCGGGATCGAGTCCGGTCCCGACGCCGAGCAGGCCGCCCGGAGTCACCGTGTCGACGAAGTCGCCGCCCGATTGCAGCGACCGAACGTCGGTAGTCACCGGCCGCCACTCGGTCTTGCCGCCCTCTTCGACCTCTCGGCCGGGCCGGAGTTCGATCTCGTCGTCGACTTCGAGTTCCCCCTGGACGAGCGAGCCGCCAAGCACGCCGCCCATCAGGTCTTCCCAGGTGGTGCCCGGGCGGTTGATGTCGAACGAGCGTGCGACCATCATCCGCGGGTCGGCGTCGGGGTCCCGGTCGGGCGTGGGGATCTCCTCCTCGATAGCGTCGATGAGGAGGTCGATGTTGGCCTCCTGCTGGGCGCTGATCGGGACGATCGGGGCGTCCTCGGCGACGGTTCCCTCGACGAACTCCTGGATCTGTTCGTAGTTGCGCATCGCCTGTTCCTGGTCGACGAGGTCGACCTTGTTCTGGGCGATGACGATGTTGTCGATACCGATGATGTCCAGGGCCATCAGATGTTCTTCGGTCTGTGCCTGCGGGACGGGTTCGGTCGCGGAGACGACCAGTACCGCACCGTCCATGATCGCCGCGCCCGACAGCATCGTGGCCATCAGCGTCTCGTGGCCCGGGGCGTCGACGAACGACACCGTTCGGAGGTAGTCGGTGTCGACGTCGTGGTCCTCGCAGTGTTCCTCGACGGTGAACGCCTCGGGCTCCTCGGCCTCGGGACAGCGACGGAACGTCGCGTCCGCGTAGCCGAGCCGGATGGAGATACCGCGTTTCATCTCCTCGGAGTGTTGGTCGGTCCACTCACCTGACAGGGCCTGTACGAGCGTGGTCTTGCCGTGGTCGACGTGGCCGACGAGTCCGATGTTCACCTCCGGTTGTTTGTTCGATGTCATGTCGGGAGTAATCGTGGTGGGAAGTTCGCCGCCTGCGGGTGATAAACCTACTGTTCTGCGCGCGTGAGGGCTCCGCCCGGCACACGCGGTGACAGCCCACAGTGCGCCATCAGGACGCCAGTGTGTACGCGTCAACAGCAGCGGCGACCGGGACGAGGAAGCTGAGCGGACTGAGTTCGGGGATCGTCAGCCCCAGGATCACGGCGAGACCGATCCCGCCGACGAACCATCCTGCACCGCGGGCGACTGCACCGAGGTAGAGGTGACCGACACCCGTGATCAACAGCGAAAGGAGCGCCGCCAGTCCAGCGCTCTTGGAACTGTCGCCGTCTGTGCGCCGGCCCAGATCGGTTCGGCAGTTCGGACAGCGCACCACCACGCTGTCGAGTTCCTCACCGCAGTGGGGGCAGAAATCGGGGGACCGGCTCATCGTCTGTTGGCGTCGGAATCCGGAGAGAAGTGTTTTCTGCCCGACGAGTGTGCCGGCCCCGTCAGGTCACCTGCTCGCAGACGAGTGTCGCGAGTTCGTCGTACTGGTCAGTCCCAGCCCCCTTCGAGACGAAGATCGCCCCGCGGTCGCGAGCCTGCTGGGCCACGGACTTGTCGTCGACGCCCGAGAAGACGACGAACGCGGCGTCGGTCTCGGCTCGATCGATGAGCGTCAATCCGTCGAGTTGTGGCATCTCGTAGTCAGTCACGACGCAGTCGAACGACCCGTCGAGCCGTTCGAGCGCCGTCGTCGGTGCCGTCGTGTGGACCACCTCCAGTGCGTCGGCGACTGCTTCGAGGTACTCGGCGACAGCGGTCGCTACCATCGGCTCGTCGTCGACGACGAGGACGCGGCGCGTGCGTTCCCCGGCGCCGTTGTCGGCGTCGCAGGTAACCATCCCCATGTGCTCCTCACTTCGGTCCCCCGTGTAATAAACTTCCAACAGCGGCTTCACGGGCTGAAAAAACCGCGAGAGAGGGGGAAACTATCTAGAGAGCCCCGTTCTGTACGGGCTTTCTGGCGGCGGCTGAGATGGCTCTCTCGGCGAGCGACGCGACTGCAGGGACAGGCGGGCTGCTTTTGCCGGCGGCGCCCCTTCCTGTGGCTGTGCGGGAGTTCGACTTCGAACTGGCGCTGTGTGCCCACCTCGAACGCGAGGGACGCCTCGTCAGCCGACAACTGGGTGGCCACGTCCACGGTCGTCGAGTACTCGATACGGTCGTGATCGATCCCGGCCCGGAGTTCCCAGAGCGGGCCGCGATCACGGCCGAGCGGCTCCCGGCAGCCGCCGTCGAGTCCGACGTGGGGCCGGGTGAGGCCCGCTACTGGAAATCGGCCTTCGACTGCCACCCAGATCGTGCCGAGCGAGCCGTCGAGCTGGCCGTCGAGCGGGGCTTCTTCGAGCGGGAGCGCCGCGGCGGCCGGACCTACGTCCGGCAGACGACCCGGTATCCCGACTGGATCGGCGGGATCACCGCGATCGAGAACAAACCCGACCTCGACCGGCCCGGCGATCTACAGCGACAGCTCCGGACCGACGTGTCGCTCGCGCTGGCCGACGAGGTGGTGCTGGCGACGGCCTCCTACGTCACCAGGGCGCACCTCAATCGCATCCCGGACGCGGTCGGCGTCTGGCGGTTCGACCCCGAGACCGGCGACCGGGAGGTGGTTCGGGAGCCGACCACGCTCCGGCCCGACGAGCCCGGCGTCGAACCGCTCGACTCGCACGCCGGCCGGACGGACATCCGGATCGTCGACGCGGGGGCGAAAGCCAGGGCGCGTCGCCGGATCGCCGAACGGGCCTACGCGAAAGGGTGGCGCAGCTTCGACTATCCGGGCTGTACGCAGTGTACCCCCGACGCCGACGGTCGGCCCTACTGTGCCTGGCTGGACCGAGCGGTCCGGGCGAGCGACGACTGTGGAGCCAGTTGCGGGGGGTACGAACCCGCGGACCCGCCCGCCGTCGACGGTGACACGCTGCGCGCCGAGCGAACACCGTGGGACCCGACCCCCGCAGGCCGTGCCCGCCGCCAGTCCGGGCTGGACCGTTTCGGGTGAGCGGCGGGTTCAGTCGTCCCTGTCCGTGGCGCTCCCGTCGGCCGCCCTTTCGAGTGGCTCGCCGTCGTCACCCGCTCTGTCCGGCGCGTGTGCCTCGACTGCCTCCGCGGTCACGTCGGGCGCCTCGCTGGCGACCTGTTCGGCGTGGCCGGTCCGACCACGGTAGTTCGCTGCGGCGGCCAGACTCACGCTCGCGACGAGGCCGATCACGAGCACCCAGTTGATCTCCCCGGCGAACAGTCGGAGTCCCGCGACCGCGATCCCACCGCTGACCAGTGCCGCACCGACGACTTCGGCGATCCCGCGCCTGTCCATGCGTGTCGTTGTGTCCCCATCGCACAAAGGGGTACGGTCCGTGTAGCGGTGTCGTCTCTCGCGAATCGGTCGGACGCTCGTCTACAGCGAGAACCGCTCGCCGTCGAGCGCGATGTCGTCGGCGAACGCCCGGTCGGCCGGAACGTAGTGGGCAGTGTGGACGATGCGGTACTCCCGGGCGCCGATGTCAGCGGCGAACTGTCGGGCACCGGGCAGTGTCATATGTTTGGTTCCGAACGTCCGTGGCACGCCCTCGTCGTCGAAATCCGCCCCGCCTTTCGGGTGGAACTCGCAGGCTTCGGGGTGGACGATCCCCTCGACCAGCGCCAGATCCGCCCCCGAGAGCAGTTCTCGGGACCGTTCGGGGACATCGTAACACGTGTCCCCAGAGATCGAGAGGACGGCTCCGGTCGCCGGCTCCTCGATACGCAGACCGTAACAGACGAGCGGCGGGTGTTCGACAGGGACGAGGGTCACCTCCAGCCCGGCCACCGAGAACGGCTCGTAGGGCGTCTGCGGGTGGACGGAGACGGTATCCAGGTAGTCGTAGCGGCTCCGGACTCCCTCGGCGACACTCTCGCCGGTGACGGGATCGGTCTCGTCGGCGGCGTACACCGGCAGGTCGTCGAACAGACGATACGCGTTGCCCAGCCCGTCGAGGTGATCGAAGTGGATATGCGTGACGAGGGCGGCGTCGGGCAGGCCCACGTCCGCGTCGAGGAACTGCTGGCGGAAGTCGGGACTACAGTCGATCAGCAGCGACTCCCCCGACTCGCTCCGGACGAACACCGAGAACCGGGAGCGCTCGACGCCGTCAGTGGGATCGATGCCGCGCTCGCGGACACGCTCGCGGAGTTCCGCGTCGGGCGCACGCGCTCGCTCACAGGTGTCACAGTCGCAATCGACGGTCGGCGTCCCGGTCGTGTCGCCGGTCCCCAGCAGTGTGACCTCCATCACCTCCCCCTGTGTGAGCGACGGCCCTAAGCCCCCCGCTTCGGATCGGGACGGCGGCGCGGCTGTCGCTCTCTCGAAGTCGGAGCCGGCTACTCCGTCCGGTCGGCGATATCCGCGGGGTCGAGATCCAGTCTATCGACGGTCCGGGCGAGAACTGTCGCGGCCCGTTCCGCAGCAACATCCGCAAGGAGGCACTCGATGAACCCCGACAACAGCGCGGGATCGATCCGCAGGTCCACGTACTCAACCCGGCCGCCAGCGACCACCGCGTCGATGTCCCACTCGCCCTGTTCGGGGTCGGTCATCCGCACGTCGGCCCAGTCCTCGACCGTCTCGCCGGTCTCTGTGAACACGTCGTCTGCCATAGCTGTTGGACGCGGGGCACGTAGATACGTGTTACTGCCGGTCAGTGGTCGTGATCGTGGCCGCCGTCCGCCTCGGAGAAGTCCCCACCGGCAACCAGCGTGTCGTGATCGCCCTCGATCATGTCCATGTTCTTGAGGTTGTCACGCTCCTCGAAGTCGGTGACGGCGTCTTCGAGGTCCTGCTGGGTCAGCGTCGTCCGTTCCTCGGTCAGCGCCTCCAAGACGGCCTCCCGGAGGACGAGCCGGAGATCGCTGCCGGTCAGTCCCTCCGTGAGGTCCGCCAGTGTCGACGGGTCGAAATCCAGGATGTCCATCTCGCGGGTGATGATCCGCAGGATGTCGGCCCGCATGTCGTGGTCGGGTTTGGGGAAGTTGACGATCTCGTCGAACCGCCGCCAGGCGGCGGCGTCGAGTTGGTCGGGATGGTTGGTCGCGCCGATGAGCAACACCTCGTCCTGGATGAGCGAGATCTCGTCGATGCTCTTGAGCAGCGTGTTGACCGCCCGCTTGATCGCGGCGTGTTCGTCCGACGAGCGGGTCTTCGCGACGAAGTCGAACTCGTCCATGAAGAGGATACACGGCGAGAGCCGTTTCGCCACCTCGAAGACCTTCTCGACGTTCTTGGCGGTCTCGCCGAGATACTGCGAGGTGATCATCGATAGCTTCACCTCGACGAATGGGAGGTCCAGGTCGTGGGCCAACGCGCGGGCGACACTGGTCTTGCCGGTTCCGGGCGGGCCGACAAAGAGGAGTTTCCCGATCTCACGCAGCCCGATCTGTGCGAGGTAGTCACGGTGTTCGATTGCCTTGACGATCTTCTGGATCTCGCCCTCCTGATCGGGAGTGAGGACGAGGTCGTTCATCGTCATCTCGACTTCCTCGGGCGCGCGGACATCGACGAGATCCAGCATCTCCTCGTCGTCCTCGTCCTCGGTGTCGAACGCCTCCTCCAGCATGGCGTCGATGAACGCCCGATCAGCCCGTGCCGGACGGTTGTGCTCACGCGCCCGCTCGTAGTCGAGATCGTCGACCTCGTGGTCGAACTCGGCCGCGAGCACAGGGTTCTTCGAGAGGTGGGCAGCGTCGACGCGGTCGAGGAACCACTCTTCGGCCATCTCGCGGTTCGTAAACGACATCGTCCCCGAGAAATCGTCCCGGTCGGTGAACATCAGTCCCGAGACGGCGTTCCAGGGCTGGTCGACACCGGTCGCCTCGCTGGCCGTCGATTCCGTCGCAGACAGCGGTCGTTCGATCGTCCCGTCGCTCCAGAACACCGTCCGGTAGGCCGCCGGGAGGTCGTCCGGTTCGAGGTCCCGTCGGTCGGTGTAGACGGCCGTCGTCAGCAGGAACTCGACGACGTCCAGTTCCGGGTTGCTCATTCCCACTGGTGTTGTGCCGCGACGGTGATAAGTGACACGAAGCGAGGTGGGCACACAAAGAGATATATAGCTTGAATGAGAAGTCAATGATATGTCATCGGGAAGTCCCCTTGTCCGGATGTACCGTGGCCGAATCGGTGAGCCGACAACAGACGACGAAGCCTACGGATACTGGCTGTTCGTGGTCGGCATCCTCCTGGGCATCGCCGGCCTACTGCTGTTTTACTTCTCACCTGATAATTCACTCCCCCGACAGTTGGGATACATCTCGGGGGCGATCGGGTTAGTCGCTCTCATCGTCGGACCGACACTCAGGCTCCCGTTGTCGCGACGGGCGCTGACCCTCTCGTATCTCGGGGCCGTCGTCTGTCTGGCCGGCATCGTCTGGTTCACGATGGTCTACCCGTCGAACTGGACCGGACCGGCCGGTCACACGGGCGTCGTCTCGGTGTATCTGTTCGGACTGTTCCTGACCGCGGTCGGTGCGATCGTCGCGCCGCTGTTGACCGGGCGCCGGGAGGAGTACGAACGGATGAAATCGACCGCAGCGACCGCGACGAAGACGGCCGACGAGGCCACGCAGGCCGCCGAGGAAGCAACCGAAACCGCGGCGGAAGCGACACGTGAACGCGATTCGCTGACCGAGAAACTGGCGACCAGCGAGGCGACCCGCGAGGAGATGACGACGGTCCTGAACGCCACCGAGGCCGAACTGACCGCAGCACAGGAGACCATCGCCGCCGCGATGGATTCGAAGGCGACCTTCGAGGTATACACTGACAAAGCCGGCAAACACCGCTGGCGGCTCCGCCACCGGAACTCCAACGTCATCGCCGACAGCGCACAGGGGTACGCCTCCCGGCAGAAGGCGATGCAGGGCCTCCGAAGCGTCCAGTCCAACGCCGTCGGCGGCGGGGTCGTCGTCCTGCCCGCGGCCACCGAGGACGACACCGCCGAAGACGTTCCCGAGATTCCGGCCGAGGAAAGCCAGGCGACCTACGAGGTCTACGAGGACGCCGGCGGGGACTACCGCTGGCGGCTGCGCCACGACAACGGGAACATCATCGCCGACGGCAGCGAGGGATACGCCTCGAAATCGAACGCACGGCGTGGCCTCGACGGGGTCCGGGCGTACGTACCCGGCGCCCCCTACCTCACGCTCGACCCCGTCGGGTTCGAGGTCTACCCGGACGCTGCCGGCGAGTTCCGCTGGCGGTTGCTCCACCGCAACGGCAACATCCTCGCCGACAGCGGCGAGGGCTACACGACCCGTGCGAGCGCCCGGAACGCGGCCGAGCGTGTCCAACGGACCGCGCCCGACGCCACCACTGACGACGGGTTCGAGGTCTACGAGGACAACGCCGGGAAGTGGCGCTGGCGGCTCGAAGCGGCCAACGGCGAGATCATCGCCGACAGCGGTCAGGGCTACAGCAACCGGAGCAAGGCCATGGACGGTCTCGAACGGGTCCAGAACTACGCGGCCGACGCGGCCCTGCTCCCGGTGGGAAGCACCGTCTTCGAACTGTTCGCGGACGCGGCCGACGAGTGGCGCTGGCGACTGCGCCACCGCAACGGCAACATCCTCGCCGACAGCGGCGAGGGCTACACCGAGCGCAACAAGACCATCGACGCCATCCAGAGCGTGAAACGGCACGCACCGGGCGCCGAAACGACCGAGTAACGGCCGTTCCCCGCTGGGGAGAATCCCCGAACTACTTAACCGGGATTTCGGCGAAGTTGCAGATATGACGGTCGATTCACTCGAAGCGGCCGGGCTGGCACAGATGGACGACGAGGCCGTCGGGGCGTTCGTCGCGAGCCAGCAAGTCGGGGTCCTCGGTCTGCCGGCCGAGGGGGCACCGTACATGGTGCCGATCTCGTATGGCTACGACGACGAGTCGCTGTATTTCACGTTCGTCGGCGGTCCCGACAGCCGGAAACGGCGGCTCATCGACGACACCGAGCAGGCGGGCTTTCTCGTCTACGACGTGCGGTCGATGTTCAACTGGGAGAGTGTCGTCCTGGCAGGACGCCCGGAACGAGTCCGCGAGTCGGCGGTCGAGGGCCTCGAAACGATCCTCGACGGAGCGTGGCGACCCGAACTGTTCGAGCGCCTCGCCGAGTCCGCGGAGATCGTCGTCTATCGGTTCCAGATCGAGGAACGCAGCGGCATCAAACACACCGGGTTGCCGCCGGGTTTTGCCGACGGCTGATCGCGAAGACGCCGCCGTCGCGAGGCGGACAACTCTCCGCACCCGGTTGCGAGTTTGTCAGGGTTTAACACGAGCGGGGGCGTTGACCCGGCCATGCCAACACCGGTTATCGTCGACGCGGTACGGACGCCACAGGGGAAAGAAGACGGCGCGTACGCGGAGGTTCGCAGCGAGGAACTCTCGGTCCCGCTCGTCAACCAGTTGCTCGCCAGTACGGGCGTCGAATCCGACGAGGTCGACGACCTGCTGTGGGGCTGTGCCCAGCAGCGGGGCGAGCAGGGGAACAACCTCGCCCGCGTGATCTCGCTGCTGTCGGATCTGGGCGAGTCGGTCCCCGGATCGACGGTCAACCGCTGGTGTGCCTCCTCGGCGGAGGCGTTGATGCGGGCGGCCGACGCCGTCGCTGCGGGCCAGCGTGAGGTCCTGATCGCCGGCGGCGTCGAGTCGATGTCCCGCGTGAAGATGGGCGAGAACACCCACAACGTCCATCCGCGGCTGGCCGACCTGTACAACATCGGCGAACTCCAGATGGGGATGACCGCCGAGAAGGTCGCCGATGAGAAAGGCGTCGCCCGCCAGGCACAGGACGAGTACGCCCTGCGGAGCCACGAGCGGGCCGCAGCGGCGACCGACGAAGGGCGCTTCGACGACGAGATCGTTCCCATCGAGACCGACGATAGTCGCATCGAGGAAGACGAGGGTATCCGCCGTGACACCTCCCTGGAGAAACTCTCGGGCCTGCCGACGGTGTTCAAATCCGACGGGACAGTCACGCCGGGCAACGCCTCGCAGGTCTCGGACGGAGCGGCTGGCCTCATGGTCACCTCCCGGGCGTTCGCCGAGGATCGTGACCTGGAGGTCTTAGCCGAGATCGGTGCCCACGAGGTCGCCGGCGTCGATCCGACGGTCATGGGGATCGGCCCGGTCCCCGCCGTCCGCAAACTCGGCGAGCGGATCGATCGGGACACCGACGAGTACGATCTGGTCGAACTGAACGAAGCCTTCGCCTCCCAGACGCTGTACTGCCAGCGCGAACTGAGTTTCGACGACGAGATCTTCAACGTCAACGGTGGCGCCATCGCCATCGGCCACCCGCTGGGGGCAAGCGGCGCCCGTCTCCCGGTGACACTCGTCCACGAGATGAACCGCCGGGACGCCGACCTGGGACTGGCGACCGAGTGTGTCGGCTTCGGCCAGGGTGCGGCGATCGAGTTCCACCGGCCCTGAGAGTGTCCCCGCGGGCCGCCTGTCCACCTACTCCCGTTCGCGCACCGAGAGGTGGTCGGCCGCGAACGCCTCGGTGTAGGCACCGCTGCCGCCGACGCTGTGGTGGGTGCCGTCGACGTCCAGCACCAGTCCGTTCTGCCCGGTGAACTCGGCGGTGACGGGGTCGACCAGCCCCTGTTTCGTCTCGACGACCCGCCCGGTCAGCGTCTCCCTGTCCTGGTCGGGGAGGAGGTGGGCGGTCACCGCCAGCGAGTGGGGGTCGTCGTGGGTCGCGATGGCGAACAGTCCGTGTCGGAACGAGACGGTCTCCAGTGGAAGCGAGGGGGAGTCGGCGCGGTAGATCTGCTCGCCGGCCGCCCAGAAGTTCGACCACTGCGAGAGGATCGCAGTGGCGTTTTTGGGACTCTGTTCGATCGCTAGCCCGTACTCACCCTGGCGGTGTTGGCCGTGCAACAGCGAGGAGTCGCTGGTGATCGAGACGCGCCCGTCGGCGGCGGCCAGGCTGGCGACGGTCGCTTCCCACGTCCGGACGACGTGTGTGCCACGAGCGATCCGCTCGACATCGACCGGGCCGTCGACACCGGCCGTCCCCAGCAGGACAGCCACGAACACGCCTCTGCGGACGGCACGCTCCAGCGCGGGCGTGAGACGATCGATCGCCGGCGCGGGGACCGACAGGAACACCTCCTGGCTGGCGTTCCCGACGAGTCGCTCCAGTCGATCGTACAGCGTCTCCCGCGTCCTGACGAGTTCGACCGCCGGGTAGTCCGGTTCGGCTTCGGTGTGGCGCTCGGCCAGATCCGTCGCTAACTCGGATAGCTCCTCGGTCATCGACTCGATGGCCGATTCCGGATCGACCGCCCGGACCTGTGTCGGCGTCCGGTGGTCGTCGACGACGACCAGCCCACGGTCGTCGAGACGCTCGACGAGATCGTAGACGTAGCCCGTCGAGATGTCGGTCGCCGTACTGAGCTCCGCGATGGTCGCGCTGCCCCGTTCCAACACTGCGACGTACGTCCGTGCTTCCGTCTCCGAGAGCCCGAACCGGGCCAACTGTGCTACCGTCTCGGCCATGCGCGCAATGTCGTGGCCGGCGCCTTCAGTCCATCGTCCGAGCCAGAGACTCCGTATACGAGACCACGATAGACACGTTGTACCGGGTTCTCGTGGGCTTATGCCTCTCGCCGCCGTCGTGAGCGTATGGACGTCGAGGGAATCTTCAACGAGTTGCCGTTCGTCGAGGAGTTGGGAATAGTGCTCACTGCCGCCGACGAAGGTCACGCCGAGGGTCGGCTCCCGTTGCAACCCGAACACTCGTCGAACCCGACCCAGCGGATCGCACACGGCGGCGTCACGTACTCGCTCGTCGACACGGTCGGCGGCGCGGCCGTCGTCTCGCTGTCGGAGACGATCTCACCGACGGTGGACATGCGGATCGACTACCTCGCGCCGGCGACGGCGGATATACGCGCCGAGGCCGACGTGATTCGGATGGGCGGTAGCGTCGCCGTCGTCGATATCGACGTGTACGACGCCAACGGCCATCACGTCGCGACGGCTCGTGGAACCTACAAGACGAGCGGCGAAGGCGACGGGTCGCCCTGGCAGCAAGACTAGTCGTCAGCGACGAGTTTCATCCCGTCACGGACCGACTCGTGGCGACCGAGCAGTGTCACCATGTCCCCCTCCTGAAGGACGTAGTCGGCGGTCGGAACCTGTGCGTCCTGGTAGTCTTTGCCGCTGACTAGCGCGATGAGACAGGCATCGGGAAGCATCGGCCCGACCTCACGGACGGATTTGCCGATCAGCTCCCCGTTTTTGACTTCGATCTCCTGGACATCGCCGCTCCGGCCCACGTCGGTCATCCAGTGAGCGATGGCCGGCCGTTCGATCTGGTTGTCGATGGCCCAGGCGGTCGCCATCGCCGAGGAGATGGTCCGGACGCCGAGATCCTCGAAGGCCTCGACGTTGTCGGGGTTGTTCGCGCGGGCGATGATCCGCTCGACGCCGAACTTCGAACTGGCCAGCTGTGAGACCAGCAGGTTCGCGTCGTCGTCGCCGGTCGCAGCGACGACTGTCTTTGCGTTCTCGGCACCGGCGGAGCGTAACACGTCCGTGTCGGTGCCGTCACCGATCTCGACCGCGTACCCCTCGTTACGGGCGCGTTCGACGATCGATTCGTCCTGTTCGATGATGACGATGTTTTCCCCTCGGTCCTCCAGCCGTTCGGCGAGTGCGCGGCCGACCTTGCCGCCGCCGACGATGATGACTCGCATTGGTATCACATTCAGTTTCTCCGCGATCGTACGCGCGAAACCGCCCTCTAGCAGAGCAGTCACGAAGATGACGAGAAAGACGGTCCCCAGCAGTATCTCGGCCTGTGTCCCCAGTAGTTGGGCCTGCTGGAGAAGCGCGTCGGCCTCCGCACCGGTAAGTTCGGCCGCCTCGGTCCGCCGTTCCTCGGCGACAGTATTCAACTCGACTGCAAACAGCGTCGCGACCGACGCCGGAATGATCCCGCGTGGACCGACGAAGCTGACGAACAGTTTCTCGGCCCGGGTAAACCGATCGCCGGTCATCGAGATGAACACGAGCAGCGGACGGATGAGCAAGGCGACGGCGGCGACGACAATAATCCCGGCCAGCCCGACATCGATGAGCGCGTCGAGGCTCAGCTGTGCCGCGAGCGCAATAAAGACGAACGAAAGGACGAGCAGCGTGATGTCGCCTTTGAACTCCTCGATGTCCTCCTCGTATGGGTGGTCGATGTTCCCCAGTGCGACCCCGGCGGTCGCGGCCGCGGCGACGCCGGCCTCGGTGGCGATGGTGTTGGCTGCGGCGTAGGCGACTAGGGCACCGGCGAGCGTCAACAGCCGGGCGTTTCTGGGCGCATCGCTCGGCGAGAGATCGATATACTGTAGCAGGTAGTACAACAGGCCCGCGACGATCAGTCCGACCAGCAACCCGGTCCCCAGTCGGAACGCGAACGCCCGGACCAGCCCCTGGCTGTTCGCAGCGGGGTTGACCGTCTCGAAGACGACGACCGCGATGATCGCCGCGGTGACGTCGTTGACGATCCCCTCCGTCTCCAAGGCGGTCGCAACCCGATCCCGGACCGGGACGACGTTCAGGATCGGCGTGATGACCGTCGGTCCCGTCGCCACCAGCAGGGCGCCGATGAGAAAAGCGAGGTTCCAGGAGACCGCGGGTTCACTGAAGGCGAACTTGACCGCGACGGCGGTCCCGAGCAACGCGATAGCGGCGCCGAGAGTCACGAGCCGGAACGTCGCCGCGGGCGCCTCCCTGATGCGTTCGAACCGTAGGTGATAGGCCCCCTCGAAGACGATGATCGCGACAGCCAGACCGACGATTGCTGACAGCGCACCGCCGAAGGTGCCGCTGCCGATGATCCCCAGTCCCGGTTGCCCGATGATAACCCCGACGAGCAGGTAGAAGATGATACTCGGGATTCTGAGCCGAGCGGCCGCGAGCTGTGCGATCACACCGAGTCCGATGATACCGGCGACGAGAGGGATCAGTAGTGTCGAGCTACCAGCCACTGGTGTCCTCCATCAGTCCGGGCAAACGAGCGGATCACTGATAAACGCGTCTACTCACCGGAGCGCCGGCCGGGGTTCGTATCACTCCGCTCGGCGATCCAGCGCGACCAGTACGCCCCGGACGTTCATCGCGACCTCGGCCCTGGATTTGTGATCGCTCCAGACATCGGCGGTCTCGACGGTCTCGACGAAGTGGTCGACGACGGCGTCGTCGTCGCCGAGATCGGCACGGACTTCGGCCACCTCGGCGACCCACTCGGCGAGTTTGTCGGCGTACACCGCCAACCGGTCGTCGGTCGGGGCCGGCCCGAAGTGCCCGTACAGCAGCGTCTCCGGATCGAGCTGCTGGATGCGTTCGACATCTTCGAGGGCCGTCTCCAGCTCGAAGTTCGCCGGCGGGCTCGTGACGTGGATCTCGTCGGTCGAGGGCGTGTAGATGCCAGCAGCGTCGGCGGTGAACACGCCGTCGATGGCCGGATCGTAGAAGACGACCTGGTGGGGGGCGTGCCCCGGTGCGTGGACGACCTCGAAGCTATGATCGCCTAAGTCGATCTCGTCGCCGTCCTCGATCGTCTCGATGCGGTCCTCGGGGATCGGTTCCGGCTCGACGTAGTACTGGATCTGGTCGCCGACGGCCCGTTTGGTCCCCTCCCAGAGCCGCTCGGGATCGATCAGGTGGCGCGCACCGGAGCCGTGGACGTACACCGTGGCGTTCGGACACGCCTCGACGAGGTGGCCGGCGCCGCCGGCGTGGTCCAGATGGACGTGCGTCAGCGCGATCACGTCGAGGTCAGCGGGGGCGATCCCGACCTCGTCCATCGCGTCGAGGACGTTCTCGTACCGGGTCCCGATACCCGTATCCACGAGTGCGGGCCGCTCGGCGTCGACGATGTACACCGATCCGTACTCCTCGACATCGAACATGCCGGTGTCGACGTAGTAGACGTCCTCGCAGTGCTCGGCCTCGAACACGTCACCGATTGCCATAGCTCGGATGGCGGCCGGCGACGAGAAAACGGTTGCGCTCGGGGTCAGGAGATGTGGATCGCGGGCTTGTTCGGCCGGGCTTTCCGGGCGAGATCGTCGTCGCCGCCACGGCGCACCGCCACGTCGGCGCCGAACTCGTCTTCGAACAGCCAGCGGGCCTGTTCCAGCACCGACAACTCGCGTTCCCCGTCGACGATCGGTTCCAGGCCGGCCCCTTTTTCGGCCAGGTCGGCGGCGTAGTCGGCCGCGTCGTCGCCGTGGTCCCGGATCGTCCCGTCGTCCATGATCGCACCGACGATGGCGTCGTCGGGATCGGCCGCGCGGGCGATCTCGTAGGCGTCGTACTTCCAGGCCGGCGCGACGACGAGTTCGATCGCATCGGGATCGTCGATGTCGACGACCTCGGTGATCTCACGGACGTCGTCGAGCGTTCGGCGGACGAGTTGGCGTTCGATGCGGTAGTGGTCGACTTCGCGGAGCGGTTCAGGCCAGCTAGCGGCCGCGACCGGACCGTCCTCGTCCAGGGTGAGCCACATCTCCTCGGCGAGGTAGGGCGCGATCGGTGCGACCAGTTTCGTCAGCACCCGCAGTGCCCGCCCGTAGGCAAAGCGGTAGGGCTCCTCGTAGCTCGCGTACCGTCGCAACAGGCGGGCGAACCGCTGGAGTTCGCTGACCACGCGGTGGAACCGGAACCGCTCGTACTCCTCGGTGACCGCGGCGATGGTGCGGTCGATCTCCCGTTCGAGGTAGGCGTCGTGATCGGCGGTGTCGGTCCGATCCGCTCCCTCGGCGAAGTCGGTTGCCATCGCGTAGAGGGTCTGCTGGAACTCGTAGGCCGTCGAGACGTCCTTGACCGTCCACTCGAAGTCCTGGGCGGGGTGGGCCGCCGAGAGGACGAACAGCCGCGTGGTCTCGGCGCCGTACTCGTGGGGTGCGATGTCGTTGCCCTTCGATTTGGACATCTTCTCGCCGCTGTGGAGCACCGTCCCCTGGTTGATGAGCCGGTCGACTGGCTCCCGGCGATCGAGCAGGCCCAGGTCGGCGAGCGCCCGCGTGAAAAATCGGATGTACAGCAGGTGGAGGACAGCGTGTTCCTCGCCGCCGACGTAGACATCGACGGGGAGCCACTCGTCGGCAGTCGCCTGATCGAAGGGAGCCTCGTCGAAGTGAGGCGAGAGGTAGCGCAGGAAGTACCACGAGGAGTCGACGAAGGTGTCCATCGTGTCGGTCTCCCGGACGGCGTCGGCCCCGCAGTCGGGACAGGTAGTCCGTTTCCACTCCTCGGCGGCGTCGAGGGGGTTTCCGGTCGTCTGGACGTACTCGGGTAACTCGACCGGCAACTCGTCGTCGGGGACGGGGACGTGGCCGCAGTCGTCGCAGTGGACGATCGGGATGGGCGTTCCCCAGTACCGCTGCCGGGAGATCAGCCAGTCCCGCAGCCGGTAGGTCGTCGCCGCTTCGGCACCGTCGTGGTCCAGCAGTCGGTCGCGGGCGGCCGTACTCGCCAGCCCGTCGTACGCGCCGCTGTCGGTGAGCATCCCGTCCTCGGTGTACGGTTTCCCGGGGAGGTTCGTCTCGGTGCCGTCGACGGGCTCGACGACCTGCTCGACCGGGAGGTCGTGTTCGTCGGCGAAGGCGTGGTCCCGTTCGTTGTGGGCCGGGACGCCCATCACGGCGCCGGTCCCCACGTCGTCTAAGACGTAGGCGGCGACGTACACCGGCAACTCCTCGCCGGTGTATGGGTGGGTCGCCGTGAGATCGGTCTCGACCCCGCTCAGGCCGGCGTCGTCGGCGTCGGCGACCGACTCGACGTAGTCGGCGACGGCGTCGTCGTCCTCGGCTATCGCTCGGGCGATGTCGTGGCCCGGCGAGACCGCGAGATAGGTCGCGCCGTAGACGGTGTCGAGTTGGGTCGTAAACGCCTCGATCGGTCCGCCATCGGTCTCGAAGGCCACGCGAGCGCCCTCCTGGCGCCCGATCCAGTTGCGCTGGCTGTCTCTGACACCCTCCGGCCACCCGTCCAGGTCGTCCAGGCCGTCGTAGAGTTCGTCGGCGTAGTCGGTGATCGTAAAGAACCACTGGTCGAGGTCGCGCTGTTCGACATCGGTGCCACAGCGCCAGCAGACACCCCGGTCGTCGCCGTGTCCCGGACCGTGGCGGTCGGTCCCGTCGGGGCGTTCGACCTGTGCGTCGGCCAGCACCGTCTCGCAGTCGGGACACCAGTTGACCGTCGCGGCGTCGTACTCGACTAACCCCTCGTCGTAGAAACGGGTGAACAGCCACTGGTTCCAGCGGTAGTACGCCGGATCGCAGGTGGTTATCTCCCGCGACCAGTCGTACCCAAAGCCCATCTCTTCGAGATCGTCGCGCATCCGCTCGATGCACGAGCGGGTCCAGGATTCGGGGTCGGTATCCCGCTGGTAGGCGGCGTTCTCGGCGGGCAGGCCGAAGGCGTCCCATCCCATCGGGTGCAGCACGTCGTCCCCGTCCATCCGTCGAAACCGGGCGTATGCGTCGGTGATCGCGTAGTTGCGGATGTGTCCCATATGCAGCGATCCGGAGGTGTAGGGGAACATCCCCAGCACGTAGGTCGGGTCGGCGGCGTCCTCAGGAGCGTCACCGACCGAGGGGTCGCCGGAACTCGTTCCGACGGCGTCGTCGGGACAGTCGTAGACGCCCTCCCGCTCCCAGACGTGTTGCCAGTACTCCTGGACCCGCGTGTGGTCGTAGCGACGAGCCATTCAATACCGTAGGCTCCGCCGGCCGTCCACATGAGTGTTCGGCCGGCGAGGCGGATGGTTCCGTAACCCGTGAACCGAGCCGGTCGTCCACATCAGTGTTCGGCCCCAGTGCAACAGTTTAAATCGCGGCAGGACCCAATCGATCGGTAATGGACGTTGCGGACCTGCCGGGCGTGCCCGACTGGCTGCCCGACCATCTACGTGCCGACGGGATCGAGGAGTTGTACCCACCCCAGGCCGAGGCCGTCGAGGCCGGTGTCACCAGGGGCGAGAACCTCGTCGCTGCCATCCCGACGGCGAGCGGAAAGACTCTCGTGGCGGAGCTGGCGATGCTGTCGTCGGTCGCTCGTGGCGGGACGGCGCTGTATATCGTCCCGCTGCGGGCGCTGGCCAGCGAGAAGCGCGCGGAGTTCGAACAGTTCGAGGAGTACGGGCTGGACGTGGGCGTCTCGACGGGGAACTACGAGTCCGACGGCGGCTGGCTGGCAGACAAGGACATCGTCGTCGCGACCAGCGAGAAGGTCGATTCCCTCGTGCGAAACGACGCGCCCTGGATCGGGGACCTGAGCTGCGTCGTCAGCGACGAGGTCCACCTCGTCGACGACGGCAACCGGGGGCCGACCCTGGAGGTGACCCTGGCGAAGCTCCGCCGGCTCAACCCCGATCTGCAGACGGTCGCGCTGTCCGCGACCATCGGCAACGCCGACGAACTCGCCGGCTGGCTCGACGCCGAACTGGTCGACTCGGACTGGCGCCCAATCGACCTCCAGAAGGGGGTCCACTACGGCCAGGCGTTACATCTCGAAGACGGGAGCCAGCAACGGCTGGCCGTACAGAACAACGAGAAGCCGACCGCCGCCATCGTCCGGGACACGCTGACCGACGACACCGACGAGGACGGCGCCGTCGTCGAGGAGGGCGGCTCGACGCTGGTGTTCGTCAACTCCCGGCGCAACGCCGAGTCGGCCGCCGGACGGTTGGGGAGTACGGTCCGGCCACACCTCACCGACGAGGAACGCGACCAGTTGGCCGACGTGGCCGCCGAGATCCGGGACGTGAGCGACACCGAGACCAGCGACGACCTCGCCGACGCCGTCGCCGACGGGGCGGCGTTCCACCACGCCGGCCTCGCACGGGGCCACCGGGAACTCGTCGAGGACGCGTTCCGGGACCGCCTCGTGAAGGTCGTCTGTGCGACGCCGACGCTGGCTGCGGGGGTGAACACGCCCTCCCGTCGGGTCGTCGTCCGGGACTGGCGCCGCTACGACGGCGAAGCCGGCGGGATGCAACCGCTCTCGGTCCTTGAAGTCCACCAGATGATGGGCCGGGCCGGTCGACCCGGCCTGGACCCCTACGGCGAGGCGGCGCTGATCGCCAACAGCCACGATGAACTGGACGAACTGTTCGAGCGGTACGTCTGGGCCGATCCCGAGCCGGTCCGGTCGAAACTCGCCGCCGAGCCGGCCCTGCGGACCCACATCCTCGCGACGGTCGCCTCCGGGTTCGCCCGCTCTCGTGGCGGCCTGCTGGAGTTCCTCGAACAGACGCTCTACGCCAGCCAGACCGCTGAGAGCGGCCGGCTCGAACGGGTCGTCGACGACGTGCTCACGTATCTGGAACGGAACGGGTTCGTCGAGCGGGACGACGACGAACTCGACGCGACCTCGCTGGGCCACACGGTCTCGCGGCTCTACCTCGATCCGATGAGCGCCGCCGAGATCGTCGACGGGCTCGAACACTGGGAACGCCACGCCGGCGCGGACGACACAACGCCTGCCGAGGACGGGTTCACGACCGCGAACGAACTCGCGGACGGCGAACAGGCGGCCGACACCGATCCCGACGACATCTCGGCGCTCGGCCTCTTCCATCTCGTCTCGCGCACGCCGGACATGTACGAACTGTACCTCCGGTCGGGCGACCGCGAGGAGTACGAGATGGCGGTGTACGAGCGGGAGGCCGAACTCCTGGGACCGACCCCCTCCGAGTTCGAGGACGATCGCTTCGAGGACTGGTTGGCGTCGTTCAAGACCGCTCGCCTGCTCGAAGACTGGGCCTCGGAGGTCGACGAGGAGACGATCACCGAACGCTACGGCGTCGGCCCGGGGGACATCCGCGGGAAAGTCGAGACCGCCCAGTGGCTGCTCGGGGCCGCCGAGTCCCTGGCCAGCGAGGTCGGACTGGACGCCGGGCCGGCGATCAGCGAGGCCCGCCGCCGGGTCGAACACGGCGTCGGCGAGGAACTCATCGACCTCGCGGGCGTGCGCGGTGTGGGTCGTAAACGGGCGCGGCGGCTCTACGACGCCGGGATCACCGACCGTGCCCAGTTGCGTGATGCCCCGAAACCGACCGTCCTCGCGGCGCTCCGGGGCCGGCGAAAGACCGCCGAAAACGTCCTCGAAAGCGCCGGCCACCGCGATCCGTCGATGGACGGCGTCGACCCGGACCCGGACGTGGCAGTCGACGAAGACGACGCCTCGGAACCGGACGAGACCGTCGAGGACCAGTCCAGCCTGGGGGATTTCTGATGGAGGTCGTCGAGGGCACCGCGACGGTCGCGGACGTGGGGGCGTTCGTCGATCGCCTGGACGCGATCGGGACGGACCACGGCGCGACGATCCAGGCGTTCGACGCCCGCTACGTCGTCGATCGGGCACACCTAGAGCGGGCAGTGAAACTCGCGACCCGCGCCCACGACCGCGGTGAGGGGATCGCCGACGACTTCGGCGTCGAGATCCTGCTGTACGCAGCCGGTCGCCGCCAGATCAGCCAAGCGCTGGAGATGGGCCTCAGCGAGGGGACGTGTCCGGTCGTCGCCGTCGTCGTCGGCGGTGACGAACGCGCCGCTGCGGCCGCCGTGGCCGACACGCTCGATCCGGGCGAGACGCTGGGCCAGTACGACCGCGAACGGGTGCAGTCGTTCTTCGACGTGAGTGAGGGGGAACTCACTGCAACCGAGGGGACGCTGGCCGACGCCGTCCGCGAGCGGGTCGCGTTGCTCCCGGTCGAGAAGTAGCGACAGGGTTTTTCGACGCGGTATGCTACCTTCGAACATGGAGCCACAGCGAACCGGCCGAGTGCGCGTCAGTACTCATCCGTGCCGCGACGGAAGACTGTGACCGCCCTGACCGAACCGATCGACATCGGTGGAGTCACGGTCCCGAACCGGCTCTACCGGGCACCGGTCCTGGAGTGTGCGGGCAACGGCCCCGACGCCGTCGACACGCTCGTCGACGAACTCGAACCGACCGCGGAATCCGGCGTCGGGCTGGTCTTCCAGGGGGCGAGCATCGTCACCGACAGGGGCGGCTGTGCGGCCCCGAACATGACCCGGGTCCACGATCAGTCGTTCGTGGCGCGCCTCGAACGGCTGACCGACGCCGTCCACGATCACGGCGGCCGGGCCTTCCTCCAGTTGGCCCACGGCGGCCTGCGGAGCATGGCGACCTGGCACGCTGGCTATCGGAACCGCCATCCGGACCAGCGCCAACTGGCCGTCTCCCGACCGCCCTGGCAGCTCCGGCTGCTCGACCGGGCGGGACTCATCTCGCTCCGTCCGGAGGTGCTCACGACCGAGGACGTGTGGGATCTGGCCGAACAGTTCGGCCGCTGTGCCGGCTACGCCGCCGACGCCGGCTACGACGGGATCCACCTCTCGGCGGCGAACATGAGTCTGGTCCAGCAGTTCCTCTCGCCGTTCTACAACCGCCGGGACGACGAGTTCGCGGACGGTGTTCGGTTCATGGAAGCGATCCACGACGCCGTCCGGGACCACGCCGGGTCGATTCCGCTCGTGACGAAAGTCCCTGCGGAGACCGACGCACCGAAGTTCGTTCGAAGGCACCTTTCGAGAGCGGACGGGCTGGACATCGCCGAACGGGTCGCCGGGATCGGGTACGACGGCGTCGTCCCGGTGGAGGTATCGACGTTCTGGGACATGAGTATCGTTCGCGGTGCCTTCCCGGACCGCGCGTGGGACGCCAGCGACCTCCAGGCTGACTACGCGTCGGTCTTCGGGAGCCGTCTCCGGGCGCGTGCAGTGGAACTGCTGAATCGGTGGCAGGCCCGCCGGTTCGACCACGAACCGGGCTGGAACGCGGAGTTCTGTCGGGCGGTCCGCGAGCGAGTCGGCGTGCCAGTGTTGCTCGAAGGCGGTCTCCGGACGCGGGCGGACTGTGACCGCTATCTGGCTGCCGATGACGATACGCCCGCCGCCGACCTGGTGGGGATGGCCCGGCCGTTCTACGCCGAGCCACGACTGGGGGCGCGTCTGCTGGCCGGCGAGGACGCGCTGTGTGAGAGCTGTAACAACTGTACGATCCCACAGGTGACCGGCGAACCCGGCCGCTGTCGAACGCCGTCGATCGTCCGCGAGCAGGGACGGCTCGCCGAAGCCGGTGCCTACGAGAGAAATAGCGACGGGAAGTGACCGAAGTGGGTGGTCGACGGACAGTGAGAGAAAGGCTGATGCCGCTCCGACACTGAACACCTTCGATGACCAGCGAGATCACGTCGGAATCCGTCGAGTTGAGAGTCGACGGTGACGACGTCGACGTTCACTACCGGACCGGTGGCGAGGGACCGCCACTGGTATTTCTCCACGGGATCGGACTGGACGCCGCAACGGTATCGTGGCGACACGCCTTACCCGCACTCGCGGACGAACGGACCGTCTACGCACCGGATCTGCCGGGTCACGGGGACAGCGACAAGCCCGACCGGGCGTACACGACGGAGTATTACCTGGAGACGGTCGCGGCGTTTCTCGACGCCGTCGAGGTCACCGAACCCGCGATGGCGGGGCTCTCGATGGGCGGCGCGCTGGCGCTGGGACACGCTCTCGACGGCGGCGACGTGGAACGGCTCGTCCTCGTCGACAGCTACGGCCTCGGTTCCGACGCGTACTGGCGGGTCGCCGCCAGCGGTGTCCTCCAGACACCCGTCGTAGGCAATATGCTCTGGCAGGGCGTCAGCACGTCGAAACCGGCGATCCGGGCCGGACTTCGGGGTATGGGCGCGGCCGAACCGCCACAGGAACTAGTCGAGCAGGTCGCGTCGGTCGTCGACCGACGGACGGTCCGAGCGATGCGCCGCTGGCAGCGCAGCGAGTTCCGGGCTACCGGGTTCAAGACGGATTACTCCGGTCGGCTCTCTGAACTGGAGGTCCCGACACTGCTGGTCCACGGTGCCGCGGACCCGCTGCTCCCGAAGTCGTGGACCGAACGAGCGGCCGCGTCGCTCGCGGATAGTGAGCTAAAGATACTGCGGGAGTGCGGTCACTGTCCGCCCCGGGAGCAGCCAGAGCGTTTCAACCGGGCACTGCGAGCCTTCTGTTAGTTCGGGAGATCGTCGATCAGGACGACGGCCTCGCCGTCGATGGCGACTTCACCCTCGTCGACGACGCGGGTCGTGAGACGGTACTGATCGTCACCGAGGTCCTCGACGATCTCGCACTCGGCTGTGAGACGGTCGCCGATCCGGACCGGGTTGTGGAACTCCAGGTCCTGTGAGAGATAGATCGTGAGTCCGGGCAGCCGTGCAAGCGCCGCGCTGATGAGGCTGCCGACCAGCGTTCCGTGGGCGATCCGCCCGCGGAAGCGGGTGTTCTCCGCGAACTCGTCGTCCAGATGCAGCGGGTTCGTGTCGCCGCTGGCGGCGGCGAACTGTCGGACATCGTCCTCGGAGATCGTCTTCGTGAACTCCGCACGGTCGCCGACACCCAGGTAGTCGGGGTGGTCCTCCGAGAGCGAGACGTGCCACTCGGGGAGGTCTTCGTCGGGTTCGATACGATCTACGGGTTCGACGACGTCCTCTGTGTCCGCTCCGTCCTGTTGGACACCGAAGGCGGCGAAGGCTGCCCGGTTGGCCGCGACAACGCTGTTGAACATGTGTGAAGACGTTTCCGTCCACGTGTCTAACAGCGGGTTCCGGTGAGATTCAGAACTCATCGATACTGATATCTAGTCGTCCGGGTATTAAACCTTGGCGTTGTTTCAGCGTCTACAGCCACGAGAAGCCGGCTACCGGCCGGAAACGGGATTTTAATATCATATTTTCAATATATACCACCCGAAAGAGGTGGTTCGAAGGGGGAGACTAGCGATATCCACTCGTTGCCATTGAATGGTAACAGATGGTATTCAGCGGAAGTTTTATATCGTTGAAGGGTGTAGGTGGTAGTACCGATGGCCGACGAGGACGATGGCCTGCTGTGGCCCCCGATGTTCAAAGGGATGCAACAGGCAAGCGAGGACGCGATGGAACAACAGCAGGAGATGATGAAGCAGTTATTCGCCACTGGCGGTATGCCGAGTATGGATATGAACCAACTCGGCGCGATGAGTCAGATGGCGACGTTCAAGACCCGCGTGCAAAGCGGGGGTCGCATCAGCATCCCCGATGCCGAGCGCGAGGCGCTCGACATCGACGAAGGGGATATCGTCCAAGCAGTCGTCCTCCCGGTCAATAACAACACAGAGTGATTCCAATGGTAGACTACACAACCCCCGTCACGACAGCTTTCGAAATGCAGCGCGCGTCGATCGAACAGAGCCAGAAGGCCCTCGAACAGAGCTTCGAGTTCCAGAAGAACGTCAACGAGGCCGTCATCGACAGTCTCGACACCCAGGAGTCGGCACAGCGCCGCGGTGTCGAGCTCTCGAAGACCGCCTTCCACAGCTACCTCGACGCGATCGAGGCGACCGTCCCCGGCGTCGCCGGGAGCGTCGACGAGGTCCGCCAGGCAGTCGACGAGCAGTACGACTTCCTGCTGGAGAACCACGCAGAGGTCTTCGACAACGTCGAGAACGAGATGGTCGAAGGCGCCGACGCCTACGACGATATGACCCAGGAGTACCTCGACGCCGTCACCGAGCAGGTCGAGATGCTCGTCGACGCTCACGAGGAACTGGAGTCCCAGTCCATCGAAGCCGCCGAACAGTTCGGCGACCAGCTCGACGAGGTCCAGGAACAGGTCGAGGAGATGCAGGCCCAGGTCGAGGAAGTGCAGGCGAAGGCCGCTGACGCCGTCGAGGCGTAACGAACCAGCCGTTTTTTGTGCGCGAACGCGCGAGCTACATACTATGAGCAACAACGAGATGCAACAAGAATGGGCGGAGATCGTCGAGGAGATGAACAACGCGGTCGCGGAGTCGATGGAGCAGAACATGAAGGCCCAGTCGGCCTTCGTCGAGTCCTGGGCCGACGCCGTCGAGGACTCGCTCCCCAGTGAAGGCGAGATGAGCGAGGGGATGGAGGGGTACGGCGAGGCCTACGAGACCTGGCTCGACGCCACCGAGCAGATGATGGAACGGTCGGCCGACGCCGCCCAGGGCGAGGACGTCGACCCCGCCGAGTTCCGTGACATCTGGCTCCAGTCGGCCAACGAAGCGTTCAAGAACGTGATGAGCACGTCCGCCTTCGCCGCCGCGAACGGCCAGCTCGTCGAGTCGATGATGGATATGCAACAGGAGGCCGACGAGATGAGCCAGGACGCCATCGCCCAGATGGGGTTCCCGACGCGGGACGACATCGACGAGGTCGGCGAGCGCCTACTGGAAGTCGAGCGCCGCCAGCACGCCGTCGAACAGAAGCTCGACCGCGTCCTCGAACACCTCGAAGAGAACGATGTCTAGCGAGCCCGTCAACCCGTTCGCGGCAGCACTGAACTTCCAGACGAAGACCCTGGAATCGCTGAGCGAGGCCGCCGAACGGAGCCAGATCGCCGACGAACGCCTGGAGCTGATGGAGTCCGTCGAGGTCGGCCAGACGCCCAGCGAGGTCGTCTACGAGGAGAACAAGCTCGAACTGCTCCACTACGACGCCGAAGCCGCCGGGATCGAGGTCGACGAGGCCGACAAGGAGTCGATCCCGATCCTCATCACGTACGCGCTGATCAACCGGCCGTACATCCTGGATCTCCAGGAGGAGCGGTCGGTCGTCCGGCGCCTGCTGGAGGCCGGCCACGACGTCTATCTCATCGACTGGAACGAGCCGTCGCGGCTCGACCAGCACCTGACGCTGGACGACTACGTCAACCGCTACATGGACAACTGCGTCGACGTCGTCCGCGAGCGCTCGGGCCACGACGCGATCAACATCCTGGGCTACTGTATGGGCGGGACGATGTCGGTGATGTACGCCGCGCTCCGCCCCGAGAAGGTCAACACGCTCGGGCTGATGGCCGCGGGCCTGTGTTTCGACCACACCGGCGGCGTCCTCGAAGAGTGGGGCAGCGACGAGTACTACTCCCCCGAAGACGTCACCGAGACGTTCGGTAACGTCCCCGCGGATATGCTCGACATTGGCTTTGCACTGATGGACCCCGTCGAGAACTACGTCTCGAAGTACATCCGCCTCGCGGAGAACATCGAGAGCGAGGGGTTCGTCGAGAACTTCGGCCGGATGGAGAAGTGGCTCGGCGACGGCATCGACGTCGCGGGCGAGGCCTACGTCCAGTTCCTCGAAGACATCTACCAGGACAACAAGCTCTACAAGAACGAACTGGAACTCGACGGCGAGCACGTCGACCTGAACAACATCGACATGCCCGTCCTCCAGTTGATGGGCGAGTACGACCACCTCATCCCGCCGGAGGCCTCCAAGCCGTTCAACGAGGTCATTCCGAGCGAGGACACGAAGACCATCGAGTTCTCGACCGGCCACATCGGCCTGTCGGTGTCCTCGTCGACCCACGCCGACCTCTGGCCCGAGGTCGCACAGTGGTACAAGGACCGCAACGGCGGCGACGAGGTCGACATCGAGGTCGAGTCGCCCGGTGAGACCGAGGAAGACGCCGGCGACGACGCGGTTGCGGCCGAGGAAGGCGGCGTCGAACCCGCCGCCGACGTCGAGACCGTCTCGGGCATCGGTCCGACCTACGCCGACCGCCTCCACGCGGCGGGGATCGAGACCGTCGCGGAACTGAGCGAGTACGACGCGGCCGAGTTGGCCGAGATCGCCGAGACCACTGAGTCCCGCGCCCAGGACTGGCTCGACCAGCTGTAGGCCGGGGGTCCTTTTTGTCGTCGCCGACCGATCGACAGCCATGCGCATCTCCGTCATCGGCGGTTCGACAGTTACCGACGAACAGTACGGTCAGGCACGGGAAGTCGGCCGCCTGCTGGGCGAACGCGGTCACGAAGTCGTCTGTGGCGGTCTGAGTGGCGTCATGGAAGCGGTCTGTAAGGGTGCGAACGAGGCCGGCGGTCACACGATCGGAATCCTGCCGGGCGAGCACCGCGCGGCGGCAAACGACTACGTCGACACCGTCGTCGCGACCGGGATGGGAAATGCACGGAACGTCCTGGTCGTAATGAACGGCGTCGCGGCCGTCGCCGTCGACGGCAGTACGGGGACACTCTCGGAACTGGGTCACGCCCTGGACATGGACCGACCGGTCGCCGGGTTGGGAACGCACGACGTCGACGGCATCGAACACGTCGACGATCCGCAGGCGGCCGTCGAGTACGTCGAGTCAGCGCTGTAGCCGTCGGACGACGGCCGCGAGCGCCAGCAACCCCACCCCCACTGCTCGGACCCGCTTACGGGCACCGCTTCGGGGCCGGAACTCGACTGCGAGTCCCGTCCGGTAGCCGAACCGGGCGGTTCGCAACAGGAGACCGGGCACTAGCAGGTGGATGACTCCCACCAGTGCCGTCCCGAGCCAGAGCAGTCGGCGTTCGGTCGTCGAGAGACGCATGTGGTCGGCTATGGACCGGAGCGGGATAAGCAGCCGACCGGCTCCCTGTTACCGCCGCTCGTCCGTCTCTCCGGGCGAGTCGAACCAGTCGACGAAACTCCCCGACAACAGCGTGTCCCGCTGGTTGCGGATGTACTGGGCTTGCATCCCCCAGATCGCCTCCGCGAGCGGGACGTTCTCCTCGACGCGTCGACGGACGAAGTCGTGTTTCCAGCGGGCGGGGGTCAGCCGGCGGTCGACCCGTTCCCGCAGCGGCCGGATGTACTCGTGGGCTTCCTCCGTCGAGAGCCCCCGCTGTTCGAGGCCGTCCCGGGCGAGTTCGAACAGCTCGCCGTACAGCTCGTCGGTGGCAGTCGTGCTCGCCCCGTTTGCCGTGATCCACTCGATGTCGGCACGCAGACCGTCTTCGACGGCGGCGTAGAAGTTGTCCCTGGCCGTCTCCCAGTCCAGCGACTGGATCGGATGTTCGAACCGCGGGAGACTCGCCATCAGGCCGGCGAAGACCGCCTCGAAGCCGATGGCGTCGGCCAGCGTCGGCTGGGCGGGCAGCGGGCGGAACTCGATGCGGGCGTTGGCCGCAGAGCGGGTCGCCCCCTCGAAGACCGGCCGGACCCACCGCCAGTACGAGCCGTGTTTGTGCCGGAAGTGAACGAAGTCGTCGTCGAACCGACCGCCCGACTGGAGGTCCATGGGGACGATGACGTCGTCGGCGACGATGTCGTCGATGGCCTCCTCGACGGTCTCGAAGTCCGGCGGGAAACACACCTTCGGCGGCGTCGGGTCCTCAGCCGGCGGGTTCAGCACCGATTCGAAGACGCCGATCCGGTTCTCCATGTGGGCCTGGTCGACGATCTCGTGGTCGGGGGCGTCGTCGTAGAGGTCCGGCGGGAAAAACGGCGCGTTGACCCCGAGCGCGAGCAACGGTCCGGCGACCCGGAGCGCGTAGCTGAAATACTCCGGAAGGTCGGGCGCGTGGGGGATCTGATAGTGGGGCTGAATCGACGTGATGAGCGCCTCGGGCATCACCGTCGGCGCCGACAGAGAGACGTTGGGGGCGTCGAGTTCGAACGCGGCGGGATACTCCGTGTTGGCCATCGTGTGGTACCGGACCGAGTCGGACATGTTGGTCCCGATACGTACCCCGTCGTGTTCGACGGCGTCACAGAGGTAGCTCTCGGCAGTCTCGCCGTTGGGTGGGACCGTCCACATCCCGTCGGCGACCAGCCTGATCCCCTCGCTGCCGAGCCGTTGCTCGGCGGGCATCAACGACGCCTTCAACTCGTTGCGCTGTGCCGCCAACCCGTGGGAGTTCAACGGCTGCGGACTGGTCTGCATCTCGGCGTTGTGCAACCCGAGTTCCTTCTCGAAGCCGATGAGCTCCAGCAGCTGACGGGGTACCCGGCGGAGCGCGTCGGTCCGGTCGTCGACGGCGTACAGCTCCAGCTCCATCCCCACGATGGCCTCACTGTTGTCGAACGTTCCCGACCGGACGGCCGACTTCAGCTCTTCGGCCTCCGCCCGGGCACGCTCGTTGAACGCCTCGCCATCGACATCGAGAGCCTGCCGAACCCGCGCTGCCAGTTCCGAAGCCGACATACAACGGGGTTGTCGGAGGGGGGTAATAAGGGTGGTCCAGTGGCCAGCCCGGTCAGCCGGCGCTCTCCTCGCGGCTCGACTCCGTAAGCCGCCAGCGTTTCTCGACCTCCCGGTTCGCTAGGACGACGAGTGACCCGTCCTCGACACGGAGCCTGGTCTTGCGCAACCCGATCGCGGTAATCGTTCCCGTCACCGACGCCGTGTCGACGCGATACCCCTCGTTGAAGTCCGGATCACGGAGCAGGTAGACGCCAGCGACCGTGTCTGCGATCATGTCCTGGAGCGCGAAGGCGACCCCGAGGCCGATAAATCCACTCGCGGTCCCCAGGCTCGCGGCGACGTTCCCGAGCCCGACGATGTTCAACAGGACCAGCGCCGCACCGAACCACAGGAAGATCGCGATCACCGTCACCGTCAGGTCAACGACGAGCCGTTGGCTCGACGGGTAGAGCCGTTCGAACACCGACCGGGCGATCGTGAGGATGATCTTGATACTCACGTAGGCAAGCGCGAGAAACAGCGTCCCGAGGACGATCTTCGGAACCGCGGCCATGATCCCGTCGACTAGCTCCGTCCCGATAGTGGCGAGTTGCTCGCGAAACGACGTAGCCTGGAGCAGCATACGTCTCGGGTTGTCCGTCGAGTTAGTTAGTAACACGTGCTATGGCCCTCCGTGAGGCTGTTGCCAGGACTCGACGATATCGTGTGGCGTGGCAGTTACAACAGTTCGCCGACATCGCTCATCGTCTCCCCGAGCGGGTCTTCACGCTGTGTCGATAGGGCGCCCTCGACGGCGTCCCGAGCCGCCGGCAGCGGGTCGTGGCTCTCACAGTAGACCGCCAGCGCGAACTCGTGGTTCCCCAGTCCGGAGAGTGTCACTGCGTCGGTTCGCGAGAGGTCGCCCGACAGCCAGTCACGGACGACTTCGCGACCCTGTGGCCCGACCGGCGTGACCTGTTCACCGACCAGATGCAACGTCTTCGCGGCGGTGACCGGCGCGACACCGGCCGCGTGGCCACTCGCCCCGACGCCCCGGCCGGCGGCGTACGCCTCGACGATGGTCGCCGCAGTCTCGGGCGGACAGGGCAGCGCGTCCGCGACCGGCCCGAGCCGTTCGGCGAGTGACGTGTCGGTGTCGTCGACAGCGGCGACACCCTGCTCGTGCTGTCGCTCGGTGACTTCGATCCCCGCGGCGATGTCCGACAGCGCCATTTGTCTCAGATTCGCCTGTCTGGAATTTAACCCTGGCGGCTTCCCGCTCCCGGCCGGTGGAATCCTGTCGAACCTACCTACCGGTTACCGGTCGGTTATTTCCGAGATGATCCGTCGGTTCCGGGGCAGTTGATCGGTTTTTTAACCCCTACACGGACCGTAGGAAAAGACAGGATGAGCACGACAGTGTCGAGCTGCCCCGAGTGTGATAGCCCAGTCGAACGAACCGGCTCCGAGAGCGTCTGTTCGCAGTGTGGGTTGGTCGTCGGTGAGGACGCCATCGACCGCGGCCCGGAGTGGCGCTCGTTCGACGACGACGATACCGAACGCGCCCGGACTGGTGCCCCGCTAACCCGATCGCGTCACGACCGCGGGCTCTCGACCGAGATCGGTCGATCGACGCGGCTCAAGGGCCGAAAACGCCGGCAACTCGCCCGATTACGGCGGGAACACACCCGGGCACAGGTCAGTTCAAAGCGCGAGCGCAACCAGATCTACTCCTTTACCGAGATCCGTCGCATCGTCTGTTCGCTCGGTCTCTCGGACGCGCTACGGGATCGGGCATGCGTGCTGTTCGAGTCCGCCCAGCAGGCGGACCTGTTACAGGGTCGGTCGCTAGAGGGCTTCGCTGCGGCGACGGTGTATGCGACCTGTCGGACCGAGGGCGTCGCACGGACCGTCGAGGAACTGTGCCGTGTCGCTAAGGCCGACGCCAACGAGTTGCGTGCGGCCTACGACGCGTTGAACCGGGAGTTGGGGTTGCCAACGGGGCCGATCGACCCCCGGGAGTACGTCCCTCGGTTCGCGACCGAACTCGACGTGCCCGACGCCGTCCGACAGTGCGCGGAAGAACTGGTCTGTGAGGCCCGCGAGCGAAACCTCGTCAGCGGCCGGAACCCGGCCGGCGTCGCAGCCGCCTGCCTGTACACCGCCGCACGCAGACAGGACGTCGATCTCACGCAGGCAGAGGCAGCAGCTGTCGCAGACGTGACGCCGGTGACACTGCGTGGGACCTACAGTGATCTACAGCCGTAGGCAGCCGTCGCGAGCGTCTCGAACGCGTCTGCGGCCGGTGATTCCGGGGCAATCTGCCCGACAGGGCGCCCGTGCCGGTGGGCCGTCGCGAGCCGGTCGCTCTCCGGAACCGTGACGACGGGAGCGCCGAACTGATCGGCTAGCGCTTCGGTCCGATGGGCGTCTCGAACGCGGTTGAGGACGACCCGGCAGAGTCCCGTATCGAGTTCCCTGGCCAGCGCCCGGACGCGGAGCGCGTCGGCGAGCGCCGCCCGATCGGGGACTGTCACGACGAGCGCGGCGTCGGCGACCGACAGCGGGAGCCCCACGTCCGCCTGGAGCCCTGCCGGCGAATCGACGATCACCCACCGGTAGGTACGGTCGAGCGTCTCCAGTACGTCGGTGAGTGTCGCCGGGTCGGACGCCCGCGCGCCCGCCAGCGTTCGTCCACAGGGAACCAGCGTGACCGGGCCGCTCTCGTCGACGGCCGCCATCGGCGCCGCACGGCCGGCCAACACGTCGTGGAGGTCCGGTCCACGTCGCTCCGGGAGGTCCGCCATCGCGAGATCCCCGTCGACGACGACGCCGTCGAGTTCCGCCCCGAGGTTGTACGCAACCGTCGACTTCCCGACACCGCCTTTCCCGCCGGTGACGGTCAGAATCATCCCGATCGGTCCGCCGACTGGTCGATCGTTCCACGGCGGTCCGCGAGCCGGTCGGCTCGCCTGGCGAGTTGCCGGAGCGTCCGTTCGTCGGGGACCCCGCCGTCGCCACTCGGGAAATCAGCGTCGGCCGACTGCTCGACACTGTCGAGGCGCCGTGTAACGGTATCCAGCCAGTCAGTCACCGCTTGCGGAAGCCCTGTCGTTGTTGCCGACTGCTCGTCAGTCGTGTCGGGACCAGCATCGGTCCCGCCGTCGTCGACAGTAGCCTCGGGGACGGCGTCGGCGGGTGGCGACGGGTCACCGAGATCACGGACGATCGCCGCCGGCGTGGTCCGCTCGTCGACGGACTCGGCGTTCGGTGCGGGCGTCACACTGTCGAGTCGTGCCGGTGGATCGGTCGGCGGTGCCTCGACGGCGTACCCCAGCGCGTGTCGACCCGGATCGAGGACGCCGGCGAACCCGTCGTCGGTCCAGCCCGGCGTCGGACGGCCCTCGCGCCGGGGCGGACAGACCGAGCCGTCGAGACAGTTCGTGACGGTGACGTGGGTCGGTTCCGCTGTGACGACGACAGTGGCAGTGACCAGAGTCACGCCCTCGTGGTGTTCCCACGAGCAGTCGATCGAAGCCATAGGTCCCCCTGGTCCCGGCTTCGCTTCTAAACGTTAGCATCGAACGACCGGTGCATCGAGCCACGCCGCGGCCGAATCCGGCGTGGCGAACCGATCGACCGCGACGACGACCGGGGCCGGTGTGTTGGCGAGCCGTAGAACCGCGAGAGCGGCGGTGATCGGACCGGCGTCGAACGGTTCCGTCGGCGTCGGGCCAGGCACCTCGGCGACGGCGGTCTCGAACGACGGACGCAGTCGCTCGACCAGCGTCTCCCGGGCCGCCCGTTGGCGGTTAGCGAGTCGGTCTTCGAGACGACGGCGCTCGGCTAGCCGCTCGCGGTAGGCCCGAAGCTCCTCGCGGCGGCGCTTCCGGCTCTGTTCGGCGGCAGTCCGCGCAGTTCGGCGCTCGGCCAGCGTCGTCGCGGCCGCTCTGAGATCCGCCCGCGCGGCTGCCGCGTCAGCGTCGACTGCCTCGCGGGCCTGGACCCGACCGCGGTGGACGCCGACAGACTCCTGGAGCGCGGCGAGGTCGTTCTCGGTGACGCTGTCAGCGCGGGTCGTCCGGTCGGGGACCGACGGGTCGATCTCGGCGATCCGTTCCCGGAGCGCCTCGATCTCGGTGTCCTCGGGGGTGGTGTGACCAGTCGACCGTGCCGCAGCGGCCAGCGCCGTCCGCGTCCGGAGCCCAAGGTCGGGACGAACGTGGCCAGCGTAGCCGTAGACCGCGGTCGGTTCCGGTGCGTCGACGGCCGGTCGACGCGTCTGGCCACGGATTGCCGCGGCAACGGTCGAACCGTCGACCACGTGCGATCGGAGGTCGACGACACGCCCCTCGTATGTCGTCGGTCCGAGCACGAGTTTCACAGCGGTTCCCCCCGCATCGAGGACGGAGCCGGCAGGTCTCTCCCCGACGCGAACCGCTCGTACGGAACGGCCGGCTCAGAGCGGTCCTCGTAGCGCCGGGCAGCCGACCGGACGTGTTCGGGGACATCGGTCGGTTCGAACGGACGGACTCGCTCGACTTGCACGTCCACCCCGTGTTTCGCCTGGAGACGGAGTGCCTGGAACGCAGCGAACTCGGTAGCTGAGAGCAGCGCAGCCCGGCCGAACCGCTGGACGACACAGGAGCCGTGTGTGCGACAAACGTTCCGGAGGTCTCGGCGAGCCACTCGCGAGTGGGCGACGACCAACAGCACAGCGGTTGTTTCTCATACTTTGGTAAAAAATTTACTTCTCTAGAGCTACAATAATTGTCGAGTCCGGATCTCCCGGTCGCCGTCCCGAACGTGGACGACAGCATCGAACAGTGAGGTCAGCGCGTCGACGGTCTGCCTGTCGTGGGCTGTCGGATCGAGATGGAAGTGTGCCAGTGCGTCGGCAGCGTGGAGCTGGCCGACGACGGCGTGGAGGAACTCGTATAGTGTCTCGAGTTCGACGTACTGGAGGACAGCCGTCAGCGAGTCGAAACAGACGACGACATCCTCACGGCCCGAGAGTGTCTGGCTGAGCGTGATCCCCAATCCGGTAAGGTCACTGGGTGTCGAGACGGTGTCGACGCTGACCGACGAGAGCGATTCGTCGTCTTCCATCGGAGTCTCGCCGACAGCGATGACCGACAGCGATGCCGGTTCGACCGCCGACGTGTGGACGGCCTCGACACACGCCGACGGCGAACGGGTGTACGTAACCCACAGGACGCTAGCAGGCGTCTCTCCCGCGTTGAGTAACTCGGTACAGTGGGTCCCGCCACCCGCGTGGCGGCTCATCGACGGCGCACAGATCAGCGTATTGGTCGCTCCGGCGAGTTCCTCGGGAAGCTCACTCATCGACAATACACACCGATACACTCCCGGGGAGTAAAACCACTTTCACTGCACTCACTCGACAGGAGCGACCTCGAACCGCCCGGGTTCGTCGACGAGCGAGCGAACACGGTCGCGTGCCGTCGTGCCGTCCGACGCAAGGACAACGAGTCCGTCGACCGGACCGTCACCCTGTGCCCGGTAGGCCCGTAACTCGCCCTCGAAATCCGTCGCGTACGTCCGCAGGACCCCCCTGACCTCCCGTTCGAGGTCGGCAAGCGAACACTCGCCCTCTTCGAACGTCGCCAGGGCCTCCTCGACGTTCCGCAGTGCGGAGATACGGTCCATTATGTCGTCCGGAGATGGTCGGTGCGGGGCTCGTACACCTCGCCTTTCTGTTTGAGCTTCTCGATCTCGTGTTCGGCCTTGGACTCGTCGATGTCGACTTCTTCCGCGCGTTCGATGACCACGTCGACCGGCGCGCCCTCGTCGTACTCGTCCTCGATATCGGCGATGATCCCCCGGATGTTCTGGATGCGGTCACGCTGGCTCTTAGAAGTCCCCGTCTCGACCACGTCGGCGTCGAACTCGCCGGTCTCGGGATCGACGCCGATCTCCTTCAGACAGTAGTGGGCGATCTCGACGGCCCAGTCGGCGTCCTCCTCCTCGACGGTATCCGACAGCCGGATTCGCGCGGAAGCCTCCGCCAGCCGGACGAGCGCCTCCAGTTTCCGGGCAGTGACCGGGACGGGAGCGTCCTCGTCCTGGCCTTTCAGCCGTAGATCGACGTAGAACTCCTCGATGACTGTCTTTGCTTCCTCGGTCATCGTCGGGAAGCAGTTGCGCTTGGCGTAGGCGATATACTTCCGGAGGAGGTCCGGTTCGATCGTCGGTGCGACCTCGTCGGTGACCGTCTCGACCTCCTCGGCGGAGTAGTTGGAGGTCGAGGTCTCGACCCGGTGGGTGTTCAACTCGCCGGCGTAGTTGGTCTGGATGATGTGCTGGGCGAGGTTGCGGTCCTTCTCCTCGTCGGGCTGGTCAGTGACGGTGAAGATGAGGTCGAACCGAGAGATCAGCGCCGGCTCCAGATCGATCTGCTCGCCGATGGATTCGTACTGGTCGAAGCGGCCGTACTTGGGGTTTGCCGCACCGAGCAGCGAGCAACGACTTTTCAGTGTCGCGTTGATGCCGGCTTTCGAGACGCTGATCCGTTGTTGTTCCAATGCTTCGTGCATCGCCGAGCGATCCTCGGAGTTGTGGACGACCATCCCGTTAGCGAGGAAGTTGTGTGTGCCATCGACAGTCAGATCGTAGACGCACGGATCCGGTCTAGATTCAGTTTCCGCTGGTACTGTCTCGACCGATTCGACACGCTGGCACGTCACGTCCGCATCGGTCAGTTCTGGACGGTCGGAGATGTGTTCTGCATCTGCATCACCAGCCGAAGGCACCGCCGACGAGTCCGATTCGGTGGTCGGTACTGTTCCGCCGTCGGCGGCCGTATGGCTCACCGACCGCGGAACGTAGACCCAGTCACCGGCTTCCAGATCGGCGGCTGGCTGTTCGACACGCTCGCCGTTTTCGCGGACGAAGAACGGGTGATCCGCCGTCGCGGTGAGTCGTTCGCCCGTCTGGAGTGTCACCCGCGTCAGGTCCTCGGGCGCGTCGTACTCGTGGATGGCCGTCACCGGGCGGGTAACGAGCCGCCCATCGTCGGTCATCGTCCAGACCTGCAGGTCGTCGATGTCACGGATCGTGCGACCGTTCGAGAGCGGTTCGACGGTACCGTCGGTTGCGTGCTCGTACGCGAGGTCACGGATTCTGCTGATCCCGTCTGCCCCGTGAACGAGGGTGTCTCCAGTCACGCAACTCATCTTGTCTAGCTCGTCGACTGCCGCGATACCTTGATCGGCCAGAACGAGTGCACCAGCCTCTAGCGTCCACTGTTGGCCGTCACCGAAGTCGTCCCTCACAGCCGCCGCAGTAAGGCCGGCAGAGCTGGAGCCTTTCCCCGACGTGTACACAGATCGAGGTGCTATCTCTCGGATATATGATAACATCTGCGATTTGCCAGTTCCAGGGTCCCCGATAAGTAGCATATGCAGGTCACCCCGGATGCGCGAGCCGTCGGGGAGTTCCTTCGTGACCCCCGAGAACAACTGGAGCATCATCGCGAGCTTCTCTTTCTCGTAGCCGTAGATCGAGGGGGCGATGGCGCCGACCATCCGGTCGTAGATGTCGGGCTCGTTCGAGAGCTCGATGATCTCTTTCTTGTCGGCGTCGGTGATGTCCATGTCCTCGAACTGCTCGTCCTCGATGACGACGCTGACCCCGTCCATGTAGATGTCGAACATCGGTGACTTGTCCTGGTCCGACCCCTGCTGGTCGAGTTTGAGGACGCCGGTGACCCGGACGTGGTCACCCGCCGTCACCGTCCCCGTGATGTCGTCCTCGACGTTGATGTCGATCGACTGGGGCGTCTCACCGCCACGCAACCCTTCGGGGGACTCCTGGACGCGGATCTTCTGGGCGTCGATGAACTGGGACTGTTCGGTGTTGAGCCGGAACGGACCCTGGCGTTCACACCCCTGGCACTCGTGGGGTTCCTGGAAGTCGCCGGTGTTCTGTGGGATGCGGGTGAGGGTCCCACAGCGCTGGCACTCGAAGGCGGCTTCGACGACCTTCGGACGAACGTCGGTCGCCTTCCGGACGATACCCTGAACGGCGATGAGGTTGCCGTGGTGTTCGTGACGAATCTCGCGGATGTCCTCGGACTCGGGGAGGTTCTGGACGCGGACGTGGGCCTGGCCCAGCGAGACGTCGACGGGGAGGTCGTACAGCCGCAGCGCCTCCTCGGCGTACTCCTGGAGCTGTTCGGGCTTGGTTCGGTAGTCGTCGGCCAGGTCCGGATCGAACCGATAGAGGTCGTCCCAGTCGATATACAGCGACTTCTGGTCGTTGGGGTACTTCTGTGCGAGCTCACCGATCTCGTTGCGGTAGTAGTTGCGGTAGAACTCCTCGAAGCGATCGATGAGTTCGGTGTTGTCGGCGGTCGCCATCTGGTTGGACAACGATTGCGCCCGACGGGCTAAGAATGTTCGTGAACGGGGGTGAGCATAAGACGGTGGTCGACACGACCGAGAGACCGCGGGTCGATCGCTCCCGAGACAACGGGAAACGAACCGCGGGCGGCTACTCGCCGAGGCTCCGCAGGCTCTCGTAGCAGGCTCCGATCGGGTGATAGCCCGGTTCGACCGCCGGCCCGTCGCCGGTCGGATACGGCTCGTTGTCCGCGTCGACCCGCTCGTACCAGTTGCCACTGGGCGCGACCATCGTCTCGACCGCGTACTCCCAGCAGCGGTCGTACCACTCCCGGTACCGGTCCCCGTCGGTCCGCTCGATCAGCGCGGCGGCGGCGCCGATCGCTTCGGCGACCTCCCAACCGTACTTGTCGTCGACGACTGGCTCGTCCGCCCGGTCTAGCGAGTAGTAGAACCCGCCGCGGTCGTCGTCCCAGCCGGTCGTCGCCGCGTCGAACAGTTCCCTGGCGCGGTCGAGCAGCCAGTCGGCCTCGGCGTGGCGGTCCAGAATCGAGAGGAGTTTCGCCCACTCGGCGTGGTGGCCCGGCTGGTACCCCCACGGGCGGAACTGATGGGTCGGGTCGTCGCGGTTGTACGCGAAGTCGTGGGTCCAGTCGTCGGTGTAGTGTTCCCAGATCCGGCCGTCGGTCTCACCGGCCAGATCGACACAGAGCCGCTCGGCGACGGTCATGGCACGGTCGAGATACCGGGTCTCGCCGGTGACCTCGTAGGCGACGATGTTGGCCTCGCAGGCGTGCATGTTGGCGTTTTGTCCGCGGTAGGCTTCGGCCGCGTCCCAGTCGGCGTCGAAGACGCTCCGGTAGAGTCCCTGGTCGGGCTCGTAGAACCGCTCGTCGAGCAGTGTCCAGGCCTCGTCGAGCCGGTCCGCTGCGCCGTCGACCCCGGCATCGGTCGCCCGGGCGTACGCGAGGACGACGAAGGCGTGCCCGTAGCAGACCCGCTGGGAGTCCGTCGGCGTCGTCCCGGAGAGCAGCCAGTGGTACCCTCCGTGTTCGGCGTCGCGAAAGTGCTCGTGGAGGAAGTCGGTGCCACGCTGGGCCGGGCCCAGCCACGGATCGGCACCGAACAGCTCGACAGCCAGCGCGAAGTTCCGGGAGAACCGCGCCGCCGCCACCAAGTGTTTGCTGTCGGGATCGTAGCTCTCGCCGGTCTCGGCGTCCAACTGTGCGACGAACCCACCGTTCCGTTCGTCGACACAGGCCGGGTAGTAGAACGCCAGCACGTCCCCGAGATGACCCCGGAGCCAGTCGGCGTCGGTGTAGGCACTCATGGCACAGCGTGCACACCGAGACGGCAAGGGTCTGTCGCCGGCCGCCCGAATCGTGGAAATTAAGCCTCGACTGTGTGAACGGTCGCTGTGGACAGCCCAGCACTCATCGCCTTCTGTGGTCTCCCGGGCGTCGGGAAGTCGACGGCCTCCGGGTACGCCGCCCGGCAGTGCGGGGCAACGCGATACCGCAGCGACGAGGTGCGAAAGTCGCTGTTCGACGACCCCTCCTACACCGACGCCGAGATCGAACGGACCTACGAAGAACTGCTCTCGCGTGCCCGGACGGAACTGGATCGAGGGGTGCCCGTCGTCGTCGACGCGACGTTTAATTCGGTGCGCTACCGGGAGATGGCCGTCGAGACGGCACGCGAAGCCGGGGCCGAGTTGCTCTTCGTCCGGGTGACCTGTTCTCCCGAGGTCGTCAGAGAGCGGATCGAGAGCCGCGATGGAACCGTCAGCGACGCCGATTTCGCGGTCTACGAACAACACCGGGCGGCGTTCGACCCATTCGAGCGTGACCACGTCGTCGTCGACAACTCCGGCCCGGTCGAGGCGACACGCGACCGGATCGAGGAAGCGGTCGTTCGGCCCGTCTGTCAGGCGGCCCAGCAGTAACTAGCTGTTCGGGTCGAGAGAACCGCGTTGAGTGGGATCGCCCAGATTTGAACTAGGGGCACGGGCACCCAAGGCCCGAAGGTTACCAAGCTACCCCACGATCCCGCAGGTGAGGATGCGTCCGTCACCGAGTAAAGGGTTTCGTTGCTCGCGTCCCCGTGCTACGGCGGCGCGAGACCCCAGAAGAACGCGATCCCCAGGGTCGTCACGACGGCAAACACCGCTTGCAGCGGCGCGCCGACTTTCAGATAGTCACTGAACCGATAGCCACCCGGCCCGTACACCAACAGGTTCGTCTGGTACCCCACGGGCGTCATGAACGCCGTCGACGCCGCGAACGTGACCGCCAAGACGAACGCGAAGGGGTAGGCACCCAGTTGCTGGGCGGCCTCGACAGCGACGGGGATCATCAAGACGACCGAGGCGTTGTTCGAGATGATGTTCGTCAGGACCGCCGTGACGACGTACATCAGCCCGAGGACGACGATCGGTGTAAACCCCGGAGCGAACAGCACGAACAGGTCCGCGAGCAGGTCGGCGCCACCGGTCTCCTGGAGCGCGATCCCCAACGGGATAACGCCGGCCAGCAGGAAGATCACGTCCCACTGGACGGCGTCGTACAGTTCCTGGGGGCGGAGACAGCCGGTCAGCACCATCGCGACGGCGCCGGCGAGCGCCGAGACGACGATGTGAATTGGGGTGAGCGCCGCGGCCCCGACGACCGCCGCGACGATGCCGACGGCCACCGGGATCTTCGAGCGCCGGAAGTCCGGCCGTTCGATCTCCTGGGCGACGATGAAGTCGTTGTTGACGTTGAGTCGCTCGATGCTCTCGGAGGTGGCCTGCACCAGGAGCGTGTCACCGACTTTCAGTCTGATCCGATCCATCCGCTGGCGGAACAGTTCGCGCCCGCGCCGGAGCGCAAGCACCGTCGCGTCGTAGCGCTGTCGGAAGTTCGAGGAGACGAACGTCTCCCCGACCAGCGACGAGCCTGGAGCGATGACGACCTCGACGAGGTTCGTCCGTTCGCTCGCGCTCTCCAGTTCCGCGTCGTCGACCTCGACCTCGGGGATCAGATCCAACCCCTCGGCGTCGAGGAGTTCGACCAGCGTGTCCCGATCGGTCCGGATCGCGAAGACGTCGCCGGCCCGGATCGTCTTCGGACCCAGCGGTTCGAGGAACGTGCGGCCGCCGCGAACGAGTTGGACGATGTCGACGTCGAACTCGGTCTCGGCCAGGGCCGTCTGGACGGTCTGGCCGACGATCGGCGAATCCTCGCGGACGACGACTTCCGTGAGGTACTCCGCCATTTCGAACTCTTCGGTGAGATCCTCACGGGCCTCGATACGGCCCGGGACGAGCCAGCGCCCGACAGTCAGCAGGTAGACGGTGCCGACGACCGAGACGATCAGCCCGAGTTGCGTGAACTCGAACATCCCGAAGGGGTGATCGAGCAGATCCGCGGACAGCTGGGAGGCGAGGATGTTCGTCGAGGTGCCGATCAGCGTGAGCATCCCGCCGAACATCGAGGCGTACGACAGCGGGAGGAGCAGTTTCGAGGGCGAGGTCTTCCCCTTGTGGGCGATGTCGGTAACCATCGGCAGCAGGATCGCCACGGCAGCGGTGTTGTTGATGAACCCGGAGATCGGCGCGACCAGGCCGATCGTCGCACCCAGTTGCCTGGACTCGCTGTCGCCGGTCAGCGAAGCGATCTTCGCCCCCAACAACTGGACGATACCGGTCCGCTGGACGCCGTCCGAGAGAATGAACATCGCCAGGACGGTGATCGTCGCCGTCGAGGCAAAGCCCGACAACCCCGCAGTCAGCGGCGACTCTCCGTCACCGGGCTGGTGGAGCGCGTACACCGGTTCGGCCAGCAGGTCCGCATCGACAGCGACGGTCGTCACCGGCTCGACGAGCATCAGCGCGACCATGACGCTGATCGCGGTCACGTCGACCGGGAGCGCCTCGGTGGCGAACAAGACGAGCGCCACGAGGATCAACGCGAACACGAACGCCATCCCGGGCGTGACTGACTCCAACACACCCCGACTGTGAAGGGAGCGGCCAAAAAGTGTGTGGAGTCAGCCGTCTTCGAGATCCGCGAGCAGGGCCTGGTAGCTCCGCTCGAAGGCAGCGCCGTTGCGGAGCGACCCCATGGCCACGTCGGAGACAGGGACCGCCAGCCTGCCGTCGGTACCCGTCACGACGACGGCAGCCGGGTGGTCGGTCTCGTCGGTCCACTCGGCGTCGAGTTCCCTGACCAGTACCTCGCCGAAGTAACTGCCCAGTTCCTCGACGAGGCTGGTGAACGATCGGTCTTCGAAGCGGTCGGTCTCGCCGTAGGTCGCGTCGGCGAACCGTTCGTCCTCCCACTCGGCGTCGACGAGATCGTCGAGGCGGGCCAGCGATGCCGGCGTGAAGTCGAGGTTGTGCTCCCCCCAGAAGGACGCGAAGTCCGCCGCTCGCTCGGCGTAGTCGGCTCGGAGTCCATCACCGGCGGCGGGGTCGGACGGCTCGGCTTCGTCCTGTGCCAGTTGATCGAGCAGCGATTCGTTCTCTGTGTCCGCTGACCGGGCGGTATCACCGCGGTCGTCGGCCGCTGATGCCGACTCGGCGGCCAGCGACCAAGCGTCCGTGTGGCCTGATCCCTCGTCGCCTGTCTCGGTGTCGGAGGCAGTCACGCCGTCGTCGTCGGTCGTCGTGTCAGTGCCGCCCTCGGCCGCAACGCCCCCTTCGGCGTCCGGGATACGGAACCCGTCGCCTGACTCCGCCACAGTCTCACCCCCGTCATCCTCGTCGAGTTCGTCGGGCGTGTCGGCGACGCTACCGCTGTCGCTCTGGTCGTCCGTCCGGTCGAAGCCGGCTTTCTCCGTCGCCGGTTGCCAGTCACCGGCGTCGGCCCAGTCCTCGACCGTCTCGGAGTCGGTAGTCCCGGTCTGGGATGTCGCCTGATCGGCTGTCGGCTGCCCGGCCCGGTCGGTTTCCCCGGCGTCGTCGGCATCGGACTCGGCGGCGGGTTCGGCCGAAAGCACCAACTCGTCCTCCAGCCGGTCGACGACGGCGGCGAACGCCGGTTCTTCGGCAAACGAGCGAGCGGCGACATCGAAGACCGCGACGGTGCGTTCGTCGTCCGTCCCGGCGA
Source organism: Haloarcula montana (assembly GCF_035666295.1). NCBI lineage: Archaea > Methanobacteriati > Methanobacteriota > Halobacteria > Halobacteriales > Haloarculaceae > Haloarcula > Haloarcula montana. Next base: position 1,490,841 of record NZ_CP142027.1, read on the forward strand.
CGGTGACGCCCCAGCCGTCGTCCTGGACCCACCTACCGTCGAGATCACGAACCAACACCTCGCCGAGATAACTCCCGAACCGGACGGTGTTGGTGGTGTAGGCCGTATCGTCGCCGTCCTCGACCGTCTCGCCGTCGAACTGCTCGGCGACGGCGGCGTCGAGCCGGGAGAGCGATCCAGTAGTGAGATCGAGCTGTTCGGACCGATCGGCGACCGTCTCGGCCCGCTGGCGGAACTCCGTCGGCGAGAGCGAGGCGCTGTCGGTCACCGTCGGACCGTCAGACGCCGTCTCGGTCGTGGGTTCGGCGCTCGCGGACTCCTCGCCGTCGGTGTCGTCGCCACCGCCGAGCGTCCGGCGGATGGTATCGAACAGCCCCATACCGACCGGATGGGGAGCCCGCTACAAGAATGTACGTCCCCTCGGCGTCGCGCCGCCGACTAGTGCTCGTCGCGCAGTTCCATCCCCGCGACGATCTCGTAGGGGTCCTCGCCCTTCCGGATACCGTCGAGCAACTGGAACGACTCGTCGGGCGCGAGGAAGTGCCGGGTGACGGCCCGGCCCAGCGGCGTCGGCGAGAGCCCGTCGATGAACTCGTACTCCAGGAGCTTCCCCAGGGCGTGTTTGGTCGGGAGCTCACCGATCATCCGGTCGTTGAGCGCCTTCGCGCGTTTGCCCGCGACCGTGACGTTCGCCAGCGTCTCCTCGACGGCCGCGCTCTCGTCGTAGCGGGTGATCACCGGCTCCATCTCGCCTTTGAGGAGCTTGAACGCCACCTCGTCCTCGGTCATCTCCATGCTGTTGTGGTAGGTGCAGTCCGGTTCGACGAGCAGGTAGACGGTCCCCTTGTCGTGGTAGTCCGGCCGGCCCGCGCGCCCGAGCATCTGGCTGAACTCCTGGACAGTGAGCCACTCGATACCCATCGCCAGCGAGTCGAAGATGACCTGTGAGGCCGGGAAATCGACCCCGGCAGCGAGTGCCGCGGTCGTGACCACGGCCGCCAGTTCCTGATCGGCGAACTGTTGTTCGACACGATGGCGACGCTTGTTGTCCAACCCGGCGTGGTAGGGCGCCGAGTCGTAGGTCAGCTTCCGGGAGATCTCGTGACAGCGCCGCCGGGAGTTGGTGAAGATGATCGTCTGTCCCCGGTAGCCCTTGCTCGATTTCGTGTCGAAGGCCCGCTTGACGAGTTTCTTTTCGGTCTCGATCTTCTCCCGGCCGTCGGCGAAGGTGACGTGGCGTTCGATCGGCACCGGCCGCTCCTCGAACTCGATGAGCTGTGCGCGGAGTTTCTCGGCCAGTTGGCCGGGATTGCCGACCGTCGCCGAGAGGTAGATCCACTGCGTGTCCCCCGACGCCGGCGAACCGCCCTGCTCGCGGGCGTCGCCCGCTCGATCATGCCGGGACGCCTCCGTCGTCCCGCGCTCACAGTAGTGTTTCAGCCGCGAGATCAACCCGTCGAGCCGGTGGCCCCGTTCGTCTTCCCCGAGCGTGTGGACCTCGTCGATGACGACCGTCCCGATCGTCCCCAGGTCCTTTCCGGTCCGCAGGGCGTGGTCGATCCCCTCATAGGTGCCGACGATGACATCGGCACCGGGGTCGAAGCGGCCCCCCTCGTCCGCGATCCGGCTGGCCCCGACTCGGAGCGAGACGTCGACCATGTCGCCGTACCGGTCCCGGAACGACTCGTATTTCTGGTTCGCCAACGCGACCAGTGGGACCAGAAACAACATCTTCCCCTTGTTGTTGAGGACGCGATCGAGGCCGGCCATCTCGCCGACCAGCGTCTTCCCGGTCGCCGTCGCCGAGACGATGAGCTGGTCCCGTCCATCGGTCGCCCCGTGTTCGACAGCGAGGCTCTGGACCGGCAACAGCGTGTCGAACCGTGATTCGACGTGGTCCTGGATGCCGGGATGTAACGACAGCGAGTCCGTCGGGACCAACTCGACGTCGTCGACGGTCGCTGAGATCTCGTCGAACTTTGTGAGGTCCGGATCGAGGTTCCCCGACAGCAGGTTCGAGATTCGATCCAAGTCCTGGACCTCGAGCATGAGTTCTTCGAGGCGTTCGCGTGCCTGGCCGGTTATGTTACCCTCGAAGGCGAGTTCCCTGTCCAGCTCCTCGCGGGCGCAGTCCGGGCAGATACTCTCCCCGTCGGTACGGATCTCTGTCTCGCTCGTAATCGGGGAATAGCGCCCGGCGTTGGCACAGTACCGACAGGTCCGGACGACTTTCGCCTCCAGTTGGTAGGCACCGAACATCCGGCGGGCCTGCTCACGGGCTCGTCTCGACGTCTGCTCGGAGATACGCAGTCGCGCCGCCCGACGAGCGAGTTCGACGAACTGATCGGGCGAGCGCAGGTCCTCGTCGGTGCCGTCCTTGATCCGGAGTCGGCGGGGACGAGGCCCCGCATCGGTCTCCTTGATTTCGAGGACACCGTGGAACAGCCGCTCCCCGTCACGTTGGGCGACGACAGTGTACTCTTCGCCGCGCTCGTGGAGGAACAGCGTATCGACCTGTGCAGCCTGCTGTGACACGGACGTGTGTACGACGCGGGACCTACTTCAGTCACTCGGGACGCCGCTACGGGGGGCTTAAGTCGGTCCCCCGACAACACGATCGCATGCGCCGGTTCCGTATCGGCAGCGCGTTCGGTATCCCGATCCAGCTCGATCTGACCTTCCTGTTGGTCCTGCCGCTGTTCGCCTGGATCATCGGGACACGGATCGGCGAGACCACCGAGCTACTGAACGACCTGCTCGGTGCCGGACTGGACCCGTCGGTGCTCACCGTCGGTTCGCTGGTCTGGGTGCTGGGCGTCGCTGCCGCCGTCGGACTGTTCACGGGTGTCGTGTTACACGAACTGGGCCACTCGCTGGTCGCGATGCGGTACGGCTTTCCGATCGACTCGATCACCCTCTGGCTCTTCGGCGGGATCGCACAGCTCACCGAGATGCCCGACGACTGGAAACAGGAACTGGCTATCGCTGTCGCCGGCCCGGTCGTCAGTGTCCTCCTCGGTGTCCTCTCGTACGCCGCGTTCGCAGTCCTGCCGGCGACCGAGTCGACGCTGCTGCAGTCGGCCAGGTTCGTGCTGGCGTATCTCGCGGTGATGAACCTCGCGCTGGCCGCGTTCAACATGCTCCCGGGGTTCCCGATGGACGGCGGCCGCGTCCTCCGGGCGCTGCTTGCCCGAACCCGGACCTACGCCCGGGCGACCGAGATCGCCGCCGAGGTCGGGAAGGTCTTCGCGATCTTCCTGGGGCTGTTCGGCCTGTTCGTCCTCGGGAACATCTTCCTGGCCGGTCTGGCCTTCTTCATCTACATCGGCGCGGCCGGCGAAGCCCGGCAGACCGCCATGGCGGCCGCCTTCGAAGGCGTCACCGTCGGCGACGTGATGACGCCCGCCGACCGCGTGACGACGGTCGGTCCGGACCAGTCGGTCCGGGAACTCATCCAGACGATGTTCGCCGAACGCCACACCGGCTACCCGGTCGAACGCGACGGCGAGGTCGTCGGCCTGGTCGCACTGGAGGACGCCCGTGCCGTCCAGGAGGTCGAACGCGACGCCTACACCGTCGGCGACGTGATGACGACCGATCTCGTGACTGTCACCCCCGAGACCGATGTGATGGACGCGCTAACCCACCTCCAGGACAACTCTGTCGGTCGTCTCCTAGTCATCGACGAGGACGGCGCGTTCGAGGGACTGCTCACCCGTTCGGACATCATGACCGCGCTCTCGATCATCAAATCCAGCGGCGACTACGCGCCCGGTGCAGGCGACCGTGGAACGGCACGGCCCGAGCCCTGACCGTCGAAGTCAGCAGGCCCGCAAGCGCTGACCGCCATCGCCTGCCGGAAAGCGATACCGGCCCGCCAGCGCAACTCCGCCCGCGAGAACTGTCCGAACTCCGCTCGGCGGTGACAGGCCGGACACAGCGAGACCACGTTGTCGAGCGTGTGCGCGTCCCGAACCGCCAGCACCGGCGACGCGGCGAACAACCGGACCGGGACGACGTGATGGACATCGGGGTTCCGACCGATGTTGTCCGCGTCGTCACCACAGACGACACAGGCGTGCCCGTCCCGGTCAAGCGCCCGCTCGCGGACGGCGTTCCATCCCGGCCCGTAGTCGTCGATGCCACCGCCCAGCCAGTTCGGGTGTCCATCGCCGGTGAACGCGTCCGAGAGCCACTCACTGTGGCAGTCACGGCTACAGAGGGTGACTTCGCCCTGAATCTGGCTTGGGTAGCGTTCAACACGGTCACCACACTGATCGCAGGTGAAAGTGAGTTTCCCACCTTTCCAGTTCGGGTTGTCTTCACCCTCGATCTGTCGCTCGTGTCGCCAGTTCGCTGTCTCTACGCACTCCGGACAGAAACAGCCCGGTTTCGCCGAGGGATAGTACTCGAACCTGTTCCCACAGATGTCGCACTCCGTCTCTGTCTTCCCGCCGTCATAATTCGGATTATTCGCTCCTTCGAAGGATACTGCTTCGTCGTGGCAGGAGTCTGAACAGTAGCGTTTCTCGTATTCGCAGTCGAACAGTTCGCCACAGTGATCACACTCTCGATTCGGGAGTATCTCTTCGTGGACGCGACTGTGATGCACAGCCAACCCCCGTCGGGAGTCGAACGCCTCTCCACACGTCGGGCACGTATCGACCATAGTTTGACAATGTCCGGAGGCGGGATAAAATCTACCCAACCACAGTGAAAATAAAGTCTAACGAGAATATTATTTCGGATAAGGAGCTGTGAAAATTCAGTCCGGGCGCGGGAATCGAACCCGCCTCTTAGCCACCACAAGGCTAAAGGATGCCACTACCCCAGCCCGGACACGCGTGCTGAAGCAATCGTAGTTATTCCGCTGTCACAGAAATACGTTACGACTCTGTGGCCGCTTCGAGACGCTTTTACACGGTCGCCCGCTACGGTTTCGTACGCGTGGCTATCACCGACAAGATCTACGTCAAGAACCACCAGCAGCTCGCCTCCCAACTGGAGACGAGCTTCCCGAAAGGGGCGTTCAGCGGTGCGACGCTGGACATCCTCTTCCAGGGGGAGGGACTGGCCAAACTCGACGACGCCACCCGCGATCGGGTGCTGGACTTCGCCGAGGACTTCATGGACTGTGAGTGCCAGGCTGCACCCCACTGTGGCTGCCCGGAGCGGAAGTTCGTCGCGTACCTACTGGAGTTGCGGGAACAGGGGATGGGACCCGACGCCATCGTCGACGTGATGACAGACGACTACATGCTGTATGCCTATCCCGGCGACGTGCTCTCGTTTCTGGACGACTCGGTCAGGACCTTAGAGGCAGTCGAGACGCTGGCCGACGTCGACGGCGAAGAAGAGGTCGCAGCAGAGACGCGTAAGCGGCGCCAGCGGCTGTTATAGGTCCTCGAAGCTTCCGATCCGGTAGGACGCGTCGTCCTCTTCGTCTTCGTCGAGGTCTTCGAGATGGATGACCTCGTCCTGGTCCATCTGGTCGAGTTGCTGGCGGAGTTTCGTGACGTAGCGTTTGTGTTCTTCCAGTTGCTCGCGGAGGTGTTCGGCTTCGAGTTCGAGTCGTTCGTGTTCCCGGACGAAACTCTTCGGGACCTCGACTTTCGGCGGGAAGCTCTCCGTACTGGACTCCTCGGCGGCCTCTTCGAATTCGTGCTCGGGGGCGACTTTCACCTGGCCGTCGTGGGCGACCAGCGTATCGACGTAGTCCCGGAACACCGCGGAAAGCGAGATATCGCGCTCCTCGGCGATCTCGCGGAGCGTCTCGAACTTGTCCTCGCTCACGCGGAAGGAGATCGTCTTGTTTTTGTTGCCCATCGTTGTGTCCTATTCGTCCGTCCTCGTATTTAATCGTTTGTCAGACGCTCGCACGTCACCGACTCGACTGAAAGAAACGCGACCACAGCGGTTTAGCCACCCCACGGTCTGCTGTCGGTATGGACGCGACAGCACACCATTACGCGATCACCGTCACCGACCTCGAACGAGCCGTGGAGTTCTACCGGGACGTGCTGGGATTGGACGTCAGCTCCCGCTTTTCGGTCGGCGGCGACGCCTTCGCGACCGGCGTCGGCGTCGACGGTGCCAGCGCCGAGTTCGCGCATCTGGACGCCGGCGGCAGCCGTCTGGAACTGGTCAGCTACGATCCCGAGGGCGACGAACGCTCCGACCCACAGCTCAACGAACCGAGCGCGACACACCTCGGACTGGAAGTCGACGATCTCGTTTCAGTCTACGAGGAGTTACCCGAGGACATCGAGACGCTCAGCGAGCCACAGACGACCGAGAGCGGGACGACGATCCTCTTCGTCGTCGATCCCGAGGGGAACCTCGTCGAACTCCTTCAGCCCTGAAACGGGGTCTGCTCAGTCAGCGCTGGCCTCGGCCTGCTCGTCCTGCATGCTCTCTAGGGCACCGACGACGGACTGGCGGTACGGCTCGACGTCGTCACCGTACTCCTCGTGGGCCATCGCGACGTACTCGTCGGTCCCTGGGTCGTCGGGGTCGGCTTCGGCGAACCGCTGGATGCGGTCGATCGTCCGCTGGGCGGTCTCAGCGACCCAGCGGTCCCGCGTGGCCTCGTCGACCTCGGAGATCGATTCGGGACGAACGGAGACGTTTACGTCGCCCTCGTCGGTCTCGTAGGTCCGTGGCTTGCCGACGACGGCGACGTAGGCAGGCGGTTCGAGTTCCCGGAGCATCGACGCGGCGTCGGGCTGGTACTGGCCGGCGTACATGAAGAACGTGTCGCCGTTGGGGTCGACGACCCGACCCTGCCAGTACTCGCTGTCCTCGCCGACGTCCTCGGTCTCGGTCAGCGTCCCGACCAGGAACACGCGGTTGGCGCGCTGGCCGGTCGGCAAGAGGACGTACACGGGAGCACGGTCGTCGTCGGACTCTTTGAACGTGTAACTCGCATCGTTGAACTCGCGGGCGAAGACGCGGCGGGCGACTTCGCGGGTGGGTGTACTCGCCATCTAGATCGACCTCGCTTTGATGAGGACTTCGTCCGCATCCACTGAGCCGGTGAGCCGTTCCTGGTCGTCGGCCAGGACGTAGCGGCCGAACGTCGGTCCGGTCACCCGGTAGTAGCGCCCGAGGATGCCCTCGCGCATCTCGTCGGCCACGACGGTGGTATCGAGCGCGTCCATGGCCATCTCCTTGGCTTCTTCGAGGGTGATGCCGGTGAGTTTCTCCGTGGCGTCCTCGTCGAAGATGACCTCGGTGACCTCCTCGCCGTCGTCTAAGACGCCCTTGATGCGGAGATCGAACTCGCCTTCGACCTCGCCGTGTTCGCTACAGCGGCCGTTCTGGAGGACGCGGGTACAGTCGTCCTCCGGGCAGCGTTTGATCAGCCCGGAGCCCGACTGGATGTCGACCAGTGCGCCCTCGACCTCGACACTGTCGTCGCCGACCTCGATAGCCTCGTCGAGTTCCTCGATCGTCGTCGTTCGGTTGAGCTTCACCGAGAACCGGCCCTGGTATTCGTCGGTAACGACGTTTCGGAGGGCGTAGGATGTGCCCTCCGAGAGCTCGGGGAGGTCGGATTTCGACCACTTGGTGAACTTGATCGTGCCCGTCTCGTCGCCCAGCAGACCGACCTGGGCGACGGCGTCGGCACGGGGTTCCCACAGTTCGACGACGGTGACGCGCATGTCGACCCACTCCTCGGGAGCGTCGACATCGGCCACCTGGACCTGTTCGTTCCCGCCGCCGCTGGCGAGTTGGTCCCGCTCCATGCCGGCCTCGTCCAAGTACGTGTTGACGACGCTCCGGCGGGCTTCGCTGATCGGGACCTGATAGTCGTTGACGAGCGTGTCGAGCCGCTCGACGATATCCTCGACGTCGAGGTCCAACTGGTCGGAGAACTGCTCGTGTATCTCTTCGGCTTGGGTACGCAAATCTGTTGCAGTCATTGGCGTTCACTGTCTCCGCCTGGTTTTCGATGGGAGACATTCCAGCGTTGGTCGCCTTCGGATATAAACACTCGCCCGGCGGAGTGAAAGTGAAACCGCCAGATTCCATCGTCGAGCGGTGAGCGCGGGAAGATTGATCTGTGCCCGGCCGCAACCGTCGCGTATGGCCGACAGTGACGACGACCGGATCGCGCGCTTTATCAGCAACACGCTCCGGTCGGCCGGCCAACAACTCTCGGAGGCCAAGCGGGCCTACAGCGACGGGAAGCGGGCCGCACTGGCCGGGCTGCCTCGCGACGAGGACGGCCGGGCGAGGATCGTCTGTCGACGCCACGCCGACCGGCGGGCCGTCTCGCTGGACCCACAGGCCCGCCCGGACTGTTTCGACGCCGACCACCCCGACTGCCAGGGCTGTGTCGAGGACATCCGTGACGGGGCCGTCGAGACGTGGTGATCCCACAGGTTTGAGACGGCCGGACGCCAACGCCGTGCATGGACAGACCTCTCGTCGCGCTCGTTCTCGCGGGCGGGACCGGTACCAGGCTTTATCCGGCGAGTCGCAGCGACCGGCCCAAACAGTTCCAGTCGTTCGGTCACGAACAGTCCCTGTTGGCCCAAACAGTCGAACGAGCCGGCTTCGCCGACGAGACGTACGTCCTCACCCGCGAGGACTACGTCGATGGCGTGCGCGAGCGGGCACCTGGCGCGGCCGTACTGACCGAACCCGAGCCGAAAGACACCGGGCCGGCGCTGGCGTATGCCGCCCACCGAATCCGCGAGCAGGTCGGCGACTGCGTGTTGCTCTGTCTGCCCAGCGACCACCATGTCGAGGGAGAGTTCCGGGCTGTCGCGGAGCGAGCGACACGGACTGCAGCTGAAACAGGGGGGCTCGTGACGGTCGGCATCGAACCCAGCAGGGCGGCAACGGAGTTCGGGTATATCAAGCCTGGAGCGTCGACAGACGGCTACAGCAGCGTCGATCGGTTCCACGAGAAACCGGACGAATCGACCGCCCGAGCGTACGTCGAGGAGGGGTTCTACTGGAACGCCGGGCTGTTCGCCTGGACACCGACGGCGTTTCTGGCGGCGGCCAGCGAGACACCACTGGGACCGCTCGTCGAGCGGTTGGACGACGACCCAGCGGCGGCGTTCGACGCGGTCGAGTCGGTGAGCGTCGATCACGCGGTGCTCGAACGGGCCGAGGACGTCTACGTCGTCCCCACCGACCTCGCGTGGGACGACCTGGGCTCGTGGGACGCGCTCGAACGGGTCCTCGATGACACCGACGGCAACGCAGTCCTCGGTGACGCGCTATCGATCGACGCCGACGGCAACGTCGTCGCGACCGACGGCCACGTCAGCGTCGTCGGCGTCTCGGACCTCGTCGTCGCCTCGTTCGGCGACCGGACGCTCGTCGTCCCGAAGGCACAGGCCCAGCGGGTCCGGGAGGTCGTGGCACGACTCCGGGGCGAGGACACGTTCTAGGCGCCGAAACAGTCATTGTCGCGGGCGGTATCCGGCTCAGTATGGACAGCGTCGCTCGGCGGTTTTGGCTCCTCGTGATCCCGTTTCTCGTGGGGTTCTCGGCCGTCGGACTGCTGGTGATGGGCGCGCTGTTTCCCAAGCAACTCTTCGAGGTCGGTAGTACGGGCTATATCGCCACAGCGGCGGTCGCGCTACTTTCGCTCGGGCTACTGGTCTGGCAGCTTGCGACGAACAACACCGATTCGACCGAGCGACTGGACCGCCCCTAGCTGCGCATCGATCCGCCGTCGACCGGGAGCGCGGTCCCAGTGACGTACGACGACCGGGCCGAGGAGAGATACGCGACCACGTCGCCTAGTTCCTCCGGCTGGCCGACCCGTCCCAGCGGCGCGTCGGACCACTCGGCGATGCCGTCCTCGTAGGAGTCGTACTCGCCGCGTTCGACGGCCGCCTCGACGAGTTCCTCGATGCGCGGCGTCTCGTGAGCGCCGGGGAGAACGGCGTTGACCCGTATCTCGGGAGCGAACTCGCGTGCCTGTGTCTTCACGAGGCCGATCACCGCCCGCCGGACCGCGTTCGAGAGGACCAGATCGTCGATGACCTCCCGGACCGACCGCGAGGTGATGGCGACAACGGTGCCAGCTTCTGACTCCCGGAGATACGGAGCCCCGAATCGGGTGGTCCAGACGTAGCTCATCACGAGCAGGTCATAGGCGGAGTACCACTGGCGTTCGGTCGTCTCCAGGAACGGGCCGGGCGCGGGTCCGCCGGCACTCGTGACGACGTGGTCGAGCCCCCCTAGTTCGTCGACAGTCTCCTCGATGAACGCCTCGACTTCGGTGCGGTCGGTGATGTCGGCCTGGACTGCCAGGACATCCCCCGATCCGGCGTCCCGAAGCTCCTCACGCGCCCGGTCGACGTGTTCGGGCGTGGTCCCACAGACGGCTACGTGGGCACCCTCGCTCGCGAGACGGCGGGCGCTTGCGAGGCCGAGGCCACTCGTTGCGGCGGTACAGAGCGCGACGTTGCCCTCCAGTTCGAGGTCCATACTCGAAAGGCGTTCGCGTCGGTAAAAAGAACCCCCGGTCGCGGGAGTTAACTGCCCCAGAAGTTGTCGCGGCTGCCCAGCCGTCGGTCGCCTTCGTCGTCTGCCTCGGTGTCGGCTTGCGTCTCCTCGTCGTCAGCCTCCTCGTCGTCTTCGGTCTCGTCCTCATCGAGTTCCAGCCGTTCGAGTTCCTCCGCACGGGCGTGGTTCGACCGGACCTTGGTGACTTTCACCTTCGATTTGGCCGGCGGGAGGACGCCGTCGACCATGATGATGAATCCGTCTTCGGTCCGCCCGACGCCGGCACCGCTCTCGTGGATATCCTCGACGGTCACGACGACTTCCTGTCCCGGCTTCACTGGCTGGCTCTTGAGGTCGGAGATAGGCTGGTTGTAGTGATTACACCACTCGGCGCCACCTCTGTCGCCGTAGTGTGTACACCCCATCCCCTCGATGCGTTCGGTGAAGCTGGGGCAGTCGTCGGCGAGCGGGCAGTCGGCCATGGACCTGCGTACAGGAGCCGCGGGCAAAACGCTTGCGACCTGTGGGGTAGCGAGCCGGCGGCTCGCGAGCCCTCGTGACGGGAATCGCGACTCCGCGATATGTGAAGGCGCCCCTGTTGTCATAGAACGGCTTTTACATGATCGACCAGAAGGTAGTACGATACTGATGTCAGACAACGACTCGGACCGGAACCTATCGAGACGGAACGCGCTGCGAATCGCTGGTGCCGCTGGGGCTGCGTCCTTGGCCGGCTGTGGTGGCGACGGCGGGAGCGGTGACGGTGGAAGCGGTGACGGCGGCAGTGGCAGTGACGGGAGCAGCGACGGCGGCAGCGGTGACGGCAGCAGTGGCGACGGCCAGACCGAGACAAATACCCTCGAAATCGCCCACTGGTGGGGCGAAGGCGACGGCCTGGAAGCGATCCAGGCAGTGATGGACGCCTTCCAGGAGGAGTATCCGTTCGTCGACTTCGACGAGAACCTCATCGCCGGCGGCGCCGGGACGAACCTCCAGTCCAACATCCGGACTCGAATCCAGAACGGGAACCACCCGAGTACCTGGCAGAACTGGCCCGGCAAGGCACTGATCCCGTACACGGACGCGAACCTCCTCGAAGACATCGAGGAGTCCGTCTGGGACGAGAACAACATGAAAGAGGCCTACCTGGAGGGCGTCCGGAACGTCGCCCAGCCCTCGGGCAACTACGTGACGGTGCCGCTGAACATCCACCGGCTCAACAATCTCTTCTACAACGTCAGCGCCGTCGAGGACGCCGGCGTGGACCCGACGGACTTCAACACGCCCTCGGACGTCGTCGACGGGCTCGAAGCCGTCGCCGACGCCGGCTACACGGGGATGGCCCACCAGACCAACTCCCCCTGGTCGACGGTCCAACTGTTCGAGACCGTCTTCCTGGCACAACAGGACGGCCAGACCTACTCCGAAGTGTTCGAGGACGGCGCCGTCGAGTCCTACCGGGACGAACTCGGGGCTGCACTGGACATCGTTCGGGACTACAGCGAGTTCTACCCGAGCGACGCCGGTTCGATCTCCTGGACGGAGGCCAACTCCCAGGTCATCAACGGCGACGCCGCGTTCATCCACCAGGGCGACTGGGCCGCGAGCACCTACTACGTCAACGACTTCGCCTACGGCGATGACTGGGACTACGTTCCGTTCCCGGGCAGTGACAGCTACTACTCGCTCGTCATCGACTCGTTCCCGTACCCGATCGACAACCCCTCGCCCGAGGCGACGACGCTGTGGTGTCGCTTCGTCGGAACCACCCAGGCCCAGGAGATCTTCAACCCCGGCAAGGGTGCGATCCCGCCCCGGACCGACGTCTCGACGGACCCGTTCAACGACTTCTCGGCCGACCAGATCAACGACTTCCAGAACAGCAGCGGCCAGCCGGCGTCGGTCGCTCACGGTCTCGCCGCGCCGCCGGAAGCCGCTTCCGGCGTCAATTCCGCGATCTCCTCGTTCATCTCCGGCAACTCCAACGAGGAAGTGATCAACCAACTCGCCAGCGCCTACAGCGGGATGTAGCTACCCGGCGCGTTCGGCGGCGTTACCGGCACAGTACGGTCAATCTTTTTCGTGGATGCAACGTCCCTCGAACGGGATGCCCGAGTGTCTGTCACGCCCTCGTTCGGTTTCGGTGTAGCTCTCGGCGCAGTTGGAGCGTTTTGAGTGACGGTATTGGCTGGTCTTTGCAGCCGCCGCTGTGGTCCAGTTTCTACCGGCAGAGTTGTGTCAGGGGTTTGTCCCATCAGCGGTATCAGTTACCGTCACCTCGTCAACGACAACACCGTCGGTGTCGAGTACACGGATCGTAATCCTGTACCTGTCACCGCTGACACCACCGGTATCGTACTGTAGATTTCCGTTGGTCTTCGAACTGGACTGCGTCTGTGTTGCCCACGAGTTGTCCGTGTTAACGAATATTGCTTCGAGTTGCGAGAAGTCGCCGTTCGGGTCCGAAACCTGATATTGAACCCTGTATTTCCCGGTATCGGTTTGTGTTTTTGTTCTGTCTTTCACCGAGTAGCTCGACAGCGTAGGGCTACTCGCTCGGCGTAAATCGGCGTTCCCTGACGGATCGTCACCATCGGCAACATCTGTCACAACACGATCATCTACAACAACGCCATCGGTGTCGAGGAGTTCTGCCCGGATACGGTACTCATCGCCAGCAGTCCCACCGAAATCCGCTTCGGCGTAGTTGTCAATATTGTGTCGGGGATCAGTACTCGTATACGTCGCATCGGCACCCCCGCTGTCGAAGTTGGTATACTGCACTCTGACCGAACCGAAGTTCGATCGGTCCGGGACGTTATACGAGACCTCGTAGTTTGCTTCGTCACCTCCTAGATCATCAACTACTGTTCCGGCAAAAGACGGACTGTCGTTCTCAGTAAGGTCACCGGACGATTGGAAACTTCCATTGGCCGTGTCAGTGATCGAGACGGTATCCGTGACTGTTCCGTCAGTATTGAACACCCTGATTGTTATCTCATACGTCGCTCCTTGCTGACCACCCTGTGAGAACGTGACCGTTCCCCGTTCTGCCGAGGTTGAACGCGTGGTATCTCCCCAGTCGTTGGCCTGGTTATCGAATGTCACTTCGACACGATCGAAATCCGCAGTCCCGTCAATATCGTACATCAACTCGTAGTTGGTATTCGAATTTGTGGACGTGTCTCGCAGCGTATAGCCGCTTACCGCTGGGCTCGGCGTTGGTGTCGCGGTTGGTGTTGGTGTCGGCGTCGCGGTTGGCGTTGGCGTCGGCGTCGCGGTTGGCGTCAGTGTCGGCGTCGCAGTTGGCGTTGGTGTCGGTGTCGTGGTTGGCGTCAGTGTCGGCGTCGCGGTTGGCGTTGGCGTCGGCGTCGCGGTTGGCGTTGGTGTCGGTGTCGCAGTTGGCGTCGGTGTCGGCGTTGGCGCGACACCATCATCGATTATTCGACCCTGAAAGAGGGTCGCAGAACGACCGTTCGATCTCCAAACGAGATAGATGTCCCCGCTTGTCACTCCCGATATCTGACACTCTGTTCCGGGAGTCACCGTCGAGATCACCGTATCGCAGGCCTGGCGGTCTGTACCGGCGTAATTGCCCAACCAGCCGCGTGACCCGGAAACGATGTGTACGTCTTCTCCAGCAACTGTGTCCCCACCGGCATGGGTCAAAACAACTGTCGTTCTGTTTTGGTTCATGCGAAAGTCTACTAGCGGACTGTCCTGGGCCATGCCACTGGCGAACCCGAATGCGAGCGTCCCGATAAGCGCCGAGAGGAGGACGGTCAGAGCAACCAGCAGGACGGTCCCAATCACCGGCGAAACCCCCCGCTCATCACCGGGTCCGGACAACGGCGGAGCGTCAGCAAGGGACAATTGTTCACCAAACCATTGGACTAAGTAGGTTAAAAAATATCGTATGGATCGCTGGTGCTTCTCCCTCTCGGGTAGTATCATCGAAGAGGCTCATGATCGACAGTATCCGTCCCTATCACTGCTCAAGTCACGTTTCGGTCGGTCTACAAATGATTATTCTTATGCAGGTCAAGGCGATTATCTTTATGAAGAACCTGAGCCTTAATAATTCAAACGTACAGTAAGGACATATTATGAATGGGAATTGGATATATTTAGCATCCGTTATATTATTGCTTGGGATGATAATTTACGGGACTGGGAGGTCGCTGGGGCATATTGCCACCCCGCTGCCGTGGTTTGTCTATTTAATAGTTGGCGTGATTTTATTATCATTTGGGGTGAAGATAACGTTCGAGAAAAGGGACCCGTAACAGAGCAATCCCAATAGCTTGGATTTTGAACTATCATATATCCAGACTATAGTGTATCCAGACTATAGTGTTACTGTGATTAAGCCAAGAAGGCGCAGTGTGACAGTCGCGAAAAGAGCCACTGAATACCGTTATTTCCCCATTTAGGATCTTCATGAGCTGCAAGGTTGTCGACAGATAAGTATACAAACTGGTAGTTGGGGTCAGAGCCGTCGACACGCTCGCAGGCGTCGGGGGGAGACGCCTTTCACTGCATACGAAACAACGTTCGAGGGTGGCGTACCCTCTGGATGCGTGGCTATGAATTCGTTATCCGAACGCGATCACGGTCGCGTTCTGTGAGTGTGCCGTCAATCAACTGGCCGTAGACAAGCAGGTCACGCTCTTCGCTGAGGTCGGCCAAGACGAGAGTGTTACATCTGTCAGCGAGGTCGAGGCCACTGACGTGGCCAAGTGCTTCGACCGAACTCATTAGGAGCTATCAAGAGTAGACGAAACAGTGTTCGACCGCGATCACTCCGTATCGCACCCACGTTCCGGGCCTTTGGCCGGGCTTTCACGTTGGGATTGCCCCCGTGGTTCCGCTGGGGGACGTTCGCTCTCTCGGTCGGTCGACCCCAATGTGAGGGGGTCGCTCCCTCCGCTCGCTCGCTTGTGGCGGTGTTGCGGATAGATTCAGGAAGGTCGTTGAAGCAACTGCGGCAGACAGAATGATCAACGAAGTGGGAGTCGGTCCCGTTGATGCAGGGGTCACCGCAGTCGTCACATTGGTAGTGAGTGTAGGCGGACCACTGAGTCACGCGTGATCACCGTCCTCGACGTGCTGGACAGCTCGACGAACGTCCTTGTCGGTGGCTTCCAGGAGGCGAGAGGCGCGAACGAACTCGTCAGCTGGGAACGGCCAGTCTTCGCGAGACGGCGATCGGCTCACGAAGGGGCACCTCCGTTGAGATGGTAGTCGGTATGATCAGCTGGGGACCGAGCTTCGAGGTTGTCGGGATCGTTGTTCCAGCGATCTTCGTCGACGTGGTGAACGTGCAGCGGAGACCAGAGGTCGTCGAGGTCGCCCTGGGCGTAGGCAGTCAGCCGGTGGAGGTAGAGGTACCTGTCGTGACCGGCCTCTGGGTCCCAAACACGGAGTCGGGGATAGTGGTCGAGATCGAACTCGACGCGTGGCTCGAAAATCACGCAGACCACCCCCTACGCCGTCGGGGAACAATGGAAATCGCCGGACAGCGGAGGGCACCGTTACACGACGATACGAACACCAGATTCTCAGAATAAGATTGATTCTGAGATGGTGCAGTAGAACGTCTATACCTTGTGCTAACTGGCGTTGAGCGGTTCAACAAGCAACCGAAGGTCTTGGGACGGGCACGGTGGGATTCGAACCCACGACCGTCGGATCTCTTCCCCCCTCGCAGTCGCGACGGGGATAGAAGTCCGACGCTCTATCCGGACTGAGCTACGTGCCCTCACTCGAAGGTAGCCCGGCAGTCTCAAAAACAGTGCGGAAGTCAGTCGTCGAACTCGACATCCTCGTCGGTGGCGTCCTCGTGGGTGATCGAGATGGCGTCAGTGGTCTGGACAGCGGCCAGTCCGTCGACGGCACAGATATCGTCGACAGCCAGCTGGGGGACCGTCACGGCAAGGTCGTCGAACTGGAGACGGCGGTCGACGGTGGCGCCTGCGGCCTCGGCGGCCGCGGCGACGGCGTCGGGGTCGGCATCGGGAGCCGTTTCCAGTACCAACCCGATCGATTCCCCCTCGATCGGGTCCGAGCGGATGCTCTCGACGGCACGGGAGACGTACATCACTCCGAGGAGGGACCGCCAGGTCCTTGATTCACTCGATCAGCCGTCTCCAGGCGGGATTCGGCAACGGCGAACGCGAGCGTGCTGGACAGGCCAAGCAGCGTCCCGCCGGTCAGCACCGCGGCGAGATACTGGAGGTCCTGAAAACCGAGGAAAAAGCCGCTGACACCGTGGAGCACCGCCGAGATAGCGAGTACGTAGAACGGCGCGTTGAGGTAGCGCCATTCGAACTTCTCGCGGAGGTATTCGTCGGTGACCCGGCCCAGACTGGAGGTGACGCCCGCGACGGCGAACCACTGGATGGCACCGTAGACCAGCGCCGAAACCACCTCGACGGCCGAGACCGGGTCGGGCAACGACTCCAGCAGCTGGACGCCGTTGACACCACCGATAAACAGCAGGGCAGCGGCGACGACGTAGGTGATGATCGTCACTCGTCCGGCGTACAGTCCGGCAGTCGTCTGCTGGACGAGGTCGTCGAGCAACTGCTCGACGCCGAGCCCGCGGCCGAGCAGGTAGAGCCCGAACAGCCCGGAGATGACACCCAGTGCCGAGCCCGGCCAGCCGAGATAGTCCAGCAGGATCGTCACGGGGTAGATGAGCAGGAGGATGCCGAGCGGAACGAGAATCGTCCCGCGGGTCTCCGGATCGTCCAGCACCTGCTTGATGGTGTAGTACATCGATTCGAGGTCCTGTGCCTGGCGGACGACGACCCGGCGGACGCCGTCGATGTGGACCCGCGAACGGATGACCGGGACGACCGACTCGTCCTGTGCGCCGTCGGTGACCACCAGCGCGCGGACGTCCTCGCGTGCGGTCAGGGAGGCCAGGACCGTGTCGAGTTCCTCGCCGACGGCGCGGTTCGCGGCGACGTCGCTACCGTCGACACCGGTGACTGCAGCGACTTCGACGGGTTCGTCGGTGATCGCGTCGTGGATGTGGACTCCCTCGAAGAGGACGTTAACGTCGGAGTCCTCGGGGTCGGTCTCCGCGAGCGCCACTGCGGCCTCCCCGACAGCGTCGCGGCCGACGACCGGCGTCTCCACGTCGGTCTTGCGACCGAGGTCGTCGTCGAGGTCGACACACAGCACCAGCAGCATGCTCCGGGCTACGAGACCGGTCGTTAATTGCTTTCTGGCGTCGGCGCGGCGTCGTCGACGCGGGTCCGGCGCTCGACGAGGAGCAAGGCGACCAGCCCGAAGATTATGACAGTGTACGACACCGCAGCCAGCAAGGCCAGTCGCTCGTTGGCGTACTCTCCGGTTCGGAAGATGATCGCTTTCCGGACCATCGCGATGACGCCCGTATAGATGACCAACCGGACGATCCGGCGGGTCTCGCTCTCCTGGGTGTAGGCGACGACGGTCTGGTACACCTCGACGATGATGAACAGGAGCAACGCGGTGTCGATGAACCCGACGACGACCAGGGGGTCAGTGATGTCGCCTCTGGCCGCGCTCTGGAAGATCTGGAGGCCGAGATCGAAGACGCCGATCGCAAAGAGCACCACCAACACGAGCGCCGCGACGACCTCGACGTACCGGATGAGTGTCTCACTGACCGCGAGGAGTCGCTCGTCGACGGACTCGCCGGCCGGCAGGGAGCCACCGACCGGATCTCGCTCCTCGTCATCCATACACACACCTGTCACCGGACGTGTATGAAAGGCGTCCCTATCTGATGTGGCCCGGGTCGGCCGGCCGGGGGGTAGGTGGTTCGGGTGGGTCCGACTGACCCCGGAGTCGGACCACGAGCGCGGCCACGGGAACCAAGAGCAGGCTCCCGACGACGAACGGCGACCAGTAGCCGACGACGGCGTACAGGCCGCCCATCACCGGCGGACCGATCGTCCGGGCGAGGCTACCGGCGCCCTGCGTGACCCCGAAGGCACTCCCCTGGAGGTCTGCGCTGGCACGCTGTGAGACGAGCGCTGTCAGCGTGACCGAGAGGATGCCGTTTCCAAGGGGCAGGAGCGTCAGGACGACGAGCAACCCGAGCAGGTCCGGCGTGAGAAACGGGACGACCCTCGTCAGTGAGGGGAGAACGGCCCCCAGTCCCTTCGAGAACGGCAGGGCGCCGACGCCGAGAGCGAGCACTCCGGTTCCGGCCAGCGAGAGCGTAGTGGGGCTGTAGCGGGCGGTCAGCGGCCCGACGAGGACACCCTGTGTCAGGACCGCGAGAGCGCCGATGTAGGTCAACAGCAGCGCGCTCTGTGCGGCGGTGTAGCCGTAGATGTCGGCGACGTAGGGGATGAACATGATCTGGACGCCGGAGAAGGCAAACGAGACCAGAAAGAACGCGGTCAGGAGCTCCCGGAGCCCGGCAGTAGCGAGCGCGCTTCTGAGCTGGGCGACCGAGGAAGTGCGCTCGGTCGTCTCACCGCCCGCCGAGCGGGATTCGGGGAGGAAGAGCACGGCAACGACGACGCCGCCGAGGCTGGCGACAGCGGCGGCGAAACTCGGGAGCGAGAACCGGGTGATCGGGACCGCGGCGGGCAGCGCGGCGTCAACGGCGGCGACGGTGGCGTCGAAGCTCAGCACGGCACCGATCCCGGGACCGAAAATGAACCCCAGGCCGAACGCGGCTCCGATATACCCCAGTGCCGCGGCACGGCGTTCCGGCGGCGTCACGTCGGCGACGTAGGCCTGTGCCGTCGAGAGGTTCCCGCCCATCGCCCCCGCGAGCATCCGCGAGACGAACAGCAACCAGAGGGCCTCGGCGAGCCCGAACACCGTCCAGGCGATCACCGAGCCACACAGCGAGAGGATCAGTACGGGCCGCCGACCGACCCGATCGGACAGCGATCCCAGGAAGGGAGCGAACGCGAACTGCATCGCCGAGTACGACGCGGCTAGCAGGCCGATGACGAACTCGGTCCCGCCGGGAAACGACCGCGTGTAATAGGGGAGGATGGGGATGATGATGCCAAAGCCCAGCAGGTCCAGAAAGACAACGGCGAAGACAATCGCGAGCCCGCGTCGGCGGGCGGTGTCCTGCATACCGCTGCTGGGAGCGCCATCGGCCTAAAGGCATGGGCACGGACCACACGGGCGAGCCGATGCGCACGCTTTTTCCCGCTGGGCGATGTGTCTCTGGACACGCAATGATCTCCGAGGGCTGCGAACAGTGTGCCAAGGGCGGCAAGATGGTACTGTTCGTCTACGGCTACTGTGACCAGCGGGACTGCTTCTACTGTCCGCTCGGGGAGAACCGAAAGAACGTCACCCAGATGTACGCCAACGAGCGGCCCGTCGAGTCCGACGAGGACGTCATCGAGGAGGCAAAACGGATGAGTGCGCTGGGGACCTCGATCACCGGCGGCGAACCCCAGGAGGCGCTCGACCGGACCTGTCACTACCTCGAACTCTTAAAAGACGAGTTCGGCGAGGACCACCACACCCACCTCTATACCGGAATCACCGGCGGCCGCGAGAACATGCGCCGCCTCTCCGAAGCCGGTCTCGACGAGATCCGGTTCCACCCGCCGCTGGAACAGTGGGGTGACCTCCACGGCACCGAGTGGGAGGAAATACTCTACATCGCCCGCGAAGAGGGGCTGACACCGGCCTTCGAGATCCCCGGTATCCGTGCCGAACCGGAGTTCCTGGAGTTCTTAGACGAAGGGGCCGCGGACTTCTGTAACATCAACGAGTTCGAGATGTCCGACGGGAACTACCGCCGGATGCAGGAGGAGGGCTTCGAACTCAAAGACGACCACATGAGCGCCGTCGAGGGGAGCCACGACATCCTCGAACAGATGGGTGACCACGAGAAGGTCTACTTCTGTACGAGCGTCTTCAAGGACGCCGCTCAGCACCGCTCACGGCTGAAACGGATGGCCCGGAACATCCGCCGGCCCTTCGACGAGGTAACCGAGGACGGGACGCTCGTCTACGGGAAAGCCTGGGCCAGCGAGCAGCGCTTCATCGATCTGGGCGTCCCCGAGGAGTTCTACACGATCAAGTCCGACCACGTCGAACTCGCCTGGTGGCTCCTAGAGGAGATGGTCGAGGACGGCGACCTCGAAAAAGGGGAGATCGTCGAACAGTACCCGACCTACGACGCGACAGTCGTCGAGCGTACGCCCGTTTCGAGTGGAACGGCCGGCGGGCAGGCCGCTGCCGGGGACTGAGTCGCCGGCGAGCGGTCGAGTGGACGGCGGTCTGACAGCGACGGGCGACAGTGTTACTCCCGGCGCTCGACATCGGTCACATCCAGGGTGTCGTCGACAACCAGCATCAGTGTCGCATCGTCGACGGTGTACTGGACCCGCGCCCGGAACGGCTCCTCCTGCTCGATCCAGGCCTGGTCGGTATTCCAGGCGCTGAACTCCCAGAACGCGTGGTCGCGGACGTCGACCCCGGCGTCGTAGTAGAAGGCAACGACGGCCGGATGAGTCACCAGCGCGACCCCCAGATCGCCGGTGATCTCCGACCCACAGCGCTCACATTCGTAACGGACCAGCGGGAGGTCTGCTCGGTCGGTCTGCCCGCGTTCGGGGTGGGCGTCGCTCAGCCGCTGGACATCCGTCCGGAGACGCCCCTCACAGTCCCAGCAGAATCCGTTCGAGAGCTGGTCGAAGATGGTCCGGAAGTAGCGACTGGTCACCTCGGGGAACCGCTCGCGGTCGTAACCGGCGAACACGCCCGGCGGGACCATCGTCGTCGCGACCATCTCACAGCGGTCGCACTCGATCCGGACGCGTTCGTCCTGATAGCTGAACGTCCGGGAGCGGCCACAGGACGGGCAGGCGTCGTCGAGGTCGAAGGAGTCGGCGGAACCGTCCATCGTGAACGCGCCCGCGTGGATCGCGCCGTTGACCGCGATCCCGGCCAGCGTCAGTTCGTAGCCGTCGTCGGTCTTCGTGAGAAAGCGGTCTGTGAGTTTGTCGAGGTGGTAGTTGAACTGCCCGGAGTCGGCGACGCCGACGGCGTCGCGCAGCTCCGAGAACGTCAGCGTCTCTCCCTGGTGGTCCCACAGCGCACGGAGGATGTCGACGCGAGTGGCGTCGGCGAGGGCGGCGAAGGCCTCGTCGGGGTCGGCCGTCTCGATGAGCCCTGAGTCGCTCATGGCTGGGGCATGGACCGACCGGGGTTTCAACGTGCCGGCGCTGCCCCATCGTGGCGGCCGTCGGGTCTGTCCCGTGGGGAGCCAAGCGCGTGCTACCCCGAAATATCGCTGAGACAGTCCCGACAGTACGTCACGTCCTCGCAGTTGTAAGTGCCACAGTTGTCACAGGCGACCGTCTCGTCGGGGACCGGGTCGGCCCGCGTGGCCGCCGCCCGGACCGACGCGGAGTCTACGTTCCAGGCGCCGCCGTCTGTGTCCATCGTCTCCGCGCGCTGTTTGGCCCGCTGGACCAACTCGTCGTCGCGCATCGCTTCCAGCCCGTGCCACAGCCCCAGGAAGAGGACGGTGGGGGCAACGATGACGAACAGGCCGGCAGCGACCCGCAACGCCAGCTCTACCTGTCCGACTGCCATAGCCACGTGTTGGGCTGGAGAGGGGAGTATCCTTCGTTCGAGCTAACAGGTACGAGTCAGTAGTCGTACAGGGAGACGACGAAGGGCAGTCTGGCGTGCATCCAGACGGCGACGGGGATACCGACGATCGTCAGCGTCACCGCGTACGCGGCCGCCGTCCAGAGGGCGCTCGCCCACCAGCCGATACAGACGAACCACACCGCACGAACCGGCCACGAATACGCCTCTGTCGTCCGTTCCGCAACCGGTGGGTCCCGGCGCTTGAGCGACACTACCAGCGGGACCCGGTTGATCAGGGCGATCCCCAGCGGGATGCCGACGACGGTGAGGTTCAACAGCCAGGCGGCGGTGAGCCAGAGCCCGGTGAGCCACCACCCGACGAACAGGAACCAGACCGCACGGACGAAGAGAGGTGGCTGGTCGCGCATACTCGTCTCTACCCCGGCAGCGGTCATAAGTCTCCTGTCCGTGGTCGTCTTCGTGGTATGGTACGACACATCGCGGCTACGGAACGTTTTTTCGCCCCGTCGGCGACCACCGCCCATGGACGACCTCCCCGAATCCGACGCCTTCGGCGCGATGTGTCGGGACTACCACGAACAGGGCGACGCCTTCGAGGTCATCGAGCGTGACGACGGGTTCGTCGATAGCCCCGCCGGCCCGGAGATATACTTCTCGACGCCCGAACAGTGGGACGACCGCGAGCACACCGCCGTTGAGTGGGCGGACGGTCACGTCCTTGACGTGGGCTGTGGCCCCGGGCGACACGCGCTGGCACTCCAGGAGCGGGGCCACGACGTGACCGGGATCGATCTCTCTCCGGGGGCGATGGCGGTCGCTCGGGACCGCGGCGTCGGTGACGTGCGCCGCTGTGACGTGGCCGAGGCCGCCGACCTCGACGGGCAGTTCGACTCGGCGACCATGCTGGGCAACAACTTCGGCCTCGTCGGAAACGCCGAGCGAGCGCCGGAGATACTGGGTGCGCTGGCCGACGCGACGACCGACGATGCCACGCTCGTTGCAGAGAGTCTCGATCCGCTCGATACGGACGACCAGGCCCATCTCGACTATCACGAGCGCAACCACGACCGGGGGTGGCTCCCCGGCCGGCTCCGTATCCGGACCCGCTACCGGCGCTACACCGGCGAATGGCACGACTACCTCCACGTAGCTCCGGAGACGATGCGTGAGTTGGTAGCCGACACCGTCTGGTCGGTCGAGGACGTGGACCGCGAGGAGGCGCTGTACGTTGCGAGACTAGAGAAAGCGTAACTCTCGAACCCGCCTCCACGGCTCCCGCCCGTCGCCGTTCCGACACGAGGGCTTCGCTCCCCTCAGACCTCGCCGTCCTCGAAGACGAAGGTCCCGTTCCGCTGGACTACCTCTCCGTCCACCTCGATGTATGAATCCTCGCTCATGTCGACGATCATGTCGACGTGGACGGCCGACTCGTTCTGTTCGTTTGCCTCACCGACGTTCTCTTCGTAGGCGCGCCCGATAGCCATGTGGACGGTGTCGCCCATCTTCTCGTCGAACAGCATGTTGTAGGTGAACCGGTCGATGTCCCGGTTCATCCCGATTCCGAGTTCGCCCAGATAGCGGGCGCCCTCGTCGGTATCGAGCACTTCGGTCAGCAGGTCCTCGTTCTTCTCGGCGCTGTGGGAGACAACCTCGCCGTCTTCGAAGCGAAGGTGGACGCCGGTGACCTCCCGACCCTGGTGGTACAGCGGCTTGTCGAACAGCACTTCCCCCTCAACGCTGTCCCGAACCGGCGCGGTGAATACCTCGCCGCCGGGGAGGTTCTTCTCGCCGTAGTCGTTGAGCGTCTCGTTGCCGGCGATCGACATCGTCACGTCGGTCGTCTCGCCGGAGACGATACGGACCTCCTGGGCGGGATCGAGAATCTCGACCATCTGGGACTGGTGTTCTCGGACCGCGTCCCAGTCTTTCAGGACCGCGTCCCAGACGAAGTTCTCGTAGCCCTCGGTGGACATCTGGGCCAGTTGGGCGTTGGCGGCGGCGGGGAACTGTGTGAGACACCAGGTCTTCGAGAGTCGCTCGTTCAACAGCGGTTGCTGGGCCTGCTGGTAGGCGCTTGTCACCTCGGGGTCGACATCGCTGGTCTCGGTGACGTTGGCGCTGCCACGGATCGCGATGTAGGCGTCCATCTCCTCGTAGAGCGCCTGGACGTGACTCGGGGTCTCGAACTCCTCGCGGTTCCGGAGATACGCCCGACGGAACCGTTCGCCGAGTCGTTCCTGGACGACCAGCGGGTTCGCCCCGCGGTCGGCAGCGGCTTCGTGGAGCGCGACGACGAGGTCCTCCGAGACGGGGTGTGCGTCGATGACGATGTCGTCACCGGCGCTCAGATCGATAGAGTGGTCGACGATGACGTCTGCGTGTTCGCGGATACGCGGGTCCATATCGCTACTGTTAGCGACGGCCACAAACAGTTTTCGCCACTACTTCTCCTTGCTCTGTTGGAACCCCTCTTTGAACCCGAGGAAGGTCCGCCGGAGCATGAGATACATGAAGAAGAAAAACAGCAGTACGGCAGCCAGGATTCCCAGCGTGATGACGTCGACCATATCCGCAGTTGTCAGCGCGTCATCAAAGATGTTTCGCCACCAGCCGGCAGACGGCCCGAGACGGTCGATTTTCGAGAGTGAAATCCGTATTTGAGCGATATGTGCAACGACTGTCTGACCTTGGCAAAGACTCATAACCCGATAGAACATATGTAATCACATGTCGCTGCTTCCCTCTCGGGACCCGGCAACCCCCGACGCCGAACCCCGGGTCATCGGCGTGGACAGCGAGGACGCGGACGACGTGTTGTCCGCACTCTCGGCAGAGACCGCCCGGAACTTACTCGCGGAGCTCAACCGCGAGCCGGCCCCGCCGGGCGAGCTCGCGGACCGTGTCGATACGTCCCTCCAGAACGCGCAGTACCACCTCGACAAACTCGAAAACGCCGGTGCCGTCGAAGTGGTCGACACCGCGTACTCACAGAAGGGCCGCGAGATGGACGTGTTCGCGCCCGCGAACCAGCCGCTCGTCATCTGTGCCGGCGACGAGCAGGAGACCTCCGGGCTGCGCTCGATGCTCTCGAACTTGCTGGGTGGACTCGCCGTCGTCGGGCTCGCCAGCGCGTTCGTCCAGGAGGTGTTCGGGGGCGGACTCTCGGCGCTGTTCGGGCCGACCGTCCGCAGCGGGAGCGCAGATACAGTCGACCCACAGCCGAGTCTCTACGCCGAGAACGGGACCGTCGCCGACGGCGGGTTCACCGACACTGCGGTCGGCGCTATCGACGGGGCGACACAGGGTGGCGCCGAGGCGGCGACGGCGGTCCCGCCGGGAATCGCCTTCTTCGCCGGCGGCGCGGTTGTTCTCGCCGCGATGACGGTCCTGTGGTACTCCCAGCGACGTGTGTAAAACGGGTCTTTGACTCTCCAGTAGCTCCTTTAGCGTGTGTGTCATACACCCACGTGCGCCGGCCCGTGGAATCCAGTCCAACACTCCACCACTGGTATTCCACCGGCACGATCCCGTGTCGTCACTGCTCCCACTGAACCGATTCGAGCGTCTCCCCGTCGGGCGAGCACAGACGGGCTCGGACGCCATCGGCAGTCACGTCGAGTTCGGCGTGGGCTGCCCGGTACCGCCGCGGGTCGGCGTAACTCCCGGGATTGACGAGCAACTGTTCGTCACGTGCCCGCAACTCCGGCCGATGTGAGTGACCGACCACCACCACGTCGGCTCCCTCCTGTCGCGCGAGCATCGTCAGCCCCGTCTCCGTGTGTTCGTGTCCGTGAACGACCAGCACTGTCAGGCCCGCCCATTCACAGGTGGCGACCGACGGGAGACGCTTCCTGATCGGGACCCCGTCGTTGTTCCCGACGACCGCCGTGAGCGAGGGAACCACACGCTCGACGGCGTCGAGAACCCGCTCGGTCGTGAAATCGCCCGCGTGGACGACGTGGTCGGCAGAGTTGACAGCCCGGAGAGTCGCGCCTTCGAGGCGGTGGTCGTCGGTCCCGTGCGTATCGGAGATGACGGTGAGCATACCGGGACGACGGGCGCCAGCTATAAATCCAGAACCACTTTGGGTATGGGGGCGGAGAAGACACCCAATGGCCGGAAGCAGATCAGTCGTCCTCGCCGCCCTCGTCGCCAACGGCGCCATCGCGATCCTGAAGTTCTTCGGGTTCCTCCTGACCGGGAGCGCCGCGATGCTGTCGGAGACGTACCACAGCATCTCCGACACGGGGAACCAGGTGTTCCTGCTCATCGGGCTCCGTTACAGCGGGCGCGAACGCGACCAGAGACATCCCTTCGGCTACGGCAAAGCACAGTTCTTCTACAGCTTCCTCGTCTCGGTGTTCCTCTTCGGGATCGCGGGCTGGGAGAGCCTGAAACACGGGTACAGCGAGATCACGGCCGGCGGCCACGGTTCCGAGGCCGCCCAGGGCAGCGTCGACTTCCTGTTCATCCAGTACACGCCGCCGGCGTGGCTCGATCCACTGTGGGTCAACTACACCGTCTTGCTGGCCGCGTTCGCCTTCGAGACGTGGGCGCTGTGGAAGGCCCGTGCGGAGATGCAACGCCAGATCGAGGCGAACGACTGGAGCGGCTACAAGGAAGCGTTCCGCAAGACCAGCGACGTGACGACGCTGACGGCACTGACCGAGGACACCATCGCGCTGGCCGGCATCGTCATCGCACTCGTTGGGCTCTTTCTCACCCAACAGACGGGCAGCGAGATCTTCGATCAACTCTCGGCGGTGTTCATCGGGATCATGCTGATGGGCTTTGCCCTGGCGCTGGCCTGGGAGAACAAACGGCTCCTGTTGGGCGAGAGTCTCCCCAGGGACGAAGAGCGGAAACTGGAAGACATCATCCGGGCAAACGACGACGTAGCCGACATCATCGACTTCCGGACAGTCTACTTCGGGCCGGGCCGGTTGCTGGTGTCGGCCGACGTGGCCTTCGGTCCCGACCTCGACACCGACGAGATGGACCGGGCGATCACCGAGATCGAGCGGAAACTGTCG
Organism: Haloarcula montana; assembly: GCF_035666295.1. Taxonomy (NCBI): domain Archaea; kingdom Methanobacteriati; phylum Methanobacteriota; class Halobacteria; order Halobacteriales; family Haloarculaceae; genus Haloarcula; species Haloarcula montana. The sequence goes on from NZ_CP142027.1 coordinate 1,517,954, forward strand.
GAGGCAAACGAGAGCGTCCGGAAGGTGTACATCGAGCCCGAGACGGACGATCACCCCTCGTAGAGATCGACGTCGTCGAGCCACCAGGGAACGACGATCCGGTCGGTTCCGGTCGTGACACGCATCCGAACCGTCAAGTTCGTTCCGTCGGAGTCCCGCTCGTAGTGTTCGACGTATCTGACGATCCCGGCCCTGTCGACGTACACCCGCGAGCGGACCGCAACCGTCTGGTCCGGGTCGCCGGCGGTGATCGGGACATCCGTGTCGTCGGTCGACAGCACCGCGAGCGATCGGCCGTTCCGGGTGACGGTCCCGGCTAGTTCGTACTCGTAATCGGTCAGAAACGCCCGAAGCAGTGTGACACCGGAGAGCGTGCTGACATAGGGGACCGAGCCGTCGCTGGGCCTCGTGACGTAATCGCGGTCCGGATCGTCGGAAGCGGTTCGATATACCGTCCCGTTGGCGACGACGGCGTCGTCGGCTACTGGCCCGAATGTTCGCCGAACCCGGACGACATCGGTATCACGGTCGACCCAGATATCCCTGGTGTTCTGTGGCCCCTCACGGACCACCTGGCGGTGGAAACTCCGGCCCTCCAGCGCGGTGTGGTGGCGAGCGAGTACACGTCGGAGGTCGATCGAGCCGTTCGATCGTGGCATCGCGACCGGTTGGGCTGTGGATGTCTCCGGGACAGGGGCGGGGGTCACGACCCGGTCCGAGCCACCACCGTCGGTCGCGAGGAACCCCGAACAGCCCGACAGCAGGAGGAGACAGACTACTGCGAGGGGCCGCCACATACCACGAGCGACGGAAGCACAGCGGAAGTAGCTGCCGGGGCGAACCCTTTTGCCCGAGAGCGGCCAATCACCGAGCGTGGCGACGACCGACGACGGCTACCTCCGGTTTTTCCCCTACGAGGAGCCCTACGACCACCAGCGGGAGGCGATGGCCACCATCTCCGAGGCCTTAGAAGACGGGCAGGACGTCCTCTTCGAGGGGGCCTGCGGGACCGGGAAGACGTTGGCCTCGCTGGTCCCGGCGCTGGAACACGCCAGAGAGACCAACAAGACCGTCGTCATCACGACGAACGTCCACCAGCAGATGCGCCAGTTCGTGGCCGACGCCCGGGCGATCACCGACCAGGAGGACCTGCGCGCGGTTGTCTTCCGCGGGAAGGGGTCGATGTGTCACATCGACGTCGACTACGAGGAGTGTCAGGCCCTGCGGGACACGACCCGCGACCTGGTCGAGACCGAACAGGACATCGCCGACCTCGAACAGCGCGAGAGCGAACTGCTGGAGGCCGGCCAGGAGGGCAGCAGCGAGGCGATGGAGGCCCGTGACGCCGTCGTCGACGAGCTCCGACAGCTCCAGGACGACCTGGCGGAACTGGAGTCCGAGCGGTCGACGTGTGACCACTACTACCGGAACCTCACGGTCGACACGGAGGCGTTCTACGCCTGGCTCTACGACGACGTGCGCACACCAGACGACGTCTACGAGTACGCCCACGAGCGGGGGATGTGTGGCTACGAACTGCTGAAAGAGGGGATGGACGGCGTCGACCTCGTGGTGTGTAACTACCACCACCTGCTGGACCCGACGATCCGCGAGCAGTTCTTCCGCTGGCTCGGCCGCGATCCGGAGGACATCATCGCCGTCTTCGACGAGGCCCACAACGTCGAGTCGGCCGCTCGCGACCACGCCCGCCGGACGCTGACCGAGAACACCCTCGACCAGGCCATCGACGAACTCGACGGGGTCGACGACGACCGGGCCGGCGCGGCCGAGAACGTCCTGGCGGCGTTCCGGGACGCGCTGGTCGAGACCTACGAGGACTCCTTCGCTTTCGGTGAGCGCGAACGGGTCGACGACCACTGGGAGGACATCACCGTCGCAAACGACGAGAAACGTGACGACCTGACGCTGGCCTTCCTCCAGGGGTACACCGGCCCCGGCTTCCACGAAGAACTGACGGCGGCGACAGAACTGGGCCGGGACCTGGATGCCCGCTACGAGGAGGAGTTCAAAGAGGGGAAACTCGACACCCGCAAGGAGTGTCAGACCCTCCAGACGGCGGCCTTCCTCGACGCGTGGCTCTCCGAGAGCGACGAGGCCGGCCAGTACCCCGTCGTCAGCGTCCGCCGGGACGAGAGCACTGACGAAGTGTACGGACGGGCGGAACTGTACACCTGTATCCCGGAGGAGGTGACCCGGGAACTGTTCGCGGAACTGCACGCGTCGGTGCTGATGAGCGCCACGTTACGCCCCTTCGACGTGACCGAGGACGTCGTCGGCCTGGACGACCCGGTGACGATGGCCTACGGCGCGCAGTTCCCCGAGGAGCGCCGGCGAACCTACGCCGTCGACGGACCGGCACTGTTTGCCAGCGAGCGCGACGACCCACAGACACAGCAGACGGTCGCCCGAACACTCGAAGACGTGATCCGGTTCACGCCGGGCAACACGCTCGTGTTCTGTCCGTCCTACAGCGAGGCGCGGCGCTACTACGAGATGGTCGCCGTCAGTGGGACCCGCTATCTGGACGAACCCGGTACACAGGCCCGTGACCTCCGGGAGGCGTTCGTCGACGGCGACGACGGCGTCCTCTTTACCTCGCTGTGGGGGACCCTCGGCGAGGGAGTCAGCTACGACGGCGACGACGCCCGGACCGTCGTCGTCGTCGGCGTCCCCTATCCCCACCTCGACGACCGGATGGAGGCCGTCCAGGACGCCTACGGAACCGCCTTCGCCGACAGCGAGGACGACACCCCCTCGGCTGACGAGGCGGGCTGGCGGTACGCCGTCGAGATTCCGACCGTCCGGAAGACCCGACAGGCCCTGGGCCGGGTCGTCCGCTCGCCCGAGGACTTCGGGGCGCGTATCCTCCTGGATAAGCGCTACACCGAGGCCGCAGAGATGGAGATGCACGACTACGCCGTCCGGGGCACGTTCCCCCCGGAGGAGCGCCGGGAGATGGTCGACATCGACCCCGAGAAACTGAAGTTCGCGATGCTGAACTTCTATCAGGACAGAGACGCCTACGACGGGCCACCACCCAAGCCCTGAGTACGGGGTCGAGCGGTCGTTTCGGCACGTCTTTGCTGCGCCGGTCCGAGAGACGGACAATGCCAGACGACTCCCTCCGTACAGTCGCGCGGTCGTACTTCGCGGACTCGATGAACCCCGCCCACGACTGGCACCACGTCCAGCGTGTCGAGGCGCTGGCCGAGCGTCTGACCGCCGAGGACGCCGCCGACGAGCGGACGGTCGAACTCGCGGTGTGGTTCCACGATATCGGTCGTGCGAGGGAGGACGCCGGCGAGATCGACGATCACGCGACGTGGGGTGCTCGGGAGGCCGAGCGGGTGCTGGCCGAGCACGGGATCGCCGACGGACGGATCGAGACCGTGACCCAGGCCATCCGGGCACACCGCTACGCCAACGATACCGAGCCGGCGAGCCGCGAGGCCCAGATCCTCTGTGACGCCGACAACCTGGACGCCCTCGGCGCGGTCGGGATCGCTCGGTGTTTCACCTACGGCGGCGAACTGGGTGAGCCGATCCACGACCCGTCGACGCCGCCGGCGGACGATCCGACGGCCGCTGGGCAGAGTCAGTACAACCATATCCACACGAAGATTCTGGACCTGCCCGGGCGGATGTACACCGACGCCGGCCGGGAACTCGCCGAGGACCGTCGGGCCTTCGTCGAGCGGTTCCTCGACCGCTTCGACACAGAGGTGGCCGGACGCCGTTAGAGATCGGGTTCCAGTTCGGTCCCGCAGTCCGGACAGACCAGCAAGAGTCCTTCCTCGGCCGGTTCGAGCGCGAGGACGTCGCTGTCACAGTCGGGACAGGGCTGTGCGACGCGACCCTCGGTGGTCGCTTTGGGTGCGCCGAGCGCCAGCGCGACGACCTGCTTGTCGCTCTCGTTGCGCCCCTGCTGGTAGTCGCCGGGCGCGAACCGAACCGCTTCGTCCGGACCGACGGTGACCGTCTCGCTCTCGCCGGCGGGGTCCGTTCGGTACTCGAAGGTGGCCGTCCCCTCGATGACGTAGAACAGTTCCTCCTGATCGAGGTGTGCGTGGAGTCCACCCGAGAAGGCCTCGCCCGGATCGAGGACGTAACGGTTGATCGCGACATCCGTCGCGCCCAGCGGTTCGGCGAGCGCTCGTCGGTCGATATCGGCACCCATCGACTGCGGTTCGATCTCGTCCGCGGAGGCGTGCTTCATAGGCGACGGGAGGAACGGGAGGCGGAAAAGGCCGGTCCCAAACAGCCGGTGAGCCCGAGCGGAAACCGGGTAGTTTGAAACCCTGCACCCGAAACGGGCGGGTAATGTTAGTCGCGTTCGACTTCGACGGGACGCTCTCGGACTCCGAGATGACGGTCCTACTGGGCAACCAGAACGGCACCGCCGCCGATATGGAAGCGATCACCGAGCGGGCGATGAACGACGAGATCGAGTACGCGGAGAGCCTCCGCCAGCGGTGTGCGTTGCTGGAGGATCTACCCGACGAACAGGCCCAAGCGGCGTTCGACCAGGTCGAACTCCGTCCCGGCGCGGCCGACGTCATCGCAGCGCTGCGAGCGGCCGGCGTCCACGTGGTCATCCTCACTGGCGGCTTCGAGCGCGGCGTCCAGGCAGCCCTGGACCGGGAGGGCGTCGAGGTCGACGCCATCGTCGCCAACCGCCTGCCCGTCGCCGACGGGAAACTCACCGGCGCGGTCGAGGGGCCGCTCATCGAGGGGACGAAAGACGACGCCATGGAAGTCGCGACGGCGATCCTGGGCGAGGACCGCTCGGCGACCGTCGCGGTCGGCGACGGTGCCAACGACCTGCCGATGCTGGAAGTGGCGGGTCTCGCGATCGGCTTCGAGCCGAAGCCGGCCGTCGAACCGGCGTGTGACGAGGTCGTCTCGACGATGGCACAGCTCCAGGAGCTACTGGAAGCCGAGGGAATCCTGTAACTCGATCGGACTCACCGGTCGGGCTCGATCGTGTTACAGCCACAGGCCGGGCAGTTCGTTCGCTGTTTCTCGAACGACAGGCGACAGAACCGGCAGACGTGACTTTGACTCTTGCTGCGGACGGTGTTCGTGAGGCGCTGGATGATGGACATGGCTGACTCCGTCGCTGGCTGGCCGCTGCCAGCTGACGTTCCCATCTTAGACCGTATCCCACATATTTCTTCGTCTTATACAGATATTTTCGTTCTAGGACATTATACGGGCAGAGGTAGTCCACAATAGTGGACATAGTCGTAAGTAGATGTGAACCGAATGTGTGACAACGATCCTGTCGTTCGTACTGGTGGTGGCGTGCTTTCGTCGGCGTCGCGTTGCCCCGGCCGGGGCTCCAGCCAGCGGGTCAGGACGATCGGGCGCGACCGACCGCTGTCGGTGGCGGTGCTGGTCCCGCTAGTGTCGCTCCGGGACCCTGTAGCTCAGCGGGTCGCCTGCCCGATTGCCTGATCGAGATCCCCTTTGATGTCCGCGACCGATTCGGTCCCGACGGAGAGTCGGACCATGTCGTCGGTGACGCCGGCGGCGGCCTTCTCCTCGTCGGTGAGTTGCTGGTGGGTCGTCGACGCCGGGTGGATGATCAGCGTCTTCGCGTCGCCGACGTTGGCCAGCAGGCTGGCGATCTCGGTGGACTCGACGGTCGTCCGGGCGGCCTCGTAGCCGGCGTCGAGCCCGAACGTGATCATGCCGCCGTAGCCGCCGTCGAGATACTTCGACGCGAGGTCGTGGGTCTCGTGGTCCTCGAGCCCGGGGTAGGTGACCCAGGAGACCTCGGGGTGGTCGTCGAGGAACTCCGCGACCGCCATCGCGTTCTCGCAGTGCCGATCCATCCGTGCCGGCAGCGTCTCTAAGCCCTGCATCGTCTGCCAGGCGTCGAAGGGGGACTGCTGGCAACCCAGGTCACGCAGGCCGCGGGCGATGGCGGCGTAGGTGAACGCGGCCTCGCCGAAGCGCTCCCGGAAGTTCACCCCGTGGTAGGCGGGGTTGTCGCCGGCGACCTCGGGGAACTTCTCGGCGTGTTCGTCCCAGGGGAACGATCCGCCGTCGACCAGGACCCCGCCGACGGTCGTCCCGTGGCCGTGAATCCACTTCGTCGTCGAGTTCCAGACCAGGTCCGCGCCGTGGTCGAGCGGGTTACAGAGGTACGGCGTCGCGAACGTGTTGTCGACGAAGAAAGGGACACCGTGGTCGTGGGCGATCTCGGCCAGGCGCTCGAAGTCCGGCGTAACCAGCGCCGGGTTACCGATCGTCTCACAGTGGACGTAGGCGGTATCCTCGTCGATTGCCTCGGCGTAGGCGTCGTAATCGAGCGTGTCGACGAACCGGGTCTCGACGCCGTTGCGCGGCGCCGTATGGGTGTAGTAGGTGTAGGTCCCGCCGTACAGCGAGGAGGCGGTGACCACGTTGTCGCCGACGTCGGCCAGCAGGAAGGTCGCGAGGTTCAACGACGCCATCCCGGAAGCCGTCGCGACGGCACCGACGCCCCCTTCGAGTTTCGCGAGTCGTTCCTGAAGCATCCCGACGGTGGGGTTCATCAGCCGGGAGTAGATGTGGCCGGGCTTCTCCAGAGCGAACTGCTGTGCCGCGTCTTCGGCGTCCTCGAAGACGTACGACGTGGTCTGATACAGCGGCGGTGCCCGGGATCGGGTCTCGGCGTCCGGTTCCTCCTGGCCGACGTGTAACGCGTCGGTCTCGAATCCGCGCTCGGTCTCGTCGTCGCTCATACGGCCGGATACTCACGTGGAGTCGTCTTAAACCCCGATTCCTCCGGTTACCCCAGCCACTGCTCCGAGGTAGCGGCGAATATTCCGGGGTTGACCGAACCCGTTCGCCGTCGGAACGCCGGTTCCGGCGTGGGACCGCCGACCCGGTCACTCCCCGGACTCGACGCCGGTGATCTCGAACCGCGAGCCGCCGGCGTCGCTCTCGGTGATCGTGACCTCCCAGTCGTGTGCGTCGACCGCGCGACGGACGATCGCCAGTCCGAATCCGGTCCCGTCGTCGGTCGACGAGTAGCCAGTCTCGAAGACCGCCGTCCGCTCGTCTGGTGGGATGCCAGGGCCGTCGTCGGCGACGTAGAAGCCATCCTCGAGGAACCCGACGGTGATCGTGACCCCCTCGCCGCCGTGTCGGACGCTGTTGTCGAACAGGTTCGCGAGGATCCGGTTCAGCCGCGAGGGGGCGGCGACGATCTGCCTGTCACCGTCGATCGAGAGGGCCGCGGCGTCCGCCGAGAGGGTCTTCCAGGTCCGTTCGGCGGCCTCGCGTACCGACACGGGCTCGGTCTTCCGTTCGGTCGTGTCCTGCCGGGCGAACGAGAGCAGATCGTCGATGAGCGTCTCCATCTTCGAAAGTGTGTCCGAGGCCTCGTCGACGTGGCTCTCGTCGCCGGTCTGTCGCCACAGTTCCAGCAGGCTGTCGGCCTTATGCAGCGGGCTCCGGAGGTCGTGGGCGACGACGCTCGCGAACTCGTCGAGTCGCCGGTTCTGTGCCGCGAGCGCGTTGGTCCGGGACCGCAGGAGCGACTCCCGCTCGATCCGGTCGAACGCGGTCGTCGCGTTGGCCGCGAGCAACCGGCCCAGCCAGAGGTCCGTCTCCCCGAAGTCGTCGGGCTGCTTCGAGTTCGCCAGGAGGACTCCGTGCCGGCCAAGCGGGAAGTACAGCCCGCTTCGCATGTCGGTCTCGGGATCGTAGAGTTCCGGGGCCTCCCTGATGTCCGCGTAGCTACGGACCGTCCCGCTCTCGTAGACCTCCCAGGCGATGCCCTGGTCGAAGGTCACGAGCGAGTCCGCGACCTGCTCGGTCCGTTCCGAGACCGCGACGGGCGCGAGGCCGCCGGCCTCCTCGTCGTAGAGGTGGACGCCGTTGAGTTCGAAATCGAGTATCTCCGCGGCCGCCTGGCTGGTGATATCGGCGATTTCCTCGGTCGTGTCGGCGTCGTAGAGGTCTCGGGAGGCCTCGTGTAGCCGTATCAGACGGTCCTCCCGGTAGCGGCGGTCGGTGATGTCGGTGAGCGAGAACACGACGCTGTCGACCGACTCCCCGTCGAACAGCGGCGCGCCGCTGACCGACAGGACCCGTTCGTCTCCCTCGGGCCACTGGATCTTGTGGACGAAGTCGAAGATCGGTTCCCCGGTGTCGACGACCCGTCGGAACGGGAGCTTCTCGTCGGGGATCTCGTCTCCCTCGAGGTCGCGGATCCGCCACTCCGGGTCGTTGTACGTCCGGTCGGTCACCGCCTCGCGTTCGAGGCCCAGCACCTGTTCTGCTCGCTGGTTCGCGAAGACGAACCGGCCATCCGAATCGAGCTGGACGACGCAGCTGGGGACGGTCTTGAGGATCTGTTCGAGGCGGTGTCGCTGCTGGGAGACCGCCGTGGTCGCCTCGCGGGCCGTCACCGCGTCGTCGATCCGGTCGGCCAACAGTCCCCACGTCGACCGCACGTGGTCTCTCCGGTAGTAGTCGGTGACCCCCGCCGAGACCGCCTCTTCCCGGAGCGATTCATCGTCTCTGTCGACGAGCAGGACGAACGGCAGGTCGGGGTCTCGTTCCCGGAGGTCCTCGAGGAAGGCGAGCCCGTCGGTCCCGGGAGCGGCGTGCCCGGAGACGACACAGTCGTACGCTTCGTCTCGAAGCCGGGAGCGCGCGTCGTCGGGGCTCGACGCCGTGTCGACGCGGAGCCGATCGTTCGCGGATTCTAAGGACTCGGTCGCCGCGTGGCGGAACTCGGCGTCGTCGTCGACCAAGAGCAGACGGATGTCCCGGCCCATAGATCACTGTAGGTCCGGACAGTAACAACGTTTCCCCCAGGCGGTCGATCACGCGAACTTCCGGACGGTCATCTCCAGCGTATCCAGATCCAGAATCGGCGCGAAACCGGCGTCGGGGTCGATGTTGACGGACTTCTGGAAATCGGTCTGGGCCTGCCAACACCCGGAGTTCAACGCCAGGACGTTGTGGTACTTCCCCCAGCCCAGCTTGTGGACGTGGCCGGTGTGGAACACGTCGGGAACCTCCTCCATAACCAGATAGTCCCGGTCTTCCGGTGCCAGACGGGTGTGGCCGCCGTACTGGGGGGCGACATGACGTTTCTTCAGGAGCTGGTACATCGCCTTGTGTGGCTCGTCGTAACTGGCTTCCTCGTCGGGGAGTTCGGCGATGACCTCGTCCAGCGAGACGCCGTGGTACATCAGGATGGTGACGCCCTCCACCGTCACCAGCGCCGGGTTCGAGTGGACCTGGGCGTCGTGGGCGGTCATGATCTCCCGGAGTTCCTCGTCGAAGCCCGGCTGTGGTTCGGCCAACCGAACCGCGTCGTGGTTGCCCGGGATCATCCGGATCTCCATGTCGCCCGGCACCTCCTTGAGGTACTCCGAGAACCGCTCGTACTGCTCGTAGACGTCGACGATATCCAGTTCCTCGTCCTGCTCTGGGTAGACACCGACCCCCTCGACCATGTCGCCGGCGATCAGTAGGTACTCGACGTGTTCGGCCTCGGGGGTGTGGAGCCAGTCGGTAAAGCGGTGCCAGGCGTCGGCCATGAACTCCTGGCTCCCGACGTGGACGTCCGAGATCAGCGCCGCCTGGACGTGCCGGTCGGCCGTCGACGGGCTATGTGTCCGTGGGATGTCCGGGAAGTGCAGCGAGTCGACGAAGAGGATCCCACCGTCGTCGGCCAGAGTCCCCTCGACGGCGACGACCTCGTCGAAGAGGAGTTGCTGGACCAGATCGGCGATCGGTCGGTCTTTCATCACCAGACAGGGGAAGGTCCCGTTGGTGTCCTCCAGTTCGACGAGCCAGTGGCCGCTCGCGGTCGTCCGGATGTCCGAGACCATGCCGACGAGTGCAGCTTCGCTTCCCCCGCCCATTCGCTCGATAGCGTCGGTCGGGCGGTGGTTGACTCGGCCACGGAGATGCGCCGAGAGTTTCTCGTAGCGGTCCCGGAACACCTTCACGAAGTCCTGGTACTCCCCGGTCCCCGTCGAGTGGCCGGTCATGTCGTTGGCGACCTCGATCGCACGGAGCGTGGGATCGACGTCGCGAGACCCCCTTGTTTCAGGTGGAGACTGCGCCCCCGCGTCAGTCGGTTTCGACCGCTCGTTTCCAGTCGAAACGGAGGGGTCGCCGACAGCGCCACCAGCCGGTCCCGGGCTCCCCCGGCTATCGACGGGCTGTTCGTCGGTTCGGACCTGGTCGACGTGGTCAGCAGTGAGTTTCAACGCGTCCGATGGCATCGTTTCCAGTGCGCGATCGAGGGTCGCCTGTGGGTCGGCCGTGTCGGCGATTCGGGTGATCGCTTCGCGTTCAGCGTTGTAGCCGCGGCTGGCGAGTTCGCTGACGATACGTGCCGGCGTCTCCAGAGGCACGGTCGACACTCCGTGTCCGAGAGCAAAAGGCTGCCGGACCCGACACAGTATTGATCGCTCGGTACCGAGAACACCCCACGAATGGGAGCTGACGACGGGACCGCCGCCCCTGCCGGCTCACGATCCCGGCGCTACCTGCGTGACATCCTCAGTAGCGTCACTGCCGTCGCTATGGTCGGACTCTTCCTGTTTGCGGTCAGTGGGCTCTGGCCGCCGCTGGTCGCCATCGAGAGCCCCAGCATGGAACCCAACATCGAGACCGGGGACATGGTGTTCGTCATGGCGGAGGATCGGTTCCCCGCCGAAAACGCGAGCCACGGCGTCGTTACGGCGGCGACGGGAGCCAACACCGGATACGACCGCTTCGGGCGCGGCGGTGACGTCATCGTCTACGAGCCAAACGGCAACGAGCGCCGAACCCCCGTCATCCATCGGGCGATGCTGTGGGTCGACGCCGGCGAGAACTGGTACGACCGCGCCGACGAAGACGATCTCGGGGCTGCCGACAGCTGTGCGGACCTCCGGTACTGTCCTGCTCCCCACGCCGGCTTCATCACGAAAGGGGACTACAACGGCGGCTACGATCAACTGGGACAGCGTGCGATCAGCGAACCGGTCCGTCCCGAGTGGGTCATCGGCACCGCTGAAAGGCGGGTCCCGAAACTCGGCTGGGTGAGTCTCAGGTCGAACGCGGACGAGTGATCCTCGGGTCACCCAGAGCGGAAACCGCACAGCGGAAAGTTGATAGCCCGTCTGTGTAAAGCCGCAACTCGATGGACGGCACCGACAGCCACCCCGTGTCGGCAGACACCGACGACCCCGAACGGATCGCCTACGTCCTGGATATCCTCAGTAGCGTGGGCAGCGTCCTGCTCGTCGGTGCGCTGTTGTTCGCGATCAGTGGCGTCTGGCCCCCGCTGGTCGCCGTCGAATCCTCCAGCATGGACCCGAACATCCAACAGAGCGATATGGTGTTCGTGATGTCCGAACAGCGGTTCGCCGGCGAACAGGCGACAAACGGCGTCGTCACCGCCCAGCAGGCCGACCGCTACACCCGCTTTTCCGGAAGCGGCGATGTCATCGTCTACGAGCCCAACGGCAACGAACGCCGGACGCCGGTGATCCACCGCGCACAGTTGTGGGTCGAGGCCGACGAGAACTGGTACGACCGTGCCGACGAGGACGCCGTCGGAACCGCGGACAACTGCCGGGAACTCCGGAACTGCCCTGCTCCCCACGCCGGCTTCATCACGAAAGGCGACAACGAACGGACGAACGGTGCCTACGATCAGGCCAGCGGGATCAGCGGCGTCGTTCGCCCCGAGTGGGTCGTCGGCACCGCCGAGATACGTATCCCTCTGTTAGGGGAGATCCGTCTCCGGTGGAACCAAGCCGGTAGAACCGTCGCGCTGACGTAGCGCTCAGTTGTCGAACCTGGCCTGGACGAACGGCTGGACGTCTTCGATATCACCCAGCCGCGAGTCCGACAGCAACACGGCTTCTGTCTCCTCAGTCGGAACCGACACCGATATCTCCTTGGTCCGTCCGTACCGCCCCTTCGAGACGACGACCGCGTTGACGATCCCGAGCATGTCCAGTTCGGAGATGAGGTCGGTGACCCGCCGCTGTGTCAACACGTCGGCGTCGATCTCCTCACAGAGGTTCTTGTAGATGTTGAACACCTCGCCGGTGTTGATGCTGTGGACGCCGTTTTTCTCCAGGAGGATGATCGCGAAGAGGACGATCTTCGACTGGGTCGGCAGCGTCCGGACGACCTCGACGACCCGATCGAGTTCGATCTTCTCCTGGGCCTGGCGGACGTGAGCCTCCTCGACCTGGTCGGTCTGGCCACGTTCGGCGAGTTCACCGGCGGTCCGCAGGAGATCCAGCGCACGCCGGGCGTCGCCGTGCTCCTGAGCGGCGAAGGCCGCACACAGCGGGATGACGTCGTCCGAGAGCGCGTCGCCTTTGAACGCGACGTCGGACCGGGCCTGGAGGATGTCCCGAAGCTGGTTCGCGTCGTAGGGGGGGAAGACGATCTCCTCCTCGCCGAGGCTGGACTTGACACGGGGGTCGAGGAAGTCGGTGAACTTCAGGTCGTTCGAGATCCCCATGATCGACACCCGGGAGTTCTCCAGTTCGGAGTTCATCCGCGAGAGATTGTACAGCGTGTCGTCGCCCGATTTCTCGACGAGCTTGTCGATCTCGTCGAGCATGATGACTACGACGCGTTCGTGGTAGTCCACGGCGTCGAAAAACGAACTGTAGACGCGGTCGGTCGGCCACCCGGTCATAGGTACCTCCTCGAATCCCGCTTTGTCTTCCTCTAAGGACTCGATCCGCTCGTCGATCCCCTCGACACCGGTGAACTCCGTCCCGTCGAGTGCCGCTTCGTCTTCGCGGGCACGCGAGCGCAGGTCATCGAGTTCCGCGACCCGGTCGTCGATCACCTCGGTGTTCTTGTCGATGAACTTGTTGGCTAACTGAGCCAGTACCCGGTACTGCGTGTCAGTCACCTCACAATTGATGTACTCGACCTCACAGGGGACCTCGTACTTCTGGGAGGTCGTCTCCAGTTCCTCGCTGACGAACTTCGCGCTGGCAGTCTTTCCCGTCCCGGTCTTCCCGTAGATGAGGATGTTCGACGGCGTATCCCCGCGGAGTGCCGTGACCAGGATCGTCGCCATGTTGTTGATCTGCTCTTCCCGATGGGGAAGCTTGTGGGGGGTGTAGGAGGGGCGAAGGACCTCCTTGTTCTCGAATATCGGTTCACCCTCCAGGAGATCGTCGAACAGTCCACGGGAGGCCTCGTCGGAGCCGTCGGACCCGGTATCGAGATTGTCCAAGACAACATCGTCGAGATCAGGGGGGCTCGTCGGGGGCGTCTCCGTATCAGCGTCGGTGTCCTCGTGTTGGTCGGAACCGCCAGACCGGGCGCTGTCTGCCTCCGACGACGAGTCCTGGTCTCCAGTCGATCGATCGATTGGGTCGGTCATTGTGGTCGGTGAACCCCCCCGTTTCGGGTGGAAAGCGTTGTCCGCACCCAGCAAACGGGCAGCAGAGCCCTTGGTAAGCCATTTTTGCCGGTTTTCCACGCTCTCGGGTGCGTCCAGTTGAACCAGATGAAGTGGTGCGTGATTGGATATTAAATATTTCGGTCGATGGCACGGTTCGGGTGGGTGTATCTACCGAGTGGACGGGAAACAAGGGTGGGTCTGCGGTGAGTGGGGTAGGAGTGGGGAAGCCGACGATTTTGGCGACTATTCCGGAGACCGGCGATCGGCGGGCCTGAAACCGCCGTATTCCGTGATCGATGGGTCAGATCAGAGGAGGGGACTAGCCGACGACCCCAACCCCCCCACCCCTTCGTTTCGAGTGGAACGGCGAAACTGACCGGGGGATGGGGGGAGGGGGCCAGCGGTTACGCGTCTAGACTAGGAAGGATTTATATACTATACGTCTAAACCAAAGCCGCACTAGAAAGAAAAGATATTTTTCTAGACCGTCCCTGTACTGTACTAGTGTTTCAGCCGGTCTAAGCTAGATATACTTAGCTTCCCTCCTAGCGCGCGGTCACTCACACTCCCCTCTCTTTCCCCTCCAACCCTGTTTTCACCGGCACCCATCCCACGGGGTGTTGCTGTTCCACTCGAAACGAAGGGGTGGGGGGCTTCGAACGATCGCTTCTGGTCCGGAGACGATCCACAGAGGAATGAGACACCTTCCCAAACCTATCCGAATAGTTATGTTTGTCTGACGTAGGCTTAAGTAAATTCCACTGTCTTCTACAGCCAGAAGCCGCCATACCGGCACGTCCGGGCGGCGGGAGGATAGGATGGGACTGCTAACAAACCTCAAAGACAGCATCTCACGGGCAGCATCGACTCTGTTCTCGGAGGAGGACCCGAAGCGGATCGGTATCTACGGGCCGCCAAACGCCGGGAAGACGACACTCGCGAACCGGATCGCTCGGGACTGGACCGGCGACGCCGTCGGGCCGGAGAGCCACGTCCCACACGAGACACGACGGGCTCGCCGCAAGGAGGACATCGAAATCGAGCGCGACGGCAAGACCGTCACTATCGACATCGTCGACACGCCCGGCGTGACGACGAAAGTCGATTACACGGAGTTTCTCGAACACGACATGGAGAAAGACGACGCCGTCCGCCGGTCCAGAGAGGCTACGGAGGGCGTCGCCGAGGCGATGCACTGGCTCAGGGAAGACGTCGACGGCGTGATCTACGTGCTCGACTCGGCGACAGATCCGTTCACGCAGGTCAACACGATGCTTATCGGTATCATCGAGAGCCAGGACCTCCCGGTGCTGATCCTCGCGAACAAGATCGACCTGGAGGATTCGTCGGTTCAGCGGATCCGCAACGCCTACCCCCAACACGAGACGATCCCGCTTTCGGCGTTGGAAGGCGACAATATGGACGAAGTGTACGACAAGATCGCGGAATACTTCTCGTGATACCATGCCTGAAATAAAAGACCCGGACGACGGCGTGCAGATCGACCTCGTCAGCGGGGAGCGAATGGAGGGGCTCACGACGATGGAGAAGATCCGGACGGTACTCGACGGCGTCCGAGAGGGGAACATCGTCATCCTCGAAGAGGGCCTCTCGCCCGACGAGGAGTCACGCCTCATCGAGGTCACCATGACCGAGATCAGCCCCGACGAGTTCAACGGCATCGAGATCGAGACCTACCCGAAGTCCGAGGCGGCCAATACGGGCCTGCTCGATCGGCTCATGGGGAACGAATCGACACAGAAACTCACGGTCATCGGCCCGGCCAACCAGATCGAGACGCTCCACAAGGACGAAAACCTCATCAGCGCACTCGTCTCCCGGAAATAATGCCTCACCAGTGTACGAACTGTGGCCGCGCGTTCGAGGACGGCTCCAAGGAGATGCTCTCGGGGTGTCCGGACTGTGGCGGCAACAAGTTCCAGTTCAGACCCGACGGCGTCGACTCCTCGACGCCACCCGAGACGGACACGGAGCCACCCGAACCGCCGGAAGCTCCCGGATCGGACAACACCGTCGCCCGCACCGTCGGGAAGACGGCGGCGACAGTTCGTGATTTCGTCGGCAGCGGGCAGGGTGACACCCACGACGCCGGCGTCGACACCACTGGTTCCAGTGGAAGCGACGGGGTAGACCCGGAACCAGAGGCGGAGGCGTCGGCACCCGCAACCGAGGACGCCGCGCAGGCGAGCGCACGCGGCGACGTGGTCGGGCCGGACGAACTCCCGGACGATCCGCCGGCCGAACCACCGGACGAGCCGGCCGTCGAAGCGCAGTCCCCGGAGACACCGACTGATTCTGCCGACGGGAGCGACGACCCGGACGAGCGGCCGGACCTCTCGGAGCTCCGGGAGGAACTCAACGAACAGTTCGAGTCGATCAAGGTTCTGGAACCGGGCCAGTACGAACTGAACCTGATGGAGCTGTACGACCGCGAGGAGTACATTGTCGCACTCGAAGAGGACGGCCGGTACTCGATCCAGGTCCCCGAAACGATCCGGGACTGACGTAGCTAGACCGCGTGGAAACCCGCTATTCTCCGGGTTTATCCGGGAAAAACATTATATTATCGCCACGAGAGTGTTCTCCCATGTCCTCGAACGACCACTCACCGACCGACTCACATCTGGAGGAATGGGCGGCCCTCCTGGGGACCGAGGTCGAGTACGCCGAGTCCGAGGACCCGGAACTCGGCCGACTCGACGAGGACCCGGAACTCGGCCGACTCGACGAGGACCGAACCTGAGCCTCGATCGATTACACATCGGCGCGGGCGGGTCGAAAAAACCGTACGGGCGTTACGCGATCTCGTCGTACTGCTCGGAGAGCTTGTCGGCGGCCTCCGCCATCAGCTCCTCCTCGTAGTCGTCGAGGTCCCACTCGACGATCTCCTCGACGCCGTTGCTCCCGAGACGGACCGGCACGCCGAAGGCGGTGTCTTCGTGGCCGAACTCGCCTTCTAGCTTGACCGACGCCGGCAGCACTTCGCCGGTGTCACGGACGATCGCTTCGACCATGTGGGCGACGCCGCGGGCAGGCCCCCACTCGGTCGCGCCCTTGCGCTCGATGACGTCCATCGCGGACTCCTGGAGGTCACCCAGAATACGTTCGCGCTCGTCGGCGTCGAACTCGGGGTCGGTGCCGTCGACGCGAACCTTCGAGAAGACGGGGACCTGTGTGTCGCCGTGTTCGCCCAGGATCGTCGCCTCGACGTTCTGGGTCGGGGCGTCGAACTCCTCGGAGAGGACGTACCGGAACCGCGCCGAGTCCAGGCGGCCGCCGAAGCCGATGACCTGCTCGCGAGCGCGGTCGCCGGCCTCGTAGAGGTGGCGGTTCAGCAGGTCCACGGGGTTGGAGGTCGTCAGCGAGACGTAGTCGTCGTTGTGCTCGTCCAGCGAGGACTGGATGTCCTCCATGATCGGCGCGTTGTCGCCGGCGAGGTCGATTCGAGTCTGGCCGGGCTGGCGGGGGATACCGGCCGTGATGACGACGACGTCCGAGCCGGCGGTGGCCTCGTAGCCGCCCTGCCGGACCGTCGTGTTCGAGTCGTAGGCGATGCCGTGGTTGGTGTCGGCCGCCTGCCCGATCGTATCTTCTTCCTTGTCGGGAATGTCGACGAGGACGACCTCGTCGGCGATGTCTCGGAGTGCGATGTTGTACCCTGCCGCGGCGCCGACCGTTCCGGCCGCGCCGACTACGCTTACCTTTGTCATACCATCCGAAACGCCTCCCGCGCCGACGTTAAACGTGTCGAAACCCCTGTATCGGGAGGGGCACTCGGACCCGTAAAGGGTTTTCAGCGCGATGGCGTTGTATCGGGTATGAGTGACTTCGATAAGGAAGCCGAACGCGAGAAACTCCGGGAGAAGTTCGAGAAAGAGGAGGCCGAGCGCGAGGCGACCGAACAGATGAGCGAGCTACTGCTGAAGGGGGCGACGATGACGAACGCCCACTGTAGTACGTGTGGTGATCCCGTCTTCCGATACGACGGCCAGGAGTTCTGCCCGACCTGTCAGAAACCGATCACACGTGGGGAGAACGAACAGGACGAAGACGGCGACACGGCTGACGGCGACCACATCGAGGTCGCGGACCCGAGCGAGGAGGCTCGTGTCCAGTTCGGCGACCAGGAGGACGAACCCGAACCGTCGGCGGACGCCGCGGGGACTGCAGGCGAGCAGACTCCGGATGCCTCCGGAGCGGGAGGCGTGGCCGGGAGCACGGACGGCGATACCCGCCTGAACGCCGACGCCGCTCCATCCGAAACAGAGGCTGTGTCGAACCGCCAACCGACAGCTGATACCCAGATTGCGGCGTCTCGATCCACACCGGCTGGCGGGAACGATCCCAGTGATCCGACCCCCTCTGTTTCAACTCGAACTGCGGAGCTTCCCGAGGAAGCCGCGACCGATCTGACGGAGGCAAAGCGCCTGCTCGCACAGACGGCCCGGCAGTTCGCACAACGCGCTGCCGACAGCCAGGACCCACGGGACGCACGAGAACACCTCCAGGCGGCCCGTGAAGCGGGGGCGGCGCTGGACGCGATGGACTTCTGAGAATCGCGATAGCCTGTCGACCCACCGACCGCGATACCGACAAATCGGATCGTCAGTAGTTGAGGTTCACGAGCCCGCCGTCGGAGGTGATCTGTCCGGGCCGGTCGGGGGCCTCGCCGTCGCGGTGGCGGTCGACCCGCTGTATGAGGTCGTCGATGGTCGGGATGTCCTGTGGGTTCGGCCCGCCGTGGCGCGAGACGATCCGGAGTTGCTCCCCCTCACACTCGAACAGTGCGACCCCTGGGAGCCGTGGGATCGTCCGCTGGAACGGGGCGAACGTGTCGAACTCGTCGGGCGCGTCGTCGTCGCCGACGATGTTCGTTTCCGGGTCGGCAAGCATCGGGAACGGAAGGTCGTAGCGCCGGTGCCACAACAGCGCCCGCTCCCTGATGTCCGGTAACACCGGGACGACGGCGACACTGCGGGTCGCGAACTCGTCGTAGCGGTCTGCCAGGTTCCGGACGAGTTCCCGGCACAACGGACAGTAGTGGTTCCGCAACAGCACCGCGAGCACGTAGTCGTGATCGGTTGCCAGGTCCTCGGACGCGAGTGTCTCGCTGCCGGCACCGATGTTGTGTAGCTCGAACTCGAAGTATCTCGTCTCAGACTGTGATTGTTTCACGTCGCTCTCTTCCCCCCAGCGGTTCTATATCTCCCTCTGATATGAACGTTTTTGTCGGAGCGAATCGTGCCCGAACAGCCCGATACGACTGTCGCGTACCGGCATCGATGGATATGTATCCGGGCTGGTATGAGTGGTACCCCCTCGGAGCAACCGGACGGCGCTCCGTGGGCGGTCGTCCCCGGCCTACCCGTCGTGGTAGTCGCCGCCGACGACCTCTCTGATCCGTTCTGCGGTCACCGAGCCGACTCCGTCGACCGCCTGTAGCTCCTCCTCGTCGGCAGTCAGGACGGATTCGACGCTCCCGAAGTGTTCGAGCAGCGACCGAGCGGTGACCGGACCGACCTCGCCGATCGCGGCGACGACGTACTCCTGTTGTTCGGGCAGCGTCCGGGACTGTTTCTCGCCGTGGACGCTGACCTCGCGGTCGGCCTCTTCCTGTTCGCGCTGTGCGATGGTCTCTAAGAGGTCCGCAGTCTCGTCCTCGTCGGCGGTCTGGAGGACGCTGGCACCGAAATCGACCGACAACGACGAGAGCGCCCCCTGGATCGCCTTCCGGTGGACGTTCCGGGCGCCGTAGAGGTCCCCACCCTCGATGACGACGACGGGACGGGCGTAGTGGCGCGTAGCGTCGCCGACCTGCTCGAACATCGAGCGGTCGCCGCCGGTCAGCGTATCGAGGAAGTCCGAGACGGTCTTGCGTTCGACGACCACCCGGTCCGAGAGGACGTAGTCGCCGACGGCGAGCGTCTCCAGGCGGGTCTCGATCCCCTCGCGGGTCGAGAGGTCCCTGGCGATCGTCGCGTCCAGTTCCCGCTGATCGGCCACGATCTCGACGGTCTCCTCGTCGCCGTCGGCCGTCGCGACCGTGCCGTCGTCGGCTCCAGCATCATCGTCCCCGTCGTATCCACCTTCCGGCGTCGCCTCGCCGGCGAACGCGTCCAGACCCGCCTGGCCGTTGCCCTCCGTTTCGGTTGGAGCGTCCGATTCGGAGGCGACCGACTGCCCGCCGTTTCCACTCGACTCACCGTCCCCGTCTCCACCCGAACCGTCGCCGTCACTGCCGGCTGACCCGGAACCGTCGGCATCCTCGTAGTCGTCCAGCCCGGTCTGGTCGAGTTCGGCTTCGAGGTCGCCGGCGACGCTCTTGAGGTCCTGTAGCTCCTGTTGCATCCGTTTCTGATCGTTGCGGGCCTTCCAGAAGTAGGCCTCGTCGCGGGTGTCCTCGGCCAGCAAGACGACCACGCGGCCCTCGGCCTGCCGGCCCGTCCGACCCTTCCGCTGGATGGCTCGGATCGCCGTCGGGACAGGTTCGTAGAACAACACCAGATCGACCTCGGGGACATCTAGCCCCTCCTCGGCGACGGAGGTCGAGACGAGTACCTCGAACTCGCCGGCCCGGAAGCGGTCTAGCGTTTCCTGTTGCTGGGTCTGTGTCATTCCCTCGCTGCCGTCGGTGTCGCTCTGGCCGACGAACTTCTCGGTCTCGAAGTGGTTCGAGAGGAAGTCCACGAGCGTCTCGGCGGTGTCCCGGGACTCGGTGAAGACGATGACCCGCTCGCCGTTCTCGATGCCCAACGTTTCGGCGAGCAACATCCGGGTCCGGCGGAACTTCGGATGGAGGTCGTCGTACTCCCGGGCCTTCCGGATCGCCTCGCGGATCTTTGGCTCGCTGACGAGTCGCTGGTCGGCCTTCGACGCGCCCGAGGAACGGGCGGCCTCTTTCAACCGCTCGAAGTACCGCCGCAGGGACTCGACGCTCTGGGTCTCGATGTAGGTGACTGCGGTCCGGAGCTTCCGGATCTCGGCGAGCAGGCTCATCCCCTGGTAGCCCTCGCTCTGGTCGTTGTCCATCAACTGCCGTAGCTCGGCTTGCATCCCCTGGATCTCCCGCTCGGAGAGGTCCGGCGAGGACTTGTTGGTCACGCCCAGTTCCTTCAGTTGTTCGAGCCGGTCGGCGACGACCTCGTTGATCGCGTCGCGGATCTCGACGACCACCTCGGGGAGTTCGATCCGTTTCCACTCGACGCTGGTGTCGTGGGTGTAGTCGGCGACGTCGGCGTCGTCCTCGGTCATCACCGCGACCTCCGAGAGCCCGAGGTTCTCACACACTTCGAGGATCGCCTCCTCGTCGTCGCCCGGCGAGGCCGACATCCCGGTCACCAGCGGGTCGGTCGCGTCGGCGTGGTAGCGCTCGGCGATGTAGTTGTAGGCGTAGTTGCCGGTGGCGCGGTGGCACTCGTCGAAGGTACAGTGGGTCACGTCGGCAAGCGAGATCCGGTTGCCGACCAGATCGTTCTCGACGACCTGTGGCGTCGCGATGACGACGCGGGCGTTCTCCCAGAGGGCGGCCCGGTCGTCGGGTCTGACCTCGCCGGTGAAGACGACGATCTCGTCGTCGGGGACGGTCAGCGCCTCGCGGTAGAACTCGGCGTGTTGCTGGACGAGCGGTTTCGTCGGCGCCAGCATCAGCGAGGTCCCGCCGACGCTGTGGAGTCGCTGGGCCGTGACGAGCAGCGAGACGGTCGTCTTCCCGAGGCCGGTCGGGAGACAGACGAGCGTGTGGTTCGAGCCGGCGGTCTCGGCCAGTTCGACCTGGTACCGACGGTTCTCCAGGAACCCCTGGGTCACCAGCGGCCGGTCGAGGTACTCCCCGCTTTCGGCGGTCGCCATTTGGCCGGAATAGTCCCCGATAGCGGTTAAGGGTTCAGGTACCACGGTGAAAGTGAACGCGAGGACGGACCGGCCGGACCGTCACACCGGGAGGACGGCCACGCCGACCCACATCGCGGTCGCGCCCAGCACCGGGATCGAGAAGTTGTCGTCGACGACGTAGCCGGCGATCGTCGGTTTGACCCCGTCGGCGAAGGTGGCCGCAGCCCCGCCCAGTACTGCCGCCGCCGGCGGGACGAACGGGGCGGCAAGCAGCGTACAGACCCCGAACATCACGAGCAGGACCCAGGTCTGCTTGACCGCGCTGGCGCTGGCAGAGCCCAGGAGGCCGCTGATGGGATCGCCGATCGCGAGCATCAACATCGCGGGCACGGCGACGTTCGTGGTCATCCCGCCGATCCCGACGGCGAAGGCGACCAGGGCCATCCCGGCGATGTACAGCGCGTACCCCGCCGGATTGTCCTGTTCGTACTCGCGGGTGAGCCGGTCGTAGATCGCCCAGTCCAGGCCGACAGAGAGCCGCAAGTACTCCAGGACGACGACGGCGAGCAGACAGACCGCCAGGAACGCCTGGACGACCCGCCAGGTGACGAGATCGGGGACCAGCAGGTGACAGAGCGGAACCGCCGACCCGGTGGCGTGGACCAGACGCCTGGCGACCTCGTCGGCCATCTTACAACGCGTCGAAACTCGCCTCGCCCTGGCTCAGCGCGACGAGGTGGTCGGCCAGGCTATCGATCGGAACCCGTTTCTGCTCGGTGGTGTCCCGCTCCCGGAGCGTGACCGTCGCTTCTTCGATCGATTCGTAATCGACTGTCACACAGTAGGGGGTCCCGATCTCGTCCTGGCGGCGGTAGCGCCGGCCGATGGCACCGGCGTCGTCGTAGGTGACCGACAGGCCGGCACTCCGGAGGTCGCGCGCGATCTCGCTGGCGAGGTCGTCCATCCCGTCTTTGTCCATCAGCGGGAAGACGCCGACGGTCGTCGGGGCCTGTTCGGCGGGGAGATCGAGGTAGGTCCGCTCCTCGCCGTCGATCTCGTCCGTGCTGTAGGCGTGGGCCAGCACCGTATAGACGAGTCGGCCGACGCCGAAGGAGGGTTCGACGACGTGGGGACGGACGTGTTCGCCGCTCTCGGTAATCTCCTCGACGCTGAAGCCGGTTTTCTCGATCGGGACCGTGTACTCCTCGCCGTCGGCTTCGACGGTCACTTCGCCTTCTCGGGGCTGGTCGCCGCTCGAACTGTCCGCGGAGCGCTGCTCCGCGCTGTCGAACGCTTCGGGCTCACGCTCGGCCAGCGCTTCGAGCGCGTCGGCGACTGCCTGTGCGGCGCCGCCGAACTCCGGGCCGAGGTAGCTCATGTCCGGATCGACTGTCGGCCGCTCGACGGTGATCGGCTCGTCGTACTGCTTGAAGACGGTGTAGTCCTCGCCGGAGTGGTCGGCGTGTTTGTCGAGGTCGTAGCTGCCCCGGTAGGCGAAGCCGGTGATCTCGATCCAGTCGCCGTCGACCTCGGCCTCGGCGTCCCAGCAGTCAGAGGCGTAGTGGGCAAGCTCCCCGGGCAGGTGCTGGCGGAACCGGAACCGGTCCATGTCGACGCCGATGCGCTCGTACCACCCTTTCGCGACGCCGAGATAGTAGGCGACCCAGTCGCTCGTGACGACGCCCTCGTCGACGGCCTCCCGGACGGTCAGGTCCCGCTGGCCGCCGTCCGCGGCCTGCTGGGCCTCCGCCGAGTACAGCGGCAGTTCCACGTCCGCAACCGCCGACAGCGGTGGCTCGTCCTCCTCGGGATCGACGAAGTGTTCGAGTTCGGCCTGAGTAAATTCTCGCACGCGCACGAGGGACTTCCGGGGAGAGATCTCGTTGCGGTAGGCCTTCCCGATCTGGGCGACGCCGAAGGGCAACTGGTTGCGGGCGTACTCCGAGAGCTGCGGGAACTCGACGAAGATGCCCTGTGCGGTCTCCGGGCGCAGATAGCCCGGTGAGGAACTCCCCGGGCCGATGTTCGTCTCGAACATCAGGTTGAAGTTCTCGACGGGTTCGCCGGCCAGGGCGGCCCCACAGGAGGGACACTCGATGTCGTGGTCGGCGATGAGGTCCATGATCTCCTCGTTGGGGAGGGATTCGGCCTCCTCGATGTCGGTGGCGTCCTCGACGACGTGGTCGGCCCGGTGGGTCGCGCCACACTCCGCACACTCGACGATCATGTCGTCGAAGCCGTCGAGGTGGCCCGACGCCTCGAAGACGGGTTCGGGCATCACGTCCGGTGCCGAGATCTCCTGGTGGCCTTCGCGGACGACGAAGCGGTCCCGCCAGGCGTCCTCGATGTTGTCTTTCAGCGCGGCGCCCTGTGGCCCGTAGGTCCAGAAGCCGGCGGCGCCGCCGTAGGAGCCGGCCGCGGGGAAGTAGAACCCGCGGCGTTTGGCCAGTTCGGTCAGGCGCTCGCCCTCGTTCATAGGCCCTCCAGGAGGTCCACGTCCCGGACGATGCCCACGAGTTCGTCGCCGGCGACAAGCGGGATCTGCTCGATGTCGTGTTCGATCATCAGCTGGGCCGCCTCCTCGGCCGTGCGGCGCTTGCTGACGGTGACGACGTCGGGGGTCATGAACTCCCGGACCGGTTCGGCCGGGATCTCGACGTTCCGGGTCGGCATGTAGCGGCCCCCGACGGCTTTGATCCCTTCCCAGGCCCACTCGTCGTCCTGGTTGGCGATCGAGTCGCCGGTGTCGTCCTCGCCTTCGACGACGCGGGCGGCCTCGATGATGTCGACCTCGGTGAGCATCCCGGTCATGTCGCCGTGATCGTCGAGGACGACGCCGTAGGGCACGTCGGCGTAGGAGAGTTCCCGCTCGGCGACCGTCAGCGGGGTCTCGACGTAGACGCTGTTGACGTCCGCGCGGGCGAGGTCGCCGACGGTGGCGCTCCCGTCGACGTCTCCGTTGGCGATAGCGCGGATCACGTCGGTCATCGTGACGATCCCCTCCAGACCGTCACCGACGACCGGAACGCGGCGCTCGCCTTCCGTGAGCATCAACTGGGCTGCTGCCTGGAGGGTGGCGTCGGCGGTGATCGTCGGGACTTCCTCGACGAGCATCGCGAGCTGGTCTTCGTCGGGTCGCTCGATGAGCGCCTCCCGAGTGACGAGTCCCCGGAACTCCTCCCCATCGTCGGTCGGTTTGATGACTGGAACCGAGGAGAAGCCTCGGTCTTGGAGGTACTCGAGGACGTCGTCACGGGTGCCCGGAATCTCCACCGTGACGACCTCCGAGCGCGGCGTCATCGCGTCTGCAACGTTCATACTGCCAGAACTTCCTGCCCGCACCTACTAAGTCCTTAACATCCGCCGGTTTTCCCCGCACGTCCGCCGGTCACCAGCGCCGCTGTGGCCGGCGCCGCAGTCGCTGTTTCGTTCTCCCTGACCCTCGTTGATCGACGTGTGGCGGGCAACCCGTCCACGCTCGGACCGCCTCGCCCTGTTGCCGACGACGATGCTGTCAACTCTTCCGGTGACTGGGGACCGACCTCATCCAGACACTGATGAATGGACGATGGAACTCGGGTAAGACGGGTGTTCTCACTTCGAACGGGCTGACTATACCTGAAAACCGGATAGCGGAGGGAGTACCGACGACCCGAGTTTCTCTCCCGGTAGTGATATATAACGAACATATGTCGGACAGAAGGATGACAGAAATACCGCCACCGTCCGTGGATTCCGCTATGTTTATATACTGGTGTTACATATTGTCATGCATGGAGCCGGACACGGTTGCCCCAGTGGAGGTTGCTGAGGACGCAGAAGTCATGGCTTCCGTCGAGGAAGGCACGACGGACACGCTCGTCATCGCGGATGTCTCGCAGGACGACGCCTATATGACACTCCCACTGGTAGACGCCGCGTCCCTTCCCGAGTGGCGGTAGCTCGGGTACACACCGCTTCGATCCGTTTTTCGGGGCGCTCGATCCAAGAGCCGTCAGTGGGTCTGGACCCACAGTCGTCCCATCTTCGTGAGTCTCGTCTCGTAGCTTCCGCCCACGTCGACCCGTCGGAGGAACCCCTTCGCTTCTAGTTGACGGACGTTGTACTGGACCTTGCTCCGGAGTGACTCGTCGGCGTCCTCGCTGCGCCGGGCGGCTAGTTCCCGGGCCAGCGCCGACGTCGACTCCGTCGGGCCGGACTCACCGAGCACTTCGACCAGTTCCCGTTCGAACTCACGGAGTTCCGCCAGCGGAGCCGGGGGCAACTCGACGTAGCGCTGCCCGTCGATCTCGCGGGCGCCGGTGGTAACGCCCCGCTCCCGGACTGTCTCCAGCAGGTCTTCGATCTCGGCGATGCGGTCGTCCGTATCGCCGCCGTCCCTGAGGAAGGACAGTTCCGCCTCCAGTTCCCGCAGGAGGCTGGTCGTCAGATACGCCTCCGGGGGAACGTAGTAGACGTGGATCTGGTCGCGCAACTCGGGGCGTTCGTTGACCAGGGTGTTCGCCGCCGTCGCGAACCCGAACGAGACCGTTCTGGGCATCGAAGAGATGTTGATCCAGACCTCGTTCTCGGGAACCCGCTCCCGGAGTGCCCGGTATGCGGTCTTGTAGGCGTTCTCGTAGTCGTGGACGCTGTCGATAAAGGCCGTCTCTACGTCCGCGCCCAGCACCCGTTCGAAGGTGTACTCCAAGCGATGGAACATCCGCTCGGCGAGATCGGCGACCTCCCGGTCGTCGCTGTGGCGCCGCGCCCGGTAGAGGACGACGGCGTCGGCCGACAGTTCCCCCTGGGTGATGGGCAAAAACAGTCGCTCGACGTCGATCCCGACCGGGATCAGATGGATCGTCTCGCTCACTGGTCGAGTGCTGTGACCCCGCCCTGAAAGCGTTTCCTCATCTCCCGGTCCCGATCCCTGTGTACAAACAAATTCACACAGTAATGTACTGCGGTCCACAAATTTTAACCAGAACTGCCCCGTTCTCACGGCCATGACTCCGACCCCTCGCTCGGAACCCCACGCGGCCGTGATGAACACGGTCAGCGGACGGGAGTTCAGACCGTTCGACCCACAGCCCGAGGATATCGCACTCGCCGACATCGCGCACGGCCTCTCGAACATCTGTCGGTGCTCGGGACAGACACGGGAGTTCTACAGCGTCGGCCTCCACTCGCTGTACGTGAGCCGCGAGCTGGCTGCGAGCGATGAGTCCGCCCGTATCCAGTTGTACGGCCTACTCCACGATGCTCCCGAGGCGTACGTCTCGGACCTCGTCTCCCCGGTCAAGCGCCACCTGGAGCGGTACCGAGAGATCGAAGGAGCGATCCTTGAGGCCGTCTGGACGGCCTTCGACCTCCCTGCGCCGACCGACGAGGTCTGGGAGCGAGTCCACGAAGCGGACGTACGGTTGCGCCGCTACGAGTTCGATACCTTGCTCCCGGAAGTCGTCGACGGTGAACCGCCGGACCGCTCCTACGACCTCGCGGCCGACAGCCATCGTGATGTCGCCGCGACCTTCGAGTCCCGGGCACGGGATCTGGTCGCCCAGACAGACGCCGAACTACCCTGACCTCCCGGAGCGACCGCCGAGGGTCGGTCGGATACGCGAGTACGCGCGCGGCGAGAAAACAAGCGTTATTGCCCCCGGGGAAATCCACTCCGACATGAAGGTACTCGTCACGGACCCGATCGACGACGCTGGCCTCGAACGACTCCGCGAGGCCGGCCACGAGGTCGAGACAGCCTACGACGTCGAGGGCGACGCGCTGCTGGAAGCGGTCGCGGACGCGAACGCGTTGATCGTCCGCTCCGGCACCGAGGTCACCGAGGCGGTCTTCGCCGCAGCGCCCGACCTGATCATCGTCGGTCGCGCCGGCATCGGCGTGGACAACATCGACATCGACGCTGCCACCGATCACGGGGTCATCGTCGCGAACGCACCCGACGGCAACGTCCGGGCCGCCGCCGAACACTCGGTCGCGATGGCGTTCGCTACCGCCCGGTCGATCCCGCAGGCCCACGACCGCCTCAAGAACGGCGAGTGGGCCAAAAGCGAGTTCCTGGGGACGGAACTCAACAATAAGACTCTGGGTGTCGTCGGCTTCGGCCGCGTCGGCCAGGAGGTCGCCAAACGCCTCGGTGGACTGGGGATGGACATCGTTACGTTCGACCCCTACATCAGCCAGGAGCGGGCCGACCAGTTCGGCGCTGAACTCGTCGACGAACTCGAAACGTGTCTGGAGGCCGCGGACTTCGTGACCATCCACACGCCGCTGACCCCCGAGACCGAGAACATGATCGGCCAGGCGGAACTCGAACTCATCGGGGAGGGCTACGTCGTCAACTGCGCCCGTGGCGGAATCATCGACGAACCGGCACTCGCCGAGGCCGTCGCGGACGGCCCGCTCAAGGGCGCGGCACTGGACGTATTCGGCGAGGAACCGCTGTCGGTCGACAGCCCGCTGCTCGATGTCGAGGACATCATCGTCACCCCGCACCTGGGTGCTTCGACCGAGGCGGCCCAGGAGAACGTTGCGACCTCGACGGCCGACCAGGTCGTCGCCGCGTTCAACGAGGAACCGGTCGCTAACGCACTGAACGCCCCCTCGATCGACGAGACGACGTTCAAGCAGGTCCGGCCGTACCTCGACCTGGCCGACACCGCCGGCCGCATCGCCGTCCAGCTGTTCGACGGCCACATGTCCGAGGTTCAGGTCACGTACGCCGGTGACATCGCCGACCAGGACGTCGAGTACGTCACCGCCTCCGCACTGAAAGGCGTCTTCGCGCCGTCGGAACTCCAGGTCAACGCCGTCAACGCACCCCAGATCGCCGAGGAACGGGGCATCAACGTCACCGAATCCAAGACCAGCTCGGCCGAGGACTACCAGAGTCTGCTCACCGTCACCGTCTCGGACGGCGAGAACTCCGTCTCCGTCTGTGGGACCCAGTTCGCCGGCGAGGAGTCCCGGATCGTCCGTATCGACGATCACCGCATCGAGGCGGTCCCCCACGGGCACATGCTCGTCGTCCGTAACCGCGACGAACCCGGGACCATCGGCTTCATCGGGAGCGTGCTGGGTGAGGCCGACATCAACATCGCCGGCATGTTCAACGGTCGCGAGACCATCGGCGGCGAGGCCCTCTCCGTCTACAACCTGGACGAGAAGCCTACCGCCGAGGTGTTCGACCGACTGGACGACGACGACCGCATCATCGAGACGACTTACGTCGCGCTGGGCGACGAGTAAGGGACGTTCTCGGGGCTCTTTCGCCGTCTACCGCTCCTCCAACAGGCGCTCGTACCGGTCGACGACTGCCTGGCGTTGCTGTCGCTCGGCCTCGACGGCCGACTCCAGTTGAGCGATCCGCTGGTGCAGCAGGGCGATCTCCAGTTCGTAGCGGGCGTTCGGCGTGGCGTCGGCGACGGTGGGCGTCGCCACTGCCGTGTCACGTGCTTCCATACCTCGGTTCTGGATGTCGACGGGCAAAAACACCCGTCGGACGGCCGTCACGCGAGCGTCACATGAAGTCGGCGATGCCCGACTGCTTGTTGTGGTCATTCTCGAAGACGGACTCGATCGACCGTTCGAGGATCTGCAACCGCTGTTTCGTGTAATCCCGGGCGCCGAACTCCTCGGCCACCCGGATCGCGGTGTCGATGTACTTGTTGACCGACCCCTCGTGGACCGTGAGGTTCACGCGGCCGCCACACTCCCGGCAATCCCCGGTCAGGGGAACCCGTCGGAACGATTCCCCGCAGTCCAGACAGCGGGTCTCCTGTCGGGAGAAGGCCCGCAGGTTCCCGATGAGATCAGGCAGGAAGTGGTACTCGATGATCCGCTCGGCGACGTCGCTCTCGACGACGGCCCGGAGTTTCCGCGAGATCGCCAGTTGGGCGTCCATCTTGTCCTCCATCGATCCCAGGGTCTTGTACGCCGAGAGGTCCGGCCCGGCGGCGATGTCGGTGGTGTCGTGAGTGTGCCGGAAGCCGGTGTACTCCCGGTCGGTTCCCAGGGTCTCCTCGGCGATGGTCATGATCTCCTCGACCTCCTCCGGGGGTGTCAGTTCCCGGGTGGCCTCGTAGAACTCGCGGGGATACGACTCCATGATGTCCATGTTGTGGGCCTCGTCGTCGATCTCGCTGGGGTCGATCCGGGAGGACATCACCAGGGGGGCGTCCATCCTGCCGCCCCGCTGGTTGGGCAGGTACGTCCGCGAGAAGTTCAGCAGGCCGTCCATCAACAGCATCACGCAGTCTTCGTCGCCGTCGCAGTTTCGCCGTTTGGCGGCGTGGAAATACGGGTGCGCGTAGCCCACGGCCGCCGAGGTGAAACCGACCACGCGGCCGACGGTCGCCGCGCTGGTGTGTGGCGCCATCCCGAAGACCAGTTCCCCGACGAGGTCCTCGCGGTCGTCGAACTCGTAGTACCGCTCCAGGCCGTAGTACTGCTCCAAGAGGTCGTCGACGAACCGGGCGGTCTTGAGCATGTGTTCGGCGGCACCGTCGGAGAGGACGATGTCCTGGACTTTCAGTTCGACAAGCTGGTCGTCGTGGGTCAACGGGTCGCCGTGGATGTCGGTCTCGTAGCCCAGCGCCCGCAGGCGGTCGGCCCCGACGTCCAGTTCGGCGGGCCGGACCGCCGTCACCGGCAGGTCGGTCATGTCGTAGCGGACGGTGCCGTCCTTGAACGCCGAGACGTCGTGTTTCGCCCGGAGGACCCCCTTCTCCATCGGCTCGGGCAGTTTCTCCTCGGAGGTGAGTCCCTTGACGGCTTTCAGCGTCTCGAAGGCCGTCTCGCGCTCACCGACCGATTCGAGCGCGTCACGGTAGGTCGCCTGGAGATCCAGTTCCGTGTACTGGGTCGGCGAGGCGAGCGTCTCACACCGGGAACACTCTGCGCGGCCGGACTCGTCGGGCTCGACTTCGGCCTCGCAGTCGGGGCAGACGTACACCGTCTCGGCGATGGTGTCACAGTCTGGACAGCGGGCCTCGTGGGTCTCGGTCCCGCAGGCGGGACAGCGCCGCCGGGCGACTTCGACCTCGACGCGGCCCGGCGTCTCGCTCATCGAGTCGGCGTGTTTCGTCGCCTTGGCCACGTCCCGCTGGGCGCCGCCGGCCTCGCCGATGGGCGAGAGGGTGTGGACCGCCGGCGAGAGATCCCGTCGCTCGGACTTCTCCGGGCGGCCCATCCGGTTGCCGACGCGGGTCGGCGCCCGTTCCCGGACGTCGAAGGGGGCGAGCTCGTTGACCGCCTCGATGGCGTTTGCCCCCTCGTCGAGCGTCTCGTCGGCGGCGCCGATGGCCTCGACGGACTCGCCGGTCCCGTAGCGTTGGGCGTGTGCCGAGAGGTCGTCGAGGGTCCAGTCACGCTCCAGCGAGCGGGAGAAGCCCAGCGTCCGGACCAGCGGGAGCCAGTCGGGGACGACCAGCCTGTCGGACTCCTGTATGTGCTCGACGAGCAGGTGCTCCAGCGCGGTCCGGACGGTGTCGGTCCGCGGGAGGACGAGGTCGCCGTCGGCCGCCTGCGCCCCGTCTTCGAGGACGGCGCCGTCGGTCTGTGCGACCTGTCCGTCTTCGATCGCGTCGGCCAGCGCTCCCATCTCCTCGACGCTCACGTCGTGCCAGAGGTAGGTGTAGGCCGGATGCAGCGGCGCGTCGTACTCCGTGGCCCAGGTCAGCGCCTCCTCGGCGGTCGGGTCGGCCAGATCGACCGTCGGGTCGTCCCGCATCGCCTGGACGTCCGCCCCCGCCGCGTCGAGGTCCTGTTCCCACCACTCGACGGTGTAGGAGGCCGGCGCGAGCGGGTGGTTGTTCTCGACGAACTCCCCGTAGTTGACGAGATACTCGCCCAGATCGAGGATCTTCTCGACGCCGTTGCGGACCTCCAGTGCCTCCTCGGCGTCGTCGATGCGGCGAACGTCGCCGTTGGCGAGTCGGACGGTCGGCCCCTCGATGGTGTCGACGGGGACGACCCCGGCGGCTTTCCCCGGCCGCTCGGTCTTGATCTGTGTCCCCGTCGCCAGGAAGTCGTCGACCAGGTGCATCGTCGCCGGGTGGACGCCGGCGGTCGCGAACCCGTGGTTGCGCGCCCGGCCGTACCGCAGCCGGAAGCCGCCGGGTTTGGAGGGATGGGAGAAGACCGGCCGGCCGGCGATGAGGTCCCGGAGGTACTTCGTGGTCGGGTCGACACGGGGTGGCCCGGCCGGTTCGTCGGCCCCCTCGTCGTCCGCGTCGGCGTCGGTCCCGTCGTCCGCATCGCCGCCGTCCTCGGCCGCGTCTTCCTCCTGGTCGCCGCCCTCGCTCCCCTCGTCTTCGCCGATCGTCCCGTCGATGAGGTCCTGGAGCCACGGCCAGTCGACCTCGTCTAAGTTGCGGGTGTACCGCTGGATCTTCGGCGCCTTCAGCGCGATCCCCTCGGCGAGCACCAGACACATTCCGCCCCGCGGGGAGTTCGAGTCGACCCGTTCGAGGTCCCGGTAGCCCGATACCTCCTCGTCGCCGGTTGCCTCCCCGTCGAGCATGATCGGCATGTGCTCGGCGATGAACTTCGTCTCCTTCTCCTTGGGCGAGTACTGGAGGCCGGTGTCCTTGTCGTAGAGGTCGATCTCCTCGGCGTAGCGACCGATCTCGTCGTCGCGGGCCTTGTACTGGTCGATGTCAAGCAGCGCGCGGGCGTAGTCGGCGACCAGCACCGACAGCGCCTGGGCGGTCCCGCCGGCCGAGCGGATCGGCCCGGCGTAGTAGACGTTGATGAACTCCGTCCCGTCGTCGTTCTCCAGCAGTTCGACGCGGTCGATCCCCTCGATCGGGGCGGCGACGACGCCCTCGGTCAGCAGGGCGACGGCGGTCCGGACCGCGCCCTCGACTTTCCCCTCGCGGGTGTCGTAGTCGCCGACGGTCCCCTCGACGAAATCTTCGACGAGTTCCAGGGCGGCCTCCTCGCGGGACATCTCCCCCTCCAGCTCGCGGACCCGTTCGGCGACGCCATCGATGCCGAGGATGTTCTCGACCCGGTCGGCCATGTCCCTGGCGGTCGGGATCTCGACCTCGGGTTTCGGGTCCCCGCCGCGCTCGCGGGCGCGCTCGGCGACGGTCATCGCCCGGTCGAGTTCGGTCTCCAGGGTTTCGAAGTACTGTTCGTCTGCCTCCCGCATCTCAGAGCTCCCAGAGATCGAGGTCCGTCGGCTCGTCGTGGGCGCGTTCGAGGTGGGTGTCGAACGCCCGGACGTACAGTTCGCCGGCGAAGACGGTCGCGCTGTTGAGGTGACCGGCGACGGCCTCGCCGTCGGGTCGCGAGAGGACCGCGTGGGTGTGGGCGAACCGCTCCCCGTCGAGGTGCGATATGTTGCCCATACAGGCGGCCATCTCCAGGGGCTCGGGGAAGGTGACCGCGTCGTACTCCTGGCGCTGCTGGTCGTAGAACCAGATCTCGGCGTCCTCTACCGCGCCCAGTCCGTAGAAGAAGCCGGCGTCGATCGCTCGCTCGTCGGCGAAGGACTCGATCTCTTCCCGCCAGTCCGCGCCGTGGTCCAGTCGGCAGACGTACTCGGACGTGCTGTCGACTTCCCGGTAATCCATACCAGAACGGGAGGGCAGGCGACGGCAAAAACGTTGTCACCACAGTCCGGGACCGTGGACCACCCGACGGCGATGTCGGCGCGGACTCCGTCTCAGGCCGGCAACGACACCGTACTCGCGGAGTGGCCCCGCTCGGCGTCGTAGAACGTCAGGCTGTCGACGGTCCACTCGATAGGGTCGATGGCCCGCTCGGTCAGCCGGCTGGCGGCTGCGGCGTCGCCGCCACGGGCGACCGTCACGTGTGGGACGTAGTCGTCTCTCTCGACGCTCTCGACTGGCTCGAACCGTTCACAGAGCCGCTCGTGCAGCGCGATCAGGCTGGGGCTCTCGACGGCGAGGTAGACGACGGGCGAGGGGCCGGTCGCGGCCGTCTCGAACTGTTCGACGCCGGTGATCCGGGCCTCGAACGCCGGGTGCCCGTGCAGGGCTTCGCGTGCCCGACTCTCCAGGCGGGCGTAGGCGGCGTGGTCGCCCTCGCCGAGGCGCTTGGCGACGAGCGTGTGCTCGCCCCGGGGCCGGGCTCGTGCCGTCGGCAGGTCCCGGGCCAACTCCCCGGCCAGCGAGGTGACCGCCGACGGGAGCGCGACGTTGAGACTGTACACACCGTGGGGGAACGTCCCGAGTCGCTAAAACTGCGTGGTCCCCTACCGCTGCTTGTAGAGCCACAACACCGCCAGCGCGAGGACGGCCAGTCCGACCAGCGGCTGGAGCGGCCCGAGCAGCCAGCCCAAAAGACCCAGTATCTCTTCGACGATCGCCAGCCCGACCCAGACCACCAGCAGGACGAGCAGGAGCTGCAACAGGGTGTCGATATCGGGAAGGTCCATACGTGGTGGTTCCGGAGCCCGGAGAAACGTCTTGTGGCCGCTGGGACGGCGATGCTTCGGCACGTGCCAACTCCCCACGCACTGCGGCGGACACGGAAGCTATTAGTACCAGACTTACAGTACCGTTACGTACATGACTCGGACCGCCACCGCTGGAACGCTTGTGGGCACCAGCGACGGGTCCGACGCTTTCTCCCAGCGACGACGACGGGGCCGTCTCTAGGCCCACTACTACTTCCACTCACACGGTTCGTCTCGTCGCAGATTCCCGCCGTCGACTGTCCGGCCGGTACCCGAACTCGACAGTCACACTATCAAACCAATGCCAGAAGGAAACGGAACCGTCGCGCTCGCTTTCTCCGGTGGGCTCGACACGACAGTCTGTGTATCGCTGCTGAAAGAGGAGTACGGCTACGACGAGGTCATCGGCGTCACCGTCGACGTCGGCCAGCCCGACTACGAGTTCGAGGAGGCCGAGGAGACCGCCGCGGCGCTGGGCGTCGAGCAGTACGTCGTCGACGCCCGCGAGGAGTTCGCCGACCTCTGTCTCCAGGCCGTCAAGGCAAACGCCGACTACCAGGGCTACCCGCTGGGCACCGCGCTCGCCCGCCCGGTCATCGCGAAAGCCATCCTCTCGGTCGCCGAGGAAGAGGGCTGTGACGGCATCGCCCACGGCTGTACCGGGAAGGGCAACGACCAACTGCGTTTCGAGGCCATCTGGCGTGACTCGGACCTGGAGGTCATCGCGCCGGTCCGCGAACTCGGCCTGACCCGCGAGTGGGAAAACGAGTACGCCCAGGAGAAGGGCCTGCCCGTCGAGGGCGGCGACGGCGGCCGCTACTCCATCGACACGAACCTCTGGAGCCGCTCGATCGAGGGATCGGAACTCGAGGACCCCTCGACGATTCCCGACGACGACATCTACAAGTGGACCGACAACCCCTCGGGCAAGGAGTCGGAACTCGTCGAGGTCAGCTTCGAGGAGGGGATCCCGGTCGCCCTCGGCGGCGAGGACCTGGGCTCGGTCGAACTCATCGAACAGCTCAACGAGCAGGCCGGTGCCCACGGCATCGGCCGCACGGACATGATGGAGGACCGCATGCTCGGGCTGAAGGTCCGCGAGAACTACGAACATCCCGCGGCGACCGTGTTGCTGACGGCCCACGACGCTCTGGAGGGACTCGTCCTGACCCAGGAAGAACGCCAGTTCAAGGCCCAGGTCGACCAGGAGTGGTCCCAGAAGGCCTACCAGGGGCTCGTCGACGCGCCCCTGACCGGCGCCCTGGAGGCGTTCATCGAGGACACCAACGAACGCGTCACCGGGACCGTCACGGTGAAACTCGAAGGCGGGCACTGCCGCCCGGTCTCCCGTGAGTCGGACTACGCCGTCTACAGCGAGTCCGCGGCCTCGTTCAACGAGGAGGACGTCACCGGCGGCATCACCCAGCAGGACGCGACTGGCGTCGCGAAGTACCACGGCTTCCAGTCCCGCCTCGCAAACAGGATCCTCGAAGACGCGAGGAAGGGTGCCACGGTGGCCGACGGGGGCAGCGAGGCCGACGACGGGGAAGCCTCGAAGCACGTGAACGCCGACGCCGTGAGCGACGGCTCGGAGGACTAGCCCGATGAGCGAGGAGGAGAGCGAGACCGGAGCGGCCTCGGGGAACGCGGACGGCGCCGACGAGGAGACGGTCGTCCGCCGCGACCGCTTCGCGGGCGGCCCCGCCCGGTCGTTCCTCTCCTCGCTTTCCGATGACGAGCGCATCTTCCCGGCGGACCTGGCTGTCGACCGCGCGCACGTCGTGATGCTGACCGAACAGGGGATCGTCGACCGCGACACCGCCGGCGAGATTCTGGCGGCGCTCGCCGATATCGAATCGGCCGGCCACGCCGCCCTCCCCGACGGCGAGGACGTCCACGAGGCCATCGAGAGTGCGGTCATCGACCGCGTCGGTCCCGAGGGCGGGAAGATGCACACCGCCCGCTCGCGCAACGACGAGGTGGCGGCCTGTATCCGCTATCGACTGCGGGAGGATCTGCTGGAACTGCTCTCGGCGGTCGTGGGTGCCCGCGAGCAACTGCTCGCCGTCGCCCGTGACCACGACGAGACGGTGATGCCGGGCTATACGCACCTCCAGCCCGCCCAGCCGACGACGGTCGCCCACTGGGTGTTGTCCTACGAACAGGCGCTCCAGCGCGACACCGGACGGTTGCTTGACGCGTACGCACGCGTGAACCGGAACCCGTTGGGGGCCGCGGCCTTCGCAGGGACGCCCTTCGACGTCGACCGTGACCGGACGGCGGCACTACTCGGGTTCGAGGGCGTCGTGGAGAACTCGATGGACGCCGCCTCGGCCCGGGATTTCCTCGTCGAGGTGACCGGCGCGGTCGCGGGGCTGGCGACGACGCTCTCACAGTTGGCCGAAGATATCGTCGTGATGGCGAGCAAGGATCACGTCGAACTCGACGACGACTACGCCTCGACGAGTTCGATCATGCCCCAGAAGAAGAACCCCGACACGCTGGAACTGGTCCGGGGCCGCACCGGCGACGCCGTCGCGGGACTGAACGGCCTGTTGACCAACCTCAAGGGCCAGCCGCGTGCGTACAACCGCGACCTCCAGCGGGCCGGCCGGCACGCCTGGGACGCTATCGACAGCGTCACCGAGAGCGTCGAGGTCGCCGCGGGCGCCGTCGCGACGGCCGAGTGGCCCGCCGATCGGCTGGACGCCGCCGCGACCGAGGGCTTCGCGACGGCGACGGGCGTCGCGGACCTGCTGGCGATGGCCGGGGTTCCGTTCCGGACCGCCCACGAGATCGTCGCCGAGGTCGCGGCCGGTCTCGATCCCGACGAGGACGCCCCGGACTACGACGCCATCGCGGCCGTCGCCGAAGACGTGCTGGACGCGCCGCTGTCGGAGTACGTCGACCGCGCGGCCGTCGAATCCGCCCTCGATCCGACGGAAAGCGTCGCGATGCGGGACTCCCGTGGGGGGCCAGCCCCATCGGCGATCGCCGGCCAGCTCTCGACCGCCGAGGAGGCGCTGGCCGTCGACACCGAGGCAGTCGGCGACCACCGGACGACAGTCGAACAGGCGACCGATCGCCTGCGGACGGAGGTCGAACGATATGCCTGAACGACGACCCCCGGCAGGGGAAATTATACCATAATTCTGATACGGGTATCAGTCACGCGGCGTAATCCGGATCGAAACACCGTTAGCGCGTAGTGCAGTTACTATTCTTTGCTGACAAGTTCGAAGTGTTTAAGTGGATCGCTGTTCGAGAGTGAGCTACAATGGCAGACTGCATCGAGTGCGGGGCGGAGGTTTCCCTGCACGACAACCTCGAAGTCGGAGAGATCGTCGACTGTGCCACCTGCGGTGCCGAGCTCGAAGTCATCGATACGGAGCCGGTCGAACTCGACAGCGCACCCGAACTCGAAGAGGACTGGGGCGAGTGATGACCGAGGCGGCGTGGCCCCTTGTCCCGTTCGCGACGCCGGCCGACGCCGCGAGCCGCGAACACACCGAGGACACACGATGAAGGTCGGACTCCTCTACTCGCGTATCCGCCGCGACGAGAAGCTCCTGTTGTCGGAACTGCGCGAGCGCGACCACGAAATCGAGAAGATCGATGTCCGCAAACAGCGGTTCAACATCTCCGAGGCCCCCGAAGCCTTCGCGGACCTGGATATCGTCGTCGACCGCTGTCTGGCGACCTCACGCAGCGTCTACGCGACGAAGTTCGTCGAGGCCTACGACGTCCCGGTCGTCAACGGCCCCGACGTTGCGGAGGTCTGTGCTGACAAAGTCAAGAACAGCCTGGCGCTCGTCGAAGCCGGCGTCCCGACGCCGAACACCGACGTGGCCTTCACCAAGGACGCCGCGCTGGAGTCCATCGAGGAGTTCGGCTATCCGTGCGTGCTCAAGCCCGTCGTGGGCTCGTGGGGCCGCCTGATGGCCAAGATTGACTCCCGGTCGGCCGCCGAGGCGATCCTCGAACACAAGGAGACGCTGGGCCACTACGAGCACAAGATCTTCTACGTCCAGGAGTTCGTCGACAAGCCAGGCCGTGACATCCGCGTGTTGGCCGTCGACGGTGAGCCGATCGCCGCGATGGTCCGCTCGTCGGACCATTGGCTCACCAACGCCGCCAAAGGCGCCGAGACCGACACCTTCGAACTGGACGACCGCGCGCTCGAACTCGTCGAGAAGGCCAGCGACGCCGTCGGCGGCGGACTGCTCGGGATCGACCTGATGGAGGTGGGGGTGTCGCAAAGCGACACCCAAGACGCGAGCGGCGACGAGCCGCGAGCGGCCGAACCCGACGATTACACCGTCCACGAGGTCAACCACACCGTCGAGTTCAAGGCGCTGAACGAGGTCAGCGACGTCGACGTGCCTTCGAAGGTCGTCGACTGGCTAGAAACCAAAGCCCAGCAGGGCTCGGAGGTGACCGCATGAGCTACACGGCGAGTGTCGTCGGTGGTTCGGGCTTCACCGGCGGGGAACTGCTCCGCCTGCTCGATGGCCATCCCGAGTTCGAACTGACACAGGCGACCAGTCGCTCCAAGGAGAACAAGACGATCGGTCACCAGCACCCGAACCTCCGGCACTCGGAGCTGCGCTTTTCCTCGCCGGAGGAGTTGGAGTCGGTCGACGTGCTGTTCGCGGCGACGCCCCACGGCGTCTCGATGGAACAGATCGACCGGTTCCAGGACGCGGCCGATACGGTCGTCGACCTTTCGGCGGACTTCCGGCTGGAGACGGAAGCGCAGTACGAGGAGTGGTACGACGGGCACACGCGCCCGGAACTGCTCGCCGAGAGCGAGTACGCGTTGCCGGAACTCAACCGCGAGAACCTCACCGGTGCGGACCTGATCGCGTCGGGCGGCTGTAACGCCACCGCGACGATCCTGGGCCTGCTCCCGCTGTTCGAGCACGGCGTGCTCTCGGGCGACGAGCAGATCGTCGTCGACGTGAAGGTCGGCTCCAGCGAGGGCGGCGCCGGCGGCGGCGAGGCGTCCTCACACCCCGAACGCAGCGGCGTCGTCCGCCCGTACGCGCCCACCGGGCACCGCCACGAGGCCGAGATCCAGCAGTTCCTCGGCGTCGACGTCTCCTTTACCGTCCACGCGGTGGAGATGACCCGTGGCGCGAGCGCGACCTGCCACGTCTTTCCAGAAGAGCGCGTCTCGAAGGGCGACCTCTGGGGGGCCTACCGCGGCAGCTACGAGGACGAACCGTTCGTCGAACTCGTCGCCGGCGGTGGCGGCGTCTACCGCTACCCCGAACCGAAGGCCGTCGCGGGCACCAACCGCGCGGAGGTCGGCTTCGAACTCGATCCCGGCAACAAGCGCCTGGTTGTGTTCTCGGCCATCGACAACATGATGAAGGGATCGGCCGGACAGGCCGTCCACGCCGCGAACGTCGCGCTCGGCATCGAGGAGACGGCGGGCCTGGAGTTCCAGGGACTCCACCCCGTCGGCGCACCGTAACACCTGGAGTGATTTTCCATGACTGTCGTTATCAAAGTCGGTGGCGCTCGCGCGGTCGACCCCGCTGGAGCGCTCGCCGATGTCGCAGCACTCGTTTCGGAGGGACAGCAGGTCGTCGTCGTCCACGGCGGCTCCACCAAGGTCGACGAGACGCTCGAACGACTCGGCATCGAGCCCGAGTACGTCGAGACGCCAAGCGGCGTCGTCGGCCGGTTCACCGACGAGGCCACGATGGAGGTCTTCGAGATGGCATTCGGTCACCTCAACACCCAACTGGTTGCCGGCCTCCAGAGCGAGGGCGTCGACGCCGTCGGGCTCACCGGCGTGGACGGGAAACTCCTCTATGGCCCCCGAAAATCGGCGGTCCGGGTCGTCGAGGACGGGACGAAGAAGATCAAGCGCGGCGACCACTCCGGGACCATCAAGCGGGTCAACGGCGACCTGCTGGAGTCGCTGCTCTCGGACGGCTACACGCCGGTGGCCGCGCCGCCGATGGCCGGCGATGATGACGGCGACGTAATCCCGGTCAACACCGACGCCGACCGCTCGGCGGCCGCCATCGCCGCCGAACTCGACGCGACGCTCGTCCTCCTCACGGACGTTGCGGGCGTCTACGAGGACCCCGACGACCCCGAGACGCTGATCGACTCCGTCGAGACCGGCGCGGAATGGGCGGCACTGGAGGACGCCGCCGAGGGGTTCATGGGCCGGAAAGTGATGGCCGCCGAGGAGGCCCTGGCGGGTGGCGCCCCCGAAGTCGTGGTCGCCGACGCCAACGCCGACGAACCGATCTCATCTGCCCTCGAAGGCAGTGGAACACATCTCCACGCGAGCGCACTTTCAGACACTGAGGAGCAACAATGACTTCCGAGACACGCACGACGGGTTTCGACAGCACGGCTCTCACCGGAGGTGAGACGCTGTGACCGGATTCGTCTTCAACGAGAAACCGATCCAGATCGAACGCGGTGACGGCGCCTACGTCTACGACGACGACGGCACGGAGTACCTCGATATGGGCGCCTCCTACGCCTGTGTCCCGCTGGGGCACGGCCACGAGGCGGTCCACGAGGCCGTCACCGAGCAGTTCGAGAAACTGACCTACGTCCAGGCCTCGTACCCGAACGCCCAGCGGACGGCGCTGTACGAACTGCTGGCCGATACCGCGCCCGATCCTATCGACAAAACCTGGCTCTGTAACTCCGGGACCGAGGCCAACGAAGCGGCGCTGAAGTTCGCTCGCTCGGCCACCGGCGACTCGAAGATCGTCGCCACGATGCAGGGATTTCACGGCCGCACGATGGGCTCGCTGGCGACGACCTGGAAGAACAAGTACAAGAAACCCTACGAGCCACTGATGGGCGACGTGGAGTTCGTCCCCTACGACGACGCCGAGGCGCTCGACGAGGCCGTCGACGAGGACACCGCGGCGTTCATCGTCGAACCGGTCCAGGGTGAGGGCGGGATCAATCCCGCCTCGACCGACTACCTCGACGCGGCCCGCGAGATCACTGCGGACGCGGGCGCGGCGCTGATCTTCGACGAGGTCCAGACCGGGATGGGTCGGACCGGCGCGCTGTGGAACTCCCAGCGGGCCGCCGTCACGCCCGACATGATCACCTCGGCGAAGGGCCTGGGCAACGGCTTCCCGATCGGTGCGACGCTCTGTCGGGAGTGGATCGCCGAGGACTACGGCTCCCACGCCTCGACGTTCTCGGGCGGCCCGGTCATCTCGGCGGCCGCCGGCGCGACCGTCTCGACGCTGATCGAGGACTCCGTGCCGGGCAACGCGGCGGCGATGGGCGAGTACCTCCAGACCGAATTGGAAGCCGCGATCGGCGACGAGGTCCGGGAGATCCGCGGCGAGGGCCTGATGATCGGCGTCGAAGTCGGCCGCGGGGCCAACAAGGCCCTGAAAGAACTGGCCCTGCACCACCAGGTGCTCGCGCTGCCGGCCGGCCGGACTGTCGTGCGCCTGCTCCCGCCCCTGACCATCGACGAGGACCACGCAGACGCGGTCGTCGAGGCGATGGCGGAGGTGATCGGATGAGCGAAGCGGCCACACGCGAGGTCGACACTGAGGCCCGCGAGTTGCTGGAAACCGTCGTCCGTACTCCGTCGGTCTCCCGGAACGAGTCCGAGGCCGCCCAGCGACTCGTCGAGTTCTTCGAGGCCCACGACCGCGAGGTCTGGATCGACGATGTCGGCAACGTCCGCGCGCCGGCCGACGACGGCGTCCTGCTCACCTCACACATCGACACGGTGCCCGGCGACATCCCGGTCCGCGTCGAGGAATCGAGCGAGGGCGACGTGCTCTGGGGCCGAGGGAGCGTCGACGCGAAGGGACCGCTCTGTGCGATGGCCGTCACGGCCGTCCGGACCGGGGCCTCCTTCGCCGGCGTCGTCATGGAGGAAGTCGACTCCACGGGCGGCCGGCATCTCGTCGAAGACCGCGACGCCGCGCCCGATGCCGTCGTCAACGGCGAACCCTCCGGCTGGGAGGGGATCACGCTGGGCTACCGCGGCCTGCTCGGCGGGACCTACGTCGCCACCAGCGAGTCCGGCCACTCCTCGCGCCCGGAGAACAACGCCATCCAGGACGCGATGGACTGGTGGTCGGCCGTCGAAGACGAGTTCGCCAAAGACGAGTGGCACCCGGTCTTCGAGCGGGTCACCTGCAAGCCTGTCGACTTCGACGGGGGGATCTCCGCGGACGGCCTCTCGGTCGAGGCGACCATGCAGGTCCAGTTGCGCGTCCCGCCCGAATACGCCACCGACGAGATCCGCGAGATCGCCGACGGCTACCTGGCGAACGGGACCGTCAACTGGGACGACTGGGTCGAACCGGTGATGGAGAGTCCCCGGACCAGCGTCGCCCGCGCGTTCCGGGCTGCGATCCGGGACCACGGGGGCGAACCCCACCTCCTGCGCAAGACCGGCACCAGCGACATGAACATCTACGCCCAGGCCTGGGACTGTCCGATGGTCACCTACGGACCAGGGGACTCGGACCTCGATCACGCGCCAAACGAACACCTCCACCTCACGGAGTACGACCGCTCGGTCGCCGTCCTCGAAGACGTGACCGAACGCTTGCTGTAACCATGCCCACGCACCTGCTCGACGTCGACGACCTGACGCCCGAGGAACTGACCGCGGTGCTCGACCGCGCCGCCGAGATCAAAGCCGACGGGGCCGACAGCCCCCTCGACCAGCAGACGCTGGGGATGATCTTCGAGAAACCGTCGACACGGACCCGCGTCTCCTTCGAGACCGGGATGACCCAACTGGGCGGCCACGCCGTCTTCCTCGGCCCGGACGACATCCACTTGGGCCACGGCGAACCGGTCAAGGACACCTCGCGGGCGCTCTCGCGCTACGTCGACGTCGTGATGGCCCGCGTCTTCGATCACGCGGACGTCGAGGAACTGGCCGCGTACGCCGACGTGCCGGTGATCAACGCGCTAACCGACGAGGCCCACCCCTGCCAGACGCTGGCGGACCTGCTGACGATCCGTGAGCAGTTCGGTGACTTCGACGTGTCGGTCGCCTGGGTCGGCGACGGTAACAACGTCTGCCAGTCGTTCGTCCTGGGCGCGGCCATGACCGGGATCGACCTCACCGTCGCCACCCCCGAAGGCTACGAGGTGGACGACGACGTGCTGGAGCGTGCCGCCGCCTTCGACGGCGCCCCCGAGACGACCCACGACCCGCAAGCGGCTGTCGCCGACGCCGACCTCGTCTACACCGATGTCTTCGTCAGCATGGGCCAGGAGGACCGCCGCGAGGCGAAACTCGCCGACTTCGAGGGGTTCCAGGTCACGACGGACCTGCTTGGCGACCGGCCGCTCATGCACTGTCTGCCCGCCCACCGCGGCGAGGAGGTCACCGACGAGGTCGTCGAGTCGGACAACGCAATCGTCTGGGATCAGGCGGAGAACCGGCTCCACGCTCAGAAGGGGCTGTTGGTGTGGTTGGCCGACCAGTAGCTGTCTTTTTCCCCAGGTTTTTGCGCCAGCGAGGGAGCGTGCTCCCTCGGGCCGTGCGAACGGCACTCTGTGCCGTGAGCAGAGAGTGGTGGTGAGCGAAGCGAACCACCCGACGCGGAAAAAGTGGCTGCCGGATCAGGCGGAGAACCGGCTCCACGCTCAGAAGGGGCTGTTGGTGTGGGTGGCCGACCAGTAGCTGTCTTTTTCCCCACGTTTTTGCGCCAGCGAGGGAGCGTGCTCCCTCGGGCCGTGCGAACGGCACTCTGTGCCGTGAGCAGAGAGCGGTGTCGTTCCACCCGAAACACTGCCCTTTTCGATACGTTCGTGAACTGTTGACAATCTATCTCGGTGTGGGGAGGCGACTCCCTCCACCTGAAACGCTACCCTTTCTCCTCGGGATGTGAACGTTCATCATCCGATATCTGGCCAGTGGAGCTCTGGAACGCCCGATCTCCAGCTGAAACGACACCCTTTTCGATACGTTCGTGAACTGTTGGCACAGCAACCGATCGGCAGCGGCGGTGAGCAACGGTCGCCCCAGATGTCGGTCTCTCCCGGTCGTGGCGTCCGGGGCCGTTTCCCGTCGCTGCGTGTGTCCGATACGCCTCTCCCCCTGGCTGTTTCTACCCCGGAGCCAACACTGATAGGGGGGACGGGCGAACGATCCGACGATGGACCCACTCGTGGTCGAGGCCGGCGAGTACACCGTCGAGGAACTCCTCGATACTCTCGAAGACGGGCGTCGCGTCGTCGTCCGGATGGAGTTTCTGGGTTCCGCGCACGAGGTGACGCTGCGATACGACGACGTCTGGTACTGTGACACGCCGACCCGGCTCCACAAACACGAGAGTCGGGCGGAGATGCGGACCTGTCTGGAGCGACAGGGCTACGCACAGCCGACCCGGTAACACTTCGTTCACCGGGTGACTTCCGGGTAACGACCTCGTTTATGCGTCTCGCGGTGGTACGGCCCACACGTGGCAGTCAATCCCTCCAGGAACCAGTTCCGCGAGTTGATGGTCGACGACGAACCGACCCTCGAAGAGGTGATGGCCTGTGTCTTCGAGGTCCAGGAACACGAGGTCCGGACCTATCGGGCGCTGCGTTCGGCTCCCGACAGTACCGTCGAGGAACTCGCTGCCGACCTCGACCGGGACCGGTCGAACGTCAACCGCTCCCTGTCGACGCTCCGGGAGAAAGGGCTCGCGAGCCGCGAACGACGACTGCTCGACAGCGGCGGCCACATCTATCAGTACACCGCGACACCGCTGCCCGAGGCACGCGAACTGATGCACGAGACCTTAGAGCAGTGGACGGCGGCCGTCCACGACCGGATCGACGAGTTCGAGGCTGGCGCGGAGTAATAGCGGTCAACCGTCCGACTTTTGCCTGCCGGGGTCCTGCGCTTGCACAATGGCCGATCTGCAACTCACCGACCACGTTCCCCGGGAAGCCGACGACGGCGTCTGGCTCGCGTGTATCGAGTGTGGCGAGTCGTTCGCTCCCTTCGACGACGTCCGCTACACCTGTGACGACTGTGACGGACTGTTAGAGGTCCGCTACGCTGATCTCCCGACCTGGGAGGACTTCGAAGACGAAGGGCGGGGCGTCTGGCGCTACCACGAGACGCTCCCCTTCGAGGAGGG
Source organism: Haloarcula montana (assembly GCF_035666295.1). Classification (NCBI taxonomy): domain Archaea; kingdom Methanobacteriati; phylum Methanobacteriota; class Halobacteria; order Halobacteriales; family Haloarculaceae; genus Haloarcula; species Haloarcula montana. Next base: position 1,562,757 of record NZ_CP142027.1, read on the forward strand.
CGTCTCGCTCCCCGAGGGTGACACGCCGCTCCACCGCGCACCCGGTATCGAGGACGAAGTCGGTGTCGAGAGCCTCCGCGTGAAACACGAGGGGATGAACCCGACCGGTTCGTTCAAGGACCGCGGGATGACTGTCGGTGTCCGTGTCGCACAGGCGGTCGGTGTCGATCGACTCGCGTGTGCCTCGACGGGCAACACCTCGGCGGCACTGGCCGCCTACGGCGCCCGCGGACGGATGGAGACGCTCGTGCTCCTGCCCGCCGGGAAGGTCGCCGCCGGGAAGATCGCCCAGGCCGCCCTGCACAACGCTCGTATCCTCGAAGTCGACGGCAACTTCGATCAGTGTCTGGACATCGTCCAGGACCTGGCCCAGCGCGGCGAAGCCTATCTCCTGAACTCGCTGAACCCCTTCCGCCTGGAAGGGCAGAAGACGATCGGCCTCGAAATCATGGAGGAACACTACGCGGACTACGGCGAGTACCCCGACCGGATCGTCCTCCCGGTGGGCAACGCCGGCAACACCGCGGCGCTGTACAAGTGCTTCCGCGAACTCGTCAAGGCCGGTGCCATCACCGAGGACCAGGTGCCCAAACTCACTGGGGTCCAAGCCGAAGGGGCGGCCCCGATGGTCGAGGCTATCGAGGAGGGTAACGACGAGACCCGCCGCTGGGAAGACGTCGAAACGATCGCGACGGCGATCCGGATCGGCAACCCGGTCAACGCACCGAAGGCGCTGCCCGGCATCCGTGAGACCGGCGGGACCGCTGTCGCAGTCAGCGACGAGGAGATCACCGACGCCCAGCGGTCGCTGGCGGGCGAGGGCGTCGGCGTCGAGCCCGCGTCGGCGGCCTCCGTCGCCGGCCTGCGGAAACTCCGCTCGGCGGGCGAGATCGACAGCGACGAGCGGGTCGTCTGTCTGACGACCGGCCACCTGCTCAAAGACCCCGACGCCGCCGCCAAGGCCGGCAGAAAGCCCGAACCGGTGCCCAACGACACCGACGCCATCTTAGAGCACATCGACGATCGGTCGTCGGTCGCCGAGACGGTCCGGCGACAGGCGTCGAAGGCCGCCGACTCGCCGCTGATCCCGCTGGTCGCCGGCGGCCTCGGCGCCGCGTACCTCTACCGGAAGCTCCGCTCGAAAAAGTAACGCTGGCAGAGCGGCCGACGGGGAGTCGGTCGTGGTCGGCGGGAACCCCTCTTTATCGTGGGCTGCTGGAAAACGCGAACAGCTCCCAGTCCCTACTGCTCGGCTCGGCCGGGTTCGAGCCGGTACCGTGTCGTGGGTTGGCCCTCGAACTGGGGTCCCGAACCGGTCTCGGCGAACCCGCTGGCCTCGACGGCCGTCTGGACTCCCGGCTCGTCGTCGGGGACGAGTAGTTCGACGGCCATGTGCTCGCGTTTGGCGAACTCGACTGGCTCGGCCAGCAGCCGCTCACAGACTGACTGCTCCCCGGCCAATTGCGTGACGTGGACGGTTCCCCGTTCGGCGTCGTAGCTGACGAACCCGACGATCTCCTCCCCCTCCTCGGCGACGCGGACCGTCCGATCGTGGACGAGGTTTCGCATCACGTCCGGCGGCCCCGTCGCGAGGTCCGCGAGGGCCTCGGCGTCGGCCTCGATGGCGTCACGTACCTCCATAGCCATGTGTGTGTTCCCCACGCAGATAAACCGTGTGTCGGGATCGCCCTGCTCACACAGATGAACACAGTTATCCCGGGTGACGGCTAAGCCGACGGCAATGATTCACGCACACGTAGCGCAGGTGGTCGTATGCGCGTAGTCGCCAAGTTCGGCGGGACGAGCCTCGGGAACGGGGACCGGATCAACCGTGCTGCGGACTCGATCGCTGCGGCGGTCCAGCAGGGCCACGAGGTCGCCGTCGTCGCGAGCGCGATGGGGAACACGACCGACGAACTGCTCGGCGGGATCGAGTACGAGGCCGCCGACGAGGACCGCGCCGAGATCGTCTCGATGGGCGAGCGGACCTCCGTCCGGATGCTCAAGGGCGCACTCGCGGCCCGCGGGATCGAGTCGGTCTTCCTCGAACCGGGCAGTGAGGACTGGCCGATCATCACCGACGAGTACGGCGAGGTCGATGTCGAGGAGACCCGCAAGCGCGCCCACGCGCTGGCCGGCCAGCTCAAAGACGTCGTCCCCGTGATGACGGGCTTTCTCGCGGAGGACCACCACGGCAACGTGACGACGCTCGGACGCGGTGGCTCGGACACCTCGGCGGTGATGATGGGCAACTACATGGACGCCGACGAGGTCGTCATCGTCACCGACGTCGAGGGCGTCATGACCGGCGACCCCCGCGTCGTTGAGGGTGCCCGCAACGTCGGCGAGATCAGCGTCGACGAACTCCGCTCGCTGTCGTTCCGGGGTGCGGAGGTCGTCGCGCCGTCGGCGCTTTCCTACAAGGACGCCGCCCTGGGGGTCCGTGTCGTCCACTACCAGCACGGCGATCTGCTGACCGGCGGCACCTCCATCGAGGGGGAGTTCCAGAACCTCATCGATCTCCAGGAGAACCCCGTGGCCTGTGTCACCGTCGCCGGGCGGGCCATCCGGAACAGCCCCGGTATCCTCGCCGAGCTTTCCGGTGCCATCGCCGAGGAGGACATCAACATCGAGGCCAACTCCTCGGGGATGGACTCGCTGACCTTCTACGTCGACGCCGACAACGCCGACGACGCCGAGGCGCTGCTGCACGACCGCGTCGTCGACGACGAGACGCTCTCGTCGGTCACCGTCGAGGACGGCATCGCAGTCATCCGCGTCACCGGTGGCGATCCGAGCCAGTCCGACCTGGCTCGCCGCGTCGTCGACCCGGTTTCGGAGGCCCACATCCATCTCTACGACGTCATCACGTCGGCCACGTCGGTCTCCGTGTTCGTCCCCTGGGAGGACCGCGAGCAGGCCCTGGAACTCATCCAGAACGTCTTCTGATCGCCGGCCGTCGCCCGCTAATCGGTCGAGGCCTGCTCGAACCGGCTGGCAGGCAAGAGCAAGTCGCTGACTTCCGGCATGTGTTTGACGTTGTAGACGATCTTGACGTCGGTCGTCGGCGCGGTGAGACAGGAGAGCCGAATGCCCCGATCGAGTAAGTCCGACGGCAGAATGTGGCTCTTCGGGGAGGGCATCTCCCCCTCGACGACCGCGACCGCACAGTTCGTACAGGCGCCGCCACGACAGGCAAAGGGCCAGGCGTAGTCACGCTCCTCGGCGGCCTCCAGCAGCGATTCGTTGCTGTCGGCGTCGAGTTCGAACTCCCCGTAGTCGGCCCGCGAGAGGGCCAACCGATCGGCCTTCTCGAAGAGGTCCTCGTCGTCGATCGACCAGCCGTGGTCCTCGATCACTTCGTAGTTGAGGTACTCGACGGTCGGGCCGGCTGGTTCGGGCGGTTCGGGTTCCGGCGTCGGGTCAGGCACGGGCTCGCCGGGTTCCCAGCCGTTCTGGATCCGCTCGTACGCCGTCTTGACTTCCTGGAACGCCTCGGCAGACCCGCCCTGGTCGGGGTGGACTTCCTTGACGCGCCGGCGGTAGGCGTCGACGATCGCTCGCTCGTCGGCGTCCTCGTCGAGACCCAGGACGTCGTATGGGGACTCCACGCTCCCACTAGCGACGAGAGACATATATTCGCTCCCATCGCCGCAGGATTCTCACCGACCCTGGGTCAGGCGGAAGCCGATCTCGCGGGGGAGACCGGCGTCGGAGACGGCGTGGATGACGGCGTCGGTGTCGTAGCCGACCCGGTGTTCGTCGACTGACAGCGTCTCCAGATCGAGGACGGCGTAGGCCGCCCGGTGGTCGCCGTCGCGTGGCTGGCCGACGCTGCCGGGGTTCATCACGACGCCGTCCTCGTAGCGTTCGTGGTACTGCCGATGGGTGTGTCCCATGACGAGGACGTCCTCCTCGCCCAGCAGGTCCGGGCCGAACTCGTCGGGATACGTGTAGTGGTCCGGATCGTCGGGATGGCCATGGACCAGTTTCACCCGGTCGTCACAGACGTGTACCTCGTCGGGCAGGGCCGAGAGCCAGTCGAGTTGGTCGTCGTCGAGCTGTTCGGTCGCGTGTTCGACCCCCGCTTTGGCCATCCCGTTGAACGCGAACGGTGTCGTCCCGGCGACCGCGCGGTCGTGGTTGCCCATCACTGTCGGTACTTCTTCGTCCGGATAGCCTACGTGCTCGCCGACCCCACGCATCGCGTCGACACAGTCGGCGTGCCAGGGGTTGTACCCCACCACGTCGCCGGCACAGACGAGCATATCGACCGCTGGCATGTCGGCTAACACCGCCCGGAGCGCCACCCGATTCCCGTGGATATCAGAGAGAACGCCGAGTTTCATCGTGTGCGCATTGTCACCGGGGGGACTTGAGTCTCGCCACTGATTCGTCGACCTACTCGCCGTTGTAGACTGCCACGTCGAACTCGCCGGCTTCGCCCGCGACACCGGCCGCACAGACTGCGTGCTCGAACTCGTGGTCGTACACTTCTCGGGCCGCACTCTCGGCGTCGGTCGCCGCCAACTCGAACGGCGTCGGGCTGTCCTCCTCGTAGGTAGCGACCAGGGTCGGCTCGGTCACTTCCTCGACGAGCAGGGCGTCCCGGCGGACGGTCCCGATGACCGCGCCCGGTCCATCGGCCGCCGTCGTCGGGTCCGCGGCGTCGACGCCGACGATGCCCGCGATTCGGGGCGTGTCGTAGTCGTCTTTCTCGAAGTCGAGCGCTAGCAGCGGCTCGGCCAGGGCGTCCCGGGCCGGATAGCCCAGTTCGAGTTTCTCGGCGATGGGGTCGACGTGGGAGCCGTTGCCGACGACCGCGCCCCGCTCGGTAACTCGCACCCCGTTGTAGGAGATGTAGGGGTTGTCCGTCTCCGGCGCGTCCGGGGTCGGTTCGACGGTGACGGTGCCGTCCCGCTCGACTGCCTGGCGGTTCGGGAACGACCGCGAGGAGACGCGGTAGGCGCCACACTCGGGGCCGACGACGACGAAGCGTCCGACGTACATACGCGAGGGTGGTGCGGGACCGGGCAAATCGGTGTCGATGTCCGCCTGTCGACGGAGACGCCTGCCAGCGGCGTGCTGACCTCTCACACAGCCGGTCGTATCGCGCAACGCTTACAAGGGACCACCCGGTACAGACGGATGCACGCAGTCCATTGGGGTAGTGGCCAATCCTGAAGCCTTCTGGGGGCTTCGACCCTGGTTCGAATCCAGGATGGACTATCCTTGCCGCGAACGAACACGTGAGCGGCAGCATCGTAATTCGTGGCTTCGAACCCTGGAAGTCGCAACCGCGAACGAACTGAGCGGTCCGTCTTCCTCCGGTTCGAATCCAGGATGGACTACTTTTGGGACGAACACACTCGTGAGTCACTCCCGTGCCGATCGACTCGAAAGCGACCGTCACACCCGCTCGATGACCTGTTCGGCGAACCGCGTCAGTTCCCGTTCGGGGTCGTCGCCGGGCGTCGAGACGAGCAGGTGGTCGACACCCAGCGCGTCGAGATCCCGGAGATACTGGACGAACCACTCGCTGCCGGCACGATACCCCTGGTGGACCGGTGTCGGGTCGGCCGTCGGATCGTCGGCGAGTGCCACCTGCATCGCCATCGTGTACGGTTTCTCGCCGGCGGCCCCGCGCCAGTCGGCCAGATACGACTCCAGGGTGTCCATCGGCAGGTGGTAGAACAGCCAGCCGTCGCCGTGCTCGCCGAGCCACTCGACGGACTGGCGGGCGTTGCCCGTCGGGAGCAGCGGGACGGTCCCGGCCGTCGGCTTCGGCACCACGTCAAGCTCCCCGTCGAGGTGGCCCCACGAGCCGGAGCGTTCCGGGTACTCCTCGCGCCAGCAGGCCCGCAGCGCGTTGACGGACTCGCGGAACAGTTCGCCTCGGTCGTCGTGGTCGACGCCGAAGGCGGGGAACTCCGGGTCACGGTCGCCGGTCGCGACGCCCATGACGAACCGGCCCTCCGAGAGCCGGTCCAGCGAGGCGGCCTGTTTGGCGACGTGAAGCGGATGCCGGAGCGGCAACACGACACTGGCCGTCCCGAGTGCGATGTCACTGCTGTGGGCGGCGGCGTGGCTCAGCCACGTCCACGGGTCGAACGTCTGGCCCGCGTCGCCAAAGCGGGGCCAGTACAGGGGAACGTCTCTGGCCCACAGGCCGGCGTAGCCCAGCGATTCGGCGTGTTCGATCAGTTCCGTCTCTCGCTCGACCGGGGGGCGTGACTCGGCGTCGCCGGTCAGGGGGAACCCCGTGCCCACGGTGAGTTCGTCCCCGCCGAACAGGCGACGGAAGCCCGCGTTCTCGTGCGAGTCGGTCACGAGTTCATTCGGGGGCTCAGCGGTTTGTGCGCTCCGGTCGGTGTCTGGGCTCAGTACCCCAGCGACTCGCGGACGAGTACGAGCGTCGTCCGGTCGTCCTCGGTCTCGTGGCGGTAGATCAGCTGTTTCGCGATGAGGCTGCCCTGGCCGTAGGCCTCCTGTGCGCGGGCGTCTTCCAGGGGATAGGCGACCGCTTCGAGGCGGTCGAGCGCGGCGTCGAGGTCGTCGACGATCTTGTTGGTGCCGGCGACGAGCAGGAGGTTCTCGGCCGCGAACGGGTACGCGCCGATCCGACTGCCGGAGGCGTCGGCGGCGACGAGTTCGCCGGTGGCGGCGATGGCGTTGACACTGCCGAGGAAGTAGTCGCTGGCCTGGGCCTCTCGGCGGGCACGCAGGCGCTCGGCGTCGTCGTCGATGCCGTACACCTCGGCGTGGCGGTTCTCCCAGTCGTGGTCGCCCTCCATGAGGTGGTCCATGAACCCGATTTCCTCCAGCGTCGTCGAGTGGCCGTCCATCACCGACGCGCCGGTCGGAATCCGCGACTGGAGTTCGGCGAGTGCTGCGTCGCTGTCCTCGACGACGACCACGTCGAACCCGCGGTCTTCGAGGTTTTCGACTGCCTCGTCCAGTTCGTCGTCTGTGGGATGGTCGTCAAGCGATTCGTCGTAGGAGACCTGCTCGGCGTAGCCGTCTTTGTTCTGAGACACGTCACTAGGCTGGGACCTGACGGTGAAAAGCCCTCGCGGACACCGCTGTCACCCGGTTACAGCCGTGTTACCGGGAGATATCCGAGACGATTCCCAACAGTCATGCCACTCTGGGTCGAACCTCGATCCGATTGTGACAGCGGATTCTGCGGTCCAGTTCTCGCTGGTCCAACTCGACGACTACGGCCCGTGGACGGTGACGCCGGAACCCCGGCGCGAGACGGCGCTCCAGGCGCTGCAATCGCGCCTGTACGCCGACCTCGCGGACTTCGTGGGTGACCGTGACGGCTACGTCTTCCCCGGGCGGTTCGACAACATGGTCGCGGCGACCAACGGGATCGATCCGGTGGCCCACCGCCGGTTCCAGGAACGGGTCCGGAACCACTACCCGGTCACCGCCAGCATCGGCGTCGGGACCGGCGAGACGCCGGCAGCCGCCCTGGGCGCGGCGAGCGAACAGCTCCAGGCGACCGGCAGCGCACAGGACGCCGACCGGCGGGAGCGACTGGCTGCGCCCCACGAGCGGGCAGCCGCTGGACCGCTCTCGGTGGCTCACTTCGATGTCGTCGACGCGACCGGGACCTACACCGACCGGGTCAACGCCGTCGACGCCGAACTGGTCGTCCGGCGGGCAACGGCGACGCTCGCGGAGTACATGCGCCGACACCACGACGCTGTGACGAGTTTCGTCGGCGGCGACAACGTCATCGCCATCTGTCCGGTCCTCCCCGATTCGGCCTACGACGAGGCCGTCGAACACGTCCGGGCGGCGACCGATGTCGACCTCCGGGTCGGGGTCGGGACAGCCCGCTCGCCCTTCGCCGCGGGACAGGCGGCCAAACACGCGCTGGAGACTGGCCGGGAGACGGGCGCGAGCGTCACGACACCTGACTCCGAACCCGTCAACGCCGACGACTGAGCCCGCCGGCGCCCCCAACGGATAGACCGAGGCTGCTACAGAGCGTGCAGCGGCCGAGACGAACGAGCCCCGTACTGTCGACACGGTGGGCGGCGATCTGGAGATGGACGTGTTCGCGGCCGGGGAACCCCGCGTGATCGAGGGCTACGCCGACCACGACGACGTGATGACGGGGGTGTTCATGCTCCCGCTCGACGAGCACGGGCTGCTCAGCGTCGCCTCCGTCGAACCGCGCACGTTCTCGGCCGCCGAGCGGGACCTGTTGGGTATCCTGGCCCGGTCGGTCGTCGCGGCGTTCGACAGAGTGTGGGCGTGACCGAGGGGAACGCCTTTGCCCGTCAACGGCCAACGCCAGGTATGCGCATCGAGTACGACCGGGACACCTGTATCGGGATGTTCCAGTGTGTCGCCGAGTGGGACGCCTTCGAACGTGACGAGGACGCGGGGAAGGCGGTACTGACCGACAGCGAGGAAGACTCCGACGATATCTTCGTCCGCGAGGTGCCCGACGACGCCGAACTGGACGCGAAGTTCGCCGCGCGTGCCTGCCCGGTCGACGCCATCGAGGTCTACGACGACGGCGAGCAGATCGTCTGAGCGTGGGCGCTCCCCTGAGACGGTCCGCCGGAGCGAAACCGACAGGGATGTCCCGTCCGCAGAGCCGGTAGATGGTCCGTGACATCCTCCGTCGGTTCGTCCGGGCGGTTCCCGCTCTCCTCGCTCGCACGGGTCTCGTCGACCGGGAGAAAGCCACCGAGGCGACCGATCTGGCCGCACCGGTGATGGTTACCGGCGGGTTACGCATCCTCCTTCGCCTGGCGGACTTCCTGATGGTCGGGATCGCACTGGGCGATGCGGCCATCGCGGGGCTGGAGTTGGGATTTCAGTACTACTTCGTCGGTTTCGGCCTCTCGCTCGCGGTCTCCTCGGGGACGATCAGCGTCGTCTCGCGGCTCCAGGGCGGTGACCAGCCCGGACGCGCGAACCTGGCGGTCAAACAGTCGCTGTGGCTGGCGCTGGCGATTTCGGCACCGTTGACCGTCGTCTCCTGGCTCTACCCCGAGTTCCTCGTCGGCGTCCTGATCGACGACGCCGAGACGGTCCGTTACGGGGCGACGTATCTCTCGATCGTGATGCTGTCGATGGCACCCCGCTTCTGGAGTATGGTCGCCGCCCGCGCGCTGGCCGGCAGTGCCGACACGAAGACGCCGATGTACGTCCGGCTGCTGACGCTGCCGACCAACGTCGCGCTCAACGCCGTCCTCATCTTCGGATTGGGACCGTTCCCGCGGCTCGACATCGCCGGTGCCGCCTGGGGGACTGCCGTCGCGAACACGCTCGCGGCGACGATCTTCATGGGGCTGCTCGTCTCGGGCCGGTATGCCGTCCGGCTCCCGCTTCGTGGCCCGCAGTTCGATGTCGGCCTGCTCGCCGAGATCGTCCGCGTCGCGCTGCCGCTTTCGGGAATGCGCCTGCTCCAGACGTTCGCGCGGTTCCCCTTCCTGTTCGTGTTGGGCGTGCTCTCGACGACGCTCGGGCTGCCGGTGGTCGCGGCCTACGCGATCGGCCGGCGGGTGATGCTGCTGGCGCTGATGCCCGCCTGGGGGTACGCGACGGCCGCCTCGACGCTGGTCGGCCAGCAGTTGGGTGCGGGCGACGAGGCCGCCGCGACCGCCTACGGCTGGCAGACGTTGCGGGTCGCCCTGGCGATCCAACTGGCCGTCGGCGCGGTACTCGTCGTCTTCGCTCGCCCCGTCGTCGGGCTGTTCGGGACCGCCCACCCGGAACTGGCCGCGCAGTTCGTCCGGGTGTTCGGGCTCGGCGTCGCGGGCTTCTCGGTCTCACGGACGATGCGGGGGAGCCTGCGGGGGGCGGGCGACACCCGCTGGCCGCTGTACGGGACGATCCTCGGCTCCTTCGGTTTCCGGATTCCCGTCGCCGTCCTGGCGTTGCCGACGACCTACGCGCTGACGGTCCCGCTGGTCGGGATCTCCGTCTCCCCCGGCCTGGGACTGGGGCTGCCGGCGATCTTCGTCGCGCTCGTCGGGGACTTCTACCTGAAGGCGGCGGTCAACACCGGCCGCTTCTGGACCGGGAAGTGGCGTGACGTGGCCCGAAAGGCGCGCGTCGCAGGGGACTGACTCCGACACCGGCGTCCACTTCCGTCCCAAGCGAGCCAGATATCCCGCAGCCAGTCGATAGGCGTCGGGCGAGAGCAACCGTCGTCCGAAGCACACGACGGATCGGAAGTTAACACATATATCCGAAACGGTGTATTCCTCCGGTATATGCGATTCTGTGACGAGTGCGGTTCGGTGATGCACACGGAGGGCGATACGTGGGTGTGTCGCTCCTGTGAGAACGAAGAGCCGCGGGACTCGCAAGCTGAAGCATCGATGACGACCCAGGACGGACAGCAGGACGACGGAGGCCCCGCCGTGGCCGACGCGACCCAGGACGCCACCGAGACGATGCAGGAGCCCTGCCCGGCCGAGGACTGCGACAGCGACCGGGCCTCCTACGAGATGATGCCGAAACCGGGCGGCTCCTACGAGGTTCGGCTGTTCACCTGCGTCGAGTGCGGCCACAAGTGGCGCGAGTCCTGACGGGTCGCGACTCTCACCGCTAGTACATATACCCATATCGGACGCGCAACTCCCGTACTGCACCGCTGGCCGTCCGACCGGAACCGACGACGCCGGTGTGAGACGACGGGGCCGTCTCAGACGACGGCCTCGATTTCAACCTCGACGACCGCGTCCTCGGCGGCCAGCCCGGACACTTCGACCATCGTCGCCGCCGGCCGCACGTCCGCGAACACCTCGCCGTGAGCCCGGCCGACGGCGTCCATATCCTCGATATCGGTGACGTACATGCGCGTCCGGACGACGTCGTCGACGCTCGCCCCCACCTCGTCTAGCGCGTCGGCGACGATATCGAGCGCGTGGCGGGTCTGGTCGTATGGGTCACCCGGCGCGACCACCGCTCCTTCGTCGTCGGTGGCGATCGTCCCGGCCACGCGGACGGTGTCGCCGGCACGGATCGCCCGCGAGTAGCCCACTGTCGATTCCCGGTCGAGACGCGGCGTCGCTCCATACCGGGAGCGGTGGCGGCGAACGGATAGTCGTTTCTCAAGGTTTAATGCCGGGCCTGCGATACGGTGACGTATGGGCACGGAAACGAAGGTCGTCCTGGGAACCATCGGTGCATCGACGCTACTGTCGCTGCTCATCATCGCCAACCTGATCCTGTTCTCGGCGTAGATGTTCTCCGAGCGCGAGCTATCCGGGGAGCTGTCGGCGCTCCGGGACCAGCGGGGACCGGACACGCTCGTCCTGGACTGTGCGGAGGACTTCGAGTCGCTTGACCCGGCGGTCGCCGAGCAACTCCTGCTCGTGACCGACGGGGTCGACCCGCTGTCGTTCCCGAGCGAGTGGCTTCCGCCTGACGCTCCCGAACTGCTCGCACGCTACGCCGGCGCGGAACTCACCGTCGGGATGCCCGGCGACGGCGGCGTCGCCTGGACCCGCCAGACCGACCCGCCCTGCGTGTTCGTCAAGCCGCGCCTGGCGGGGTCGCCCGACGACTTCGTCGACTTCCTGATCGCCGAGGCGCTCGTCGAGGTGAGTTTGGAGGAGCCCGAGCAGTTCCTCGGGTTCTTCGGCGAGCGCTACCCCGAGTTCGCCGAGGCCATCGGCGGGATGGGGCCGGTCGACACCTACCAACTGGCGGCAGCGCTGTACGACGCCTATCTCGGGTTACAGACCCGCGAGCTATTCGCCGGCTGGGCCGAGGAGTACCCGGCGCTTCACGCCGCCTGGGTCGACGCGGGCGAGCGGCTCGAACCCCGGCTGGCCGATCTCCCGACGGAGGTCGCCCGCGGGCAGACGGCCTTTCCCGCGGCGGCGGAACTGGCCTGCAACGCCGTCAAACACGGGCTGGACCTGCCGGCGCCGTTCGACGCGCTGGCGACGGAGGCATACCGGGACCACGGCGCCGACTACGCGATCCGGTGGGCGGAAAAAGTGCTCGGCGAGTGATACGGGGACGGCCGGGGCCGCTCAGAGCCGTTCGAGGACGGCGTCGGCCTCGTAGTTCAGCGTCAGGTCACGCGAGCGCCCGCGGCCGTCGACGTTCGTGTACTCGGCGTCGATCAGCCCGAGCTGGTCGAGCTTGTTGATGATCTCCGAGTACCGGGTGTAGCCCAGGCCGGTCTCCTCGTGGAACGTCTCGTAGACGTCGCCGGCGGTGCCGCTCGCGCCCCCGGCGATGACTTCGACGAGCGCGGCCTCCGAATCCGAGAGCCCCTGGAGCCGCCGCGAGAGGTGGACGTACTTCGACTTGTCGTAGGCGTCTTCGACGTCCTGGCGCTCGACGACCCGCGAGGCGCGCATCTCGGCGTTGAGGCCGGCCCGGCGCAACAGGTCGATGCCGACCCGGAGATCCCCGCCCTGTTCCTCGGTGAGTGCCGCGACCCGGTCCAGCACACCGGGACCGACGGCGTCCTCGTGGAAGCCGCGGTCGACCCGCTCGTCGAGGATGTCGACGATCTCGCTCTGTCCGTACTTGTTGAAGTACACCTCCTCGGGGCGAAACACCGACTGGACGCGGGTGTCCAGTTCGTCGATGACGTCTAAGTCCAGGTCCGAGGAGATGCAGGTGACGCCGATCCTGGCCCCGGAGTGGGCCTCGTGGGCGCGCAACAGCGAGTACAGCGTATCGCTGGCCTCGCTCTCGTAGAAGAGGTAGTTCACGTCGTCCAGCGCGACGACGAGCACCTGGTCCCGTTCGACGAGCCGGTCGGTGATCTGGGAGAACAGCTTCTTGAAGGAAATCCCCGACGAGGGTGGTTCGTACTCGAAGATCTCGGCGAACAGCCGGGAGAAGACGGCGTAGCGGGTCGAGTCGACCTGGCAGTTGACCCGCACCGCCTGGACGTCGGTCTGGGCAGTGAGTTCGTCGAAGAGGATCTGGACGGCGGTGGTCTTCCCGGTCCCGGGCGGGCCACGCGCGATGACGTTCAGCGGTCGGGAGCCACGCACCGCCGGGCGCAGCGCGTACTTCAGCGTCTCCATCTGGCTCTCGCGGTGTTTGAACGTCTCGGGGAGCCAGTCGATCTCGAAGACGTGCTCGTCGCGGAACACGGATTCGTCCCAGCCGAGCATCCCCTCGTCGGGGTCGTCGTCCATCACTTTCACCGAGCTTCCCGGACCACTTAACCATTTGCCACGCTCCCCCGGATCGTCGTGAGAGCGTCCCTACGGCGCGACCTCGACTACAGGTCCCGGGCGACCGCGGGCGCAGCGCTGACCTCGCTGACGGCCCGTTCGAGCGTGTCGGTGCCGTAGACGGCTTCGACGCCGGCCGCCGAGAGCTTCGTCAGGGCGTTACCCGCGAGCATCGGGTGGACACAGGTGACGAAGATTCGGCTGGCCGCCCGCTCGTCGAGGACGGCGACGGATTCGCTCATCGTTGACCCGGTGGCGATGATGTCGTCGACCAGCACCACGTCACGCCCCTCGACGGCGGCGTCGCTGGGCGTGATCGTCACGTCGCCGCTGTCGTAGTCCCGGTCCTTCTCGAAGTAGTCGGTCTCGCCGGTCCCGTAGGCGTCCCGGGCGGTCGCCGCCAACGCGATAGCGCCCTCGTCGGGGGAGAGAAAGAGCGGATCGGTCAGGCTTTCGGGAAGGGGGTCGGCCAGCACGCCGGCCGCGTCGACGGCGGTCGCCGGCACGTCGAAGAACTCACAGACGCTGGGTTCGTGGGGGTTGACCGTCAGGACACGGTCGGTGCCCGAGGAGACGGCTCGCGCCATCGCCCGCGAGGAGACCGGCTCGCCGGGCTTGAACGCCTCGTCCTGGCGGGCATACCCCATGTAGGGGAGGACCGTCACGACCTCGCTGGCGCCGGCTTCGCGGGCGGCGTCCTGCAACTGGAGCACCTGGACGTGGGCGTCGCTGTCGACGGTCGAGGCGACGACGACGGCCCGCTCGCCGGCGACGGTCTCGGGGACGCGGACGACGTGTTCCCCGTCGGCGAACTGTTCGTACTCGACACGCCCCAGTCGGTCGCCGGTGGCGTCGGCGAGCGCCGCCGCGAACGACTGTGTGGCTTCCCCCGGGATAATCATGTGCGAGGGGTGGCCGGCTGGGCTAAACCCTGTTTCGGTTCTCAGCAAGTGCGTGACCATTCACACGGGAGGTGTGGCACCGACATACTGCTGGACGACTCGGCCAGTCGGTGTGTGGTGAGCGGGGACGGCGGGCGACCGCCGGTTCCTGAGCGCGGGGCGGAGACCGAGCGCTCAGTCTTCGACATCCACGATTTTACCGGACGGGCTCTCACAGCGAAGAAAGCCAACCGGAAAACGATGGTCCGGACGACCCACAGCACCCGACTCCCTCGAATTTATGTACTGACACCTCGCTAGTGGGATGGCATGGCTGATTCGGAGTCCCCGATAGACGACTTAGACCGACAGATCATTCACGCCCTGCAAGGCGACGCGCGCCACACGTCCGCCAGCGAAATCGCCGAGTCGCTGGATGTTTCGGCCCGTACCGTTCGTAACCGTATCAACAATCTGGAGGAGGCTGGTATCATCCGCGGCTACAACGTGGACGTTGACTACGAGGCTGCGGGCTACCAGCTTCACACGCTCATCGTCTGTACAGCCCCGATACACGAGCGCGAGGAGATAGCCCAGCACGCGCTGGAGGTCGACGGCGTCGTGGCTATCCGGGAAGTGATGACTGGCGCTGAGAACGTCCATATCGAGGTCGTTGGCGTCGATAGCAACGATCTCAGCCGCATCGGGCGCGATCTCAACGATGTCGGTCTCACGGTCGTCGACGAGGATCTCATCCGCAACGAATACACACGACCGTTCCACCAGTTTAGCGCCGGAGCGGCTACTGACGACAATTGATAGTATAATTCCGACAATATACTATATACGGAATTATATTTCTGGATCGGAACTCTATACTAGATACTTATCCGGTTCCGGAACATAGTGGCGGGTGACAACCGAGCGATCCGGGCGGTACCTCGCCGGCCCGGCAGCGCTCTCACCCACAATGACAATTCGAACCCGCCTGGAAGATACGATCGTCCGCTCGTCCGTAGAGACGTCGCTGCTCGTCGTCAGCGATAGTCACATCGGATCGATGCTCGCTACCGAGATCGACGCCGTTCGGACTCATCTCGTCACCGACAGTTCCGCAGTCGCCGCACAGACGCCCGACAGCGTTCGAACGACAGTCGGTGACGTGACTGTGGCCGAGACGCTCGCTTCCGGTGCTGACGCTACCGCCGCCGTGGTTGCGCTCCAGCGCGACCGGCAGGCGCTACTAGTGGCCCAACTGCTTCGCACGAAGGTCGACACCGACACACTCGTCGTCCTGCTCAACGACCCCTCTCGGCGCGATCTTTTCGACGACATCGCAACCTTCGTCGTCTGCGTGTCGACGTGTCTCTCGGCGGAACTGCGTAACACCCTCGAACAGACGCTATCGGAACCACTCTCTCACTCATGACCAAAGACCTCGAACGGGATCTTGGACTCCCGTCTGTACTCGCCATCAGTATCGGCGCGATGATCGGCAGCGGCATCTTCATCCTCCCGGCGTTGGCGCTGGGTATCGCCGGCCCAGCCGTCATCGTCGCGTACGCGCTGGCCGGCCTGCTCGTCGTTCCCGCCGCCCTCTCGAAGTCGGAGATGGCGACCGCGATGCCCGAAGCGGGCGGGACCTATATCTTTATCGAGCGCGGGATGGGGCCGCTGCTTGGCACCGTCGCTGGCGTCGGGACGTGGTTCTCGCTGTCGTTCAAAGGCGCGCTCGCCCTGGTCGGTGGCGTCCCCTACCTCCTCTTGCTCTTCGATCTCCCCCTGAAACCGGTCGCGCTGGTGCTGGCTGCCGTGCTCATCCTCATCAACGTCGTCGGCGCCAAACAGACGGGCCGGCTCCAGGTCGGGATCGTCGTCGTGATGCTCGCGGCGCTGGGCTGGTTCGCCGCCGGTAGCGCTCCCAGCGTCCAGTCGGCTAACTACGCGAACTTCTTCGCCGACGGTATCGGTGGGCTGCTTGCGGCGACTGGCCTCGTGTTCGTCTCGTATGCCGGCGTCACCAAGGTCGCCAGCGTCGCCGAAGAGGTCGAGGAGCCGGGCAAGAACATCCCGCTCGGTATCCTGGGCTCACTCGCCTTTACGACGATACTGTATGTCGCTATCGTCGCGGTACTTGTCGGTGTGACCGATCCCGGGACCGTCGCTGGTTCGCTGACCCCAGTCGCCGTCGCCGCTGAGGCGACGATGGGGCAGGCCGGCGTCGTCGTCGTCATCCTCGCGGCCATTCTCGCGCTGATCTCGACGGCCAACGCGGGCATCCTTTCCTCGTCGCGGTACCCCTTCGCGATGAGCCGGGACAAGCTCGCCCCGCCGTCGCTCTCGAAAGTCAGCGAACGGTTCGGGACGCCGTTGAACTCCATCACGCTCACCGGCGCGGTGTTGCTCGCGCTCATCGCGTTCGTTCCCATTCTCGATATCGCGAAGCTCGCCAGCGCGTTCCAGATCATGGTGTTTGCCCTCATCAACGTCGCCGTCATCGCTTTCCGCGAGGGAAGCGTCGAGTACGAGCCGGAGTTCACCTCGCCGCTGTATCCGTGGATACAGGTGTTCGGCGCGGTGACCGGAGCCCTCCTGTTGACTCTGATGGGGTCGGTCGCCCTCCTCGGCGCCCTCGTCATCACTGTCGGCAGTATCGCTTGGTACTTCCTTTACGTCCGCTCGCGGGTCGACCGGGAGGGCGCGGCGACCGACGCCATCCGTCGACAGGTCGGTCGGGAGTCACTCACCGAGGTCGAATCCGCTATCGACGAGAACCACAACGAGGTGCTCGTCGCCCTGACGAAAAACGACGGCAGCGCGCGCGAACGGGCGCTCATCGAGCTGGCGGCTGACCTCGTTAGGGCCGACGACGGCCGTGTCGTTGCTGTCCGGTTTCAGGAGGTGCCCGACCAAGCCCCACTCACCGACGAAATGACGGCCCAGTCCTCGGCGGATATCTCCTTCGAGACCCGGACCGAGGCGCTGGCGGACGACCTCGGCGTCGACATCGAGGCCGACGAGATCGTCAGTCACGACACGAAACACGCGATCGTCAACTTCGCCGATGATCGCGGTGTCGACACGATCGTCACCGAACACGAACCGCTCCGGCTTCGGTCCCGACTCGTCGGGGACCCCATCGACTGGGTCGTCAGACACGCGCCCTGTGACGTGCTCCTCGTCGACAACCTCGGCTACGAGGAACCGAAACACGTCGTCCTCTCGGGCGAACGCGGGCCGTATCCCCCACTCGCCGTGAACGTCGCCGGGGGCATCGCGACGGCCAACGACGGTACGGTCTCGCTGTGGCACCCAGTCAACGAGGAGACGGCCGAGACACAGCGTGAGACCGTAGCCGAGTACCAGGCTGAGCTGTCGGAGATGCTCTCGATCCCGGTCCACTCGGAATCGCTCAGAACCGACGGTGGGCAACCCTCCCAGCCCGATCTACTAGTGCGACGCGGGATCGACGACAGCCTCCGGGGAGCGCTGTTCGACGCGCGGCCGACGTTCCCGAACCCCGGCTGTACGACCGTCACGATTTACCCACACGGCTCGCGTCAGCCGGGGTTCGTCCGGCGGTTGCTCGAACGGGTCACCTTCTGACCGGCGACGTTCCGACGCTCGGCCCGTCGCATCGGTCTGAACAGCAGCGAGTGTGAGGCTACGGGGCTCGTGTGTCACCGACAACAATTCACGCCACCGCGACGCCGACGACCTCGGGGACACCCAGCGAGCGCTGGCGCCACCCGCCCTGGCCGTCGGCGGTGGCTTCGTCGACGGTGTCGACGAGGAAGGTCCCGTCCTCGGTGATGGCGTAGGTGTCGTCGCCGTACGTGATATCGACGACCCGTTCCTCGACCGGGAGCGAGCAACGTTCCCACCGGCCCGCGACCAGTTCGGAGAGGCCGTCGTCGGCCGCTGCGTGGGTGTGCTCCCCGTCGCTTTCGACCGCCTGATGCCCGCCCGAGCGGCGTTCGTTCCATTCGTCTCCGTCGCGCCCGTAGAGGCCGTCGGCGGTCGCCGCGTAGCCGGGCGCCACGTCGGTGACATCTGCGAGGCCGAGTCGCTCCAGCGAGGGCAGGGCGTAGACGCCGTCTTCGGCCGCCAGCAAGCCGCCGTCGATGGCCCGCACCGCCCGGATCTCGCCGAGTCGCACCCAGTCGCCGTCGACGTATCGGGCGACTCGTCCGTCACCGGCCGCCAGCAGTCCGTCGGTGTCGTAGCCGACGGCGGTCGCCGGGCCGAACCCGGTCGGGGTGAACCCGTCGTCGGTCACCACGAGGACGGATTCGTCGGTCGCGACCGCGATCTCGCCGTCGCTGCCGGCCACGTCCCGGGCGCTGCAGCGCTTGGCGAGACTGAACCGGCCGATCTGACCGCCGGCGGTCTCGACCCGCGTGACGCCGAGGCCGGACGCCACGTAGGCGTGGGTCTCGGGCCGCTTTTCGCCGTACATCCGCTTCTCGGAGAGTGCGATATCGTCGTCGGACACGTCATATCGCCTCTTTGTACGCTTCGAGGGCATCGTCTATGTCTTCGTCTGTGTGCCCGTCACAGATGAACTGTGACTCGAACTGGTTCGCCGTGAGGAACACGCCTTGGTCTTTCATCGCCGGCCAGAACAGTCGCTCCCAGCGTTCGGTCTCGGCCTGCGTGATGTCGTGGCCGTTCTTCGGACAACTCTCGAACCGGGGACAGGACTCGCGCTGCTGACAGCCCGCGTCGCAGTGTCCGTCGAAGGTATCCGGCGCCTCTCGCGTGAACACGACCTTGAACATCGAGTCGGTCCCGACGACGGTGTACTCGGGAGCCTGGTCTTCGAGGATCTCCTGCAGGCCCGACCGCAGTCGCTCCCCCAGGCCGTTGACGTGGTCGTAGACGTCGTTCTCGGCGGCGTACCGCAGCGTCTCCAGGCCGGCGGCCATCGTCACTGGGTGGCCCGAGAAGGTGCCCGACTGGAACACGTCGCCGGCGGGGGTGAACTGCTCGATAATCTCGCTCTTGCCGCCGATGGCCCCGACCGGGAAGCCGCCGCCGACGATCTTCCCGAAGGTGGTGATGTCGGGGTCGATGCCGAACTTCCCTTGTGCGCACTGGAGGCCACCGACCCGGAAGCCGGTGATGACCTCGTCGAAGATCAGCAAGGAGCCGTGGTCGTCACACAGTTCCCGGAGCGTCTCGTGGTAGCCATCGACCGGGTGAACGATCCCGTAGTTGCCCAGGATCGGCTCGGTCAACACCGCCGCGATGTCCTCGCCGTGTTCCTCGAACACCTTTCGGGCGGCGTCGGGGTCGTTGAACGGGACCGTCAGCGTGTGCTCGGCGAAGCTCTCCGGGATGCCCGGGCTGGACGGGTGGGTGTGGTCGCCCTCGCCCTCGACCAGCGTCGACTCCTGGGCGCCGTGGTAGCCGCCCTGCATGACGACGATCTTGTCCCGGCCGGTGTAGCCCCGGGCCAGCCGGACCGCCGAGACGGTCGCCTCGGTCCCACTGTTGACGAACCGCACCATCTCGACGCTGGGGACGTGTCGCGTGACGAACTCCGCGAGTTCGACCTCGACCTCGGTGGGGGCGCCGTACATCGGCCCTTCGGCACTGTACTGCTGGACGGCCGCCTGAACTGACTCGGGCAGGTCGTGGCCCAACAGGAGCGGTCCGTAGCCCATCACGAAGTCGATGTACCGGTTCCCGTCGGTATCGACGACGTGGCCGCCGTCACCGCTCTCGATGAAAAAGGGGTACGGGCGGACCGCTCGCACGGAGGAGTTGACACCGCCCGGCATGACCGACAGCGCACGGTCGTACAACGCTCGCGACTGCTCGTGGTTCATACCCCCGCGTTCGACCGCTCGTCGAAAGAAGTTGTTGCTCGCGGCGGTGGACGAACGGTCAGCCGTCCCCGCTGGTGACCCTCTCGAACCCTCGGATGTACGAACGTTCGCATCGAACCCACAGTAACGAGGCTTCGTAAAGAGATACTGTTTTACACTGTCTTTTCGTGTATCTACACACCGAAATGCTATCGGGATATGTCATTATCGATCGCTTCGATGGGCTGTCGGGCGCCATGCCGGCGCGTGATCGGCCGTGAGCGACTGGGTCCCGACGACCTGTATGCGGTGTGCCGTCGGTTGTGGGCACATGCACCGCGGGGCCGATGTCGGCTACGGGATCGACGTGGCCCGCGGGGACGCGGCCCACCCGGTCAACCAGGGACTGGCCTGCGCTCGGGGGCTCCGCGAGAGCAAGGACCCCGACGGCGAGTGGCTCACCCGACCGATGGTCCGCAGCGACGGGCGACTCCGCCAGACGACCTGGGACGTGGCGATCGCTAGCGCTATCGAGGGACTGCGCGAGGCCCACGAGGCCGACCCCGACTCGGTGGCGGTGCTGGGCAGCGGGCAACAGACGAACGAGGCGGCCTACGCGCTGGGGAAACTGGCCCGTGGCGGGTTCGGCACCCGCCACTACGACGCCAACACGACGCTGTGTATGGCCAGTGCCGTCACCGCCTACTACCAGGCGTTCGGCAGCGACGCCCCGCCCTGTACCTACGGCGATATCGACGAGGCGGACCGACACGTCGTCTGGGGGGCGAACCCGGCGGTCGCCCATCCGGTCATGTTCCGCTGGATCCGCCAGGCGGCCGACGACGAGGGCGTCGAGATCGTCGTCGTCGATCCCGTCCGTTCGGAGACCGCCGAGAACGCGGAGCGCCACGTCGCACCCGACCCCGGGAAGGACCTCGCGCTGGCCCGGGCGATCCTGGCACGGATCGTCGAGACCGACCGCGTCGACACGGCGTTCGTCGAGGAGTACACCGACGGGTTCGCGGACCTCCTGGCGTCGCTCCCCTCGGCCGCCGAGGCGGCCGCCGACGCCGGCGTCGAGATGGACGCCGTCGATCTGCTGGCCGACGCGCTCGACCAGCAGGCGCTGGTCTACTGGGGGATGGGCGTCAACCAGCACGTCCAGGGTACCGAGACCGCCCGGGCGCTGATCGACCTGACGCTGGCGACCGGCAACCTCCGACCCGGCGGCGGTCCCTTCTCATTGACGGGGCAGGCCAACTCGATGGGGACCCGGATCTGCTCCTCGAAGGGGACCTGGCCCGGTCAGCGGCCCTTCGAGGACCCCGACCACCGCCGTACCGTCGCCGACGTGTGGGACGTGCCCGTCGACCGACTCCCGGACGACACCGGCCCGGGACCAGTCGGGATGCTGGAGGACGGTCCCGACGCGGTCTGGACGGTCGCGACCAACCCCGTCGCTGGGATGCCCGAGGCCGACACCGCCCGGCAAGCCCTGGAAGACGCCTTCGTCGTCGCCCAGGACGCCTTCCACACGGAGACGACCGCCGTCGCCGACGTGGTCCTGCCGGCTGCGACCTGGGGGGAGAGCGAGGGGACGACGACCAACATGGAGCGGACCATCTCCCGGGTCCGTCCCGCGATGGAGGTCCCGAGCGGCGTCCGGCCGGACATCGACATCATCGCCACGATCGGCAACCGGCTGTTCCCCGGCCTGTTCGGGTCGACGTCGCCCGATCCCGAGGCCGTCTTCGACGAGTTCACGGCACTCACCGAAGGAACGGTCGCCGACTGCTCGGGGATCACCTACGACCGCCTGGAGGCTGAACACGCCGTCCGCTGGCCCGCACCCGACGCCGACAGTTCCGGGTCGTACCGGTACTACGACGACGAGTCCTGGGCGTTCCCGACGGCCTCGGGCCGGGCACAGTTCTCGACCGGCCGCCAGGAACCGCTCCCCGAACCGGCCGGCGAGGAGTACCCGCTGACCCTGACCACGGCCCGGGAGGCCGACGGCTACAACACCGGCGTCCGCTCTCGCGACGGAGCGGCCGGCCCGCTCGTTGCCCGTATCCACCCCGACACTGTCGCGGCCCACAGCGAGCGCGTTGTCGACGACCACATCGAGATCGCCTCCCGCCGCGGGACCGTCACCGCCAGGATCGACGCCGACGAGGGCGTCCCGACCGGGATGATCTGGCTGCCGATCCACCATCCAGCGACCAACCGGTTGACCCTCTCCGATCGGGATCCACAGTCGAAGGAACCCCACTTCAAACAGTGTGCGGTCAAACTCGCTTCGCCCGAGGCGGACCTGCCGCCCGCGACCGCCGACTGACGCCCGTCCAGTTTTCGGTTCCGCCGCCACCGCACAGCGGTGCGTCTCCTGCGTCCATGCTCCGATAGACCGCGGTGGACGAACGTCCTCCAACCGACCGATTGTTGGACGAACCCAAATTCGGGGGTCGAACGCCCCCTTCGCTCACCACTGTATCGACCGATTGCTAGTTCGGGAAGTTTTTCGTGGGGGTATTTTAACGAATAGGCTTATCAGGTCGTGGAATGATTGGCTGATACGAGAAATACTTCACATGAACGCAGATACGAGGACGGAAACCAAACAAAACGAAGGTTCTGTATTTGGTCGCTATGGCGCATAAGAAAGAGGACATCAAAGGCGAGCTGTACGGCGACGAGGTCAGGGAGAAACTCGAAGAGTTCGCGGAGCGGGGCTGGGAGTCGATCCCCGAGGACGAGCGCGAGGAGTGGTTCTCCCGCTTCAAGTTTTGGGGCGTGTTCCACCACCGGGGCGGCCAGGAGTCGTATTTCATGATGCGACTGACCAACTGTGGCGGGATCCTCGAACCGAACCAGTTGCGAGCGATCGGCGAGGTCGCGCGCGAGTACGCACAGGGGCCGGCCGAGAACCCCGAGTTCGGCAACGGCTGGATCGACTTCACGACCCGCCAGTCGATCCAGCTTCACTGGCTCAAACTCGAAGACATCCCCGAGATCTGGGAGAAACTCGAAGCGGTCGGCGTCTCCTCGCGCTCCGCCGGCGGGGACACGATGCGGAACATCTCGGGCTGTCCGGTCGCAGGCAAGGGCGAGGAGTACGTCGATTCCCGACCGATCTTAGACGAGATTCAGGAGACGATCCGGGACGACAACGACCTGGCGAACATGCCCCGGAAGTTCAACATCTCGGTCTCCGGATGCAAGCAGGGCTGTGCCCAGGACGCGATCAACGACATCGGGCTGGAACCGGCTCACAAGTTCATCGATAGTGAAGAGACCGAGGGGTTCAACGTCCGTGTCGGCGGTGGCCTGGGTGGCCGCGAACCGCGCAACGCCCGCCCGCTCGATCTGTTCATCCGCCCCGAACACGCCGTCGAGACGGTCCGCGCGTTCGTCGAGTTCTACCACGAGGCGGGCAACCGCCAGAACCGCTCGAAGAACCGCGCTCGGTTCTTCGTCGACGAGCACGGGACCGACGCCATCCGCGAGGAACTGGACGAACGGCTGGAGTTCGAGTTCGAGACCGCCGGGACCGACTTCCGCGGGGAGTACACGTACAACGCGGGCAAACCCACCGAGTACGGCGCCCACGACCACGTCGGTGTCTACGACCAGAAAGACGACAAGAACTACGTCGGCCTCTCGGTGCCCGTCGGCCGCCTCTCGGCCGAGGACGCCATCGAACTCGCGGACCTCGCGGACGCGTACGGCTCCGGTGAAGTGCGGTTGACCCGCCGGCAGAACCCCCTCATCATGGACGTGCCCGACGGGAACCTGGCGAACCTGCTCAACGAGCCGCTGCTGGAGAAGTACTCGCCCGAGCCCAACCCGTTCGTCCAGGGTGCGATGGCCTGTACCGGGACGGAGTTCTGTTCGCTGGCACTCACCGAGACGAAAGCCCGGATGGCCCGCCTCCTCCGGTGGTTGGGCGACAACGTCGACGTCCCCGACGATATCGCCCGCATCAAGATGCACTTCTCGGGCTGTACGGCCGACTGCGGCCAGGCGATGACTGCCGACATCGGTCTCCAGGGGATGCGTGCCCGCAAGGACGGCCAGATGGTCGAGGCGGTGGATGTCGGCGTCGGCGGCGGTGTCGGCGAGGAACCGACGTTCATCGAGTGGGTCCGCCAGCGGGTCCCGGCCGACGAGCTGCCCGGGATGATCAAGAACATCGTCGAGGCCTACGCCGCGCTCCGCTCGGAGGGCCAGACCTTCCGCGAGTGGGTCGACGCCACCGGTCACGAGACCATCGTCGAACTGGCCGAACCCGAGGAGGTCGAGGGGTACACCGACCCCTGCTTGGCCGACGGGAAACAGTCGTGGTATCCCTTCGACGACGGCGAGAGCCCGGCACCGACCGACGCCAGCGGCCAACCGCTCTCGGCGGACGACTGACCATGCAGGAAGACCACGACTGTCGCCCGGGCTCGACGGACCCGCCGACGACGGAACAGGCGGCCGTCGCCTACGACGCTGCACCGGAGCTGCTGGAGTAACCGTCTATCGTCTGACGACGGTTCCCGTGTGGACGCCGCCGCGAGTGACCGGTGAGGACCTGTCCGGCGCCGCCAGACGGACCGCACACTGTTTGTAGTTGGGCTCGTTGGAGTCGGGATCGATCGCCGGGAGCGTCAGATCGTTGACCGACGGGTGGTGGAGATCCATCCAGATCGCTCCGGGCGGGATGCTGTCGTCCGGGACGAGCGTGACGGTGACTTTCGCCCGGCGGGACTCGACGACGGTCCGGCCCCGGTCCAGCAACTCGACGTACTGGCCCGCGGTCTCGGGATTGATGCGCGCGCTCGGCACGTCCTCGGCGGTTTCGCGGTTGCGAACGCCGGTGTTGTAGGCCCCGGCACGCCGGCCGGTCGTCAGCAACAGCGGGTACTCGGGATCGGTCGGTTCCGGGACGCCCTCGTAGGCTGTCGGCGTGGAGAAGCGGGCACGTCCGGTGTCGGTCGGGAAGGTCCAGTCCTCGCCGTCGACGTAGCGGTAGCCGCCTTCGCTGGTGGCGTCGGGCGCGGGCCAGCGGACCGCCAGCTCCTCCGTCAGGCGGTCGTAGGTGATCCCCGAACAGTCCGCGGGCGTTCCGGCGGTGAGGTCGCGGATCTCGTCGAAGACTGATTCGGGAGAAAGCGGTTGGTCGTCGAACAGTCCGGGTTCGATCCGGTTCCCGATCTCGGCGATGATGTCGAGGTCGTGTCTGACGGTGTCGATGACGTCGCTGACGGCGGTGACCCTGGAGACGCGCCGTTCCATGTTCATCACCGTTCCCTCGCTCTCCCCCCAGGTTGCCGCCGGCAGGACCACGTCGGCGTGTTCGACGGTCTCCGAGCGGAAGGCGTCCTGGACGACGAGGAACACGTCGTCGAGCGCGCGCTTGACGTTCGTCGCGTGGGGCATCCCCGCGGCCGGGTTCGTCGCGACCACCCAGCAGGCGTCGACGTGGCCGCGGTTGATCCTGTCGACGATACCGACCGGACCGGGACCCGGATCGGCGGGGAGCCGGTCGACGGGCACGCCCCACGCGTCGGCGATCAACGCCCGGTTGTCCGGGTCCTCGAAGGCTCGGTGGCCGGGCCAGGTCCCCTTCGAGGAACAGACTCGCGTCCCCATCGAGTTGGCCTGCCCCGTCAACGAGAACGGGCCGCTGCCCGGCCCCAGGTTTCCGGTCGCCAGACAGAGGTTGATGAGCATCCGTGCGGTGGCGGTGCCGTGGGTGCTCTGGTTGACGCCCATCCCCCAGTACAGCAGCGTTGGATCGGCGACGGTCTCGGCGAGATCGGCGACAGTCTCGGTGGTGACACCCGCGGTCTCCGCGGCGGTCGCTACGTCCGGCAGGTCGGCCACGAGCTGTTCGTACCCCTCGGTGTACTCCTCGACGAACTCGCGGTCGATCCCGCCGGTCTCGACCAACTGAGCGAGGACTGCGCGCGCGAGGACGAGATCAGTGCCGGGTTCGAGCGCCACGTGGTGGTCGGCGTCGGCGGCGGTCTCGCTGGCGACCGGATCGACGACGACTAGTCGTCCGTCCGTCTCGTTGGCGCTATCGAGAATCCACCGGTACAACACCGGATGGGCGACCGCCGGGTTCGCCCCCCAGACGAGGTGGGTGTCGGCAGCCGGGATATCGTCGTAGGTACAGGGTGGCGCGTCACTGGCGAAGGCGTCGTAGTAGGCGGTGACGGCACTGGCCATACACAGCGTCGTGTTTGCATCGAAGTGTCTGGTCCCGATTCCCCCCCGGGCCAGTTTCCCCAGCACGTAGGCCGCCTCGTTGGTCTGTTGCCCGCTGCCCAGCACCGCCACCGAGTCGCGCCCGTCGCCGATCGCCCGGAGGAACTCCGCGGCGACGGTGCCAAGCGCCGTATCCCAGGTCGTCGGCCGGAGGGTGTCCCCACGGCGGATCAGTGGCTCGGTTAACCACTCCCCGTCGGGGTTTTTCGTCTCCCGGATACCCCGCTCGCAGGCGAGGCCGTTGGCCGTGGGATGTCTGTGGTTGCCCTGGACCTCGTCGACACCGTATCCCTCGTCGACGCCACGCTGGAGCTGTCCACAGCCGACCGCACACCGCATACAGGTCGTCGGTTTCCACTGGGTCATCGTCGGGTCACCTCTGGATGCGAGTGGCTCGTCGACGCCGCTCGCGTGCGGGTGCTGAACCGCGTCCACGCCCGGTGTTCGACTGTGCGACACCGGCGAGGCGTGATATGATGTTTGGCCATTTCCACGGTTTATACTTAGGGTATCGTTATCTAAACTACCGGATAGGGCTTCTGCTTGGTGAAAATATCGCGATACAGGAAACAAACATACACAATTTTTGTCCTATCCCCCCGATGGATGCCTGCTCGTCGTCGAACAGCGGGGGGAACTCCCGATTGACGATTCCACAGATACCCCATCGACTATTTGACGTTGGGAAATCCGGCCGGCGAAACCCGCGCAGCGACACCCACATTTGCCGCTCGTCCGCCAACGCCGAGCTAATTACAGTTTTGTAAACAGATACCGTTATAGGATATTGCTTCATTGGGTAATACAGCTACAATGTGCTCGAACGTAGTGGAAAATTGGAATAAAGTTCGTGAAGTACAATCGAGAATCATCGTTCGTCCACGGCCGTCCATGCCCGCGGAGGTGGTAGCATGGGTCTGATCAAGATGACGAAGTACCGGACCCTGCTGCTGGCGACGATCGGGTTCAACTTCTCGTTCCTGATCTGGTTCTCGTTCGCGCCGTTTACGGGACCGATGGCCGAGGAGTTCGGCCTCTCGACTGCCGAGATCGGTATTCTCGCCAGTTCGGCGATCTGGATGGCACCGTTCGGCCGGATGCTGACCGGGTGGCTCTCCGATAAGTTCGGCGCGCCGGCCATCTTCGCCATCGTGTTAGCCTACGTCGGGCTGTTCTCGATGGCGAGTGCGTTCGTGCGGGACTACTCGCTGTTTTTCGTGACCCGGATCATCGTCGCGACGGCCGGGATCACGTTCGTCATCGGCATCCAGCACGTCGCCGAGTGGTTCGAGGAGGAGAACCTCGGGCTGGCAGAGGGTATCTACGCCGGCGTGGGCAACGCCGGTGCCGCAGGCGGCGCGCTCATTCTCCCGCGGGTGTTCGGCAGCGGGTGGAGCGGACCGCTGTTCTCGACGAACTGGCGGGCCGCCTTCTTCTACACTGGCATCGTCTCGATCGTCCTGGCGGTCGCGTACTACACGCTGGGTGAGGCCGCAAAGAGCGAGGAGAAGCGCCAGGCGACCAAGGACAACGCGAGCTTCACGGACTGGCTCCACACGGCCACGCGCTACGGGACGGTCGTCCTCGCGCTGGCGTACGTGATGACCTTCGGCCTCGAACTGTCGATGAACGGCTGGCTCGCGACCTACTACCGGGAGGCGTTCAACCAGGACAACCTCGTCATCGCGAGTACGTTCGCGGCGACGTTCTCCGTGGCTGCGGGCCTCCTGCGGCCAATCGGTGGCTACGTCAGCGACGTGCTCGCCCGCACGGAACGGAACATCCTCCCCTTCTTCACCGGCCGCTACCGCGAACAGTGGACGTTCGTCACGCTGTGTTTCGTCGTCCTGACCATGTTCGGGATGACGCTTGCGGGCCTTTCGGGGGTCCTGATGGGCGCCGTGGCCGTCGGCTTCCTCGTCGGCACTGCCTGTGCGTTCGCCGAAGGGTCGATCTTCGCGATGGTTCCCTCGATGTTCCCCAACAGCTCCGGGGCGGTCGCGGGCGTCGTCGGCGGTGTCGGCACCGTCGGCGGTATCGTCTACCCGCTGATCTACTCCGCGCCGTGGCTGGCGAACCTCCACCTGGGCTACTCCGTCGTCGCAGCCTCGATGATCCCCATCGTGTTGCTGTCGGCGTGGGTGTTCCGGCCCGAGGTCGCGAAGGTCGCCAACACTGCCGGCTTCATCGGGAGCGCGGGCGGAACGGACGCGGCCGTCTCCGGGGACGACTGATGCGGTCCGCGGTCGTCCTGGCCGGCGGTCACTCCACCCGCTTCGGCCAGCAGGACGAGGCGCTCGCCGAACTCGACGGCGATCCGTTGATCCGGCAGGTCGTCGACAACGTCTCGGAGGGAGTCGACGAGGTCGTCGTCAACTGCCGCGACGAGCAACGGGCCGCCATCGACGAGGCTGTGGGCGGCCACGACGTGCGCTACGCGATCGATCCGGTTCCCGACGGCGGCCCGGTCGCCGGCATCCGGACCGGCTGTCGGGTCGCCCGCGGCGCGTGGACGGTCGTCGCCGCCTGTGACACGCCGTTCGTCGAGCCCTCGCTCGTCGAAACCCTGTTCGAGCAGTGTCGCGGTGACGGAGCCGTCCCGCGGATCGCCGGGCGGTGCCGGCCGCTGATGGCCGTCTACGACACCGATGCGGCTATCGAGGCGTGTGAGACGACGCTCGGGACTGGCTCACGGGCCGCCACGGACTTCCTCGACCGGCTCTCGCCGGCCGTGGTTTCGGAGCCCGCCCCGCCGGAGACCGTCGCGGACATCGACACACGGGCGACCCTGCAGTCGCTGTGTTCGCGGTCGACCTGAGTCTCAAAGCACGTCGCCGGCGTCGGTGTCCTCGGCGACGTCCGTTTCGAGGTCGATGTTCTGGATGAGATCGACCAGCGCGGCCAGTTCCGGGAAGGTGTAGACGGTCATCCCGAGATCGCCGTCGTCGACGGTGATCCGGGAGTTGATGACGAAGACGAGTTCCGAGTCGGGCCACCCGCCCATCTCGTCGACGATGCCGTTTGCCGGCCCGTACACGAAGTTCGGCGTCCCCATGTCGATGGTCGTCCGGAGGACGTTCGCCCAGCCGTCGATGAAGCCCGAGGTCATGATATTGCCGATCTCCTGCATCGCCGATCGTTCCATCTCGCTGAATCCCTCTCCCTCGCTCGGGTCGCCCATCCCACCCATCATCGCGCCGGCCAGACGCTTGCTGTCTGCCGGTTCGAGCATGAACAACACGTAGCCGTGTGGGGCCTCCTCCAGCGTGACGTAGATCCCGACGCGACGGTCGGTCCCGATGTGTGTCTTGACGTCCTCGATGTCGAGGAAGTTGATCTGAGAGGTCCGGACTCCGGCGTCGAGCCCAGTCAGTTGCCCGAGGTGATCGGCGACGGTGCTCGATCCCTCCTTGGCCATCTGGTTGAACAGGTCGAGCTTTCTGACATCGACTTCCAGACTCATAGCTACGTATTTGGTCGATCGTGTATACGTCTTCCCCGCCGTCATTCCGTCTCTGTCGTCGGCTCGTACGGCCCCAGCTCCCGACAGTCGTCGGCCGGGTCCTCGTCACAGGCGTAGCCGACGTTCCGAGTAATCGTCACGGAGTCGTAGTAGCGACTCTCAGCCTGCTCGGCGGCCGGGAGCCCTTCGACGACCGGGACCGGACGGATCGCCTGGTGGTCACAGGCTCGCATCGTCTCCTGCCCGATCCCCATCGCGTACTGGTGGCCTTCGAGTTCCCTGATGACCGCGGGGGGTTCGAACGTGCCGGCGCGTTCGACCGCTGCCGCGTACTGGAGCGCCTGCCCGTAAGCGAGGTGGGCCTGATCGGACCCGAGCCGCCAGTTGGGCCGGTCCTCCGGCGATCCGAACTCCCGTTGGAACGAGTTACGGAACGTCTTCGACAGCGGCGTGTCGATGCTCGGGTCCCACGAGATCGTCCCGAGGACGCCCTCGATGGCCTCTCCAGCCAGCTCCGCGGTCGTCGGACTCAACAGCGGCGCGACGATCTCGATGTCGTCGAACACCTCGTTCGCCTGTCGGATCGCGTTCGCGCCGTCGATCCCACGGTAGGAGAGGGCCAACACGTCCGGGTTCGCGGCTTTCGCCTCTTCGAGCTGTGGGCCGTACTCCGAGGTCCCGACGGTCGTCTGGGTGTCCCCCTGGTAGTCCCAGTTGTTGTCGAGCATCGCCCGCCGCAGTTCGTTCGCCTGCGTGAAGCCGAAATCCGAGTTCGCGTGCAGCCCGTAGACGCTCGCACGCTCACCGAACCGGTCGAGCAACTCCGGCATGAGTGCTTGTGCCGCCATCTTCGGGTTGAACATCTCCTGGAACCCGTACCGTGAACAGTCGGCTCCGGTGACGTTTGTCCCCGGTGCGAACCCGATCATGTGGACGACGCCACGGGGGTGACAGAGATCGAAGAGCTTCACTGCGGTGTTGGCCGAGGACCCCCCGGCGATCATCACCGCGCCCTCCGAGCCGATGAGATCCCGGGCGACACTGACGGCGGTATCGGGCGAGGACTCCGTATTACCGGTTGCCATCTCGACGGTCCGCCCGAGCACGCCGTCCCCACTCAGGGCAGCGAATCTCTCGCTGTCGACCCAGCCGCCGCCCTCGTTGAGATGTTTGACCGCGAGTCTGAACCCCCGTTCCTGTCGTTCTCCGTCCGAGCCGAACGGTCCCGACAGGGCGACCGGAAAGCCGAACGTGACACTGTCTTCACCGACGGGCTGGTTGGCGTATCGGCTCGGTGTCGCCGTCGACCGGCTCTCACCGCCGCCACCCATGCAGCCGGCCCCGCCAACTGTTGCGGTCCCGGCCGCGACGGCCCGAAGGACCGCACGCCTCGATGATCGTCCACCATCCATTATGACCGATAATCCGGTTCGGATAATATAGTACTACACCTGTTGGTAATACTTTCCTGTGAACCGATACCGTACGAAAAAGACGGAGTGTTACTGGTCGTCCTCGTCAACCGGGAACTGTTCGTGCTCGCGGACCGCGTTCAGGACGATCGACGTCGAGACCGATCGGACGTGTTCGTCTGTCACGAGCCGTTTGATATAGGCGTTCATCTCGTCGGTGTCCTGGAACTTCCCGACCGCGACGATGTCGTGGCTGCCCGTGACCTCGTAGACGGCCAGCAGGTTGTGCTGATCGCGCATCGACTCGGTGACCTCGACGAGTCCGTCACCGTCGACTGAGAGCTGGAACACCGCCGTCACGTCGTAGCCGAGGGCACCGTAGTCGACGCGGGCCGTGTACTTCTCGATGACACCGTCCGACTCCAGTTCGTCCATCCGTCGTGAAACGGTCGTCGCCGCGACGCCGGTCTCGGTGGCGACATCGCGCGCGCTGGCTCTGCCGTCCTCCAACAGCGCGTTCACGACCGCCCTGTCGATCTCGTCGACCATCCCCGGCGCTTACACCGCGTCCGGCCCGCTTTCGCCTGTCCGGACCTGGTGGGCCTCCTCGACGGGCAGGACGAATACCTTCCCGTCGCCTTTCTCGCCAGTGTGGGCACCCTCCTTGATCGCCTCGACGACATCCTCGACCGGTGCATCGGCGACGACACACTCGATCTTGACCTTCTGGTGGAGGTCGACGACGTACTCCTCGCCGCGCCACTGGCCCTTCTTTGCGGGCTGTGAGCCCCGCCCCGAGACGTTGGTGACTGTCAGCGACGGCGCCCCGACCTCCGCGAGGGATTTCTTGACGTCACCGAGTTTGTCCGGTCGAACCATTGCGACGATCATCTTGATTTCGCGTTCGTCAGTTTCACTCATCGTTGGAACCTCCGTCGCTGCGGATTATTTCACTCACGTTACCACCGTCGGCGACGACACCGTCACTACCGAACTCGGGGTAGGTCTCGACGCCGTGTTCGCTGACGTCCAGCCCTTCCTGCTCGTGTTCGGGCGTGACGCGTGCCTGCCCCATCGCCTTGAGGGCGTACCAGACCACGCCGGTCGCGATGACCGTCCAGCCGCCGATGGCGACGACGCCGATGACCTGGGCCACGAAGGCGTTCAGGATCGAGTCGACCACGCCGGGTGCGGCGACGAACGGGTACAGCAACGTCCCCAGCACACCGGCGCTGCCGTGGACCGGGAAGACTGCACAGACGTCGTCGATCTTCAGCGTCTTCTCGACGAACTCGAAGACCAGCGGGAGCTGGATGCCCGCGAGGCCGCCGACGACGAACGCGCCCCACCACGCCGTGGTGTGGGGGATCGCCGTGATACCGACGAGGCCGGCCAGCAGGCCGTTTGCGACGTACAGCGTGTCGACTTTCCCGGTGCGCATCCAGGCGACGAGGCCCGAACCCATGGCACCACAGGCCATCGCGATGGTCGTCGTCATGGCGACGCGACCGAGCTGGTCACCGAGGAACCCGTCGCCGAGGATGGCGGAGGTCCCGACGTTGAACCCGTACCAGCCGAAGGCGAGGATCAGCGTCCCCAGGACCGCGAAGGTCAGGGAGTGACCGGGGATGACGTTCGACGAGCCGTCCTCGTTGTACCGACCCATGCGCGGGCCAAGGACGTAGGCCGCCGTGAGGCCGGCGATGCCGCCCATACCGTGGACGATCATGCCGCCCGCGAAGTCAGTGAAGCCGGCGCCACCGAAGCTGATGTAGGCGCCCGCCCACGTGATGCCGGTGACGACCGGGTAGATCACGGCCGCCAGCAGGAAGGTGTACGTGACGTACGCACGGAGTTTCGCGCGACCGGCCACCGCCCCGGAGACGATGGTCGCGGCGGTCATCGCGAAGACGGCGCCGTAGAGCCAGTCGATCCAGCCCGTCCCGCTGGTCATGAAGGCGGCCGAGAAGCCGCCGCCACCGACTAGCGAGGAGATCCCGGCACCGATGAGGAAGAACACTGTCACCCCGACCGACCAGGTCAGGAGGTTCTTCGTCAGCTGGTTCGCGACGTTCTTCGAGCGCACCTGCCCCGCTTCGAGCATCGCGAAGCCGGCGTGCATGAAGAAGATCAGGAACGATACCACGAGGATCCACGTGTAGTTGAGTGCGTCAGCCGTTACCTGGAGTGGTGCAAGTACCATATTTTGTGTTCACCTGTTTCAGTTTGGTTCGCAGTTTAGTTTGAACGTCCAACTCTATCGCCATCTGGCCCAACTTTATCCACTTCGTTCACGGAGAAGTCTCTTGTGAGTGGAATACATAAGGGTTTGGTTTATGAACGTGGATATCTGGGGGATACAGTAGACGATCGTCCGAATTGCAGAACAATATTATCGATATAAGGTTGTTCTCCGTCAAGAAATAACGCATTCGTCTGTGAGCATTCTGGACGAATGTCGACTGTCAAACCGTCCGGTCGGGCCGATACCACCCCGAATTGCTTGCGCGCGCGCCGCTGTGGCGGGTGTTGTCACCGACACCAAGGTTATGAGGACTCGTTCGAACAACTCTACTGTACCGACGGACCTATCGGACGATCGTTGCGGAACTACCTGAATACCTACCTATAATTCAACCCATTCTGTGACTATGACCGTAGATAACGAACCAGCAGTTCCGGAGGTGACGACCGAAGACCGGAGTATCGCGAACGCCCAGGGAGCACTCGACGTCGTCCAGGCGACATCGGCCACCGTCGACGAGGAGGTCGCCGCGATCGACGAGCGTGCCAGCGAACAGGCGGCCGACGCCGACTGGGTCGTCGACGAGGTGTCGAATCTCTCCGCGACGATCGAGGAGGTGGCCGCGACAGCTACCCAGGTTACTGATCGAAGCGAACAGGCCGCAGCCGAGGCAGCGGAGGGGCGGGAGGCCGCGGCCGAGGCTATCGAAACGATGGAGGAAGTCAGCCGCGTCAGCGGGACGGTCGCCAGCGAGGTCGACGACCTGCGGGACCGTATCGATCGGATCGCGGACGCACTCGCGGGGATCGATCGAATCGCCGACCAGACCAACATGCTGGCGCTGAACGCCTCGATCGAGGCCGCACGGACCGACGGCGATGCCGAGGGGTTCGCTGTCGTCGCCGACGAGATCAAACAGCTCGCCGAGGAATCCCAGCAACAGGCCGACGAGATCGACGAGGCGCTTGAAGCGGTTCGGTCGGCGACCGACGAGACGGTCGGGCAGCTAGAGGACGCCGTCACCCGGATCGACGCCGGCGCGACGCAAGTAACCGAGACGATGGACAGCCTCGATACGTTGGCCGAAACCGTCGAGGAGACGGCAGACGGCGTCGCATCGGTTTCGACGGCGACCGACGAACAGGCCGAAAGCAGCGAGGCAATCGCACAGCGGTGCGAGCAGTTGGCGACACACGCCCGTGCCATCGAGGCGGGGATCTCGACGATCACCGAGGCCCGATCCGAGCAGACCCGGATGCTCGGTGAAATCGACGATGTCCTCGCTGCAGCCGACGCCGATCGACGACGGGCGCTTGCCGACGCTCCGACGCTCTCGACGGGCGTTTCCGGGCTTGACGACCTCTGTGGCGGTGGCTTTCTCGTCGGTGGCCAGGCCGTCGTCCGTCACGATCCCGACACCGCCGTCAACGAGTTGATCGCACAGACCTGTGCGACTGCTGTCGCGGCGGGCCAGGCGGTGTCGCTGACCCCGCCACGCACGCTCGATCGCGAGACGCTCGCCAGCGCGTTCGCCGCGACCGACCGCTCGGTGTCGGACGCACTCGCCACAGACGACCTTTTCGTCCTCGATATGTTCGGGTCGTGGGACACCGAGTACAACGTGTTCGATCTAGATACCCGGTCGCTGGCTGACGCCAACGAGACTACCGCCACCAGGCGCGACGCACCGCTGTTGATCGTCGGGAACATCGAGGCCGAGGTCGCTGCCGTCGGCGAGCGGGCCGCCCGGGAGGCTCGCTACGAGAACGACGACGGGGTCTTCGACGCTCAGGATACAGTACTCAACATCGTCGCCGACACGGCTGTTCCGGAAGAATTGGGCGCTTTCTACGCCGGTGCGGCCGATCAAACGCTCGTGTTACGACACGATGGTGGACAGACGGCCGTCGAACTCCTCGCGTCACCGACGGGGACGACCGGTGTCCGGCGGCCGATAACCGAGCTATCGGAACCGCCGTTCCTTCGGGTCACGGCCCGCTGATGTTCGGCATCGACCGGGACGGACGGCTCTCGTTCGTCACCGAGGAGTTCGCGACACTGCTGTCGATGGCGCCCGATGCCCTCGAAGGAAGGCAACTCACCTCCCTGCTTCCGGCCGACAACGCCGAGACGGTCATGCGCGAACTCCGTGTCGTCCGAGAGACCGACGACCGACAGACCCGGCGGTGTCAAGTCGTGTTCGATCTCGGCGACCGGCAGGTCCCGGCGACGGTCGAGCTTACGGCCGCCGACGGCGCGGTCGTCTGCTCGGTCCACCGGTCGACGAGCGTCCACGACCGGTTCGACCGCCTGTTCGACCTCATCGAGGACCCGGCGGTCGCCTTCGAGATCGTCGAGGGGGAGCCTGTCGTCCACGCGGTCAACACGCCGTTTGCGGAGACGTTCGGGTACGATCCGGCCGATATCGTCGGCGAATCGCTCAACGAGTTCATCGTCCCCGAACAGAAAGACGAGGAGGCGATGGACTACGACCAGCGAACCGCCGACGGGAAGGCCAACCACGCTATCGTCGCCCGGAAGACCGTCGACGGGTGGCGCGAGTTCGACTACCACAGTGTCCCCTATCAGGCCGACGACGGTCGACAGTACGGCTTTGCCATCTACACCGACGTCACCGAGGACCGTCGTCGCCAGCAGCGCCTTCGGGTCCTCCACCGTGTGTTGCGACACAACCTCCGGAACGACCTCTCTGTAGTCATCGGCGCGGCACAACACCTCAACTCGGCCGCCACGGACTCGTACACGATCACGATGGCAGAGCGGATTCTGGACGCTGCGGGTCGTCTCGACGCGGTCAGCCAGCAGGCCAAGGAGGTCGAGTCGGCCCTGGAGAACACGACGGAACGGCCGATCGATCCGGGTTCGCTGGCCCGGAGTGTGGCACAGGACTACCCGGAAACGGTCACCGTCGACCCGTCGATACGGCCCCCGGCGGCGGTCCCGGGCGGACCGGGGCTGTACGACGCGCTCGACAACCTCGTCGAGAACGCCGTCGAACACACGCCCGAGGGAACCGCCGTCCGGCTGATCGTCGAGGAAGAGGGCGACGAGGTCCTCCTCAAAGTCACCGACGACGGACCGGGCATCCCCGCCATCGAACGCGCGGCGGTGTTCGACGGTGAGACGATCACGACCCTCCAGCACGGCAGCGGACTGGGGATCTGGCTCGCACGCTGGGTCGCCGAATCGGCCGGCGGCGATCTCAGCTACGACCGGACGGCGGGCTGGACGGTCGTCACGATCAGGCTGCCAGCCGTGGCCGCCGACAGTGCGGACATTCTCGATCTCGGTGCCGGTGGGTCCGAGTCCGAGACGCTGCCGGAGTAGCCATCACCGTCTGAGCGCTGCCGTCAGGGCCACACCTGCGAGAACGAGCGCGGCCAGGGCCAGCGGCGGCAATTCGAAGGAACTCGCCCGGAACAACACCGCAGCGACGATCGCGGCACCGGCCACGAGTGCCGTCGTCCCGGCGGTATGGCTCAACTCCAGGCGTCGACTCCGCGCTTCGCCCAGGTCGTCCCGGAGTTCGAGCGCGGAGTGGGCGAACGTCCAGGCCAGCACCGTCCCCACACCGGCGGCCAGTACCGTCGTCGTCGAGGCACCCTGGACGCCCGCGAGCAGGACTTCGGCGAACAGCGCCGCACCGGTCAGGTTCGCCAGCGACCCGCTGTCGGCGATCCAGCTCCCGGCGAGCACGACGAGCGCGACGACGCCGGCGCCCGTCGAAAGCGGGCCGATTCCCGCGGTAAACAGCGTCCCGACGGTCGCGATGCCCGCCGCCAGCACACACCACTGTCCCGTTTCGGACGCCATCACCGACCCCCTCCGGCCTGCCCGAGCAGTCCCTGCAGGGAGGTCCCTTGGTCCCAGTCGTACACCTCGACGCCGGCCGCCCGCAGTTCCCGGAGTCGGTCGCCCCGCTCTAGGTGGGCCAGCCGGTGGCCGGCGGTGTCCGTCGCCGTCGCGTCGGGGCTGACCACCGTCACCGGATGGCCTCTGGCGGCCAGCCGGCGAGCGACGGTGGCACTCTCGTCGTCACACAGCGGGCTCAGGAAGATGACGTTCGCGGCTTCCGGGAGCTGTGCGAACAGCCGGTCGACGTCGGGAGACTCGGTCACCGGCGTCGCGGTGAACGCGCGGTCCTCCCGGATTCGGTCCCGGGCCTGCCGGCGGTGGGCCTCGCTCTGTCCCGGGGGGAGCCAACTC
Source organism: Haloarcula montana (assembly GCF_035666295.1). Classification (NCBI taxonomy): domain Archaea; kingdom Methanobacteriati; phylum Methanobacteriota; class Halobacteria; order Halobacteriales; family Haloarculaceae; genus Haloarcula; species Haloarcula montana. The sequence goes on from NZ_CP142027.1 coordinate 1,600,240, forward strand.
TCCTGGGGGGAGAGTGCGGCTAGCCCGACCGCGTGACCGTCCTCGGGAAGTCCCTCGACGAGCGCGAGCGCGGCCGTCGTCGACCGCTCGACGGCTGTCTGGGCCGTTTCGCCCGGCGCGACGGCGGCGGCCTGCCGTGTATCGACGAGGACGATCACCGTCGCCGCCTGTTCGCGCTGGAACTCGACGGTCGTCAGCTCGCCGGTGCGGGCGTAGCGGTTCCAGTCCACCCGCGAGAGCGGATCGTTCGGCCGGCGCTCCCGGACGGCGTAGAACGACTGGCCCGAGCCGCCGTCGTCGACCGGGACCTGTCCGGGCCGGCGGTACACCGCCGGGATCAGCGGCAACATCGCCTTCCCGCTGGGGCGCTTCCAGGTGACCGAATCCGGGCTGACCGCGATCCGGTCGTGGCGTGCGACCACGCCGACCACGTCCCGGACGACGACCGTCGCCGGGTCGAACACACAGCGGTCGTTCCCGCCGGTCATCTCGTAGGTCACGGTCTCGGTCGCGCCCGGCCGGAGACTGGTCCCGACCGACGCGGTGCCGTCGACGACCCGGACCGTCTCGGGGACGCCGTCGGCCACACGGACGTCCGGGAGAGTCCGGTCGCCCTCGTTGCGCACTGTCAGCCGGACGGTGACCGACTCGCCGACACCGGGGTCCGTCGGCTCGATGGACCGCTCGATGGCGACGCTGGCTGCCGGCGGGACCGCGACCCGGTCATAGGCACCCAGTGCGGCCCCGACACCGCCCAGCAGGACGAGCGAGGGCGTCTGTGCGACCAGTCCGACCGCCGCGGCCAGCAACGCGGCCCCGGTCAGCCCGAGCCAGCGCCCGGTCTGGTGGACGCTTCCGCCGTCGGCGCTCATCGCTCCTCCTCGCGGGCGAGCAGTTCCGTGGTCGCCGCGCCGATCCACCGGTGGAACGGCCGGACGCCGGAGAGCCATCCCTCGATGCGGGCACGCAGCGACGGCCGGATCTCGTCCCGGGACAGCACTGCCGCCGCCTGCGGATCGTCGGTCCAGGTACCCTCGGCGAGTTGCTGTTCGGCCGCCGAGCGGGTCAGCCCGCGCCGTTCCAGCACCGACAGCGCGACCGACTGGAGCCGGTCCCGGATGGCCTTGCCGTCCCGGCCGGCCGACAGCGCCGCGTCGACTTGGTCGCCGGGGACCGTGGCGGTTCGGCTGTCGGTGTCGGGCAGGCCCGGGCGCTCGTCACCCTCAAGCGAGTGGACGAGCAGGGCGAGCAGGGCGAAACTGCCGGCGACGACAGCGACGGCGATCAACAGCAGGTTCCGCGCGTCGTCGGGGACGACGGCGACGCCGACCGCTCCGAGACCGACGGCGATCACCGTCGCGCCGAGCCCGATGGCAAGGGGCACCGGGCGCAGTCCGCTCGTCATCCCTCGTCCTCCGGTCCGACGGTCGCTTGCTCCAGTGCGTCCCGAGCAGTCCGTTCGAGTTCGGCCGTCGGCTGTTCACCGCCGTATCTGACCCGTTCGAACGTCTCCCGGAGCCGTTCGAGCGCGGCGGGGTCCTCGCTGGCGCCGGCCAACCGCCGTGCGTACTCCCTGGGCGTCGTCGCGCCGTCGGCCGGCCCCAGCCGTTCGGTCAGGTCGGCCCAGGCTCGGTAGACGTCGTTCGAGAGCGGCACGTCGATGCTGTCGGTCGAGTACGTCGGCGCGTCCGTCGACTCGCCGGGCGTCACGAACGCTTTTTCCGTGCCGTCGTCGGGGTTCTCCCCGCCGCCGGCGAAGCGCCAGACGGCGACGACCACGACGGCGAACGCGGCCACGAGCGCGCCGAGCGCCGGCGAGGAGAGGGTCGGGATCAGCGAGCGGGCACCGCCGTCCTCGGCGGGGGGCGAGGCGTCGCTGGGGTCGTCCGGCCCATCGTAGTCCGCGCCGGGGTTGTCGATCTCTCTGTCGTCCATCTGTGGATCGACTCGATCCTCGCCGGTGCTCGCGTCGAGGCTGGCGGCACCGACGCTGAACGACAGCAGGGCGACCGCGGCCACGACGGCCACGAGGAGGGTCTGTCGTCGCATATGCCTGTGTGTGTTTCTGGCAGGTGAATAGGTTGCGGGGTCTGTCTCAGAGGCGGTCGGCGACGTCCTCGGCGAAGTACGTGAGGATCAGGTCCGCGCCGGCGCGTTTTATCGACAGTAGCGACTCGTAGGCGACCGATTCGAGGTCGAGCCACCCCTTCTCGGCAGCCGCGTGTAACATGGCGTACTCGCCGGAGACGTTGTACGCGGCGACGGGGTGGTCGTGGTGGTCCCGGACCTGGGCGACGATGTCGAGATACGGCAGCGCGGGCTTGACCATCAGCACGTCCGCGCCCTGCTGGACGTCCAGGTCGACCTCCCGGCGGGCTTCGCGGGCGTTCGCGGGGTCCATCTGGTAGTGCCGGCGGTCGCCGAACGCGGGTGCGCCGTCGGCGGCGTCCCGAAACGGGCCGTAGAACGCCGACTCGAACTTCGCGGCGTAGCTCATGATCGGCACCTCCGTGTGGCCGTCCTCGTCGAGCGCTCCGCGGATGGCCCCGACCATGCCGTCGATCATCCCCGAGGGTGCGACCATGTCGGCCCCGGCCCGGGCGTGGCTGACGGCGATATCCGCCAGTAGCTCCAGCGTCTCGTCGTTCCGGACCGTCAGCGTCGGGTCCTCTGCGGCGTCGTCCTCCAGGACGCCACAGTGGCCGTGATCGGTGTACTCACAGAGACAGATGTCGGTGATGACGTAGGCGTCGGTCTCGGCGGTGATGCGACGGGTCGCTTCCTGCACGACGCCGTCCTCGGCCCAGGCCCGGGAGCCCCGGTCGTCTTTGGACTCGGGGACGCCAAAGAGCATGACGGCCTCGACGCCGGTCTCGCGGATCTCCTCGACGCGGGCGACGGCCTCGGAGACGGGGACCCGCTCGTGGCCCGGCATCGTCTCGATGGGGACCCGCTCGTCGGTCGTCGCGTCGACGAACACCGGGGCGATCAGGTCCGACGCGGCCAGGTCGGTCTCGCGGACGAGCGGCCGGACCCCGTCGGTCCGGAGCCGTCGCGGGCGACGTGTCATGTCCATACCTCCGGGTCGGGCGCTCGGAGCCATGAACCCACCGCTTGGGACACAGGACAGAAACGATTTACCGGCAGCCCCACCAGACAGCGGTAGATGGCGACCGATACGAGCCGTGGCCCGGTCCGCACCTTCGCGGAGGACTACGGCCTGCTCGTGGTCGCTGCCGGTTTCGCCCTGCTGGGCGTGGCCGGGATCGCCCTCTACGTCTTCGGCGATACGGCGTACGCCGAGCGGTTGCTCGAACGGTACGGGCTGGCCGCGCTCTTTCTCGTCTTCGTCCTGGAGGGCGCGATGTTGCTGTATTTCGCGCCCAGCGAGGCGCTGGTCCCGGCGGCGGTGGCGATCCTCGCACGGACCGGCGGGGGGTACGACTTCCCGAGCGTCGCCGCGATCCTGGCCGTCGCGGTCGCGGGCGCGACCGTCGGCCAGACCGCGCTCTTCCTGCTGGCAAAACGGGGCGGCCGCGAGTGGCTGCTCGACCGGCCGTGGTTTCGCGTCAGTGAGGACCGACTGGACCGATTCGGTCACATGTTCGACCGCTTCGGCATCCTCGCTGTTCCGCTGAGCAACATGCTGTTGCTCACCCGCGGGATGTTGACGGTGCCGGCCGGCGTCGCGGGGATGGAGACCCGCCGGTTCGTCGCGCTCTCAGCATTGGGGACGCTGTCGTTCGAGGTGCTGCTTGCCGCGACGGCGATGGGCGTGCTGGAACTGGTCTGAGCTGGCCGTGGTAGGGTTTACACGGGAGAAGAGACTACGGTATCGTATGGCAACCTCGGTGGAGGTCGACGAGGAGACGAAAGACCGCCTCGAACGGCTCCAAGCGGAGATACGGCTCGAAACGGGGACAACCGTCACCCAACCGGAGCTGCTGGACCGAATCGTGGCACGGGAGTTCGCCTCGAGGGACGCGCTCGTCGACTCGTTCCGGGACGACTGGGAGGGGTTGTCCGACGCCGAGACCGAACAGTGGCTCGCAGGGACAGCGGAGTCGGGCGATCCAGCCGCCGAGGAAGACATCGACAGGGCACTGTCCGACGAGGCGGTCGAGGAGTGACCGTCTTCGTCGACACTGGTGTGTTCTACGCACAGCAGGACGAAGATACAGAGCGCCACGACGCCGCAACGCGAGCGATGCGGGCCATCGCTGGCGGCCGGTTCGGGCGCCCTGTCACGAGTGACTACGTCTACGACGAGACCGTCACGCTCACGCTGTCCCGTTCGAACGATCCGGAGCAGGCCGCAGCGGTGGGAGATCGCATCCGTGGTCACGGCAGGTTCCCCGAAGTCGTGCGGCTGCTGTTCGTCGGTGGTGAGCGGTTCCACGATGCCGTCGATATCAGACGGACGTACGACGACCAGGCGCTGTCGTTCACCGACGCGACGACCGTCGCGCTAGTCCAGGACCGCGATATCGACCACGTGCTCTCGTTCGACGACGACTTCGACGGGATCGTCGATCGGCTCGACCCGACGGCCCTCTAGTCGACCGTCTCGATACGCTCGCGCAGCCAGTCGGTCGCCGCTTGAACCGCCTCGGGATCGTCGCCGGTGACGGTCACCCGTCCCGGCGTGTCCGCTTTCCGGGGATAGCTCCCGACGGCGACGCCGAAGCGCTCGCGGGCCTCGGTGACCTGGGTGACGACGGCGCCCTCGGGGGCCGGCGTGTGGATCGTCTCGATCGTCCGGTCGCCCCCGAAGTCGTCGGCGACCGTCGCGAACATCGCCCGGAGTTCCTCGGGGATTCCCGGCAGGACGTACACCCCGTCGACGACACAGCCGGCGGCGAAGCTCTCGTCGGTCAGCAACGGCTCGCCCTCCTCCGGGATGGCGGCCCACGCGTCCAAGTCCAGCTCCATCTCGTAGCGGTCGACCAGCTCGGGGTTGTCGGTGGCGAACCGCTCGGCCTTCGCTTCGAGATGGGCTCGTACGTCGTCGGGGACGACGAGGTCGCGGTCGAACGCCCGCGCGACGGCGGCCTTGGTCACGTCGTCGGGGGTCCCGCCGATACCGCCGGTCACGACGACGGCGTCAAACGCCGTGTGGTACCGCTGGACAGCATCGGCGATGACGCTCTCGTCGTCCGGGACCGTGAGAATCCGGGTGACCCGTGCCCCTGCACCGGAGAGTCGCTTTGCGAGCCACGTCGCGTTCGTGTTCTCGGTCTCGCCGGCGAGCAACTCGTCGCCGACGGTCACCAGTGCCACGTCCATACCTACGTCTCGGGGTCGGCGGCGGTAAGGATGGCGACGACTGGTTGCTTCCCCGACAGATACTTACCGCTCGGACCGCAGGTTCCACGCCAATGGACGAGAAGACCGAGGACCTCCGCGAGCTCTTCATCGACGTCTCCGGCGAGGAGCGCGTCACGGAGTCCCAGGAAGACACCCGGGGATCACTGGCAGACGCGGACGGAACGTCGGTGTCGGAGCGACTCAGCGCTGTCGTCTCCCGGATGCGCGAGCGCTACGAGTTCCGGACCGACCTGGACGACGAGCAACTGGTGGCGGTGGTCCGCGGGTTCTACGAGGGGGAGAGCGACGCGGCGCTTGCCGATCGGCTCGACGCCGACGAGGACACGGTCGTCCGCGCCCGGCTCGACCTCCACCTGCTACGGGAGGCCGACGACGACGTGCCCTTCGACGTGTCCGCGTTCCGCAAGCGGGTCGTCAACGACGACGCGACCGACGCCGACCTGGCCGCCGAGTTCGGGGTCGAGGAGTCGGCTGCGACCCACTACCGTACGGTCGTCGAGGCCCAGGCCGCCGCCCGGCGGGTGAGCCATCGCTTCCAGAGCGAGTTCGAGGACGTGCTGACGGAGGCGGGACTCTCGACACAGCACACCGCCGCGATCCGGGAGAGCGGGCTGGAGGAGGCCACCGAGGACATCGACTCGCTGGACTCCGACGCCGACGTCTCGATGTGAACCCTTTTCTCGGAAGCCGGGACCAGACCCGCCGTGTCACCCACCGACACCCACACGTTCCGTGAGTTGGAGACCGCAGCCTACTGCCCGCGAAAGCTCTACTACCGCCGGCGCGACGGGCCGCCCGACATTCCCGACGAGGTGGGCCGAGTCCGCGACCTCGCTTTCGACTACGAGCGACTGCTGGCCGACGACGCCGCGTTGCTTGCCGCACCGATCGAGGTCGATCCCGCGACGGTCCGAGAGCGCCTCCGGCGAGCACGCGACCGGCTGGACGCCTGGGACGAACTGGTCGACCCACTCGGCCGGGATGTCCGCCTCGACGGCAAAGACGCCCGTGGCGTCGCACACAAACTGGTCGACGGTTCCGAGGGTCCGGCTCCCTCGTTCGTCTTCGCCGGCTCGCCGCCCGACCGGGGGGTCTGGGAGCCCCAGACCGTCAGGCTCGTCGCGGCGGCGAAGGCGCTCGCTTGGGAGCGTGAACGTCCGGTCGAACACGCCTACGCCGAGTACCCGGCCCACGGCGTCGTCCGTCGGGTCGAGGTGACGGCGCGACGCGCCGGCGTCTACCGGGCGGCGCTACGGACCGCCGAATCGATCGACGGCCCGCCGGCCAGAGCCGACAGCGACGCGAAATGTTCGCCCTGTGAGTACCGGGAGCAGTGCGGTGTCAGGACCCGCTCGCTGCGGTCGCTGCTCTAGCGGTCGGCGAGCCAGGCCTCGACGGCGTCGGCCCGAGCGCCCCGCCGGTGGATCGTCCCCGTCTCCACGTCGACGACTGTCGAGCCGGTGCCGCCGGTTTCACCGCCGTCGAGCACCGTGGCGGCCCGCTCACGGATGGCATCCAGCTCCTTGGCAGACGTGGCGCTGGGGTTGCCCGAGACGTTGGCGCTCGTCGCCGTCAGCGGCGCGACCGCGTCCAGCAGGTTCAGTGCCACCGGATGGTCCGGTATCCGGATCCCGACCCGCTCGCCGCCGTCGACGAGCACGTCCGGGACGACTTCGCGGCGCTCGACGACCACCGTGACCGGCCCCGGCAGGAACTCGCGTATGAATGCCAGCTCCCGGTCCGTGAGCCGAGCGTACTCCCGGGCGGCCTCGACATCGGGGACCGCCAGAGAGACGGGTTTGTCCCTGGCCCGACCTTTCGCCTCGAAGACCCGCTCGACGGCGTCGGGATCGAGCGCGTCGGCGGCCAGGCCGTACACCGTCTCCGTCGGATAGACGACCAACTCTCCGTCCCGAATGGCCGCGGCGGCGGTCTCGATCTCGCTCATCTCACAACTGTGCTTCGACGACATCGTAGTCGGGGAAGGAGGGCCACTCCTCGCCGACCCAGGCGTACTCGATCGTCCGGTCGTCGCCGAGGACGAACACGGCCGGCCGGGGTTCCGTGATACCAGCCATCCCGTCGGTGTCCATCGCGATACCGTACTGCTCGGCGACGCCGTTTCCGGGGTCCGAGTACAAGCGGTAGTCGTCCGCGATCGCCCGCTCGTTGAGCAGGTCCTTGTGGGCGTACGGCGTCGAGATCGAGAGGCCGACGACCGTCGCGGACTCGTGCCACGCCCGGTCCCGGATCTCGTTCCAGACGTAGGTCGCCGGGAAGGCGCCGTCCATCGGATGGAAGACGAGAACCACGGGGTCGTCGCTCGCTTCGCATACGTCCGAGAGCGCTACGTCCTCCCAGTACTCGTCGTTCACGAGCGGTCGGGTGAAATCGGGTGCCTGCTCGCCCTCGGCCGGCGCGTCGGCGGGACCGAGATCGACCACGTCGAACTCCAACTCCATCAGGCCTCACCTCCCTGCTCGGCTGCCGCCGCCTCGTTTCCATAGGTTCGCTCGATGTATTCGACGATGTTGGCCGACTCGCTCATGGTGATACCGGTGGTCTCGTCGACGATAGCCGGGACGGTCCGCTTGCCGGTCAGGCGCTTGACGACGTCCCGCTCGGAGTGCATCGGTTCGACGAACCGCGAACGGTAGTCCAGGCCGTACTCGTCGAGTGTCCGGACGACACGCTCACAGAAGGGACAGGCCTGCAGTCGGTACAGGGTGATCGCTGGCTCGCTCATACGGGGGGACGTAGGACCGAGCCGAGGGTAAGGGCTTCGCCACTGTCCGACCATGACAAGTCTTAATCCCCGTCCATTACAACTCGAACCGTTGATGGCCCTGGACCCACCTGCGTCGTTCGCGCTGTTGCTCCAGTCTGTTCCGGTATTCGGCGTGGAGATCCCACAGAGCGTCATCGTCTGGACTGGTATCGTCACGATCGTCGTGCTCATCGGGCTCTCGGCGTTTTTCTCCTCCTCGGAGATCGCGATGTTCTCCCTGCCGGCCCACCGCACCGAGGCACTCGTCGAGGACGGGGTCAAGGGCGCCAAGACGCTCCGGCAACTCAAGTCCGACCCCCACCGACTGCTCGTGACGATCCTGGTCGGCAACAACCTCGTCAACATCGCGATGTCCTCGATCGCGACGGGGCTGCTGGGCTTCTATCTCTCCCGTGGCGAGGCGGTGCTGGCCGCGACCTTCGGCATCACCGCAATCGTCCTGCTGTTCGGCGAGAGCGCCCCCAAGAGCTACGCCGTCGAGAACACCGAATCCTGGGCACTGCGTATCTCCAAACCGCTGAAGTTCGCCGAGAAGGTCCTCATCCCGCTCATCCTGCTGTTCGACTATCTCACCCGGATCGTCAACAAGATCACGGGCGGTCGGTCGGCGATCGAGACCTCCTACGTCACCCGCGAGGAGATCCAGGACATCATCGAGACGGGCGAACGCGAGGGCGTCTTGGACGAGGAGGAACGCGAGATGCTCCAGCGGACGCTGCGGTTCAACAACACCATCGCCAAGGAGGTCATGACCCCGCGACTCGATATGACCGCTGTCGATAAGGAAAACTCCGTCCAGGAGGCCCTCGAAACGTGTATCCAGAGCGGCCACGCGCGGGTCCCGGTCTACGAGGGGAGCCTGGACAACGTCATCGGCATCGCCCACATTCGCGATCTCGTCCGGGATCTGAACTACGGCGAGGCCATCGCGAAAGACATCCAACTCGAAGACATCATCGAACCCACGCTGCACGTCCCCGAGTCGAAGAACGTCGACGACCTCCTGACGGAGATGCGGAAAGAGCGCATGCACATGGTCATCGTGATCGACGAGTTCGGGACCACCGAGGGACTGGTGACGATGGAGGACCTCACCGAGGAGATCGTCGGCGAGATCCTCGAAGGCGAGGAGGAAGAACCGATCGAGTATCTCGACGACGACACCGTCGTCGTCAAAGGCGAGGTCAACATCGAGCAGGTCAACGAAGCACTCGAACTGGAACTCCCCGAGGGCGAGGAGTTTGAGACCATCGCCGGCTTCATCTTCAACCGCGCGGGTCGGCTCGTCGAGGAGGGTGAGACGATCACCTACGAGGGCGTCGAGATCCGGGTCGAACAGGTCGAGAACACCCGGATCATGAAGGCCCGCGTCGCCCGCCTCGATCAGGGCGAGGACGAACCCGTCGAAACCGAGGAAGCCTCGACCGAGTAAACTCCTCACGGTCGCTCTCTGCGTTTCTCTCCGGTTCGAGAGCCAGTACTATGTGGCTCTGTCCCGACTGGGACGGCATGACACTGGAGGCGCCCGATCTCTCGGGCAGTACCGCGTTCATCACCGGGACGACCCGCGGTATCGGGAAGCGGATCGCGCTCGCGCTGGCCGATCAGGGCTGTAACGTCGTCTCGACGGGCAAGACCAGCGAGGAGGGCGACTACGGCGAGGACCGCGACCTGGAGGGATCGATCGAACAGACCGCCCGCGAGGTTCGTGAGCGGGGGGCCGAATCGCTGCCGATCCAACTGGACGTGCGTGACCCCGAGGCCGTCCAGGCGGCCGCAGACCAGGCGATCGATCGCTTCGGCACCGTCGACATCGTCATCAACAACGCCAGCGCGATCCAACTCGCGACCGTCGAGGACCTGCCGCCCAACCGCTTCGACCTCCTGACGGAGGTGAACGTCCGGGGGACGTATCTGGTCTCGCGGGCCTTCATCGACCATCTGAAAGGCCTCGACGAAGCGTGGATTCTGACGAACGCGCCGCCGGTGACCGTCGATCGAAGCCCGGGATCGGGGCCGTATCTCTGGTCGAAACTCGGGATGTCGTTCATCACGCTCTCGCTGGCCGGCGAGTTGCGCGGCCACGACATCGGTTGTAACACCTTCTGGCCGGTCACCGCGATCGACACCCGGGCGACCCGACACTTCGGGTTGGGCACCGAGGACGACTGGCGCACGCCCGAGGTCGTCTCGGACGCCGTCCTCCAGATACTGCGTCACGACCCCGGGGAGTTCACCGGCGAGTCGCTGTACGACGAGGACGTCCTCCGGGCGGCCGGCGTCACCGACTTCTCGGCGTACAACCTCACACCCGGCGATCCGGCGCCGACCTCGGCACAGATGATCGACCCCGACTACACGCGCCCGGCGTAGTCACAGCGCGTCGACCAACAGAAAGAGGCCGTAGCTCGCCGCGAACGCCACCGCGAGCGAGCCGATCCAGGCCAGTACCGTCTTGCCCATCTTCGAGCGGCTCACCTCGCCGCCGCCGGCGGCCGCCCCGGAGCCGACGATCGCCGAGACGATGATCTCGTTGAACGAGACCGGCACGCCCAGGAAGACCGCCGCCTGTGCGATGATGAAACTCGGGATCAGCGCCGCGATCGAGCGCCGTGGCCCCAGCGAGGAGTAGTCCTGTGCGATCGCTTTGATCATCCGTGGCGCACCCGTCCAGGACCCCACGAGCAGGCCGATCCCGCCGAAGAGCAAGACGCCGGTGATCGGGATCGCAGCGGTCGGTCCCTCGCCCAACAGCGGGAGGAGTGGGCCGAGCGCCAACCCGACCTGGCTCCCGCCGGCCGAGAACGCGACCAGGCCGCCCAGCACGAGCAGGAAGTGTCGCTGGCCTGCGGCGGGGTCGGCCCGCACGTCCCGGGACAACAGCCCGCCGGACAGCAGCGCTGCCAGCGCCGTCACACCGACGACTGTCGGTAGCTCGGGCGTTCCCGCTGCGGTGGCCAGTGCCTGCGCGACGGAGGCCTGCTCGGCACCCGGCGCCAGCAGGACGAACCGGACGTTCGCCATGATCGCACCGACGAGAGCGGCCAGCGCCGGCACCAGTAGCTCCTCGCTGGTCCCCTCGTGACGCAGGAGCCACGCCGTCGCGAAGGCGATACCGCCGCCGACGAACGGCACCGCGACCCACAGCGAGACGATCTCGATGTACTTCGCGGTCGCGGGCTGGCCGCCCATCGCCAGGCCGACGCCGACGACGGCCCCCGTGACGGTAAACGCCGTCGCGATAGGGTAGCCGGTGAAGATGCCGACCGCGACCAGCGCGGCCGCGGTCAGCAACGCGACGATGGCGGCCGCCGCGGAGAGCCCGCCGCCGTCGGGGAAGACGATCAGCCCGCCCCCCACCGTCTCCGTGACGTTCGCGCCCTGTAACACGGCACCCGCGAGTCCGAGAATCCCGACGAAAAAGCCCGCTCGCATCACCGAGATGGCGTTGGCGCCCACCGCGGGCGCGAACGGTGTCGACCCCGAGGAGCCGGCGCCGATCGTCCAGGCCATGAACAGACTCGCCGCTGCCGCGACCACTAGCGTCGCCAGCACACTCGTCGCGACCATCTACCCCGGCGTTTGCCCTACCGTGCAATGAGCCTACCGCTCGGTGTGGGGAATCTCTACCTGAAACGAAGGGGGTCGTCAGATGCTAGCATACTACAAATCGTCGACGACTGCGTCGGCGGCGTGCTGGCCGCTGATGAGACACATCGGCACGCCGATACCGGGCGTGGTGAACGACCCCGTGTAGTAGAGGCCGTCGACGGCCGAGGAGCGATGGCCCGGCCGGAGCGGACCGGTCTGGCGCAGCGTGTGTGCGAGTCCGAGTGCGGTCCCCTCGGGGTCGTCGTACCGGCGGGCGAACTCCGAGACGCAGGCCTCGTGCTCGACGACGATGCGGTCCCGCAGATCGACGCCGGCGTGGCTGGCCAGGTCCGAGAGCACCCGCTCGCGGAACTGCTCGCGGGCGGGTTCGTCGTCGTCCAGCCCCGGTGCGATCGGGACCAGAACGACGACGGCGTGGTGGCCCTCGGGCGCGACGCTGTCGTCGGTGACAGAGGGGACGTTGACGTAGTAGGCGGGGTCGGTCGGCCAGCGTGGCTCCTCGAAGATGCTCCGGAAGTGTGGCTCCCAGTCCTCGGGCAACACCAGCGTGTGGTGTTCCAGCGGGGAAACGTCGCCCTTGACGCCCAGATAGAGCATGTACGCCGACGGCGCGTAGGTACGGTTCTCCCAGTAGCCCCGCCGGGTCTCCCGGGTCCCGTCGGGCAACAGGTCCCGGTCGACGTGGGCGAGGTTCGCGTTCGCCACCGCAAGGTCCGTCGTCGCCGTCCCGTCCGCCGTCGTCACCGCCACGCCGTCGGGCTCGCCCGCCAGGCCGGTTACTTTCCGCCCGGTCCTGATCTCGACGCCCAGTTCCTCGGCCAGCCCGACCATTCCCTCGACGACGCTGTAGATGCCCCCGTCGGGGTAGTAGACGCCCAACTCGAAGTCGACGTGGCTCATCAGGTTGTACAGCGCCGGCGTGTTGTACGGCGATCCGCCCAGGAACACCAGCGTGTACTGCAGCAACTGGCGCAGTTTCGGGTGGTCGACGTAGTCGGCCACGTGGTCCTGCATCGAGCCCAGGAACGTGAGTCCGCGGGCCGATCGGACCACCTCCGGGTCCAGGAAGTCCCGGAGCCGCTGGCGGTCCTCGTAGACGAACCGCTCCATCCCGACCTCGTAGGTGTGTTCGGCTTCGGCGAGGTATTCGTCCAGCGCGTCGTCGGCACCGGCCTCGTAGGACCGGAACACCCGCCGGTTGTGGTCCATGTCCGGGCGCATGTCGACGCTGTCGGCGACCTCGCCGTCGGCTCCCCCCTTCCAGACGACCCGGTACTGTGGGTCCAGGTGGACCAGGTCGTAGTAGTCCCCGGGGTCCCGGTCGAAGTGGCCGAAGAAGCGCTCGAAGACGTCGGGCATCAGGTACCACGAGGGACCGGTGTCGAACGTGAACCCGTCGTCCTCGATGCGGTTCGCGTGGCCGCCGGGGCGGTCGTGGCGTTCTAGCACTGTCACGTCGGCGCCGGCGTCGGCCAGATAGCAGGCCGTCGCCAGGCCGCCGAAGCCCGCGCCCACGACCGTCGCCGACCGACCAGCGAGCGGTGCCGCCGCCGCTGTCACGTTGGTTCCCATCACTGCCGGCTAGGGACACGACCGGGGTAGGTCACAACCCGTCGTTCTGTGGGTCGGGACACCCCCGCCTCTCGCCACCACTCACCTATGCCGATCGGTTGCATGCGGACGGTGATGCGACTGCCGGGACCGCGCTGCCTAAACCGCTCGGGCGGCGATCTCTGGCTGTGACCCACACCGAGCGGCTGTTCTCGGGCTACGGCGGGCGGATGCTCGTGACCCTGAGCGTCGCCTGGGCCACGCTCCAGTTGGGACGGTTTCTCCTGCCGCCGCTGTTGCCGTCGATCATCGCCGACCTGGGGACGACGACGGTCGTCGCCGGCCTCGCCCTGGGCACGCTCCAGGCGGTCTACGCCGTCACCCAGTTCCCCAGCGGTCGGCTCTCGGATCGGTTCACCCGTCCGTCGCTGGTGGTTCCCGGGTTGGTCGTCCTCACCGCCGGCTTCCTGGTGGTCTCGGGGACGACGACCGTGTGGTTGTTCGTCGCCGCGGCGCTCCTTCTCGGCGTCGGGAAGGGGCTGTTCGCGGTCCCCTCGCGTGCGCAACTATCGGACCTGTTCGTCCGGCGTCGCGGGCAGGCGCTCGGGTTGTACGCCGCCGGGACCGATGTCGGGGGGATTCTCGCCTCGGTCGGAGGCGTGATCGTCACCGGCGGCGGCGCGACCATGGCGGTGGTCGGTCTCGAACCGGTCCCGGGACTGGACTGGCGGACGCCGTTCGTCCCCGTGGCGGCCGTCCTGGGGCTGATCTGTCTGGGCTACGTCGCCTGGAACCGCGACCCCTACCGGATCGGTCGGACGAACGTCGAACTCCTCGCGACGATCCGACGGCTGGCGACCACCCGCCGGCAGCGGGAGGCACTGGTCGCGTTCGCGCTCTTCTATTTCGTGGTCGGCGCGTGGGTGAACTTCCTCCCGGCGTATCTCACCGACGGGAAGGGCTTTCCCGAACCCGTCGCCGCGGGGTTGTACGCCGTGGTGTTCGTCGTCGGCGTCGTCGTCAAACCCACGGCCGGGGCGCTCTCCGACCGGGTTCCCCGCCGGGCTGTCGGGGCCGGCGGCCTCCTGCTCGGCGTCGCCGCGCTGGCGGCCGTCGTCACGACCGACTCGCTGATCGCTGTCGGCCTCTCAATCGCCGCCTACGCCGTCGGCTACAAGACGGTATTTCCCGTCGCCGATGCCACGCTGCTGGACGCCGCGCCCGCCGACAACCTGGGTGCGGATTTGGGGGCCGCGCGGGCACTGTTCCTCGGTGTCGGCGCGCTCGGACCGGTGTATATGGGCTGGCTCGCCGCCGTCGCGAACTACCGGCTGGCCTTCACTGGCCTCGCCGGCTGTCTGGTAGTCGCAGCGGCGCTCCTGCTCCGTGGCGTGGTCGGGAGCAAGCCGGCCTGAGGCGTCACGCGGCGGTCGGCCAGCTCGCCCTGGCGTCTGCGATGCTGGAAGCCGACGCAGACTGCATGAATGCAGCCTTAGTTCGTCTTGGCGTCTGCGATGCTGGAAGCCGATGCCGCTCGCACGGCGGCGAGCTTAGTTCGTCTTCGCATCGGTCTCCTCGCCCGGTTCGACCGCATCCACCCCTTCCGCGGCCTCGACGGCCTCGGTCACTTTCTCGGTGTCGACGTGCCAGCGGTCGACGTCCTGATCGTAGTCGGCGAGTTGGTTCGAGACCCGGAGCTTGAGGTCGTCGTCGTTGACGTTGACCTCGAAGACGTATTCGGGGTTGTCCTCGCCGTTGATCCGCTGGAGGTTCGCGCTGACGAGTTCGTTGTCGAAATAGTAGGGCGCGATCTGTGTCATCACGTTCCGGTAGACGGCGTCTTCGACCTTCCGCAGCGCCTTCCGGCCGGCCGAGTCGGCCGCCCGGGCGACGTAGTCGACGGACTCGCCCCACTTGTCGATCGCCTCGTCGGGTTCGTCCAGGTTCTCGTAGGACTCGCTCAGTTTCTCACCGGCGGTCTGGAGGTCCTCGTCGGGGTCTTTGCCGGCCTGCTCGCCTTTCCCCTCGTCGACGCTCGCCTGCTCTGCGGTCTTCTCGTTGACGTCCTCGTCGAGCCGTTCGTGGCTCTTGGGACGCCAGTCGTCGAACTCCGCGAGCGCCTCCTCGTCGACAGCCAGTTCCTCGTCGCCCGCGAGGTCCTTCAGCGCCCGGGTGATCCGCTCGCCGTGTTCGACGACGGCGACCCAGCCCCCTCGCGTCTTGAAGCCTGAAACGCTCTCTTCCATGTCAGCCATTGTCGAATCGGGTACTGATGGGTCGGGCAGTCTCGGCTGCTGTACGCTCCATCGTGTTCTGTCCGTGTATTCGCTCCGACTGGTTAAGCGTTTCCGCCCACCCGTCGACCGGCGGCTTATCCCCGTCGGACTCGTACGACCGACGATGCCATCCGCACTGTTCGTCGTCAGCGAACACGGCTACTGGGGAGAGGAGTGTATCGAGCCGCTCACTACGCTCACCGACGCCGGCCTGGAGATCACCGTCGCCACGCCGTCCGGTGATCCACCGGTGCTGGACGAGCGCTCCGTCGACCCTGCGGAGGTCGGGGAGGAGACCGCCGAACACGTCCGTTCGGTCCACGACTCCGACGAGCGACTCAACGACCCGACACCGATCGCTCGGGTCGAGGCAGCCGATTACGATGCCGTCGTCTTCCCGGGCGGTCACGGGACCGAGTGGGACGTCACCCAGGACAGCGACGCTCGCCGACTGCTCCGGGACGCCGTCGAGGGCGAGGACGGGACAGCCCTCGTCGTCTGTCACGCCGTCGGTATCCTCGCGTTCACCAGGGACAGCGACGGGGACATGCTCGTCGCCGGCCGGTCGATCACCGGCTTCCCCAACGCCTGGGAGGAGGGGATCGTCGACGAGGACGACCTGATGCCCGACGGCCGGAAACTCCCCTACTGGGTCGAAGACGAGGTCAAAGCCGCTGGGGCTGAGTGGGACGCGGAACTCGACGCCGACACGAGCGTCACCGTCGACGGCGATCTGGTCACCGCCCGCGGGCCGCCGTCCTCGGCCCGGGCCGCACGGACCCTTCTCGAGGAACTCGGGGTCGAGGTACCGGCCTGAAAAACGGCTGCTCACCGGACTGTTGGGCCTGGGCGGCGGCGAGGTCACGCTCGTGATGGATCTGGGACTCCGTGCGGTCGGTATGGTCCTCTTTGCCCTGCTGTTGTTCAAGAACCGCCAGCGCGGGAGAATCCCGACCGAGCAGTCCGGCGCCGCCGAACCCACCTAAGTAGAAACTGTTTACCACCAGCCTACTGTAGCCCCGATATATGGCCATAGAACAGCGTGGCGACGCCTCCGTCGTCACCCACGCTCTCGCGCAGGACGAACTCTCGAAGCTCCGCGACGTTGGAACCGAACAGGTCGAATTCCGAAAAGGATTGGTCCGTCTCGGACGGCTCTGTGGGTACGAGATCGTCGACGGACGGATGGAGACCGAGTACATCGAGATCGAGACGCCGCTGACAACGACGATGGGTGAGCGCGTCAAAGGGCTGGACGACGTCGTCATCATCAACGTCCTCCGTGCGGCGACACCGTTCGTCGAAGGACTGTTGAAGGCGTTTCCCCGTGCCCGACAGGGAGTCATCTCCGCCAGCCGCGACGAGGAGGCCGGGATGGACACCGACGGCGAGTTCCCCATCTCGGTCGACTACGTCAAACTGCCCGAGATCCGCCCGGACGATACCGTCATCGTCGCCGATCCGATGCTCGCGACGGGGTCGACGATGTGTGCAGTCCTGGAGCATATCACCGGGACGCAGACCGAACCGGAGACGCTGCTTACGCTCTCGGCGGTGGCAGCCCCGCCGGGGATCGTCCGCGTCTCCAATGCCTTCCCCGATATCGACGTGTTGACAGTCGCTATCGACGAGGAACTGGACGACGACGGGTTCATCGTGCCGGGACTGGGCGACGCCGGCGACCGTGCGTTCCGGACCGACTGAGCGCGCGGACCGAAACATCTTTTACCGACATGCGAGAACGAGGAGCACTGCGATCCTTCGCCGCCGTTCCACGGTCTAACCCCTTTGTTTCGACTGGAGACCGCTGTACGTCGTCGGGAGTTCGTTCCAGACGAACCATCGACGATTCCGTGTGGCGTGTGACCGCCCCGCTCACCCGCTGCAGTCGAAGGTGGTCCGACGTACGCCCCGATAGCCGACCGCGTCCAGACGGCCGGCGTCGACGTGTGGTCGCCGTACTCGACGGGGGCCGGGTCGAACAGACGCCCAGCCACGTTTGTGGGACGGGAGCTCGGAGGGTTCAATACCCCTCGATGTCGGCGCGGCCGCTCGTCGCGCTACGGATCTCGTCGCGCAGGGCCGCCCCCTCGGCGGCGGGAACCCGTACTTCGAACCGCACGTCCGCTTCGTAGGCGGCGTCGAACTCCACGCCGGCGGATTCGAGCAGGGCGCGGACGCTGCCCGAATCGTCGTACTCGACCGTGACCGAGAACGTCTCGTGGGGGACCTCCTCGACAACGCCGGCGGCGTCGACGCCGTCCTTGACCGCTCGTGAGTAGGCCCGGGCGAGTCCGCCGACCCCGAGGTTCGTCCCGCCGTAGTAGCGAGTGACGACGGCGACGACGTTCTCGATCTCTCGCTGTTGGAGGACGTTCAGCGCGGGCTTGCCGGCGCTGCCGCTCGGCTCGCCGTCGTCGCTGGAGTACTCCCGGAACGGGTCTGATCGCACGCGATAGGCCGGGACGTTGTGGGTCGCGTCGTCGTAGGCCCCCTCGATCTCCGTGACGAACGCTTCCGCCGCTTCGGTTGTCGTCGCCGGGGCGACGTGGCCGATGAACTCCGACCCCTGAACCTCGAAGCGCGCCTCGGCCCGCTCGGCGACGGTCCGGTAGCTATCTGTCACGGCTGACGGTACCGGTGGCGGGCGAATAGCGCTTACCCTTCCGAGGACCCGTCTCGATCACGCGCGCTCTTCCGGCCGCCCCAGACCCGCTTGTCAAGCAGTCGGACGACCATCCCGTCCCGAACCCGGAGCTGACAGGACAGGCGGGGATAGCCAAAGCGGTCGGCCAGGTCGTCGTGCCAGTGTTCGGGTTGCGGTGACTCGGCCAGGCGAACGCCACAGGTCGCACAGATCCCCCGGCCGCCACAGTTGACGGTGCGGGCGTACCGGCCATGTGGTGAGAGGTCCGCCGCCAGCAACACGTCCCGGAGGATGGAACCGGGAGTGGCGGTCAGTTCCCGGCGTTCGCCGTCGGGCGTGACGACGGTGACCGTCGCGGTCATAGCCGCTGGACGTGGGTGTCGCCGAACTCGCGGTCGGCGTACTTCAGCCCGTAGCCGAACAGGCGATCAGCCCCGATGTGGGCGGTCCAGATCAGCGCGATGCCGACGGCCAGCCCGGTCCCGGTCAGGACCCCGACGGCCGCCAGCACGACCGGCCCGACGTACGTGTGGACGGCGTTGTACGTGATCGCACCGACCCGGCGGCTGTGGAGGTAGCCGGCCATCGACACGTCGGGCAGGAGGATCACCGCGAGAAAGACGAGCAGTGATCGACCGTCGAGCGCGTAGGTCGCCGTCGCGGCGGCGGCGACGACCGCTCCCTCGGCGCGGACAAGCGTCCGTGGGTTCATACGCCGAACGAGGGAGCGCCGGCACAAAGCCGTGGCGGGCCGGTCACGCCAGCTCGATCGTCCGGACGAACGCCATCCCGGTGATCTCGTTGAGGAGGTCGCCGGGGAGTTCCTCGTCGGTGATGACGTAGAGGACGGCCTCGTCGGTGAACTCCGGGTCCTCGGTGAGCACCTGCCGGATGGGGATGTCACGGTCGGCGATGGCACCGGTGACGGTGGCGACGATCCCCGACTCGTCGGCGTCCCGGACGTGGACGGTGATGGCGGTCAGATCCAGGACCGGCGCCAGATCCAGTAGACTCGGGACCGCCGAGATGTTCCGGAAGATGCGCCGCAGTTCGTCGTCGGCCAGGATGGCGTCGGTCGTCGCGTTGACCACCCGCCGGTCGACGCCGGCCTCGCGGGCGATCCCCGTGTTGGGGATCTCGATGCCGCCGGAGACGACCCGTCCGTCCTCGTTGACCGAGAACCCCCGTTCGAGCAACAGGCGGATGACGGCCTGCTGGCCCGGGGAGTCCTCGAACTTCTCCATGATTTCGTCGAACATCTATAGCTCGCCTTTCGTGCTGGCGATGTCGCTGCGGCGTTCGTCGATCCGCGTCGCGTCGTCCAAGGCCCGGGCCAGTCCCTTGAACAGCGCCTCGATCTCGTGGTGGGCGTTCTCCCCCTCGACGCCACAGTGCAGCGTCAGCCCGGCGTTCATCGCGAGCGAGCGCCCGAAGTGCTTCGCCATGTGGCTGGTCATCCCGCCGACCTCGGTCTGTGAGAACGCGCCGTCGAACGCGAAGTACGGGCGCCCGGAGATGTCGACGACGACGCTGGCGACCGCCTCGTCCAGCGGGACCCGCCGGTCGGCGAAGCGCTGGATACCGCGTTTCTCGCCCAGCGCCTCCTCGAAGGCCTCGCCCAGCGTGATCGCCACGTCCTCGACGGTGTGGTGGTCGTCGATCTCCAGGTCGCCGTCACACTGGACGGTCAGGTCGAACAGCCCGTGGGTCGCGAAGGCCGTCAGCATGTGGTCGAAAAAGCCCACGCCCGTCTCGACGGTCGATTCGCCGTCACCGTCGATGTCCAGTGTCACCTCGATCTCCGTCTCGGCCGTCTCGCGCGTGAGGGCCGCCGTACGATCGGTCATACCCTGACGGTGTCGGGCCGGCTATTTGGACCTCACGGCTCTGCCACCCGGCCGATGACGAGCCAGGTCACCAGCGTCACCGCGAGCAACACCGCGATCGGAGCCCACAGCAACCGCATCGTCTGGAGGATGCCCTCGCCGCCGATGAGAACGCCCATCACCGCCGGGACGGCCGCGATCCCCGCCGCGGAGGTGACCGCGGCGATGGCGTTGACCGGCGCGCTGTGTTCGGGGACGGCCTCGGTCCCGTAGGCCAACATCGTCGGGTATAGCCCCGACAGCACCAGCCCGATGGCGAAAAAGCCAACGAGCAGCGCCAGCCCCTCCGCGAGGAAGAACGTATAGAGGAACGCGGGGACGAGCAACCCGGCCTGTACGAGGCCGAGACGAGCATAGCCGAACCGCTCGGAGAGCCGTCCGGAGACGAACCGTCCGGGGATGTACGCGACGAGCATGATACTCAGCGACGCCGTCGCGAGCGCCCCGGGGACCCGACCCTGTGCGAACGTCGTCAGCCAGGTGAACAGCCCGCCCTCGATGCCCGCCGAGAGAAACAGCGTGACGGCGGTCGCCACTACCTCCGGTTGGCGGCCGATCCGGCGCAACTCCGCCAGATCGAGGGTGTCGTCGCCGCCCGCGATATCGGGCGTCGGGAGGAACCACACCAGCCCGATCAACGGGACGAAAGCCAGCCCCAGCGTGTAGTACGCCAGCCGCCAGTCGCCCAGCCAGACCGCCGCCGCGACCAGCGCCGGCCCGGTAGTCGCACCGACCGCCCACATCATGTCGTAGTAGCTGAACAGCCGCCCTCGCTGGGTCGGGTAGAGGTGGCTCAACAGCGGCCGGTCGGTTCCGCGGCCGACGCCGGTGAACAGCCCTCGGCCCACCAGCGCCGACAGGAACAGCAGGAACGACGGTGCGACACCCATGAAGAAGATGCCGACTCCGGTCCCGACGAACCCCAGCAGGAGCAACCGGCGGGTGTCGAACCGGCTCGCGACCACACCAACGACCATCACGACCAACAGGTACCCCAGGGTCCCGGCCGGCGCGACCAGTCCCAACTGCCAGTCGGGCGCACCGAAGGTCGCCCGCAACTCCGGGATGACGGCCCCGCGCATCTGGAGCCCGGCTCCCTCCAGGGCGACGTACGCGAAGACGGCCAGCGTCCACCACCGTCTGGTGTCACGCTGTGTTTCCGTCTCGTGTGTCCGGGCCGTCTCGTTCATACCTCACCCTGTGCGTCCCTGTGGAAAAATATTTTGTATATAGTAGTACAATCCTCTTCCATGTCTGCCGACGCGCTCCGGGACCATCTCGCTGCGTTCGGGCTCTCGGAGAAGGAGATCGAGGCCTATCTGGCCGTTCTGAAGGCTGGAACGGCCACCACGGGGGAGGTATCACGAGCCGCGGATGTCTCACAGGGGTACGTCTACGACATCGCCGCCGCACTGGCCGACCGGGGGCTGGTAACCGTCGACGAGACACGGAGTCCGACCGTGCTACGGGCGCGTCGGCCCGAGGACGCCATCGGCGCACTCTCGACGCGGGTCGAGGAACTGGGCGATACCATCGACGACCTCTACGAGCAACCGGCTGACGAGGGGGCGCCCGTCGAGGTTGTCCACTCGCGGGCGACCGTCCGCAAGCGGGCACGCAGCGCACTAGAGGCCGCCCGCCACGAGGCGCTGCTGGTCGTTCCGGCACCGGAGATCGACCACCTCCGAGAGGCACTGACGGAGGCACAGGACCGGGGCGTGTTCGTCTATCTGCTCGCCGTCTCGCCGCTGTCTGCCGACCCGCTGGATGTCGAGTGGGGACGGATCGCCGACGTGGTCCGGACCTGGGAGGCGACGGCACCGGTCTACGTCCTCGTCGACGAGACGCGAGGGTTGATGGGCTCTCACGGTGTCCTCTCGGGCCGACACGGCGAGGAGTACGCACTGGCGTTCTCCCAGCGGGAGGTCGGCAGCGGCTTCTTCGGCAACGTCGTCGCGAACTTCTGGCCGATGGGTGAGGACCGCTACGTCACCGAGCCGGACCCGCTGCCGGCGACCTACGACCACCTCCGGACGGCGGCGACCAACGCCGCGCTCCACCGGGCGGCCGGCCGTGATCTGCTCGCGGACGTGACACTCAGTGACCTCGATGGCAGCGAGCAGAGCTACGAGCGGGTCCCCGTCGTCGAGGTCCGTCAGGGACTCGTCGGCGACCCGACCAACGATTTCCCGATGGAGAACAGCCTCGTCTTCGAGACGCCCGACGGGCGTGTCTCGGCCGGCAACACGCAGGGCGGGATCAGACCGTTCTACGAGGGCTACGGGGCGACGGCGGTGACGCTGTACTCGGGCTGAGCCCCGTCACTGTTCGCGACCGGCGCTCGCAGTCATACGTCCTCGACCGCCGCCATCGCTTCCGAGAGCGTGAACTCGCCCTCGTAGAGCGCGCTGCCGACGACGACGGCGGCCGCACCGGCTTCCGCCAGCGCGACCACGTCCTCGACGGTCGCGACGCCCCCGCTAGCGATCACGGGGATGTCGACGGATTCGACCAGCCGCCGGACGGGGTCGGTCCGGACGCCCGCCAGTTGCCCCTCAACGTCGACATCGGTAAAGAGGATGCCGCCGGCACCGAGGTCGGCGTACCGCTGTGCGGCCTCGGCCGGGTCGAGCCCGGTCCCCTCGGTCCAGCCCGAGACGACGACCTCGCCGTCTTTCGCGTCGAGACTCACGAGGACGCTGCCGGGGTGGCGCTCGCTGATCTCGGCGACGATCTCGGGGGTCTCGACGGCAGCGGTCCCGAGGATCACCCGGTCGACGCCGCGGTCCAGCAGCGAGACGGCGTCGCTCGCGGTCCGGATGCCACCGCCCAGTTGGACCCCGATATCGTCGTCGACGGCCTCCAGGACGGCGTCGATTGCCTCGGCGTTCTGTCGCTCGCCCTCGAAGGCGCCATCGAGATCGACCAGGTGGAGCGTCCGCGCGCCCGCCCCGACCCACCGCTGGGCTGCCTCGACCGGGTCGCCGTACGTCTTCTCGGTCCCGCGTTCGCCGCCGACCAGTTGGACGACCTGTCCGTCCTGCATGTCTACGGCCGGGACGACCTCGAACTCGGGGAACATGCGAACGGCTGGGGCACCAGCCGTCGAAAGCGTGTCGGTCCCGCCGTCGCGGGCGGTTCCTCAGCCGGACCGGTCGCCGTCGATCAGCGCCGCGGGTTCGTCCTCGGCCCCGACGCCGGTGGTGACGACGAGTCGGAGCGCCCGCCGCACGCTCATATCGAGTTCCCGGAGCTGGTCTTCGGGGAGCAACACGAGGCGCCCACCGGTCGGGTTCGGACTGTTCGGCAGGAAGACGTTGTACACCTCCTGGTCCGCGACCTGTTCGACTTCCCGCGGGCTCTCGCCGG
Source organism: Haloarcula montana (assembly GCF_035666295.1). Lineage (NCBI taxonomy): Archaea > Methanobacteriati > Methanobacteriota > Halobacteria > Halobacteriales > Haloarculaceae > Haloarcula > Haloarcula montana. The sequence goes on from NZ_CP142027.1 coordinate 1,623,697, forward strand.
TCACCAGGCCCAGCGAGTAGATCCCCTCCCGCGGGTACTCGACGAGGACGACGCTCTCGTAGGCTGTGCTCCGGTCGACCAGGGAGTTGGCGACCTGCCGGACGGTCAGATAGATCGTGCTAAACAGGGGGATGACGTTCACGATCCGGCCGATGCCGCCGAACAGCTGGCGGCCGACGTTCTTCTGTGCCAGATAGCCAAGCACCGTGACCACGACCAGTATCAGGACGACCGCGACGAGCTGTGCGACTGCCTCGACGTTCCCGGTGTACTGTGTCAATCTGGTCCCCTGGACGACCGGGTCGACGAACTGGAGCGACCACGAGACCAGCAGTCTGAGGACGTATAGCGTGATGACCAGCGGGGTGAGCAACAACAGCCCCGCGACGAAACTGCGTTTGAGTGCGCCCGTGAGATCCATACTGGACACCGACAGGTCACTGGAACGTAGTTGTGGTGTCCTGGAGACGCCGCCCGACGGATGGTGTCCCCGTCCGAACCCGCCGGCCGCTCTCGAAGCTCCGTGACAGTCGTCTACCCCGGGTTTTTCCCGCTGTGCCCGGAACAGTTCCGTATGTCCTCGCGTGTTCCACTGCTCACACCGCTCGCTCGCACCCTCGAATCCGCCATGTTCGGCCGGTACGAGAAACAGTACCGGCTGTTCGCACAGGCGGTTCTGGTCGTCGCCGTTGCGCTGTCGCTGGCGTGGGCACTGGTCGTCGCCGGGGTCGTCGAGACGACGCCGGCCTGGCGCGAGGTACTCGCGACGGCCGCGAGCATCGCCGTCTCGGCATTCGTCGTCGTCGGTCTCCTCCAGTTTCTCGTGTTGGCGAACGTGCTCGAACGGACCAACGAGGACGTCGCGGCACAGGCCGCCGAACTCGAACAGGCGGCCGAGCAACTGGAACAGACCGCCGACGAACTGGAGACGACCGTCGACTCCGTCGAGGACGCTGCCGAGACGGTCGACGAGGCCGCCGCCGAGGTCGAGGAGACGGCCGACGAAGTCGAACAGACCGCAGCGGAGACCGGTGCCGACGACGCCGCCGAGACGGTGACCGAAGTCAAGGACAAGGCGACGGATGCCCAGACCAAGACGAGCGACGCGAAGAAGACCGCCGAGTCCGTCACCGAGGAAGTCGAGGCCGCGAAGGAGACCGTCTCCGAGGTCGAGGAGACGGCCGCCGAGAAACGCAAGCGGCTCGCTAACGCCGAGGACGACACCGACGAAGACGTTGCCGACGCGGACGACACCGACGATACCTGATCGGCCGGGCACCCTGTCGTCCTGGTCCCAGTTCTACCGGCCGGTTCCGAAGACGGTACCCTTTACCGCCGCCGGAATCTGGCAGACGTATGGTCGAGGTTCTCTTCGCGCTGGGGGTCGTCGTCGCGGTCTTCGTCGGGTTCAACATCGGCGGCTCCTCGACGGGCGTCGCCTTCGGACCCGCGGTGGGATCGAACACCCTCACGAAGTTCTCCGCGGCGGTCCTGATGACGGTGTTCGCTCTCGCCGGCGGGCTGCTCGTCGGTCCGGCGGTCGTCAAGAGCCTGGGGAGTGATCTGGTCGCCACGCAGTTCTCGCCGCTCATCAGCATCGTCGTCCTCTTTTTCATCGGGACGGCGCTGTTCCTCTCGAACGTCGCCGGCGTCCCCGCCTCGACGTCGATGACGGCGGTCGGTGCCATCGCCGGGTTGGGGCTAGCTCGTGGCACGCTGAACTCGGGACTGATGCTCGAAATCGTCTCCTGGTGGCTCGTCTCGCCGATCATCGCCTTCTGGGTCAGCGGCGTCATCGGGCGGTACTTCTACCCGAAACTGGTCGAGTGGTTCGCCGTCTCACAGAGCGAGGGGTCGCTCGTCGAGGTGGACTCCTCGGCCGGCTTCCCCTGGGTCAGACTGGGCCAGAACACGACACCCAGGGAGTTCGTCGGGACTGTCGTCGTCATCGGCATCGGCTGTTACATGGGCTTCTCGGCAGGGGCCTCGAACGTCGCCAACGCCGTCGCACCGCTGGTCGGCAACGGCTCGCTGGAGCTGTATCCTGCGATCCTGCTGGGCGGGGCTGCAATCGGGCTCGGTGCCTTTACGATCGCTCGCCGGACGATGGACACCGTCGGGAACGACCTGACCGACCTCCCGCTGGTGGCGGCCATCGTCGTCGCGGCGGTCGCTTCGACGATCGTCACGTTCCTCTCGGCGCTCGGCATCCCGGCCAGTTTCGTCATCATCGCGACGATGAGCATCGTCGGTCTCGGCTGGGGCCGGGCGACCCGGACGACGCGGCTCTCCGAGACGGTCCAGGGCGAGGCACCCGAGGTCTCGGTCGGCGCGCTGACCGCCGACGCCGAGGACGCCCCCACCGTCGGCGGCCAGAAGGGGACGCCAGAACCGAAAGAGACCGAACCGATCGGCGAGGAGTCGGGGGAGGACCTCCCGAAGGCCTCGGACCTGTTCGAACCGGCGACGACCGCTCGCGTCATCTTCCTCCAGAACATCGTCCCCTCGATCGCGACGGTGGCCGCCTACCTCGTCTTCCGGTTTCTGCCGGTCGCGTAACCTTCATTATTGTTCGTTTCCCGCTACTGAAGGGCAAAGTCTAACAAGTCGGCGTCCGAACCCGGCAGTGATGCCCACGGTAGAGTACCTTAACTACGAAGTAGTGGACGACAACGGCTGGGACATTTACGACGACGACCTCTTCGAGAAGGCCGGTGACGAAGGCCTTGACGCGGAGGACCACGGCACGATCGATGTCAACGAAGGCGAGTACATCCTCGAAGCCGCCGAGGCACAGGGCTACGACTGGCCCTTCTCGTGCCGTGCCGGCGCCTGTGCGAACTGTGCCGCCATCGTCGTCGAGGGCGACATCGACATGGACATGCAGCAGATCCTCAGCGACGAGGAAGTCGAGGAGAAAAACGTCCGACTGACCTGTATCGGCAGCCCTGACGCCGACGAGGTCAAGATCGTCTACAACGCCAAGCATCTCGACTACCTGCAGAACCGCGTCATCTGACGCTCCCTGCAGTTCTCACCGCCTTCTCTCCCCGTAGCCGCGGCTTCGCTGACCGGAACCATTAGGACGCCCCATCCAGTGGTGACAGTCGTGCTCGGGTCGATACCGGACCTGTTGCGACTGGTGGCCGTCCCTGTCTTCGGGTGGGCGGCCTACCGTGATGTGAAGACGCGTCGGATTCCCAACCGGATCTGGGGGCCGCTTGCGCTGTTTGCGGTCGCCCTCCTGGTCTGGGACACCTACACGGTGGTGAACGGGACCGGCGGCCGGTTGTTCTTCCTCCGGGTCGCGATCAGTCTCGGGTTCGTCATGCCGCTGTCGTACCTGTTCTGGCGGATCGGCGGGTTCGGCGGGGCCGACGCGAAGGCGTTCATGCTGATCGCCGTCCTCTTTCCCGTCTACCCGACGTACCTGCTGTCCTCGCCGTCGGTCGCCCTGCCGCTGGAACCGACGACGCTGGGCGTGTTCTCGCTGACGATCCTCTCGAACACCGTGCTGGCCGGCGTCGTCTATCCGCTGGGTGTGGCAGCCAGCAACGTCGCACGGGGTGAGTTCGGCCTCGCGATGTTCATCGGGAGGCCGGTCGCCGTCGAGGAAATCACCGAGGAGTACGGCCGGCTGCTGGAATCGCCCGACGGATTCACCCGAAGTGGCCTGGATCTCGACGCGCTCCGGATGTATCTCCAGTACCGCGGGCTCTCGCTCTCGGAACTGCGGGCAAACCCCGAGCAGTACCGCGACCCGGCGTCGCTCCCGGCGGACCCGAACCCGCCCGGTGACGGCTCCCTGGCGACCGACGGCGGCGAACCCGCCTCCAGTGTCGCTGGAGACAGAGATGCCGCCGGCGAACCGGCCGATCCATGGGGCGCCGAGCAGTTCCTCGACGACATCGACCACTCGGCCTACGGCGCGACGCCCGTCCAACTTCGAGAAGGACTGGACGTGTTGGTCGAGGCCGAAGACGTGTGGATCTCGCCGGGCATCCCGTTCATCGTCCCGATGTTCGCCGGCTTGCTCGTCTCGCTGACCTACGGGGACGTGCTCTTCGCGATCATGCAGGCGGTCGGACTGGCCTAGTACCGGTAGCTGCGTGCTTCCGAGGGTGCCAGCGAAGCGTCGGACTGCGGCTACATGTCCTCGTCCGGAGTCCCGGCGGTAGCTCCCCACCGCTCACGACTGGTTCTGCTCCCGTCTCGGTAGCTCGGTGGTAAATCCGCCCGCCAGTCAGTACTGCGTTACCGCAGCGACGATCCCGGCAGTCTGCCCGAGGCCGGTCAGCCCCAGTCCGGCAGCGAGGAGTCCGAGGCCGACGCCGCTTGTCGCTCCGATGGCGACACCCGCCGTGTAGACGACGGCACCGACGCCGCTGAACGCGGCCCCGACGGTGTATACCGACGCCAGCGCGTCGACGTGACGGCCCGTATAGATCAGTCCGGCGGCCGGGACGAGCATCCAGCCGACCACTGTCGCGGTCAGCAGCGGTCGGAGCGGCGGTGTGACGAGCAGGCCGGCGGTCCCGAGAAGCGTCACGGCGAGCCCTGCAAGCAGGACGAGTTTCCAGGCGCGCAACACGCCGGTGGTCATCTCCCGCCAGGAGAGGGCGGTGAACACGACGATGACGGTAGCCATCACCAGATGGGCGATCAGTACCGTCCGGAGCGCGAGGGCGCCGACGTGTGCAGCCAGTGCGAACGTCCAGGCGAGGGGTACCAATACGACGGGTCCGTTCTCCCGGAGGCGACGGAGCATACCGATGGGTGTCGGCCGACGACTATAGTGACTGTGCCAGTCGTGATGGTTCGTGTTCACTCTCGACGAGGTGTGTGGAGGTAGCATACACCAGGGAACTGCCCTCCCGTGGTTCGGCTGTCTCACCCGGAGTACGCATACCGGAACTGTTATCTGTGGTCTCGACGTTCGTTCGGATGCAATGGCGAAAGGAACGGTTGATTTCTTCAACGACACTGGCGGTTACGGTTTCATCGATACTGAGGACGAGGACGAGGACGTTTTCTTCCACATGGAAGACGTTGGCGGCCCGGACCTCGAAGAGGGACAGGAAGTCGAATTCGACATCGAACAAGCTGACAAGGGTCCGCGCGCGACCAACGTCACCCGACTGTAAGGCGCCTTCTGCCTGCAGTCTTTTCACTGACCGGCCAGCGACTGCTGTCGTCGGTCCCGCTCACTCACCCGACAGCGACGCCTGTCCCCGGTAGACCAGTTCTATTGGCAGTCCCTTCGCGTCCGTCGGCGGCTCCGGCGGGAGCGTCCGCAGCGCTCCTTCGCCCGGCGCGGCCGTGTACGCGAGCACCACGGCGTCGAGCACGTCGGCGACGGTGACCGCGTGGCCCGCAGTCTCGTCGGCCGCCCGCTGGACGGTCGGAGCCGCGTCCCGGTCGTAGTGTGCCAGCACGCGCATCCGTTCGGCGTAGCCCGCCGCCGTCCCGCGGGGTTGTTCGAGTGGTTCGCCGGCCAGCGCCCGGAAACACAGTTCCGGATGGGACGACCGGATCACCGCGGCGGCCTCGGGGACCTCCTGGAGCAGTTCGTCGAGCATCGCGATCCCCTCGTGGGCCTCGAAAGCCGCTTCGGACAGCGCCGCCCCGCTCTTTCGCTCGTGAACGCGACCCGCTGCCGAGTAGCGCCGCTTGCGGGTCGCCTCCCGGACGGGCGGCGTGGAGACCGTCTCGGCCTGTGGTCCCAGCACCTGGCGAGCGAGTTCGTCACACCGCCGCTCCGGGTCGCCGGACTCGACGAGCCCGATCGGCAGGTCGACGAGTATTCGTCGTGCCGTCTCCTCGTAGCGAGCCCAACAGTCACCGATCCCGTCACACACCGCGACGTGGTCGAACCCGTCCGCCGAGAACGCCACCGCCAGCCACGACTCCCCACACCAGGCAATCCCGACATCTGTCTCGACCGCTTCGTCGGCCATTGTCGGATATCGTCGGCGACGGAAGAAAAAGCTGACCCGCTCGTGTCGGGTGATTGGGCGTAGGGATGGACTCGTCCGGCTATGGAGTCCCTCACAGCAGTGAGGTCGGAAGATGCTCCGGCCGGAACTTCCACGCACTCCGGACCCGTCGCTCCCTTCGGGTCAGTCGCTCGGAGAAAGCCTAGGCCGGAATTTGAACTACGCGAAGACGGTCGGCCTCCCCTTGGTCGGCCGCTGGGTCTTCTCTCGATTCAAATCCCGCTACCGTTTTGCCGACCACAGCAGTCGCTCGGCGACGGAGCGCCTCGCAGAAGTGTGGTCGGCAAAAGCCTAGGCCGGAATTTGAATCCGGGGTCTCGTCCTTACCAAGGACGCGCTTTACCGCTAAGCTACCCAGGCACGCATGCCCTTCTTCCCGGCAATTGTCTTTAGGCGTTTCGATTCCACTCGGGTATGGCGCTCGTTCTCAGTGGTCGGCTGCCGCCTCGGTCCCGTCGGTCGCCGGCGGGTCGACGCCGACGCGAGCCGCGACGGTCGCCCGCACGTCCTCGCCCAGCAGGGCCGCGTTCTCCGGGAACCCGCCGTCTGCCAGCGTTGCAGCGTACTCCCGGAGGCCCGCGGTCGGGGCCACTCCGGCTGCGGTCACGCCGGCGACGGCGGCCAGTTCCAGAACGTCGGTCTCCAAGTTGGCGTCGAGGCCCTCGTCGCCGGTCGAGCGCAACACGGTCTGGTCGGAGCCGAACGAACGGACGACCTGGACGGCATCGTCGGCGGCTTCGGTCCGAGCGAGCAGATAGAACCCGCGGGAGACCAAGATATCCGCGATGAGGATATCGAGATCGCCGGCGTCACGGTCCCCGTGTTCCCAGGGGTCGTCGTGGGCGAGCGTCCGGGTCAGCGACAGCCCCTCGTAGATGAGTTGGACGCCCGCTGCACGGTCGGTGAGACCGTCGCCGGGCTCTGCCGTCCGATCCCGGGCAGCGTCGGCACTGGCGAGGGTCAACACGCCAGGTGCGAACGCGGCGTCGTCGAGGCGCGAAGTGATCCGGTCTCGGAGCTGTCCAGGCTCGATGTCGTCGACCGCTGCCACCGCGGCTCGGCGGACCGCCGCCACTTCCTCCATTGGCAAAACCTAGGCGCGCGAAGGGCAAAGACCTTTGGAAACACCGGTGTGAGGGAGGACATGGTGCGGACGACGGTCGACGGGGATGTCTGTACCGTCACGCTCGACCGGCCCGAAAAACGCAACGCGCTCACCCGGGAAGCACTGGCTGATCTCGAAACGGCGGTCGCCGACGCGACGGCGCCGGTCGTCGTCCTCCGGGGGGCCGGTGAGGCGTTCTGTGCCGGCGCAGATCTGACCGTCGTCGACGAGCTTGACGCCGACACCGCTGCCGAGTTCGCCGCACTGGGCCAGCGGGTCGCTCGGACGATCGAGACCGACGACGGGGCGGTGGTGGCTGCCGTCGACGGGGCCGCCAGGGGTGGCGGCGTCGAACTGGCACTGGCCTGTGATCTCCGGGTGGCGACGCCGGCGGCGACTTTCGCCGAGACCGGCGTCAGACTGGGCCTGTTCGGCGCCTGGGGCGGGACGGTACGGCTCCCGCGGATCGTCGGCGAGAGCGCGGCGCTGGACCTGGCGTTGACCGGGCGGACTGTTGACGCTACGGAGGCGCTCCGACTCGGACTGGTCTCGCGGGTCACCGACGAGCCACGGCAGGTCGCGACGGAGTTGGCTGGGGTCGACCACGCGGCGCTCAGAACGCTGAAAGAACTCCTCCGTGGGGGCGGCGACCGAGAACAGCGAGAAGCGCGCGAGCGGGCGGCGTTCGCGGAACTGATCGCGGCCCGCGAGTAACTCAGTACAGCGGCTCCGGACCCGGCGGCATCGCCCGCTTGTGGGCGCTGCGTTCGTACATCCCGCGGACCTGTTCGACGGCCGACTCGGGAACGCCGATGTGGTCGGCGGTCGCGGCCGCCGGGACGCCGCCGTCGACGTGTACCGCGAGGATCGAGTCCAGCGTGTCGTAGTCCATCCCCATCTCGCCGGCGTCGGTCTGGCCCGACCACATCTCTGCGCTGGCGGTCTTCTCGGCGAGGTCCTCGGGGACGCCGACGTGTTTCGCCAGCTGACGGACCTGCTGTTTGTACAGCGGTGCGATCGGGTGGCAGTCGACGGCGCCGTCGCCGTACTTCGTGTAGTAGCCCACCAGCGCCTCGCTGCGGTTTCCGGTGCCCAACACCAGCGCGTCCTCGTGGTTGGCGACGAGGTAGTTCAGGACGGCCCGACAGCGGACCCGGAGGTTCCCGACCGCGAGCTGGTCGCCGTCGGCGGCCGGGAACGCCTCCAGGAACGCGTCGACCAGCGGGTTGATCTCGACGACGTCGTAGTCGATGCCCAGTAGCTCCTCGGCCACTCGTTCGGCGTCGCTCATGTTCTCTGCGCGGTTGACCTCGCTTGGCATCACGAGCCCGTGGACGGCATCCGCACCCAGCGCCTCCACGGCGAGATGCGAGGTCAGCGTGCTGTCGATCCCGCCCGAGAGGCCGATGACGGCCCGCTCGACGCCGGCGGCGTCGAGTTGGTCACGGACGAACGTGGTACAGTGCTCGCGGTACGCTTCCAGTTCCGCCTCGGAGAACGTCAGATCCAGGGGTTCCTCGGCGCGAACGATCGCTTCGGCTTCGGCCATACCGACATGTAGGCCGGTGATGACTAATACCCACCTATCGATGCGTGATTTCCGTACGTCCGTCCAGTCACGGCGGTGGTGGCGCTACGCTCGTCGCCTGTTCGGTCCACAAAGCGGCGCCAGCCGAAACGCTACGTTCAAGTGCGACGACCGTTCACCCACGAATGCGAGCAGTCGTCCGCGCTTCGCGTGGACCGACGACCCGTCGCGCGTCGGGCTTTCCCGACGCTCCGCCGTGCGCGCCGGTGGTCCAGTGGTAGGACATTGCCTTCCCAAGGCAATAGCCCGGGTTCAATTCCCGGCCGGCGCACTCCCGGTTGTCGCGTACCCGACGTTCACCTCGCCGGCTCGGTGAACTCCCGGCCGGCGCATTCTGATGCGAACGTTCCGTGAGCGTCGATTGCGGGATCGAGGGACGCCGCGGAGTCGAACCCGGTGAAGCAGTCGCTCTGTGGTCGTCACGTCGCGGTCAGTGTTTGCCTGACCACGACCGAGTGCCTCGGCGTGTGGACCACCCGAACGGTAATCGTATCACCACTACTGAGTTGGCATGGCGTCCCAACGATTCGGAATATTGCCGTCTCGCTCGCCCGTCTGCACGTAATATTCACCCGTGTTATCTCTCGAATCCGACCGGTATATTGACGGTTCAAGACTACACCCCTTTCGGGGCAAGAAAGACGTCGCCACTGGTCGCCGACCACTAAGTTGTTATACCCACGGGGCTAACCAGTTAGGTATGGCAACTGGAGTCAACGTTCTCGTCTGTGGCGGGGACGAGACCACCGTCGCGGAGACGGCGGCAGCACTCGAAGAGCGGGGCGGGATGGCCGTTCAGACGGCGACAGGGGCAGTGGCTGCCGACGAAGTCGGCTCGGTCGACTGTGTCGTGAGCGTCGACAGCGACCTGTCCGAGGTCGCCACGGCGTTGCGCGCCCGGTCGCCGTCGCTACCGATCGTGGTCTTCGACAGCGGGGGGCCGGAAACGGTCCAGCACGCGCTCGCCGGTGGGGCGACCGACTACGTCCAGCGGGGGACCGACGAGCAGTACGCCGTCCTGGTCCATCGGGTAGAGCGGGCCGCCGACGCGTATACGAGCTACGACGCCGATACCGAGTTCGACCGGTACGAGGAGGTCATCAGCGCGCTCGACGACGGCGTCTACGCGCTCGACGACCAGGGACAGTTCGTCTTCGTCAACGAGGCGATGGCGGACCTGACTGGCTATCCGACCGAGGAACTGCTGGGCGAGCACACGGGGGTCATCAAGGACCGCGGGACCGTCGAACTCGCGGAGTCGAAACTCGCCTCGCTGTTGTCGAGTTCCGGCCCCGAGGACGTCGAGACGACGTTCGAGTTGGAGATCCGGCCCAAGGACGGCCAGCCGTTCCCGTGTGAGGACCACATGACGGTCTTGTACGGGCCGAACGGGCGGTTCCGTGGGACCGCCGGGGTCATCCGTGACATCACCGAGCGAAAGCGCCGCGAGGAGATGCTCTCGGAACTCCAGGAGACCTCGCGGGCGCTGATGCAGGCGCCGAGCCGCGAAGCCGTCGCCGATATCGTCTCCAGTGCGGCCGAGACCGTGCTGGGGATGGATCTCAACGTCGTCAGGCTGTACGACGCCGACACACAGACGCTGTGGCCGGCCGCGACGTCGGGCCGGGCCGACGACCTGCTCGGGGACCGGCCGGTCTACGGTATCGACGAGGGCCGGCCCGGCGAGGTGTTCGCCACCGGCGAGCCGGCCACCTACGACGATATCGTCGAAGACGGGACGGAGTTCCGCTCGGCGATGTACTTCCCGATCGGCGTCCACGGGGTCCTCAGCGTGATGTCGACGGAGGCCGACGCCTTCGACGACATCGATCACATGGTCGTGGACCTGCTGACGACCAACGCCGCCGCGGCGTGTAACCGGGCGAAACGCGAACAGGAAGTCCGGGAGACCCGCGAGCGCATCGCCGCCATCCTCGAACGGATCAACGGCCTCGTCGAGGACACTATCGGGGTGCTCGTCGAGGCGACGACCCGCGAGGAGGTCGAAACCGGGGTCTGCGAGCAGGTCGCGGCCACCGACCCGTACGTCTTCGCCTGGATCGCCCGGCCGAACGTCCGCAGCGACCGGCTCGAAGCCCGTGCCTGGGCCGGCGACGCCGCCGTCGAGGTCGACGACGTCACGGTGCCGACGGACGCGGACGAACCCGGTGCGCGGGCCCTGGCCTCCCAGGAACCGGAGATCCTCACCGAACTGGACTCCGTCGAGGCCGAGTGGGGGCCCCGGGCCCGCGCGGCCGGCGTCGAGTCCGTGATGGCGATCCCGCTGTCCTACACCGACTCGACCTACGGCGTCCTCTACGTCTGTTCGGACCAGTCCGACGCCTTCGACGAGCGCGAACAGGTCGTCCTGGAGGCGCTGGGACAGGCCGTCGCCAACGCGATCAACGCCATCGAGAGCGGGAAGATCCTCTCGGCGGACCGCGTCGTCGAACTGGAGTTCACCGTCGACGACCGGGACCTGCCGTTGAGTCGGCTCTCGGCCTCGACCGGCGCCGATCTCGAATCCGAGGGGACCGTCATCAACGACGACGGGACCCTCCGGATGTATCTCACCGCCGAAGGGGGCGACACCGACGCGGTCCTTGACGCGCTGGAGACCGACGAGTCGGTCCGGAGCGTCAAACCCATCGTCGAGCACGAGGGCGACGCCCTGTTCGACATCACGCTCACGGAGTCGCTCGTCGCGCGACTGGCCGACCACGGCGCGGTGACGACGGGCGTGACCGCCGCCGACGGCGTCGCCCGCTACACGATCGAACTCCCCTACGAGACCGAGGCCCGCGAGGTGTTCGGCCTCGTCGAGGACAGCTACGACAGGACCGATCTGGTCGGCTACCACGAACACGAACGCCCGGTCCAGACCCGCCAGGAGTTCCGTGCGTCGCTGTCCGAGCGGTTCACCGACCGCCAGGAGACCGCCCTCAGGACGGCCTACCTCGGGGGCTTTTTCGACTGGCCGCGCGAGATCGACGGCGACGAACTCGCGACCGCGATGGACATCTCCCGGCCGACCTACCACCAGCACCTCCGGGCCGCACAGCAGAAGGTGTTCGAAGAGCTGTTCGAGTAGCGAGGCGCCGACCGCAGGGAGGCGCCTCGACGGAACGGCGAACGCAGTGAGCCGTGGAGTAGTGGGCGGCGCCGACCAACGAGAGGGGTCGCCAGATGGAACGGCGAACGCAGTGAGCCGTGGAGTAGCGCGAGGGGCTGAGCGAAGCGCCTCGAAGTGCGAGCGGTGACCGCGAGAAGCGGGCGACGCCGACCAATCGGCGACTTCTCGACTCGTTCGGTGTTGCTCGCGGCTCACTGCGTTCGCCGCTGCGCTTTCCCGAGGGCCGCTCCCGCTGGTCGCGCCCCTCGCACGACCGCGGGATACTTGTCCCGGCCACGCCAACCGACAGTCGATAGATGGACGCTCCGCTGTGGACCGAAACCTACGCGCCGGACCTCGACGAGATCCCCCAGCCACAGGCCCGCGAGCACCTCCACGGGGCGATCGAGGAGCCGATGAACCTCCTCGTCCACGGTCCCAAGGGGGCCGGCAAGACCGCCGCGGTCCGGGCGTTCGCCCGCGAGGTCCACGACAACCCAGACGCCGACTTCACCGAACTCAACGTCGCCGACGTCTTCGATCTGACCAAGAAGGAGGTCGCCAACGACCCCCGCTTTTCCTCGTTCATCGACAGCAAGCGCCGCCGGGAGTCCTCGAAGGCCGACCTCATCAACCACGTCCTCAAGGAGTCGGCTAGCTACTCGCCAGTCTCGGGCAGCTACAAGACGATCCTGCTGGACAACGCAGAGGCGATGCGCGAGGACTTCCAGCAGGCGCTGCGCCGCGTGATGGAACAGTACTACGAGGCCACGCAGTTCGTCATCGCCACCCGGCAGCCGTCGGCGCTGATCCCGCCGATCCGGTCGCGGTGTTTCCCGGTCGTGATGCGGGCGCCGACCCACGAGGAGACGGTGTCGGTCCTGGGGGGCGTGGCGACGGCGGCCGGGGCCGACTACGACGACGACGGCCTGGAGTACGTCGCCGGCTACGCCGACGGCGACCTTCGGACGGCCATCCTCGCGGCCCAGACCACCTACGAGGCCGAGGGCGCGGTGACGATGGACACCGCCTACGAGACGCTCAACGATCTGCAGGCCGACGACCAGGTCGAGTCGATGGTCGTCGCCGCCGAGGAGGGGCGGTTCACCGACGCGCGCTCGACGCTCGACGACCTGTTGGTCGACGAGGGATACGGAGCCGAGGACGTCCTCGACGACGTGTTGGCGGTCGCTCGCTCCCGACACTCGGGCGACCGACTTGCCGAGGTCCACCGGCTGGCCGGCGAGACGGATATGGCGCTGACCGAGGCGGCGAACGAGCGCATCCACCTCTCGCAGTTGCTGGCGGAGTTGGGTGAACTCCAGCCGTCGGAAACGGGACGGTGAGCCCAGCCGTCCGGGTCCATCGGCGGCGCCACGTTCCGCGGAGCGACGGCGGTGGCACGTTGCCGACGGTGACCGTCGGCGTTCCGCCCGCTCCACACAGGACTCTTCAGACGGGGGTCCGATAGGACAACCATGTCACAGTCGGACCAGCGGAACAATCTCAAGATCCTGCTCGTCGGATTGTTCCTCCTTTTCGCCCCAGCCCTGTTCGTGGTCGTCACGCTGGAGTTTCTCATCCTCACCGGAGATCTCGTCCTGAGCGACATCTCCCTGCTGGACTTTCTCGAACTGTATCTCATCGACCTCGTCCTGTTTGCGGCCGTCGGCTACGGTATCTATCGGCTGACCCTGTGGGTCGTCGCAAACCGGCTCCCCGAGACACTCGACGGACAGGAGCTTCAGGGGACGGATTCCGAGCCGGCCGACGGCGACAGCCGTGAGGCGTCCGGCGACGAGAGCCGGTGACGGCACACACTGGAAACGGCGGGGTAGCGGCTTCGAAATCCTTTTAGGCGCTTCGGGGGGAAGTAAGGCCAACGAACTATGGACATCGATATCATCAACGAAGACGAGAATCCGATGTTGCACAGGACGGACGTCCGGTTCGAGGTCGTCCACGACGAGGCCACGCCGTCCCGACTCTCCGTGCGTGACTCCCTCGCCGCGATGTTGAACAAAGACGCAGCCGAGGTCGTCATCCACGAACTCGACACCAAGTTCGGGATGCGCAAGACCGTCGGCTACGCCAAAGTCTACGAGAGTCCCGAACACGCCCGCGATGTCGAGCAGGACTACATGCTCGAACGAAACAAGATCGTCGCCGACGGCGAAGAGGGTGAGGAAGCATAATGGCGCACAACGAGTACTACTCCGACGACGGCGAACTCGACCGCGAACAGTGTCCGCGCTGCGGTGACACGGTGCTTGCCGACCACGAGGACCGCAAGCACTGCGGGAAGTGCGGCTACACCGAGTGGAAGTAACGGGCCGTATGCGCGTTCTCGGTATCGAAGGGACCGCCTGGGCAGCCAGTGCTTCGGTCTTCGAGACGGACGACCCCACCGTCGCGGCGGGCGACGACGACCACGTCTTCATCGAGACCGACGCTTACCAGCCCGACAGCGGCGGCATCCACCCACGCGAGGCCGCCGAACACATGGGCGAGGCGATCCCACAGGTGGTCCAGACAGCACTCCACCACGCTCGCGAGCGAGCCGAGACTGCCGGCGAGGACGGGCCGCCGGTCGACGCAGTCGCCTTCTCGCGGGGTCCCGGCCTCGGGCCGTGTCTCCGCATCGTCGCGACGGCTGCCCGCGCCGTCGCACAGCGACTCGACGTTCCGCTCGTGGGCGTCAACCACATGGTCGCCCACTTGGAGGTCGGCCGCTATCGCTCGGGGTTCGATTCCCCGGTCTGTCTGAACGCCTCCGGCGCGAACGCCCACGTCTTGGGCTACCGGGGCGGGCGCTACCGCGTGTTGGGCGAGACGATGGACACCGGCGTCGGCAACGCGATCGACAAGTTCACCCGCCACGTCGGCTGGCAACACCCCGGCGGTCCGAAGGTCGAGCGCCGCGCTCGCGAGGGCGAGTACCACCCGCTCCCGTACGTCGTCAAGGGGATGGACTTCTCGTTTTCGGGGATCATGTCCGCCGCGAAACAGGCCGTCGACGGCGATCGTCCGATCGAAAACGTCTGCCGGGGGCTGGAGGAGACTATCTTCGCGATGCTGACCGAGGTCTCCGAGCGTGCGCTGTCGCTGACCGGCGCTGACGAACTCGTTCTCGGCGGCGGCGTCGGCCAGAACGAGCGACTCCAAGGGATGCTCCGGGAGATGTGTGAGCAGCGGGGTGCCGACTTCCACGCCCCCGAGGACCGGTTCCTGCGGGACAACGCCGGCATGATCGCAATGCTGGGTGCGCGGATGTACGCCGCCGGGGATACCATCGCGGTCGCGGACTCACGCATCGACTCGAACTTCCGGCCCGACGAGGTGCCGGTCACCTGGCGGGCCGACGAGGCCGTCGGCGCCGACGCGAGCCGACGGGTCGACGGCGCGGCCGACGACGCGACAGCGGTCACCGGCGCGGAGGCGACCGTCTCGATCGAACCCGACCGCGTCGTCAAAGAGCGGGTCCCGCGGAGCTACCGCCACCCGACACTGGACGACCGTCTGCGGACCGAACGGACCCGCCAGGAGGTCCGCCTGACCAGCGACGCGCGCCGCCACGGCGTCCCGACCCCGCTGGTCCGTGACATCGACCTCCGGGACTCCCGGATCGTCTTCCAGCGGGTCGGTGACGACGACCTTCGTGGAGTCCTGACCGAACCACACGTCCGAGATGTCGGCCGGTCGCTGGCCCGTATCCACGACGCCGGTTTCGTCCACGGCGATCCGACGACCCGGAACGTCCGGGTCGCTCCCGACGCAGAGGACCGCCGGACCTTCCTCATCGACTTCGGCCTGGGCTACTACACCGACGAACCCGAGGACTACGCGATGGACCTCCACGTCTTCGCCCAGTCGTTGGCCGGCACCGCCGACGACCCGGACGCGCTGTTCGACGCGGCGCTGTCGGCCTACCGAACTGAGGCGAGCGACCCCGGTCCGGTGTTTACGTCGCTCTCGGACATCGAGGGACGCGGGCGCTATCAGTAGCTCACCGGCTGTACTCGTCGGTCGCCGCCTGGATCGTCGTCGCCGGGTTCGGCTCCAGGGAATTCAGAACGTGCATGAACGACGACTCGACGTTTTCGGGACAGTCGGGACCGATCTCGGTGCCGTCGTTCCCGACGAAGACCCGGTAGAGCAGCCGCGTGGTGACGTACCGCTTCCCGTCGTCGAACTCGTAGGGCAGGCGGGTCCCGACGGTGTTCGATCCCCCGGATGCGCTGAGTGTCGCCTGGAGCGTCTCGCCCGCGAACTCGAACTCCACGATAGAGACCCCTTCTCTGGTCTCCCCCGGTGCGTACGGTTCCTCGTACTGGCCACGGCTCTTGTAGGCCGACTGGGTGATGCGCAGCAGTTTCGGGTACGGTGCCGTGTTCGGGTCCGGCACCCGCATCTGGATGTTGAACCCCGGCGGCGAGGCGTAGGTGATGTTGCTCAGTGCCGCTGGCCGTTCTCCCCGGACCGTCAGCGGGTGTTCGCCGGGGTCGAACGCCGCGTACTCGCCGACGAGGTCCGAACAGGTCGCCGGGCCGCCGCCGCTCGTGGGCGTCGCTGACTCAGTTGTGGCACCGCCGCCTCCCTCGTCCATTACCTGATCGGTGGCCCCGCCGCCCTCGTCCATCGGTTGGTCGGTGGCCTCCCCGCCCTCGTCGGTCGCCGGTGCGCCCCCATCGTTGGACTCGCTGCCGCCACAGCCGGCCAGACCGACGGCCGCCGCGCTTCCCAGCGAGGACAGCAGTCGCCGTCTGCTCGTTCCGATGTGTTCGCGCTCGTCGCCGTCGGTTGCCTTCCAGTGTCGCATAGGGGCACCTTACCCGGTCGGGACAATAGAGCCCGACACTAGCCCTCTAGTGACCCCCCACGAGGCGGCGACGATACCTGCACTCGCGTCCAGCGCTGCCGAGGTGACAACTGACTTAATGCCCGGGACAGTATCAGAGGGTATGGACGACAAGCCACAGTCCGGGACCCTCTTCGGCGTGCCGTACAACTTCGAGCGACCGAGCCTCAAGCGCCTCGTGTCCTCGTACTGGAAGCCCGGCGACGGGATGCTCGTCGAGAAACCGTTCGGCATCGGCTACACGCTGAACCTGGCGAACTGGCGCGCGTGGGTCGTGCTGCTGGTCGCCGGCGTGATGCTGTACCTCGAACGCGGCGGCGAGGCGGAGGCGTTCGACGAGGACGACGAGGACGAACCCGTCGAAGTCGTCGTCGACTGACGAGGGCGACTGTTTTCGGCGGTCGATAGCGGCGGTTTCGACGGCTCTTTTGCCGTCGACCCACCAGTTCCGGTATGCTCAGTTTCGTGACGACCAACCCCGGGAAAGTCCGGGAGGCGACCGCCTATCTCGACGACGATGTCGAACAGTTCGACTTCGACTACCCGGAGATCCAGGCCGACGACCTGGCGGCGGTGGCCGCCCACGGCGCTCGGTCGGCCTACCGGGCGGCGGACGGCCCCGTCGTCGTCGACGACGCCGGCCTCTTTGTCGACGCCTTCGACGGCTTCCCCGGCCCGTACTCCTCGTACGTCGAGGACACCGTCGGCGTCGAGCGCGTCTGGCGCATGACCGAACCAGAGACCGACCGCTCGGCGGCGTTCAAGACCGTCATCGCGTACTGTGACGGCGATCCGCTCTCGACCGACCGGGGCCACGAGGGGAGCGACGACGAGGCACCCGTGGCGCTGTTCGAGGGGCGGGTCGACGGGACCATCGTCGCGCCCCGCGGCGACGGCGGCTTCGGTTTCGATCCGATCTTCGAACACGAGGGGGCGACCTTCGCGGAGATGAGCACCGACGAGAAAAACGCCGTCTCCCACCGTGGCCGCGCCCTCGAATCGTTCGCCGAGTGGTACGCCGACCGATGACCGTCGCGGGACCGGCGCTGATCACGGGCGCGTCGGCCGGTATCGGCGCGGCGCTGGCCCGCGAGTTCGCCGCGAACGGCCACGACGTGGTGTTGGTCGCCCGTCGCGAGGATCGACTCCAGTCGCTGGCGACCGAGATCGAACGGGTTCACGGCGTGACCGCGACGCCGATCGCGATGGATCTGGACGATCCACGGGCGGCGATCGACCTCCACGAGACGGTCACCGAGCGGGGGCTGGATGTCGGGGTGCTCGTCAACAACGTCGGCGTCGGCACCTACGGCCCCTTCGCCGACAGCGACCTCGATGCCGAGCGCACCCAGTTGCGGCTCAACGTCGTCCTTCCGGTGGAGCTGACCCGCCTGTTCCTCGACGAGTTCGAGGACGGCGGCGCGGTGCTGTCGGTCGGCTCGATGGCCGGGTTCCAGCCCGGCCCGTTCCTCCCGGGCTACTACGCCAGCAAGGCCTACGTCAACAGTTTCACGCAAGCCGTCGCCGAGGAACTGCGCGACGACCCGGTCGACGTGACGGTCGTCTGTCCCGGCCCGGTCGCCACGGAGTTCCAGGAGCGTGCCGGGATGGGCGACTCGACGGTCGGCTCGGTGACGACCAACTCCCCCGAAGCGGTCGCCGAGGCCGCCTACGAGGGCCTCGTCGCGGGCGAGACCGTCGTGATCCCGAGCCGGCTGATGCGCGCGGTCGATCTCCTCGGGCGAATCGCACCCCGCTCGGTGACCCGGCGGATCGCCCGGCTGGTCAACGAGGGGCGTTAGTTGACTGGCTGTTCGAGCAGGCGGTCGCCGGTCCCCTCACAGCGGACCGTGACGACCTCGTAGTTCGAACAGCAGGACTCGACGGTCTCGGTCGTAAAGGTCGCCGCGCTGCCGTCGGGACATTCCCGGACGAACACGCGCAGACCGGCCAAGGTCTC
Organism: Haloarcula montana; assembly: GCF_035666295.1. Lineage (NCBI taxonomy): Archaea > Methanobacteriati > Methanobacteriota > Halobacteria > Halobacteriales > Haloarculaceae > Haloarcula > Haloarcula montana. The sequence goes on from NZ_CP142027.1 coordinate 1,642,316, forward strand.
CCCCCGAGCACCGGGCGAGAGCTTCGCCCACTCGTCGGTCCACTCGGCCAGCGTCCGGGCGGCTGCGACATCGACACGCAGTGCCGTCTTCGATGGCCACTGTCCCAGACGGCCACCGTCACGGTGGATCGTGACCGCGTCGTCGAACTGCTGGATGCCGACCTCGGCGGCTTCCAGCCCGAGCAGTTCGACGACACGACGGGGGTCGATGTCCTCGGGGACCTGCCGGAGTTCGCGGGTCCAGGCCTCGTCGAAGGAGTCGGTGAGACAGAGGTCGTCGACGTCATCACAGGGTTCCAGGACATCGAGTTCCAGCAGCATCGTCTCCAGTTCGATGTCCTCTTCCTCGAAGTGGCTGGTGCCCGTCTCGGCCGCCGGCCCCTTCCCGAACCAGGCCAACAGCCAGGGCGGCATATACCGTTTCGTCAGTTCCGGAGTCCCGGGAACCAGATACCCCCGGAGCCAGATCGACAGCGCCGATCCGGCCAGCACAAGCAGGGCCGCGACGCCACCGGCGACCGGCGTCGCGACCGTCGCGACCCCGACACCGACCGCACCCGCCAGCGTGACGGCGATGACGCTGTTGACGACCGTACAGGGAAGGCAGCGGTTCGCTCCGGTGTACTCGGGATTACGGAGTCGGGACAGCATATCGATGTCCAGTCGTTCGTGGCTCGTGGGGAAAAATTCGACGGGGCGAAACCGGTCAGGCACGCGGGTCCCGGTCGGGGCCGGGGTACTCCCCGCCCTCGACGGCAGCGTACAGCGATTCCGGATCGAACAGCCCCGCGAAGGCGTCCGGTGGTCTGATGCTCACCTGCATGTGCGACTGGAGCGCGGCGGCGGTCTGTGCGCTGCCAAGCCGCTCGTCGAAGGACAGCAGGTGTCCGGCCCCGCCTCGATAGGCCGAAGCCAGTGCCGGGTGGTCCCCCGACGGGTGTTCGACCCGCTCGCGTTCGCACTCGATCCGTTCGCGCCAGTCGGTCGCCAGCGACGGATCGCTCAGCCGCTCGATCACCGCCTGTGCGTCGTTCAGCAGGGGATCGCTGGCGACGAGGGTCATCCAGGCGTGGCGCCGCACGTGGTCCAGCGCGGCCCGGGCGGGGCCGTCGCCACACAGGAGGTCCGCCGCCAGCACGTCGGCGTCGGCGACGACGCGGGCCGGCGACGACTCAGGCATCGTCGCGGCGTTCCGAGAGCGTTTCGCGGATGTCCTCGACGCTCGTCCCGGACTCGCTCGCTCGTTCGAACAGCTCTTTCCAGGTCATACGGCGACGAACGGACGGGAGCGCAAAAGCCGTACCGTCTGCCGCCTGTCTGACGGGTGTTTATTTCCCGAGGAACCCTCGCCTTATCCGGGCGCGCACCGGCGACCAATCCTATCCTATCCTCCCACAGCGCGCCCGGATACCCCTCTCACGTGTTTTCAGGCAGAGGCTTCGCCGCCGAACGCCGCCCGGACTTCGTCGAGTCCCTCGGGTGCAGCCATCACGGCGACGCTGTCGCCGGCCTCGATCTCCGTCTGCGGAAGCGGGATCGTCATCGACTCGTGTGCGCGACCGTGTGCGTACACCCGAGCCTCGCCGGGGAGGTCCAGTTCGACGACACGCGTGCCGATCACCGGCGACCCCTCGGGGACCCGGACGCTGGCGATCGAGAGCTTCTCGGTCAGGTCCGCGAAGACGTTGAAGTCCCCGCCCAGTAGTGCCGTCTTCGCGCCGGCAGCCCCGAGCCGTTCGGGGTAGATGATCTCGTCGACGTCGGCAGCGTACTTCTCGTAGATCTCCTCGCGGTAGTCGGCGTCGATCCGCAGAACGGTCCGACAGCCGAACTCCTTGCCGATCATACAGGCGGTGAAGTTGGTGTTGAGGTCGCCGGTCAGTCCGCCGATGGCGTCTGCCGTTTCGATGCCGGCGTCTTCGAGGACGCTCTCGTCAGTACCGTCGCCCTCGAAGACGGTGAACCCGGCGTCGCGGGCGCGATCCGCTTTCTCTAGATCGTTCTCGACAATGCTGACTTCGTGGCCCTCGCTCTGGAGGATACGCGCGGTCCGCGAGCCGACGCGACCGTAGCCGACGATGACGAACTTCATGGGGACCGATACGACAGCCTCCGGTATAAATGTGAACGGGTGACAGGGTATCAGCTGGTCCCGGTCGCCGTCGACTCGTTGTCGGGGAGCGGTAACGACGTCCCCTGGCTGTCGTCGCTCACCGTGACGTTTGCGCTGTCGGTGACCGCCTGACCGGCGTCGAGGTACGGACCATCCGCGGCGCCATCGGTGGCGACGAAGCCGTAGGTCTCGTCGCCATCGGTGTCTAGATGGGGCATCGCGATCAGGCTCTGGTTCTCGGTCAGTTCGTCTTCGTCGAAGGAGGCGCCGGGAACGTCGAAGAGGCCGATCGTAACGTTCTCGTGGAGGCCCGGTTCGAGATAGTCGGAGACGCCGACGACGCTCCCGACAGCGTCACCGTCGAACAGGCTCTCGTTGTGGATGGCGACGAACCCGCCCTCCGAGACGTTCACCGAGTCGACTGTGACGGTCTCCCCGTCGGTCGACTGGTCGGACACGGAGACAGTCGCTGACTCGGTCGTGGTCGGTGATGTCGTCGTAAGCGTGATGAGGGCCGACTGGCCACGCGCTACGGTGAATACGCTGTGGATGTAGCTTCCGGGCTCGATTCCCGCGGTGTCGGCGCTGAAGCTGACTTCCGTGGAGTCGTTGGCTGCCAGTGTGACAGTCCGCTCTGCGAGTTGGTTGCCGCTGAAGCGGAACTCGACGGACTGGGCGAGCGCGAACGCGTTCGGGTTGGTGATCGTCGCGTTCACCGAGACGGTGTCGCCAGCGGTCGCCGACGCGGGTGCCGAGAGGTTCGCGACCCCGAACGATTCGATCTCCTCGACGATGCGGACCTGTGCCGGCTGGCCGCGGGTCTGCGTGTAGACGCCCAGGAAGTACGTCCCCTCGGCGACGGTCGTGTTGAGCGGGTAGTCGACCGTCGTCGATTCGTCGGGACCGAGGGTCACCTGCTCGCGTGCGGCAACGTCGCCATCGACTCGGAACGTCACGGTCTGTGTCTCGACGACGTTGTTGGGGTTCGTCACCGTCGCGTTGACGGTCTGGTTGCTTCCCCGCTCAACAACCATGGGGACCGATAGATCGCGTACAGTGAACGACTCGCTGGTTGTCTGCCCGACCACAGTGACGTTTGCGCTGTCGGTGACTGCTTGTCCGGCGTCGAGGTACGGACCATCCGCGGTGCCATCGGTGGCGACGAAGCCGTAGGTCTCGTCGCCGTCGGTGTCTCGATGTGGCATCGCGATCAGGTTCTGGCTCTCTGTCAGTTCGTCTTCGTCGAAGGAGGCGCCGGGAACGTCGAAGAGGGTGACCGTGACGTTCTCGTGGAGGCCCGGTTCGAGATAGCCGGAGACGCCGACGACGCTCCCGACCGCGTCACCGTCGAACAGGCTCTCGTTGTGGATGGCGACGAACCCGCCCTCCGAGACGTTCACCGAGTCGACCGTAACCGCGGTTCCGTCGGTCGATTGGTCCGAGAACGAGACGGCCGTGTTGCCCGCGGCGTTCCCGGCGTTGGCAGTCTGTGCCATACCCGGTCCAGTGAACGCGACGAGCGTTAGCGCCGACATGAGCAGGATGCCGACCATCGTCACCGATGTCAACTTCTCTGTGACTGTATCCATAGCCGGTTCAGCGCACGGTCGAAGCGTGGATAAAGCGGGACAATTGTTTACGATCTAACACTGGTGGTTGGGGCTGGTTATCGGTAGAAACGAGTTCCTATAGCGATGCAAAGCCGGCCGCTCGACCGACTAAAAGCCTATATGTTCGACTTACTGGATTCGGGTCTGTTGGCTACCATCGCCTATCGATAGCGAATGTAAATATTTATCGACACTTTTCGACCGCCGGAACCGGCGGTCGGTGGCTTTCGACACGCGTTTACCCGTCGGCGGCCGACGGTGCGACGAGATGCGCGTGACGTTCCTCGGGACGAGTGGGGCCGTGCCGACGACACAGCGAAACACGAGCGGGCTGTTCGTCAACAAGGACGGCGATTACCTCCTGTTCGACTGCGGCGAGGGGACCCAGCGCCAGATGATGCGTTTTGGAACGGGGTTCTCCGTCGATCACCTGTTCGTGACACACCTCCACGGCGATCACGTCCTGGGGATTCCGGGGCTGCTCCAGACGTTCGATTTCAACGACCGAGACGCCCCCATCGCGATCCACACGCCCGCTGGAACCCGCGGGAACGTTCGGCAACTCATCGAGGCCAACGGGACGAAACCGTCCTTTCCGGTCCGGATCAACGAGCTCTCTGCCGGCGACGTCGCGCTGGACGGCGAAGACTACACCGTCCGGGCGATCGCGACGACCCATCGGTGCGCGTCGGTCGGCTACGTCGTCGACGAGGACGACCGCAAGGGTCGGTTCGACCGCCGGAAAGCCGAGGAAGAACTGGGCATTCCGCCGGGACCGAAGTACTCGAAACTCCACCGGGGCGAACCGATCGAACACGACGGGCGGACGATCCAGCCCGACGAGGTGGTCGGGCCACCCCGCCCCGGTCGGACATTCGTCTACACCGGCGACACCCGGCCGATCGACGCCGTCGTCGAGGCGAGCGCCGACGCCGACCTGCTCGTCCACGACGCGACCTTCGCACAGGACCGGGCCGACCGCGCACAGGCGACGGCCCATTCGACGGCCCGCGAAGCCGGCCAGGTTGCGGCCGACGCCGGCGTCCGCGCGCTGGCGCTGACCCACATCTCGACGCGCTACGCCGGGCAGACCGACCGACTGGCGGCGGAGGCCGGCGAGGTCTTCGACGGCGAGGTGTTCGTCCCCGAGGACGGCCGCGAACGCGAGGTCGCCTTCCCCGACAGCGAATAGTGGTACCTTTACGGACGGATACGGTAGCCGCGGTATGACCTATCGGATGGTACACGTCGGGCTCGGTGGCCGTGGACGCCACTGGGTCGAACAGTCGATCCCGCCGAACGTTGCGGCCGGTCGCATCGAGGTCGCCGCCGCCGTCGATACCGACCCCGATCGGCTCACGCTCGCCCAGTCGGAGTTGGATCTCGCTGCCGAGCGCTGCTATACGGATCTGGAGACGGCACTGAGCGAACGCGAGGCTGATTTCGTCTCGATCGTAACCCCGCCGGCCGCCCACGAACCGGTCGTCGACATCGCCCTCGACCACGACTGTCACATCCTCTCGGAAAAACCGATCGCGGACACGCTAGAGGGGTCGGTCCGGATCGCGAAGAAGGTCCGGGAAGCCGACAAGAAGATGGGGATCACGATGAGCCACCGCTTCGATCAGGACAAGACGACGTTTCGCCGTGCGGTCCAGGAGGCCAGTCCGATCGACTATCTCACGGCCCGGTACACCGGTAACGTCCGCGAGCGGGGGGTCTACTCCGACTACGTCCACGAGATGGACGACCTGCTGTTGCTCGACGGCGCGGTCCACCATCTGGATATCCTCGCGTCGCTTGTCGACGCGCCCTGTGAGACGGTCTATGCCGATACGTGGGTCCCCGACGCCGCCGACTACGAGGGGGACTGTAGCGGCTTCGTGACGATGTACTTCGCCGACGGCACCCGCGTCCAGTACGAAGGGAGTTACGCCAACGCGACGGCGATGAACGGCTGGGGCCACGAACAGTTCCGTGCGGAGTGTCGCGACGAGACGATCGTCCTGGACCACCGTGAACTGACTCGATACCCCTTCGACGCTGACGATGTCGGCAACTGGGGACGGAAACCCGAGGGCGAACAGCTCCCGCTGGACGAACGCCCCACCTGGGAGAACACCTGGCTCATCGAGCAGTTCTGTGACTGGCTCGACGGGACCGCCCGGATGGAGACCAACGTCGACGCCGTTCTCGAATCGATGGCCATCGTCTTCGCGGCTATCGAGAGCAGCAAGCGCGACGAAGTGGTCAACGTCCAGGACCTGCTCAACGAGGCCCACGCCAACGCCTGAATCAGGCGGTCAGGGAGGCGAGAAGACAGGTTCACACGAGTCGAGCCACTACCGCTGTCCACTCCCGGGTTCACGGTAGACGCTCCCGCGGCGTTCGTACTCCATCTCGCGGGTGACCCGTTCAGCCACGTCCTCACCCCACTCGCGTGCGACCAGATGGACGGCGAGATCGAGCCCCGAGGTAACGCCGCCGGCGGTCAGCACGTCGCCGTCGTCGACCACGCGGGCGTCGACCACCTCGGCACCAGTCGCCCGGAGGTCGTCGATCGCACCCTGATGAGTGACCGCCGGCCGCCCGTCGAGCAGTCCCGCCCGAGCCAAGAGCATCCCGCCGGTACAGACGCCGGCGACGGTCGCGCCGCGGTCGTGGGCTGTCGCCAGCAGTTCGGGCAACTCTCCCCGTTCGGCTTCCGCCCACGCGCCGTCGTCCCCGCGCGTGTTCCACCCACCACCGGCGACGACCAGGAGGTCGGCGTCGACGGCAGCTAACGGCCCGTCCGGTTCGACGCGGAGGCCGTGGCTGGCGGTCACCGTCTCGGTCTCTCGGACCGACCGGAGTGTCACGTCCCACCCGGCACCCGCGCGGCCGGCGTTCTCGAACACCTCGTAGGGACCGACGGCGTCCAGTTCGTCGAATCCCTCGTAACAGACCACTGCGACAGTGTCCATACCCCGAACAGCGTCACCACCGGCAAAGCCATAGCGATGTGGTACCACGGCTCCCACACGCTCTTTGTCGGCGCCGTCTACCCCGTGGATATGTCCCGCCCGCTCCACCTCGTCGACGTGTTCGCCCGCCAGCGCTACGCCGGCAACCAACTCGCCGTCGTCTGTGACGCCGGCGGTCTCGACGCGACGGAGATGCAGGCAATCGCCGACGAGATGGACTTCTCGGAGACGACCTTCGTCACCGGCCCGCCCGAGGACGGCGCGTGGCCGGTCCGGATCTTCACGCCCGCCGAGGAGGTGCCCTTCGCCGGCCACCCGACGCTCGGAACCGCGGCGGTGATCCGCGAACACCTCGCGACGGGCCGCCCGGAGACGGTGGTGCTGGATCTTCCCGTCGGGGATATCCCCGTCGAGACGGTCGCAGACGGCGACGGCGAGTCGCTGTGGATGACCCAACAGCCTCCCGCGTTCGGTGACCGCCTCGCCCACGAGGATCTCGCGGCTGTCCTGGGACTCCCGACCGACGCGCTCGACACCGACTGGCCGGTGCAGGTCGTCTCGACCGGGCTTCCGACGGTCGTCGTCCCGCTTCCCGACCGCGAGGCGCTGACGAGTATCGACCTCGATCGGGCGGCCTACGACCGCGTGACCGGCGAGCGCGAGGCGAAGAACGTCCTGGCGTTCTGTCCGGACCCGCGGGACGACGCCAACGATGTCGCCGACCGCGTGTTCGCGCCCTTCTACGATGTCCCCGAAGACCCGGCGACCGGCTCCTCGAACGGCTGTCTCGCGGCGTATCTGGCCCGCCACGAGTTCTTCGGCGGCGACACCGTCGACGTCCGGGTCGAACAGGGATACGAGATGGGACGACCGTCGCTGCTGGAACTGTCGGCCGACGCCAGCGGCGACGTGGTCGACGTTCGCGTCGGTGGCCGTGTCGTCCCGGTCGCTCGCGGCGAGTTGGTGTAGCGGTTCGATCCCGCTACTGCTCGCTATACGAGACCCCTTCGATCGGAATCCCGCTACTGCTCGCGGTTCGCTTCGCTCACCGCTGCGCCTCGCTACTCCACGGCTCACTGCGTTCGCCGTTCCGTCGAGATTCCTCGCTGTGCTCGGAGTCTCGCTACTCGCGGCTCCCGCTGGTCGCCGCTGCGCTTCTTCGAGGGACCTCCCTCCGGTCGGTCCCTCGCTATTCGTGCCCGTACACCGGAACCGGCTCGTACGGCTCCTCCAGATACGCCATGTCGGACGCCGAGAGGTCGATCTCCAGGGCTTCGACGGCCTCCTCTAAGTGCTCGATACTGGAGGTCCCGAGGATCGGCGCGGTGGTGTACTCGTTCTCGAAGTGCCAGGCCATCCCGATCTGGGCCATCGTCACGCCGTAGTCGGCGGCCAGTTCCTGGACGCGCTCGTTGATCTCCTGGCTGCCTGACCCCTCGTCGTACGGGACCTCCGCGTTCTCGTTCTCGTGGACGCCCCGGGTCGTCGACGTGAACTCCTCGTGGGGACGGGCGAGATAGCCCGCTCCCAGCGGACTCCACGGGATGACGCCAACGTCCTCCCGATCACAGAGGGGCAGCATCTCGCGTTCCTCCTCGCGGTACGTCAGGTGATAGAGGTTCTGCATCGTCTCGAAGCGGGCCAGCCCCTCGCGGTCGCTGATCGCTAGGGCACGCTGGAACTGGTAGGCCCACATCGAGGAGGCACCGACGTGTCGGACCTGCCCGCGCCGGACGGCGTCGTCGAGCGCCCGCAGCGTCGTCTCGATGGGCGTGTCGTAATCCCAGCGGTGGATCTGATAGAGGTCCACGGTGTCCATCCCGAGTCGGTCAAGGGAGTTCGACAGCTCCTGCTCGATGGTCTTCCGCGAGAGTCCGCGTGCGTTCCGGTGGTCGTCGGCACCGGGGAACCGGACCTTGGTCGCGACGACCTGCTCGTCGCGGTCGTACTCGGCCAGTACGTCGCCCAGGATCTCCTCGCTCTCGCCGGCCGAGTAGACGTTGGCGGTGTCGAAGAAGTTCACGCCCAGGTCGATCGCCCGCTCGATGAGGTCGCGGCTCTCCGCTTCGTCTAACATCCACTCGCGGCCGCTCCCGAAGCTCATACAGCCCAGACAGATCTTGCTGACCTCCATCCCAGTCGAACCGAGTGTGGTGTACTCCATAGCCGGGTGTCGGGCGCGGCGGATAAATCCCCGTCGCTGTCAGTCCTCGCGCTCCGACGCCCGCGGCAGGGACAGTGTCACCGTGTTCCCCCGCTCGTCCGCCGTGTGCTTGATGGTCCCTCCTGCCAGGTCGACGGTCCAGTAGACGAGCCAGAGCCCACAGCCGCGGCTGTGGTTGACCGCCGACATCTCGTGGTCGCCCAGCAGGACGTTCCGGTCGTACTCCGGGATCGGGGCCGCGGTGTCGTCGACAGTCACCTCGATCCGGTCGTCGGTCGACTCGACGGTGATCCGGACCCGCGGCGTCCCACGATCGTTGTGGTGGATGGCGTTCTCGACGAGTTCCGCGATCGCACATTCCAGTTCGCCGGGGCCGTCGACGATCGCAGTCTTTGGAAGCGAATGCTCGATGTCCGCCTCGGGGTACTGGTCGCCGAGGCGTCCGGTGACACCCTGGATTGCCCCGACCATGTCGGTCGTCGCGGTCCGGGGTTTCTCGGTGAGCATCTCGACGATGTCGCGTTGTTTCTCCGCAGTCTCTAAGAGCCCCTCACCGGCACGGCGGATCATCGCTGCGTGGGTCTTGACGTCCGCGGCCGGGTTGGACTCAAGGGTATCGGCGCTGCCGATGACCACGGTCAACTGGTTGCGGATGTTGTGCCGCAGGAAGTTATCGAGCACCGCAAGCTGGCGCTCCCGGCGGCGACGGTACGTGACATCGCGGCTGAACCCCGCGATACGGACGACCTCGCCGTCCCTGACGATGGGTTCGCCCTGGACCCAGACCCACCGGTTATATCCCGTCGTGGGGTTCACGCGGTACTCCATATCGACCCGCTCACCGGCCGAAAGCTGTTCTAAGGCCGCTCTGACGCTCTCCCGATCCGGTGGATAGATAGACTCGAAGAAGTTCTGTGGGTCCGCTTCGAGTTCCTCGACAGACCTGCCGTACACCGTCTCGTAGGCCGGGTTGCAGAACAGTAGTTCCTCCCAGTCCCCGTCAAACATCCACAGGACATCGTCGGTGGTATCGGCCAGTTCGGCGAGCCGTTCCTGACTCTCGATGCGCGCCCGTTCGGCCTCGACGCGGTCGGTGACGACCCGGGAACTGACGACGTACCCCTCCAGTTCGGTGTCGGTCACGTTCGACATCCGGCTTTCGAGCCAGACCCACGACCCGTCGCTGGCACGGTGGCGGTACGTCGACGTGGTCGCCTGGAACGCCTCGGACTCGACGACGGAGCCGAAGGCGTCCTGTACTGTCTCGCGCTCCTCGGGGTGGATGTGCTCGAAGGCGTTCGTCCCGACCAGCGCTGCGGGTTCGTAGCCGAGGATCGGCTCCGCGGCCGCGTTGACGTACGTGTAGGTCCCCGACTCGTCCAGTACCGCGATCTTGTCTTGCGTGTACTCAAGCAGGAGCGTCGAGGGACCCGAATCACTCATGCGGCCCAACGTTGTGTCTGTAGCCTGAAAACACCGATGGCGGTCCCACACCGGTACAGTCATCTCCGGGGCTCTCGAACCCAGCGGGCATGGACTTGGCACACGTCGCGCTCTGTGTCTCGGATCTCGACCGCTCGATGGCGTTCTACGAGGCGCTGGGTTTCGAGGAGACGAACCGATTCACGCTCAACGGCGTCGAGAACGTCTACCTGGGACGGCCGGGCTCGGACGGCGACATCCAGCTCCGCTACGATCCCGACCGGACGACCCCGATCGCACCGAGCCGTGCCGACACCGACCACGTCGCCTTTACCGTCGACGACGTTGACGGACAGTTCGAGACGGCCATCGAGGCCGGCGGTGTGGCGGTCCTGGAACCGACGACGATCCCCGAAGCCGACGCCTACGCGGCCTTCGTCGAGGACCCCGAAGGGTACACGCTCGAACTGTTCCAGTGGGACTGATCCGGCACAGCGCCCGGTTCCACGTCGACGCTGGAACCGACGAAACACCGGAAATAAATGCTGATAACCACGTACACCTGGATGGCCGACGGATATGTCGGACATAGTTCGCTGGAACCTGCTCGGGTTGCTCGGTTGCTGCATCCTGTTGGGAACAGCGGCGGCTGCGGCACTCGGGGACGCTCCCTTCCACGTGCTCGCGATCCAGAGCAGTCTCCCGGTCGTGCTCGGTCTCGGATTGGTCGTGTACGGCTGGTGGCTGGACGGCGGAACACTCGACGGACACGGGTGGACCGTCCTCCGCTGGACCGCGCTGGGTGTGGTCGTCTTCTTCGGTATCGGTGCGTTCTTCGGTCAGATCAGCAGACGGTTCGACACCTCGTTTCTCCTCGCGGTGGTCGCCTCGCTGGGGTTCGGGGCCACGCTCGGCGCGGTCGTGGGCGTCTACTCCGCACGACTCCAACGGACCAACGACAAGCTCGTCCGGCAGCGCGAGCGGATGGAACAGTTCACCAACATGGTCAGTCACGACCTGCGGAACCCGCTGAACGTCGCGTCCGGTCAGCTCGAACTCGCTCGCCGCGACCACGAGAGCGAACACCTCGACGCCGTCGCCGAGTCTCACGACCGGATGGAGTCGCTGATCGACGATGTCCTGACGCTGGCCCGGGAGCGTGACCCCGACCTGCGGGTCGAATCGGTCGCACTCGGGGCTGTCGTCGACCGGGCCTGGCGGACCGTCGAGACCGACACCGCCACGCTCCGAACCGAGACCGACGCCACGGTCCTGGCCGACCCCGACCGGCTCCAGCAGCTGCTGGAGAACCTCTTTCGGAACGCCGTCGAACACGGCGGCGAGGCGGTCACCGTCGGGACCCTCGATTCGGGAACCGGGATCTACGTCGAGGACGACGGTCCCGGCTTCGACGACGTGGATCGGGTGTTCGAGAGCGGCTACACCACCGCGAAATCCGGGACGGGGCTCGGACTCGCCATCGTGTGGGAACTCGCGGCGTCACACGATTGGCGGGTCACGGCGATGACCGGAGCGGACGGCGGCGCTCGGATCGAACTCCACGACATCGAGTTCGTCGACGGGCATTCCGGGACGACCGATTGACCACCGTTGGCGATCGGCGGGAACCACAGCTTCCGGATAGTTTCCGTGAGAAGCACGCCAGAGCTGGGATTTGAACCCAGAATCCCAAAGGGAACACGCTTTCCAGGCGTGCGCCTTACCAGGTTCGGCCACTCTGGCTCGCAACCGACTGTGTGGTGGCCGCCGATTAAGGGCTTTCGTTTCCGGGCAGTCGTCCGCGGGCGGTATGCGTGAGGGCGGTGGCGCCGGCACCGACAGCCAGTGCCACGCCGACCTTGATCGTCGCGGCGATGGAGCGGGCCGCGAGCAGTTCGTACCCCTGGACGAGCACGAGGAAGCTCAGTGCGCCGACGACGCCCCACAGGAGGCTGGATTTCGTCGTCCGATCCATCACTTTGCGGCGACCGCTTCGATCTCGACGGCAGCGCCGCCGAGCAGATCGCCGTCGGATGTCGGCGGGAGCTGGCCGGCAGTAAACACCAACTCGTCAGTGGTCGTCGCCTGGCTGTACGCGCCGACGGCCGCGGGGGCTTCGTCGGTGTGGATCGTCTCTCTCATACTGGAGTCGGTGACCGCCAGCGGGTTAAAAACCGCTGCTCAGACGAGGACTTCGACGGGGTAGCCGTCCTCGCGTAGCGCCGCGAGGACGGCCTCGACGTGATCGGGACCGCGGGTCTCTAAGTCCAGTTCGACCTCGGCGTCGTCCATCGCCACGTCGCGGCTGGTCCGGTCGTGCTCGATGGCGTAGATGTTGACCTCTTGGGCCGAGAGTACCGAGACCAGGTGTTCGAGCGCGCCGGGGTGGTCGGTTAGCACCGTCCTGATCCTGATGTACCGGCCCGTCTCGACTAGGCCGCGCACGATGACGTTCGTTAGCGTGTTCAGGTCGATGTTGCCCCCACACAGCGCCGGGACGATCGTCTCGTCTTCGGCGTAGTCGAACCGCTCTTCGAGGACCGCTGCCAGCGCGACCGCGCCGGCGCCCTCGACCATGATCTTCGAGCGTTCGAGCAGTGTCGTCAGCGCGACGGCGATCTCCGAGTCGTCGACGGTCACCACTTCGTCGACGCGTTCTTCGATGACCTCGAAGGTCTTCTCGCCGACTGTCCGCGTGGCGATCCCGTCGGCGATGGTCCGGACCTCGTCCCGGACGACCCGTTCGCCGCGTTCCAGCGACTCAGGGACGCTCGCTGCACCCTCGGCCTGGACGCCGACGACGCGGATCTCCGGGTTCTTCCCTTTCAACGCGGTGGCGATGCCGCTGATGAGTCCGCCGCCGCCGATCGGCACGACGACCGTTTCTACCCCGGGAAGGTCCTCGTAGATCTCCAGCCCGACGGTGCCCTGGCCGGCCATCACCATCTCGTCGTTGAACGCGTGGATGTAGGTCCGATCCTCCTCGCGTTCGATCTCGTGGGCGCGCTCGGCGGCCTCGTCGTAGTCCCGGCCGGCGAGGACGACCTCGCCGCCGTAGTTCCGTGTGGCCTCGACTTTCGAGATGGGGGCGTGTTCGGGCATCACGATCTTCGAGTCGACGCCGGCCCGTGTCGCCGCCAGTGCGACCCCCTGGGCGTGGTTGCCCGCGCTCGCGGTCACCACGCCGGCCGCTCGCTCCGCCTCCGAGAGCGTCGCGATGCGGTTGGTCGCTCCCCGGATCTTGAACGCGCCGGTACGCTGGAACAGTTCGAGTTTGAGATGCACGTCGGCGCCGGTCATCGACGAGAACGTGTGTGAGTAGTCCAGCGGCGTGTGCCGGGCGGTCTCGGCGACCCGGTCACGCGCCGCCAGCACGTCGTCTACGGAGAGCATGGCATGGACTACTCGCTGTGGGGTGTTAGACCTGCGGGAAAACGTAGGGGGAGAGCGTGTGACTGCATCCGAGGTATGAACACCCGATGATATAAAACCAGCCGAACCGGAGTGAAAGTGAAACTGCAAGACACGGTAGCGGTGTTTGTGGTGTCTGCCCGGCGTCGGCCCCACGTCTGACTGCCAATCTATCACAAATTCAGAGTATCTGTCCCGTCGATCGTCGGTACCAACACTGGTAAACCTCGACCCGGTAACAGTGGGTGAATGGACACCTGGCAACGCCGGACACTGTTGTACGTCGTGGGACTCGTGGGTGTGATCGTCGCCTACACGTTCGCCTACGATTACGGGATGACGGCCTTCGAGAATCGGCCCCGCGACCTTTTGCACTCGCTACAGGTCGTCGTCGAGTCGTTCACGACGACCGGGTACGGTTCCGACGCACCGTGGGAGTCCGACGTGATGCGCCTGCTCGTCATCCTGATGGGCGTCACTGGGGTAGCCCTCATCTTCCTCGCGTTGCCCGTCCTGCTGTTCCCGCTGTTCGAGGAGGCCATGGCGAAGACCGCCCCGACCGCCGTCGAGGACGACCTCAGCGGCCACATCGTCATCTGTACGTTCACGCCACGGGGCGAGACGCTCGTCACGGAACTGGAGTCCTGGGACGTCGATTACGTGATCGTCGAACCCGACCGCGAGACGGCAAACACCATCCACGAAGAGGGATACCACGTTATCCACGCCGATCCCCAGTCCGTCGAGGGGTTGGAACACGCTGGGCTCCCGTCGGCCCGCGCGCTCGTGGCCGACGACTCCGACCAGGTCAACACCAGCATCGTCCTCACGGCTCGCGAGGTCGACGAGACGGTTCGGACTATCAGCGTCGTCGAGGAACCCGACCGCGAGCGCTACCACGAACTCGCGGGTGCCGACGTGGTCCTCTCGCCACGGGGCATCCTCGGGCGGAGCCTCGCGGGGAAAGTGACGACCGGCGTCTCGACGACGCTGGGGGACTCGATCGAACTCGGCGAGGATTTCGACATCGCCGAACTGCCGGTCCACCGCGGGAGCGACCTCGTCGGAACGACCCTGGCCGACAGCGGCATCCGCGAGGAGACCGGCGTCAACGTCATCGGCGCGTGGTTCCGCGGCCGGTTCGAGAGCCCGCTCTCGCCCGACGCCGAACTCGACGGCAGCACCGTCCTGTTGGTCGCCGGGACGGAGTCCCAACTAGAGCAACTCAAGACGATGACGCTCTCGAACGTCCGGCAGTACCGCGCGGGCGAGACTGTCGTCGTCGGCTACGGCGAGGTCGGCCAGACGATCTGTCGTGAGTTCGCCTCGGCGGGTGTTCCCTACACTGTCCTGGACCGCGAGGAGAAACCGTCCGTCGATGTCGTCGGTGACGCCACCGAACCCGACGACCTCCGGCAGGTCGGCGTCGAGGACGCCCGGACGGTCATCCTCGCGCTCTCGAACGACACCGACACCGAGTTCGCGACGCTGGTCGTCCGGGATCTGAACCCCAACGTGGAGATCATCGCCCGGGCCGAGGGAACGGAGAACGTCCAGAAGATCTACCGGGCGGGCGCCGACTACGTCCTCTCGCTGGCGACGGTCAGCGGCCGGATGCTCGCCTCGACGATCCTCCGTGAGGAAGACGTCATCTCGATGGACCAGCAGGTTGAGGTGGTCCGGACGGCTGCTGACGGCCTGGCCGGGACGACGCTTGGCGAGGCCGACATCCGCTCGCGGACCGGCTGTACGGTCATCGCGATCGAGCGCAACGGGGACGTCCTCACCGATCTGGGGCCGGACGCGGACATCCGCCGGGGCGACGAACTCGTCGTCGCCGGCGCCGATGCCGGCGTGGCCCGGTTCCGGGAGTTGTTTTCGTAACCACTTTTTACTTCGTCGGGTTTCCTCGCGCCACTCGCTCACGGCCACAGCACCGCCGGGAGACACCCGCAGATGCCCCTCACTCTCTTCTCAGAGATACCGAACAGAGGCCGCCAACTGTATGAAAAACGGAAACCGAAGCCGTCTACCGCTCGCCGATCGGGACGAACTCGGTCTCGTCGGGGTCGGCGCCGGTGTAGCGGGCACGCGGCCGGATGAGGCGGTTGTCCTCGATGTATTCCAGGACGTGGGCGACCCAGCCACCGACGCGGGACATCGCGAAGATGGGGGTGTAGATGTCGATGGGGATACCCATCTGGTAGTACGTCGACGCCGAGTAGAAGTCGACGTTCGGGGCCAGCCCCTTCTCTTCCATGAGGTAGTCCTCGATGGTCGTGGACATCTCGTACCAGTTCAGGGAGCCGGCGGCTTCGCCGAGTTCCTTCGAGCGCTCGCCGAGGATCTTCGCGCGGGGGTCCTTGACGTTGTAGACGCGGTGGCCGAACCCGGAGACGCGACGACCCTCGTCGAGGGCGTTCTTGACCCAGTCCAGCGGGTCGGAGTCGGCGTCGTCGACTTCCTTGAGCATCTCCATGACGTCCTGGTTGGCGCCGCCGTGGAGCGGGCCTTTCAGGGTGCCGATGGCCGACGTGACGGCGCTGTGGACGTCCGACAGCGTCGACGCCGTGACGATCGCCGAGAACGTCGAAGCGTTGAGCCCGTGGTCGGCGTGGAGGACGAGCGCCTGGTCGAAGACGTCGGCCAGCACGTCGTCGGGTTCCTCGCCGTTGAGCATGTAGAGGAAGTTCGCTGCGTGATCCAGGTCCTCACGGGGTTCGACCGGCTCTTCGCCGTCCCGGATACGGGTAAACGCCGCGACGACCGTCGGCATCTTCGCGGTGATACGGCGGCCCTTGGCGAGGTTGACTTCCTCGTCGGTCGGCTCGGCGTCCTCGGACGCGGGGTCGTACCCGGACAGCATCGAGACGGCGGTTCGCAGCGCGGCCATCGGGTTCTCGTCCGCTTCGGCCAACTGGCGGACGGTATCGAGTACGTCGTCGTCGACCTCGCGTTCCTTGGCCATCGCGTCCTCGAAGGCCGCGAGTTCCTCGGCGTTCGGGAGGTGACCGTGCCAGAGCAGGTACAGCACCTCTTCGTAGCTGGCGCCGTTCGCGAGATCCTCGATGGTGTAGCCCCGGTAGACCAGTCTGCCAGCATCGCCGTCGATCATGCTGAGACTGGACTCGGCGACAAGGACACCTTCGAGCCCCTTCTTGAGGTCGTCAGACATACGCTGTGGGTTCCCGACCTGCCGGGAAAAACATTTTCTTTCTAGCCGCCAATGTCACACATCTGACTGTTAGTGGTTTGGAGAACGTCCAGGATATTCGGCGATATATTGAACACCGCAACTCTTCCGGCCAGTAATTGTCCGACCGGCCACAGCGGTGGACGACAGCGTTTCACAGGACCGGCTTATCACCGCTCGGTATCGGTGTGGTCAACGCTTTTAGCCGGTGGTGCCGAACCGCCGGGCATGGACCCGACAGTGTCGGTCGAGTACGAGCCGGTCAGCGTCAAGTCGGTGCTGTCCGAGATGAAAGACACCGCGGAGTTGCTCATCGACCTCTCGTACTCGGCGGTGCTGCTGGGCAGCGACGATGTCGCCGCGGAGGTCTTGGAACTCGAAGAGAAGATGGACGTCCTCCAGTTGCGGGCGCGGATGAGCCTCCTGATGGCCTGTCGCTCGACCGAGGACGCGGAGGCGCTGGCGCCGGTCCTGGGGATGGTCGGTGCCGCCGAGAAGATCAGCGACGCCGCCGGCGACATCGCGAAGATCGTCCTCGAAGACATCGGCCTCCCCGACACGATGCGGGCGGCGCTCCCCGAGGCCTTAGAGACGCTCGTCCGTGCGACGGTCACAGCCGACTCCCCGCTGGCCGGCGAGACGCTGGGCGCGTTGAACTTAGAGACCGAGACCGGCGTCCGCGCGCTGGCGATCCGCCGACAGGGCGACTGGCTGCTCAACCCCGACCGGGAGACGGCGATCGAGGCCGGCGATGTCGTGTTGTTCCGCGGTCCCGAGTCCGGCGTCACCGAGGTGTACCGGGACGCCACGGGCGAAGAGTACGAACCGCCCGAGCCACCGGAGCGGGCAGCCCAGGATCTCGATCGGGCTGTCTCCTCGATCGTCCTGATGAAAGACATGGCGGAACTGGCGGTCGATCTGGCCTACGGGGCGGTACTGTTCGACAGCGAGGCCGTCGCCGAGGAGGTCGTCGAACTCGAAGCCGAGGTCGACGCCCTCCAGTCCCGGTTCGAAGCCTGGGTCCTCCGGGCAGCAGGGGACAGCGACGACCCGGTCTCGCTGCGCGGGCTGGTCCACCTGGCCCGCTCGACGGAGGTCATCTCCGACGCCGCCTTGGAGATGAGCGAAGGCGTCCTCCGGGGGCTCTCGACGCACCCGGTCGTCGCCGAGGCCGTCCAGGAATCCGACGAGATCATCACGCAGGCGACCATCGCCGCGTCGAGTGACTTCGCCGGCGACACCATCGGCGAGCAGGAGATCAAGACGGCCACGGGGATGCGGATCATCGCCATCCGACGGCCGAGCAACCAGAGCGATCGGACCGGCCGCGAGGGCGGCGACTGGGTCGTCTCGCCCGGCCCGGAGACACCGTTAGAGGCCGGCGATGTCGTCATCGCGAAGGGGACCCGCTCCGGGGCCGAACGGTTCGCCGAGTTGGCCGGCGGCTAGGACTCAGCGGTCGGCGTTCACGACGCCGGGTTCGACGGCCAGGACGGCCGCGAGCGTGTACATGAACCCGATGATACCGAAGACGGCAACGACCGCTGCGGGTGCGACCTGCCCGCTCCCGCCGGCAGCGTGGCCGATCGCCAGTGCCGTGATACTGAGCCCGAAGACGCCCGCCGCGTAGCCGAGACTGTCGGCACGCCGGTCGAACGAGAACACGCTCGCACGGAGCGTGTCGGGGTAGCTGACCGCGAAGTAACTCCATCCGACGTACAACGGGACCGTCCCGAGGGTGAGGTACCACCCGGCGTCGAGTACCTGTGTGACGACGGTACCGACTGCGAGGCCGACGAGGACTGCGAGCGGGAGGGCTCTGTCCATACCGCGTGCTGTCGGCGCTGGGGAGTAAAATCCCGGGTCGATCGACGGTCGATACCGCTCACTCCGGACTGTCCCGCCGTGCCAACCGGACCGCCGAACCGATCGTGAGCACGGCCGTCGTCAGCCCGCCCAGCGACATCGCCAGGACGAACGCCAGGGCGAGATAGAGATACGCCGGCCGACCGGTCCCCGGCAGGACGAACGTCGCGAAGACGAGCCCGGTCACCACGAGTGCGAATCCGAACCCGAGTTTCGCGTTCCGCGGGACGTTCAGCGCCTGTACCATTGCGGCCCGGCCGCTGGGTTGCTCGCGGTCTGACACGCCCGCCGGTAGGGTCGCTCCGTTCAAGACGGCGTCGGTCCGAGCCGGCCGGAATCCGAACCAGTAAAGGCACACAGGCCGAACGAATCGGACAATGGTACGTTTCGGTACGGCGAGTGCCGTCCCCGGTGAGATGGATACGGGACGGCTGGAGGTGGGCGAGACCCGCGACGGGAGTTCCGTCGGACTCCCGGTCGCCGTGGTCAACGGCGCCGCCGACGGGAAGACACTCTACATCCAGGCCGCAAGCGACGGCGACGAACTCAACGGCGTCGGCGTCGTCCAGCGGGTACTCCCTCGGCTGGACCCCTCGGAGATCGCCGGCACGATCCTGGTCTGTGGCATCGTCAACTACCACGCCTTCCAGGTCGCCGAGCACCGCAACCCTATCGACGACACGAAGATGAACCGGGCTTACCCCGGTGACGACACCGGCACCTCCAGCGAGCGCATCGCCGCCGCGACCTTCGACGCCGCGATCAGCGCCGATTACGTGGTCGACCTCCACCAGGGATCGACCTCGCGGATGATCGAGGAGTGTCGCGTCCGGTGTGGCACTCGCCATCGGCTCCACAGCGACTGTCTCGAACTCGCGAAAGTATTCGGCTGTGGCCACATCCTCGACCAGAAAGGGCCTGACGGTCAACTCGCCCGCGCCGCCCCCGACGAGGGCGTCCCGACGATCGATCCGGAGCTGGGCGGCTGTGTCGGCTGGGACGAGGACTCGATCCGGAAAGGCGTCGACGGCGTCTTCAACGTCCTCACCTACTACGACTTCCTGGACGGCCACTACAGCCCTACGCCACAGACCCGTGCCAGCGGCTTCGAACAGTACGGTGCCCCCTCCGGTGGCCTCGTCGACTTCCAGGCCGACCTGGGCGAGCGTGTCTCCCGTGGCGAGCCGCTGTTCGAGATCACCGACGTCTTTGGCCAGGAGAAAGCGACGATCACCGCCGACTCCTCGGGGATCTTCTGGCGGTCGCGCCGACTCCCACAGGTCGCGACCGGGGAGTACGTCTGTTCGGTCGGGACCGACATCGATACCTACTGACCCACGTTTTTACTTCGGGGGGTGTCCTCGCTCGCGTTGCTCGCTGCGGGCACCCCCATTGCAAAAACGTGGCGAAAAAAGCGCGAATCGCGCCGCGATTCGCGTGAAACCGCTCGCGGTATGCTCCCGATTCATCCCTGCCCTTCCCCAGGTCGTGGCACGGAGGCCACTCCCGGCCCACGGCACCGCTGTCCCGCTCCGCTCCCGTTGGTCGCACTTCTCGCTACTCCGACTCGGTACGGGTTTCTGTTCGGTACGGGGCGGACCGCGTGATGGTGTGCTCCTCGGGAACTTCGTCGGCGACGACGGTCGCGTCGGCGCGGTAGACGAGTTCGATTCGGTCGTGCCACCGGTGGTGCGTGGTCGCGACGTGGTCGCCGTCGACCGAGGTGTGCAGGAGGAAGGGGTACGGCCAGTCCGAGTTCGGGAGCAGGTCGGCGATGTCGCCCTGTTCGTCGCCCGCGACGGTGACGGCCCCCGTTATCGTGTCGTAGTTCGCTCCACGGTCCATCGTGACGGTGAACTCATGGCTGTCCTCGTCCCAGTTCTGGACGAGAATGTCGCCGTTGGCACCGGGGAGTCGTTCGGCACAGCCGGCGAACAGCACCGTCGCCACGGCACCGACGCTTCGGAGGGCAGCTCTGCGGGAGACCATGGGCACGTGAGAGTTGCCCGATGCCGTCGGAATAACCCTTCTGCGCGCCGGACCACCACCTTTTGATGACTCGCCGCCCCACTGCCGCCATGCGACACTGCGAGGCGTGCGGCCGCGAGTACCCCCGCGACCGGCCGTGGCGCTGTGACTGTGGCCACGCACTGGACTACACCGACCCGCCAGCCCCCGAAGGCGAACCGACCGCCTTCGACCGCGACGCGGGCATCTGGGCCTTCGAGGAACTCTTGCCGATGGACGAGCGGGTGACGCTGGGCGAGGGGTGGACGCCGCTCGTCGACGCCTCCGACTGGGACGCGACGTTCAAACTGGAGTTCCTCCATCCGACGGGGAGTTTCAAGGACCGCGGCGCGGCGACGGTGATCGCCGAGGCACAGGCTGTCGGCGCAGACCGTGTCCTGGAGGACTCCTCCGGGAACGCCGGGATTGCCGTCGCCAGCTACGCTGCACGTGCCGGTATCGACGCCGAAATCTACGTTCCGGCCGACGCGAAAGCGGGGAAACGCCGGCGGATCGAACGCACCGGCGCCGAGGTCGTCGCGGTCGAGGGCGACCGACAGGCCGTCACTGACGCCTGTATCGGGGCTGTCGAGGGAGGGGACGGCTACTACGCCAGCCACGCCTGGAACCCCGCGTTCTTCGCCGGGACCGCGACCGTCGCCTACGAACTGGCCGCCCAACGCGACTGGTCGGCCCCGGACGCCGTCGTGACGCCACTGGGTCACGGGACGCTGTTTCTGGGCGCGTATCGGGGGTTCCGGGCGCTGGAACGGGCCGGCTGGATCGACGACGGCCCGAAACTGCTGGGCGTACAGGCGGCGGGTGCCAGCCCCATCGCCGACGCTCGCCACGGGGCGAGCGAGCGCCAGAACGACCTGGCTGACGGTATCCAGATCAGCGAGCCGGCACGCGCCGACCAGATCCGGGCGGCCATCGAGGACACAGGCGGTGACGCTGTGGCGGTCGACGAGCGGGCGACCCGGGCGGCACACGACCGACTGGCTGCCGAAGGATTCCACGTCGAGCCGACCTGTGCGACGGCGACGGCGGCGCTACGATCGTTCAGGGACCGCGGCGTCATCGCTCCGGACGACGACGTGGTGGTCCCGCTCACGGGCCGCAACGCCTGATCAGCGCCACAGGAGCACGGAGACGGGAACGTCGGCGTCGACGGAGAGCCACTTCGACTCGACGTCGGCCGCGTCGGTGTAGCAGATGTACCGTTCGTTCCCGTCAGACCGTGTCCTGACGACCGCAGGATACACACCGTCGTCGGGATCGGGCGAGGGGGTCCCGCCCGTCGGTGAGACGTGTTCCGTTCCCATGCTCGGACCGGTCGGCAACTGAGTGTATTGTTACCGACTACCTATCCGTTCGACTCACCGAATCGCTTCGGTGGCGATCAACAGTTCGGACGGAGCCGTGATCCAGTGGGTCGCCGCCCCGTCGGCGGACTGCTCTCTCGGGTAGAGAATCGCTCGTTCGCCACCCCCGACCGACGGTTCCAGTTCGACTGTCAGTACAGTGCTCTCGAAACCGTCCCGTGGCAGTGGCTCTCTCGGCCCGTCCTGCCCTGTGGACTCGGAATCCATACCCCCGACTGATCGCCGCATTCCCGTTGTTATCGACCGCCTACTCCGGGGATGCCACCGCCTGTCGGTCACTGTTCTGGATGTGTCGCCCCGTCGAACCCACCTCGGACCAACGGCTTCGCCACCATCTTTTTCACGCTCGGGTGGTCCGTGGCCACCGCTCGCGGAAAACCGTGGGCGAAAAACGGCCACTCGCGGCGCTCGTAGCCGCCGCTTACCGTTCTGGATGTGTCGGTCCGTCGAATCCACCCCGGACCAACGGCTTCGCCACGTGCCGGCGCGCCACCGGCGGGACTTCGTACCAGCCCGGTTCGATCTCCCGGTCGATCGGGCGCTCGATTTTTCCGGGGGCACTGGTCCCACAGTCCCGACAGCGATACCCCTGGTCGCGGCCGGCCGAGGACATCGATCGGTCGCAGTCGGGACAGTTCGGAGTCACTCGCTCGGTCTCGACTACCGCATCGGCGCGGAACTTCTCCAGTTTGAGGGTCCCGTCGCTGACTTCCCCGCAGACGGTCACGCGGTCGCCGACGCGGAGCGATCGGACCCGGTCGCGGAACCCCTTGGTGGGCTCGAAGGCTGCACACGGGAGTGTCTCGCCGTCGTCGGCGATCGTCACGAACACGTGGCCGCCGGCGCGGGTCTCGGGCGGATCGACTACCTCGCCGGATACTCGGTAGGCGCTGTCGTCCTCGACCGCTGCCAGCGCGGTCGTCTGGAGATGCACGTCGGTCCCCTGGTTCGTTAGAAACGTCGCCCGCTCGGCGACCGGTTCGCCCTCGATGGCGTCGGCGACGGCCCGGCAGGCCTCCGGGTCGTCGCCGCGGATGCCGTACAGCACCGGACAGGGGGTCCGCGGGACACAGACCGGATAGTTCGAGGTCTGATCGACGGTGTCCCAGACGGCGGGGTAGTGGGCCTCGGCGGCGAGGAAGACACTTTCCGTATCGACATCACGTTCGGTTCCCCACCGCTCACGCCCGCGGTAAGCGATGTGCTCGTAGGTCCACTCGTCGAAGGCCGTCCACGCGCCGACGGCGGCGAGCGCGCCGATCAGCCCGCGGCCGTTCCTGCGTTCCAGGCGCGCGAAGCCGGCGTGATCGGCCAACGTCGTCGCCGTCACGCGGTCCTGGATCGATCGAACGGCGTCCGTGGTGAACTCCGCGACCGCCGATGGGACTGCCTCGGGAGCACAGTCAGCGACGACTGCGCCGGGGTTCGTCCGGGGGTCGTCGACCTCGGCCAGATCGAGGGTCGACTCGGCGAGTTCGGTCGCCCGGTCGGCGTCGAGGTCGGTGTGGACCGCGAGCGCCGCGTTCCCGCGGGTCTTGTGCTCGACGGCGGGATTCAGCCGGATCAGGAGCAAGCGCTCGACGGTTCCGCCGGCCGCACGGATGTCGTCGGCGAGTTCGCTGGCCGCGTAGGTCGTACACATCCCGCCCTCCCGGGAATCGGTGTCGTCGAGACCGACGATAGTCACTGACGGTGGTAGTATCCCGACTGTCTTCGGCGTTTCGTACCGACGTGCTGCGCCGGTGATTTCGTCGGCGATCACTCCATCGTCACGCGAATCGTCACGGATACCGCCACAAATCATATATACGACGATTGGTTACCCTTGGTAGAGGTACCGAGGACTATGTCACGGTCGGCACTGGTCGGCAACGTCACGGCGATGCTAGAGGACGCGGGGTTTCTCGTCAGCGACCGCTGTGCGATCAGGCCCAAGAGTTTCGATATCGCGGCCCGGCGCGGAGAAGACGTCCTGTTGGTGAAGATCCTGGGCAACATCGACGCCTTCGACGGCGTCACGGGTGCGGAGATGCGACGCCTGGGCACCTATCTGAACGCGACGCCGATCGTCGTCGGGTTGCGGACCCGCGACGAGGACCTGAAACCCGGCGTCGTCTACTTCCGGCACGGCGTCCCGGTGTTGTCGCCCGACACCGCGATGGACCTGTTCATCGAGGAGGTCCCGCCGCTCATCTACGCGGCCCCGGGTGGGCTCTACGTCAACATCGACTCCGAGGTACTGGCTGACGCGCGCGAGGACAGGGAGTGGTCGCTGGGACGCCTGGCCACGGAACTTGGCGTCTCCCGGCGGACCGTCTCGAAGTACGAGGACGGCATGGACGCCTCCGTCGAGGTGGCCGCCGAACTCGAAGATCTGTTCGACGCGCCGCTGACATCGCCGGTCAGCGTCCTCGACGGGGCCGAGGAGGTTCGGGACGACGAACCGACGCCCGAGGACCCCGACGCCAACCCCGAGGACGAATCGATCGTCACTGTCTTCACCCGCATCGGCTTCGAGGTCCACCCGACCGACCGGGCGCCGTTCAAGGCGGTCAACGAGAACGGCCGGCGCCGCGAGCAGGTCCTGACCGGGCACTCGCCGTTTACCGAGGCCGCCGAGAAACGGGCTCGGATCATGTCCTCGGTCGGTGAGGTCACTCGGACACGGTCGGTGTACGTCGTCGACGAACTCAAACGTGAGTCCGTCGAAGGAACCGCGATCATCGAGGAAGACGAGATGGAGGAGATCGAAGACGCCGTCGATCTCCGCGATCTCATCATGGAACGCGGCGAAGACCACGAAGAAACCGCTTAGCCTACGTTTTCGTTCGTCGTCCTACGCCTGCGGCGCTGAATCCCCTCAAGCAGCGCCGCTGCCGTAGGTCTCTTCGAGGTACTCGACGATGTCGTCGGACTCAGGCATCCCGTCGATACCGTTGTCGTGGTCGATCAGCACTGGAACGCCGGTCTGGCCCGAAACCTCCTTCACTTCGGTCCGCTCGTCGTGCGAGCGCGGGACCATGTGGGACTCGTACTCCAGGCCGAGTTCGTCGAGTTTCGTGATCACTTTCGCACAGTACGGACAGCCTTCCAGCTCGTAGAGTTCGAGGTTGGCCATTACGGAGTCGTCTACGGACGCCAGCGACAAGAGGACACCGGTGGTGTGTCCGCCGGACACAGAGACGACCTGCGTCTCAGAGTGCGCCACCGAGGAGGCCGCTGGTCCGGACGAAGAAGTACAGCACGAACGCACCCGCAAGTACCCACTGACCCGGATGGACCTCACTCGCCTCTCCCTGTGCGGCCTTCACGATCGGGTAGGCGATGATCCCGGCGGCGATCCCGTACGAGATCGAGTAGGTAAACGGCATGATGAACATCGTCAGCCCCGCGGGGACGGCGTGGCTCAGGTCGTCCCAGTCGATGTCGACGATGTTCTGGAGCATCAACACGGCGACGACGACGAGCGCGATGTGTGAGGCGTGCAGCGGGACGGCCGCAGCCAAGGGCACGAGCGCCAGCGACGCGAGAAACAGCACCGCGACGACCAGCGCGGTCAGTCCCGTCCGGCCGCCCTCCTCGACGCCGGTCGCGGACTCGATGTAGGTGGTGACCGTCGACGTGCCGATGATCCCGCCGACGGTGGTCCCGACGGCGTCGGCCATCAGCGGTCGGTCGATGTCGGGGAGGTTCCCCTCCTCGTCGAGGAAGCCCGCGATCTGTCCGACGCCGGTCAGCGTCCCGGCGGTGTCGAAGAAGTCGACGAAGAAGAACGTGAAGACGATGAGCGAGAAGCCCAGCGCGTCCACGTTCGAGAAGCCCTCGATGAACGCACCGACCAGCGGCGTGATGTTGTAGCCGGCCACCGAGTAGACGACCTCGGTCTGGCCGGTCAGCGACGCCGGCGTGTAGAGGAACACGCCCTCGGCGATCTGTGGGTCGATGGGGGTGATCCCCAGTGCACTCGCCACGTAGGAGATCACCGTCGTGATGACGATTCCGAGGATGATCGATCCCGGGACATCGGCGGCGTACAGCGCGAAGGTGAGAAAGAGGCCGACGACGGAGATGATGGCGATGGGGTCGTTGGCGAACGACGGGTTGAACTGCAGGAACGTGGCCGGGTCGGCGGCGACGACGTGCATGGCCTCCAGCCCGATGATCGCGAGAAACAGGCCGATACCGGCCCCGACGGCCATCTTGACCGGTTCGGGGAACAGTTTAATGATGTACTCGCGGGCACCGACGGCGGTCAGAAGGATGAAGAGGAGCCCTTCGACGACGACGGCGGACAGCGCCGTCTGCCAGGGGACCCCTAATCCGAGAACGACGGTGAACGCGAAGAAGGCGTTCAGCCCCAGTCCGGGCGCCTGTGCGAACGGTCGGTTCGCGTAGAACGCCATGATCAGCGTCGCCACGGCCGCGGAGATGATCGTGACGACGGCCAGCATCTGGACGGTCTGGCCCGGGGTTCGGTTCTCGACGGAGATGGCCGCGCTCAGGATGGCCGGGTTCACGATGACGATGTAACTCATCGTCAGGAACGTCGTCAACCCCGCGACCAACTCCGTTCGGACGTCGGTGTCGTGTGCCTCCAACTCGAATAACCGCTCCAGCGTACCCATTGATGGCTCTCTCAGGACAGACGGGCTTAAGCGTGGCGAGAACGGCCAAAATTGGTAGCCCGACCGAGACATCCGGTGGCGTCCCCGGACTCGTTCAGCCGTCGATGTCCTCGGGAGCGTCCGCCAGCAGGTCCGAGGCGGTCACGAGCGCTTCCAGTTCGAGGCCGTGGTCGGCGAGGTTCTCGCGGGCACCCTCCTCCCGGTCCACGACGACGAGGACTCGCTCGACGACGGCGCCGGCCTCGCGAAGCGCCTCCGCGGCGTCGATGGCGCTCTGGCCGGTCGTCGCGATGTCCTCGATGACGACGACCGCCTCGCCGTCTTCGAGTTCGCCCTCGATGCGGTTGCCGGTGCCGTACTCCTTTGCCTGCTTGCGGGCGATGACGTAGGGGAGCCCGGTCTCGACGCTGGTGACCGCGACCATCGGAACCCCGCCCAGCGCGACGCCGGCCAGTTTCGTGTCCGCGACACGCTCGGCGAAAGCTCCGGCGATCAGTTCCAGGCAGCGGGGATCGGTCTCGAAGACGTACTTGTCGACGTAGTAGTTCGAGGTCCCGCCGTGTGAGAGTTCGAACTCGCCGTACTTCACCGCGTCCGCCTCCCGGAGCGCGTCGATAAGTTCCTGGTTGGCCATACGATTGCTCCGCCACCAGGGTGCTAATGGCTGTTGGAATCGCTCGCGGCCACGTCGACATCCATAAGCCACTCGGTGACACACTCCCGTTCGAATGCAAGTGTTCGGGTCGAGTGGCGTCCGGGATGTCGCTGGCGAGGGACTGACACCGCGGTACGTCCTCCGGATCACACAGGCGGCCGGCAGCGTTTGGACCGAGGACTACGACCGCGTCGCGATCGCGCGTGACACACGGACCACCGGCCGGACCTTCGGTAACGCTGCAGTGAGCGGGCTGACGGGGCTGGGGTTCGATGTCGACCGGCTCGGGATCGTCCCGACGCCCGGACTGCAGGCCTACTGCGAGCGAGAGGGCGTGCCCGGCGTGATGATCACCGCCAGCCACAACCCGCCGGCGTACAACGGCATCAAACTGATCGGTGCCGACGGCGTCGAACTGCGCCGCGAGACGCTCGACGACATCGCCGCCGCCGTGGAGGCCGACGATCCGGAACTGGTCGGCTGGGACCGGGTCGGTACCGACCGGTGTATCGAGACCGCCCGCGAGCGCTACCGGGAACAGCTCCGGGATGCCGTCGACAGCGAGCGCATCGCCGCGGCGGACCTCACCGTCGTCGTCGACCCCGGTCACGGTGCGGGCTCGCTTACCAGCCCGGACCTGTTCCGGGAACTGGGCTGTACGGTCCACACGATCAACGCTCAGCCGGACGGCCACTTCCCGGGGCGGGACCCCGAACCGGTCGAAGCCAACCTCGCGGACCTGCGGGCGTACGTCAGGGCGACCGGCGCTGACCTGGGGATCGCTCACGACGGCGACGGCGACCGGGCCATCTTCGTCGACGAACACGGCGACCACGTCGAGGGCGACGCCGCGCTGGCGGCCCTGGCCGCCGCGGAACTCGATCCCGGCGACGGCGTCGTCTCCGCAGTCAACGCCTCACAACGGTTGGTCGACGTCGTCGAGGACGCCGGCGCGGACCTCTCGCTGACTCCCATCGGCTCGACGTACATCGTCAGTCGTATCGCTGAACTCCAGGCCGCGGGGACCCATGTCCCCGTCGCCGGCGAGGGCAACGGCGGGATCATCTTCCCCGAGTACCGGATCGCACGGGACGGCGCATACACCGCTGCGCGCTTCTGTGAACTCGCCGCCGAGACGCCGGTCAGCGAACTCGTCGCTCCCTTCGACGACTACGCGAACGTCCGCCGGAACCTCCGGTACGACGACGACGACGGACGGGAGGCGATGCTCGCCGGCGTCGAGGCGTACACACAGGAAGTCGACGCCTCGGTCGACCGGACCGACGGCTGGCGGCTGAACTACGACGACGCGTGGGTGTTGGCCCGGCCCTCGGGCACCGAACCGGTCGTTCGCGTCTACGCCGAGGCCCGCAGTTTGGACCGGGCGACGGAACTGGCCGAGGCGATGGTCTCGGCGGCGGAGTGAGTCAGGGCGGTTCGTCCAGTTCGCCGTGGGTCGCAAGGGTCTCCTCGATCGCTGTCCGCTCGTCCCGAGCGGCGGCCAGGTCCCGCTCGACGGCCCCGCTCGCGATCCGTTCGCGCTCCTCGTCGGTGAGTTCCGAGCGAGCGAGCGCGCTCTCCCGGAGCCGCTGGTAGTCCTCCCGCTCGGCCAGCCGCCGGACCTCGCGCAGCCGTGCCACGACGCTGTCGTCGGCGAACCTGGCGACGACCGAGCGGTACTCGCGGCACAGCCACGGGAGCTCCGTGGCCGGTGGCGGCGGCCACCCCACCGTGAGCGGTTCGGCGTCGATACCCCGGAGGTACGTCCGTCGGGTCGCGACCGCCGACCGGAGCGCTGACGGGTCCTCGACGTAGTGGTCCAGTTTCGAGCCGGAGTAGCCGGCGTACTCCAGCAGCGTCGGCAGCGGTTCGGTTCCGGCCTCGTGTTCGCGGACGTACCTCAACAGCTCCGCTGGTGGCGACCGGAACTCGACCAGTGGGAAGGCCTCGGTCCGCTCGATCAGATCGAGTACCGCTCGGGCGGGGGCGTCGGTCCGGAACGCGGTGAACCCCTCGCGGACGGCCTCGTCGTAGGCCCTGATGGGGTCACGGATGCGCTCGACCGGGGCGTCGAGATCGGCGTCGCCGAGCCGTTCGAGACGCTCCAGTTCCTCGATCCGCTCGTCCAGTTCCCCGAGATGTCGCCGTGCCTCCCGCCGGGCCTGGACGTAGGCCTCTCGGGCGCTCTCTAACTCGTCCAGACGGTCGACGAGGTCACTGACCGGGGCCAGCATCTCCCTCGCTTGCTCGAAGTCGCTCTCCGAGAGGCGGCGCTGCTGGAGGTGGTCGTCGACGGCTTCGAAGGTGTCGTACTCGGGGATGTCCTCGTCGAGGTTCCCGACCACCGTCGCCACGGCGCCCTCGAACTGGGTGTAGGCCTGGAAGTCACCGCTGCCGGTCGCCCGGCCGTCGTAGTCCTCCAACAGACGTGTCAGATCCCGGTAGGCGTCCCGGCAGGTCCGGAGCCGGTCGGCGCCGATCTCCTCGACCCGTTCCCGTGCCCGCTCGCGTTCACGGTCGGTTTGCTCCAGTTGGTCGACGAACTCGGACATCAGTAGACTGTGTCCGGATCGAATACCTGTTCACCGACTTCCTCGCCGTCGACGGTCCGGTAGAAACAGGACTCGTAGCCCGTGTGGCAGGCGCCCCCGTCCTGGTGGACGACGTACAGCAGGGCGTCGCCGTCACAGTCGACGCGGACCTCCTCGATCTCCTGGGTGTGGCCGCTGGTCCCGCCTTTCTTCCAGAGTTCGTCGCGGCTGCGCGAGTAGTAGTGGGCGTAGCCCGTCTCGCGGGTCCGTTCGAGCGCTTCCTCGGTGACGTACGCGAGCATGAGGACCTCGCCGGTCTCGGCGTCCTGGGCGACCGCCGGGAGATACTCCTGTTCGTCGAACGCGAGGTCGACGGCTGTCATACTCCGACGGAGGTCTGTCCGGAAAATAGGTCTTGTGTCACACCTGGGGCCGGCCCGTACGGTCCAGTCGGGGCGTTCGACGTTCCCCCGGAACTGGCTACCGCTCGCCGCCGTCGCCGTCAGTGGCGACTCGCTGCTGTGTCCGGGTTAGCTGTGCCTCGAAGGAGCGCTCGGCTGAGCGATCCCCGTCAGCGAGCGCGCGCTGTTTCTCGACCTCCGCGTGGACGGCGTCGGTGATCCGGGGGTGTGCCCCCAGCGGATCGGCGTACTCGATACCACCCCGGTCGAGTTCGAGTTTGGCGGGAATCTCGTCTTCGGTGGCCTCGGTCCGAGTCAGGAACAGTGGAACGGCGATCGCCCGGTCGGTCGTGGTGTTGTACCGGACACACTCGACCGTCGGGTTCTGGAGGAGATAGCAGGTCAGGACTTCGCCGTAGCCCGAGTGCTCGCGCAGCCGTGTGGCGTGGTAGTCGGTCGTCTGTCGGTGGTACGGTTTCGAGCTACTGCCAAAGCCAACGAGAACGAGCGAGACGTCGTCCGCGGCCGGGACCAGCTGTGTGCCCCGGTCTTCGATCACCTCGGTGACTGCTGGACTCCGGCCGAGGGGTTCACAGTAGTGGACTTCGCCGGGCAGCGCCGACAGTGCGGCGGGGATACCGGTCGTCGTATCGTGGCCGTGGGCGGCACATATCGGGACCGCGTACACCGTCTCGGCAGTGACTCGCTCGAACTGAGGCGTGAGTTCGCGGATCGGCTCGGAATCGTAGGTCGCGACCGTTACGTCGTCGACGCCGGTCCGCCGGGCGAGGCGGTCGGCATGTGTCTCGAGCACTTCGTGGGCGTTTCTCGTGGCACGGCTGATGAGCAGGATGGATTCGGTTGTCATGGATCGTCGGGCCAGTAAATCTTATTTTAGTTATCTCAATTCGGCTTGTCTTACGCGTTGCGACGGATTCGCAAATAAGTTGTGGTCGGAGCGGTCGGGAGCGTCGTCGATCGCGGTCCCGCTCAGTCGGCCCGGACGGCCAGCACCGAGAGGTCGGAGAACGGTGAGGTGGACGCGTCCGAGTCCGCGGTGTGTGCCCCGAGTTCGCCGAGCGTCGTCGTCGTCACCGCTTCGTCGTCGTGTGTGAGTCGTTCGAAGACGAGCGCCTCCAGAGAGGGTGCGGCCCCTGCATCAAGTACGTCGGCGGCGATGTCCTCGGGCATCCAGTCGTAGGGGCGCGGGAGCACGAGCAGGTGTCGCTCGCCGACCGCGTCTCTGAGCCGGTCGAGATCCGGCGTGATCTCCCCGCTCTTGTGCAGGGTGACGAAGGTCGTCGCTTCCATCGGGGTCCGCGCCCGACTTGCAGCCATCTGTAGCGACGAAATTCCCGGGACGATCCGGACCGGCCGGTCGACGGCGGCCTGGACCTTCCCGACGAACTGATACCCCGAGTGGTTCGGGTCGCCCATCAACACGGCCGTTCCGGTCGCCCCGTCGGCGACACGGTCGGCAAAGGTCGCCAGCGTCTCGCCCTCGTCGCGGTACCCGCAGGTTAGACAGTCGGCCTCGGTCCGCCCGCGGATGTAGTCGACCACGGTCTCGAACCCGACGACGACATCCGCCTCGCGGATCGCCCGCTCGCCACGCGGGGTCAGGTACTCCGGGTTACCCGGACCGATCCCGACCGCGTCCACTGGCTCTTCGGACCGATCGGACGCCGATTCCGAAGCCGCCGCCGCCAGTTCGGCGGGGTCCGGGCCGGAATCCAGGTCGTAGTCGTCGCTCACGGCAGCGTGACCTCGCCGTTCCGAGCGTCGCTTGCCACGTGGACGAGTTCGTTCGTCAGGCCGGCCGCCAGCCCGCTCCCGCCGCGGCGGCCGACGGTCGTGATCGCGGGGACGCCGTGTGCCTCGGCGACCTCGCGGAGCCGGTCCCGGCTCTCGGCGGCCTTGACGAAGCCCACCGGCGTGGCGACGACGACGGCGGGGCGGGTCCCGTCTTCGATGCAGTCCGCGAGCGCAAGCGCCGCGGTCGGCGCGTTCCCGACGACGGCGATGGAACCGTCGTAGACGCCCTGTCGGTCGAGTTCGAGGACCGACGCAGCCGTGCGGGTCATCCCCGTCTCCGCCGCGAGGTCGGCCCCGTTGCCGATGGCCTTCCGGACGGGACAGTCGTGGCCCCGGCCGGTGATCCCCGATTTCACCATCGTGATGTCGGTGACGATGGGGCGCTCGTCGAGCACGGCCCGTGCGCCCGTGACCACCGGCTCGTCGTCGGTCGCGCCGGTGAACCGCACGAGGTGCTGGAACTCCGGATCGCCGGTCGCGTGGACGCTCTTCTGGCGAATCCGGTCCGCGAGCGTCTCGTCCGGCACCAACTCCCGCACCCGATCCATGCTCGTCTCGGCGATGTCCATCGCGTTCTCGGTCGTCGCACCGAGGTCGGCGTAGGCCTCGAACTCGTCGGCGTCCGCCCCTCGCTCCTCAGTCGTCATCGCTCGTCACCTCCGGCCGGTCGCTCCCGGCGCGGGCTTCGAGGTCGCCGTCGACCCGGAGGTTGAGGTCCCGGAGCCGGTCGGCGGTCTCCTCGTCGGCGTCCCAGAGGCCGCGGTCGATGGCCTCCAGCAACGTGTCGGTGATGCTCTCTAAGGCCCACGGGTTCACGTCCCGCAGCCACTCCTGGCGGTCCTCGTCGAAGGCGTACTTCCCGGCGAGATCCGCCCAGAGGGTGTCGCTGACGACGCCGGTGGTCGCGTCCCAACCCAGGACCACGTCGACTGTCGTCGAGAGGTCCCCCGCCCCCTTGTAGTCGTGGTCCTCCATGCTGTCGAGCCATTCGGGGTTGAGCACGCGGGCGCGCATCGCCTTCCGAACTTTCTCCTCGTTGGTGTAGACCGAGACGTTGTCGGGGTCGCTGGAGTCGCCGACGTAGGAGGCCGGTTCCTCGCCCGCGATCTCGGAGACGGCGGTGATGAAGCCGCCGTGGAAGGCGTACCAGTCGGAGCTGTCGAACTCGTCCTGTTCGGCGGTGTCCTCGATCTTGACGGTGGCGTCGACGCTGCCCAGACGCCGCTCGAAGGCGTCGTGGGCCTCGGTCACGCCGCCGCGCTTCCCGAGCGCGTAGCCGCCCCACTGGACGTAGACGTCCGCGAGGTCCGAGCGGTCGTCCCAGTTACCCTCGTCGACCGCCTTGTTCGTGCCGGCGCCGTAGCCGCCCGGTCGGGTCGTGAACACGCGGTGTTTCGCGGCGGCGTCGGGGTCCTCGATCCCCTGCTCGTCGAGCCGGTCGGCCTCTTCCTCGACGTGCTTTTTCACGTAGTTCATCTCGTGGGGTTCGTCGAGGGCGACGACAGCGTCGACGGCGTCGTGGATCACGCCCGCGGCCTGCGGGAAGGCGTCGCGAAAGAGCCCCGACACCCGCGTGGTGACGTCGATCCGTGGCCGGTCCAGTTCGTCGAGGGGGATCGGCGTCACGTCGTCGATCCGGCCGGCGTCGGTCCACTCGGGTTCGACGCCCATCAGCGCGAGCACCTGCGCGATCGTCTCGCCGCGGGTCCGAACCGTGGGGGTCCCCCAGGCGACGACGCCGATCTCCTCGGGGTACTCGCCCTGCTCGTCGGCGTGTCGTTGGGCGATCCCGTCGGCGACCTCCCAACCGACGCGCCAGGCGCTCTTGGCCGGGACCTTCCGTGGATCGAGCGTGTAGAAGTTCCGCCCCGTCGGGAGCAGATCGACCCCGCCGCGGGTGGGTGCGCCGCTGCCGCCGGGCGGGACGTACTCGCCGGCCAGCGCCTCGGCCGTCCGCGGGATCTCGTCGGTCGCACCACGGACCCGGGGCGCGACCTCTGAACAGATGAACGACAGCGCCTTCCGGAGGTCGTCGTGGGCGCCGGACTTCGCGCGGGCGTCCCCGATCGGGTCGATGTCCACGACGAGGAGGTTCATGTTCAGTTCGTCGGCCGGCCCCGCATCCACCTCGGACGCCGGGATGTCGAAGCCGTGTTCGGCGAGCGTCTCGACGAGGTCGAGGCTGGTCTCGTAGACCTCGTCGGCCGCCTCCGAGAACGTCATCCCCAGGTCCTCGTCGTAGGCACCCGGTTCGTCGAGCATCCGCTCGTAGTCGACGCCGAGGACGCCGGCGACGCTCTCCCGGAGGCTCGGCCCGCCGGGGTTCTCCAGCCGGGTGAGCGCGACGAGGTACTCGACGAGGCGGTCGGATTCGGGGGGTTCGCCCATCGTATGCAGCCCCAGCCTGATTTGGGTCGTCTTCACGTCGGTGAGATACTCGTGGACCCGTTCGACGAGGTCGTCGATCGAGAGGTCGTCGCCGGACACCTCACCCTCCGCCAGCGTGGTGCCGGCGGCCTCCGGGCCACGGATGTCGGCTTTCTCGTCGATCTCACCGCTGATCCCCAACTCTACCGCGAGGTCCAACTCCGCGATCGTCTCGCGCAGCAGCGCTTCGAGGTGATCGCCGTCGTCGGTCCGTGCGTCCTCCATGCCCGCCTCGCGGTACTGGTCGGCCAGCTCCTCCAGCTCGGCCAACTCGTCGTAGGTCCCGGCGTTGGACATCACGGGCGTCAGGTAGTCAACGATGGCGGCGTAGGAGCGCCGCTTGGCCTGTGTCCCCTCGCCGGGGTTGTTGATGATGTAGGGGTAGACGTTCGGAACGTCGTCGATCAGTTGGTCCGGTGCGCTCTCGCCGTCGAGTCCGACCGTCTTGCCGGGGAGCCACTCCAGGCTCCCGTGGGTACCCAGATGGACGACCGCGTCGGCCTCGAAGGTGTTCCGGAGCCAGCCGTAGAAGGCCACGTAGTCGTGGGGGGGCTGGAGGTCCGAGTCGTGATACACCTTCGATGGGTCCATCCCGAACCCGCGGGGTGGCTGGACGGTGACGAGGACGTTCCCGAACTCGACGCCGGGGATGGCGAACGGGCGGTCGGGTACCGAGCCCCACTCCTCGCGGACGTTCGCCTGGAACCGCTCGTCCAACTCCCGGAACCACTCGCCGTACTGCTCGGTCGGGACGACGTCGACGCTGCGCTCACGGACGTCGTCGGGGGCGACCCAGCGGTCGTCGAGGGTCAACTGGTCGGTCAGTCGTTCGACGAGGGCCTGGCCGCTCTCCGGGGTGCGGTTTCCGAGGTCGTACCCCCGCTCGCGGAGTTCTTCGAGGAGGTTGACGGTGCTCTCGGGGCTGTCGAGCCCGAAGGCGGTGCCGATGCCGTCGTCGCTGGGCGGGTAGTTGTGCAGGACCACCGCGACCTGTTTCTCCCGGTTCGGGGTGTGTCGGAGCCGCGCCCAGTTGACCGCGAGGCGGGCGGCGTGGTCGACACGGTCCTCCATCGGGAAGTGCTGTTTCGGGGCGGTACCGATGTCGGCCTCGTCGTCGATCCGTTCCTTGCCGCTGATCGGGTGGGTGACGACGTTGCCGTCGAACTCCGGGAGCGCGACCGACAGCGCGAGTTCGAAGCCCATGACGCCGGTATCGCTGGACTCGTACCGGGACCGGGACCGCATCGTCGTCACCGTCTGGACGACGGGGACGCCCAGCCGGTCGAGGAAGACCGCTTCGGCCCCCTCGCCCTCGTCGTCGGCTGCCCGCCCCCGCTCGTCCATCGAGAGCGAGAACATGAACGACGAGAGCACGGCGTCGACGACCGGCTCCCCCGCTTCGAGGAGCCACTCGTCGGTCACGCGCTCGGCGTCCCACTGCTCGTCGCTGTCGGTCGCCGGGTTACAGAAGATCGGCAGCGCGTCCGCGCCCTGTGCCTCGACGGCCCGGACCTGCGCGTCGACGTAGCGGGTGTTCTCGTGTGTCCAGTGTGACTCGTAGAACCAGATCGCCACCGTCGGCGTCTCCGGGTCGAACGTCGCCCGCAGTTCCTCGTAGGACGCGCCCGGGTGATCGGGGTGGTAGACCCCCTCGGTCGGGAGCGATACGGGGTCGTCGTACGCGCGGGACTCGTCCCCGTATTCGTCGACGAGAAAACGGACGCAGTTGGCGACGTTGCTGGTTCCGCCCTTCGCTAAGTACTCGTACACCCGATCGCGATCCTCGGCGGCGATCGACGTGTCTTCGAGTGCGTAGGCGTCACCGGTCGATTTGACGACCAGCGGGATGCCGGCGTCGGCCAGCCGACTGACGGCGTGGTCGTAGCCCGGCATGCTCTCCTCGGCGCCGTGGAGCCAGCAGATCACCGCCGTCGCGTCGTCGAGTTCGTCGAGGAAGGCGTCGACGTCCGCCCGGTCGTCGAGGTCGCTCTCCGAGCGAACGACCAGGTCAGCGTCCGTCCGTTGTGCCGCCCGCTGGACGGCGCCGAGCTCGTTTTCGGTCGCTGTGTATAGGCCGATTGTTGGCATAACGTTATTAAATCTCCGTTGTGCTAAGACAACTATGGTTGATTATGCTGGGGACAAAAAAGCTTCGCAGGACCGGGGTGCGTCGCTGTCACTGGCGGAGATCGTCGGACAGGACGACCTCAAGCGGGCGTTGGTGGCTGTCGGCGCGAACGACGAGCTGAACGGGCTGCTCGTCCAGGGGGAGAAGGGGACGGCCAAATCCACGGCGGTGCGGGCGCTGGCCGACCTCCTTCCCGACCAGACCGTCGTCGCGGACTGTCCGTACGGCTGTCCCCCGGACAGGCCCGACCAACAGTGTGAGGGCTGTCGCGAGCGGGCCGATCCGCCGACGACCGATCGGTCGGTCCCGCTGGTGACGCTCCCGCTCGGTGCGACCCGCGAACGGGTCGTCGGCACCCTCTCGGTGGCCGACGCACTCGACGGCCAGGCGGAGTTCGACCCCGGGCTGTTGGCCCGTGCGAACCGCGGACTCCTCTACGTGGACGAGGTCAACCTCCTCGACGACCACCTCGTCGACGTACTGCTCGATGCGGCGGCAAGCGGGGTCAACAGGGTCGAACGCGACGGCGTCAGCGTCACCCACCCGGCCCGGTTCACCCTCGTGGGGACGATGAATCCCGAGGAAGGGGAACTCAGACCACAGCTTCGGGACCGGTTCGCGCTCCAGGCGACGGTCACCGCCTGCGACGACCTCGACCAGCGGGTCCGCATCGTCGACCAGGCTATCGGCCGATCGGACGGCCAGGGATCGGGAAACGCCGCGGAGGACGGTGAGGACGACGACAGGTTCGCGGAACAGTTACGACGCGCCCGCGAGCGCCTCCCCGATGTCGACCTCCCGGCCGAGTTCACGAGAGAGATCGCCGAGCTGTGTCGCGACGCCGGGATCGACGGACATCGGGGCGACATCGCGACGGCGCGGACGGCGATGACGCTCGCTGCACTCGACGACCGCCCGAGGGTCATCGAACCGGACGTACGACAGGCGGTGGAACTGGCGCTGCCCCATCGGCTCCGCTCCCGCCCGTTCGAGGAGACGCCGGACTTGGACGATCTCGTCGACGACCGTTTCGACGATTCGACCGACGACGGTGAGAGCGAGCCCGACGACGCCGGTGAGGAGCCGGCCGACGGGGAGGAAGCGACGGACGGCGACGCCGATCCCGGGGACGACGGTGAGCAGGAGACGCCGCCGTCAGGCTCCGACCAGTCCGACGGCGGTGAGAACGGCGAGCGCGATTCCCCGTCCCCGGAACAGGGTGGCGACGGCGAGTCCGGCGACGACGAACCAGCGGCGATGGACGACGACGGCGAGACGGACGACAACGACGACGGGACAGACGGGACGCCCATGGTCCCGGGACAGTCCCGGGCCGACATCGGTTCCGGGGGCGCACCGGACCTGTCTGCGCCCGAAGCGGTCGAGGACGGCCGACCGAACGGGGGGTCCCGATCGGAGACGCGGCCACACGCCGACACCGACGGTGCCAGAGTCCGGAGTCGACCGGCGGAGTCGGACCGGCACGTCGACGCCGCGGCCTCGGTCCGGGCGGCGTCGGCCCGCGGCGCGTCGACGGTCGAATCTCGGGATCTCCGACAGTCCGTCCGTCGGAGTGATACGTCGGCGCTGGTTGTGTTCGTCGTGGACGCCAGCGCGTCGATGCGGCCCGCGATGCGGGCGGCGAAGGGGACCGTCCTCGAACTGCTGAAAGACGCCTACCAGCAGCGCGACGAGGTGGCGTTCGTCACCTTCGCCGGCGACGGGGCGGACGTGTTGCTCCCGCCGACCGACAGCGTCAGCCTCGCTGCTCGCCACCTCAAGGAGATCCCGACCGGGGACCGGACGCCGCTGCCCGCCGGCCTCCGGACCGCCGCGGACGTCCTCGACCGTGCCGATCCGGACGCCGGCGTCGTGGTGGCAGTCACCGACGGTCGCGCCAACGTCGCGGCGGGGAGTCCGGTCGCCGAGACCCGCGAGGCCGCGAGACAGTTGAGTGAGACTGGCCCACACGTCGTCGTCGTCGACGCGGGCGAGGGTGGCCGGTCCGGCCTGACCGAGACCATCGCGGCGGAGACCGACGGCGACCACGTCCCGCTGTCGGCGCTGTCGGCCGAACGGATCGACGCGGCCGTCGGCACCGCTCGTGAAAGCGAACTTTCGCTCGGTCGGTAGATTTACAATCTAGCTTGGTTTTGTTCAACTGTAGTTTAGAATGGCGACTGCCAACGACAGCGTTCACGGTCGAATCGAACAGGCTCGCGGGGAACTGACGCCGATGCAGATGGCGCTCGGGGGAGTACTCGTCGTCGCGCTCGGGTTCGCACTGCTTTTCGTCCAGGACCCGATGGTCCACGACTCGCTGCACAACTTCCGACACGCCGCGGGCGTCACCTGCCACTGAGGATGTTCTTCGCGTATCTCCGTCGAGGTGTGAAAGCAGGCGTCGTCGCGGGACTGGTGTTTGGTCTCCTCGTGGCGCTGGTCGCGAACCCCCTCGTCGCCTTCGCGGACGAACTGGCTCACGGGGGTGACCAGGCCGGCGAACACGGGCACGAGCACGCAGCCGAAACCGAGGGCCACGCTGGGGGAAGCCACCACGACAGCGCCGTTTCGATGGCGATGACGAACACCGTGAGCGTGGTGTCGGGCGTGCTCTGGGGCGTCCTCCTGGGCGTCGTCGTCTTCGGGGTCGCGTACTACTTCCTCGAACCGCTGCTTCCGGGCACCGGGGCCACGAAGAGCGTCCTCCTCGCTGCCGCGGGCTTTCTCACCGTCTCCGGCGGGCCGTGGCTCGTCCTGCCGCCACAGCCACCCGGTGTCGAACAGTCACTGCCGACGGACACCCGGCTCCTGCTCTACGGCGGGATGATGGCCGCAACTGCGCTCGTCAGTCTGACGGCGCTCGTCGCGTACGACCGACTCCGGGCGACGCGGTCGCGAGCCCGTAGCGTCGTCGTCGCAGTGACACCGTACTCTCTGCTCGCGGTCCCGGTCGCTCTCGTGCCGACAAACGGGGTCGCGAACACGGTGCCAGCCGAGGTCGCGACGGGACTGACCGGGCTGATCGTGTTCGGTCAGGCGTTGCTCTGGCTCACCCTCGCCGGGACCCACGCCTGGCTCTGCGGTCGATCCGACGACCGGCCGGTCGGGGATGTCGGGACGGAACTGCCCGACGGACCACCCGCCGCGGACTGATGCGCGAGCGCACAGCGGCGATCAACGAGAACGGATTTACGGACCACGTGCTGGTCTGTACGAACGCGAGAGAGGGAGAACACGCCGCCTGTGGGGCGGCACACGGTGACGAAGTCTACGAGGCGGTCCAGTCGTGGCTCCGCGAGCGTGGGGTCTTCTGGTCGCGGGTCCACGTCGCCGAAACGAGTTGTCTCGGTCTCTGTAGCGCCGAGGGGACCGCAGTCGCGATCCACCCACGGGGCCGGTGGTACTCCGACGTGGTCCCCGGGGACGTGCCGACGCTGCTGGAAGCGGAGTTCGGCGCCGACGCGACACACCTCGGGAGCAGGTCCGACGATAGTCGGTGAGAAGAGCTTGGGGCGTGTGAGACGGGCTTACTCTTCGACGGGGAACGTCTCGTGGAGGACGTCGTGTGCCTCCCCGAGACCGTCGAGGACGCTCTCGCCCTGTGCGGTCAGTCGGTGGACGGCCCGCTCGGCGTCACGGACCGCCACCAGACGGCCCCGGAGGTAGTCGTACTCCGGGTCGTCCGGATCGGTCGCGGCGATCTCCGATTCGAGATCGACCAACGCCGCGTCTAGATGGCGTTCGACGGCCGACAGCGACTCCGCGTTCGCGAGGGCCTCGATGGGGCCGTCGAGGTGGCCCTCCAGTTCGTTTTTCGCGTGTTCTCGCGCGCTTTGGTCGTCCGTGCCGAGCACGTTCAACAGTCCGAGTCGTAGGGCTTCGAGTTCGTAGCAGCTCATAGTGTCTGATCGACGAGGTCCGAGACGATGCGGTCCCGATCGAGGTGGGACGAGACGATCCGTTCCGCGTCGGTCTCCTCGACGCCGCCGTACCAGACGCCGTCGGGATAGACGGCGACCATCGGGCCGTCCCCACAGCGGCCGAGACAGGACGACCGGGTGATCCGGGCGTCACACGCCTCCGAATCCCGGGCGGCCTGTCGCAGCCGTTCGAGGACGGCCGGCGCGCCGTCGGCGGCGCAGGTCTGGTTCGTACAGACGGCGACGTGGGACTCCGGCGCGTCGTGGGTGTGGGGCTGGTCGTCGACGTCGTCCCGGTCCGCGTGGGTCTCCTGGTGTGTCATCGCCCGTAGCAGCGCCTTGGCTCCACCGACGTCCTCCTCGTAGCCGTCGAGTTCGACCTTGTACTTGCAGGTGTCACAGGACATGTCGACGCTGTCGGTCCGGGCCTCCTGCCAGCGGTCGCCCAGCACGTCCAGCAGCCGGCCGTCGGTCCCGAGCGGGTCGCCGGCGCCCGCCTCGACGTAGGGGTACTCCTCGTCGAACTCGGCGGCGCCATCGCGGATACGGCCGGTGAGGACGCCATCACCCAGCATGTACGGGAGGACGACCACGGCGTCCGGGCGGTCCTTGGCGACGGTGTGGAGCCGCTCGTCAAGTAGCGGTTCGGTGACGCCGATGAAGGCCGTCTCGACCCTGTCGAAGGCACGCCCCTCGTACAGGAGGCGGGCGAGTTTGTGGGCGTCGCTGTTCGCGTCCGGGTCGCTCGACCCGCGCGCACAGAGGACGACCGCGACGTCGTCGGTCTCGCGGTTGACGCCCAGTTCCGCCTCGACGGCCGCCGCCCGGTCGTCGAGCAGGTCCACCAGCGCCGGGTGGACCCCGAGATGCGCACCGTTGTGGACGGTGAGGTCGTCGTGGGTCTCGCGGGCCTGCTGGACCGCCAGCGGTACGTCGTTTTTGACGTGGCTGGCGGCAAACAGTGAGAGTTGGACGGTCGTCACGGCCGAGACGGCTCCGGCTAGGCCGGCGATGGCCTCGTCGATGGCCGGCTCCGCGAGTTCGAGAAAGCCCGCGTCGACCGGGATACCCAGCCGCTCCTCTAAGTCGGCCGCCAGCGTCCGGACCTGTTCGTTGGATTTCTCGCGGCGGGAGCCGTGGCCGACCAGCAGGACGGCCTCGTCGTCGAGACTCGTCGGCGCCGACTGGGTGGCGGTCACGACAGCTCACCCACCTCGGCGTCGGTCGCGTGTTCGACGCTCCGGCGGAGCTTTTGCCGCCGGTCAGCCGAGTACAGCCCCGACTCGTCGCTGTCGGCGTACACCCACTGTGCGAACGCCGCCGTGTCCGCGTCCTCGGCCAGGCCGAACCAGTGACCGCCGGAGGACGCTTCCGAGAGGCCGTCGGCCGGGACATGCGGCTCGGCGGCGTCCAGGAGTGCCCGAACCGTCCGGAGCAACCCCGCCTCGTCGTGGACGAACGAGATACCGACCGACCCGGACGACTCGCGGAAACAGACGGTCCCACAGGCTTCGAGCAGTCCCCGGAGGAGCTGCGGGCGGTACTCCGCGAAAGTATCGAACCGGTAGCCGCCCGGCTGACCGTCGATCGGCAACCCGAGGGCGGCGCTCGCCCGGTCGGCCAGCGGTCCGAACACCTGAAGCTCGAACTCCTCCTCGAACCGGACGATCGAGGCGTCGTGTGCGGACTCCCGGGCGGCCACTCGGTGGGCCTGGTCGGTTCGATCGGCACCGGCGATGGCCG
The DNA here is from genome assembly GCF_035666295.1 of Haloarcula montana. Classification (NCBI taxonomy): domain Archaea; kingdom Methanobacteriati; phylum Methanobacteriota; class Halobacteria; order Halobacteriales; family Haloarculaceae; genus Haloarcula; species Haloarcula montana. Next base: position 1,684,698 of record NZ_CP142027.1, read on the forward strand.
CCAGCGCGTCGGCGGCCGTCTCGTCTTCCGTCCTGACGGTGACACAGTTTTCCGAGAGGGCGCCGTCGCCGGCGACACGGCCCCAGAAGTACGCCGTCTCGGGGGTCGACGCCAGGAGGTCCCCGACGGGTTCGATCGTCGTCGACCGCCGGTCCGTGTCACTCATCGGCGCCCTCCCGCACCACGTCGATCGCGTCGACAGGGCAGGCACTCGCGGCCTGCTGGGCCGCTTCCAGACGGTCGTCGTCGAAGGTCACAAGCTGATTGCCGTCGCCGTCGTGGTCCCCGAGCGTGTCCTCGCCGTCGCTTTCGATCGCCGCCAGTCCGTCCTCGGCCTCTACGAACCGGTCGTCCCGGACGAGACAGGCGAAGATCCCGTCACAGGCGGCCCGGTCCAGCCGGACCTGGTACTCAGTAGTCATACTTCGACTCGTACCCCCGCGGAGTCACCATCCGGTCGTCCCAGACGTAGGTCTCCTCGTTGCCCACGAGGATCGTCGTCGTCATGTCGATCAGCTCCGTCTCGCCCAGCTCCGCCAGTTCGCCGAGTTCGACGATCTCGACGCGCTCGTCCTCGCGGCCGGCGCCGTGGACGATGCCCACCGGCGTGTCGGGCGCGCGATGTTCCAGCAGGATCTCACAGCAGGTCTGGAAGTTCTCGCGCCGTTTCCGGCTCCAGGGGTTGTAGATGGCGATGGTAAAGCCCTCGCCGGCCGCGGCGTGGAGCCGCGACTCGATCTCCGGCATGTCGGTGAGGTGGTCCGACAGCGAGATGCTGACGGTGTCGTTGACGAGTGGCGCACCCAGTCGCGCACCACAGGACTGGGCGGCCGGGACTCCGGGCACGACCTCGAACTCGACCATGCTCGCGGTCGCGCCCTTCGATTCGAGGATCTCCAGTGCCAGGCCCGCCAGCGCGTAGACGTTCGGGTCGCCGCTACCGATGATCGCCACGTCGTTGCCGGCCAGTGCGCGGTCGATCGCCTCCTCCGTGCGCGAGACCTCTCCGCACATCGGCGTGTCGTACAGCTCCTCGGCCGACTCCGTGACCTCGTCCGGCAGGAGGTCGACGTAGGTCGTGTAGCCGACGATGTGGTCCGTCGCCAGCAGCGCCTCGCGGGCGCGGGCGGTCATCCCCTCAGGTTGTCCCGGCCCGAGTCCCACGGCGGTCAGTCGCCCGGGGTCGGCCTCGAAGTCGTCGACAGTGGCTTCGACGGTCTCGTCGGTCGTCGACCCTGTCGAACTCCCACAGCTCGACTCGGAGGACGAACTCGACGCGCCACAGGCCGAACTCGTGTCGGTGTCTGCCGACGTATCGGCCGTCGCGGCGTCGCCCGCGCTACAACTCGTTTCGGTCTCTGTACTCCGTTCGGTAGTGTCGTCGGTGCTCATTGTCAGAAATCGTCGACGTCACGCCCGCCGCGCGGGGTGACGAGGTGGTTGCCGTAGTCGTTCTCCCAGACCGTCGTCTCGTGGGTGCCGATCAGGATGGAGGTGCCCATCCCGCCGACCTCCTCGTCGTGATCGGTTGCCGCACCCAGCGTGGTGATCGTCTGTGTCTCGTCGTCGCGGTTCCGGCCCGCGTCGCCGCGGCCGGCGTCGTTGATGATACCGACCGGGACGTCGTCGGCCCGCTCCTCGCGGACCACCTCGATGGCCCGCTCGTAGTCCCGCCAGCAGTTGTAGAGGACGATGACGAAGCCGCTGATCGCCGCTGCGCGGAGTTTCTCCTCGATCTCGTCCCAGCCACGCCACTTGTCCGACAGCGAGACGGTACAGAAATCGTTCGACAGCGGAGCGCCGAGGTTCGCAGCGCCGCCCAGTGCCGCTGTCACGCCGGGGACGATCTCGATCGGAACGTCGTACGCCTCGTCCTCCTCGGCCATCGTGTACAGGAGGTCGCTCTTCCCGTAGACGTTCGGGTCGCCGCCGGAGACGTGGGCAACGTCCTCGCCGGCCCGGACCCGCTCGAAGGCCTCGCGGGCGAGTTCGACCTGCCGACCCATCGTGGAACGGACGAGCGTCTGACGATCGCCGGTCGGCCGTTCGAGGACGGTCCCGGCCTCGTCTCCGGCCGTCGTCCCGCCGTCAGGGGCCGCCTCGACTTCGGCGGCCTCTGGGGGGAGCGTCCCGTCCCGCCGGAGGAACTCCTGGTACAGCGTCGAGGCGATGACGCAGTCGGCGGTGGCGATCACGTCCTTCGCCCGCTGGGTCATCGCATGCGGCAGGCCGGGGCCGATACCGACCACGTAGAGCGTTCCCAGTCCGTCAGTTCCGTCCGATACGTCGGACCCCGCCATGCTACCGCCCCACCGCGACGGTCACGGCGTCGTCGAACCGTTCTTTCTCCCGGAGGAGTTCGTGCTCGCGGCCGCCGGCGATGGCCGACGCCTCCGCGATCCCCGGCCAGCCGATGAGTTCCTTCGACCGGGAGGGCGAGGGACCTTCGAACTCCGCGAGCGTCTCCTTCTCGAAGAGGATCACGCCCGCCCCGATCTCCTGTGCCGCCTCGTAGATGCCGTCCTCGCCCTCTTTCCGGGTCCCGGTTGCGACAAACTCCACGTCCGAGGTGTCCAGTCCGAGATCCGCGAGTGCGGCCTCCCAGGCGTCGAGGACCTGCGCCTTCTCAACGCCGGAGACGGTGCCGGTCCCGAGCACGACGCCGTCGTCGGTGTTGCGCTTGAGCACCGTCACGTCGTCGCCGACCAGCACCGCACGCGGCCCGTCGAGGCGAGCGACAGGGCCGAGTTCGTCGTTCAGGACGGCCAGATTGGTCGCGACCGTCGAGTCGCCGTTGACGACGTGTGTGTCCAGGGCCTTCGCCTTGCTCTCGACGCCCTGCTCGCCGGCGGCCTCGCTCGCGGTCGTCATCGCCGGGACCGCACCCAGTTGCGAGAGGTCGTGTGCCACTTGGTTCGCACCGTGGTGGCCGCCGGTAATCGGAATTGCCCACGTGAGTTGTTCGTCGACGACGACGATAGCGGGGTCGTCCCACTTGTCGTCTAGAAGCGGCGCGGTCTTGCGCATCGCGATACCCGAGGCCATCAGGCCGAGGAAACAGTCGTACTCGCCCCAGTGGTCCTCGAAGACGTCGCCGTGATACTCGACGACGTCGATCCGCTCGTACTCGTCGTCAAGTTCCGTCGCGATCTCTTCGGCGGTGTCGAGCTTCCGCTCGAAGGAAATTATCGCGATCTCCTCGGCCACCTCGCCGTCCGAATCCGGGGTCGAACAGTGGCCGCCCGATTCTTCGTCTGTCGTGTCAGTGTCGTCAGTCGTGTCCGTGCTCATGTGTCAGTCGTCCGCCTCGCTGTCGGTCGCGTCCCGGTTCGCCCAGCCGTCGTAGAGGTAGGAGCGCTCGTAGCCTGCTTTCCGTGCGGCGTCGCCGATGACGACCATCGCGGACGCGCGATAGCCGGCCGACGCCACGCGCTCGCCGATGGTCTCGATCGTCCCCTCGATGACGTCCTCGTCGGGCCAGGACGCGTGGTAGACGACCGCGACGGGGGTCTCGGGGTCGTGGCCCGCTTCGAGGAGCCGGTCCATCGTCTCGTCGACCGCGTGGGTCCCGAGATAGATGCAGGTCGTCACGTCGCCCATTCCGACGAACTCGCCGATGTGGTCGTCTTCGGCGTCCAGCGTCTTGCCCTGTGGTCGAGTGAACGCGACGTGGTTGGCCACGCCGTTCAACGTGAGCTGTGTCCGTAGCGTCGCGCTGGCGGCAAACGCTGAGGTCACGCCCGGAACGATGTAGGTGGGGACGCCCTCGTGTTCCAGGGCGTCCATCTGCTCGATGGCCGCGCCGTAGATCGCCGGGTCGCCGCTGTGAAGCCGAACGACATCCCTTCCGCCCTCGTGGGCATCGCGCATCAGCGGCACCAGCTCTTCGAGGTCCTTGCCGATACTGGACACCTGTTCGGCGTCCGCGCAGTAGGTATCGAGGAGTTCGCTGTTGACCAGCGAGCCGGCGTGGACCACGAGGTCGGCGGCCTCGACCAGTTCCTTGCCGGTGACGGTAAGTAGCCCGGGGTCACCGGGGCCGGCACCGATAAACGGAATCCCGGGCTGGGTCTCGCCGGCGGTTCGCTGGCTGACCCGCGAATCCCGTTCGACTCCAGTGGTGTCGGTCTCGGCGTCGATAGCCGCTTGTGGGTCAGTCATCGCGACTCCCCCGAGACGGCGTCACCACAGGCCTCGCCCTCGGCGCGCTCCAGCGCGGCGGTGTCGGGACGCCCAGTCGGTCTCCCGCCGTCGGTCTCCGTCCGGACGCCGGCGTCGGCCTCGGATTTCCCGTCCGCCGCTTCGAAGGTCGCGGTCGCGGGCTCGGCGTCGAGGCCGCGTTTCTCGGCGTAGGCCAGCGTGTAGTAGTCCCGGTCGCTGAGGGCGTCAGGGTCGTCGGTCACGACGGTCTCGCCCTGGTCCATGTACAGCCGGCGGCCGTACACCACGTCGTAACCCGCTTCGACGAGGCCGTCGTGGGTCGCCGGCACGTCGGTGACTTTGAACAGGATCATCCGGTCCGGACCGGTCGGGGACACACCCCGAGCGGCTTCGTGCAGCGCGATACTCGCCCCGGCGGCGATCTCGACGCCAAGCGCCGTCGTGAACGCGGTCACGGCACTCACGCCGGGGACGACCTCCACGTCGACGCCCGAATGGAACGCGGAGAGGGTTCGCCGCAGATGGCCGAACGTCGAGTAGACGTTCGGATCTCCGAGCGTGACGAACGCCGCCGTCCCGTCCCGAGCGCGGGGTGCGATCTCTTCGGCGGCGTCTTTCCACGCTCGCCGGAGTTCGTCCTCGTCGCGGGTCATCGGGAAATCGAGATCGCCGATCCGGTCCTCGGGGACGTGTTCGGTCGCGACCGATCGGGAGAGCCGTCCGGGCGAGTAGACGACATCGGCGGATTCGAGGACGCGACGGCCGCGGACGGTCACGAGGTCGGCGTCACCGGGACCGAGGCCGACGCCGTAGAGGGTCATCGCTGGCTCCTGTCGGCGTACTCGCGTGGCGATCTCTCGGTTCCGGTCGCTTTTTCGCCGCCGTCCGTCGCGACTGTGTCGGTCCCACCGACAAGCATGTACACCGGGTTCTCCGAATCGAAACTCGTCGCTCCGGCGAGTTCGTAGCCGTGACTCACCTGGAACTGGAGGACCGCATCGAGCAGCCCCCGATCGCGAAACGCCTCGGTCGCAGCCCCAGCCACTTCCAGCCGGGAGACGTTCATCACGACGCGATCGATACCGGTCTCGACCGCGTGGTCGAGGACCGCCTCGTAGTTCCGACTGCCGCCGAGAAACAGGGCGTCTGCGTCCTCGGGGAGCCCTTCGGGCGCTTCGGCGTGTCGGAGGCCAACGTCGCCGTCGATATCGTTCGCAGCGAGGTTCTGCCTGGTGGTTTCGAGCCGTTCGGGCTTCCGTTCGAGGGCCGTCACCCGACCGGCGCGCCGTGCCGCCTCGATCGTGACGGCGCCGGTACAGGAGCCGACTTCCACGAAGTGATCGGTCGGCCCGAGGGCCAGTTTCTGCAATAGGACGGCCCTGACCTCCGGTTTGGTCGGCCCGGCCTTCGCGTCGTGTGGGAGCGAGACGTGTGCCATCGACGAATACAACTGTCGTAGCGCGTAAAACAATTTTGGTTGTTTTAGATATACTGGGGTTGTTCTATACGCCACGAAACGCTCCGATCGCCAATCTCAGACGAGCTAAGGCAAAATTACTTTAGTTCGCAGCGCAGAAAGCCGACAATGCCGACGAACGCGGACGATGCCGACGAGTTCGGTGTCCTCCAGAGCAAGCGTAACGCGACGCGGTACCAGATCCTCGTCCAGATCGCGGAACGACAGCCCGCGGTCAACCAACAGGAGATCGCGGACGCCATCGGCATCACCGCACAGGCCGTCAGCGACTACCTCCAGGACCTGATCGAACAGTCCTACGTCGACAAACACGGCCGTGGCCGATACGAGGTGACGAAGGAGGGCGTCGACTGGTTGATCTCACAGACCGACGAACTACGCGGGTTCGTCCAACACGTTTCCGAGGACGTGATCGGCCAGGTCGAGATCGAGACGGCGATCGCGACGACGGCGATCGAGGAGGGCGAAACCGTCTCGTTGACGATGCGGGACGGCGTGTTGCGTGCGATGGCCGGCAACACCGGGGACGCAACCGCAGTTGCGGTGACTGACGCGGCGGCCGGCCAGGACGTCGGCGTGACGAACTTCGAAGGAGTGGTCGACTACGAACTGGGATCGGTGACGATCGTCTCGATTCCACCGGTCCAAAACGGCGGGAGTTCGGCGGTGGACCCGGAGCGGATCGCGGAGTTGGCTGCGGCCCACGACCTGCTGGCGGTGGGTGGCGTCGAGGCTGTCGCCGCCGCCGAAACAGTCGGTCTCGATCCCGACATTCGGTTCGGTAGTGCCGCTGCTGTTCGCGAGGCGGCCGCGAAGGGGCTGGACATACTGCTGTTGGCTTCGACGGATACGCTGTCGAAACACACCGACACGCTTCGGGAACAGAACCTCAGTTACGAGGTCGTCGACGTTGCCGACACGTCCTGAGTCTGCCCTGTCTGGCTGTTGTTTCTCCGCCTGCTGGGGTCACCGGTTCAGTACGGCTTCCCGCTCAATTCAGCGAAATGAGAATCGTACGGTAAGAGGATGCCGCCTCCCGGATTGTGAACCAGAGGAAGACATGCTCACTCGCTACGCTCGTTGCGCGTGACTTCCAGGGTTCAAATCGCGCTCGGGAGCATTTTCACTGCTCACTTCGTTCGCAGGAAAATGCCGCCTCCCGGATTTGAACCGGGGACAGCTCGATCTTCAGTCGAGTGCTCTCCCAGTCTGAGCTAAGGCGGCGCGCACTTCGACGGATGGCCAGTGTATAAAAAAGGATTTCGAAAGCGGGTAGTCCCAGTCAGGGAAGGAACAGGTCCGCACTGTCGTAGCTGGCCCCACAGTCGTCACACTCGTACTCCGTGCCGTTCGTCGTCGAGACGTCGCCATCACACTGGGGACACGTCGATCCGCCGATCATGACTCTCGGTATCATAGAACGGAATAAATGGCTTTCGGCACGTGTTGCTACAGCGACAGCACTTCTCTCTACAATTTACGGTGTCCACACAGGCGCCGCTGGCTCCTCGCTACCCTCGTCGCAGTCGGTACCAGAAGTGGGTCCGGGCGGATTCGAACCACCGGCCTCGGCCTTGTAAAGGCCGCGTCATAACCAACTAGACCACGGACCCGTATCCCTCAGTTTTCCATCGGCAGGAATAACGCTTTCTCTCTCGGTCGGAACGCTTAGGCCCGCGCTGGCCCACCCTCGTGTATGGAGCGACGCGCCGGGATGGTGGTTCTGGCTGCCGTCGGGCTGTTGGTCGGTGGAGCGCTCGTGCTCCAGTCGGGACTGTGGGTCGACCTCGTGGGGACCGGTGAGTACGAGCGCGGGACGGTCACAGTCACGGAGGGCGAGGGCACGACCGACAGTACGGAGACGCCGGTAGAGACCGCGACTACTGGGACGACTGTCGCAGTCAGGGAGAGCGATGCGGGGGCGACACTGGGGACCGTCGAAGTCCGGATCGCGGATACGGGGACGAAACGGTACGTCGGCCTGAGCGAGACCGACTCGCTGGCTCCCGACGAGGGGATGTTGTTCGTCCACGAGGAGGTCGGGACCCACGCCTACGTCATGCGGAACATGTCGTTCCCGCTCGATATAATCTTCGTCGACGCCGACGGCACCATCACGACGATCCACCACGCGTCGCTACCCGAACCCGGCGACGAGACGCTCCACCGGTACGAGGGCCGCGGAAAGTACGTCCTCGAAGTGAACCGCGGGTGGGCCAACCGGACCGGCGTCTCCGTCGGGGACCGGGCCGAACTGCCGGAACGCGTCGCGTAGCCCGACGGTCTTTTGCGCGTCCGGACCCTTCCATCGGGCAATGGACATCGACTCGGCGTCGGACGACGACGCCTTCGAAGACGCCCGCGAGCGAGTCGAACGCCCGATGTGGCGGCTGTTCACCGAGTACGGTCGCGGGCAGCGCCTGGCGTTCGTCGCCGGACTCATCAGTTCGATCGCCGCCCGGATGCTCGATCTGTTGCCCCCGTTGTTGCTCGCGCTTGCGCTCGATACCGTCATCCAGCAGACCGACAGCACTTACGGCCTCCTGCTGGTCCCCGACGCCTGGATTCCGCCCGGCGAGGCCGCCAAGCTATGGCTGACGGCGGGGTTGATCGCGGCTTCCTTCGGCCTGGGTGCAGTTTTCCATTATTCACGGAACTGGGGCTGGAATAAATTCGCCCAGCACGTCCAACACGCCGTCCGGACAGACACCTACGAGACGATGCAGCGGCTGAACATGGATTTCTTCGCCGACAAACAGACCGGCGAGATGATGTCGGTCCTCTCGAACGATGTCAACCGGCTGGAGAAGTTTCTCAACGACGGGCTTAACTCTTCCTCGCGGCTGATCATCATGGTCGTCGGCATCGCCGCCTACCTCTTCTACATGAACTGGCAGCTCGCACTGATCGCGCTGTTGCCGGTCCCGATCATCGCCGTGTTCACCAAGCGGTTCATCGAGACTATCCAGCCGAAGTACGCCGACGTGCGCTCCTCGGTCGGGAGGCTCAACTCCCGGCTGGAGAACAACCTCAGCGGCATCCAGATCATCAAGACGGCGAACACCGAGGAGTACGAGTCCGACCGCGTCGAGGACAGTTCACAGGAGTACTTAGACGCCAACTGGGACGCCATCGAGACACGGATCACCTTCTTCCCGGGGCTGCGACTGGTCTCGGGACTGGGTTTCGTCGCCACGTTCATCGTCGGCGGGCTGATGGTCATCGGCCAGCCGCCGGGGCCGCTGACGGCGTCGCTGTCCCCGGGTGAGTTCGTCGCCTTCATCATCTACACCCAGCGGTTCGTCTGGCCGATGGCCCAGTTCGGACAGATAATCAACATGTACCAGCGGGCCTACGCCTCCGCCGAGCGGGTCTTCGGCCTGATGGAGACGCCCGGACGACTCGAAGAGCGGATCGACGCACCGCCGCTGTCGGTGACCGAGGGGGCCGTCGAGTACGACGACGTCTCCTTTGGCTACGGGGAAGACGAGCCCGTCCTCTCGGACGTCTCCGTTTCGGTCGAGGGCGGTGAGACGGTCGCGCTCGTCGGCCCGACCGGCGCGGGGAAGTCGACGGTGATGAAACTGCTCCTCCGGATGTACGACGTCGACGAGGGCGCGATCCGCATCGACGGCCAGGACCTCCGCGAGGTCCAGATCCCGAGTATCCGGCAGTCGATCGGCTACGTCAGCCAGGAGACGTTCCTCTTCTACGGGACGGTCCGGGACAACATCGCCTACGGCACCTTCGACGCCAGCGACGAGGCGATCCGGGAGGCCGCCGAGGCCGCCGAGGCCCACCAGTTCATCCGGAACCTCCCCGACGGCTACGACACGATGGTCGGCGAACGCGGTGTCAAGCTCTCGGGCGGCCAGCGCCAGCGGATCGCCATCGCCCGCGCGATGCTGAAAGACCCCGAGATCCTCGTGTTGGACGAGGCCACCAGCGACGTGGACACGGAGACGGAGATGCTCATCCAGCGCTCGCTGGACGAGTTGACTGCCGACCGGACGACCTTCGCCATCGCCCACCGGCTCTCGACGATCAAAGACGCCGACACGATCGTCGTCCTCGAAGACGGGGAGATCGTCGAACGGGGGACCCACGATGACCTGCTGGCCGCCGACGGCCTGTACGCCAACCTCTGGGCGGTCCAGGCCGGCGAGATCGACGAGCTACCCGAAGAGTTCGTCCAGCGCGCGGTCCGCCGTCGCGCACAGACCGACGCCGACGACTGATCGTCTGGATCAGCAACTATCGGAGTCCGGCATATCCCAGCCAAGAGTGCGCAGAGGGGATTCCACGTCCTTCTCCCGTCGCGAAACGCGTGGTATCCGGACGATCTACGCTTTCGATCTTCGTGTTCGACTACCCGAGAACGATCTCTACTCGATGATTACGGAAGGTCGGCTGGCCATCCTGATGAGCGGCAAGACTGTTCCACGAAGAATTCCCAGGCCGCGGGTTCAAAACCCTGGATGAACGAGAACCAGGCCAGCTAGCAGAAAATCGGGTTGATGTCGCTCTCAAGCCAGTTCCGGTTCGATTATCCCGGGGTACGGTTCGCGAACTTCCCCGACCCACAGAGATGACGTTGAACGGCGCTTCGAGTGAAGCGATACAGCAGCCAGTGGACGTACCGTCAATCGTTTGGTTTGACCGGCATTCCTGGGCACCTCCGTTCACGCCGAATGGTGTGTGCGAAAGTAAGGAAGTGACGAGTGGACAGTTCGACACGGAACTAACTGCTTGAGACTATCTGGTGTTGTACGCCTCGACCACTTGAAGGACCTCTATAAAGTTTACATCTTTACCATTAAACTCCGATTCGCTATTGTATGCCTCAATTACTTGCAGAACCTCTGTGAATCCCGGCTCGCCAGGTTCGGTCGGTAAGCTATCTGAGTTTTCAATCTTGAGGGTAGTGTTGCGTGTGCCTATTTGCTCTGATCCGGTCGCAGTGGCTTCGATATGGACCGTTTCAGACGAGATCTCATCCGAAACTGCGTATGTGACCGTTACTTCTTGGCGTACCACTGTCGGAACTCCATTTAGGAAGTAGACTGCTTCACTGGATTTCACCCCGCGCCCGTCTCCCTCGAACTTGCTGATCGAGACGCCATCTGGTGTGTTGAAATCAATTCCAGCGGAATCGAGATCAGTGTCTCCAGTATTATCTAACGAATACGTCACACTAACTTCTCCCCCAGCACGCACGCTGACACTATCTTCTGCGGTGAAATTAATATTGTCACCGGGGGCCGCTGGTGGATTGGGATCGGATGAGTCTTCGAGAATATCGACAGTGCTAGTAACTGTATCAGTCTCAGACGTGCTGAGGTGGCCTCTAGCGAATATTTCTTTTTCTCCGACCGCTATGTTGTCACTAGCCTCAAAAGAAACGGTCGTAGTGCGGGACTCTCCAGGCTCGATTGGGTCATTGAAGAAAACGGCTCTATTTTCCCCATCTCCGGCAATTGAGACTGGGTCCACTCCTGAAGGAACAGTGAGTTCGATGGCCCCTGCTGATGCCTCTCCACCGGTGTTCGCGATCTCATACGTTATTTCGAACCGGTCACCAGGTACAACCCCATCTAGGTTGTCGGAGGCGATTACCGATACCTCGGGACTTGGTGGGGCAGTCGGGGGCTGTGAAGGCGAAACGCCGGTGATTTCGACGTTTGCAGTGGACGTCCGGCCAGACTCCACTACTGTCGGTACTGACTGGCCCGACTCACCGCTATATGTTGCTTCCACGACAACCCTCTCTCTGGAGCCGATGTCGATTGCAGTTTCGTATATCCCGTCGTTATCGGCGGTCGTGCTCGCGATTACCTCAGTCGATCCCTCAGGTCGTATTCTGACGTTTGCGTTCGGAAGCCTCTCATTGTTCTCGTTAGTTATGATTCCACTAACTACTGCGGGCTCGTTGGACACCGGTGAAAATCTGATCGTGTCTTCTGTTGAGACAGGTGCAACCTGACCGGCTGTGAACTGGACTCCAGCGTCCTGTGCAGTGGACGACCTGAATTCGAACTGTGCCTGTCCGTCTGGTCCGGTCGACGTGATAGTACTGCCGTCTACTGTGCTGGGTGTTTCAGCTCTGACGGTGGTTCCCTCGAGCGGATTTCCGTTTTGATCGCGAACTAAAACCGTGTACGTTGCATCTGTCGACCCATCTGCAGGGACAGTGGTATCGGACGAAATAATGATGATTTCATCCGGTAGCAGAAGCTGGCCTAGTAACAAATCTTGGGTGGTTGTTCGTTCCGCTTCGATCGTCACAGCCTGAGAGCCACTCTTCATGTATCCCGACTTCTCTGCGATCACTTCGTAACTTCCAGTAGGTAATTCTACGGTGTAATCGCCACGCTCGTCTGTCTGGACCTGTGACACGATCTCGCCAGTGGCAGGATCTCTTACTTTGACCGTCGCATCAGTGATATTGTTGTTATACCTATCTGTAACTCTCCCGGATAACAACCCGTATTCTTGAATAGATGAGAGAACGATATCGGCCTCCGAAGTCAATTGAGATTCGACTGTAATCGAGCGGGCGGTTCCGGTTTCGTATGCGGATGAAGCGGACCCGGCTACGACCGAGTAACTTCCCGGTGTGACTTCCATCGTATAGCGCCCAGTACTGCCCGTCCGCTTGGTCGCGACCGTCTCGCCTGTCGATGGGTCGATAACCTCAACCAGGATATTCGAGAGAGGATCGTTATTGGTGTCTACTACCTGGCCGGATACGAAACCATACGATTCCTGTCCATCACCAACGGTCAGGTTCCCACTTTCGATAGTTTCTGACGTGTGCGCCTCTCCGGTTTCAGAGAGTACTGCATCCGTAGGTTCTGTCGCTGTTACCGTGCCAGCGGACATGACGAACGCACTCCCAATCGCTGAAACGGTCAATGCTATTGTCAGTCCAACTACCACACTACGCTTGAGCGACGCAAGCCGAGTTTCCGTCTTCATTTTTGAACGTGTGTAGTTATGTCTGCCTAAATAATACTTTTGTACCGGAAACATTTATCCTGGCACAACTGTGTAATCCCGATACGCTACTCTCACTTGGAGCGTAGCCTTCTCAGTCGGATCGGTATCTTGCCCTATGTCTCCAAGTGGGCACGTTAGATATCGTAGCCATTGAAAGCCAATACACACCCGACCGCACGACAGCAGTACGATCGGTATATCAACTATTTTACTTATCGCTTGGTGGCGCGCTGTCGATCGTCGATAACAACAAACTGCCATTCCCTGTGTATCGTTGACGTTGCTCACTCTTAGAGACAAACAATGTGGAAACCGGAATGCTATCCAAGGTCTCTTTCGAGAGATCTATCGGAGATATTTGTTTGTCGGACTGTTTCAGCAACGCTGAAGCGGAAACTGGCTCAGATCGTTTCGCTCCATATGGACTCAGCTTCTCTGAACAGGATAGGCAGAGTGGGTAAACTGTTATTACGCCCTGTCATGTAACAACGTAGCATGGCGACCGCATACCTCGTGAGTACGGCGTTGATGGCGGTGCTCGCGGTCGCGGTGGTGGCATGGCTGATGAACGGACCGACGTGGTACCACTACTCGCCGCCGGCACGGGATGCGGCCGGGTTACCGGGACCGGCCGATGCCGAGAGCGGTGGCCCGATCGGGCGACTGGCGAGTCAGCCGGCGGTTCAACTCGCCGGCTTCGTCGCGCTCGTCGTCGCCGTGTTGGTAGTCCCGATCGTCTACATTTCCGCACCCAGTGGAAGCCAGCCGATGGTCGGAACGGCCATCGCTGGCGGCGGTGGTGCTCTGGTCGTGGGCTATCTCCTCTACGGGGTCTACGTCGCTGCTAGCGGTCGGGGACATCCTCGCTCACTGGCCGTCGCCGAGTCCGCGACGGTCGCCGGCGTGCTCTTTCTGGTCGCTATCGTCGCCCGTCTGGTGATGTAGGGTCCCGTCTTCGAGGGACGGCAACGCCCACGCGTTCCGTATCCCGGTCGTCGTAACACACGGACGGCCCTGCCCCGGTTTAGACGATCGAGTAGGCCGCTGCGGCGGTCAGGGCTAGTGCGGCTACTGTCCCGCCGAGGACCAGATACGTCACTGCACGCGGTTCCCAGCGTAGATGCTGGTAGTAGGCGGCGACGCCGACGGCCTTGACGATCGACAGCACCATGATGATCGCGAAGGCCAGCCAGTAGGCGCTGTCGACGAGCCCCGTAAACTCGACGACGGCCTGGGCAGTCGCGAAGACGAACAGTACGACGTATATCAGAGTGTATCCTTTCCAGTCCATTGTTCTAGAGGATGTAAAACAGCGGGAACAGGAACAGCCAGACGATGTCCACGAAGTGCCAGTACAACCCGAAGTACTCGATGGGCTTGTCGTCGCCCTGATAGGCGCCGTTCCAGGCCCTGACAGCCATGTACGCACAGATTATCAGGCCGATGATGACGTGAGCGCCGTGGAGTCCCGTCGTCAGGTAGAACGTCGAGGACCCGATGTTCGTCGAGAGGGTCCAGCCGTTGGGGAACGCCTCGCTGTGGATGTGGAACAGGTGCTGCCACTCGATCCCCTTGTTGATGAGGAACCCGACACCGAGCGCGAAGGTCCCGACCAGCGCGGCGACGGTACCGCGGCGGTTCTCCCGCTCTGCGGCGACCATCGCGATCACGACGAGGAAACTCGACGTGAGCAACAGGTAGGTGTTGATCAGCCCCGGCATCGTGACGTGTGCGGCCGGGATCAGGTCGTGGTGCCAGTCGGTCCAGCCGTAGGCGACCCGGACGAAAGCATACGAGCCGATGAACGCCCCGAAGAGGACGATGTCGCTCGCGAGAAACGTCCACATCCCGAGTTTCATCTTCTCGACGTCCTCGAAGGGCCAGCGTTCGGCGATGGCCATCTCGGGAGCGTGGAACGATTCGCGGGTCATCCCGAACAACGAGGCGAACGTCGCCAGGCCGCCGGCGACCGCCATCCCGATGTAGATGACGCTGCCGGTCCGGACCCCCGAGAGCCCGAGGAACAGGACGAACCCGCCCAGGCTGACGAGGAACGGCCAGAAACTCGCGTGACTGGCGTGGTCCTCGCCGGCGGTCTCCTGGGTGGTCCCCAACGCGGTCGCCCCCGTCGCCGTCACCGGAGTGGCCGTCCCGCCGTCGGTTGCTGTCCCGCCGTCGGCGGCGACCGACCCGGTCCGCTCCGCGACTTCCTCGTCCGAGAGGAAGGAGAGCGAGCCGTCCGCGTAACTGGGCAGCCCCGGGAAGTTCTCCAGGGGCGGCGGCGAGGAGACCGCCCACTCGGCGGAGGTGGCGTACTCCCAGGGGTTGTCGTCGGCGTCCGCACCGCGCCACAGCGAGACGAACAGGTTGTAGAACATGATGAGGAAACTCGCCCCGAGGATGAACCCGCCGACGGTAGCCATCGAATGCCAGATCTGGAGGTCCTGGGAGTACTCGAAGACGCGTCGGGGGGTCTCCCAGGCGACGAACATCGGGAAGTACAGCAGGTTGAAGCCGACGAAATACACCGCGAAGTGGAGCTTCCCGAGGAACTCGTCGTACATCTTGCCCGTGATCTTTGGGTACCAGTAGTAGAGCCCGCCAAAGAGTGCCGTCGCGCCCGCGACCATCACGTAGTGGAAGTGCGCGACGACCCAGTAGGTCCCCCGGAACTGGTAGTCCAACACGATCGCGCCGAGGAAGACGCCGGTGATGCCGCCGACGATAAAGAGGATCAGCGCGCCCAGCGAGAACAGGAACGGCGTCTTGAACCTGACCCGCCCTTTCGCCATCGTGTAGATCAGCGAGAAGACCATCAGGTCGAACGGCAGGGAGATGCCGATGGTCGTCGCCATGAAGACGGTCTTGATGGGGAGGTTGATCCCGGTCAGGAACATGTGGTGCATCCAGACGACGAAGCTCTGGATGGCCACCAGCACCATCGAGATGATGAACCACTTGCGCCCGACCAGCCGGCGGCCGGTGAACGTCTGGAAGCACTCGGCCATCACGCCCAGAGCGGGGAAGAAGACGATGTACACCTCCGGATGGCCGAAGAACCAGAAGAGGTGTGCCCACAACAGCGAGGCACCGGGGTTCTCGGCGCTCGTTGCCATCGTCGAGCCGTCGTTGGCGAACTGGAAGTAAGTCGTCCCGATGATGTGATCGGAGGCGAGGATCATCAGCGCCGCGAGCAACGCGGCGAAGGCGAAGAGCATCATCCAGACGGTGAGGTTGATCGTCAGCGAGAAGATGGGGATGTCCCGCATCCGCAGTCCCTCGGCGCGCATCCGGTACATCGTCGTCAGGAAGTTCACCGATCCCAGCGTCACCGCGGCCGTGAACATGATCAGCGCCAGCACGACCGACGTGGCGCCCAGGCCCTCACCGGGGATGTACGCAGGCGTGTTCAGGGGCGCGTACATCGTCCACCCGCCGGCGAAGGTCGTCCCCTGGAAGAAGGAGACGCCCATCAGGATACCCGAGAAGAGATAGAGCCAGTACGACAGCGCGTTCAGCCGGGGGAACGCGAGGTCGTCGGCCCCGATCTGGAGCGGGACGATGTAGTTGGCGAAGCCGAAGGCGAAGGGGGAGATGAACCAGAACACCATCAACAGGCCGTGTGTCGAGACCGCCTGGTTGTATCCGATCTGGCCCAATAGATCGGCACCGGGGCTGATCAGTTCCAGGCGGAAGAGAAGCGCCAGCATGCCCCCGAAGACGAGGAAGAAGAGCGCGGTGATGAGATAGAGGACACCGATGTCCTTGTGGTTGGTCGTCAGGAACCACCGACTGACGGAGGATTTCGGCGGGAGGCCGTGTTCGTGGTCGTGGCTCATGCCGGCACCTCCTGGGATGGGGTCACAGTTGCGGACGCCGCCCCTGCGGGTGCGATCGGGGCCACGCTCGCGGACTGATCCGCACCCATACTGGCGGATTCGTTGGCCGCGGAGGTGTTCGCGTACCAGGCGTCGTACTCGTCACCGGGCATCACTTCGACGGTGGCGGTCATCACCGAATGCCCGCTCCCACAGAGTTCGTAACACTTGGCCTCGTAGGTCCCGGTCTCGGGAGCGGTGAACCACGCCGTGGTCGTCTGACCGGGGAGGGCGTCGGTCTTGACCCGTAACTCCGGTATCCCGAAGTTGTGGAACACGTCCCGCGAGGTAACGTTCAACTTGACCACCCGGTCCTTCGGAACTCGTAGCGTCGCGGACTCGTGCCCGTTGGGGTACCGGAACGTCCAGCCGAACCGGTATCCCTCGACGTCGATCTCCATAGCGTCGATGTTGTCGCCCTCCGGCGCGGTCTCGACGTACAGCAACGTCGTGTAGGTCCAGGCGATCAGCGAGACGACGATGATCGCGCTGATGCCGAAGGAGTAGAACACCTTCCGGCCGCCCGATCCGCCCGTTGGTAACTCCCCCATCGAGGGTCGTTCGACCTTCTCGGCGTAGGGGTCCTCGTCGCTCGCGGACTCCCGGTACTTGAGCGCGTGGTACATCGTGTAGGCGATCACGACGATGCCGACCAGCGTTCCCAGCCCGAGGAACACCTCGAAGATGCTGTTGAACACGTCGCTGGGCGCCCTGACGCTCCCACCGTGTAATGGACTCCCAACCACGGTGTGTGATAGCATATATCCCTCCATTTCGTTGATGATATTCCACACCGTGTAATAGGTATTATGGACAGATGAGTTACATATCCGGGTCGTTCACCGTATATGTGCGGGAACCTTTTTATTCATTGGTATGTTACTTCACACCATGGGAGATACCACACCGAGCATCGAGGACCCGATGGCCGAGGAATCGGTGACCGACGCCGAGGAGTTCGATAGCCTCGCCGGAATCGTCGCCGACGGCGTCGTCGGCGCCGCTGGCGGGCTGGTCGGGACTGCCATGATGAGTGTCGTCTTCCTCATCGCGCAGTCGTTGGGGGTGTTCAGTATCTCCGACTTCGCTATCCTGACCGAGTTGGTCGGTCTGTCCGGCTACGTCCCCGAGGTGCTGGTCGGATTCATCATCTTCCTGGGCGGGGGGATGTTCCCGTGGCCGCTACTGTTTGCCTCGTTGAAGGCGTATCTCCCCGGTCAGTCCTCCGATGCCGTCAGCGGTGCGTTCTTCGGCGGGGCGATGTGGACCGGCTTCGTCCTGGCGTTCTACACCGGACAGAGCGGGATCGCACTGGGTCTCTATGCTGTCCTGACGCTGCTTGCCCACGTCGTCTACGGCGTCGGTCTCGGGATGGTCTTCGACTACTTCGCGACCCGGCCGGACTCGATCGTGTAGGGACGGCGGTCAGCGGCTGACTCGCTGCGCTGGCCGGACCAACGGCTTGGCCGAGTCGTCAATCCGGCCGCGACACCGGCGAGTTCAGCGAAAACGGGACGGTCGGAAATCTAGTGGCTTCCGGTCGAAGTGCTCCTGAACGACGCGAGCGAGGCGCTAGCGGCCCTGCGAGAGCGCGGCCGCAGTCGTTAGGCTTCGGCTTCCCCAGCGTCGGAATCGGCGTCGGTGTCCGCGCCGTCGTCGGCGTCCTCGAACTCTTCGAGGGTTCCACGGAGCTGTGGGATGGTTGCCGTGAGGTCGCCGACCTGCTCGCGGGCGTCCTCCACGTCCTCGATGAGGGCTTCGACGTCCTCGATGGCCGCTTCGAGGTCGTCGGCGTCCTCGAAGGCGTCGGCGCGTTCGCCCATCGTGTACCACTTCTTGGCGTCACGGAGGTGGTCCTCGGCGTCGCCGACGTCCAGAGCCGTCTTCAACGCGTTGAGGACACCGAGTGTGTTGTCCGCCTCGACCTCCCAGATCGCATCGGCGTCGGGGAGCGCCGCGCGGGCGTCTGCAAGTGACGCTTCCACATCTGAGCGCATCTCGTCTGCCGCCTCGCCGAACAGGTCGTCGTCGTCCAGACTTGTCTGTCCCATAGCGATCCGTTCGAACGGCGGGGGATTAAAAGCCCGCCTGAAAGTGAAAGTGTAACCGCACGACTGCGGCGTGCCAATACCGACGAAACCGAAACTACCGGGAAGTGGGGCTCTCTCAGACGCTTTCCTCGCTCCGGAGTTCCCGGCGGACCCCGGGAATCGGGTCGAGCGCGTCGTCGATGTCACCCAGAACGAGCATCGCGTAGTACCGCAGGAACGTCTGTAGCGGTGCTTTGATCATATTCGCGACGACGAGCATCACGAGCAGATAGAGGAGGAGGACGATGGCACCGCCGGCGAATCCGGCGGTCTGGCTGACGGTCAGCAAGCCGAAACCGACGAGTAACCCCACGATGCCGAACGGGATCGCGACGATCAGCGCGGCGACGAGAGCGGCAATAGTTCCGACGATACTCACGCCGATCCCCAGCACGACCGAGAAGAAGACGTACGCGAGGTACTGTTTCGGTTCGGCCCGGAGCGATCCGCCGAGCTGTCTCCAACCGGCCACGAGCCCGTCGCCGCCCTGGATCATCATCGGGACGACGAAGACGTTCGTAAAGCCGTTGATCAGCCCGTAGACCACGACGAGTCCGATCAGCGAGACGGCGACGATACCGAGCGAGCCGAGAAGTACCGACGCACTCGGGTTCTGGAGGTTCCCGCCGGCGACGACGAACACTGCGGCGAGGGCCGCGACCACCAGCGTCAGAAACACCAACCACAGGACGATCCGGAAGCCGAACAGCCACAGGCCGTTGCCCTTGTGACGGCCCAGATACCGCCGGACGTGGATCTCCTGGCTGATCAGCGACTGGGCGAAGGTAAACTCCATGACTGCCCCGAGATACGCGAACAGGAGCGCGACGACGAGGAATCCGACGACCGCCGCGATCAGCACTGCCGCACCGATCTCGTTCGCGAGCGAACTCGGCTCTGCGGGCACCGGTGCGCCGACCTGGAACGCCGGGTTCGGAACCGCCGGCAGCGACTCCAGTGGCGCCGTCAGCGAGAACTCGCCGGCAGACGGGCTTCCGGTCCCGTCCTCGCCGATATTGCCGAGTTGGCCGATGTTTTGGACGCCGCCGGTACCACTGCCACCACCGATGAAAAAGACGACGAGTGCCATCCGGAGCCACTGTCGTAACTCGAAGGGAAACAGGAACGACTTGGTGGCGTCGATCGCCTCGTCGATGTCGTCAACCGCGTGGAGGGTCATAACGTTCGCTGTTGTGACAGCACGGACAGTAAACGTTTGGAACTGTCTCAGTCCCTGAGATCGTCGACTTGCATCAGCGGGTAGTCGCCGTCCAGCGCCATACTCGTCTCGACGGTGACGCCGTCGTATTCGATCACCATTTCGACCTCCAGGAAGCGGCCGGTCAGTTCGGTGTACTCCGCGTCGGCGTCCTCGATCGCCGCCTGTAGCGCTTCGGTTCGGACCGAGACCGTGACCGACTCACAGTAGGGCTGGTTCTCGATGGCGTCCTCCATCGCCCGAGCCAGCGAATCGGCGCTGTCGGGACTGACCGGCGTCCCGGCGAACTGGTGATACAGCGAGCCGAACTTGATGCCGGCTTCGAAACACGCGACCTGTGGCGGCGTCGGGTCCATGGTTCACTGTTCATTCGCCCGGCACATAACCGAACCGCAAGCTACCTATTGTGTGGTACCTATTCATCGGATAACATGGACGAGACGGTTCTGCTCACCGGCGCCGGCGGGGCAGTAGGGGAAGCGATCCTCGAAGGGATCGGGGACGCCTACGACTGGCGACTGCTGTTTCACAATCCCCCGGCTGAGGAGCCAGACCACGAGTACCTTGTCGGCGATGTCGACGACGAAGCGGACGTAAACGCGGCGATGGACGGTGTCGGTGCGGCCATCCACCTCGCCGGTGACCCCCGTCCCGAGGCCCCGTGGCCGTCGGTACTGACCAACAACATCGACGGGACCCAGAAGATGTACGAGGCAGCCGTCGCCGAGGGGGTCGAACGGTTCGTCTTCGCGTCCTCGAACCACGCCGTCGGCGCGTTCGAGACCGACCGCCGCACGCCGGAGATGTACCGTCCGGCGGACGACTTCCTGCTCGACGGGACGGAACTCCCCCGCCCGGGGAACCTCTACGGCGTCTCGAAGGCCACCGGCGAAGTGCTCGGCCGGTACTACCACGACGAGTACGGTCTCGACGTCTGTAACATCCGGATCGGCAACCTCACGCGTGGCCATCCGCCGCTCGATTACGAGCGCGGCCAGGCGATGTGGCTCTCCTACCGTGACTGTGCGCACATCCACGACTGTGCGCTGCGGGCCGACTACGACTACGAGATCGTCTACGGAATCTCCGACAACGACCGGAAGTACTACTCCCTCGAGCGCGCGAAGGATGCCCTCGGGTACGAGCCACGGGACAACTCCGCACACTTCCAGGGCGAGGACCGGGTCGTCGAACCCGACCTCTGATCAGTCGAACAGCCCCGCCACGTCGTCGTCTTTCTGCCGCTCTCGTCGGACGTGATCACCAAGCCGCTGGAAGACCACCGGCCGCTGCTCGCGCTCGCGAACGAACGAGAACACCAGTCCGACGAACCGGCCGTCTTCTCGATCGTCGAGTTCGTCTCGTGCGTACTCGACGGCCTGTTCGAGGAGACCCTCGTCGTAGCCGTCGGCCGCTGCAAGCACCGTCGTGGCGATCGCCGTCGCCTCGAAGTCGAGGTCGTCGTACCCGATGACAGCGCCTTCGTGAGTCAGTCGCGGTGGCTCGGCCCAGTCGACGGCTTCCGGGTCGGCGGCCACACGGGCGAGAAATTGACGGACCGGTTCCAGATCGACGCCTCGGTAGTCGGCCGGTAGTTCCGCCAAGTACTCGTCGGCGCTCTCGGCGAGGCCCCCTGCGCCCGACCAGTTCCCGCTGCGACCGTGGTGGACGACGGCAGTAAACTGGATGAGTCCGTGGAGGAATCGCTCGTCCTCGCCCGCCGAGAGCGCCAGCCACCGGTCCTCCCAGGCGTCGTGGGCAGCGTGGTACCGGCCGGCGTTGTAGACGGCGATGCCGGCACGGAGGTGGGGACGCATAGCGGCCTTTGGCGGCCATCGGGCAAAAGGCTCCGGTCCGCCTGTCATGTACCTGCTCGAACCGTCGACAGTCGTCTCCACGGTCGACAGCGTCAGCGCCGCTCGGCGAATCCGACGCCGCCGAACTGTCGAGCCCAGGTTCGGTCCGGTGCCTTCCAGAGGAGCCCCGCTTCGTTGTCGGCCGGCCGCGGAAACGTCGCCAACGAACCGTCTGGAACGGACTGGTCGGCCGCTACCTCGCCCGCGAGTTCGTGCCAGGGGTCCGCTTGCCCGCCGTGCAATACGAAGAGGTTCCGCGCTGTCGGCGCGCGCTCGGCACTCCCCTCGTATCGTACGCCGACCGTCCCTTCGGGTACCGGATTCGACTCGTCGTACGGGTTGTACGAGACCGGTCCGCCGTTGACGTACGGGACATCGGGCACCTCCTGAACGTCGCCGTCCGTCTCGCCGACTTTCGAGACGGAGTCGCCTGTGACGGCCATCACGGGCATCCGGTTCCGGGCCGACGAGTTGAGCGCCAGCGGGGCGTCGGCCTCGACACAGTCACCGATCTCGATCACGTCTTGATTGATCTGCTCGTCGGCATAGCGGGCGATCAACTCCAGTTTCTGGCCGCTGCCGTCGCTGACGAGGACGCCCAGTCCCAGGTGTTTCACGACGGTTCCCCGGACGGCATAGCTCGTCTCACCGATCCGCCAGCCACCGTCCTGTGGTGTTCCGTAGTCACTCGGGAGACTGGCGATCTCGTCCGCGCCGGGACTGCACGCGGTTCCGCCCCCCAGGCAGCCACTCGCCGCCGCGATACCGGCCGAAACAGCCGTCAGCGCGTCACGTCGTTCCATCGTCTTTCGGGTCCTACGACCAGTGTGGGTATAATACCTATATACTAATGTCGGAATAAAACACTTCGTTAGCAGCGATACACCGTGGCGTTCGATCGGTCGATCACCGATCTCACGGACCGCTCGCTGTCGCTCGTGGTGTTGTGCTGCAGAGAAACGTCCGGACGGAGTTCCACGCGAGCGTGGAGCACGGCCGGTCGTGAACGCAGTGAACGTCCGGACGGAGATTTGAACTCCGGTCCCTGGCTCCGCAAGCCAAGAGGATAGTCCACTACCCTACCCGGACTCGTATGAGAGGACGGTGGTGGTACTCAAAAGGGTGACGGTTCGCTTAGGCCCACGAGACGGGGACACACGACACTCCAACGCGAGTTTCAGCGAACACAAGGGCCTTTATTTCGTGCGTGCTCTGAGAGTATATGGATCGCCGCACGATGCTCCGGTGTCTCGGCACTGTGGGTGTCTCCCTCGCCGGTGGCTGTCTCGCCGGTGGGCCGGCCGACGACACGCCGACAGCGACGACCGACCGCTCGGTCGTCGTCGAGACCGTCGATTTCTCCGTTCTGGGCCGGATCGATGGCCAGCAACGGGACACGGCGACGGTCTCGACCGACGACTCGACCGTCAGCGTTACCGGAACTATTTGGGGCCGAAACGGCTGCCGGACGGCACAGCTCTCGGGGGCGACCTACGACCAGGACTCCGGAGAGCTGACCGTCGCAGTCGAGACGGCAAACCGGACCGCCGAGACGGATGTCGCCTGCACCCAGGCCATCGTCGAGATCGAGTACCGGGCAGTCGTCTCGCTGTCTCATGGGCTCCCCGATACCGTCGTGGTCACCCACGACCACGGCGACGGGCCACAGGAAGTCACGCGTACGAGCGACCAGTAACAGCCTGCCCACCGATCGATTCCGACGCCGACGTTTATATGCGGTGGCGGGACCAACCCCGACGATGCGCTCGAACGCGACAGAACCGACAGAGAACGGTACGATGGCCGGCCAACGACAACGCTTAAGCGCGGTCCATCCCTGCGTCCCATAGATACGATGGGCGCGATAGAGGAGATCTACGCGGACGTCGAGGCCGACGTTTCCGAGGAGAAGTTCCGGGAGGCCGTCGAGCAGAAGGTCGAGCAGATGGGGGGGCTCGCCGACGAGGAGACGGCCGCGATGCTCATCGCTCACGAACTCAGTGAGGGCGAGGTCAACGCCGTCGCCGACATTGAACCCGGTATGGAGGAAGTGAAGTTCCTCGCGAAGGTCATGTCGGTCGGCGAGTTGCGCACGTTCGAACGCGACGGTGAGGACGAGGACGGGCGCGTGATCAACGTCGACGTCGCCGACGAGACCGACAGCGTCCGCCTGGCCTTCTGGGACGAACAGGCCGTCTCGATCGACGAGGGACAACTGGCGGTCGGCGACGTCCTCCGGATCAAGGGTCGACCGAAGGACGGCTACAACGGTCTGGAGGTCTCGGTCGACAAGGCCGAACCCGACGACGAAGCCACCATCGATGTCGACCCCGCCGGCGGGTCGACCATCGACTCGCTGACGCTCGGGCAGGGCGATGTCACGCTCCGCGGGCTGGTGCTGGATACGGACTCGATCAGAACCTTCGACCGGGACGACGGCAGCGAGGGCCGCGTCGCGAACCTCACGCTGGGCGACGAGACCGGACGCGTCCGGGTGACGCTGTGGGACGACCGCGCGGACCGCGCCGAGGAGCTCTCCGCGGGGACCGCCGTCGAAGTCGTTGACGGCTACGTCCGCGAGCGCGAGGGCTCGCTCGAACTCCACGTCGGGGACGGCGGTGCGGTCGACGAGATCGACGAGTCGGTCGCGTTCGAGCCCGAGGCCGATGACATCGTCGACGTCCAGATCGGCGAGACGGTCGACATCGCCGGCGTCGTCCGATCGGCGGACCCGAAACGGACTTTCGATCGGGACGACGGCGGTGAGGGACAGGTCCGGAACATCCGCGTCCAGGACGGCACGGGCGATATCCGAATCGCACTGTGGGGTGAGAAAGCCGACAAGGAGATCGGGCCGGGAGACGAGGTGCTCGCCGCCGATGTCGAGATCCAGGACGGCTGGAAAGACGACAAGGAAGCCTCCGCGAACTGGGCGTCGACAGTCGTCGTCCTCGAAGACACCGTCGACGTGACCAGCTCAGCGGGTGGCGACGAGGAGAACGCGGGACTGGGACAGTTCGCCGACGGGGAGGCGGGCAAAGACACCCCAGCGTCGGGAACCGAAGCCGAGTCCGATTCCGCGTCCGTGGCCGATACGTCGGCCGACGGTGGCGCGGTCACCGGCCAGCAGATCGAGTTCACCGGCACGGTCGTCCAGACAGGCAACCCGATCATCTTAGACGACGGGACGGAGACTCGGACCGTCGAGACAGACGAGCGGGTTCAACTCGGTCAGGAAGTCACCGTCCGGGGACACTCGACCGACGAGGACCGCATCGACGCAGACGACGTGTTCTGACCGCCGGTTCTGTCAGCCGTTCACGCCACCTGATAGCCCAGTCTCCACTCGACGGCTCTGCGCCGACCAACGCCGCTACGGAAACCCTTAAGACCGCAACACTCCCGAATGTGGGTATGAGTGTCGAGCTACCGTTCGCGCCGGTCGACGCCGTTATCCGGCGAAACGCGGACGGGCTGCGAGTGAGCGCCGAGGCGGCCGAGGAACTGGCGCGCAGGATCCAGACACGTGGGTCGTCGCTTGCGGTCGATGCGGCCACCGAGGCGACCACGGACGGGCGAAAAACGCTGATGCCCGAGGACTTCGGCGTCGATCAGATCCCCGACAAGGACGCGCTCGAACTACCAGTGGCACCGGTCGACCGTATCGCTCGGCTCGATATCGACGACGATTACCGGGTGTCGATGGACGCACGCGTCGCGTTGGCCGAGCTTCTGGAGGCGTTCGCCGACGACACGGCGACCGCCGCCGCGACGCTCGCCCGACATGCCGGCCGACGGACGATCAAAGGCGAGGACATCGAGGCGTACTTCGAACTCGCGCAGTACTACTGACCCTGAATGAACTTCGGCTACCGCGAGGTCTGTCTCGACCACGACACCGGCCCGCGCCATCCCGAGAGTCCCGACCGACTCCGGGCGGTGCGCCGTGCGCTCAAGGACCGCCACGGCGTCGAGTACGTCGCTGCCAACGACGCGGACACGGACCTCGTCAGGAGCGTCCACGACAGCGATTACATCGACGAGTTCCGGGCCTTCTGTGACGACGGTGGGGGAAACTGGGACGCCGACACTGTCGCCGTCGAGGCGACCTGGAGTGCGGCGCTGGCGTCGGCCGGCACCGCAGTGTGGGCCGCCGAGGCCGCACTCGGTGGGCTCGACGGCCGTGACACCCCCTTCGGGCTCGGTCGGCCACCGGGCCACCACGCGGTCGAGGACGACGCGATGGGGTTTTGTTTCATCAACAACGTTGCGGTCGCCGCACAGGCCGCCCTGGAACGCGAGGCCGACCGGGTCGCTGTCTTCGACTGGGACGTCCACCACGGCAACGGTACCCAGGACATCTTCTACGACCGTGGGGACGTCTTCTACGCTTCGATCCACGAGGACGGGCTCTATCCCGGAACCGGTGGTATCGAGGAGACCGGCGCCGGTGACGGCGAGGGGACGACCCTCAACGTCAAGTACGAACCCGGTGCCGACACGACGGATTACCTGGCGGCGATCGACGACTGTATCGCGCCGGCGATCGCCGACTACGATCCCGATCTGTTGCTCATCAGCGCCGGCTTCGACGCCCACGAACACGACCCTATCTCGCGGATGCGGGTCACGACGGAGGGGTACGGCGCGATGACCCAGCGGATGCGGACCTTGGCCGACGACTGTGGTGCCGGCCTCGGGTTCGTGCTAGAGGGCGGCTACGGGCTGGACACGCTCGCGGACTCGATCACGACCGTCCACGAGGTGTTCGACGGGTACGAACCCGTCATCGCAGACGGCGAGGTCGACGAGGACGCCCGCACTGTCCTGGACGAACTGGCCGCTCAGGGCTTCGGATCGAAGTAACGAGCCAGGTCGACGCCGAAGGCCGGGACGAGTGTCGTGAGTTCTCCGCCGACGAGACAGTCGTAGCCGTCGTCGAGTGCCGACTCGATATGCGGACCCAAGCGCACGTCGAAGACGGCGTCGCTGTCGAGGAAGTCGGCGGCAGTCGTAAACTCCCGCTCACGTTCGACGACGTATCGGTCGCCGTCGACGAACGGGCCGGCAACGTCGGCGTCGACGTAGGACTCGTAGAACCCCGCTGCGTGCTGGCGGACGTGGACCGGCGGCCCCTCGTGGCGCTCGACTGCCGGCCGCCCGGCAACGGCTAGTTCAACGAGTAGTACCGACCGCTCGTCGGCGAAGGCTGCCGACCGGAACACGTCGAATCCCCGCCGTTCCAGTTGTTCCGTCAGTCCGGTCAGGGACTTCTCCAGTTGTGGCCAGAGTTGGTCCGCGACGATGTCGGGCGTCTCGAATCGGAGGGCGACCGGCGTCGTCCCGCGGCGCTCGATGGCTGCCTGGGTGTCGGCGGCGTCGTATGGCTCGGGTTCGCTGGCGGTAAACAGCGCCTCGCGTGGGTCCCCGAGCAGGTCCCGAGCGTAGTGCTGGAGTCGGGCGACGTTCCGCGCCGAGCAGACCGCCGCGACGTTGCGGTCGGGATCGGTCGGGTCGACGACCACGAGCGGGTCGTCGAACGTCGCCTCGGCGTGGTCCTCGGGATCGAACTCGACCGGCGGCTGCCAGTCGGCCGCGGCCTCGAGGAACGCCCGGAAACTCCCGTACTCGACGATCAGAAGCTCCGTCAGGTAGCCCGAGAAGCCACGCGTCCGGAGGTCGCTCCCGTAGACGCCGACGCCTTTCAGGAACTGTTTTGTGACCCGGACTTCGCCGGCCAGACGGTCGTCGAGTCGGCTCTCCAGATACCGGGTGTGGAATGGCGTGCGGTCGACGGCCGATTGGATCGCGGTCGCGTCGGCGACGTCGTAACAGGGGACCAGGTCGACGGTATAGCCCTCGATCTCGCCGACGACGTAGGGGTGTTCGGCGTACTCCTCGCGACCCTCGGGCAACACCGCGTGACCGACCTCCAGGCCGTACGACTCCAGCGTCTCGCGGTCCAGCTCCGGGGGGAAACAGACGAACACGTCGATGTCCCTGTCCCCGGCGGTCCAGGTTCCCCGGGCGGTCGAGCCGACCTGGACGATCTCGGCCGTAACCGGGAGCGTCGCGACAGCATCGGCTGCCCGTCGTCGGACTTCGCTGGCCGCCCGCTGGAGGCGGGTGCGCTCGTCGTCGTCGGGTGAAACCCGCTCGCGGACCCGCTCGACGACGGTGTCGAACTCGTCGCTCATGTCCCGCGGTACTCACAGAGTGCGTGAAAGCGTGTCGATGCGGGCCGGAAACGAAAGTCCTAATTACCAACTCCAGCAATCATCGGGTGCGGAAAGCCGCCGTAGCTCAGTTGGTAGAGCACCTGGTTGTTACCCAGGTTGTCCCAGGTTCGAGCCCTGGCGGTGGCGCTTCTCTCGATTCGATGCCCGGCGAGCGATGCCAGGGTGGTCCCTCGCCTGCCACGGAGCCTCGCACAGGCCACCCGGGCGGACCTCCAGTGACCGGCCGTCCGGTCTAAATTGATACTTGGGGAAAAATCATTACGGTTCGCCCGAACCGTCTAGTGTGAACCAGGATGGCGCGTAGACTCCGCTGGCTCGCGGTCGGCGTGCTCCTGTTGGGGATCATGCTGATCGGCGTCGGCGGCCTACTGACGACTGCACAGTTCCTCCAGCTGGCTCCCATCCCCGATGACGGGTTGGCAGCCGTGTTCCTGATGGTGCTCGTGAGTGTCATGGGCGGGGTCATCGTTTACCGACGCGTTCTCGATTGATCCGCTTGCCGGACGCTTCCGTCTCGCTGTTGCTTCTCACGGCCGTTTCTCGCGGAAGCGAACGAGGGATTTGAACCGAGTGGAGACGTGCTCGCTTCGCTGCGCGCGACTCCCCGGGTTCAAATCTCTCGCTGCCGGTTCACGTCACGCCCTCGCTGTCGCTCGGCAGTTCGTTGCACGGGCGGCGAGGGATTTGAACCCCCGACCATCTGGTCCGGAACCAGGCGTTCTGTCCGCTGAACTAGCCGCCCTCGATACGCCGTACTGGATAGCTCGTCTTAACGGTTGTGAACGTCGGTAGTCAGGGGGACTCGCCGGTCTCGATGCTGAACTCCGCGGTGGGGTAGGCGACACAGGTCAGGCAGTAGCCCTCGTCCATGTCGTCGTCCATCAGCGAGTCGTTCTGACTGTGACGGATGTACTCCTCGGCGGGGCCGTCCTGGATGTGACCGGCACAGGAGATACACTGGCCCTGCCGGCAGGCGTAGGGGAGGTCCCAGCCTTCCTCCTCGCCGGCGTCGAGGATGGTCTCGTTGTTGGCGACCTCGATGGTCTCGCCTTCCTTCTCGAACTCGATTTCGTAGTACTCGACCTCGTCGTCGGCGATGTCGTCCGGGTCGAAACCGGCGTCTTCCTCCTCTTCCTCGCCTTCACTGAGTTCGCCGGCCTCGCCGGCGGGGATCGCTGCGGCACCGCCGCCGCCGATCGACCGGTTGTACGGTTCGGGGAAGTCCGTCTCCGGAACTGTGGCAGCGCGCTGTTCGAGGACCTCCTGGGAGATGTCCTCCGGGGCCTCCCACCCGGTCCCTTTCGCGTAGTGAAGGGCCACTACGATGAGAGTGAGGGCGGCCCCCGCGCCGATACCTACGAGTTCAACCATGTGCGCGCCTATGGAGTACTGATTTAATTAGCTGTTGTTTCAGCGCCCGTACCGACACCGCAGAATGACGGGCGGTTCTACCACGTCCGGGGTGCCGCGGGGGGACCGACGACCGGAGTCCAGCCGTGGATCGCGGTCACCACGGCGCCGGGAGTATTACCGCCGCGGCACGTCGTGGCGACCGAACCCGTACCGGAGCCGACTCGCCAGCCGCCGCGAGAACCGCCCGTCGTCGGCCCGCGAGCCGAACCGTTCGGCCAGCGCCTGGTAGATCAACGGTACCGGAATCTCCTGTTCGAGGGCTTCCTGGACGGTCCAGGTGCCGGTCGAGCCGCCCTCGACACGGTCGGCGACGTCGCCCAGATCGTTCCCCTCCTCGCGGAACGCTTCCTCACACAGTTCCAGGAGCCACGAGCGGATGACGGCGCCGTTGTTCCAGGTGCGCGCGACGGCCTCCAGATCGAGGTCGTAGCGGCCGTTCGCGAGCAGTTCGAACCCTTCGCCGTAGGCCTGCATCAGCGCGTACTCGACGCCGTTGTGGACCATCTTGACGTAGTGTCCGGAGCCGGCCGGTCCCATCCGGTCGTGGCCGTCGGGGCCGGTGGCGACGGCGTCGAAGACCGGCGTGAGTTCCTCGTAGGCCCACTCGGGGCCGCCGACCATCAGCGAAAAGCCCAGTTCGGCCCCTGCGGGGCCACCGGAGGTTCCACAGTCCAGGTACGCGGCGTCGGTCGACTCCGCACGGCGGACCGAGTCCTCGAAGTAGGAGTTGCCGCCGTCGACGATCACGTCGTCGCCGTCGACCACGCCGTCGAGTTCGTCGAGTGCGGCGTCGACCGGGTCGCCGGCCGGCACCATCAGCCAGATACGTTTCTCCTCGCCGAGGCTCTCCGCGAGGTCGGCGATACTGTCGGCCGGGCGTGCCCCGGCGTCGGCGGCGTCCGCGACTGCTTCCTCGTCGATATCGAAGACGACCACGTCGTGGCCGTCGTCGAGGACGCGGTCGACGACGATCCGGCCCATCCGTCCGAGTCCGATGACGCCAAGTTCCATACCGGCAGGTCTACGAGCGGGCAGGTAGGGGTTCCGGTTCCGACCGTGGTCAGGGGACGAACCAGATCCCCTGCTCGCGGTCGAACCAGGCACCGACGACGACGTGTGGCAGGGCGATGATCGAGACGAAGACGCTCCAGAAGGCGACCCCGCCCACCAGCGGTGAGGCCGTCCCCAGCGGGTTCGGCGCGAACCGGTACAGCAGGCCCGCGATGGCGAAGGTCAGGACGGCCCCGGCCAGCAGGAGTCCCCAGGTGACCAGCGCGATCCGCTGTGGCTCCTCGAACTCCAGCAAGTCCGGGCCGCCGGTCCCGCGTCGGCTGTCGAGCGCGATGTCGCGGCCCACCTGCCGTGTCGAGTACCACAGCGGGAAGTACAGCCCGACGGCGACGACCACCGGCACGACGGCGAAATACGCGCCCAGCAGCGCCGTCTCGCCGGCGTCGGCCAGCCAGGACTGCCCGCCGCCACGGACGTACCCAAGGCCGACGTGTGTCACCGCCGCCAGTGCCCACCCGCCGCCGACGAGCCAGCGCGTCGTCCCGAAGTAGGCGGCGTAGCCGGCCAGCGCGCCGGGATCGAAGATCGCGACCATGTAGTGGCTGAAGGCCTCGAAGACGCCGGGCCAGAAGAATATCGGCACTGCCATCACCGCACCGCCCCGGACAGCGACCGCGAGCGCCCGCTGGAACCGGGTGTCGAGGTGATCGGTTCCGGTCGTCGCGTCGAGCACCCGCAGTCCGCCGTGACCACCTTTCACCACCGCGACGCCGATGGCCAGTGCGAGCCCAGTAACCGGGGCGACCACGAACAGGGCGACGAACGCGGCGACGAGCGCGAGATACAGTCCGAGATAGCGCCACCGGAAGGCGAGTCGACGCCGCCGGAGGTTCGCGAAGTGTTCGTAGCCGCCGTGGGGGAGATTCAACGCGACCATCCCGAACAGATAGATCCCGGCCTGTGTCGGCAGCGACAGCGAGACCCCGGCCAGCCGCAGGGCACCGAAAGCGAGTGCCACCGCAACCAGCGCCACCCGCGAGATAGTCAGCGGACGGTTCGTCGACTCGAAGGCGCCCAAGACCGGACGAACACGGGTCGGGACGGCCGTACTCATATCGGGCCGTTAGGACTGGACCGGGGTCAGACAGGGGCCGTGAAACTGTGGTGGTTTTTGCCGATCTGGTTAGTAAGCACTCACTCAGTTTTATGTACCTCCAGTCGGTAGTCGTCGTATGGAGACGAACGACGACATCGCGACCGGCGGTCTGGTCACTGGCACCCTCTCCCTGTTGATCCTGCTCGTCGGCGTCGGCGGTCTCGCGCTCGGAGTTTCCTGGGCGTGGATCGCCTTCCCGATCGGGTACGGTGGGGTGCTCCCGCTGACGCTGGGCGTGTTGCGAGCGCGGTCGGCGGCCGGCGACCGATCCGCCGAGACGCAGCCGACTGAGTCGACTCCGGTCGCGACGCTTCGTGAGCGATACGCCCGCGGTGAGATCGACGAATCGGAGTTCGAACGCCGCGTCGAAGGGTTGTTGGAGACCGAATCGTGAGCGGCCGGCTCGGACCCCCGACGACCCGGGCGCGGACGCCCCCGTTTCGGGTGGAACCGACTGTCGGGACGGTACGTTTTCCACGGCAGGGCGCGTGGACGTTGGCATGGACGAACGCATCCGTGAACACGCACGGGTTCTGGTCGACTGGAGCGCCCGCATCGACCCCGGCGACGACGTCGTCGTCCGGGTCGACGAGGGTGCCCACGATCTGGCGGTCGCCGTCGCCGAACGACTGGGTGAGTGCGGCGCGAACCTGCTCACGGTCTACGACAGCGACGAGATCACTCGCGCGTATCTGCGGGCCTACGACGGCGAGTTCACGACCGATCCGGAGTACGCGCTAGCACTGTACGAACGGGCCGACAGCGTCCTGTCGCTGTCGGGATCGAACAACACCGCCGGCAGCGCAGACGTTCCCGGGGACCGACGGCAGGCCTACGCCAAGGCCCGCGCGGGCATCCGAGAGGCCCGACTGGACACCGACTGGGTATCGACCCAGCATCCAACGCGGGCCATGGCCCAGCAGGCCGGCATGGCCTACGAAGCCTACGAGGACTTCGTCTACGACGCGACCCTTCGCGACTGGGAGGCTCTGGCCGAGGAACAGGCCCGCCTCACGGAGGTCCTTGACGACGGCAGCGAGGTCCAACTGGTCGCCGACGGAACCGACCTCACCATGTCCATCGCCGACCGGATCGCGGTCAACTCGGCGGCGAGCGTGGCGTACGATTCGCATAACCTCCCCTCCGGTGAGGTGTTCACCGCACCCGAGGCCACCGAGGGAGTCGTCACCTTCGACGTGCCCATGACCGTCCAGGGCAGGCGCGTCCGGAACGTCGAACTGATCTTCGAGGACGGCGTCGTCGTCGACTGGAACGCCGAACAGGGGGCGGCCGTGATCGAGGAGGTGCTCTCGACGGACGAGGGCGCGCGCAGACTCGGCGAACTGGGGATCGGCATGAACCGCGGCGTCGACCGCGTCACCGACAACATCCTCTTCGACGAGAAGATGGGCGGGACCGTCCATCTGGCGCTGGGGCGGGCTTACGACGCCTGTCTCCCCGACGGTGTGGCCGGCAACGACAGCGCGGTCCACGAGGATCTTATCACGACGATGGGTGACGGCTCTCGACTCGAAGTCGACGGTGAGGTCGTCCAGCGTGACGGCCTGTTCCGGTGGGAAGAGGGGTTCGGGGCGTAACCCGACTCCGCCGTCCAGACAAGGGATCACAGGCCGGCGACTCGTCGAGACGGCCGGTGACTGTCCACGCTGATCGGTCGGCCCCGGTGATACTCACCGCCTAACGATACTCCGGGGGGTGGTGCGTCTACGCGATATCCCGGATGGACGACACCGTCTCGACCGCTCGATCGATCGCCACGCTGGTCCGCGAGAGCGAACTCTCGTTTCTGGCCGGTAGCATCGCCTTTTTCGCCTTCTTCTCTCTCGTCCCGTCGCTGTTGCTCCTGGTGGCGCTCGGATCGTTGGTCGGGGGCGAGCAGTTCGTTACGAGGATAGTGCGGCTCTTCGAAACATCACTCTCGGCGGGGGGTGGTGCGGTCATCGGGGAGGCACTCGCCGACCCGACCGGGCAGGTGGGCGCTTCGATCGTCGGGGTCGTCGGGCTCTTCTGGAGTGCGCTCAAGGTGTTTCGAGCGATCGACCTGGCGTTCGACCGGATCTATACGACGGACAAGTCGACGTCGCTGCCACAGCAGCTCCGGGACGCGACGGTGGTCGTGGTCTCGATCGGCGGCGGTATCATCCTATTACTTATCGTTCAGATAACGCTCGTTCGGCTGGACACCGGTTTCGCCCCGTACAGCAGTCTGCTCGGTGTCCCGGTTCTGCTCGTGGGGTTGCTGATCGTCCTGGCGCCGCTGTACTACGTCATGCCGCCGGTCCGTCTTTCCGTCCGGCAGGTGGTTCCGGGGACGATCACGGCCGTCGTGGGCCTGATCGCGTTACAGCAGGTGTTTCACGTCTATGCCTCGTTCGCTGGTCAGTACCGAGCGTACGGCTTCATCGGGGCGGTGTTGCTGTTCTTGCTGTGGCTCTACGTTGGCGCACTCGTGCTCCTGTTGGGTGCCGTCGTGAACGTCGCAGTCGCTAGATGACCCGCTCTCTCCCGCGCGGTGCCAGTGGGGGCCGACGGTTGGCAATCGATACGACTCGCGTCTCCGGAGCCCAGAGACGCTCAGATCTGGAGGAACTGGGTCACCAGCCACTTCGTGAACGTCCCCGTGATGGCGCCGATCCAGCTGAGGATGACGAAGTGCATGAAGGTGTTCGCCTTGTGGCCGCCGTCGACGGTCCGGATCATCAGACTGGACAGCATCGCCGAGAACATGATGATGATGACCAGCAGGAACTCGATCAGCGGGATGTTGTAGACGCTGGTGTTGATGAGCGAGTTGACGTCCAGCCGGCTTCCGGCGTTGAGATCCAGCGACATCTGTGCCAGGATGTTGACGACCTGCAGGCCGATGAAGAAGGCGAACGTCGAGGCCGCCGTGATCCCGTACAGTAGCCCGATCAGCGTCGTCGCGGCCTGCTTTCGTTTCTGGCGCAACTGGAGCACTTCGTTCATGTTCTCGGCGATGAGCTCACCGAGCTGTTTGGGCGAGCCACCCATCTCGCGACCGATGAGGTACATCTCCGAGAACGTCTGGATGAGATACGACCGACAGTCGGCGGTGAAGTACCGCCAGGCTGCCGTCGGCTCGATGCGCATGTTCAGCCGCTTGTAGAGGTCGTTGATGTTCTGGGTCAGCGGGCCGAAGTCCTTCTTGCGTAGCGTCCGCAACACCTGTCCGGTCGTCGACTGCTTGGCTCCCTCGGTGGCCCCGAGCGCCCGGATGAAACTGGGGAACTCCTGGTCGCGGGCCTTGATCTTCTGTTCTTCCTGCCGGAAGACGATCCCGGGAATGATCATCGGCGTGATCGGGACGGCCGCGTAGAACGGCAGTGGGACCTGCGGGAACATGAAGAGGAGGTCGTTGAGTCCGATCGGCGAGATGCCGGTCATCCCGCCCAGCGAGAGACAGAGCAGCAGCATCGATAGCCCGACGCCGACGTACATCGACCGATCGAGTTTCGCTTTGATCGGCGAGGGGTATTCGACCGGGTGGAACCACACCGGGTCGTAGGGTGCCATCGATCGGATCGCCAGGAAGAAGCCCGACTGGACGAACACGAACATCACGATGACGGCGCTGACGGTCATCGTCGGATTGGTGCCCGTCAGCACCGGCAGAACGACCGCGAACACCAGCGCGAACGTCATCGAGAGGATCATCGACAGGTAGAGGTCTTTCATGACCTCCAGGCTGTCCAGCGAACTCCGGTAGACGGTGGTGTAGTGCTGGATGATCTGTTCTTGCTCCGAGAGGAGGTAGTCCTCCAGGGACTGGCCGGCACCGAGCGTGTAGGCCAACCGGTCCAGGAAATCGGCAACGGCGTCGCTTGGCACCTCTTTGGCCCGGCGCCGACAGGCGTCGTCGAGACTCTGGTTCCAGGTGTCGACCAACTGGACGATACGGTGCATCTCCATGGCGAGTTCGCCGTACTCGTCTTCCTCGGCCAGGGTGCGAAACACCTCCATCCGGTCGATCTTCGTCGTCGCCAGCACCGTCATGTGCGTGACCATCAGGTGAAACCGGTTGTTGAGTTCGCTTTTCCGCTGGCTCAACAGGATCTTCGGGTAAAACACCGCCGACGCGAGCACGAGAAGGCCAAGCAGCGGGATCGGCGCGCGGATGGTAAGCGGGACCGGCAACAGGAGACCCGCACCGATCGTGATGAGAAAGAACACGATCGACGGGACGAGGATGTAGGTGAGATACCGTTCCAGAGGGATCTCCATCTGGCGATAGGACTCCGCCAGTCCCTGGACGAGTTCGGTGATCGTGAGGTCCAGTCCCTCGGCTTCGCTCTGGGCCATGTCAGTCGGGTCGGGTCATGTTGAAGGGGATCCCCTCGATGCCGTCGCGCTGGAAGTCGCTGATGAAGTCGTTGACCTCGTGGTAGCCGGTGATCCCCTCCTGGATCGCACGCCTGATGATGTCGGCCCGGAACTCCAGGTCGTCGTAGATGTCACGCGTGTCCTCGTATCCGAGCAGCGTCGCGATCTGCTCTTCCAGCACGAAGGAGTTGTTCATCCCCTGGAAGACGATCTCGTCCTCGACGGGGTCCCAGTTGAACACCTGCCGGGTGACGACACCGTCCATCTCCTTGGAGTACCCCTCGATCTCCTGGACGGAAGTGACACGGCGGAGGACGTCGTCGCCCTGCTTGACGCGGTTCTGGAACAGCGCCACGTCGGCCACGTCCATGAACGTCTCGGGGACGTTGATGGGTTCGCCAGTAAAGCGCTGGATCATCGAGACGATGTCGCTGGCGTGGAAGGTCAGCATGACCGGGTGACCGGTCTGGGCGGCCTGGAAGGCCATCCGCCCCTCCTCGCCACGGACCTCGCCCACGATGATGTAGTCGGGGCGGGACCGCAGCGCGGCTGCGACCAGGTCGAACATGTCGATGCTGGTCCCCTCGTCCTCGCCCTCACGGGTGAGCAGTTGCTGCCAGGTGTTGTGTGGCGGGAGCACCTCTGCGGTGTCCTCCGCGGTGTAGATCTTGGCGTCGTCGGGGATGAAGGAGGTGATGGCGTTCAGCGTCGTCGTCTTCCCGGACGCCGTCTCCCCGACGACGAAGACGGTCTGTTCGTTCTCCAGACAGAGCCAGAGATACGCCGCCAGTTCCGGCGAGAGGGTCATCCACTTCGTGATCTGGAAGATCGACAGGGGCACCTCGTCGCCCTGGCGGATGGTCAGCGAGGGGCCTTTCAGCGAGACGTCGTCGGAGTAGATGAGGTTCAGACGCGAGCCGTCGGGCAGCGTCGAGTCGACGATCGGATCGGAGTCGGAGACGGGATCGCCCATCCGCTCGCCCATGTTTCTGAGCCACTGGTCGAAGGCCTCCTCTGACTCCCACTCGACGGTCGTCTCCAGCATGCCGTAGACGCCGTGGTCGACGTGACACTCGCTGCGGCCGATGACGTGGATGTCCTCGTTGGCCGGGTCACGCATCACCGGTTCGAGCGGTCCGAGGCCGACGATGTCGCGGTTGAGCCGGTAGAGGATGTTCTCGTAGGTCGACTGGGTGACCTCGACGCTGCCGACGCTCGTGAGGTTCGACAGCCGCGTGAGCACCCCGTCGTTACCGTCCTCGTTTTTGACTGTCGTCGTCTCCTGGAGCAGTTCCTCGATCCGGTCGTCGTACTGGGCCTCGCTCTCGGGCGCGGGCTTGTTGACGCTTTTCTCCAGGAGGCGGTTGCGGACTTTCCCGAAGACGACCTGTTCGTCTTCGTCGAGTTCCGGCTCGATGGCGTAGTATTTCTTGTCCTGACCCACGTCACCGTACACGTGACAGAAGATGGGGCCACCGACGGGATAGAGGACGTTCGGCCGGTCGGACTCGTAGTCGCCGTCGGCCTCGTCGATGAGCATGGGGAACTCCCCGGTGATCTGTTTGAACTTCTTCAGGTGGTCACGCAGGTGTGGTCGCCGTGCGGCCATCTGTCGCAGTTCGTCGGATGGTTTGGCTCGTCCGTGGTCTGTCATTATGCAACACTCCTGGATTCGATGACGATGCCGGTTCCCGACCGCACCGAGAACCCGATGGTATCACCGACCTGTTCGCCCATCCCCGCGAACCTGAGGACGTTGATCTGTCGGCGCACGTCGTTGCCGACCTCGATCATCTCCAGTTCGATGAACACGTCGGCGATGGCCCGGAACGGGCCGATCGCTTCCTCGTCCAGCGTCGAGGGGTCGACGGTCAACATCACACATTTGCCCTGGGAGATCACGTCCCGGAAATAGGAGATGACCTCCAGAGCGGCCTGGCGTTCCTCGTTCTGCCGGACCAGCGCCTCGAACTTGGGGTCGTTCCGGAGGATGGCGTCGAACGTGTCGATGATGATGACGTCGCTGTTCCACATCACGTCGGCCTCCATCAGCCGCTTGAGCAGTTCCTTGCGGTCCTCTTCCTCCTGGTTGTTGCCGGTCAGGGCGTTCGACTCCCCGATATCGGCGTGCAGGAAGAGGATGTTCTCGTCCAAGATGTGATCGACCATCCCGTAGGACAGCGAATGCATCTGATCGAGGAAGCTCCCGACGGTCAGCTCCGTCGAGAGGTAGGTCACGTCGATCCCTTCCTCACAGAGGCCGTAGGCGAACCGCTGGCTCATCGCCGATTTCCCGGCCCCGTAATCACCCTCGACGAGGATGATACTCCCGGGCGGGATACCACCGCCCAGTTCCTTGTTCAGTCGGTCGTGATCGTCCAGTCCGAGCGAGAACAGATCGTTGCTTGCGAGACTCATGAGCGGAACTCGAACACCTCCTCGTCGCCGTTGACGATGACCTTGACGCGGTGGTCACCGCTGGCCTGCCAGTTGGCCAGTGCCGCGGTCGAAATCTCCAGGCGGACCACGTCCCCTTGGTTCCAGGAGAGCCCGCCGTCCGGCAGCAGCGTCACCGTGTAGACGGTCGCGAACTCCCCGTCGACGAACACGTCGAGTTCGCCCGGATCAGCCGCTAATCCCTCCGAACCGGTGTTTTTGACGTGGAGCGTGATGTTCTGGTTGCCGTCGCTGTCGTAGATCGCGTCGGACCCGCTATCCGAGATGATCTCGATGTCGGTCCGGACGTCGCTGCTGACGTCTAAGCCCTGCTCGGAGACGGCACTACTCAACTGTCCGACGGTATCGGTGAACACGCCGGCGACGCTGGCGGCGATCATCATCGAGGCGATGAAGATGATCAGATGCGAGACCGACACGCTCGCCATCTCAGCTCACCACCGTCGTCTGTTCGGTCGCGGCCACGCCGGGTCCGGTGACGAGTTTGACCCGCCCCGGGTCGGACGAGACTCCGGTCGCGCTGATCGTCAGCGTCTCGCCGGGGAGCCAGAGGTCCGTCGTCGTCGAGCCGTCGACTTCCGTCCCGTAGCCGCTCAGATACTGATTGTCGGCCAGTATGTCGACGGCCTCGACCGACAGTTCCGTCGCACCGGTGTTGTCGACGGTGACCTCCAGTGACGCTGCGGTGCTGTTGTACACCGCTGTCTGGATCTCGATGGCGGTGTTTTGTTGTTCGAGGGTCCGGTCGGCGCTGGCCTCCCGGGCGTCGTTGACGGTCTCGAAACTGTTGGCCGACGCAGTGTAGAACATCCCGAAGCCGATGAACGCGGCCACGAAGATGAGCGCTGCCGAGCCACTAACGCTGAAGCCCATCGGAACCACCTCCA
Source organism: Haloarcula montana (assembly GCF_035666295.1). Taxonomy (NCBI): domain Archaea; kingdom Methanobacteriati; phylum Methanobacteriota; class Halobacteria; order Halobacteriales; family Haloarculaceae; genus Haloarcula; species Haloarcula montana. The sequence goes on from NZ_CP142027.1 coordinate 1,723,903, forward strand.
CGGACGAGCTTCGAGAGCGCGACGCCCTCGGCCCCGCTGTCACCGTCGAGCTGTGCGATGTAGGTCAGGCTCTCGGTGTGGTGGTCGATCGTCAGTGGCTCGCCGCTGTCGTCGATGTCGTCGAACCCTTGGAGGTAGGTCCGCAGGTCCGCCGCGACGGCGGCGTCGATCCAGTCGATGGTCTCGTAGTAGTCGATCGCCCTGGTCGCCTCGCGGTACCCCGACTCGCTGACCAGGAACTCCAACCACTCGACGATGATGAGTTCCGACCCGAAGCCGTCGGGGAGGGTCGACAGGTACGGCTTTCCGCTGCCGTCGGCCGAATCGTCCTCGCTTTGGGCCTCCGTCTCGGATTCGGTCGAGGCCGTCTCCGCCTGGGCCGGTTCAGACTCGGGGTCGGGCTCCGGTTCGGGTTCCGGCTCCGGCTCGGCTTCGGTCGTCGTCTCCACCGCCTCGGCTTCTGTCGTCGACTCTTCCGGCTCGTCGTCCTCGATGACCTCGTCGAAGAGGTCGTCGTCTTCGAGGCTCTCCTCGTCCACCTCCATTCCGTCGTCGTCCGGTTCGAGCATGCCGTCGTCCATCGAATCGTCGGCCAGCATCTCGTCGTCCATCTCGTCGTCGAACAACTCCTCGCCGTCGTCGCCGGCGTCCGGCTCCTCACCGTCCGCCCAGTCGGCGTCACCGGACTCGTACTCGTCTTTCAACTCGGCGAAGGACTTGCCGCCGTCACCGCCGTCGTCCCCGTCGTCCGCTTCCATGCTGTCGTCTGCCTCTAGTCCGTCGTCCATGCTCATGTCATCGTCCATCTCCATGCCGTCGTCGAACTCCTCGTCGAACGTTCCGCCGTCGTCACCGAAGTCGTCCCCGCCCTCCTCGGGAAACATATCGTCGACGTCGTCGCCGCCACCCATTCCCATATCGCCGCCGTCGTCCTCGACGAGGTCCTCGTCGAAGAACCCCTCGGCGTCGGCGTTAGCGATGTCGTCGTCGAGTTCAGCTTCGTCCTCTCCGCCGTCGTCGTCGTCGTCGAACAGGCCGAACGAGCCGCCGCCGTCCATTCCGCCGCCCATCCCGGCGTCGACATCGTCGGCGAAGGGGTTGACACCACGCGTGACCATCTCGTAGATATCGAGTAGTTTCCGGACGTTTTCCTCGACCTCCTCGACGGATTCGGAGATACTCTCGTTCTCGGTCCGGACGGTGTTGACCGTCGAGGAGAGGCTCCCGACCTCGTTTTCGAGTTCGTCCAACCGGTGTTCGAGTTCGTCAGTATCCGGGCCGGTGGCGTCTTCCATATCGCCGAACTCGTCGTCACCGAACCCACCCATCTCGTCGTCCTCGTCCTCGAAACCACCTAACCCGCCGAGATCGTCGTCGCCGCCGCCCTCCTCGGCCATCAGCCCGCCGCCGTCGGCCATCCCGTCATCGTCGTCGCCGTCGTCGTCGTCGCTCCCGTCGTCCGACAGGATCGAGTCGAACATGTTCTTGATGCTCATGCCGACCAGCCCGCCGGACAGGAGCACCACCAGCGCTGGCGCGGCGAGATCCGCGAGCGCCGCGACGAGAGCGGGACTATTCATTCTCTCTGAAAGATGGCCTCAGATACCCTTCAATATTCCGTCTAGCCTATCACAAGTGATAACTCTGGAGTTACTAGAGTCGAAACAATCTAAATTCAATATTATTGTATTCGTATAAATCACCTCACCTCTGTTTCTGTTGGAGATGTCTGTGTTTCGAGCGGTTACCGAGCGCGCTTCCGTCTGCCGGTTGGCTGCCACCTGTCAGACACGAATCCGACAGAAAACGTGAAAACCCTTCGACAGTTCTCAAAACTTACAGCGTCGTCGATTCCGTGTTCGCGCTCTTGACCACGAGGTCGCCGCTGTCGGCTTTCAACTGGATCGATCGACCGTGGTCACCGCCGATGTCTTCACCGATGATCGGGATGTCGTACTCGTCGAGAGTCGCCCGTACCTGCTTTGCGTTCCGAGAGCCGATCGAGGAGCCGTTCTCCGAAAAGTCGAGCATATCGCTCCCGCCGGCGATCTTCGCTTGTATCGAAGCGATGTCCGCGCCGGCCTGTTCGAGCGCGTCGACGAGAACTTCCACCCCGGTATCGGCGAACTTTGCACTGGCGCCTCCCTCGACGTCCTCCGCGGTCGGGAGCATCACATGGACGAGCCCGGCGGCGCCCGAACTCTCGTCGTACAGCGCTACCCCGATACACGAGCCGAGGCCACTGGTCGTCAGTATTGCGGCGTCTGTCGTCACTTTGTACTCCGCGATGCCGACTTTGATCCGTTCCGGCGCACTCTTCTTCGTTCCGTTCGTCTGGCTCCCGTCGTAGACTTTCATTATTCGAATATCTGTTCCACGCTTGCGTCCGTTTCGTCGGCTCTTTCGACATCCAGATCCTCCAGTGCCTCTCGTAGTTCTTTCTCGTTGGGGAGTGCGTGAATCTCCGCAGCGAAGTCGACGTCGGGCGTGTGCATCTCCGAATCGATGATGAACGCGTGTTCCTGGTGCTGACCGACCTGTGCTGCCAGGGGATCGACGATCGCCTGCCCCATGTCGTGGACGAGACGGGGTGGCGTGTGGTCGACGGAGGTCTGGAGAACGTTCGCCCAGCCATCGACGAATCCGCTAGTCATGATGTTCCCCAGTTCCTCGATAGCGGCCTTGTGTTGGTCGGTCAACTCGTCGCTGTCCATCTCGACGGGCATCATCGCCTCCGCGACGGTGACCGCCGACGCCTCGTCGAACAACACCAGCAAGTAACCGCTGGGGACCCCGGTGAACTCAACGACCGTCCCGACGTAGGTGTCGGTCCCGATCTGTTTGGGCACGTCGGTGATCGGGGCGAAACTGATCTGTGTCACTTCCGCCTCGGTCTCGATCCCGGTCATCATCTCGACGTTACTGGCGGCCTGTTCGGTTCCGCTCTCGGTCATCTCGTTGAACGTCTCCAACTTGTCGATCGGAATGGCGTCGCCGTCGGTGTCGGCGTTCGACATCATCGTCTCCGTGAGCGACTCGTACTCGGGGAGCATGTAGATGTAGAAGTTCACCGACTCGCTGACCCACTCGATCTCGGATTTGAAAACGAACACCTGGTCGTGGGCGTCGTGCTCGGGCGCTTCCGGCAACACGTCGGCCCCCGATTTCTCGATGTAGACGGGCGGCGAGTGATCGATCGTCGCACCGAGATAGTCGGCCCAGCCGTCGATGAACCCGCTCATCATGATGTTGCCGATCTCCTCGACGCCGCTCTGTGCCATCGCGTCGTCGCTTGCGCCACCGGGAACGAGCGCCTCGACCATGGTGTCGGCGGAGTCGGCGTCGAACGCGAGGACCGTCTCTCCCTCCATGACACCGTCGAAGTCGAACTGAACGCCCACGAAATCCGTTCCTTTCAGCTCCTCGCCCACGTCGGCCCGCGGGACGAGCGTGATCTTCGTCACGTCGACGCTCGCGTCGATGCCGGTCATCTGTGCCATCGACGCCGTCGCTTGCTGCGCCCCCTCGTGTGCGAGTTGGTTGAAGGTACCGAGCGACTGGATATCGACGTTCATCTATGACGGGACGACGTCCTCGATTGCCTCCATCACGCTCGGTTTCTGGAACGGTTTGGTGATGTAGCCGTCGGCACCAGCCTTGACGGCCTCTTTCATCTTCTCTTCCTGGCCGACGCTCGTACACATGATCACGTTGGCCTCGGGGTTCGACGTCTTGATCTCGTCGGTGGCTTCGATCCCGTCCCGGATCGGCATGACGATGTCCATCATCACCAGATCCGGGGTCTCCTCTTTGTACACTTCGACAGCTTCGACACCGTTTTCGACCTCGCCAACGATGTCGTGGTCTTCCTCCAGAATCTCACGCAGGAGGTTACGCATAAATTCCGAGTCGTCGGCTATCAGTACGTCTGGCATGACTTATCGAACCGTAGATACCGGAATGAGCTAAATAAAGGTGTCCCGTAAATTATCGCGTCTGATACCGCACTACGACACGGCGATCAGACTGTCGGTAGGCCGGCTGCGACGGCCCGAACCACAGCCAGTGCATACTGCCCGTATCGGAAGTAGACGAGTGCCGACAGGACCACGTACGAGGCACCGACGCCGACGGCCAACGCCCCACAGACCGCGACGAGCCGTCTGTCGACCCGTCGCGGTGTGAGTGTCCGAGCGACGACCGCCGCCGCCCAGCCGACCGCCGACAGGAACGCGAGGAGCGCGTGTAACTGCACTGCCTCTCCGAGTGCGAGCGACAGCGTGGTGATCGCGCCGAGCATCCCGGCTGTGGTCAGAGCGAACCAGCCCAGCGAACTGCCCGCCTGAAGCCGCCAGTCGCTCTCGATCCCGGCACGGACTGCCGGTAGTCGGACGACGCCGTAGCTGAGCAACGGGATCACTGGATGGAGATACCGGACGGTGAGTTGGCTGAAAAGCGGGAGTCGTGGGAGATAGACGATCGTCAACACCGCCGCGAGCGCACAGACGAGCAGGTCGGTCTGTCGCACAGGGGAGAGCGTCCACGGGCGGGCCAGCCGCCGGATGCGTTCGGTTCCGTCCCGAACCCGGCGGGCTGCGGCCACCGGAAGCGCAGCTACGGCACCGGCAATCGGCATCGCTTCCAGCAACGCCAGTTCGACCACTTCGTAGCCGTTGATCCGGTATTTCACCCCGGCGATCCGCCCGCTCCGGAGGAAGATGTCGATCAGCCGCTCGGGCTGGCCGAGCACACCGAGGCCGCCAACGAACGACCGGCCCGCGAACTCGTAGACGAGGCCGAACAGCGTCACGACTAACGGCAGGAGACGATCCGCTGTCGACGGTTGGTCCCCACTGTCACTCCCACCGTCTCGGGAATCGGCCACCGGCTCGGGTTCGCCCACGTCCTGTTCGGGCGGTGTCTGCCCGTCGGTCTGGCCGGTTTCAGCGTCCGGCAACACCCGAGGCGGTTCTGCAGGGTTCCCCGAGATGGCGTAGTTCGTCGCCAGCATCGGCGTCAGCGCCAACAGGAGGACGACGCCAATCACCAGGAGTCGGCGGGGACGGGGCCGACCCCCGGTCAAGAGGTCGACGGTCCCCAGGACGACGACCAGAAAGAACCCCTCGAAGGCGTGTATCCACGTGACGAACCCGGCCAGCGCGTACGCACCGGCCCGAGCCCGCATCGCCGCTTTGCCTTCGCCGTGACGGCTCACTGCGAACGCGTAGACGATACCGACGACCATCGCAGCCACGAGGGTGTGTCGCTTCGGGATGGTCGCCCAGAAGCCCACGGGCGTCGCGAATCCGGTCGCCAGTCCCGCCGCCAGCCCAGCCCGTCTGCCGTGGACGAGCGTTACCAGCCGATACACCAGGAGGCCGACCGTCGCGGCTGCAAGCAGCGTCGACAGTTGGTACCCCACCAGTGCGAGCTGGTCCGGGTCCAGATCCGTCGCCGTACGGAGCGACGCGACGAACCACGCGAGGACCGCAACTGACCCGAGCGTGATCGTCCAGTCGCGGTCGAACCGCTCCAGTCCAGCCACGGTCCGAACGAACGCGAGCCCACAGAGCGCCCACAGCCCCGGGAGAACTAGCCCAGGATCGACGACGGCCGTACTCGCTTCCAGCAGCCAGACGAACGGGACGGCGAGCGCGAGCTGTCCGTAGTTGCGGCCGTACCGGAGCCCGTCGACCTCGTACATCCCCGGTAACGAGCCCAGCGACAGCGAGTATCGAACTTCCGTGACGTGGAGCTGTCCGTTCGCGAGCGCCACGAGAGCGTTCGCCGTGGCGTACGTATCCTGGATGAAAAAGCCCACGCGCCAGGTCAGCCCGAACGCGAGCACGAGCCCCAGCCAGAGCGCCAGCCCGTACCGATCGTGGAACACCCACTGCGTGCTCTGATGGACCCGGTCGACCAGTTGGTGGCCAGTGTCGCCAACCGATCCCGCGTCGGACTCCTCCGTCATGCCTGTACCTCTACGGTGACGTTCTGTCGCGTGACCGTTCGATCGACCGAGAAACTCTGGACACGGACTGTTACCGTCGCTGTGATCGTCCCCCGTTCGAGACTCCCCGACTCGATCCCCTGGTCGCCCGGATCGACCGCGTAGGTCTGTGCGGGCTCGGTCACCAGCGCCGTCGAGACAAGGTCGATGCCTGCCGACGGAACCGCCACCAGATAGACCAGGCGCGGTCGCCCAGTCACCTCATCGACAGTCACCCTCGCGGTCGGCACTCGAAGATACGACACGTCAGTTCCGAAACGACCGGCCGTTACCCGGAGCTCGCTGTCATCGATGTCGACGGCAGCGACTGTCGCGTCCCCTTCGCCGAACGAGTCCGGCGCGCTACGGGTCACGTCGAGTCCGATCAACGGACCGGTAGCGACGAGCGCGAGCGCGACGATCGCGGCAACGAGTGACGGGAGCGGCCGGGGTGTCATCGCCTGCCGAGACAACTATCGGGGGCGGGAATAAATCCCTCGGCGTCAGAGTTCGATCCCTTCGTCGTCGACTGCTTCGATGAGGTCGGCGATCGTATCGTCGGGCGAGAGCTGGGTCGACCGCAACAGCGTCTTGATGCTCTCGGGTGGGTATCGAACCGGCACGTTCGACTCCGAGAGTAGAATACCCAGCACGTCTTCGACCGGGGTCGAACCGTCCATCTGCCGCCCGTACCAGAGCATAAAGCTCTCGAAAACGGTCACGATGTCGTTCGAGACCAACTGCTGTTGGTCGACTTCGCCGTCGAACTTCGCGGTCACGTCGAAGCCGTACCGGGCGTTGGAGTCGTCCATCTGTTCGGCCAGCCACTCGTGGACGTTCGCGTCGGTGAACTCCGGCGTCGGGTCGGGTTCCGGCTCCGGGGTGGGCTCCGGTTGGGGGTCAGCTGTGTTCGCGGCGTTCCCGTACTTCTCGTCGGTACGCACGTCCGAGGAGACGACGTACCGCCCGTCGTCGATCTGCGTGACGTGTTCGTCCTCCGCGATGTCGAGCTCCTCGGGGGAGAGAATTTTCCCGTCCTCAGGGTTCGTGTCGTCTGACCCCTGTGCCATACACTACACTGTGGCAAGAAGCGGTATAACTCCGTCGGCGAGAACGAAACGAAAAGAGCGGCGCGCAGATTACAGGGTGACCGCGGAGTTACCGGACAATGTCTCCGGAGCGACGAGGCGGACGGTCGAGGTCCCACCGGACTGGGTGTTCAGTTGGATGGTCGCAGTTTCACCTTCGCCGAGTCCACTACCGTCGTAACTGGCGTCGTTACTGTCCGTACGAATGTCGTCCACGTCGAAGGTAATCGTCGCTCGGTCGGCCGGGTCGTTGAGGACCTGGCTGTCCGAGATCGACGAGTCGTCGTCCTGCACCTTGTCGACGCTGAACGCCGTCGAGTTCGGCGCATCGGAACTGGCCGTGTTGTCGCCGTAGGTGAGATCGTAGGAGCCGGTCGTGTCGACCCACTGAGCGATGGTGCTCCCGAGGTCGATGTTGGCCGCACCGGGTGCTTTCTTGACCGTCACCTCGACCAGGTCGACGGTCTTCGCGTCACCGTTGATTTCGGTACCGACGGTGTTGACGATTTCGAGGCGGTTGGTGACTTGGTCGCTACTCTGCTGTCCGGTTTCCTCGGCGCTACTCTGGAGGAAGCCGGCGGTGTTGATGAGGACGCCTGCGGCGATGGCGGCGACCAGCACCATCGCGATGAACACGATGAGGGTGCCGATCCCGACCTGCCCGCGGTCGTCGTCTGACTGTTGCATGAACATTGGTTTGTCCGGGTCTGTCTGACCCTACCGGACCGTATCTTTCACGGGTAATAATACCTCTCCCGAGAATATCTCTCCTGATAATACGGGTCTTGTCGTCTGAAAAACGGAAATTGAAACACGTCGGTGATTGGGCTACCTACACACTTAAAGAACGTGAGCGGGGCTTAGCGTCACATCACACATCGTGTCTGTACACGCGAAAGGAGAGACGAAAAGAGAGCGATCCGGATTACAGCGTGACTGCGGAGTTACCGGACAGGGTTTCCGGGGCGACAAGCCGGACGGTCGTGGTACCGCCGGACTGGGTGTTCAGCTGGATGGTTGCGGTCTCACCTTCTCCCAACCCGTCGCTGGCCGATGTGCTGGCACCCTCGCCGGCACGGATCTGTTGGGCGTCGAAGACGAGCGTCGCGCGGTCCGACGGATCGTTCAATACCTGGCTGTCCGTGATCGAATCGTCGTCGTCTTGGACCGTATTGATACTGAAGCTGGTAGCGTCTGCGGACGACGCGTACGTGAGGTCGTAGGAGCCGGTCGTATCGACCCACTGAGCGATAGTGCTGCCCATATCGATGTTAGCCGCACCCGGTGCCTTCTTGACCGTCACCTCGACTGTGTGGATCTTTTTTTCGGTCTGATCGATGTCGTCGCCGACGGTGTTGACGACTTCGAGGCGGTTGGTGACTTGATCGCTGCTCTGTTGGCCGGTTTCCTCGGCGCTGCTCTGGAGGAAACCAGCCGTATTGATGAGGACGCCGGCGGCGATAGCGGCGACCAGCACCATCGCGATGAACACGATGAGGGTGCCGATCCCGACTTGCCCGCGGTCCTCGTCTGATTCCATGAACATTGGTTGGTCCGGGTCTCTCTGACCCTACCGGATCGTATCTTTCAGGGGTAATAATACCTCTCCCGGAAATATCTCTCCTGATAATGGCGGTTTGAGTGGTTGAGTGGGCTGGTTTGCAGATCTAGCCCTGTTCTGGACTGTTGGTTTCGGTTCGAGATTTTCGCTGGACGAACCTCGAAATCAGCTGTGGAAGACGGGGACGAATACGGACCGATACCGCGTTGCTCGTGACCGGGTAACTACTCGTACGTGACCAGACTGTACATCACGAACAGGTACCCGAACGTCGTGAGGCCACTGTTGACCAGCAGCAACGACTTGACGCCGGTGAAGTCGTTGACGAACGCGCTGATCATCGTCGCGGCTGCGCCCGCGACAGCGAGGGAAAATCCCACCGACAGGTGAAGCATTGCTCGCCGTGATGTCTGGACGTACGCCCGCATCGCCATTCCGACCATGGTGAGGCCCGCGACGACGAACACCAGGGTCGAAACCGTGTAGAGGAGCTCTATCATCGGCATTACCGACCACTAGCACGGAACTACGCATAAATCCACCCTCTAAAATATCTCTGCTGATAACGTCGAAAATTCGTGAGAACTTAGCCGTCCGAGAGGGTTCGCCACGCCTCGTCGAGTTTGTTCGTCACTTCCGACCGCTCTTCGATGTGGATCGTCATCTCGTCCTCGAAGTCGACCCGGAGCTCGTCGACGTTTCGGCGGTACACTTTGATACGGCGCCGGTCGTCGGAGAGAATGTTGTCGTGCAGTTCGAGCAGATCGTGCTCGGTGAGCTCGTCGATCCGCCGATAACACGTCGCGATCGGAATTCCCAGCTCGTCGCTCAGATCTTGGGCCGACACGGGTTCGTCGGTGGCATCGAGAATTTCGGCGCTGTATTTGTTCCCCAGCGTCTGTAGGATCTCCGCCGAAGCCATCGTTATCAGATTATAAATTCAGTATTCCATAAAGCTATCGCCTTTGATAGCTTCTGAGTGGGGCATCCGCCCCTCGACTAGGTAAAATCAGCGGTATTCGACGTAACGACTCTATACCACTCGTTTTTCCCGCTAATAATGAGGGATATTCCCGGTTCAGAGCGGCGAATCCTCTTCGCTCATCATCGAGAACGCGCTCGCGTTTTCGTGGACTTGAATCCCACCCCACTCGATCTCCATCGGGAAGATATCCGTCTCGATGTCCTGTTTGCGCATCTTCGCCACCCAGACGTATCGGCTGACGCCGGAGTCGGTCGGCGTCTGGATCAGGTAGATGTTCCCGTCGGTGAGGTAGTTCTCCAGCCCGATCTCGGTGTCCGGAAAGACCGCCCCCTGCTCGTTAGTCATCAGTGTGGTGAGTCCGTTACTCCGCAGGATATCGGTGAACTTCAGGAGATACGTCCGTTTCTCGGCTTCGTCGTCGAAAAAGAGGTTGAACATCGCAAGCGAGTCGAGTACGAGCCGATCGTACTCTTCGTCTTCGAGATCGTCGAGGAGGAGATCGAGCGACGAGGAGAAGTCGTTTTCCCGCAGCAGTACCTGTTTGTCGTACACCTTGATATCGCCGTTCTCGACGAACTCTGGCCACTTGTCGAAGCCGATCGACTCCGCTGCCTCCCGGAGATCCGATTCGTTTTCCTCGAAAGAGAGGTAGATCCCCTTCTCGTCGAACTGGTCGACGCCGTTGTAGATGTACTGAAGACAGAGGATCGACTTCCCGGCGCCCGGGTTTCCGCTCACTAGCGTCGTCGAATTGGTGACAATGCCGCCGTTTAGAATGGAATCGAGCCCGTCGATGCCTGTTTTCGTTATTTCTATCATTTTTCGTGTCTTTTCTCCGAGGAAGTTAGGTATCTCTGTGTTACGGGCGGTGAAAAGTCTTGTTCACGAACCGTCAGACGACGGTCAACCAGCAGCGTGGACGACCGCCGGATCGACCCAGATGACGAACTCGTCGTCGCGTTTCACGACACCGCGGATCGATCCGTTGTCGTTGGCCGGGGACTGATCGACCTGTTCCGGCGAGACCTGGACGACCTGATACACCTCGTCGACCAGCCAGCCGGCCGCGCTCTGTGTCTGGACGATCTCTGGATCGTAGACGATGATCCGCTTCTCTTCGCCCGCTTCGTCGATCCCGAACACCGCTTTCGGGTTCACGATCGATGTCGTTCGCCCGCGGAGGTCCATGACACCCTCGACGTGCGGGGGCGCGTTCGGGACCTTCGTCAACTCGCCGATGTCGACGATCTCTGTCACGTAGTCGATACTTACACAGTAGGTTTCGTCTCCAAGCTTGAACTCGAGCACTTGGCCGGTCGTGGCTGACTGGGCTGACATAGCTGTTCCTGGGAGTATCAGAAGATAGGATCGCAGGTTGGCATAAAACTGCCTGCTGGGATATCAACTTTGATTACACGGTCGGAGTATTTATTTCGGGGCCGAACCCGACTTCGTGGTAGGTATGATGTGGCGCTCGCGAACTACCCGAGTTCCGGAGCCGTCGTGACAATGGTCGGCCGCGCGCCGCGTGCGGTGGTCGCCGACGACTCCCATTTCATGCGGAGTGTCATCTCCGATATCCTGGACGAAGGGGGTATCGAGGTCATTGCACAGGCACGCAACGGCGTCGAAGCCGTCGAGGCCGTTCAGGAACACGACCCCGATGTCGTGACGATGGACGTGGAGATGCCCGAGATGAACGGCATCGACGCGACCGCGCGGATCATGGACGTACATCCGACGCCGGTGTTGATGCTCTCCGCCCACACCGACGAGAACGCCGACGTGACCTTCGAGGCCCTGGACAAGGGGGCAGTTGACTTCTTCACGAAACCCGGCGGCGAGGTCTCGATGGAGATGTCCCGGCTGAAAGACCAGCTCGTCGAGATGGTGACCTCGGTCGCCGAGGTCGACGTCGCCGGGAGCGGTCGGCAGTCTACCGCCCAGTCCGGGAGTGGCGGGCAGCGATCCGGCACGCAACGATCCGGCGGGACCCAGGAGGACGGCCGGAGCTACGTCGACAACCCGACGCTCGTCGTCGGCTCCTCGACCGGCGGCCCGAAGATGGTCGAGAAGGCACTCGCGTCCCTCCCGTTGGCTGCGGATCTCCGTGTGTTGGTCATCCAGCACATGCCCGAGGGCTTTACCGGTCGGTTCGCCGAGCGAATCGACGCCCGGAGTGACTACGAGGTCCGCGAAGCGACCGACGGCGGTCGGCTCGGCGGCGGTGAAGCGATGATCGCGGCCGGCGACCGCCACATGGTCGTCAAGAACTACCGGAACGGCCGGCTCCGTGTGAAGCTGAACCAGGACCCGCCGGTCAACAGCGTCCGTCCAGCCGTCGACGTGACCATGGAATCGGCGGCGTCGACCATCGACGATCCCCTCGTCGGCGTGATCCTCACCGGAATGGGCGAGGACGGTGCTGAGGGGATCAGGGCGATCAAAGCTGCGGGCGGACACACGATCGCGCAGGACGAGGCAACGTCAGCCGTTTACGGCATGCCCAAACGGGCTGTCGAGACGGGCTGTGTCGACTCGGTGTTACCGATCGACGATATCGCGAGCGGCATTCTCGACACGATCACGACTCAGGTGACCTAACAATGGACGACCAATATCTCGACGCATTCATCCGCGAGAGCGAGGAGGCGATCACTGAACTGAACAATTCGCTGCTTGATTTGGAATCAGATCCCTCGGATACCGAGGCGATGGACTCGATCTTCCGAACTGCCCACACGCTGAAGGGGAACTTCGGTGCGATGGGCTTTGACGACGCGGCGAACCTCGCACATGCCGTCGAGGACCTCCTCGACCAGATGCGACAGGGCGAGATGGAAGTCACGCCCGAGGTGATGGACCTCGTCTTCGCCGGCGTCGACCAGATCGAGGTCATCGTCAACGAGATCGAGGAACACGGCGAGTCACAGACACAGACAGACGAGATGGTCGCGGAACTCCGAACCGTCCTCGAAGAAGGGGCCGACGCAGCCGGTGGTGACCCCACAGGGGATGGCGGTGGCACCGACGACGGCGGTGGTAGTGGCGACGACAGTGTCTCCATCGGCGCCGACATCGACGCGAGCGAGGCCGACGACCGGATCGTCCACGTCGATATCGACGTCGGCGAGTCGGACATGCTCGGCGTCGACTCGATGCTGGCGCTGGAAGCCGTCGAGGACGTCTTCGATGTCCTGGCGATGGAACCGGAGCGGGCAGCCATCGAGGACGGCGAGTTCGAGGACACGTTCGTCCTGTATCTGGACGCGTCGGACGCGGCGACCGTCGACGCGGAACTGAACTCGGTCGGGAAGATCGGTTCGTTCGACGCCACCGACGTGACCGACGAACTGACCACAGGAGTGACTGACTCCGGGTCGATGACGGCCGGCGCGACCGAGAGCGAGGACTCCGAGGAACACAGCGTCGACGAGATCAAATCCGTTCGTGTCGACGTCGACCAGCTCGACGACCTCCACGGGCTCGTCGAGCAACTGGTCACGAGCCGGATCAAGTTGCGCCGTGGAGTCGAACAGAACGATCTGGATTCGGCGGGAGAGACGCTCAACGAACTGGACAAGATCACCGCGAACCTCCAGAACACGGTGATGGACATGCGGCTCATCCCGCTGAAGAAGGTCGTCGGGAAGTTCCCGCGGCTGGTCCGTGACCTGGCCCGCGAACTCGACAAGGACATCGAGTTCACCATCGAGGGCGAGGACATCGAACTCGACCGGACGATCCTCACCGAAATCTCCGATCCACTGATGCACATCCTGCGTAACTCGGTCGACCACGGGATCGAGTCGCCCGACGAACGGGAGCAGGCGGGCAAACCCCGGACCGGCCAGATCGAACTCCGGGCCTCCCGGGAACGGGACCACGTCATCATCACTGTCGAGGACGACGGGGCCGGCTTGGACGTCCAGGGGATCAAGCAGAAGGCCATCGAGAAAGGCGTCCGCTCGCCGGAGGAACTGGAGGCGATGGACGACTCCGCGATCTACGACTTGATCTTCCATCCGGGCTTCTCGACGGCCGACGAGGTGACCGATACCAGCGGCCGCGGGGTCGGGATGGATGTCGTCCACGACACCGTCACCCAACTAGACGGCTCTGTCAGCGTCGAATCCGACCAGGGGGAGGGGACGACCGTCTCCCTGCGACTGCCGGTGACGATGGCCATCGTGAAGGTGCTGTTCGTCGAGGTCGGCGACGAGGAGTACGGCGTCCCGATCAAGAACGTCGACGAGATCACTTCCACCGACGCGATCAAGCAGGTCAACGGGACGGAAGTCATCAAGCACAACGACGATATCTACCCCGTCATCCAACTGGCGGACACCTTCGACGTCGAGGACGCCCACACCAACGGCGACGGGATGCTCGTTCGCATCCGCGAGTCCGAACGACAGGTCGCGCTCTACTGTGATTCGGTCAACAGCCAAGAAGAGGTCGTCGTCAAACCGCTGGAAGGAATCCTCTCGGGGACACCCGGCCTCTCCGGCACCGCCGTATTGGGCGACGGGAACATCGTCCACATCCTCGACGTGGTGACGCTATGAACAAAGGGAGCGATAGACAGTTCAGCCAGTTGTTGGAGTTCATCGGCGACGAGATGGAGTTCGAGTCGGGCTTCTACAACGACGCGTATCTCGACCGGCGGATCACCGCCCGGATGCGCCGGACCGACACCGAGACCTACCGGGCCTACAAACAACTGCTCCAGCGTGACGAGGGCGAACGCGAACAGTTGCTGGACTCGCTGTCGATCAACGTCACGGGGTTTTTCCGCAACCCGGAGGCGTGGGAAGCGCTGCGCCCGGTCCTGCGGAAGCTGACCGAGGACAACCGCCGGGTCAGACTGTGGTCAGCCCCCAGTGCTGACGGCAGGGAGCCGTACTCGGCGGCGATGCTGGCGCTCGACGATCCCGAGATCGACGCCCGGAGAGTCGAGATCACCGGGACCGACATCAACGCCGACATCCTCCGTGAGGCCCGCCGGGCGACCTACGAGACCTCACAGACGACCGATATCGCCGAAGAACTGGAACCGCTCGACGACTACGCCGAGTACATCGAACAGGACGCCAACACGTTCCGGGTCCGCGATCGCGTCACCGACATGGTCACCTTCGAGCAACACGACCTCATCCGCGGGGACCCGAAGCGGGACTTCGATCTGGTCTTCTGTCGGAATCTCCTCATCTACATCGACTCCGAGTACAAGGTCCCCATCTTCGAGACGATCCGTGGCTCGCTCCGGGAGGGGGGCTACCTGATGATCGGGATGACCGAGACCCTCCCGACGGAGTGTCGGGACTCCTTCGAACCGGTCGACAAGCAACACCGCATCTACCGACGGGTATGAGCCTCTACGAACTGGAACGGGACGGCGAGGTACAGGAACTCATCCGGGTGCTTCGCGAGAGCGACAACGAGCGCGTCCAGACCCGGGCGGCCGAACTGCTGGGGAACTTCCCCGACCACGACGACCGGCGGGACGTGGTCAACGCCCTGGTCACGGCTGTACAGCGGGACAGCGACGCCGTCACGGCCGCGGCGATCGACTCGCTGGACGAACTGGGTGGGGACGCGATCGAGCAGCTCATCGGTACCATGGCCGGCGTCGATCTGGACGAGGATTCGGCCGACTGGGTGAAAGCAAAGGCCTACACGCAGGCGCTTGACGCGGAGGTCCCGGAACTGCGGATGGCCGCGGCCAACGCCCTCGGTGGACTCGACCAGGCCGATGCCGTCCCGAAACTCACCCAGCGGTTCGACGATTCGGACCCGCGGGTCCGGGCGCGAGCGGCCCGTTCGGCCGGAAAGATCGGCGACTCGCGGGCGACGGACCCGCTGGAGTCACTGCTGACCGATTCATCGTCGGCGGTCCGCCGCGAGGCCGCGCGGGCGCTCGGGAACATCGGCAACCGGCAGGCGCTGCGCGCCCTCCTCCCACTGTACGAGGACGACCACGAGGAGGTCCGCCGGATCGCGGTCGACGCCTTCGGAAACTTCGACAACGACCAGCCCGTCGATTATCTCACGGAGGCACTGGGCGACGACTCGCCCGGTGTTCGCCGGACCGCGGTGTACTCGCTGATCGAACTCCTCTCGAACGTCCCGACGGACCAGAGCCACGAGATCCGCGAAACCGTCGTCGAGAAGCTCTCGAACACGGACGACCGAAGCGTCGTCGTCCCGCTGGTCGAGATCCTCGAAGAGAGCACCCAGGCCGCACAGCGGCGCAACACCGCCTGGCTGCTCGGTCGCGTGACGACCCAGGCAGAACGGGGTCGGGTCATCGACGCCCTGGTCGACGCGCTCTCCGACGACGGGCAGATGATCCGCCAGTTCGCCGCGACGAGCCTGGCGGAACTGGACGACGACGACGGGATGGTCGAGCGGCGCCTGCTCCCGATCGTTGAGGACACCGGGGTCGATCCGGCCGTCCGTGGGCAAGCGATCTTCACGCTCGGGAAAGTCGGCGGCGAGCGCTCCCGGAAGGTACTGGACAAACTCATCGACGAGACCGAAAACGAGACCGTCCGGAAGAAGGCCTTCTCGGCCATCTCGAAACTGGGGGGCCGGGGATGACCGTCCCCGCCACTTCGCCCGTCGCCCTGGCCGGTCGGCTCAAGTACCGCCCGCCCCTATCGGCGGGTGAGCGACCAGAGCGATGAGCGACGGAGAGCGCAAACTCCTCGATACGCAAGGCAAGTTCGTCCAGGTCGTCAAGGACGGGCGAAAACGCAACGACATCGAGTGGGTCCCTGGACGCATCCTGCTGTCGAACAAACGACTGGTACTGGCCACAAACGAGGGCAAGCGGACGATTCCGCTGTCGTCGCTGACCGCCGTCACCGCCAGCCAGATGAACCAGCCGCTCGCCCAGGTCGACAGCTACGTGAAACTCCGGTCGGGTAGGGACGTGACACTCGTCGCGCCCCGGGCCGACGAGGAGTTCGAGGACCACCTCTACAGCGCCTTACTCGACCAGATCGTCGTCCTCACCAAACACCCTGCCGTCGAGGGCGGCGTCGTCCAGGAGGTCGGCTGGGAGAAGGCCCGCGTCAAACTCGACGGCGACTGTCTCAACCTCGCGATCACGACCGGGACGTTCGTCGAACTCGATATCGACGATGTCGGGACCGTCGACGCGAAAGAGAAGACGGTCAGCGGCGAGGAGCGTCCGGTGCTCGAGGTCGAACACACCGTCGACGGAACCAGCGTCGAGACCCACATCTCCGGTGGTGCCCGACACGTTTCACTGCTGGAGGGGTTGGTCCGGCAGGGTGAACAGCGAAACGTCGCCGACGACATCGAACTCTCCGACGAGGAGACACAGGTGTTGATGGCGTTGTACTCCGGGATCTCGCCGTTCAAGATCCCGGAGTTCGTCGACATGGAGATCGAGACGGTCGAGGAGGTGTACGACCGCCTGCTGGAGGCCGATATTCTGGAGCCGGTCCGGACCCGACGTGAGGTCCAACTGGAGGCCCGCGGGCGGTCGATCGCCAGCGAGGCGATGTCCGACCAGTAGTCAGTACGGCGGCGAACTGCCGTAGAGCCGAGTGTAGTGGACAGCATCGCTGAGAACCCGCGAGCCCGGCAGGAGGAACTCCCCGGAGACGGGAAACAGCGAAAGCCCGCTGACCAGCAGGTACGCTGCCATCGACCCGGCGGCGACCCCGAGGACGACCGCACCGGCACGATCGAGTCCGGAGCGTGTCGTCGCCAGGACTGTCCACGCGAGGGTGACGACAGCGACCGCCAGCGCCCACAGTGCGTACACCTGAACGGACTCGTCTAGGACGAGGTCGCCGCCGGCGACCGCAGCCAGATACACGCCGGTCCCGGCTACTGCGGTGGTCGCCGTCGTCGCCGCGAGCACGCGGCCCTGGGATTCGACGACACGCCGGACAGCCGGCAGTCGGGCCAGCCAGTAGATCCCGACGACGTACAGCGGGTGGAGGTACCGGACGGTGAACATGTGATGGACCGGGAGCGAGCCCAGGAAGACGCCCAGTAGCAACACGACGTAGCCGACAGAGAAGGCGTCGAGGACCCGGATAGCGGACCACTCGTGCGGGGACCGGACCGCCGACAGGTGTCGCTTCCCGGCCAACATCGGGGCCGCGACGAGCGATCCCAACAAGGGCATCGACGCCAGCACGCTCAGGTTGACCGCGGCGTCCTCGGAGGCGGTGAGCCCGTCGAGATAGCCGGTCCGGACGAAGACCGCGGCGATCCGCCCGGGATCGGTGAGGAACAGTCCGTACGACCTCATGAACAGCCCCGGCAGTCGCCGGCCGAACAGTCCCACCGCGGTCGCGACGACGGCGCTGAGACCGCTCCCGGACCCGTCACCGGTCGGCTCGGCCGATGCCGTGTCGCTCCCTGTGGCTCCCCCGCCCGCACCTCCCTGCGTAGCCGATCCGCCGTCGGTCGCTCCCGGACTGAGCACGTCACCGTCGTAGTTCGGCAGGAGCCGGGGCGGCTCCACTGGGTTGCCCGCGATCAGCCAGTTCGTCAGGAAGAAGGGGACCAGCGAGACGAACAGCGCGGCCCCCACGACGGCGAGGTCACGCGCGCGGTTCGACCGTGCCGTCGGCAGATCGACCGCCGCGACCGTGAGCAACAGGATGAACCCCTCCGCCGCGTGCACCCAGGCCGCGGCCCCGACCCAGGCGTAGGTTAGCGCTCGGAACCGCCTCGCGTGCCGGCAGGTCGTCGCCGCCCGGCTCCGGTAGAGGGTGTACATCGCCAGGACGACCAACAGGGCGGTGACACTGTGGCGTTTCGGGACGGTCGCCCAGAACCCGACCGGCGTCCCGACGGCGGCGACCACACCCATCGCGAGCCCGACGCGACGCGTGTACGCTGCTTTCCCCAGCCGGTAGCAGACGACGGCGACGAACGCGGCAGCGAGTGCGGTGGTCGTCTGGAGGGCCAACACCGGGAGCCACCGCGACGGGAGCGGCGTCGCGACCGCGAGGTTCCCCACGAAGACGGCTGCCCCGAGCGCCGCGCCGAGCAGTGTCCCCGCCCGTTCTCGGTCGATCACGGCGCCGATCCCGTAGCCTAGGACGGCGACGGCCAGCGACCACAGGCCGGCCAGGAGTATCCGGAGGTCGAGGAGTACCGAGAGGAGCCGATAGACGACGAGCCACACCGCCGAGACGACGACGACGCCGTAGTTCCGGCCGTAGACGCGACCGTTGACGAGGTAGGTCCCCGGTGTCGAACCGGAGGGCGGCCCGTAGACGGCCTCGTCGATGGAGAGGTGTCCCTCGACGACGCCGACGAGCGTGTTCGCGAACGCGTACTGGTCGCTGGAGAAGAAGTTCAGCTCCCAGTAGAGCGCGAACCAGACGAGCGCCGCGAGCCCGACCAGCGCCCCGATCCGGTCCCCGAAGACCGAGCGAAACACCGCTGTCCGCAACTCCGAGACAGTGACTGTCTCGCCGGCCAGCAACCGGTCGAGGACCCCCTCGCTCATCGCTCGACCTCGATCGTGATGCGGCGCTGGACCAGGTCACGCTCCCTGTCGCCGGTCCGCAGCCAGACGGCGACAGTCGCCTCGTAGCTGTCCCGCTCGATCCGGTCCGGACTGATCCCTAACGGGTTCGGCCGGAGCCGTAGCCGTTCACCGCCGCGGCCGGCCAGCGCGTATCTGCTCGTCGCCGTCGTCCACAGTTCCGGGATGTCGATCGTGTATCGGACGACGGGGTTTCCTTCGACGGAATCGACCGAGACAACTGCGGGGGGCGCGGACAGGTGGTATCGCCCGGCGCCGAACCGACCCCGTTCGAGGACGATCTGTCCGTCGGGGACCGACTCGACGGAGACGTCCGCCTGGCCGGCTCCCGCCGGGGGGGTTGCCCGTGTGAGGTCGACGGCACCGACCAGCGGGCCAGAGACGAACGCGAGGACAGCGACCGCAACGGCCAGAGCCGCCAGCGGGCGCGGGAGCGACATGATACCGGCCGTTGACCGTGGCCGCATATGACTCTACTGGGGCGATTATCGGACCGGATAACGACGCCGACGACATTTACGTCTCGACGGCCAACGGGAGGACGATGGTCACAAACGAGAGCGACACCTTCGACATCGGTGGGGAACTGACAGTCAATCGGCTCGGGTTCGGTGCGATGCGGATCACCGGCGACGACGTCATCGGCGAACCGGACGACGCCGAGAACGCTCGCCGGGTACTGGAGCGAGCGGTCGAACTCGGCGTCGACTTCATCGACACCGCCGACTCCTACGGCCCGGGCGTCTCCGAGCGACTGATCGGCGAGGCACTCGATACCGAGCGCGAGGACCTCGTGATCGCGACCAAAGGCGGACTGCTCCGCAATACCGACGCCGACTGGCTCCCCCACGGCGACCCGGACTACCTCCGGAACGCACAACTGTGCTCGCGGGACCGGCTGCGGATGGACCCGATCGACCTCTATCAGTTCCACCGCCCGGACCCGGACACGCCGTTCGAGGAGTCGGTCCACACCCTCGCGGAGCTGAAAGACGAGGGGCTGGTCCGCCACGTCGGCCTCTCAAACGTCTCGGTCGACCAGCTCGACCGGGCACGCGAGATCGTCGAGATCGCGACGGTCCAGAACCAGTACAACATCGCTAACCGTGAGGACGAGGCTGTCCTGGAGGCCTGTGAAGACGCGGGGATCGGGTTCATCCCGTGGTACCCGCTGGCAGCCGGTGAGCTCGACGACGTCGAGGGGATCGAGGAGATCGCTCAGCGCCACGACGCGACACCCTACCAGATCGCGCTGGCGTGGCTGCTCGGGCATTCGGACGTGACGCTGCCGATCCCCGGGACGTCGAGTATCGAGCACCTCGAACAGAACGTCGCCGCCAGCGCGATCGATCTCAGCGACGACGAACTCGCACGGCTCTCCTGATCCCGGAGCACCGACGGCGCTGTCTTTCGGCGTACGGTTCCCCGCTGTTGGGAACAGCACCCCTCCTTTTTGTCGCAGGCAGACGGATGTTCATCTAGAGGACCATGCCTGTTCCACCCTGGCAACTCGGTGCGCTCGTGGTCGCGCTCGCGTTCAACTGTCTGGGTGTCTACGTCGCGGTCCGACTGGGTCGGGCCGAACGGACGGCGACCGCAGATATCGGGGAAGACACCCGCGTCGACGACGAACGCGGTGACGACGGGCCGGCTGTCTTGGCGTGTCCGGCCTGCGGGACCGAGAACGAGTCCGGCTATCGGTACTGTCGGGAGTGTGTCGCCGAGCTTCCGGCAGCGATCGCCGCTGGGGACGACTGGGCCGACGCCCGCGGACGGTTGACCCGGTAAGGTGGTGTCTCCCGACACCGGGGTGTTTTTCAGCCACTGCGCTGTACCCGGAGCCATGACCACGATCACGCTCGGTCCGTCGGGGACGTACTCTCATCGGGCCGCACAGGCGGTCGCCGACGACGACATCACGTTCACCGAGTCGGTCACCGCGATCGTCGAAGCCGTCGCCGACGGCGAGGCCGACCGCGGCGTTGTCCCGGTCGAGAACAGCATCGAGGGATCGGTGACGGAATCCCTCGACGCTTTCAGTACCTACGATATCGCCGTCGTCAGGGAGATCATCACCCCGATCCGGCACGCCCTGTTGGCCCAGCGCGAATCGTTCGACCTCGTCGCGAGCCACGCCCAGGCACTGGCGCAGTGTCGGGGCTGGCTCGACGAGCACTACCCGGGGATCGACGTGGAAGCGGTCACCTCGACGGCCCGCGGCGTCGAGCGCGCACGCGAGGACCCGTCGGTGGCCGCGATCGGTCATCCCGCAAACGCCACCGACGGGGCTGAACTGGACGTACTGGCCGAGGACATCCAGGACCGCTCCTCGAACGCCACCCGGTTCGTCGTCGTCGCGCCGGTCGACGAGCGCAGCGACGCCGGCAGCAAGACCTCCTTCATCGTCTACCCGAACGCCGACTACCCCGGGCTCCTGCTGGAACTGCTCCAGCCCTTCGCCGACCGGGACATCAACCTCACCCGCGTCGAGTCCCGGCCCAGCGGCGAGCGACTGGGCGACTACGTCTTCCACATCGACATCGCCGCCGGCCTCTACGAGGACCGGACCCAGGATGCTCTCGAAGACATCGAGGCCATCGCCGAGAACGGTTGGGTCCGCCGCCTGGGCTCCTACGACTCCGAGACGGTCATCAACTGATACGGAGTACTGTCGTCTCTGACCGGTATCGACGAACTACGGTCGGACGACCACCGGGAAACAGCTACAGTGCGACAACGTGTCATGTGAAAGTTAAGTCGGGGGCGCGCGTAGGGCCGGATATGACCGATACCGATCCGTTCAGCGAGATCGAGCGCGCGTTCGACGTACTGACCGACCAGTTCGGGGCCAACCTCGGTGCGGTCCCGACGGATCTCGTCGAAACCGACGACGAGTTCGTCGTCCGCATGGATCTGCCCGGGTTCGATACCGAAGATATCGACGTTACACTCGCCGAGGACCGGAAACTCTCGGTCACCGCCGAGCGCGACGAGTCGGCCGAGTCCGCCGACGGGCAGTATCTCACACGCGAACGGCGCAGGCAGTCCCTGAGCCGGACCGTCCGACTGCCCGGTCCCGTCGAGGACGACGCGGCGGCCAGCTACGAGGACGGCGTCCTGACCGTCCACCTGCCCAAGATCGTCGAGGACGAGGGCGACGATGGGACCGATATCCCGGTGAACTGACGATGGTACTCGAACCCGGGACGCAGCCGCCGTCGATCAGCGCCCACAACCAGTGGGGGGAACGCGTCACGCCGGACTTCCGAACACCGACGGTGCTGTATTTCTACCCGCGTGACGACACGCCGGGCTGTACGACCGAGGCGAAGGCGTTCAACGACCGCTACGAGGAGTACCACGAGGCCGGCGTCGAGGTGTACGGCGTCTCGACCGACGACGTCGACAGCCACTGTGAGTTCGCCGAAGAACACGACCTCTCCTTCGATCTGCTGGCCGATCCGGACGGAACCATCGCCGACGCCTTCGACGTCGAGATCAGCGAGCGCGACCGGGCCAGCCGGACGACCTACGTCCTCGCGAAGGGACGGGTCGTCGGCGTCTACGAGGGTGTCAGGCCCGAGGGCCACGCCGCGGAAGTCCTCCGGGACCTGATGGAAGCCGGGCTCGTCCCGATGGAATAATTACTCCGCGATGTCGATCGCCGGGCGCCCGGGCTCGGCGTTCCCGATCAGCCCCTCGTCGGTCTCCTCGGGCGACTGGACGACGACCTCGGCACCGAACTCGCGTTCGAGCAGCCACGCCGCTCGCCGGAGGGTTGCGACCTCCTGTTCGGGCGTGAGCAGGTCCGCGAACGTCGCGCGCCCGGCCAGTTCCTTCGCGAAGTCCGCGGCGGCCTCGCCGTGTCGCTGGAGGTCCTCGTTTTGCATCACCGCGGGGACGACGTTGTCGGCCTCACGAGCGATGTCGACGACCCGGTGTTTCCAGTCGGGTGCGACCGCCAGTGTGATCCGCTGGGGGTCCTCGATGCCGACCGTGTCGACGATGTCCCGGACGTCCTCGCGGGTGTCTTCGACCAGGCGGCGTTCGATCCCGTAGTCCTCGGGGGCCTCGCCGGCCGGCCAGTCGGCCTCGGCGACGAGCCCGTCGTTGTCCAGTTCCTGCCAGATCTCTTCGGCGACGTGGGGCGCGACTGGCGCCAGCAGTTTCGTCACCGTCACCAGCCCGCGCTCGAAGGTCTCGGGGGCAGGGTCGGTCGCTTCCTCGTACCGGCGCAACAGCGAAACCAGTTCCCGGGCCGCCTGCAGCGCGTGGTTGAACCGGAACTCCTCGTACTCCTCGGTCGCGCGGGCGGCCGTGGCATCGATCTCGCGGGCGACGTACTCGGCGATGTCGTCGCGCTCGCCGGTCTCGACATCGCCGGCCACGTAGTCGGCGGTCAGTTCGTAGACGTTCTGGAGGAAACTGTGGGCCGACTGGACGCCCTCGGCGCTCCAGGCGAACTCTTTCTCTGGCTGGGCGGCCTCCATGATGAACAGCCGGGCGGTGTCGGCGCCGTACTCCTCGATGATGCGCTGGGGCGAGACGCCGTTGCCCAGGCTCTTGGACATCTTGTTGCCGTCGGCACCCAGGACCATCCCCTGGTTCGTCAGGTTGGTAAAGGGCTCGCGGACGCCGCCGGAGAGCAGGTCGAGGTCGTCGACGACCTTCGTGAAGAAGCGGGCGTACAGCAGGTGCATCACGGCGTGTTCGATGCCGCCGACGTACTGGTCGACGGGCATCCAGTCGGTCGCCCGCTCGGCGTCGAAAGGTGCGTCGTCGAGGGCCGGCGAGGTGTACCGCAGGAAGTACCACGAGGAGTCGACGAAGGTGTCCATCGTGTCGGTCTCACGGACGGCGTCGGCCCCGCAGTCGGGACAGTTCACGTGTTTCCACTCCTCGGCGGCGTCCAGGGGGTTCCCCGTGGTGTGGACGAACTCCGGCAACTCGACCGGCAGATCCTCGTCGGGGACCGGGACGTAGCCACAGTCCGGACAGTCGATCATCGGGATCGGCGTCCCCCAGTACCGTTGGCGGGAGATGCCCCAGTCCCGGAGGTTGTACTCGGTCCGGTGCTCGCCGTCGAAGACCTCGACGAACCGATCGCGGGCCTGTTCGCTCGTGAGCCCGCCGTACTCGCCGCTGTTGACGAGGACGCCGTCCTCGGTGTAGGCCGCTTCCTGAACGTCGATGTCGTCGGGGTCGACCTCGGCGTCCTCGGTCGGCTCGACGACCTGCTCGATCGGGATATCGTGGTGGGTGGCGAACTCGTGGTCGCGGTCGTCGTGGGCCGGCACCGCGTAGAGCGCGCCGGTGCCCACGTCGGTCAGGACGTAGTCGGCGACGTAGACCGGGATCTCCTCGCCGGTCGCGGGGTTCGTGGCGTACTCGCCGGTGAACACCCCCGAGGTCACCTCCAGGTCGTCCTCGTCGGCGTGTTCGACCTCGTGGACGTAGTCGGCGACCTCGTCGTTGTCTTCGGCGATCTCCTGGGCGACGGGGTGGCCCGGCGCCAGCGAGAAGTAGGTCGCGCCGTAGATGGTATCCAGTCGGGTCGTGAAGATGTCGACTGCGCCGTAGTCGCCGACCTCGAAGGCGACGCTCGCGCCCTCCTGCTTGCCGATCCAGTTGCGCTGCATCTCCCGGACGTTGTTCGGCCACCCCTCCAGGTCGTCGAGCGATTCGAGCAGTTCCTCGGCGTAGTCCGTGATGGTGAGGAACCACTGGTCCATCTCGCGGTGTTCGATGGGCGTGTCACACCGCCAGCACAGTTCTGCCTCGCCCTCGACCTGTTCGTCGGCCAGGACCGTCTCACAGGAGGGACACCAGTTCAGTTCCGCGCCCTGGCGTTCGACCAGGCCGGCCTCGTCGAAGCGCTTGAACAGCCACTGGTTCCAGCGGTAGTAGTCGGGATCACAGGTGGTGACCTCCCGCTCCCAGTCGTAGCCAAAGCCCATCTCGGTCAGCTGTTCTTTCATCGAGTCGATACAGCCCAGCGTCCAGTCGCGGGGGTTGGTGTCCCGCTCCTCGGCGGCGTTCTCCGCGGGCAGGCCGAAAGAGTCCCATCCCATCGGGTGGAGGACGCTCTCCCCGCGCATCCGCTCGAAGCGGGCGAAGGCGTCGGTGATCGTGTAGTTCCGGACGTGGCCCATGTGCAGCGAACCCGACGTGTACGGGAACATCGCCAGGACGTACTCCGGGTCGGTGGCGTCGTCCTCGATGCGGAACACGTCGGCCTCGTCCCACGCCTCCTGCCAGTGGGGTTCGATCGCCGTGTGGTCGAACCCGCGTTCGCGTTCGTCACCGGTCGTGGTCATGGTAGTCGGTCGGACACCGACGTTGCTATAGCTTTCCCTTCAGCCGACCGGGTCGACAGCGTGACACCCAACGACGTGGTGGCATAGGCTTATTGTCACTTCGAGCGAACGTCCGGGCATGGCAGACGATGCGTCCACCGACGCGGAGGCGACAGAGTCGATCATTCCGGAACCGATCCGGAGCGTGACGCCGCTGACCGGCACCCACCACGATTGGGAGATGGACGTCTTCGGCTGGGGGATGTTCCTGGGGCTCGCGGTCCTGCTGGTCCCGCTGTTGCCCTTCCTCGTCATCGTCTGGCTGATCTCGAAGGTGACCGAGGCGCTGACGCCGAGCTAGCTCGCCGGCCGTCCGCTCACGTGGTGTCGGTCCCGACGAGTTCGAAGTCGGTTCCCTCGCCGGCCTCGCGGGCGTTCTCGTAGGCGACGTGGGCCGCCGCCACGTCCTGGATCGCCAGACCGGTCGAGTCAAAGAGGGTGATGCCGTCCGCCGACTCCCGGCCCGGGAGATCGCCGGCGACGATCGAGCCGAGTTCCCCGTAGATGTCCCCGTCGTCGAGGACACCCTCGCTCCAGGGGACGTTGATCTCGCCGGAGTGGGTACACTGCTCGTAGTCGTCGATGACGAGTTTCGCGTCCAGTAACGTCCGGTCGTCGTGTTCGTGTTTCCCGGCGGCGTCGGCGCCGATGGCGTTGACGTGGGTGTGGTCGCCCAGCCACTCCCGGTCGACGATGGGCGACTCGACGGGCGTGATCGTCGAGAGCACGTCACAGCCGGCTGCCTCCTCGATGGGTCCGGCGCGGACGTCGAAGCGGTCGCCGAAGTGATCGACGACGGCCCGCTGGCGTTGTTCGTCCCGGTCGGCGACGACGACCGTCTCGATGTCACGAACGGTCGCGATGGCCGCCAGTTGCGTGTACGCCTGGGTCCCGGCACCGACCAACCCCAGCGAGTCGGCGTCGGGCACCGCGAGGTGGTCGGTCGCCACGGCCGCGGCCGCGCCGGTACGGAGCCGCGTCAGGACGGTCCCGTCCATCACGGCGAGGGGGAACGCCGTCTCCGGGTCCGAGTAGATGAGCGTCCCCAGCACCGTCGGCAGGTCGTGGTCGGTCGGGTTGTCCGTGTGGACGTTGACCCACTTGACCGCCGCGGCGTCCCAGTCGCCGGCGTTGACGTAGGCCGGCATCGACCGGAAGTCGCCGTTGTACTCGGGCAGGTCGATGTAGGACTTCGCGGGCATGATCGTCGCCCCGCGTGCGTCCGCGGCGAACGCGGCCGACACCGCGTCGACGACGGCGGGGAGGTCGGCGTGTCTCTCGACTGCGTCCGGACCGAGCAACAGGGTCTGCATGTCCGATGGTGGGACCCGCTGGAACTTATAGGTGGAACAGGCGCTTCGCTCGACGGTACCTCCGTCGACCGAGCCGTTATGCCGCTCGGCGCCGACGTTCCCGTATGCACGGTGGGCTCCGGGTACTGGGTGTTGTGCTCTGTCTCACCCTCGCGGGCTGTGGCGGATTCGTCGGCGGGACTGGCCCGACCGAACCCGTCACGCCCGCCCCGGTTCCAGCGCCCGATCCTGCGACCGTCAGGATCGCACCGGGGCTCACCGAAGCCGGGATCGACGACGCTGACGCGCTGGCACGCGCCCACGTCACGCACCTCTCGAACCGGTCGTACACGGTCGACCGTCGGCGCCTGGTCGAGACGACCGAGGGGACCGTCCGGTTGCGCCAGCACACGCGAGCCGAGATCGCCGCGGGCTACGACAGCTACCGCGCGGTCAGAACCGTCACCGGGGGTACTGTCACCGACCGGACCGTCCGCATTCGCTGGGCGGACGGGCGCGCGGTCCAGTGGATGACCGAGAACGGAACGACAGATCGACGCATCGTCGCCGACAGCCGCGGTATCGGCGGTCCACCGCTCCCGCCACGGGCGGCGCTGTCGTTCGATCCCACCTACAATCAGCGGTTGCGGATACTGTTCGGCGCCGTCAACGTCACCGACGTTTCGCTCACTAACGAGGAAGTCATGCAGATCAACCGGGCGCCACTGTACCGCGTCACGACTGACGGCGCGACCGACCGTGGCCGAGTACCCCTCGTTGGCGGGGACCGGGTCGGCGGCGTGAGTTTCACCGCGACGGTGACGCCGAAGGGCATCGTCCGCTCGTACGCCCTCCAGTATACGGTCGTCCGCGGCGGGACGCGACTGCGGGTGACCGAATCGGTCCGGTACAGCGACGTCGGGACGACGACGGTCCCGAGCGAGGAGTAGTTCCTTCGTGGGTCACAGACGGGGAAGCCGCCGCGGTCCGACTAACCGGATCGATCCGTCTCGCTTGTAGAAGCAGACGGCGAGCGAGCCGTTTCACTCGACCGAGCGAAGCGTGGCCGAGAAGCCTATCCAAGGGGGTTCAGCAGATCCCTGGAGGCGGCCGAGGAAGTCTACCGCAGCAAAACGTGGTGTTACGCGATCAGCAGTTCTTCGCCGCGTTCGACCTTGATGCGACAGGAGGGCGTGATCTTGTTGTAGGCACGGCGGAACGCTTCCTTGACGTGGGGGGCGTCCTCGACCTGGCAGTAGGCCGTAAAGAGGCGCTCGCCGGACTGGACGCGGGCTGCGGTGCCGACGATCTTTCCGAACGCCTGGCGCATCCCGTCGGAGACACGGTCGGCCCCGGCACCGGTCGCCTGCTTGTTCTCCCGCAGGACCTGGTGGGGGAACTTCCGGAGGGTCATCTTGTAGTCGCCGTCCTCGCCGATTTCCTTGATCAGGTGGCGGTTGGCCGAGAGGCGGGAGGCCTCCAGGGAGCCGTGGCGCAACTGGACGGACTCCTCGACGATGAGGCTGATCTGGACGGGGTACTCGTCCCGATCGGTCTGCTTCTGGCCCATCTCGTGCTGTGCGATCTTCGATCCGGGGATGCCCGTGATGTACTCGCGTCGGGTGTACGAGGGCTTGTCGATGTCCCGGTACATTGAGGCGGGTTTCTCCGACATAGATACTCTTGGCGGATACGTAGCCGAGCGGGGGGATAAGCGCTTCGAAGCCGGGACGACGCCGTGTGGGTGACTGACAGCAGTCGCTACGGCTACGGAGTGCGGGTGGCACTGGTGTTACCTCGCTGGGGTGTTTATGGTCGTCGACGCCTTCAGATACGGTACAATGAACATGCTCGTCGACGGCGAGTGGCGGACAGACGCCTACAAGACAACCAACGAGGACGGTGAGTTCGACCGGCAGGAGACGTCGTTCCGTGACCGTATCGAGGACGACCCTGACGCGCGGTTCCAGCCCGAGGCGGGGCGGTATCACCTCTACGTTTCGCTGGCCTGTCCGTGGGCACACCGGACGTTGCTGGTCCGGAAACTCAAGGGGTTGGAAGACGCGATCAGCGTCGATATCGTCGACCCGTACCGCGACGACGACGGCTGGCAGTTCACCCCCGAGAAAGCCGGCTGTACCGAGGACACGGTCAACGGCGCCGACTACCTCCGTGAGGTCTACGTCGCGGCCGACCCGGAGATGACCGGCCGGGTGACGGTGCCGGTCCTCTGGGACAAACAGGAGGAGACCATCGTCAACAACGAGTCCAAGGAGGTCCTGCGGATGCTCGACACCGAGTTCGGCGGCGTCGCCGAACACGACGTCGACCTCTACCCCGAGGGCTATCAGGACGGAATCGACCGGATCATCGACGAGATCTACGAGCCGATCAACAACGGCGTCTACCGGGCCGGCTTCGCCGACACGCAGGCCGCCTACGACGACGCCGTCACGGAACTGTTCGACGCCCTGGAGCACTGGGACGAGGTACTCGCAGACCAGCGGTATCTCGCCGGTGACCGGCTGACAGAGGCGGATATCTGCATGTTCACCACGCTGGTCCGGTTCGACGAGGTCTACCACACCCACTTCATGTGCAACCACAAGCTCATCCGCGAGTACGACAACCTCTGGCCGTATCTGCGGGACCTCTACCAGACGCCGGGCGTCGCAGAGACGGTCAACGTCGACCACATCAAGGAACACTACTACACGACCCATCCGGATGTCAGCCCGAAACGGATCGTGCCGATGGGTCCCGCCCCCGACTTCGAGGCCGCTCACGACCGGGACGAACTGCCGGGTGAACTCCCCGACGATCTCCTCGCGACGGCCTGACCGAGCCCATCGGGTTCTCCGGCCGACATATCGCACGCTGAGGGGACGGCAGCGTTTTTACGTTCCACCCCCAGATACTGGTGCAATGAGGGATGACGCTGGGAACGAGCGGGGGGTAAGCACCGTTATCGGTGTGGTACTGATGGTCGCTATCGTCGTGATTCTCGCTGCCGTGGTCGGGACGTTCGTCCTCAACATCGGCCAACAGCAGCCGCAAAACGCGCCACAGACGGCGATCGTCGCCGACTACAGTAAAGAGACCAGCCCGAACGGCGAGTATCTCAACCTGAGTGTCGGGAGCGGTGAGACGCTCCAGCGAAACGAGCTCTCGGTGACGGTGAGCGACGTGAAAGACTCCAGCGGGAACGACGTCTCGCTGACCGGGAATCCGATACAGACACAGGCGCCGACCGAGATCAGTTCGGGCACGGAGATCAGTATCAACGCGAAGCAGTTCAGCGGCGTCGGGTCGGGCGAACATCTCGACCTGAGCGAGGCGACACTCCGGATCGTCTGGGAACCGGCCACCAGCGAGGAGACGAATACGTACGTCATCTATCGTTGGCCGGACCCGAGTACCCGTTAGCTGAGACGGCCCTCGTTGGCCTCGTAGTCTTCGAGGAACGAGCCCGGCCCACCGACGGTCACCGTCTCGTCGCCCAGTTCGACGACGAGCGTGTGTTCGATCGGATAGGCGTTGGTCTGTGGTTCGACCATCCCCTGGCGCGTGTCGACGACCTGTCCCTCGATGTGTCCGGGGTCGTCGGTGGCCTGGACGGGAGAGACATCGGCAGCGAACGTCACCGGTTCGTCGGCCCGGAGCCGGAGCGTGGCCTGTAACACGAGATGACGGAAGCTCCGGTACGTCTCCGGGAGCGGGTGTGGTTCGCCGACGTGGAGTTCGGTCGCCATCGGCCAGTAGTTCCCGAGGAACGACCCCGAGAGGATCGGGACGATCTGTCTCTGGACGAACGCGATCGCCCGCTGGTCGGAGTTCGTCCGGAGTACCATGTCCGCCGGGGCGACCAGCCCGTACTGGCCATCGACCGTGAGCATGATCGGCATCTCCTGCTCCCAGGCGCGAGCGACAGCGGCTTTCCCCTCCACGTCGGTCGGATCGATCCGGGTGGCGCTGTTGACGACCAGCATGACGAGCACGCCGCGGTCGACTGCAGCGGCGAGGTCGTCGCCGATCTCCGAGAGGTGTTGCTGGGGGACCGAGAGCATGATTTCGCTTTCGGCGTCGGCGATGTACTCGCTGAGGCGCTTGACCACCGTCACGCGGGACTTGATCACGTCGAACTGCTGGGGTTCCCGATCCGTGTCGGCGAACCGATCGGCCAGCGCCGTCTCCATCTCCGTCAACTGGTCGGTCAGGGCGTCGATGACCTCCCCGGGCGGGCGAGCCCGGATCGTCGTCGGGACGACGTGGTCGTTGACCTCGACGAACCCGCGGTCTTCGAGCGATTCGCTGATGCTATAGACGTATCGCTTCGAGACGCCGGTGTCGTCGGCGATCTCGCTGGCCTTGGCTTCGCCGGTCCGGAGGATCGACAGGTACGTATCGACCTCCTTCTCGGAGAGGCCCAGTTGTTCGAGTCGCGCTGCGAGCGTTGCATCGTCCATCTGTTGTCAGAACCTCCGTAGTCACGACTAATTGTGTTTCGGTCGTATTCGGGCCGGTGCCGGTCTACCCATTATTTCCGTTGCAGTCTGCCACTATTGATCGAAAACGGGTCAAGCTACTGGTCGTTCAGGTGCGGGATATCCGATCGGACGACACCCGAACCGACGACCGCGACTGGGAACTGACCGTCGACCACGTCGCCCGCCCCGACGAGGGGACACCGCTTCTGGCTGTCGATTTCGAGGGATCGGGGGACGACCGCTATCTCGTCGTCGACCCGGCGCTGTCCGGTCACGCGAACCACGACTCCGCCCGAGCGACTGACGACGCGCCGGCAGCCAGCCGCGTCACCGTGGTCACCACGACCGGCGATCTCCCCACGTAGCGACGACCGCTCACCGGAGGCCGATCCGGGACGCGGATAGATCCTCTCCCAGGCCCCGTTTCAACTATGAAAAAGTATTACACCATAATTTATAGTGTCGGGGGTGCTGACTGGTGACCATGACGCTCCGGACATCGTTGAACGATTTCAAACGG
This sequence comes from Haloarcula montana, assembly GCF_035666295.1. NCBI lineage: Archaea > Methanobacteriati > Methanobacteriota > Halobacteria > Halobacteriales > Haloarculaceae > Haloarcula > Haloarcula montana. Next base: position 1,755,728 of record NZ_CP142027.1, read on the forward strand.
AACCGGGACCACGATCGGCGGTTCCCGGGGGAGTTGCGCTCTACCGCCGGCATGTTCTCCGGCTTCGCCGACCGGCTCGTCTACGTCGACGCCGACGGCTCGCTGCGGGACTACTCCTATCCGCTCTGTGGGCTCTCGGGTATCGACCAGTCGCGGTTCGGCGTCGAGACCGACGACGTGTGCTGGTTCGACGACGACGGCGAACAGCGCTACCGGGGGGAGACCGGCGTCGTCGAGACCGTCCACGAGCAGTCGGGCTGGTCGGTCGCCCAGTACGACTGTACGATCGGTCGGGCACACGTCACGCGGTTCGAACTCCGGGGCGACGCGCCCTCGAACCCGACGCTGCAGGCGTTCGTCGGCTTCGCCCCCGACGGCCGGGAGGGGCGGACGAGCCTGCTCGTCCACGACGACGCGGTCGAGGCGTACCACCGCGACGAACACGACTACGTCGGCGTCTCGACCGGCATCGAGACCGTCCACGGACAGATCCCCGAGCGGTTCGACGAACTAGTCGCCGAAGGCCCGGTCGAGTTCCCCCGGGAGACGACACAGGAACGCTACGAGGACGCGGTCCTGACCGGCGGTGCCGTCGTGAGCGCCCCCTTCGAGGACCACGAGGTCACGCTCGTGACACTGGTGACCGACATCACCGAGACGACCCGCGAGGACGCTCTCTCGGAGGTCGCCGCCCTCGCAAGCAGTCACGACAGCGTCGGCACGCTGTGTGAGGCAAGCGAGGGGTGCCGACCCTGGTCGGTTCCCGAATCGACACCACACCGGGAGTCGATCGTCGACGACCTGCGCGTGGTCTCGTTGTTGTCGGCGAGCAACGGCGCCCGGATGGCCGGTCCGGACTTCGATCCGTTCTTCGTCACCTCCGGCGGCTACGGCTACACGTGGTTCCGGGACGACGCCGAGATCGCCGACTTCCTGCTGTCGGGCGATCAGCTCCTCGATCTGGGGCTGGCCGACTGGAACGAGCGGTCGGCGGCCTTCTACTGTCGGACACAGCTCTCCGACGGGAGCTGGCCACACCGCGTCTGGCCCGGCGACGAGACGCTGGCACCCGGCTGGGCCAACGCCCGCATCGAGAGCGGGAGCGACACCGACTACCAGGCCGACCAGACCGGGAGCGTCCTGGGCTTTCTTGGGACTTTCCTCCGGACCGGTTCCCCCGACGATCCGGGGCGGATCGAGACGGCGATTGCGCGTGGTATCGAGAGCCTCGACGAGACGCTCGTCGACGACGGGCTGCCGATCGACTGCCAGAACGCCTGGGAGAACATGCAGGGGCGCTTTACTCACACCGCCGCGACGTTCCTGCACGCCTACGCCGCCGTCGCCCGCGCGCCGGTCAACGAACCGCTCCGGAACCACGCCCGCGAGCAGGCCCGCACCGTCCACGACGGCCTCGACGGGCTCTGGACTGGCGACTACTACGCGCTCCGGGACCACGACGGCGAACTCGACGAGCGACTCGACTCCGGGACGCTCGCGCTGGTCGGTGCCCTCCGGGAGTACGCCGAGGTCGCCGCCCTCCCCGAGGGGACGCTGGACCGACTGGACACCCACGTCCGGACGACCCTCGACGGCCTGGAACGCGAGACCGACGCGATCCGCGGGCTCGTCCGGTTCGAGGGAGACGAGTGGCGACGGAACACCCAGGCCGACGAGAAGGTCTGGACGGTCTCGACCGCCTGGGGGGCCAACGCGGCCGCACAGTTGGGGTCACTGCTCGACAACCGGGGCGAGGACGTCCGGGCGGCGACCGCCTACGCCCGCTCGCGGGATCTGCTCGGGGAGCTCCTCCCCGGCGGCTCGCTCGTCCAGCCCAGCGGCTACCTCTCCGAGCAGTTGTACGACGACGGCACACCGGACTGTGCGACCCCGCTGGGATGGCCACACGCTCTCCGGCTGGCGACGGTCGCACACCTCAGTTCGATCGGCGAGTTACGGGCGGCGGAGGCGGCCGGGGCGACCGAGTAGCCCCTTGCAGATCGGTTCTGTAGAGAAGAGATGAAAAACGACGAGGGCCGGTTATTTGGCTGGGACGGGTTCTTCCTCGACAGCGGTGACCGCCTCGCCGGTCTGGTCGTCGAAGAGGTGGACCGACGATTCGTCGAAGGAGACGTGGATCGTCTCGCCGACCTCGGGTTCGATGTCGGCGGCGACACGCGCGATGAACTCCGGCGCGCCCTCGGTGTCGAACTCCCGGGCGTCGGTCCCCAGGTCCAGATAGAGGTAGTTGTCGCTCCCGACGGGTTCGACGACATCGACGACAGCCGGGACGGCCGACTGTGCCCCCTCGTTGCCGACGGAGACGTGCTCCGGGCGGACGCCCAGCACGTACGTGCCCCCGCTGATATCGCCGAAGGCGTCGGCCCGTCCGCTCGTCAGGTCGTAGGTGAACGCGCCGTCGGCGCCGGTGAGCCGGACGCCGCCGTCGATCGGTTCGGCGGTCACGTCGACGAAGTTCATCGAGGGTGATCCGACGAACCCGCCGACGAACTGATTGGTCGGGTTGTTGTAGACGCGGGTTGGCTCGCCGGTCTGCTGGAGTTTCCCGTCGTTGAGGATGACGATGCGGTCGCCCATCGTCATCGCTTCCTCCTGGTCGTGGGTGACGTAGACCGCTGTGATGCCCAGCTCCTCCTGGAGACGCTGGATCTCTGTACGCATCGTCGTCCGGAGCTTCGCGTCGAGGTTGCTGAGCGGTTCGTCGAACAGGAACACTTCGGGTTCGCGGACGATCGCACGGCCCAGTGCGACGCGCTGTTTCTGCCCGCCGGAGAGTTCGTCGGGCGTGTCGTCCAGCAGCTCTTCGATCCCCATCATCTCGGCGGCCTCGGAGACGCGTTTCTCGCGCTCCTCGGCGGACATATCCGTACTCATCCGGAGCCCGAAGGCCATGTTCTGCTCGATGGTCTTGTGTGGGTACAACGCGTAGTTCTGGAACACCATCGCCACGTCGCGATGGCGCGCGTGAACGTCGGTGATATCGTCCCCGCCGAGGCGGATTCGGCCCTTCGACGGTCGTTCGAGCCCGGCGATCATCCGTAGTGTCGTCGACTTCCCGCACCCCGACGGCCCGACGACGGTGACGAACTCCCCGTCGTCGATCGAGAGGTCCAGGTCGTCGACAGCGACGATGGACCCACCGTCGAACTCCTTCCGAAGCGTTTCAAGTTCGAGACTCGCCATTACTCCCGATGTTTGGTTCCTCAATGATAAACCTTCCCCAAATTCTGAAATCTATGATGGGAAAATTCGTAGTTAATTTACGCGATCGGTTCGACGGGCCGACAATGATTCACGGTCGGGGGCCAAACGGGGGGAGCAGATGACGCGACGACGGGAGTTCGTGCGGTTCGCGACCGGGATCGGGATGGCCGGTCTCGCCGGTTGTCCGGGCCGGTTCGGCGGGGGCGAGTCCACTGCTACCGACACAGGGACGGCGACCGAGACAGCCATCGAGGCACCCCCGCCGACCTGGACGACCGGACGGAAGTTCGGCGTGGCGACGGTCCCCGACCACGGGGACGACGCGCCCTCGCGGGTGTGGGCGACGTTCACCGAGGGGGCGGTCACAGAGATCCGGTATCCGCGCGTGGACCTGCTGAACCTCCGGACTCTGGAGTTCGTCGTCGTCGACACCGAGGGCCGACGGGCCTGGCGGAGCCACCGGACCGATCGAACGACGCCCGACAGCGTCGAGCGGTCGACGACGCTGGCGACCGACCGGGCGCTCGTCTACGAACAGACGTTCGCCCCCACCGAGAGCGACGCCTGGGAACTCACCGCGGAGTGGGTGACAGACCCTCAGCGGGACGCGTTGCTGGGACGGGTCGATTTCGACGGAGCCGGCCGACACGAGGTGTACGCCGTCGCCCGGACCGCCTGCTCCCAGAGCGCCGGCGCCGACTTCGGCCGGCGTGTGCCGACCGCCGACGGCTACCAACTCGCTGCCTGGGACACCGACGAAAACGACGGCCAGCACGTCGTCCGCGACGACGGCGACAGCTACGAGGTCGCGCTGGGGATGGTCGCCGAAAGCGGGTTCAGCCGCGCCGGCGCGCTCGAACCCGACGACGGCCAGGCGCTCCTGGAAGCCGGCGAGTGGACGAACAACGCGTCGGTCGAGGGCGTCGTCGACCTCGCCGGCCGCCTCCTGACCGGTAGCGGCCGGGCCCACCTCGCGCTCGGGTTCGCGACCGACCGGGACCAGGAGGCCGCCCGCGAGACCGCACGGGCGGCCGTCGATGCGGGGTACGAGCGAGCCCGCGAGGCGTACGTCTCGGCCTGGGAGGCGTACCTCGGGGAGCTGTCGGTCCCCGACAGCGTCGCCGGGGACGACGAGTTGGCGACCCAGTACCGCGTCGCCGCGATGGTGCTCGCCGCCGTCGAGGACAAGACCTACCTCGGGGCGGGTATCGCCAGCCCGTCGGTCCCGTGGGGGAGTGCCGTCGGCGCGTCGACGCCCAGCGACTACGGCTACAACTTCGTCTGGGCGCGGGACCTCTACCAGTCCTTTACCGCCCTGCGGGCGATGGGCGATGTCGATGGCGCTCGGCGTGCCGTCGAGTACGTCTTCGAGTACCAGCAACGCGAGGACGGCGCTATCCCACAGAACACCTTCGTCGATGGCCGCCTGCGCTGGGGCGGCGAGCAGTTAGACGAGATCGCCCTCCCGCTGGTGATGGCCTCCCAGTTGGCCGACCGCCACGGCCTGGGATTCGACGCCGTCGAGTACAGCTACGACCAGCTCAAAGCCGCCGCCGACTACGTGGCGGGCAGCGGCCCGGCGACGGGCCAGGAGCGCTGGGAGGAGGCGGGGGGCTACTCGCCCTCGACGATCGCCGCCGAGATCGCCGGGCTGACCTGCGCCGCGGCGCTGGCCGCCGAGGAAGACGAGCGTGTCGACGCGCTGGTCTGGCTCGCGACCGCCGACGACTGGGCTCGCTCCGTCGAGGCGTGGTGTGCGACGACGACGGGCGCGGACGGCAACGAACCGCCCTACTACATGCGGATCGACGACGACACCGATCCCGACGACGGCGCCGACCTCGCCCTCGCAAACGGTGGTCCGACGCTGGACGAGCGGGCCGTGATCGACGCCGGCTTCCTCGAACTCGTCCGGCTGGGGATCGTGTCGGCCGACGACCCGGTAATCCGCAACTCGGTCTCGGTCGTCGACGGGACGATCCGCCGGGACACGCCCAACGGCCCGGCGTGGTACCGCTACAACGGGGACGGCTACGGGGAGTCGGCGGACGGATCGCCCTGGCAGAGCGAGGGACAGGGACGGCTCTGGCCCATCCTCACCGGCGAACGCGGCGAGTACGAACTCCGCCGCGGGACCGACTCGGGCGAACTCTCCCCCCGGACCCTCCTGTCGACGATGGCGGCCTTCGCCAACGAGGGGCGGATGATCCCCGAACAGGTCTGGGACCGTGACGAACCCACCGAGTACGGCTGGGCGTTCGGCGAGGGGACCGGCTCGGCGACGCCGCTGTCGTGGTCGATGGCCCAGTACGTCCGCCTGGCTCACGGGATCGATGCGGGCGAACCGGTCGAGACGCCCGCCGTCGTCGAAGCGCGGTTCGGGACCGAGCGGGAGCGCCCTTCGCTGACCGTCGGGGAGTTCCCGACGACCACCGAGGAGTCGCCGCTGGCCGTCGAGGTGACGACCGACGCGGCCGAACTGATCGTCCGGAACGGCCAGGAGACCCGACGCATCGAACCCGACGGCCGGGACCTGACCGTCGAGATCCCCCTCTCGGGCATCCGCAACACCGTCACCTTCGTGGCCGCAGACGACGCCGACGACATCGTCGACGCCGCGGTCGCGCTGGAACGGCGGACGGTGACCTACCGAGGCGAGTAGGCGTCGGAGGTCAGGGTCGCCAGCCACGGAGAAACGCGACTGCGACGCCACCGACCGAGAGCGCGAAGGGGATCGAGAGCGCCCGCACGACCAACACCGGTGCTGCCGTCGTCGCCGCCGGAACGCCGACAACGAGAGCCAGCGCGCCGCTCAGCAACACGTCGTAGGCGCCCAGACTCGCCGGGATCGGGACCGCGCTGGCTGCCTGGGGCAGCGGGACGAGCGCGACGATCGGCAACAGTGGCACGGTCGTCCCTGTTCCCGACAGCGCCACCCAGAGCGCAGTCGCGGTCAGGACCTGTTCGAGGAGGCCGCCGACCGCGATCAGCGCGAGCAGCCCCGGCCGGTCGCGAAAGCGAACGACGCGCGCCCAGAACTGGTCGACGGCAGCGGCGACGGCCGAGCGGTCGTGTGCGTTCTCCCGGTACCGTGCCGAGAGGAAGCCGACGAGCGGCGCGAGCAGTGTCACGATCGCCCGGGAGAGCCGCTGCCGGCTCCACAGCAGGGCCGCACCCACGGCCAGCAGTCCGAGCAGCGCGACGCCGAAGATACCGACGACGACGCGGGCGTCGGGCGTCCCGACCAGCAACAGGAGAGCGAGGGCTGTCGAGAGGAGCAACTGGGTGCCGGACTTGACGTACTTGGCGACGCTGCGGACGCCCAGCGCCTCGCTGTAGCCGGTGTCGGTGGTGACGCCGATGAACCGCGCCATGATCGGCTCGGAACTGACCGGCCCGGCGGGACTGAGCGTATCGAAGAAGTCGCCGGCGAGCGCGAACTGGACGCTCTGGCCGCCCGAGAGCCCCTCACCCAGCGGCCGGATCGACGCCCAAACGCCGATGGCGTCGGCCAGTCCCTCGGCGACGACGAGCGCGGCGACGGCGGCGACGGCCCAGGGGGCGATAGCACTCGCTCGAGCGAGAACGGAGTCGGAGCCGGCGAAAGCGAGGTAGGCAGCGAGTGCGACGCTCCCCAGTGTCGCACCGAGAACGAACCGCAGGACTGGGCGTCGGGGAGCGGCCATACTCGGGACACCTGCCGACGGTCGGTTGACGGTTTCTATGAGACATCCGTATGTCTACGTTCGACACAGTAGCCGGCTCCGGACGTTACTCGGCTGGCGTGATCACGATATCTTCGACCCGGAGGCCGCCGTCGGTCGCCACGCCGCTCTCTGTGACCAGATCCCGACCGGTAACGCCGACAGCCGGGGCGACGGTGGCCGGGTCGGCCCCGAAGTTCAGGACTACGACGAGGGACTCCTCCCCGTCCGATCGGTGGTAGGCGACCACGTCCTCCGGGTCGCCCTCGTGGACGGTCACTTCGACCGGGTCGACGCCGGGTGCGCGCAACGCGGGATGGCCCTGACGGAGTGCGACGAGGCGACGGTGGAAGTCGGTCAACTCGCTGTCGCCGTCGTGCCAGCGCATCGTCCCGCGCTGGTCCTCGACGCCGCGCTCCTGGCCGTAGTAGATCATCGGCGCGCCGGGGACCGTGAACGTCGCACCAACGGCCGCCCGTAGCGGGGCAACGCCACACTGGTCGCGGTAGCGGTCCTCGTCGTGGTTCTCGACGTAGCGCATGTGGACCGCCCGATCGGGGTAGCCCCGGACCTGGGAGGATTCGAGCGCGTCAAAGACGGCGGCGGCGGGGTCCTCGCCGCGGCCGATCGCGAGCAGCGTCTGATAGAAGTCGGTGTCGTAGTGGACGTCGAACTCGTTCTCCCGGAAGTCGGCCTCCCGTGGGACCGTCTCGTCCAGCAGGAGGAAGTCGCCGTTCTCGGCTTTCACGCGCTCGCGAACCTCCTTCCAGAAGCCGTGGGGCACACCCCAGGCCACGTCACAGCGGAAGCCGTCGACGACGCCGGCCCACTCATCGACCACGTCGAGCATCCACGCCCGGACGGCGAGCGAGTCGTAGTTGACGTTCGGAATCCGGGTCCAGTTGAAATACAGGCCCGGCGCGTCGTCGCCGGCCCAGTCGATGTCGGAAGTGTCGTCCTCGGCGGGGACCCGCTCGTAGTGGTCCTCGTAGCCGTGGACCCCCGAGCGGTGGAACTGGAAGGCCGGGTGATCCCGAGAGGTGTGGTTGATCACCAGGTCGAACAGCACCGAGATGCCGGCCTCGTGGAGGCGGTCGACGAGGGATTCGAACTCCGCCCGGGTCCCCAGGTCGTCGGCGGTGTCGAACAGGTCGGTGATGTGGTAGCCGTGCCGGGTCGGGCTCTGTGCGACGGGCGTGAACCACACCACGTCGACGCCCAGAGACTCGATGTAGGGGACCCGCCGTTCGATCTCGGCGAAGGAGGTCTCGGCGATGTCGCCGACGAACTCCCGGACGAAGATCTCGTAGACCGTGGCGTCGCCTGCCCACTCGGGGGCGTCGGCCGGTCGGTGGACCGCCCCGTCCCCGCCGATTTCGAGCGTGTCGGCGATGCTGTGGTGTTCGGCGACGGCGACCGCGTGGACGCGTGCGCCCTCGGTGACGGCGTCGAGCGGGACGTGGAGTTCGTCGCCCTCGACGGTCACGTCCGCCGCCGCGAGTGCGTCCCGGTCGTCCAGGTGGAACTCGACCTCGGGGTCGCCGCCGTCCGGGGCGGCCTTCGCGTCGGCAGTGACGACGAGCTCCTCGCCTGCAACGCTGCCGTCGAGTTCGATCCGGGGGCGGCCCGGCCCGTCGACGGTCACTTCGTCGGTGGCGTGAGGGTCGAACCCCCCGTCGAACGCGAAGATCACACTGTGCGTCCCCGGCGGGAGGTCGGTCTCGAAGACCCACTCCTCCCCTTCTCTGCGGGCCTGGTGTTCGCCCATCGTGAAGTCGTTGAACTTCCCGATGACGACCGCCTCCTCGATGTCCGAGCGGTCCGTATCTCCATCCACGATGTCGTCCTCGGTAACGCTGAACCGGACGCGTTCGGTCACAGCTTCGGGGAAGGCTCGGACCGTCTGGCTGTGTGTCCCGTCGGGTGCGGTCAGTTCGGCGCGGTAGCTCCCCGGCCGATCGGGTTCGAGGTGGACGACGGGGCCGTCACCGAGCGTCGCGTCGCTGTCGTCGGGCGTCTCGGTGAGCGTCCAGTGGTACGACGCGTCGGGGTCGGGTTCTCGCGGCGCGAGTTCGACGGACTCGGTGACGTGACAGAACCGTGGTGGGCCGGGATGGTGCATACGCCCACGGTACACAGTGGGGTAATTGGGTCTTTCGCCGCCGGCGCTACTGGCTGGAAAGTACGAGGTATGATTTCGTAGAACTTTTATGGACGTAGGCCGTCGTTCGTGTCAGAGCCTGCAGCGGCCGGCGACGGGCGATTCTGTTCTCGCGGAGCCGATGGTGTCTCGGCGTATATCATGAACGTGTCTGAACAATCGAATGGCTTAAGTTGTGAACGACTATTTCATCCATTATCCATCCATGACAATGGATCGCAGAACAATCCTCACACGGATCGGTGGCGTTGGCGCGGCAGCAGCCCTTGCCGGGTGTAGCGTGCAACAACAGGACGGCGGTTCTGGAGACGGTGGCTCCGGAAGTAGCTCAACTGACGAGGGATCGAGTGACGGCGGGTCCTCGACTGACAGCGAGGGTCCCGCGGGCACCGCGACCGCCTGGTGGTCGCTGAGTGACAGCGAGGCGGCGATCCGGGAGGACATCGTCGGTACGTTCAACGACCAGAGCCAGCACACGATCGAAGGCTCCGACATCTCGGACCTCCAGAAGAAGACGTCGAGTGCCATCCCGGCCGGTCAAGGCCCCCAGATCTTCGACTGGGCACACGACTGGGCCGGTAACACCTACGAACAGGGCTTTACGGTCGATCAGCGCGACCGGATCTCGATCAGCCTCGACCAGTTCACCGAGACGGCACAGAACGCCGTCCAGTACGAGGGCAACCTCGTCGGCCTGCCGTTCGGTGCCGAGACGGTCACGCCGATCGCGAACATGGACATCGTCGATTCGGTGCCCGAGACCATGGACGAGATGGTTTCGATGATGGACGAGCACCACGACCCCGACAACGGTCAGTACGGGCTCTCGTACCCGTTCGATCCGTACTTCTCCAGTGGGTTCCTGCAAGCGTTCGGGGGCCACTACTACGACCCCCAGGCCGACGAGCCCCTGGGTGTCAACTCCGATGAGGTCGTCCAGGGACTGGAGTACGCTCTGGAGAACCTCCGGCCGTACATGCCCAACGACCCGAGCTACGAGCCACAGGCCGCGGCGTTCAACGAGGGCAACGCCGCCTTCGCGATCAACGGGCCGTGGGCGCTCGCCACGTTCAGCGACAACGACATCAACTACGAAGTGCTCAGCTTCCCCGAGATGGAAGGAGGCACGCCGAGCCCCTACACGGGGATTTCGGTGTGGTACTTCGCCAAGCCGATGGCGGAAGGCGGTGCCGACGCCACGGCGGCGCGTGAGTTCGTCGAGTGGTACGTCACCAACGAGGACCACCTCAGCACGCTCGCCCAGGAGCAGGGCGCGATTCCGGTGCTCGACAGCCTCGTCGGCAGTTCCGACCTCCCGGCGGCGGTCCAGGCCTACTCCCAGTCGGCCGGCCAGGGAACCCCGATGCCGAGCGCACCCCGGATGGACGACGTTTGGGACCCGGTCGGCAACGCACTGACCAAGGCGTTCAACGGCGACGCCAGCGCACAGGAGGCGCTGGACACGGCCGCATCGGAGATCCGCAGCAACTGGGAAGGCTAGAGGACACTCATGAGTACGGTTTCACGCGTCGCACGCCGCGTCGAGAACGTCCCTTTCCTCGATCGGGAAGACACGTCGCTGTTGCTCGTCTTACCCGGGCTGTTCATCTTCTCGGCGTTCATGCTGTTTCCGGTCGTCTATCTGATCGGTATCTCCTTTACGAACGCCGAACCGGCGAACCTCTTTGCCGGTGAGGGGGCGATCGCAGTGTTGACGTTTGGCGATGCGACCTTTGTCGGTCTGGAGAACTACGCTAACGTGGTGACCGACCCCGAGTTCTGGAACTCCTTCGGGGTGACCTGGCTGTTCGTCGCGACGAGTGTTATCCTCAAGATCGCCACGAGCCTCTCGATCGCGCTCGTGGTGACCAGCGATCTCGTCCGCGGGAAACGACTGTTGCGCTCGTTCATCATCTTCCCGATGGGCCTGCCGCCGATCTTTATCATCACGGTGTGGCGCGGGATCTTCAGTTCGGCTCAGTTCGGACTGATGAACCAGTTGCTGACCGGATTCGGGTTCGAGTCGATCTCGTGGCTCTCGAACCGGTGGACCGCGTTCATGGCCTACAACGTCACCGAGGCGTGGCTGGCCTACCCGTTCATGGTCATCATCACCGTGAGCGCACTCCAGGACGTTTCGGAGGAACTCCACGAGGCCGCCGTCGTCGACGGCGCCGGCTTCGTCTCACGGTTCGTCCACGTCACGCTGCCGTCGATCAAGCGGCCGGTGCTGTTCGCGACGATCCTCACGTCGGCCGCCTCGTTCCAGCAGTTCCTGATCCCCTACGTGTTCAACGAGGGGGGGCCGGCCCGGGCGAACGAACTCATCGTCGTCTACGGCTACCGCGAGGCGCTGCAGTTCCAGGAGTACGGTCGCGGTGCCGCGATCAGTATCGTCGCACTGCTCTTCATCGGGGCGTTCATGTGGCTGAACGTCAAGAAGGGCCGGCTGGCTGACGGGGTGAACGACTGATGGGACTGCTCTCGAACATCACGCGGAAACTCACCGAGGACGCCCTCAACATCGCCCGGACGCCAGTCGAGACCGTCCGGCAGTGGAAATACACCGTCGAGGCGGTCCAACGCGGCGAGGTGCCCGCTTCGGAGGTCCTGCGGGTCGTCGTCTCGACGATCGCCGCGACAGCGATGGTGCTCGCGCTCCTGTTCCCGATCTACTGGATCTTCACAGCGGCCATCTCCGGATCGGGGGCGTCGCTGTACACGTCCGACAGCATCACGCTGATCCCGCCGAACCCGACGGTGAAGCCCTTCGTCTGGGTCGTCGGGGACATCGGTATCCCGTCACTGGCGATCACGGTCGCCATCCCACTGACGGATCTGGCGTTCGTCTTCGAGACGCCCGGACTGACGTTCCTCGACGCCTCGGCCTACGGCGTCGACCGGCCGTCGGAGTTCAAGCAGTTCCTCTGGAACAGCGTCACCGTCGCGATCCCGACGGTACTGATCGCGATGGCGCTGATCATCCCGGCGTCGTACGCGCTCTCGCGCCGTGAGTTCCTCTTCCGCCGGAAGATCCTGTTCCTGTACGTCCTGATGACCCAGGTCGGCGGCGGACTCGGCGTCGCCCTGCTGATCGGGATGTACGCGATCTACGTCCAGTTCGGCATCAACGACAACAAACTGGCGCTGGCGGTCTACTACGCCGCGACGGCCGTCCCGTTCAACACGTGGCTGTTGAAGACCTACATGGACGGGATCCCGGTCTCCTACGAGGAGGCGGCCGTCGTCGACGGCGCGCCGCCGTGGCGCGTCGTCTGGGAGGTCATCCTCCCGATGTCCGCGGCCGGCCTCGCGACAGTGTTCATCTTCACCTTCCTGACTGGCTGGACCGAGTTCGTCGTCGCCCAGACGCTGCTGGGCACCGAGAACTACACCCTCCCGGTCGGACTCTACTCGCTCGTCGACGAGTACTCGATCCCGTGGGCGCGGTTCTCCGCGTTCGCGCTCACGTTCGCGACGCCGATCATGCTCGTCTATCTCTTCGCACAGCGGTACATCGAGGGCGGGCTCTCCTTCAGCGGCGTCGAAGGCTGACCCCGCGCCGCGTTTCGTCGCACCTGCTCAGTCGAGCCGTTCGGTGACCTGTTCGATGTCCGCCCTGTCGTTGACGTTGTGACACCAGCCGTCGAGTCGAACCGTCTCAACCCGATGGCCCGCCTGCACGAGGAGGTCGACCGCGTCGGCGAGTTCGTACTCGCCGCGAGCCGACGGTCTGAGCAGCCGACAGGCCGGCTCGATCGTCGGCTCGAACACCTGAAACCCTCGAACGACCAGCGTCGAGGGCGGGTCGGCCGGTTTCTCGACGAGTCCGGTGACCCGACCGTCGTCGGTTTCGACGACACCGGTCTCGCGGGCTTGCTCGCGTGTGACCGACTCTACCAGGAGTGTGGCGGCTGCATCCGTCTCTCGGTGGCGGTCGAGGACCGCGTCGAGGTTCGCCCGGCAGACGTTGTCCCCGTTCATCACGACGGTCGTCCCGTCGAGCGGACACGCCTGCTGGAGTGCGTGAGCGGTCCCGAGTTGCTCGGCCTGGTGGACGTATTCGACCGGGACGCCGCGGTAGTCGTCACCGTAGTATTCGACGATATCGTCGGCTCGGTAGCCCACCACGACGATCAGTCTGTCGACACCGACCGACAACACGGTATCGAACGCGTGTGAGAGGAGCGGTTGCCCGGCGACCCGGACGAGTCCTTTCGGTCTGTCGGCAGTCAGCGGCCGCAGCCGCGTTCCCGATCCGGCCGCGAGTACGACACCGTCCATACCGATAGTGCAACGGGTCCGGTCAAAAACACCACGGCAATCGTCGGGCCGGATCGTCCGGCTGGCGACACATCGTCGGCGCGCACGGCCGAGGGCTCCCCTCGATCCGGTGATCTGCGACCATCGATAGATCGCTGTCGGGCGAGACGAATCATTAAGTAGTACCACGGAGTATCGTCTGTTGGTGTTGCGGAGCGAGTACTCCGGGCCGTGCCTCTGACAACCTCTGTCCGGGAGCCCTCCGACACCGTTTTTGGCATCGATCGACCGTCGATAGAGTCGCCTGTCTGATACGAATGTGACACACGCCGGCACGGAGCTGTTTCACGCTCTGAAACAGCTGAACACCTATTAAGCGCTAGCCCGGCGTGGTATCGTGTATGAGCACCGACAACGGAACAGTGTACCTGCTGCAGGACGACGACGACGACGGGTGGGAGACCCCGGTGCCTGCGGACGAAGTAATCACCAACGCGGTTCTGGCGGCGACAGATCTCACTGTCGAGGAGGTCGGCGACATCGAGCAGTACGTCGACGAGGAGACACTGCGCGGGGTCGTCAACGACGGCGAGCCCGAAACGTTCACCGTTGAGGGACATACGGTCACGGTCTCCGCCGACGGCCGGGTCGATGTCGAGTAGACGGACACGGCCCAGGACCCCTTCTGGCAGTGGTAGCGTCTCCGACAGGACCCAACCAGCTTTTAGCCCGGCTTCCGAGAGACAACTCATGACACGCGTCGCGCTCATCGCCCACGACGACGAGAAACCCGAGATGATCGACCTCGTTCGGACCTACGAGTCGCTGCTGTCCGAGTTCGACCTGGTCGGGACCGGCACCACGGGCCAGCGGATCAGCGACGAGACCGATCTGGAGATCGAGCGGAAACAGAGCGGGCCGCTGGGCGGGGACATGCAGATCGGCGCGGAGGTTGCACAGGACGAGATCGACGCCGTCGTCTTCCTGCGTGACCCTCACACTGCACAGCCACACGAACCGGACATCACGGCGCTGTTGCGCATCTGTGATGTCCACGACGTGCCCCTTGCGACCACCCGAACGTCGGCGGAGTACATCCTGGACGGGGTGGCCGCCGACAGGGCCGACGATTGAGGGCGGTCCGGATCAGTCCGCGTAGTCGGGCCGGCGCTCGTAGGGGATCGGATCGCGCTCGCCCAGCCGCTGGAACGCCTCTAGCCGGAAGGCACAGGCGTCACAGCTGCCACAGGCGGGTTCGTCGCTCCGGTAGCAACTCCAGGTGTCGGCGTAGGGGACCCCGAGTTCGAGTCCGCGCTCGGCGATGTCGGTCTTGGTCCACTCGACGAAGGGTGCTTCGAGCGTGATCTCCGTGTCGGGTTTCGTCCCCACGTCGACGACTGACTGAAAGGCCTCGAAGAAGGCGGGGCGACAGTCCGGATACCCCGAGAAGTCCTCGCTGTGGGCACCGATGAAGACAGCGCTCGCGTCGTTGGCCTCGGCGAACGAGACCGCCATCGACAGCAGGTTCGCGTTCCGGAAGGGGACGTAGGAACTGGGGATCTCGTCGCCCTCGGTGTCGGCCTCGGCGACGGCCATCCCGTCGTCGGTGAGCGAGGAGCCGCCGATCTGCCGGAGGTGACTGGTCTCGACGTGGAGGAACGCCGCCGCATCGACGTGGTCGGCTAGCGCACGCGCGCAATCCAGTTCACGTTGTTCGGTGTTCTGTCCGTAGCTCGTATGCAACAGGTACAGGTCGTCGTACCCGCGGGCCTGTGCCTCGTAGGCGGCCGTGGCGCTGTCCATGCCGCCGGAAGCGAGCACGACAGCGCGGTCCGCGTGTGTCTGTGGGTCGTGTGTCATCTGTCAGGTGCCCGGGGCGTCGTTCCAGAGCGTGACGTGGAGCCGGGGCGTGTACCGGTACCCGTGCTCCAGCGCCAGGTCGGCGACGACCGGGCGGGTCTCGTCGAGTCGATCGCGAGTCTGTCCTTCGGGCATCAACAGGACGCTGTCGTCGGGGAGGGGCGCGTCGGCAGCAGTCCGAATCCGTTCGAGCAGTCCCTCGATCTCGTCCATGTCGTTGGGACCGGTGACGACGAACTTCAGTTGGGTGTCGTAGCGCTCGACCAGCGTGGCGAGCGTGCCGACGTCGAGCCGGCGGTCCTCGTGGCGGTCGGCCCACTCGCCCTCACCCTTCGGATCGCGGTCGGCGGTCGGCGTGCTGGAGGCCAGCTTCGGGCTCACGCTGGCCAGATCGATCGGTGCGTCCGGGACGATGGTCCCGTTGGTCTCGACGGTGGTGTGATAGCCCCGGTCGGCCAGTCGCTCCAGCAGGGCGGTGCTGGCGTCGTGGACGAGCGGTTCGCCGCCGGTGAGGACGACGTGGTCCGCGTCGTAGCCCTCGATGGCGCCGAGGACCTCTTCGATCCCGTACCAGTCGCCGGTCGGTTCCCAGGAGGTGTGGTACGAATCGCAGAACCAACACCGGAGGTTACAGCCGCTGGTCCGGACGAACACCGACGGAGTGCCGGCCAGCCGTCCCTCCCCCTGCAGCGAGCAAAACAGCTCGTTGATCGGAAGCGCGTCGGTCTCCGCTGTGGCGGTGTCGAGTTCGTCGAGCGCGGTAGCGTCACTCGCGACGGGCATCAGCGGGTACAGAGTTCGCCGGTCTCCCGGACCGTTACGGCGACGGTCGAGACGGTCTCGGGGAGTTGCTCGGCCAACCGTTCTTCGAGGACTGTCGCCATGACCTCCGCGGTCGGTGGCCGCTCTAACACGACGACGGCGTCGCCGTCGCCGCTTGCCTCGAAGGCGTCGATCAGCGGGTCACCCGCCTCCAGTAAGAAGCGGTGGTCCCAGACCTCGATGGCGTCGGTGACCGCCCCCTTGTCGACGACCCACCCCGCCTCGGTCAGGTCGCCGGTGAGCCGGACCGTCAGTTCGTAGTTGTGCCCGTGCGGGCGCGAACACTTTCCGTCGTGGTGCATGAGCCGGTGGCCCGCCGAGATACGTATCGGGCGGTCCCTCCCGACAACGAGGGTCCGCTCGCCGGCATCGGCGATCGGATCGGGCTCTGGGACTCTCTGAGTCATACTGCAAGATTATTGAGCGCCGGCATAAATCGGTCGGACCGGCGTAAGGGATAGGATGGTGGGGCACTCAGACAGTAGTGTGACACGACGTGCCGTGGAAGACGGGTTCGAGCGGTACCTCTCGGACCTCGTCGACGAGACCTACGCGGCGTTCGACGTGGCAGCCGTCCTCCGTGGTTCCCGGGGTGGCGGGAGCAAAGCTGCGAGCAAACTGTTGAAGAACAGTCGACCCCTGGAGCGCCACGTCGTCCGCCCGAAACTCAGGGAGTATCAACGGGAGATCATGGCCCAGTTCGAACCGGTGTTGGACTACGCCGCGGACTCCGACGCCACCTTCGAGGAGTATGGCGACGACGTGTTGGCCCGGGATATCTACTGGAACTCGCTGGCCAACGGCGTCAGGGGCGAGCGCCGTGAGACGATCCGTGAGACGTTACTGGCCCGACAGCGGACGTTCGGTGACGACATCGCGCCGCTGATCGACGCCGAGAGCGACGAGTTCTGGACCGCCGTGGCGGAGGTGTACGACTACGAGGAGGCCATCGATATCGTCGAACGCCATTTCGCGTACAGCACACCCCTCCAGGAACACCGGGACGCGTTCGTCTTCGAGTTGGAGATCGATCCGGGCGAGGTCCTGGGTGGACTCGCCAGAGCGCTCCCATCGCTGGAGGTCGAGTTCACCGACGAGGCACTCCGGTCGATGCGGCGTGCCGAGCAACGTGTTATTCCCGATGCCAAATCGGACGTCGAGCAGGTCTTCGAGGAGTGAGACCCGGTTGTGGGGCGGGGTACCCAGCAGTCGCTGATGGGCACTCGAATGGGGAGACCGGGACACGTCGGCAGTGACGTGCCCCGGTGGACAAGGCAATCGATGGTATTGGTGGACAGCGAGGCACTACTCTGGCACGGAGAGTGCCTCGTGGCTGACTGACGTGGCAGGGACGGTCTGGAAACGGTGGTATCGTGCCCCTGGGGAGGGGCGGATCGTCGGGGACAGGTGACCGACGATGGGATACGGGTACAGCCCGTTTGCCTGCCAACCAAGTGAACCGGCCGAGACAGTAAATAACCTACGAAATATGTTATTTTCAGACCGAGTAAATAGTTCGATCCCGGGAACCGCTCGGGCGGGAGAATCTTGTACGCCGCCACGCTATGGAGCGCATGGCCCCGGACCACGTTCTCGTTCCGCTGGACGGATCGCCGCTCTCCGACGCGGCGCTGTCATACGCACTCGAAACCTTCGACTGTCGAGTGACGGTTCTGAACGTTGTGACGCCGTTGGACGACGGGATGAGCGAAGGTGGCATCGTCGGGGCCGGCGACCAACGCCGTCAGCAGGCCCACGAACGGGCCAAGACACTCGTCGAGCGAGCCGAGACGACGGCCAGCGAGACCGACCGTGCGGTTGAGACGGCTGTCGAGACCGGTGATCCCGCCGAGACGATCCTGGCGTTCGTCGACGATAGCGATGTCGACCACGTCGTCATGGGCGGGCACGGACGGACCGAGCCGAATCTGGTCGATCGGTTGTTGGGGACTGTCGCGACTGCCGTCGTCAGCAAGGCATCCGTGACGGTCACTGTCGTCAGATAACGCCCAATGCCGTCCCCAAGACACGGTAGAGACCGAAGCCGATGCCGATTGACGCGACGAGTGTCAGGACCCAGAAGGTGAGTGTTACGCCGATCTTCCGCCGGGAGACGCCGGCCGATCCGCCCGCGAGACCGCCACCGATGACCCCCGAGATAATGATATTGTTGAACGAGATGGGAATTCCCAGTGCGATCGCCACCTGCGCGATGATGAACCCCGGGACCAGCGCCGCGATCGACCGGCGGATTCCCAGTTGGGCGTACTCCCGCGAGGTCGCCTGTAGGAGCCGTGGCGCGCCCATCCACGCGCCCGCGAGGATACCGCTTGCACCGATCGCGAGCAGGACGATCCCCGGGAGCCCCAGTTCCACCCGGTAGAGGTTCTCTAGTGGTCCAGTAGCCAGTCCGACCTGGCTCCCGCCACTGGAGAACGCGACGACACTCCCCAGCGCGACCAGGAACGTCTTCACGCCGCGGTCGACGGACTCCTGAGTCCGTCGCCGGATGAACACGAACCCGCCGACCGCAGCAACCACTGTCACCGCGAGCACGTCGAGTTCGAGCCCACCGATGGCCGGCGTCGTCACGAACTGCCCGAAGAAACTCGCCAGTGACGCCTGTGTCTCGCCAGGTGGTGACGGGATGATACTCAACTGGACGTTGGCGACGATCCCGCCGACGACCGCTGCCAGAACGGGGACGCTGACCGTCTCGGGGATGTCGTCCCGGCGTAGCAACGTCGCCGTGAGATACGCCAGCCCGCCCGAGACCGGTGGGACCAGGACCCAAAACAGGAGTATCTCCCGGTAGGTGTCGTACACCGGTGTCCCGCCGAGTGAGAGGCCGACACCGACCATCGCACCCGTCGTGGCGAACGCCGCCGGGACGGGATATCCCGAGTACACCCCGAAGGCCATGAACGCCGTCGCGGTCAACAGTCCCGCCGTCGCGGCCAGCGAGGTGATCGGCTCCCCTTCGATCAGCCCCGAGCCGACCGTCTCCGAGATGCTCCCACCCTGTGTGAGCGCGCCCAGCGCAGCCAGAATCCCGATGAGAAACGCCGCTCGCATCGTCGAGATCGCGTTGGCCCCGATCGCCGGCGCGAACGGTGGCGAGTTGCTGTTCGCACCGAGCGCCCAGGCAGTCCCCAGCCCTGTCACCGTCGCGAGGCCGACTAACGCCCAGAATCCCGCCGCTGCCATCAGACGCTCACTCCCGCCGCGACACGTCCACACCGGCTGTCCATGATCACGATATTGGCACGTCCGGGCGAAAAGGGTTTGTACCCGTACGACGGTCGACGACGCCCAATCCCGATAGGCTAAAGGGCACCACTACAGAACGCACATACAGAGGGCCCTTAGCTTAGTCTGGTTAAAGCGATCGGCTCATATCGTCGACGGGGACTCCGTCGGCGTGGGATACCGATTGAGCGCTGGTTCAAATCCGGCAGGGCCCATCCAGCTCCTTGTCGACGTCGAACGTACCAGAATAATCCCCGTGAAGCACCTCTCTGTACGGAAATAAGCATAATCGGTGGTACTCTCGTAGTTCTCGCCGCGGCTCTCGTTGACGCGGTTGGTGGTGTAGGCCGCGGCGAGTGACGATAGCGAGAGGACGAACGCGCTGGCGGTGAAGATCGTCCCCGCCAGTGCGTCTTCGACGTCCTTGACGAGGCAGCCGAGATTACGAAAGAAGCCCGTGCAGCCGAGACAGACGCGCCGAAGCCGGACACACCTTGGCTCGACTCGTGACGGGGCCACCACAGAATTTCTCCGGTGAAGAGATCGTATCTGTCTTAATGTGGTGCTACCGATTTCAATGAATGGATGTCCTGAATCGAGGAATATCGCCTACAAGACACCACGAAATCCATTGCTTCGTATCCGCAGATACCGGCTGTAACGGGAACTGATCTCTAGTACACTCAAAAACCGCCCTCAAATCTGGAGGTATGAGAATATATACGAAAGATTCGCACCCAATTCGGAAATAGAGGAATACAAAACCAAAGTGTAGAGATATAATCTGGATTTTGGGGGAGTATTTACTCTGTAGTTTTATATATGGATGCCTGAATGTGTATAGCTAAATTAGTGGTCTAGATATCGCTTGAATGTGGACAGAATCTAGTTGAGTATATCTGTCTAGATGTGTACTCACCGCTTCTCCGCACCGAAATATTACTGACTGTTAAAATAACGAAGGTACGATTGTTAGCCAGATTGTGCTGTTGCTGCTTGGTTGGTGCCGGTGACCGGGTGCAGAGGCACAGGATCGGAGACAGTCATCTGTGAGGCCGGCAGTACCGAAACGTATCGATAGATAATAAAACAGTTTTTTTACTGTTGGCCCTGAGGATGGATATATGGGAATGTCTCAACAGTCCTCTGATGTGGCGCAGTTTCACGTCGAAAACATCGGGGGCATCAGCGAGACCAGTGTCGATATCCCGCCGGGTGTGACTGTCCTCACAGGGAAGAACGCGACGAACCGTACGTCGTTTCTTCAGTCTATCATGGCGGTGATGGGGAGCAACCAGGCGACGTTGAAAGGCGATGCCGACACGGGCAGTGTGGAACTATCGATCGGCGGCCAGTCGTACGAACGACGGCTGAAACGGACCGGTGAGACGGTCCAGTTCGAGGATGGCGGGTACCTCGACGATCCGGCAGTCGCAGACGTGTTCGCGTTTCTGCTGGAGACCAACGAGGCCCGCCAGTCGGTCGCACGTGGTGACGATCTCCGTGAGATCATCATGCGACCGGTCGATATCGACGAAATCAAACACGAGATCCGCCGGCTCGAAGAAGAAAAAGGCGAAATAAACGACGAATTGGCGGAGATAGAATCAAAGAAGCGCAACCTTCCCGATCTAGAGCAGCAAAAAAGCAAAATACAAGACCAGATATCGGAAAAAAGGGATGAACTGGCCGAGAAAGAAGACGATATCGACTCGAACAGTCGCGATATCGAAGAGAGTCGGAAAGAACAGGAGGAGTTAGAGGATAAACTGGACGAACTCCGATCGACACGGTCAGATCTGGAATCAGCCCGCCGGCAGATCGAGACACAGGAGGAGAGTATCTCCTCGCTGAAACAGGAACGCCAGGAGCTCGAATCGGAGCTTTCGGACCTCCCTGAGACGCCGATGGGCGAACACCAGCATCTCGACGACGAGATCAGCCGTCTGCGCGATCAGCGCCAGGCACTCAACACCGAGATCTCCGATCTCCAGAGTCTCATCCAGTACAACGAGGAACGACTCGAAGAGGAGGATTACGGCGTGATCCAGTCGCTTGACGACGAGCAGGACGAACCGGCGGACGCGGTCACCGACAAACTGCTCGACGACGACGAATCGATCGTCTGTTGGACGTGTGGATCGACGGTCGAACGCGAACAGATCGAGGAGACGGTCACCCGGTTGCAGGACTTGCGCCAGGAGAAGGTCGAGGCGCTCAACGACCTCAAATCCGAACTTGACGATCTCAAGAGCCAGCAACGCGAAGCCGAACAGCAACAACAGCGTCGGGAAGACGTTCAGCGACAGATCGAGGACATCGAGACGGAACTGGAACGCCGTGAGGACCAGATCGACTCGTTGAAAGAGCGCCGTGAGTCACTCACCGACCAGGTCCAGACTCTCGAAGAAGAAGTCGACGATCTCGAATCCGAGGACTTCGACGATATCCTCTCTCTCCACAAGGAGGCAAACCAGCTCGAATTCGAGATCGATAGTTTGGAATCGGACCTCGACGAGATCTCCTCGGAGATCGAATCGATCGAGGAACTGTTAGACCGGGCAGACGATCTCCGGGCCGAGCGTGACGAACTGGTCGAGGAACTCACCGACAAGCGGACCAAGATCGACCAGATCGAGGCGGGGGCAGTCGAGGAGTTCAACGAACACATGGACGCGATCCTCGACATCATGCAGTACGAGAACCTAGAGCGGATCTGGATCGAGCGTGTCGAGCGGACGGTCCGTGAGGGGAGACAGAAAGTCGACAGGACGGCCTTCGAACTCCACATTGTCCGGACGACGGACAACGGAGCCGCCTACGAGGACACGATCGAACACCTGAGCGAGAGCGAGCGCGAGGTGACCGGCCTGATCTTCGCGCTGGCGGGATATCTGGTCCACGATCTCCACGAAACGGTGCCGTTCATGCTGCTTGACTCGCTGGAGGCGATCGATTCGAGCCGGATCGCCGAACTGGTCGCGTACTTCGCGGATTACGCCCAGTATCTCGTCGTGGCGCTGTTGCCCGAGGACGCACAGGCACTCGACGAGGAGTTCCACCGTATCACTTCGATCTGACTCAGTAGCCTTTTGTCACTATTCTCGCTAGGGATACCACGATGGCAGACACACCGGACGACCGGCCAGCGAGCAAGGTAGCACGCCTCATCGACGAGTACGGGTTGGACGGGCTCGGGGCCGATCTGGAAGCGCGGTGGACGGGTGAGGGCGCCGAGCGGATGAGTCTCCGGGATCTCGCGGAGTTTTTCAACAAGCGGCTGCTCGAACAGTTGTTACTCGACGCCGGGATGAGCGCCCTCGAAAGCGATGTCCGGACGACCTACGAGAACCTCACCGGCGACGATGTCAGTACTGGTGTCAGGACCGACACGCGAAACCGACTCGAACGGAACGGGATCGACGTCGACGACCTCGAGCAGGACTTCGTCACCTACCAGGCTATCAGATCGTATCTCAAGGACTGGCGCGGTGCGGAGTACGAGGGACTGAGCGACCAGGAGAAAATCGAGAAAGACCTGGAGAGTATCCAGCGATTGATGACGCGGACGCTCTCGGTCACTGAGGAACGTATCGAGAAGCTTCGGGATACGGACCGGATCGACATTGACGACTTCGAGGTGTTCCTCGACGCCCAGGTCCTCTGCCAGCAGTGTGGGACACAGTATACGGTCGCCACGTTCTTCGAGCAGGGTGGCTGTTCCTGCCAGCAGGAGTAGTTACGGCACGATCGGATACCCTCTCCCCTTCATCGCACTGATACGTCTGTTTTACTGGATCGACGTGCGTATCCGACGGACATACCGGTAGATACCGGAGGGATGGTAATTGTTTTGGGGGTGACCGTTCATACTCCGGACAATGAGCGAGAACGAGGACGCAGACGGTAAGGAAGTGTCCGTATCGATGGAACTCAGCGGCGATTACGAGGAAGTCATCTCCAAGCTCGACTCTAGCGACAGCGGGCGGACGGACCTCGATCCGTTGCTCGGCGATCTCGAAATCCTCCTGGAGACGGTCGTCCGAATCAACGGCGGTACCCGGAGCGCGATCGCCCAACAGCTTCCGGAAGGGATGACTGTCGCCTTCGATGCACAGGCCGTCGTCGACACGCTCCAGGTGTTAGAACGGTACGACCTCGTCGTTCTGGAGGGCAACACCTGGAAACCGGGACCGAGTCTACAGGAGTGAGTCGGGTGTCAGCCGTCGATCGCGTGGACGGTCCCAGCGAGTGTCGGGACCCACAGACGCCCCCCGCTGACGATCGGCGTACTCCGTTCGACTGGGACATCGAGCGCGTGTGACCACTTGACCGACCCCGTCGCGCGGTCCAGCGCGTACACTGTGCCGTCGTTGGCGACGACGTAGAGTGTCCCCTCGACGAGGACTGGGGCGTTCGAGAGCGCGGTGTCGAGTTCCGTCTTCCAGCGTTCGAGCCCGTCTTCGAGCCCGTATATCTCGCCGCTGTCGGTCCCGAAAAACGCCCACTCGCCGTCGATGACTGGGTTGTGACGGACCGGACTGGCGGTTCCGAACTCCCAGATCAGCCGTCCGTTGGTGTTGAGTGCCAACAGTTTTCCATTGCGGCTGGTCGCGTAGACCGCGCGGCCGTCCGTGGCGACACCGCGGATGCCACGCCCCTCGTCGTACTCCCAGGAGTCGGCCGCCGAGTCGGCGAGGGCGAAGATACTCCCGCTGTTGGTCCCGACGTACGTGACACCCCGCACGCGGGCGATCGCGGTCCGTACTTCTGCAGTCACGTCGGTCTCTCCGGTCCGGCCCCCGGAGTTTTGCCGTAGTTCCAGGACGCGGCCACCGCCTGTCCCGACGATGACGGTCCCGTCGGCGACGTGGGCTGTCCCGAACCCGGCGCCCGACGAGGGGCTGTAGGTCCAGAACACCTCACCGCTGGCCCCGTTGAGAGCGTACATGGTTCCGGTGTCGGTACCGGCGAAGACGAACCCTTCCTTGTGTACGGGCGTCGCGTGGACTGGACCGTTCGTCGCTGCTTTCCATTGCTGGTCGCCCGAGACCGCGTCGATCGCGTGGATCGCACCCGCGTCGGAACTGCTCTGGACGCTCCCGGCGCCGACGAACAACGTGCCGTCGACGAGTGTCAGTGACCCCTCGGTCGGCGTGCCGAGATCGTACGTCCAACTCGTCGCCGGTGGTCCGGAAAGCCCGGTCGCCTCCGGGTGGACGCCGAGGTTTCCGGCCGAGTAGTGATACGAGGGCCAGTCGGCCTCGGGAAGCAACTGTGGCGTCTGTGTCGGCGTCGCAGTTTCGGTCGCTGTTGCGGTTTCGGTCGCCGTCGCAACGGGCGTGTCCGTCACAGTGTCGGTTGCCGTGGATTGATCGTCGTCGCTGTCCCCCCCACAGCCGGCGAGTCCGACCGCCGTCGTCGCGACGGCAGTCAGGAACGTCCGACGTCGAAACGTCTCACGCATCGACTAATTCACCGCTCTTCTCAATAATATAACTACTGATATCTAAAATTAAAAGGGGGGCTCCGGCATCATGGGCAAATCTTTCCGGGTATCGGTAGACCTATATGGTGGTGTGGTATAGCATATCACGTATGGCGTCCGCACCGAGCAGCGACGATATGTTCGACCAGTTCCTCTCCCAACGGGGCCACGACGTTGAGACGGCCGCCTGGGAGGAGAACTACAACAAAAAGCAGTGTCCCGACTGTGGCGGTCTCCACGACGACGCGGCGACAGAGTGCTCGGTGTGCGGGTGGACACCCGTAAACTGACGGGGTCCCGATTCACTGACTTTTCGGCGATTAATTGTGCCAGCGATAGCTCTCAGCAGCTAACACACGGGTCGACCCCGGCGACTGGGGTCAGGAGTCGCCGGGTCGACCCCGGGGAGAGAGCGATTAGACGTTGTCGAGTGACGCGTGGAGGAACAGTCCGATCGCGAGATGTTGGTACATCGCGTCCTCGATCTTCGATTCGGCTGCTGCCGCGTCGTCGATCGAGTACTGCTTGGTCTGCACGAGTTCGTGCATCCGGAGTTGGCTTTCGGCCTCGAGGTCGTGGAGACGCGGGTACACCGTCCCAGGACTCAGATCCGCATCGAAGAGCCGCGAGAGTTCCTCCATGAGTCCGGTACCGTGTGTCTCGTCGTCGGCCAGCGCGATCATCGCGAGCAGGATCTCGTCCAGGCTCTGGGTCACGAGGCCGTCGTCGACGGTGAGATCACCGTCAGCAACGTCCTCGATGACCGAAGACAACAGCGGCTCCGGAATGGTGCCGCTCTCGACTTCCGGACGATCTGTCCCGCCGAGAGGGGTCAGTTGCTCGTCGGGTGTCTCGCCCACTGTCGTGTCCGTCGTCATGCGACGGAGGTTGTCTCCGGACATCGTCTCACCTGAACGTGATCCGCAGCTACGGGTTCTACTGCCAGTCGCATATATCGGCGGCAGTGTTTTCTGAGCGTGAAAGGACCCCGGCGCTCGGAAACGCTTTTACTGTCCCGGGAGAATTGGACGGTAGTGCCGGACGACAAGAGTATCGAAGAGATTCTCGATACGATCGGCGATCAGCACGCACGGCGCGTGCTGGCCGCCATCAGTCGGGAGCCACAGTCGGCCAAGGAACTCGCCGAGGAGTGTGACCTCTCGTTGCCGACGGTGTATCGCCGCATCGAGATGCTCGACGAGTACGACCTCATCAAAGACCAGACGCTCGTCGCCGAGGACGGGAACCACTACAAGGTGTACCAGTCGAACTTCGAGTCGACAGTCATCTCCTTGGAAGACGAGGAGTACAAGGTCCGCATCTATCGCGAGGAGAACCTCCCCGACCGGTTCGGCCAGCTCTGGGACGAACTCAACCCCGAGTGACCGTGCCGACGCGAATGTTTACGACCCCGGTGGGCAAACAGAGGTGACAAGATGGCCGACGGTGTCGCAATCGCGCGCGGTGTGCTCGTTTTGATGCGGATGGTGGTGTTCGGGCTGACGCTGGGGATCACGCTCATCAGCTTCCAGGCGTACCGAAAGCGGCCTTCGGAACGCCTTCAGTACGCCTTCGTCGGGTTCGCGTTCATCAGTATGGGGGTCGCAGTCTCCAGTGTCATCACCCAGCTCGGGGCGGCCAACGTCGACGCGCTGGTGCGCGTGTTCTTCCAGATGGCCGAGACCGTCCCCTTTATCATCGGGTTCGCGATGTTGTACGTCTCACTGTACCGCTGACGGTGGGTCGCGAAAGCGCGCCGTTTATCCGTCCGCGCCTCTATTATCGTTTCAATGACTGAACCGACCACCGAGGTCGTCCGCTTGTTCGGTGGACCCGGCAGCGGGAAGACGACGGCCCTCCTCGACCGTGTCGACGAACTGCTGGAAGACGACGATGTCGACTTCCGGGACGTACTCGTCGTGTCCTACACGCGTGCGGCGGCAGCCGAGGTCCGTGAACGGCTGGCCGAACGGCTGGACGTGACGCCCCGAGCGCTCCGTGGGAACGTCTGTACGATGCACGCGAAGGCCTACGAACTGCTGAACCTCTCGCGTGGCGACGTTGTCGGCGAGGACGACAAGGAGGAGTTCTGTGATCAGTTCGGGATCGACTACGAGGACGAGTACGAGGGGTCCCGTCGGCGGTCGGCCCGCTCGACGACGCTCGGTAACAAGATCATCGCGACGAGCCAGTGGCTCCAGCGGACCCGCCGCGACGTGGCAGACTGGTACGACGTGCCGTTCAAGTGGGACGACGAGGAGGTCCGCCTCCCGCCCGAGATCGACGACAACGCCCAGACCGGCAACAAGTACACGCCGACCTGGCCGACCGACGACGACCGCGTCGACGTGCCCGAGGCGATCCGTGGCTGGCGGACGTACAAGGGCGACAACGACGTCATCGGCTTCGCGGACATGCTCGAACGGGTCGCTCAGCGCTCGCTGCTGCCAAACGTCGACTACCTCATCATCGACGAGTTCCAGGACATCACGACGCTGCAGTACGACGTCTACCAGGAGTGGAAACCCCACATGAAGCGGGTGCTGATCGCCGGCGACGACGACCAGGTCGTCTACGCCTGGCAGGGCGCCGACCCCGACCTGTTGCTCGAAGAGGAGGTCACAGAAGACGAGATCCTCCCCAATTCCTACCGACTGCCGTCACAGA
This sequence comes from Haloarcula montana, assembly GCF_035666295.1. Lineage (NCBI taxonomy): Archaea > Methanobacteriati > Methanobacteriota > Halobacteria > Halobacteriales > Haloarculaceae > Haloarcula > Haloarcula montana. The sequence continues at coordinate 1,783,167 of NZ_CP142027.1, forward strand.
TCCTCAACGTGGTCAACCGGGAGGTCCGCCACATCGAGAAGCGCCAGGAGAAAGACCTCAACCCGCGCAAGGAGGGCGGACGGGTCGAGGCGGTCCCCAACCCCTCGATGTTCGATCTGGCTCGGAACGTCAAAGCCACCGTCGGCGAGTCCGACGAGACGGTGATGGTCCTCTTCCGGGCCCGCTACCAGATGTTCCAGTTCATCGACGAGTTCATCGACGAGGGGATCCCCTTCTCCTGTTTGACCGACCAGCGGATGTGGACCGACCGGCTGACACAGTACGTCCGCGGGGTCGAGGCTATCGAGAACGACGAACACCTCTCGGTGTTGGAGGCTCGCCGGCTGGCCGACATGCTGGCCGATTCGGCCTTCGGGACCGGCGAGCGCGACGACTTCTTCGACGAACTGGAGGAGATCGAGGAGAACCACGTCAAAGACGACATCGCCGAGATCGAGATCTCGCCGGATGTCGTCCGGGATCACGTCCCGTTCGTCCCCGACGCCGCCTCCGCCGGCGACATGCTGCGGAAGGTGACGAACTTCCAGGAACGGACCGTCAGTGCCTACTTCACCGGCGACTACCGCGGGATGGACGCCGATCGGGTCCGCGTGGGCACGATCCACTCCGCGAAAGGTCGCGAGGCCGACCACGTCTTCGTCGCCACCGACCTCACCGAGAAGGTTGTCGAGCAGATGGCCGCGACCGTCGAGCAGAAGGGCATCGAGGTGCCCGGCGTCGACGAGTTCACCAAACACACGAGTCCCGTGCCGACGCTGACCGACAACGAACGGCGTGTGTTCTACGTCGGGATGTCGCGGGCCCGCGAACGGCTGGTCCTGCTGGAGAACCTCGTCGACGGCGCACCGACGCTGCCGATCGACGTGTTGCTGGAAAACGAGCCCAGTGAGCGCTCCATCGAGGAACTGCTGGAGGAAGCCAGCGAACCGCTCGCGGCCGACTGATCGCTCGCGCGACCTGCCTTACTCGTCCTCGTCGGGATCGTCGGTCTTGGCGACGGCACCGACGGTCTTCTCGGCGGCTATCGCCGGCACGTCGGTCGGGGTGACCAGATACCGCTCGATGGCGATCATTCCGGCAGCGATCCCCAGGAACCCGACGCCGGCGACGAACTCGCCCCGGAGCAGATGCTCGGCGCCGAACAGCGCGACGGGAACGGCGAACACGACGACCGTCAGCAGGCCGATCGTGTCGAGGATGCCACCTGCCATTGGACGGGGTTGTCGCCAGCGGGACAAAAGCTTCGCGGGACGGCGCCGCGGGGGTACGTTCTTGACGCCGGCGGCGGAACGGACGGGTATGCAGGTCGGCATCGTCTCCGATACGCACGACAACCTGGACGTAGTCGAGGCCGCAGTCGAGACCTTCGAGGCCGCGGCTGTCGACGCGGTCGTCCACTGTGGCGACTTCGTCGCGCCGTTCTCGGTGACTCCCTTCGAGGGCGACTGGACGTTCTATGCTGCGCGGGGCAACAACGACGGCGAGTGGGCCGTCCAGTCGACCGTCGCGGAGTTCGGGACGTACCTGGATGAGATGGGCGAGATCACGCTCGACGGCGCGGAAACCGCAGTGTACCACGGGACCAGCGGCGCCATCGTCGACGCCCTGGTCGAGTGTGGTAACTACGACTACGTCTTCCACGGGCACTCGCACGAGCGCGGGACCGAGGAGTACGAGGGAACGGTCCGGGTCAACCCCGGTGGCATCGCCATCCCGCCGGCGCCCGAGGCGTTCTCGGTTGCGACGCTGGACACCGATAGCGGGGACCTGACGTTCCACGAACTCGGGTAACGGTCCCGTGGTGGCCGCTGTCACGACGGCCAGCGCGATCAGTCGTCGGCTGTCCGCCGGGCAGTGCTTCCACCGTGTTGGACCAGGCCGCGCCCGACCCCCAGTGCTTCGTCGGTCCGGCTGATGCTGCGGGCGGCGTCGGGGGTCCGCCCGGACAGCGCGCGGACGGCGTCGATGTTCTCGGGGACCACGTCGGCCTCCTGGTGGATCGCCTGGAACAGATAGAGGTCGTTGTCCTCGACGGTGACTGACTCCGCCCAGATGCAGTTCTCCCAGACATCACCCCGCGGGCGGCCGGCGTCGCGGGTGTACTCTTTGAGCTTCCCGGCCCCGTCGATCCCCAGCGTCTCCGGGATGAGGAACAGCCGGGACTCCGCCGTCAGCAGTTCCCGGACCGCCGTGGCCGACGGGTTCGACTCCAGCGTGACGTTGACGCTGTGGGTGTGCATCTGTGTCGTCGGGACTTTCATCCCCATCGTGTCGATGTCGATATCGGGAAAGACCGTCTGGACATCGGGGCCGTGGTGGGAGGGGATCTCCACTGGATCGGGGAGGGTGTCGTTGATCGGGCCGCGACTGGTTTGGCCGGGGTCGCCGCCGCGCCGGACCAGGGTCACCCGGGCCTTCTCGATGCCATAGCGCTCCCGCAGCGGGGCGAACAGGCGTGACAGACCGGTCGTGTTACACGAGACCACGCGGGCGGTGTCGGCGTTCAACGCGGACTCGTAGTTCGCTCTGGCGTTGAAGCTCATCTCGGCTACGCCCGGGTCCTCGCCGCCCTGGAAGATCGCCGGCGTGTCGTGGTCGGCATAGAGGTCGGCGTTTTTCGCCCCGATCCCGCCAGGCGTCGTATCGACTACGACGTCGCTGGCCGCGACGAGATCATGGACCGTCCCCTCCGTGTGGAGTCCAGCGGTGTCGAACGGAGCGCGGCCGTCCTCACCGGCCGAATAGAGGTCGTAGCCACGGTCGTGTGCGATCGTCGCCTCGAAGTTCGGTGTCCGTTTCGAGACGCCAGCGACGGTCATATCGGGCTGGGCACGCACCGCGTCGGCGACTCGCTTGCCGATCGTGCCAAAGCCGTTGATGCCCACATGGAGCATATCAAGTTGTTCTCGGGAGACGACGATATTCTTTACGGTTAATAGTGATAGAAATTAACTCGGATCGTTGTACTCTCGGGCGGTACTGTCACACGACGGGTGCCGACAGCGCTGGGTCGGCCGGCGCTCCCGTACCAAGAGTTAATCCGCTCCCGGCCGACCCGTCGGTATGGACAACTCGTCGCTCAGACGGCCAGCAGAGACAGCCATCAAGCAGTGTCTGAACCTCCAGCCCGACGAATCCTGTGCGGTCGTCACCGACGACAAGCGCAAGGCGATCGGCGAGGCCCTCGCCCGGGTCGCCGCCGAGATCACCGAGGACACCGTCTTCGTTCGATACCCGCCGGGTGACCAACACGGGGAGGAACCACCGGCGCCGGTCGCCGGCGCGATGCGGACCGCGGACGTGGTGTTGGCGCCGACGACCAAGAGCCTGAGCCACACCGACGCCCGTAGCGAGGCCAACGCCGCCGGCGCCCGGGTCGCGACGCTGCCCGGTATCACCGAGGGCGTGTTCCTGATGGGGCTGGACGCCGACTACGACAGCATCCGCGAGCACTGTGAGGCGGTCCTCGAACAGGTTCGGGACGCCGGCGAGATCCGGGTCACCTCCCCACAGGGAACCGATATCACCTTCGGCCTCGGCAGTCGGGAGTGGCGACTCGACACCGGAATCGTCCACGAACCGGGCGAGATGTCGAACCTGCCGGCCGGCGAGGTGTTCGTCGCGCCCGAGACAGCCGACGGCCGGTTCGTCGTCGACGGGACGATGCGTCCCCACGGGAAACTCGACGGAACGCAACTGGCCTTCGAAGTCGAGGACGGGTTCGTCACCGAGATCGACGATCCCGACGTTCGGCGGGAACTCGACGCAGCCGCCGAGGAGGTCGGGCGGGACGCCTACAACCTGGCGGAACTGGGCATCGGGACGAACGTCGCGGTCACGGAACTGGTCGGATCGGTCCTCTTAGACGAGAAGGCCGGCGGGACAGTCCACATCGCCGTCGGCGACGACCACGCGATCGGTGGGGACACCCACGTGCCGATCCACCTGGACGGTATCCTGACCGAACCGACGGTGTACGCCGACGGCGAACCGATCGAGTTGCCATCGGCCGAGTGACCGGTCACGTGAGCGAGACCGCTTCCCGGCGGTAGACGTAGCCACACAGTGCCACCGCCCACACGAGCGCCCCGAGCAGGACGGCGTCCATCGGCACCGGATAGCCGACGTTCCAGGCGAGGACGAGCGCGTGGAGCGCGCCGAGAAACCCCGTCGTCGCGACCGTCACGACTGTGGGAACGCGGGAATCGCTCGGTGGATCGTAGCTGAATACTGTCTTCACGAACAGGAACACCGCGAGCATGATCGCCGGCAGCAACGCGACGCCGACGGCTTTCGGGACGTAGTTGTCCGGCACTCCCGAAGCCGAAAAGTGGATCGCCATCTCGGCGGGGAGCCGTGGCCAGAGGGCAACCCCCAGTAGCGCCGTCAGGAGAACGATACCGACGTTCAACGCGTCAGCGGGCCGATATCGAGGCATCGACTACCTATTGAACCGCTGACTCCAAGATGGTTTCGTTGGGTCGGGAGTGACAGGACAGCCTCCGTCTGTCAGGTCTGCCCGTGCCAGCGGCCTGCACGAGCCGGACGTGGCGACGACCATTTACGCCCGGCCCGTCAACGGCGAGCTATGACTACAGTTTCACCTGGCGAACGGGTCGGCCTCCCCTGTCCCGCCTGTTCGCCCGACGTCGAGACCGTCCACGAAGTGCTGAACGACGGCGGCCAGGTCACTGTCCGGTGTACCGAGTGCGACCACGTCCACAAGGAACAGCTCCCTGAGGAGACGACTGTCCCACGGAACGTCGTCGTCTCCCAGGACGGAGAATCGTTCACCGCCCAGGTCGATGTCCCCGAAGACGAACAACTCGCGGTCGGCGAAGAGTTCCTCCTGGAGACCGAGGAAGCCGTCGTGACCGCCCGGATCACCAGCTTAGAGACGGCCGAGGGCCGCGAGGAGGAGGCACCGACCAGCGCCGTCGAGACCATCTGGTCCCGAGCCGTCGGGAACGTCGCCGTCAACGTCACCATGCATCCCAAGGACGGGCGCCACGACGAGACCGAGAGCTTCAAGCTCCAGGTCCCCGGCGACTATCAGTTCCAGGTCGGCGAGACCGAGACCTTCGGCGACGAGGAGTTCACCGTCGAGGGCATCCATATCCGCGACGACGCCCACGGCTACGACTTCGACAAACTGGACTACGAGGGCGACAGCGCCGTCGCGAAGGATATCAACCGGTTGTACGTCCGCGACGAGTCGACGACTGCGTGGTCGGCCTGGTAGGATGAACGACCCGGCGCGAGACCGCGCGGCGCTGGTCGACCGGCTCCGGAGCCGCGAGCGACTCGACGACGAGCGGGTTCTCGACGCACTCGAAACGGTCCCCAGACACGAGTTCGTTCCCGAGGAGCGGCGCGACCGCGCATACGTCGACAGCCCGCTCCCTATCGGCGAGGAACAGACCATCTCCGCGCCGCATATGGTCGCGATCATGGCGACGCTGCTGGAACTCCAGCCCGGCGACCGCGTCTTGGAGATCGGGACGGGCTGTGGCTACCACGCCGCGGTCACGGCCGAACTGGTCGGAGCCGAGAACGTCTACAGCGTCGAGTACCACGACTCGCTGGCACAGGCAGCACGGGAGCGGCTGGCAGCGACGGGATACGGGGACGTATCGGTCCGTCCCGGCGACGGTAAGCAGGGCTGGGCTGACCACGCTCCCTACGACCGGGCGTATCTCACCTGCGCCGCGCCGGAGTTTCCACGGGCGGTGGTCGAACAGACCCGCCCCGGCGGATTGGTACTCGCCCCCATCGGGAACGGGCGCCAGCGACTGGTCCGGGCACGCCGGCGCGCCGACGGCTCGCTCGAACGGGAGACCCACGGCGCGGTCCGGTTCGTCCCGCTGCAGTAGTCACGCCAACAGCAGCCACCGGACGCACAGTTCGAGCCCCGCGAGCAGCGCCAGTCCGGCGACCAGCGCCGGGCCGAAAAAGAGTGCGTACAGCCCCAATGGGTCCGTCTCGCCCCGGACGAGCAGGAAGGTGTAGACGAGGACGTTTGTCACCACCGAGAGCGCCACCAGTGGGACCACCACGCCGTACCGTGCGTAGCCGTACACCGGCACCGCGGCCTGCGCGGCCAGGACGACTGTTCCGACAGCGCCGACCCCGGCGGAAGCGACGGGACGGTCGCCGAACCCGCTCGCGAACGCGTCGGTGAGCAGCCGCGCGCCGGCCCAGCAGCACAGACAGCCGACGGCGTAGACGGCGCCGCTGCCCAGCGCCACCCGCAGCGGCGGCCAGCGGTCGACGAACAGGTACGGCAGCGCGAGGACAGCAACGGAAGCGACAACCGAGACGGCCCGTGTCAGCGTGTCGCTGCCGAGCGCCGGGTCAGGCGTCCCTGGCATGGCTGTCTGTTCACACCGCCGCGGGGTCACTCTTGTGTCGGTGGCCGAGGCCGCGTCATTCATATAGCTCCGCGCGAACCCACAGGTATGGACACGGCGGTGCTGCGGGACGATATGGTCGACAGCCTCCAACACGACAGCAAGGGCGTCGTCCAGAGCGCGTGGCTGTCGGCGGCGATGCGGTCGGTCCCACGGGAGGCGTTCGTCCCCGAGGAGCAGGCCTACTCCGACCGGCCCTTCGAAGTCATGGGGACGCGGGTCCTCTCGCCCAGCACTGCCGCCCGTCTACTGGAGGCGCTGGCACCGGCCGAAGACGACGACGTACTCGTGGTGGGTGCCGGAATCGGCTACACCGCGGCGGTGCTGGCCGAGCGGGTCGGTGCGGCGAACGTCCAGGCAATCGACATCACCCGGCGGCTGGTCATCGAAGCGCGGTCGAACTTAGCGACCGCCGGCTACGATGCGGTCCTCGTCGACCGCCGGAACGGTGCCGACGGGCTCCCCGAGTACGCCCCCTACGATCGCATCTTGCTGGAGGCTGCCGCCATCAGCCCGCCCCGCGCGCTGGTCGACCAGCTCGCGCCCGACGGCCGGCTCGTGATGCCGCTCGGGACCGGCGAGCAGACGCTGACTATCGTCGACGCTGACGGCGAGACCGAACGCCTGGGCGGCGTCGCGTTCGCGCCGATGCTCGTTGAGGGCGAGCAGGCCGACACCGTCGAACGAAACCGGACCCAACGCGAGGATCGCGAACGCGCCCGGAAAGCAGCGGAGACGCGACCGGGCTGGGAACACGAGTGGATCGACTGGGACTAGGACCGCACCACCAACAGATCCGTATTGGCCCGATTGTCCTGGTAGCTACTGCCGGCCGGCGGTTTCACCTCGAAGACGACTGTCCCCTCGTCCTGATTGGGACCCAACGACGGTGACAGCGACAGCGACGCCGTCCCGCTCGATCCGGTCTTCGCGGTTTCGACGGAGGAGAGCGTCGCGGTCCCGCTTTTCGCGACGACTGTCGCGTCGGCGACCGGCGCCCCCTCGGGATCGACGACCGTCACGGAGACGGAACCGCTCCCGGGCTCTGTGACCTCCGGGGACGGCTGGACGTCGACCTCGGTGACTTGGAGTGTCTGGATTCCCGAGATCGTGCTCATCATCACGCTCATGCAGGCGACGCCGACGACCAGTGCGATGACCAGTCGGATGGGAAGTCCTTCGATACCACGTTCGTCCCGCCATAGGGCTTCGAACACGGTGTGGCCTGGTCCCGGATTCGTACTTGAACCCTCGTCCCAGCGTTCAAATACGAGGCCGAGACCAGCCCCGGTATGGTCGTCATCGGACGCGAGGACGAACTGGGACCGAAAGCTCGATTGGGCCACTATCGGGCACGCGACGGGAGCCGCGGGGCACACGTCGACCTGGATCTCGACGGCCCCCACGCCGGCCTGGTCGTCGGGAAGCGCGGGATGGGAAAGAGCTACACGCTGGGCGTCCTCGCGGAGGCGCTGGCCGAGGCCGACGGCGTCGCCCCGGTCGTCGTCGACCCGATGGGTGTCTTCGCCGGGCTCGCGGACGTGGACGCCCCTGCACGGGTCCTCGACCCACAGGTCCGTGCGGACGCGCTCGGCCCACGTGAGTGGTGTACGCTGCTCGGGGTAGGACCCGAGAGCGGCGTGGGGAGTCTGCTCTGGCGGGCCACGAGCCACGCCGGGACGCTCTCGGAGATGCGTCGCTGGGTCGAGAACACCGACGCCGATCGGTCGACACGGCGCGGGGCAGCCAACCATCTGTCGCTGGCGGCCGACTGGAACGTCTTCGACCCCGACGGGCTTGATCCGACAGCGTTCGATAGCCCCGGGGTGACTGTCCTCGACCTTTCCGGCCAGACCCGCGAGCCCGCGGGCGCAGTGCTCGCGGCGGTCGCGACCACCCTGTATCGGGGGCGAGTCGACGGGACGACGACGCGACTCCCCTGGATACTCGTCGACGAGGCGCACGCGTTCACCGACGGCGTCGCTGCCGGCCCCCTTCGTCGGCTCGTCACCCGGGGCCGACAGCCCGGTGTGAGCCTGTGGCTGGCGACACAGCGCCCGAGCGCGCTGCCGGCGGTGGCGGTGTCACAGGCGGATCTCGTTCTGGCACATCGACTGACGGCTCGGACCGACATCGAGGCGCTGACAGCCGCTCGCCCGACGTACCTCGACGGGGAGTGGTCGACACGGCTCCCCGACGAACCCGGCGAGGCGCTCGTCGTCGACGACACCACCGAGTCCGTCCACCACGTCCGGGTCCGCGAGCGGCGGACGCCACACGGTGGTGACAGTCCGTGCGCGTCTGCTGTAGCTGATCCGTGACGGCCGTCGACCGCAACGCAGGAGTAGCCCGGCGGTCTCGTCCCGCCAATGAGTGGATTCCGCGAGGAGTGGGTCGGGCCGCTGGCGCTGGTCGCCGTCGGTGGCTGCCTCGGGGCCGCGCTCCGACACGGGATCACCGTCCTGACGCCGGGTGTCGCCACTCTCCAGGACCCGATAACCGGAACGCTCGCCGCGAACGTGCTCGGGAGCTTCCTGCTGGGCGCTATGGCCTACGACGCGGGAGCCGGCCAGGTGGTGCCCACGCGTGCCAGACTGCTCGTCGGGACGGGCGTTCTCTCGTCGCTGACGACCTACAGCACCTTCGCCGTCCAGACCAGCGGCCTCGGTCCGGAACTCGCCGCCCTGAACGTCGCCGCGAACTACGGGCTCGGCTTCGTCGCGGTCGTCTGTGGACAGCGACTCGCGGGGTGGCTGTCGTGAACCCGCTCGTCCTGGTCGGGATCGGCGGTGCAGTCGGGGCGATGGCCCGATACACGACTGCCCGGCTCCTCGAACGCGATCTGCTCGATACGCTCGCGGTGAACGTCCTCGGCAGCGTCCTCTTGGGCCTGCTGGTCACTGCCCGGCTCGGCGACGGCGTCGCGCTCGCGGCCGGAACCGGGTTCTGCGGGGCGTTCACTACGTTCTCGTCGTTCGCGGTCGAGACGGTCCAGTTGGCCGAGGACGGCGAACTCGTAACGGCTGCGCTGTACGCCGCCGGGATGCTCGCGGCGGCGCTGGTCGGTGTCCTGGTCGGTGGTGCCCTCGGCGGCGCGCTGTAGCACGCAGGGCTCAAGGCGCCGGCGGGCCTGCATCCACTATGGACCCTGCCGAGCTTCGCCGGTCGATCCCCGCGCTGGAGGAGCGTACGTACTTCAACACCGGAGCGAGCGGCCCCAGCCCGCGCCACGTCGTCGAGGCGGCGACCGGCTTTCTGGAGCGCCACGAGTTCGAGGGCCACGGCCCACGGGACCCCTACGAGATGGGGTTCGGGGCGATCGACGACGCCCGCGAGGTCGCCGCGGAGTTCCTGGGCGCCGGGACCGACGACCTCGCGTTCACCCGGAGCACCGCCGACGGGATCAGCCTCGTCGCCGGCGCCATCGACTTCCAACCCGGAGACGTGGTCGTCCGGACCGACCTCGAACACCCCGCCGGGACCCTCCCCTGGGACCGCCTGGCCGACACCCACGGCGTCGAGGTCCGGGTCGTCCCGACCGACCGGGGACGGCTCGACATGGCGGCGCTGAAAGACGCCGTCACCGACGCACGGTTGGTCGTCCTGAGTTCGCTCACCTGGACACACGGGACCAGGCTCCCGGTCGGCGAGGTCGTCGACATCGCCCACGACGCGGGCGCACAGGTGTTGGTCGACGCGGTCCAGTCGGTCGGCCACCACCCCGTCGATGTCACCGACTGGGGTGCGGACTTCGTCGCCGGCGCGGGGCACAAGTGGCTGCTGGGCGTGTGGGGTGCGGGGATGCTGTACGTCGACCCCGCGGCTCACGACCGGCTTCGACAGACCAGGATCGGCTACCGGAGCGTCGAGGACCCAAGCGCGAGCGAGTACACCTACCACGACGGCGGCCGGCGATTCGAGGTGGGGACGACCACCCCGGCGCCGTACGTCGCGCTGGCCGAAGCCATCGAGACGGTCGAAGCCGTCGGGTTCGAGACGATCCAGTCCCGGGTCCAGCGGCTGACCGACCGGCTGAAAGCGGGGCTTGGCGACCGACTGGTGAGTCCCGACGCCTACGAGTCGGGGCTGGTCACCTTCGCCGTTGAGGACCCCGAGGCGACGGTCCAGCGGCTCGGCGAGGCCGGCGTCGTCGTCCGGTCGCTCCCCCAGCCCGAGGGTGCCGTCCGGGCGTCGGTCCACGCCTTCAACACCGCCGAGGACGTCGACCGACTGCTCGACGCGCTGTAGCCCCCACGCTCATTGTGCAGGCGGCCGACGGATCAGTCATGGCTCCCCGGCCGGTCGTCACCTGTTTTCTGCGTACCGACGGCGAGATACTCCTGTTGTGCCGCAGCGACGCGGTCGGCTCCTATCCCGGCCGGTGGGGCGGAGTTGCCGGACACGTGGCCGACGACGGCGGCGACCCGACTGCGCCGGACCGCGACCCGGAGACCGCAGCGCGGGCCGAGATCGCCGAGGCGACCGGGCTGGAGCACGCAGTCACGCTCGCCAGTCGGGGCGAGCCGTTTTCGGTCGCCGACGGGACGGACGACTGGCTCGTCCACCCGTTCCTCTTCGACTGTGACTCCCGAGCGGTCCGGACGAACGCGGAGACCGCCGAGACGGCGTGGGTCCAGCCCCCCGAGATCCTCCGGCGGGAGACGGTTCCCCGGCTCTGGACGGCCTACGATCGGGTCCGACCGCGCGTGGCGACCGTCCGTGAGGACCGGACCCACGGCTCGTCGTGGCTCTCGGTGCGGGCACTGGAGGTCCTCCGGGAGGAGGCGGCCGCCGTCGTCGAAGGGCACCGGGACGACGGCGAGACGGTCGAACGGCCCAGCGACGACTGGGACGGGCTGGCGGCACTGGCCCGGTCGCTCCGTGATGCCCGTCCCTCGATGGCGGTTCTGGAAAACCGGATCAACCGGACGATGTTGGCCGCGAGCGACGGTCGGTCTCCGGAGACCGTCGAGACCGCGGCCGGCCGAGCGGTCGAACAGGTCTGTGCCGCCGACCGGGAGGCCGCCCGAGCGGCCGCTGAGGCGTTGCCGGCGCGGATCGCGACCCTCTCGCGCTCGGGGACGGTCCAGGAGACGCTCCACGAGGCTGCACCCGACGCGGTCCTGGTCGCCGAGTCACGCCCGGGCCGGGAGGGCATCGGCGTCGCCGAGGCGCTTGCGGCGTCGACGGACGTGACACTCACGACCGACGCCGCGCTGGCGTTCGAACTCGACGACTGGGACGCCGAGGCGGTGCTCGTCGGTGCCGACCGGATCTTGCCGGACGGCCGTCTCGTCAACAAGGTCGGCACCCGTGGGGCGGTGCTGTCGGCCGCAGCCGCCGACTGCGAGGTGTTCGTGGTGGCCGCAAGCGACAAGATCGCCCCCGAGGACGGGTACGACCTCGAACCGCGCTCCCGGGAGGAGGTCTACGACGGTGCGGCCGACGTAGCCGTCACCAACCCGACCTTCGACGTGACGCCGGCCGACCCGGTGACGGCCGTCCTGACCGAGCAGGGCCGACTCGACGCCGCGGAGATCCAGGCCGTCGCCGCCGCCCACCGCGACTGGCAGGCGTGGGACGACGGGTGAGTCGGCATCTCAGATGTACGTATCGGCGGGAAACGGGTCGTACTCACTGCTCGTCTAAGGCGACCGGGACGCCGGCGCTGGCCACGTCGGCGGCGAAGGCCCGCGAGTCGGCAGCGAGCGTCGAGAAGGTGTTGTAGTGGACCGGAACGACCAGATCGGGGTCGATCGTCGCCGCCAGTCCCGCCGCCTCGTGGCGGTCCATCGTGAACCGCTGGCCGATCGGCGGACAGAACAGCGAGGTCTCGACCGTTCGGTGCCCGGGTAACACGTCCGTATCGCCCGGCCAGAAGCAGTGGGTCCCGTCGACGACCGCCAGGAAGCCACAGCCGAAGCCCTCGGGGTGGTAGGGGGTCCCGTCGGGACGGGTGTGTGGGCCGTCGGGTTCGTTGTACGCCGGCGTCGTCCAGATGTCTGTCCCCTCGACGCCGAGTTGGTCGGCGGAACCGATCTGCCGGACCTCGTAGGGGAGATCCGCGAGTGGTCGGAGATCCCGTTCGCGAGCCCGCCCCTCGATTCCCTCGAAGGCGACCACCGTCGCGTCGGGGGCGGCGACCCGTTCGATGGCGTCGGGATCGTAGTGATGGACGTGGCTGACACAGACGATGTCGCCGTCGCGGGCGTCGTAGTCGCGTGCCGGCGGGTGGCCGACACCCTCCTCGAAGGGTTCCCACTCGCCGGTCAGGACGCCGTACCGGCCCGGGTCCATGTAGACGACCGTGTCGTCGCCGGCGAGCCTGATCGTCGTGTACCCGAGCCACTCGACGGCGAGCCCGTCGTGTCTGACCGTCATCCCTTCCACCTACGCGACCGGAGACATAAAGCCGCTACGAGCGCTGGCGTCTCAGTCGTTGGCGTCGACCGGCTCCGCAGTCGGGGCCAGCGAGTCCTCCCGGAGCGCGCTCCGGAGGCCGAGTTCGGCGACGTTACCGCCGTGTTCGGCGGTGCGCTGGAGGCTATCGACGACGTGTGTGAGCCGGTAGTCGCTCCCGGGGGCCTCGAACAGCCGCCGGTCGAGGTCGGCCACGTCTGCCCGAACACGGTCCCGATCACTCAGTGCCTGGTGGGCGGTGTCGACGCCGGCGTCGTCGATGACGACACGGACTGCCTCCTCGACCGTGCGCTGTGCCGTGGTAGCGATCCCGTCGATGTCGTCCGCGAGGTCGCCGGCAACCGGCGATTCCAGCCGGGCGGCCACGCAGGCGATCCGCTCGGCGTGGTCGGCGACCCGTTCGAGTTCACGGGCTGTCGCCCACAACTGGAACAGTTCGGGCCGGGTGAGACCGAGGGCGTCGACCTCGTCGAGTTTCGCGAGGCCGCGCTCGAAGTGCCGTTCGATCATCGCGTACAACCGGTCGGCCTGGTCGTCGCGGTCGGCGGGCTGGTCGACCCCGCCGGCGCCGGTCAGCGCTGCGACGGCGTCCCGGTGCATCGAGAGCGCGACGAACTGGAGTTGCCGGACTGACTGTGTGATCGAGACCTCCGTCGCGTCGAGCATCGTTCGGACCGTCACCTCGGTCGCCGACTCCTCGGCGACGGCGACTCCGGTCAGGTTCCGGGCGACCCGGTCGATGGCCCGTCGCTGACTGTCGGTAAAGCCCTCGGGTGCTGTGAGCCGTATCGATTCGGCCCCGGCGGCGTATGCCGCCCGAAGCGACTGTTCGACGGCGTCGGCGTCCTCGGGGGGAACCTGGATCTCGATGGGGCTGGTCACGCCGCGGTCACAGTCGCCGGCCTGGACGACGAGTAACCCGTCGATATGCGTGTGGAGGTCCACGACGGTGCCGGCGGAGACTTCCGCCTGTTCGGCCCACTCCTTCGGGAGCGAGACGGTGTACGTTCCGCCACCGACCTGTTGGATCTTGCGTGTCTCCATGTCAGTAGATGAGTTCCGTGCTCGAATCGACCATGTACAGTGTTCGTGCGGCGATGTTGACCGCGTGGTCGGCGATCCGTTCCAGATCCCGGATCGTCAGCAAGACTCGTGAGACGTCGTCGAGCAGTTCCTCGATCGACCAGAGTTGGTCGTCGGTCGCCTCCCGTTCGATGAGGTCCCGGACGACGGTCTCGCTGGCGTGTTGACAGAGCGCGTCGATCTCGTCGTCGTCGGCCGCGATCGTCCGACAGGCGTCGGCGTCGTCGGTCCGGTACGCTTCCAGTGCCCGTTCGACGAGAGCCACTGCGTCGGCCCCGATATCCTCGATGGCGACCTCGGGGAGGATCTCGCCGGTGGCTGCGAGTCCGTAGTTGGCGAGGTTCGTCGCCAGGTCGCCGATCCGTTCGAGGTCCGTGATCACTTTGAACGAGGTCGCCACGAACCGGAGGTCGGTCGCGACGGGTTGCTGGAGGGCAAAGAGGTCGATACAGTCCCCTTCGAGGTCGAGGTACAGGTCGTTGACCTCGTCGTCACCGTCGATAACCGTCCGGGCCAGTTCCTCGTCGCCGGTCCGAATACTCTCCAATGCTAGCTCCAGACGTTCGCCGACGAGAGCACCCATTCCGACTACGTCCGCCCGCAGCGTCGCCAGCCGCTCCTGGTAGGACTCGCGTGACATCGCTCGCTCACCCGAACTTGCCGGTGATGTAGTCCTCGACGCGTTGGCTCTCGGGGTTCTCGAAGATCTTCTCCGTGTCGTCGTACTCGACGAGTTCGCCGCCGGTGAGGAAGACGGCCGTCTGGTCGGAGATCCGGGCCGCCTGCTGCATGTTGTGAGTGACGATGACGACCGTGTACTCATCGCTCAGTTGGGCGATGAGGTCCTCGATCTTCGACGTCGCGATCGGATCGAGCGCCGACGCAGGCTCGTCCATCAGGATCACCTCGGGATCGACCGACAGACACCGAGCGATGCAGAGGCGCTGTTGCTGGCCACCGGAGAGCCCGAGCGCGTTGTCGTCGAGGCGGTCCTGCACCTCGTCCCACAGCGCCGCGTCGCGGAGACACTGCTCGACGAGTTGCTCGCGCTCGGCCGTGTCGCTCCGGTTGAGCAGCCGCGCCAGCAGCCCCGTCTGGAGGTCACCGTGCTTTTCGGGGCCGTACGAGATGTTCTCCCGGATCGACTTCGGGAACGGGTTCGGCGACTGGAACACCATTCCGACGCGCTTGCGTAGTTCGACCAGGTTCACCCCTTCCTGGTAGATCTCCTGCCCGTCGATCTCGACGGAGCCGTCGATCTCGGCGCTCCGGATGCGGTCGTTCATCCGGTTGAGACACCGGAGGAACGTCGACTTCCCGCACCCCGAGGGACCGATGAGCGCGGTGACGCTGTTCTCCGGGATCTCGATGGAGACCTCTTTCAGCGCGTGGTCGTCGCCGTAGTGGACGTCGAGGTCCTCGGCGGCGAGTTTCGTCCGGCCGTCGAACTCGTACTCGCGCCACTCCTCCCGGACCTGTTCATCGGTCTCACCGCTCGTCGTTTCGAGGGGTTGGTCCGACTCGATGCCTGTCTGTTCTGTCGTCTCTGTCGTTTCACTCATGATTGAAGTCGCCTCCGGAAGTAGTACCGCGCGCCGATGCCGATCGCGTAGAACGACAGCACCACCACGAGCAACATCAGTGCCGTCGCCCACTGGAACTGTTCGGGGTTGGTGACGTTGTCACCGAGGCCGACGCCGGCCGTGATGAGGGCGTACAGCTGGAACGGGAGCGCCGTCGTCGCCTGTAGCAGTTCCGGGTTGGCGACGAACGGCGGGGTGCCCGTGAACTGGAAGCCGCCGATCACGTCGACTGTCGACCCACCGGGGACGAACGTCCCGCCGGTCATCGTCAGCAGGATGGGGGCCGTCTCGCCGGCGATCCGACCGACGCCGAGGATGACGCCCGTGACGACGCCCGGGAGCGCGGCCGGGAGGACCACGCTGCGTATCGTCTGCCACTTCGTGACACCCAGCGCGGCGCTCGCGTCGCGGTACTCGTCGGGCACCGCGAGGATCGCCTCCCGGCTCGTGATGAGCACCAGCGGGAGGAGCATGAACCCGAGCGTGAGCATCCCCGAGATCAGCGACTTGTTCCCCCCGAACCGCGGGATGAGGAAGGCGAACCCGAACAGGCCGAACACGATGCTTGGCGTGCTCCAGAGTCCGTTTGTCGCCACCTCGACGGCCTGGGTGAGCCGGCCGCGCTCGGCGTACTCGGTGAGGAAGATCGCCGCGCCGACACCCAGGGGAACCGCGAACAGCACCGCGCCGATCACGAGCCAGATCGTGCCGACGATCGCCGGGAGGACGCCCTGGAAGTCGTTGAGCAGCGCCACCCCGTTCATCACGAACGGGACCGAGAACGGCAGCCCGACCGTGAGACCGAACAGGGTCACGTCCGGTCCCGTCCCCAGTTCGGCGCCGGTCAGTAGCCCCGGAACCCCCTTCATCGTCGTGAACGCGACCAGTACGAACAGCACGCCGACGATGGAACTCGCGTTCAGGTAGATGAGTACGTACGCGCCCATGTGTCGACCGCGGGCGCCGAATCCGCCGTAGGCCTTCGCGGCGGCCCAGCCCGAGATGAGCGCCGCGAACAGCGTCGCCATGGGGATGACGAACTCGGCGGTGAACGAGGCCTGTTGCTCGAAGCTCAGCTCCCACACCCAGGCCGGCCCGATCGTCCCCGTGACGAAGGCGAGCCCCGTCAGCAGCGTGAGCGCACCTGCCGGAAGCGTCGAACCGATATCCTCACGGGGCAGTGCGGTCAGCACGAACGCGCCACCGCCGGCGAGGACGGCGACTGGCACCCACGTCAGTCCCCCGAGCCCGAGCGTCTGGGAGGCGACCAGCCCTCCGACGGCGAACCAGATCGTCGAGAAGACCGTCGCCGCGACCAGCCCGGCGCTCGGGCTCGGCTGTGTCTCGACGTAGCCCAGAAACGAGCCGATCCCGAAGGTGATCACGGCGCCGCCCAGGGCCACGAGGATCAGGCCCAGCAGCGTGACGACCGGCACGCCGGCGACCGGGTCGCTGATGGTGATGATCTCGAACAGCGCCGCCAGCGAGAGGGCGAACAGGAGCGCCGAGAGCGCGACCGCACCCGCCGCGACCGCGTTCGTCTCCGAGACGTCGCCCGTGACGAGGTTCGTCTTCGTCGCGCCTGCCATCAGATCTCACCCCCCAGTTTCCGGCGCATCCGCCACTCGATGTACTGTGCCCCGATGGAGATGAACAACACCGTGATGAACAGGATGACGCCGGCGATGAACAGGGCGTCCATCTGGAGCCCGTCGGCCTCGCCGTAGTTGTTGGCGATGAGCGAGGTGAGCGTCGCCTGGCCGTAGAAGACGTTGTACAGCGGCTCGGTCAGTTGCGGGACCCCCCGAAGCATGACCGTCGCGGCCATCGTCTCGCCGATGGCCCGCCCGACGCCCAGGAGGACTGCCGCGGAGACCCCCGAGAACGCCGCCGGTAGCGTGATGGAGGTCATCGTCTGCCAGTCGGTCGTTCCCATCGCGAGCGAACCGCTTTTCATCGACTCCGGGACGCTCGACAGGGCGTCTTCCGCGACGGAGACGACCGTCGGGAGCGCCATCAGCCCGACGACGATTCCGACGAACAGATACGACCCCTGGCCGGTGGTCCGGAACTGGTCGGCCGCCCACGGGCTCAGGATGGTGAACCCGATGAACCCGTAGATGATGGAGGGGATGCCTGCGAGGATCTCCACGCCCGGCTTGACGACCTCGCGGACGGTCGCGGGGGCGATTTCCGAGAGGAACAGTGCCGCGGCGACTCCGAGCGGCGCGGCGACGGCCGTCGCGATGGTCGTCACCATCACTGTCCCGTGGATCATCGGTACCATCGAGTACCGGATCGGGGGGGAGACGGCGTCCCACTGTGTCTGCGTGAACAACCGTAGTCCGGGGACGGCGACGCCGAACACCGTCACGCTCTCGTACTGGATGACCGGGATCGACTCGACGGAGATGAAGACGACGATCAACAGCAGTATCAGGATCGTCGAGACCATCATCGAGAACGTCAGCACCTGGGCGGTCAGCCCCTGGTGCCGTGCCCAGCCGTATCCAGCGCTGCCCAGGAAGACGGCGAACGGAACGATCGTCAGCGGTGAAACCGCGAGGAAGCCGGCGAGCGTTGCCACCAGCGCGACCGCCATCACGCCGATCGTGACCAGTGCCGCCGGCTCGGTCTCGGTGACGAAGTCGCGGAGCTGCCGGCGCCGCCGCGCCAGCGCGCCCGTTCCGGCGCCTGCCTCGTTCGATGTACGTGTCATAATGTATACTGTATGAAATTAAGTGCGAAGTTCGGAGTGTCCGTCCCCCGTTCGCAGGACGCCGTCTCAGGCCTGGTCCGGCAGCTTCTCGGCCTCGGACTCGATGTCGCTGGTCGGGAGCGGGATGTAGTTGTTCTGCTCGACGAAGACGATCTGACCGAACTCGGTCAGGAACATGTTCAGGAAGGCACCCTCGCGCAGGTCCGTCCCGCTGGGGGTGTCCTCCGTGATCTTCGTGTACATGTGCAGGTCCCGGTTCAGCGGGTACGCGCTGTCGAAGATGGTGTTCTCGGCGTCTTTGTCCGGTTCGTACAGGGTTCCGTCGAAGTCGATCCCGATCGGCTGGACCGACTCACTGGTGAACGCCAGGGCCATGTACGCGATGGCACCGTCGTTGTTGGCGACGGCCTCGGCGACCTGCTGGTTCTGGCCGAACCGGGAGTCGACGCCTTCCATCGAGGCGTCGGCGCTACCCAGCATGTTCAGCCGGAACGCCGTGTCGGTGCCTGACCCTTCCGCGCGGCCGATGACGAAGATCTCCTGGTCCGGGCCGCCGACCTCGGACCAGTTGGTGATCTCGTCCTGGTAGATCTTGCGTACCTGCTCGCCGGTGAGTTGCGTGACGCCGGCATCGTAGATGTCGCTGCTCACGACGACCGGCTGGCCGTCGCGGCCCACGACGTGGTCGACGAACTGCTCTTCGGCCTCGGAGTCGCTGAGGCCCAGCTCGGCCGTGATCGGCCCCGAGGAGTTGCCGATATCGACCAGTCCGTCCCGGACCGCCTTACAGCCCGTCCCGGAGTGGCTTAGACTGACTGTCGCGTTGAACGGCGGGTTCGAGCGCTCGCCCGTCTGGTCGAAGCCGTACAGTCCCGCGAAGTAGTCGGCGAGGTATTCCTCGGTCTCGATCTCGCTCCAGCCGGGAACGGAGCCCTCGTCGTTCGATCCCCAGTACTCGCCGTCGCTCGGCGGGGCGTTGGCGTTCCAGTAGGAGGCGCCCTTGTTCGAGATGGGGTACACTGTCGAGGACCCCTCGGCTGTGAGCAGGTCCGTGTTCATTCCACCGTCGCCACCGTCACTGCTCCCGCCGTCGCTACCGCTTCCGCCGTCACTACCGCTTCCGCCGTCACTACCGCTCCCGCCGTCGCTACCGCTCCCACCGTCACTGCCACCATCGCCACCGGAACACCCAGCCAGCCCTGCCGCCCCGATGGCGCCTGAAGTGAGGAGGAACTTTCGCCGTGATACGCCAGTGCCGGACGCTTTGTCGTCTGACATCAGGCTATCCAAGCCCGTATCGGGGTAAAAGGGCTTGTAATACCTCTATACGGTGGTTTGTCCCGGTACAGAGTAGGGAGTATCAGTCAGTTCATACCTATATTGACATATAGGTCTATATATCGAACCCCCTAGTGACGAGACGACTATATCCGACCA
The DNA here is from genome assembly GCF_035666295.1 of Haloarcula montana. Classification (NCBI taxonomy): domain Archaea; kingdom Methanobacteriati; phylum Methanobacteriota; class Halobacteria; order Halobacteriales; family Haloarculaceae; genus Haloarcula; species Haloarcula montana. Next base: position 1,802,840 of record NZ_CP142027.1, read on the forward strand.
TACCGCTCACGAGAGAAACAGTCACGAAACGACGGCTCTGACGGAAAGTATACATCTCGTGGTGAGGAACTCGCGGGTATGAGCGAGAACGGGCTGGTCGGCCGACCGGTCGAGGACGTGATCGAGGCGATCGTCGACCGGGAGGACGACTGCGACCCGAAGACAGTGCGGGAGGCGCTCGACCCGATCACCGACGACGGCGTGGTCACACGCGAGGCAGTCGAGACGGCCGTCTCGGACACGTCCAAGGTGGTCGCGACGGCCGAGACGCGCGTCGAACTCGCCGGAATCGCCTCCGAGGACGCGACGGCGGCGGCCGCCGCGGTCGACGACTTCGAGATCGTGGCGGTCCGACTCGACGCGTACGCGGACCGGCTCGAAGCCGTCGAAGCGCGGGCCGCCGATCTCACCGATGACCTGCGGACACCCGTCGATCGACTGGACGATCCCAGCGCCGTCTACGAGCTGGCGACGGAGCTCCGCGAGGTCGCGACGACCGCACAGGGTGTCGTCCGGACGGCCGACGACCTCGCTACGGATCTGGAGCAGTTCGAGTCGTGGCTCGCGGAGCCGGACCGGCGGTACGACGAGTTCGAAGCGGACGTCGATATCGTCGACGAATCGCTCGACGACTTGACAGCCGCGGCCACTGCACTCTCGACCGACAGCGACGAGCCCGCTGCCGACTGGGCGGACGCGACGATGCGAGCGCGCGTCCTGGAACTGCTCGTCGCCGACCTCCGCGCCGAGCTGACTGCCCTCCGGAGCTGGGCCGACCGTGAGGACGCGCAGTTCCGCGCCAGCCTGGACGACCGGGTGGCCGACGCAGAACGCCGGACCAGGGAACTGAACGACACGCTCGCTGACCACGCCGAACCAGCGTGGCGCGACCGGTTCGACGACGCTCTCGGGGCGTTCGACGCGGAGTTAGACGGGTTCGAGCCGCCAGTCGACTGGAACCGCGTACAGGAGACTCTCGAAGAGCGAAGGGAACAGTCCCTTCCCGGCCGTTAGGAGACCCAGGCCGGACGGTCGACGCTCGTGTTCCCGACCGCTCCGAGCCGATGCCGGATCGTCACTCGGACCGGCTCGCCGCGGACGGTAGTGTCATACTGGACCTGGAGTGATCGGATCAGTCCCGCCTCTGTCACGGCTACTCGTGCGGTCACGTTCCGTGGCTCGCGTACCGAGAGCGGGACCAACGCTGCCGGCAGGGTCGGCAGCTCCCTCGACCGGAGGACGGCTCCGTCGGCGGTCGGTTCGACCTCGTACGTGCCGTCCTCGAGCACCTGCTCGCGGAGCATCGTCCACTGCCGGAAGTGCCCGGGCGCTGACGGGAGTGGTCCCTGCTCGATGCGGGTACCGTCCCCGTCGAACGTACGGACGTACACCGTCGAGCCGTTGGTCCAGAGCTCGCTCTGCCCGATTGTGGGCGACAACGGGCCAGAACTGTTGATCTCGACGCGCTCGAACAGCGTCCCGTTGGCGGCGACCCGCCGGTTCCGGTCGACCCGGGTCGTCCAGTTCGTCCCGCGGATGGTCACTGTCCGGTTCAGGCGGTAGCCGGCCGCCGAGCGATGTTCCGTGTCGGCCGCGAGCAGCCGGTCGGCGTCGATGACTGTTGTCTTCCCGTCCGTCGCGGGCACCCCCGGTGCCACTGTCGAATCCTCCGGGACCGGTGCCGGTGTCCGGCTCTCAGTCGCCATCGTGTCGTCGAAACCGGCAAACCCGCCACACCCCGCCAGCAGCACCAGACCGAGGAGCGCCACGGTGGGCCAGGAATCGGACATTGTCTAAGAGTGAGTCGAGGGCTGGCTTAGTTCTTCCTTCGGGACCCGGTACGTCTCTTTGTCCACGTCGACCTGCGGCAGTCACTACGCAGCGGTGAGCGGAAGCGCCGTCTCCAACCGTCCGAACACACCCCACCTCGGGAACTGTGGGGTCCGTCTGGCGACTGAGTTCCGACGATCGACGGGCATCCGATCTGTCTGCCGGCACCACGGTGAACAACAACCTCTTAGTCCGTGTGTGACACCCGTTTGGGCATGAGCGATCCCGACGCACAGGACCCCGAGGAGTCGGTTCGTGAGGCTGTCGAACGGTCGCGGAGTGGTGCACCCGCGGTCGGGAGTGTCGTTCGTGACCGCTTCTCCTCGGACGAGGTGTTCCAGCGGATCGTCGCAGCCGCCGACGAGGAGATCACGGCGGGCTCCCGGGAACTGTTCTTCAGCGCCCTCGCCGGTGGGTTCGCGATCACTATCACTTTCATGCTGTACGTCTCGATGAAGACCTCGACCGGTTCGGACCCGATACTGAGCGCACTGCTCTACCCGCTGGGGTTCATCTACATCATCATCGGCGGCTATCAACTCTACACCGAGAACACGCTGCCACCGGTCGCATTGACACTGGAACGGCTGGCGAGTATCCCGGCGCTCCTCCGTAACTGGATCGTCGTGCTTGCCGGGAACTTCACCGGTGGGGCGATGGGTGCCGCGGCGCTGGCCTTCGGTGGCGTGCTCTCCTCGGATGCGGGGATGGTCGCGGCCGGCATCGCACAGGAGGGTGTCGCCACGGCCTGGTGGAGCCTGTTCAGTAAAGCCGCCTTCGCCGGCCTGATCGTCGCCGGCGTCGTCTGGGTCGAGTACGCGGCCCGGGACACCATCTCCCGGCTCGTCGTCGTCTATCTCGCCTTCCTCGCGATCCCGCTCGGCGGATTGTACCACTCCGTCGTCTCCTTCACCGAGATGATCTATCTGGTGTTGCTCGGGGACCTCGCGGTCACCGTCGGCCTCGTCGAGTTCGTCCTGCCGGTGTTGCTGGGCAACACTGTCGGTGGCGTCGTCCTCGTCACGGTCGTCAACTACTTCCAGACGACGGAGGAACGGCTCGCCTCGGCACGGTTCGAAGGTGCCGAACGACAACTCTCCGTCTCGGAGTGGGTCCTCGGTGGGCTCGCGGGGCGGTCGTACGTCCCACTGCTCGATCCGGAAGAGGCGCCTGCAGTCCCCGATAGCGGGTCCTATCGCATCCTCGTCCCGATCCTGAACCCTCGCACGGAGACCGACCTCGTCAGGCTGGCGTGTACGCTGGCGAGCCAGCGGGAAGACGCGGTGGTCACCCCGGTCCACATCGTCCAGACGCCGGCCGGCGGACGGGGATACGATACCAGGCAACGCCAGCAGATCGTCGACGAATCCACGAAACTGCTCGACGAACTGGAAGCGGTCGCCGACGAGTACGAGGTCGCGTACGAGAGCTCGACTGTCGTCTCCCAGCGCTCGTTCGAGACGCTGTTCGAGGTCGCACGCCGGCACCAGGCCGACCAGGTCGTGATGCAGTGGGGGGACAACAGAGTGTGGGGTGCCGGGAAAGCGGGGGGATCGCTCAGTGATCTCACCCGAGAACTCCCCTGTGACTTCCTCGTCCTCAAGAACCGCGGGTTCGACCCGTCGCGGATCTTGCTCCCGACCGAGGGCGGTCTCAACTGCGAGTTGAGCGCAGAGGTCGCCACCACCCTTCAGTCCGCGGTCGGGGCCGAACTGTCGCTGTTACACGTCGTCGACGGCCAGCACGAACGCGAAGCGGGCGAGCAGTTCCTGGCGGACTGGGCCCGCGAACACGACCTCGAATCGGCCACCCAGACCGTCGACGACACCGGCGATGTCGAGACCGCGATCGCTCGCGAAGCACGGTCACATTCGCTCGTGGTCATCGGCGCCACCGAGCGCGGACTCCTCTCGCGGCTCGTCCACGATTCGCTCAACCTCTCCGTGATCGACGAGATGGAGTGTTCGGTCCTCCTCACGGAGCGAGCGACACAGCGGTCGCTCACCGAGCGGCTGTTCGGTCGCCGGTGAACAGCGGGAGTGTGGCCAGGGAAACGGCCCGCGCTCGGCCGAGACGGGTCCGCTTCGAGTGCGGCGTGAAACAACGTACACGAAGTCCCTTCAGTCGTGTCCGCGAGTCCTCGCGGTGTCCAGAGTCTGCTCGAAGAGTCCGTCTCCAACGCTGCCCGCACTCTCCGCCGAAACCGCAGTTGGTAGCCCCCTCTCGGCCTGGACGAACACGGGGACGGGCGTCCAGACGTTCACCAGTATCGGCATGGGCAGAAGATGTGCTCCCACCAGCACGATCCCCGCTATCGGGCGCCAGCAGTATCAGTACTGCCACCAGCCGTCCCCTTCCCGAACCGCAGCGAACGCTCCGTCGCTGGCAACATTCTTGCTCCACCCACATATTTTTACCAAGTTCATTCGCATTGATTGGTAGTGTCTGAACGTTCCGGAGACGAGGGCGAACTAGACCGGACGATCGGCCTCGCAGGCGCGGTGACGATAGGGACCGGAACGATGATCGGTGCGGGGATTTTCGTGTTTCCCGGGTTAGCCGCAGGCCGGGCCGGGCCGGCGGCAGCAGTGTCGTTCGCTATCGGGGCCGTAATCGCCCTACTTGTTGCACTACCGACATCCGAACTCGCGACGGCGATGCCTGAGAGCGGCGGTGGCTACTATTTTATCTCTAGGGGGTTGGGCACACTCCCCGGGGCAATTGTCGGCATCGGACTCACGTTCGGTCTCATGTTCGCGTCGGCCTTCTATCTCGTCGGGCTCGGTGAGTACGCCGCCACGATTCTGGTCGAGGCGGGGGTCGTGCCAACGACTGATATCGCAGTCGGCCCGCTCAACGTCGTCTTGCTGTTCGCGGCCGTGGCGGGCATCCTCTTGACGGTTCTGAGCGTCTTCGGGACCGAGAACACCGAATCCCTCCAGAACGCTGTCGTTGGGTTCCTCCTCGCGATTCTTGCCGTCCTCCTCACGGTCAGCGGGCTCGACGTCCTAGGCGTTCGCGGGACATCCCGCGTCCCTGCCCAGCTCGCCCCGAAAGGATTCGGCCCGGTACTGACGACCGCTGCACTAGTTTTCACCTCGTATCTCGGCTTCGCACAGATCGCGACCGTTGCCGAGGATATCGTCGACCCGGATCGGAACCTGCCGTTGTCGATGCTCGGATCGGTCATCCTGGTCGGGGTCCTCTACGTCATCACGTTGCTGATTGCCGGCAGCACGTTCGAGCCAAGCGTCATCGGGTCGATGGGCGAGACGGCAATCGTCGAGGTCGCTCGGGAGTATCTCGGCTTCCCGGGTGTCGTTGTCGTTCTCATCGCCGGGTTGCTCGCGACGATTTCCTCCGCGAACGCGTCTATTCTGAGTGCGTCCCGCGCCCTCTACGGGCTGAGTTCGGACGCGCTCGTCCCACAGGCAGCCGCGACGGTCAACCGGGAGTACGGGACGCCGCACTTCGCACTGTCGTTCGTCGGTGGGGTCACAGTCGTGCTGGTGGTCACTGGTCGAACCGAGGTGCTTGCCGAAGTCGCGTCCTTTCTCCATCTCGTCATGTACGGGCTCATCTGTGTCACGCTCATCGTGATTCGGCGACGTGACCCCGACTGGTACGACCCCGCGTTTCGGTCGCCAGGGTACCCGGCCGTGCCGATCGTCGGTGGGTTTGCCAGTTTCGCACTCATATTTTACATGCAACCCCTCTCACAGGTCCTTGGTATCGCTCTCACGCTGGTCGCCATCGCCTGGTATCTCTTCTACGCGAGGGACATCGAGCTCAAAAACAACCTCTGACAGGTCACGCTCACCTGTTGCGGACGATCAACAGCGGGTCCGAGGATTTGTCGATGACAGTATCGGTCACGTCTCCCAGAATGCGCTCGGTCAGGGAGGGTTCCGACTCGCCGACGATGAGCAGGTCATACTCCTCGGCAGCCTCGATGATTGCGTCCGCCGTCGACCCGGCACGTTCGTTTCGCCAATCGACTCTATGGCCCTCGATTCCCTCGTCTTCGGTCAGCCGATCGGCAGCGCCCCGTACGAGTAGCTCCCCGTGGGAGGCGTCCGCTTCGGCGTCCGCAACGTGATACATTGTTGCGGTCGCATCGCTGCCACGCAACAGACCGCCAACGAATCCGAGAATCCGCGCCAGATTGCTGTCACCGCGTACTGGAACGAGAATGCGGTCCAGTGTGTCACCGACGATACCCGGAGTGAGAACGGCGTCGGCATCGTACTCCGCCGCGATATTGTCGATGGTTTGGGACCGGTCGTGCGTGAACACGACGACGGATTCTACCCCCGCACCGTGCTCGGCGAACCGGTCCGCTATCGCCTCGATATCTGCCGTCGCCGCCTCGCCGAACTGCTCCCGTGCCTGTTCAGTTGCTGTCTGGTCCGGGACGGGATAGTAGCCCAGAACCACCAACTGGTGTGGCCGTAACAGTTTGACGAGCGCATCGGAGGGCTCTCCAGTGTCACTCGCGTCGATAGGAACCAGTATTGTCGGGTCAACAAGTGGCTCTGGCATACATTGTCTCCGTAATCGACAGTACAGTGTATGAGGGTATAGTGGTGTTCCTCGTTGGACTGCCTCACGGATTCGCCCGGATAGTCAACGACGGGCGGTCAGTTCTGTCGGTGATGCTTGACTGGACCGGACCGAAGAGTCGCTCACGCACCGTCGGTTCGCTTTCACTAAGGACGACGAGGTCGTGGTCCGATACCTCCGATACGATTGTATCTACCCGCGAACCACGGTCAGACTGCTGTCGGTGAATTCGGTCGGAATCAATGCCACGGTCGATGAGTCGGTCGGCGACGCTGTGGAGCATGGATTCGGTCGCATCCGGATCGTCGCCGCCTTCGATAGCATGAAACAGCAGGATATCCACGCCACTGTCCCCAAACAGCGTCCCGACCGTCCGCACGATATGGTCTACGTCTGAATCGGTTTTCAGTAACACCAACACGCTATCCGGGGGGTTCGAGCGAACGATGCCAGGCATCAGAACCGCCGTGCTGTCGTATTTGTTCGCGACGCGGTCTATCAACTGGTCCCGGTCGCGGGTAAACACCAGCTCCGATGTCACGGCAAACTCGGCGCCTTCGAGCGGCTCGATAACCGCGTCGAGATTCGCTCGTGCCTCGTCTTCGAACTGGTCCCGGAGCTGCCCGGGTGCCGACTGGTCCGGGACCGGCCAGAACCCGACCACAACAACCCCGTTCGGCGTCAGCGATGACAGCATGGACGGACTGACGTGGCCGCCCCCAGCGATGTCGTCACGGCCCTGCCCGTGGGATTGCGGAGACTGATCCAGTCGCACTGGAATGACGATGTTCGCCTCTGACGGGGCCATATCGTATCGTCACAGCAACATACCATAATACCTGTTGCAGGCCACGGGTGACGTTCGCGCACCATCGAATCGTCATCTCGGGAGGACAGCATGGAACTGTGTTGCGTTGACTGATACGGGGATCCATACTGTTCGGAGCGATGCAGCTATAGTAGCCATTGAAACGATGCACACCCGATCGCACGACTGCTGTGTGATCGGTGTGTAAATCGTTTCAATTGGTACTATAGATGACCTTTTTGACTCCAGCGCCCGATCAATACGGAACGAGCTGTGGCCTCTCAACCGAGAACAGCAGGACCGTGATCGTCGCGCGACGCTCGACCGCGAGTAGATAATAGACGAACTTTTCACCGACGACAGGCTACCGACTGGTGGTGGCGATGACGAGCAGTTACCCCCGCTGAGGCCCATTTTCTATTAATAGATCCTCCCGAGATAGACACAAATCCAATCTCCGAAATCAGTACTTGGATACGTCTACCGACAGTAGTCGAGAGTGATGGCAGCGGGACCAGACTCGTTCAACTACCTCACTACAGAGGACATCCTCTCGATTCACGAGCTGGTTGTCGAGTCGAACGAGGATACGGAGACTGGCGTCGCCTCGACAGGCGACATCGAATACGCAGTCGAGCATATCCGTGAAGGACACTTTGGTCACGTTCCTGAGTCCCTCCACGAGAAAGCGTACCAGCTGCTCCGTCTCATCGTCGTCAATCATCCGTTTGTCGACGGGAACAAGCGAACGGCGCTCATGTCGGTACGTGTCTTCTACGCGTTGAACGGCCGAGAGTTCGCGTACGACCGCCAGGTCAAGGAGATTCTGAAAGCGTTGGCGACGGATGAGACGGCCGTCGAGGAAGGAGTCATTCTTTCCTACCTCCGCGAACACACTGCACCGCTCGAACCGGAATACAAAGCGACTGTCGAGCTCTGGTTGTCACGAATCATGGACGCTGAACGAATCCCGGACGATGTCGAACCTGACCCGTCCGAGAGCAACCGTCACGGCGAACCGAACGATTATCACTCGGACTCGCGTAGTGGGGAGTAAGAATGGCCGCTGAAAGCGACGCACCCGACCTGCCGGACGACCTGTCGCCTGAGGAGGCCAGGCGCTACCTGATTCGGTTCCTCGGAAAACAGGACCTCGACGAGCACGCGGAGATATACGAAGAACTCGCATACGAGTGACCGGCCGCGCGAGTCGATAGGTGAACTTTTCCGGCACGGTACGCTATTCTCCGGCGGTGGCGATGACGAGCAGTTACCCCCGCTGAGCCCCTTGTGACGATAGTTTTACCCGAGCCACCATCTTTCCCGAGCGGGGAGCAAGAGATCAGAACGGCGCAGTCGGCCCTTCGTCGGACTGTTCGGAGATATCACCGTCGAGTGGCCCGTCCCAGCCGTCCAGTCCCGGCGCGAAGCTCTCGACTGTCCCGTCGAAGCCCTCGTAGGAGGCGATCAGCCGGGCCGCTTGGACGCTGGATTTCCCGTGAGGGCAGACCGTGACGATCCGGTCTACGCCCTCGAAGCGCTCGACGTCGTCGACCAGCCGGTTCAGCGGGACGTTCTCGCTACCGGGAATGTGGGCTTGGTCGAACGCCCGGGGCGAGCGGATATCGACGACGGTCGAGCCGTCGTCTTCGAGTAGCGACTCCAGTTCGTCGACGCCGATTTCGCCGTCCATACCGATCGCTAGCGGGCGAGCCCTAAACGTTCACTGGACTACAACAGCCCCTCGGCCTGTGCGAGTAGAATCCCCTCGATAGTCGCGTCGTTGGCAGGTTCCGCACGGGCGACGTTGAGCGCGTCGGCGATCGGGACGGTCGTCACCGAGAGGAACTCGTTGTCGTCGAGGTCGCGGTCGACCGGCTCCAGACCCTCGGCAAAGACGATCCCCCGTCGGTGTCGGAGGACGCCGGTCGAACACCAGAACTCCTCCAGCAGGGAGAGGCCCCCGGTCGCGAAACCGGTCTCCTCGCGGAGTTCTCGCTCGCCGGCGGTCGTGTAGGATTCGCCGTCTTCGACGATCCCAGCGGGGAGTTCGAGACACTGCTCGCGGATGGTCGGCCGGAACTGCTCGACCATGACGAGTTCCTCGCCCGTGGTCGCCACGACGACGACGGCGTCGGGGAGTTCGGCCCAGTAGTACTCCTTCTCCGACCCGTCCGGTTGGCGCACGCGGTCGTAGCCGCCGGTGTACCAGCCGGTCTCGTACTCGGCCGCGGACTCGACGACCGGCCAGTCCCACTCGCTCGTGTCGGTCATACCGACTGTGTGACCGCGACGCGGTAAAACGTGCCGTTGTGGCTGACGACGACGCTCTCGCCGACTGTGGCGTTGTCGTACCGCTGTCTGAGGGCGTCGCGTTCGTCGAACGGCGAGTGGGTGAACGCGCCTTTCAGCCCGACGGGGCCGCGCCAGTACGGCTCCGAACTGCCCGCGGTGTCGGCCGTCGCGTTGCCGAGTGCGGCCGTCGTGTAGGGATACCGGCGGTCGGTGAGGACGCTCCCGTTGACCGCCGTCCCGTTCTCGACGCTGTAGGTCCCGTCTGTCGGCGTCGCTGTGACGTAGTAGGGGTCGCCGCTCTTGAGATACGAGGGCAGCGCCCCCAGTGCCAACAGGAGGACGACGACGACCAGGATCCCGACGAGCGTGTTGCGGGTGACCGGACGCATCAGACGACCTCGCGGTAGAGGCGTCCGAAGGCCTGTCTGCGCAGCGTCCCGACGGCAGCGTCCTGTTCGTCCTGGAACGTGGCGGCGACACCCTCCTCGGCGAAGGCCGGCGCGTGCCAGACGACGTTGTCGACGTGTTCGGAACCGACGACGGTGACCTCGTGGTCGGTGCCGGCCCGCCACTCCTCGAACTCCGTGCGACTTCCGACGGTGACCGCGAGCGACTCGGCGAAGATGACGTCACGAGCCGTCTCGACGACCTCGCTCGTGACCCGGCGCTCGTACTCCTCGGGGTCGAGCCCCATCGCCTTCGCGACTTCCTTGACGACGACCTGTGCGGTCGGCCCGACAGCGTCGTAGCGTTCGCGGGCCGCCTCGACTGTCGACGGCGAAAACTGCCCCTCGGTCTCCATACCGGGAGTAGGCGACGACGGGACTACTCGGTTTCGTCTCCGGACGCCCCGTCCGTCTCGGAGGCGGTCTCGGACTCGCCGTCTTCCGCACGCATCTGCCGGGTGAGGTCCCGGGCCTCGGCGAGGACCTCGCGGTCGCCCTCGCTGAGCGAGCGCGACCCGCGCTGGCCGGCGCTGCCCTGAGGGAAGTCCTGATCGTGGTGGTGGTCGTGACCCTGGTCGGTGGTGTCCTCGAACACCTGTGGGTACTCAGTCTCGTCGGCGTACTCGACGACGAGGTCCGCTAGCTCGGACTCGCCCATCGACCCCCAGTCGGGGACGTGGTCGTCGAGCCACTCCTCGTGGGCGGTATCGCCGGTGATCGCGGTAAACGCGATGTGGTTCGCGAGGTGGCGATCGTCGGCCTGTGGGTCCGTACAGACTGGACAGGTATACCCCATCAGCCGAGGCAACGCCACCGAGACGTATCAACTGCCGGGTTCGTCACAGCGTTCGGACCAGCACGTACGCGTCGGCCCCGTTGCTGTAGTAGTTCGGGATCGTCTTCCGGTGTTCGAAGTCGAATCCCCGATAGAGCCGTCTTGCCTCCTCGTTGTCGGCTCTGACTTCTAGCTTGACCGAGCGAGCGCCCGTGCCCGCCAGAACCCCGAGCGCCCGGGAGAGCAACGCGGTGGCGATCCCCTCCCGACGGTTGTCGGGCCGGACCGCCAGGTCCTTGACGTGGCCAAGCGGCGTCCCGTGGTTCGGGACGGTGTCGGCGACGACGTAGCCCGCGACGGTCGGTGCCGTCGTGGGATCGTCGGTTTCGGCGACTAAGAACCCGTCTTCACCCAGATAGCTCTCCAGCGCGGAGAACGGCCAGGGTTGGGGAAACACCGTCTGCTCGATGCGGTGGATCTCCAGAAGGTCCGCACGCTCGGCCGGGCGAACAGTGGGTGGGTCCGATTCGGCCGACCCGTCGGGGGACACCGTCGTCACGGCCTGACGTACGGCTGGCGAGTACATAGGCGTTGTCGCCGAGTCGTGTGTCGCTCTCACAACGAGCGGCGGCGGCCACAAGGTTCATATCCGTCAGTAGTCTAGGTTTGGGTGCACCCATTTTGGGTGCCACCACCCCCCACCACCCACCCCCTCTTTCCACTTTCCACCGACCCTTTCAGCGGGTGCTCTATCCGGTGTTGCCTGTTGACGAGCGACTTCGCTACCGTTCACGGACTGACGACACAGCGATCGCTGGGTACCGTCGCGTCAGAAAAAATAGTCGAAAGCGAAGGGAGCCTCAGTCGTCGGCAGGTGCGGCGCCGCCGCTCTCGTGTTGCTGTTTCGTGTGCGAGAGCTTCCCACCTGCGGCGAGGATCTCGCGCTCGCGCTCGGAGGCGTCGAGGTGGCCGGTCGCTTCCCAGTCGTCGTTGACCCGGATGGTGAACTCCTCGTCGCCGGAGCGGACGGCCTCGGCGGTGTCGTCGACGATCTCGATGTCGTCGCCCTGCTCGATCTTCTCGTAGGTCTCCTCGTCGATCTCCAGCGGGACGATCCCGAAGTTGAAGAGGTTCGCCTTGTGGATGCGGGCGAAGCTCTGTGCGAGGACGGTCTCGATACCGAGATACATCGGACACAGCGCCGCGTGTTCGCGTGAGGAGCCTTGTCCGTAGTTCTCGCCGGCGACGAGGACGCCGCCGTCGGCGTCCAGCGCACGCTGTGCGAAGGTCTCGTCGACACGCGAGAGCGTGAATTCCGAGAGCTTCGGCACGTTCGACCGGTACATCAGGATGTCCTGGGTGGCCGGGATGATGTGGTCGGTGGTGATGTTGTCCTCCATCTTGAGGAGGGCTTCACCGCCGACATCGGCCTCCAGGGGGTCTTTCAGCGGCACGTCGCCGATGTTTGGTCCCTTGATGAGCTCGTCGTCGACGGCCTCGTCGGGCGCGATGAGGTCCGATTCGGAGTTGCCGATATACGAATCGGGCATCTCCAGACCGGGGGCCTCCATATCACCGAGCTCGTCGGCGAGGTCGCGCGGGTCGACGATTTCGCCTTTGATGGCCGCCGCGGTGGCGACCTCCGGCGAGCAGAGGTAGACGTTGTCGTCCTCGATCCCCGAACGGCCCTCGAAGTTGCGGTTGAAGGTTCGCAGCGAGACAGAGTCGCTGGCGGGCACGTGGCCGATGCCGATACAGGCACCACACGTCGCCTCGGAGAAGTTGACGCCGGCGGCCATCATCTCCGCGGTCCAGCCCTCGCGGGCCAGCATCTCGGACGCCTGCTTCGAACCGGGGGCGACGATCATCTCGGTCTTCTTGTCGATGTTGCGCCCTTCCAGCATCTTCGCGCCGGGGAGGATGTCCTCGTAGGCGCCGTTCGTACAGGAGCCGATCATGACCTGCTCGACGTCGACGCCCTCGACCTCGCGGACGGGGACGACGTTGTCGGGCATCGACGGCTCGGCGATGAGCGGTTCCAGCTCCGAGAGGTCGACCACGATCTCGTCGGCGTACTCGGCGTCGTCGTCGGGCTGGAGTTCCTCGTAGACGTCCTCGCGACCGAGGCGTTCGAGGTAATCCTCGGTGTTCTCGTCGGTCGGGAAGATCGAGGAGGTCGCACCGAGTTCGGTCCCCATGTTGGTAATGGTGGTCCGCTCGGGCACGGAGAGGGTCTCGACACCGGGGCCGGTGTACTCTAGGACCTTACCGACGCCGCCTTTCACGGAGAGGCGACGGAGCAGCTCGAGGATGACGTCCTTGGCGGTGGCCCAGTCGGGCAGTTCGCCTTCGAGCCGAACGTTAACGACCTCGGGCATCTCGATGTAGTAGGCACCGCCACCCATGGCGACGGCGACGTCGAGGCCACCCGAACCGATAGCGAGTTCACCCAGGCCACCGGGGGTCGGCGTGTGGGAGTCCGAGCCCAGCATCGTCTTGCCGGGTTCGGCGAAGTTCTCCTTGTGGACGTTGTGACAGATGCCGTTGCCCGGACGCGAGAAGTGTGCGCCGAAGGTCCCGGCGGCCGACCGGAGGAACCGGTGGTCGTCCGTGTTCTTGAAGTCGAACTGGTAGGTCTGGTGGTCACAGTACTGGGCTGCGAGCTCGGTCTGGACCTCTTCGAGGCCCAGCGCTTCGAACTGAAGCCAGACCAGCGTCCCTGTCGTATCCTGTGTCAGCACCTGGTCGATCTCGATGCCGATCTCCTCGCCGGGTGTCAGCTCCCCTTCGACGAGATGTTCGTCGAGAATCTTTTCCGTTAGCGTCTGTCCCATAACGTCTCAGTATCGATGGCGCGCGCGTATAAATCCCGCGTATCCTGCCCTATTTTTCATCTATCGGAACTCCGGCGTGGGGCGATGCGACCGGGAACGGCAGGTCTTTCGCCCTGGCGATAGCAGCGGCCATCATGTTCAAGAGCGGCCGTTTCGTCGCCGAGGAACTAGACGACCTCCGTCCCGAACAGATCCAGCCCAACGGCGTCGACCTCACGCTCGGGACCGTCTACAAGCAGGTCGAATCCGGGCGCATCGGTCGGGAGGACAAGACCGTCGGAGAACGCCGGGAACTCGACGCCGACGACGGTGTCTATCATCTGGAGCCCGGCGGCTACGTCGTCCAGTACGGCGATCGGGTGGTCATCCCGGAGGACCACGTCGGCTTTCTCTATCCCCGGTCGTCGCTGCTGCGGAACTCCTGCATGCTGGATACGGCTGTCTGGGACGCCGGCTACGAGGGCAAAGGTGAGGGACTGCTGGAGGTCCACCACCAGATCGAACTGGAACAGGGCGCTCGCATCGCCCAACTCGTCCTCGCGGAGGCGGCCCACGAGGGGACCTACGAGGGGAGCTACCAGCGCGAGAATCTCTGAATCGACGGCGCCACTGGGACTATGGTTCGTCTTCGAGCGCCCGGTCGCGCAGTTCCCTGCAGGCCTCGCTCTCGGCAGTCAGTTCGGGAACCTCGGTCGGTTTCCCGTCCTCGATCGCGACGAAGGTGGCGTAGGCGCTGGTGGTCTGTTCGGTCTCCCCGGTGTGGGGGTTCTCCCGAGAGACCTCGATGTGGACCCGGACGCTCGTCCGGCCGGTCGCGTACGCGTAGGACTCGATGCGGGCGTTGTCACCGATGGGGATCGGTCGCTCGAAGTCCACGCGGGACATCTGTGCGGTGACACAGGATTGTCGGGCGGCCCGCATCGCCGACATCGCGCCGAACTCGTCCATCCACTTCATCACGATCCCCCCGTGGGCGCTGTCGTAGTTGTTCGCGTCGCCTGGCTGGACCCGCTCGCGGTTGACGATGTGTGTCTCCTCGATGGTCGGCATACCCCTGCTTGACGGGGCGGCCTGAAAACGGGTCGGAAACTCAAAGCTTAAACGGCCCCACCGGCAACGGACGCGCATGGCTAGTTTCGAAGAAGCGTCAGAGCGACTCCTCAACAAGCAGATCTGCATGCGCTGTAACGCCCGGAACCCCCAGCGAGCACAGCAGTGCCGGAAGTGTGGCTACGGCAAACTCCGCCCGAAGGCCAAGGAACCGCGGTCCGCATAACCGAGTCGTTTTCTCCGTCTCTCTCCCGGTGAGCGGCTGCGCTCACTCGTCGGGGTATTTCGGCTCGCGCCGTTCGGCCCGTTCCAGCGCCCGCTCGACGATCTCCCGGACATCGCCGTGGAAGACGCTCCCGTGGCCCGAGTACATGTGCTCGACGCCGTCGGGCATGCGATCGAGCAACTCGCGGATGCTCTCGATGAGTCGCTCGCGGGACTGGCCGGGGTAGTCGGTCCGGCCGAACGACCCGCCCTCGAAGGCGCCGTCGTCGTGGACGACCACGTCCCCCGAGAACAGCGAGGCCTCGGAGACCAGCGAGACGTGATCCTCGGCGTGGCCCGGGGTGTAGACGACCTCGCAGTCCTCGTCGCCGATCAGAACCGTGTCACCGTCCTCGATGGCGTGGTCCCGCTGGGCGTGATCGGCGTAGGCGTACACCTCGGCGTCGAAGGCGTCCAGTACGGCGTCGAGTTGCTCGACGTGGTCGCCGTGCTGGTGGGTCAGGACGACGGCGTCGAGCGTGTCGGTGTGTTCCCGGATCGCGTCGACGACGCCCTCGTAGGCGCCGGCGTCGACGAGCGTCGTCCGGTCGCCGGTGGCGAGGTAGGCGTTACACGTGAACGTCTCGGCGTCGGCGGTGACGGTGTGGACCTCCATGCGGGAGTCGTGGGCCGGGAGGCGTTTGAGTGTCGCGGTCGGTGCGTCATCTTTAGGCGCTCGCCCGGTCCAGACCAACCATGGTATCCGTCACTGTCTGGAACGAGTACGTCCACGAACGGGAAGACGAGGAGGTCGCCGAGATCTACCCCGAGGGCATCCACACGACGATCGCCGACGCGCTGGCCGAGCGAGGTCACGAGACGCGGACCGCGACACTCCAGGAACCCGAGCACGGGCTCGCCGAGGCCGTCCTCGACGAGACCGAGGTACTGACCTGGTGGGGCCACGCCGCTCACGACGAGGTCGACGACGGGATCGTCGAGCGGGTCGCCGAACGCGTCCAGAACGGGATGGGCCTGCTCGTGCTCCACTCGGCACACGCCTCGAAGCCGTTCAAACGGCTGCTGGGGACTCCCTGTGACCTGACCTGGCGGGAGGCCGGCGAGCGGGAACGCTGCTGGGTCGTCGACCCGGGTCACCCGATCACCGACGGACTGGCCGACTCGCTGGTCTTCGAGGAGGCGGAGATGTACGGCGAACCCTTCGGCGTCCCCGAACCCGATCGGTTGGTCTTCACCTCCTGGTTCGAGGGCGGTGAGGTGTTCCGAAGCGGCTGTTGCTACCGGCGAGGGCGGGGCAGTATCTTCTACTTCCGGCCGGGTCACGAGACCTACCCGATCTACCACCGCGACGATGTCCAGCGCGTCCTCGGAAACGCCGTCGAGTGGGCCGCACCGACCGAGGGCGCCGACGCCCACGCGGGCAACCGGAACGTCGACCCACGGGAATCACTCTGAGCCCACAAACCGATAGACGGCGACGACGTGTCCTTCGACGATGGTCGAAAACATGGGGTAGACACGCCCACTCGTGTGCTGGCGTGGTCGCTGACTGAGAGCGCCGGGTGATTTATTGGGGGGAACAACGTAGGAATACACGTACCATGGGGTTCGGGAGCTACGACGAATCAGAACAAGACAACCAGGAGTACGACACAGACTTCGACGACGACGATGGACTCGACACGGAGGACAACACCCACAAGGGTGATGTCGAGTACGAGTTCACGGCGTCGAACGACGAATTACTCGATCGGCTGAAGGATATCAAAGAGACCGAGAACAACACGTGAAACCGGGGGTTCGCGCCCTCGGCGTCGCTGAGTCGTACCGGGAGTCGACCAGCCACCTCGCTGGTGCCGTCGTCCGCGCCAGCCGGGTGGTGGACGGGTTCGTTTTCGATACGTGTACCGTCGGCGGGAGCGACGCGACCGCTACCGTCTGTGAGATGGTCGAGCGACTGGGGCGTGCGGACGTTCGATATCTCCTGATAGCTGGAATCGCGCCGGCGTGGTTCAACGTCCTCGACCTCCGGCAGCTCCACGACCGAACCGGGTTGCCGACCGTCTCGGTGACCTTCGAGGACTCTCCCGGACTGGAGAGCGCGATCCGCGAGGCGTTCGACGACCCCGAGACGGTCCAGCATCGCCTGTCGACCTACCGCGCCCAACCCGATCGCCGGCCGGTTACCGTCGACGACGGGACGGTGTACGTCCGGAATGTCGGCCTCGCCGACCAGGAGGCCACCGACGTGGTGCGGGCGTTCACCCCCGAGGGCGGGCGACCGGAACCGCTCCGGGTCGCACGGCTCGCCGCCCGTGGGCTGGTCGATGCCGAGTGAGCGACGCCGAGACCGCCGCCCTTGATACCACCGGGTTCGAACGACCGGTATGGAACGGATGGACGGACTCGACGTCGTCGCCTGCGAGCGCTGTCCGGAGCTGTGTGACTCCCGGTCGCGGATCGTCAACGGCGTCGGCCCGGCGGACGCCGACCTCCTGTTCGTCGGCGAGGCCCCGGGGGCCAACGAGGACGAGCAGGGTGAACCGTTCGTCGGCCGCAGCGGCGACGTGTTAGACGAGACGCTGCGTGATGTCGGACTCGATCGGGGGGACGTACGCATCACCAACTGCGTCCGCTGTCGTCCGCCCGAGAACCGCGATCCCCACGTCGAGGAGCGGGAGCACTGTCGGCCGTACCTCGAACACGAGATCGACGCCGTCGATCCCGAGGTCGTCGTTACGCTCGGGAAGGTGCCCGCCGAGCACCTCCTAGAGCGTGACGTCGCGGTTACCGGCGAGGCCGGCGAACTGTTCGACGTTCCGATCGAGGGAACGCCCCGGCGCGTACTGGTGAGCGTCCACCCGGCAGCGACGCTGTACGACCCGAATCAGAAAGCGACGTTCGCGTCGGCACTGGAGACGGCCGCGGAGTTCTCCGACGGCGAGAGCGGACAGAAGCGGTTGGGTGACTTCTAGTTCTTCTCGGTCCGGCCGACCCACTTCTCGGCGTTCAGCAGGTCTCGCAGTCCCTCGATGAATCCCTTGCTCTCGTGTTCACCCGGCCGCAGGCGGGCGCGAATCCGCGAGGAGAGCAGTTCGATCGAGAGGACGACGATGAAGACCATGACGATGCCCGCGGCGGTGTTCTGGAACTGAAGCAGGTCCTGTTGGTTCCGGATGTACAGCCCCAGGCCGCCGGCGCCGACGACGCCCAGCGAGATGGCGATGCGGGTGTTGATCTCTAAGATGTACAGCGTCCAGGCGATAAAGGAGCGGGACACCTGGCTCAACATCCCGAACCCGACCGTCTGGGTCCGGGAGGCGCCGGTCGACTGGATCGCCTCGATGGGGCCTTCCTCGACCTCTTCGAGTTCGTCGGTGAACAGTCGGCCGAGGTTCCCGACGGTGTCGGTGGCGATCGCCAGCACCGCGGTCGCCTGACTCGGCGGGCCAAACGGGATAAACAGGAAGATCCAGACGATCGCAGGGATCGCGCGGATTGCACTCATCGTCCCGCGGAAGATGAAGTTGAACGGGAACGGCGTCACCTGCTCGCTGCCCAGCACACCGAAGACGAGTGCGGGCAGGAAGCCAAGAACCGTTCCGAGGAAGCCAAGCAGGAGCGTCACGACGCTGGCTTTCACCAGGGTCAGCCGGGGCGAGGCGAGGCTCTCGACGATGCTTCCCGGGTTCCCGAGGCTCGCGCCGATCGCCTCCAGTCCGGTGATGCCGTTGTTCTTCGTAAACAGCGTCAGCGCCTCGAAGTTCGGCGGGAAGAAGGCGGCGATGAACTCGATGAATCCGGGGACGCCGCTGGAGATCTCTCCGAGGTCGAACTGGACGAACCCCAGCCCGAAGTACGTCACCGCGAGGATACCGACGATGAGCAGGAGCGTCGAGACCTGCTTGATCCGCCGGGACCGCTGGAGGGAGTTGAGCTGTGCCGAGATCGGGCCGGTGCTCACGCCGACCCACCTCCCTCGACGGCCGACCGCGGGGCGCTGGTCCCGGTCGGATCGTCGGACTCGTCGGCGAGTTCGCCCGAGGCGTCCTCACCGTAGTAGATCTCGTCGACGACGTCCATCGTCAGGTCCTCGCGGGTCCCCTGGAAGACGACTTCGCCGTCCCGGACCCCGAGGAACGTATCGCCGAACTCGCGGGCGATGTTGACCTGGTGGAGGCTCGTGACGGCCGTCAGATCACGTTCGCTCGCGGCCTGTTTCATGTAGCTCATCACGTCCCGGGCGGCCTTCGGGTCGAGGCTGGCGACCGGTTCGTCGGCGAGCAGGAGGTTGGGCTGTTGGACCAATGCGCGGGCGATGCCGACGCGCTGTTTCTGGCCCCCGCTCATCGAACCGGCCCGCTGGCCGGACTCGTGGAGCAGGCCGACGGTATCGAGTGCTTCCAGAGCCGTCTCTTTGTCCGCCTCGCTGTGCCAGGTGAGGAAACTCCGGAGGAGCCCGTTCCGCGAGAGTGCGCCGGTCAACGCGTTCTGGAAGGCGCTCATGCTCTCGATGAGGTAGTGTTCCTGGAACACCATCCCGACGTCCTCGCGGGCGCTCGTGGCCGACTGGCCCTGGATGGTGACCTCCCCCTCTGTGGGCTGTGTGAGTCCGTTCAGGACGCGCAGGAACGTCGACTTCCCCGCGCCGGACGGTCCGAGCAGGATGACGAACTCACCCTCCTCGATTTCGATATCGATGTCCCTGAGGGCGACCGTGTCCTCGCCGTAGATCTTCGTTACGTCGTCGAAGGTAACTGCGGGCATGGTTGTGGTGTGAGATGCGGGAGTGATAAACCGTGATGGTTAGCCGCTGAAGAAGTCCGAGCCGACGCCGAGGGACTCCGCGACATCGATGACGCCTTGGTAGGTCTCGACATCCGCTTCCCGGACCTTGCTGAACCACAGGTCGTCGTCGGTCCCGTCCTCGCCGTCGGCCCCGTCGAAGACGGTGGCGGACGCTTCGAGGAAGGCCTCCTGGATGGCGTTCTGTGCGTCGTCGTCGAGCGCGCTACTGACGACAATCGGCGCACGTGGAAGCCCCTCGTCCTCGTGGAGCGTCGTCGCGACATCCTGCCACGCGTCGGGTGCCGGGCCAGTCTTGGTGTCACGGACGAACCCGCCCATCGCCGCGGCGTCGACCTGGCCCTGCTCCAGCAGGGTGTAGGACTGGACGTGACCGCCGGCGAAGGTCGGGTCGAAACTGGCCTGTGAGCCGTTGCCCTCCGGGAGGTTCCCGACGTCGATGCCGGCGTCTTGGAGCGCAGCCGTCGGGTAGAGGAAGCCACTGGTCGAGAGGGGGTCGCTGAAGGCGACGCTCCGTCCTTCGAGGTCGGCGACCTCGCTGATGTCGCTGTCGTTGCGAGTGGCGATGATGCTCTTGTAGGTCCAGCCGCCGTAGCCGTAGCGCTGGAGGATGATGTCGGTGTTGTCGGTCTGATAGCCGACAGCAGCCGCGAACGGCCCCGTCTCGGCGAGGTTCGCCGTTCCCTGCCCCAGCGCCTGGATGACGGCGCTGTAGTTGCTCCCGACGTTCATCTGGGCGTCCAGCGCCGGCGGAACGTCGAAGTTGTTCGTGATGTACTCTTCGAGGTGGTCCCGAAGCGGCGCGTACTGGACGTAGAGGTCCTCCTGTGGGACGCTCGGCGAGAGGTTGAAGTTGAGTTCCTCGTTCCCGCCGAACGTGACTTCGGGACCCGACGGCGTGTCCGTCGCCGTTTCGGTGTCCGTGCTCTCACCGTCGGAGGACGAACCGTCAGAGGTGGACTCGTCGGACGATCCTCCGTCACTGCCGGACCCGCCGTCGCCAGCGTTGTCGCCGGAACAACCGGCGATGACGCCGGCCGCCCCGAGTGCTCCGATGCCTTTCAGGAAGTTTCTCCGCTTTCGCATATCCGGCGCTACAATTCTGAACCAATAAAGCGTTCATATGTCCGTTATATAGCCGACACCATCCGATACAGAATATATATAGCTAACAGTTCCAGAATGTACTATACATACTCTTACTTCTGATTTACGTGTACGGACATTCAAAACTCTGCACAACTGGTGGATAGTTTTCACACAGTTGTGGGCACTTTCCTGTCGAGACGACATCGGGAACGGCCCATGTGGTGATCCGCGCGGACCGGGAGAGGCGACTGTCGCCGACCGGTAACGCTGCGGCAACAGGAACGCACTTACCGGGGGTCCGCCTACCGGGACGTATGAGTGTCAGACAGACCGCCGCGGAGGTGGTGGTCGTCGACTACGGACTGGGGAACCTCCGGAGTGTCACCCGCGGGCTCGAACGCGCGGGCGCCGAGGTGACACTCACCGAAGACCCCGCGTCGTTCGGCGCCGCGGACGGCATCGTCCTCCCGGGTGTGGGCGCGTTCTCCGAGGGGATGGACAACGCCGGCCCGTTCCGGGACGCACTGGTCGAACAGGCCGAGGCGGGCAAACCGCTCTTCGGTATCTGTCTCGGGATGCAGATGCTACTGACGACGAGCGAGGAAGCCGACCACGCCGGCGAGGGCGACGCCGAGGGCCTGGACCTGATCCCCGGGGAGAACGTCCGGTTCAGCCGCGACCAGACGGTCCCCCACATGGGCTGGAACCAACTGGACGTACAGCGGGACCACCCGCTGGTCGAGGGAGTCGACAGCGTGGGATCGGAGAGCCCACGAGCAGACGGAACTGCCGCCGGCGGTTCCGTCGACGGGGAGTACGCCTACTTCGTCCACTCCTACTACGCCGTGCCCGACGACGAGGACGCGGTGGTCGCCACGACGGACTACGGGACGGATTTCGCTTCGATCGTCGCTAACGAGGCCGGCAACGTCTTCGGGACCCAGTTTCACCCCGAGAAGTCCGGCGAGACGGGCCTGCAGATCCTGCGGAACTTCGTCGACTACTGCGTCGAGCGGTAGGCGGTCGCTGTCGCTTTCTGTTGTCGCGGTTGTTGTTCTGCTGTCGCGGTGGCCGGGAGCGAGTGCCACGACGACAGTCGCGGCCGAGCGTGCCGGGAGACCGGTGGTCTCCCGAACCTCGCGGTGTAACCGCGAGAACCCGGGGACGGGCAGGGCTGTGCTAGGAGCATCCGGCGGCGAAGCCGCCGGTTCACCGAACGCGAGGCTACGCCGAGCGTTCGGCCGTTTTTCCCCATGTTTTTGCAAGCGGGGGTCGCCATCGGCGACCCCCCGCAGTAAAAAGTGGTCTATAGGAAATCGCGAACGTCGGAGTACCACATGTCGTGGTCGTCGACGGCGTCGATGGCCTCGGCGATGCGAACCGCGAGCGCGTGCCAGCAGAGCTCCTCGGGATCGTCGGGATCGAGGTTGTATTCGGCGTCAGCACACGTACAGCCGTCGTCCTCGACGATGTACTCGTCTTTGTGGCCGACGACCACGACGAAGTCCCGGTACTGTTTCACCCGCCCCTCGCCGACGGCTTCGATGGCCTGTGTGCCGCGGTCGCCGTGGGCGGCGACGATACGTGACACTCCCTCCGGAGTCAACTCCCCGTCGGCTTCCAGCCGTGTCACCCAGTCGTCGACCGCAGTCACACCCCGGCTACGGAGAGGTGCGACTAAACAGCGTCGTCTGCCTGTCGGTGCCACCGCCGCTAAAGTCACTGTCGACGGTCCCCGGAAAGGTCAACAGGGAGTAGGTCCTGGAACGGAGCATGGTCACCGACGTCCCCTGGCCAGCCGTCGGTGCGCTCGCCTCGGGGGTCGGCTCGCTCTATCTGCTCGCGCGCTTACGGCCACACTGGGAGCAACCGGGTGCGCGGTGGTTCGTCGCGACCATCGCGACCATCACCGTCTGGTCGGTGGGATATGCCGTCGGGATCGTCGCGGTGTCGCCGCCGTTTCGCGTGGCGGTCGAAGTGCTCTCGTGGATGGCCGCGGGCTGGATCGGCTTCTTCTTCCTGTCGTTCGCGCTGGGATACACCGGTCGGACCGGGATCGTAGAGAGTTGGTGGTACCGGGCGAGTGCTGTCGTTCCCCTGGCGATTTCGTTGTTGGCGATCGCGAGCACACAGACGCCGCTGCTGTGGGGCGGGTACGAGCCGGTCCGCGTGTGGGGCGTCCTCGGTGCGGCGTATACGTTCTTGCCGCTGGGATACGTCTCGATCCTCGGTGTGATGCTGTTCGTCAGCATCGGGACGGTCCTGCTGTTCGATACGGTGATCAGCTACGGCCCGCTGTACCGACGGGAAGCGATCGCCGTCGGACTGAGCCCGCTGCCTCCGGGGCTCGGTGCGTTGCTGTGGGCGCTGGGGCTGGGGCCGCCCGTGAACCTGACGCCAGTCCTGTTTTTACCCCACATCGTCCTGGACGCCTACGCGTTCGTCGGCGGGGGGATGTTCGAGTTCCACCCGGCGACGCGCCGGATCGGCGAACGGGCGGCGATCGACGACATCGGGACGCCGGTCGCCATCGTCGATGTCGAGGGCCGTATCGTCACGCTCAACCCGGCGGCGGAGGCGACGTTCGGCGTCGATACGGAGTCGGTGCTGACGCGGCCACTCGCCGACCTCCTGGGCAGTGAGACGATCTCCGTCGACGGCGAGGGCGAACGGCTCAGCGTCGAGACCGACAGGCAACGCCAGGAGTTCAAGACACAGCAGACCGAACTCCGGGACGAGGCCGGAACCCACCTTGGCTACACTGTCCTGTTCCAGGACATCACCGACGAGATCCGTCGCGAGCGACGGCTGGAGGTCCTCAACCGGTTTCTCCGGCACAACGTCCGTAACGAGAGCGTGGTCATCAGGGGCCGTGCGGAGTTGCTGGCGGAGACGCTGGACGGCGAGGAAGCGACCCACGCCGAGACGATCGAGGCGGCGGTCGGCCGGCTCGTCGACTCCGGGGAGAAGGCCCGAACGCTGTCGGAGGTCTCGACCAGCGGGGACGCGTTCGAGACGGTCGACGTAGCCTCGTTTCTGGCCGGTGTCGTCGACTCTCTGGGGCCGGAAGCCGGCGAGCGCGTGACGGTGTCGGTCCCCGACGGACTCGAACTGTCGACACAGCCGGTGTTGCTGGAGGTACTCGTCGAGAACCTCGTCGAGAACGCCGTCGAGCACACCGACGGCTCCGACGTGACGGTATCGGCGACGGTCGACGACGGTGCCGTGGTGCTGACCGTCGTCGACGGCGGCCCGGGTATCCCGGACCACGAACTGGCGGTCCTCGACAGCGGCCAGGAGACGGACCTGAACCACGGGAGCGGGATCGGCCTGTGGCTGATCCGGTGGGTCGCGACAACGCTGGGGGCCGACCTGCGCTTCAGCGTCGAGTCGGGGACGAGCGTCACTGTCCGGTTCCCGACCGACCGGGCGGACTGACCCGTGTGTCGAATCGCTTAACGCGTTCGACGGATATCGTCGGGTATGCGCGTCAGCGAGGGGCAGGTGATCGTGACGGTTCCCGAACAGGCCGACGCCGGGAAAGGCGAGAACGTCTTCTTCAACCCGGTCCAGGAACTGAACCGGGATCTGACGGTTGCGACGCTTCGGGCCTACCAGGAGCGCGAGGGACGGGCGTCGTCGTATCTCGATGCCACTGCCGCCAGCGGTGTCCGTGGGGTCCGGGCGGCCGCCGACGGCTGGGAGACGACGCTGTGTGACATCGACGAGGAGGCGGTCGCCCTCTGTGAGCGGAACCTCGAACGCAACGGCGTGGCCGGGGCGGTCCGACACGAGGACGCCAGCGTGCTCATGCACACCGACACGTTCGACGTGGTCGACGTCGACCCGTTCGGGACGCCGATGCCCTTCGCCGACGCGGCGGTCAAGGGCACCCGGAACCTCCTGTGTGTGACCGCGACCGACACCGCGCCGTTGTGTGGGGCACACTTCGAGAGCGGCGTCCGTACGTACAGCACGGTCCCGCGAAACACCGAGTATCACGCCGAGATGGGGCTGCGGGTCCTGCTGTCGGCGATGGTCCGGACCGCCGCCCGGTACGACATCGCGGCCCGGCCGGTCCTGAGCCACGCGACGCGTCACTACGCCCGGACCTACCTGGAGTTCGACCGGGGCGCGAAAGTCGCCAACGACTGTATCGACGACCTGGGCCACGTCTATCACTGCCAGGAATGTCTCTGGCGGGACCACGAGCGCGGCCTGCTCGCCGACGCACCCGACGAATGCCCGGAGTGTGGCCAACACCTCCAGACGGCGGGTCCGATCTGGCTGGGTCGGACCTGCGACCCCGCGTTCGTCCGGTCGGTCGCCGAGTACGTCACCGACGACATGGGGACAGCCGAGACGGCCAGAGAGCTCCTGGCGACGCTGGCGACGGAACTGGACACGCCGACCCACTACGACCAACACCGGCTGTGTAAGCGCTGGGGACGCGGTGCCGACGCGATGGACGAGTTTCTCGGCACGCTCCGGGACGCAGGATTCGCGGCCACCCGAACTCACTTCGGCGGGACGACGTTCAAGAGCGACGCCGACGTTGCCCAGATGCGCGCGGCTGTCGAGGCCTGATCAGCGACCGTCGACGTTGCCCAGGCGTGCGAGCTTTCTGGAGAGGTCGTAGCCCAGCAGATACAGCGGCCGCAGGAAGTAGTTCGCCATTCCGGCCAGTCCGAGTAGTCCGCCGAGCGATTGGACCTCGCCGGGAGTCGCGGTCGGCCGAATGACCAGCGGGACGGCGGCGAGTACCATCGCGAGCCAGAGCCACCGCAGGATCAGATCGATGTCGACGCCCAGGACGCGACCGACCGTCGTCTCGGGGCGCGTGAGATACAGCCCGACGGCGAGGACGACGAACCCGGCCGCCAGCGGGAGCGACGCGCCGACGCCGACCACGCTCAGTCCGAGCAACACGAACCCGGCGACGAGCAACAGCAGCGTCAGCTGGAGGGTGCCGTCCCGGATGGCGACTGGGGAGACCATATCCGTTCGGAGGGAAGGACGGCGTATAAAAACTGCTACCCGCCGGGGCGGTTCTTAACGCCTTTCACCGTCGACCACGAACTGGCGACGGTGTCAGGCTCCCGCTATAATCCCGTCCGTGTACTCTTGTTGGCTATCGGGAGCCTGCTCGCACGGGCCGGCCTCGTCGAACGTGATCGTATCGCACGGACGACCGAGCTATCCTGGCCCAGGATCGTCACCGGCCTCGCGCGTATGTCCAAATCGACTGCCGACGTGGCGATGGTCGGGCTGGCGATCGGGCCGACCGCCATCGCGGGCGTCGGCTACGCGACGCCGTTCTGGGGGCTGGCGTTCGCGCTCGGCGGGGGTGTGGCCGGCGCGACCATCGGTCTGGTCTCTCAGCGGTACGGGGCCGACGCCCGCGAGGAACTCGGGCTGTCGGTGACCACGAGCGCAGCCGTCGTCGTCGCGATCACGGTCCCGGTCGCGGCGCTGTACTGGGTCGTCCCCGGCCCGCTGATCGACCTCGTCGGGTCGGGATCGCGTGCGGTCGCGTTCGGCGAGTCGTACCTCAAGGTCGTCGCGCTGGGGGTCCCGTTCGCCGGATTGAACCTCGTCGGGAGCCGGACGCTGGTCGGCGCCGACGACGCCTGGTCGGCGATGGTCGTCCGGGCGGGCGGGGCCGTCGTCAACGTCGTCATCAACGCCGTCCTCATCTTCGGGCTGGAGATGGGCGTCGTCGGTGCCGCCATCGGCACCGTCGTCGCGAACGTTCTCGTCACTGCCGCGCTGGTGGTCGGATTGACACGCGGGGGTCTGCCGGGCGTCCCGTTTCCGGTACGGATTCCGGTCGCCCGGCCGTTTCTGGATCGCTCGCTGGCCCGTGACCTCGTCGAGATGGGTGCCCCGCTCGTGGGGACGAACCTCGCGCGGACGGGCGCGCAGTTCCCGCGGCTGTTCATCGTCGGGCTGTTCGGCCCCAACGTCGTCTCGGCGTACGTCGTCGCCCTGCGGGTCCGTGCCCTGCTCGATACGCCCAACTGGGGGCTGAGTCTCGCCTCCAGCAGTCTCGTCGGGCAGGCCCTCGGTGAGGACGACGAACTGGAAGCGACCGCCTGGGCCCGGACGGTCCTCCGGCTCGGGATCGGCGTCTATCTCCTCGTCGCCGTCGCGCTTGCGCCGTTCTCCCGCCAGATCGGCCGCCTGTTCGTCGAGGACACGACGCTGTTGCCGCTGGTGACCGTCTTCGTCGCTGTCGCGTGCGTGAGTGTCGTCTTCCGGGGTATCGACGGCGGTGCAACTGGGCCGCTCCGGGCCAGTGGCGACACCCGCTGGCCGCTGTACTCACAGCTCCTGGGGATGTACGGCTTCGCGCTCCCGGTCGCCTACGTCGGTGTGGTCGTCCCCGCGATCGGCGTCACCGCCCTGTACGCCTCGCTGCTCGTCGAGACGGCGGTGCCGGCGGCGATCACTTACTACCGGTTTCGGTCGGGGACTTGGCGGGTGGTCAGCCGCTCGTATCGCCCGGATGCGGCACTCGACGACTAGAAAAAGCGCGTTACTCCAGTTTCCGCTCTGCGGCCGCGATGGAGGTGGCGGTCTTGCCGTCGTAGCCGGCCTGGCGCGAGCGCCGCTGGAAGGCGTTCTCGGTGACCGTACTCGTCTCCTCGCCGACGACTCGGACGACGTCGCCGACGCCCAGCTCCGTGAGCTTCACCTGTGCCTCCTTGATCGGTTTCGCGGCCTCGGGCGACGGCGGCGTGAACGCCGAAACGTCGTTGATGACCGCAAAGCCCTCGCGGAGCTTCTCGGCGGCGGCAACCGTCTCCTCGGCGGCGACTTCCATCTCCTCGGCGGTGAGCGTCCCGCTGAACTCCAGGTACAGCGTGTTCGCGGCGGCGTCGGCTCGGATCTCGTAGCTCGCGTCCCGGTTCTCGCCGGATTCGGTCGTGGCGGACATTGTAACTATCCCTACAGTACGATGCGAGGTGGAATCATTCCCTTACTTGTTAGGTCAGACAACGGGTCTCGGCATTCGATGCGCGTGACAGCAGCTAGACAGCGAGGCCACCCAGGCGGGGATCCAGCGCCGACAGCGGGAGGAAGGTACTGGAAAAAGGCAGCGGGAACTACAGCAGGGTCGCGCCGATGACCGTCGGGCCAGTATATTTGTGTCCGCCGGCCGACCACTGGACGTGAACCGGAATCGCGCCATCGGTGTCGGCCGGGACCTCGTCGGGACGGTCCGGGGAGAGCAGATCTCGTTTCTGGCGGCGGGGATCGCCTACTACATGTTCGTCTCCGTGCTCCCGCTGTTGTTGCTGGCGCTGGTCATCGGATCGCTGCTCGGTGGCGAGGCCTTCGCCACGCAGGTCGTCGACGCCGTCGGGTCGGCGCTGTCGCCGGCCGCCTCCGAACTGCTAGAGGGCGCACTGACGAGTGCTGCCGGACGGGGCGGGGCGACCGTCCTCGGTCTGGCGGTGATGATCTGGGGCGCGCTGAAGGTGTTCCGCGGGCTCGATCTGGCCTTCTCCCGGGTGTACGGCGCCCACGATCCCAAGCCGATCGGCGAACAACTCGTCGACGCGCTGTCTGCGCTCGCGGGGATCGGGCTGGCGATCGTGGGGCTGGGTGTCGTCGGCGCGCTGGGGGCTGTTCTCGGGGTCCAGGTGGCGCTGGGCGGGCTCGCGCTCGTTCCGATCCTGACGGTCGCCTTTCTGCCGCTGTACTACGTCTTCCCGGACCAGCCGATGGAGATTCGGGAGGCGGTTCCCGGGGCGGCGCTTGCGGCCGTCGGTTGGACGCTGCTGGGAACGGCGTTCAACGTTTACGCCGCTCAGGCGGACGCGTATCAGCTCTACGGTGTCGTCGGGGGCGTCCTGTTGTTGGTGACCTGGTTCTACTTCGCCGGCCAGATCCTGCTGGTCGGGGCGGCGCTGAACGCGGCGCTGGCCGACGACTCGGACCGGCAACTACAACAGGACGCGCTTCGAGGGTCCGGCAAAGCGATGAGTGAGGACGCCGACGAACACACCGGCGAGACGCCGCCGCCCGGCGCCACCGGAGACGGGCGGGACGTCGAGGACCTGACCGACGAGGAACTCGAAGCGCTGCGCGAGGAGTTCGAGGAGTTCCGGGACGATGTCGAGTCCCGGACCCTCCACCGCGAGGACGTGGAGGACGACCTCAAACAGTACGTCCGCCGGCGGATGCGTCGCGGTCACGCCCGCGGGTGGGGACCGTACGTCGTCTTGCTGTACGGGACGGTGATGACCCTGGGCGCGTTCTACTACCTGAAAGGTCCCTGGGCGGTCGCCTCGATGCTCGTCATCTGGCTGTCGACGCTCGGGCTCTACGTCGTGATGCTCGTCGTCGGCGTCACGTTCCGGGTGACCGGTCTCCCGCGCCGGGCGGTCGACCGGGTCCGTGACTGGCGCCAGTGATCCGTAGCGTCGGCGTCACCGACCTCCTGTCGTCGCTGCCGGGGGTCGTCGTGGTCGTCTTCGCCCTGCTGACCCAACTCGGCGACTTCTGGTTTGCGTTCTCGTTGTCGGCGCTGTTGTACTGGTTCGGGGCACAGACGCCACGCGTCGGCGACAGAATCACCCGCGAACGCGCGGCGATGGTCGTCGCATTACTGGCCGCAGCGGTCGCCGTGGCCGTCTCGCTGAAGGGCGTCTTCGGCCTCCCGCGTCCGGCGGGTGCCGGCACCGCGGCACACGCAGACCTCGTCCCGGCGGCGTTCAGCGGTGCCTACAGCTCGATGGCGACCGGCGACGGCTATGGCTTCCCCAGCGGGCACGCGACCACTGCGGTGTTGGTCTGGGGGGGGCTGGCGTGGGCAGTCCGGATCGGGACACGCCGACAGCGGGCAGCGGTCGCCGGCGGTGTGGCGCTGCTGATCGGGCTCTCACGGCTCGTTCTCGGCGTCCATTTTCTCGTCGATATCCTGGTCGGGTTCGCTATCGCAGGCACAACGCTCTGGCTGTCGGTGACGCGACTCGGGACGCCGGATCGCGTGTTCGGGTTGGCCGCCGTCGTCGCGGCCGCCGGTGCCGTCGCCAGCGGACTAACCCAGGACATCGCCGCCGGACTGGGGATTGGTGTCGGCGGAGCGGTCGCGTGGCAACTCGTCGGGCAGCGGGTCCCGGAACCGACACGCCGGGGCGCTACCGCGACGGCGGCGTTGGGCGTCGGTGTCGTCCTCACCGCTGCCGGCGTGACGCTTGCGGTCCGGCCGGGGCCGCTGACGACTGGGCTCGCGGCCGCCGTCGGAACGGCGCTCCTGTTGGCGATGCCACTGGCCGGCGAGCGACTCGCGAAAAAATGAACGGTGTGGGCGCTTAGAAGGTTTCGAGGTACCGGTCGATCTCCCACTGGGAGACGTCGACCAGGTAGTCCTTGAACTCCTCGCGCTTGGCCTCGACGAACTTCTCGGAGACGTGCGGGCCGAGCGCGTCGAGGACGACCTCGTCCTCTTCGAGCGCGTCGACGGCTTCGCCGAGGTTCGTCGGCAGCGTCTCGATGCCGTACTCCTCGCGCTTCTCCTCGTCGAACTCGTAGATGTTCTCGCGGACCGGATCCGGACAGTCGAGGTCCTTCTCGACGCCGTCCAGGCCGGCGTGGATGAGCGCGGCGAAGGCGAGATACGGGTTACACGACGGGTCGGGGAAGCGGGCCTCGATACGCGAGGCGGCCGGGACACGTGCGGCCGGCTTGCGGATCAGTGCCGAGCGGTTGCGGTCCGACCAGGCGACGTAGACGGGTGCCTCGTAGCCGGGGACGAGCCGCTTGTAGCTGTTGACCGTCGGGTTGGTGACGGCGGCCAGGGCCGGGGCGTGTTCGAGGATGCCGGCGATGAAGCTGTGGGCCGTCTCCGAGAGGTCGAACTCGTCGTCACTGTCGTGGAACGCGTTCTCGCCGTCCTCGAACAGCGAGATGTGCGTGTGCATCCCCGAGCCGTTGATGCGCGGGATCGGCTTGGGCATGAACGTCGCGTGCAGGTCGTGTTCGGCCGCGATGGCGCGAACGACCGAGCGGAAGGTACCGACGTTGTCGGCCGTCGACAGGGCGTCGTCGTACTCGAAGTTGATCTCGTGTTGGCCCTGAGCGACCTCGTGGTGGGAAGCTTCGATGTCGAAGCCCATGTCTTCGAGGCCGTAGATGATGTCACGGCGAACGTCGCTGGCGAGGTCCTTCGGCGCGAGGTCGAAGTAGCCACCGGCGTCGTTGGTCTTCGTGGTCGCGCGACCGTCCTCGTCCTCCTCGAAGAGGAAGAACTCCGGTTCGGGGGCCGCGTTGACGGTGTAGCCCATCTCTTCGGCGCGGTCGAGTGCGTCCTGCAGGACGCCACGCGGGTCGCCGACGAACGGCGCGTCCGTCGAGGTGTCGTGGACGTCACAGATCAGACGCGCGCTGTTACCACCCTCGATGTCGTCGCGGTTCCGCCACGGGAGCAGGGCGAACGTCGACGGGTCCGGGACCAGGCGCATGTCCGATTCCTGGATGCGGACGAAGCCGTCGATGGACGACCCGTCGAAGTAGATACCTTCGGTGAACGCCTTCTCGGCCTGGTCGGCCGGGACGGAGACGTTCTTGACTGTGCCGAGGATGTCTGTGAACTGAAGTCGAAGGAAATCGACGTCCTTCTCTTCGATCTCGTCGAGCACTGCCTCTGCCTCGTCGGAGAGTTCGCTTGTCATCTTTGAACACCGGATAGGAACACTGGCACTACTAAAACCCTGCTGATTTGCGCAAAGATTCCGAACTCCGCCCAGCCATCTGGACGTTCGTAAAATTCTAATGCCCACGGGGTGTGATTGGATGGTATGACGTACGAAAATCTCGACCGCAAGCTAGTGAATGCCCTGTTGGGGGACGGACGAGCCAGTCTTCGAAGCCTCGGCGAGGACCTCGACGTTTCTGTAACGACGGTATCGAACCACCTCTCGACACTCGAAGACGAGGGGATCATCAACGGCTACACACCCAAGGTCGACTACGGGGCGCTCGGCTACGACGTCACAGCGATCGTCCAGTTGAAGGTCGAGGGATCGTCCCTGCCCGATGTCACCGAGGACCTCAAACAGCACAAACAGATGATCTCGGTCTACGAGGTCACCGGTGACTACGACATCATCGCCATCGGGAAGTTCACCGATACGGACGGGATGAACGCTCAGATCAAGGAGTTATTGACCGATCCCGACATCAAGGAATCGAACACATCAGTCGTCCTCAACGCCGCCAGCGAAAACGAACAGTTCGACCTCGACCTCGACGAGGAGTGACCGCGCCGTCGTTCTGCCGGCAACTGCCCGACCAGCGGCCGTGCCGTGTCGATACGTACCATCGTGTCGAGGGACCGACGGACTCTTGACTGACCAGTCAGTTAGTTATCGGTGATGAGCAACGGCGACACTGCAGACGACATCATGGGCGCGACCTATCGCGCGCTGTGTGCCCACGGGTACGCGGACCTCACGATGCAGGACATCGCCGACGAGTCCGAGCGGAGCAAAGCGGCCCTCCACTACCACTACGACAGCAAACACGAGTTGCTGTGTGCGTTCCTGGAGTATCTCTACGACGGGTTCGTCGAGCGGACCGGCGTCCCGGACGACGGCACGCCCCGCGAGCGGTTGCTAGATCTGATCGACGATGTCCTGGACAAGCCCGACGGTGACGACCAGGAGTTCGGGACGGCGATCCTGGAGATCCGCGCCCAGGCACCGTACGAACCGGGCTTCCGTGAACGACTGACGCGGTTCGACGACTACCTGATCGACGAACTCACCGCCATCATCGAGGCCGGGATCGAGGACGGAAGCTTCGATCCCGAGCTCGAACCGGACGATACGGCGCAGTTCATCGTGACGGTCCTGACGGGCGCGGCGACCGAACGGGTCACCACCGGACGGCCGGTCGCCTGTACCAAGCAGATGTTGACCGAGTACGTCGAGACACACCTGCTTGCCGACCCACAGGAGGTCGAGGCATGAGTCCCCGGAGCGTCGCCGAGCGGATCGTCGACCGCCTCGATACGCTGTTCAAGGGCCAGGAGCAACTCGATCTCACGAGCGGCGACATCGGAAAGCCGCTGCTGTATCTCTCTTTCCCCATCGTCATCACGAACCTGCTCCAGGTCGCGTACAACCTCGCCGATACGTTCTGGCTGGGCCAGTACTCGACGACGGCGCTCGCGGCGATCTCGTTTGCCTTCCCGATGATCTTCCTGTTGATCTCGCTGGGGATGGGGCTCTCGGTCGCCGGCAGCGTCCTGGTGGCCCAACACACCGGGGCCGACGAGCCGGAAAAAGCCGAATACGCCGCCTCGCAGACGCTGACCTTCGCGGTCGGCGCCTCGTTCGTCCTGGGCGCGATCGGCTACTTCTTCGTCGAGGACTTCCTGGCGCTGCTTGGGGCGTCCCAGCAGGTCCTGCCGGGCGCGACGGGCTACCTCCAGGTCGTCTCGCTTGGCCTGTCGACGATGTTCGGCTTCTTCGTGTTCATCTCGCTGATGCGGGGGGCCGGCGACACGATCACGCCGATGCTCGTGATGTTCGGCACCGTCGTCCTCAATATCGCCCTGGACCCGTTCCTCATCTTCGGGTGGGGACCGTTCCCGGAACTGGGCGTCGTCGGCGCGGCCGTCGCGACCATCTTCTCGCGCGGGCTGGCCTTCGCCGTCGGCGTCGCGATCATGCTCCGGGGGACCCGCGGCATCCAGGTCCACCTCCGCGACATGGTGCCGGACCCCTCGTATCTGGGGAAACTCCTCCGACTGGGCGTTCCGGCCTCCGTCGAGGGGACCGGCCGCGCGCTGTCGGTCAACGCCATGCTGTTCATCGTCGGGACGTTCTCGGTGACCGTCGTGGCCGCCTTCGGCGTCGGCATCCGCGTGTTCTCGCTGGTGTTCATGCCCGCGATCGCGATGGACCGGGGCGTCGAGACGATGACCGGCCAGAACCTCGGTGCGAACCGGCCCGACCGGGCGGCGAAGGCGAATCACTTCGCCGCGAAAGTCTCGTTCGTCATCCTCACTGCTTTGGGCGTGGTCACTATCTTCGCTGCACCGACGGTCGTCAGCGTCTTCAGTGACGACCCAGAGGTGGTCCGTATCGGCGCCGAATTCCTCCAGTGGGTTGCCCCTACCTTCGGATTCATCGGTATCGTCCGGGCGTACTCGGGCGGGTTCCGCGGAGCCGGGAAGACGCTCACCGCGGCCGCGATGGCCGTGACGATGCTGGGGATCATCCGTCTGCCCGTCGCGTGGGTCGCCTCCCGACCGGTGGCGATCCCGGCTTGGCTCGGGCCGACGCTGACGGACCTGTTCGCACAGTCGCTGGGCGAACAGGGGATCTGGCTGGCCTTCGGCGTCTCGAACGTCCTTGGGGCCGGTGTCGCGGTCGCCTGGTTCCTCCGTGGGACCTGGCGGGACGCCGATCCCCGCGCGTCTGGCGGTCCAACGACGGCCGACGACTGACGCGGTGGCCGTTCGGCCGTCGCCGTCGACCGGCCGTGTGACGGCCGTCTGACTGACATTCTTGTGAGCGCGTGCCAACCAGACGGATATGAGTTCGGGCGCCGGCCCCGAGGACAGTGCCGACAGCCTGCTGTCCGTCTTCGGGACGCCGCTGTTGTCGGCCCTGGAGAGCGACGCGGACCGGGCGGCGGCGCGTGCGCTCTGTCTCCTGGCCGACGCCGATCCGTCGGTCGTCCCGGCGCTGACCGAGCGACTCGTCGGTCGACTCCCCGAGGCGGACGACACGCAGGTCCTCGTCAGGACGCTCGCGACGCTTGCGGCCGACCACACCGACGCCGTCCGCCGGGTCGTCGCCGATCATCGTGACCGGAAACGTCTGTCGAGTGCGATCGCGGACGCGACGGTCTGGGAGTTCGACCGCGCCGCCGACGGCGGCAGCGTCGTCGGTGCCGTCAGACAGGCCGTCGACAGTCAACAGGCGGAGTCGGTCCGACCGGGTGTCGTCGAGCGAGAGACCGACACCAGCGGCCGGACCGCCGATCCCGAGCGAGCCGCAGACCGCGAACACCGGGGCGACCCCGCCGCCGTGACACGGCGTGAACGGCTCGCCCGTGCCGAACAGTCCGAGGCGTTCCAGGCGATCAGTCTCCTGGGGAACTTCGAGGAGATCGCCGTCGTCGAACCGGAACAGGCGGTCCGGTACGGCTCGGTGTTGCGGACCCGGGCGACCATTGACGGCGAGGACCACGGCGTTGCACTCCGGCTGTTTGACCCGCCGGACGACGAGGAGATCCGGCGGGCGTTCGGTGCCGGCGTCGCCGAGGCGCTGGCCCAGTGGGACGGGCTGGCCGTCCACGAGGGGATCGCGACCGTCCACGACTGGGGGGATTACCCCCGTCCGTGGGTCGCGACCCCGTACCTCGACGGGACACTTGCCGACCGTGGCCGGGTCGGCGTCGAGCGTGCGCTACGGGAGACCGCTCACCTCGCGGGCGCGCTCGCCCACTGTCACAACAACGGCGTCGTCCACGGCGGACTCGACCCGAAGACGGTCGTCTATCCGTCGAGCGAACTCTCGGGACTGCCGGCCCCCCGACTGGACAACGTCGGGATACTCACGATGGTCCGGGAGCACGTCCAGCCGGCGAACTACCTCGACCCGCGCTACGCCGC
The DNA here is from genome assembly GCF_035666295.1 of Haloarcula montana. Taxonomy (NCBI): domain Archaea; kingdom Methanobacteriati; phylum Methanobacteriota; class Halobacteria; order Halobacteriales; family Haloarculaceae; genus Haloarcula; species Haloarcula montana. Next base: position 1,838,199 of record NZ_CP142027.1, read on the forward strand.
CCCGGAGTATTTCGACCGATCGTACGGCACCGTCGACGCGGCGACCGACGTCTACGCGCTCGGGGCCGTCTGCTACCGGCTCCTGACCGGCCGACCGCCGGTCACCGGCCAGTACGACGCTGTCCGGAAGACAATACTGAACGAGGGCGTTCCGGCACCGAGCGAACGAGAACCACAGCTTCCCGGGGGCGTCGACGCCATCGTCAGGAAGGCGACTGCGGGACGGAAGCTGAGTCGCTACGAGACGGCTGCGGAGGTTCGCCGGGACTGCTGGCGGCTGGTTCGCTCGCTCCCCTCAGACGAGTAATCCCGACTGCAATGCGGCGACCAGCAGTGTCACCGTAAGCACGCTCGCGACTGTCGTCACGAACACCGTCGCGCTCACGAACTCGCCGGGTTCGACGCCCGCCTCGTCGACGCTGAACGCGCCGACGAGGATGAGCGTCGTCACGCCGGTCGGGGTCGCAAGCAGGAGCACGACCACGCGAGCCGCGGTCCCGTTCCCGAAACCGACGAGTCCGTCGGTCGCGAGCACCGCCCCGGTGGCGACCAGGGGAGCCAACAGCAGTTTCAACGCGCTCGCGACCCCGACCGGGCGGAGGGTCCCCGCCACGTCGACCGAGGACAGTTGGATCCCGAGGATGAGCAACATCACGGGGATCGAGGCGTTGCCCAGCAACGCCAGCGTCTGCATGAGCGTCGACTCGGTCGGTGGAACGACGCCCAGCCACCGCACCGCCAGCGCGAGGACGACGGCGTACACCAGCGGGACGCCGAACACCCGGCGCATGTCCGCCAGCGGACTGCTCCCGCTGCCACGGGCGGCGACGTAGATACCCACCGTGTACAACAACACGCCCTGGAGGGCCGTCACGAGGACGGCGACGCTCCGTCCGGTCGGGCCGAAAGCGAAGTCGGCCAGGGGGATGCCGTAGTTGCCGGTGTTGGGGAAGACGCTCACGAGGACGAACGCGCCCAGGAGCGGTTCGGTGTGGCCCCAGAGCCGACCGATCCCCTCCGCGACCGCGAGCATCGCGGCCGTAAAGAGACCGACGGCGGCGACGACCGAGAGGATCGTCCCGCCGGCCAACTCCGAGGTCGTCAGGCTGTGGACGACCAGTGCCGGCGCGAGGACGTAGACGGTGATCGTGTTGAGCGGGTCGGCGTCGACGTTCTCGAACCGACCCAGGAGGAACCCCAGCACCGCCACACCGACGACCGGGAGGATAGCCGACGCGAAGATACCGAGCAGCGACACTGGTCGGGACTCACGCGGCGACGGTGAGAACCCTTTCGACTCGGCTCACCGCTCGTCGGGAGAGTCGGGCCTACAGTCCTCATCCACTCGAACGGGGCACGTACTACGAACGCGAAAACGGAGCGAAATCAGTTAGCGAGCAGTGCGGGCTGGGAAGCATCCGGCGCGCAGCGCGCCGCGACAAGCGGCCACCGCGCGCCAGGCGCGCGGCGGGAGGTCGCGAGGGACCGTCGGGCCCTCGCTGGTCGACCCTCGCTTACATCATGCCGCCCATGCCGCCGCCCATGCCGCCGCCCATGCCGCCCATGCCGCCGGGTGCGCCGCCGGGGCCGCCTGGGCCGCCTTCCTCGTCGTCGTCGTCGCCCTGGCCACCCTTGAGGTCGCCAGCGGCGATGACGTCGTCGATGCGCAGGATCATCACTGCGGCTTCGGTTGCGGATTCGATGGCCTGGGTCTTCACGCGCAGCGGCTCGACGACACCGTCTTCCTCCATGTCGACGATATCTCCGGAGTAGGCGTCGAGACCGGCGGTGACGGCACCGCCGTCGTGCTGGCTGCGGAGGTCGACCAGCGAGTCGATCGGGTCGTGACCCGCGTTCTCTGCGAGGGTGCGCGGGATGACGTCGATGGCGTCGGCGAAGGCCTCGACGGCGAGCTGTTCGCGGCCGCCGACCGAGTCAGCGTGGTCACGCAGACCGAGGGCGAGCTGGGTCTCGGGGGCACCGCCGCCGGGCAGGACCTTGCCGTCCTCCAGCGTGGCGGCGACGACGCCGAGCGAGTCCTCGATGGCGCGCTCGACCTCGTCGACGACGTGTTCGGTGCCACCACGGAGGATCATCGTGACGGCCTTTGCGTCCTCGACGTCCTCGACGAAGATCCGCTCGTCACCGGCGATGTCCTTCTGGGCGACAGAGCCGGCGAAGCCGAGGTCGTCCTCGGTGATGTCGTCGATGTTCGAGACGATGCGACCGCCTGTCGAGCGCGAGAGCGCGTCGATGTCGGATTTCTTGGCACGGCGGACCGCCAGGATGCCCTCCTGGGCGAGGTAGTGCTGGGCCATGTCGTCGATGCCCTTCTGGCAGAAGACGACGTCGGCGCCGACCTCGGCGAGCTTGTCGACCATTTCCTTGAGCTGCTTCTCCTCTTGGTCGAGGAACTGCTGGAGCTGGTCGGGATCGGTGACGTTGACCTCGGTGTCGAGTTCCGTTTCGGGAACCTCGATAGCCGTGTCCAGCAGCGCGATGTCGGCGTCCTCGACGGCGAAGGGCATGTTGTCGTGGACACGCTCCTTGTCGACGATGACGCCCTCGACGAGTTCGGACTCGTCGGTCGCGCCGCCGACGACGGTCTCGATCTGGATGTTGTCGGTGTCGACGGTGCCGTCCTCGTCAGCAACGGCCTGGACAGCACGGACGACGAGTTCGGCCAGCACGTCCTTCGAGGACTCGGCGCCCTTGCCGGTCATGGCCGTGCCGGCGACCTTCTCTAAGCTCTCGGTGTCGTCGGCGTCGACCTCGATGGCGTTCTCTTCGAGGATCTCCTTTGCCTTCTCGGCGGCCTGTCGGTACCCCTGGGCCAGGATGGTGGCGTGGATGTCCTGGTCCAGCAGTTCCTCGGCCTTCGAGAGGAGTTCACCGGCGATGACGACGGCCGTCGTCGTGCCGTCCCCGACCTCGTCCTCCTGGGTCTGGGCGACCTCGACGATCATGTTCGCGGCGGGGTGCTCGATGTCCATCTCGTCGAGGATGGTGACGCCGTCGTTCGTGACGACGACGGAGCCGGAGTTGTCGACGAGCATCTTGTCCATGCCCTTCGGACCGAGTGTGGTCCGAACGGACTCGGCGACGGCCTTGCCGGCCGTGATGTTCATGGACTGCGCGTCTTTCCCGGATGTCCGCTGGGACTCCTCGGAGAGTACGATAAGGGGCTGGTTGCCCATCTGCTGTTGAGCCATAGTCAAGACGATGATTGATTGTCCTTCTATATAAATCTACTGGAGGTAGTCCGGGAGGCGGTCATAGACGGCTCCAAAGTGGTATGAGAGGACGTACCGTGGTAAGTTTAAGTAGGCACCTGTCGTCACCCGGTAAAGCATCGGATCACGACATCGAATCACCAGTGCTCACGGCGTCAAGACCGTCGTAGCGTCGTTTTCCGCCGCAGTCCCGTGGTTATGTGCTCATGCCGAATCGGCGGTGGCGGAGTTCGGGGGTGATCTGGATACGGTCGATATCCTGGCCGGTGCGGTACCAGACGAACGCCGCCCGGGTGAACAGTTCACGACATTCGATCCGGACCTCCCGGGGGTTGCCCTCGGTCCGCTCGTGGATGTCCTCGATTGCAGCCTTGGTGAACAGGTCCGGGGGCTGTCCGTCGTACTCCTCGCCCCGGAAATAGGCCAGCGAACGGGCGATGTACTCGGCGACGTCGTTGGGCGAGAACGGATCGATCCCCTCGTAGTAGCGCAGTCGGGAGTCCAGCGTCCCGCGGATCTCGGCGACGCGGCGCTTGCCTTCGGGCGTGCCCGAGAGGAACAGACGGACGCCGGCGTCGCCCGCGACCTGCAGCGGCGACAGCAACTCGGCGTCGAGCACCTCGATCTCGTCGACGACGAGCAACAGCGTCCGGTCGTCCTCGCGGACCCGCCGGACCATCTCGCGGACGGCCTGCTTGGCGTCGGCGGTCGCCCACGGGATCCCGTTGCGGACCTGCGAGTACCGTCCGAAATCGACGGAGTAGCCCGCCGAGTAGCCGGCGACGAGGATCGTCTCGTAGAGCTTGCGGGCGGTGGTCTCGCCGGGGTTGTCCAGGTGTGTAACGACGAAGCGGTCGTGTTTGCCAAGGTCCCGGAGGACGATCTCGCGGAACGCGGACTTCCCGGAGCCGTAGGGGCTGACGAGCCCGATATGCTGGTCCTGAAGCAACCAGGAGGTGACCTGGTTCAGCATCTCCGTGTCGTGGCGGACGTACAGCGGTTCGGGCATGTGATCCAGGCCGGCCTCCTCGGTAAACGGGAGGTCGGTCACGTCCTCGGCAGGGCCACCCAGCGCCTCGCCGAACGACAACAGCCGCTGCTCGACCGCTTCGAGTTGGTCCAACAGGACACCGTCGGTAACCGAGTCGGCGTCGGCATCCGTCCGGATCTGTTCGAGTTTGTCGACGACATCCGAGACGGTCTGGCCGGAATCGCTGTCGGTGTCTGTCCCGCCGCCCGAACCAGTGCTATCGTTTCCCACAGTATTCTTTGAATATCTTTCGGGGCTGAATCAATATATGTTGCGCCTGTGAGCCGTGTCGAGCGGTTGGCGCTCAGCCCGTGAACTGATGATACTCCAGGCCCTTGTGTTTCATCTCGTTGTGTTTCCGTTCGAGGAACGAGTACACCGACCCGTGGGGAGCGCCGTCCAGCAGCATCTCCACCGCTTCGCGGACGGCGTCGACCTGTTCGGGGCCGCCGATGATCCCCAGCGTCGAGCCGTAGATGACGACCGCGGCACCCGTCAGCTCCTGCATGAGTTCGCGGGTCCGTCCACCCTCGCCGATGAGCCGGCCCTTCTGCCGGCGGAAGTCGTTCTTGTTGCGGGAGGCGGCCTCGATGTCGATGAGTTCGAACATCATCATGTCGTCTTCGAGCAGCGCCAGCGCGTCGTCCGGGGAGAACCCGCGGCCGATCGCCTTGACGATGTCCGGCCCCTTCAGCGCCGTCACGGGGTCGCCGACGGTCTCGATCTTGACCGATCCGTCCTCGGAGTCGATGTCGAGACGGACCTCCGCGCGGTCCTCGATCTCGCGCATCGTCTCACCACCGTCGCCGATGAGAACACCGATCCGGTCCTGCGGAATCTTCACGTGTTGCATAAGTATATCCGTTCGTAAGAGGGCCAGACCGTTTAAAACTTCGGCGTGCAAGCCGTCCTGCGACCGGTTCTCAGGGGTCGCAGCTGTGGCGCCCGAGGGAGTCGGTCCCCTGTCGGACGGTCCCGTCGTCGGTCACCCAGAGCGTGACGTACTCGAACTCGATCGTTTCGAGGTCGGCGTCGTGCTCGCGGTTCCACTGCTCGCAGTGGTACTGGAGGAATAGGTCCCGCTCGGCGGCGTATCCCGGTTGCCGGAGGTTGCTCAGGTACTTGCGCCAGCGCTGGTTGGGGTACTGGTGAGCGAGGTCGTCCAGTCCGGCCGGCCGGTCATCGGTGACGGGGCCGCCGTGGGCAACGCCGACCGTCGTCCCGTTCGCCAGGGTTCCGGGGAGGCGGTACCACCCCGTCTCCCGGAGCGGGTCCGGTGCGAACATGTTCCAGTACTGGGTCAGATACAGCGTCTCGCCGTAGGTCTCCAGCGGCTCGGGGGTCGTGTCCTGCGGGCCGATATCGGCCCGGTTGGTCAGCAACTGTGCGTTGAACCCCCCGACGAACAGCAGCGAGACGAGGATGACGACGACGGCGACGACACGGAGTTGAGCACGCAACCGGGCGAGCCTGTCGGGGGTCGACAGCGTCGGATAGAGCCCGTTAAGAAACGCCTCCAACGCGGGGCGGCGGAGTCGTTCGATCCGCTCGGGCGGGAGCAGGCGGTCCCAAACCGGCGTCGGGAGAAAGAGGAGCAACACCGTGACGACGACCGCCGGAAACAGGCCGAGATGCATCGAGAGGGCCATCCCGACGTGCATCGAGACGAACAGCGAGGCGAGGAGTGTGCGTTTCCACCCCGTCAGGAGCAGGAGGCCGGGCGAGAGCGTCCAGAGGACGAAGACGGTATACCCCAGGACAGTTGTCACGAGCGGGATGGTCCCGAGGAACTCCCCGAAGACGGTCGTGAAATGGCCCAGTCGGAGCGTGTAGGTCAGCCCGTCGCCGGCCGCCCAGACCGTCCCCATGTGTTTGAGCGTGGCGTTGGTGCCGTACATGAACACGACCTGGCCCAGCAACGCGGCGGTACCGAGCGAGGCGACCCGTGTCGGCGGAGCCTCGCGGTGGAGCGCGTCCACCGAGAACCGCGCGCCGAGCGGGACGAACAGCGACCAGAACAGCGTCAGCCGCAACAGCGTGTCCCCGCCGTTGAGTGCCATCGGGAACCGTGCGTGCAGCGAGAGCCACAGCAGCCAGGTCAACAGCGTCGCCAGCCGGGTCCGATAGCCAACGAGGAAGGCGAGTGCCACGATTCCCTGAAGCGCGAACAGTGCGGCCAACTCCGGCACGTCGCCGACCACCAGATGCACCGAAAGCGGGTCGTACAGCTCGATCGCCGCCGGTCGCGGGAAGACGCCGCTGTCGCTGTAGTGGGCGCGGAGATCCCGGGCGCGTAACAGGAGATCCGACAGCAGCAACAGCCCGAGCGAGATGCGAACGACCCCCAGCGACCGCGTGTCGACGGCGACGCGGTCGCGGACGGCGGCCCGGAGCCGCTGGGGAAGTCGTTCCTGCCAGGTGCCCATACGTCCAGTCGACAGGTGTCCCTCTTAGCGCTTTGCCTGACTGAAAGGGTGGTTTGGGCTACGCCGCCGGATCGTCGACATCGTCCGTCTCGCCGTCCTCTCGCTCGGCCGCGACCGCGTCGTCGTCGGCTCCCCGGTCGGTGTCGTCGTTGTCCCGCGGCGTCGCGTACTCCCGGACGTACGCGAGCAGGTCGTCGGGGGAAGTTTCGACACCCTGGCGGGCGAAGAAGTTCGCCACGTTCCGGCAGTCCCGTTCGAGGAACTCCTCGGCGTTGGGATGGTAGACGGTGACCGCCTGCCCGAGGTCGATGATGTACAGTTGCCCCTCGTGGAAGACGATGTTGTACTCCGAGAGGTCGCCGTGTACCAGGCCGGCGTCGTAGAGCCGCCGCATGTACTCTTTGACGACATCGAAGGCCATCTGGGGGTTCTCGATGTGGACCTCGCTGAGCCTGCGGGCTCGCCCCTCCTCGGTGCCCAGATACTCCATGACGAGGACGTTGCGCTCGACGGCGATGGGCTCGGGCGTCCGGACGCCGGCCCGTCTGGCCCGTTTCAGATTCGACGACTCCTTGCGAACCCAGGCGGTGACGACCTTCTTCTTGTCCGACCCGATCCCCTCGAAGCGCGGGTCGCCGTCGAGATACCCCCGCATGTCCTTGAAATCGGAGGCGTTGATACGGTAGACCTTGACCGCGACCTCTTTCTCGCCCGACAGTGCGGTGTAGACGTTGGCCTCTTTGCCTGTCGAGATCGGGCCACCGAAGGCGTCGATGTGGCCGTCCTGAACGAGTTTGTACAGCGCGCCGTAGGTGGCGTCGTCGAAGACGCTGGCCTCGACTTTGAACTGGTCCGCGTCCTTGATGCGCTCGCGAAACTGGCTGAACTCGCGGTCCCGCTTGCGGGCGATACGATCGGCTTCGGTGTCGGAAACGTCGACTTCCTCCCACTCGTCACCCGGTGTCTCGACCTCGTCGGTGTCGAGGAGCCCGAACTCCGCCTCTGTCACGTCTCGGCCCTCACTTGTCGGGTCATGCGGTGGCTACTCCTGGATGTGTCCCTCCTCGCGGAGCTGGTCCGCGTCCTGTTTCTCGTAGCGCCAGGTGATGTCGGCCTTCTCGTCTTGCCAGTCCCAGGGCTCGACGAGCACCACGTCGTCTTCCCGAATCCAGATGCGTTTCTGCATCTTGCCCGGGATCCGGGCGGTTCGTTCGACCCCGTCCATACAGCGGACCGTCACCCGGTTCGCACCGAGCATGTCTGTGACGATCGCGAACACCTCGTCCTCCTCGGGCATCCTGAGGTCCTTCCGGCTGTCGTTGTCGCTCATGCGCGGACGTTCGTTCCCGGGAGGTTTAACTTCTGTCGACTAGGTTGGGGCCACCAACCACAATCCTTATTCGGCGGACTCCGAACTGTTTTGACAGTATGAGCGACGAGCACGACCGCAGACACTTTCTGAAGTTCGCGGCCTCCGGGACGGCCGCCTCCCTGGCCGGCTGTGTCTCCTCCGACGGCGACGAGGAGTCGATCGACCCCACCGAGACGGACCTCGACGGGACACCGACCGAGACCTCCGTTCAGACGACCGCGGGGAGCGACACGGCGACGGTGACGGCCGCTATCCGGCCCGACCCCGCCAAACTCCAATCGATACGAACCGAGATTACCGAACGCGTCCAGAACGGCTCGATCAACCAGACGCAAGCCCAGACGGAGTTCCAGCGCCGACGGGCGGAACTGCTCACCGAGGGCGCCGAGTCCTTCCGGAGTTACCTCTCGGAGACGCCGATGACGCTGGAGGACGCGAAAGCCGACAGCGGCGCCTTCCTCGTCAGCGGCCCGTCGAACGCGATCGTCGGGATGCTCACGGACAACCAGGTCGAGGCACTGATCCCGGCAGCGAACTTCGAGAACATCTGATCGGGACTGCCGACAATGAGTGTGACACTACCCGGAGACGCCGACGAGTGGGCCACGCAGTGGCGCGACCGGCTCAACGACCGGACCGAGTTCCGGACGGCCGCCGAGGAGTTCGTCGCGACCTTCGAGTTCGAGATCCAGGCCGACGACACGTACGAGGGTGATTCGGTCACGATCGTCGTTGATGTCGACGACGGCACCTGTACCGGTGCCGCCATCAGCGCAGACGGCGACTACGACTTCGCCCTTCGGGGGCCATACGCCGCCTGGAAGGCCCTGCTGCAGGGCGAGTTGGACGTCTCGGAGTCGGTGATGAGCGGGACCTTCGATGTCGAGGGGAACACCATGACGCTGTTGCGCCGGCAGGACGCTATCGCCGAGATGGTCGCCGCCGCGCAGGGGATCGACACCGGCTTCGAGTACTGACCGACGGGCTTTTTTCGCCGACCGGAGGAATCGGGGTATGCTCGACAAACTCGGCGCGGTCGGTATCGTCGGTATCGTCGTCGCAGTCGGTGGGATCGGACTCGTCGCGTCACAGGCACCGCTGATCGCGGCCGGGATCGCGTTCGTCGTCGCCGGTCTCGCGCTCGTCGTCTACGGACTCGTCTCCACGCTCATGGCCGCGTTCGGCATGGGCGGGGCGGGCGGACTCCCCTGAACCGTCCCGGCAATCGAACGCGGAGGGGGGACTCCGAGCGACCTCGCACAGACACGCCGACAGATCGTGACACTCGTCGTCAGTCCTCGACCGGGCGGTCAGCGCGGTGTTCGCTGATGATCTGGTCGACCATCTCGGCGTTGCGCTCGCGTTTGCGGTCCTCGGCGCGGTCCTCCCAGTCGGCGACCGCCGCCTCCACCTCGCGTTCGCGGGCCACGGCCAGTTCGTCGACCTCCTGGACGGTGACTAGCTCCGCGGGTGCGACCGGGACACGGTGGTCGAACAGCACCTCGTCGGCGGCGTCCGAGAGGTTCCCCGACCGGAGGACGATACGGGGGTCGATTTCCGCGAGCAGTTCGGCCGTCGACCGGCCGGCCCCGGAGGCGTCCCGGAACATGACGATGTCGTCCTCGGCCAGGCCGAACCGCTCGTCGGCGGTCTCGATGTCGCTCCGGGTGAACTGCTCGACGACCTTGACCGGGACCAGCCCCTCCTGTTTCTCGGAGACGTCCGCGAAGTTCGAGTGGTCGAGCTTCCAGAGGGATTTCAACCGCTCTAACTTATCCGACAGTTCTTCGCGTTTCTCGCGTTCGGCCTCCAGGTCCCGTTCCAGCGCGTCGTTGCGCCGCTGGAGCCGGGTGACCTCCCGGTCTTTGCGGACCTCGCGCCGGCCCTCGCTTCGGGCCTTCTCTAGCTGTTTGTCCTTCTCTTCGAGTTGGTCGTCCTTGCGCTGGATGGTCGATTTGAGGTCCTCGACGTGGGATTCGAGTCGGTCGATCCGCGATTCGAGCCGCCGGATTTCCTCCTCCTCCTCGGTCAGTTCCCGCGGTTCGTGGTCGGTCGTCTCCTCTTCGTCGTCGTCCTCGCCGGTGATGTCCGAAAGGACCGCTTCGACGGACTCCTCGCCGGCGACGACGCGGGCGACGACCGGGCCGACTTCCTCCTGTGGCGGGACCTTGCTGGCGATGCGGTCGAACTGGTCCTCGTGGTCCTCGTAGGCGTAGAGCGCGGCCGCCATCGCGTCCCGTTCGTGGTCGTTGTCGTACCCCTCCTCGCGGGTCCGGTGTTTCTTCTCGTCGACCGGGAGGTCCCGGTCGGGCGTCCAGCCGGCGGCGTTGAACGATCGACGGAGTTTCTCGACGGTGTTTGGCATCGGCGTCACGTCGGCGGCGACGACGACCGGGCGGCCCCGTTCGATGATCCACTCCGTCGTCGCGGCCGCGTCGTCGGTCCGCGAGGAGTAGACGTCCAGTACCTCGCCGTCGAGGCCGACGATGGCGACGGCCGTCGTCGTCCCCGGGTCGACGCCGACGACGACGTGGTCCCGGCGTTTGGCCAGCGGGTGGAACTCGATGCCGTCCCGGCGGACCCGCTCGATCTCGACGCGGGTGTCGCCCGAGCGGTTCCGGGAGACCGGAATGTCCTGTGGACGCGCCTGGACGCGGAAGACGGCGTTCGAGAAGCCGCCGTACTTCTCGGTGACCTCGCGGTCGTATTCCAGGCCGGCCTCCTCCAGGGCGGACTCGACTTCCCGAGCGTGGGTCTTGACAGAGCCGTGGATGCGGCGGGTGTACCGGTCCTCGGACCAGCCGCCCTTTCCGGTCGAGCGCCCGCGGGCGACTTTGACCTCGGTCGTGTCGGTAAAGGCCGACACCTCCTGGCCGACGTTTGCCGCCGCCAGGCGCGCGGCGGCCTCGGCCTCCTGCATCGGCTTCTTGCCGTACGGGACGCCGTGTCGCTTGGCGACCCGGGAGAGCGGTTCCGGCCGCTCGTCGCCGGTCACCTGGACTAACCGTGTTTCGTCCGGGAGTTGCCCGAGGAAGTGGACGAGTTGGTCCTTGTCGGCGGCCAGTTCGTACATGTTGTCCGTGGCGACCATCGCCGGCTCCTCGGCCTCGATCCGTCGACGGAGTTTCCGCCGTGAGACCACGTCGCGCTCGATGGACTCCCCGTCGAAGACTACAAGCGCGTAGGAGGGAGCGTCCCCGCGCACGTCGCCGCTCTGGATGTCGACCCCGAAGACAACCGCGTCCAGGGCTGCCGTGCGATTCACGCACGGGCGTAGGCGGCCAGTGACAATAAATCCGTTCCGAGCCCCACCGGCGTCGGTCGGTCGACGGCGCACCGGTGCGCCTTTTTGAGGGTGGCGGCCCACGTCACCAGTATGGCTCACCGTGCCAACTACGCGCGCTGTACGTTCCAGCAACACCTCGGTCCGTCGGCGGATTCCCTCGATGTTCCCTGGGCGGAGTTCGTCGGCGACCGGACCGATCGGCTCGACTTCGAGGTTCCGGTCGCCGACCCCGCCGACCCCTACGTCGAGATGCAGGTCTACGACGTGGGCGACTACGACCACGAACTGCTCGTCAACGGGGAAGCCCTCTCCGGGTTCGACATCGCGATCGGCGACGGCTGGCAGTACTGGATGGACACCGTCGCTCCCGACCGTCTCGACGAGGGGGAGAACACGCTCCAGTTCCGCCGCAACGCCGACGGGACGGACGCGTTCGTCGTCGGATCGGTAAACGTCCACTGGAAGGAACCCATCGCGTAGTATATAAAACCGCTTCTCGACCGATACTGGCCCGTGTGACCGAGTGTCACAATATCCGGTAGATAGCCCCGTAGTGTTGCGGTTTCACCGATTCGAACCGGGATACCCTCGTGGCGACCGAGCGGAACTAACCCATACTTTTATATAGAACCACATACAATCTTCGCCTGATTATGAGTCAACGTCAGATGCAGGGACAGCCGATGATCATCCTGGGAGAGGATTCCCAGCGGATGAAGGACAAATCTGCACAGGAACACAACATCTCCGCGGCTCGCGCGGTCGCCGAGTCGGTCCGGTCGACACTCGGGCCGAAAGGGATGGACAAGATGCTCGTCTCCTCGATGGGCGATGTCACCGTAACGAACGACGGGGTGACGATCCTCCAGGAGATGGACATCGACAACCCGACGGCCTCGATGATCGTCGAGGTCGCCGAGACCCAGGAGGACGAGGCCGGTGACGGCACCACCTCCGCCGTCGCCATCGCGGGCGAGCTGTTGAAGAACGCGCAGGATCTCCTGGAGCAGGACATCCACCCGACGGCGATCATCAAAGGGTTCGACATGGCCGCAAGCGAGTCCAAGGAGATCGTCGCAGACATCGCGACCGATGTCGACCCCGACGACGAGGAGCTGCTCCGGAAGGTCGCCGAGACCTCGATGACCGGCAAGGGCGCCGAGCTCAACAAGGAACTGCTCGCCCAGCTCATCGTCGACGCCGTCAACGCCGTCACCGTCGAGGCCGAGGACGGCTCGGTCGTCGCGGACCTGGAGTATCTCAACATCGAGACCCAGACCGGTAGCTCCGCCGGCAACTCCGAACTGCTGGAAGGCGCCGTCATCGACAAGGACGCCGTCCACGAGGAGATGGCGGAGAACGTCGACGACGCGAAGGTCCTGTTGATCGATACGGCGATCGAACTGGACGAGACCGATGTCGACGCCCAGCTCTCGGTCGACGACCCGAGCCAGCTCCAGACGTTCCTCGACAAGGAAGAGGAACAGCTCAAGCAGATGGTCGATCAGATCGCCGCGACCGGCGCCAACGTCGTCTTCTGCCAGAAGGGCATCGACGACATGGCCCAGCACTACCTCGCACAGCAGGGTATCCTCGCGGTCGAACGAGCCAAGAAATCCGACATCGAGTTCCTGAAGGAGGTTCTGGGCGCTCGCGTCGTCTCCGACCTGGACTCCGCCACCGAAGACGACATCGGGCACGGCTCCGTCGAGCGCGACGCTGCCGAGGGCCTGTTCTACGTCGAGGGGACCGGAGCGGACGCCCACGGCGTCACGCTGCTCCTGCGCGGTTCGACCGACCACGTCGTCGACGAACTCGAACGCGGCGTCACGGACGCACTCGACGTCGTCGCCAGCACCGTCGCCAACGGCACGGTCCTGGGCGGCGGCGGCGCACCGGAAATCGAGGTCGCTGCCCGTCTGCGGGACTACGCCGACTCCGTCGAGGGCCGCGAACAGCTAGCCGTCGAGGCCTTCGCCGACGCGCTGGAGATCATCCCCCGGACGCTCGCCGAGAACGCCGGGCTGGACTCCATCGACACGCTGGTCGACCTGCGGGCCGCCCACGAGGACGGCGAGGTCAGCGCCGGCCTGAACGTCTTCACCGGTGACGTCGAAGATACCCTGGAGACCGGCGTCGTCGAACCGGCTCACGCCAAGCGACAGGCACTCTCCTCGGCTGTCGAGGCCGCGAACCTGGTGCTCAAGATCGACGACATCATCGCTGCGGGCGACCTCTCGACCTCCGGTGACGGGGACGAGGGCGGCGCGCCCGGTGGCGCCCCCGGCGGTATGGGCGGCATGGGCGGCGGTATGGGCGGCATGATGTAAACCCACTTTTTGCACCTCACTCGCGCCGCTTCGCGGCGCTCGTTCGGGCAAAAACATGGGGAAAAATCGCGGCTCGCTCCTGTCGCGCGCCGGAGGCGCGCGGTAGTCCGCTCGCCGCGGTCGAACCGGCGCGCTGCGCGCGCCGGATACGTATCCCTGCTACCGCTCCGCACCGTTCGCTAATCGATCGCGGTTTCTTCGACTTCTATCCCTTAACCACGGCGCTCGCGGTGAACCCCGACTGCGACGGCTCGCCTGCCCCGGGCACGCGCAACTGAGACAGGTCTTTGTAGCGACCGCTCCTTGCTCTACCAGATGCTCCGACTCGCCGTCGCCACCCGCGCCGAGACCTTCGAGCGGATGCGCGAGCCACTCGCCCAGCGTGGCATCGAGATCGGCCACGTCGAGACCGCCGAACGGGCGATTCCCCTCGGCGGGTCGCCGTTCGAAGCATACGACGTGGGCCTCGTTTACCCGTCGCGCATCATGGAGGGAGCCGTCGCCGACGCCATGCTCGACGTCCCGTGGGTCAACGATCGCGAGGCGATCCTCCGATCGCGGAACAAGGGCGACGTGCTGACCCGTCTCGGCCGCGCGGACGTCCAAGTCCCCGAGACAGTCATGCTCTCGAACCCGGCCGACGAGGCCGACCTCGTTGCCGCCTTCGAGCGGATCGGCCCGCCCGTCGTCGTCAAACCGAACTCCACGACCCGCGGCGTCGGCGTCGCGGTCGCCCACGACCTCGATTCCTTCCTGGGTATCGCGGACTACCTCGATCTGGTCCACGACTACCGTGCGACGGGGGACCGGTCGTTCCTGGTCCAGGAGTACCTCCCCGACGCCCGCGACTACCGGGCGATGGTTCTGGGCGGTGAGTACGTCGGTGCGGTCGAGCGTCGCCTGCCGGCGGACGCACGCGACAGCGGCCGCTGGAAGCACAACGTCCACCGCGGCGCCGAGGCGACCGGCGTCGACCTCCCCGCGGAACACCGACGGCTGGCCGAACGAGCGGCCGCGGTGCTAGGGATCGACTATCTCGGCGTGGATCTGCTCGTGACCGACGACCGCGCGGTGGTCAACGAGACCAACGCCCGGCCGACGATCGACAGCGCGACGAAGTACGAAGCCGGGTTCTGGGACGATCTGGCGGGACTGATACGAGAAACTGCGGAGCGGTAAGTGCCGTACAGCCCGACCGACGGAACGCAGTTCCTGCGGCAAGCATCCGCCGAGCGAAACGGGGCTTCACCGGCCGCGAACGGAGTTAGCGTCCGGCCGTTTTCCCTATTTTTGGAAGGGGGGTCACCATCGGCGACCCTCTGCAGTACAAAGTGGGTCTCTATAGCTCGATGTCGGCCGAGTCCTCTTCGCGGTCGAAGGTGACTTCGAGGATACCGTTGTTGTACGTCGCCGAAGCGGAGTGCTCGTCGACGCGGCTCGGCAGGGTGAGCCGTTCGTGGTACTCCCGGTCGTGACTGCCGGCGTCGATGGTCAACACCGTGCCGTCACACTTCAGATCGATCGCCTCTTTCTCGACACCGGGGACGTCGGCGACGACCCGGACCTCGTCGTCGGTTTCGTGGACATCGACGTGGATGTTCCCGCCGTCCGCACTCGTGTCCCGATCGATGTGGACCTCCCCCTCGGCGCCCATCATCTCGTCCATCATCCGCTCTATCTCCCGGAAGAACTCGTCGAACGGATCGTCGTCGTCACGTCTCATTACTACTCGGTGATTGGGTCGTCCGTCTCAAAAGCCTTCTGTCGGGGTCCGTTCTTGACGGTGGATCGAACACATTCACTCACATCCGTCTCTCCCGTGTGAAACAGTCACGTCTATGCGGTCCTGTTCGGTACGGAACGCGCACAAACAAACAATAATCCGCGACAACTCCGAAAACTCTTTACTCTGAACCGAAGGTATTCTAAGCGGTATGAGCGACCCAGTTCGTGTCGGCCTCAACGGCTTCGGCCGGATCGGCCGGAACGTATTCCGTGCTTCGCTGGAGAACGACGATGTCGAGATCGTCGGGATCAACGACGTGATGGACGACGACGAGATCGATTACTTCGCACAGTACGACACCGTCATGGGAACACTCGACGGTGCAGGCGTCGAAGACGGCGTTCTCTCCGTCGAGGGTACCGATTTCGAGGCGGGCGTCTTCCACGAGACCGACCCGACCCAGCTCCCCTGGGACGACCTCGACGTCGATGTCGCCTTCGAGGCGACCGGCATCTTCCGCACCAAGGAAGACGCCAGTCAGCATCTCGAAGCGGGTGCCGACAAGGTCCTGATCTCGGCGCCGCCGAAAGGTGACGACCCCGTCAAACAGATCGTCTACGGCGTCAACGAGGACGAGTACGACGGCGAGGATGTCGTCTCGAACGCCTCCTGTACGACCAACTCCATCACCCCCGTCGCGAAGGTGCTCGACGAGGAGTTCGGCATCAACGTCGGCCAGCTAACGACCGTCCACGCCTACACCGGCTCCCAGAACCTGATGGACGGTCCCAACGGTAAGCCCCGGCGCCGCCGCGCGGCCGCCGAGAACATCATCCCGACCTCGACGGGCGCCGCACAGGCGACTACCGAGGTCCTGCCCGAACTCGAAGGCAAACTCGACGGGATGGCCATCCGCGTCCCGGTCCCCAACGGTTCGATCACGGAGTTCGTCGTCGACCTCGACGACGACGTGACCGAGGCTGATGTCAACGCCGCATTCGAGGCGGCCGCTACCGGCGAACTGGAGGGTGTCCTGGGTGTCACCGACGAGGATGTCGTCTCCTCTGATATCCTCGGCGACCCCTACTCGACGCAGG
This sequence comes from Haloarcula montana, assembly GCF_035666295.1. Classification (NCBI taxonomy): domain Archaea; kingdom Methanobacteriati; phylum Methanobacteriota; class Halobacteria; order Halobacteriales; family Haloarculaceae; genus Haloarcula; species Haloarcula montana. Next base: position 1,854,699 of record NZ_CP142027.1, read on the forward strand.
TCGACCTGGAGTCGACGAACGTCGTCAACGGACAGACGAAGATCCTGACCTGGTACGACAACGAGTACGGCTTCTCGTGCCGGATGCTCGACATGGCGCAGTACATCACCGAGGCGTAACCGGCCGTCGCTGCTCCGACGGTTCGTCTGAGTACCGTATTCTACCCGTTTTCGTCGGTCCTGACGTGCTCCGAAGAACCTGCCACGAGGGGACGGCTGCGTTGGCGTCGGGAGTTCACCGGCGGTCGAGACCGATTCCGTCGCCCGCTTGCCCGGTTGCAGGTCGGCTCTCCCCGTTCGGCTCTGGTTCGCCAAGCGCCGGCCCGACTCGGAAACGACTAAACACACGGCCGGCGTCCCCTCGGACATGACGTTCCAGACGCTCGATGACCTCGAGGACGGCCAGCGCGTCCTCGTTCGCCTCGACCTCAACTCGCCGGTCGAGGACGGCGAGGTACAGGACAACCGCCGGTTCGACCGCCACGCCGAGACGATCCGCGAACTGGTCGACCGGGAGTTCGAGATCGCGGTCATGGCTCACCAGGGCCGACCCGGCCGTGACGATTTCGTCTCGCTCGAACAGCACGCCGACATCCTCGCGGACCACATCGACCAGGAGGTCGCCTTCGTCGACGAGACCTACGGTCCGCAGGCGATCCACGACATCGCCGACCTGGACAGTGGCGACGTGCTCGTCCTGGAGAACACCCGGATGTGTGACGACGAACTCCCCGAGGAAGACCCCGAGGTCAAGTCCCAGACGGAGTTCGTCCAGACGCTGAAAGGGGAGTTCGACGCCTACATCAACGACGCCTACTCGGCGGCCCACCGCTCACACGCTTCCCTCGTGGGGTTCCCGCTGGTGATGGACGCCTACGCCGGCCGGGTCATGGAGACCGAGTACGAGGCCAACACCGCCATCGCCGAGAAGGAGTTCGACGGCCAGGTGACGATGGTCGTCGGCGGCACCAAGGCCACCGACGTCATCGACGTGATGACACACTTAGACGAGAAGGTCGACGACTTCCTGCTGGGCGGGATCGCCGGCGAACTGTTCCTCCGTGCGGCCGGCCACCCCGTCGGTTACGATGTCGACGACGCGAACCTCTACGACGAGCAGTGGGAGGCAAACAGCGAGAAGATCGAGTCGATGCTGGCGGACCACGGCGACCAGATCACGCTAGCCGTGGATCTGGCCTACGAGGACGACGGTGATCGCGCCGAACAGGCCGTCGACGACATCGAGGAGAAGACGGTCTCGTATCTCGACGTGGGTTCGGAGACGGTCATGGAGTACTCGCCGATCATCCGTGACTCCGAGGCGGTCTTCGTGAAGGGTGCGCTCGGGATGTTCGAGGACGAACGGTTCTCTGTCGGCACGGCCGGCGTGCTGGAAGCCATCGCCGACACCAACTGCTTCTCCGTGGTCGGGGGCGGCGACACCTCCCGTGCCATCGAGATGTACGGGATGTCGGAAGACGAGTTCGGACACGTCTCGATCGCGGGCGGGGCCTACATCCGCGCGCTCACCGGCGCGAAACTCGTCGGTGTCGAAGCCCTCAAGCGCTGAGAACGGCTTTTCAGGCGTTGCGTTTCGTCTCCGCGTGGCGCAGTTCCCACGCGTCCTCGTCCTCGTCGGCGTCGGCGACGGAGGGGCGTCGCTCCCGGGATCGGAGCCGTGCGTGCCGCGCTGTCCAGTCGCTGTCGTCGTCGCGGGCGTCGGCCGTACCCTTCGGTGACATATCCACTGGTATCACCGTCTCGATTATATCTTTTGTGATCAATCATGAATAAAACTAACTCGGATGCGAGTACACGTTCGCCGGACCGCAGGGAGTAGCGGGCGCTCGCGGGCACGGAAGCGAAGGGCTTTCCGCACACTCGGACCTACTGGGAGTATGTTCACCGGTATCGTCGAGGCGACCGGCGAAGTACTCGCAGTCGAAGACGACGAGGGCGGCCGTCGGCTCCGGATCGACGCCCCGTTCTCGGAACTGGACCACGGCCAGTCGATCAGCGTCAGCGGCGCCTGTCTCACCGTCGAGGCGTTCGGCGACGGCTGGTTCGAGGTGTTCCTCGCCCGGGAGACGCTCGCCCGGACGTTCCTCGACGAGATCCGGGCGGGCGACCGGCTCAACCTCGAACGGGCGATGCCCGCCGACGGCCGGTTCGACGGCCACATCGTCCAGGGCCACGTCGACGCCACCGCCGGGGTCGTCGGCATCGACCAGGAGGGCGAGGACTGGACGTTCTCCTTCTCGCTGCCCGACGCCCAGCGGGACTACCTCGTCGAGAAGGGGTCGATCACCGTCGACGGCATCAGCCTCACCGTCGCCGCCCGCAACGACGAGCACTTCGATGTCGCGATCATCCCGACGACCTACGACGAGACGACGCTCTCGGAGAAGTCAGTCGGCGACCCGGTCCACTTAGAGGTCGACGTTGTCGCCAAGTACGTCGAACAGCTCTGCTAGGGCTCGAATTCGGTCTCTTCGGTTCGATGCTGTGGCCCGTCGTCGGTCTCGTGAGCCCGCGAGTACGCCTGTCGGTACGCCCGCAGTTTCCGGACCAGAACGAATCCGAACACCGAGTCGTAGACGACGACGAACCCGAAGAAGGCGACGAGATAGTCGACGTTGTACACCTCCGAGATGATGAACGTCACCGGACTGGCCAGCGTGTTGTACATCGCGTGGATAATCGAGGCGATGAGCAACCCCTTGAGGACGATCGGGCCGGCGTCCTCGGGGTTGAACTTCGCTAGACCGAGGTAGTAGCCGGCGAACGCCGAGTAGATGACGTGGCCCGGGCCGGCCAGTGCCCGGATCGCGGTGATTCCGCTGCTCTCCCCGATCGCCCGGAACGTCCCGCCGACGATCTCGGTGTTCTGGGTGATATACAAGGCGTTCTCGATGGTCGCAAAGCCCAGCCCCGCCGCGGCGCCGTAGACCGCCCCGTCGATCACCGCGTCGAACCGGTCGTCACGGAACGCATAGAGGCGCACGGCCAGCAGTTTCACGCTCTCCTCGACGGGACCGACGACCAAGAAGAAGAAAAAGAACTGTCCGGCCGGGGGAAACAGCCCGAACCCCGACCCGATCGCCTGGACCGGGACGCCGATGAAGACGTTGAGGAAGCCCGCAAACCCCGCGAACAGCACACCCAACAGGAAGGTCCCGACGAGCAGTGTCAGCGGTTCCTGGGTCGTCACGTCCGCGTACCAGATGTAGGCGGCAAGCGCCAGCGCAGGAACTGCCGACAGCAGCGCCATCCCGGCGACGACCGGCTGATCGCCGATCGCGCCCAGGCTCCCGAACAGGATCTGGAGGCCGAGGATGAGGATCGCGAGCAGGACCGTCAGCCACCGGATCGCCCGCAGGGAGACGTAGTAGAGCCAGTGGGCGAACCGGTCCAGCACAGAGCGGGGCTCCCAGTCCGCGATCTCGTAGAGGTCTTCGGATGGGTCCGCGTTCGCTTCGACCGGGTCCCGCCGTCGCCGTGCCATATCACGGGTAGGGGCCGCCCGCTACCTAACGGTTTGGCACTGTCACCGAGGCGAGGGGGTTTTGACTCCCGCCCCCGTACCGTGTCATATGACTCTTCGGGCGGGTGTACTCGCTGTCCAGGGCGATGTCTCGGAACACGCGGCGGCAATCGAACGGGCCGCCGCGGCCCACGACGAGACCGCCGAGGTCGTCGAGATCCGCGAGGCCGGGCTCGTCCCCGACTGTGACGTTCTCCTCATGCCGGGTGGCGAATCCACGACGATCTCACGACACATCCACCGTATCGGTCTCGACGAGGAGATTCAGGCCCACGTCGCGGCCGGAAAACCCGTGCTCGCGACCTGTGCCGGGCTCATCGTCGCCGCCAGCGACGCCCACGACGACCGCGTGGACACGCTGAACCTCGTCGATGTCACCGTCGAGCGCAACGCCTTTGGCCGACAGAAAGACAGTTTCGAGGCCGCCCTCGATGTCTCGGGGCTGGACGAACCGTTCCCGGCGGTGTTCATCCGGGCACCGCTGATCGACTACGTCGGCGACGACGTGGAGGTCCTGGCGACCTGGGACGACCAGGCGGTTGCGGTCCGGGACGGTCCCGTCGTCGGGACCTCCTTCCACCCGGAGCTGACCGCGGACTCCCGGCTCCACGATCTGGCCTTCTTCGAGGCGTAGCGACGGGTTGAAACGCTCGCCCGTCGACGAGCCGGTATGCGCGACAGCGACGCCGACATCGTCCGGGAGCTGTTCGAGGTCATCGAGGACCGCAAGGAGACTCTGCCCGAGGACTCCTACACTGCCTCGCTGTTCACCCACGAGAAAGGAGAAAACGCCGTCTTAGAGAAACTCGGCGAGGAGACGACGGAACTCGTTTTGGCAGCCAAAGACGACGACCGCGAGGAGATCGCCCACGAAGCCGCGGATATCGTCTATCACATGCTCGTCCTGCTGTCGATGAAGGAGATGGACGTCGAGGACCTGCTGGACGAACTGGAAACGCGACGGTAGCCTCACTCGCCGTCGACGGCTTCGAACCGGTGGCGGACGACCTCGCTGTCGTCGTCCCACTCGAACGAGTCGTGGACGCGTTCGAGTCGCTGGCGGTAGGCCGCTAGGTCCTCGGACCCTTCGCGGCGGGCGTCCTCGTCGGTCAGATCGCCGAGCGTTCGCCGGGTCACGTCGGTCACCTCGAACCGTTGCCCGTCGATCTCGAAGGTATCGCCCGCCTCTGCGTAGGCGTGTCCGCGGTGTAGTTGTGTGACTCGGCCCGCGGCGGCCATCTGCTGGACGTGCTCGTTGGGCAGGAGTTCGCCGGCGTCGATGTGTGCCATACCGGTAGTCACGGCGCGAGCGACAAAAGCGGTCGGCCGAAAGCGGGCCGCTGTGGCGACTGTACACACGCCAATCGCCGATTGGACGCCCTTTTACCCCGTCGCCGTCTATACCGTGTCAATGAGCCATCCCTTCGAGAATCTACCGACGACGCCGACATCCGAGGAGATACTGGACAAGGCGTTCTCGCGAGCGACCCGAGCCGGCGGCGCCAAGGAGGGCGTCGAGGCCCAGCAGTCGATGCTGATGACCGCCTCGAACATCGTCTCGGACAACCTCCAGAACGTCGCCCAGTCCTGGCCGACCATCGACGATCTGGAGCCGTTCTACGTGGAACTGGCCGACGCCGTGATCGACGATTCCGCCGAGAGCGACCAGCAACAGGGCATCGACGATCTGAAACAGCACCTCTCGCGCGTCTCCTGGGCCGGCCGGAAAGCAAAGGAGATCCGCCAGGAGTACGAGAGCCGTCTCGTCCGCGGCGACAAGGAGACCGCCCGCAAACTCCGCAAGCAGGCGTTTGCCCGCATGGCCGACGTCGTCGAACAGGTCGAGGAGGATCTCGCGGCCGTCTCGACGGCCCGTGACGCCCTGAAAGTGCTCCCCGACATCCGGCCCGACGAGCCGACAATCGTCGTCGCCGGTTACCCGAACGTCGGCAAGTCTTCCTTCGTCAACACCGTCACCCGCGCGGACAACGAGATCGCCGCTTACCCCTTCACGACGACCCAGATCCGCGTCGGTCACTTCGAGGACGGGCGCATCCGGTACCAACTGGTCGACACGCCGGGACTGTTGGACCGACCGCCGGAGGAGCGAAACGAGATCGAGTCACAGGCGGTCAGCGCGCTGGAACACGCCGCCGACGCCGTCCTGGTCCTGCTGGACCCGACGGGCAACTGTGGCTACCCCCTCTCCCAGCAACTCGAACTCCGGGACGCCATCGCCGAGCGCTTCGACGTGCCGGTCCTGACTATCGCCAACAAGAGCGACCTCTCGACGGATGTCGAGGCCGACCACTACATGAGCGTCACCGAAGCCGACAACGTCGAGGGCGTCCTCGACGCCGCCGTCGAGGCCGTCGACTACGAACTCGAACTCCCCTTCGACGAGGAGTCCTAGTCCAGCCGGTAGGTCACCTGGACGGACGCGTCGACGGTGATCGTCGTCGGTTGGATGGTCGTCCGTCCGCCGGCGTCGGCGGCCGCGGTCTCCGCGTAGACGACGTAGTTGTTGCTCTGGCTCGTCTGGATCGTGGCCACGTCACCGACCGAGCGGTCGGCAGCGTCGGCGACCGTGTCCGCGTCGGCACGGGCGCGATCCATCGCCGTCCGCAGGGCGTCCTCGCGGGCGTCCTGTCGGGTCTGTTCGTTCAGTTCGTAGCGGATGCCCTCGACACGGTCGGCGCCGGCGTCGACGGCGGTGTCGACGAGCGTCCCGGTCGTGTTCACGTCGCCGGTCTCGGCCTCGATGGTGTGGACGGCGATGTAGCCGACCTGTTCACGGCCGGTCTCGGTCCGCTCGTACTCCGGCTCGATCCGGAACCGCGAGGAGGTCACTGTCGCGTCTTCGTCGCCGAGTGCCTGCTGGATCGACTCTGCGTCGCCGCTGAGGGCGTTGCGGGCTGCTTCGGCGGTCTCACCGCGACCGACGGCGGCGACGGTGACGACCGCCCGATCGGGCGTCCGTTCCACATCTGCGTCCGCGCTGACGCTGACCGTCGCGTTGTCCGGTGTCGCTGCCTGTCCCGTATTCCCGACTGTTAGGCCGACAGCGCCGACTGCCAACAGTACGACTGCGCCACTGATCGCAAGTAGTTTCGCGTCCATAGCTGGGGGAACGCGGCCGGCGCTATTTATATAATCGTACGCTCAAAGCCGACCTTGACCGTTAGGCGGTGCTTTCGACGGTGACGTAGTGGACCTCGGTTTCCACGTCCCGCCCGGCGGCCCGGTCGGCGATGGCGTCGAACTCGTTGGCTAGTCCCGGCGGTTCGCCGTTCGCGCTGGGTGGGAGGCCGACGGTGACGATCACGCGCTGGGGTCGCTGGAAGATGGCCGTGTTGGTGTACTCGACCTCCACGCCGAGTATCCGTACCTGCTCGTCGGCGCCGTCTTCGATTCCCGTTCGGATATCCTCCTCGGTCGTCGCGCGGTTGAACGAATCGAGTGTCACGCCCCCCAGAAACGCCGAGAGGACCAGAATCGAGACCACGAGGACGCCGATCCGCTGGATGGTCGCCGAACGGGCGTCACCCTCCCGGAACCAGTGTTCGGGCCGGTACCCCTGGTACCACAACCCCACGAGGACCGCGAGGTTGATCGAGAGGACGTTCACCAGCACCAACACGCCCGATCCGAGGCTCACGAGCGGTTGGCCCCAGGCGATCCCGATGCCGACCGTCGCCGCCGGCGGGATGAGCGCGACGGCGATCATCACGCCGACCAGTGCCGTCGAGACGCCGCTGGTGAGACTGAGTACGCCCGCCGCGCCGGCACCGATCGCGACCACGAGCGAGAGGAAATCGGGCGCGACCCGTTCCCGAATCTGTCCGACAGCGGTAACGTCGGCCAGCGGTGGGATGACGTGGGCGTAGCGGACGAGCGCCGAGAAGACTGTCGCGCTCGCGATGGCTACTAGCAAGCCGATCGCCTGGAGCTTGACCCCGCGGACGAACAACTCGTGGTCGTCGACGACGGTCCCGACGTTCGCGGTCATCGCTGGCCCGATCAACGGTGCGATGACCATCGAGCCGACGACGACCGCCGGCGAGTCCAGCAGGAGTCCGGCGGTGGCGATGACCGCACTGATGACCGTCATGATGACGTAGGTCGACAGCGTTGGCGCCAAGTCCCGGGCCTTCGCCGTCAGTTCCTCGCGGGCGATACGGTCCTCGTCTTCCTCCTCGGCGTACCGGTCTTCGAGTTCCTCGAAGCGCTTCGAGATGACTGTGTTGGCCTCCAGGACGACGGTGTACGCGTCGTCGTCGATCCCGACCGAACGGAGTTCCTCCAACACCGGCTCGACGGCGTTGGTCGGCAGCGGGAACGAGACGACGGCGGTGAACTCCCGGCCGCTCGTCTCGTCGTTCAGGACGTAGTCGATCTCCTCGGTTTCGAGGACGTCCAACACCGCGTCTCGCTTGCCTGTCGGAATCGTGATCTGGACCAGCCGCACGGCTGTCGGTCCGATCCCTGGGGACAAAAAGGCCCTGTCGGGGCCAGGCGGAAACTGACGTGCTTTTCCCGCTCGGCGGAGTAGACGGGGTATGTTCGAGTCACGCCCCAACCGCGGCAGCGAGGTGGTCCTCGTCGGCCGATCCAACGTCGGCAAGTCGACGCTGATGCGGGAGCTGACCGGCCACACCTTCGACACTGGCCAGAACCCCGGGGTCACCCGCAGCCCGAACCACTACGACTGGGCCGGCCCCGATTTCGTGCTGACGGACCTGCCCGGCTTCGGGTTCATGAAGGGCGTCCCCGACGACGTGCGCGAGCGGATCAAGGCCGATGTCGTCCGCTACGTCGAGACCAACGCCGAGAAGATCCTGGTCGGCGTCCTCGTCGTCGACGGGAAGGCCGTCGTCGACATCATCGATCGCCACTCTGGCCCCGACGAGATCCCCCACGACGTGGAGATGTTCCACTTCCTCCGGGAGGTCGGCGTCGAACCGGTCGTCGCGGTCAACAAGATGGACAAGGTCGACGACGAGGACGAACGGCTGAACGAACTCTGTGATCGGCTGGGGCTGCACCCGCCCTGGCAGCAGTGGCAGGAGACGATCGCACCGATCAGCGCCAAACGCGGCGATATCGACGCCCTGAACGAAGCGGTCAGGACCCACCTCCACGACGCACAGCGTGACGATCTGTTTCAGTTCTTCTGAGGTGCTGTCACCGTCCCGCGTCGACCGGGCTGCCGACACGTCTCCCGATTGACTTTTTGTGGTCGGCGCCGGAACCTCTGATATGGTCCGGCTGCCCTCCCGCCACAGTGCCGGTGTCGTCTCGACGGCCTGTGGCGTCGGCTACGCAGTAGTCGTCCTCGCCTGGATCTTCTCGTCGGGTGTGTCCTTCGGGGAGAGCTCGCTTCCGACTGTCGCCGTCGGCTTCCTCTATGCCGGTGGCGGGATGTTCCTGACCGGTGCCGGGATGTTCCTGACCGGTGCCGTCCCGCTGTATCTGTTGCTCAGGCTGTCGTTGCTCACACCGACGCTGATGACGCTGTGGATACTGGGCGATACGGTCTGGCAGTCCCTTTACGGCAGTCACCTCCACCCGCTCTCGTCGTATCTGACCGTCTGGCCGCTCCTGTTGGGTGTCGCAGTCGCCGTCGGGATCGTCGAAGCGTTGCTTCGGACCGGGGTCGACCACTGGTTCGATCAGTTCGGACTCCGGACGTTGCGGTGACTCTGGACCCGCACTCGCTCAGGCCGCCGGGAGGTTCACGACGAACACTGTCCCGCCGTCCTCGTCCCACTCGGGTGCCCCGAGTCCGTCGTACCTGCTGCGGGGGGTCGCCCACACGGTACCGTCGTAGGCCGCGACGAGGCGGTCGACGATGCTCAGCCCGCTCGCGTCGCCCGAGGCGTCGTCGAACAGTGTGCGTGCGGTCGCCTGGTCGATGCCCGGGCCGTCGTCGGCGACGGTCAGCCGGACCGTCCCGGTGGTCCGGCTGACGGCGACGTGGGTGCGCGGCTCGGCTCCCTCCGCGTGTTCGACGGCGTTCTCGACGAGGTTGTCGACGATCGATTCGAGTCCGTCGTTGGCCCGGACCATCGCCGTCTCGGGACAGTCGGTCGTCACTGTCGCCAGTGTCGTCTCCCTCGTCTGTGCGGTCACCGCCTCGACCCCCGCAACTAGATCGACCGGCTCGAAGCTCCCGTTACCGGTCACCGTCTCGACGATCGACCGACTGGTCTCGATACGCTCGGTCGCCTCGTCGGCCTTCCGACTGATGACGTCGACGCTTTCCGGCCGGTACTCCTCGGCGAGGATATCTGCATGCCCGCGGATCGCCGTCAGATCGTTCAACAGATCGTGTCTGATGACGGTGTTGACGAAGGACAAGGCGTCGGTCAGGATCGCGGCGCGGCGCGCGTCCTGCTTCGCTCGCGCGTTGAAGTAGCCGGCGACTGCGCCGGCGACCCCGCCCATCCCGAGCCCGGTCAACAGCGGAAACACCGGTTCTACCAGGGGTCGCCCTTCGTAGAGTCGGACGCCGATGGTCCCACCGATGACGAGCCCGCCGGCGAGGCTCCCGGCGACTGTCCAGGTCGACACCGTCCACCGCCCTTTGGGATCGAAGGGCGAGTACCAGAGCCAATACCCGACGACGACGAGCGCCAGCGCCGGTGTGCCATCGAGCAGGAGCGCCAGGGCTGGACCCACCGGGTCGTCCAGCAAGAGCAACTCGTCGATGTGATAGAACACGGCGGCAAAGAGCAACAGCCCGCCGAACAGAATCACGCCGATCGGCGACTTTTCGGCGATCCGGTGGCGGTCCATACCGGTTTCGAGAGATCAGGAGGGAAAAACGTTGTACCCCCAGTGTCGCCACTGATAACGTCGGTGACGGACCACAGAAGGGAACTCAGGTGATCAGGCGACGTTGAAACCTTTGTCGCGGAGGAAGTCCTCGACGCGACCGGTGTGGTTGCCCTGGAGTTCGATCTGGCCGTCTTCGACCGTCCCGCCGCAGGCGAACTTTGACTTCAGATCCGAAGACAGGGAGTCCATGTCGACGTCTTTCGGGTCGAACCCCTCGATGATCGTTACCTCTTTCCCGTAACGGCGCTCGTCGATGCGGATGTTGATCTCCTGGGACTCTTTGGCCACGTCTTCGCAGACGCAGAGCTCCTCAGGCAACCCGCACGTCGAGCAGACTTCCGACATTACATCGGGCAGTACGAAACCTTCCTATTAAACACTGTCGGGGGAACCCGACGCTCACTGCTCGGAGACCACTTCGTCGGCGAGTTCGACGGCTGTGTCGGCGGTCGCCTCGTCGACCCGGCCGCCGTATCGCGCCCGTTCGCGTAGCTGTGCCAGCCGACGAATCCGTCGGTCCGCATCGACTGCATCGAGGTAGGCCCGGACCGTCTCACCGTCCCGACGTGGTCGTTCCCGGCGACTGAGGACGTACATCACACGCTGGAACGCCCGCTCGACATCCGTCTCGGGGTCGACCCGTCGCTGGTACCGGACCCACACCGCCCTGTAAAGGCGTTCCGAGAGTCCGCTTCGGCGGGCGCCCGCGGCGACTCCCAGGAGGGCGACGACTCCCAGTGTGGCCTCCTCCCGGGACGGGAGATCGATGTCGCTGCCGATCCCGTCGGCGGCCGCCCCGGGATTCCCTGGTCCGGACGGCGTGTCGGGATTGTTTTGTCGCGGCGTCGGCGTCGCGCCCGTGTCGGTTGTCGCGTTCGTGTCGGTTTCGGTCAGCGGTGGCGGCGTCGGCGTCGGTGTCGCACTGAACCCCTGGCTGCCGGTCTGCCCGGTATCGACGTTGGGGACCGCGGCACCGCGGGCGTCTTCGAGTTCACTCTGCTCGGCCTGTTCGCGCGGGCCGGTGGGGGTCGGGTCGAACCGCACCCACCCCTGCTCGGGGAAGTACACCTCGACCCAGGCGTGGGAGTTCAGCCCGCGGACGACCCACTGCTCCTCGTCGACACGCTCGCCCGGCGTGTAGCCGACTGTCATCCGTGCCGGGATACCCTGGGTCCGTAACATCACGACCATCGTCGTCGCGAAGTAGACGCAGTACCCTCGATCCATCTCGAACAGGAAGCGATCGGCGACGTTCCGGTCGGGTCTGTCGACCTCGAGGGAGTATTCACGGTTGTTTTCGAGCCACTGCTCGACGACCAGCGCCGTCTCGTAGGGGTTCTCGGCGTTGCTGGTCAGCGTCGTGGTCCGCTCGCGGACCCGATCGGGTGTGCTGTCGGGCAACTGGAGGTACCGCTGGCGGACTTGGTCGGGATAGTCGGTTCCCGCGTCCCGGAGCTGCTGGGGTGTCGCGAGCAGGACCTCGGAGGTGACCTCGTAGCTGTCGCCGGCCGACAGCTCCCCCGCCGGCTGGAACCCGTCGTGGGCGGTCACCTCGAAGTCAGGATCGCCGCGGTACCGGACCGCTTTCCAGGCACCGGGGGCCGTCGCGATCGCCGATTCGACCTCGAAGGACTGTCGTAGCGTCCGGCTGTCGCCGTCCGGGCCTGAGAGCCGGCGTCCACCGTAGGAGCGCGCACTCCCGGTTCGGACCCAGCCGTCACCGGTGTAGCGGTCGTAGGCCGCGACCCGCCAGTAGCGGGGTTCGTCGCTCTCGACGGTGAACCGCACGGTCGGCGTCAGCGAGATGTCGCCCTGGATAGAGAGCGTCTCGTCGGCGTTGATCAGACTCGTCTCGATGGTCGGACCGTCGGTGTCGTCGGTAAACGACAACGAACTCCCCGTGACCGAGGGGATCGTCGAGACGACCGACGGGACGATGATGACTGCCGCGAGCTGTTCCAGTACCGCCCGCCGGCTGGCGTCGACACCGTCGCCGGCGCCGTCCACGTCGGGGTCGGGGGCGGGCTCCGTCCCTTCGTCGATCACGTCCAGGTTCCCGAAACCGAGCGTCGCGACCGCACCGACCACGCCGAGCAGCGTCGTCACCAGCCCGGCGTCCGTCGTCAGCACGAAGAAGGCGAGCGTCGTCCCCGCGCTGACTGTCGCGGTGACGTACCACCGTCGCAGGGCGAAATACCACGTCAGGAACACCGGTGCGGGCGCGAACGATAGCACCCACAGCCGGACGTTGGCGATCTGGAGCAACGATCGCCCGGTCACGAGTGCGATCGTGTCACGCACCAGCGCAGCCAGTTCGGGATCGGTCGAGAGGTTCGTCACGTACCAGGCGATCCCGGCGGTAAACAGGACGGCGCCGATCGCGATGGCGAAACCGGGCCGTAGCACCCGGGCGATCAGGGTCGCACCGGCCAGTGCTAGCGCCACCAACACGAGAAACAGCGTCGGCGATCCGACCACGTCGGTGAGGTGGTACATCGTCCGCAGCGGCGCTCCGAGTACCAGCGCGACCGACAGCAGCGCGAACAGGCGGGGATCGTCGGGCAACCGGTCCCGAAGCCAGACGGTCGGACCGCTCATGCCTCACCCCCGACCAGCGGGTTCTCGCGGCTGGTCGTCACGTCCCCGAAGCGGTGCCGGCGCCCCTCGATGGTGACGGTCACGCCCGTTTCGCGGGCCGTCACGAGGATGTCGGCCGCGTCGGCCCGCCCGGTCTCGCCGGCGCCGGTCCGTGCGAGCGTCTCCAGCAGTCGGGTCCGGTGGGTGTCGCCGTATCCCTTCGAGACGGTCCCACCCGGAACGGTCAACTCGACGGTCAGTCCCGCCTCCAGTGCGGCCATCGCGACCGTCGCGGTGGCGGCCGCCATCTCGTCGGCGGCCCCCTCGTCGGCCTCGCCGACGACGAGCAACCCCTGGTCGCTGTGGTGGTCGGCGAACTCCTTGACGAGCATCTCGTCGCGTTTGGCGCTTGACTTCCAGTGGACGTCCCGCAGCGAGTCGCTGGGAACGTATTCGCGCAGGCGGTCGAACGCTTGCCGGTCCTCGGCGTCGGGCGCAAGCGTCCGGGAGAACGTCTCCGGGCCGCCGATCCGGTACACCGGCGGGTACACCAGTGTCTCGGTCGTCGCCTCGATCGTGTACTGTCGGCGGACGAGTCCCAGCGGATCGGTGACGACGGCTTCGACCGGGCCGAACTGCTGGGGACCGCGGTCGGTGTAGGTCACGTCGTACCGGACTGTCGCGGGCAGCGAGCGGGTGACCTGCCCGCCGCCGTCGACGCCGTCGGGCACGCTGTCGGTCAGTCGAGCGACACCACTCCCGTCGGCGTCGAACGCGACGGTTCGCTCGTCGCCGGGATACCCCCGGCGGGGCTGTTCCCGGTCGATCGTCGGTGGGCCGGCCCACAGCACCTGGACCGTCGCTGCCAGGAACAGCACGATTGCGGGGCCGGCGACGGCGTTCAGACCGGCCTGTCCGTACCGTGTCCCCATGGCGAACGCGCCCGCCGCCACGAGCAGGACGGCCAGACCCCGGCGTGTCGGTCTCATTCGACTGAAACGGTGTCCAGGGCGTCCCGGACGAGATCGGCTGCCGACTGGTCGCTGCTGTCGGTCCTGATCCGGTGGGGGAGTACGACTGGCGCTTCGGTCTGTACGTCGTCGGGGACGACGTACTCACGGCCGTCCAGGACCGCCCGGGCCTGTGCGGCCCGGAGCAGGGAGATACTCCCCCGCGGGCTCACGCCCAGTTCGGCGTGCTCGCGGGTGAACCGAGCCAGCCGCGTCGCGTAGGTCCGGATCGGCTCCTCAACGGTCACGTCGGCGACGGTGTTCTGGGCGGCCGAGAGCTGTTCTAAGGTCGCCACCGAGGTCAGTTCCTCGATGGGATGGTGGCCGACGACCTCGCCCAGCATCGCCGACTCCTCGTCGGCCGCCGGATAGCCCAGGTGGAGCTTCGTCATGAACCGGTCGAGTTCGGCCATCGGCAGGTCGTAGGCCCGGTTGCGCTCGACGGTGTTCTGCGTGGCGATGACGGTGAAGGGGCTGGGGACGGCGTGGGTCGTCCCGTCGACGGAGACTTGCCCTTCCTCCATCGCTTCCAGCAGCGCCGACTGGGTCTTGGGCGGGGCGCGGTTGATCTCGTCGCCCAGAACGACGTTGGCGAAGATCGGACCGGGCCGGAACTCGAACTCCTGGGTCTTCTGGTTGAAGACGTTGACGCCGGTGACGTCGGTGGGGAGCAGATCCGGGGTGAACTGCACCCGCTTGAACTCCCCGTCGAAGGAGGCGGCGACCGACCGGGCGAGCATGGTCTTGCCGACGCCGGGGACGTCCTCCAGGAGGACGTGGCCGCGACCCAGCAGGGCGATGACGATGTGTTCGATCTCGTCGTGGTGGCCGACGATGACTTCCTCGACGTTCTCGATGACGCGCGTCGCGACCCGTGTCGCGTCACGTACGGGACTGTCCGACTGCTGTCCGCGTGATGTATCCGTGTCAGTCATGGGTTGTGGCCCGCGCGACGAACACCGGCGACGGGAGGGTGACAATCGGGTCGTCACGGGTGTTCGCCCACTCCATGCGCGGTTCCAGTGTGGCGGCTCCTTAGGTGTGAGGACACGTAACTCTGGTGGATGGGCACCCGACACACACTCGCGTTACCACTCCTTGCACGCCGGACAGACGAGGGAGCCGTCTTGCTGCCAGCGGCGCTCGACGACCGTGCCACAGGCTGCACAGGCCGCCCCGTCGTCGGACCAGGCGTAGGTCGTCGTCGCGGGTTCGATGGCGTCGGACTCGCCACGGTCGGTCGCTGTACCGTCGTCGCTCGTCGGGTCCGATCCCGTTGCGTCCTCAGCCGGGGACTCAGCGGACTCGTCGTCGTGCAGAAATTCGTCGAGCGAAACGTCTTCGGCCATACGTGGTAGCTACCGCGCCAGCGGGAAATACCTGACTCGCCACGAACGGAAACACAAAGTGGGGCCACAGCTAACGGCCGGGTATGCAAGGCCTCCTCTCACAACTCGTCCAGAGCGTCATTGACATGCCCGGCAAGTTCATCGACATCGCACTGGGTGACCCCATCTCCGCGATCCTGATCCTCATCGGTGCGACGTTCGTCGGGCTCTCTTCGGCCGTCTTTGGCTACCTCTCGATCGGTGCCGTGCTCTCGCTGTTCAGCGGTGCTGGCGGTCGACAACCGCCCCAAGCAGGTCGATAGCCGTCTCGATGTCGGGACCGAGTGGCGACGCGAACACCACGCTGTCGGCGTGGGAAAGCAGTTCTTCGGTCCGCTCGGCTACTTCGTCCGGCGTGCCGGCGACACAGAACGCGTCCAGCATCGGCTCGGTCACCATCCCGAAGGCCTCCTCGAACTCGCCGGCGGAGATGGCGTCACCGATCTCGCCCGCGGTGTCGTGGTCGATGCCGTGGCGGTCCAGCACGGGTGGGGGTGAGCCACCGGCCACGAACGCGACCGGCGGGCGCGCGGCTTCGCGGGCGGCGTCGGCGTCCTCGGCGACCGAGACGCTGGCGTAGGCTGCCAGGTCGAACTCGCTGTCGGCGACGCGGTCGTCGGCCATCTCCGTGACTTGTTCGCGAGCCCAGGCCAGGTCCTTCGGGTGTGAGCCGTTGTACAGCGCGCCGTCGGCGTGTTTCGCCGCCATCCGTGTCATGTGTGGCCCCTGTGCGCCCACGTAGACCGGGATCTCACCGGCGTCGTAGTTGAGGCCGGCGTCGACGGCCTCGAAGGTCCCGTCGTGGTCGACGCGCTCGCCGTCCCAGAGTTGCTGGGCGACTTTGAACGTCTCTAAGACCCGCCGGAGCGCGTCGTCGTGGTCGAACCCGAGGTTCCTGATCGTCGACTTGTCGCCCGGTCCGACGCCGAAGACGGCCCGCCCGTCGCTCTGCTCGGAGAGCGTGGCGACTCGCGAGGCCAGCGTCACCGGGTGGGTCTCGTAGGGGTTGGCGATGCCCGGCCCCAACAGGAGTTCGTCGGTGCGAGCGGCCATCTGGGACAGCGCCATGAACTGGTCGCGGTTGTTGTAGTGATGGCTGGCGAAGACGGCGTCGAAGCCCTCCTGTTCGGCCTGGGTGGCGAAGTCTGCGAGCTGTGCGACCGGGTGTTCCGGGGTGAGTTCGATAGCGTACATGTTACAGTGACCATTCCCTGAGCGCCTCGCGGACGACATCGCTGTCCTCCTCGCGATAGAGGGCGTCGCTGTCGTCGTGATCGCCGAAGGCGAACTCACGGACGACCGCGACGGGGGTTCCGCCGGCACCCTCGCCGGTGACCAGGTTGGCGGCAGCGGCGAGTTCGTCGACGACCGCTTGGACGGTGGCGCTCAGTTCCCGTCCCTCGCGGTCGTGTTCGCCGCGCCAATCGCGTGCGGCCGGGACGCCGGCCCAGCCCAGCGCGACGCCACGCTGGCCCAGGCGGAACGGCCGTCCCGAGGTGTCCGTGACGATCACCGCCACGTCGACGCCCGCCCGCTCGCGGATGTCGGCCCGCAACTGCGTCGCGCTCGCAGTCGGATCTTCGGGAAGCAAGAGCAGGTCCGCGTCCGGGACGTTCGAGCGGTCGATGCCGGCGTTGACCGTGATGTGACCGAACCGGGTGACTGCAAGGACGAACGGGGCCTCCGTGAGGATCTCCTCGCTCTCCTCGACGACGGCCTGTGCGAACCGGGGGTCCTTGCGCTCGCCGGTGACCGACCCGATAGCGTCGGCGATCCGGCGGGCCTGTTCGCCGGGGGTGTAGTCGTCGAGATCGGCCTGCCGGCCCGCCGCCTTCGAGACGACCGTACTGGCGACACAGACCACGTCGCCGTCCCGGAGATCCGTCTGCTCGACGACGAGGCGGGCGATGTCGTCGCCGGGTCGCACTTCGGGTAGCCCCTCGACCGCGAAGACCTCCATACCCCCGCTGGGGTCGCTGTCGGAAAAAGGACCCCGATAGATGCAAGCCCGGCCGACGGCGGCAACCGATGCCGGTACCGCGGCGGGTGTCACCGGGAGTCCCCCAGGGGCGGTATGGACACCCGGCTCGCGGCGTTCGTGCTGTTGCACGCGATGGGGTCGACCGCGGGGTTGCTCCTGGCGTTTCACGCCGTCAGGACCGTCACTGGCGGCACCGCGACCACTGACGTGCGCCGGGACTACGGCGTCGGCGGCCTGCTCGTCGTCGTCGGGCTCGGGCTCCGCTTTCTGCTCGTCCCGACGACGCAGGCTCCCGCGGCGATCACACGACTGCCGGGTGGGGTACTCCGGCCGGTCGGGGCCGCCCTGGCGGCCGTCGGCGGCGTCGTCTGTCTGTGGGCGCTGGCCCGCCTCGGTCGGAACCGAAAGAGCCGATAGCGTCCTGGCCGACGATGCCGTCGTGTCGACCGATCTCGCACCTGTCGCACGGACTGCTGCCGAGGACGCCGGCGACTACCTCCGTGAGCGGTTCGTCGACGGAACGACCGACGCCGAGTACGGGACCACCGACGTGAAGGCCCACGCCGACCGCGAGGCCGAGCGACGGATCGTCGACCACCTCCGGGCCGAGTTCCCGGACCACGCCATCACGGCCGAGGAGTCCGGGCACCACGAGGGCGACGGCGACTACCGCTGGGTCGTCGACGGCCTCGACGGGACGAACAACTTCGCCGCCGGCATCCCGACCTTCGGGGTCTCCGTCGCGGCCGTCGACGCCGACACCGACGCTCCCGCTGCCGCGGCGGTCTCCCTCCCGGCGCTCGACGACACCTACGTCGCCGTCCGGGACGGTGGCGTGACCCACAACGGCGAGTCGGTCTCGGTCACCGACGGCGAGACGCCACCCGTCGAGGCCGGGACCGTCGCCTTCGTCATCGGACATCCCGTCGTCTACGACGGTCCCGGGCGCGAGAACGCCGACGAGATCCGCTGGGAACTTGGACAGACCGCCAAGCGATGTATCCAGACCTGGGCGCCCGTCGTCCACTGGGCGCTGCTGTCCCGCGGTGGGCTAGACGGGTTCGTCTGTCTCCATCCCGACGAGCGCGAGCAGGTCCCCGGGGAGTTGCTGGCGACCGAAGCCGGCTGTCGCCGCCGTTCCGAGGGGCCACTGTCTGCGTTCGCACCGACCGGCGAAGCGGCCGAAGAACTGCTGGCGACGGCCGTCAGCGTTCGTGAACCGTTAGACTGAGGTCGCCGTCGCTCACGTCGGCGGTCAGCATCGTCGTCCGGTCGGCCGGCGGCGCTCCGGTCGCGCTGCCCGGGTTCAGGAGCCGAACGCCGTCGTGGACCGTGTCCAGCAGTTCGTGAGTATGCCCCGCGACACCGACGGCGTCGGCCCCGGCTTCGCGCCGTACCGTGTCGGCGACACGGTCTTCGTACCCCCGCCGTGAGCCGGTCCCGTGGGTGACGACGAAGGTCACGCCGCCGAGTTCGACCGTCGCCGTCTCCGGAAGCCCGATCCGTGGGTCCATGTTCCCCGCGGCGGCGGTGAGCCGGGCCGACATCGCTCGGACGTTCGACAGCGCCCCGTCACTGTCGAAATCGCCCGCGTGGATCACGTGGTCGGCCGCTTCGATACGCTCCTGGAACGGGGCCGGAATCTCGCTGGCCCGTGACGGAATATGCGTGTCGCTGACGATGGCGATCTCCATACCGACAGTTGACAACCGTCCCAGAAATGACTACTGCCCGCTCTCTGCGGGTTCGACGCTTGGCGTGAGTCCGCGAAGCTCCGTGAGCTGTGCGACGAGGTCGTCGATCCCCTCGTTGATGGCGGCGATTCGCTCGTCGATGTTGTCAGCCGGAACCGCGCCCTGTGGCGTCGGCTCGACCAGTTCGTCGTCTTCGAGCATCCGCAGCGAGTACCGCACCTTGTGCTCGGCGATACCGGTCTCCTCTGCGAGCCGGACGATCCCGATCGGCCCCGCCTCGATGACGGCTTCGAGGATGGCAAGGTCGCGACTTTCCTTGTCGACCTGATCTGTCAGTCGGTCCAGTCCCATTGAGAATCTTGTTCCCACGTATTGGACGACGATACATAAACGCCACAGTTCCACTGTCTTCCTTCACGAAATCCAACAATAACGGTCGGAGACGCCGCTGACTCACTCGTCGTTGACAGGCGTCCGACGGAGTTCGTCCAGTTGATCCCGGAGCTTCGATAGCTCGGTCTCTAGTTCCTCGCGCCTGTCGATGAGCGCGCTCAACTCCTCGGTGTTGACCGAGTAGTCGTTCTCCAGGGCGACATCGAGAGCGTCGGTCGTCGCCGCCGCCAGATCCGTCGAGACACCCAGGAGTTCGCTCGGGGTACCGCTTGACTCGTACAGATCTACGTCTCCCGAACGGGGTCGGTACGTCACCATCGGCGACTCGACGCCGTGGTGGTAGGTCACCGTGTAGCTCGTGTCGGTCACGGGGTTGTGCCGGTCCTCGGCGATCTCCGTGCGAACGATGTTGAACGGTTCGGCCAGCGAGGGGAACGTCTCTGCGATGTCCCGGAGCCGGTCGGCGGCGGTGACATCCAGTTGGGCCTCCACGTCGCCGAAGAACTGCCGGGAGTTCGTGAAGCTGAACGCGACCGTATAGAAGACGGATTCGTTGTTCTCCGCGAGGTCCCTGACTCGCTCGCGGACCTCCTCGTGGCGTCCCTCGACGGCGAGTCGTTCGAGCTCTCGCAACAACGCTCTGGCTCCTTCCTCCCGTTCGAGGAACGGCTCGACGATCGCCCCTGGCATCTCCTCGCCGTCCACGTCGTCCATGCCTACTTGTTCTGGTCGGCACCTAAACAGTCTATCGGCGTGTACGGCGATTCGAGACGTGCTTCGGCGACGAGACGCGTCGCTTGTCGAGTTAAATTCAGAGAAACGCCCGGAGCGGGATTTGAACCCGCGTCACAACCGTGACAGGGTTGTATGATGGGCCACTACACCATCCGGGCACGCTGCCTTGCTGCACTCATTCGTATCCCGGTGGGAGTATTAAGACTTTCCAAACGGTGGCGCCCTGGGATGGTGACCCGTGACGGGACCCAAACTTCTATATCTGCGCTGGCCGAACCGCTCTGTACGCAAGCGCTTCTCACGGTCCGTGTGTGGGGCCGGGGTCAGATAGCTGCTGCCGGCCAAGTTGGCAAGCGTTATATGCGTCCCGACGATAAGTGCCTGTAGTATCTCGTGACAGCAACCTTCTCCAGCCACAGGCCCCACGCACACGCACACACATGGTAGATGTAAGTCAACACGACCTCGTCCCCGACCACAGCGTCGTCGACGAGGACGACCTCGAGGCAGTGCTCGACGAGTACGATATCAAGAAGACCGACCTCCCGAAGATCAAACGCGCCGATCCGGGACTCCCGGACGACGCCGAGGTCGGTGACGTCATCCGTATCGTCCGCGACTCGCGAACCACCGACGAAGCAGTCGTATACCGACTGGTGGTGGAATAATGGACACACAGGACCGCCGCAAGATCTCACGCGAATATTTCGGCAAGGAACGGCTCGCAGAACACCACTTCCGCTCGTTCAACGCCTTCCTCGATCGAGGGATGCAACAGGTCGTCGACGAGAAAGAGACAATCGATACCGACATCGGCGACAAGGAAGGCCAGGAGCCGGTGTGGGTCGAACTCGGCGACGTCCGCGTCGTCACCCCTCGCGTCCGCGAGGCCGACGGCAGCGAGGAACTGCTCTATCCCCAGGAGGCCCGGCTACGCAACATCACGTACTCCGCGCCGGTGTTCATGGAGATGGCCATCGTCCGCGGTGGCGAGGAGGAACCGGAGGAGGTCGTCGACCGGACCGAGACGAAGATCGGTCGCATGCCGATCATGGTCGGCTCGAACAAGTGTAACATCGTCGGCTTCTCCGACGAGGAACTGATCGACATCGGCGAGGACCCCGCCGACCCCGGTGGCTACTTCTGTGTCAACGGCTCCGAGCGGGTGCTGATGACCAGCGAGGACCTCGCGCCCAACAAGATCCTCGCGGAGTACGACACCAAGTACGGCGACGAGGTCCAGGTCGCGAAGACCTTCTCCCAGCGCCGTGGCTACCGCGCGCTCGTGCTCTGTGAACGGACCCGTGATGGATTGCTCGAAGTATCCTTCCCGTCCGTCTCGGGCAGCATCGACTTCGTGACGCTCGTGCGCGCGCTCGGGCTGGAATCCGACGAGGAGATCGTCCACCGGGTGAGCGAGGACCCCGAGATCGTGAAGTTCATGCTGGAAAACCTGGAGGAAGCGGAAGTCCAGACGACCGAGGAGGCCATCGAGACGCTGGGCCAGCGCGTCGCCTCCGGCCAGGGCAAGAACTACCAACTCAAACGCGCCAACTACGTCATCGATCGGTACCTGCTCCCGCATCTCCACGAGGAGGGCGTCGACGAGGAGGAGGTCCGGATCAACAAGGCCTACTACCTCTGCCGGATGGCCGAGGCGTGTTTCGAACTCGCGCTGAATCGTCGGGAGTCCGACGACAAGGACCACTACGCCAACAAGCGGCTGAAGGTCAGCGGCGACCTGATGACCGACCTGTTCCGGACCGCGCTGAACAAGCTCGCCCGGGACGTGAAGTATCAGCTCGAACGCGCGAACATGCGGAACCGCCAACTCTCTGTCTCGACGGTGGTCCGCTCGGACGTGCTGACCGAACGGCTCGAACACCCCATCGCGACGGGGAACTGGGTCGGGGGCCGCTCCGGCGTGAGCCAACTGGTCGACCGGACGGACTTCATGGGCGTGCTCTCACACCTCCGGCGCCTCCGCTCGCCGCTATCGCGCAGCCAGCCCCACTTCGAGGCGCGTGACCTCCACGCGACCCAGTGGGGTCGTATCTGCCCCTCGGAGACGCCCGAGGGTCCCAACTGTGGCCTGGTGAAGAACTTCGCACAAGCCATGGAGCTCTCACAGGACGTTGCGGAGCCACAGGAACTGAAACAGGAACTCGCCGAGATGGGGGTCCAGGGTATCCCCGGCATCGAATCGATCGAACAGACGCCCGCGGACGACTAAACAATGAGTCAGGGACGAGAAGCCAAAGTATACGTCAACGGTAGTTTGGTCGGGACACACCCCGACCCCGAACAGCTCGCACAACAGGTCCGACAGGCCCGCCGACGGGGGGACGTCTCCCAGATGGTCAACGTGTCGATCAAGGACCGCACGGACGAGGTCATCATCAACGCCGACGCCGGCCGTGCTCGGCGTCCGCTGCTGATCGTCGAGAACGGTGAATCGCTCATCTCCGAGGAGGAGGTCGAGCAGCTCAAAGCGGGCGAACTCGGCTTCGACGATCTGGTCGACCGCGGACTCGTCGAGTTTATCGACGCCGAGGAAGAGGAGGACATCCTGGTCGGGGTCGACGAGGACGAACTCACCGAGAACCACACGCACCTCGAAATCGACCCGCAGTTGATGTTCGGGATCGGCGCGGGGATGATCCCCTACCCCGAGCACAACGCCAGCCCGCGGATCACGATGGGTTCGGGGATGATCAAACAGTCCCTGGGCCTGCCAAGCGCGAACTACCGCATCCGACCGGACACGCGCCAGCACCTCCTGCATTACCCGCAGCTCTCGATGGTCAAGACCCAGACCACCGAGCAGATCGGCTACGACGACCGCCCGGCGGCACAGAACTTCGTCGTCGCGGTCATGTCCTACGAGGGGTTCAACATCGAGGACGCTCTGGTCATGAACCAGGGCTCGGTCGATCGTGGGCTCTCCCGGTCGCACTTCTTCCGGACCTACGAGGGCGAGGAACGGCGCTATCCGGGCGGTCAGGAGGACCGCTTCGAGATTCCCGACGACGAGGTCCGTGGGTCACGCGGCGAGGAAGCTTACACCCACCTCGACGACGACGGGCTCGTCAACCCCGAGACCCAGGTCGGCGAGAACGCCGTCCTGCTGGGCAAGACCAGCCCGCCCCGGTTCCTCGAAGAACCGGACGACATGGGTGGCCTCTCGCCCCAGAAACGCCGCGAGACCAGCGTCACGATGCGCTCGGGCGAATCCGGGGTCGTCGACACGGTCACACTGATGGAGGGCGAGGACGGCTCGAAGCTCTCGAAGGTCTCCGTGCGTGACGAACGCATCCCGGAACTGGGCGACAAGTTCGCCTCCCGACACGGGCAGAAGGGTGTCGTCGGTCACATCGCACCCCAGGAGGACATGCCCTTTACCGAGGAGGGTGTCGTGCCGGACCTCATCATCAACCCCCACGCGCTTCCCTCCCGGATGACCGTCGGACACATCCTGGAGATGATCGGCGGCAAGGTCGGCGCACTCGAAGGCCGGCGCGTCGACGGGACCGCCTTCACCGGCGAGGACGAGGAGGAACTCCGCGGGTCCCTGGAGGACCACGGGTTCTCCTCGTCGGGCAAGGAGACGATGTACTCCGGCGTTACCGGCGAGAAGATCGAGGCCGAGATCTTCGTCGGGGATATCTTCTACCAGAAGCTGTATCACATGGTCTCGAACAAACTGCACGCCCGTTCACGCGGGCCGGTGCAGGTCCTCACCCGCCAGCCCACCGAAGGTCGCGCCCGCGAAGGTGGCCTGCGCGTCGGGGAGATGGAACGGGACGTGCTCATCGGACACGGCGCGGCGATGGCGCTCAAAGAGCGCCTGCTCGACGAGTCCGACCGCGAGTGGATCAACGTCTGTGGCCAGTGCGGGATGACCGCCGTCGAGAACGTCGAACAGCGGCGGATCTACTGTCCCAACTGCGAGGAGGAGACCGACATCCACGAGGTCGAGATGTCCTACGCGTTCAAGCTCCTGTTAGACGAGATGAAGGCACTGGGTATCGCTCCGCGAATCGAACTGGAGGACGCAGTCTAAGATGAGTTCACAGCAGACACCCAAAGAGATCGGGCAACTCAGCTTCGGGCTGATGGACCCCGAGGAGTACCGAGACATGTCGGCCACGAAGGTAATCACGGCCGATACGTACGACGACGACGGTTTCCCCATCGACATGGGGCTGATGGACCCCCGACTCGGGGTCATCGATCCCGGCCTGGAGTGTAAGACCTGCGGGAAACACTCCGGCTCGTGTAACGGCCACTTCGGGCACATCGAGCTGGCCGCGCCGGTGATCCACGTCGGCTTCGCGAAGCTCATCCGACGGCTCCTTCGTGGGACCTGCCGGGACTGTTCGCGGCTCTGTCTCGACGAGAGCGAACGCGAGGAGTTCGGCGAACAGCTCCAGCGGACGCGTGACCTCGGTCGGGACCTCAACGACGTCACCAAGTCGGCGATCCGCCAGGCACGCAAGAAGGACCGCTGTCCGTTCTGTGGCGAGAAGCAGTACGACATCAAACACGAGAAGCCAACGACCTACTACGAGGTCCAGCAGGTGTTGTCCTCGGAGTACCCCGAGCGAATCGCCGCGGCCATGGAGGAGGCCGACGATCCGATCGCGCCGACGGACCTCGCCGAGGAGACGGGCATCGACGCCGAGCGCGTCCAGCAGATCCTCAGCGGCGAGTTCCGCCCCCGACAGGAGGACCGACGAGCACTGGAGAAGGCGCTCAACGTCGACCTGACCGAAGAGGACATGAACAAGCTGATGCCCAGCGACATCCGGGACTGGTTCGAGGACATCCCGGACGGGGACATCGAAGTCCTGGGGATGAACCCCGAGCGGTCCCGGCCCGAGTGGATGATCCTCACCGTGCTTCCGGTGCCGCCGGTGACGGCCCGTCCCTCGATCACGCTGGACAACGGCCAGCGGTCCGAGGACGACCTCACCCACAAACTGGTCGACATCATCCGCATCAACCAGCGGTTCATGGAGAACCGCGAGGCCGGTGCGCCCCAGCTGATCATCGAGGACCTCTGGGAACTGCTGCAGTACCACGTCACCACGTTCATGGACAACGAGATCAGCGGGACGCCGCCGGCGCGACACCGCTCCGGCCGGCCACTGAAGACTCTCTCCCAGCGTCTCAAGGGGAAGGAAGGACGGTTCCGCGGTTCGCTGTCCGGGAAGCGCGTCAACTTCTCCGCCCGGACCGTGATCTCGCCGGACCCGACCCTCTCGCTCAACGAGGTCGGCGTTCCCGACCGGGTCGCAAAGGAGATGACCCAGACGATGAACGTCAACGAGCGCAATCTCGACGAGGCCCGCCACTACGTCGCAAACGGGCCAGAGGCCCACCCCGGCGCCAACTACGTCCAGCGGCCGGACGGCCGTCGGCTCAAGGTCACCGAGAAGAACTGCGAGGAACTCGCCGAGAAGGTCGATGCCGGCTGGGAGGTCAGCCGCCACCTCGTCGACGGCGACATCATCGTGTTCAACCGCCAGCCGTCGCTGCACCGGATGTCGATCATGGCTCACGAGGTCGTCGTGATGCCGTACAAGACGTTCCGGCTGAACACGACGGTCTGTCCGCCGTACAACGCCGACTTCGACGGCGACGAGATGAACATGCACGCGCTGCAGAACGAGGAGGCCCGTGCGGAGGCCCGGGTCCTCATGCGTGTGCAGGAACAGATGCTCTCGCCCCGGTTCGGCGAGAACATCATCGGCGCGATTCAGGACCACATCAGCGGGACCTACCTGCTGACTCACACCAACCCGCAGTTCAACGAGACTCAGGCTCTGGACATGCTCCGGGCGACACGTATCGACGAACTGCCCGCCCCCGACGGCGAGGACGAGGCCGGCGAACCCTACTGGACCGGCCGCTCGCTGTTCTCGGAACTCCTGCCCGACGATCTCAACCTGGACTTCACC
The DNA here is from genome assembly GCF_035666295.1 of Haloarcula montana. NCBI lineage: Archaea > Methanobacteriati > Methanobacteriota > Halobacteria > Halobacteriales > Haloarculaceae > Haloarcula > Haloarcula montana. The sequence continues at coordinate 1,880,823 of NZ_CP142027.1, forward strand.
TCCTCGGCCGGCGACAACGTCGTCATCGAGGACGGACAGATGGTCTCGGGCACTATCGACGAGGACGCTGTCGGTGCCTTCGGCGGCGAAGTCGTCGACACCATCGCGAAGGACTACTCGAAGACCCGCGCGCGGATCCTGGTCAACGAGATCTCCGCGCTGGCGATGCGGTCGATCATGCACTTCGGGTTCTCTATCAGTATCGACGACGAGTCCATCCCCGCCGAGGCAGAAGAACAGATCAACGACGCGATCGACAACGCCTACAACCGCGTCGAGGAACTCATCGAGACCTACGAGCGGGGCGATCTCGAATCGCTGCCCGGTCGAACGGTCGACGAGACCCTCGAAATGAAGATCATGCAGACGCTGGGCAAGGCACGTGACTCCGCCGGTGACATCGCCGAAGACCACTTCAGCGACGACAACCCGGCGGTCGTGATGGCCGAGTCCGGCGCGCGTGGGTCGATGCTGAACCTCACGCAGATGGCTGGCTGTGTCGGCCAGCAGGCAGTCCGTGGTGAGCGGATCAACCGCGGCTACGAGAACCGCACACTCTCTCACTTCGAGGAGGACGATCTCTCCTCGGACGCCCACGGCTTCGTGGAGTCCTCCTATCGGTCCGGGCTCGGCCCGAAGGAGTTCTTCTTCCACGCGATGGGTGGCCGCGAGGGGCTGGTCGATACGGCAGTCCGGACCTCCAAGTCCGGCTACCTCCAGCGCCGGCTCATCAACGCCCTCTCAGAACTCGAAACGCAGTATGACGGCACCGTCCGGGACACCTCGGACACCATCGTCCAGTTCGAGTTCGGCGAAGACGGGACCTCGCCGGTCAACGTCTCCTCCAGTCAGGAGGGGGCCGCCGTCGACGTCGAAGAGATCGCCGACAACGTCCTGAACGAGGAGTTCGACAGCGAGGACGAGAAACAGAGCTTCCTCGGGCAACGTACCGAACGCACCAACCTCTCGGAACACGCCGACGACTGGTGGATGGCCGAGGGGGACGACTAACATGGTATCCGAAGACATCGAGGCCGTCGTCGAGGACACGGACCTTCCCCGGCGGCTCAAAAACGACGTGTACAGCACGATCGAAGAGCGAGAGGTCGACGTCGAGGAGGCCGACCGCATCGCCAAGGCCGTCGAGTCGAAGTACCAGAACACCCGCGTCGACCCGCTCGATCCGGTCGGGACCGTCTCGGCCCAATCGATCGGGGAACCCGGCACGCAGATGACGATGAACACGTTCCACTACGCCGGTGTCGCCGAGATCGACGTGACCCAGGGACTCCCGCGGCTCATCGAACTGGTCGACGCCCGGAAAACGCCGGACACGCCGATGATGACGGTCCATCTGGACGACGAGTACGCGACAGACCGCGAGCGGGCTCACGAGGTCGTCTGGAAGATCGAGGCCACGAAGATTCTCGCGCTGGGTGACATCTCGACGAACGTCGCCGACATGCTCGTCGAGATCGACCTCAACGAACAGACGCTGTTAGAACGGTGGCCGACCGTCAACGATGTCGACGCGATCGCCGAGGAGATCGCCGACACCATCGAATCCAACCTCGGTGTCACGGCCCGGCAGGTCGGGACCGTCATCGAGTTCGGCCCGGAGGAGCCCAGCTACCGGGACCTCCTCCAGCTCGTCGAGGAGCTGCGCGACATCGTCTTCAAAGGGATCGAGGACATCTCCCGGGTCGTCATCCGCAAGGAGGAGACCGACAACGGCGAGGAGTTCGTCCTCTACACCGAGGGGTCGGACTTCGGGGAAGTGCTCGGTATCGACGGTGTCGACGCGTCGCGGACGACGTGTAACAACATCCACGAAATCAACCAGGAACTGGGCATCGAGGCGGCCCGCGAGACGCTGATCAACGAGACGATGAACACCCTCGAAGAGCAGGGGCTCGACGACGTGAACGTCCGCCATCTGATGCTGGTCGCGGACATCATGACAAACGAGGGGACAATCGAATCGATCGGCCGCCACGGCATCTCGGGGTCGAAAGACTCCGTGCTCGCCCGAGCAGCCTTCGAGGTGACGGTCAATCACCTGCTCGACGCCGCCATCCACGGCGAAGTCGACGAACTCGACGGGGTCACCGAGAACGTCATCGTCGGGAAGCCGATCAAGCTCGGGACAGGTGACGTCGACCTCCGGATGGGCGCGAGTCAGGACTGATGCGCGTCGAGCTCTCGGACGACGCGCGACAGCTGGTCGCCCTCTTCGAGGACGAGGCAGCCGTCACCGTCCGAGACTGCGTGATCGACGAGACCCACGATCAGGTCGTCTACCTGGTGAAACGCGGCGAAATAGCTGACGCCATTGGACCTGGCGGCGAGACTGTCACGACCGTCGAGGAACGGATCGGCCGACCCGTGAAACTGGTCGAGGACGCCGACACCGCCGAGGACTTCGTCGCGAACGCGCTGGCTCCGGCGGCGGTGTACAACGTCACCATCTCGGAGAACGACGACACGATCGCGTACGTCGAGGTCGCACAGGAGGATCGTGGTGCCGCGATCGGCCGCGAGGGCCGGAACATCGACGCGGCGCGACACCTCGCACGACGGCACTACGGGATCGACGGCATCGAATTGACCTGAGGCCGTCCGGCAGTTCTTTCGCGTCTGGACCCACCAGCGATGACCCCATCAGTCGTCGTCGGCCGCCGCTTCGTCGTCGGGATCGTAGCCCCCGGTGCTGCCGTGTTGGGCTGTCTCGACGTCGAACTGCCCCAGTAGTTCCCGGAGGTCGGTCGCCTGGCCGGCCAGCGAGTCGATGCTGTCGCTCACTTCGTTGATCGTCGCCGTCTGCTCTTCTGCCGAGGCAGCGACGTCCTCTGCCTGACCGGCGGTCTCCTCGCTGATCGAACCGATCTCGTCGACCATCGAGACGGTCTGCTCGGTCGCGGTGGCCTGTTCGTCGGTGGCGGCGTTGATCGACTGTATCCCCTCGTTGACCGCTTCGACCCGGTCGACGATGGCTTCCAGTGATTCGATCGCCCCGTCGACGGTCTCGATTCCCTCGGAGACGCTGTCGCCCATCTCCCTGATGTCGGTCACGGCCTCGCCCGTCGAGGACTGGACCTCCGCGATGACCGTCGAGATCTCCTCGGTGGCCTCGCCGGTCTCCTCGGCCAACTGCTTGATCTCGTCGGCGACGACGGCAAAGCCCTCGCCGGCCTCGCCGGCCCGGGCGGCCTCGATCGAGGCGTTCAGCGCGAGCATGTTGGTCTGCTCGGCGATGTCGTCGATGAGGTCGACGATCTCGCCGATCCGGGCCATCTCCTCGTCGAGTGCCTCGACGCGGTCGATCGTCGTCTCGGCCCGGCGCTCGATGTCGTTCATTACGTCGACGGCGTCAGTCGCGCGAGTGCGTCCGGTCTCACCGATCTCGGCAGCCTCCCGGGAGGTGGTGGCGACCTCGTCGGCCTGGGAGGCGACTTCCTCGATAGTTGCGGAGAGATTCGACATCTCGTCGGAGGCCCGCTGGATGTGTTCGTGTTGGTCGTCGGCACCGGCGGCGATCTCCTGGACGGACCGGCTGACCCCCTCGCTCGCGTTCTGGACTTCGGTCGCACTGGCGCTGATCTGCTCTGCGGAGTCCTCGACGTCGGCGGCGAACTCCCGGATGTGGACGACGGTCTGTCCCAACTGGGCGACCATCTCGTTGAACGCCGTCGCGATCTCGGACATCGCCTCGTTGTCGGTGTCGGTGTCGAGTCGCTGTGAGAGGTCGCCGTCCGCGGCGGCACGCATCACCGTCGAGAACTCCTCGGCCTGGCGTTCCAGCGACTCGGCCAGTTGTTCGGCCTCCCGCTGGGCCTGCTCGGCCTCGGTCTTTGCCCGTTCGATGTCGTCGATGAACCCTTCGAGGTCGACCCGCATCGCGTCCAGGGACTCGCCGAGTCGGCCGGGGACCTCCCGGTCGAGGGCGGGGTCGTCGAACTCCTGTCTGGCCAGCGCGTCGGCCTGGTCGGCGACCGTCTGGAGATACGACGCGATGTCACCGAAGGCGTCTTCGACCTGTCCGATCTCGTCCATCCGGTCGGTGTCCGTGGTGTCGTCGCCGATCCGGCCAGCCGCTAGCGCGTCGGCCCGGTTTGTGACCGCCGCGAGCGACCGACGAATGTCCCGGCCGACGAAGGCCCCGAAGGCGACGAACCCGACGAGCGCGAGGCCGAGCAACGCGAAGATGTTCCGCTGGACGCGGTTCCGGACCGCGAAGGCGTTCTCGACGGGAACTCGCTTGACGAGGACCCAGTTCGTCTCGTCGCTCTCGGTGTAGGCGAACAGCTCACCGCCGCCCTGGACGGTCCCGTTCGTGGTGTTTCGGCTGGCCTGGAGTACCTCGTTCTCGGTGCCGTCGGCGTAGCGGGTCAGAATTCTCGACTCGTTCTCGGCGATCTGTATCTCACCGGCCGGGGACAGCACCTGGGTCTTCCCGCCCTCGATGGTAGATCGGAACTGCGAGCCGCGCGTACTGATGTCGTAGGTGAACACGACCGCTCGCGTGCGGTCGGGGATCTTGCTGGCGAAGGCGATATGATAGTCGCCGTCCCAGCGGAACACCTTCGAACGGGCGACGTCGTTGCGACCGTCGAAGACGAGTGTCCCGCGCTCCCAGGCGATCGACATCTCCGAGAGGGTCGTCCCGGTCATCGATTCGTTGGTGCTCCGGTCGATCTCGTTGGTCGCGAGATTCACCAGATGGATCTCGTCGACGGTTCGGTTCCGCCGTTCCCGTTCGTTCTTGATCGTCGCTTCGATCCGGGTGTCTGTAGCGCCGCTGATGTAGTAGTGATTCGAAAGGAGTCTGGTCGCTTCGCGCTGTTCGCTGACCCACTGATCCAACGCCGCGGCTTCCTGTTCCGTGGCCGTCAGCAGTTCGTCGTTGCGCTGTGTGGTCAGTTCTGATGCGATGGACCCCTGCGCTACCAGTCCCGCACTGAGGACGACGACGGCGATGACACCGACCGCGAGGGCGAACTTTCGTAAGTAGCTGTTCCGGACCGCAGCTGGGAGTAGTGATCGTGCCTTCATTCCTGTCCCGAGTGGTTTCCGGATGCTTTCGTGAGACCGATAGTAAATCCACCCCCCTGGTTATCAGGTGTGAATACGGCTATCGACGTGCCGGATTCACGCGCTAGACCACGACACACGCGGTGCGTGCGCGGATCGGAAAGAGGAGTCTTAAGTACCTCCGTTGGATACGAGTTCGTACTATGACGAACGGCAAATACGCCGCCCGCAAACTCAAAAAGGACCGCCAGAAGCACCGGTGGTCCGACTCGGATTACGCGCGACGAGAGCGCGGGCTCGGCAAGAAGTCCGACCCGCTTGAGGGTGCGCCTCAGGGTCGTGGCATCGTTCTGGAGAAGGTCGGAATCGAAGCGAAACAGCCCAACTCCGCGATCCGGAAATGCGTGCGGGTGCAGCTGATCAAGAACGGCAAACAGGTCACCGCCTTCTGTCCCGGTGACGGCGCTATCTCCTTCATCGACGAACACGACGAAGTCACCATCGCCGGGATCGGTGGCGCGAAGGGTCGTGCGATGGGCGACCTCTCGGGTGTCAACTACAAGGTCGAGAAGGTAAACGGCGTCTCGCTGATCGAACTCGTTCGCGGTAACGCAGAGAAACCGGTCCGCTAATCATGAGTACAGAGGATTCCCCCGAGCCGGACGCACCCGGCGCCGACGACGAGACTGCTCGCGCGAAGCTATTCGATGAGTGGGAGGTCACCGACATCGAATACTCCGACCCGTCGACCGAGCGCTACATCACTGTCACGCCCATCGCTCACACGATGGGTCGTCACACCGACAAGCAGTTCAAGAAAAGCGAGATCAGCATCGTCGAACGGCTGATCAACCGTCTGATGCAGACCGACGAGAACACGGGCAAAAAGCAGCTCGCGACCTCGATCGTCCGCGACGCGTTCGAGATCGTCCACGAGCGCACCGAAGAGAACCCCGTCCAAGTGCTCGTCAGTGCCGTCGAGAACAGCGCCCCGCGTGAGGAGACTGTCCGCCTGAAGTACGGTGGCATCTCCGTCCCGAAGGCCGTCGACGTTGCGCCCCAGCGCCGCGTCGACCAGGCTCTGAAGTTCATCGCCGAAGGCGTCTACGGCAGTTCGTTCAAGACGACGACCGACGCTTCAGAGGCCCTGGCCCAGCAGCTGATCGGCGCTGCGAACAACGACGTCCAGGCCTACGCCGTCAACCAGAAAGAAGAGAAAGAGCGCGTCGCCGCCGCTGCGCGGTAACCACTCGATCGTTTGCTGCCCGCGTCGCGGGCCGTTTCTCGGTTTCGTGAGTTTCTGGTAAACCGCCGGCTATATCTTGGTTGACGAGGGAGTGGTCCGCATGGCACAGGAACACGACTCCGTCGAGTTGGTCGGCGACGAGGCAGTCAAACACATCTCGCTCGCGGCGGTCCTCGCGGCGCTGACAGCCGTGTTCGCGTACGTCTCGATCCCGGTTCCCGGACTCCCCGCGCCGATCTCGTTTCAGGTGTTCGGCGTCTACTTCGCGGGCCTCCTGCTGGGACCCCGCTGGGGCGGCTTCTCGATCGCGCTCTATCTGCTGGTCGGGATCGCCGGCGCGCCGGTGTTCTCGAACGGCGGCGCGGGGCTTGGCTACGTCCTCGGGCCGACGGGGGGCTACTTGATCGGCTTCCTCGTGGCCGCGGTCGTCATCGGAGCGATCGTCCACCGTCCGTTCGGTAGTATCGCCGACCGTGGCTCGGGACCCCGCCCGCTCTCGGAGGTTTCGGTCGGCGTCCAGGCCGGCGCGCTCGTCGTCGGCCTCGTCGTCATCTACGCCGTCGGCGTGCCGTGGCTGGCCTACGCGGCCGGCCTCCCGCCGGTGGAGGCGGCGACGGTCGGTGCCGCGGTGTTTCTCCCGGGTGACGCTATCAAGATCGCCGCGACGCTGGCGCTGGTCCGGGGTGGGGCGCTCGCCCGGCAACAGGCCGTATGATCTCCGTCACCGATCTCACCCACCGGTTCGGGGACGCCGTCGCCCTCGATCGCGTCTCGCTGACCGTCCCCGACGGGGAGTTTCTCCTGTTGGTCGGTCCGAACGGAAGCGGGAAGACGACGCTCGTCCGCCACTGTAACGCCCTGCTGGAACCCGATTCGGGGACCGTCACCGTCGACGGCGTCGACGTGACCGAGGACCCGGTCGCGGCACGGACGAGCGTCGGGATGGTGTTCCAACACCCCCGCGATCAGTTAGTGGCTGCGACCGTCGGCGCCGACGTGGCCTTCGGCCCGGAGAACCTGGGGCTGGAGCGGGCGGAGATCGACCGCCGGGTCACCGAAGCACTGGCGGCCGTCGACCTGGCCGGTCGCGAGAAGGCACGTATCGACGAACTCTCGGGCGGGCAGCAAGCCCGGGTCGCGATCGCCGGGGCGCTGGCGATGGAACCGACCCATCTCGTGCTGGACGAACCCTTCGCCGGCCTGGACCTGCGGGCGCGGCGGTCGGTGCTCGCGAAACTCGACGAACTCGCCGCCCAGGGGACTAGTGTCGTCGTCGTCACGCACGATCTACGGGACCTCCGGGAACGGGCGGACCGGATCGTCGCTCTGTCCGAGGGTCGGATCGTCGCCGACGGCGATCCCGAGACGGTCGCGCCCGACCTGGAACCGCTCGGTGTCGACGCGGGATGTTGACCTACGAACCGGGTGTGACAGTGGCCCACCGGCTCGACGCGCGGTCGAAACTCGCCTTCCAGGTGGGGTTCGCCGTTGCCGTCTTCGCCCGACCGACACCGACCCGGCTCGCCGGGCTGGCCGTTCTCGCCGGGGTAGTGCTGACGGCGGGACGGCTCTCGCCGCTGACAGTGCTCCGGAACTACTGGTTCGTCGTCGCTATCCTTGCGCTCGGGCCGCTCTCGGCCGCGGTCGTCCTCGGGCCGCCCTGGCTGGCCCCCGGCCGCGCGCTGGCGCCGACAGTCGAGGTGACCCGCGTCCTCCTGGTACTGTTCGTCAGCGCAGCCTACGTCCGGACGACGCCGGTTCGGGCGACGCGGGCCGCCATCCAGCGACACGTCCCCGGCCGCTTCGGCCAGGCGCTAGGTGTCGGGGTCGCGCTCACGTTCCGGTTTCTCCCCGTGCTCCGGCGGGATCTCCTGTCGGTCCAGGACGCGATCCGGGCACGCGGTGGGCAACGGCGCTCCGTCGTGGACCGGGCGCGCCGGATCGCCGTCGTCGGCCTCGCACGAGCGCTTGGGCGTGCCGATCACCTCTCTGTCGCCCTTCGAGCCCGGTGTTTCGCCTGGAACCCGACGCCGCCGGCAATGGCTTTCGGGCGGGGAGACTACCTGGTGGTCGTGGCCGCCGTCGCACTCGCGGTCTCGCCGCTGGTCACCGCGTGATCAGTCGGCTGCCTTCGTCCCGCTGGTGGCGTACGCGCGGGTCACGTCGACCAGTGCCTTCCGGAATTCGGAGGCGTCGGGGTCGGGTGACAGCGAAGCGAAATGGCGCTTGAACTCCCCGAGGCTGATGCCCTCGGCATCGGCGGCCGCCGCGTGCGCGAGATCATATAGCCGGTGGTCGTCGTCGACGAGGTCGTGGCGCTCACACAGTGCGAGCGCGAACGCGGCGTTGACCGCGGTGATCTCGGGATCGGCGGCCGGCGTCAGCCTGGCGGTCGGTTCGTCCGGGCCGCGATCGCGTGGTGTCGTCGGGGTCACGTGGTCCCAGCCCGGGGGGTCGGCCGGACGGTCCGCGACCGCCGCGGCCAGACTCGCCTCCAGGAAGGGGACGAGTTTGTCACCCGGTGCCATCGCCATCCAGACGTCGTCAGCGTAGACATCGCGCATGTGATTGGCGATCTGGTAGCAGTGGGTGAGTTTCCGCTGTTCGACCGACCGGCCCGCAAGCGCCAGGTAGATCGCCTCCTCTGTCGACTGGGTGTGGGACGGATGGCCCCGTTCGTGGTGGTGCATGTGTGCGAACTCGTGGAGCGCGAGTTCCCGGGCCATCGCGCTGGTCGCGGCCTGCCGGGAGATCGTCAACAGGTGGCCGTCCTCGCTGTGAATCACCCGCGTTCGCTCGTCGGGGTCATCACGGACCCGGACTGTCACTGGCCGGTCGAGATCGTACTCCGTCGAGAAGAGGTCCTGTGCGCCGAGAAACGGTTCGACCGGCCCGCCCTGTACGTGTAGTTCCATGTGTGTCGTTCACAGGGGTTGGGATACCATTAATCCACGGCCGTTCCGTTCTCCTCTCTCGGGAAGAAACGACCGGGCCAAAACGGAATACCCCGAATGAGTGAGATTAGCACGCGTAACTGCCGGAATCAGCCGTCCGGTCGTGGCGAAACACTATCCTTTTGACCCTCCTGTTGATACTCTTCTGTATAATGGGCCGACGTAAGAAAATCGTTCAGGAATGTGAGACACTGATGAACGACCCGGAGTACATCCGGAACATCGCCATCGCTGCTCACGTCGACCACGGGAAGACGACGCTGACTGACAACCTGCTGGCCGGTGCCGGCATGATCTCCGACGACACCGCGGGCGAACAGCTCGCGATGGACACCGAGGAGGACGAGCAGGAACGTGGGATCACCATCGACGCGGCGAACGTCTCGATGACCCACGAGTACGAGGAGCAGAACCACCTCATCAACCTCATCGACACGCCGGGCCACGTCGACTTCGGTGGCGACGTGACCCGTGCGATGCGTGCCGTCGACGGGGCGCTCGTGGTCGTCGACGCCGTCGAGGGCGCCATGCCCCAGACCGAGACGGTGCTGCGCCAGGCGCTCCGTGAGGGCGTCAAGCCGACCCTGTTCATCAACAAGGTCGACCGCCTCATCTCGGAGCTTCAGGAAGGCCCCGAAGAGATGCAGGAGCGCCTGCTCGCGGTCATCCGCGATGTCAACGAGCTCATCCGCGGGATGACCGAGGAGATGGACGACATCGACGACGACTGGACCGTCTCCGTCGAGGAGGGGACCGTCGGCTTCGGGTCGGCGCTGTACAAGTGGGGCGTCTCGATGCCCTCGATGCAACGCACCGGGATGGACTTCGGCGAGATCATGGAGCTCGAACGCGCCGACAAGCGCCAGGAACTCCACGAGCGCACGCCGCTGTCCGATGTCGTGCTCGACATGGTCTGTGAGCACTTCCCGAACCCTGTCAACGCCCAGCCCCGTCGTGTCCCGCGTATCTGGCGCGGGGACGCGGACTCGGAACTCGCCGACGACATGCGGCTCGTCAACGAGGACGGCGAAGTCGTCCTGATGGTCACCGACATCGGCGTCGACCCCCACGCCGGCGAGATCGCCGCCGGCCGTGTCTTCTCCGGAACCCTAGAGAAGGGCCAGGAGCTGTACGTCTCCGGGACCGCCGGCAAGAACCGCATCCAGAGCGTCGGGATCTACATGGGTGGCGAGCGCGAGGAGGTCGAACACGTCCCCGCCGGCAACATCGCCGCCGTCACCGGCCTCAAGGACGCTATCGCCGGCTCGACGGTCTCATCCGTCGAGATGACGCCCTTCGAGTCCATCGAACACATCTCGGAGCCGGTCATCACGAAGTCCGTCGAGGCACAGAACATGGACGACCTGCCGAAGCTCATCGAGACGCTCCAGCAGGTCGCGAAGGAGGACCCGACGATCCAGGTCGAGATCAACGAGGACACCGGCGAACACCTCATCTCCGGCCAGGGTGAGCTCCACCTCGAAGTGATCGGTCAGCGGATCGAGCGCAACCAGGGCATCCCGATCAACACCGGGGAGCCGATCGTCGTCTACCGCGAAGCACCACAGTCCGCGAGCCGCGAGGTCGAGGGTCGCTCGCCGAACAACCACAACCGGTTCTACATCACCATCGAGCCGCTCAACGAGGACATCGTCGAGACGATCAAGCTCGGCGAAGCCTCGATGGATATGCCCGAACTGGAGCGCCGTGAAGCCCTCCAGGAGGCCGGCATGGACAAGGACACGTCCCAGAACGTCGAACACATCCACGGGACGAACGTCCTCATCGACGACACGAAGGGTATCCAGCACCTCAACGAGACGATGGAACTGGTCATCGAAGGCCTCGAAGAGGCCCTCGACGACGGTCCACTCGCTGCGGAGCCGGTCCAGGGCTCGCTCATCCGGCTCCACGACGCGCGGCTCCACGAGGACGCCATCCACCGCGGTCCGGCACAGGTCATCCCGGCAGTCCGGGAGGCCGTCCACAACGCGCTGATCGACGCCGACATCAAGCTGCTGGAGCCGATCCAGCAGGTCCGTATCGACGTGCCCAACGATCACATGGGCGCCGCGAGCGGCGAGATCCAGGGCCGTCGTGGCCGCGTCGACGACATGTACCAGGAAGGCGACCTGATGGTCGTCGAGGGCGTCGCGCCCGTCGACGAGATGATCGGCTTCTCCAGTGACATCCGCTCGGCCACCGAGGGCCGTGCCTCCTGGAACACCGAGAACGCCGGCTTCCAAGTTATGGCCGACAACCTCCAGCCCGACAAGATCACCGAGATCCGCACGCGAAAGGGGATGAAGACCGAGCTGCCGGAAGCGATCGACTACTTCTAGGACCCCACTTTTTACAGCGGGGGTTTCCTCGCTCTCTTGGCTCGCTGCGGGAACCCCCGCTGTAAAAACGTGGGGAAAAAAGGCGGGACCTCGCTCCGCTCGGTCCCGTGAAACCGTGCTCACGATGTTCGCGCGGTACGCTTGTCCCTCCGCAGTCCGACGACTCACTCGGAACAACTGGCCCGTACCGTCGGCGTGAGTTCGGTACAATCGACAGATCGCTACACCTCGCCTCTCTCCTTTCCCATACGTTTAGGCCCCTCTCGGGCCAACGACCGGTATGAGCCGACTCTACCAACTGGTGGACCTCCTGATCGCGGCGCTGATCGCCGGCACCTCGACGTTCATCTGGCAGTCCGTCCTCGGCCCGGCGATCGCGCTGTGGCTCTCGACGCTGTTTGCGGCGATCTACTACTTCTCACGGAACCCGTGGGGGTCCCCGCGGGGCGAGCAGTTCAACGAGTGGATCGACGACATCTACGAGGAGTTTCTCCCCTAATCGACGATCGAGAGGTACTGTTCGCGGGCGCCGATCTCGGTATCGACGGGGCCGTCGTAGCGGATCTCGCCCCGGTCGAAGACGGTGAGTCGGTCGATCAGTCCCTCGAAGGTCCCGACGTGGTGGGTGACCGCCAGCACGCCCCGGTTGTCAGTGCAGTCTATCCGCTCGCACGAAACGCTGGGATTCTTATAGCTACCCCCTCTGAGTCACCGACAATGAGCGGAGATACTCCACAGGAGGTGAGCGGGCGATGAGCGACTCGACCGACGAGGTTCGGTCCTACACAGTTCGGCTCGAACTGGTCGACGAGCCGGGCGAACTGTTGCGGGCGCTCGGACCCATCGCCGACAACGGCGGTAACCTCCTCTCTATCTTCCACGAACGGGGCAACGTCACGCCCCGCGGGCATATCCCCGTGGAGGTCGACATGGAGGCGACCCCCGAACGGTTCGACGGGATCGTCGACGCGTTGCGCGACGCGGGCATCAACGTCATCCAAGCCGGCGCCGAGCGCTACAGCGAGACACTGACGGTCGTCCTCACGGGGCATCTCATCAACACGGATCTCTCGGACACGCTCTCGCGTATCCAGGAGCATACAGACGCGACGGTGACCGACCTCTCGTTGTCGGCCCCCGAAGGGACCGAGGACGCTTCTTCCAGCGCACGGATCAGATTGGCGACCGAACAGAACGCGACCGAGTCAGTGATGGAAACGATCAGAGATATCGCGGCCGAAAAGGAGCTGCGTGTCATCGAACCACTGGCCGCCGGGGGTGAACTATGAGGCTGGCAGTAATGGGCGCCGGCGCCGTCGGCGGGTCGGTCGTCGAACTCGCGGCCGACTACGGCCACACCGTCACTGCATTTTCGGACTCACAGAGCGCCGCGATCGATCCGGACGGTCTCGATACAGCGGCCGTTCTGGACCGGAAAGCAGCGGACGGCATCGTCGGGGACGAGGCACCCGAAGACGCCCTCCAGGCGCCATACGACGTCCTCGTCGAGGCGACGCCGACGACGCTGGGTGATGCCGAACCCGGTTTCGGCCACCTCAAGACCGCGCTTCAACGGGACCGACACGTGGTCCTCGCGAACAAGGGACCGGTCGCCGAACGGTACGCGGATGTCCGGCAACTCGAAGCGGAAAGCGAGGGGACGGTCCTGTTCGAGGCGACCGTCGGCGGTGCGATGCCGGTCCTCTCGACGATCGACGACTTCGATCCGGAACACATCAGTGCGGTCCGGGGAGTACTCAACGGGACGGCGAACTTCATCCTCTCGCGGATGGCCGCAGAAGGGTTGGGATACGAACACGTTCTCGCGGAGGCCCAGGACCTGGGCGTCGCCGAGGCCGACCCGACGTTCGACGTCGACGGCACCGACGCAGCCTTGAAAGGTGTCATCGTCGCCAACGTCCTGGCCGACGGCGGCCGGGAGTACACGCTCGAAGACGCCGAAGTCGAGGGAATCCAGGACATCGCGGGCAGCGCGCTCGAACTCGCCCAAGAGGAGGGGCGGACGATTCGCCTCATCGCCGAAGTCGCGGAGGGGGAGGTCCGCGTCGGCCCCCGACTGGTGCCGGAGAACGTACCGCTTGCGCCGTCGGGGACGCGCAACATCGTCCAACTGGAGACCGAACACGCAGGTCGGCTCAACATCTCTGGCCGCGGTGCCGGTGGCCCTGAAACCGCAAGTGCCGTCCTCGCAGATGTCGGTCGACTCGGGCAGTAGATATCGGAGAACTGATCAACACTGCCCATACGCTTCTGAAACTAGGTGCCTTCATTCGGATTACAGGCACTTGAAATATATCGGAAAATCGAACTATCCCCGGATTATAACACCTGTTGATCTGAGGGAAATTATTATATGCGATCGTGTAGAGTCCGGATATATGGCGACACAATCAGATACGGTGGTGCCTGGTGCGGAAGCCGACGACGCGGTGTTCGGACTCTCGGCGAATATCGCGGCTGCGATCGGCTACATCTTGTGGCCGATCGCGCTGATCTTCCTCTTCGTCGAGGAAGACGGCAACGAGTTCCTGCGATTCAACGCGGCACAGGCCGTTGCCTTCGGGATCGGTCTGTACGTCTTCCGGTTTGCAGTGGGATTCATCACCGGGTCCTTACCGGGAACAATCGCGCTGCTGGCTGGCCTGATCATGGGCGTGTTCAACCTGGCTATGTTCGTCGCGTTCATCTTCCTGGCGTACAAGGCCTATTCCGAGGAGACCATCGAACTACCGATCTTTGCCGACATCGCGCGTTCCATCGAGGAAGCACTGTAGTCCGGGCGAACCGATCACAGACTGATCCGTCAGCGGTGGAACAGGACCCGCCCGGGGCCGATTTTACTGGACACGACGACTGAGTCTCGGGGCCGTCTGGCCTGCTGACGGCTGTGCAGTCCTCCGAACTGCGTTCGCGTGTCTTCACGCGTATACGCGAGAATTACCGCTCTTCGAGACATGACTGTTCGCCACGAACTCGGCGGGATTGGCCGACCCGCGCTCCGGGCGTGCCCGTGGTCGTTCAGCCCGCGCCATGACACGTCATGTCGAACCGCACGATAGCGCGGGGATGACGCCTGCTCGCTTTCGAAATGATTTTATGAACCACCGGCTAAAGATTCCGATACAGCGCCCCTGCGCGTGAGATTCAACAATGAGCGACGAACAACACCAGAACCTGGCCATCATCGGCCACGTCGACCACGGAAAGAGCACGCTCGTCGGCCGCCTCCTGTACGAGACAGGATCGGTACCCGAGCACGTCATCGAACAGCACAAGGAAGAAGCAGAAGAGAAGGGCAAGGGCGGCTTCGAGTTCGCCTACGTCATGGACAACCTCGCCGAGGAGCGAGAGCGTGGTGTCACCATCGACATCGCCCACCAGGAGTTCAGCACGGACACCTACGACTTCACCATCGTCGACTGTCCCGGCCACCGTGACTTCGTGAAGAACATGATCACGGGCGCGAGCCAGGCCGACAACGCTGTTCTCGTCGTCGCCGCCGACGACGGTGTTCAGCCCCAGACCCAGGAACACGTCTTCCTGGCCCGAACGCTTGGCATCGGCGAACTCATCGTCGCCGTCAACAAGATGGACCTCGTCGACTACGGCGAGTCCGAGTACAAGCAGGTCGTCGAGGAGGTCAAGGACCTCCTCAATCAGGTCCGCTTCGACACGGAGAACGCGAAGTTCATCCCGGTCTCGGCGTTCGAGGGCGACAACATCGCCAGCGAGTCCGAGCACACCGGCTGGTACGACGGCGAGATCCTCATCGAGGCACTCAACGAACTGCCGGCGCCGGAACCGCCGACGGACGCACCGCTTCGCCTGCCGATCCAGGACGTCTACACCATCTCCGGTATCGGGACGGTCCCGGTCGGCCGTGTCGAGACGGGTATCCTGAACACGGGCGACAACGTCTCGTTCCAGCCCAGCGACGTCGGCGGCGAGGTCAAGACCGTCGAGATGCACCACGAGGAAGTCCCGAAGGCCGAGCCCGGTGACAACGTCGGGTTCAACGTCCGTGGCATCGGCAAGGACGACATCCGCCGTGGTGACGTCTGTGGTCCGGCTGACGATCCGCCGTCGGTCGCCGAGACGTTCCAGGCCCAGATCGTCGTCATGCAGCACCCGTCGGTGATCACCGAGGGGTACACGCCGGTCTTCCACGCTCACACGGCACAGGTCGCCTGTACCATTGAGTCCCTGGACCAGAAGATCGACCCCGCCTCCGGCGAGGTCGCCGAGGAGAACCCCGACTTCATCCAGAACGGCGACGCTGCGGTCGTCACGGTTCGTCCGCAGAAGCCGCTCAGCATCGAGCCGTCCGGCGAGATTCCGGAACTCGGCTCCTTCGCCATCCGCGACATGGGTCAGACCATCGCTGCTGGTAAGGTCCTCAGCGTCAACGAGCGATAACACATGTCCCAGCAGGCACGCGTTCGGCTCGCAGGCACGAGCCCCGACGACCTCGACAACATCTGCGCCGACGTGCGGGAGATCGCCGAGAAGACCGGTGTCGAGCTGTCGGGGCCGGTCCCGCTCCCCACCAAGACGCTGGAAGTCCCCACACGCAAGTCCCCTGACGGTGAAGGGACTGCGACGTGGGAACACTGGGAGATGCGGGTCCACAAGCGGCTGATCGATATCGACGCCGACGAACGGGCACTGCGCCAGCTGATGCGCATCCAGGTGCCCAACGACGTCTCCATCGAGATCGTCCTCGAGGACTGAGCGAAGCGTCAGCTTCGCGAGGGTCGAGGCGCGCCCACAGGGCGTGGCTCGGGACTGATCGTCGGCCTCGATCTCCGTCCGCGAGGCCGGGTCGCATCCGCACCGAACCGCACGCCGGGACACGTCCACACGCCGTGTGAATCGCTATCGAAGGTCGCCCTCACGCGCAGGGTTTTTACGACCCGGCGTTCGAGAGGCAAACGCGCGGGCTCGTAGATCAGTGGCAGATCGCTTCCTTCGCAAGGAAGAGGCCCCGGGTTCAAATCCCGGCGAGTCCATATCCGGCGTATCACATTTTTCAGGCCCTCTACCGCTGTCTAGTCGCACCCATAATGAACTCTCCTGGAATCCGTCGTGGACTAGACGCACACCCGTTTCGACCACGGCCGAACCCTTATCTGATATTCAGGCGTATCGTGCTGTATGAGCACCGGACGTGAGATCCGTCTCATCGAAGAGGGCGATGGCTGGTGGTCGGCGGTAGACGAGGAAACCGGTGTTGCGAGTCAGGGACCGTCACGGACGGCGGCGCTCGAAAACCTCGATGAAGCCATCGAGCTTACCAAGGAAGCGAGAGCCGAGGACACAGCGGCTCCCGAACCCGATGCGCCGTGGTTCGAGGACTCGTGAATGGGCACGAGAGATTTTTCGGGCAGCGAAATCGTCACCGTCCTCCGGAAGTTCGGGTATCGCCACGACCGGACACGCGGTGACCACGCAATTCTCAAGTACACCCATCCCGAGACTGGCGAGAAACGGACCGTCACCGTACCGCTCCACGACCGAGTCCGCGTCGGAACACTGCAGCGCATTGCCGACCAGTGTGGTGCGAACGACTTCCACGCGTGGTGTGAGTGGATCGACGAGCATCGGTGAACATCGGTGTCACGGATCGAGCCGAATTCGAACTCACGAGTTGTTCGGTCGGGGTATCCCTGGACCGCACCACAGCGTCGGGGTTAGTCCGAATCTTTCACGCGGCGTGACGAAACCCCGACGAGTCCATCCCACCTTCTCGTCCTGTCGAACTCTTCGGATAAGGACGCTCGTCGCGCTTAGAAGAACAGGGCCGCCGCTTCGGACTCACGGAACTGGACTCCGGTTCGACCACCGAATCAGTCAGTCACGCTCACGTCTGGTCGGCTTCGGGATTGTTGGTCCGGCGGTACGAGCCGACCATCTTCCAGAGGGTGTCATTGAAGTCGTCGCCGTTCGCTTCGTCCTCGATCTGGCGGTACAGGTTCTCCGGGACTTCGATGCGAGGCATCGAGTGTGTATACTCCGGGAGGGATTATAAAATCCGTCTGACACGGAATCGAGTAAACAGTTGTTTTGTCTTGCGATTAGCGATCCACTCCGTAGAGCCATTTCGCCCCGAAGAAGACGAACCACGCCATCCAGACACAGAAGATCGTCAGCCACACGGCGTACTGGACGGTCGGGTTCGGAACGAGGAGATACGCCACCACCAGCAGGCAGCCGACGCTCAGGGCCGCGGCGGCGTCGTAGCGGTCGAGCGGCGGTGGCGAGACCATCGAGACCTACTGTGAGATCCCGTAGGTGTCGCCGGTCCAGTCCCTGACTGGGTGGTCGTAGACGGTCCGTTCGCGGTCGATCTCGTCGATACGCTGGTGGTCGTCGTCGTCCAAATCCCACTCGAACAGGTCCAGG
This sequence comes from Haloarcula montana, assembly GCF_035666295.1. NCBI lineage: Archaea > Methanobacteriati > Methanobacteriota > Halobacteria > Halobacteriales > Haloarculaceae > Haloarcula > Haloarcula montana. The sequence continues at coordinate 1,898,819 of NZ_CP142027.1, forward strand.
TTGGCCCGGACGTGGTCCGGTGAGGTGGATTTCGGGAGGACGACGATGTCGTTCTCGACGGCCCATTTCAGGACGATCTGCGCCGGCGAGCGGTCGTACTTCCCGGAGAGGTCCTGGATCACGGGATCGCCGAACACCTCCGTACGAGCGAGTGGTGCGGCAGCCTCGACGACGGTGTTGGTCTCGTGGCAGTAGTCGACGACGTCGGGTTGGGTGTTCCAAGGGTGGTACTCGATCTGGTTGACCGCGATGGGAACCGGCGAGATGTGGTGTGCGGTCGAGAGCTGGTAGGCGCTGAAATTCGAGACGCCGACGTTCCGAACCAGCCCCTCCTCGTGGAGGTGACTCATCGCCTGGAGCGTCTCCCGCAGCGAGATCGCCGGGTTCGGCCAGTGGACCAGATAGAGGTCAAGGTAGTCGGTCCCCAGCCGTTCGAGCGAGGCCTCACAGGAGGTGATCACCGACTCGTAGTCGAGGTGTTTGGGGAGGACCTTCGAGGTGAGAAAGACGTCTTCGCGGTCGTAGTCCGCCAGTGCCTCGCCGATCGTGGCCTCGTTGTGGTAGCCTTCGGCCGTGTCGACGTGGCCGTAGCCGGCGTCGAGACCGGCACGCACGGACTGTGCGAGGGTATCTCCCTGGAGTTGCCAGGTACCGATCCCGACCATCGGGAGTTCGTCGCCGCTGGGCAGTGTCTTCGTGGGGGGTGTCACGGACGGTATCTCGCCCGCGGTCGGCAAAACCGTTGGGTCGCGTGTCACCCGCGTGACCCGATCGTCGTTATTCCACTGCCGGGGCAACGTCGACCGGCTCGCCCCGTTCGGCGCTACGGGCCAGGGCGTCGATCGCGCGCATGTTGCCCAGCGTCTCGGCGCGGTCGACAAGCGGGTCCGCTCCCGCCGACACAGCGTCGGCGAAGCCCTCAACCTGGAGACGGTACTGATCGACCGGGTCGAACGTCTCCGTCACCTCGCGGCCGTCGACGGCGTAGGTCAGCGAGACGGACTGGTCGGGTTCGGGGCCGAAACAGTCCCGTGCTTCGAGCCAGCCGTCGTCGGTCTCGACCCGGTACCGTTCGACGTGGGGCGAGTCGAACCCACAGGCGATCTGTGCGACCCGGCCGTCATCGTAGGCGAGCGTGCCGGCGAGGTTCGTGTCGACACCCGTCTCTCGGGAATCGGTCGCCTGGGCGAACGCCCGGTCCGGTTCGCCGAGGAACCCGCGGACCGCACTGACCGCGTAACAGCCCACGTCCATCAGGCTCCCGCCGGCCAGTTCCGGGTCTAGTCGGATGTCGCCGTCCCAATCCAGACGGAACTTGAACGACGACTCGACCGCGCGGAGTTCGCCCAGTTCCTCGCGGACGATCTCGCGGGCTCGCTGGGTTCTGGGGTGGAACTGGTACATGAACGCCTCCATCAGGGTCACGTCCCGATCGGCACAGTACTCGAAGAGGTCGATCGCCTCGGCGCTGTCGACCGTCAGTGGTTTCTCACAGAGGACGTGGTGGCCGTGATCGGCCGCTCGCTGGCTCCACTCGGCGTGGAGGGCGTTGGGAAGCGGGTTGTACACCGCGTCGATGTCAGCCTCGGCCAGAAGCGTCTCGTAGTCGCCGTAGGCCTCGGGGATGCCGAGGTCCGCTGCGACACGTCGCGCCCGTTCGGCGTCCCGGGAGCCGATGGCTGTGACCGTATGCTCGCTGGCCTGGATCGCGGGGATCACGGCTTCACGGCCGATCTTCGCCGTCGAGAGGATGCCAAAGCGCATGCATGGACCGACGTAGCCCGCCCTCCTAAACCCCCGTATCGGGGCGGCTCGTTTCGGCGTCGAGGCGAGCGGTCCGTTCGGCGACCGCGGCCATGTCCTCGGTCACGAACTCCCGGCGGTCGGGAGCGAGTTCCGCGGCGACCTCGTCGGCCCGTTCGACGTGTTCCCGTGCCTCCCGGAGCGCAGCCCAGGCGCCGTCCTCGTCGCCGCTCTTGGCGAGCCAGTCGCTGGTGTTCAGCCGATCCTGGGCCGCCGCTCGCCGGGCGCCGATGAGCGCGGTGGCGGTGTCGGCCACGGTGTCCCGGAGCTGCTCGGGGTCGCCCTCGAACCGTCGCTGTCGCCCCCAATCGAGCGTGACCGCGTCCTGATACCGTTCGAGCGCGGTCTCCCAGCGCTCGCTCGCGATCTGTGGGTCGTCGGTCTCCCGGGCAGCGTCGGCGGCCTCACGCGCCGCGTCCAGCGGGGCGCTGGCGAGCCGGTCACACTCCTCGTCGACGGCTGCAAGGCGTTCTTCCAGCGGGAGATCCGTCACGCCGTGGGCACGCGCCCGTCGATAGGCTTCGCGGGCACGTTCGTAGGCGTCGTAGGCCCTGGCGTACTCGCTTCGGTCCCAGGCGGAACGGGCCGTCTCGTGGGCTCTGGCACCTCGGGTCGCGGCGAGTCGGCCGCGTGCCTCAGCCATGCCGTGTTCGATGTCGTCGACGACGGCAGTCCTGCGTGCGACTGCGTCCGGCCCCAGTTCGTCGAGATGGTCCCGTGCGTCGGCTACCTCTGTCTCGGCTGCATCGAGGGCCTCCCTTGCGGCGTCTAACCGCCCGTCTTCGACAGCGTCGTGGGCCGAACTGACTCGATTGTCGGCCCGGTCGAACAGCGTCTCGGCGCGGGTCCAACACTGGACCGCTTCGTCGACGTACCTCGCGACCGGGTCGAGGTCGCCACGACAGGCGAACTGCCAGCGCTGTTGGCCGTCGGCGACGAGTTCGAGTGTCGAGGAGAGGAAGTTCGCGCTCGTCTCGACGGTCAGGACCTCGCGGTACGGCAAGGTGAACACCCGGTCGTCCTCGGCGTCGCCGCCGACGACGAACACCATTCGGCTGTCGGTGGCGATGGCGAACGCCCGATAGCTCCCGCTCGGGGCGTACGTGTCCGGGCCGCTGTGGATACAGGTGACGCCCCGCTTCTTGTTCCAGGCGACGTATCGGGCCTGTTCGGCGTCTCGAAGGTGTGTCGACAGCGGGAGACACAGCAGCGACCGCCCGAGAACGCCGTCGCTCTCGGTCCGGTCGAGGACGGCGTCGTCGGTCGCTGTGACATCGATCACCCGGTCCATCCGGCCACCCTGGCAGTACACACCACTTGTGTTACGTTGTTGTTATCCGGAAATAAGCGCTTCGTCCACGGTTAGTGTGGATGACTCCCACCGGTTGGCTGGCGTTGTGGGGCCTGTTTCGAGAGGTCGGCGACACAGGTCCGACAGAACCGATAGTTCGGGTCGTTAGTCGTTCCACACTGTGGGCAGTCCACCCGTTCTCCGCGTCCGCCAAGCGGCTGTGTCTGCTCGCCCTCGGACTCGGTCGTGGCCGTCTCGTCACGACTGCGGTAGGCGTACAGCATCGTCAGCACGTGGATGCCCACCAGCAGCGCGATGGCACCGTACAGCCACTCGGTCCCCACCATACGAGATACTACGACGAGCCGACACTTGAGGGTTGTGGATAGTTACCACACTAGGACGGATCGGCGCCCTGTCGGGCCGTCGGCGGACAGCTGTCCAGTTTCTACCGCCCGCAGAGACAAACGCTTAGAAGCTCGACCACATACCGGGTGGTGATGGACCCCGACGAGGGAGCGATGCTCCCCGTGCTTCTCGACCAGACACTCGACAAAATCGTCCTCGTGGACGCCGACGGCGAGTATCTGTACGTCAACGCGGCCGCCAGACGAATCCTCGGCTTCGAGCCCGAGACGCTCGTCGGGACCAACGCGTTCGAGTACATCCATCCCGTGGATCGGGACCCGACTTGGGCGACCTTCGAGTCGGTCGTCGACGCCGACGAACCGATTGCAGAGACGGTCTCGTACCGGCATCGCGACAGCGAGGGTGGGTGGATCTGGCTGGAAAGCCGGTTCTCGAACCGAACCGACGAGAGCCTCGGTGGGTACGTCATCAGCTCTCGGGAGATCACACGCCGGCGGGAGGCCGAACGCGAACGTGCCGCGGTCGAAGAGCAGTTCATCGAACTCTCACAGGCTGCCAACGACGTGCTCTGGCTGTTCGAGGGCGACTGGAGCGAACTCCTCTTTCTCAACTCCGCCTACGAGACCGTCTACAGGCAATCCTCCGACGAGGTCCGGGCCGACCCGACGGCGTTTCTCGACACCGTCCATCCCGACGACGTCGATCTGGTCGTCGACGCGATGGACCGACTCTCGGCCGGCGAGGCCGTCGATATCGAATACCGTGTCAATCCGGATCGCGACTACGGCGTCTGGGTCTGGGTCCAGGGGACACCGATCATCAGGGACGGGACCGTCGACCGCATCGCCGGGTTCACCCGCGACATCTCGGACCGTCGGCGTCGGGAACGCCAACTCGTCGTGATGGGAAACATCCTCCGGCACAACCTCCGGAACGACATGACGACGATCGTGGGAAACGCCGAACTGATCGCCGACCGGGGCGGCGAGGCGGTGGAACCGTTCGTCGAGACGATCGTCCGGGTCGGGGAGGCACTGCTCGAGGACGCCGAAACCCAGCGCCGGATCATCGACCTGCTCACCGATCACGAGGTACCGACGGTCCGTGATATCGCCGCCATCGTCGAGACCGAAGTGGCGACGCTCCGGGAGACGTATCCCGACGCCGTCGTCGAGACCGATATCCCGGCGACAGCCGACGCTGCGGCGCTGCCCGAGATCGCCGCCGCCGTCGGCGAACTACTCGACAACGCCGTTGTCCACGCCGAGACCGACGCCCCGACAGTGGCGGTGTCGGTCCGCGTCGACGAGCAGTGGGTGACCGTCGAGGTGTGTGACGACTGTCCGCCGATTCCGCGGGAGGAGTTCCGGGTGTTGACCGGCGAGCAGCCGATGGACGAGGTCACACACACGACCGGACTCGGGCTCTGGCTGGTCTTCTGGAGCGTCGATCTCTCCGGGGGGCGCATCGAGTTCGACGAGACCGACCGCGGGAACCGCATCAGTATCTCGTTGCCGGTGCGCTGACCCGAGATTCAAGTGCAGTGGCGGGGCCAAGACCCCACGATGCGAGCACTGCATACGCTTCGGAGGTGCTGATGGGTCGCCGGACGCTCGTCGTCCGACCGCGCTCCCGTGGCCGGGTCGCCCTCCGTGTCGCACATTGGGGCGTCGACGCCGACCCGATCGGACAGTCACAGCCACTGGCCGGTGACGTGTCCGCCCGAGCGGTCTGGATCGAACTCGACGCCACCTACGACCGGGTGGCCGTCGTCGACGGTACGACACGGAGCTACTGCGTCTGCTGGCTCGACCCGACGCTCTCGGACGCCGACGACGTGGCACTCGCGACGGCGGCCGACCTCGACAGCCTGCGCGCGTGGTGGGTCGAGACGAAAAGCCGTGCCTGCGCGGACCGACAGCGGCGCCGCCCCCGTGTCGTCCGTTCGGGACTGGTGCGGGCACTGGAGCGGCGGGCACGGACCGCGTTCCCGCCCGACGACACGCCATTTTTATCGGCCGACCGCTAACCGACAGCCGTGACCGCCGAGAGTGCCGTCGAGACGCTGAGCTATCCGGCCCCCGACACCGCGTGTGACCTCGTCCAGCGGGGCATCGACCGCGGCGCGATGGTGACCCTGTTCGGTCGCTGTGCCGTCGAGTACGAGGGCCGGGCCGAGAGTTCTCTGGCCCCTGGCGACCGACACGTTACGCTCAAGCCCGACGGCGCCGCGCTGGTCCACACCGACGAGGGCCAACAGCCGGTCAACTGGCAGCCGCCGGGGTGTGAACACACCGTCGCCGTCACCGACGGGACCCTGCTGGTCCGGTCGACCCGGGAGACGCCCGCCGAGCGACTGGCGATCACCTTCGAGCGGGTGGCCCACGCCGCTGCCTTCGACGTGAGCGATCCGGAAGACCTGGCGCTGACTGGGACCGAGGCCGACCTCAAAGAACGGATTCTGGACACCCCGTCGCTCGTCGAGGACGGGCTCACGCCGCTGGCGACCGAGCGCGAGACGCCGGCCGGGGCCGTCGACATCTACGCGGAGGACGCGGCCGGTCGGACGGTCGTCCTCGAACTGAAACGGCGGCGGGTCGGCCCGGACGCGGTCGGCCAACTGGACCGCTACGTCGAGGCGCTCGCCCGGGAACTCCACGCCGAGACCGAGGTCCGCGGTATCCTGGTCGCCCCGTCGGTCACCGACCGCGCCCGCCAGTTGCTGGCCGAGAAGGGCCTGGAGTTCGTCTCGCTCGAACCGCCCTAACCGGACACTGCGACCCGATCGCCGTCGGAAACGACGACCCCGCTACGAGAACGCGAGGCACTCGACCCCCGACTCGTCGCCAAACAGCGCGACAGCGCGTCGGTGTCGACTGCGTCGTTCAGCGACGGGAGCACGTCGAGGGGGACGCCTTCGATCGTCGCGGGTGTTCGGACGACCCGGTGTGGGAGATTCCTGGCACTCGTTGTGAGATTCGCCCAGGGGGCTGCAGTGGGTCCCGGTGTTGCTACTCGTAGACCATGACGGCACCGTCGAAGTCGACGCGCACGCGGTAGCCGGCGTACTCGAACACGAGGTGTCCCGTCGTGGTCGATGTCGTGACGAAGGCAGCGAGGCCGTCCGTATCGACGTTCGCGCCCAGCGGGGGCAGTTCGGTCGCCGAGCGTCCGTCCACGGCGGCGACCGCCTGTGCGACCGTCTCGACGACGCCACGGTTCTCGACGTGTGTCTCGGCCAGCGGAGGGGGATGGTCTCGCACTGGTTCTGGCTCCACCCTCGATACGATAGCCAGTCAAAAGGGGCGTGTGGCTAGCTGCTTAAGCACTGCCTACCGGGTTCGTGGCAACACTCTTGTCACTCGTCGTGCTACTGTCTCACATGAGCTTCGAGGCCGGTGACAAACGGCAGGCGACCCGCCTGGAGTTCGATCTCTCGGCCGGTACGTACCCCTTCGTCGTCGCGTCGGCACGCTCCTCGTGTACGATCGCACTCCAGAACTGCCTCCCGCGTGGTGACGGCGCGTACGCCGAGTTCTTCACTGTCGAGGATGGTAACCCGGAGGTGTTCGTCGACTGCGTCGCCGACCGACGGGCCGACGCAGAGGTTCTGAACCGGACGGCCGGGGGTGGGCTCGTCGAGGTCGATGTCGAGGAGCACTGTCCGGTCGTCACCCTCACCGACGCCGGAGCGGTCCCGCGGACGGCCAGGGGGACCGACGGCGACGGCGCGGTCGTCGCCGACGTGCCGGCAGCCACCGATACCACGGCGGTGATCGAGTCGTTCCTCGATACCTACCCGGTGGCCGAACTGACCGCGAAACGACAGCGGGAGTCGATCACCCCGCTGTTTGGCTTCCAGGACTACGCCGCGCTCACGGACAGCCTGACCGACCGCCAGCGCGAACTGCTCGCGGCGGCACACGAGGCAGGCTACTACGGGTGGCCCCGCGAGACGACTGCCGAGGAGTTGGCTGGTCGACTGGATATCTCCGCACCGACGCTGCACAAGCACCTCCGAGCGGCCGAGCGGAAACTCGCCGCCACGCTGCTCGCCTGTCCGTCCGAGGAGTCCGCGCTCGGCAACTGATCACTCGACCCTGTCCGCTAGCGATGCCAGCGTGTTCATCGCTTCGAGCGGCGTCATCGTCGCTACGTCGGTCTCTCTCAGAGCCTCCCGAACCGACGGCGGGAGGGACTCGTCCCCGTCTCCGGTGTCGCCGTCGGGGTCGCCGCTACCCGCGCCGTGCCCGTTCGTCGCCGGGTCGCCGGTCGGCGGAGCAGACTGCTCTCGCTCGCGATCCAGCAGCGCCCGCGAGCGTTCGACGACCGACTCGGGGACACCGGCCATCTGAGCCACCTCGACGCCGTAGGAGGCAGCCGCCGGGCCGGCGGCGAGTTCGTGGTCGAAGACGACCTCGTCCCCGGGGCTGGTCTCGAAGTGACGGTTGACGACACCCGGGAGATCGGCAGCCGCGTCGGTCAACTCGTGGTGGTGAGTCGCAAACAGCGTGTAGGCGCCGACCTCGTCGTGGAGGTACTCCGTGACCGCCCGTGCGATCGCCAGGCCGTCGGCCGTCGAGGTCCCGCGGCCGACCTCGTCCAACAGGACCAGCGAGTCCTCGGTCGCCGACTGGAGGATCGTCGCGAGTTCGGTCATCTCGATCATGAACGTCGAGCGGCCGCCGGCGATGTCGTCGCTGGCCCCGACCCGGGTGAACACCCGGTCCAGGATCGGGACGGACGCCGACTCGGCGGGGACGAAGCTCCCGGCCTGTGCCAGCAGGCAGAGACAGGCCACCTGGCGCATGTAGGTGGACTTCCCGCTCATGTTGGGGCCGGTGATGACCGCAAAGCGGGGCGGCCGGTCGTCGTCCGCCTGGTCGCCAATCGCGCCCAGGCGGGTGTCGTTCGGGACGAACGCGTCCTCGGCCCGTTCGACGACCGGGTGGCGACCGGCGGTGATGTCGATGCCGTCCGCGCCGACCGTCGGCCGGACGTAGTCGTACCGGGCGGCGACGGTCCCGAAGGAGACGAGCACGTCCAGTCGCGCCAGGCGGTCGGCCAGCGCCTGGATCCGCTCGGCCTCGTCGGCGACCGTCTCACGGACCGCACGGAAGAGGTCGTACTCCAGATCGTCGGCCGCGGTCTCGGCCCGCATGATCTCCTCCTCGCGGGCTTTCAGTTCCGGCGTGTAGAACCGCTCGCTGTTCTTGAGCGTCTGGCGGCGCTGGTAGTCCTCCGGCACCGAATCGAGGTTGGCGTTCGTCACCTCGATGTAGTAGCCGTGGACGCTGTTGTGGCCGACCTTCAGCGAGTCGATGCCGGTCCGTTCCCGCTCGGTGGCTTCGAGGTCGTCGATCCACTGCTTGCCCGACCGCTCGGTCGAGCGCAACTCGTCTAACTCCTCGTCGTACCCTTCTCTGATGACGCCGCCCTCGGTGATCTCCTGGGGCGGGTCCGGCCGGATCGCAGCCTCGATCTCCTCGCGGACGGCCGCGAGTGGGTCCAGCGTCGCGTGCAGATCTCCGAGCAGCCGGGCGTCGGCGTCGGCCAACTGCTCGCGGATGTCGGGAACGACCGACAGCGTCGCTGCCAGCGAGCGCAGGTCCCGAGCGTTGGCTCGGCCCCGCGAGACCCGCGAGACGAGCCGTTCGAGGTCGTAGACCTCGTTCAGCAGGTCGTGGAGCCGCTCGCGCGTGGCGGGGTCCCGTTTCAGCGCCGCGACGGCCTCGTGGCGGGCGGCGATGCGGTCCTCGTCCAACAGCGGCCGGCGGAGCCAGTCGGTCAGTTCCCGCCGGCCCAGCGCACAGGCCGTCTCGTCGACCGTGTCGACCAGCGTGCGGTTCTCGTGGCCCCGGACCGATCGGCGCTCGAACAGTTCCAGGCTCTCGACGGCGACCGCGTCTAAGAGCATGTACTCCCGTGGATCGTACCGCGTGAGGTGGTTGAGGTACGCAAGCGTCTCCGTCGGGTCGTCCTCGCCGGTCGGTTCGCCGTCGGGACCGACCGCGCCGCTGTTGCCCCGCGTGTACTCCGCGTAGGCCAGCAACGCCCCACAGGCCCGTCTCTCGCTGTCGCCGGCAAGCAGTCGCTCGGGCGGGCCGAAGTACCGTTCGACGAGGTCGGCGGCGGCATCCCGTTCGAAGGCCGACGGGTCGTACGCCGAGACGAGACAGGACGGCCCGAAGACCGCCTCCTTGTCGACCTCGACGCCGGGGCCGACGATCGCTTCGGCCGGGCCGAAGCGGCTCAACTCGTCGGTCACTGCCGTCTCCGAACCGACGCTGGTCGCGTAACAGTCCCCCGTCGAGACGTCCAACAGCGCCAGCCCGTACTGCTCGCCGCCGGCCAGCGCCGCGACGTAGTTGTTGTCCGCGCCGCCGAGCAGTTCGGCCTCGGTCAACGTTCCGGGCGTGACGATGCGGGTGACAGCCCGCTCGACGACGCCGCTGACCTCGTCGGGGTCCTCGACCTGGTCGGCGATCGCGACCCGGTAGCCCGCGTCCAGCAGCGTCTCGACGTAGGACTCCGCGTTGTCGATTGGGATGCCGGCCATCGGGTACTCGCCGGTGGAGTCGGTCCGCTGGGTCAGCGTGATCTCACAGAGCCGGGCGACCCGCTCGGCCGCCTCACAGAAAGCTTCGTAGAAGTCCCCGACCTGGAAGAGCACGAGCGCGTCGTCGTACTGCCGGCACAGCTCGAAGTACTGTGCCATCATCGGCGTCAGTTCGTCGTCCAGCTCGGCCATCTTCTCCGGTGGGCCAAGCGCAGCGTCCATGGACGACCAGCGGGGGCGGGCGGTCAAATACCCCACGGTCGGCTCTCTCACCCAGTGGTGTCGCCGTCAGGGTGTGGCTCGTCGACCGTCTGTTCGTCGGGCTGGTCCCCGTCCGTTCGGTCGCCGTCGGCGTCGTGGTCGAGGGGGTCGATCCCTTCGGTGTCCTCGTCCAGCGGGTCCGCGGGAGCGTCGTACCGGAACCACTGCTCGCTCCCGAGCACGAGACAGGCACCCCTCTCGGGGTCCTCGATGACTCTGTTGTCCGTGTCGATGGCCACGTCGACGAGCCCTTCGAGGGAGTCGACGGTCACCGTGGGTGGCCCGTCCGCCTCCGTCGGCACCCGGCCGGTGGTTATCCACTCGTCGAACTCCCCACGCGTCTCCCGGTAGGCGAGCCACCCCCGTTCGGCCTCCGAGACGTCCAGCCGGCCGGTGTATCTCGCCCATGTGAGACCGAGTAGCCCACACAGCGCGATTCCGAGCAGCAGCGGGCTGCCGACCCGTCGGACCGGCCCGTATTCGGCGGGGACGGTGACGGGCTCGCTTTGACTGTCGGATTCGACGACCGGGCCGGGGTTGCTGACGCGATAGACGCCCCCGTCGGCCGTTATACGCAGCCGGTTCGTCCTCGTGACATCGACCGGTTGGCCGTTCCGCGTCCCCGAGACGTTCGTCCGTGCGAGGACGGAGACTTCGAGCGTTCCGGGCGATCCGCCGAGTTGCTCCTCGATCCGCTGAGCCTCCGCGGTCGCTGCTGTGACGTTCACCGAGAACGGGACGCTTGTCCGTTCGTTCGGCGCCAGTGACCCCTCACTGGCCGCTGCCAACGGCCGCTCGACGGACCAGTAGACGGTCGTGTTCTCGCCCTCGGTTGCGCCGACCGAGCGAAAGACGAGGAGGACCGTGGTGGTCGTGTTCAGCGTGCCCTCGTCACTGGCCGCGTAGGTGTAGGTCACCGACCCGTTCAGCTGCGGGCTGATCCGCTGGAAGTAGACGTTCCGGTTCCGAAGCACTGTCCCCTCCCCGAATGCGTCGGTTCCGTTTACGACGCGTGCCCGGTGCGAGAAGTCGAACGTCGAACGCCAGGAGGAGACCTCCCGCGCCTCCGTCGTCGTCCCCGGTTCGACGTGAGTCGTATACGCGAGGTAGCCGCCGACAGCCCCGCCGATCAGGAGGACGGCAACGAGCACGGCGAAGTTGTCAGCGACGACCGTCCGCAGTCGTCGGTTCCGACGGTTCATTCTCATTGGAATACTGGTTACTGTGTGGTAATATCTTGGATCGTAACACTACTTGAGTCGGGAGACGAACCGGTCGAGGCGGGAGGGGGCCTCCCGCGAGCGCGAGCGTACCCGGCCGGTGTCGACGAACGCTGCGCCGAGCAGATAGAACGACCCTGCAAGGAGCGCGTCGATGACGACGATCGGCAGCCAGGGGTGTATCCGGTAGAGACTCCGTATCGTCGACTGCGGCAGGAGATGCAGGTACCGGTACTCGACGACGAAATACCGGTAGTAGCCGGTCTCTGGCGGGGCCGTGATACTGATCGTCCCGTTGACCGTCGACCGGGCCGGTACCACCGTCTCCCGCGGTTCGAACGCGACGCCATCGGTCACCGGGTCGACGTAGGTGACCATCGGGACGAACCCGCCGTTGCCCAGGATGTACCGGGATGATTCGGTCGTCCCCTGTTCGATGACGCGGAGGCCCGGGGAGTCGCTCTCGGAACTGACGACGCCGAACTCCTGTGACCCGGACGGCCCGATCATCGCGGCTGTCGCCGACAGGACGACCGCTCCGGCCAGGACGAGCAGTATCAGCCGGACACTCACGCCCGTCTGTCGGGAGGTATCGCGTTGTTCGCGCTCCCGATCCCCGCCCAGCAGGATGTCGACGGCGTAGCCGGCGACCGACAGCGCCACCAGCAGGTACGCGATCCCCTGTGTCCCGAGCAGCGAGCGTGTCCCGGCAAGCCGGGCCAGCTGTCCCTGGGCCGCCCCCAGCGTCTCCTGTGTCCCCGACACGAGGAGGCCGACGCCGGGGATGGAGACGACCGTTCCGGCGGGCTGCCAGACGACGGCGACGATCTGGGCCTCGGTCACCGGCGGCTCGTCGCTGTCCTGGTCGGTGAACGGGTTGTTGTCCCCCCGGGTGATGTACCCCCGGTCGGTCCGGTCGACGACGCGGTGGGTCGTCAGCCCGCCGCCCTGTATCTCCTCGGCCCGGAACGTGACGACGTCGCCCTCCTCGACCGGGCCGGCCAGCGCCGCCGGAATCGCGACGAACCCGTCGCCCGGGTTCAGCGTCGGCTGCATGCTCCCCGTCGTGACGTAGCCCAACAGGACCGGCTGTCCGAGCAGTTGCCCGACCACCATTGACACGAGGAACACCACGACGATCACCTCTAGCAGTGTCTCGGTCCAACCCCGCACCGTCATCGGCAGCGATTGGACCTCCACCTATAAATTTCTAGTGACATGATCGGTTATTGTAACTTCTTCATATCGCCAGACGCTCCTCGATAGCGACCAGTGTGAACGAACCGATGAATCCCAGCGCGTACCCGACCAGATGAACGTACAGGTTCAAGACCCCGCCCCCGAGGACCGGGTCGATGGGAAAGGTGACGAAAGGAACAGTCAGAAACAGGCCGGTCGCGAGGACGAGCAACTCGAAGTGGCCGGAACGGGTCGTCGTGGTACGCAGGGTCGCCATCAGTGCCGTGACGTGGTCGCGCACCGCCAGCGTGTACAGTGTTAGCACCAGTGTCAGCGCCGCTACGAGGCCGATCAGCGATGCGACGAGGACCGAGGTAACCGGAACGGTGACACCACGGACCGGGACACTCACCCGGGTAGTGGCGACGGCACCGAGTGTCAATGCTGTGATCAGCTGGAGCCCCGAGAAGAACAGTAACGGCGCGGTCGTCTCCGTCGGGGCCACGTCGAACCGCCGTTCGAGATGGGCGGCGATCGCCAGTGGGAGATAGCCGTACAGCGTCATCGCCACGCCCGAGAAGCCGACGCTTATGCCCTCGCGGACGATCGCCAGGTTCAGGTACGACAGGAGGGGCGGACAGACGAGCACGAACGAGACGAACACGACCCGAAATCGTTGCCGGTGGCCGCTCACGACGCTCAGTAGGTAGACGGTCGGCGCGAGGACGGCGTACGCGAGGAGGTTCCGGTGCAGATGTGTCTCGTTCAGGTGGACGAACGGCGCGGCGACCGCTGTCCCGAACGAGGGGGCGGCGTACTCGAAGACGAGCGACCGGCGGACGGACGCCGGCAGTGACGCGACCGCGATCAACAGCGCAGGCACGGTGAGCAGGAGCACAACGTCGACGGCGGTGGCGCTGTCCAACAGCTCGCTCACTGTCGGCGTCGTATCGTCGTCCATCGTTCGCTCGGTGGAAGACTCGCCTGGTCCGTTCATTCCGATTGAAGGTCGTCCCCCCGTGCCCGCTCGGCCGCTCGGCGCAGCAGGTACGCCGACAGGAGCAGGACGAGGAGTGCTCCAAAGACGACTCCCGGGTTCTGTGCGAACCCGCCCAGTTCCGTCGGCTGGCCGCCGACTGGGGCTTGATCCGCGACCCTCCCGGCATCGGTCGGACTCGGCGTGGCCGTCGGTGTCACATCGTTGACTCCACCTATCGACGACGAGCCGACGCCGCCGTCGGTTGTCGAGGTCGGTGTGGTGGCGTTCCCTTCCGGCGTCGCTGTCGGCGTCCTCCTATCACCGTCGTCGTCTTCGTCGGTATCGGTTGGCGTCTCAGTCGCCGTTGGCGTCGTGTCGTCGCCGTCGTCGGTTAGCGACGGCTCTAGCGTCGGTATCGGCTCGGGCGTCTCCGCCGGTGCCGGCGTCGATTCGTCGGGCGGTTCCGCGTGGACGGTGAAGGAATCGGCCTGCTCGACATCGTGATCCCCACGGGTGTCGATCCGCAGTCCCACGTGAACGGTCGCGTTCGGCCCGAGCACGACCGCTTTGTCCTCCCGTTCGAGGGTGCTGGCTGCGCCCCCGCTGCGGTAGAACCGGAGGTCCTCGGCGTCGTTGGTCAGCCACACTTTCGCTTGCTCGGCCCCCGTGTACGTGATCGTGAACACGTCGTCGATGCGGGTGGTCGCGTTCTCCTTGACGCCATCCGCATCGGCGTATGGGTTCGATTCATCCACTACGATCTCTATCTCGCCGCTCTCGTCGAGTACTGCGTACCGCCCGTTCGGCCCTTCCGCGGGCGCGAGGTGGACTTCGTCGGTGATCGAGTCGGTGCCCGACTGGGTGAACGGCGCCGCGCCCGTCGGCACGAGCAACACTACCGACGCCAGTGCGAGCACGGCGACGAGGATGAGTGTGCGTCGGGCCACAGCGGTCTCTTCGGCTATTGCCTGAGCTACAGTATTGTATTTCTCTCTATGCGGGTGCGAAAAGAGCGTTAGATGGTGTCTGAAACGGAATTCGATGGCCTGTGACTGCTACCCGATGGCCGAGATCTGGCTGTCGGGGTGATCCGTCTCCGACTGCTGTCCGACTCCGATTGGATGGTGAATCTCGTCTCGGGTAGTCCAGTTCGGCCGTCACGACAACCGACGGACCACGTCGACTGGACCCCACAAAAAGGGGAGACACGGTTCCTCGCTGGCCTCGTTCGAGAGCCCATCCCGCAGTCAGTGATCGAGAACAGGGATGACTTACGGGGCTCTCGTCGGTGCCTCAACTCGTGGGGAGAATTTCGGAGTACTGGCGTACTCCAGGGGTATCTACTTCTGGCCGTCGTCCGAATCGTACTACCGCTAGCTCTGACTCGCACTCCCGTAGGGGCCGTCTTCATCCGTGACGGAAATGGTGATCTCGCCACCGGGCAGACTACCCATGTCTCGCGTGTCGATCATCACGCCAACCAGCGTGGAGTTGCCTGAATCGAGACCGCCGCCACTCGCGTTGGTACTCTCGTACCCCTGGTAGTTGTCCCAGCTCGGGTAGAAGCTGTCCTCGGGGTAGTTGCCGCTGTACTCCTCGTAGACCTCTTTGGGAACGAACTCCCACCTCTCCGGGTTGGCTAGTCCGGACTTGTCGATAGTGATGTCCAGGTCGTTCGGTCCATTGTTGATCATCCTGAACACTCCATCGAACGTCGTCACGCTATCTGCGTTCACACCTCCGCCCCCTTCTCCGTTGTCGTCGAAGTTCAACACTAGTTGCTTACCGTTCACCTGCGCGTACGGTGAGGGCGCCTCCAGCCCTAGGTACGCGGATTCGTCACCGGCCACATTGACGTTGACACTACGGGTTGCCTCGGTACTTGCGAACGCACCGGTACCCATTGCGGCCGCCGAGCCGGCGGCGAGCGATCCAGCTGCGATCAAGAATTTGCGTCGTTGCATTGGTCGTTACCTCGTTGGCACCCACCCCCAAAGGGTCGGTGCGCTATCAGACACCAGAGACGCTATGGGCATTGTAGTCCGCTCTTTGAGCAAAATAGTAGATCGATTGAACGACCGTATACCCTGTTTGAACTGAGCGGGTGAGTCGATCGAACCGAGCAAACTGTCCGAGAACCTGGACAATACTGCGAACTGCCGACCGATGTCAGCGTCCGACCGGCCCAACAGCCGTGCTCTGGATATCGACGCTATCCGAACCTAGGTACGGGTTCGCTTCGCCTATTAAAACCGCTATCTTGTCATTTTCGTTGAATCCGGCGTATCTCCCGTCGAACCGGCACCCCTCCCAACCCTAGCTAGGTCGATTCGAACGTATCGATGTCTACGGATGAGGATGCTTATTCGGCCGGTTCGGATTCTGGTGGGCCGTCTTGGTCGGCATCCCTCGCGTAAATCGTGACTTCGCCTTCTAAGTCCTCGACACTAGTGTCTCCAGTCGTATCGATCTCGATACCTGGCGTCATATGGGCTCCTTCCCCGAGCCCTTCTTTCCTGTTTTCCCATCCATTGAGACTGTTCTCGTCTGGATCACTGAACCGGTAGAACGTTACACCGTCCATATCGGTTTCAAACCACACGTCTACCGACTGCGTTCCGAGGTTCGAAATCCTGAAGACACCGTCAAACTGCATCACTGAATCCGGATTCACTCCTTGCGGATCGGGTTCACCGGCACCGAGATCCCGTTCCCCAAAGTTCAAACTAAGCGTGTTCTCCTCAATGGACGAGAACAGTGAATTATCGCCTTTCCCGTTAGCGCTCAGCTTGAGATACCCGTTCGAGTCTTCGGCTACACTAACGGTTAGATCACGATCCGCTTCGGCACTCGTAAACGCGCCAGTACCCATTGCGGCCGCCGAACCGGCGGCGAGCGATCCCATTCCGATCAGGAATTTGCGTCGTTGCATTGGTCGTTACCTCGTTGGCACCCATCCCCAAGGGGTCGGTGCGCTACCGGATACCAGAGACGCAACGGGCATTGTAGTAGTCTCTATGACACGAGTGCATAGACCGATTGAACCACGACATACGCTGTTTGAACCGAGCGTATCGTCCCGTCAGATGTGGTCATACCGAGTGAGAAACCGGGAATAGACTCTTTGAACTCCCGATAGATCGTGGTCGATCGGTGATCTCACACGCCGTCTCGAAAACGGAGGGTTATCCGCCAGCAGCGCCGGTATTGTATGGATTCCGAAGTGAAGATTTCGCCCGAAGGCAGTCTATTCTTCCCCCTCAAAATCCAAAACTAACAACAACTTTATGACCTTCTGATATAGAACTGAACTGTAGTCGTCACAAACACTATCGGCAGTGTTCGATAGCTCCAGGGTGGGAGGGAACATGAGTAAATCACAGTCACAGGACGCTGGTGGCATCGATATCGATCAGTTACGAGTGCCGGAGACGGAGGTCGGAAACGAATCGCTGACGCGGGACGAGATCTTCGAGATGTTGAGCAACCGGCGACGCCGGTTCGTCATCCGGTATTTAAAAAACGAAGAACAGGTAGGAACACTCTCCGACTTGGCGGAACAGGTCGCTGCTTGGGAGAACGACAGCAGTATCCGGGAGATCTCTTCGAGCGAGCGCAAGACGGTGTACTCCTCGCTCCAGCAGTTCCACCTCCCGAAGATGGACGAAACCGGCATCGTCGAGTTCGACCGTCGAGCCGGCGTCGTCGAGCTGACCGACACCGCCGCCGAACTCGACATCTATCTCGAAATCGTCGATCGGTACGACATCCCGTGGAGCTTCTACTACATGGGCCTCAGCGCTATCGGCGCGATCCTCGTCGGATTCGCCTCGCTGGGCATCCAACCGTTCGTCGCGATCCCGCCGACCGGGTGGACGGTCTTCCTCATCGGGGCGTTCGGCGTCTCGTCGCTGTCGCATTTCCTCCTCTCGCGGGGGATGCGACTGGAGTCCGCCGATAATCCGGCGGAGGTCGAGGATGTATAGGCGACTCGCGCTCGTGCTCGCGCTGGCCGCAGCGGCGATGCTGACTGTCTCGGCGCAGGGGTTCAGTTCGGTTTCGGCCGATCGGCAGGTGTCCGTCGACGTGGTCGGCGACGAGGACGCGTACATGTCCTTACGGTACGAGGATATCTCCCTGAACGCCGACTCACACGAGACGGTCGAGATCGAGTTCCTGGGAGTGAGTAACCACTTCAACCAACCGATCAATTTCACCGTCCGATACGCTGTCGGGTCCGACGGGGTAGACGGGCCAAGTCGGGAGGTCGAAACGCACGAGGACGTCGACATCGGCGAGTCGTTCGACGTATCGACGACTGCGGAGTGTACCCCTTCGGACACGATCGAGCGGACTGTCTCGTTCGATGTCCAAGCAAACGGTGGCAGCGTCTTCGCCGAGACGACAAGTCCACGGACGGTTGCGTACACCGTCACCTGTGCGGACAAGCAGACCGCGACGGGCCAACGGAGCCAGACGGACGTTCGATTCAACGGGAGACGTGGGGTAGTCTCCGTCTCGGGACTCGGTACAGACGCTGACCGAAACGCGACTGTCTGGGTGCTGGACGGAGCGGACGGCGTGGTTACTCAACACGACGTTGTGGTGCCCACGAACGGGAGACTCACGAACAATTACGGTTCCAAAGAGGCTATCGCCGCCGTCTCGCTGGACGCGACCGGCGAGATCTACGTCCATCCCGCCCTCCAGCGGACGAGTGAGGGCGGCGACTTGCTGATCGGGGATGGGTCGGACAAGCCCGCCGACCCGGTCTGTGACGGAATAGGCTCCCCGAAACGGTTACAGGGTACTTCGGAACTCGCCTGTCCCTCCTGAGGTAGTTCCCCGGCCACTGCGTTCCTCCCTATCGTCGGTATTCGGCAGTCCTCGACGCGCCCGTCGGTACAACGTTTTCACTGTCAGTCGCGTAATGTCGCTATGAGCACGACACACGACCGCCCGATCACAATCGAGACCCGAACCGAACTTGACGACGTGCTGGCTGGCGAGGAGCGCGTCCTCGTGATGGTCCGCACCGAGGGGTGTACGATTTGCCAATCGATGGAACCGATCCTGGACAACGTCGCCCGCGCGACCGAGGCCCGTGTCGTCGTCTTCAACCCGAAACGGGATCTCGACGCCGTGGCTGCCTTCGACGTGCGCTCGGTGCCGACGTTCCTGCTGTTCGCCGCCGGCGAACTGGTCGACCGCCGGGCCGACGGTTTCGTTCCCACCGCCGATCTGGTCGCGTTCGTCGAAGGCGAGTGAGCGCCGTTTCACGCGCTGACACACCGGGAGAACTCTTATCAGGCCACTCCGGGAACACCGACGTGATGTCCCTCCAGATCGGCTCCGCCGTCGGCGGAGCAGTCGACCGACTCGTCAGTCGAACCGGCGGTGCCCTGCTCGTGAGTTACTCGGTGCTCGTGATCGCGATACAGGTGTCGATGAACACAGCTATCGCTCAGCTCTACCGCCAGATGGGGTTCACCGAGGCAGCGACCCTGCTGCCGCTCGCCCTCGACATCCCCCTCGGTGTCGCTGTGGGGAGTATCTTCGTGGCGATGCTTCTCTCGACGTACCTTTCGGTCGTCGGGGTCCGAACCTTCGTCGCGGACGCACAGGAGTCGTTCCCGGCGGGCGCGTTGACCCGGAACGTCCCGCTGGCCGTGTTGAACGTGCTGGTCGGTGGCGTCGTCTACGGGCTGGCCGTGTTCGTCGGCTCGCTGTTGCTCCTCGTTCCGGGGATCTTCCTGTACGTCGTTTTGATCTTCATGGTCCCGTACATCGCAGTCGAGGACCGCAACTTCGTCACTGCGCTCCGGGAGAGCTACCGCCTCAGCGAGGGCAACCGGGTGGCGCTCTTCGCGTTGCTGGTCCTCGTCGTGGCAGTCAGTGGCGTCTTCGGCGGTATCGTCGGTGCCGGCGCGTTCCTGCTCTCGCCGTCGCTGTCTCAGCTACTGATCACGCTCGTCCAGGCACCCACGTCGCTGTTCTCGCTCGCCGTGATCTCGGTCGCGTACAGCCAGCTCCGCGAGGGCGAATCCGACTCCGGTGTCACGCCCGGTCCGTCGGAGGATACCGGGGCGACGACCGCACTCTGAGCGTGTCTGTGTAGGGTCGTGAGCCTGTCTTCCTGAGACCGAACGACGTGTGATTATACCCCTTCGACCAGCCGTTCGATGTGTTCCGGTGGAACCGCTCCGCGGGCGGCGTGGCCGTCGTAGGCGAACGTCGGGACGCCGGTCACGCCCGCCTGCTGTGCGGTCGCGAACTGCTGGCGGACTTCCGCCCGGAGCGCCTCGTCGTCCAGCGCCGAGTGAACCGTCTCGGCCTCGACACCGGCGTCGGTCGCCAGATCGACGAGCACGTCCGTCGCTCCGATGTCGCGCCCCTCCTGCCAGAGCGCGTCGAAGACAGCCTCGTCGAAAGCCAGCCACGTCTCGTAGTCGGTGTGTGATTTCAGGTAGTACGAGACCACCTGCGCCGGCAGCGAGTCGATATCGGTCGCGATGTCGAGGTCCATCTCGACCCCGTACTCGTCCTGGAGGCGGCGCACGTTCTGTTTGGCCTGTTCGTAGTAGTCGTCGTCTTTCCCGTCGTCGACGGAGTGGTCGATGGTGCCGTCGGGGGACCGCTTCCCGCTCCGGAGATCGAAGGGGTGCCAGTCGATG
Organism: Haloarcula montana; assembly: GCF_035666295.1. NCBI lineage: Archaea > Methanobacteriati > Methanobacteriota > Halobacteria > Halobacteriales > Haloarculaceae > Haloarcula > Haloarcula montana. The sequence continues at coordinate 1,919,154 of NZ_CP142027.1, forward strand.
TCGAGGGGCTCCTCGCGTGTCGCCTGGTACTGTCGGAGCGATTCCCGTCCGAGGTAACAGAACGGACAGACGTAATCGGAGTAGACCGTGATCTGCGGTGCGTCGCTCATGCATGGGGTTGGAGCGGCGACTACAAAAACCGACGGCCGACTGCCGCCGGCCGCGGACGACCGTCAGGCGTCGACGGCGTCGAGTATCGTCTCGATGTGTCCGACGAGCGTGTCCGCATCGGCCGCAAGCAGTGTCGCACTCGCTTCGACGCCGACTTCGCCGTTGTCGACGACGGCGACGGGCGTCTCCGCGCTCGCCTCGAAGGCCTGGCCGACCCCCCACGTTGTCGCTGGCGTCTCCGCGTCGGCCGGGCGGTCGGCCCGGTCGTACGCGGAGACGGAGCCGGCCAGCTCCTCCAGGGCCGCCTGCACGTCGTCGTTCAGCCGGCAGTTGACGGCGAACCGAACGGCCGGGTCGTGTTCCCGAGCGGCCAGTAGGAACCGGCCGACCGTCCCGGAGACGCCGTAGCGGACACCCCGGTTAGGCCGGACCCCGTCCCGGGTCCGGGTGATGCGGCCCTCGACGGCGGCGGCGTCGTCGGGCGTCTCGGCGTAGGCTGTCGCGCCGGCGACAGTCATCCCGACTTCGGGGACCAGCGGCGAGACGTCCCGGTCGACACACGCCGAGACGATCCGCTCGACGGCTTCGACGGTCTCCGTCCTGCTGGCCTCGTTGCGGAGTTCGACCATGTGGTGGACGGCACCCGGTCCCTCGCCGATGTCGTGGTGGTACCGGACCGCCCGCGCCAGAAGGTCGATCCCCCCCGACACGGCTCCGGACAGGTCGTCGCCGTGGGCCAGACGGGTTGCGATCGCTGACGAAAGCGTACAGCCCGAGCCGTGGGTCGCGGCCGTCTCGATCCGGTCGTGGCGAAAACTCGTGACGCCAGCCCCCTCCCCTGGCGCGGTCACGAGCGTATCGACGACCTCCTCGCCGGTGATGTGGCCGCCCTTGACGAGCGCGGCGTCGGCCCCCATCTCGACGATGTCACGGCCCGCGCGTTCGGCGGCCTCGGGGTCCCCGACTTCCCGACCGGTCAGGACCTCGGCCTCGTCGGCGTTGGGCGTGACGAGCGTCGCCTCGGCGAACAGTCGCTCGTACGCGTCCTCCGCGTCCTCGTCGAGCAGGCGATCCCCCGAGGCGGCGACCATCACCGGATCGACGACGAGGTTCGGTAGCTCCGGGGCGTGCTCGACCACGAGGTCGACCACCTCGCTCGTCGCGAGCATCCCGGTCTTGACCGCTCCTAGATCGAAGTCGGAACGCACCGACTCGATCTGTGCCTCGATCTCCTCGATCGGAAGCAGGTGTTGGCCCTGGACGCCGATCGTGTTCTGTGCCGTGACGCTGGTGATCGCGCTGGTCCCGAATCCGCCACCGGCCTCGATCGTCTTGAGGTCGGCCTGGATGCCGGCCCCGCCGCCGGAATCGCTCCCGGCGATCGTCAGCACGACCGGGGGTGTGACTGGTGCGTCTGCGCGTGTCATGGACGGTGTGTCGATCGGTGGGAAAAAATCCCTGCTGGTCTCGCCGTCCTAGTATGCTAATAATACTCCGTATCACATTCGGGAAACACTTATAGGGTATCGATTGCCTACAGTGGGATACCACGATGGAATCGGCACCGAACGAATCCCAAGCGGAGTACGGCAGTTTCACCACCGGCGGCGGCGACGTTGTCATCTACGACCGGGAGAACCCGGAGGCATGGCTCCAGTCGAACTATGCCGTCGATATCGGTGCCACTTCGGAACGAACAAGTGCGTAACTGCCCCTTCTGACACCGGCTCTCGACGGCTCCGAGCCATCGGCTCGCGGACCGTCGCTTCCGTACCCCCTTGAACGTGGTGGCCGGCGTAGCCACGCCCCGATCAGCGACGACGAGACGCGACCAGCGTTCCGAGTGCCAGCGCCAGGACGGCGAGTGCGACCGTGAACCCTGGGCCGTCCGTACTCGTCGTCCGTGGCGTGGTCGTCCCCGACACTGGTGTCGGTGTCGGTGTGGGGGTCGACTCTGTCGTCGCGGCCGGCGTGACGGTGATCGTGACCGGGTCGGCGCTGCCGGCCGCCACCAGCACGTCGCCCGGTTCGGGCAGTCTGATCCCGGTCGACAGCTCCGTGCTGTTTCGGGGCGGGAGATACACCTGTCGATCCGTGACCCGCTCGAAGTCCCGCGTGAACACGACCCGTCCAGCGGCGGGGATGTCGGCGGTGTTCGTGACCATCGCCGTCACGACGACCTCGCTCCCGGCGCGCGCGCTCCGTGAACTGACCGCGATATCGGTCACTTCCGCCCGGGCCGGCCGCTGGACGAGGACGGTGACGTTGGTCCCGTCCAGACTCAGCGTGTACTGCCCGGGGGTCGCGAACGTGTGCGAGAGCGGGACCACCCGTGTCGTCGTCGGCTCGATCCGCCCCCCCGCGGTCGTCACTGTCGTCCCGTTGATATCCATCGTCGCGTTGTACTGCCCCTCGGTCCCGCCGGCGTTTCGGACGATCGCGTCGACGGTCAGCGTCTCGCCGACGACCAACTGGATCGGCATCTCACCCCCGATTGGTCCGTCCCGATACTGTCCGTCCACCCGGTAGGCCGAGCGGTTGTCTCCCGCCGGGAGCGCGTACCCGATACGGGCGGGTAACTGTCCGAACACGGCCGCGTGGCGGCTCTCGTTCCACATCCTCACGGTCGCCGTGGACCCGGTGTAGTTGGCGGCCAGCGTGCGGGCCTGCTCGCCCCCGGCCCGCTCGACCGCCGACAGCAGGCTCGCTTGTGTCACCGGCCGCTCACGCCCGTTCAACAGGCGCATCGTGTCCTGAAACGTCCGTTCGTCGTTGGTCGGCAGGCGGATCTGTTCGTCGATGCGCCCGGCGACCAGCGGGCCACGGTAGTAGTCGGCGCTCTCCTCCCACGTCGAGGGTGCCGCGAGGATGATTCCGTCGTAGACCGGATCGGCGCCGGCGCCGAGTCGCGATCGATAGGCGTCGAAGTCGATCCGGTCCTGTTCCAGTGTGAGGGCGGCAGCGTAGTACACGGCGCTGGATTCGACGAGCCAGCGGGTCCTGCTCGTCGGCCTGAACGCTTGCCTGCTGTGGACGTACTCGTGGAGCCAGATGTTCTCCGCCGTGTCGAGCCGTTCGTCGTCTTTGACCCACATGTCGGCGTCACCGACCTGATAGCCGCGGGCGCCCCAGGTGACGTTTGTCCCGGTCGGCGCCGCGACGACGAAGACGCGCTCGTCCCGATCGCCGACCCGGAGCGCGTTCGAGGCGTTCGACAGCGACGACAGGACCGAGTCGGGGGACTCCGCCATCGAAGCACGGTCGGGGACCACGAGTCGGATGGTCTGATCGTTGGCCGTCCGCTCCGTCGTCGTTCCGGTACCGAGATATACGAGCCACTCGCCGGCCGCCCCCGGCCCGACCGTGTGGATGTCCCGCCGGAAGGTCACCGGCGTGGTCCCGACGTAGGTCCACTCCGTGGGCGTCGCCGAGCGGGTAAACAGCGCCCACTCGCCGGCGTCGACGCCGACGTACCGGCCGGCGGCGCTCTCCGGCCCGGACCGGTCGAGAGTTTCGTTGGGGTTCCGACGGTACGCGAGGGTCGGCGTGGCCGACTCGCCGTCCCACTCGTAGGTCGTCCCGTTGACGCGGGTGAACCCGGTCGTGCGTGTCACGGTCGCGTTCTCGGGGAGTGTCGTTTCGAGCGAGCGGACGCGGTCGGGGATCGCGTAGCGTAACCGAACGTCGACGCTGCCGGAGTTGTTGGCCGTGAGGGCGAACGACTGGTTGACGGTGATCGTCTCGCCGTCGGCCACCTGTTCGGAGGGGATTCCGTCCTGAGAACCGATCTGTGCGCTTTCGGTTCCTTCGACGGTACCACCGCTGCTCGCTCCGGCGGCGTCGACCGCCCCCGCCCGATGGGGCGTCCCGTCCGGTGTCGCCGCCACCACCGGGACGAACGCCACGAGAACGAGCAGGGCCGTGAGTCCGGCGGCGACGGTCCACCGGCGCGCCCCGTGCATTGACCCATGGTACCGGCTCACGGTTGAAATAGTTGACCGATACCCGGTGAGGGCACACATCCGGAGGATACCGATTCAGCGGAACTGTACGACTCCCGTCCGCTACCGACCACTCTATTCGGAGCTATAGCCCTCATAGTCACACTCAAACGACGTTCCGATGGAGTTCCAGGCGTGAGTCTGTTAGCAGACGGGACGGCCGAGTCGCTGCCGATCGAACAGATGATCCCCGCACGGGCGCAGATCCCGGACGACCCCGAGCCAGGGAACTACGTCGTCGTCGACGTTGCACAGTTCTCGACGACGGTCCCGGAGCTGTTCGCGAACGGCGCCGAGTACATCCACATCACCGAAAACCGTGGTGAAGAGCCGGCGTTCCAGGCGGACCATCCACGGGCGAAGATCGGCGGTGGCTCCGGTCCGAACTACCGCGGCGAGGAGGGATACGATTTCTTCAACTCGCCGAGTTTCGTCCAGGACGTCGACGTGGCCGGCCGGCCGACGGCGATGACGTCCACGAACGGTGGGAACGCCGTTACCGATCTCCGACTCGCGGGGGGCGACGGGGTGAACATCTACGTCGGGGGGTTCACCAACGGTGTCACACTGGCCGAACACCTCCGGGAACAGGACGAGGATACGTACTTCGTCGCCGCTGGGTCCAACGGCAAACCGTCACCCGAGGACGTCGCGGGCGCGCTGTTCATCGCTCGCCACCTGCTTGCGGACCCACCGACCGACCGCGAACGGGCGGTGTACCGCGAGATGGTCGAGTTCTCGAAGGGCGCGAAGTACGAACGGCGCCCCCAGATCAAGCGGACGGACCTCTACGAGTACGTCCTCGACTTCGATAGCCGCGACATCGTCCCGAAGCTCGACGGACAGAAGCTCTACGACGTCTCCGAGGACTGATGCGGACGGATGTCCACACGCACACGACGTTCTCCGACGGGTCGGCCCTGTCGGCGATGATCGAGGCGGCCGAAGCGGCCGGACTCGACGGCCTCGGTCTCACCGACCACTGTATCCTGACCGAGGACGCGTTCGGCCGCCACGAGACGTACGACCTCGATTCGACCTACGAACGGCGCCGCGAGCGGATCGATACAGCCCGCTCGACAACCGATCTGACGCTGTACGACGCGGCCGAGGTGAGCTACGTCCCGGAAGACGCCGATCGGATTCGGGAGTTCCTCGCGACCGCCGACTTCGAGTACAGTATCGGCAGCGTCCACTTCGCCGGGGGCTACGACTACACCTCCGACGCCCAGTACGTCGATAGCACAGCGGAGGTCCGACGGGACGCCGTCGAACGCTACTACGACACGGTCGTCGACTTGGTCGAGGCCGACCTGTTCGACGTGCTGGGTCACCTCGATCTGCCGGAGCGACTGGAGACGCTCCGGGGGGTCTCGCGCCCGAGCGATTACGACCGCGTCGCCGCGGCGTTGGCCGACTCACGGACCGTTCCGGAACTCAACGCCGGACGGGTCAACGACGCGCTCGGACGACCCCATCCGGACCCGTCGATGCTGTCACGGTTCGCCGACCACGGTGTCGGATTCGTGCTCGGCACCGACAGTCACCGACCCGAAGAGGTGACAACGCGAGTCCCGACGCTCCGTGACCGGATCACCCGATCAGCTATCGACTGCCTGGAGATCGACGCTCTCCTCGCTTGACACCCTTCGGTACGGCCGTGGTATTGCCCCGTTCGGCGTATGGTGGCCGGACTGGTCGACCCATCTCACCGTCGCTCACACGCCGACAGCCGGCGGTCTCCGTTCAGTTCTTTGCAGACACCGAGATTCGACACAGCGAATCGACCGTTCAGTCGTCTCCCGGCTCTGCATACCACTCAATAGCGATCGGGAGTGATCCCGACCGCACTGACCCGTGGACAACAGCACGTACCAAACGGTATCGGCACCGAGACGCCAATATCACACATATCACGGATTAAATAAAACGGAGGAAAACTCCCTCCCGTATGGGAATTAACACCTCGGCGGAGTCGAGTAGCGTGTTCAGCTTCGACCACAGGGACATGATGGTGTTCATCCTCGTGATGTCCCTGCACGGGTTCCAGAGCATGATCACCGAACTCCTTCCGGAGTTCTCGATGGGCGGGCTGGGCCTGGAGATCGGCCCGTTCTGGTTCGTCGCGATGTCGGTGGTCCTGCTGTTCCGGTCGTTCTGGGCCTGTCTCGCGATTCCCGTCGGTGGCATCGTCTTCGGTGAGATACTGATCGGTGACTTCAGCGCTCTCGGGGCCGTGGAAGGACTGATCGTCATCACCATGTCGTGGTTTTTCGCCATGTCGTTGATCACCGATCCGACGGACGTGAAACAGATCGCGGCCGTCGGCTTCCTCGCGAAAGCGATGGAGGAAGTCGCGGCGTGGTTCATCGACGTCGGGAAGTTCTACGTTGGCGTCGAAGAACTCGAAGCCATCTCGTGGCTGCCGGAGACGGTCTGGGCAACCGAGGGGATGGGGGCACTCGTTCAGATCATCGGGGCCGGCCTGATCTTCGGTGCGATCCCGACGCTGTATCTCTACCCCCGCCTGCGCGGGAAGATCGAACCGCTGCTCGGGATGAACCCGATCGACGGTCGCGACGGCCCGATGTTCACCCGGTCGTCGCTGAAGCGACTGGTCGCCTGGGCTGCCCTGCTCCCGATCGCCTTCGCCGTCGAGATGCTCAGCGAGACCAGCGGCGGCCTCATCGTCTTCGAACCGCAGTTCGTCGAAACGTACGGGCAAGCGTTCCTGTTCGTCCCGATCGTGATCTCCGCGCTCGTCGCGTTCGGGCTCGTCTACTACCGCCAGCAGCGGACCCAGGCCTGAGCCCACAGCATGAGCCAGGACACAATCGTCGTCGACAACCTGACGTTCCGCTATCCCGGCGGTGACGAGCCGGTGTTACGGGATGCGAACCTGACGATCGAACCCGGGGAGTTCACGGCGATCGTCGGCGGCAACGGCAGCGGAAAGACGACGCTGTGTAAGACGTTCAACGGCCTGATCCCGCACTTCTTCGAGGGCGAACTCGACGGCACGGTCGAGGTTGCCGGAATCGACACGGTCGACTCCAGTGTGGCCGAGCTGTCCAGACACGTCGGGTACGTGTTCCAGGACTTCGAGAACCAACTGGTCCAGGAGACGGTGCGTGACGACGTCGAGTTCGCCCCACTGAACTACGGTCTCGACGACTACGAGGAGCGGGCCACGCGTGCGCTGGAGGCGGTCGGCCTCGCGGACCTCGACGACCGGTTCATCTGGGAGCTGAGCGGCGGTCAGCAACACCTGGTCGCGCTCGCGGGCGTGCTCGCGATGGACCCCGAGTTCATCTTCATCGACGAGCCGGCCGCGCAACTGGACCCACACAACGCACGGGAGACCTACGAGCAACTCCGCTGGCTCCACGAGGAACAGGACAAGACGATCATCGTCATCGAGCACCACTCCGAGTTCATCGGCGAGTACTGCGATCAGATGGCGCTGGTGTCCGACGGCGGCGTCGCCTGGAAGGAGCCGGTGTCGGTCGGTCTCAACCGCCTCGACGATCTCCTCGCCCACGACATCCACCCGCCACAGGTGACACAGATCGCCGACGGGCTGCCGTCGGGGGCGGGGCGGCTTCCCGACGGCCGGTACCCCGTCACCGTCGAGGGGGCAGTGACGGCATTCACCGACGCGCCCCCACAGCTGGCCGACGGCGGCGTCGAGGCGACGACACCGGCAGCTGACACGACCACACCGGTGACCGCTGGTGACGACGAAGTCCTCGTCTCGCTGGAAGGCGTCGAGCACGGCTATCCGACGCTGAGGGAGGGGTACAACCGGGTCCTCGACGGTCTCGATCTCGACCTGTACGCCGGCGACCGCGTGGCTCTCGTCGGTGCCAACGGCGCCGGCAAGTCGACGCTCCTGCGGCTCATCACCGGCATCGAGGCACCCGATTCGGGGACCGTGACCGTACTCGGGAGAGCGACCGACGACACGCTCCCGGAGGAGTTGGCCGACGATACCGTCTACATCCACCAGAACCCCGAGGAGATGTTCGTCGAAGACACCGTCCGCAAGGACATCGCGTACTACCTCGAAGATCGCGACGCGGACGGCGTCGACGCACGCGTCGACGACATCGTCCAGTATCTGGACCTGGCGGAACTCGCCGACAGGGACGGTCGACTGATGAGCCTCGGCCAGCAGCGCCGGGCGTCGCTCGGGATCGGTCTGGCGACGGACCCGACCGTCGTGTTGCTGGACGAACCGACCGGCAGTCTCGACCTGCAGAGCCGCCGTGAGGTGACGGGGATGCTCCGGAAAGCCGAGAGCCGCGTCGAGACGGTCGTCGTCGCCTCTCACGATCTCCAACTGGTAGCCGCCTGGGCCGACCGGGTGATCGTCATGGGCGACGGCGACGTGCTCGCCGACGCGCCGCCGGCCGACGTCTTCGACGACACGGACCTGCTGGCCGAGGCCGATCTCCGTCAACCGCAGGTCGTCGAACTCGGCGACCGCCTCGACGTGGCGTCACCGGTGCTCACTACCGATGCGATGGTCGAGGCGATCAGTTCGACCGAACTCGGCGGTTCCGGACATCCCGACGACCCAGCCGACGTACCAACTTCGGAGGACCGATGAAATACGTCGACGCCTTCACCGACATCTCGGTCGCCGATGTCAAGGTCGATCTGATGCGGACGGCCTACGACAACGAGGACGCGTTGTTGAACACGTTCGATCCACGGGTCGTGTTGCTGTGGACGGTCCTGTTCATGATCGTCCCGTGGCTGTTCTACGACCCGCTCCCGCTCGCGGTGATGCTCGGGGCGGCGTTCGTCCTCGCGGCGCTGTCGCAGGTCAGCAAGTACCTGCTCGCCCTGTTGCTGTTCGGGCAACTCACCAACGTCGGCTTCTTCGTCGTCGTCGTCCCGCTGATGGGTGGTGTGCTCCGCGCCGCGGCGTACCTCGGTGACAACGCAGACCGAGTGATCGACGCCGCCGTAGCGCTCGACCTCGGCGTCTTCGCTGAGACCGGGGCGATCGTCGCGACCGCGACCAGCCAGGCTATCACCACCGCGTTGACGAGCCAGGAGGCCGGTATCGACGCCGTCGGCGCGGTCGTCCCGTTCTTCCTCAAACTGACGATCATCTCGGTTATCAGTCTCGCCGTCTTCTCCGCGATGAGCCCACAGAAGATCAGCAAGGGGATGCTTCGGCTCGGTGTCCCGCGGCAGCTCACCTTCGCCATCGCCTACGGCTACCGGATGATGCCGCTGCTCGTCGAGGAGTACCACGCGCTGATCAACTCCTTCCGGCTCCGGAGCAAAGTGCCCGAGGAGAAGGGGTTCCTGAACTGGCGGTACTTCTACTACCTACTGAAGCTCTCGATCAAGGCGTTCTATCCGCTCATCTTCAACGTCGCCAAACGCGCCCGTGTCACCGTGGAGGCGATGGAGACGAAAGGGTTCTCACAGTCGCTTGCGGACTCCGAGAGTCGGACGCTTCGGACGGAGAACATGCGGATCCAACCGCGTGACGTGTCGTTCGTCTTCGGTTCGTTGGTGTTCGTCGTCGCCCTCTCGGTGGTGTTCGGTGGGTAGCGTCCACTGGCTGTCGTCCCTACCGACTCGGCACCCGCAATCCTTACCCCGGGGACGACCACAGAGAGGGATATGACAGAGGCGACGGGTATCGTCGGGGAGTTCCTCGCGCTCAAGGAGGAGACCGACGCCGACGTGCTGACGATGCAGTGTGGGGACTTCTACGAGTTCTTCGACGAGGACGCCGAACTGGTGGCGGACGAACTCGACCTGAAGGTGAGCCAGAAGTCCTCGCACGGTTCTTCGTATCCGATGGCCGGCGTCCCGGTCGACGATCTGACGCCGTACGTCTCGGCGCTCGTCGAACGGGGCTACCGGGTCGCCGTAGCCGACCAACACGAGACGGCCGACGGCCACGCCCGGGAGATCACCCGCGTGGTCACTCCTGGCACGCACGTCGAGACGGGTGACGACGCGGCCCAGTACCTCGCGACGGTCGTCCGGGACAGCGAGGGTCGGGGTGCCTCGGGCAACACGGGGTCCAGCGATGGCGACACCTACGGCCTGGCGTTCGCCGACGTGACGACCGGCCAGTTCCAGGTGACACAACTCGATGACGCCGACCCGGGTGCGGTGCTCTCGGAGCTGTACACCTTCTCGCCGGCCGAGATCCTGCCGGGGCCGGACCTGCGGGGGGACGACGAGTTCCTCGACCGCCTTCGCGAGCGGACCGACGCGACGCTGACCCTACACGCCACGGAGGCGTTCGCGCCCGGCCGTGCTCGCCACCGGGTCCGCGAGCAGTTCGGGGCCGAGACGCTCGACAGCGTCGGTGTCGCCGACGACGACGCGGCCATCGCTGCCGCCGGTGCCGCGCTGGCCTACGTCGAGGAGACCGGCGTCGGCACGCTGGCAGCGGTCACGCGGTTGCAGGCCTACGGCGCCCGCGAGACCGTCGACCTGGACGCGACGACCCAGCGCAACCTCGAACTCACCGAGACCATGCAAGGGGACAGTTCGGGATCGCTGTTCGAGACGATCGATCACACTGTCACCGCCGCCGGCGGGCGACTCCTGCGGCGCTGGCTCCAGCGGCCCCGCCGCGATCGGGGGGAACTGCGCCGTCGCCAGTCCAGCGTGGCGGCGCTGACCCGGGCAGCGATGGCCCGCGAGACCATCCGAGAGACGCTGGGTGACGCCTACGACCTCGAACGGCTGGCCGCCCGGGCGACCTCCGGCAGCGCCGACGCGCGAGACCTCCGGGCCGTCCAGGAGACGCTGGCACTGCTCCCACGGATCGCCGACGCCGTCGCGGAGACGGAGCGCCTGGCCGACTCGCCGCTGGCGGACGCGCTGGCCGGCGCCGACCGCGAGGCCGCCGCGACACTGGCGGCGGAACTCGACGACGCGCTCGTCGAGGACCCGCCCGGGACCGTCACGCAGGGCGGGCTGTTCCGCCGGGGCTACGACGCGGCCCTCGACGACCTCATCGAGGAACACGAGGCCGCCCTGGAGTGGCTGGAGACGCTGCCGGAGCGGGAGAAAGACCGGACCGGGATCACCCACCTCTCGGTCGACCGCAACAAGACCGACGGCTACTACATCCAGGTCGGGAAGAGCGAGACCGACCAGGTGCCCGACGACTACGAGGAGATCAAGACGCTCAAGAACTCCAAGCGGTACACCATCCCGGAACTCGACGAGAAAGAGCGGGACGTCCTCCGACTGGAGGAGCGCCGCCACGACATGGAGTACGAGCGGTTCCAGGACGTGCGCGAGCGGGTCGCCGACCGCGCGACGCTGTTGCAGGACGTGGGCCGGGCGCTGGCGGAGATCGACGCGCTCGGGTCGCTCGCGACGCATGCCGTCGCGAACGACTGGACCCGGCCGGAACTGACCGAGGGCCGTGAACTGTCGATCGAGGCCGGCCGCCATCCGGTCGTCGAACAGACCACCGAGTTCGTTCCCAACGACCTCTACATGGACGAGGACCGGCAGTTCCTGGTCGTCACCGGCCCCAACATGAGCGGGAAGTCGACGTACATGCGCCAGGCGGCGCTGCTGACGCTTTTGGCCCAGGCCGGCAGTTTCGTCCCGGCACGCTCGGCCACAGTCGGGGTCGTCGACGGCATCTACACTCGCGTCGGCGCCCTTGACGAACTCGCACAGGGCCGGTCGACGTTCATGGTCGAGATGCAGGAGCTGTCGAACATCCTCCACTCAGCGACCGAGGAGTCGCTGGTCATCTTAGACGAGGTCGGCCGCGGGACCGCTACCTTCGACGGCATCTCGATCGCGTGGGCGGCCACGGAGTACCTGCACAACGAGGTCCGCGCGAAGACGTTGTTTGCGACCCACTACCACGAACTGACGACGCTGGCGGACCACCTCGACCGGGTCGAGAACGTCCACGTCGCCGTCGCCGGCGACCCCGAGGACGGCGAAGACGACGTGACCTTCCTCCGGACGGTCCGGGACGGTCCGACCGACCGGAGCTACGGTATTCACGTCGCGGACATGGCTGGCGTTCCCGAACCGGTCGTCGACCGCTCACAGGCGGTGCTGGATCGCCTCCGCGAGGAGAAGGCCATCGAGGCCAGAGGGAGCAGCGGTAGCGGGACGAAACAGGCCGTCTTCGACCTCTCGTCGGGTAGTTTCGCCGCCGCGGAGGGGGCGATGGCCGGCGAGCAACAGGCCAGCGCCGACGGCGGCGCGACGGCACCGACCGATGCCGTCACCGACCGCTTCGGCGAGGACGCCGAGGCGGTGTTGGCGGCCCTCTCGGAACTGGACGTCAACGAGACGCCACCGGTCGAGTTGATGGCGAAAGTCCAGTCCTGGCAAGACGACCTCGAAGAATGACGCCACGACGGTGACACTGATGCCGGTGGCGTGCCCACCTGTGGACCGGCGACTGGAACCCGAACCGGCGGCGCTACTCCAGCACCGATTTCGGGCGTTTGAGGTAGAACTCCTGGTCGAGTACCCGCTGGAACACTTCGTTTAGCGTCTCGACGGCCGCCGGGTCCGGGTCGAACTGGATGTGGGGCGCCAGGTGATAGCCCTTCGCTCCCGTCAGGAAGAAATACAGCGTCCGGTGGTGGAGTGCGGTCGCGTCGACGACGCCGACGGTGGCCCCGTCTACGGCCTCGGCGAAGTCGTTGAGCGTCGAGGCGATGTCGTCGTGGAGCCGGTCGTCGGGCCGTTCCAGGGTCGTCCCGAACGTCTCTTCGAGGAAGTCGCTGGTCGCCCGCAGGAACGGGTTGCTGTCGATCCCGGTCGGATCGACCGCCGCGAACGTCTCGTAGAGCGACAACAGCGTCTCCAGTTCGGCCGCCGTCACTGCGATCGGGCGTACCGGCTCGCCCTGTGGGAGCGAGTAACTGGGAAACGAGTGTGACTGTGGGTCCGGGACCTGCCCGAACACCGAGTCCAGGGACATACCCGTACTGGGCGCTGGAGTGTCTAATCTTTTGGTGTCGCTCAGGGACGACGGTCGTCCAGCGCCGCCAGCAGCCGGCTCCCGTAGGCGACCCGAAGCACCGAGGTAGCGTCGCCGGCCTCGAAGACCAGGTCGTCGTGGGACCGGACGTGGGCGAGGACGCCGCTCGACGCGTGGTCGGGCGCGGCAGCGATGCCGGCGTCGCGCTCGGCGACCCACTCCATCACGCGGAGATCGCTCTTGCTGTCGCCCATCACGAGCGCGAACGGGTCCGCGATGTCCAGTACGTCCAGTGCGGCCTCGACGCCGGCGGCCTTGTCCAGTTCCAGACTGACGAGTTCGACGGCGTCGCCCTCGTAGTAGCCCACGTCGATCCGTTCGAGCACGTCGAGGAACGCCTCGGGGACGGCGTCGAGGTCCACGTCGACGGCCTCGTCGTCCTCGAACACCGCTCGGATCTCGGGATCGCGGCCGAAGTAGGTCCTGGCGGCCGCCGCCGGGCGGTCCAGGGCCGTCTCGGTCTCGTCGGCGACGACGCGGCCGATCAGATCACAGAGGTATCCGACCCCTTCGTCGATGACTTCAACGGCGGTCTCGCTGCCGATCTCGGCGTTCGGTTTGAGCGTGACGTTGAACTCGTTGCCCTGGAGGTGGACTCGGTGAGCGAACCCCTCGGGGGCCTCCGAGAGGACGCGCCGGCGGACGGCATCGAAGACGCCGACGATAGCCGGATCAAGGTCCTCGTAGAGGAGCCGTTTGGTGTCCGGACCGTGGCCGGGCGTGAAGACACCGTTGCCGGACTCGTAGACGATGCTGACCGACCCCGATGAGACGATGTCGTTGCCCAGTCCCTGGATGGTGAACCCCTTGACGTTCTCCAGGGTCTGGCCGGTACAGACGACGATGGGGACGCCCGCCTCGTGGAACTCGGTCAGCAGGTGCAGCGTATTGCGGGGGATCTCGTTGTCGGTGTAGCCGGCCGACCGGAGCGTCTCGTCGACGTCCAACACGAGAACGTTGACCGCCCGGTCGTGTTTGGTGTAGAGGTCCAACGCGGTGAAGGCCTCGTCGCGGGTGAGCCGTGCGGCGATCTCGGCGTAGGTCTCGCCGGTGACCGGGAACTGCTCGGCGACGACGGCCTTCCGGCCCTCCAGTTCTTCCTTGATCTCGCCCCACTGTTCGAGCGTGATCGGCGAGTCAAGCGGCGGGAACAGATCGACGAACTCCTGGTAGGCCCGCAGTGTCGCCGTGTCCATGTCCTCGTATAGTCGGTAGAGCTGGTCGTACTGCTCCATCGGTGTCGTACTCCCGCAGTCGCCGTGGGGACACTTCACTCGCCCGGTCGACACGCGGTGGAAAAACGGCCGGTGGCTACGCCTCGTCGCCGCCGTCGGTCAGGAGCTCGATGTCCTCGTCCGTCGCTATCTCGTTGAGGAACGACGGCAGGTCGGGATCGGTCTCCTCGCTCTCGGTCTCCTCGTCGGTATCCAGCGATTCGTTCGCTGTGGTCCACTCGCTATCGTGGTCTCTGTGGTGGCACATTGTCGCTCACCTATCCGGGGCTGAGGACTGATCTATGTTAACGGTTTTCATACTCCGCGTGATAGGCGCGAGCCAGTCACGCTCAAGTCGCTGCGTCCGTTACGAGCGATAATGACCACGCGGGGACCGACATGACCGACATCCAGCAACTCGACGAGCGGACCGTCGAACGCATCGCGGCCGGCGAGGTGGTCGAGCGGCCCGCCTCCGTCGTGAAGGAACTGGTCGAGAACGCTATCGACGCCGACGCCGACCGGGTGGAGGTGACCGTCGAGGCCGGCGGGACCGAAGGGGTCCGCGTCAGCGACGACGGCGTCGGCATGGATCGAGAATCGGTCCAGCGGGCCGTCGAGCAACACACGACCTCGAAGATCAGCGACATCGCCGATCTGGAGGGCGGCGTCGGCACGCTGGGGTTCCGCGGGGAGGCGTTACACGCGATCGGTGCCGTCTCGCGGCTGACGATCACGACCCGACCCCGCGGGGGCGACGTGGGGACCGAACTCGTCGTCGAGGGCGGCGAGGTGACCGACGTGGGACCGGCCGGCTGTCCGGAGGGGACGACCGTCGCCGTCGACGACCTCTTCTACAACGTCCCGGCCCGCCGGAAGTACCTCAAGCAGGCCTCGACGGAGTTCGCCCACGTCAACACCGTCGTCACGAGCTACGCGCTGGCGAACCCCGACGTGGCCGTCTCGCTGTCCCACGACGGCCGCGAGACGTTCGCGACGACCGGCCAAGGCACCCTCCGGGAGACCGTGCTGTCGGTCTACGGTCGCGAGGTCGCCGAGTCGATGATAGCGGTCCACGCGGGCGCGAGCCCCGCGGACCGACGGAGCGGAGAACGAAGTGACCCGCGGAGTGACGGCGACGACCTCCCGGACGGACCGCTGGACGGCGTCTCCGGCCTGGTCTCGCATCCGGAGACAACGCGGGCCGGCCGGGAGTACCTCTCGACGTACGTCAACGGGCGGTACGTCCGGGCAAAGACGGCCCACGACGCCGCGATCGACGCCTACGGGACCCAACTGGCACCGGACCGCTACCCCTTCGCCGTCCTCTTTCTGGACGTGCCGGCCGGCGACGTGGACGTGAACGTCCATCCCCGGAAGATGGAGGTCCGCTTCGCCGACGACGAGGGGGTCCGCGAGCAGGTCCGGACGGCCGTCGAGGACGCCCTGTTGCGCGAGGGGTTGTTGCGCTCGGCTGCTCCACGCGGCCGCTCACAGCCCGAACAGACCGAGATCACGCCGGGACGCGACGGCGCGGCCGGCACGGAGTCGACCGACGCCGCGACTCCGTCCGACGCCACCACTTCGGGTGGAACCGACGACGAGGACACCGCTGCTTCGAGTCCGTCCTCGTCCGGCGCCGCCGGTCGCGGGGCGAGCGGGACGACCGCCGGCGATTCGGGACCGCCGTCAGAGCCCGAGACGGACACCACAGCCACCGACCGACCGGACTCCGCCACGGAAACGGACGCGGATCGACAGCCCGGCGGGGACGCGAGCGTGGATCGCCCGGGGACAGCGACACGGCCGAATTC
This sequence comes from Haloarcula montana, assembly GCF_035666295.1. NCBI lineage: Archaea > Methanobacteriati > Methanobacteriota > Halobacteria > Halobacteriales > Haloarculaceae > Haloarcula > Haloarcula montana. The sequence goes on from NZ_CP142027.1 coordinate 1,935,310, forward strand.
CGGCGACAGCACCGGGACGGCCGGCTCGACTGACTCCGGTGCCGGCGTCGACCCCGACCGGAAGTTCGCCGGCGGGCACGACCAGGCGCGACTCGGCGGGGACCCCGAGACCGACCACGACCGGCTGCCGTCGATGCGGATTCTCGGCCAGCTCCAGGAGACCTACGTCGTCGCCGAGACCGACGACGGGCTCGTGGTGATCGACCAGCACGCCGCCGACGAGCGGGTCAACTACGAGCGACTGCAGGCGAAGTTCGACGGCGAGACGACCACACAGGCGCTGGCCGAGCCGGTCGAACTGGAGCTCACTGCCCGAGAGGCGGCGGTGCTGGCCGATCGAACGGACGCGCTGGCGAGCCTGGGCTTTCACACCGCTCGGACCGGCGAGCGAACTGTCGAGGTACGCACCCTCCCCGGTGTCATCGCCGACGCCGCTGGACCGGAGATCGTCCGGGACGTGCTGGGGGCGTTCGTCGAGAGCGCCGACGAAGCCGCGGCGACGGTCGAGGCGGCGGCCGACGAACTGCTGGGCGACCTGGCCTGTTATCCCTCGGTGACGGGCAACACCTCGCTCGCGGAGGGGTCGGTCCGAGAGCTATTGGCGGCGCTGGACGACTGTGAGAACCCCTACGCTTGCCCCCACGGTCGACCGACGATCATCGAGATCGATCACACGGAACTGCAGGACCGCTTCGAGCGGGACTACCCGGGCCACGGCGGCCGCCGGGACTGACCGCGTTCGTTCGGGGTGCCCGCCGGTCGGATTCACCGAGGGAGGCGTGTGAACTAAGTCGGATACTGCCGATTGGCGTGGTATGACACTCGTCAGCTTCGGTGAGACGGCCCTTCGCTTTGCCCCGCCGGAGGGCCACCGATTCGAGACGGCCCGAGAGGTGTCCCTGCGTGCGGACGGGACCGCGAGCAACGTCGCGACGACGGCCAGTCGGCTCGGGACCGAGAGTGTCTGGCTCTCGAAGCTCCCGGACACGCCGCTGGGTCGGCGTGTCGTCGCCGAACTCCACGAACACGGGTTGGAGACGGAGGTCGTCTGGTCCGACGACGGCGATCGACAGGGGCTGACCTTCTACGAGGACGCTGCGCCGCCCCGCGAGGATCGGCTCATCCAGGACCGGGAGCGCGTCGCGGCCGCGACGATCACGCCCGGCGAACTGCCGATGGACGTGATCCAGGCTGCCGACGTGGTGTTCGCCGCGGGGTCGACGGCCGCGCTGTCGGACACCGCCGCCGAGACCCTGGGGGCAGTCTTGCGGGCCACCTCCGGCGCCCGAGCGCTCGATCTGGACTTCGACCCCGGGCTCTGGGACGCCGACACGGCCCGTGAGCGCCTGGAGCGTCTCTTCGACGCCGTCGACGTCCTCTTTCTCAACGAGGCGGAGGCGACGACCGTCTTCGACCGCAGCGGTTCTCCACGCGAGTTGACACACACGCTCGCTTCGTCGTACGACTTCGACTACGTCTTTCTCACGCGTAGCGAACACGGCGCGGTCGCGTACCACGACGGCGTCGTCCACGAACGTGACGCAATCGAGACCGATATCGTCGACAGCTCCGGCCAACACGACGCGTTCGTCGGGGCGATTATCGACCGACTGATCGCCGGCAGCGCGACCGACGAAGCGCTGCTGTACGGGACTGCCGCCGCCGCGCTGGCACGGACCATGCCCGGTCCGTTGGTCCCTATCGAGGCCGAGGAAGTGGCGGCGCTGGTCGACCGGGAAACGTCGGGTCGCCGATAATCTCATCCTGCCGACAGAGATTTACGGCCGCCACGTGTCATCCCGACTATGCACACACCGTGGCGGTCGCTCGCTGTCTGTCTCCTCGCAGTGGGGTTGACGGCGGCACTCGTCCCCGCTCCTGCTGTCGCACAGTCTCAGGTGACACTCACCGTCACTGTCGTCGACCAGGACGGTGACCCCGTCAGCGGTGCCGGCGTCTCCGCGACGTGGAACGACGGCGGCGGCCCGGTCAACGAGACGACTCGCGCCAGCGGCCAGGCGCTCGTCGACGTTCCCGAGGGAGCGGATGTCACGATCACCATCGACGACGACACCTACGTCCGGAACACGCCGGTGTCGGTCGAAGACGCCTCCAGCAGGGAGGTCCGCGTCGAGGTTTCGGAGGCGGCCGTCGCCACCATCACGGCCGTCGACGGTAACGGCCAACCGGTCTCCGACGCCCGCGTGACGCTGTATCGCTCGGGCAAGTTCGTCACCGACCGATCGACCGACGAGGACGGCCGGATCACCTCACAGCGCATCGAGGAGGGGGAGTACCGCGTCACCGTCTCCAAGGCCGGCTACTTCGACACCCGGGTCACCCGCGTCCTCGAAGGCCAACCACGTCGCGAAATCACGATCGAAGAGGGGTCGGCGCTGGTCACGTTCACGGTCATCGACGACCACTTCGAGGAGCCCCAGCCGGTGCGGAACGCGACGGTCACGGTCGGTTCGGCCGGCTCGGTCCAGACGCTCTCGAACGGTGAGGCGACGATCCGCGTCCCGGTCAACGACCAGTACCGGACGACGATCACCAAGGACGGCTACGAGACGGTTCGACAGACTCTGACAGTCCGGGAATCCGAGACGGCGCTCAACGCCACCATCCAGCGGACGCCGCGGCTCAACCTCAGTTCGGACAACCGGCGGATCGTCGTCGGGGAGACGGCCCGCCTGACTGTTCGGGACGAGTACGGTGATCCCGTCGAGGGGGCGACGGTCGCTCGCAACGGGAGTTCGATCGGGACGACGAACGCGAACGGCGTCCTGACCGCCGAGATACCGAGCGCCGGGCCGGTCGAGTTCTCCGCTCGGTCGGACTCGCTCTCGACGAGTATCGTGGTCGAAGGCGTCCAAAGCGGGGACGAAGGGACGCCCACGCCGACGCCGACCGCGACTGCCACGCCGACCGCGACAGCGACCCCGACACCGACCGACGGCCCCGGCGGGCTGATCGAGGTCGACGGTCCCGGCTTCACGCCTGCCCTCGCCGTCCTCGCCGTGGCGCTGCTGGCGGCGCTGGCCGCCCGGCGACAGTAACGGGACGCTTTTGCCTCCCAAGCCCCCATCCGGGAGCGATGACTGTTCTCCAGGACGTCCACGAGGCTCACGGGGCGACGTTCCGGTCCGTCGGCGGCCGCCGCGTCGTCGACACCTACGGCCGCCCCGAGCGGACTCACCGGGCGGTCCGCAACGTCGTCGGCGTCTGTGAGTTCGGCTACGGCGTCCTCGTCGTCACCGGCGATGATCGTATCGACTACGTCGACAACGCCGTCTCGAACCGCGTCCCCGACGGCGACGGCGAGGGGTGTTACGCGCTTCTGCTGGACCCACAGGGCGCCGTCGAGACCGACATGTACGTCTACAACGCCGGCGAGCGCCTGCTGGTGTTTACCCCACCCCAGCGGGCCGAACCGCTGGCCGAGGAGTGGCGCGAGAAGACGTTCATCCAGGACGTCGAGATCACCGTCGCGACCGACGACTTCGCCGTCTTCGGCGTCCACGGCCCGAAGGCGACCGAGAAGATCGCGAGCGTGCTCCACCAGACCGGCACGCCCGAGGCCCCGCTGTCCTTCGAGCGGGGGGAACTGGGTGACGCCGGCGTGACGGTGATCCGCACCGACGACCTCTCCGGCGAGGAGAGTTTCGACGTGGTCTGTGGCGCCGACGACGCCGAACGCGTCTTCGACACGCTGGTCAACCGCGGGCTCAACGCCGTTCCCTTCGGCTACCGAACCTGGGAGACGCTGACCCTGGAAGCGGGGACGCCGTTGTTCGACACCGAGATCGAGGGTGCGCTCCCCAACGACCTCGGACTACGGACCGCGCTCGACTTCGAGAAGGGCTGTTACGTCGGCCAGGAGGTCGTCTCGCGGATCGAGAACCGCGGCCACCCGCGGACGCGTCTGGTCGGCCTCCGTGTCGATGCCCTGCCCGAGGCTGGCGCGGCGGTCTTCGCCGGCGACGACCACGTCGGATCGGTGACCCGCGCCGTCGAGAGCCCGTCCCTCGACGCGTCGATCGCGCTGGCGACCGTCGACTGGGAGCTACCCGAGGAGGACCTGACCGTCCGCGTCGACGGCAGCGAGGTCGGCACTACCCTCGCTGACCTGCCGTTCGTCGATGGCTCCGGCGACTCGGCGCGGCGGCCCCGCTACGCGTAACCGGTGTCGTCACCGCGCGCGTCGGCGTCCCCGAGATACCCCTCGATAGCGACCAGGGCGGTGTAGGCGGAAAACGCCGCCAGACACATCCCGCCGAACTGCGTGGTCGCGGTCAGTGCCGGCCCGACGGCCTCGTACTGCAGCGGCGCGACGATGAGCCAGCCACCCAGCGCCGTCGCCATCACGCCCGCGGCGAAACGGGGCCGCCCGCGGTCGCGGATCGTCTGTGCGTTCTTGCCGGCGAAGACGGCCCCGACGACGGCCGACAGTGTGACGCTCCCGCGGATGCCGGGGCTGGCACCGAGCGCCAGCGGCGCGACGAACGCGACCAGACAGCCGAGCAACGCGACTGCGGCCGAAGCGGTCGTAAACCGTGATGTCTGCATGACCAGTGGTTGTTGTGGTCGGGATAAATAGCTTCTACCAACTTCGGTGGCCCACCGACGGCTGGCGGTTCACTCGGTCAGCGGCAGGATGATCCCGAACACGAGCGGCGACAGCAACCCGATCAGGATCCCGAACGCTTCCATGTTCGTCAGGAGGAGCTGTTCCCAGCCGGGGAGCGGACCGGCGACGGCCTGTCCGACCGTCTCGCCCAGCGCACCGACGACGAACAGGCCGGCGCCGAGGAGGAAGCCCCGCTTGGCCATCGTCGCGTGGTCCATGTTCCGTGTTTGTACCATACGCTGTGGGCCACGCTCCGTCGTAAAGACCGTTTCTGTTCAGCGAAAGGATTACAACGACCTCCCGCATACCAGTCGTCGATGAACGGAATCGTCACGGAATCGCTGGTGGAACTCCTCGGAGTCGTGATCTCCGCTGTCGCCGCCGGCGTTCTCACCGTCGTCGGTGCACTGGCCGAAAACGCCGGACTGGCCGACCTGCTGGCCGGACAGTCCGTCTTCGGGCTCTGGGAACTGGGAATGGGTGCGCTCGCACTGTACGCCGGGATCTATCTGCTCGGCTACAAGCGAGTGGTGGTGCCGGTCGGTCAGTCGCTGGCGAACTGAGTCAGGACCGCGACAGCAGCGCCTTCAGTTGCTCGCGCGAGAAGACGGTCGTCGGGCGGTCCATGTGGACGCCGATCTCCCCTTCGAAGAGTTTCATCCCCAGCCGCTGGATCGGCTCCGGGACCGAGTAGCCCGCCCGGACCGCGTGGCCCAGCCTGATGTCGGTCCGCAGTTCCGCGCGCCAGGCCCGCTCGTAGTCCCCCAGCGTCGCGGGGTCGGCGGGATCGATCTCACTCGCGGCGTGGTCGGCGGCGGTCATGCCATAGAGGATGCCCCCGCCGGTGAACGGTTTGGTCTGTGCGGCGGCGTCCCCGATCAGGAACGACCGCCGGCCGGTCACGCGCTCGGGCGGGCCGACCGGGATCAGTCCCGAACAGCGGCGGGTTACGTCGGCGTCGTAGCCCGCCAGGAACTCCTCGAACCGGCCGGGGGCGTCGTCGCCCGGCGGGACCGCCAGGCCGTACTCGACGCCGGCCTCGCCTCGCGGGATTCGCCAGGCGAAAAACCGCGGGACGGTGAGGTGGACGTCGACGAAGTCGCCGTGGTCGACCGTCCCGTCGAACCCGAGGACACCGTGGAGCAACTCGTCGGGCTCCGGCAGCCCCAGTTCGCGTCGCACCCGGCTCTTGGGGCCGTCACAGCCCGCGACCAGCAGCGCGCGGTGGCGCTCGATGCCGTCGGGACCGCGGACTTCGACGGTGACGCCGTCGCGGTCCTCGGTGACCCCGACGACGGTGTGGTCCTGGCGCACGTCGGCGCCGGCCTCGCGTGCCAGCTCGGCCAGGTGGCGGTCCAGCCCGACGCGGTCGATGACGTTCGAGACGGCCTCGTCCTTGTAGAAGGGGTAGTCGTCGCTGCCCGGGCCGCCGGTGTGAAACCGCGCCCCGAAGACCTCGTTCTGGAGGAGGTCGTCCCGCGCGTCGTCGGTGTACTCCCAGATATCCGTACTGACGTGGCCCGAGCAGGCCAGTGGTTCGCCCACCGTCCCCTGCTCGAAGACGACCACGTCGAGCCCGTTCCGGGCGGCCTGGCGGGCGTACCGCGAGCCGGCCGGGCCGGCACCGACGACGGCGACATCGTACATACACGTCGTCAGGGTGTCACGGGGCAAGTACCTTCTCGATTCGACCGGGCGTCAGTGGCTGGCCGCCGGACGGCGACCGCCGCCGCTGCGTTCGGCGATCCAGCCGCCGAGCCGTCCGCCCAGCGCGCCAAAGAGCGCCGAGAAGGAGACGACGAGACCGAGGAACATCAGGGTGAACAGCGCCACCGCGAGCGAGCCACCGACCACGAACCAGGTCGACCCGCTCAGTGCGGTCGCGGCCGTCAGGAGATCCCAGACGATCCACAGCGCCGGGACCGACCCGACGACGCCTGCTCGGAAGCCGACTGGGCTGCTCTGGAGGCCGCGTTGTTTCGCGAGATAGCCGGCGACGATCGCCGCGAAGAACACTGCACTCAGCGACATCTCGGAACCAGACTGCCAGTAGCTGGCGACGGTGAACGGTATCGAGAGGGCACCGCCGAGGAGGGCGTATCGCCAGGTGTCGTTCAACTCGTGGAGGGGACCGATTCGGGTCACACCGAGGTGTTGTCAGCCAGTGGTAATAAATCCCGACGACGCGTCTCTCGGTCCGTCGCTCACTGCGAGCGCCGCCCCATAGTCCGGACAGCATATGTCGCTGTGACCCCTGGCGGCCGGTATGGCAGAGTACAAACCTGGCGTCTGTAACATCGGCAGGGCCGAGCGACGCCGCCGGCGGTTCGCCGGAATCGGCTCGTTCGCGGCTGCTGTGGCCGTCGTCGTCGCCGTCGCTCTCGACACGGTCCCGACGACGGCGCTGTGGGCGACCGTCCCGTTCGTCTTCGGCGGCTGGATCGGCGTCCTCCAGGACTACTTCCGGTTCTGCGTGGCCTTCGGGGCGCTGGCCCGGTACGATCTCACGGGCTCTGGCGGGGGAAGCGGGGCCGCCGCCGAGGCCGAGGCGGTGCGGGCGGACCGCCGGAAGGCGCTGAAGATCGTCCTGTTGGCGGCCGTCGCGACGGCCGCGACCGCGATTCCGCTGTTCGTGTTCGCCGGCACGGTGTGACTCACCGGAGCGCGATCGTGAAGGCGACGGCAGCGAGGAGCAACAACCCGACCGCGAGGGGAGACGTGCTCGTCACTGCGGACCGGTATGTGAGATAGCCGACGCCACCGCCACCGACCAGGATCGCCAGCGTCGAGACGGCGTGGACGAGTTCCACGCGCAAGGTCGGGGCGTCGCGACCGACTTGTCGCCCCAGTCGGCAGGCGTGTCTGGCGGTGACCCAGGAGAGGACGGCGGGGACAGTGGCGGCCAGCAACCACGGTGGCGACCGGCCGGCGGTCCCGGCCAGCAGGACGCCGCCGAAGAGCCCGGCGGCTCCGAGGGTCCGTAGCCAACCGCTGTCACGGGCGACGCCGACGGCGCCCGACAGCGTGCCCAGCAACCCGACGCCCAGCGCCGCGGGAAACGGCCCCACGAGCACCAGCACGACGACGGCGGCGAGGGCGCTGAGGCCGACGCTGAACCGCGGTGGACCGTCGTTCCCGTGGACCTCAGACGAGCGGGACACGGCTACACACCTCCCCGAGTTCCTCCGCCGGGTCCCAGTCGGTCACCGGGATACCGTGGCTGCGGAGCGTGGAAAGTCGCTGTCGGCGAACGAGGCGACCGTACACCCCTTCGACTGTGGCTGCGTCGGTACAGTCCGGACTGACGACGGTGGTGTCGTTCCCGGCCAGTTCCAAGCGACGCGCCAGGTTGACGCTTTCGTCGTCACACATCGGTGAGACGAACAGTACCTGCACGTCCGGGTCGAACCGCGCGGCGAGGCTCGACGCGACATCCTCGCCTGTCGCAGACGCTGTCACCGGCCGCCAGGGGACGGCGTCCCCGCCGGCCAGCAGCGTCCGTAACGCCGCCCGCTGTTCGTCTCCCGCCCGTGGCGGTCGCCAGCAGTCCCCTGCCGTCGTCGCCAGCCCGACCGGGACCCCTTCCGCGAGCAGGCGGCCGACCACCGCGTCCGCGGCGACGGCGGCGTGGCGGGGTGCGGGGACGCCGCCGGGGCTCGCCGCGACGTACGCCGCCGGACGCGTGTCGACGACGACGGCGACGCGTGCCAGTCGCGGTTCGCGGAGCTCTACCGTCGCGAGGTCGCCCGTCTTCGCCCGGTGGTGCCAGTCGATGCGGGCGGGCGGGTCGCCGGGGCGGTACTCCCGGAGTGTGTCGAACTCCACGCCCGAACCGCTGGCGTCGGCCACTTGTTGGCCGGCGTCGAGCGTGACCTGCGACCGTCGCTCGACCGACTCCTCCTCCTGTTTCCCGAAGCCACAGTGGAGCTCCGTCGGGCCGTCGGCGGCCCCGACGGTCGTCACCGTCTCCGTCGCACCGGCGATGTCGCCGACGACGACGGTTGCCGGGTCGAACGTGTGTCGTCCCGGGACGGCCCTGACCGTGTACGAGACCGTCCTGGCCCGTCCCGGACGCAGCGCCGTCGTGAACCGAGGGTGGCCGTCGGCGACCGTCAGCCCGGTCGGTACCCCGTCGATTAGCCGGACGTCGGGCAGGGTCGTCGTGCCGACGTTCTCGACCGTGACCGTGACCGTCACCGCCTCGCCCGGGGCCGGCGTCGTCGCGTCGAGCGAGCGCGACACCGTCAGTTCGACCACCGGCGACCACACCTTCGCTGCCCCGGCCAGCGAGACGCCGAGGGTCGCGGTCAGGACGGTTCCCGGGTAGCCGAGGACGGTCCCGACCGCGCTGGCCAGCAGGACCGCGGCGACGACCAGCCTGGTCCGTCCGGTCGTCCGTTCCCGCGGCAGGTCGTCGGGTGGCCAGTCGGTATCCCCGCCCGTGGCGGCCGGTGGGTCGAGCCGCGCGTCCGGCCGGGGGGTCCCGCCGTCGGCCCGGTCGGCGAGGGCCGTGACGGCGTGGCACGCCCGCTCGACGATCGGCAGTTCGCCCCCTCGACCCGGGAGGTACGCCCAGCGGGACAGCGGCGGACACAGGTCGCCGGCGAAGAACGCGCCCGCGGCCGGGTCGTCGGTCCAGTCTCCCCGTCGGAGCCGCTCGTTCGCGGCCGCGCGCGGGAGTCCCTCGACCCGGGACAGTACGTCCTCGCCGAGGCACTGGAGGCTCGCCCGGAGCCGTTCGCGCGGCGTCGGCTCGTCCGACTCGACGGCGGCGTCGGCGAGTCGCCGTCGACCGACCAGGCCCACGGCGGTTAAGAGCTCCCGGAGTTCGGTGCCCGGGACGCTGTAGGCCGGCCGGGTCTCCGGGGTCGGCAGCGTCACCGACGATTCGTCGTCCCCGAACAGGCGGTCGGCCGCGAGGAGGACCGCTGCGAGCCCGACGGCGACGGTCGCCAGCGTCGCCACGACCCGCGGCAGCAGTGTCCCGCCCGGCACCAGTGCCAGCGTGAGTCCACCCGCTGCCGCGAGGACGCCGACGAGGACGGCCGGCCGACTCCGGGCGGTCACGTCGCTCCCCCCTCTGTCGGCGGGAATCCGAGCCGATCGGCCAGTTCACGGGCTCGCCGTTCCCGGCGCTCCGTCGGACAGGCATCGCCGTACCTGACGGCACAGAACGACTCGGTGAGTGCGCTGACTGCCGGTTCCGGGTAGCCGGCGGCGACCGCCGCCGTCGCGACCTCTGCCGGCGTATCGCCCGCGTCCCCGGCCTCGACCTGCGCACACAACGCCCGCCAGGCGCGGTAGACATCGTTCGTCGCGGGCACGTCACCGGCCAGGGTCACGCGGCTCGGGTCGGGGACGGTCGGTTCCCGTGGGCGCTCCTCGTCTTCCGTCGACTCGGCCTCGTCGCCGCCGGTCAGGCCGTACAGGGCGAGGAGGCTACCCAGGAGGAACAGCCCGAGCCCGGCGACGACCTGCCAGAGCGGCGGCTCCCCACGGGCGTCGGCAGCCGCTGTCGTGGTGGTCCTGGCCGGTGGGGCGACGGTCCCCTGTGATTGGCTCCTGTCGGCCTCCGGAGTGGCCGTCCCGGCGCCGCCGCTCCCGGCGGTTCGCTCCGGCGGCGTCGTGGTCGATTCGACCGCCGGTTCCGTCGAGACGGTGTCGACGGACGCGGCGACCAAGCCCAGCGCGAGGACGGCCAGCGACGCGAGCGCGACCGGGACGAGTCGCCGCACGCTACCGCCTCCGCCGGGGGCGTCTCGCGGCTGTCTCCTCGGGCATCGGCTCACCCCTCCGTCGCCACTCGCTCCTCCGGCGGCGAGACGGTCGGCGCCGGGACGCTGTCGAGGGTCCCCGAGACGACTGCCGCCGGCGTCGTTCCGTCGACCGACGCGTCCGCGGTCAGGGAGAGCCGGTGTGCGAGGACCGGTTCGGCGACCGCGGTGACGTCGACCGGCCGGACGAAGGCCCTGCCGTCGACGATCGCCCGCGCCCGCGTGGCTTCGAGCAACCGCTGTGTCCCGCGGGGCGAGACCCCGACCTCGACGCGCGTGTCGTCGCGGGTCGCCTGTGCGATATCGGTGATGTACCCGACGATGTCGTCGTGGACGGTGACGGTCTCCGGAACCGCCTGGAGTGACCGAACGCGCTCGGGGTCGAGCACCGTCCGCACCGACGGCGTCTGCTCGTCCCGGCGGGTCCGCTGGCGCAACAACCCCCGCTCGGCGGTCGGGTCGGGATAGCCGATGCTCGTCTTGATCAGGAACCGGTCGCGCTGTGCCGCGGGCAGGGGGAACACGCCCTCGCTCTCGACGGGGTTCTGGGTCGCGACGACGACGAACGGGTCGGGAAGGGGGTGAGTCTCGCCGCCGACGGTCACCTGGCGTTCGGCCATCGCCTCCAGCAGCGCCGCCTGGGTCTTCGGCGGTGCCCGGTTGATCTCGTCGGCCAGCACGAAGTTGGCGAATATCGGTCCCTCGCTGAACTCGAAGGCGTCGTCGCTCTCGCGGTACAGTTGGGTCCCCGTGACGTCAGCCGGCAGGAGGTCCGGCGTGAACTGGACCCGTGAGAACGAGAGGCCCAGCGCCGACGCGAAACTGCGGGCGGTCAGCGTCTTCCCGGTCCCTGGAACGTCCTCGATGAGGACGTGTCCCTTCGCGAGGACGGCTGTCAGTACTGTCTCGAGGAACTCGTCGTCGGCGACGACCGACGACGAGACGGTCTGGAGGACCTGTTCGCATTCAGAGCGGGCTTGCGCAACGTCCATCGACCGGTTGTCGACGGGCAAACATGATAGTCATTACGACAGTCGACCCCGACAGTCCCGCTCAGACGACCGCCAAGCCGCGCGGTACCTGGTCGTAGTCGGGGTGCCACTGCCCCACTCGGTGCCAGTCTGCTCCGCCCTCGGATCGGAACAGCCCGCGGTTCGCCAGCGCGTAGACGGCAGTCTCGCTCCCGGCGAGCACCGCCCGGGCCAGTCCGTCCGGGCCCGGGAGGCCGTCCATCGCACGCTCCCATCCGTCGCCGACCGAGCGATAGACGTAGCTCTCCCCGGTCGTCGAGTGGGCGGCCCGGGGGCCGCTCGCGGCCGAGACGACCACCGTCTCCGGGTCGTCCGGATGGACGGCGACGCTCCAGACGTAGCGATGAGCGAGGCCGTCCTGTGGGTGGGTCCACGTCTCGCCGCGGTCGTCAGAGCGGGCGTAGCCGTCGCCGGCGGCGGTGTAGACCCGATCCGGGGCGTCCGGGTGGGTCGCGAGCGTGTGGGTGTCCCGGCGGGCGCCGTCGGGGTGGTCGAGCCAGGTCCGGCCGCCGTCGGGACTCCGGACGAAGGCGCCGGCCTCGACGGCGACGTAGAGGCGGTCGGGGTCGTCGGGTGCGACGGCAAGCCAGCGGACGTGGTGGGTGTGGGGGCGGGGCGGGAACGACCACCGGGAGGCCGACGCCAGGTCGGTCAGTCCGTCGCGCTCGGTCCAACTCTCGCCGCCGTCGTCCGACCGGTAGACGGCGCTCGGCTCCGTCCCGGTCCACACCACCTTGGGGTCCTGCGGATCGACGGTGACGGCGGTCACGCGGTCGCCGGCGTCCAGCGCGGTCCGCCAGGAGCTACCGCCGTCGGTCGTGTACTGGAGGCCGGCGTCGACGGTCCCGACGAACACCCGGTCGGGCGTGTCGGGGTGGACATCGAGACACGCGACGTCGTGGCTCACCAGACGGTCGGTCCAGGCGTCGCCGTCCCCGACGAGGACGCGGTCGGAGAGCGCGGCGTAGGCGGTGTCCATACCGACAGTAGACGGCGGGTCGCCAGAAAACTACCGCCGAGGCCGTCTTCAGTCCTCGGCGACGACGGGTTCGGTACCGAGCCGCCGGTCGAGGAAGTCCGCGAGCAGGCGGAACAGCCGGATCTTCTGGTCGATGTCCGAGGAGGCGTGGCCCTCCTCGCCCAGTTCGGTGTACTCGTAGTCGCCTGCCTCGCCGGCTTCGGCCGCCGCGGTGTAGCCGGCCTCGGCCAGCGCGTCCCGGAACAGACGGGCCTGCGAGACGGGAACCCGGCGGTCGTTGACGCCGTGGAGCATGAACAGCGGCGCCGAGAGGTTCTCGACGTACTGGATCGGCGACCGCTCCCGGTAGAGGTCGGGGTTCGATTCGGGCGTGCCGATGTTCTTCTCCAGCAGTTCGGTCCGGTAGTGAGGCATCGTCGTCTCGTACATCTCTTCGAGGTCGGTCAGCCCGATCCAGGCGACGCCGGCGTCGTACAGTTGCGGGTACTGGACCAGTTGCCAGTACGCCGAGTAGCCGCCGTACGAGCCCCCGAAGACGGCCACGCGGTCCGCGTCGAGCCAGTCGTACTCGTCGAGGACGGACTCGGCGCCGGTCGCGACGTCCCCCTGTTCGGCGCCGCCCCAGTCGTCGTACAACTCACGGACGAACGAGCGGCCCCGGCCCGTCGAGCCCCGGTAGTTCACCTGGAGCACCGAGTACCCCTGCTGGACGAGGAACTGGGTGTACAGGTCGAAGGCCTTGTCGTCCATCCCCCGGGGGCCGCCGTGGGGGTTGACGACAAGTGGCGACGGTCGCTCGCCGGAGTCGTACAGCAACGCGCCGATCTCCAGGGTGTCGTAGGGGTCGTGTTCGACGGCGGCCTGTGGGGTCTCGGGGACGCCGTCGGAGGCGAACGTGCGGTACTCGGCGTCGGCGAACTCCTCGGGCGAGAACGGGCCGTACTCTGCTTCGACGAGCGTCTCCGTCTCGTCGGTCGAGAGGTCGTAGGCCAACAGATCCGGCCGGCGGGTCGGCGTCGTGTGGGTCAGCAGGATCCGGTCGTCGCCCAGCACCGCGTCGCCGGCCAGCCCGAAGCCGGCGACCCCCTCGGGAAGCTCCAGTTCGCGGGACTCGCCGCTCCCGACGTCGTAGACGACGGGCATCTTGGCGGCCTCGCGGGTCCGGACCGCCAGGAACCGCTGGCCGTCGGGCATGAAGAAGGCCGGTTGCTCCTCGCTGTCACCGCCGAACCAGGTCACCTCGTCGGTCCGGCGGTCGTAGACGCCGCTGCGTGTCAGGTCGGCGCTGTTGTCCGAGACGAGCAGGCGCTCGCCGTCCGGTCCCCAGTCGACCGGCGTCGCCTCCGCGCCCGTCTCCCCGAGTTCGAGGTTCCGGGCGTCGGAGCCGTCGGCGTTCGCGACGTAGACGTCGAGGTTGTCGAAGTCGTCGGACTCGTTGGTGGCGTAGGCGACCCGCTCGCCGTCGGGCGAGAGCAGGCCGCCGCGGGCCGCCCGGTCGTAGTCGGTGAGTTTGGTGGTCTCCCCGCTTTCGAGGTCGTGACTGTAGAGGTTCATCTGCCCGTCCCGGGTCGACCCGACCAGCAGCGTCTGGCCGTCCTCGCCGACGTCGGCGAGGACGGTCTGGCCGCGGAACTCCACGACCGGTTCGACCGAGCCGTCCCGGTCGATGGCGTAGACGTCGTTTTGCTCGTCGCCGTCGTCGTCGAGGTGGAAGAACACGCGGTCGCCGTCGGCGTCCCACTCGACGAACCAGCGGGCGTTCCGCGGGACCTCGCCGTCGCTCCACTGGGTGTGCTCGCCGGTCTCGACGTCGAGGACGTGCAGTTCGTTGCGGCCGCTGGCGTCGTAGTAGAAGGCCACTTCGCTCCCGTCCGGGGAGGCCGTCGGGTGTGCCAGCGTCGGGAGACTCGCCAGTTCCTCCAGCACGTCGCCGGGGTCGGTGTCAGGGTCGGACATACTTACCGACAAACTCACGACGCGAAAATATGCTTTCTGCCTACGGGTTCAACGCCACCACCGCAGCCCGACCATCACGAAGACGATCGCTAGCTGGAGGACTCCCTGGAGCCCGCCGAGACGGGCGTTTCGCATCCCGATCTCCGAGATCAGGTCGACGTCGGGGTTCTCCGAGACGACCTGGCGGTAGATGCGTACCTCTCCCGGGAGGATCACGCCGAAGCCCTGGATCGTCAGCAGCGTCACGATGGCCAGCGTGGCGACGATCCAGGGCGAGGTCATCGCGAAGTCGGGCAGAGCGGTCCACAGATACGCGCCGGAGCCGACGACCGCGACGGCAAGCGCCAGCAGCGTCTTCGGGTCGGTCAGCGCATCGAACTGGGCGCCGAGCAACAGGACGACCGGAATCGTCGTCGCCGCGGTCATGAGCGCCAGCCACGGGTCGGCGTTCGGGAACTTCCCGAGCCGGAGCGCGAGCAGGACTCCCCCGGTGATCGTCACCGTCGCCAGCGTCGGCATCAGGAAGGTCATCTTCGGCGTGAACGACTGGAAGAACGACGCTCGCTGCTCGGGTTCCTGGCCGCCCAGCACCGGCCCCAACACCAGCCCGATGAACAGGTCGATCCCGGTCCAGAGGACCCCGGCCATCACGTGAACGTAGGTCAGCGCACGGATGCGGCCGCTCGCGACCGCCGCGGCGAAGGCGAGCAGCGGCACCGCGACCGCCCCGACCGCGAACGCCGGGTTCGCTTGCTGTGCGAGCCCACCGATCCCCCGCTTTCGCGTCGGTTCAGCTGTCGACTGTGCCATGTGTGGGTGTGTCACCGTAGACTAACAAAAACGCAGCGCCGGCCGAGGTGCTGCTGTGCCGTCCAAGGGGCGATTCGACCCCGAGATTAATACGATGTAACGCATCGCAGTACATATGGAGAATATCACGACTCGCATGAGCGACACAGAACTCGATCTGGTAGCGCGACTGGCCGAAGCAACGGGAGAGAGCAGGAGTGAGGCCATCTGACAGGCGCTCCGCCGAGGGGCGCGCGAGGAACTGATACGAGTCGCGCTCCAACAGTATCAGGACGGCACGGTCGGGATGCGCGGTGCGGCCGATATCGCTGGCCTCACGATCGCCGAGATAATGTCGGAAGCGAACGAACGTGGGATCCTCTCGAACTACGACGAGGCCCGTCTTGCCGATGACGTGGACGCGTTGCGATGAACGGCGAGGAACCGGAGCGAACACTGCTTGTCGACGCCAGCGTCTGGATCACGCTCACCGCAGTCGGTCAGACGGAGCTACTGGGCTCGTTCGACGGGCAGATCGTGATTCCGGAGGCCGTCTGTGACGAGATAGATACGGACCCGGCGGCGAGCGCACTCACGGCGGCGATGGGGTCCTGGGTCACCTCGTCGAAGCTCGTCAACACCGACTTGCTCCAGGAAGCAGCGTCACATCTGGGAACGGAGGTGACGGAAGACGAGTTGGCCCTCACTGAGCCGCCTGTCGAGGCCGACGTTGCCCTCTTGGCACACGCACTTCTCCACGACCGACCGGTGCTCGTGACAGACGACAAGCCACTTCGCAAGACGTGCATGGCGCTCTCGATCCGCGTCTCCGGTTCGATAGGTGTCCTGGTCCGTGCCGTCGAGTGCGGAGCGATAACGGCCGACGATGCGAAATCGACACTGTACGCGATGGACGAGGTCGGTGCTCGTCTCAGTGCGACGCTGGTTCGGCGGGCCGAACAGCTGATCGACGACGCAACCGACTAGTCGTCGTCCGCTTTCGCGGCGACCTCGTCTGCGTCCCGGTCGGCGCGTGGCCCCTCTAGGTCGACGCCGGGCAGCAGGTCACGGAGGTACCGGCCGGTGTGTGACTCCTCGGTCCGGGCGACCGCTTCGGGGGTGCCCTCGGCGACCAGTCGACCGCCGTGTTCGCCGCCCTCCGGCCCGAGATCGACGATGTGGTCGGCGTTTTTCACGAGGTCGAGTTCGTGCTCGATGACGACGACCGTGTTGCCGTCGTCGGTCAGGCGGTGGAGCACGTCGATGAGTTTCCGCTCGTCCGCTGGGTGGAGGCCGGTGGTCGGCTCGTCGAGTAGATACAGCGTCTCGCCGGAGTCCTTCTTCCCCAGTTCCTCGGCGAGTTTGATCCGCTGGGCCTCGCCCCCGGAGAGGGTCGTCGACGGCTGGCCGAGTTTCATGTAGCCCAGCCCCACGTCCTTCAACAGTTCCAGCCGGCGGCGGATGCCGCTGTGGCTCTCGAAGAAGTCGTGGGCCTCGTCGACAGTCATCTCCAGCACGTCGGCGATGGTCGCGCCCTTGTACTCGACGTCCAGTGTCTCGTCGTTGTAGCGGGCGCCGCCACACTCCTCGCAGGGGACCTCCACGTCCGAGAGGAAATTCATGTCGATGGTGACTGTTCCCTGGCCGCCACAGCCCTCACAGCGACCGCCCTTGACGTTGAAGGAGAACCGTCCTTTCTCGTAGCCCCGCTGTTTCGAGAGGCTGGTCTCGGCGAACAGCTCCCGGATGTGGTCGAAGACGTTCGTGTAGGTCGCGGGGTTCGAGCGGGGCGTACGGCCGATCGGGGACTGGTCGATCAGCCGGACCGTCTCGATCCGGTCGATCCCCTCGATGGCGTCGTGTTCGCCGGGGTTGACGTCGGTGTCGTTCATCCGCCGGACGAGTCCCTTGTACAGCACGTCGTGCATCAGCGTCGACTTCCCGGAACCGGAGACGCCGGTGATGGCGGTGAACGTCCCCAGCGGGAACTCGACGTCCAGATCCGCGAGGTTGTGCTGACGCGCTCCCCGGACCGTGAGGGAGCTGTCGGACTCGCGGCGCTCGTCGGGCACTGGAATCTGGCGCTCGCCGGCCAGGTAGTCGCCCGTGATCGACGCCTCGGCGGCCATCAGTTCCTCCTGTGGCCCGTTGACGACGATCTCCCCGCCCTGTTTGCCCGGGCCGGGACCCATGTCGATGACGTTGTCGGCCCGGCGCATCGTCTCGGTGTCGTGTTCGACCACGAGCAGCGTGTTTCCGAGGTCCCGCAGTTCTTCGAGGGTATTCAGCAGTCGGTCGTTGTCCCGCTGGTGGAGCCCGATCGACGGCTCGTCGAGGACGTACAACACGCCCACGAGACCCGACCCGATCTGGGTGGCCAGCCGGATGCGCTGGCTCTCCCCGCCCGAGAGGGTCGCCGCTTCGCGGTCCAGCGTCAGGTACTCCAGGCCGACCTCCTGCATGAACCCCAGGCGGGCGCGGATCTCCTTCAGGATCTCCGCGGCGATCTTGGTGTCACGGGCCGAGAGGGTCGCCTCCATCTCCTCGAAGTGGGCCAGGGCGTCGCCGATGGACATCCGGTTGACCGCGGTGATCGAGGTCCCGTCGACCAGCACTGCGCGGGACTCGGCTTTCAGCCGGGTGCCCTCACAGGCCGGACAGGTCGTCGTCGCCATGAACTCCTCGATGTGCTCGCGGGCGCGGTCGGAGTCGGTCTCGACGTGCCGGCGTTCGAGGTTCGGGATCACGCCCTCGAACCGCTCGGTCTTCTCGCGGGTCCCGTTCTTGGTGGTCCACTCGAAGTGGACCAGGTCGTCGGTGCCGTAGAGGAACTGCCGCTGGATCGACTCGTCCAGTTCCTCGAAGGGCGTCTCCAGGGAGACGCCGAAGTGGTCCGCGACGTTGTCCAGTTGCCGGGAGTAGTAGGTCCGGTCGTAGCTCCAGGGCTCGAAGACGTGCTTGAGTGGCTTGCCGGGGTCGGTGATCACCAACGCCTCGCTGACCTCTTTCGTCTCGCCCAGCCCCTCACACTCCGGACAGGCGCCGTGAGGCGAGTTGAACGAGAAGGAGCGGGTCTCGATCTCCGAGATGTCGATCCCACAGTGTGTGCAGGCGAGGTCTTCCGAGAGTTCGACGACGAGGCGATCGTCGCTTTGGGCTGCTGTCGCCTCGTCCTCGGCGTCCCCGAGGGCGCCTGTCGACCGCGCCGTCGACCCGCCCAGCGCCTCGGCGGCGCCCTCGGGTGGCTCCGGGACGACGACCTTCAGCGTCCCGTCGGCCTCTTCGAGGGCCGTCTCCACGGAGTCGGTGATCCGCGAACGGGCGTCGGGTGCGACTTTCACGCGGTCGACGACCACGTCGACGGTGTGGTCGTAGTTCTCGTCGAGTTCGGGTCGGTCCAGCGTCAGGTCGTAGCTCTCCCCGTCGACCTCCACCCGGGAGTATCCCTCGCTCACGAGGTCGTCGAACAGGTCCTCGAAGGCGCCCTTCTGATCGCGGACCACCGGCGCACAGAGTTTCAGTCGTGTCCCCTCCGGGAGATCGAGGATACGCGAGACCATGTTCTGGGCGGACTGTTCACCGACCTCGCGGCCACACTCCGGACAGTGAGGGACCCCGACGCGGGCGTACAGCAGGCGGAGGTAGTCGTGGAGTTCGGTGACGGTCCCGACCGTCGACCGGGGGTTGTTGGCGGCGTTCTTCTGGTCGATCGAGATCGCCGGCGACAACCCCTCGACGTTTTCGACCTGGGGTTTGTCCATCTGGCCCAGGAAGTTCCGGGCGTAGGCCGACAGCGACTCGATGTAGCGGCGTTGTCCCTCGGCGTACACTGTCTCGAATGCCAGAGAGGACTTGCCCGACCCCGACAACCCCGTGACGACGGTGAGTTCCTCGCGGGGGATCTCCACGTCGACGTCCTTGAGGTTGTGCTCCTCGGCACCGCGGACCTCGATGACGTCCTTGCTCATCTATGGGGTTCCCAAGGACGGTGGCCGTGAAACCCTGTCGGTTCCTGTCCGTCTCCGGTCACTCGACGGGCCGAGAGCCAGTTCCGTGCGTAGGTTTCGGTACCCGCCGCCGATATATTACGTGTCTCGTGGTCCGGAGAATGGGATCAGACGGTTCTATACGACTATATATCTGGTTTTGTTACGTCCATTACAACTAAGTGACTGTGTATCGAGGGTCGAAAATATGAGTACGACTGGTACGTACGACATCACAGGACTGGACCTGAGCGACGACAGCTACACCGTCGAACAGAGCCTCGTCCGCAACAAATACAAGGCGATGGACAGGAACGGCAACGTCGTCCTCCGCGGGAAACAGAAGATGTTCAAGGCCAAGGAGTCGTTCCCCTTCGTCGACGGAAACGACAACGACGTTTTCGAGGTCAACGCCGGCAGCATGCTCGACGTCGCGGGCAACTACACGCTGACCGACTCACAGACCGACGAGGACCTCGTGGTCCTCGACAACGACTTCTCGATCCTGCAGGACACGTGGCGCGTCCGCGACGCCCAGACCGAGGAGGTGCTGGCACAGATCGACTCCCAGGGTGCCGCGATCACGCTCGCCCGTCACTTCCTCCCGTTCGGCCAGTGGATCCCCCACAAGTACGAGATCACCGACAGCGAGGGCGGTCACGTCGGCAACATCGACGGCCAGTTCTCGATGAAAGACCGGTACGACATCACGATCGACGACGCCAGTTCCGTCCCGAAAGAGGTCATCATCGCGGCTGCGATGGTCATCGACGCCATCCAGGGGAACTGAGGGTCGATCCGAGATCACCGCAACGTTTCTTTCCGTCTGTCCCCGACCGTCGGTATGAACCGCCGGGCGTTCCTCCGGACCGTCGGCGTCACGGGCGCCGCTGTCGGTGCCAGCCTCGGGAGCCAGACTGGCACCGGCCATCCGCTCCCCGAGGGTAACGACCGGACGCCGATCTCGGAGACGCCGTCCGGTGACGACCCGATCGGATTTCTCGCGCTCTCGGCGGCCTACGAGACCGTCACCAGCCCCGACGGCCACACGGCATACGTCGCGACCGGCGACGGAGTGGCTGTCGTCGACCTCGTCACGCCGACCAGACCACGGCTGTTGACCCGGATCTCGGACCTGCTGGGCGACACCGAGCCCGGACCGATCAACCGTATCCAGGACCTCGCGGTCAGCGGGAGCCGGCTCCTGGTCGCGGGGCCGGCCCACCCAGCCGACGGGGCACACGGACTGGTCGTCTTCGACGTTAGCGATCGACAGGCGCCCACCCAGGTCGGGGCTGCCCAGGTCGAGACGACGATCCACAACTGTGATTTCGACGGCCGCCACGCCTACCTGACCGGCGGCGGCCGCGACGGGAACCCGTTGCTCGTCGTCGATACGCGAACCGGCCGGGAAGTCGGGACCTGGCGGCTGACCGACGCCGACGAGCGGTGGGCAGACGTTCCCGCCACGCTCCGGCCGCTCCACGACGTGTGGGTCCAGGGCGACCGGGCGTATCTGGCCTACTGGGACGCCGGGACGTGGGTGCTTGACGTCTCGGACCCGACGGCCCCCGAACGCCTGGCCCGCGTTCGTGGGCGGTCACCGGACGAACTGACGGCGGTCGAGGACCCCGGCACCGAACGGTCGGAACCGCCCGGCAACGACCACTTCGTCACCGTCGACGAGACGGCCGGCCTGCTGGGGGTCGGTGCCGAGTCCTGGGACCTGGACGGCGACGACAGCGGCGGGCCGAGCGGTCTCGCGCTCTACGATATCGACGACCTGTCGGCGCCGACCCACCTCGCGACGATCGAGCCGCCGCCGACCACCGACCCCACGCCCGGCGGGGTCCTGACGACGGCACACAACTTCGAGTTGGTCGACGGCCGGTGTTACTCGGCGTGGTACAACGGCGGCGTCAGGGTCCACGACATCTCTGACCCGTCGGAGCCACGCGAGATCGCAGCGTGGCGCGACGGCGACGATACGGCGTTCTGGACCGCACAGCGAGCCAGCGACTGTTTCGTCGCGACGAGTACGAACGCCGTCGGCGGCGCCGATGTCCAGCCCGGGCTCTACACGTTTCCGGACCCGGCCAGTGTCGAGACGCCGACGGCCACCGCGACACCAACCGACGGATCGGGGGAACGGTCGGCGTCGGGGGCCGCCGGCGACGGCTTCGGCGTCCTCGGGACGCTGTCGGCGCTGGGGCTGTCGGCGTGGTACGCCCGCCGCCGCGACGACCGCTCACGATAGCGCGTTCTCGACGGCTGCGGCGACGCCGCGAGCCCGTTCGGCCAGTTCCTCGGGGACCTCGCCGGCCGCGACGGCGGCGTCGAGTTCGTCGTCGTCGACGCGTTCGACGGTTCCGTCGGCGTGACGGACCACGTCGACGTGCAGGTCGACGTAGCGGGCCGTCTCCGGGAAGATCTCGACGGGCGTACAGACGTTGACGTAGGTCCCCTTGCTCGTCCCCTCGCTGTCGCGGTAGGTCGTCGGGTACCACCACCGCCCCTCCTTCAGGGTCGTCTCGGCGATGTCTCCGGCCTCCTTCGGGACGCCCAGGGCGTCGTACTCGCCGCCGGGTGAGAGTTCCCGCTCGACGGTGACGGTCCCGTCGGCGTCGACGGCCGTGACATCGCCCCTGCCCAGGCTGATGAGCCGGCCGTCGGGCTTGCCATGGCCGAGTTCGAGCGACCCGCCCTCGCGTGGCCCGAACTGCTCGGCGGTGACGGCGAAGGGGAACTCGCCTTCGGGGTCGTCACACAACGCCTCGACGTAGTCGACGGCGCTGCTCGCGGTGCGGTGGCCGGCCTTCAGCCGGTGGTGGCCCGTCATCGTCGTCGTCACCGCACGGCGGGCCTCGTCCAGTTCGAAGCGGCTCTCCCGGCCGAACCAGACCCATGTCGTCGCCGTATCGTCCCAGTAGCAGTGCGGAGCGGCCTCCTCGGCCGGCGGCGCGTCCGCAAGCGCGTCGTCGATGGCCGCGGCGCGCTCGTTGGCTGCCGACAGCGCCGCCGCCAGCGCGTCGAAGTCGGCGTCCTCGCTCGCCTGTTCCCAGGAGACGCCCCACCCCTCGCGGGGGTCGGCGGCCACCAGGTCCAGCATCGACGGGCCGCCGACGCCGCCGGTGTCGGTGCTGGCTCCCCGGACGAGCGACAGCAGCGATCCACGGACGGCGACGGTCGTCTCCAGGACGGGACGGCCGTCCGTCCAGGGAGCGCCTGCCTCGGCCACCTGGACCACCAGCCGGTCGCCGGTCTCGACGCGGTCGTCGGCGTTGCCGTAGGGGAGAAACCCCTCGCCGTCACCCAGGTCCACGACGGCGCCGCTCCCGAGCGTCTCGGTCACCTCGCCGGCGTAGACGGCACCCTCGGGCGTCGGGTCCGCCCACCACAGCGTGTCCCGTCCCACGTCGGTCACGAGTTCCTGGATGGCCGCGACCTGCTCGTCGTCGCCGCTGACGCCGACACCCTGGCGGTCGTCGGTCGTCGCGACGGTCACTGCGGCCCGCTCGGTTCCGAAATCGGCGTCGAACCGGTCGCGGATCGGCCCGGACGCCTGGACCACCTCGTGACCGGCCTCCGTCAGCAGGTGGGTCAGCGCCGTCGTGTAGATGCCCCTGACCTTGACGGTCATAGCGCGTCCTCGTCGTACGCGAACCGGACCCGCCCGTCGACGGTCGGCCCCAGCGTCAGTTCGACACGCTCGTCGCTCAGGACGCGCCCCCCTTCGACGGGCACGCCCCACCGGTCGAACCGTAGATACCCCCGGATGTCGTCGGCGTGGGTGAACAGATCACAGTAGTCGACGGTGTGTTCCTGGATCTCGCTGGCACTGTGTGCGCGGTCCATGTCGGAGTACACCGTCTCGGCGTCGGCGAAGAACGCCTCGATGTCGGCGGCCGCGTCGGCGGTCGCCTCGACGACGGTCTCGGACGCTGCCTCGATGGTCGCCTGGTCGACGCCGGCCTCGCGGAGCGCGTGCTGTTCACGCTGGGTGAAGTGCATACCCGCTGTTGGGTGACAAGCGTGCAAAAACGCCGCGACTTCCTATCGTGGAAGCAACAGCCGAGTGGCAACGGCCTTCGGAGCATCCGCCGAGCGAAGCGAACAGGGTCACTCGAACAGGGGTGCAGTCGCCCGCGAAAGCGAACGGCGAAGCCGTGAGTGGTGCAGTCGAACCGTTTTCACAGCGAGTGGGACGGCAGGCTCGGAGAGCGCGTGAGGACACCCGAGGAAGAACGGCGGTCTATACTGCGGTGGCGTTCAGCACGAGCATCAGTACACCGAACAGGACGCCGAAGGCGACGATTGTTCGCGGGTCGACACGGATCGTGTTCTGGTCTTCGGCGTCGAAATACCGGACGAGTCCGGCACTGGACATGAGTCCGCCGCCGTCGCTACTGCTCATGTCCACTCTTCGTCAGTCCCACGGAGTAAGCCTTTCGGCTTCGGTCGTGTCCGGGCGCCGCACATGGACAACCCTTATCTGGCCACATAGGTTACATCGAAGAGACCATGACGGTTACACTCAAGGACTTCTACGCCGACTGGTGTGGTCCGTGTAAGACCCAGGACCCGATCCTTGACGATCTCAAGGAGGAGTGGACCGATGTCGAGTTCGAGAAGATCAACGTCGACGAGGAGCAAGACGTCGCCAACGAGTACCAGGTACGCTCGCTGCCGACACTCATCGTCGAGAACGACGACGGGATCGTCGAACGCTTCGTCGGCGTCACGCAGGCCGACGACCTGGAGGACGCACTGCAGAAAGCCGGCGTCTGACGCGACTCCTTTCTCTGTCGTTCGCTTCGTCCGGAGCGACGGCACTGTCGACGGGCTGTGAAGTACTGCTGGAATCAGGCCGCGGGGTCGCTCGTATCGCCAGTCTCCGACCCGGCGACTGCGTCGTCGAGACCGTCGGCGACCTCGTCGGGGTCGAACTCCTCGTCCGGCCGGAGTTCGCGGTCGGAGGCGTCGTCGTCCTGGTGTTCGGTAACCGATTCGCCGCCGGTGACCGAGACGAAGATGTCACCGAGTTCTTCGGCCCGATCGGAGGACTGACTCTTGCTCATTACACACACACCTAAGCCATAGAGGATATTATCCGGACAGCCTAATTCGTTAGGTACGACGCGGCCGCCGATCAGAGGACGTTCCGCTGGCAGGAGCCACACAGCGAGGGTTCTTTCACGTCGACTTGCCGGACCGTCGGGGAGAAGTTCATGACACAGCGTTTGTTGTCACAGTGTTCCAGGCCGAGCGTGTGGCCGATCTCGTGGACGACCTCCTTGCGGACGCGGGCCGAGAAGATCTCGCCGGCGGAGCGGTTCGAGAACCCGCCATCGGAGGTCGTCTGGAGCCGGTAGGTGGAGATGACGCTCCCGGAGCCACCCAGATACGCCAGGCCGAAGACGTAGTTGCGGCGCCGGTAGAACAGATCCATCGGCGTGATCGCGATGTTCTTCCCGCCCGACCCCACTCGGCGAGCCAGGTCGATGAACTCCTCGGCGCGGTACTGGTCGCGGTCGGCATCGTACGCACCGGCCGGGATGGACTGGGGATCGTGCATGGAGACCTCGCAGTCGTAGGTCGCCCGCAGCCCGTCGGAGGCCTCGCGTTTGACCTGCGCGGAGACCTCGCCGACCGGCACGATGTCGACGTGCATGCGAACGCATATGCGCCGCCGTCTCATAAATATCCCGACGTGAGCAAGCCCGACGAGGCCCTCGCCGACCGGCTCGCGACCGTCGCAGCGTCGGCGGTCGAGGTCGGGATTGGGAACCGGCCGACGGTCGCCGCCGCGCTCCGTGATCGGGGGGTCGAAGTGACGGCGACGGACATCGAGCGTCGGTCCGTCCCCGAGGGTGTCGAGTTCGTCCTCGACGACGTCACCGACCCAGAACCGGCCGTCTACGAGGGAACTGATGTCGTCTACGCCCGCAACCTCCCGCCGGAACTCCACCGGCCGGTTCGGTCGGTCGCCCGAACCGTCGGGGCGACCTGTTGGTTCACCACGCTCGGTGGCGATCCACCCGTCGTCCCCGTCGATCCCGAATCCCTACCCGGGGGTGTGACGCTGTACCGGGTCACCGACAGGGGATAGCAACAGGCTTGTGGCCGGGGTGTCTTCCGGCGCGTATGCAGGTCGATGCGGTCGTACTCGACATCGATGGCGTCCTCGTGGACGTAGCCGACTCCTACCGACGAGCCGTCGTCGAGTCCGTCGACAGGGTGTACGGCGAGACGATTTCCCGGGCGGACATCCAGTGGTTCAAGGACGCCGGCGGGTTCAACAACGACTGGGAGGTCACCGACGCCGCGGCGCTGTTCGTCCTCGCCAGCCGGGAGGCCGACGTGGCGGACCTCGCGGCCTTTACCGATGCCATCGCCGAGCGCGGCGGTGGACTGGACGCCGCGACGGCAGTGATACGGGAACTGCTCGATCCGGCCGCCGCCGATCGGGTGTTCGACGCCTGGGACCGGGACCGGCTCCGTGAGGTCTTCCAGACGCTGTATCTGGGCAGCGAACTGTATCGTGAACTCGAAGACGGAGAACCGGCCTTCGACGCGCCCGGCTACATCCATGACGAACCGGTCATCGTCGAGGAGGGGACGCTGGCGACCCTGACCGAGCGCTACGATGTCGGCGTCGTCACCGGCCGGCCGTCCGCCGAGGCCGACATCGCGCTGGACCGGGTCGGACTGGACCTGCCCGGGGAGCATCGGTTCACGATGGACGACTGGGCGGAGGGCAAGCCACACCCGGCCGCGCTCGTCACGCTGGCCGAACGGTTCGACGCCGAGCGGATCGCCTTCGTCGGCGACACGCTGGACGACGTCGAGACGGCTGTCAACGCCGACGAGACCGACGACCGCGTCTACTACGGGGTCGGTGTCCTCACCGGCGGACTCTCTGGCGAGGACGGTCGGCGGAAGTTCGCCGGCGTCGGTGCCAGTGCGGTCGTCGACTCGGTCAACGACCTCCCGGACCTGCTGGAGTGATTGTAGCGATGTACCGGTACGCGCCGACCCGGGGGTCGGCGCTGTCCGGAACTGATCTACAATGACCACTATCAGAACGCCACGCCTTTGCCCGCCGGCGCCCCACGCCCGGATATGCGCCAACGGACGATGCTGGCCTGGTCGATACTGGTCAGCATCTGGACCGCGATCGTCAGCGGTGCGGCCGTCTACGAACCCACCGTCGACCTCGTTCCGCTCTACGCCGTCTCGTTCCAACTCGTCGCGCTCGGAGCGACCTACTGGACGATCCGGCGCAACGAGGCGGCCCTAGAGGACGCCCACCGCCCCGGACGGATGCTGCTTTTCATCCTCACGCTGTTCGTCGCGACGGTTCCGCTGGTGACGATCGCGAACACGCTCCTGGGTCACACGTCGCCGCTCGCGATCGCCGCCCAGCTCCTCGGGTTCGCCGTCGGACTGGCCGTCGCCCTGTACGTCGCCTACGGCGGTGGGTTCGAGTACGCCTGGGAGCACTACACCTAGGCAAGCACCTCCGGTCGCACAACGCTTATTCGCGACTCGGCCTACCCTCCCGGTATGGAAATCGCGATTCTCGGCGGGACCGGAGATATCGGTGAAGGGCTGGCCCTCCGCTGGGCGAAGGACACGGACCACACGCTCATGGTCGGTTCTCGGGACGCCGAGAAGGCCGCTGATAGCGCGGCCGACTACGAAGCGACACTCGCCGATCGCGGCCGATCGGTCGATGTCGACGGGCTGACGAACCCCGAGGCCGCGGCCCGCGCGGACGTGGTCGTCGCCGCCGTCCCCGCGTACCACCTCACGGATACCGTCGAAGCTGTCGCCGACGACCTCGGCGACGCGATCCTGGTCTCACCCGCGGTCGGGATGAAACGCGACGAGGACGGCTTCCACTACAACCGGCCCGGCGTCGGCAGCGTCACGGAACTGGCCGCAAACGCCGCCCCCGAGGGGACGCCGATCGTCGGCGCGTTCCACAACCTCGCGGCCGGCCGGCTCTCGGATCTGGACGCTACGCTGGAGTGGGACACCATCGTCGTCGGCGACGACGGCGACGCGAAGGCGACCGTCCGGGACCTCGCGGAAGGGATCGACGGCCTGCGCGCCCTCGATGGTGGCCCGCTTGCCAACGCCGCCGAGATCGAGGGACTGACGCCGCTGCTCATCAACGTCGCGCGTCACAACGACGGCCTGCATGATCTCGGCGTGCGGTTCAACTGAGCGGCCGCTTGCCGTGGTCGGTCTCGGAAAATCGGTAGTCGCGGGCACTACGGCGAGTAATAGTACTCGCCGGCGTTCTTCTGCTCGCGGTCGAGTTGCGAGCCGGGTTTGTTGATCCGCGGCCGGGAGGTCCGCTCGTCGCGGCGGAACGTGATATCCAGGTTCGCGAGGAACTCGTTCATCCCCTCGCGCATCCCCTGGGGCGGGGTCGCGTGGCCGCGCTTTGCGGGTTCCCCCTCGAAGACGAGCAGGCGATCGGCCAGCAGGTCGATCATGTAGATGTCGTGGTCGATGACCATCGCCGTCGCGTCGTGGTTCTCGGCGTAGCGCCGGATCGCCGAGGTCGCCAGCACCCGCTGTTCCACGTCCAGGTGTGCCGAGGGTTCGTCCAGCAGGTAGAGATCGGCGTCCTTCGAGAGACAGGCGGCGATGGCGACCCGCTGGCGTTCCCCGCCCGAGAGGTCGGTCAGTTGCTGCTCCATCACCGACTCCAACTGGAGCGGCTGTGCGATCTCGGTGTTCCAGTAGGACGTCCCGAAGTCGTCGGTGATCGTCGAGAGGAACGCGTCGACCCGCATCGGCTGGTCGATCTCGATGTACTGGGGCTTGTAGGCGATGTCGAGGCTCGAATCGACCGTCCCCTCCGAGGGTTCGAGGCGGCCGGCGAGCATCTTCGCGAACGTCGACTTCCCGATGCCGTTGGGACCGACGACGCCCAGCACTTCGCTCTCGCGGATGGTTCCGGAGTCGACTTCGAGCGAGAACTCGCCCTCGCCGTAGCTCTTCGTGAGGGTCGGGTACTCGATGACGACGTCGCCGGTCGAGGCGGTCCGGGGCGCGTGCTCCTCGAACTCGATCTCGGTCTGGCGGACCCGCATGTTCTCGTTCTCCAGGTAGCCCGAGAGGTACTCGTTGATCCCCTTTTTCGTGGACTTGGGCGCGGTGATGACACCGAAGGCGCCGGGGGTCCCGTAGGCGACGTTGATGTTGTCCGCGAGCAGGTCTAAGATCGCCAGATCGTGCTCGACGACCAGCATCGACCGGTCGCCGTCCTCGGCGAGTTCGCGGATGAGCCGTGCGGCAGTCATCCGCTGGCCGATGTCCAGGTAGGGCGTGATCTCGTCGAGGAAGTAGAAGTCGGCGTCCCGTGCCAGCGTCGCCACCAGGGCGACCCGCTGGAGTTCGCCCCCGGAGAGGTCGTCGATGTGGTTGTCGACGACGGGGCCGATACCGGTCCGTTCGACCAGCTCGTCGAGTGCGCCTCGCTCGTCCGTCTGTGCGAGCAGTTCCCGGGCTTTCCCGTCGAACTGGTCGGGGATGCGGTCGACGTACTGTGGTTTGCGGGCGACGGTGATATCGCCGTCACGCATCTGTTCGAGGTAGTCCTGTAGTGCCGTGCCGCGGTACTCGTCCAGGATATCGTCCCAGCCCGGTTCGGTGCCGTACTGGCCGAGGTTCGGCGCCATCTCGTCGGCTAGGATGCGGACGGCGGTCGTCTTCCCGATCCCGTTCGGACCGAGGATGCCGGTCACCTGGCCCTCTGCGGGCGCGGGTAGACCGTACAGCGCGAAGGCGTTCTCGCCGTAGCGGTGGACCGGTTCCTCGGTCAACTCCTGTGGGAGGTTGACGATCTCGATCGCGTCGAACGGACACTTGTTGACACAGATGCCACAGGACTCGCCCAGACAGATCTCCTCGGAGATGAAGACCTGGTCGGGCTTGCCCTCGAAGGGTTCGTCCTCCTCGTACTTGTCCTCGCGTTTGACGATGCACTCTTTCCCGCTGCGGTTGGGCGGGCAGTAGTTCATGCACTCGTAGTTACAGCGGTCGGGTTGACACCGCTCTAGGTCCACGACCGCGATGCTGTCCTCGGCCATCCTCAGACCCCCGTGGTCAGCATGACGCCCCAACTGACGAACCAGAGGGCGAAGGTCATAAACGCGATGTAGAGGACGTCTTTCGTCGAGAGGTCCTCCTGGCCGATACCGGCGACTTTGAGGACCGGGAACTGTGCGAGGACGGCGACTGCGAGGATAGCGACCCCGATGGTGTCGGTCGCCCCGCTCGCGACGGCGTTCGAGCCGAACGCCGCGGCGATACCGGCCACCGCCGTGATCGTCGTGACGGTGAGCCCTCGCATGTGCGAGCTCATGCCGTCCGCCGTGTCCGTTGCCATACGCGCACTTGGACTACCCACAGTCAAAAGGGGCGCGGTTCCACGATCCGCCGTCGCTGTGGCCGGCAGGCGGTCTCCCGATCAACTCCTCAATCTTTATGCATCCGGCGCGTCTCGATGGAGGTAATGACGGAATCCGACGGGGAGGAAATCGCGGATCTCCCTCCGAGCGCCAAGCTCGTGTACAAAGTGCTGGAGTACGACGGGCCGCTCACGCAGAAAGGAATCGTCGAGGAGTCGATGCTCTCGGCACGGACGGTCCGCTACGCGCTCGAACGACTCGACGAGGTCGGCGTCATCGAGGAAGACGTCTACTTCGCTGACGCACGACAGAACCTCTACGAGATCACCGACCAGCCGGCCGAGGCCGACGCCGCCGTCTCGGACTGACTGCCGGCGAGCCGAATCCTCCCTCACTCCGTTCTCTGCCCACACAGCCCCGCGGTCGTTTCGATCGTCGCGAACTCGCCGGCCAGTTGTGCAAGCGCCGTCCGGTGGACCAGATCGGCGGCGAACCGCTCCTCGTCCAGCCGCCGATCGAACGTCGCGGCCGCGTCCCGGACGAAAGTGACCGCGAAGCCACGGTTTTCGGCCATCCGGACCGTCGTCGAGACGCAGTGGTCGGTCGTCAGCCCGCAGACGACGACGGCCTCGATACCGCGGTCCGACAGCCACGATTCCAGTTCGGTTCCGACGAAGGCGCCGTTGACGCGTTTGGTGACAGCGTGCTCGTCGCTGCGTGGCGCCAGCCCCGGTTTGAACGCGAAGCCGGGTTCGCCGTCCCGGAGCGGTGAGTCCGGCTCCGTCGAGTCGTGTCGGACGTGGACGACGGGGTCGCCTCGGTCTCGCCAGGTCGACAACAGCCGTCGGGCGTTTGCCTCCGCATCGGGGTTGTTGCGGGGTCCCCATCTGCCGTCGTCGAACCCTTGCTGGAAGTCCACCAGCAGGAGCGCCGGATCGGACGCCATCAGTCGGCCGGCTCCGACTGTTCGGGCCGTCCGACGAGCCACTTCGATTTCGGGTGGTCCCGTGTGACAGTCATCGGGCACTCGTCGGGAGCCTGCTCGGGGTCCGAGGAGAGCATGTACTGGGGCCACTCGCGGTCGCCGTCGACGCCCCAGTCTCCCAGATCCGCGTGTGGACAGACGGTGTCGTACTCCCCGAGTCGGTCCTGGATCACGTCCCGAGCGTGTTGCCCGGCGGCCGTCTCGGCCGTGACGTCCAGTGCTTCGAACAGCGCGCGTGGCTGGAACGTGATCTCCAGGCCGACCGGACAGTACCGGCTCTTACGAGTGTCGTAGAACGGTGCCCGACAGGTCGGAAACATCGGTTCGCCGGCGAAACAGAACTCCCAGTAGGGGTCCGCCGGATCGGTCGGGATCTCCTCGGGCCACGGCTCGGGGTCGTGGACGTGGAGAAATTGGAGGACATGCCAGAGCGCGTCGTGGTACTCCGATTCGGTCAGCGGACGGTCGGGCGGTCGAAAGAACGTCACCAGTGACGCCCGCTCGCTGTGGTCCTGATAGCGCTCCAGATACGAGCACAGGGTTTCGCCGAGGTCGAACAGTGCCTCCGGATCGGTCAGCGACGGGACGGCCGTGTACAGCGGATCGCCCGCCCGAACTGATTCGGCCCCGAAGAAACAGGGAAACGGAGTCCCGTTCCGCTCTCCCGTCAATGCGTCCCGGAACGTCCGCCAGTGGTCGGCGACCCACGCCGGGGTGTCCCCGGCTTCGACCCGGGCCGCCAGGGTCTGTTGATCGAGCAGCGTTCCGACGACTGCATCGCTCATAGCTATCAGTCAGTGCGCTCCCGGAATTATCCATCGGTTCGAGCTGACAGTCCCGTTGAGTGACTCGAACGCGGAAACGCACGAACGTGGTCCGGAGTCGTACTGGTAGCGGGAACTTCGGTTCCGGTACCGCAGACCGCTCAGGAGGGCGTGACGGTGATCGTCTTCCCGCGGTCGATCGCCCGCTCCAGTTCCTCGGCGATGCCGGAGCCACGGGAGACCTGGACCTCGCCGCCACGGGAGACGGTCGCGGTAAAGAGGTACTCGCCGTCGGCCTGGACCTCGACGGTCTCGCCGGCGTGGCCCTCCAGGGGGATCATCACGTGCCGGGAAGTGACCTCCGGCGTGACGATCTCGCCCTGCTTGCTCCCGCTGGCGTCGGCCTGTGGCCCGCCGGAGGGGCCTGTCGGGCGGTCCTCGAAGGTCCGGACGTCGATGTCGATCCCCAGGCGGTTCTCCACGTCGGAGATGCGGCCCCCGCCCTTGCCGATGACCTGGGAGATGTCGTCGTCCTCGACCCAGACGATGGCGGTGTTAGGGCCGCGGAGTTCGACCTCGACGTGGCCCCGGGCGATCGAGCGGATCTCGCGTTCGACCTCCTGCTTGGCCAGGCGGTCGACACCGGAGTCCTCGCTGTCCTCGTCGTCGTTGAGCGGGACGGTGACGACCTGGCGGTTGAACGTGTAGATCTCGTACTCGGGCTGGCCGGTCTCGAAGTCCCGGATGACGATGACCGGCCGTGCGAGGTCTTCCTCCATCAGGCCGTGGGGAACCTTCACCTCGGTCGTCACGTCGTAGACGGTGTGGACCTGCCCGGCCTCGATGTAGATAACGGTGTCGACGATCTGGGGGATCAGGCCCAGTTCGACCCGGCCGATGAGCCGCTGGAGCGCGTCGACGGCACGGGTCGCGTGGACGACCCCGACCATGCCGACGCCCGCCAGCCGCATATCCGCGAACACTTCGAAGTCGTCGGTCTTGCGGACCTCGTCGTAGATGGTGTAGTCGGGCCGGACCATCAGCAGCGAGTCGGCGGTCTTCTCCATCGAGCCCCCGAGTGCGGTGTACTGGGTGATCTCCGGACCGACCTGGAGGTCACGGGGTTTCTCCATCGTCTTGACGGCGTAGTCGGCGTCGACGAGGAACTCCCCGACGGCCTGGGCGAACGTCGACTTCCCGGCGCCCGGTGAGCCGGAGATGAGGACGCCCCGCTGGTGGTCGGTAAAACGGTCGCGCAGTTCGTCGGCGTGTTCGTAGTCGTCCAGGTCGGTCTTGACGATCGGGCGGACGGCGGTGATCTCCCGGGCGTCCGAGAACGGCGGCCGGGCCATCGCGATCCGGAGGTCCTTGAACTGGACGATGGTCATGCCGGGTTCGTCCAGTTCGACGAAGCCGTCGGGCGAGGAGCGGGCGGCCTCCTCGATGTCTTCGACGTACTCGCGGAGCTCGTCCTCGGTGGCGATCTCGTCACGGATCGGCTGGTAGTGCATGTCGCCGATCGACCCCTTCTTGGCGAACGGCTGGACCCCCACTTTCAGGTGGACGCTCATCGTCCCCTCGTCGAAGAAGTTCTCGATCTGGAGGCGTTCGACCGTGCGACCGCGGGGTTCGACGTACTCCACGTCCAGTCCCTTCGCGCGGGCGACTTCCGCTTGTACGTCGTCGCTGGTCACGAGGGTGGCCTCGCGGTCCCCTGCTACGTCACGGATCAGTGCGTCGATCTGGCCCTCGCCGGCCTCCCGTTTCTCGATGGCGTCGGGCCGGCGGCCGACGTACTCGACGTCGATGGTTCCTTCCTCGGCGAGATCGACGAGCGTCTGGAGTTCTTCGAGCCCTTCCCAGCCGGTCTCCCGGCCGTCGTTGGCCTGTGCTTCGAGTTCGCCGACGACGGCTTCCGGGACGACGACCGTCGCGCCGGCAAAGCCCCTGCCGTCGACCGTCGAGTCGGGGTCGGCGTCGGCTTCGATCTGCTCGGACACGCGGCCGTCGATGACCACGCTCGTGTCCGGTACGATATCCATACTGTCGATAGGGTCCCGTCGCCTGATAAGGATGTTCAACCGGTCCCGTCGGCCGACTCCACCGAACTCTTGCCCCGTCGTCCCGAGGCCCCGGTATGGATATCGCGGACCTCACCGAGGAGTTGGTCGCGATCCCGAGCCACCGGGCAGGCGACCACGACGAACGGGCTGCCGGCGACTTCATCGCGTCGTGGCTCCGGGAACGGACCGACGCGACCGTCCGACGCGACGAGGCGGGGAACGTCATCGCCCGGAAGGGAACGGGACCGTCGCTCGCGCTCGTGGGTCACCACGACGTGGTCCCGCCGGACGACTCGCAGGTCGAGGGCGACGACTACGCCGTCGAGCGCCGCGACGGCCGGCTCTACGGCCGTGGGACCGCCGACATGAAAGGCTGTGTCGCGGCGGCCATGCTCGCCTTCGCCGCGGTCGACCCCGCTGGCGAACTCGTCTTCGCCTCCTTCGTCGGCGAGGAACAGGGCGGCATCGGCTGCTGGGCGGCCATCGAGGACGGGTTCGCGCCCGACTACGCCGTCGTCGGCGAAGGGTCGACGGGCTACTCCGCGGCCGGCGTTACGGACGTGGCCGTCGCCCACAAGGGCCGGCGGGGGTCGACCATCGTCGCCGAGGGGGAGGCTGCCCACGCCAGCGAACCCGGTGCGGGGGAAAACGCTGTCTACCGGGCGTGTGACGCCGTCGACGTGGTCCGTGACATCCAGTTCCCCGAGACGGCGGTCCTGGGACACTCGCTGTCCGGGAGCGTCGCCGTCACCGAGATCGACGGCGGGTCGGCCTGGAACGTCGTCCCCGAACGGTGCGAGGTGACCGTCGACGAGCGGACCGTCCCCGGTGAGCGGGCACCGCTCTCGCGGGTCGAGACCGTCGACGGGGTCTCACTGCGGATCGATCAGGACCTCCCGCCGATGGCCTGCGGGGACGCCGCGTTCGCCGATGCCGTCCAGTCGGCTGCCGCCGCCGCGCAGGACGGTCCCCCCGAGCAAGTCGTCAAACCGCACGCGACCGACGCGGGGTGGCTGGCCGACGCCGGCACCGACTGTGTCGTCGTCGGGGCGGCCGAACCCGGCGAGGCCCACACCGCCGACGAGAGCGTCTCGATCGACGTGCTCGATCGGTGTCGGGCGATCTACGGGCGGGTCGCCCGGACCTGGGACGGGGCGGAGAACTGACACCGTTTACCGACGACCCGGTCCATTTACCGCCTGAATCCTAACGGTCCGTCATGGCACACGCAAGCGAACGGTCCTCCACCTACGAGCAGTTCCTCGACCACGTCAGGCAACTCCACTACGTCCAGGACGCCAACGGTGTCCTCCAGTGGGATCAACAGGTGATGATGCCCGACGCCGGCACGCCGGCACGAGCGAAGCAGTCCTCGGCGGTTTCGACGCTCCATCACGACCTGCTGACCGACGAGCGACTCGGCGAGTGGCTCGACGAACTCGACGACAGCGACCTCGGCGACGAACAGCGGGCCGTCGTCCGGGAGGTCCGCCGCGATCACGAGCGTGCGGTTCGGGTCCCAGCCGATCTCGTCGAACGCATCTCGGAGGCCTCCTCGAACGCCCTGCCCGTCTGGAAGGAGGCCAAGGCCGAGGACGACTTCGACGCCTACGCGGAGACTCTCGAAGAGCTGGTCGACCTCCGGCGGGAGTACGCCGAAGCGATCGATCCCGACCGTGATCCCTACGAGGTACTGTTCGAGGAGTACGAGCCGTATCTGGGCATCGACACCGCGGAAGAGGTACTGACACGCCTGCGCGACGAACTCGTCCCGCTGATCGACGACATCGCAGACAGCGAGGTCTCCCTGGCCGATCCCTTCGAGGGGACCTACGACGACGACACCCAGCACGGCCTCGTCGAGGAGGCACTGGACGTGCTGGGCTACGACTGGGACCGCGGCCGCCTGGACACCGCGCCCCATCCGTTCTCGACGGGAACCCAGTTCGACGCCCGCGTCACCACGCGGTTCAAACCCGACGAGCCGCTGGACGCCGTCGGCTCGACGATCCACGAGTTCGGCCACGCCACCTACACGCTGGGGCTCCCCCAGGAGGAGTACGGGACGCCGCTTGGCTCGAACCGCGACCTCTCGGTTCACGAGTCCCAGTCGCGGTTCTGGGAGAACCACGTCGGCCGCTCGCTGCCGTTCTGGGACTTCTTCGCCGGGACGGCCAACGACCATCTCGGGACCGACGCCACGCCCCGTGCGTTCTACGAGGCCGCAAACGAGGTCTACGACGACAACCTCATCCGGGTCGAGGCGGACGAGCTGACCTACCACATGCACATCATCCTCCGGTTCGAGATCGAACGGGATCTCATCCGCGGTGATTTGGATGTCTCGGAGGTCCCGCAGGTCTGGAACGACAAGATGGAGGAGTATCTGGGGATCAGGCCCGAAACCGACGCCGAGGGCTGTCTCCAGGACATCCACTGGACCAACGGTGCCTTCGGCTACTTCCCGACGTACACGCTGGGGTCGGTACTGGCCGCGCAGTTGAACCACCACGTCCGCCAAGACATCGCCGACTTCGACGAGCAGGTCAGAGCCGGCGAGTTCGGCGAGATCCACGACTGGCTGACCGACCACGTCCACCGCCACGGCGCCCGCTACACGACCGACGACCTGATTCAGGAAGCGACCGGTGAGTCCTTTACCGCCGACTACTTCCTCGACTACGCCGACGAGAAGTACCGCGCGCTGTACGACTGCTGATCTCTGTCGGACCGCTTCTCGCAACTGATACTGCTTGGTACACCCTTTTTATGCTAGTGAGCCGATCCATTCCCTATGGCCAAGAGCGATCTCGATAGCGGCGAGTTAGCGAGCGAGAGCGATATTGACGACGACATCGACGCTGATATCGAGGGCGATGTCGCCGAGAACATCGATCGCCAGGCAGGCTACGACCACGAGCAAGCCAGCGAGATACAGACACTGATCGCCGAACTGGAGAACTCCTCTGTCGATATCGCCGAGGAGACCGACGACATCCGTGAGCGGGCGGCCGAACAGTACGAGGCGATCTCGGAGGTCGCCAGCGAGGTATCGAACCTCTCGGCCTCCGTCGAGGAGATCGCCTCCTCCTCCGAGGAGGTTTCGGCGGCCACTCGGGAGGCGACGCAACTCGCAGAGCGGGGCCAGGACAACGCGGAGGATGTCCACGCGGCTATGGAACGGATCCAGTCGGCTGCCGGGAGCGTCGCCCAGGACGTCCAGACCATCCAGGAGAGCGTCGAGGAGATCGACGAGATCGTCGAGGTGATCAACGACATCGCCGACCAGACGAACATGCTGGCGCTGAACGCCTCGATCGAAGCGGCCCGGGCCGGTGAGGCCGGTGAGGGCTTCGCCGTCGTCGCCGACGAAGTCAAATCACTGGCCGAAGAGTCCCAGGACCAGGCCGCGGCCATCGAGCGGATGATCGACGGCATCCAGGACGACACCGCAAACGCCGTCGAGAGCCTCGAAGAGAGCAACGCCGAGATCGACGAGGGGATCAAGACCGTCGAGGAGTCGACGGAGATCCTCGACGAGATCGGTGACGCGGTTACCGAGGTCAACCACGGGATCGAGGAGGTCGCGACGGCGACCGACGAGCAGGCCGCCGCGACCGAGGAGGTCGCGAGCATGCTCGACCAGTCGACGACCGCCGCCCAGACGATCGCCGACTCGACTGCCGAGATCGCCGAGGAGGCCGTCGGACAGACCGACCAGATCGCGGCGATCAACCGGAAGATGGACGGACTGGTCGCGGACCTCCAGCGGAACAACTGATCGGGCGTCGCCCGACCGCCGATCCCGCCGTTTATCTTCGCTGGGGGGCAACCCTCGGCCATGCGTCCGGACCTGGACCCCGAACAACTCGACCGGTACTCCCGTCACATCATCATGGACGACGTGGGGCCGGACGGACAGGCGGCGCTGCTGGACACTGCCGTTCTCGTCGTCGGTGCCGGCGGACTCGGCTCGCCGGTCTTGCAGTATCTCGCGGCCGCCGGAATCGGCCGGCTGGGCATCGTCGACGACGACACCGTCGAGCGGTCGAACCTCCAGCGGCAGGTGATCCACCGCGACGACGACATCGGGCGGCCGAAAGTCGAAAGCGCCCGCGAGTTCGTCACGGGACTGAACCCCGACGTGACCGTCGACGCCCACGAGACCCGGCTGACAGCCGACAACGCCGCCGACCTCGTCGACCGCTACGACATCGTCGTCGACGCCTCGGACAACTTCGCCACCCGGTTCCTGGTCAACGACACCTGCACCCTCTCGGGGACGCCGTTCTCCCACGGCGCGGTCTTTCGGTTCGAGGGGCAGGTGACGACCTTTTCGGGCGAGGGACCGTGTTACCGCTGTCTGTTCCCGCAGGCACCGCCGGAGGGGACCGTCCCGGACTGTGCGACCGCCGGCGTCCTGGGCGTGCTCCCGGGGACGATCGGCTGTCTCCAGGCCACGGAGGTCGTCAAACTCGCGATGGAGTACGGCGAATCCCTGGACGGCCGCCTGCTGGCCTACGACGCCGCCGACATGTCCGTCGACGAGGTCCCGATCGCGCCCGATCCGACCTGTCCGGTGTGTGGGGAGGACCCGGCGATTGACCGGGTGGCCGACGCCAGCTACGACGGCCGGTGCTCGCTCGCCGACGACTGATCACTACGGGCGGTTCTCACTGCTGATAGCTGCACAGCGACGCTTATACCGGATTAGCGAACAGGTGTCGATAGGACTCCTATGCCGAATCCAGATCAACGACATCCCCTCGCCCGGGCGTTGACGTTCCGCCTCCAGAAACCCGGCTACGTCGAGCTGGTGTTCGCGCTGGTGTTGATCTGGGGCTTCGGCGACGCGACCTCCACGCTGTTTGCCGCCCGCTTTGCCGGCGCTGGCCTGGAGGCAAACCCCTGGATTCGGCTGCTGTTGCGCCACTACCCGATGGCGGTCATCCTCCTCAAGGGAGCGACGGTCCTGTACGTCGGCATCGTCCTGCTGGAGTGTCGCCGGTTCGTCGAATCCCTCCCCTGGTGGCGCGCCTGGCTGCTGGCCGTCGTCGCCACCGGGACGCTCGTGGTCCTCGGAAACGTCTACGTCGGTCTGCTCGCCGCCGCGGCCTGATCAGGCCCGGACGGTCCCCAGTTCGACGACCGCGTCCCGCGGTGGCGCGTCGAAGCGGTCCGGATGCAACAGCGCCGCCAGAAACTCCATCGTCTCGACGAGCCGTGGCCCCGAGCGGTTGACGTAGTGGTGGCCGTCCATCACGTGGACACGGCCCTCCCGGACCGCCGTCAGGTTCTCGAACCCGGGCCGGTCGGTCAGATCCACGAGGTTCTCACGGGTCTGGTCGATGTCGAACCCACAGGGTGCGGCGACGAGCACCTCGGGATCGTACTCGCGGATCTCCGCCCACTCGCGCGGTCGGGAATCACCGCCAGCGACCTCCAGGCCGTAGCGGCCGCCGGCCCGCTCGACCATCTCGGGGACCCAGTGGCCGGCGACCATGATCGGGTCGAGCCAGTCCAGGACGGCGACTCGTGGTTCTGTCTCGGTACGTGCGGCGGTCGTCTCGACGGCAGCGATCCGATCGCGGAGGGTCGTGACCACCTCGCTTGCCCGCTCGTCGCGATCGATGGCCGCGCCGACCTCGTGGATCGACTCGAAGAGGTCGTCGAGGCTGTGGACGTCCAGCGTCACCACTTCGGCGTCCAACCCCAGTTCCTCGACGGCCGTCGCCACCTGGACGTGATCGACGGCACAGACGTCACAGACGCCCTGTGTGACGACCAGGTCGGGCTCCAACTCCGCGAGGGTCGCCCGGTCGATCGCGTAGACGCCGTCGCCGGCCTCGGCGTCGGCGACTTGCTCGTTGATCTCGGCGCTGGACGCTGTCGGGTCGACCCGTGAGCGGTTGACCGCCGGTCGTTCGCGGGCGGCCGGCGGGTAGTCGCACTCGTGGGACACCCCGACAGGTTCGACCCCGAGTGCGTAGACGATCTCCGTGGCGGACGGCAGGAGCGTGACGACGCGCATACTCCCCCTATGGGCGGTCCCGGGCTAAAGGCACCGTTCGTCCCCGCGCTCGTGGGAGGTCGTTACGCTTACGCTCCCTGCCACACGAGAGAGGCACATGAACGTCAAATCGCGCCACCACCTCCGCTCGGACGAGGTCGACGCCATCACGACCGCCCTCTCGGAGCACCTCGGTGTCGAGTTGGACGCCGACAGCTACGAGAAAGTCGAGTTCGACGACAGCGACTGGGACGTCGTCCTCGTCGACGGGGACCCGCTGGTGCTGTACGTCGACGAGGAGCCGTTTCTCACCGTCGAGGGGGCCAACGACTACCCGCCACAGAAACACGTCGTCACGGTCGACGCCGGCGCGATCTCCTTCGTCTCGGACGGCGCTGACGTGATGCGGCCCGGGATCACCGAGGCCGACGAGGACATCTCAGAGGGTGACCTGGTCGCCATCGCCGAGGAGTCCCACGGGAAGGTGCTGGCGATCGGCCGCGCAATGACCGATGGGTCGGATATGGTCGGCGACAGCGGG
The DNA here is from genome assembly GCF_035666295.1 of Haloarcula montana. Lineage (NCBI taxonomy): Archaea > Methanobacteriati > Methanobacteriota > Halobacteria > Halobacteriales > Haloarculaceae > Haloarcula > Haloarcula montana. The sequence continues at coordinate 1,975,248 of NZ_CP142027.1, forward strand.
AAGGTCGTCTCCTCGATCCACCACGTCGGCGACGATCTGTTCGAGTTTTCGGTGTAGCGGGCGTTCGATCTCCGTTCAGGCACTTTCATCCAGGAACTACTCGGAGAACCAAACTGTGTCTGACGTAAGACCTAAATCGTCACGGCACGCCGTGGGGGACATGGGACTCATGAGTTCGATCCTCGGCGAGTCAGGGTCGTCCCGGAAGACCGACGACTACGTCGAACTGAACGCCGACGACTTCGAGACGTCCGGGGCCGACGTCGATCGACAGGTCCGGATCGCACAGATCAGCGACACCCAGGACGTCGTCGAGATCAAGGACGCGGTCTACGACGGCGACATCGTCATCGCCGACATCATCCGTCACTCCACGCAGGACCGGACGATGGAACACATCAGCGACGAACTCAAGCAGGTCACGAACGAGGTCGGCGGCGACATCGTCCAGAAGGACGACGACCAGCTCATCATCACTCCGTCGGGCGTCGGCATCTCCCGCGACCGGCTGGGTCGGTAGTACGGTACCAGGGGTCACACGCGCCCGGCTTCGACGTGTTTTTCGGCCTTCGAGCGCTTGCCTAGACGATGACTGAGCCGGCAATCCGTGCCCGTGACGTACGCAAGCAGTACGGCGACGTGCAGGCACTCGACGGGCTAGAGTTGACCGTCGAGCGCGGCGAGTTCTTCGGCCTCCTCGGCCCCAACGGGGCGGGCAAGACCACGTTCATCAACACGCTGGTCGGCCTGGTCCACAAGGACGGCGGGACCGCCGAGGTGTTCGGGTTCGACGTCGAGGACGACTATCAGGAGGTCCGTGACCGCATCGGGCTGGCGCCCCAGGAGTTCAACGTCGACCGCTTCTTCCCGATCATCGAAGTGCTGGAACACAAGGCCGGCTACCACGGCATCTCCAGTTCGGAGGCCACGGAACGGGCCGAGGAAGCCCTCAAGACCGTCGGTATCTGGGAGAAGCGGGATACTCGTTTCGACTGGCTCTCGGGCGGGATGAAACGCCGGTTCATGCTCGCGCGTGCGCTGGTCTCGGAACCCGATCTGCTGATCCTGGACGAACCGACCGCCGGCGTCGACGTCCAACTGCGCCACGACCTCTGGGAGATCATCAACCGGATGAACGACGCGGGGACGACCATCGTGTTGACGACCCACTACATCGAGGAGGCCGAACGGCTCTGTGACCGAGTCGCGATCATGGACGACGGCCGCAAGGTCGAGGTCGCCACGCCCGACGAACTGATGGCCCGGGGTACCGACACCATCGAGATCGGACTCGCGGACCCATCCCGAACAGCTCCGACGCTGGGCGTCGACGGCGTGACCGAGATCGAGGTGACCGACGACGGACTCAGCGTCACCGCCTCCGGCGGGAGCCAGACCGCGCCGGCGCTCCTCCGTGAACTCGAAGCGATGGGCCACACCGTCACGTCGCTGGACATCCGTCGGGCTTCGCTCGAAGAGGTGTTCGTCGACATGACCCGTGACGAACGCGACTACGCGGAGGTGTCGGCATGAGCCAGGGGACGACACAACTGCTGACGCTGATCCGGCGCGAGGTACTCCGGTTCGTCCGGCGGCCGTACAACACGTTCCTGCCGCCGATCATCACGAACTCCCTGTACTTCGCCGTCTTCGGTGTCATCCTCGGCAGCCGGATCGGTTCGATCGCCGGGGTGAGCTACATCCAGTTCGTCCTCCCTGGGCTGGTCGTCCTGGGAGCGATCTCCGATAGTTTCGAGAACGCCTCGTTCACGATCTTCCACGGCCGGTGGAACGAGTACATCCAGGCGGTGACCACTTCCCCGATGTCGAACCGGGACATGGTGTCGGCGTACGTGACAGCGAGCGCGCTGCGGGGGATCGTCACCTCGCTGTTGATCATCGGCGTCGGACTCGTCTTTACCTCGGTCCCGGTCGCTAATCCCGTCTACCTGATCGCGTTCGTCCTCGTCATCACGACGCTGTTCGGCGGCCTCGGTGTGATCGGCGGGCTCTGGGCGAGTGACTTCGACTATCTCACGGTGATGAACCAGTTCATCCTCCGGCCGCTGGTGTTTTTCGGAGCGGTGTTCTACTCGCTGGAAGTCCTCCCGCCGCTCTGGCGGAGCGTCTCGCTGTTCAACCCGATGGTCTACATGGTCAACGGAGTCCGCTATGGCATGATCGGCGTGACCGAGATCGATCCCAACACGTCGCTGCTGGTCCTGACCGGAGCGACGATCGCTGTCCTGGCGATCGACTTCCTGCTGTTCAAGCGTGGCTACGGACTCGCAGAGTAAGAACCGGGACCGAAGATGACGGATAGGTGGAGGGAGCCACCCTCCAGGAGGTCATCAACACATGACGTAGCAGCGGATCGCTGCCAGAGCCCGGATACTTGTGAGCGCCTCCGGGAACGGCGTATGTGAGTGAACGACATGTACGTATTTATCCTTGACGGCCGTGATAGCGATACGATATACAGCGGCGACTATCGCTGTTCGGACCGCTGGTGTCCCGGCCGGGCATCTATCGTGGCGCCGGCTTAGACGTTGTCGGGCTTGTCAGCCTCGTCCTCGACCGATCGTTTCATCGAGTCCCGGCGTGCCTTCGCGTCACGATCGGTCGCGTCCTCCAGAAAGTCGTTTTTGACCGCGACGGCGTCTTCGGCTGCCTCGACGTGACCCTCGGCGATGACCTCCTCGGCAGGACGCTCGTCGATGTGCAGTGCCAGTTTGTCTTTCTTGCCACTGTAGGTAACTCTCCCCGCGACAACACGTTCGAACACCGGATTGTCCGGCTCGTCGACGACGAGCAGGTCGTTGCCGTTGTAGTCCTCCGTGTCTGTCACCGCTCCGAAATACTCCTCGACGAACGCTTCCATGTCAGGGACGCGGTCATCCAGATGCTCGCCCCGTCGCATCTTGTACTCTCGCATGGATTGGACTTTGCGAGGCCCCGTCTTACCCTTTGTGTTCACTCGGTGTGTTCCGTGACCAGTGCGCCCTTCTGACACTCCGGACAGAAGTCACCCGCGCGCAGTGACGAGGCCTCCACGTCGGTCGTAAACCCACACTCCGGACAGCGAAACTGGCCGTCGGGGACCGTGACAGCCGTGCCACCCAGTGGCTCGATGTCCGGTCCGTCGTCGGTCTCGTCCTCCGTAGACACCGGTTCCCACTCCTCTTGTTGCCCTTCGCTGTCGGCCCCGTCGTCCGCTGCCTCCTGGGGCCATTCACCGGGGTCCCGATCGGTGTCGTTGTCCGTCTCGTCGAGGATGACCGCGTCGTCATCTTCGGGATCGGGCTCGGGTGCTGCCCCGTCCTCCGCGTCGGGAATCTCGCTCGGTGTCGCCAGTTCGTCGAGTTCGGTGTCGCCGCTGTCGGGACTGTCCTCGCTCTCGATGATCTCCGCGTCGTCTTCATCGGGTGGTGTCGGCGAGGACGGTGTCGAACTGCCGACAGTCTCGCCGGTCTCTCCACCGTGGTGTGGTTCCTGTTCGAGCGCGTTCGGCTCGCTGCCTGTGGCATCGTCGTCCGTGTTCTGTTCCTCGTCCTCAGTATCGTCGATCCCCTCGCCGGCGATGTCCGAGGGCGTTTCGATCGCCGTCACTTCCTTGTTCTCGGAGACGACCCGTGTGTTCCCACACCGCGTACAGGTCTCCGTCTCCGTGATGGTGATGACGACTTCGCTCCCCTGTTCCTCTCGGTCGCGCTCGACGGTACTCTCACCGTACGTATGCCCGAGGATGGAGCATTTGAGACCCATTGTCAGTGTCTCCTCTCGTGACGTACTTAAACCCTCCCTGTCGCTCCGTCGACACTGGTGTTCCCGCGCTTCTCAAGGAATGTATTGCTACAGAAAGAACTATATTTATCCCCCATCTCACGAAATTTTATACCATGGGAGGCGGCGAACGGTTACCGATGCGAACGAGTACGATTGCTGTCGTCGTCTTCGTGGTTGTCCTGTCGGGGACTGTCGCTGCCTCGACGAGCGTGAATGCGAGCGATCCACCGCTTGCCGATGCCGGACTTGACCAGACTGTCTCGCCGGGGACGACAGTCCATCTCGACGCGAACGGTTCACGCGACCCGGACGGACGGATCTCTTCCGTTCGATGGCGAATCGATGGACCAGCCGGAAGTTCGGTGACGCCCGACTGTCGATCCTGTCGACAGACGACGTTCAGACCGACCACTGTCGGGCAGTACAACGTTACGCTCACCGTCACCGACGACGACGGACAGAGTCGCTCCGACGCGCTCGAAGTCGTCGTCGAACCCGATGACGGGCCGACCGTCTCGCTCGCTGGCCCGGCGACCACATCCCAGGGACGGCCCACGACCATCCAGGCCAACCTGACCACCACTGCCGGCCGTCTCGATACGCTCGCGTGGGTCGTCGACGGGGAGTTCGTCCGTCGTGAGTCTGTTACCGGGACAGAGACGACCGTATCGCTTACCCGACGATTCGATGCGACCGGTCCGGTACAACTCCGTGCGGTCGCGTACGACACCGGCGGCCATCGCGGGACAGCATCGCACGGAGTGACTGTCATTCAACCACCAGAACCACCGACACCTGGACCGCCACCGGGTCCTGGAGACCCCCAGCCCACACCGGAACCAGCCCCTCCCCCGACGAACGGTTCGCAACCGGGTGGCGGTAGCCCGTCCTTCGAGATCACCCAACTTACCGTACCGGCACGGGCGACGACGAGTTCCGCTATCCCTGTCACGGCTACCGTCCAGAACACTGGGACGGCTCGTGGTACGTATCCGGCACGCCTACTCGTCAACGGAAGCGAGGTCGGCCGGGAACCGGTGACAGTCGGTCCGTCAGCGTCGGGCACTGCCACGTTCCGTCACCAGTTCACACAACCGGGGACGTACAACCTCACCGTCGGGACCCAGTCGACGCTACTCGAGGTTGATTCCGCTGTCTCCGGAAACAGTGGGCGGATCTTCGTCGATACGATCTACGCCCCCGGGGAGGTTCAGGAGGGCACGACTGCTACCGTCTACGGGCGGGTGGCCAATACGGATACTACGACCCGAACACTCGACACGCCGTTTGCCATCGACGGACGAACGGTGGATACCAAATCGGTGACGGTCGAGCCGAGCGAGACACGATACGTCGCGTTCAACGCGACGTTCGATACTCCGGGAGAGCGGACCGTTAGTATCGGTACCGAATCGACGACGGTCGTCGTCGATCCGGTCGCTGATCCGCCGACGTTCCGTGTCGTTCGTCTTACCACGCCCAACCAGACGCTCGATGTCGGTGAGCGTGGGACGTTTATTGCCACCGTCCGGAACGTCGGTGAACGGCCCGGAACATACGATGCGACGCTGACCGTCGATGGGGAACCGGTCCAGACCCGGTCTGTGGCCTTGCCTGCCGGAGCCGAGAGACAGGTTCGGTTTACCAACTCGTTTGCCGACGACGGTAACTACTCGGTCAGCGTTGGGACCAAGCACCGGTCGGTCGACGTTGTCGATTTCGGACAGGTCCGTGTCTCCAGCCTCGACGTACCGAACCGAGTCGAGACGGACAAGAACTTCGACGTGAGCGCTACGATCACGAACACGTACTCCCATCAAGAAGTACAGGACTTCGAGCTCTACGTCAACGGCAAACTAGAGGGACGAAAGGAGTACGTCTCGATTTCCGGGGGCAGTCAGACCACTGTGGTGTGGGAGAACCGACATCTGGAACACCGTGGTGCGTTCCCGCGGACGTTCGAGATCCGCGTCCGGTACCAACGCGGGAACGTCACCGTTGTCCCACCTGTCACGGAGGACACCAGCAACGCCGGCTCGACGTGTGACGGCGCCTACGCCTGGAGGGATATGGATGGTGATCTCATTGGCTGTCTGGACCAAAACAGTACGGATATCCACTACAGCGACGACGGTGAAGAGGTTTGGATCGACGCGAACGGGAAGGATGGACTGCAAATTTCACGTCACGGTAGTATTATTACAATAATGAACGAAACGGAAGTACAAGCTCATGGTGGCAAAGTTCCGGCGGATGTGGCAAAAAAGAATGAGAGAGAGACATTTGATACGGAGTTCCGGGAAGAACAAGTCAAAGACAGATTATCTGAACCTGAAACGCCTGACGGAATGAATCACAAAGATGGTGACAGCGATGACGGTACCGGAAGTTGTCCAACTTGTCGATCCAATCCGGTCTCTTCCGAACAAAATCCGGGGTGCCGAACCGGAGCCGGATGTCAACTGTATTAAGATGAGTGGAATACCGTACCGGCGGGTCTGTCTATGTATGATGCTCGTCACACTACTTACAACTACAGGCTGTACAGGTTTCCTCAACGAAGATCGAGAAACAACGTCGTCATCCACACAGTCACCAACTCCGACTCTGACGGTAACTGAAACCCACAGATCAACTGATGAAATAAATCCAACCCCTACTTCTAGTCCTTCAGAGACGCAATCGATACAAGAAAAACATGTTAATACTGAAAGCAACCAGAAATTAGAGCAGCGTCGGAGGTATTACCGTGAATTTGCTGACGATTACGTCCAGGGTGTAACCGGTGGAAATCGAAGCACTACGTTCGGCCTTGCAGAGATTGATGCCCGAAACCGTAGTGTTCGATTCTTCCACCGAGCACCGACGAACAACACGAGCCAATATCTGTTGGAACAATACGTTATCCTCTATGGATATCAACGTATTATCGAAACGTATCCTAAGAATGAGGAGCCGTTTACCGACGAAAATAAATCCTGGATCCCCCGCACGGTCAACGTTACCGTCCGGACGCAGGATGGCCGGTTATACGAACGCGCATACATCAAGTACGACTGGGGACTTGCCCGAGCGAACGGTAATATATCGGAACGAAAGTACCATTTCCTCTACATCGGTGAGGCCGAGCCTGGCCCAGCACATCCTGAAGAAGGGATCTAGCCACGTACCCCATCTGACTGTCGCCGTCGACGGAACCGACCCGTTCAGCGAGGGACAAAGCCAAGAACTAGCCAGTTATACAGACACGTATGAGAGCGAAGCCCGAGTACCGAGACCGGGACGACGCGGAGGTCGCGGTGCTCGACGCCCTCGCTGATCGCCACCAAGAAGGGATGACGGTGTTCGAACTTCGGTCCCGTGCAGACGTCAGTATCGACCAGATCGAGGGAGCACTGGCCGCGTTGAAAGCCGACGACCTCATCGAGGTTGAAGACGACGGCGAGCGGACCGTCATCCGTCCGGAGGAACACGTCGTGGGGACTCCGTCACCGGACGAAGACGAATCGTTACTCGAACAGTTACGGCGACGGTTGCCGTTGTAGCGCCACGCTGCCACGCTCTCAATCGTCCGCCGGTGTCGCCGCACAGTTGTTCGGACCGAGTTCGAGTTCGAACGCCGTCTCGTCGTCGACCACCGCGACACCGAGATTGATGTCGATGATTCGTTCGAAGTTGGCCGGCTGTGGGGGACTGTCATCACGGAGCCAGGCTACGAACGAATCGCGATCCATTCCGAACGCCGGGAGTCGCTCGCGGAGTTCGCCCAGGCGTGCGGTGTAGCTCCCGTTCTCGACCGGGATCGTCTGTGTGGCGTGGTGGCCAGGCGCGACGAGCGTCTCGTTGGGGAGGTCGGCCAGGCGCTCGGTCAGTGTCACGTAGAGTTCCGCTGCGAGGGCCGCCGCGCCGTCGGTTCCGGTTTCGAGGTCCGGTCGCGCGATGCTGTCCAGAAAGACGCTGTCGCCGGCCAGCAGGATATCACCGACTCGAAAGCCGGTCATCCCCGTCGTGTGGCCCGGTAGTGCCACCGATCGAAGGGTCGTCGAGCCGACGGTGATCGACTCACCGGGGTCCAGCGCGGTCACGTCGAAGGTGACGCCACGCTTGACCGCCGCGGCGGGCAGGACCGGCTCGGTGTCGGACCCGGTTGCCAGACGATCGAGCCCGCTCACGTGGTCGGCGTGGACGTGGGTATCGATCGCGTAGGTCAGGGTCGCTCCGTGGTCGCGGGCATCTGCGAGGTATCGATCAGTGAACGAACGGAGCGGATCGATGACAGCAGCCTCGCCGTCACTGACGACGAGATAGCTCAGGCAGCCCGAGGAAGGCCGGTCGTACTGGAGGATCGTCCCGGTTGGAGACGGGAGTTCGGTCGCTACGTAGAGCTGCGCCCACCCCTCCATCCCCTCGGCGAGGTTCTGTGCCTTGATGCCGGCGTCTTCGAGGAGGCCTGCGACGAATGCGCTCCCTTCCCCGCGGCCACAGACGACGGTGATCGGACCCTGGCCCGGGAGATCGGCGACGAGTTCGTCGACATCGCCGGTGACCGAGGCCTGGATGAACTTCGAGAGCGGTACCTGTGAGGCGGTGACCGAGGGGCCGTCGATGTGCCACTCCTCGAATTCGTCGCGGTCGCGGACGTCGAGGAGTCGGACTCGTTCGCCGGCTCGGAGCTGTGTATGGAGTGCCGCCGGTGTCACCGACGGCGCGTCTGTCGGTGGGTCTGGGCCAGCCATATCGGAGACAGGGCCTCGGCGGCGATAAATCGGGCGGAGGGTCTATGACGATCTCGCTCCCAGATCCCGTATGGACGCCGACGGAGTCATCTCGACCGTTCGCGACGAGCAAGCGACCGAACTCGACCGGTTGGGTTCGGACAAGGCACTGATCGCCGCGACAGGAGCGACACTGGAGGCCGACGCGGTGCGCGAAGCGGCGGCGACACGGGAACACGCGCTCGCGTCGGCACTCGACGACTGGAGCGACGAGACCGACGGCGCTATCGGCGCGGCGTTCGCTGCGGCTGCCGACGGGGCCGCCGAGCGGGCGAGAAGACTCGATGCGCCGTCCGGCGCGCCCGACGCGTTCGGGGAGTATCTTGGACAGGTCACCGGGACCCCGGAACGCGTCGGTGCCGGGCTCGTCGCCGCGCCGTTGGTCCTGGACCGGTTCTATCTCCAAGTTGTGAGCTTCTTCGTCAACGAGGCAGACGAGCGGGGAGCGGCGCTCGCGAGAGAACTCCGGACAGCGGCCAGTGACTTGGAGGGAGCGCGTAACGCACTCGGTGTCCTCGCGACAGAAGACCGTGAACTGGTGCAGAACACGGCAGTCGAGGCCATCAGCGTCGCTTACACTGCCTATGCCGACGCGCTGACCGAGATGGGACTCGATCCAAAACCGATCTGCTAGTCGAGTCGGTCCGTGGTGCCGGGGCAAGCTGCTATCCCACAGCGGACGACCGTGATCGGACAGTTTCCCGCAACTCGTATCGACAGCAATACCTATTTTACGTGCGGTTTTGAACTGATAGTATGGCCGGTGAGCGGGAGACACGAGACTACCACCCGTGTGAGCACGACGGCATCCGCCGGGCGACGGCGATCCTCGGCCGCAAGTGGCATCCGCTGTTGATCACGACGCTGCTGACCGACGGCCCCCTGGGGTTCAACGAACTGAAGGCGCGACTGGACGGCATCTCGGATAAGGTGCTCTCGGAGTGTCTGGACGAACTTCAGGAGGCCGGCCTGGTCACCCGCGAGGTGATCGACGACAAACCGGTCAGGGTCGAGTACTCGCTGACGGCCGCCGGTGAGGCGCTGCAACCGGTGATCGACCAACTCCGGGAGTGGAGCAGAGAACACCTCGGTACCGCAGAGACGGGTGCCTGACTCGTTACTCCTCGTCGCTCCCGCCTCCGTCGCTCTCGTCCTCGCCGTCGACGACTTCGATCCCGCGGTTGTTGACCGCCGAGGGGTCCAGGCCGACCTCCTGGAGGAAGTTCTTGTACTCCCGTTCGCACTGTTCGGCGTCCTTCTGGCGGTCGCTGGCCCGATCACACAGCGCGATCAGGTCCTCGGGCACGTCGTTGGTGTAGACGATCCAGTGGTTGATGAGGTCCGAGAGACGCCGGATCGGCGAGGTGAAGTGGCCGTAGATCTCGAAGTTCAGCGCGTGGTGGCCCCCGAAGGGGTCGTTCATGTACTTCGCGCGTGGCATCACCTTCATCACGGCCCACTGGATCTGGTCCAGTTGGCGTCCGGGGGCCTGTTCCAGCGTCGCGTTGACTGCCTTCCGGGGGTCGTCCCACGTGCTGCCGGGGATCGAGACGCCGTCCAGTTCCTGGATCTCGACGAGCGCTTCGTCCCACTCGTCGGGACTGGGCTGGGGATGGACCCGATACATCGCCTCGACCCCGCGGTCCCACATCAGTTCGTGTGTGACGGCCTTGTTGGCCTTGAGCATACACTCCTCGATGATGGTGTGAGCGCGGTCCCGGGCCGGGTTGAGCACGAGCGAGCCGTCCTCTTTGCGCTGTTCGTGCATCCGGTCGGCCAGTTCCCAGACGAGTTCGGTCTTCTCCGCGAGGTCGACCGACTGGTCCTCCAGCAGGTCCGCGGCGCTGTCGGGATCGTCAAGCAGTCGCTCGGCCTCCGTGTAGGTCAGGCGGGCGTCGCTCTCGATGACTGATTTGTAGATCTCGATGTTCTCGTAGCCCAAGTTCTCCTTGTCGAGATGCATCTCGACGGTGTGAGCCAGCCGTTCCTCGTTGGGGACCAGCGAGCAGACGGTCTCGGCCAGCACCGGCGGCAGCATGTGGACCGTGTAGGCCGGGAGATAGACGGTGTTGCCCCGCTCGACAGCTTCGTCCCACATCGCGGTATCGGGGTTGACGTAGTGGGTCACGTCGGCGATGTGGACCCAGAGGACGTACTCGTCGTCGCGTTCCTCGACGGAGATGGCGTCGTCGAAGTCCTGGGCGTCGATGGGGTCGGTCGTCCAGGTCGTCATCTCCCGGAGGTCCTCGCGGTCGTCGATCTCCTCGCGGATCTCGCTGTCGACATCCTGGGTCCGTGCTTCGGCCTCTTCGAGGACTTCCGGCGGGAACTCGTCGGGAATACCGAACTTCTCGAACAGTTCCTCGCGTTTGTTCTCTAAGTGTCGGGCCATCTCCTCGTCGATCTCGACGGGGCCCTGCCCTTCGGCGGTACCGGCCGCCGCCTGGGCGTCGTCGGTAGTCATAGGGCCGGCTACGACCAGGGTGTAGTTAGGACTGTCGGGGCCTACCGCTCGACGTTGCGTTCCTCGGAGAGTTCCCGATAGCGTTCCAGAAAGGTCTCCCGATCGGTCTCACCGGCGCCGGCCGCGTCGAGTGTCGTCTCCAATCCCTCGCGTGGCTGTCGACAGAGGTCGCTGAAACAGTCGGTACAGAAGAACTCGAACTCTTTCTCGTGTCGTTCCCACCGGTTACCGTGCTTGTCGTACTCGCGGGCGTCCGACCGTGCGACGCTCTCGCCACAGCCGATGCAGGTCACCGTCTGCCGGTCGGTCCGGGACCCGAACATACCTGGCGGTAGCGACCACTCCGTAATAGCCTTTCCCCCGGTCGCGGTGGCTGGCGACCCCACGATTTATCCGCCGGCCACCGGTAGTGTGTGTATCGACACCACACACCGGTGGCCGGATACCCCATGAGGGCCAATCAGACACTCGCGCGCTCGACGCTGGATACGCTGCCGATGAACATCGCGGTGTTAGACGAGGAGGGGACGATCCTCTTTACCAACCGGGCCTGGCGGGAGTTCGCTGGGCTCGAAGACGAGGAGATCGAGGGCGTCAACTACTTCGAGACGACCGACGTGGAGGCCGACGAGTACGCACAGGCGGCCGTCGACGGGATCAAAGCCGTCATCGCCGGCGAGGAGGAGCTGTTCACGCTGGAGTATCCCTGTCACACGCCCGAGGAGCAACAGTGGTTCCTCATGCGGGTCGCCCCGCTCCCACAACAGGAGGCCGGCAGCGTCGTCATCGCACACATCGACATCACACAGCGAAAGCTCGCGGAGCTCGCGGCCGACCGCCGGAGCGAACAACTCGACGCCCAGCGCCAGGACCTCGAACACCTCCTGTCGCGGATCGACGGCCTCGTCCACGCCGTCCTCGACGACGTGATGTCGGCTGACTCCCGTGAAGAAGTCGAGCGGACGATCTGTGACCGTGTCGAGACGGTCGAGTCCTACCAGGTGGCCTGGATCGCGGGCTTCGACATCCGACGAGAGACCCTGGAACCGACGGCTGGATCGCCAGACGCGACTGCTGGGATCTCCATCGAGGCCGACGATCCGGTCGCGACTGCCGCTCGGACCAGGGAGATCCAGACGGTGACAGGGGAGTTCGGCGACACCCACGCAGGGATCGCCGGCATGGGAGCGGGATCGATGGCGGCTGTCCCGCTGGCCTCCGGCGAGTCGCTGTACGGGGTTCTGACAGTCTATGCCGACAGCATCGACGTGTTTGATCCCCGCGAGCGGGCGATCCTCGGTGTGATCGGGCAGGCGGCCTCGAAGGCGATCGACGCCATCGAGACCAGCCGGGTATTGACTGCCGACAACGTCACCGAACTCGAACTCCAGGTCGCCGACGAGGAGGTCTTCTTCGTCGGCGTCGCGACGGAACTCGACTGTCGGATGGAGTACGGCGGGAGTGTCGCCGACGAGGACGAGACGGTCATGTTCTTCAACGTCACCACGGACGACCCGTCGGCGGTCTGTGCCCTCGCCGCCGACCACCCGCAGGTCACTGCTGTGACCCACGTCTCCTCGGGTGACGAGACGTCGCTGTTCGAGTTTACCGTCACCGATCCGCCGGTTGTCTCGCTGTTGGCCGACCGCGGCGCCGAGACGACGGACATCGTCGTCGAACCGGGACGGGCGACGTTCACGGCGACGCTATCGGCCGAGACAGCGACCCGTGCCGTCGTCGAGCACGTCCGGGACCACCACCCGAACACGGAACTCCTCTCGGTCCAGGAGCGGGACGAACCGCCGACGACCAGAGAGGCGTTCCTCACGTCAGTCGAGGAGGACCTGACGAACCGGCAACTGGCCGCGCTCAGGAAGGGGTATCTCGGCGGGTTCTTCGAGTGGCCCCGTGAGGTCTCGGGAGACGAACTCGCGGCGTCGATGGATATCACGCCGTCGACGTTCCACCAGCATCTCCGTGCGGGCGAACGAAAGCTCCTGACAGCGGTATTCGAGTCTCGGTAACCAACTGGCGGGAGAGATTGCACGTCTCGTCCAAAGTAGTTGGGTACACAGCTTAAAGTCGCAGTACCACTATTTGCATGTAGATGACGTGTCATCTGGATTCCAGCGGTACGTTGCGTTCGGTGTTCCCCTCCGACCGAGGGTATCCCAGTCCGGAACGGAGCGCGAGACCGCTGGGAGGAACCGCTTCGAACCTTCGAACGGCGCTTTCGGTGCCCGCCCCAGAGGCACGACTCGCGTACTGACCGATCCTGTAATTCAATGCAATCTGATAATATCCAGGCCAGCAAGTCGATCCAGCAACGAACGGGCCGAACGTTCCACCTCGCGACCCGTCTGCTCCCCGAGCGAACCCGCCATCCGACCTACGTGATGTACGCCTTCTTCCGGGTCGCCGACGACGTCGTCGACCAACGGGACGGGCCGCCCCCGAACGTCCAACACGAGCGACTCGAAGAGTTCCGGGAGATGGCGCTCGGCAATCGGGAGCCTGAAGACTCCGACGAGGGAGCGGTCCTGGCGGCCTTCCAGCAACTCCGGGCGGACCACGACATCCCCGACGAGGAGGTCAACGTCTTCATCGACGCCATGGAGATGGACATCGCACAGGCGCGCTACGAGACGTTCGAGGACCTCCGTGAGTACATGCGTGGCTCCGCCGTCGCGGTCGGGAACATGATGACGATGGTGATGGACCCGCCGGAGAAAGAGACGGCGCTCCCACACGCCCAGGCACTGGCGGAGGCGTTCCAGTTGACGAACTTCCTCCGGGATGTCCGCGAGGATATCCACGATTACGGCCGGGTCTACCTCCCACAGGAGACCCTGGAGCACCACGGCGTCACCGAAGAGCAACTGGGCGACGCCGAGGTCGACGAGGGGTTCCGCGCGGTGATGCAGACGGAGTTGGCCCGGACCGAAGAGCTGTACCGAGAGGGAGTCGCCGGCATCCGGTATCTCCCCGATGACTGCCAGTTCGGCGTTCTGCTGTCGGCAGTACTGTACGCCGAACACCACCGTCTCATCCGCAACCGTGGGTACGACGTCCTCTCGGAGACGCCCGAGCTGACTCGCCGTCGCCGGCTCTGGCTGTTGGCCCGGACCTGGTGGCACTGGCGCCGAAACGGGGATCCCGAGGCGACGTTCTACGCAGTCAGTGCCGTCTCCGAACAGTCGCCCGGGACAGTTCCGGCCGAGGTCACTAGCCCGGGACAGCCGACCTGGCGCGGGTGAGGACTCTCCGACCGGGTCGATGACAGCCCTGCTCACCTATCTCCAGTTCCACGCGCTGTTCGTCGTCCCGGTGGTCGTGGGACTGGTCCTGACGACCCCGTACCGACTCGCCAGCCGTCGGACTGTCCTCACGGCCACGGCACTGCTGGCCGGACTCGCGCTCGTGTACACGACCCCGTGGGACAACTACCTCATCGGACGTGGCGTCTGGTGGTACGGTGAGGGGACGGTCCTCGTCCGCGGGTTCCGTGCGCCGCTGGGGGAGTATCTCTTCTTCCTGTTACAACCGTTCCTGGTCGGGCTCTGGCTCGCTCGCTTCCGGGTCGACACGACGCCGTCGTTGCGGACGCCGGTGCGGGTCCGTGCCGTCGGCTTCCTGGCAGCAGCCCTCGTAGGAATCTCGGGCATCGCTCTCCTCGACCGGTCCAGTGGGCTGTACCTCGGATCGCTGCTGGCCTGGAGTGCGCCGATCCTCGCGATCCAGTGGGCCTTCGGCTGGCAGTTCCTCCGCCGTGAGTGGCGGACCGTCGCTGTCGGGACGCTCGTCCCGACCGTCTACCTCTGGTTGATCGACAGCGTCGCGCTGGCGCTGAACATCTGGTCGCTCTCGGATCGGTACACGACCGGACTGGAGCTTCCGGGACTCGGGCTACCGATCGAGGAAGCCGTCTTCTTCCTGTTGACGTCGCTGTTCGTCGTCCAGGGGATCGTCCTCTACGTCTGGGTGGTCGACAGATGGTCGTGACGCGATTCCCCGAGCGCACCCGCGAGACGCTCCGGGATACCGGAATGGTTCCTTCCTGGGTACTAGTCGTCCTCATTGTCCCGTTTCTCGCCGGCGTGTCGGTCCCGCTCGCGCTCCAGTATCTCCCACTGATCGTCAGCGTGGTTCTCCTGGGACTACCCCACGGTGCCGTCGACCATCTGGCGGTGGCGCGCGCACGCGGCCAAGAACCGACGCACCGAGCGATCGCTCGTGTGGTCGCCCTCTACGGCGTGGTGGGCGGTGCCTACGCAGTCGCGTGGTTTCTCGCGCCTGCGCTCGCGTTCGTCGTCTTCATCCTCGTCACGTGGTTCCATTGGGGGCAGGGCGATCTCTACGCGTTGGTGGCGCTGGCCGGTGTGGACCACCTGGAGTCGGTTCCACAGCGACTCGCTACCGTCGCCGTCCGGGGTGGACTCCCGATGTTGGTCCCGCTGCTTTCGTTCCCGGAGTGGTACCGCCGCGTCGCGACCGATCTGGTTGGCCTGTTCGCACCGACAGCGGCGACGACGCTCCAGTGGGCGTTCCGGCCGCAGGTCAGAGCCGCTCTCGCGATCGGCTACGGCGTCCTCGTTGTCGCCGTCCTGGCTGTCGGCTACGCCCGGGCCGACAGCGTCCGGCCGTGGCTGCTCGACGCCGGTGAGACGGTGGGACTGATCGCGTACTTCGCGCTCGTCCCGCCGGTGGTAGCCATCGGGTTCTACTTCTGTCTGTGGCACTCGCTTCGCCACGTCGCACGGTTGCTTGCCGTCGACGACACCGCAGTTACCGCCATCGAGGCCGGTGACGTTCGGACCGCGTTCCTGCAATTCGCCCGGGATGCGGCGCCGCTGACGCTCGTCTCGCTTGCACTCCTGGGCGGGCTCTATCTGGTCGTTCCGAACCGACCGGAGACGGTTCCCGAAGCCGTCGCCCTGTATCTGGTGTTCATCGCCGTCGTCACGCTCCCCCACGTTGTGGTGGTGACGGTGATGGATCGGGAGCAAGGCGTCTGGTCGTAGTCCGTCCGGGCCGAGCAGGAGCAAGGCGTCTGGTCGTAGTCCGTCCGGACCGAACAGGAGCAAGGCGTCTGGTCGTAGTCCGTCCGGGCCGACCAGGGGCAACGCCTCGCCCCCGTCCGAAGCCGCTCAATCGTCGGCAGGGGGGTTGTCGCCCGCTGGTTCGGGGGACGACTGTCCGTCGCCACTCCGATCGACGAACTCGGGATAGGCGGTGTAGCCGTGTTCGATCCGGTCGAGGCCGGTCGACTCTGCTTCCCTGTCGACACGGAGGCCGACGGTCATGTCCGCGAGTGTGAAAACCGCCCACGTGCTGACGACGGTCCACACCGCGATAGTGGCGATCCCCACCGTCTGTGCGACCAACTGCATCGCGGAGAACCCGCTGACGGCAAACACCGGGATCAACCACGTTCCCAGCGCACCGGCGCTCCCGTGGACAGCGAAGACGCCACAGACGTCGTCGATCTTCAGCCGGTTGACGACGAAGTGGTAGACCAGCGGGGTCTGGATGCCCGCGAGGATACCCAGGACGAGCCCACCGTACCACGTGACGTGTGGGACGGCGCCGGTAACGGCGACCAGCCCGGCGAGCAACCCGTTCGCAGTGAACAGCGGGTCGGGTTTGCCCTTCGTGTAGGCGGTGGTCAGCGCCGCAGCGACCGCTCCCGCGCCCATTCCCAGCGTCGTGTTGAGCGCGACGCGGCCGAGCACGGCACCGTTGAACGCCAGTTGCCCGTTCTCGGCTGCCAGGACCGTCGCCTGCGTCCCGACGTTGAAGCCGTACCAGCCGAACGCGAGAATGAAGGTTCCCAGTACGGTAAACGTCAGCGAGTGGCCGGGGATCGGTCGGCTCGTGCCCGTCCCGTCGAACCGGCCGCGGCGTGGCCCGACCATCCAGGCGCCGACCAAGCCTGCCAGGCCGCCCAGCATGTGGACGACGGTCGCACCGGCGAAGTCCTGGTAGCCGACGCCCAGCGCCATGCCGAGAAACCCGTCCGCCGAGAGCAGTCCGCCGCCCCACGCGAACCCTTGGATGACAGGATAGATGATTGCGGTCAGCGCGACCGAGTAGATCACGTACGCCTTGAACTTGATCCGTTCGGCGACCGCACCGCTGACGATGGTCGCGGCCGTCATGGCGAAGACGGCGCTGAACAGCCAGTCGACCCACTGGGTCGGATCGCCGATATATGAGAACGCGCTTGCCAGATCGTAGCTACCCGGTGACGTGAGCCCGCCCGCCAGCCCCGCGATACCGAGGCCGACCAGGAAGTACACGAGCACGCCCATCCCCCAGTCCATCAGGTTCTTCATGAGGACGTTCGCGACGTTTTTTGCCCGGACTTGCCCGGCCTCTAGCATCGCGAACCCGGGCTGCATGAAGAAGATGAGAAACGAGACGGTCAGTATCCAAATCGTGTTGACTCCGTTGGCGAGCGTCCCAAGGTCGACCATCGGATCAGTCCTCCTCCCGACAGCCGGTCGTCAGTATCCGGCCGCGGCTGTCGGCGTTCGGTCGCCGACGTGAGTGCAGTGCCAGGCGTTCGTCCGTACTACAGCTCGTCTCCGGGTGGGTCTGCCCGATCATCTCATCAGCGACCTCTCGAATGCGGGGATATAACCCTTCTCCAGAAATAATACGAACCTCTACGAACAATCTAGCCATATTCCGTTAATATAAGGATTTTTGCGCTAGCACAGTGAGTCCCTGAGACGTTCTCTCTTTGCTCTTGACCGGTGGTCGACGGTTCCCGGCGCTCAGCGCTGTTATCGTCGATTGTCGACGACAATCGATGTCGGTGACGCGAACCGTTCCCAGTTGGTCGTTTCGGCGCCTCGTATTGATTAATGGATAATAGGAGTACGTTTAGCATGCCCCGCTCGAAAGGTACGACCAGTGAGTAATCGCCATGAGTGCGGGATGCGTTCGGAGCGGGCGCTGGCCGTACGGCTGGGGGATCGATGATGGCTGACCAGTCGGCCACGGAACGAGCCGAGATGATGGCCCAGATGGCACCCCATCCGTCCGTGACCACGGAGATTCTACTGGGGGGTGGCCCGGGTTTCGATGGCTCCCGTCTGGTCGGCGACCCACCCGTTGCGTACCTCGACGACACCGAAGCACCGGCATACGTCCTGACCGACGCCAAACGCGGGGTGGCGATCGGGCTGAAGCGCGATCGGACTCCGCCTGACGACGACAGGGGGACGGTCGTTCTCGTCACGGGCCGTCGGACGCTCTGTCTCGTCGGGACACGTCCCGACGACACTGTCGTCGAGATTCCACACGCCAGCGTCGCCGATGTCGAGTACCACACCGGATTTCTGGCAAACCGGCTCGAAATCCGCACACCGGACCGGATCTACCATTGCTGGCTCGATCGCGGAACCGACGAAGACCTCTTGGAACAGACAACCGAGTATATCCGCCAACGGCTCGCGGAATCGGCGGACGACGACGCCGACACCGCAGCGAGTGGACTCACCTACCGAGGAGAGCCCCTCCCCGGACACACGGCCCACGACGCTCCCGGTGCGACCGACGGCGAGGGTTCCAGTGGCGACGGAACCGAGGAGACAGACGAGGACGGCGATGCCGACGACACCGTGATGTACCGCGGTCAGCCGGTCGACCAGTCGTATCTGGAGTGAGGTCGTGTCGCCACTGTGTCGGAACCGTGACGAACCGAAAACAGCGTTACGGGGGCGTTACTTGCCCTTGCCGCGGTTCGCGCGCAGGGACGGACGGGTCTTCTCGGTGCCCTTGCCCTTCTCGCCGAGGCCGCGGTTGCGCTTGCCGGCGCCGGTCAGGCCTCGGAAGACGCGGTCCGTGTGGTCGTCGTCACAGATCCACGAGAGATCGTCGTCGTTCTCGATGGCCGGATGTTCCGGGTCGACGAGGATGATCTCGTGCCACTTCTGTCGGCCGTCCTGGCCGACGGAGTAGCTGTTGAGCACGCGCAGGTTCGGGTAGACCCGTGCGGCGCGTTCCTCGGCGACGCGCTGGATGTCCTTCCGGCGGGTGATGCGGGTCACGCCCTGGCGCTTGCTGCGGCGCCCGGCCTTGAACCGCTGTTTGCGAGCCCCGCCCTTGCGGACGGAGACGCGGGCGACGACAATGCCCTGTTTCGCTTTGTAGCCCTGCGAGCGGGCCTTGTCGAGGCGGGTCGGGCGCTCGATACGCTCGACGGCGCCCTCTTCGCGCCAGTCCTGTTGTCGCTGCCACTGTAGTTCCGCGAGCTTTCCGTCGCCCGGGTTCTTCCAGGCGTCTCGAATGTAGGAGTATGCACTTCGTGCCATGGTGTCTCACCACGGGCGTTGCGTGGTTCAAGTCCCGAGCGGGACTCACATCCCGACCTGTACACACAGGTGCCCGCTGGTGCCCGTCCGCCAGCGAGTTGAAGACACTTCCCGGGTAGTCCCCTTAAGATGTTCGAACCGTCGCTGGTGTGTCACCCGGTCACGAGAGCGTCAGGGACACGTCGGGCATCTCGCCCAGCAGGCCGCCGAAGGCCATCTCGTACCCCTCGTGGCGGGCAGTCTGTGGCTGTGCGGTCACTGTCAGCGCGAGGTCGCCACCCGACGCGACGTCGTCGACGACGGCACCGTAATGATAGCCCAGGTCCGGATCGAGCGTCCGCCGGAACCGTCCGGCGTACACCGTCTCGCCGTCGCTGGTCAGCGTCCCCGACAGTCCCATCGCCGGAATCACCATCCGGTTGTAGCGGGTCCGTGCCGAGACGGCGACGTAGCTGCCCTCGGCGTCGATCCCGGCCGGCGGTGCGTCGAGCGTCGTCACGAGCAGTCGAGCGTCGTTGCTCATCGCCGTCGCCCGTACCGTCCCGGGCAGTTCGTCTTCGGTCGGGGCGAAGGAATCGGGCAACATCTCCATCTCCATTGGTTCGACGGCACCGGGTTCACCCGCGTTGTCGAGTGTCCGGTACGTGAGTTCGTCCCGGGTGGATTGGCTGTAGGAAAAGGGGATTTCAGCGGTCGTCGGCTCGCCGAACCGGTCGACGAAGCCGCCGGTCCGCCGTGTCGACATCGCGCCGACGCTGAGGACGACCCGGTAGTCGCCGTCCCCGTCCAGGCCGAAGTTCGCACCGTAGTGAAACCCCATCGGCTGGGAGAGCATCGGGTAGATCGTCTCCTGGGAGACCAGCGAGTCGTCCTGATAGATCTCGACGGTCAGCCCGGTATCGGGCAGAACCATCCCCGTCTGGGGGTCCCAGACCACCGACATCAGGTGGACGTCGTCGTCGGAGTCGATCGGCGTCATCGATCCGGAACTCCCGTTGATGTTCCAGAAACGGTGGGGATAGCTGTACATCAGCCCGAAGGCGTAGTCGCCGGTCTCCGCGGTCCCGACCATCTCCATCCCTTCGAGGTGGGTCGGGTAGTAGACGGCGTCTGGGCGGTCCTCGACCAACGGGGGCGCGCGAGTGCTCTGTGTCTCGAGGCCACCGAGACAGCCGGCGACGGCGGCGACCGTCGCAGTGCTGCCGGCACGGAGGAACGAACGGCGGTCCATATCCCGTGTTGGCTCCGCACGGTAAATACGGATTCTGGTCCGGTAGTCGAATCACCGCCGACTCCCACACGCCGGCTGCCGGTTCCTATCGATTGGGAAGACCGGAGGCCGTTATATGCCGGGGAACCGATGTGGCGTGTATGCCACGAGTGGTCGCCAGTGACGATCCGATGATCGACGTAGCGTTGCTCCGCGCCGAACTCGACGCCGAGGTCGTCGCCGCGGACACGACCGACGAAGCGGCGTTCCGTGACGCCGCAACCGGCGCCGATGCGGTCGTCGTCGACGTGAACACGCCGGTGACTGCGGCGGCTCTCGACGAGTTGGAGCAGCTCAGTATCGTCGCCCGCGCGGGCGTCGGCATCGACAACATCGACGTGCCGGCGGCGGCCCGCAACGGGGTCACCGTGACGAACGTCCCGACCTACTGTACCGACGAAGTCGCGACCCACACCGTGACGCTCCTGCTCGACTGTATCCGTGACGTCGCTGCCTACGACCGGGATGTCCGGGCCGGTAACTGGGACTGGAATCGCGGTCGGGCAATCCACCGCCTGGCCGGCCGGACGCTCGGGCTCGTCTCCTACGGACCGATCGCCCGGCGGACCCGGCAACAGCTCAGCGGGTTCGACCTCGATGTGATCGCCTACGATCCCTACGTCGACGCCGACGAGATGGCCGAGGAGGACGTCGAGAAGGTCGCCCTCGAAGAGCTGTACGAACGGGCGGACTACGTCTCCCTGCACGCGCCCCTGACCGACGAGACCGAGGGAATGGCGGATGCCGATGCCTTCACAGCCATGCAGGACCACGCCGTCCTGGTCAACACCGGCCGCGGTGGCCTCGTCGACGAACACGCGCTGGCCGAGGCGCTGACCAACGGCGAGGTCGCGGCCGCGGGGCTCGACGTGCTCCGGCAGGAACCGCCGACCGAGGACAACCCGCTCGTCGGACTCGACAACTGTCTCGTGACGCCCCACGCGGGCTGGTACTCCGTCGAAGCCCGCGAGGATCTGAACGCGACCGTCGCCGAGAACCTCCGGGCGTCCTTCGCCGGCGAGACGCCGCCGGACCGCATCGATCCTGAGACCGGCTGGCTCTAACGCTGTCGCACGCCTCCCCGACGAGCACACTGATATGCGATAACTCACCACTGTACTAGCTTATCCCCGGGTAGCGCGTCAGTCTCGGTATGAGAAATGTTCGCATAACCACAGCTCTCCTGGCGTTGACCGTTGCCCTTGCGGGCTGTGGCGGGATCGGCGTCGGTGACGGTGGGTCGGTTAGTGACGGCGCGAGTGGGTCCGACGGTGCCGCCAGTGCTGGGGGCTCTGACGGCGGTGCGGACAAGTTCACGGCCGGCGACCCCGATCGACTCCTCCGTGAGGCCGGCAGTTTCACCGCCGAGTGGTCGTTCTCCGTGACCGAGAGCGACGGGAACACGTCGACGATTATCAACACCTACGGGGTCGACCTCGCTCAGAACCGGTCCTACGAGGCGTTCGAGACAACCGGTACCGACGGGGGTATCGCCTACGAGTCGTTCTACGCCGACGGGATGACCTACATGAAATACGGCGACGGCACGGAGTCGTTCTACCAGATCTCCCCCCAGCAGACGACCGTCTTCGACAACGCTCGGGACCGGGCGTTGTACGACTACGACGACTTCGAGGACGCCCAATTCGTCGGCACCGAGCAGTTCGACGGGATCACCGTCGACCGCTACGAGTACTCGGACCCGACCGTCTGGCGGAACTACGGTGCGGGGACGTTCGGTTCCGACGAGAACGTGACGATCAACGACTTCACGGTGGTCGTCCTGGTCGACGGGGACGGGCTCGCCCGCTCGACGGAGTGGACCGTCAGCGGCGTCACCGACACCGGGGTTCCGGTGTCGTCCAACTGGTCGTACACGCTGACCGGAGTCGGCTCGACCACCGTCGCCGATCCCGACTGGCTCGACGAGGCGAAAGCCCAATCACAGGGCAACTGAGACCTACGTTCCGTCGTAGGAATCAATCCATCCCGTGACTGTTTGCTGGATCGCCCCGGTCGTCGATCCGAGGTTCAGCAACTGGTAGCCGTTGGCCGCCTTCTCGTTGACGTCGTCCATCCCGAAGCCCAGGCCACCGACCGGGACGCCCGCTTCGACGGCCGCCGCACGGACTGTCTCGACGGCGTCCACCACTTCGGGGTGGTCCAGTTCGCCGGGATGGCCGAGCGAGACCGACAGATCAAGCGGGCCGATGAACACGAACCCCAGGTCCGGGATGTCGAGGATGGCGTCGATGTTCTCGACCGCGGCGGCTGTCTCGACCGTGGTTCCGACGAGGGTCTCGGTGTCCTCCTGTTCGACGTAGTCCTCCGCCAGCCCCCAGCGTCTGGCTCGGGGTGCTGCCAGCCCGCGGTCGCCCGGTTCACCGTCGTAGCGGAACCGCGCCGACCGGACAGCGGCCTCGACCTCCGCGGCCGTCTCGACGCGCGGGAGAAAGAGGCTCCTGACGCCGATGTCCAGAGCCTTCCGGACCAGCGTCGGATCGGTGTCGGGAAGCCGGACGAGCAACTCCACGCCGCTTCGCTCGGCGGCCCGCAGGAGGTTCTCGACGCTCGTGGCGTCCCAGGGGTCCGGCCCGCCGTGTTCCAGATCGATCCAGACGTAGTCGACGCCTAGGTCGCCGTAGAACTCCACGAGCGTCGGACTGTACGTGTTGTCGAGGATTCCGAGCGCGACGCTGCCGTCTTCGAGTCGCTGCCGGAGTCCGTTCGTCGTTGGTGACGGTCCCATACCTAGTCGTGTCGGGTGAGGACAATAACCGCACCGACCGCGCTACGGGAGCGGACAGAGACTCGCGGTCAGAACCGCCACGGTGTCGGTCTCGTTTCGCGCCCCGTGGAGCTGGCCCCGCTCGTTCAGCACGACGCCGGGCGCGGTGATCGTCGCTTCGTCGCCGTCGCGCGTGACCGTGACCGTGCCGTCGACGACGTGGAAGACGTTCGTCGCGCCGGCGTGTTCGTGCGGATCGATCGCCGCTCCCGGGCCGAGGGCGAACGCCTTCACGAGGACGTCGTCAGTCACCGCCAGTTCCGTGTCGACGACCGCACCGGGCGCTGGGTCGAGGTCGGCCGCTGCCAGGAGATCGAGTTCCATACCGACGCGTCGGACCGGCGGGCCTTAGCTGCTTGCCGTCCCCGCTTCGTTCCGCACGTCGGCAATCAGATCACAGAGGACGTGGAGATACAGCGTCAGCCCCACGACCGTCGCCCAGCCGTGCTCGCCCAGCGCGACCAACCCGAAGACGGCCAGGCCGGCGAGCACGACGTGGCTGAGCAAGCGCTGGAGCGGCGAGAGGTCGTCTGGATCGAAGATCGATCGCTGATCGAGGAAGACGACCGTCGGGGAACGGAGGACCCGCTTGAGGTTCTTCGTCGATCCCGTGTTCAGGGTGGCGACGAGGAAGTGATCGAAGTCGATTCCGACGCCGACACCGACGACGACGGCGAGGAGGACGGCCGGGTGGCCGGGTGGCGTCGTCGCCAACAGGAGCACGACCGCAAGCGCCAGCGATCCCAGTGCGTGGTCCCGGGAGTACACACCGCCGATTCGTCGGGCCGGCTGATAAACCTCGCCCTCACGCCATGGTGTCGTCCAGTAGCGACCGGGCCGTGGCCAGCAGCTCGTCGGCACGCTCGGGGTCGCGGGACTCGGCGGTCAGCCGGACGAGTGCCTGGGTGCCCGAAGGGCGAACGAGGAACCAGCCGTCGTCGGTACCGACGCGGAGCCCGTCGAGGTCGGCAACGTCGTCGTACTCAGCTCTGATCCGTGTCTCGACGGCGTCCATCACGGCTTCTTTCCGCTCGGTCTCGACGGTCGCCCGGCGGATCGGGTACCGCTCGATGCGGTCGATCCGTGCAGAGAGCGGTTCGATGGCCGCCAGAACTGCCAGTTTCACCGCCGCCAGGGGGCCGTCGGGACAGTACGTCTCCTCCGGGAAGATCCAGGCACCGGAGGGTTCTCCGCCGAAGGCGACCCCCTCGTCGCGGGTCCGTTCCGCGACGTAGACGTCGCCGACCCGGGTCCGGACCACGTCGGCGCCGACTTCGGCCAGCGCGTCGTCGACCGCGAGGCTCGTATCGACGGGTGCGGCGACGGATTCGCCGTCCCCGGCCTCCTCGCGGCCGAACATCGCCAACAGCAGATCGCCGGGGACGAACTCCCCACCGTCGGCGACGGCCATCATCCGGTCGGCGTCGCCGTCGTGGGCGATCCCGAGGTCGGCGCCGGTCGCCTCCACGGTCGTCGCGAGCGTCTCGCAGGTCTCGGCCGTCGGTTCGCTGGGCCGTCCCGGGAACCGGCCGTCCGGCTGGGCGTTGAGGGTCTCCACGTCGGCACCGAGTTCGTACAGGGCGTCGGCTGCGACACCGCCCATCCCGTTCCCGAGGTCGACGACGACGGAGAGTCCGTCGAGGGAAACCCCGGCCTCGTCGGCGTCGCGCCGGCCCGCGTCGACGAGCGCACGCCGGTGGACTGTCCGTGCCTCGGGCCACTCCCCGCAGGTCCCCTGTTCGTCCCAGCCCGCGAGGTCGTAGTCGCCGGCCTCGATCCGGGCTTCGATCTCGTCCTGCTGAGCCGTCGAGAACGCCTGGCCGGAGGGCGTCCACAGTTTCAGCCCGTTGTCCGCAGGGGGGTTGTGCGACGCCGTCACCACGATACCCGCGTCGGCGTCCTGTGGCTCGATCCCCCGGGCGACGGTCGGCGTCGCTGCCATCCCGGCGTCGACGACGTCCGTCCCGGTCTCCTGGAGGCCGGCGACGACCGCGTCACGGAGCATCCGCCCGGAGTCACGCGCATCGCGGCCGACGACGACGCGGTCGGTGTCGACTCCGACCGCGCGGCCGATGTCCAGCGCCACTGCTGCCGTAATCGTCTCCCCGACGGGACCACGGACACCGCTCGTTCCGAACATATCGGGTACGACGGCGCCCCACTGTATAAAATCGGCCGACGAACCGGCAGACGTTCGTTGCACCGACAGCTTCAGGCACCGCTCGACGCATCAGTGGTGTATGACTGAGCGCCATCTGTACGCGACCGTGAGCATCCGCGGGGTGCTGCGGACAGCCGATGACGACGTGTTGCTCCTCCGACGGGCGACCGACGGCGGCTGGGAACTCCCGGGCGGGCGACTCAACGTCAGCGACGACGACGTGCCGGATGGACTCCACCGCGAGATCGTCGAGGAGACCGGCCTGGATGCGACCATCCACGAACCGGTCCATGCGACCTCCTGGCGAAACGAGGCCGACGAAGGCCGCTTCGCCGTCTACTACCACTGTCGAGTCACGGGCGGGACGGTCTCACTCAGCGACGAGCATACAGCCTCCGACTGGTTCACGGTCGCGGACGCGACCGAGCGGCTCAGCGACCCACAGGCGACCGCAACCGAACGCGCCGCCGACTGCACGACAGAGGAGTGACAGTGCCGACTTCGCCCGACGACCCCGACCATCCGCTGTTCGCGGCGATCTACGACCCCGTGACTGCCGTCGCCGAGCGGACACTGCTCCGCCCTCATCGCCAGTACCTCGCTCGTGACCTCGGAGAGACGGTACTGGACCTGGGGGCCGGTACCGGCGCGATGTTCCCGTTTCTGGCCGGCAGTGGGTCGGCCATCCACGCCGTCGAACCCGACGGTCACATGCGACGGCAGGCCGCCGAGCGAGCGCGATCGCTTGGGCTGGCGGTTACTCTCCGGTCGGCGGGCGCGGCCGACCTCCCGTACGCCGACAACACGTTCGATACGGTGATCGCGTCGATGGTGTTCTGTACGATCGGGGACCCCGAGGCGGCGCTTGACGAGGTCGCACGCGTCCTCGAACCCGGCGGCGAGTTCCGCTTTCTCGAACACGTCGCCGACGACGGCTGGCGCGAACGCGTCCAGCGAGCGGTGACGCCGCTGTGGCGCCGACTCGCCGGTGGCTGTCACCTCACCCGGCGGACAGCGGCACTCTTTGCGGCCCACCCCGCCTTCGACGTACTCGAACTCGAACGGCGCACCCTCGGTGTGACGCCGATCCGCCCGTTCGTCCGGGGACGCCTCCGCAAACGAGCGTGACCGGAATCTGTGAGGGCTCGGCGGTCCACCGAGTATTTACGCCGGCCGGTACATCGTCAGGACAATGACACAGACGCCAACCGGCCGGCAGGTACTCGTCACCGGCGGCGGCGGCTTCATCGGGAGCCACATCGCCGACGCACTGCTCCCGGACAACGACGTCCGCATCCTGGACGACTTCTCCTCGGGGTCGCGCGAGCGGTGTCCGGACGGTGCGACGGTCGTCGAAGGCGACATCCGTGACCGGGACACCGTCGAGACGGCCATGGACGGCGTCGATCTGGTCTTCCACGAGGCGGCCGTCGTCAGCGTCGCCCAATCCGTCGAGGACCCGGAGACGAGCCACGCGACGAACGTCGACGCGACGCTCTCGATCCTGGAGGCGGCCCGTCGCGCGGACGCCCGGGTCGTCTTCGCCTCCAGCGCGGCGATCTACGGCGCGCCCGAATCGATCCCTATCGCCGAGGACGACCGGAAAGAGCCCAGTTCCCCCTACGGACTGGAGAAGCTCAGCGGCGATCACTACTGTCGGCTCTACCACGACCTCTACGGCCTGGAGACGGTCCCGCTACGGTATTTCAACGTCTACGGTCCCGGACAGACTGGCGGCGACTACGCCGGGGTCATCAACGTCTTCACCGACCAGGCACGGGACGGCGGCCCACTGACTGTCGACGGCGACGGCGAGCAGTACCGCGACTTCGTCCACATCGACGATATCATCCAGGCGAACGTCCTCGCGGCGACCACCGACGCCGTCGGCCGTGCCTACAACGTCGGGACCGGTCAGCGGACGACGGTCCGCGAACTCGCCGAGGCCATCCGGGACCGGATCGATCCCGACGCCGACATCGTCCACACCGACCCCCGGCCGGGCGACATCCGCGAGAGCCGGCCGGACATCTCGCAGGCCCGCGAACAGTTGGGGTACGAACCGACGCTGTCGCTGGGTGAGGGCCTGGACGATCTGCTCGGCTAACGCCGCTCGACCGGCGTCGAACAGCGCAGACAGAGAGTGTTGCCGGCCGCCCAGTTGATGTCCGTCGACTCGCAGGCTGGACAGCGGTGGTTCGCGTTGTCGTACTCGGTTGTCCCGCGCGGGGCCGCGAGATATCCTGCTTCGACCACCCGATCCAGGAGGCTCGGGAACCGCCGTCGCTTGTAGTCGGCGCGGTGGCCGAGGAAGGCACCGGCCTCGGCCGGATCGCTTCCGTGGATGTCTTCCCACGCGATAGCGATCTCGCCGTCATCGAGGCTCCGTGCGACCTGCTTGAGCGGTGCGGCCGCGGCCTCGAACAGTGGTGTCGTCCCGACCACCTGTGGGCTGTCGACGCTGTCACCGACCCGCTCGTAGGCCGACCGGGCCTCGCGGTAGGCATCAGCGACGCCGTCCATCTCCCCGATCGCCCGGAAGTCCGCGGCGAACTCGCCGAGACAGGCCCGCTGAACGGGCTCGTCGAGACTTCGCTTGAGATCGTTCGCGACTGCAACCCCCTCGACACCCCGGTGGGTCGCCCGCCCGCTCTGGCCGGCGACTCGGTAGGCCACACCGGCGATAGAGAGGAACTGTAGGCCCGCACCGACCCACCCCTTCTCGTCGGGTTCGAACGGGGACTGGCCGTCCCGCGGTGTTGCGAGTCGCTGCCAGGCCGCTCGCGTGTACTCGTCGCCGGCCCGCTCGTACTCTCGGCGGGCCAGCGCACCGATCGCACGCTGGCGGCTCTCGCTGCCGTCGTCGGTCATATCCCCAGTTGGACCGGGCACGGATAGGCGGCCCGGTCGGCCAAGACTCACGTGTCGCGTCGGTGCCTCCGTCGTCTTCGTCTCGGTAGCAATCAGTCAGCTGTCGCCGTTGATACTGTCAGCGAGCCGCTGGCGGTCGAACAGCCGTTCCGATGGGCTGTGTTCGCCGACGCCGTTCCACTCGCCGAACTGTTCGGGAAACAGCTGCTTTGCGGTCATCTCGATCTGGAAGATGTTCATGACCGGCCCCTGTGTGGGTGTGCCACCGACGTAGACGCGGTCGTTCTGGACGGCAGTGAGTTCCCGGGCGACGGGGTTGTCGGCGAAGAACGCCCGCATCGCGCGGGTCCGGTCCGACGGCTCGATGTCCCAGTTGTGAACGATCACGTCGGGATCGACTTCGAGGAGCCCCTCGATGTCGTAGCTCCCCTCGTAGTTCTCCGCGTACGTCTTGTCGCTGTCGGCGAAGGCGTCCTCGACGCCGAACGGTCGGTACTGGGCCTTCCCGTAGCCCGGTGCGTTGATTTTGTACGGCGAGAACGTCTCCTCGTCGGGGGAGAACACGAGAAGACCGACCGATGGGCGGTCGGACCGGGACGGAAGGTCGGCCGTGATCTCGGTGACCAGATCGTCGCGGATCGCCTGTAATTCGGCTGCCCGCTCGGCTTCGCGGTAGACCTGTCCGAGCTTCTCGGTGAGCTCCCAGAGCGAGTAGTACTGGTAGTCACCGCCGTACTCCGCTGGGGGCTCGGCGTGGGCGCGACTCAACCGGTTGGCAACGAACGGCCCGATGTTCTCTTCGATCTCTTCGACGTCCGTCATCGACCACCCCGACCAGCCACTGTACCCGATGTTGACGGGATCGAGATGGTGAATGTCCGCATCGAGTTCGTAGAACTGCTCCGTGTCGAGCCCGTCGTTGTAGAGCGGCGCAAGTCCGCTCGTGTCGAAGGAGACGCCGTCGAGCTGGTCGTAGTAGCCGGCGTAATACAACTCCGGATGCCCGAGCGAGAGGACGGCGTCACCGTGGCCGAGGCCCACGAGGATGTCGGCCCACGTCGCGTCGTACACCGTCGCCGTCTCCGGCGGGCGTTCGAACTCGACCGTCCCGACGGGCGACATCGTCACCGAGTAGCTCCCGTCTTCCGACATCGTGGTCTCCGTCGCGGGTGTGTCCGCTGTGTCGGTCTGGGTCGCCGGTCCCCCGGAGTCCGACTGCCCGGTACACCCAGCGAGCAAGCCAGTCCCGAGGACTCCTCCCCCGTACTTCAGATACTCTCTGCGAGTTGACGAACGCTGTCTTCTGTCATCTCTCGCCACGTCTTTTGGCTAACCTAAAAATATATAACTACTTCGATTTTTAGCCGGACCTAAAAAATAACCGTCGGCTCGGATCACCCTCCAGCAGTCTTGTTCCCCTGTCAGTATGCCTGGGGCTGAACGCCGGAGTGTTTCAGTACGCCAGTAAGGTACCGGTCTATGGCGGACTCGATATTTCGGCGAGCGTCCGGATCGGTACCACTTATATCGCCTCGTAGGTACCAAACGACGATGCATCTCGAGACGAGTTCCTGGACCGATGTCAAAGACGCGGCACCGACGGTAGCGCTGCTCCCTGTTGGAAGCACGGAGCAACACGGGCCACACGCACCCGTCGGTACGGACACGATTATCGCACGGGAAATGGCTCGGGAGGCCGACCGGCGCAGTGACCGCAACTCGATGGTCCTGCCCACCGTTCCAGTCGGCATCGCGCCGTACCACTGTCACTTTCCGGGGACGCTATCGATCTCCCCGGAAACGCTTCGACAGTACGTCGCTGATGTTCTTGACTCGTTGTCCGATTCGAGCGTCGAGACAGTCGTACTCGTCAACGGCCACGGTGGGAACGGTGAGACGCTCGGAAACCTCGCCCGTACTGTTGCCGACGACTCGACGATCGACCTCGACGTATTCCTCTGGGAGTGGATGAGTGCCGTTGACGACTACGTCGATCACGCCGGCGAACTCGAAACGTCCGTGCTCCTCTACGTTTGTCCCGACGATGTCGGTACCCCAACCGACGGGGACGCCGCAACCTGGGACGACACGGTTGATGGTGGCGTCGTCAATCGGTTCACCGAAGAGTTCAGCATGAACGGTGCAGTGGGGGATGCGACGGCTGCGTCCGCCGAGCAGGGCGAACAGCTCTTCGACACGGCCACCGACGCACTCTGTTCGTTCCTGCGTCGAGTCGGGGCCGCTGAGTGAACCCCACTGGGCCGAGTGTAACCGGCCCACTCCCAAGCAATGTCCGTAGCGTGAGGAACTGGACGAAGAACTTCGCACTGAGTACACCGAGCACGAACGCAAGAAGCTCGGTGTCACTGTCTGAGACAGAAGCCGTTTCTCGGAGAGTTCTGTATTCGCAAACCGCCTCAGATATTCCCGGTGACGATCTCTGCGACGCGTTCGCGGTCGAACAGCGTCACGTCCTCGAACGAATCCGAGTAGATATCCTTTGCCGCCCGTTCAGTGTGGTAGAAGTTGATGATCGGTCCCTGGTCGAGGTAGCCAGCGCTGTAGACCGCATCGTCCTGGACTGCCTGCACACCGTTCGAGCCGTCTTCCTCTTGTAGTGGCTTGACAATCTCCTCTTGGAACGCAGATTCGGACGCTCCTCCGTAGTTTCGCACCAGTAGTACCTCGGGATCGATCTCGATCAAGGCTTCGAGATCGAGGGTCCCCCTGTCGGAGAAACTATAATGTCCTACATCCGTCGCCGCAAGTGCGTCCGTCAGGCCGAGATCGCGCCACTGCTTGGTACTGACCCCGCCATCGTCAAACCGGAACGTGTAGAACTGGAACCCCGATCCATCGGCCGGAAAGACGAGGAGGGCTGTCGGTCGCTGCTCGGCCGGCGGCAAGTGCTGCTCGATCGAGTCGAGCATACTCTCATGGAGTTCAACGAATGCTTGGTAACGCTCCTGTGCCTGAAAGAGTTCAGCCATCAATTCAAAGGCCTCATAGAGGGTGTAGTAGCGGTAATCGTGCCAGTCGTCACTATGCCGCCGGATAAAATTGCCAAAAAACGGCCCAAGGTTTTCCTTGACCTCATCGATGTCACCCTGGTCCCAGTCGTACCAGAGCCGCAGCAGATGTGGGTCTATGAAATGCACGTCCGCGTCCATTTTATAGAACAGTTCCTTATTCACACCGTCGGTAACCAGTTCTACGATCTCATCCGCGTTGAAGTTCACACCTGGAAGCGCTTCGAAGGCTTCGTTCGCAAACCGATCGTGATTCTGAATACCAAGCGTCTGTCCACCGCCCAGTGCGAACGCCATATCCGCGAAAGTCGGTAGTAATGCGGTCCAGCGCTCGGGTGGTCCGTCGAACTCGACTGCACCCATCGGTTCGATCTCGACAGTGTATGAACTATCCGACTCAGTCCCGGCATCCGTCCCCGAACTGTCCGTCTGTGTCGATTGAGCGGCCGACTCTGTAGACTCCGACCGGGAAGCCCCCGAACAGCCCGCAAATAACCCAGTACCCACAATTGCCCCACCGTACTTGATGTAGTCACGCCGCGTCGGTGCGTTCTCGCCGTCGTTAGTGCGCTCCATGGTTTTAGGTCTACCTAATAATTACAAAAACATTCCGAACTTTAGGTTGGCCAAAATTCTCGGTTACTCCTCCACCATGGGCAGATGGACCGAACGTTTCGGGGGACCTGCGGCGATGGCCGAACGCATGAACTGGCTGACCGAGAGGTGCCGGACTCACTCCGGGAGCAACTCCGGACCACCGAATCTCTCTGTGCTACACTCATGGGTGATGATCGGTTCTCCGGCCCTCTCGAAGATGGCTATGCCGACTGGCGCCCTGCTCCGTTCCACGGCTCCGATTCCCTCTACCGAGAGAGTACAGGAGTTCGAGGAGAAAGCCACGAGTTCAGTCGTGGGAAGCGGTCGACCCGACAATCACGCGGGAATTGACCGATTCTCCGAAACTCGGTTGCGACATCGGGATTTCATATCGCGACATGTGATTTAAAACGTAGAAAACACCACGGCGTCTGCGAGATTGGGGACAAACGACGCTATTCGGCGTAGGCAGCCAGTTCCTCGAACTCGTCGCCAGCGATCGCCTCGGTGAGGCCGTCGATATGCACCTCACCGACGAGTGCGGGATATTTCCGTTTGAAGTAGTTCACGATGTTCTCGACGTCACGGGTCAGCAGTTCCCGGGCGTTCTCGTGGTCCGTCGGGACTGCCTGTGGCCAGTCGAAGACGACGACCCCTTGTTCGGTGACGAAGACGTTGTACTCGCTCATGTCGGCGTGGACGAACCCGCCGTCGTAGGCTGCCGCCATCTCGTCGAGGACGAGTTCGAGCACTGGAACCACCTGTTCCTCCGAGAGTTTGGTCCGGGAGAGTTCGACGCCATCGATCTTCTCCATGACGATGGCATGGCGGTTCGTATCGAGGGGCTGTGGGACGGACACGTCCGGATACAGCGTCTCCAGGGCTTCGTACTCCCGTTCGGCGGCCTTGCGGGCAGTGTACTGCCAGGAGACGTGTTCCCGATCGGCGGTGTACTCACGCTCTTTCATCACTTCCCGGAAGTTCGTATACCCCTCGCGGTGGAACTTCAGTGCCAGTGGCTTGTACGACTGGGCCTCGTAGACGTCGCTTTCTTTCCCGACACCAAGGGGCGACCCGACGCCTTCGAGGGTCTCGCGCTGGGCGAACGTGTGTAACGCGAGCGCGTCGTACCCTTCGAAGGTGAGCTTGAACCCCTGGTACTGGATGGTCTTGCGCTCGACCAATCCGCGGTCTTCACAGCGGTCCAACCGGTAGTCGACTTCTTCTGCCGTCAGCCGGGAGAACTCGACGAGTTTCTCGCGGGCGACGTACTCCGAGAACCGCATCCCGTGTTCGACCCCCGACAGCAGGTTGATGTCGTCCTGCTCCAGCTCGGCGACCACCGGGGCGACGTTTTCGACCATTACACGACGGTACTCGCCGGACTCCTAAAAGCTCGGCGCGTCGTGCGGAAGACAGTTTTAAATACCATATCGCTATACAAAACGCTCTGATAGCGGGTCACAACTTCAGGGGCCACTGGTCTCGCTCACCGCTTCTGACTGACCACGAAAGCCACCGGACCGTACCCTGATCAGCCGCTTACTGGGAGAATGAAGACAGCAGACCAATCCGCAAAGCTTTGGGGATAGCTGACGCGCCTGACCGGGGACGATCGACGCTATTGGCGGCAGGTCACCCCCGAAGGAGGTTCATGACCTCTTCGACGACGTCCGGTTCGACGGCGACGACGTACCGACGACCGGGACGGAGTTCCGTATCGGGTTGTGCGACCCGTTCACCGTCGTCGTCGGAGATAACGAGCGTTCCAGCGGGGAACCGGACGTCGGCGAGCCGCTTGCCGGCGGCCGGCGCGCCCTCCTCGACGAGAACTTCCATGATGTCGAGCGTTCCCGTGACATCGGCCAGTGTCTGGACGTCGCTGCCGACGATCTCGTTTGCGGCGACACGTGCCCCCGCTCGCTCGGGGTAGACGATGGCGTCGACGAACTGCTTGTAGCCGGCACCGTCCCCGTGGTCGATCCGCGCAACGGTTCTCACGTCTGGCGATAGCCGCGTCGCCATCATACAGACCGCGAGGTTCACGCCACTCTGTCCGGTCAAGCCGGCGACGACGTCGGCTTTCTCCAGCCCGCCTTGAGTGAGGATCTCGGGGTTCGTGGCGTCGCCCTGGATGACTGTTGCCATCCACTCGTCGGTCAGCGCCTCACAGGTGGCGGGATCGCGCTCGATGATCGTTACTTTGTGTCCGCGGTCGGCGAGCAGTTCCGCTGTCTGGAAGCCGACACGTCCACCGCCGACGATGAGTACTGATTTGTCCTGGGTCATAGTTAATCGTCCTCCGCGACTGCCGTCTGCTGACCGGTCCCCTCTCCGGAGTCCCCGAGGGCTTTGAGTCCGTAGTACGCGAGGACACCGAGCGCCACCCAGCCAATGCTGAGTAGCAGTGCGAGCACGTCCGTCCGGAGTAGATAGATCACCAGCACGCCCGTCAACAGCAGGTTCAGCGCGATACCGAGAATCGGCGGTACCGGATAGTACGGCAGTTCGTACGGCCGCGCCATGTTGGGTCGTTCACGGCGGAGTTTGATGACCGACCCGTTGACGATGACGAACGAGAGCAGGAAGAAGAGACTCGACATGTTTCCGGCGCTCTGGGTGGGCAACACGACGGAACCCAACATCACCACGGCACTGGCCAGGATCGCCACGAACGGGGTCCCGAACCGATGGTGGATCTGCCCGAACGAGGAGAGCAGTTGTCCCTCCCGTCCCATCGAGAACGCGACCCGTGAGGAGGCGATGACTACGGCGTTCAACGCCGTCAGCGTCGAGAACACCGCGCCGAAGACGATGACTGCGCCGCCGTTACCGATGACCGGGAAGGTGGGCATGAAGTTCGTCGCGGCCTGGGCGATTCCGGCCTCACCGGCGTCGGCGAGACCGACCGATCCGAGGGTTCCGATCGCCACGCTGACTACGGCGACGTAGACGACTAGGGTCACGGCCAGGCTGATGAAGATGGCTTTCGGGATGTTCTCTCGGGGGTTCTTGACCTCCTCGGTGACCGTCGTGATGAGGTCGTACCCCTCGAAGGCGATGAAGGTCAACCCCATCGCCGGGAGGATACTGAGAGCGGTCTTCTCGCCGGGGAACAGCGGTTGGAACTCCGCCCCGGTGAACTGTGGCGACGTGACGCCGTAGCCGACGAACACGACCAGGATGCTGACTTTGATGGCCGTGAAGATCGTCTCGACGCTCCCGCTGGCGGCCGTCGAGGCAGCGTTCAGCGACACCAGCAGCAGGACCGCGGCGAACGCCAGGCCGACACCGACGGGAATCCCAACGTCGATGACCGGGACGGCGACCGCGCCGACCTCGCCGGGTGGAGCCGTGATGCCGTAGACGTGGAGCAACTCCAGAAAGTTCGGCGCGAAGCCCAGCGCGTACAGGCCACCGGCGACCATGTAGGCGAACCAGAGCAGCCACCCCATCATGAACGACGGGAGGTCGGCGAACACCTCCCTGACGAAGGCGTACCCGCCGCCGCTCTTGGGGATCGCCGAGGCCAACTCGGCGTACGACAGCGCCGTGAAGGCGGTGACGACACCGTTGAGGACGAACACGAGGAGTGCTGCAGGCCCCGCTATCTCGGCGGCGAGCCCCGTCAGCACGAAGATCCCGGCTCCGATCATCGCGCCCATCCCGATCATCGTCGCGTCGAGCAAGCCGAGTTCGGGTTCCGGCGATCGTTCACCGTGACTGCTCATCGGTTGGTGTCCTGGCCGAAGCCCCGTCGTTGTCGCCGGTAGTCGATAGCCCCGATCAACGGTGCGTGTCCGGTCGGTTCTCCCGAGTCCATGCGGGTGAGTCTAGTGGGAGACTTCCAATTCAAACTGTGGGTCTCTGAGACACCGGGAGAGCGTATCGAGGCTCTGAGGTTCGAACTGCCCACCGGAGTTTTCTATCGTGCTATCCGGTATATAGCGTCAGACGCACGTACCGACCCGTCAGTCCGTCGGACTCCGGAAAAACAGACATCTCGGGGCTATAGCCCTTCGAACTCCGTGATCGACTCGCGCCAGCTGTCGGGGATCGGGATGGGGGCCTGCTCGTCACGGCTGTAGGTGACGACAGTCGTTTCACCGGTCGCAGCGACCGCACCGTTGTTTCGGATCTCGTACTCGAAGGCGAAGCTCTTCTCGCCAAGTCGGGGGATTCGGACGCCGACGGTGACGCTGTCGGTTAGCTGGACCGGCTGCTCGAAGTCGATCTCTAAGTTGGCGATGACGATCCCGGTCCCCTCGCCCGTCGCGGACAGCAGGCCACCTTCCCCGCGGCCGACGACGTCCGCGAGGTAGTCGATCCGGGCCTCTTCGAGGTAGGTCCCGTAGCGGACGTTGTTGACGTGGCCGTAGGTGTCGAGATCGTCGTAGCGGACCGCAATATCCGTCGTGTACTCGAAGTTCATGCCAGCAACTCCGCGTGTTTCTGCTTGAGCTTCTCGATCTTCGGCGGGATCGTCATCGTACAGTAGGCCTGGTTGGGGTTCTTCTCGAAGTAGTTCTGGTGGTACTCCTCGGCGGCGTAGAACGCCTCCAGGGGCTCGACCTCGGTGACGATGTCGTCGTCGTAGCCCGGCTGGATCTCCTCGATGAACGCCTCGACGGCCGCGCGTTGCTCGTCGTCGTGGTAGAACACGGCAGAGCGGTACTGAGTCCCCACGTCGTTGCCCTGACGGTTCAGCGTCGTCGGGTTGTGGGTCGTGAAAAAGACCGCCAGCAGGTCCTCGTAACTCACCACGTCGGGGTCGTAGGTGAGTTGGACACACTCGGCGTGGCCGGTCTCCTCCCGACAGACCGCCTCGTAGGTGGGGTCCTCGACGTGGCCGCCGGCGTACCCCGAGACCACCGATTCGACACCATCGACCTGCTTGAACACCGACTCGGTACACCAGAAACAGCCGCCCGCGAACGTCGCCTGTGCTGTCATCGTGGCTTCGCGTACGCGCGCGAACTACAAAAGGAGACGGCCGGCAGCGGCGACAGCAGTTGCTCACCGATCGACGTCGCCCATGATCGGGTCCAGACTGCCGATACTGGCGACCAGATCCGGGATGAACTCGCCCTCGGCGATGGCCGGTAGCACCTGGACGTGTGAGAACGACGGGCCGCGGATCTTGAACCGGGCGGGCGTCTCCGTCCCGTCCGAGCGGATGTAGATGCCCAGTTCGCCCTTCGCGGACTCGACCGCCCGGTAGATCTCGGTGTCAGGGTCGGGCCGGAGCGTCCGGGGGACGTTGGCCTGGATCTCACGGTCGTCCTCGGGCCACTGTTCGAGGCGGTCGACACACTGGTCGATGATCTTCGCGGACTCCTCGACCTCGCGCATCCGGACCAGCACGCGCGAGAAGTTGTCGCCGCTGCCCTCGGTGGCGACCGACCAGTCCAGTTCGTCGTAGTAGCCGTAGGGGTCGTCCCGCCGGAGGTCGTAGTCGACGCCCGAGCCCCGTGCGACCGGGCCGGTACAGCCGTAGGCCTTGGCGGTCTCGGCGGTGAGCCGGCCGGTGTCGACGGTCCGCTTTTGGAAGATCTCGTTGCTGGTCAGCATGTCGTGGTACTCCGTGAGTTTTCGTGGGAGGGAGTCCAGGAACGCCCGGATCTTCTCGAAGAACTCCGCGCGCGGTTCCGGGAGGTCCCAGGCGACGCCGCCGACCCGGAAGTAGTTGAACATCAGCCGCTGGCCGGTGAGGTCTTCGAGGATGTCTTGGACGATCTCGCGGTCCCGGATTCCCCACTGGAAGACGGCTGTGAACTCGCTGATGACGTCCAGGGCGTAGGTCGCGACGGCGAGCATGTGTCCGAGAATACGGGAGAACTCGGCGCTCATCGTCCGGATCACCTGGGCGTACTCGGGGACCTCGATGTCGGCCATGTCTTCGATGGCGCGGGCGTAGGCCCACTCGTTACAGAGGCCGGCCCCGCTCCAGTCCCAGCGGTCTGGGTAGGGCATGATCTGGTGGCGGTAGGTCCCTTTCTCGCACATCTGTTCCTCGCAACGGTGGATGTAGCCGATATCGGGTTCTACGTCCGCGACAGTCTCGCCGTCCAGCGTCACGTTCAGGTGGAGGACGCCGTGTGTCGAGGGGTGGTGTGGCCCCATGTTGATGTGCATGGTGTCGGGACCCTCCCGGCGGTCTTCGAGGATGCGCTCGTGTTCGCGGTAGGTGACGATCTGTGGCTGGTTCTGATCGTAATCGGGCGAGAGCGGGTGGCCCTGCCAGGTCTCGGGGAGGAGAATCCGCCGGAGGTCGGGGTGGTCGTCGTACTCGATACCGACCAGGTCGTAGGCCTCCCGTTCGTGCCACGCTGCGGTCGGATAGACCGGCGCGGCCGATTCGTTGTGGGGGTCGTCCGTCGGCGAGGGGACGACCACCGACAGTTCCTTCGTGGGGTCGTCGTAGCTCCGGAGGTGATAGATGCTCTCGTAGCGGTCCTCGTAGGCCTGGGCCGTGACACAGGCACAGTGATCCAGTCCCGCCTCGGCTTTCAGCGTCGCGAGGACGGTCCGGACCTCGTCGGCTCTGACGACGACAGCAGGTGCGTTCTCGTGAGTCTCGGTCTCCAAGACGTACTCGCGGATCGGCTCGACCAGGTCCGACTCCCGCTCACGACCGGCGGCAACTGTCCGGGACATACGCGGACGGACGGCCGGGAGTAGCCTCGAACTGTCGCCTCTGATGCGAGGCTCATTTATATATGGGTCCGGAACCACCGCTGTGAAATACGTCAGGCTCTCGCTGGCGATGGACCCGCCGGTTCGCCACCCGATGCACCAGTTCGTCGTCGAGACCGACGGGTACGACGCTAGCTACATGCTGCGGGGCAACAGTGTAGGCGAGGAACTCCAGACCCTGCTCTTTCACGTCGATGGCTTCCCGCCGGACCCCTACCGGGCGGCCCTGGAGGCGACCGACCTTGTCGTCGACTACGCCATCTCGACGTGTCCGGACGAGACGTTCTACCTCTACGTACAGGATCGGCCAAGCGAGACCGACACGGCCCTCGTCGAGGCACTGACGCGCGCTCAACTGGTGCTCGTCTCACCGGTCGCGTACCTGGCCGACGGCACCGTCGAACTCACGCTCGTCGGTCCGGGCCAGGCCGTCCAGCGTGCCGTCGATGCCGTCCCCGACCCGATCGACGTCGACGTGCTGGAAGTCGGCACCTACGACAGCCGACGGCTCGACACCGGCAGCACGCTCACCGATCGGCAGTTCGCGGCCGTCGCGGCCGCCGTCGAGACCGGCTACTACGAGAACCCTCGGGACGGAACCGTCGCGGACGTGGCCGAGCGAATCGACTGTGCCCCCGGGACAGCGGCCGAACACCTCCGGAAGGCCGAGGCTCGCGTGATGGCCGGCCTCGTCGATTCTGACACCGGACCGGTGTGACGGCGGCGGTCCGGAACCTCTTTGCCCGGCCCAACCCCACCGACGGATATGCTCAGAGTGGGTGCACACACCTCTATCGCGGGCGGCGCGTACAACGCCGTCGACGAGCAGGTCGACTACGGCGGGAACTGCGGCCAGATCTTCTCCCATTCGCCGCAGGTCTGGCAGGACCCCAACATCGAGGACGAGGAGGCCCAGCAGTTCCGGGACCGGTCGGCGGAGCACGGTGTCGGACCCTGGGTCATCCACTCCTCGTATCTGGTCAACCTCTGTACGCCGAAAGACGACCTCCGGGAGAAGTCCATCGACGCCATGCAGAAGGAGGTCGACGCCGCCGCGAAACTCGACATCGAGTACGTCAACGTCCACCTGGGCGCTCACACCGGCGCCGGCGTCGACGGCGGCCTCGACAACGCTGCCTCGGCGCTTTCCGAACTGGACGTCCCCGACGGCGTGACCGTCCTGGTCGAGTCCGACGCCGGCAGCGGGACGAAACTCGGCGGGGAGTTCGAGCACCTCGCGACGGTTCGCGAGCGAACGGATCTGGACATCGAGTTCTGTCTCGACACTGCCCACGCGTTCGCGGCGGGCTACGACCTTTCGACCCCCGAGAGCGTCGACGAGACTCTCGCCGAGTTCGACGAGGTCGTCGGCCTGGCGGATCTGGCCTGTGTCCACCTCAACGACTCGAAACACGAATGTGGGACGAACAAGGACGAACACGCCCACATCGGCGAGGGCGAGATCGGCGAGGACGGCATGACCGCGTTCGTCAACCACGACGCAGTCCGGGATGTCCCGCTGGTCCTCGAAACGCCTTCGGAGGACGGGAAGAGCTTCGCCTGGAACATCGAACGGGTCCACGAACTGCGGGACTGAGCCGGACCGCGACGTTTTTTACCGCGAGCCAACAGCTACCATCCGTGCGACGGTTTTCCGCCGACTACCTGGAAGCCACCCGGACGGGGATGTGGGCCGATTCCCGCGAGGCGCTCGCGGACCTCGAACTCGGGGACTGCCAGCGCGTCCTTGACGTCGGCTGTGGTACCGGCGAACTCACCCGCGTTCTCCGCGAGGAGACCGACGGGACCGTCGTCGGGGTCGACGCCGACGCCGGCCTGCTGACGTCTGTCGGCGGGCCGACGGTCCAGGGCGACGCCACGCGCCTTCCCTTCGCCGCGGACAGTTTCGATCTGGTGGTCTGTCAGGCCCTGCTGATCAACCTTCCCGATCCGGGCGCGGCGGTCCGGGAGTTCGCCCGCGTCGCCAGCCAGCGGGTCGCGGCGGTCGAACCGAACAACGCGGCGGTCACCGTCGAATCGACGGTCGAGGCCGAACCCCCACTGGCGCGGCGCGCACGCCGGTTCTACCTCGACGGCGTCGGGACCGACGTGGCCCTGGGCAGCGACGCGGCCGACCTCCTCCGCGAGGCGGGGCTGGACGTGGTCTCGACGCGCCGCTACGACCAGGTCCGCGAGATCGCCCCGCCCTACGGCGAACAGGCGATCCGCTCGGCGCGCCGGA
The DNA here is from genome assembly GCF_035666295.1 of Haloarcula montana. Lineage (NCBI taxonomy): Archaea > Methanobacteriati > Methanobacteriota > Halobacteria > Halobacteriales > Haloarculaceae > Haloarcula > Haloarcula montana. The sequence goes on from NZ_CP142027.1 coordinate 2,016,248, forward strand.
AGGCCACCGGCGAGGGGCTGGCGAGCGACCGCGAGACGATCCTCGACGGCGAGACGACACCGGAGGAACTGGATCGGCTACGCGAGCAGTGGCGCGAGATGGGTCGGACGGTCGTCGAGCAGATGGGCGACCGGGCGTACGAGCGCCGTGAGACCGTCCCGTTCTTCGTGACTGTCGGTCGGGTGTGACTCGTTGTCCCGCTACACTACGTCGCCACGGACGGAGGGGCCGTCCTGCCGTTCCCGGTAGGCCCGCACTGCCTCGGCGGCCTCGCCGGCCTCGGCTTCCTCCATCCCGAGCATCTCCAGGGCGCCCGACAGCGTCGGCAGGACGAACTCGCCGTTCCGGAGCTTCTCGAAGGCCTCCGTCGACCGTCTCCCTTCGACCCACAGACAGGCTCCCCGCGGGTCGAGGATCTGCTCGTAGTCCTCGCGGGCCATCGCACCCTTCAGTCGCTGGGTGACGTTGTCGTCGAAGGAGGCGTTACACACTTCCAGGTGGATCGGCTCGTCGGTGTCGGGCAGGAGGTGGGCGGCCAGGCACTTCTCGGGGGCGGCGTGGCCGCTGGCGTTGGCACGCAGGTACTCGGGGTGCTCGTCGGCCCACGCGGCACGGACGGTCTTGCCGACGCCGTCGACGCCGTGGCTCCGCTGGAACTCCTCGGCGCGCTCCGGAGCGTCCTTGAAGAGGATGTCCTTCGTGACGTAGACGTCCAGTCGCTCGACGGGGTCCAGTCCCAACGCCACGTCGCCGAAGACCCACACCTCCCGGACCGGTACCGGCATCCGGTCGTCTTCGACGGTCGCGACGATCTCCTCGACGCGCTCGACGGCCGCCGAACGGTCCATGGTCATCGGCAGACGGTATGGGGTGCTCGCTCAAAACACTGCCTCTCTACTGGCGTGCGATCCAGTCGAGCGCTTCGTCGGCGTCCTCGAAGAGATCACGATTGATCGTGTCGTCGGCCATCTCGACCACGCTGTCGACGGACATCTCGGCGACGACGCTCTCGGGCATCACCAGCGCCATGTGATCGAGCCCGCTGTCCTCGGCCCGGGGTGCCCAGTCTTTGACCGACCAGACCTGGTCTTCTTCGGCCAGTGCACCCATCTGGCTCGTATCGGCGACCACCCGGCTGGAGCCGGTGTCTTCGATGGCGTCGATGATCGCGTTCATGTACTCCCGGAACGGCTCTCCCTCCGCGAAGTCGGTCATGCGGGCGACGATCGCGTCCGAATCGCTATCGTAGTCGACGCTCGCGAACTCCGAATCGAAGTACGACATGTGCGATCGAGGGGGCGACGACAAAATAAACCCAGTGGCGCAGCTATCAGTCCCGAAAACCCGGTACCCGGTTTTTTGCCCGCCGGCGCCGCAGCGTCGGACATGCAGATCCGGGTCTACGACGACGGTGCCGACCGAGACTGCCTGCTCGTGTTGGGCTGGGGGAACCGCTGTCGTCACGAGAACGTCCAGTGGCTCGTCGATCAGGTCGCCCAGGAGTACCGGACCCACGTCGTCGAACTCCCGACCCACATCACCGACCTCCGGCGGGAGTGGGTCGATCCAGTCCGGGAATACGCGGCCGAGCTCGATTCGTTTCCGATCCTCGCCCACAGCGCTGGCGGGCTCACCAGTGCCTTCCTCGACGTTCCGGGCGTGACAAACCGCGTCTATCTGAGCCCGTGGTGGGGCAGCGACCTCCCGCTTCCCGATCCGGTCCTCGATCTCGTGACGAGCCTCCCGGTCTCGAAACCGATCGTCCCGACGGGGAACCTAGACGGTGAGGCCATCGGCGACCTGGCGACCGACGCGCAACTGGCCGATGGTCCCGACGCCGCCTCGCCGGCCTTCCTGCGGACGACCCGGCGGGCACAGGCACGCCTCCCACCAGGGCGGGATGACGCCGTCGCCTTCTGTACGCTCACCGACCGGGTCGTCGACCCGCGGGCGATCGGCCGTCGGCTCCACGCCGATCGAATCCGACTGTACCAGGGCGGGCACGAACTGTTCTCCTCGTCGAGCCGCGAGCGCCACGTCGACACCGTCTTGGACGCGCTGGAACGCGGTCCCGACGCGCTCTGACGTAGGCGCGTTTGCCCTCGCCGGTACTGGCGTGGACGATGTTCGCTCCTCCTCCGGAAACAACTCGCTGAGGGTCCGATACGAGACGAAACCCTCACCTCTGCCCACACGAAATCACGGGTAATGGAGTGTGACAAGTGCGGTGACGACGCGGTGCTGCACGCGGCCTACTCGGGGCTGCATCTCTGTGGGGACCACCTCTGTCGCGCCGTCGAGAAACGGGTCCGGCGCCGTATCCGCGACGACGGGCTCGTCCCCGACGACGCCACGCCCGAGGACCCCGAGACGTGGGTCATCGGGCTCTCGGGCGGGAAAGACAGCGTCGTCCTCACCGAGATTCTGACCGATATCTTCGAGCAGGACCCCCGGATCGAACTCGTCGCGCTCTCGATCCACGAGGGGATCGAAGGGTACCGCGACGAGAGCTTAGACGCCTGCCGGGAACTGACCGAGGACCTCGACATCCACCACGAGGTCGTCTCCTACGAGTCCGAGTACGACGTTCGGATGGACGAGGTCGTCGAGGACGATCCTGAGGGGATGGCTGCCTGCGCGTACTGCGGAGTGTTCCGCCGGGACGCCCTCTCGCGGTACGCCGAGGAACTGGGTGCGGACAAACTGCTGACCGGCCACAATCTGGACGACGAGGCCGAGACGGCGCTGATGAACTTCCTGGAGGGTGATGTCTCCCAGATGGCGAAACACTTCGACGCCTCGCTGGGTCCTTTCGAGGGCGACGGCGACGGGCCGACTGACCGCCCGCGTGAGGAGCAAGACCACCACGTTCCGCGGGCAAAGCCACTGCGTGACATCCCGGAGAAGGAGGTCGCGCTGTACGCCCGCTTCCGGGACCTGCCGGCTCACATCACGGAGTGTCCCCACGCCGAGGAGGCCTACCGCGGCGAGATACAGGAACTCATGCTCGGTCTCGAACAGAACCACCCGGGAACCCGCCACTCGATCATGGCTGGCTACGAGAAACTGGCGGCGCTGGCGGCACAGACCTACGGCGGCGACGACGCCGAGACCGATTTCGGCGAGTGCGAGAACTGCGGCGCGCCGACCGCTCGCGACCGCTGTCGGAAGTGCAACTTGCTCGACGCGCTGGAAGCCGTCTGAGCCGCTCCGTTGTCAACTCCGATACTGTCCCGCAGCTAATATGAGCGTCCGAGTACTATCGTATCGCTGTTACGATGGTCTCCGGGCCGTCTTCCAACGGTGAGCGTGGCGTCTCGCCGGTCGTCGGCGGCGTTCTCCTGCTCGGTATCGTGGCCCTGCTGGTTGGGCTCTCGTCGGTGTTCGTCTTCCAGTTGACCGAGGAACAGACGCCCGCTCCGGAGACGGCCTTCGACCTCGAACGGACCGACGGCACCTACGAACTCGTCCACGAGGCCGGGCCGGAGATCGACGGTGACCGGGTCACGCTCCGTGGCGTCGCCGACCCGGACGTCCTCCACGGTCGGACGCTGGCGGCCGGCCAGTCGGTCGTCGTCTTCCCCCAGGACAAGAGCCTCCGGATCGTCTGGACCGAATCCGAGGGCGAACCCTCTTCGTACATCCTCGCGCGGTTCAATATCGACGAGATCATCGCGTCCGGTCGGTTCCCCGGTGGAACCGTCTTCACGGGGAACGCGACTGGGATCACCACGATCTCCGGCGACGGCGGCACCGTCAGCGTGGTCCCGAACGCTAGCGACATCGAAGCTATCGGCCCACCAAACGCCGACGTCACCGGCGACGGCGCGCCCGGTATCCCCTACGTCAACAGCAGCGGCGCGGTCAACCTCGTCGACGCGACGGGCGAGGTGACTACTGTCGTGACCAGTGCTGACGTCCCCGACATCACCGAGGACAAGACGCGCCTGGCCACTGGCTCCTGGAACGGGAGCCCGCCGTCGGTCTTCTTCGTCAACGACACGAGTCCGACGGCCATCTATCGGGCGACGCCCGGTGGCGGCGCGACGGTCGTCGCGGCACCGGGTGACGGCGCGAACGCGGTCGTCGGCCCCGGAGATATCGACGGCGACGGCACCGACGAACTCGTCTTCGCCGACGCGAGCCAGACGCTCCAGCATCTCGAACCCGGTGGGAGCGTCGACTCCATGTCGACGAGCCTCGGTTCCAGTACCGGCATCGGTGCCGGGACGATGGCCGACTTCGACGGCGACGGAACGCCCCGAGTCGTCAGCGTCGACGGCGGGAACGATGTCGTCCTCACCGACGACACGAGCGGCGACGAGATCGACAGCAGCGACGTGAGCGGCGGATCGGCCCCCTCGGCGAAGCAAGCGACTGCGACTGCTGCCGATGTCGACGGCGACGGGAATCCGGAACTGGTCTACATCGGGGCGAGCAGCGGCGACGTGAAGTACCTCGACGACATCGGCAGCGGCACCATCGACGTCGAGTTCCTGACCGACGCCGACGGCGACAGGATCGACGGCTACGCCGGGACGGGCGTCGCTTGAGAGTGCGGCCGCTTAGCGGTCGAAAAAACGGAGAAGGTGGGGGTCGGAAGTCGACGGGGTTACTCGTTGGTCCGGATGACGTCGAGTCCGTTGTTGGTCTCGACCTCGCTGCGACCGCCATCGGTCTCGCCGTAGCCTGCGGAGTGACCGCCGCTCTGGCCGCCACTGTGTCCGCCGGTGCCCGCACTGCTGGCATCGACGTTATCGCTCGCGTCGAAGGAGGTGTCGTCGCCGACCTCCTGGATGGCCTCGCGGGACTTGTTGGCCTGCTTCTGGGTCGTCGGACCCAGCACCTGTGCGGACTGGACGCCGGTCATGATCGCCATGACGCGGACCTTGCCCTTGTACTCTTCCTGGATGCGGGCGCCCCAGATGACGTTCGCGTCGGCCTCCAGGCGCTCGGTGATGTTCTGGGCGATGCCCTCGGCCTCCTTCAGCGTGAGGTCGGGACCGCCCGTGATGTGGACCAGACCGCCGCTTGCGCCGCGGTAGTCCACGTCCAGCAGGGGGTGGTTCATCGCGTCCTTGACGACCTCCTCGGTCTTGTTCTTGTCCTGGGTTTCCCCGACCAGCATCACGGCGACGCCACCCTTGTTCATGATCGAGGTCATGTCGGCGTAGTCCAGGTTGATCAGGCTCGGTTGGGTGATCGTCTCGGAGATCCCCTTGACCGTCTCGGCGATGATCTGGTCCATCACCGAGAACGCCTTGCCGATCGGCAGGTTCGGGACGTAGTCGAGCAGTCGGTTGTTGTCGAGGACGATGATCGAGTCGGCTTCCTGGCGAAGCTTCTCCAGTCCTTCCTCGGCTTTGACCGTCCGGGCACGCTCGACGTTGAACGGCGTCGACACCATGCCGACGACGATCGCGCCCTGCTCTTTGGCGATCTTCGAGACGACGGGGGCGGCACCGGTCCCGGTCCCGCCACCCATGCCGGCGGTGACAAAGACCAGGTCGGCGTCGCCCAGTACTTCCTTGATCGTGCCCTGGGCCATCTCGGTCGCGCGCTCGCCCATCGAGGGGTCGCCACCGGCACCGAGCCCGTTGGTCAGGGACTTGCCGACGAGGATCTTCGTGTCGGCCTCGATCATTTTGAGGTGCTGTTTGTCCGTGTTGATCGCCACGGTATCGGCACCGTCGACGCCGATGTTGTACAGCCGGTTGACCGTGTTGTTCCCGGCGCCACCGCAGCCGACGATGACGATACGGGGGTCACCGAACCCGTCGACGTCCTCGTCGGACAACTGTTTCTGTTCCTGCTCGTCGCGTTCGAGGGCCTCGTTGACGATGTCCTGCATCGTTATGCCCTCGCCCAGCTCCGTTTGCGGTTACCGTTCCGCTCGGAGTTCTCCTGCTCGGCGAGCATTTCTCGAACAGCGGCCCGGATCGCTTCGCTCCGGTTGGGGTATTCCCCCGTTGCGACCATCTGTTCGACCTCTTCGATCTGCTGTTTCGGAATCCGTAGTGTCACACGCTCCATATTCGTATTTTCCCCTTTGGGTAAGACGACTCGGCCCGAGAGCGTTTGCGGCCCGGGCCGACTGTTTACACGGCGAAACCGCCGGACTGCGGCGTTCATGCCGCCCGAGGGTCGCCGCGTAAGACAAGCCGTCTTACGCAACCTGTACCACAGACCGTTATGTATTAAAACTTTCCCCGAGTGTATGACAATAGTCTGCTTCTGCCGTAAACGGGGCTAAGAATGGACTAAATGGCGTTTACGGGTTGTCGAGGACATCCGCAGCCGGCGTCCGACGACCGCAACTCGGACAGAATCCCCAGTCCGATCGGAGTTCGTCACCGCACTCACAGAACACACGGCGGGATGCCTTCTCACCACAGTTCGGGCAGTAAACGTGGGACGAAGACACTGTTTCGCCACATTGCGCGCAGTCGCGTGCCACGTCTGGCTCCGTGTTTTCGTCGTCTTTCGGGTCCGTCTTACGCGAATCGGAGTCGTGTGACACGCCCGTCGACGCGTCGTGTGACACGCGTTCGTTCTCCTCGTGTTCGGACTCGGAATCAGGTGAGACAGCCCCTGAATCCTGTTCTAACGTGATGTTTACGTTCACGTCTTGCGCGCGCTGACGAGGAAACGTATCGTCGAGTCTGTCGGTGATGATCGCATCGACACGTTCCGCGATGAACTCGTCGATGCTGTCCATGTCTCCCGTCGTGTGAGACACCGCTCCGTCGGCCGTCGAGGACTGACCCTCGCCTAAGTACTCCCGGAGGGCTTCCCGCATGACCTCGCTCTTGGAGGCGTCGAACTCCTCGAGTTGCGCGACGAGGTCGTCGTCCGCGCGGAACGTGATCTTACTCATCCGACTCGTCGGACACGATGATCCCCGAGTAATTAAATCTTCCCGCGCTGTCTGACGGCTGTCTGCTGTTAGTCCTCTCTGGGGTCGAACCCGACTTCCCACGCTTCCGCGCAGTTCGGGCAGGTGATCGTGTAGGTATCTGATCTGAGAAGATGCGACTCGACAGTGATCTCGAAGCTGTCGACATCGCGCGCACACTCGATGTGGAACCCTTCCCCACAGTGGTCACACATGACAGACTTCTTCGCGTTGGTCAGCCGGCCGTTACAGTATGGGCAGTCACCGAGCACCGTACTACCGTGTATGACCACCGTTAGTAATATTCTTTCGTGCTCTTTCCCGTGTCACGACCGGCCGTACCCCTATCGAATAATAACCCTTAAGTCCGGACGGCGGATGCCTTCTCATGTAACCGCCCTTAGCTCAGACTGGTAGAGCAGTCGACTGTAGATCGACTTGTCCCCCGTTCAAATCGGGGAGGGCGGACTTTTGTTGCGAACGACAGTGAGCAGTCAAAAGTCGATGCTGAAACGATTTGAGCCTGGAAGTCACAGCCCGCACAGCGTAGCGAGCAGGACTGTCTTCCTCCGTTCAAATCGGGGAGGGCGGACTCCTTTTCCAGCCGATCTGTAGCCGACTGTCGATCGGCTTATCGCTGTCCTCGTGAGCGAAGCCTTCCAGCAGTTACAACGGGTGGTTCACTCAGTCAGTCGGTTCGCCGTTTGTGAGACTTCGTCCACCGTCGCGGCCTGTTGTTCGGTTGCAGCGGCGATTTGCTCGACCTCTTCGACGACGGTATCGGTCTGTTCGACGAGTTCGTCGAGCATACTCGCAATCTCCTCGCTACTTGCGGCTTGGTCGTCTGTCGCAGCCGAGACTTCTTTGATGCCGTTTGCCGTCTCGCGGACAGCGTCGGTGATATCGTCGAGTAAGTCCATCGCTTCGCTGACTCGTTCGATCCCGTGTTCGATCTGCTCTGTCGTCGTGTCGAGGCTCTCGACGGTATCGGTCGTATCAGCCTGAATGTCGGCGACCAGTGCTTCGATCTCGCTGGCACGCGCCTGGGAGTCGCCAGCCAGCGACTTGACCTCGTCGGCGACGACGGCGAACCCGGAGCCGGCCTCGCCGGCACGCGCCGCTTCGATCGAGGCGTTGAGCGCGAGGATGTTCGTCTGCTCGGCGATGTCGTTGATCACGTCGACGACTTCGTCGATCTCGCTGACGCGGTTCTGGAGTGCATCCACGTCGTCCGCGACCTCGTCGACGGCTTCACCGACATCATCCATTACCTCCATTGCATCGTCGGCAGCGGTCTGGCCTTCTTCGGCGAGGTTCCGAGCGCGCGTGCTGTTTGATTCGACCTGTGAGGCGCTCGCGGCGACCTCCTCGATGGTTGCGCTCATCCCGGACACCTCTTCGGTGATGGTATCGATGTGTTCGGCCTGTTCGTCGGTCAGCGCGGATATCTGCTGGGTACTCTGTGCAACGTCGTCGGCGGAACGACGTAGTTCGTCCAGTGGTCCCTCCAGGTCCTCCTCGACTTCCGTTGCTAGCCGTTCACGGCGGGCGACCTCTGCGCGGACCTTCTCGTTGTAGGAGTGGATATACGTATCCGCGACCACTTGCATGTCGAGATTGATGATACGCAGGACCGACAGGAGTTCCCGTTTGAACGCGCTGACCTCTTCGGTGATAGCTGACTCGGCCGAATCGGGGAGCGGTGTCGAGTCGTCTGTCGATCCCGTGGCCGTGCTACCGTCGGCCGCTGTGTCGGGCCATTCGGTTTCGAGTCGGTCGCGCATGCGGGATTCGAGTCGATCGGCAAGCAGTGGTAGGATCAGGTCGTAGTAGACGCCGTACTGGCCGATGTAGTGTTTCATCGGCATTTCGAGGATATCGTGGAGCTTCCCGATCCGGGCGCGGTTCCGGAAGTACTCCTGGCCGTACTCTCCCCCGGCGAGCGTCGCGAAGTACGCTTCCTGTGTCTGTTTGAGCGCGTCGACGGCTTTCGGTGATCGTTCGATGACTTCGATGGTCTGGTCGTGTTCGAGGAGGTTCTCGTAGAACTGCTCGCCGATCGCTTCTGCGTGCTCCTCGAACGTGTCTTGGAGCGCTCGCAATCGGTCGACATCGTTCTCGTCGAACCCGATGAACGCCTTTCGCCAGGCGACCTCGTCTTCGTCGAGACCGATGTCGGACATCAACGCGTCGGCGTCGACTTGGTCGTTCAGACCACCCTGTCCGAACATCTCCGCATAGTCGTCCATACGATGGGACTGTGATGAGTTCTGAAAACGATTTGCATACCCACTCCATCGATGACACGATGGTCGCGGGAGACCGATTCTGTCGGTTGGTTCGGTCCCACGGAACGGACGAACCGGCCGACGCGGACCGCGTAAAACGTCCTGAACGATCTCCGGCTTTTATGTCCTGGTGGGGTGTACCGTTGACGTGGTCGTCGATGGGTGTCTTTGACAAGGCGAAAGTCGTCTCCGGACTGGGGACAGCGGACCGACAGCCCTACGTCTGCCTGTCCTGCCGGAGCGCCTTCGAGATCCAGTACCACTCCTGTCCGGCCTGTGACGGTTACGACATCCGCCGGGCGAAGTGGGTCGAGTAGCTGTCGGCGTCCACATGGCACGTCCGCCGCGACCCGCACGAGCGGGCTCACGCCCGTTTTTGTCCCACTCCAGAGGAAGGCATTAGTGGCAACCACGGCTAACCCAGGGTATGAACCACCGATTGCTCGGTTCGACAGACTACGAGGTAACGGATGTCGGGTTCGGGACGTGGAACATCGGCGGCGACTGGGGCGACGTGGACGCCGAGGAGGGCCGCGAGGCGGTCCGGGCCGCCCTCGACGCCGGCATCGATTTCATCGACACCGCCGACGTCTACGGTGACGGCTTCAGCGAGCAACGCATCGCCGAAGTACTGGACGAGCGGGGAGTGCGAGACGAGGTCACCGTCGCGACGAAGGCGGGTCGTCGACTCGACCCCCACACCGCCGAGCGCTACAACTACGAGAACCTCTCCGGGTTCGTCGACCGCTCCCGGGAGTACCTGGGGACCGACACGCTCGAACTGGTGCAGTTGCATTGCCCGCCCACGGAGGCGTATTACCAGCCCGAGACCTTCGAGGCGCTGGAGCGCCTGCGCGAGGAGGGGAAGATCGCCCACTACGGGGTCAGCGTCGAGAAGGTCGAGCAGGCCCTGAAAGCCATCGAGTACCCAGGGGTCGAGACTGTCCAGATCATCTTCAACATGTTCCGCCAGCGCCCGGCGGAGCTGTTCTTCGAGGAGGCCGCCAGGCGGGATGTCGGTGTCATCGCACGGGTCCCGCTGGCCTCCGGGCTCCTGACCGGAACGCTCTCTCGTGACATGGAGTTCCCCGAGAACGACCACCGGAACTTCAACGTTGACGGGGAGGCCTTCGACCGCGGGGAGACCTTCGCCGGCCTGCCCGTCGAGGACGGGTTCGACGCCGTCGACGCGCTCCGGGGACACGTCCCCGAACGGATGACTATGGCCCAGATGGCACTGCGCTGGATCCTCGATCACGACGCGGTGTCGACGGTCATCCCGGGATCGACGACCCCGGAACACATCCAGGCCAACGCGGCGGTCAGCGAGATGGCACCCCTCTCGAACCAGACCCGCGGGGCGGTGCGTGACGTCTACGAGGACCACGTGTACGACGCTGTCCACCACCGCTGGTAACGATTCCTGTCGGTTTACGTATCTCTTTTCCGCCCGTATATCCGATTCGGACTCCGGACTGCTACCATGGTGAGTGACCAGAACAAGTGGCTGCAGTAGTGCGATTTAGATACGAAATCTGACTGTAAACGCGGATAGAAATATACTTTTTCTGGTAGAAACTCGGCCTAGTAATCAATTTAATCTGATATTTGTCTGACGGTGTCCCGTCGTCCTCGGGAGAGCTCCCGACGCTGCCCCACCGGACAGTTCAAGTACGATTGCAGTAACTACGCGAACGTGGCACTCTCCTTCGACCTGTTCGGGACGCTGGTCGCGGCCGACCGACCCAGTACGCCGTGGGATGCCGTCGCTAGCGCGCTGACTGACCGTGGAGTCGCGGTCCCGGACGACTGGGAAGACGCCTACCGGAACTCCCACCGCGAGTACGAACGCGGCCGGGAGGCACCGCTGCCCGAACACGTCCGCCTCGCCTTGGAGAGCCGCGGTGTCGACGTTTCTGCGCGGGTCGCTCGGGACGCAGTACTCGACGCCTTCGACACGCCGGTGACCGTGCGTCCCGACGCCGGGGCGGCGGTTACCGCTGCCCGGGAGCAGGGACCGGTCGCGGTCTGCTCGAACTGTAGCGTTCCGGGACTCGTCGAACGGACGCTCGACCGTGCGTCGCTCGGCCCCTTCGAGGCCGTCGTCACCAGCGTCGACTGCGGCTGGCGGAAACCTCACCGTGAGATATTCGCAGCGACGGCCGACGCGCTGGGCGTCCCCCTCGCGACGTTGGTCCACGTCGGTGACGACGCCCGTACCGACGGCGGTGCCGGTCGGGTCGGCGCGCGGTCGGTCCTGATCGACGAGACGCCGCTCGCGACGGTCGCGAGACGCTGTCGGGAGGGATCGCTGTGAGCACGGCCGCAGGGTTGGCTGTCCTCGTCGCCGCCGCGTTGGAGGGTGGCCTCGGAGAGCCGCCTACCCGCTGGCACCCGGTCGCCTGGTTCGGCGTGCTCGTCGGTGCCGTCGACCGTCCGTGGGACCAACCCCTCGCCGTCGGCGCACTCGCCGCGGCGGCGCTCCCGCTGGCTGCTGCCGCCGGCGTCGGAACGCTCGTCGTGGGGGCGGGCACGGTCACACCACTTCTCGGCGTCGGGGTCGCCGGTGCCGTCCTGTTCCTGACGACGAGTCTCCGGCGACTTCTGTCGGCAGCGAACGCCGTCGCCCGGGACAGCGACCGGGATGTCGCGGCTGCCCGGGAGGGACTGTTGGCGCTGGCCGGCCGGGACGCGGCCGACCTCTCGCCCGGCCTCCTGCGAAGCGCGGCCGTCGAGAGCGCGGCCGAGAACCTCGCCGACGGGCTGGTCGCGCCGCTTGGTGCGTTCGCCCTCGCCGTCGTCCTCGCGCCGGCGGTCGGGCTCCCACCGCTGCCGGCGGGCGTCGGCGCTGCCGCCTGGGTCAAGGCGGTCAACACGATGGACTCGATGCTCGGGTACCGATCGAAACTGGTCGGGACGCCGGCGGCGCGGCTCGACGACGCGGTGATGTGGCTCCCGGCCCGGGCCAGCGCGCTGTTGCTGGCGGTAGCCTTCCTCGACTGGGGGTGTCTCTGGCGCGCCTCCCGGTGGCTCGATCGGGTGCCGTCGCCAAACTCCGGGTGGCCGATGGGGGTCGCCGCGGCAGCACTCGACAGTCGCCTGGAGAAGCCCGGCGTCTACGTCCTCAACGCCGACTGCGACCTCCCGTCGGTCGCCGGCGCACGCCGCGGCATCCGCCGGGTCGGCGCTGCGGGCGTGCTGGCGTACGTTGTCGCCGGGGTGATCGCGTGGTCCTGACTGCCCTCCGCGGGGCGCTTGGATTCCTCTCGCAGCTCCCGGTCGGACACAGCGAGGCCGCCTGGAACGCCTTCGCGGCGAGCTCGACGGCGTTCCCGCTTGCGGGCTACGTCGTCGGCGCACTCGTGGCTATCCCGTTCCTGGCGACCGATGTCGCTCCCGCGCCGGTCGTGGCGGCGGGCTACCTAGTGGCGGTCGTCCTCGTCGTCGGCGTCAACCACGCCGACGGCCTCGCGGACCTTGGCGACGCCGCGGCCGTCCACGGGGAGGCCAGCGAGCGACGCGAGGTGATGCGTGATACGACCGTCGGGGTCGGTGCCGTCCTCGCGCTGGGCACCGTCCTCGCTGTCCTGGCGCTCGGGGCGCTCGCGACGGCCGCGCTCGCGCCGCTCGTCGCCGTTGCCCTCGTCGTCGCCGCCGAGGTGAGCGCGAAACTCGCGATGGCGACGGTGGCCTGTCTCGGCCGGCCGAGCCACGAGGGGTTCGGCGCGACCGTCGTGGGCGACAAACAGCCCACCGATCTGGCCGGCCCGCTGGCGGTCACCGCCCCCCTCGCCGTCCTCGTCGTTCCGGCGACCGCCGTCGCTGTCCTCGCCGGCCTCGCAGTCGCCGCCCTCGTCCGGCGGTGGGCACACGCTCGCCTGGACGGTGTCGGCGGCGACGTGTTGGGTGCGACGAACGAACTCGCCCGAGCCGCTGCGCTCCACGCCGGGGTCGCGGCGACGGCGCTTCTCGGGGAGGTGCCGTTGTGGACGCGCTGGTGATGTGTGGCGGCCGCGGGACCCGGCTGGCGAGTGACGCCGAGAAACCCCTGTTCCGGATCGACGGCGTTCCGATGGTCGATCGCGTCCTGTCGGCGGTCCGTGACAGCGCCGTCGAGACGGCCTACGCCGTGACTTCCCCGAACGCGCCGGAGACACGCGCCCACGTCGACGCGCCGGCCATCGAGACACCGGGAGAGGGGTACGTCCCGGATCTGGAGGCGGCGCTGTCGGACGATCGGCTCTCGCGGCCGGTCCTGACAGTCGCCGCGGACCTACCGCTGCTGGACGGGCCGGTCCTCGATCAGGTCCTCGCGCGCCACGACACCGGATCGCTGACGGTGCTCGTCCCGGCGGCGCTGAAACGCGAGTTGGGCGTCAGCGACGACACGACGTTCCGGCGGAAGGGCCGTGAGGTTGCACCGACCGGCGTCAACGTCGTCGGCGACGACGGCGACGACGCGGTCCTGTTCCACGATCCCCGGCTGGCGATCAACGTCAACACGCTGGCCGACGCCCGCGTGGCGGGCCGGCGCCTGTAGGCGCGAAAGCTTCTCCACGGTGCCGGCCGTCCCGAGGGACATGGACCCCGATACGGTCGCGGCGCTACGGGCGCAGGGTGGGACCGACGGCGCCATCGACGCCGACGGCCGGGTACCACACGGTAGCAGCGACGACCCGGAACTGCTGGATTTCAGCGCCAACACGAACCCAAACACTCCCCCGGGCGTGACCGCGGTCTTCGAGGACGCGCTTGACCGCGCACGGAGCTACCCCGACGACGGCTATCCCGAGTTCCGCGGGGCCGCCGCGGCGTTCGTCGACTGCGAGCCCGGCCAGGTCGTCCCGACCGCCGGCGGCCTGGAGGCGATCAGGCTGGCGATCCAGACGACCGTTCGGGCCGGCGACTCCGTGCTCGTCCCCCGCCCGAGTTTCGGCGAGTACGCACGCGAGGTCCGCCTCCAGGGGGGCGAGCCCGCGTTCGTCGCCCACGACGAACTACTCGATGCGGACCCCGAAGCACACGCCCTCGCGATCGTCTGCAACCCGAACAACCCGACCGGCGAGGCCGCCGACCCGGACGCGCTCCGTTCGTTCGCCGACCGCTGTCGGGACGCCGGGACGACGCTGCTGGTCGACGAGGCGTTCCTTGGGTTCACGGACGAGCCGTCGCTTGCCGGTCGCGATGGGGTCGTCGTCGCCCGCTCGCTGACGAAACTGTTCGGGCTCCCCGGCGTCCGGATGGGGTACGCGGTCGGGACTGGCGACCTCCTGGAACGGTTGGTGACGGCGCGGCGCGCCTGGTCGATGAGCACTGCCGCGGCCGCGGTCGGCACGCACTGTTACGGACAGACAGCGTTCGTCGACCGCACGCGCGAGCGGGTCGACCGCGAACGCGAACGGATGCGCGAGCGCCTCCGGACCCGGTTCGGTGTCGCTCCCTCCGACGCCCCGTTTCTCCTGTTGTCGGTGTCCGACACTGACGTCGACGACCTCCTGACCGAGGCCCGCGAGGCCGGCATCGCGCTCCGGGACGCGCGCACCTTCCGCGGGCTCGACCGTCACGTCCGTGTCGCGGTCCGCACGCCGGCAGACAACGACAGGCTCCTGGAGGCACTGGCGGTGTGACGTTCCAGACGACAGTCCGGGAGGGTGTCTGCCAGCTCCGCCGGCCCGGTACCCGCTGGCTGTCGACGGCGTGGGACGGCGGCTACGAACGGACCGACGCCGCCTACAACGTCACGGTCCCGACGGCGTTCGACCGGACCGACCTCGACGCCTACCGGGCGGAACGGCTCGGAGCCGCTGGCTTTCCGGTCGGGCCGACGCTGTTGACCGGCGTCCGGATGGCCGACGCCCGCCGTGCCCGCGACGGGCCGGTGACCGTCGTCGCGACGGCGGGGCTCTCGAACCCCGCGGCCCTCCCGGTCCACGCGGACCGACCGGCTGGCGACGAGGCCGACGCCGGCACGGAGACGTGGCGTCCCGGCACGGTCAACCTCCTCGTCGGCGTCGAGCGGTCACTGGCCGACGGCACGCTGGCGACGCTCCTGGCGACCGCCGTCGAGGCGAAGGCCGCGACGCTCCAGGCGCTCGCCGGCGTCCCGGGGACAACTTCCGACGCCGTCCTCGTGGGCTCGGCACCTGACTGCGAGCGGGCCGCGTTCGCGGGGAGCGCGACCGCGGTCGGCGCCGCGACGCGGGCCTGCGTTCGGGACGCCGTCGCTGCGAGCCTCGATAGCCACTACGACGACGGCCCGCCCGTCCCGGCCGACACCGACCACGGCGTCGTCACCGACCGCCAGACAGATGTCGACCGCCCGTAACCTCCCGGTATGGACGACAACGACGCCGGCCCGACGGCGGAACCGATCGAACCGGCAAGCCCCGACGAGTTCGGCCTCGTCCAGGTCTGGTGGGGCGACGGAAAGGGAAAGACAACCGCCGCGCTGGGGATGGCGACCCGGGCGGTCGGCCACGGCTACCGGGTCCACCTCCTCCAGTTCATGAAAGGCGGGACCGGGACGGTCGAGGACGTGCGGGGCGAGTACAACGCCATCGCGGCCCTGCCGGGCTTTTCATACGAGAACGCGGGCCACTACGGCTGGCACGGCTTCCTCGACGGCAGCGACGACGACGAACACGCCGCACGCGCGAAAGGCGCCCTCGACCGCGCTCGTGAGGTCGTCGACGCGACGGCCGAGGCACCCGCGGACGAACCGTTCCCCGCCGACGGGCCGGCCGACGCGGGCGTCGACATGCTCGTCCTCGACGAGGTACTGTACGCGGCCAACCGCGGTCTGATCGACCCCGAGGACGTCCTCGCGCTGATCGAGGCCAAACCCGACTCGCTCGAACTCGTCCTCACCGGGGGACACGACCGGCCAGAGTACCTTCTGGACCACGCCGACCTCGTCAGCGAGGTCAGCAAGGTGAAACACCCCCTCGACGCCGGTCACTCCGCGCGCAAGGGAACGGAGTACTGACTCGCCGCCGAACCACTCTTGTCCGTCGCGCGCGCAACGTCGACCAGATGCCTGACGCGCGGACGATACTGGTCGCCGGGACTGCCTCCCACGTGGGAAAGAGCACGGTAGCGGCGGGGCTCTGCCGCGTGCTGGCCGACCGTGACCGCTCGGTCGCGCCGTACAAGGCCCAGAACATGAGCACGAACGCCCGCGCGACACCCGGTGGCGAGATCGGCGTCTCCCAGTACGTCCAGGCCCGGGCGGCCCGCGTCCCCCCGCAGACGGACCACAACCCCGTCCTGTTGAAACCGCGGGGGGACGGGGAGTCCCAACTCGTCGTCGACGGCGACGCCGTCGCGGACGTTCCGGCGGGGCAGTACTACGACCGCTACTGGGACGACGCGCTCCGGGCCGCCCGCGCGTCCCACCGCCGACTCGCCGCCGACCACGACGTGATCGTCGCCGAGGGGGCGGGATCGATCGCCGAGATCAACCTCCACGACCGGGACCTGGCGAACGTCGAGACGGCCCGCTTTGCCGACGCCGACGTCGTCCTCGTGGCCGACATCGAGCGCGGGGGCGTCTTCGCCTCGCTCGTCGGGACACTGGAGTTGCTGCCGACGGATATCAGGGACCGAGTCGTCGGCGCGGTGATCACGAAGTTCCGAGGCGACCGATCGCTGCTCGCGCCCGGACTCGACGCCTTCGAGGACCGAACTGGCGTCCCGGTCCTGGGCGTGCTCCCCCACGACGACCCCGGACTGCCGGAGGAAGACAGCGTCGCACTCCCGCCGGTCGGGCAGCAGGCGATTGAGGGAACCGACGACGGCGTCGCCGACGCGGACGCGGTCACGGTCGCCGTCCCACGGTTGCCCCACATCTCGAACTTCACCGATCTCCAGCCACTCGCCGCGACACCGGGAGTCCGTGTCGCCTACCTCCCGCTCTCGGCCTCGCTGAGCGACGCCGACGCGGTGGTGCTTCCCGGGAGCAAGAACACGGTCGACGACCTGCTCGCACTCCGGGAGGCCGGCTTCGACACGGTGCTCTCGGCGTTCGACGGCCCCATTGTCGGGCTCTGTGGCGGCTACCAGATGCTCGGCGACCGCATCCACAACGCCGACATCGAGGGGACCGGAGACAGTGAGACAGTCGAAGGACTGGGGTTGCTCCCCGTCGAGACGACCTTCTCGCCCGAGAAGACCGTCGAACGTGTCACCCGCCGTCTCGACGGGGTCGGTCCCCTGGCCGGTGCGACCGGCGTCGTCGAAGGATACGAGATTCACATGGGTCAGACGACGCCGACCGCTGACGTCTCCCGGCCGTTCGACTCGACCGGGGCAGCGACGGATACGGTCCTCGGAACCTACCTCCACAACATCTTCGCCAACGACGAACCGAGAGTTGCCTTCGTGAAAAATACGATCGAAACGGCCGGAACGGAGTATCGGCTGGAGCCTGACCCCGAACAGGACGACGCCTACGACCGGGCGGCTGCGCTCGTCGTCGACCACGTCGACCTCGGGCCGTTGGGTGTCGACTGAGTTTTTTCAGCCGAAAAGTCTGCGAAGTTTTTTGTGCGAGCGCGAACCCAGAACCGCCATGGTCGAAGTCTTCGCCGTCGCCAGCGGGAAGGGTGGTACCGGGAAGACCACCAGCACGGTCGCCCTGGGGATGGCACTGGCCGACCGGTACGACGTGACCGTCGTCGACGCCGACACCGGGATGGCGAACCTCCTGTTTCACGCGGGCCTCTCGGACGCGGAGACGACGCTCCACGACGTCCTCGCCGGCGACCGCCCGATCGGTGAAGCGACCTACGACCGCTTCGGGATGACGGTCGTTCCCTGCGGAACGAGCCTCGACGGATTCCGTGACGCCGATCCGAAACGACTCCGTGAGGCCGTCGCGACGCTTGCGACCGACACCGATGTCTTGTTGTTGGACTCCCCACCGGCATTGGATAGTCGCGCTGCGGTCCTCCCGATCGTGATGGCCGATCGGATCGTCGTCGTCCTCCAACCGACCATTCCCGCCATCTCGGACGGCCTGAAAGTCCAGGAGTACGCGAGTTCCTACGGGACCGGTGTCGCCGGTGTCCTGTTCAACAAGGTCCGGCCCGACGAGGACATCGAGGGGATCGCCGAGAAGACCGAGCGGTATTTCGACGGACCGACCCTGGCGACAGTGCCCGAGAGCGAGCAGGCCCGCGAGGCCCGCCGTGCCGGCCGGCCGCTACTTGCTCACGCACCGGAGTGTGACGCCGCCGGCGCGTTTCGCCGTGCTGCAGACGTACTCTCCGTACAACCGGTTCCCTCGGAGACTGTGGCCGATCGGGTCCGCAGCGCCGTCATCCCCGAACCGCCATGAACCTGCCGCGCGGTCGCTTGGAGAAGTCACGCGTCGTCGCTGACCCGCGCGACACACTCGCCGAGGCGCTCGACCGGGGCTTTACCGGCTACACGGTCTTTGAATCCCAGGACGCGCTCCTGCTCGACGCCGACGGACGGGGTATCGTCACGTTCGAAGACGGCGTCCCGACACGAGCCTACCACACCGGTACCGAGCGGGGCGGCCCGCCGGCGCTCGCGGACCTCGCTGTTCCCGGGCCGTACCACGTCACGATGTACGCGACCGAGTCGTCGGCACTGTCCGACTCCGGGGACGACGTGATTCCGCCCGGGATGGCCGCGGAGCGACTCGCCGGGGACCCGGCCCTGGCACGGAGCACACGACGGGCCGCACCGACGGATCAGCCACGCGCTTCGACGGACGAGACAGCCGACTCGACCGAGGAGTCGACACAGGGAGCGGTCGAGGCCTTCCTGGAGAACGAAGCGAAGATCGAAGCGATCCGCGAACAGGCTCGCACGGAGGCACAGGAGCGTGCCGAGGAGTGGGACCTCTAGTCGGTCCGAACCGGAATCCACCAGACACGCGAGCGCCCGCCGACTTTCTTGCTCGTGATGTCAGTCTCGTCTTCGAGTGCGTGTAACTTGTTCAGTGCCGTCCGGCGAGAACAACCCAATCGGTCGGCGATCTCCGACGCAGTCAGTGGCTCAGCGTAATCCTCACGCTGCTTGAACACCTCGATGACATCCGATTCAGTGTACTGGATTTCCCGTCCGGGTGGTGACATATCCACACCGACGACCCGATGTTACTTATAGATTGAACCGGCACGACCCGACAGTCCCTGTCCGGTGAACGTCGGGCCGTACCCGTGGTTCGGAAGTTGGTGTTACAAGCGCTGTACATGTATTCGGGTCCGTAACACAGTGCAGTGCGTAGGTATAGGTCGGTATCGGCTTCAGTAACAGATGCCCTTCCGCTACGGCGTCCACGGGTGCCCCATCTGACGCTTCGGCCCCTCCTTCATCCGCTGGTCGCCGCCATCCGTTTTCACTCCGGTGCCGACAACACGGTCCCGAGCGGCGTCGCAGCCTCGCGGTACTGTTCGAACTGGTCGATCGCCCACTCCCGTGCGACCGGGTCCTCGACGACCAACGTCACACGGAGGTTGTTCCGGTCGTCGTAGGCGCCCAGACAGCACCCGCGGTCGTCGACGACGAGCCCGAAGTCGAGCGACGATTCGTGGACGTAGAACTCGATCGATTCGTGGTCAATCCCCCGTTCCAGTTCCTCGTGGAACTCCCGTTCGGAACGCTCCAAGACGCCGTCGTCGATGATCGATTCGATCCGGACCCCTCGTTCCAACAGCGTCGCAGCGGCCTCGTTGAACGTCGCTGCCACGATCGGGGAGATCGTCTTGACCGGCCCTTCGGCGTCGGCAAACCAGTCGGTGAGTCGGTTGACGGGTGCCAGCGGCGTCTGTTCGCTGCTGACGGTTATCGTTCCGGCGTCGAAGACGATATCCGGGAGTTCGTCGCCGATCGGTCCGAGATACTGCGCAAGCGGGCCGAACTCCCTGGCTCGCTCGGCCTCGCTCACCAGTGCGGCGTACCGTTCGTACATCCGTCGACCGGTTAGCGTCAGCCGATAGTCCCCGTCGACTTTCCGGACCCACTGCCGGTCGCTACAGCCAGCTAAGATCCGTTGGATCGTCGTCCGCGTCGCGTCGATCCGTTCACACAGTTCACAGGGACGCGCCGGCGACTCGGCCAGCGCGGAGACCACAGCAAACCGTGCGGGTGAGCCGGTCAGAAATTGGATGTCCCGGTGAACTGCATCCCCTGTCATTACTACGGCATACGGCCGTACGATAAAGAATGACTCGGTCGTGTCCAGTCGCGTCCTCAGCTGGCCACCGGGACGACGACGGTGACAGCGGTCCGACCCCGCTGTGTGGTGACTGTCACGTCGAACCCGACCGCCAGCACGTGGGTTCGTCCGGCGCGCTCCTGGACAGCGACGCCCCGGTTGGTCCGACAGGGGCCGAACGCACGGTTTGGACCGCTGGGACAGTTCGAACGCTGCCAGGCTGTCGCGGCCGTCTCGTTGTAGCTCACGTTCCGAATTACCCCCTCCCGGATACCTGCTGTCCGGAGCCGATCGAGCGTCGGTGTGAGGGTCCCGCGGACGGCACTGACTGCGGCACTGCGGCGGGACCAGCTGTAGTCCCGTGGAATACCTCGACTGGCTGCTGGCACCGACCGTTCGAGGACGCGTAGTGTCGCGGCGGTCGGATCGTCGTCGTCAGCTGTCGCATGGACGTCCCCGTGATAGCCGAGTTGTAACGCCGCAAGCACCAGTAGCGCGATCGCGATCGCGACCAGTACCGCGGCGACGAGGACGAGCTGTCCGCGTTCGCTCACGCGTACCACACCTCGACTCTGACCTGTCCGGCGCCAGTCGGGACGACAGCTGTCCCTGTCACCGTCTGTCGTGGTTGGGCGAGGCCGACGGCCCCATGTGGTGTTTCGATCCGGAATAGAACGTTTCCGGGGAGAATCCGTTCGACGCGTCGTTCGAGCGCTCCGCGTTCCCGATCGAACGCTGCCTCGCTCGCGACGACTTCCCGGAGCCGTGTCGAACCACCGTGGCGTGGCTGTTCGTTTGCCAGTACCGTCGCCACGTCGGTAGCGTACGCTTCTAGTTGTGCTCCGCGGGTATCCGCCGCCGGTGGTCCAAGCGCAAAGCCGAGCGTGACACTCAGGATCACCACGACGCCGATAGCCACTTCGAGTACCGACAGCGGCAGCTGTCCCCTACGCATCGACGGTCACCACCAGCGTCGCCTTCGTCGTCCGGGGCGGTGCGTACTTTACAGTCACCGAGCCTGCTGGGACCACTCCGGCTCCCTCGAAACGCAGTTCCGTCGTTTCGTAGGGGACCAGCGACACGGTGAAGGTCCCGTTTAGCCCGCTCCGGTTGTGCAGGACGACCCGCTCGTCGGCTCTGACCGTCCACAGTTCCGTCCCGGGCGGTGTCGAAACCGTGATCGTCGCGCTGTCGGTCCGGCGGGGCAACGTCACCGAACCGCTCCCGGTTACGTTCGGGGTGACTGTCCGTGTCTCACGACGCTCGACGAGGACGATCCGTCGAACCGTCGTTCCCCCGCTTGTCGTTCCGGTCGATGCCAGCCGTGATCCGTTCAGCGAGACTGCGACGGTGGTATTCCGCGCGGGCGGAACCGTTCGGACGAGTTGTTCCCGATCGAATGTGCTGACTCTTGTCGCGTTGAGGACGTTAGCGCGTGCCGCCAGCGGTCCCGCCGGAGACACGAGCCGATCGGCAGTCGTCACGGCCAGTCGCCGTTCGTCGGCCGTTCGATCGTGTCTGGCCAGCGTTCCGTCCGCGACTGCCAGTGCCAGTCCGGTTACGACAGTCAACAACACCAAGGCGACGGCAAGCGACGGGAGAGCGGTCTGTGCGCGTTCCGCCGCGGGCCTGTCCAGTGCTACCCTCATGAATCCCCCTCCAGTGTCACCGTCACGTTTCCTCGCCCGCCGGCTACCCTGACGGTCGTCTGCTCTCCGCTCTCCCAGGCTCCGTCGAGGCTGTCGACCCGGCTCGGAAGGACCGGCTGGACACGCCCGTCGATCGACGGGTCCGGATGGTCGAGGACGAGCGAGTCACCGTCCGTCCGGATCGTGTAGGCAGTCCCGTCGATGGTCGCCGGCAGATCGACCCGGACGCTGGCGGCCACGGTCCGTGCTCGCGGTGGCACCGCCGCTTCGACCCGTGCTGCCGACTGCACTAGCGTCCGCTCTCCGAGTTCACTCCCCACTGCGGACTGATACTCCGGCACCACGCCGCCGTACAACGTCGTCGTCAGGAGCCCGATGTAGAGGACGACGATACCGAGCCCCAGCAGCTTCTCGACGACCGTACTGAGTCCACGATTATCCATGTGCTACCTCCGTTCGCATGTCGTGGACGACGAGATAGACGGTCTCTCGTCCGCCGACACCGGCGACGACGCTCGGCGTCCCGTCACCGTCGATATCGCGGGTCCGGGTCGACAATCCCAGCCGGCGGAAGTAGCGTCTGAACGCCTCGGGCGTCGCTGTCTCGATCGCGATCCGATAGTCACCTCTTGGGAACCGCTCACGCGTGTGGCTGACGTTCGTCCGGAGCCGTGCGGTCACGGTATCGCCGGCGATCGCACCGCCGCTGGCGTTGAGCCGTGGTGCCCCGACGACTACCGTGTCGTTCGTCCGTGTGACGGTCAGCGACGGCTCGCGAACGAGCCACGCCTCGTCGGGCCGACCCCGAACCACGGCGCCGCCGACGAACGCCGTTCGGGCGCCGGACGTGGTGTAGACGAGCGCGTCTATCGGGACGACACGGACGACACCGCTGGCGTTTAGCACGCGTAGTTCCCGCTTGGCGCTCCCGACGTGTCCGTCGGTGAATCGGAGCTGTGTTGTCCCCTGACCGGTCTGTTCACTGGGCTCTAGCCCGTTTTGAAACGCATCCGCGACCCGCGTCGCGTCGGCCGTGGCCGTCTGTCCGTCGACGATGCTGCCGACTGTCGCGGTGAGGCCGCCGAGTGCGACGAGGGTCAACCCCAACAGGAGGACGACTCCGACGACGTGTGACTGTGCTCGCTTCACAGCAGTCCCACCCCGGCGTAGACGACGTAGCCCAATACGACCAGCAGACTGGAGTGGAGCAACGCCTCGTAGACACCCCGACTGGCGGTTCCAGCGAACCAGCCACAGGAGACCATCGTGGCCTGCGTGACGAGATAGAACCGGCGACGAGCACTGGCGGGATCGATCGCTCTCGGATTCAACGCGATGCTCTGTCCGCCGGTGACCGCCGACAGCTGTGCGAACCGGTCGAGGACGTAGACGTTTACGGCCACGGTGATACAGACGACCAGGAGCGCGGTCGTCCAGCCGACGGCGACGTAGACGAGCAACGCCGACCGGAGCGCTTTCCGCTGATGATAGAGTTTCCCGATCTCCGTCTGGAGCGTCTCGAATATCTCCTCGGCGTCGCTGCCGGCGTCGAGGGCACCGACGACGAGCCCGACCGTCTGCTCGGCCAGCGGCGTCCCGACTCGGTCGACGAACTGATCGAGCGCCGCGGCACGGCGGTCCGCCGAGGCGTCGGCGGGGCTGTCGCCCAACTCCAGCGTGAAGGCAAGCGCCCTGACGTCGTCGGCGAGCGCACCGAGTTGGATGTCCTGTGCGACACGTCTGACTGCGTCCGGGAACGGCCGCCCCAGTGCCACGTGTCCCGCGACTGCGTGGACGAAGTCCTGTATCTCTCGGTCTTTGGCGTCGTCTAGTCTCGCACGGCGGATCGAGACCACTCCGATCGGGAGACCGACGGCCGCGTACGTGAGTATGGCGACGTTCAACGGCCCGTACCCCACCGCCCACAACCCGGCTGCGATCGGTCCGCCGATCGGGACACAGACGGCCGTCGCACTTGCCGGGTTCGACGGCGCCGTCGCCAGGACCGAGACGAGATCCCCCGGACGGCTGTACGACGGTGCTCCCGCGTTGTGTGGCCGGAGCGTGACGACGACCGCGGCCGAGAGTGCGCCGGCTGCGAGGACGAAGACGGCACTGCCTGCGACGACGACGGTCTGTGTCGAGACCGACCCCACCGGGGTCGAAACAGATCTCGACAGCCCCGGCGCGAGGACGCTCATCACCGTCACGATGAGGACGACGAGTGCGGGGAGGATCAGCAAGACGACGAACAGTTCCGCGAGCAGTTCGAGATACCCCGTCGCCCGCTCGTGGCGCCGACTCTGTTGGTGTGAAAGGAGCCGTCCTTCCATCTCCAGATACCCCTCCAGCGCTTCGGCGCTCTGGTTTGCATGCTCCCGGAACTTCAGCAGGAACGGCGCAAGGAGGTCCCGAGACGGGGTTTCGCTCGCCACCCGCTCTAACCCCTCGTCGAGGCTTCCGGTCAGCGCGGCCCGGTTGAGCGCGCGTCGGAACGCGACGGCGGTCTCGCCGTACGCGTCCTGTTGGGCGACCGCTCGCAACATCGCTCGCTGATCCTGTGCCCCCGCAGCGAGGACGCGGAGGTACCGGACCGCTCCCGGAAGTGTCGACTCGATGTCGGCCCGCCGTGCCGTGGCGACCCAGGCGAGGTATCGACCGCCAAGCCTGAAGACGACCCAGCGTGTGAGGGTCCCGACGACGAGACCGACACCGGCGGCAGCGACTCCACGCGGGACTGCGGGCAGTTGTACACGATCGAGTACCGGGAGGCTGTTGCTCCCGACCGTCGTGACCGCGTCGACGGTTGCCGGCGGGAGCAGTGCGACAGCCGATGCGGCCACCGCCCCACTCGCCAGACAGACTATCCAGGAGAGTGCGTACAACCGTGCCACGTACAGACCGAAGTCGACATCCGGGTTCGCTTCTCGATACCGCTCTCGCGTACGGACGTGGCGAGTATCGTCCGCGTGATGCCCGAACAGGGCATACAACCCTCGGTCGAGCAGTCCGAGCGTCCCATCAGTCGTCATCGCTCACCCCTGTTTCGGGTCCAGCGCCGTCCGCCTCTGCCTGTCGGCGCAGTCGCTCGACGGTCGCTGCCTCGTTGGTCTGGAGATCCGCCAGGACGCCGAACAGGTCGTCGAAGTCCCGACAGTCTTCCCGAACCAGATACTTGACGTACCGATGGCGGCGGTGGAACCGATCTTCGACGGCTTCGATCGGTTCGTCTCTGAGCCGCCCGAGTCGTTCGAACACCTCGGTCCGGACCTGGCGGTCCTCGTCGCCGAGCGACGGGTGGTCGTAGCCGACGGCGTAGCTCCCGTCGGACTGTCGCCAGCAGACCGTGTTGTAGTGGAGGACGGTGCCGTCCTTCCGGATCGTGCCGGCCCGGTCGCCGCTCTGTGGCTCGTCGACGAACTCGACCACCTCGCCGACGTAGCGGTCACCGTCGATATGCCGCGGAAACACGACCAGATCGATCTCTTCCAACAGATAGGTCGGGACTCCCTTCTCGATGCTGCGGTTGACGAGCGTCTCGATGTCGTCGGCGTGTGTCGTCCCGATGACGCCGTGGCCGGTGTTGAGCGCCTCTGCGAACGTCTCGAACGACGCTGGCGTGTTGATCTCGGCGATAACCTCGATATCCGGGTTGAGGTAGTTGCATTGTGTCATCAGATCAGCCATCGTCACGCGCCGGTGGTCGCGCTCGTGGTCCCGTGTCGTCAGCGACACCCCAGTTTCGTGTGGAATCCGGACCTCCCGTGACCCTTCATCCATACTGATCGGACGGTCACGGTAGGGAATGAACGGCATGTGGGCGTTCATCAACGTCGTCTTCCCGACACCGGTTGCACCCGAAAACAGGACGACACCGTGGGATTCATAGAACAACCACAGCAGCGCGACCAGTTCTGTCGGTAGCGAGTCTCGCTCGATCAGATCGACTGGTGTCATCGCGTCGGCTGACTGTTTGCGGATCGAGATGTGTGGGCCGCCCTCGCTGATCGTCGGGAGCGCGACCGCACAGCGGACCGTCTCGTCGGCGTCGTGGACGGCTTCGCTGTCGGGATCGACGTTGACCTTCGCGCTCGGGTTCGAGGCGTTGAGTTCGGTCCCGTCGTCAGTAGCCAACTGGGTGACGACGTTGACGAACCCCTGTTCGGAGTCGAACTGGAGGTTGGTCGGAACCCGGCCGTCGTGGCCCAGGTCTGCCCGGGGGAGCACTTTGATCCGTTCGCCGACACGGTTCGCTTCGATGTCTTCGAGCGTCGGATCACGGATCGGAACCGTCAGCTGTCCGTACCCGACCATATCACGGAGGACGTAGTACAGCAGGTCGTCGAGGCGGCCGTCGGAGAACCGACTGTCGACCGGTGGGACCGCCAGGTCGAACTCCGCCAGGGCGGCCCGCAGTCTGTATCTGGCCGCATCGAGCCACTCGGTCGTGTTTCGGACCGTCAACTGTCGTGCGAGCAGTGATCGGGCACGCTCGCGGACGAACTCGACGCGGTCCTCGACGAGCCCGTCGACGTTCGTCTCCCAGATGCGCTCTTTACACTCCTTGATGAGTGTTTCGTCGCCGGGCAGTAGCGACGGCTCTCTGACGGCGTATTTCGTGGTGAACGGGTCCGACCCCAGCAGGTGTTCGCGGTAGACGACGACCGGGATCTCGAACTCGTGAAACTCGACGGTGTGGCGCTCGACGCGCTCGCTGGTGAACCGATCGATGTAGGACGGATCGGTGTCGAGGTCGGTCTCGGCGGGCGCGTAGTCGGCGGTGTGGACGACGACTCCGTCCTCGTCGATATCGGCGACGTCGATCCGGTCGTCCAGTGCGTACGGCGTCAGTTCGCCGAGACACGCCAGCGAACAGAGTGCGTGGTATTCGATGCGGCGACGGCCGGCCGGCGAGCAGTCGACGAGCCGGTCGATCACCTGCTGGTGTTTCGGGTCGAATCCCCGCTCCATCCGCTCGACAGCACCTTCTCTGGTCCGTGGCCGCTGTCGTTTGGCCGTCTCGAAATACTTCTCGACCGTCGCGAGTGCCTCGGCTTCCCCGGTAGCGAAGACCGGTTCACGGACCTCGTAGCCGAACCCGTCCTCGCGCGAGCGGATGGTAACGACGACGCCAGGATAGACCTCGTCTTGCTCGCGGACCGTCGACGCGTACCAGGCGTCGGTGTCGTCGGGCGGAACCGGCGATGGAACTGCCCGTCTCCCTCCTCCCTCGGTACCCCCTCGATTGCTCATCTTGGAGAGGTTTGTCTACCGATTTAATTTAAAACTTAGGAAAGGGTATAGAACGTATTGTCGGCAGTTTCACCGAGCGATGTCGACAGTCACTGTCTGGTCCGGGTCGACTCAGGCCTTCGCACCGGCGACGCCGCTGCCGATGGCGGCGCCACACTCGGTACACGCGACGAGATAGAACCGCTTGGAGGCGGCGAAGAATCCGGTCGTCGCGTCCATCTCGACGAACTCCACGTCGTCCTGTGCGTCCAGGGTCGCCTCGCATTCGGGGCAGTGAACCATTGGTGGGCGATCGTGATTCGGTTGCGGGCAGTTCTCAGACGGCACCGCCGCCACCGGCCTTCGCACCGGCGACGCCGCTGCCGATCGTTGCGCCACAGGCGGCACAGTTGGCGGTGTAGAACCGCTTGGAGGCCGCCAGGAGCCCGGTCGTGGCGTTCATCTCGGCGAACTCGATGTCGTCCGCCTCGGCCAGGGTTGTCTCACATTCAGGGCAGTGTACCATACACGCGCCCGTACTCGGTCGGCGATGAAATAGCTGTGGGCTGGCTCAGTAGTGTCGGAACAGCAGTTGCCGGACATCGTCTTTTGTCCGCACCCCCGTCGTCGTCCCGTCCGGGAGATCGACTTCGTATGGTTCCTCGCTGGTCTCGCTTTTGCGCCACTTGTCGTCGTGTTCCCGGAGGAGCCGGTTGGCCGCCGCGAGGACGCCGCTGGGGCCGCTTCCACCTGTCTCCTCGTCCGTGTCGCCGTCCGTGGCTTCGTCGTCGGCCACGTCAGTGCTGTCGTCGGCGCCTGCGCCATCGGTGTCGTCGTCCTCGCTTTCAGGAGTCGCCGTGCCGGCAGATGGAGCGTCGGCGGTAGGGCTGTCTCCGTCGTCCGACACCGTCTCGTCACCGTCGACCTCCACACCGTCGAGGCGCCGTGCGAGTTCCGCCGGTCCGAGTGTCGTCAGGAGCTTCCCGCGCATCTCGTCGGCGTTGATACCGCTTCCCGGGATGTCGTCGACGGTCGAGGCGATCTGCTGGAGTTCGGGGTACTCGGCCGACGCGATGCGGTCGTAGGGGCCGCGCTCTTCCCCCTGCTCGTCCGGCGGCGTGTACGTGTCTAGCAGGTAGTCCAGCGCGTCTTCGACCGTCGTGTGGCCGTACGTCTCGACGAAGGCCGCTTCGACGTCGGCACGGACGGCTTCGAGTTGCTCCCGTTGGGACTCGGTGATCGATAGCTCCGGCATCGTTCGGGGCAACGGCGGCCCGTGGCATAATTCGTTCCCCGTCCGAGACGGGGGTCCCGGCGTCGGCTACCCGAACAACCGCTCCAACAGGCTGCGACTCCGGTGTTTCTCGGCCAGCAGGACCGAACATTCCACGTCGTCGACGACGTCGAGCACGAGCGATCCCGACATCAGCCGCCGGAGCAGTCCCTCCTCGGTCGCGCCGATCAACACCAGTGTCGCGTCCTCGGCGGCCGATTCGATCGCGTGTTCGACATCTCCGGTTTCGACCCGGCGTGTGGCGTCCGTGAGTTCGTGATCGGCAGCCCAGGCGTCCAGGAAGTCCCGTGCTTCGGCCTCGGACCCGTCGCCGCTGGCGACGTTCAACAGCGTCACT
The DNA here is from genome assembly GCF_035666295.1 of Haloarcula montana. Taxonomy (NCBI): domain Archaea; kingdom Methanobacteriati; phylum Methanobacteriota; class Halobacteria; order Halobacteriales; family Haloarculaceae; genus Haloarcula; species Haloarcula montana. The sequence goes on from NZ_CP142027.1 coordinate 2,045,131, forward strand.
TCCGAGTCGTATTCGGCCTGGAGCAGTCGCGCGATCTCGGCCGAGAGATCCGAGTCCGGACCGCCGGCGGTCGGCAGGAGGATTCGCGAGGGGTCGAACCCGCGGTCGCGCAACACCAGGAAGTCACAGGGCACCGACTCGGTCAGTTCGTCGAACGCGGACTCGGCGCGGCCCGGCGAGCCGTGGGCGTCCGGCCCCCACCCCATCACGACGAGGTCCGCGTCGTGGGTCTTGGCGGCGTCGAAGATCTCGTCGAACGATCGGTGGGAGATGATCGTGTGTGTCTCGACGTCGACACCGAACGTCTCGGCGTCTTCACGGGCACTCTGGAGCAATCCGGCCGAGGTCTCGTCGATCTCGTCGGCACGCTCGGCAGCACCGGCCAGGGCTGTCTGGTCCGGCACCGTGACGATGTGGGTCGCGACGACCGTCCCCCCACGCTGTTTGGCGATGGCGCTGGCAAGCGTAATGAGCTCAGTCTCGTGTTCCGGGTTCGCAAGCGGGACCATCACGCGGTACTGGCCCCCGTCGGGCTGGACGCTGGCGGCGGCGTTGACCGCGGCGTCGGGCAACTCCTCGGACCGCGAGAGGATGTGCTCCGAGAGGATGCCCCGTTTCTCTGTGCGGGTCCGGGCGTAGCCGGCGTACCAGAGAACTGCCGCGCCGGCGATTCCGAACGTGAGCAACAGCGCCTCGCCCGGGACGAACGCGAGCAACGCGAACGAGAGCACGGTCCCCAGGATCGGCAACAGCGGGAACAGCGGGACGGTAAAGTCCGGAGCGTACTCCTCGGGAGCGACGACCCGCATCACGATCAGCGCGACGTTCAACAGCCCGTAGATGATCAAGTGGAGGCCGGAGGCGGCACCGGACAGCAGCGCGATGTCGCCGACCACGATGAACAGCAGGATGAGCCCGCCGGTGATCCCGATGGCCCGGTAGGGCGTCCCGAACCGGTCGTGGATCTCGTTGAGCGCCGGCGTGACGATGCCGTCCCGACCCATCGCGAAGTTGATCCGCGAGGACGCAAGGATCGACGCGTTCGCGCTGGAGGCCGTCGCCAGCAGGCCGCCGAACAGCAACGCACCGCCCATCAGTGCCCCCTGGAGATACTCCCCGATCTCGACGACGGCGATGGGTCGTGGCTCGTCCGCCGGGACGTCGACGAACAGGTCGGCGATGAACCCTTCGGGGACGGCCGCGCTCATGACGACCAACACCAGCGCGTAGATGACCGTCACGAGGACGACGCTGCCGATGACTGCACGCGGGAGGTTCTTTCCCGGGTCTTTGATCTCCTCGGCGACGCTCGTGATCTGGACGAACCCCAGATACGAGACGAAGATCAGCCCCGTCGTCTCCAGTGTCGTGACGACGTCACGGGCTGGCGGGAGGTTCGCTGGGTCGGCCCGCAGCGTCCCCAGGAGGGTGAACACCGCCAGGATGGCCACCAGGAGGACGACGATGACGTTCTGGAGCCGACCGGTCTCCTTGGCCCCGACGTAGTTGATCGCGACGAAGAAGGCACCGCCGACCAACGCGATCAACTGGATGTACGAAAGCGAGAGCGGACCGGCACCGACCGAGCCGCTGAGTCCGAATATCCGTGCGATGTAGCGCCCGAAGCCGACCATGTAGAAGGCGCTTGCGAACGCCAGGCCGAGCCAGTTCGCCCAGCCGGCGACCGAGCCAAACAGCGGCCCCAGTGCGTGGTTGACGTAGTAGTACGCACCGCCCGAGCGGGGCATAGCGGTCCCGAGTTCGCTGGCCGACAGCGCCGTGAACATCGCGATGACGCCCCCGAGGACGAACGCGGCGGCGGCCATCGAACCGGCGTTCATGATCGCCTCACCCGGGAGGACGAAGATCCCGGCCCCGATCATCGTTCCGACACCGATCGTCAGCGCCGCCAACGGGCCGAGATCCTTCGCGAGGTCTTGCTCACCCATCGCCGTCTGTCACCCCCGTCTCCGAGTCCGCGTCGGGCAACACGACAACCGGGCGGTCGTTCTCCGTGATCAGGCGAAGCGCCACGTCGCCGGTGATGAGTTGGACGATCCGGTTCCCACCTCGCGGGGTCACGACGACCGCCGTCGCGTCGTGGTCCGTGGCCGCCTCGAAGATCGTCTCGACGACGTCGGTGCCGTAGTAGATCTCGGTCTCGATGTCCCCGAGGACCTCCCCGGCGGCCGCGAACATCTCTTCGGCGGCGAGTTCGCGCTGTTCGACGCCGGCCTTGTCCGGGGCGCCGCCGGCCTTCTCGATCACGTTCACGACGACGACCTCGCCGTACTCCTGGCCCGCCAGCGCCCGAGCGGACCCCTCGGCGTCCTCCTCGCTGGCGACCGGGAGTACGACCCGATCCAGCAGATCAGCCATGATCGCCTCTCCGGTCGGGGAGCCGTTGCTCGTCGCTGTCCAGCGACCATACCGTGGCTGATCGGTTCATATCCGCTTCGAGGTACGGACCATAATTAACGTTCACGTCTGGCGGCACCTGTGAGATAGAAACCCACTTTACGCCGCCACCTGAAGCGGGCAGACATGAACTGGGAGGGTCGCGCGTGTACGTGATCATCGTCGGGGCCGGCGAGGTCGGCTCGGCCATCGCCGAGAGCCTCGCGGACTCACACGACGTGGCCGTCGTCGACATCGACGGCGACCGGGTCGAGCAGTTGATGTACGACGTCGACGTCCTCGGCGTCGAGGGCGACGGTGCCGACTTAGATACGCTCCAGGAGGCCGGAATCGACGGGGCGGACATGGTGATCGCCAGCACAGACAACGACGAGACGAACATCGTCACCTGCGGGACGGCAAAGACCGTCGCTGACGTGTTCACCATCTCCCGGGTCAAGAGCGCCCGGTTCCTCCGGACCTGGGAGCACGCCGAGGGAGCACTTGGCGTCGACCACATGGTCGCGACGAATCTCATGACCGCAGAGACTGTCAGCCGCGTCATCGGGCTCCCCGCGGCAAGCGATGTCGAGACCTTCGCTGGCGGCATCGTCCAGATGGCCCAGTTCGAGATCATCCAGAGCAGTCCGGTCACTGGCCAGACCGTCGAGGAGGCCGACCGCTACGAATCGCTTACCTTCGCCGCGATCATCCGGGACGACGATATCGTCATCCCCAGCGGGGACACCGTCATCGAGACGGGCGACGACGCTATCGTCATCGGCAGCCGCGACAGCGTCCAGTCGTTTGCACACGACGTATCGCCGGAACTCGACCGCGCTCGCGACGTACTCATCGTCGGCGGCAGCGACATCGGCTACCACACTGCACGCCTCCTCCAGGAACGCGGCCTCAAACCCCGGTTGATCGAGCGCGACTACGAGCGGGCACGGGAACTGGCCGAGCAACTCTCCGGAACGACCGTCCTGGAGAACGACGCGACAGACCGTGAGTTCCTCCAACGGGAACACGTCGAGGACGTCGATGCCGTCGTCGCGGCCCTCGATAGCGACGAGAAGAACCTGCTCGCCGGCCTGCTCGCCAAGCGTCTGGGTGCCGACCGGGCCGTCGCGATCGTCGACGCCGGGGAGTACGTCGAGCTGTTCAAGGAGGTCGGCATCGACGTGGCGATCAACCCCCGAGAGGTCACCGCCGAGGAGATCACTCGGTTCACCCGGGAACACCGTGCGGAAAACGTCGCGATCATCCAATCGGACCGCGCGGAGGTCCTCGAAATCGAGGTCGACGCCGACAGCGTACTGGCCGGGCGTCCGATCCGCGAGTCCGTCGCGGACCTCCCAGAGGGAGTCGTCATCGGCGCGATCACCCGCGACGGCGAACTAGTCATCCCCCGCGGTGACACCGTCATCGAGGCGGACGACCACGTCGTCGTGTTCGTTGACGCCGCGGCCCTCGACGAGGCCAGCGCGAAACTGTGACGCTCGCCAGTACGGCTCCGGGACACGGGGACGTTCGTGTCGATTGGCGGGCCTCTGTTTCGCTGGTCGGGACCGTGGTGAAGTACCTCTCGGTCCCGCTGGTGCTCCCGTTGCTCGTCGCGCTGTACTACGGTGACGGGATCACGACGTTCGGTGTCTCCATCGTCGTCACCGTCGTCCTGGGCGTCGCGCTGGAACAGTTCGACGCCGACCCGGATATGGGTGCCCGTGAAGCGTTCCTGATGGTGTCGCTCACGTGGCTGGCCGTCGCGATCGTCGGCACGTTCCCCTACCTGATTGCGGGCTACGGGACCGAGTCGACGCTCGCGAATCCGGTCAACGCCCTCTTCGAGTCGATGTCCGGGTTCACAACGACCGGTGCGACCGTGATGGGATCGATCGGGTTCGAACGACACTCCCACGCGCTGATGCTGTGGCGTCAACTCACCCAGTGGCTCGGCGGCATGGGGATCGTTGTTCTGGCCGTAGCTATCCTTCCGGAACTCTCCGTGGGTGGTGCCCAACTGATGGACGCGGAGGCACCTGGCCCGGGTATCGAGAAGCTCACGCCACACATCGCTGAGACCGCCCGCGTGCTCTGGCTCGCGTACTTCGGGTTTACGCTGCTAGAGATCGGCCTGTTGTACGGCGCCCACGTGGCGGGGTTCGCGCCGAACATGGGCGTGTACAACGCGGTCGCCCACGGGCTGACGACGCTCCCGACCGGCGGTTTCTCCCCCGAAGCTCGTTCGATCGAAGCGTTCTCGGCGGTCGTCCAGTGGCTCGTCATCCCGTTCATGGTCGTCGCCGGCACCAACTTCGCGCTGATCTGGCGCGCGCTCAGGGAGGAGCCGCTCTCGCTCCCGGCAGACAGCGAGTTCCGCCTCTACACGGGCGCGATGGCCGCGTTCACGGCCGTTATCGCCGGGCTTCTCTTTGCTGGGGTCGGAGCCGGGCTGGAATCCATCCCGAGCGCCGTCCCGACCATTCCGGGCAACGCGGAACGAGCGCTCAGACACGGCACTTTCCAGGTCGTCTCCATCGTGACGACGACCGGCTACGCGTCGATGGATTTCAACACCTGGAGCCAGTCGACGAAGGCCCTCCTGCTGTTTGCGATGTTTCTCGGCGGATCGGCCGGCTCGACCGGCGGTTCGATCAAGGTGATCCGCTGGCTGGTCATCATCAAATCGTTGCGCCGCGAGCTGTTCACGATCGTCCACCCCGAGGCCGTGACGCCGGTCACGCTTGGCGGACGGGCGCTCGACGAACGGGCGATCCGGGGGATCTACGCGTTCACGCTGCTGTACGTCGTTCTCTTCTTCGTCAGCGTCGTGTTGGTGTTTCTGGACACGGTACGGGTCGGCTACTCGGTCTCTGTTCTGGAGGTCATGTCTGCCATCGCGGCGACGCTTGGCAACGTCGGTCCGGGCTTCGGTGCTGTCGGTCCGATGAACAGCTACATCGACTTTGCCCCGACCAGTAAAGTGTACATGATCCTGCTGATGTGGGCCGGCCGGCTGGAGATCCTGCCGGTGTTCGTCCTGTTGACGAGGGCGTACTGGCGGTCCTAACGCCGCCAGAACGTCGGGGTGAACACCGCCAGGACGGTGATGATCTCTAGGCGTCCCGCCCACATCAGCAGGATCATCACGAACTTCGTCGTGTCCGGCAGCATGAGATACGAGCCGAACGGTCCGAGCCGGCCGAACGCGGGGCCGATGTTCCCGATGGCCGCCAGGCTCGCACCGACGGCCTCCAGAGCGGTCAGTTCGATGCCGACCCGGGCAGCATCGAGGGCGATGAACAACGCACCAAGTCCGAACAGCAGGAAGTACAGGATCGTAAAGCCGACGACCCCTCGGATCGCCTTCTCGTCGATCACGTGGCTGCCCAGCCGGATCGGCCGGACGGCTTCGGGATGGGTCGCCTGGAACAGCTCGCGGCGCAACGACTTGAGAACGATGAGCCAGCGGATCACCTTGATTCCCCCGCCGGTCGAGCCCGCCGACCCCCCGATGAACATGGTGAACAGGAGGACGAGCTGCCCGTGTGTGTTCCACTCGGCGAAGTTACTCGTCGCGTATCCCGTGGAGTTCATCAGCGATCCGACCTGGAAGGCGGCCTGTCGCAACGCGTTCCAGAAGGTCCCCTGCGTGGTTCCACCGGGCGAGACGGTCGGTGCGGCCCCGAAAAACAGTAGCCCGGTGAGCACGGCAGTCAGGACGGCGATGGCCCCAGCGTAGGCACGGAACTCCCGATCACGGAGGGGCCGTCCCAGGTCGCCGTCGAACAGGTGCCAGAACAGCGCGAAGTTGGTGCCGGCGACGACCATGAACGGGATGACGAGCCACTGGACGGCCACCGAGAAGGCAGCGATGCTGTCTGCCCTCGTCGAGAAGCCGCCAGTCGGGAGCGTCGAGAACGCGTGTGCGATGGAAGTGTATAGGTCCATCTCCGGGGCGTAGCCCAGCACGTGCAGGCCGTACAACAGGACCGCGAGTAGGACGGTGAACGCGAAGTACGCCTGCCAGAGGATGCGGGCGGTCTCGGCGATCCGGGGGGTGAGTTTCTCCAAGGTGGGGCCGGGCGCTTCTTCGCTGACCAGCTGTGCACCGTTGACCGACAGTTCCGGCAGGATCGCGACCATCAGGACGATGATCCCCATGCCACCGAGCCACTGGGTGAGTTGGCGCCACAGCATCAACGCGTGGGAGTGGCTGTCGGTGCTGATCGAGCCCATCACGGTCGCGCCGGTCGTCGAGATGCCCGACATCGACTCGAAGAGGGCGTTGACCGGGTCCGCCAGGGTCGACTCGGTCCCGTAGCCGGCCAGGACGTACGGCACCGCGGCGACGACGGCGACGACGAACCACGCGAGTGCGACGAACAGCAGCGCCTCCCGGGATTGGAGGTCTTCGTCCCCGTCGAGCTGTTCCAGCCCGAACCCGAGGCCCACGGTGACGATGATCGAGATCCCGAAGACGCCGACGTCCTCGCCGTAGACGATCGCGGTTACTAGCGGAACGAGCATCGCTACCGAGAGGAACTTCACGACCGTTCCGGTCAGTGCGACACTCTTGTGCCAGTTTACGACAGTATTCATAACGCGTGACGACCCCGTTCAGCCGGATCGATCCCGGTGGATTCTGTCTGGAACATCGGTTTTCGACGCTCTCGTCGCGAGTGCCGACCGGACCCGTCGACCGATCGGCCGTGACAGGCATCACTCGGACACGCGGGACTATTAAAATTGGCAGAGTCACGTCGATCGCTGCGCTGCCGTCGAGGAGTATCGGGAGATATTGAGAGAAGGGAAAGGCTGATACGCGCGACCGGCACACTCCCGACCATGCCACGCGAATCGTATCAGGAGCGGCTCGAAACCCTCCGTGAGGACGTCCTCTACATGTCCGAAGTCGTCCTCGAACGCTTCCGGCTCGGTCTCAACGCGCTCGAACAGAAAGACGAGGAGATCGCCTGGGAGGTCATCGACGGCGACGACGAGGTGAACCAACTGTATCTGGATCTCGAACAGGACTGTATCGATCTGCTGGCACTCCAGCAACCGGTCGCTTCGGATCTCCGGTTTATCGCGGCCTCGTTCAAGATCATCACCGACCTCGAACGGGTCGGCGATCTGGCGACGAACCTCGGCGAGTATTCGATGGACGCCGAACGCGACGTGTTCCCGGAGGTCGACATCCAGGATATCGGCACGGCCGTCGTCGAGATGATCGAGGACGCGATGGTTGCCTACAGCGAGGAAGATCCGGAGCAGTGTTACGCGATCGCCGAGACCGACGACGTCATCGACGAACAGTGCGAGGACGCCTCGGAGGCGGTCGTCCGTGACCTCATCGAGCGCCAGATCGACGCCGACTCCAGCGGAACCGACATCGAACAGCTGATGGCCGACGTTTCTCGGCTGTTGTTGACGATCCGTGACATCGAGCGTGTCGGCGATCACGCGGTCAATATCGCCGCCCGAACGCTGTACATGGTCGAGAACGACGACGACCTGATCTACTGACCGCGACCGACGCGTCTAGACGAGACTCGTCCCGTCGAACTCCGCGCGGTCGTAGTCGTGGTCCAGTAGCGAGAGGAGCGTCGGTGCGATGTCGTAGAGGTCGGCGTCGTTGATGCGGGCGTCGTCGTCCTCGACGAGCAGGGTCGCGTTGTCGAAACTGTGCATCCCGTTGCGCGGGCCGACGCCGAAGACGTCTTCGGAACCTTTGAAGCCGGCCTTGAGGTCGAAGCCGTGGTTCGGGACGACGACCAGGTCCGGCGCGATGTCCTCGTGGTCGCCGCGGAACGCGTCCTCCTTGGTGACCACCCGGTCGGCGACCGGGTTCCCGTCGGGGCCGTCGAGCGCTTCGAGTTTCCCTTTGAGTTCCGAGCGGACCTGTTCGTACTCGTCCTGTGGGACGCTCCCGTTCGGTTCCCGTCCTTCGAGGTTGATGTAGAAGCGACCGGGAATGAGCGAGTACGCTTTCGTGTCGTCGCTGATGTCGCCCAGTTCCGAGTGGTCGTCGTCGTCGAAGTCGAGCCATCCCTCCTGGCGGAGCCACTCGTTGCAGTGGACCTCGTAGTCCAGGGCGGTGAACCCGTGGTCGGAGGCGACGACCATCGTCACGTCGTCGGGGAGCATCTCGCGGAGCCGCCCCAGGTACTCGTCGACCTTGCTGTAGAAGTCCAGGAACGCCTCCCGGTCGTCGGTCTCGTCGACGTAGTCTTTGAACAGGAAGTGGTTGACCCGGTCGGTGGTCATGAACACGCCGAAAAAGAGGTCCCAGTCGTCCTGCTGGACGTAGTGTTTGAACGTCTCGAAGCGCTTCTCGACGGTCTCGTGGGCGTCCTCGACGAACTCGGTCTTGTCGTCGTCGTGGCCGAGCTTCGCGTTGACGTCGATCCGGTAGTCCGTCTCTTGGAGACGGTCACGCAGGTCGTCGGGATAGGCCGCCTTGTCGACACCGGGCGAGAGAAAGCCCGAGACCATCCGTTGGACGTTGCGCTGGGGCGGGAACGTGACGGGGACGTTCAGTACCGTCGCGTCCCGGCCGTCCTCGGTGACCCGGTCCCAGAGACGTTCGGCCTGGACGTCCCGGCCCATCGGGACGTAGGTGTCGTAGGACCCGACCTCGCGGTCCTGGAAGCCGTAGACGCCGGTCTGTCCCGGGTTGACGCCGGTCGTCAGCGACGGCCAGCAGGCGCTGGACTCCGGCGGGACGATGCTGTCGATCGCGCCGCCGCTGCCGTCTGCGGCCAGTTCCGTGAGGTTCGGGAACACGTCCGGATGCTGGTCGATGAGGCTGTACGGTACGCCGTCGATACCGAAAAACGCGACGCGTGGGCCGTCGTCGCCCTTCAAACGGTCGAATAGTCCCATGCCCGTCTTTACTGGTGACGGGGACAAGAAGCTTCTTTTCGCAACAGCGTCGGGAGAAGCGGCAACCTGTACACCGGTGACAGTGTTACTCGCCGGTAGCAGCGTTTTCGGGAACGACTGTCACGTGGTCGATCCCGGGCGGTTCACTGTCTGTCGGCTCCGGAACGACCGTCGGGTGATCGAGTGCTGCGTCTGTCTGATCGGTCGCCATCACACCAACTACTACCACCCGTTGCCCCTAAAAATTACCCATGCTCATAAATCATCGGCAACACCCGCCGATATTATCGATGAGCATGGCCCGTCGGGAACGGACCGGCCGGCTCAGTCGAACTGCTCGTCGTAGAGGTCCTGCGCGTGCTCGATGGCGTCTTTCGCGGCCTGCTTGTCCTCGAAGCCCTGGGTCTCGACTTCCTTGCCCTCCTCCAGGTTCTTGTAGGTCGCGAAGAACTCGTCGATCTCGTCTAAGGTCTGCTGGGGGATGTCGTCGAGGTCCTCGATGTGGTCGTAGCGGGGGTCCTCGATGGGGACGGCGATGACCTTGTCGTCCTGTTCGCCGTCGTCGTCCATCTTCATCAGCGCGACCGGACGGGCTTCGATGACACAGCCGGGGAACGTCTGGTCCTCCACGAGAACGAGGACATCGAAGGGGTCCTCGTCGTCGTAGTAGCTCTGCGGGATGAAGCCGTAATCGGAGGGGTAGTGGACGTTGCTGTGGAGCACGCGGTCCAGCACGACACCGGGAACCTCCTTGTCGTACTCGTACTTGTTGCGCTCGCCTTTGAGACACTCGACGACGGCGTAGATCTCTTCGGGCGGATTCGGTCCGGTTTCCAGGTCTTCCCAGAGGTTCGTCATCATCCGCGAGTGTGCCGCGCCGGCAAAAATCACTTTCGTCATCGGTTTACCCTGGGCCACAAGATATTTCCTCAGCCCTCGCCGAGTATTAGCGAGGCGACGGTTCTCGCGATGCCGATACAGTTACGACACCTGCAATTATTCAGTTTTTCGACAAAGGCTTGGTCGTCGATAGTGTGGCGCTGTCTGGCACATATTCCTTATAGGATGATTGAGTTAACAAGTGTTAAATAGTTTGACGACATGTCTATATCCATGTCAGAGGCACAAACAGTCACTAGCAGTCCGGGCATCGCGAAAGAACTTACCGCTTTCCAACAGAACATCCTCGTCATCCTATCGGAGGAACCACGGTACGGCCTCGCGATCAAGCGGGAACTCGAATCCTACTACGATGACGAAGTCAACCACGGTCGGCTCTACCCCAACCTCGACGACCTCGTCGAGATGGGTCTCGTCGAGAAGAGCGAACTCGACAAGCGGACCAATCAGTACTCACTGACCGACGAGGGGAAGGAAGCCGTCCTCGACCAGCTTGGATGGGTGTTCTCGAAGTTCGCCACCGACGAGAGCCGTGCGGACGAGCTCCACGACCTGGTCGACGCTCAGCGGTAACTTCAGCGTTCGGGCGACCGACTTTCGGCTTTCTCGACGGCTAACTCGACGGACTCCTCGAGCAGCGACCGCTGTCTCTCGGTCGGCCAGGCGTTGCGCCGGAAGTAGTCGGTCTCGAACTCGGCCAGCTCCGCCGGTGTCGCGTCGGCGATCGGTTTGGCGTAGTGGTTGCTCATAAAATCCGCCAGCGCCTGTGCCGTCGCACCGTGGACCTGGCCGTGGGCCTCGGCAACAGCCTCGGCGACCGCTTCGTTCGCGTCGGCGACGTCGGCCCACTCGTTCGGATCGCCGGTCCCCGAGAGCTGGCGCTCCACGCCGCGGTCGATGTCCTCGACACGGCCGGGTCGGATGACGCCGTCCTCGACCCACTCCTGTGGGTGACAGACGAGGACGTCGCCCGTGTCGTCCTCACGAACGCGAGCGGTGTAGTCGTGTGTCGCGAGCAGCGCCTCGCGGTCGTCCCGGTAGGCCCGTGCTTCGTCCTCGTCGACGGCTTGGCGGGCGAGTCTGGTGAGGCGTTCGGCCTCCTCGATCACGTCGGCTGGCAGTTCAGTCATCGTCGAGTGCGTCGTTGGCTAGCTCGTCGGCCCGCTCGTTTATCTCCCGTGGAACGTGTTCGATCGACCAGTCGTCGAACCGCTGGAGGTGTTCCAGCACTGTCACCCGTTTCTCTCGCAGGTCCGGGTCGTTGGTGTCCCACTCTCCGCGTATCTGCTTGACGAGCAGGTCGGCGTCGACGCGGATCTGGACCTCCGAGAAGCCGTAGTCGGCGGCCACCTCCAGAGCGTGTATCAGGGCGTCGTACTCGGCCTGGTTGTTGGTCGCTCGGCCGATGGTCTCGCCGGCCTCGGTGACGATCCCGCTGTCGTCGACGAGCACGTAGCCGATGGCGGCCGGTCCGGGGTTCCCGCGGGAGGCCCCGTCGGAGTACAGATGGACTCGGCCGCCGTCGTCGCGGAGCACCCCCTCCAGCCGTGCGGTGTCCCCGCCCTGGACGACGACTTTCCCGTCGTAGGCGACCGCAGTCGCTCCGCCGTACTCGGCACGCCAGCGCTCGTGGTCGGTGTTTCCCGATTCGACGGACGCACCTGCGGCTTCGAGTCGCTCGCGTGCAGTCGCCTCGTCGCATTCGATGACCGGCATCGTCTGTGGGTGACCGACCTGTCGGTATAGCGGTTGTGATCGGCCGGAAAAACGCCCTGTCGTCAGTTCCCGGACCGGCCGGCGATCCGTTCGGCACCGGTGCGGCGGCCTTCCTCCCCACCCATGTACCGTTCGGCCAGCGCCGCCACGCCAGCGAGGGTCAGGACGAGGCTACAGACGAGTTGGATCGTCAGGAACGGATCGAAGTTCGCGAACAGGAACGGGGACCCGGCCAGAACGAGCCCACAGACCACTGCGGTGAGTGCGCCGACAGTACTGGCCTGTTTCCCCGAGGAGATCCGGTAGGCCGAGTGGGCGATCGCGAGCGTACCGATCTCACCGAGGAGCACGTTGATGAGCGACTGTTGATGGGATGGCCGGTACACTCCGACGAGTCCGATAATGACGAACCCGAGGAGCGCCGCGATAATCGTCCCCAACTTGAGTACGGTGGTTCTCGTTTCGGACATTATTTATTACACCTGTTGTTACTCGACCCACCTACGTAATAGTTGTTGACGTTCGTGGGGACAGGTTCATAGCGGCCAGGGACCAACGAGCACCGAATGCGCCTCGACGAGTTCATCGACGAGTTCGAGCGCGATGAGGCGGCACAACGGCGTCGCCTGGCCGCCGAGAAGTCCTACGCCATTACGGACCACCTCGAAGACGTCGAGCGACAGGTCCAGCAGGCCGTCCAGGACGACACGCTCGTTGGGTCGACGGCCCCGGAGATCTTCGTCGGCCGATCGGGCTACCCCAACGTCTCGACAGGACTGCTCTCGCCCGTCGAACCCGACGCGGCCGCCGAGGGGTTCGCCACCAGCAGCGACTGGTACGACTCGGGGCTGGGTATCGAGGACGTCCTCCAGCGGCGGACGGGACTGCTCAACTCGGCACAGTCGCTTTCGGTCGACTCGGTCCAGCAACGCGGCAGCGCCTACGACGTTTGGGACGGCTTCGTCGGCGTCCAGCGGGAGGTCGCCATCGCCGACCACCCCGTCGACGTGGAGGTCGGACTCGACGGGACACCCGAGATCGACGTGGGGTTCGACGACGTGCGGACGCCGACCGGCCCACGGGCTAGCGCGACCGGCGCAGACCTCACGGAGAACCCCCACGTCCCGCGATCGGTCGAGAAGACGCTCTCGGACGACGACTGGGCCGCCGAAGGGGCGATGACCTACCTCTACCGGCGCGGGTTCGACGTCTACGACATCAACACGATCCTCTCGGCGGGCGCGCTGGGCCAGGCCAGCGAACGCTCGCTCGTCCCCACCCGGTGGTCGATCACCGCGGTCGACGACACCGTCGGCCAGTATCTCCGGGGGAGCCTGCAGACGGCCGACACCATCGACAAACCCGAGGTCTGGTACAACGAGTACATGGGTAACCGCTACTGGGTGTTGCTCGCGCCCGGCCGCTGGGAGTTCGAACTCGTCGAGATGAAAGCCCCCGAGAGCGTCTGGAACCCGCGCCCGGAGAGTGGCTACTACCTCGCAAGCGCCTACGAGGGCTACGAGGGACGGACCGGCTACGTCGAGGAGACCGCCGGGGCCTACTATGCCGCACGGCTGGCAGCGCTCGAACACCTCCAGGAGCGCGGGCGGCAGGCCAAATGCCTGGTCCTCCGGGAGATCACCGACGACTACTGGGCACCGGTCGGCGTCTGGCAGGTCCGCGAGGGCGTGCGCAACGCCTTCGAAGGGGAGCCGGGCATCGGACAGTCGTTCCGCGAGACGCTCGACGCGATCACCGATCAGCTTCCGGTCGGCTTGGGGCCGTTGCGACGGAAGTCCGAACTGGTCGCTGGCCTCCAGTCACAGCTCACGGACTTCTGACGGCGCAACGTTGAGGACAGTTGGCTTGGAAGCGACGGTATGGTCCCGCTCCTCTTCCCGGGCATCCCTGGTGGTATCGAACTGCTCGTCGTCCTCCTGATGATGGCGTTCCTGGTCGTGGTCCCCGGCGTTCTCCTCCTGGCTGTATACCTCGTCGGGAAGCGCCGGGGTCGATCGGAGGCATCCGAAGCCGGCGACCCGGAGCCGTAGTTCTCTCAGTGACTCCTGAGTCGAAAAGTACCGCAAGGGAGTCGAATTATCCGATTACAGACCTGCTGGCGGCCAAACCGGTCCGCTTATCGGTCCCAATCTGTGAGCGCTAGGCGTGTCTCCGGAGCGAACTGGCCCCGATATGTCCGAGCGACTCACCAGCCGTGCCTACGAGATTACCGTCGACGACGGTCGCGATTCCTTCTTCGCGCTCAGTATCGAGGGCGACCACGAGACCGAGTGGCTGGCCTCTGATACCGTCTGTGCGCTCGAAAACATGCGATAGCTCTCCGAACACTTTACTCGACGGGCCGATCAGATCGCGGCATGGTTCTGCTCGGACAGGCCGGCCCGGGAACCGGCGACCTCGCCGTGATCGCGCTGTTGCTCGTGGCGATGATCCTCCCCGTCGTGATCGTTCTGGGGGTCGCCCTCTATCTCACTCGCGACGAGTGGACCGGCGACCGGAACGACCACGTCGACAAGGAGCTCTCGGAGGATCTGAGCACGTTGGGCAGTTCAGAGACCGACGACTGCCCGGCCGAGTCCGACGGCCCGCGCGATGGCGAGTGACCGAGCCGATCACTCGGTCGGGACCGGACCGGTTCCGATGGCGTCCCGGACGGCGGACTCGAACTCGCGGCGATCCGAGAAGTACGGCACGTCGACGGCTTCGAGTACGTCGGCGAGTTCCCGCGGACCGTCCGGGGTGCGAATGGTCGTCTCGCCCTCGCGGTCGACGATGGTACTGTGTTCGATACCCCATGTGAGCCGCGCGGAGACACGGGCCAGCGGCGCGCCCTCGACATCGGGACCCTCGCCGAGTTCGACGGCTGGTTCCTCGTCTTCCTCGTCGTCGCTCATATCTGCACTGTGCCAGTCGGTTCGATTAGTGTTTTCGGTGTCGGTTGCTTCCCTGACCGTCATGCGCGTGTCTGACGGGGTGTTTTGCCGCTTGCGGTGCTAGAACCCTCTATGACTAGTCTGAATGACGTGTACGATGGGGAGGTCGGACGCGTCGCATCACGCCGCCAACAGGTTGTCGGGATGGGGCTGTTTCTCGCAGGCGCCGCCGGGCTCGTCGCGGCGATCGCGTTCGCGACCACACCGATCGGCCAGCGGTTCGAACTCAGCGAGTACGCGGCTCGGGAGGTCGCCGGAACGGTCGCCGGGCTGGGGTTGCCGGCGGTCATCCTCGGTGTCTTTACCGTGTTGCCCTCCGGCCGTCGGACCCGCGCCGCGGCGGCGCTGGGTACCAGCGTCGCCGTCCTCGGTGTCGCGCTGTTCCGGAGTATCTACCCCTACAACTGGGTCGAGTCGGCGCCGCTTCTGGCACTGGGTGTCAGTATCGTCTACTCGATCGGCATCCTGGCCGCGTTCTGGGCGCTGTTCGCGGCCGTCGCCACGTTCAAGACGCGCAACGACCCCGGCGGGACCGCACGGATGGAGGTCACCGAGTCGGGAACCATCCGGCTCGTCGAGGACGCACGGTCGGTCTCGTCGGTGGGCGGTGTCGGCCTCTTCGGTGGAGAGCCGGACGGCGACGTCGAGACCCAGACCAACCGAGCGAGCCAGTCAGCCGCCCGGAGCGATGGGAGCGGGACGACGGAGCACCAGCCGACGAGCGGCGGTGGCGGGCAGTCTCCGGACCGGCCGGACTCCGGCCCACAGCGCTCGGAGCAGCGGGCAGGCGAGACACGGGAGTGGGACGACCGCACTGACTCGACCCTCGACAGCGATATCGCACAGGCCGGCCCGGAGTCGACGCCGACCGCCGACGGCGGGACCGAGAGCGTCTCCAGCGATCCGATCACGGATACTGCGGTCCACCGTGGCGAGCCAGACACTTACTGTGGCAACTGCCGACACTTCCAGTACGTGATGCACGACGACGACATCGTTCCGTACTGTGGGTTCCACGAGAAACTGATGGACGACATGGACGCTTGCTCGGCCTGGACGAACAACGACTAGCGCGGAACCCTGGCGTTTAACACGATCCAGCGGTGTAAGGAAGAGCAACAATGAAATTCTGCGACGAATGCGGCTCGATGATGAAGACGGAGGGTGACAGCTGGGTCTGTGGGAGCTGTGGGTACGAGACGGTCCGCGACGAGGCGACCGATCAGCAGGCGGTGACCACCCAGGGCCAGGAGGAGTCCGAGATCGTCGACACCTCCGAGGTCGACGCCGAGGACATGGGTCCGACGACGGGCGCGCGCTGTCCGGAGTGTGGCAACGAACGGGCCTACTACGAGATGAAACAGATCCGGGCCGCAGACGAGTCCGAGACGCGCTTTTTCACCTGCACCGAGTGCGAACACAAGTGGCGCGAGGACGACCACTGAGGCAGTACCGTGCCCGACGACGCCGCCTTCCCGACTGTGCCGGACGATGCTCTGGCCGACGGCGGCTGGGAACTGATCGACGAGAGCGTCGAGACGGTGTTCCAACTCTCGGCGGCGAAAGTCGAGGGAGCGACGGAACTGTACGACGACGCGCGGACGCGGGACGCGGCGGAGACGGCGACGGGGATCGACCGCCAGTGGCGGTTCTTTTTCGCGACGCGGCTGACCTTCCGGCCGCCGCTGTCGCCCGGGATCGGACCGGCGATGATTCTCCCCACGGTCCGGTCGGAAGCGCAGTCGGCCTTCGCGGACGAACTACGGGACAGAGGGTTCGAGGCCGTCCAGCGCGGCCGGACCGAACGCGTCCGTGTCGGCACCGGCGACCGCGCTCGGATCCGGCACTATACGGCCTCGATTCCACTCACGGAGGCGGACACGACGCTCTCGATCGACGGCTGGGTCGCCGTCTGGAACGGCGACGGGTTCCGGATCGCGGCCGGCGCGTATCCGGACCGATCGGTCGCGGACGTACTCGATATCGACTCGCCGGAGGCCGTCCTCACGCGGTCGCGTCAGGCGTACCGGGACGAACTGCTCGCGCTCATCCGCGCCGTCGAGTGATCGCCGCAAGCAGCGGGCCTTCGGGGACGAGTTCGACCGGCCCCAGCCCCAGGTGACGAGCCAGCGGGCTCGGATCGGCCTCCGAGCCCAGGCGGGCGACCGGGACGCCACGGACGCGAAGCTCCGCGGTCAGTCCCACGGACGCCAACGCGGCGGCCCCGTCCATCGTCCGGTCACCGTACCGCCGCCAGAGCGCGACGACGGGGCCGAACGAATCCACGTCGGCGGCGACGACGTCGTCGTAGCCGGTGACGGAGACAGTGGTGTCGTCGACGGTGACGGTCAGATCGGCTTCGACCGCCAGCGAGGGGCGGCGCTCGATGACATCTAACAGTTCCGCGACCGTCTCGATGGGGTCGTCCGCCGATCGCTGGATCGTCGTCACAGGCTCAGTCCTGTTCGCGGGTCCTGACTGTCACTGTGCCGTCGATGCGCCAGTGTGCGTACTCCGGATCGTCGCCGGTCCGGCTCGGCACGTCGACTTCCATCTCCTCGAAGTCGTACGTGATCTCGGCGTTCCGCCCGGTCAACCGGTCGTAGAGCCCGATCGCCAGTTCGGGCCAGGTCGTCGTCTCGGTGGAATCTGGATCGCTCATCTAGGCGCCAGTAGGGGCCAGAAGGGTTTGAAACCCCCGCCCGTGGTCACGGTCGGCGCGCGAAGGTGAGATAGCCGGTGTGACCGACCCCACCCGTCGACGGGCGCGAGCCGCGGTCGTCGAAGTCCATCTCCCGCTGGATCGTATCCAGCGTCTCGATGTCGTCGAGACCGACCTCGCGCGCGGCGGCGACCGTCTCGCGCGTGTTCTCGACGAACGGGGAGTACACTGCCAGAGACCCGCCGCGGGCGAGCAGCGTCGGCGCCCGCTCGACGACCGTCGGCGCGTCTTCGGTGTCCAGTGTCAGCGCGTCGAAGCCCGCGAGGTCGTCCAGGTCGTCGGTCACGTCCCCGGTCCTGATCTCGACGGTGTCGGCGACGCCGGCGACGGCCATGTTCTCCCGGGCGACCGCGGCGAAGTCGGCGTCCCGTTCGTAGGTCACCACCTCGGCACCTGCCCGGCCCATGTAGGCGGCGAGGATGCCGGTCCCCGTCCCGGCGTCGAGGACGCGGTCGCCGCCCGAGATCCCGGTCTTGCCCAGGACCAGCCCCACGTCGCGGGGCATCATCGGCGCACCGGTCCGTTCGAGGTGGGTAAACAGGTCCGGTCCACGGAGCGCCCGGACGGTGAAACCGGTCCCAAGATGTGTCTCGACGACATCTCCTGGCGCGACATCCTCGGGGACCTCCAGGATGCCCAGGTCGGACTCGAAGCGCTCGCCGGGTTCCAGCAGGTACTCGCGGTCCTCGTGGACGAAGAGGTAGGCCACGTTACTCCAGTTGGTCGACCGCGTCGGCGAGGTCGCCGTCGTTCGCTTCGAGCGCTTCGCGGGCGGTGTCCTCGTCGACGCCGGCGCGCATCGCGACGAGTTCGACGTCGTCGGGATCGACGCCGTCGTCGCTCGTCTCCTCGGTCTCTTCGGCGCCTTCCGCGGTCGCGTCACTGGTTTCGCCGGCGCCCAGTTCGCGGGATTCGGGTTCACCGACGACCTGGTAGGTCTTCTGGCCCTGCGCTTCCATCAGCTGAACCTCCGCGTCGGTGAAGACGAGTTCTTCGTCGGCCGTACGGATAATTACCTCTTCGGCATCGATGTCGTCCATGTCGATGCCCATCTGTTCCATCATCTGTTTCATCTTGCGCGGGTTCATCCCGCCGCCTCCGCCGAACATACCCGAACTGCGCGTTCCGGTCGGAAAAATATAGCGACCCGCCGTCTCGCGAGCGATTCCGCCCGCAGCCTCACCCTTCGATGCCCTGACGGACCTTCACTGCCATCCCGGTCTCGAAGTCGGCCATGCCGTCGCCGGGCAGTTCCGCCCGTCCGACTGCCAGCAGAGTGCCCTCGGCGTGCATCACGAGGGCTTCGTCACCGGGGCGCAACTCCGGATCTGCCTGCTGGACGAACTTCGCGAAGACGTTGCGTCCCTCACGGACGAACGGTTCGCTCTCGTCGCCGACGACGACCCGGTGTCGCGGGGCCGCGAAGCCGTCCGCGAGCCGCGCACCGCCGGCCGGCCCGAGCCTGAAGCGGCCGTCGTTCCCGTAGGTCACCACTCGTCCGTCCCCGTCGTGGACCTGGCGCGGCCGGCCAGAGGAGGTGTGGGTCACCTCCAAATCGTCCGCCGGCGTGAACAGCGTCGCCCCGGCGCCCCGGCCGAACTGGTAGTCGGCAGAGCGTCGGAGCCCGCGGAGCTCTCGGTCGGTCATAGTCGTTCTGGGCAGGCCGCGGACAACGGTGTTTCGATCCGTCGTGTGTGGTGCGCCCACAGTATTCGGGGAGTATGTCATGAGTTATCGCACCGCCCTCCGGCAGTTTTGGGGAAATTTATACCGGATGAAGCCAAAGGGTATCTACATGGCAACAGACACGCGAAAGGTCGCGCTGGGTGCGCTGCTGCTGATCGTCAGCAGCGCCCTGATTCTCGGCACGGGACAGATCTCGCTGAACGTTCCGGTGTACGCGGCGGCGCTCGCCGCGCTCGGACTGGCCGCCGGGGCGCTTCTGGTCGGCACCTCCGAGGACGGCCGCGCCGTCTAGAGGAGGAACCGGTCGGTATCCTCGCTCAGGTCGACGAACATATCGACGGCTTCCTTGAGGTCTTCTGAGGAGGACTCCTCGAAGCCCATCGCCTCAACGCGACATCCTTCGTGACGGAGATACCGACAGAGCCGTGCGAAGTCGCCGTCGCCCGTACAGAGGACGACCGCGTCGTTGTGTTTCGCCAGCGTGACCGCGTCGAGGCTCATCCCCACGTCCCAGTCGGCCTTCTTCGAACCGTCCTGGAACGTCTTGATGTCCTTGATACGGGTCTCGAAGCCGATGTCGTCCAGTGCCTCGAAGAACGTCTCCTCCTCGGGGGAGTCGGCACGGATGACGTAGGCGATCGCGCGGGTCAGTTCGCGGCCGTCGACGGCACCGTCCAGCAGCGACGAGTAGTCGATGTTCCGCGAGTAGATGCTCTGGGCCGTATGATAGAGGTTCTGCGCGTCCGCGAGGACGGTCACGCGCTGTCCAGAGTGAGAAACTGTCATACCGATGGTTGTCCGGCCCGTAAAAATAGGCTTTCGGGCGCGGCGTGCTGGAACACAAGGGCTAAGTTCCTCACGGTCTGTCATTCTCCCATGCGACGGCCCACGACCGACCACTCCGTGACTCTCCCGCGCCAGCGGGCCGTCTCCCTGCCGAAACGCAAACGCACCTTCTAGTGGCTCGTGGCGGGCGTGGCGCACCCGTCCCGGGTCGGTTCCGTGCACCGCCAACCGGACGACATATCCCGACGCGATACGACACCCCAGCAATGACAGCGATCGACTTCCGCGGCGTGTACCCCGCGATGTGCACGCCGTTCCACGGCGACGAGGAGCGCAGTATCGACTACGAGACACTTCGGGAAGACGCCCAGCGACTCGAAGCCGCAGGCGTCGACGGCCTGGTCCCGGTCGGTTCGACCGGCGAGTCGGCCACCATGACCCACGACGAACACATCGATGTGGTCGAGGCGGTCATCGACGCCGTCGACGACGTTCCCGTCATCGCCGGCACCGGCAGCAACAACACCCGCGAGGCGCTCTCACTGTCCCGCCGGGCGGCACAGGCCGGCGCCGACGGGCTCCTGTTGATCTCCCCGTACTACAACAAGCCCGAACAGCAGGGACTGATCGACCACTACACCACGATCGCCGACGAGGTCGACTGCCCGCAGATCGTCTACAACGTCCCCTCCCGCACCGGCCGCAACATCGAGGCCGACACCGCGGTCGAACTCGCGAGCCACGAGAATATCGCGGCGTTCAAGGCCGCGAGCGGCGACATGGGACAGATATCGGAGATCGTCGAACGCACGCGCGACGAGGAGTTCGCGGTGTTATCCGGCGACGACGGGATGACCCTGCCGATGCTCTCGGTGGGTGCCCACGGCTGTATCTCCGTAGCCGCAAACGTCGAACCCGAGCGGACCTGTGCGATGGTCGGGGCGGCACTGGCCGAGGATTACGAACGGGCACGCGCGATCCACCACGAACTCGGCCCGCTGTTCCGCGCGCTGTTCGTCGAGACCAACCCGATCCCCGTCAAGGAGGCCATGCGCATCCGCGGCTACGGCCCGGCACACGTCCGGTCGCCGCTCACCCGTCTCTCCGAGGAACACCTGGACCACCTGCGGGACGTGTTGACCACCCTCGAAACCGAGGACCTCGAAGACGAGTACGCGGAGGCGGAGCGATGACACGCGTCGCCGTCAACGGTGCGACCGGCCGGATGGGGAAGACGGTCATCGAGACGGCCGCCGACCGCGATCTGGAGGTCGTCGTCGGGTTCGATGTCGAGGCCGGCGAGGTCGACGGCATCCCGGTCGTCGAGAGCGACGACATCGCGGGGACACTCGCCGAGTACGACGTTGACGTCGTCGTCGACTTCTCGATCCCGGCGTCGACGCTCCCGCTGGCAGCGGCCTGTGCCGAGACCGGTACGGCGCTGGTCGTCGGGACGACCGGCTTCGACGAGGACGAGATGGCGAGCCTGAAAGACGCCAGCGAGGAGACGGCGCTGCTGAAGGCCACGAACTTCTCGCAGGGGATCCAGGTCCTCAACCGCCTCGTCAGCGAGGCCGTCGCCACGCTGGACGACTACGACCTCGAACTCATGGAGACCCACCACAACGGGAAGGTCGACGCACCCTCCGGTACTGCAAACACCCTCTTGGAGACCGTCCAGGAGGAACGCGACGTCGACCCGGTCTACGGTCGCGAGGGGTACGCTCCACGCGAGGACGACGAGATCGGCGTCTTCGCCCGCCGGGCCGGCGACATCCGTGGCGAGCACGAACTGATCCTGGCGGGCAACGACGAGGTCCTCTCGCTGTCCCACCGGGCGGAGGACCGGGGCGTGTTCGCCGCCGGCGCACTCGACGCGGCGGACTGGCTCAACGGCCGTGACGCGGGCTGGTACGACTTCGGCGCGGTCGTCGACGCCTGAACGTCAACGACATCCGGGACTGCTAAACCACCGGGGCGGGTACCGACGGGTACGATGCTCGGACAAGAACTCGAACGGAACATCGGGGAGCTGTGGACGGCCTACGAAGAGGGTGCGACGATCGAAGACGTCGAACCGTCGCAACTGGACACGCTCGATGCCTTCCTGGCGGCGCTGGAAGACGGTGCGGTACGGGCCGCCGAGAAGGTCGACGGCGAGTGGCAGGCCAACGAATGGGTCAAACGTGGCATCCTGCTGAACTTCGCGTTCCGGGAGACCCGGAGCCGAACCTACGGCGGCGTCGATTACCACGATATCCTGCCGTTGCGGGACACCGACGACCTCGGCGAGCGTGGCACACGGAACACACCGGACGGGACGACCATCCGCCGCGGTGCGTATCTGGGCGAGGACTGTATCATGATGTCGCCCTCGTTCGTCAACGTCGGTGCCCACGTGGGCGACGGGACGCTGATCGACTCCTGTGACACCGTCGGTTCCTGTGCACAGATCGGCGAGAACGTCAAACTCGGCGCGAACACGCTGATCGGCGGCGTCCTCGAACCGGTCGAGAGCGCCCCGGTCATCGTCGAGGACGATGTCTCGCTGGGTGCCGGCTGTCGCGTCACCAGCGGCTTCGTCGTCGGCGAGGGATCGATCGTCGGCGAGAACACGCTGTTGACGCCCCGGATTCCGGTGTACGACCTCGTCGAAGAGGAAGTCCTCTACGGCGAGCTACCGCCCGAACGCCGTGCGTTCCAGCGGTTCGTCGATTCCTCCGTCGGCGAACACGACCTCTTCGACGGCGGGGCCTACAAGCCCGCCGTCGTGGCGACCGACGTCGAGGAGGAGACGCTGGAAGCGACGGAGAGAGAGGACGCGCTTCGGGAGTAGCGAGGCCGACCGCAGGGAGGCCTCGACAAAGCGCAGCGGGGAACGGAGTGACCCGCGAGCAGCGAGATTCTGAGGCCAGCGAGGCCGACCGCAGGGAGGCCTCGAACCGGAACGGCGAACGGAGTGAGCCGTGGAGGACTAGCGAGCGTCCGACCGCAGGGAGGCCTCGACAAAGCGCAGCGGTGATGGTAGGAACCGCGAGTAGCGAAGCCCCTCGAAGAACGAACGGCGAACGGAGTGAGCCGTGGAGGGGTTCAGACCGAGCCGGAGAGGTCCCGATAGAACGCGATCGGCGAGCCGTACCGATCGTCGGGGTCGGGAGCGAGCGCCCGGCGCAACACCGGCTCGACCGCCTGGGAGACGTCACTGACTGGCTGGGGGGTCCGGAGCTGTCCGGTCCGAACGGCGGCCTGCGAGTCCGTGGCCGTCTCCTCGACGGGCGTCGTCTCACAGAGCAACCAGTAGGCGATCGCGCCGAGTTGGTAGACGCTCGTCGTCGGTCTCAACCGCCCGTCGAGCTGCTCCGGTGCGGTGAACGGGCTTCCGTGGTCGACGCCCAGCGCTTCCCGGACGGCCCATTCGATCCCCCAGTTCGAGACCGTCGCTCGCCAGCCGCTGTCGCCGCCTTTCAGGTGGATATTCGCCGGGTAGAGTCCACAGACCAGGAACGACGAGTCGGCGACGGTGGTGACGGCGTCGACGACGTCACCGAGAACGTCGAGCCGGACCTGGACCGGGAGGTCGGTCCCGATCTCGGCGAGTGTGTGTTTCCCGACGCGGTAGGCCACCCACGGGGTCGGCGCGGTCCCGGATTCGTGGACCGTCGCCACGTGGGCGCTCTCGTCGACTGCCTCCCAGCGTGAGAGGCGCTCGGAGAAGGCCGGCTGGACGCCCTCGTCGGTGCCGTGCTTGCTCGACACCGCCAGGATCTCGGCGCGGGTCCCGCCGTCCCACGGCGTCGCGTACCGGTTGACGACGCCGTCGGTATCGATGAACTCGACTTTGGTCACGTCGGGGATCGACGCGCCCAGTTGTCCCGGGCTCGCGGGGCCGACGTAGTCGACCGCCGTCTCGTCGGTGGTCGTCTCGGGAGCCGTCTCCTCGGGGTCGTCTTCCTCCTCGGGCGGTGGGACCGACTCGATCGCTTCCTTGCGGAACCGGACTCCCGACCGGGTCACGTCGTGGCGCAGGAACCGGTGGTCCCGCTCCTCGTAGGTCCGGCCCCGACGGTCGTACGCGTGCAGGTGTTTGAAATCGTAGCTCCGCTGGAGTTGTTTGCCGTGCGTTCCGGCGGCCTCCCTGGAGTCGTGGACCGCCATGGCGCAGGTTCCGTCGTCGGGGACGACGGTCCAGGCGCCGACCAGGTCGTCGTACTCGACGCGGAGACATTCGAACAGGGGGTTCCAGTACACTTCGCTGACGCTCCGGGGGCCGTCCCAACGGACGGCACAGGGGTGTCTGTCGGCGTCCATCTTCGATTTCGCGCTCCGGACGGCGTCGATCTGTTCGTCGTGTGTCGAAAACGTTTCCCCGTCGCGGGCGCCCCGGCGGTACTCCTCGACGAGCCACACCCGTCCCTGTTTGACGATCTCCAGTGGTGGCTTCTGTGGCACGTCCGGTGGCATGGCCTGACGAGTGCCGGCCGTGTCCCCCGCGCGGCCGGTTGCTCTTGACACAGTAACATCGCCCCTCTGATAAGTATGTGTCGCCGAGGGCGTCCGAATCCGCTGGCAGACGGGTGGTCCCGCTCCAGAGCGGAACCCTTGTTACTCGCCGACGCCGTGTCTCGTGCAATGAGTCACCCCTCGCCGCCGGTCCGTCGCCTCGCGGACTGGGATCACGACCGACTGTCCCGACTCGCTGCCGAGCACGGGACGCCGCTGTACGTCGTCGACCTCGACCGCGTCGCGGAGAACTACGAACGGTTCGCCTCGGCGTTTCCCGATGCCCACGTGATGTACGCCGCCAAGGCCCACACTGGCCAGGCGGTGCTGTCGACGCTGCTGGAGACGGGCGCTGACATCGAGTGTGCCGCCTGGGGGGAACTCCAGCGAGCGATCGACGCCGGTGCCGATCCCGACACGCTCCAGTACACCGCCGTCAACCCGCCGGATCGCGACCTCGATTACGCCGTCGACCTGGCCGCCGACCACCCGGGGCTGACGATCACCGGCGGCGCGCGCGACACCTTCGACCGCCTCGAAGCACGGGGGTACGACGGCCGCGTCGCCATCCGGATCAATCCCGGTATCGGCACCGGTCACCACGAGAAGGTGGCGACGGGCAAGGACGCGAAATTCGGGATTCCCTACGACGAGGTGCCCGATCTCGCAGCGGAACTCGACGATCGGTTCGACCTCGTCGGCATCCACGCCCACGCCGGTAGCGGCGTCCTCCACGACGACCTGGACGACCACTGCCGGGCCATCGCGAAGGTCGCAGAGATGGGGCGGACCGTCGAGCGGTCCCACGACCTGGAGTTCGTCGACTTCGGCGGGGGATTCGGCGTCCCGTACCGCGAGGACGAGGAACCACTCGACATGGCGGTCGTCGGCGAGAAGGTCCGCGAGGCGGTCGGGGACCTCGACGCCCAGGTCAAACTCGAACCCGGCCGGTACGTCGTCGCGGACGCCGAACTGATCCTGACCGCGGTCAACACGGTCAAGGAGACGCCGGCGGCGACCGTCGTCGGGGTCGACGCCTCGCTGGCGACGTTGATCCGGCCGGCGATGTTCGGCTCCTACCACCCGATCCGGAACGTCTCCGCGCCGGAGCGGGATGCCGAACCCGTCTCCGTGGGCGGGCCGTGCTGTACGAGTGCCGACGTGTTCTGTACGGACCGGCCGGTCGCCCGGCCCGAACGGGAGGATCTGCTGGCGATCGGTAACGCCGGCGCGTACGGCTACGAACTGGCGAACCAGTTCCACTCCCAGCCCCGGCCCGCGGAGGTCGCCATCGAGGGCGACGAGACGCGAGTCGTCCGGGAGCGGGAGACGCTGTCGGACGTGACGCGGGTCGAACGATGACACCGGAGTTCGACCTCGATAGCTTCCACCGGGCGGCCGTCGAGACGCCCTCTCACGAGAACGTCGGTGCGATGCGTGAATTGCTCGTCGAGACGCTGACCGAGGCCGGCGTCGACCCGGCCGTCGACGAGTTGGGGAACGTCGTCGCGACCCGCGGAGAGGGAGCGAGAACCCACCTCGCGTTCAACACCCACATCGACACCGTCCCACCCCACCTCCCTTACGAACGTCGCACGGAGCCACCCGGACCCGACGAGGCCGTCGACGGCAGCGGCGACGAGTGGGACGAGGCACCCCGCCCCTCGGAACAGTCGAGCGGTGACCAGCGGGAACCGCGAAACGCCGGCGACGTGGTCTGTGGTCGCGGCGCCTGTGACGCGAAGGGGCCGCTCGCTGCACTGCTAGAGGCGTTTCTCACTGTCGCCCCCGGCGACGGGCGGGTGACGCTCGCGGTCTCGATCGACGAGGAGACGACACAGACCGGCGGCGCGCACCTCGCAGAGACGGTCGACGCCGACGGGTTCATCGTCGGCGAACCGACCGGGCTGGACGTCTGTACCGCCGCCCGCGGCCAGTTCGAGGGGACCGTCACCATCCACGGCGAGAGCGCCCACGCGGCGGACCCGGGCAGCGGGCGGAACGCGATCCGGGCCGCCGCGCCCGTGCTCCAGGCGATGGAGAGCTACGACGAGCAGCGCGGTCCCGACGATCACGACGTTCTGGGGCGCCCGATCCTCACGGCCTCGATGATCGAGGGCGGCGAGGCGACGAACCAGGTACCCGCCGAGTGTACGATCACGTTCGATCGCCGGAGCGTCCCGCCCGAGACCAGCGACCAGTTCTGTTCGGACCTCGCCGACCATCTCGGCCAGTGGTTGCCCGACGGGATGGCGCTCTCCGTGGCGTTGATTCGGCCCGACACGCCGTTTCCGGAGGCTTTCGCCACCGACGAGACGGAGCCGCTGGTTCGCACACTCAGCGAGGCCAGTGGCGGCGACATCCGGCCCTTCGGTGCCGCGACCGAAGCCTCCTACTTCGCCCAGCGGGCGCCGACAGTTGTCTTCGGTCCGGGCGAGTTGAGCGACGACGCCGGCGCGGTCGCACACTCGAACCGCGAGTACGTCCGGCTCTCGGAGGTCCGGACAGCGGCACGAGCGGTCCGTGAGACCGTCGAGCGGCTCCTGTAGCCCCGTCGCGTTCCGGTCAGTCCTGTGGGTTCGGGTCCACGCGCCCGTCGGCCTCGGTGAGCGTCTCGCTCACCTGGGTGTACGTCAGGATCAGCGCCATCAGCGCGAGGACGGCGCCGACGGTAAACGGCGTCGAGAACCCGCCGAGGTTGAACAGGACCCCGGAGGCAAGCGGACCGACGGCCACCCCGAGCCCGAACGCCATCGTCAGCACCGAGAGGGTGGTCCCCGACCCGCGCTCGCCCGCCAGGTCGCCGGCCAGCGCCAGCGACGGTGCGAACACCAGCGCGACGGCGATCCCCTGGACGAACCGCGCGGCCAGCATCAGCCACGGGTCCGTGACCACGCCCTGTACGAACACGGCCGGCACGAGGACGACGAAGCCGGCAACGACGAACGGCCGCCGGCCGATCCGGTCGCTTGCCCGGCCGATCGGGACCTGCAGGAGGACGTTGGCGATGACGACGGCGGCGAACTGGACGCTGAACATGAACGTCGACTCGTCGAGACGCATCCGGATCGGGCCTTCTAGCGTGGCAAACAGCGCGATCGTCGTCGCCATCAGGAACGTGCCGATCCCGAGGACGAACACCGAGTCCAGCCCCCGTCCGTCGGGGTCCATGACGGCGATCGAGAGGTCCTTGCTCGCCGCGTCGGCGGCGACCGGTGGATCGCTGATGAGCACCGCGACGAGCACGAAACTGAGCAGGGCACCCCCGACGGCGACGGCAAAGGCCGCGTTGAACCCCGAGAGCGCGGTCCCGAACAGGTCGTAGACGACGACGCCCTCGGCAGCGAGTCCACCGGTGATGACGATGCCGGCGACGATCGGGCCGAAGCCGAACCCGATCAGCCGGAAGGTGTTGAACACGCCGAAGTTCCCCCCGCGCTCGCTGTCGCTCTCGGCGTAGTCGTTGACCAACGCGATCGTCGCCGGGATAGTGAAGGCGGCACCGATCCCCTGGAACGCGCGCGCACCCAGGACGGCCCAGTAACTCGACAGGAACGGGTAGGCGGCGCTGCCGATCGCAAACAGCACCAGTCCCGTCAACACGAACGCTCGCCGTCGGCCGGTCCGATCGGAGAGTCGACCGGTGAACGGCTGTCCGAAACTGTTCAACAGGCCAAACAGCGAGAGCACGAGTCCGATCAGCGTCTCCTCCCGGAGGACGAACCCGAAGAGTTCGCTCCCGACGATTCCGGTCAGCGTTACCTGCCCGCTGGCGATGTACAGCGGGAGGACGATGATGAGAAACGAGTTCCCCAGCGCGTCGGCCATCCGGGCGAACGCCAGCGTGAGGACGCGGGTGTCGGTGCCGAGGACCATTTACCACCAGGGTTGGACTGGCCTGTGGTGAGCGTTCCGATCACGTCCTGGGGACGGTACCGATCAGGCGTCGTCGGCGAGTTGCTCGGCGATTCCCGTATACCCCGTCGGCGTCAGCGCCGACAGCTCCGCTCGCACGGCCTCGCTCACGTCCAGGTCGTCGATCATCGCCTGGAAGTCCGCCATCGTGACCTGCTGGCCGCGGGTCGCCTTCTTGACCTGTTCGTAGGCGTCCGCGAACCCTTCTCGGCGGAGGATCGTCTGGACGGCCTCGCCGATGATCTCCGGCGTCTCCGCTAGCTCCGTGCGCATCACCTGCTCGTTGGGGACGACCTTCGCCAGCCCGTTCTGGCACTTGCTGTAGCCGACCAGACAGTGCGCGAAGGCGGCGCCGATGTTCCGTTTGACCGTCGAGTCCGAGAGGTCACGCTGGAGGCGGGAACTGGTGACGTAGTCGCCAAGGAAGGTCAGATCGGAGTTGGCCTTCGAGAGGTTCCCCTCGCTGTTCTCGAAGTCGATGGGGTTGACCTTGTGTGGCATCGTCGAGGAGCCCGTCTCGCCCTCGACGGCCTCCTGGCCGAGATAGCGATCCGAGACGTAGAGCCACATGTCCAGATCCATGTCCAGCAGAACGTTGTTCGCTCCACGGAGGGCGTCGAAGACGGTCTGGAGGTCGTCACAGGGGTTGACCTGCGTGGTCAGTGGCTCGTGATCCAGGCCGAGGTCCGCGACGAACGCCCGCGAGAACGCCGGCCAGTCCACGTCCGGGTAGGCGGCGTGGTGGGCGGCGTAGGTCCCGGAGGCACCGGCGAGTTTCCCCGAGAGGTCCTCGGCGGCCCGCTCGATCCGCCCGATCGCTTTCCCGAGCCGGGAGGCGTAGACGGCCATCTCCTTGCCGAAGGTCGTCGGCGTCGCGGGCTGGCCGTGCGTGCGGGCGAGCATCGGTACGTCGCCGTAGCTGTGGGCCATCTCGACGAGGGTGTCCCTGATCTCGCGCAGTTCCGGGACCAACACGTCGGTGACGGCCGGCTTCACGAGCAGCCGGTGGGCGAGGTTGTTGACGTCCTCGCTTGTCAGCCCGAAGTGAATCCAGTGGTCCGCGTCGAGCCCGTCGGGCATTCCCAGGCGGACGAAGTATTCGATCGCCTTCACGTCGTGGTTCGTCGCGCTGTACTCGCCGTACCCCTCCGTCTCCAGTTGCTTGACGACGTTCGCGTCCTCGTCGTTGAACTCCTCGTATAGCGCCCGCAACGTCGTGCGTTGCTCGGCGCCGATCGTCAGCGGTGTCGCGTCGAGGTCCGCGAGCGCAAGCAGGTACTCGACTTCGACCTGGACGCGGGCGCGCATCAGCGCCCGCTCGCTGGCGTACGGGACGAGCGGTTCGGTGTAGCGGGCGTACCGGCCATCGAGCGGCGATACGGCGGTGAGTGGCCCTCTCTCGGTCATGCGAGAGGGGACGCGAGAGGCGCGAAAAAGCGTGTCGTTACGGGTCGCCCGCGGCCTCGATCTCGTGGTAGTGGTGTTTGTACCGGGAGAGTTTCCGGTAGAGCGCGTAGCCCACGACGGCGTCGAAGGCGACGACGAAGCCGACGAACGTCAGGAGGTTCCAGGGTACGAACCTGGGGAGGTATGTCACAGACGTGTTGTAGATGCCGTGGATGAGTGCAGCGATGAGGATGCCCTTCACGACGATGGGACCTTTGTTCTCGGGGTTGAACTTCGCCAGCCCGAGGTAGTAGCCGGCAAACGAGGAGTAGAGGACGTGGCCCGGGCCGACGAACGCGCGACTCGTCGCCGTCTGGACTGCCGCCAGCACCGGTTCCATCGTCTGTGTCGAGGTGGCCTGGAGGTAGCCCTGTGAGATGTACAGCAGGTTCTCGATGGTCGCGAACCCGAGGCCGGCGACCGCGCCGTAGACCACGCCGTCGACGACGGCGTCGATGGTGTCGAACGCGCCGACTCTGATCCCGAGCCACTTGACCGTCTCCTCGATCGGGCCGACGACGACGAAGAAAAACAGCGCCATCCCGACGACCGGGATGAGCCTGAAAAACGGCTGCAACAGCGTGTTGAACAGGGCGGCGATACTGGCGAAGACGATCGCCAGGACGAAGGTGATCGCCAGGGGTTCGATCGGCTCGCGGATCGTCGGATCGTCGTACCAGAGATAGCCGACGATCGCGAGGGCCGGCAGCGCCGACAGCGTCGCCAGGACGCCGACCGAGGGCCGGCGAACGACCAGCAACACTGTCGCGGCCAACTGGGCGAAAAAGAGGAGGACGCCGACGGCGATCAACAGCCATCGCCGGGAGGCGTGTAAGAGCCCGTACAACGATACCGATACCCGATCGAGTGGTGACCGTACGTCCCACGAGGCGATGTCGTAGAGGTCTATCGAACCGGACAGCGCCGTCTTGACGGGGTCGGTCTGGTCGTCTGTCACACCAGGGTACTCACGAGCCTTGCACCTCAGCGTTTCGGCGAGGGCCGTCCCACGGCTCAGAACTCCAGTATCGCGTCCTCAGTGACGACGATATCGAGCAGGCGCGTCGGGACCTCGTCGTAGCCCGGGTTCAGTACGTCGAACCCCTCGGGCGGTTCGAGCGTGACCTCGGAGGGTGAGCGGTACGTGTTCTGGAAGGTGAACCCGCTGCCGATGAACTTCGAGGAAGAGGCCACGACGGTGACGGACACGTCCTGGTCAGCGGCCGTGGCGACGATCGGGTAGGTCCCGATCCGGTTGTACAGCCGATCGTCGATCAGACAGTTCATCCCGACGAGGACCCGGTCACACTCCCGCAGCGCGTGCCCGGCGGCGCCGTCGACGACGAGCGTCACGTCGACGCCGTCGCGATCACTCAACTGCCGTGCCGTCCGCCGACCGAGATAGCGCGGCCGTGTCTCCGTGACGTACAGGTCGAACTGCGTGCCGTTTTCGAGTGCCCGTTCCAGCGTCGCCAACACGGTCGAGGAGCTCCCGTGTGTCAGCAGGACATCGCCGTCCTCGATCAGCTCGGCTCCCCGGTCGGCCGCGGCGGCCTTACTGGATTCGAGTTCGGTGACGACGTCTTCGACGACGCTCTCCAGGGCTGCCTTGGCCTCCGCAACCGTGGTCGGGTCCGCCTCGGCTACCGATTCGACGATCCGCTGTTGGGTCGTATACAGCGGTGCGTGCGAGCGGTTCGCCCGCTGGAGAGCGCCGCTGTTTCGTTCGAGCGTTCGCTGGAACTCATCGACGCTATGAGCTTCCCGCTCGGTGAGATCGAGCAGTGCGTTCGCGGCCTTTACGGCCACGATCGAGGCGCTCTGGGTATCCATCTCCTCTATCTCTCGAACTGTCTGGTCGATCATGATGGATGCTGTGATCGCAGACCGTATAGCTGTTCCCAGATAGCGTCGGCCCCGACCCGATCAGGAGAGCCAGCCGTAGTCGTCGGCCGACTCGCCGAAGCGGCCGTCGGGTGGGTCGTAGCGGTAGAAGTCCTGGCCGAGCGCGAACCAGGCGATCCCGTAGAGGGCGGCCGCGGCCGGGATCGCCTCGTACAGGAGAAAGCCGATCGTTCCGAGCGCGAGCAGGACACCCAGCCACGGGGGCTGGATTCGGGTCCGAACTAGTCCAGTTGCCACCAGCAGCGACCCTACGGACAGGCCAAGGACGCCGACGGCCAGCACGCCGTCGCCGCCGCCGGTCGCGAGCCGGAGTCCCTGTCCAATCGCGAAGACGAGGCCGGCGAGGCCACCCAGCCAGGCACCGGCCGTCCCGGGCCGTTTCATGCGCTGGCCGTAGAACTCCTCGACGGCGTAACAGCCGGCGACGACGCCAGCTGTCGAAACGACGATGGCGCCGATCAGCGGGGTCGGTGTCTCCCCCAGGACGTGTGCCGCGCCAGCCCAGCCCGTCCAGAGGAGGCCACCGACGGCCGCGACAGCGCCCGCCAACTGGCTCCGTCCTTTCGCCATACCCGAGGCTACGGGGCCGGCTACAAAGAGACACCGACACGGAACCGTGCCGGCGCTCGGCTCACTGTCGACTGTCTCGGTCCGTCCAACGTTCGTTTCGCAACTACTTTGCGCGCTCCCCGCAGCCACTCAGATATGAAACTCGCCGGTATGGCCAGCAACCGTGGCCGAAACCTGCTGAACATCGCCGACCGCGCTCCGGGCGGGGCGGAGTTCGCTGTCGTGGTGACCAACGACGGCGACGCGCCGGTCCTCGAAGACGCCGCCGAACGCGGTCTCCCGACCGAGGTCGTCGAACGTGACCCCGACGAGGCCCGCGAAGCCCACGAACGGCGCGTCCTCGACGCGCTCTCGAAGTACGACTTCGATCTCGTCGCCCTGGACGGCTACATGCGCATCCTCAGCGAGACGTTTCTGGACGGGACACCGACGACGCTGAACGTCCATCCGTCGCTCCTGCCGAACTTCCCGGGAGCCGACGCTCACGAGCAGGTACTCGAATCGGGCGTGAAAGTCTCGGGCTGTACGGTCCACGTCGTCGACGAGACGGTCGACGGCGGCCCCATCGTCACCCAGGAGCCGATCCCCGTCTTCGAGGGCGACGACGAGGACTCGCTGAAAGAACGGGTCCTCTACGAGGGCGAGTTCACCGCGTATCCGCGGGTAATCAAGTGGTTCGCCCAGGACCGCGTCACCGTCGAGGACGACGGTACGGTGTCCGTCGACGGCGACGAGGGCGGGGAGTTCCCGGCCCGCCGGATCGTCTCCGACGATCGCGCCGCCGACCTGCGCTACGGGGAGAACCCCCACCAGGACGCCGCGCTGTACGCCGACACCACTGTCTCGGAGGCCAGCGTCGTCCACGCAGACCAACTCAACGAGGGCGCGAAGGGGTTGTCGTACAACAACTACAACGACGCCGACGGCGCCCTGAACCTCATCAAGGAGTTCGAGGAGCCCGCGGCGGCGGTCATCAAACACACCAACCCGGCCGGCTGTGCCACCGCCGACACGCTCTCGGAGGCCTACGCCGACGCGCTCTCGACGGACCCGATGAGCGCCTTCGGCGGCATCGTCGCGCTGAACCGCGAGTGTGACGCCGACACCGCCGAACGGATCATCGACTCGTTCAAAGAGGTCGTCGTCGCTCCCGGGTACACCGACGCCGCACTGGATGTCCTCTTCCGGAAAGAGAACCTCCGCGTGCTGGACGTGAACCCCGGGGGCGGCCCGACGGACGAGTCCGGCCGATCCGACAACTTCGAGGTCACGGACACACTCACCGAGAAACCCCTCGTCGGTGGCCGCCTCGTCCAGGAACGGGACACCCAGCACCTCGCGGCGGCGGACCTGGAGGTCGTCACGGATCGTGAACCCACCGACGACCAGATCGAGTCGATGCTGTTCGCCTGGCACACGCTCAAACACGTCAAGTCCAACGGCATCCTCTTCGCCAAAGGGACGGAGACGGTCGGCATCGGCATGGGGCAGGTCTCCCGGGTCGACGCCGTCCGCCTGGCCGCGATGAAAGCCGACGAGCACGCCGAGGGGAAAGACGCCGAGGGTGCCGTGATGGCGTCGGACGCCTTCTTCCCGTTCCCGGACGGCATCGAGGAAGCCGCCGAGGCGGGGATCGAGGCCGTCATCCAACCCGGCGGCTCGAACAACGACGACTCGGTCATCGAGGCCGCGGACGAACACGGCATGGCGATGGCGTTCACCGGCCAGCGGTCGTTCCGTCACGACTGAGAACGGCGACCGCGTTTCCCCGTGACCGTCGCTTCCCGTCGTCGGCACGGTGACGCAAACCATTTGACGCGACTCCGACTAGTGACGGTGTGAACTGGCTCTCCGAGAACCGCCACTGGCTGTTGTTCGCCGGTGTCGTCCTGACGACGCTGGGAACTGTCGGAGTCGCCGTCGCCGGCGTCGTCACCACGCTCACGACGCTCGTCAGCGGCGGCCCCCTCCTCCCGACGCTCCCGGCGTTCATCCTCGGAACGTTCCTGCTTGCGGGACTCGATATCGTTCTCGCCGTAGCGCTGGTGGCTGAACTGGCCAGCCGGGCCTCCTTGCCGAAGAGCCAGCGGGTCGCCGACGGACTGAGCCGACTGGAGCGGCTCCTCCCGCCGCTGTCCGCGCTGGGACTCGCTGCCCGGTTCGAACCGCCCGAACCGACCGTCGAGGAGCACCGCGAGGAACTCACACGCCAGTACGTCGAGGGGGAGCTGAGCGAGGTACAACTCGAAGCGCGTCTCCGCTCGCTCCTCGACGAGGAGACAGCGGATCGGGATGTACCCTCGGCACGTGCGGTCGTCGACGAGCGGGCCGTCGCGGAGGCCGACGGAGACGGCGGCACCGACGAGACGGTGACGGAGCTGGAAGTCGGAGAACGGGGCCGCGAGACCGAGACGGAGCGGTAGTCGCCGGCGACGAACGAGCCGTCCCGCTCGATCACCGGTTCGAGCGAACGCGGAGCCGCCGGCAGCACTGGTCCGGCTGTCACTGTCGAGCCACCGCTGTTTTTGCTCCCCGGGGTCCAAGACGGACACATGAGCGATTACACGGTCGTCCGCATCGACGTCGACACGGACGTGATCAGGCGGGCGGCGAGGGTGGTTCCCGGGGTCGAGGTGCCCGCGGAGTTCGATCCTGACTCGAAGCGGGTGACGCCGTTCCCCGGTGGCACCGATACGAGCGCCGACGAGGTGGATTCGGCGGCCGACGGGCGACAGGCCGGCCAGATTCGGTCGCTGGTCGGCGAATACGGCTTGCTCGCCGCTGGCGTCGCGATGGTCGGCGCCGGCGTCGCGACGGTGGCCCTGTGGTGGTACCGCCGCCGGAACAGTACCGACGGACAGCGCCCCGGTGACAGGGAACAGCGCCCTGCCCGGGGGGAGACACCCCCACCGGCGGATCTCACGGCAAGCGAAGGCCGGCACACGAGCGCCGAGCGCGTCCGGAGCCCCGACGATGTCCCCGGCGAGGAGGTAACCGGCGTCGACGAGATCAGCGGGACGGAGCCGACCGAGTTCGACACTGCCGTCGGGGAGACGGCGACCGAAGCGCGCGACGCCGGAGTGTCGGCCGAGGACTCGAACGCCGCCGTGGCCGAACACGACGAGTCGAGTGAGAGCGCACCGCACCAGTCGGCTGACGACTCGAACGCCACCGCGGGTGAGCCGACCGACGACGAGCGGACAGCCGAGGCCGCCACTGGCTCCGATGACGAGTTGTCCCTGGACAGCCCCTCGCCTCCGGGAGAGAATGGGAGCCTCGACCGGGCGCCGCTGCTGGGGGTGGCCTTCGTCGCGCTGAGCGGTGCGGTGGTCCGGTGGCTCCAGCGGGAGTCGTAGGTCCGACAGGCTAAAGCGCGACGGCGTGATTACCGCGAGCATGGAGTTCCACGAGGCCGCGAACTTCCTCTTCGAGTTGCGCCGGTTCGCCTCCCGGCCCGGAACCGACGCCACGCGGGAACTGCTGTCGTCGCTCGGAAACCCCCACGAGCGGCTGGACTGTATCCAGATCGCCGGGTCAAACGGGAAGGGGTCGACCGCCCGCATGGTCGAGCGCACCCTGCGGGAGGCCGGACTGGACGTCGGCCTCTACACCTCGCCGCACCTCGACGACGTCCGCGAGCGTATCCGAACCAACGGACGGAAGCTCCCCGAGACTGCGCTCGTGGAGTTCGTCGAGACGGCCGAACCGCACCTCACAGCGCAAGGCGCAGTCGGCGAGTCGCCGACCTTCTTCGAGACGCTGACGGCGCTGGCACTCTGGGAGTTCGACCGCCAGAACGTCGATGTCGCCGTTCTAGAGGTCGGGATCGGCGGCAAGTACGACGCCACCAGCGTCGTCGATCCCATCGCTAGTACCGTCACTTCGGTGACGCTCGAACACACCCACATCCTCGGGGATACCGTCACCGAGATCGCGACGGACAAGGCCCACGTCGCCCCTGACGATGCCCCGCTGGTCACCGCGACGACCGGCGACGCGCTGGCGGCCGTCCGCGAGGTCGCCGGCGACGTGGTGACAGTCGGCGACGCCGACGCGGACGTGACAGTCACGTACGGCGGCCGCGAGGGGCTGGAGGGCGCTGTCACCGTCGCGGGTCCCGACTGGCGTATCGACACGCACCTCTCCCTGTTGGGGGCACACCAGGCGACCAACGCCGGCGTCGCGGCGACGCTGTGTCGCCAGGTCGCCGACGTTTCGCCGACCGATCTGGAACGCGGGTTACGGAACGCCCACTGGCCCGGCCGGTTCGAAGTCATGGGCCAGGACCCGCTGGTCGTCCTCGACGGCGCGCACAACCCCGGCGGTATCGAGCGTGTCGCCGAGACACTCCGAACCTTCGACTACGACGACCTCCACGTCGTCGTCGGCGCGATGGTCGACAAGGACCACGAGCGGATCGCCCAGGCGCTGCCGGCGTTCGACCACGCCGTCGCCTGCCATCCCAACGTCGACCGGGCGGAAGCCTCGGACGTGGTCGCCGAAGCACTCCGGACGACGACGGACGCGACCGTCGAAACCCGGTCGGATGTCGCCGGCGCCGTCGGGATGGCACTCGACGCGGCCGGCCCCGACGACGCGGTACTGGTCACCGGATCGCTGTACGCGGTCCGGGAGGCCCGAACCCGCTGGGCGCGGCCGATGGTCCCGAAACGCGTCGACTCGATCCCGGAGGCCCGCCGGACGCTCGAAGCCGCCCACGTCACCGAGGCCGGTGCCTGGCGGATGCGGGGCAAGGGTGTCCACCGCGTCCTGCGGACCCGCGTCCAGCCCCGCCAGGGCCAGTATCTCAAGGAAGAACTGCTCTCGCTGGGCGGGGAGTGTGCGATCTCGGGGCTGAACAACCAGGACGAGGAGAACGTCGATATCGTCATGATGGCGACGATGGCCCAGTTCAAGCGCCTGGCCGACAAACTCGACGGCCAACCGTACGGCCTCTCGACGTTCGCCGACGAACTCCGGGCGGCACTGGACATCCAGCAGCCGGCCGAGGACGGCGACTATCCCTGGTCTGACGGGACCGCCGTCATGGGTATCCTCAACATCACGCCGGACTCGTTCCACGACGGCGGCGAGTACAACGCCGTCGAAGACGCCGTCGACCGCGCGGAGGGGATGATCGAG
Source organism: Haloarcula montana (assembly GCF_035666295.1). Taxonomy (NCBI): domain Archaea; kingdom Methanobacteriati; phylum Methanobacteriota; class Halobacteria; order Halobacteriales; family Haloarculaceae; genus Haloarcula; species Haloarcula montana. The sequence continues at coordinate 2,082,661 of NZ_CP142027.1, forward strand.
GCCGGCGTCGACATCCTCGACATCGGCGGCGAGTCGACCCGTCCCGGCGCCGACGTGGTCCCGGTCGAGGCGGAACGCGAGCGGGTCGTCCCGGTCGTCGAAGCCCTCGCCGAGCACGACGTGGCGCTCTCGGTCGACACCCGGAAGGCCGGCGTCGCCCGGGCGGCCCTGGACGCCGGCGCGGACATCCTCAACGATGTCTCGGGGCTGGAAGACCCCGAGATGCGGCTGGTCGCCGCCGAGTACGATGTCCCCGTCGTCGTGATGCACTCCATCGAGGTCCCGGTCGACCCCGACAGCGATATCCACTACGACGACGTCGTCACGGACTGCATCGACGCCCTGACCGAGCGGGTCCTGCTGGCCGAGAAGGCCGGGCTGGACCGCGAGCAGATCATCGTCGACCCCGGCGTCGGCTTCGGGAAGTCCGCCGCCGAGAGCTTCGAGTTGCTGGACCGACTCGACGAGTTCCAGGCGCTTGGCTGTCCGATCCTGGTCGGACACTCCCACAAGTCGCTGTTCAGCCTGGTCGGTGAGGAGGCCGGCGACTGTCTGGAGGCGACGATCGCCGGGACGACGCTGGCCGCCGAGCGCGGGGCCGACATCGTCCGCGTCCACGACGTGCCCGAGAACGTCGCCGCGGTTAACGTCGTCCAGGCGGCCGCGGACCCGAGCCGGTTCGACGACGACTAACTGGGCCGCGTCGCCCGATCACTCCCCGTCAACGGGCGTCTCGACCACATCGGACTCCGTCTCGTTGACCCTGATCCCTTTCGAGGCGAGATGTCGCATCTGTCGGCGGACGAAGTCCTCCTCGGTCGTCCCGCGGGTCGCCAGCACGACCATCCGGGCGTCGCCGGCCGGCCGCATCGTCCGCCCGGCCCGCTGGGCGCCCTGGCGGCGAGACCCCCCGAGCCCGGAAGCGACGATGGCGAGTTCGGCGTCCGGCAGGTCGATCCCTTCGTCGCCGACACGTGAGACCAACAGCGTGTCACGCTCGCTGCGGCGGAACTCGTCGAACAACTTCTCGCGGCGCGCGTGGGGCATCTCACCGCTGATAAAGGGTACGTCGATGGCCTCGCTGATCGCCTCGCCCTGGTCCAGATACTCGACGAAGACCAGCGCCTTCGCGGCCGGGTGTTGTTCGAGTGTGTACTGGATCTCCTCGATCTTCCCAGTGTTCCCGGCGGCGGCCTGGCGTCGGCCGTGGCCGGAGGTGGTGGCGTACTCGCTGCGCTCGGTGTCGCTCCCCCACGGGACCAGACGGATCTCGACTTCGGGTTCGGCGACGTAGCCTTCGTCGAACAGTTTCCCCCAGTCGGTGCCGATCGGCGGGCCGACGAGGGTGAAGATCTCCTCCTCGTCGTCGCTCTCGCGGGTCGGCGTCGCGGTCAGGCCGAGGCGGTGTTTCGTCTGGAGGTCCGCGCTGCGGCGGTGGATCGGGCTGGGGACGTGGTGGACCTCGTCGTAGACGATCAGTCCCCACTTGCGCTGGTCGAACAGCTTCCGGTGGCGGTCCATCCCGGCGGTCCGGTAGGTAGCGATGGTCACCGGCTTGATCTCCTTGGTGCCGCCGTGGTACTCGCCGATGTCGTCGTCGGTCAACGTCGTGTGTCGGACCAGTTCGTCGCGCCACTGCGTCGCGAGTTCCCGCGACGGAACCAGGATCAGCGTCTCGCCGCCGATGGCCGCCATCGCGCCCATCGCGGCGACGGTCTTGCCCGACCCCGGCGGCCCGACGAAGACGCCCGATCCCTGGTCGGTAAAGCGCTCGACCCAGTCGGCCTGGTAGTCCCGGAGTCGCAGACGAAGCTCCATCTCCAGGGCGTCGCCGGTCTCCAGTTCGCGGTCGTCCCTGACGGGATAGCCGGCCTCGTAGAGGGTCCGTTTGACTGCGGCGGTCGCGTCGGCGTTGACCCACGACTCCGAATCCGAGATGGGCGCCCGGAGGTGGTCGTCGTCGAGTTTCTGCCGGGCGACGTTGCCCATCAGATCGTCGTTTTCGGCTTCCAGAACGACGTAGCCGTCCTCGTGGGTGTACAGCCGGAACTTCCGAGCCCGTTCCCACTGGCTGGTCACCCACTCTTCGAGGTGGGGCGAGCGTTCGCCCAGTACGTCCCGCATCGTCGCGAGGAGGTCGTCCAGGGACTCGTGTGGGGCCGCCCAGATGTCCTCCTCGCGGAGTTCGTAGACGTACCCGCCCGAGCGGTTGGTGTCTTGCAGACGGGCGAACTGCGAGAGCTGTGCCCGCGTGAACTGGTGGGGGTGTTCGACGACGATCTCACGCCGATCGGGGAAGAGGACGACCCGCTCGCGGTCGGTCACCTCGGCGAGGTCGGCCGGATACCACACCGACTCGATGTCGGCCACGTCCTGCTGTTGGATGTCGCCCTCGGCCGCGAGCGTCTCCAGTGCCTCGCGAGCCTCGTCGGGCGTCAGGTCGGTCTTCCGGGAAAGCTCAGTCGCCGTCAGGTGTGGACGGCCGACTGCGTCGATGGCGTCGTAGACCGCGTCCAGTTCGATGGCTGGGTCGTCGTCCGACGCCGCGTCTCCCGCTGTCTCGTCGGCCGGGTCCGGTGCCTGCGTCTCGTCGGCGGTCATTGTCTCCGATAGCGGCGGGAGGGGGAAACGGGTTTCGTTGCGCCTCACCAGAGCCCGTGTTCGGCGACGAGTTCGTCGTAGATGGCCTCGTATCTGCCCCTGACGGCGTCGTGGTCGAACTCGGCGAAGGAGTCGTCGATGTCCCGGCGCTCGTGGTCGGCCGACTCGACGATGGTGTCGGCGATCTCCTGGGGGTTGGTCACCCGGAAGGCCCGCTCGCGCTGCTCGACCAGTTCGTGGGCGCTCGATTCGGCCTGGTACTCGACGATCCCGAGACAGCCACAGGCCATCGCCCACAGCAACTCGGTGGCGAACTGCTCGCGGACGGCGGTTTGGACGAACGTGTGTGCGCCCTTGTAGATCGAGACGCGGCGCTCGCGATCACACTCCCCGACGAAGGTCACGCGGTCGTCGATCCGGAGGTCCGAAACCTCCTGCTCGTAGGTCGCCCGCTCGGGGCCGTCGCCGACGATGGTCGCCGACCAGTCCCGGTCGCGTAGCTCGGCCAGTCCCAGCAGGAGCGACTCGACGTTCGCGCTCTCGTCTAGCGGGTGGGCGTAGACGACGTCGATGTCTTCGGCCGGCTCCGTCTCCCGGATCGTCGACATGTCGATGCTCTCGGGGACGATCGCCGTCGAGCAGTCGTAGCCACGTTCCCGGAGGTGGGTCTGTTGCATCTGCGCCGGGACGGTGACTCGGTCGGCCCACCGCAGTGCCAGTCCTGTTGTCCGGGACTGGGGCAGCGGCTCGTCGCCGAACCAGTCGACGGCGACGGGCGCTCTGGCGAGTGTCCCGCCGAACCCGGCAGCGAGCGCGATCCCCGGCGGGTGTGAGAGTGCGTGGATCACGTCCGGGTTGTGGCCCGCGAGCAGTGCCGGGAGTCTGAGACAGAACGAGGGCTCGGTAGGAGTGGTGGTGACGGCACGGTAGGCGACGTCTTCGGGTTCGAAGCGGCTGTTCTGTCCGTCCCACCACTGCGCACAGAAGACGGTGACCTCGTGGCCGGCGTCGGCCAGGTGGGTCGCGAGCCGTTCCAGCCGGCGTCGTCCCTCGGTGTCACGGTGGTGAGGCGTCTCCATGGCGACGACCGCGACACGCATACCCGTCGGCACACGGGGGGCGGTGAAAAAGCCACCCGTTCGCCACAAAGCGTTTTTGCCGTCGGACGCCTCGATTCCGCCGTGTACGAGTACGACCTCGAACGCTACCTGAACGTCCACAGCGCCTACGGCGCGTCGCTCGGCCCGGACGGACAGGTCGCGTTCCTGATGGATACGACCGGCGTCGACCAGGTCTGGACCCTCGACGAGCCGTGTGGCTGGCCCGACCAACGGACCTTCGCCGACGAGCCGGTGAGTTTCGTCGACTACTCGCCGACCAGGTCGGAACTGGTCTTCGGGATGGACCAGGGCGGCAACGAGCGACTGCAACTGTACCGACTCGACGAGGACGGCCGGGTGACGAACCTGACCGAGCGGCCGGGCGCCAAACACCGCTGGGGGGGCTGGCACCCCGACGGCGAGCGGTTCGCGTTCGCCTCGAACCGCCGTGACGAGGCGGTCTTCGATGTCTACGTCCAGGAGCGCGAGGGCGACGCCGAACTCGTCTACGAGGGCGACGGCTGGTTCTCGGTCGGCGGGTGGTCGCCCGACGGCGAGAAACTGGTCGTCAGCGAGGCCCACTCCAGTTTCGACCAGGACGTCTACGTCCTCGACGTCGAGCGCGGCGAGTTGGACCACTTGACACCACACGAGGGACCGGTCCGATATACGAGCGTCTCCTGGGGACCCGACGGTGAGGCGCTCTACCTCGTTACCGACGAGGGCAGCGATACGCTCTCGCTGGCGCGGCTCCGACTGGACGGCACGCTGGAGACGGTCCGGGACGGCGGCGAGTGGAACATCGACGGCGTGGCGCTGGACCGGGAGTCGGGCCGGCTCGTCTACTCGCGCAACGTCGATGGGTACACCGAACTCACCGTCGGCGAACTGACCGGCCCGACGGCCATCGAGGAGTTCCCGGCGCCGGACCTCCCGGGCGGGCTCGCCGGCGGCGTCTCATGGGGACCCGACGCCGAGCGGTTCGCCCTCAGCGTCACCGGCCGGCGACAGAACACGAACGTCTTCCTCGTCGAGACCGAGACGGGCGAGAGCGAGCGCTGGACACGGGCCTCGACGGCCGGCATTCCGCCCGAGACGTTCATCGAACCCGAGGTCGTCCGCTTCGAGTCGTTCGACGGCCGCGAGATTCCGGCGCTGTTCTCGCTGCCAGCGGACCCTCCAGCGGGCGAGACGCCGGTGATCGTCGACATCCACGGCGGTCCCGAGAGCCAGCGCCGCCCCTCCTTCTCGGGGCTGACACAGTACTTCCTCTCGCGGGGCTACGCCGTCTTCGAGCCCAACGTCCGCGGGTCGACTGGCTATGGCAAGGCGTACACGCACCTCGACGACGTCGAGAAGCGCCTGGACTCGGTGCGGGACCTCCGGGCCGGCGTCGAGTGGCTCCACGACCAGCCGGCGGTCGACCCCGATCGGATCGTCGCGATGGGAGGCTCCTACGGCGGATTCATGGTCCTCTCGGCGCTGACGGAGTACCCCGACCTGTGGGCGGCCGGCGTCGACGTGGTCGGCATCGCCAACTTCGTCACGTTCCTGGAGAACACCGGCGACTGGCGGCGATCGCTGCGGGAGGCCGAGTACGGCTCGCTCGCCGAGGACCGCGAGTTCCTCGAATCCATCTCGCCGATCAACAACGTCGACCGGATCACCGCGCCGCTGTTCGTCCTCCACGGGGCGAACGACCCCCGCGTCCCGGTCGGCGAGGCCGAACAGATCGCCGAGCAGGCCCGACAGCAGGGCGTCCCCGTCGAGAAACTCGTCTTCGACGACGAGGGCCACGGCATCAGCAAGCGCGAGAACCGAATCGAGGCCTACAGCCGCGTCGTCGACTTTCTCGACGAGCACGTCTGAGCCGACGAGTCGTAGTTTCTCCCCGTGAAAACGACGTGCTGGATTTATGTCGGCGCGGCCGCACGTCGGGCACATGGAGGGGGTAGACCGGGCACGGGAGCAGGTCCAGGAGCGGCTGGACCGTCTCACAGCGGGGGAGCAGTCGCCGCGAGTCAACCAGGAGACGGTGGTGACGACGGGCGATCAGTACCGGGCGGCGATCGACCGATCCCTGGAGGGTGTGTTCCGGATTCGGGTCGCGATCACCAACGATGCGGGCGAGGTACTGGTGACGCCGGGCGACGACGGGATGGGGCTCCCGTGCGGGGAGACCGACCCGGGCGAACCGATCGACACGGCCGCCCGACGGATCGCACGCGGGCAAGCCGGCATCGACTGTCGCCCGCGTGAGGCCGTCGAGGCGACGATCCGCGGGATCAGAAACGAGGACGAACCCGGATCGGATGCCGTCTATCGACTCTCTGTCGTCTACGCGGCCGACGCGGTCGATCCGGATGCCGCTTCGGAGAACCACCGATGGGAGCCGACCCACGCCGTCGACGCACCGCTGTGATCAGATGACGCCCGTGACCGTCGCGGCCTCGATCGCGGCCTCCTCGCTCATCCCGTTGCCCAGGATCGTGTAGCGGTCGCGGATCTCGTGGGCGGTCGTCAGTGCCTCGACGACCGTCTCGTCGTCGATCCCCAGTTCCTCGGCGGTCGTCGGGGCGCCGATCTGTGCCAGCGCGTCGCGGATATTGCGCCACATCCCCTTCTCGCCGTCCTGGAGGTACGCCGTGATGATCGAGCCGACGCCGACCTGGTGGCCGTGCAGTGCGGCGTCCGGGACGAGCCGGTCCAGTTGGTGCGAGAAGAGGTGTTCGGCCCCGGACGCGGGCCGGGAGGAGTCGGCGATCGACATCGCGACTCCCGAAGAGACGAGCGCCTTCACGACGATCCAGGCCGACTCCTCCAGACCGCGTTTGACCGAGCCCGCGCTCTCGACAAGCATCTCCGCGGTCATGCGGGCCAGCGCGCCGGCGTACTCCGAGTACTCGACGTTCTGTAACCGCTGGGCCAGTTCCCAGTCCCGGACGGCCGTGTAGTTCGAGATGATGTCTGCACAGCCGGCTGTCGTCAACCGCCAGGGGGCTTCGGCCAGCACCGTCGTGTCGGCGACGACCGCCAGCGGGGGTTCGGCGGCGACGCTGTGGCGCGTGTCGCCTTCCGGAACCGATCCCCGGCCCGAGACGATCCCGTCGTGACTGGCCGCGGTCGGCACCGAGACGAAGCCCAGCCCGAGGTCGTCGGCGGCCATCTTCGTGATGTCGATGGCCTTCCCGCCACCGACGCCCAGAAGGAAGCCGGCGTCGACGGACTCCGCGTACTCGATGACTTTCTCGACGGCGCCGAAACTCGCTTCGTCGATGACGATCTCGGCCGGATCGTACCCCTGGTCGGCGAACTGCTCGACGACGCGCTCGCCGGCCACGTCGTGGGGTGTCGGGCTGGAGACGACCAGCGGTCGGCCCGCGAGGTGGAGTTCCTCGACGGCGTCGATCGTCTCCCCCAGGACGCCGTGGCCGACCACGACGTTGCGCGGGAGCCGAATCCAGGTGCGCTTGTCGAACATACCTGCCTCTCGTCCCCGCGGTGGGAAAACGGTTTGTCCTCCTGTCGGTCCCATCTCGCGGATAGTTCGAGCTAGCTGAATCGGAAACAAACGTTTGGAACGTCTCCTCACAAAGGTTTTCCCAAAACAATAATTATAATCACTGATTGGGGTGGAACGCGATGGCACATCACAACGACACGACCGACGGGACGCTCGGGGAGACGTCCCGGCGGACATTCATGAAGGCAACCGGTGCGGCGACGGGGGCAGTCGTCGCCGGCACCGGGACTGCGGCGGCACAGACTGACGTGGACGCGACCCTCGACGAGCTGACGCTCGAACAGAAGGCGGCCCAGATGACACAGGTCGCGATCAGTTCCTTCGAACCCGAGCCAAGCGAGTCGAACGTTCCCGACAATTTCGGGGTCGACACCGTCGGCGAGTACTTCAGCGACCTCGGCGTCGGCTCGATCCTCTCCGGTGGGGCCGAACCACCCTCCTTCCAGGCGTCGGATGTCGTCGAGGGGATCAACGACCTCCAGGAGTACAATCTGAACAACTCCGATCACGGGGTCCCGTTCCTCTACGGCGTCGACGCGACCCACGGAAACGTCCTGCTGGAGGGCGCGACGGCGTTCCCACAGCGGATGAATATGGGCGCGACCCGGGACCCCGATCTGATCGAAGCGGCCGAACGACACACCAGCGACGCGACGGCCTCGATGGGGGCACACTGGACGTTCGCGCCGACGACGGACCTCCAGCGGGACCCACGCTGGGGCCGGTTCTTCGAGGGGATCAGCGAGGACCCGAAACTCACTGGCGACATCTCGCGGGCACGGGCGGACGCACTGGAGGACGACGACCGGCTGACCGCCTGTGTCAAACACTTCGCCGCGTACTCGACGCCCAACAACGGCAACGACCGAGCGCCGGTCGACACGTCGCTGCGTGACCTCCGGACGAACGTCATGCCACCCTACCGTGACGCACTCGAATCCGAGCCCGGGACGGTGATGGTAAACAGCGGGGCGGTCAACGGCAAGCCCGCCCACGCCTCCCACTGGCTGCTGACGCGGATGCTCCGGGACCACTACGGCTTCGAGGGCGTGGTCGTCTCCGATTGGGACGACCTCAACCGGATGATAACCAACCACGACTACGCGCCGGACTTCCGGACCGCGACCAAAGAGGCGATCAACGCCGGCGTCGACATGTACATGATCGGCAACGGGGGCTCGGCGCCCGGCCCCGTCCAGTACATCGACACCGTCGTGAGCCTCGTCGAGGACGGCGAGATCCCGATGGACCGCATCGACGAAGCGGTCCGTCGCATCCTGGAGCTGAAGGTGGACCTCGGGCTGTTCGACCAGCCGACAGTCGACGAGTCACGCATCGGTCAACGGCTCGGCGGCGCGGCCGACACCGCCGAACAACTGGCCAGGGAGTCCCTCGTCCTGTTGAAAAACGACGACGGGGCGCTCCCCATATCGAGCCAGGACGACGTGTTGCTGACCGGCCCCGGCGTCGACAGCAACGGCAACAACACCCGGGCGCTGATGCAACACGGTGGCTGGACGCTCGGCTGGCAGGGCGCCAGTGCCGGCGGCCCGTACCCGAGACAGAACCTGCTGACCGACGCGCTCCGGGACCGGGTCAACAGTCTCGCCCACGTCCCGACCACCTACAACAACGCCGGTTGGTGGGCCGGCCAGGGCGACGGACCCGACCAGCAGACCGACGAAAACGGGAACTTCGACTTCACGGAGAGCCAGCGCCAGCAGGTCGAGGACGCAGCACCGGACGCCGACGCTGCCGTCGTCGTCCTCGGCGAGGGGACCCACAACGAGGGCTTCGGTGACCGCGACGAACTCGTCCTCGACGAGGCACAGCAGGACCTCCTCGATACCGTCGTTTCGGCCGTCGACGAATCGACCCAGGTCATCGGCGTCTTCCTCGCCGGAAGCCCGCGTGGCTCCCCGGAGACGTTCTCGAAGCTCGACGCGGCGCTGTTTGCCGGCCAGCCCGGGAGCGACGGCGGCCCGGCGATCGCAGATACCCTCGTGGGCGAGTACAACCCGTCCGGAAAGCTCGCGTTCAGTTGGCCCGAAAACGTCGGAACGGCGCCGGTCCAGTACAACCGCTACGACCCGACTTCGACCGGTGCGACCGACAACACCCCGATGTTCGAGTTCGGTCACGGGCTCTCCTACACCGACTTCACCTACGAGTCGGTCTCTGTGACACCGCCGACCGTTGGCAACCCGGCCAACAAATCGGAAGTCACAGTCACGGTCGAGGTTCGGAACTCGGGCGAGATGGCCGGCGAGCACATCGTCGAACTGTACAACACCCAGTCGTACGGTTCGGTCCTCCAGCCGATCCGCCGGCTGCTGGGGTACGAACGGGTGTCGCTCGACGCCGGCGAACGGACGACCGTCGAGATCACCGCCGACCTGCGTGCGCTGGAAGTGGTCCCCGGTGACGTGTTGGCGCTCGGTCCGAAAGTCGTCGAAGCCGGCGAGTACGAACTCACGGTCGGACAGGACGGACCGACGACGACCCTGACGGTACAGAACACGGCGAGTATCACCGATCCCGATCCGGTTCCCGGTGGCACGAACACGCAGTCGTCGAACGCCCGGAGCCAGGACCCGACGATGGAAGACGTCGTCGACCTCCTGAAAGCGGCACGCCGTTCCTCCTGATGGGACCCAACCACACTTATAGGTCTGCTGGGTGAACGTGTCGCTGTTCCGGTGCGAGAGTGACGATGAGCGACCACGAGCGTATGGATACAGCGACCCTCCGGGAGACGCTCCAGCATTACGGCCTCTCCGAGACGGACGCGGAGACGTACCTCGCGGTCGTCGAGCGCGGGTCCGCGACGGCGAGTACGATCGCCGACGCGGCCGGTGTCTCGACGAGTTACGTCTACGATATCTGCGACCGGTTGGCGACCGAGGGGTTCGTCAGCGTCGAGGACCACCGGACGCCGACGCGCATCCGGGCGGTCGACCCCGCAGAGGCGTTCGGTGCACTCCGGAGTGAACTCGATACGGTCGAGTCGGCAGTGACCGCACGGTACGAGCAACGGGCCGATGACGACAACTCCTTCGAGGTCGTCAAGTCCCGCTCGACGATCGTCAAACGGCTCGAACAGTACATCGACGCCGCCGAACACGAGGTCGTCCTGCAGATCCCGTCCCGGCGTCTGCCGGAGGTCAGAGAGAGCCTCCAACGGGCTCGCGAACGCGGTGTGTTGGTCCTGTTGACCCTCTCGCCGAACGATCGATCGTCGGGAGACGAAACCGATGACTCGCCGTCGTCGCTCGATCTCGACGGTGTCGCGACCGTCGTCCGGATCGGCCTCGGCGGTGCGCCTTCACTGCTGTCGATCGACCAGCAGCGGGGGTTCGTCTCGCCGGCGACGATGCTCAGTTGGGACCACGACGAGACGCGGGCGATCACGTTCTCCCAGGAAGCGATCGCGGCGGTACTGGTCGGGTCGTATCTGGGGAACTACTGGCCGATCGGCGAGACAGTCGCGGTCACGCGGCCGCCGGAGCTACCGCTGACCTCGCGGATGTTCAGGCACAGCGTCCTCGCGGCGACGCTGCATCGGCGTGCCGGCCAGCGGCTGACCGCGGAGTTGTACGCCCGTCCGACCGGTACCGACGACCCCTTCGAGACCATCGTGGGCGAAGTCGTCGACGTGCGACAGAACCTGCTCGATCCGCCCGACAGCGACTTCGGCTTCGAGAACTCCCTGGTCGTCGACACCGGCGATCGACGCCTCTCCGTCGGTGGTATCGACGCCTTCCTAGAGGAGTACGAGACCAAACAGACGATCCTCCGGCCGGCGTAGCTCACTCGCCCAACCGCTCGATGAGGGACCGTTCGACGGTCCGGTCCGGCCCGTGTTCCCGTCCCGTCCGGCCGCTCGCTCGGTGTTCGGCGACGGTCCGGTCGAGCGCGGTCGCGTGATCCGTCGCGGACCATCCCAGCCCCCGGAGCTTCGCCGTCGACAGGAGATGCGGCGGGCGCCGGTAGATCGGGAAGTCGGTCGCCTCGATCCCTTCGGTCGCGAGTTCGCGGGCGCTCGCGCCGACCGTCTCCACGTCGGTCGCACAGGTCTCGACCAGCAGGTCGATCCATTCGGCGAGCGTCGGGGCGTGTTCGTCGCCGACGTTGTAGGCCTCGCCAGCGGTCCCCTCCTCGGCGACGGTTCGCAGGGCACTGGCGACATCTTCGACGTAGACCATCTGCCAGAGGCTCAGCCCGTCCTGTGGGACGACGATCCGATCGTAACTGTCGACGCGGTCGATCCAGTACGCGAACCGCTCGGTGTAGTCGTGTGGGCCGTAGACCACGGTTGGTCGGACGCTCATCGCACGGACGCCCGACTCGGCCGCCGCGAACACCACACGGTCGCCTTCGGCCTTGCGTGGGCCGTAGGTCTCGGTGCTGTCGGTCATCGCCTGCTCGGGCGAGCAGTCCGTAAGCGGCGTCTCCCCCTCCCGTTTCGGCGTCCGATCGACGCCGTAGGCCGCGCCGCTGGAGACGTAGACGTACGTGCTGTCGGCGAACACGTCCGTCGCTGTCCGGACGTCCGCCGGGAAGTACGCGACACAGTCGACGACGACATCGGGGTCGACGGTCTCGTGGGCGCGTTCGAGCGCGTCGCGCTCGCGCCGATCGCCGGTCACCTGCGAGACGCTGTCGTCGTCGGCGAAGGGGTCGTCGTGGCGGCCCCGGTTGAACGTCGTGACGTCGTAGCCGGCGTCCCGGAACTCCTCGACGGTGTATCGCCCGATGAACCGTGTCCCCCCGATAATCAGCGCGGTCTCCATATCCCGGCTATCGATCGGGTGGAAGAAAACGAATGGGGTCAGTCTCGGACCGATCGGCAGCGATCACCGTCTGACTGTTCGACGAACGCCAGTCGCTCAGTCGTCGGTCGAGGCCGCGAAGTCGGTCTCCGAGGCGTCGGCGGCCGCGGTGGCCGAGGCCGGCGGTTCGTTGCGCACGTCGTCGCGCTCGCGGTCGGCGATCACTTCGGCGTAGGCGTCGGGCATTACCTTGGTGAAGTTCTCGACGACCGTATCCCAGTCATCGAGCAGTTCCGCCGCCCGCTCGGAGTCGGTGTAGGCGGCGTGGTTCTCGACCAGTCGGGTGATCATCTGGCGATCCTTCCCCTCCAACTCGTCCATGATGGTTACCATGCCGGTGTTCGCCTGTTCGGCGAAGGTACCGTCGGGGTCGTAGACGTAGGCGACGCCGCCGGACATCCCGGCCGCGAAGTTCTTCCCCGTCTCGCCCAGGACGACGATGGCGCCACCGGTCATGTACTCACAGCCGTGGTCGCCGACGCCCTCGACGACGCCTTTGACCCCGGAGTTGCGGACGGCGAAGCGTTCGCCGGCCCGCCCGTTGACGTAGATCTCGCCCCGGGTCGCACCGTAGAGGGCGACGTTGCCGATGACGATGTTCTCGTCGGCCGCGTAGGTGGCTTCATCGGGCGTGTTGACGACGAGTTTCCCGCCCGAGAGCCCCTTCCCGACGTAGTCGTTTGCCGTCCCGGTCAGCTCCATGGTCACGCCCTTCGCGAGGAACGCGCCGAAGGACTGGCCGGCGGTCCCGTCCATGTCGACCCGGACGGTGTCGTCCGGCAGGCCCTGTTTGCCGTACTCCCGGGAGATGCGGTTCGAGAGGGTGGCACCGACGGCGCGGTCGACGTTGTCGATCCCGGTGTCGATGGCGACTGGTTCGCCGTTCTCGATGGCCGGTTCGGCGGCCTCGATCAGGTCCCAGTCCAGTTGCTCGTCGACGTCGTGGGTCTGCGCCTGTTGCTTGTAGCGACCGTCGTCGCCGGCGGGTTCGGCGATGACCGACGAGAGGTCCAGCTTCCGTGCTTTGGGCTGTTCGACGTCGTCGCGCATCTGGAGGACGCTCGCGCGCCCGATCATCTCGTCGACCGACTCGAAGCCCAGTTCGGCCATCAGTTCCCGGAGTTCCTGGGCGACGAAGGTCATGTAGTTGATGACGTGCTGTGGCTCGCCGGGGAACCGGTCGCGGAGCTTCTCGTTCTGGGTGGCGACGCCGACCGGACAGGTGTTCTCGTGGCACTGGCGGGCCATCACACAGCCCGAGGTGACCATCGAGGCGGTCCCGAAGGTGTACCCCTCGGCACCGAGCAAGGCGGCGACGGCGACATCGCGGCCGGTCTTCATCCCGCCGTCGGTGGTGATCTTGATCCGGGAGCGCAGCCCGGTCGCCCGGAGCATCTGGTTGGCCTCCGCGACGCCCAGTTCCCAGGGGAGCCCGGCGTTCTTGATGGAGGTCTTCGGCGAGGCGCCGGTCCCGCCGTCGTGGCCAGAGATGTGGACCACGTCGGCGTTGGCCTTCGCGACACCGGCCGCGATGGTACCGATGCCGTCTTCGGCGACCAGTTTGACGTTGATGTCGGCCTCCGGGTTGCTGGCTTTCAGGTCGTGGATGAGCTGTTTGAGGTCCTCGATCGAGTAGATGTCGTGCAGCGGCGGCGGCGAGATGAGCCCGACGCCCGGCGTCGCGTACCGGACGTGGGCGATCATCTCGTTGACCTTCATCCCGGGGAGGTGACCCCCTTCGCCGGGTTTCGAGCCCTGTGCCATCTTGATCTGGAGTTCCTCGGCCGAGGCGAGGTAATCGGAGGTCACGCCGAAGCGCCCGGAGGCGACCTGCTTGGTCGTACACTCCTTCTCGGTACCGAACCGTTCGGGGGGTTCGCCACCCTCGCCGGTGTTGGCGTTGGCCCCGATGCGGTTCATCGCGATAGCGTTGTTCTCGTGCATCTCCGGGGAGAGCGAACCAAGCGACATCGCCGCCGTCTCGAAGCGCGTGACGATGTCTTCGACGGGCTCGACGTCCTCGATCGGGACGGACTCACGATCCGAATCCAGTTCGAGTAGCCCACGCAGCGTCTGGAGCTGCTCGTTTTGCTCGTTGATGAGCCCGGCGAACTCCTTGTAGATATCGTAGTCGCCGGTGCGGACGGCTTGCTGGATCTTCCCGACTGTATCGGGGTTCCACTGGTGGTGGATGCCGTTGGAACGGAACTCGTACTCTCCCTGGCGGGGCATATCGGGTTCCTCCTCGCTCCAGGCCACGTCGTGGCGCTGGAGGAGATCCTCCTCGATGTCCTCGACGCCGATCCCTTCTGTCCGGCAGGTCGTCCCCTCGAAGTACTCCGCGATGAAATCCGAGGAGAGCCCGACGGCCTCGAAGATCTGGGCGCCCTGGTAGGACTCCACCGTCGAGATGCCCATCTTGGCCATCGTCTTCAGGAGGCCGTCCTCGACGGCGCCGACGTAGGCGTCGATCGCATTTTCGAGGTCCGCGCCGTCCGGGCCGGCAACCAGGTCTTCGATGGTCTGGTAGGCCAGGTAGGGGTTGACCGCGCCCGCGCCGTAGCCGATCAGCGTCGCGAAGTGGTGGACCGCACGCGGATCGCCGGACTCGACGACGAGGCCGACGTGGTTTCGCAGCCCGTTCCGGACGAGGTGGTGGTGGATGCCACCGACCGCCAGCAGCGACGGGATCGGGACCCGGTCGTCGCCGGCTGCTCGGTCCGAGAGGACCAGGATATCGTGGTCCTTGGCCGCCGAGTCGGCGGCCGCCCGGAGCTCCTCGACAGCGGTCTCTAAGTCGGTCCCGGGCTCGTAGGTCATGTCCAGGACCTTCGTCGACATCCCGTTCTCGTCGATCTCCTTGATCGCCTGTGTCTCCTCGTCGGTGAGGATCGGCGAGTCGACGACGAGCTGGCGGGCGTGTTCCTTGCTCTCGTCGAGCAGGTTGCGTTGGAAGCCCAGCCGCGACTCCATGGAGGTGACCAGTTCCTCCCGGATGTAGTCAAGCGGCGGGTTGGTCACCTGTGCGAACAGCTGTTTGAAGTAGGTAAACAGCGGGCGGTTGAACTGCGAGAGCACCGACAGCGGCGTGTCGTCGCCCATCGAGCCGACGGGGTCTTTCCCCTTCTCGGCCATCGGTTCGATGAGGTGATCGACCTCGTCGTAGGTGTAACCGTACATCGCCTGGTGGCTCCGCAGGCCGCCGACCGCATCCTGTGGCGTGTTGTCGTCGCGGTCGGCGATCTCCTCGATGTCGACCTGCTCCTGGTCGACCCACTCGCCGTACTTCTCGTCGGTGATATCGTCGAACACTTCGGCGTCCGGGATGACGCGGCCCTCCTCGGGGTCTGCGAGGAAACACTGGCCGGGCTGGAGGCGGCCGCGTTCGCTGATCTCGCCCGTGTCGTGGTCCAGCGCACCCGCTTCGGAGGACATCACGAGCGTGTTGTCCTTCAACACGTCGTACCGGCACGGACGGAGTCCGTTGCGGTCGAGTACGGCACCGATGCGGTCGCCGTCGGTCGCGGCGACGAGTGCGGGGCCGTCCCAGGGCTCGACCAGCGACGCGTGGTAGTCGTAGAAGTCACGCCGGTCGCCCGAGACGTTGTTCATCTCGCCGCGCCAGGCCTCCGGGATGAGCATCCGGAGCGCGTGGGGGAGATCACGCCCTCCCTGGAGGAGGAGTTCGAGCGCGTTGTCGACGCTTGCCGTGTCCGACTGCTCGGGGTCGTCGATGATCGGCTTGATCGTCTCCAGATCGCCCTCGAAGGTGTCGCTCGCGATGTCGGTCTCGCGGGCGCGCATCCAGTTGATGTTGCCCTGGATGGTGTTGAACTCGCCGTTGTGGATGATCCGGCGGTAGGGGTGTGCGAGGTGCCACGCACCTAGCGTGTTCGTCGAGAACCGGGCGTGGACCATCGCGAACGTCGATTCGAGCCGCTCGTCTGTGAGGTCCGGATAGTAGCTCGGAAGCTGTTCGGCGGTCAGCAGACCCTTGTAGACGACGACGTCGGTCGCCAGCGAGACGACGTAGAACCGTTCGTGGCCCGCTGGCTCCTCGGAGTCGACGGTGGTTTCCAGCGCGCGCCGGCCGACGTACAGCTGGTTGTCGAACTCGGTGCCGGTGGCCCCCGTCTCGGAGGTGACGAAACACTGGACGATCTCGGGTTCGGACTCCAGTGCCGTCTGGCCCAGCCCGTCGTTGTCCGTCGGGACCGATCGCCACTCGACGACCGACAGCCCCTCGGTGGCTAGCTCCGACTCGACGAGCGTTTTCAGCTCGGCCGCCTCCGACTCGTCGTCCGGCAGAAACAGCGTCCCGACGGCGTACTCGCCGGGTGCGGGGAGATCGGTGTCGACCTCGTCGGCGAAAAAGTCGTGTGGCGTCTGCAACATGATTCCGGCCCCGTCTCCGGTGTTCGTCTCGGCCCCTGTTGTCCCTCGATGTTCGAGGTTCTCCAGCAGATCTAGTCCGTCCGATACTACCCAGTGGTCGCTGCCGCCGTCGAGGTCCATCACTACCCCGACGCCGCAGTTCGACCGCGCGTCTGTGGGGTCTGCGAGCCCGGCCTCACTCGCAGACTCACCCGTAGGTCGCTCAACCATATGTGCATAGGTCTCTGGAAAACGAGCACAAGAGGGTGTCCCTCAAGGTATAAGTGTTCTTAAATCCCACATTAGGATATTTATATTATACACGAAAAATAAGGATAGTCACTCCGTCACGACCGATCGTCGCGTGGACGGAGACGATCAGTTCGCGACACGCGCGGGGGAGGGGTCCTCGATGCCGGAGAGGTAGGCAGTGAGATCGGTCGTTGTGATGATTCCCACGACGCCCTCGGTGTCGTCGACGACCGGAACGTGGTGGATCCCCTCCTCGATCATCAGGTCAGCGACCCGTTCGATGGATTCGTTTACCGACGTCGTGACGACATCGGTCGTCATGTGGTCGGCGACTGTGACCGCACTGGTCCGCCCGCCTTGCGCAGCGATGCGGACGAAGTCCGTCGAGGTGAGGATCCCTTCGATCCGGTTCTCGTCGTCGACGACGACGACGGAACTGATCCCTTCGTCTAACAGCTGTTCGGCAACCGATTCCGCGGACGCATCGGCAGCGACGGTCGTTACAGGTGAGGACATCAGTCGGCCGACAAAGATATCGTCCATGTCTGGCGATACCATGGGGCCGGGTTTAAAATTGTCGTCCATTACAGTTCGGAGACGGCGTTCGTCCGGCTGGGATAGCGTTGCTCGACCGGCCCGCTCAAATGTTGCTAAGTTGATCACTTCGCCGAAATCTGTCCGCCGTCTTCCGTTTGTATGACCCTGGTCTGACGCCACTTTATGTGGTACCAGCGGGGATTCCTCCCTGGGGGCATGGAGAAGGTCACACGCTCCCTACCCCACATTCTTCCGGGCTACTGGGACGCTGCTGGCCCGAACCGTCGTCTGTCCCTCCGGCCCAGATATACCAGTAGTGGCGTCCCGAGGACCGTCGGCCAGAGCCAGCGGACGACGGCCGAGAACGCGAAGTAGAAGCTGAAAACCGCGACCAACGAGAGGAACAGTCGGAACGAGGTCGGATCGAGGGCGTACAGCGCCAACGACGTTCCGGAGACGACTGCCATGGCGTAGACGTAGGCCATCCCGAACCGCCGGTGTCGACGGCCGCCCTTGGCAGTGACGAACGCGCCGAGCCCGCCGCCCAGCGCGACGAACCCGGCGACGACGTGGGTACCGAGCGTCAGGTCCTCTATCAGTGTCATTGGATAGCCGTTCCGAGCATCGTTTCGCCGGTTGTGTGCGCAGGGTAATAGTGCTGTTGAGTAAACACTCACTCACCTTCCGAATCACGAAGCTGTACTGCTCTCCGCCGTCTCGGTTCACGTGTTCGCCACGAGACCGTCGACGTAGGCTTCCCATCCCGCCCGGAGGTCCGCGCCGACGTCCATCCCCAATGCGACGTGGAACCCCGTCGATCCGTCGGCCGCGGCCAGGAGGAACGCCGCGGTCGCTTCGGGGTCGACCGGGCGGAACGTTCCCTGTTCGATACCGTCGGCGACGATCTCCGTCAGCGTCTCCAGCGTTGCCGACTCCAGTGTCTGCAGTGGCCCCCGTAGCGTCTCGTTGTGAGGCGCGTGCGAGAGCAGTTCCATCACCGCGACGTGGACGCCTGCGCCTTCCTCGCCCGGTGAGCGAAAGAGGGACTCACAGGCCGCTCGAAGTCGGGTCTCCGGGTCGTCGGTATCGATGTCGGCCAGTTCCTCGCCCAACTGGCCCGCGGCGAACTCCAGAAACGCCGCGATCATCTCGTCTTTCGAATCGAAGTGATAGTACAGTCCGGCCTCGCTCTTTGGATACGCCGCGGCGATCTTCGCGGTCGTCAGCCGTGCGTAGCCGTGTTCGGCGAGCGCGGCCCGTACCGCCTGCGCGATTTCGGCCTCGGCATCGGCCGGTACTGAGTCGGTCATACGACTAGGTGAGTGTTCACTCCATACCACCTTTTTCATCGTCAGGTGTCCTCGCGACATGCTGTGCCGCTGTGAGGGGCGTGGCGGCATCTGTCGTGAGTCCCGTCGATCGGCTCGTTTTTCCCGCCGAATTCCGACGAGACGGGCACTGAACACCGGGGAAGCATCAACAATTGACCTCAGGATCCGGCCGTTGCGAGCAGTTGCAGGCCGGTAGATGGCCACTCAATTCGTGATTGTCCCTCGCTTCGAGACGCTCAAAGGGCTGTTTGAGCCAGCCCAAAGACTCTCTTTCGTCCCCGTATACCGCTCGATATGGTTCGACGGAACGTCTTCGTGGTGGGCGGTTTTGTCGTCCTCGTCTTGTTAGCGGGGTGTTCGGCCGCAGGCTCACTCGATATGGAAGCGGCGACCGACGACGGAATCGCCCAGGAAGCGAGTCGCACAGTGCCCGAGACGGCTGACGAACCAGTGGAAAACGGAGCGGTGGTTCGTGCTGCGATCGAAAACGGCTCAGCGACAGCCCGAAGCCAGGAGCCGCTGGTTGCCCCGGGGTTACCATTCAGGAGCGAGGGGCGATACTACAACGTTTCGTCGTCAGTTATCGACCGACAGCCGGGGACGTTCTACAGACTCGGCATCGACTACAACGGGACTGCCCAAGACAACGCGACTGTCGGTTACGAGAATCTATCGGCCCGTGACCGAACGGTACTCAGCCAGGTGTTGCCTCCGGTGACCGTCGCGACAAAGCCGGGTCCCGACTACTATTTCGATGGAACGTACACTGCGACCGAACGGACTCAATCCACCCTGCTGGCTGCCGATACCGAGGCGGTTCGGTATGAGGGTGAAACGTATCCCATTGTCGTCACGGAGACTGATTCGATCACCCTCCCGACCCGTGAGTACACTGCAACTGTCGTCGCCAATGACACCGGGGCGTACGCCCAGCAGCTCCGGTCCGAATACGTCTTCACGCTCTCCGGGCTCTCAGACGCCGAGCGTTCGGTCGTCACGGAAGCTATCAACGACAGCTACTACGCGAACACCGATCGGGACGAGGCGTTTACAGCGGTGTTGGAGCGGTTCCGACAACAGGACGCGATTACGCAAAACGAGTACCGGGGAGTATGGCTCGTTCGCTACGACCGGGAGGTCTACGTTGCCGAGCTTTCGTACGAGGGATTCGATATGGAATAGCCCGGAAAACCGGTGGTAGATGACACCCTCAGCTCTGTTACTCCCTCTTCTGTCTCTCGCAGGCCGATTCTCTCAGTTCTCGCGCGGTTCAACAGAGCCGAAAAGGCACGGCGCGCCGCAGGCACCAGAGCGAAGGCTTTGACTCTCCCGTCGCCGTGTCCCCCCGTGGTTCTGCGGGAGTGAGGGAAGCGATCGGGGACCCGCTGTCTCGAAAACGTGTGGTCAGTAGGACTTCGCGAAGTACGCCGTCTCTTCGCTCGGTTCACCACAGATCGCACACTCGTCGTGGATCGGCTCCTCGTCCCGGTCGAGGGGGACCATCACGATCTCGGCGGCGATGGCGTCCTTGATCGGCTCCTCACAGGCCTCGTCACCACACCAGCCGGCCTTGACGTAGCCGCCGTGCTGGCCGATGGTCCCGAGGATCTCTTCGCGGGATTCGGCCTCGCGGATCTCGCCGTCAAGCGTCTCTTCGGCGTTTGCGTACAGTTTCGCGTGGACCGTATCCAGATGGTCCTGGGTGGTCTCGGCGATCCCCTCGCGGTCGACGGTCTCTTGGTCACTGTCGGGGCGGTGGACCAGCGTCGCCTCCTCGTCGTCGACCTCGTGGGGGCCGACCTCGACTCGCAGCGGGACGCCGTTGAGTTCGTGTTCGTTGTACTTGAAGCCGGGATTGCGGTGTTCGCGGTCGTCGAGGTCGACGCGGACGCCGCTTTCCTCCAGTTCAGCGGCCAGGTCGGCGGCGTACTCGATCACGTCGTCTTTGGTGTCTTCCTGCCAGATGGGGACGACGACGACCTGCGTGGGAGCGACGGCGGGCGGGAGCACGAGCCCCTGGTCGTCGGAGTGGGTCATGATGAGCGCGCCCATCGCGCGCCAGGAGATGCCCCACGAGGTCGTGTGTGCGACGTTGTCCTCCTCGTCCTCGTCGGCGTAGGTGATGTCGAACGCCTCCGCGAAGGAGGTCCCCAGATAGTGTGAGGTCGCGGCCTGGACCGACTTGCCGTCGGGCATCAGCGTCTCGATGGTCGTGGTCGTGTGGGCGCCGGGGAACTTGTCGTGTTCGGGCTTGCGACCCTTCAGCGGCGGCATCGCCATCACGTCCTCGTAGAGGCGCGCGTACTGATCCAGCCGGGTCATCGTCTCCTCCCAGGCGCCGTCCTCCTCGGCGTGGGCGGTGTGGCCCTCCTGCCAGAGGAACTCCTTCGTGCGGAAGAACGGTTTCGTCTCGGTGGCCTCCCACCGGACGACCGAACACCACTGGTTGAGCCGCATCGGGAGGTCCCGGTGCGAGCGCGTCCACTGGGCCATGAAGGGCGCGATGATGGACTCGCTGGTCGGGCGCACGGCCAACCGTTCTTCGAGTTCGTCGTGGCCGCCGTGGGTCACCCAGGCCACTTCGGGATCGAACCCCTCGACGACGTCTTTCTCCTTCTCCAGGTAGCTCTCGGGGATGAGAAGGGGGAAGTAGGCGTTGTCGACGCCGGTGTCCTTGAACCAGCCGTCGAGGTGGTCCTGGATGTGCTCCCAGATCGCGTACCCGCGGGGTCGTGTGACGATGAACCCGCCCATCGGCGCGTAGTCCGCCAGGCCGGCCTTCTGTACAACTTCGGCGTACCACTCGCCGGTCGCGTGCTCCTTGGACTCGGTGATGCCGAGTTCCTGCTCGCCGCTCATACTCCTACTCTGACACGGGGGGGATAAACCCACTACGCTTCCCGCCGGCCAGCCACACTGACAGACCCTGCTCGCGGAAGCGCCGGTGACAACCACGACCGGCGGGAGCCGTCGGGAACTCGCTGGCCTACTCAGGCCCCGATCGTCGTCAGCGAGGCGACCGAATCGGCGATCCGACGTTCCATCCCGGTCCCGGTGAAGCTCGGCGCAGGATCGGCGTCGACGGCGTAGAAGCCGTCCTCGCCGCGGACGAAATCGACGCCCAGTGCACGGGCCTCGAACCGGTCGAGCAGTTCGCGGACCTGTGCCGCGAGCGTGATATCGACGTCGCCCTCGCTGACGAGGTCCGTCTGTCCGGTCAGCTTCGACCGGGCGGTCAGCACGCGGACGTGGGTCTCGCGGCCGTCGTCGACGGCGTAGTACTTGTAGTCGATCGGGTCTATCCGGACACGCTCCTGATAGAAGTCCCCCGACCCACCGAGTGTCGGCTGCCCGGTCCAACTGTACCGTTCCCTCGCAACGGAGTCGCCCGCCGGCTTTTCGAAGGTGATCTCGGGAATCCGACAGCCCACCGCCTCCAGGGCGTTGAACGCGACGAGCCGACAGGAGAGTGCGGTCGTCGGGACGAAGCCGTTCCACGTCGGGACGCCGACCCGGTCGGCGTAGTGGAGCGCGGCGAACGACTCGGGTCTGACCGTCTCGTTGACCAGCGCCGCCAGATCGCCGATCTCGGCGTGGGTGACCCGCTCCCCCGGATCGAAGAACACCACGTCGAACCCCCGCGCTGCGAGGCGCTCGGCGACCGGCCAGAACACCGGGTGGGTGCGCTCGCAGATGAACCCGATCGTATCCATATCGGGCGGTCGAAGGGGGGCGACAAAAAAGTTGGACGGTCACTCGACGGCGAACGGGCTCGCCCCCTCGCGCCAGGGCCACCCGGGGAGTCTGGTCTGTGTGCCCGCCGCCAGGGCCGCGTCGAGGTCGTCGACGCCGGCCCCGTCGGCCTCGTCCCCGTGGACGTGGACATCCGCGACGTGGAATGTCGCTTCGGACAGCAGTCTGAGCGGTTGCTCGCCGGCGATCATCGCGGCCAGTTCCCGGCCCAGCAGTTCGTCGACCACGAACCCCGGATAGTCGCCGTCGACGTCGAGCCTCCGGAGGAGTCGGACCAGCGTCGCGACGTTGACCGCACGGTCCCCGTCGGCGAACACCGCCTCGATACAGTCGTCGTAGGCCTCGACCGAGACCCGTGACACGTCGACTTCGAACTGATCTCCCAGCCGGGAGCGGGTCTCGTTGATCAGCGGGACTACCACCGGTGCGCGCTCGCGGACCCACTCGTACTCCTCCTGGACGATTTCCTGTGTGATGTGCATACCCCGATATCGGTGTCCGGTCCCTTCGCTGTGGCGCCGCGAGACCGGGAACGCTTTTGTCTCGTCCGGCGACAGCACCGGTATGTCCCGCGCCAGATCCGTCCGCTCCCCGCGGCCGCTGTTGGGTGCCGCGACGGTGGTCGCCGCCGTCGCCACGGCCGGCAGCCTCTTTCTCTCGCTCGGACTCGGCCTGACGCCCTGTCGGCTCTGCTGGTACCAGCGCATCCTCATGTATCCGCTGGTCGTCGTGGTCGGTGTCGCAGCCATCGAGGAGCGACCCGGTGTCGCTCGGACCGTCCTCCCGCTGTCGGTGTTCGGTCTGACTCTCGCCGCCTATCACTCCTGGCTCCAGGTGACACAGACGACGTGTTCGGTCGGTGTCGTCAGCTGTGCGACCGTCCAGTATCGGCTGTTCGGGCTACTGACGATCCCCAACCTCTCACTGCTGGCGTTCCTGTTGGTCACCGGGATCGTCGCCGTCGCCTGGTGGCGGACCCGCCGGTGAGGGCACAACGGTTTTGCGTCGACCGGGCGTCGGTCCGCGCATGGAGTACACACGACTCGGTTCGACGGGGACGACAGTCTCGAACCTCTGTTTCGGTACCTGGCGGTTCGGACGCGAGACCGGCGGTGTCGTCGAGACAGACCGCGAGCAGGCCCACGAACTGCTGGACGCGGCCTGGGAGCGGGGGATCAACTTCATCGACACGGCGAACGTCTACGGCACACCCAACGGCCGTAGCGAGGAGTACATCGGGGAGTGGCTCGACGAGTACGACCGATCGGACTTCGTCATCGCCTCGAAGGTGTACTTCCCGTTCGACGGCTGGGGCGAACCCGGACCGAACGACTCCGGGCTGGGCCGGAAACACATCCGCGAACAGGTCGAAGGGACCCTGGACCGCCTCGGCACTGACTATCTGGACCTCTACTACATCCACCGCTGGGACGAGGACAGCGACATCGAGGAGACGCTGCGGACGCTCAACGACCTCGTCCGCGAGGGGAAAGTCCACTACCTGGGTGCTTCGACGATGGCCGCCTGGCAACTGACCAAGGCCCTCTGGAAGTCCGACGTCGAGGGCCTCGAACGGTTCGAAGTCACCCAGCCGCTGTTCCACGCCGGCTACCGGGACGACGTGAAAGAGTACCTCGACGTCTGTGCCGACCAGGAGATGGCGGTCTGTCCGTACTCGCCGCTCGCTGGTGGCTTCCTCACTGGGAAGTACGAACGCGCCGACCCCGACGACCCGACGAAGTTCGAGGGACCCGAAGGTGCGCGCGGTGACATCTACGACTCCTTCGAGGACTACTACCTCTCCGAGCGTGGCTGGCACGTCTTGGAGGAACTCCGCGCGGTCGCGGACGAACTCGACGCCACGCCGGCACAGGTCGCGCTCCGGTGGCTCATCGAACAGCCCGATTTCACCTGCGTCCCCATCGTCGGCGCGCGCACGGTCGACCAACTCGACGAGAACGTCGGCGCGGTCGATATCTCGCTTTCGGACGACCAGTTCAACCGGATCGTCTCGGCCCGCTACGCCGGCGACGGTCGCCGCTGGGGTCACCGAACGTCGTAACCGCCGCTGTACCGCCCGCTCAGTCGCTCGCCTCGGCCGGGTCGACGACCTCGCCGCTGGCCGGATAGACGCCGACCTGATCGCAGTGGTCGGCCAGCGGACACGCGTCGGGATCGTCGAGACAGGCGGGTTTCCGTGCGCTGCAGTACTCTCTACCGAACTGAATCATCGCGGTGTGGCCGAAGCCACATTTCTCGGCTGGGACGGCCGCTTCGAGGTGCTCGCGGACTTCCTCGTGGTCGGCGTCGGTCGGTGCCAGTCCCATCCGGCGGGTGATCCGGTGGACGTGGGTGTCGACGGGGAAGACGCCGCCGCGGCCGCCGGCGAACAGCAACACGCAGTCGGCCGTCTTCGGCCCGACCCCGTTGAACGCGAGCAGTCGATCCCTGACCTCGCGTGGCTCGCCGTCTTTCACGAACGTGTCGAACCCCGCCTCGCCGCCGTACTCCTCGCGAACCCGCTCGGCGATGGCGATGATCCGTTCCGACTTCTGGTTGTACAGCCCGGCCGCCGAGATCGTCTCGGCCAGCTCCTGCTGGTCCGCGTCAGCCAGCGCCGCCACGAGGTCGCCGTCCTCGTCGTACCGGTCGGCGAGCGCGTCGTGGGCCGGCTGGCTCGCCTTGTCGCTGGTGTTCTGACTGAGGATCGTCCGGACGAGACACTCGAAGCCGTCCCGACCGCCGTAGCTCTTCTGCCAGTACAGCCCACCGAGCGCGTCGACGACCGCCTCGGCACGGGTGCCGGCGGTGTCGGGGTCGAAGGCGTGTTCCTCGCCGCCGCCCGTTTCCCCGCCGCTGATGTTGCGCTCCGGTTCGGGATCTCCCATATCCGACGCTTGGACCCGACGATCAAAAACACCGGCTTCGGCGATCTCCGCCGCATCCTCCGTTCCGCTCAGTCGACACGCAACGTCAGCGTGAGATCGGCACCGGCTGAGAGCGCGTCCACGAGAGCCCGGTCGACGTCGCCGGCCGCGGCGTCCGCGCCGACCATCACGGTCCGGTCGTCGACGTAGTCGCTGGTCCGGAGGACGTGGCTCCGATCGCTCTCGAAGGTGAGATCGGGGTGGCCCGTGCCCGTAATGGTGATCTCGTGGCCGTCGACCTCGATCGTCGCAGTGATCGTCGCTCCGGCGTCCTGGCAGGCGTCGACGAACTCGTCGTCGAACGCTTCTGGGACGCGGTCGGCCTCGACGCCCAGGATACAGTCCCCGGCGGGTGTGAGAAAGTCGTCGCTCGTCACTTCGAGGGTACTGGCGTGCTCGCCGCTGACGTTGTCGTGCCCGTGGGCGTGGACGACTTCTTCCATACGCTCGCTGGAGCGGCGACGCACTTCAGCGCGCGGACTCGGAGCGGAGAACGGTCACTGTCACCGCTCCACACGAGCACTCGTAGGCGGCCCGGCAGCCACCCTCGGTCTCGAAGACAAGCGCCGGTTCGTCTAACCGTCGGCTACACGTCTCGTCCTCACAGGTCGGCGTTCGGAGGTCGTCGAGTTCGTCCAGCATATCCCGGAGTAGGGTGGCCACCGATGTCAATGCGAGCCATCCCCGGAGTGAAAGTGAAAGTGGATCTACTGAGGTTTATATATTGTTCCGCACCTGTGTCAATCGTTCACTCGGCCGTTCTCGGGTGTGTGAGGCGAAACCACGGTATCGGTTCCACCGGAATATTTAAACAACTCCCCCTGGTATGTTCAGTTACCAGAACGCTTCCGCGTTCAGGCAGTATCGCTTTCCGCCCAACATGAGAGGGAACCCTTGTTATTGGCGTCAGCCCCTCACTAGCGGATCGACTGGCTATCCGGAAGCGGTGATGGCATAGAGGTTTCAACAATGGCAGACTCGATAGACGAATCGAAAAACGTCACAGTAACTGAAGAGGATCTCGAAAACAAATCGAAAGGCGAGCTCATCAAACTCGCCGGCCAGCTCCGCGACCGACGCAACGAGCTGAACCAGATGGCCTCCGAGCGGGCCTCCAGCCGCGACGACCTGAACGCGAAGACGCGCGAGAAGGTCGACGAGGCTCAGGAGCACCGCGAGAACCGCGACGAGCTCAACGAGCAGGTCCAAGAGCACAAGGACAAGCGCAACGAGCTCAACGCGAAGGCCAACGAGCTGTTCGACAAGGTCGACAGTCTCAAGAACGATCTGGAACTCGACGAGGGCAAGTCGGTCGACGAGCTCAAAGACGAGATCGAAGATCTCGAATTCAAGCAACAGACCGAGGTGCTCTCCTCCGAGGACGAGAAAGAGCTGATCGAGAAGATCGAGGAGAAACGCGAGAAGCTCCAGGAGAAAACGGAGAAACTCGATCAGACCGACGATCTCGAAGAGCTCAAGGAAGAGGCCGAAGAGGTCCGCTCGGAAGCGTCGAAGCACCACCAGAAGGTCACGGAACTGGCCGACGAGGCCCAGAAACACCACAACGAGATGATCGAGGCCTACCGCGAGGCCGACGAGATCCGTGACGAGGCCGACGAGAAACACGAGGAGTTCGTCGAAGCCCAGGAAGCGGCCGACCAACACCACGAGGACTTCGTCCGCGTCCAGAAGCGCCTGCGCGAACTGGACAAGAAAGAGGAAAAGCAGGAGCGCTCCGCCCGCGAGGAAAAGCAGGAGGCCGCCAAGGAGGAGGCCGAGGAGATCTACCAGAAGTTCAAGGAAGGCGAAACCCTCGACACCGAGGACCTGATGAAGCTGCAGAAGGCCGGCAAGCTGTAATCTGCGACCGATTTTCTCTCGATTTTCCGGACTATAGATGCATCTCTGGACCGTCCCGGCACTCTCTCTCGTCACGCTCGTTCCGACAGCTATCGGTGGTGTCCTCTTCGGTCTCGCGCTGGCGGCCCCGCCCGGACCGATGAACGCCGTGATCGCCGAAGAGAGCGCGGTCCGTGGATGGCGTGCCGGGTTCACCGCCGGTCTCGGTGCGATGACGGCCGACGCGTGTTTCTTCGTCCTGGCCGTGCTGGGTGCTGCAACCGTCGTGACGAACACGCCGGGACTCCGTCGTGTGATGATCGCCGGCGGCGGGCTCCTGATGCTCTGGTTCGCCTACGGTGCTGTCCGGGAGGCGAACGCACTCTCGACCGCCGAGAGCGACGTCGACGAGGAGAGCCAGGGGTTCCGGAAGGCGCTGGTCCTGGCGTTGACCAACCCCTACCAGGTCGCGTTCTGGCTCACCGTCGGCATCGGATTGCTAGAGACGGGGAGCGTCGATGTCCTCTCGTATCTCCCGGTCGTCGGAGCGGACCTGGTTGGACTGTTGGTGGTCCAGACGGGTCATCCGGTGTTGCTCGCGGGGTTTTTCGGCGGGATCGTCGTCTGGATAACGGGGTTCCCGGCGGCGATCGTCGCCGCTCGGCGACGCGTCGAACGGCTCGCTCCGATCGTCGCGTGGGCCAGCGCGCTCGTGCTCGCGTCGTCCGGGATTCTGTTCCTGTTCGAAGCGTTATGAGTCGCCCATTCCGGTCGCCACGTCGTCGATGGGGTCGTCGGCGGCCATCTCCGAGACCTCCATTTCGAGCCACTCTTGGAACCAGCGGGTCCGTTTGAGTCGCTTGTGCGCGATCGATTCGGCGGTGTCACTTTCGACACGCTCGCGTGCGTCGTAGCCTCGCTCGATCACGCGGTCGACCATCTCGGCTGCGTCCATGTGTGTCCGGGACTCGTAGCCCATCCGTAACAGCATGAGTGCCGTTCCGTTGGCACCGACCTTATCGAGGACATCGGCCTCGATGAGACACTGGGTCTCCAACGGGAGATCGGCCAGATCACCCTGATACGAATGGTCAGCGATGGCCGAACACACCTCTTCGACGAAAGACTCGGGGTAATCCCCGTGTGCACGGAGGTATTCACGAGCGATACGTGCCCCCGCTTCGGCGTGAACGTCTTGGTCTGCTTCCAGTTTCGCGATGTCGTGAAACAGGGCAGCGACGCGTGTCACGTCGACGTTTGCACCCTCTTTACGGGCGATTTTCGTCGACA
This sequence comes from Haloarcula montana, assembly GCF_035666295.1. Classification (NCBI taxonomy): domain Archaea; kingdom Methanobacteriati; phylum Methanobacteriota; class Halobacteria; order Halobacteriales; family Haloarculaceae; genus Haloarcula; species Haloarcula montana. The sequence continues at coordinate 2,111,020 of NZ_CP142027.1, forward strand.
GATCGACGACGTTGAGGATGTGATTGAACCGGTACTCCGCCGAGTGCCAGGGGTACCATCGCATCCGGCCGCCCTCGTCCTCGTTCTCGACACTGGCAGCCAGGTAGTCGTGGACGAACACCCGCATCGCTTCGAACTCCTCGTCCGAGACTGGTGACTCCCTAATTTCGACGCCCACAAAACCACCTCCGCCGACAGATTCTCGTATTCATCTTATAACTAGAAAGGCACGTTCGACTCTTTAGCGTTACGACAGACTCTTGGCTTCCGGCGACAGAGGGTGCTGCCGGTCAATACAGTGGTAACGGGACAGAACAGCCTGGGTACCGAAACGCACGATGGTTGAGCGAGCAGTGGTACCCAGCTCGACGAGTCGGACGGACAGGCGGTACAGAACAACCTCTGGCTCGGTAACGGATCGGCGGAAACTGTGTCGCTATCTGTTCACCTCCATCGCTGATTAGTCCATTTCTGTGCAGATATATAAGACTTTTCCGGACGTAAATTGGATTGTATAATGAATTTGTTGACGTACTAGTGTACGGACACTCGTCACAGACCCCCGGCTGGTGGGCTGTACGTTTATGTCAATTCGTGCCGACGGCTGACATATGGATATCCGAACAGCGGAACCCGCGGACGGGCCGGCAATCAGGGATGTCGCACGGCGCTCGCTCCAGGCGTCCTATTCGCTAGGGCCACAGGCGATCAACAGCGCCATCGAGGAGTGGTATGACGAACAGCGGCTCGCCGAGACGTTGGCTGACGAGGGCCGTCTCCTGCTTGTCGTCGAACGAGACGAACAGGTCGTGAGCTTTTCCGAGAGCGTCCTCTCGGCTGAGGACACCGGCACGCTCCTGTGGATTCACGTTGACCCAGCACACCGTGGCGAAGGACTCGCTTCGACGTTGTTCGATGCCACCCGGACCCACTTAGAAGACCGTGGCGCCGCCCACCTCCGCGGCCGTGTCCTCGAGGACAACGTCGAGGGCAATACGTTCTACACGGAGCGTGGGTTCGCACACGTCGGCACCGAGCAGGTCGAGATCGACGGCCGAACGTACGTCGAGAACATTTACTCCGAGGCCGAACAGCAGGGCCGTGAACCGATCGACGACGAGAGTAACGGGACTGTCTACGTGGACCACGACGCCCACGAACGTGGTTCGATCGCTCCCTTCCACGTGGTCTTTACCGACGAGGAGGACGACGACAAATACGGCTACTTCTGTAGCAACTGCAAGACACTTGCCAACGCGATGGACTCGATGGGACGCATCGAATGTGATAACTGCGGCAACGTCCGGCGGCCGCTTCGGTGGGACGCAGCGTACCTCTAGTCGCTGGTATCGTTGAGTCCCGGTGACTGTCCCGAACTGTTCCGGCGTGCTGGTTTGAGCACTAACCAGTAATACAGGCCAAACAGCACCAGCGCGACACCGACACCGATGAGGATATCCCCGGCGAGGAGTCCGGTCGTGAGATGCGCCGGCACTAGCCCACCGTCGATTACTGTCTGTAGCTGTGGCATAGCTGACCATTTCTTCGGACCGAACAAAAACCCGACTTTCGTTCCCAAACGGTGAAAACTGCATTCGACGACGCGAGACGCCGACAACGGCGAGATCGACCGGGTGATGGCTCCGTGGTCACCGGTGTGAACCAACGGGCGTTGGACCGGAACACGACCCGTTTGACACCTCCGAGAGGGTTCGGATCCGCCGACGATGCTTTCGGCTCGCGGGACTGCTCGCCGCAAAATAGTCCCGGGCGGATTCGAACCGCCGTCAAGGGCTGTCCTCGACGCCCGGTCGAAACCGAACGTCTCCAAAGGCCCTTATGATTGGCCACTACACCACGGGACTTCGCTGCTTGACAAGCGAAACAATCCCCGGAACGCACTTGAACGCTTCGAGTCAGTCGCTGATGACCTCGGCTTCCGTCTCCAGCAGTCCACAGACGTCCTCCTCCGCGCTGAAACAGTCGGGACACTGCGGTTCCCGATCGATGATCGTATCGAGGCGTTCGGCGACCGTCTCGTCGATGACTCCCTCCAGTTGCTTTGCCTCGGTCCTGAACTCCTCGACTTCGAGCACCTCGACGAGGAACCGTTCGATGATACAGTAGTTCTGGAGCGCGTCCCGGGCCTGTTTGATACCTTTGTCGGTAAGGTCGACTCCCTTGTACTTCTCGTGCTCTAGGAGGCCCCGATCTTCGAGTTTCCCGATCATCTCGTTTGCGCTGGCGGGACTCACGTCGAGTAGGTCGGCGACGTCGCCGGTCGATGCTGGACCGTCGGACTGGTCCTGGACAAGATAGATCGCTTTCAGGTACTGAGCTTGGGTGTTCATCCGTGGTCCTCCATCAACTCTGTTACGTCTTCGACGCCCTCGGCCTCTTCTTCGCGGATCTCTTTGAGTACTGTCAACAGCCGCTCTCGGTCGATGCTAAACTCCACGTCGGAGGTCTCGATCGCCTCGATCAGATCGTCGTAGAACTTGTAGGCGGTCTCTTCGTTGCACAACTGGTCGTAGAGGATGCCGTCGAACTCCTCGTCGGTCTCGTACTGGGCCTCGACGAGCGTCTCGATGTCGTCGAACGGAACAGTGTCGGCGTTCAGTTCCTCGACGAGGCGTTCGAGGCGTTGGCGGTGGTCGGCCGACTCGGCGACGGCGTGGTCCAGCAACTCCGCGACCGCCGGATCGAGCGGTTCGTCGCTGGCCTGGGCGTGCTTGTGCGAGCGTGCCTCGACGACTTCTTCGAGGACCACGCCGATCTGGAGGAGCCGGGTGAGCTGGTGGTCGGAGGCGATCGGTGCCTGGAGGCTCACGGCGATCCCTCCGGCCAGTAGTCACGTGCCGAAACAGTCATGTTCGCCTCTCGGGTGGGCGTCGACTTAAGCCGTTCCCTGTCGGATTCGGTTTACGGGTTCGTGATTCGACTGTCACCGTCGAACAGGCCGATCGCTCGATGGATCTCGTGTGCTTGGTTGTGGGGACTCGGTAGCTGGATACCCCGAACCGATGGATTGCTCACACCGACCGAGTCGAAACGCTCACTATCCGGGCAACGGTGATGTAGGCCAAGAGATGACCGACCCAGGCTGGCACGAAGACGCCGTGATCTACACGCTCGACGTGAAGACGTTCAACGACAGCAACGGCGACGGCTGGGGCGACTTCCAGGGACTCATCGAGAAACTGGATTATATCGACGAACTGGGCGTCGATTGTCTGTGGCTGCGCCCGTTTTACCCCAGCCCGCTCCGTGACAACGGCTACGACGTGGCCGGGTACCGCGACGTCGACGACCGACTGGGGTCGCTGGCGGACTTCCGCGAGTTCGCCGAGAAGGCCCACGAGCGAGACATCAAGGTCCTGACCGACCTCGTCTTCAACCACACCTCCACGGATCACGAGTGGTTCCAGAAGGCCCGCGAGGACCCCGAATCGAAGTATCACGACTACTACCTCTGGACCAGCCACGTCGACGACGCCTACAACACCGTCAACATCTTCCCCGAGTACGAGGACGGCGTCTGGACCTACGACGATGTCGCCGGCAAACACTACTTCCACCAGTTCTACCATCATCAGCCCGACCTCAACGTCGCGAACCCGGCGGTCCGCGACGAGATGTACGATGTCCTGCGGTTCTGGCTCGATCAGGGGGCAGACGGCTTCCGGATCGACGCTGCCCACCCGATGCTCCAGGCGAAGGGGCACAACGGAACGACGGAAGGCGTCTGGATTTTCGAGGAGATGAAAGACGTCGTCCGGGCCGAGAAAGACCACGCCGTCCTGCTGGCCGAGGCCGACGACCAGCCCGACGAACTGGACTACTACTTCGCCGACGGCAACGCCTTCGACCTGATGTTCAACTTCGTCCTGAACGCCCACATGGTCTACGGGCTGGGGGTCAGAGACACCTGGCCGCTCCACCGGGCGGACGAGATCCTCCCCGATATTTCCCACGTGGGACAGTGGGCGAACTTCCTCCGTAACCACGACGAGTGGAACCTCCTGAAACTGCCACAGGAGGCGCTCGAACACGCCCGGGAGCACTTCGGTCCCGAGGACGGCTCCTCCTGGATCTTCGGCCGTGGGCACCGGCTCCGGCTGGCAGATCTGCTCGACGGTGACCACGACCGCATCGCGATGGCCCACAGCCTCCTGCTCTCGTATCCGGGCACGCCGGTGATCCTCTCCGGCGACGAGATCGGGATTGGTTCGGACCTCTGGCTCGAAGAGCGGGAGTCGGTCCGCACGCCGATGCAGTGGGACGACAGCGAGAACGGCGGCTTCTCGACGGCCGACCGCGAGGACTGTTACAACCCGCCGATGGTCGGCAACGAGTTCAGCTACGAGGAGATCAACGTCGCCGAGCAACAGGGCGACCCAGACTCGCTGCTCTCACAGGTCCAGCGCATCGTCGAGACGCGCCAGGAACACCCCGTGATCACCGACGGCGACTTCCACATCGCCGAGACGGGCCACAAGGACGTGATGGTCCACCGGGTCGACACCGACGACACGGCGTTCATCTTCGCACACAACTTCGCCGGCGACTACCGCGAGTCGGTCCTCCAGTGGGAGGTCCCCGACGCCGACACCACGAAGGAACTCGGTCCGGGCGGCTACCACGTCGAGGACGGCGGCGTCACGTTCCTGCTCGACCCCTACGACTACGTCTGGCTCCACGGCGACAAGTCCCACTGGGACTGATCCGCCGCGTCACTACTGCCCGTCGGTCCCCGCGGGCGGCCACTCTTCCCAGGGGATCTCCCGACCGGGATAGGCGACGCGCTCGAACGGCCACGCGGTCGCGATCCACTCCCTGCAGGCCGTCTCGATCTCGTCGGTGTGGCCGCGCTCGATCGCGGCGTCGGAAACCCAGTAGTATACCGCCGCGTCGTACTCGGTCACCGTCGTCGGCTGCACGTACAGACAGCCCAGTTCGACCGTTCCCTCGGTGTCGAACGCCCCGTAGGTGAACGCGTCCCGCCGCTGGTGTTCCTTGTAGTGCCAGCAGACGTCGACGCGGTTTTGCGTCTCCGAGAGCCCCGTCGGCCACTCGTCGTCCGGGCCGAACGTCCCGTGTAGCCGCTCGCCGCTCTCGGTCACCGCGTCGTAATCGAGAGTGGCATCGTCGGGCGTCAGCGGACGGAGCAGAAACTGCTCCCGTTCCAGTCGCTCGGGCACGGTCTCGGACGGCCCGAGCAGATCCGGCGTCTCGAAGGGCATACGTCTGGGGAGACGCGGCACGGATATCGTCGTTGTGGTCGGACGCAGTCTCCGGCGGTCCGGAAGCGTCTGTGTCAGGCGTGTTTCGCGGCGAGGACTTCGATCTCGTCGATCTCTGGCCCCTCGACGAACAGTTCGTCGGCCCGCTCCATCAGTTCGGCCGCGATCTCGCCGTCGAGGTGTGCCTGCCGACCGTCCTCGTCGGGGAACGTATCGAAGATGCCGAACGTCGTCTCGTCGAGTCGGAGCGCGAACCACGTCGTCGTCCCCGCCTCGGCCTCGGCCTGTGGGAGCGCGGAGTCGAGGAACTCGGCGACCGCCTCGGTCTTGTCAGGTTTCGCTTCGAACCGTGCCTGGAGCGCGTAGTTGGATTCGCTCATCGCGTCCGAGACGTGGGGCCGAACGTGGATAAGGGGGTACCCTAACGGACCGCAGAACGGCTCGGGACGGCCACTCGACTGCGGAGAGCGAACTGCTGGCACAACGACAGCGACAGAAAACCGCGATTGCGGGTCGGGTTACTGGGTGAGTCGCTGGACGATCAGGTCGTCCAGGTCGTCGCGGAGTTCGTCGACCGCGACCTCGTCGAGGACGGGGACGAAGAACCCTTCCACGAGCATGTTCTTCGCGCGCTCGGGGTCGACACCGCGGGAGGTCATGTAGAACATGTCCTCCTCGTCGACCTGCCCGACCGTCGCGGAGTGGGAGGCCTCGGTGTCGTGGTTGTTGATGATGAGTTTCGGCGAGGCGTCGGCCTCGGACTCGTCGCTCAGCATCAGTGTGTTCTCACGCTGGTAGGAGGAGGTGTCCCAGGCCTCGGTGCCCACGTCCTGGACGCCCTCGTAGACCGAGCGGGCCTGGTCGTCCAGCACGCCGCGGGTCACGAGGTCGGCGACGGTGTGTTCGGCCTCGTGCCAGACTCGGCTCGCGATGTCGAAGTGCTGGTCATCGTGGCCGAAGAAGGCACCGACGATCTGTGACTCGCTGGAGTCGCCCAGCAGTCGGGTCTCGACGTTGCTCTTGGTCAGCCGGGAGCCGATGTTGCCGTCGATCCAGTCGACGGTGCTGTAGGTCCCGGCGTGGCCGCGCTTGACCTGGTAGTTGTAGGTCTCCTCCGAGAGGTTCTGGAGCGTGCCGTACTGGACGTAGGCGTTCTCGCCCGTGACGGCCTCGACGACGCCGGAGTAGTACCGCTCGCTCGCGGTTTCACCGCTCACATCCGAGGCGCTTCGTGCCTCGCTTTCGACGTCCTCGCCGGTGGTCTGGCGCTCCAGAATCGTCACCGACGAGGAGTCCTCGGCGACGACGAGCGTGTAGTTGAACAGCGACCGGCTGTTCATCGTCGTCCGGATCTTCACGTCCTCGGCGTCGACGCCCTCGGGGACGTAGACGACGGTCCCGGCCGAGAACAGCGCCGTCGACAGCGCCGTGAGGTAGTCCCGGTGGGGATTGACGACGCTGCCGAAGTGGTCCTCGATCAGGTCGCCGTGTTCGTCGAGTGCCTCGGCCCACGAGAGGACGTCGACGCCTTCGGCGTCGACCCGGTCCTTGTCCTGTGCGTACTCCAGGGGGTCGACCAGCGTCTCGTAGTCTAAGGCGTCGAGGTTCGTCCACTTGCGGCCCGGTGTCTGGATGACGTCGGGCATCTCCAGGTCTTCGAGCGCCTCGAACGCCGCCAGCCGCGTCTCCAGCAGCCACTCGGGCTCGTCCAGATCGGCCGAGATCTGCTCGACTTGCTCCGCTGTCAGTGTCGCGTGTACCTGCGTGCTCATTGTTATCCGAGCGAACCCTCCATCTCCAGTTCGATGAGGCGGTTCAGTTCGACCGCGTACTCGATCGGTAGCTCCTCCGTGATCGGCTCGATGAAGCCGGCGACGATCATCTGCTTTGCGTCGTCGTCGTCCAGGCCGCGGCTCTGGAGGTAGAAGACATCCTCGTCGCCGATCTTGCCGACGGTCGCCTCGTGGGCAACGTCGACGTCCGACTCCTGGATCTCCATGTACGGCATCGTGTCCGAGGTGGACTCGTTGTCGAACATCAGCGCGTCACACTCGACAGACGTCGAGGAACCCTCGGCGCCGTCGGCGATGTGGACCAGTCCGCGGTAGTTCGTCCGGCCGCCGTCCTTGCTGATGGACTTGGACTCGATCGTCGATTTGGTGTTGGGCGCGTTGTGGTAGACCTTCGCGCCGGTGTCGATGTCCTGGCCCTCGCCAGCGAAGGCGATGGTGATGTGGTTGTCCGTCGCGCCCGGCCCCTTGAGGACCGTCGACGGGTAGAGCATCGTGGCCTTCGAGCCCATCGAGCCCGAGACCCACTCCATCGTCCCGTCGGCCTCGCAGATGGCGCGTTTGGTGTTGAGGTTGTAGGTGTTCTTCGACCAGTTTTGCACTGTGGAGTACTGGACGTGGGCGTTCTCGCCGACGAAGACCTCGACGCCACCGCTGTGGAGGTTAAACGCCGAGTACTTCGGAGCCGAACAGCCCTCGATGTAGTGGACCTCGGAGTTGTCCTCGGCGATGATGAGCGTGTGCTCGAACTGGCCCATGCCTTCGCTGTTCATCCGGAAGTACGCCTGGACGGGCATGTTGACCGTCGTGTCCTCGGGGATGTAGACGAACGACCCGCCGGACCAGACGGCACCGTGGAGCGCGGCGAACTTGTTGTCGCTCGGGGGGACACACTTCGTCATGAAGTGTTCCTTGACGAGTTCTTCGTGCTCTTGGACGGCCTTGTCCATGTCACAGAAGATGACGCCTTTCTCCTCCCACTGTTCCTGCATGTTCTGGTAGACGATCTCCGACTCGTACTGGGCGCCTACGCCCGAGAGGGCGTTCTTCTCGGCTTCCGGGATGCCTAGTTTGTCGAAGGTGTCCTGAATCTCTTCGGGGAGGTCTTCCCAGTTTTCGGCGCCGCCTCGGGTCTCGATGTCCGGGCGGATGTAGGGGACGATGTCGGCGATGTCGACTTCCGAGAGGTCGGGCGCTCCGGGCCAGCCAGTCGGCATCGGCATCTCCTGGAACTGCTCCAGGGCGCGCAGACGGCGCTGGAGCATCCATTCGGGCTCGTCCTTGTCTTCGGAGATGATTCGGACGGTCTCCTCGGTGAGGCCCTTCTCGGTCTCGAAGGCGGCGTTTTCCTCCTTCTTGAACTCGAAACGGGCTTCGGTGTCGGTCTCTTTGAGATGGTCTTGATCTGAACTCATAGGTTGATTTGGTGGTGTAGACTGATGGGCGTTACGCGGCCTCGTAGACTTCCTCGCGGACCCAGTCGTAGCCCTCGTCTTCGAGCTTCTCGGCCAGCTCCGCGCCGCCGCTCTTTGCGATCTTGCCGTCGAGCATCACGTGGACGTGGTCGGGCTCGACGTAGTCGAGGATGCGCTGGTAGTGGGTGATCTGGAGGATACCCGCGCCCTGCTCGTCACGGAGCGCGTTGATCCCGTTGGAGACGTCCTGCAGACGGTCGATGTCCAGCCCGGAGTCGATCTCGTCGAGCACGGCGATCGACGGTTCGAGGATCGCGGCCTGGAGGACCTCGTTTTGCTTTTTCTCCCCGCCGGAGAAGCCGGCGTTGAGATAGCGGGAGGCGAACTTCTCGTCCATGTCCAGTTGCTCCATCTTCTCCTGGAGGATCTCCTGGAACTCGGCGACGCCGATCTCGCCCTCTTCGACGTTGCCTTCCATCGGCGAGGTGTCGTAGCCGGCGGCGTCCTCGTTGGTGTCCTCGCCGTCTGCCTCGGCTTCGTCCTCGTCCTCGAAGAGTTCCTCGCGTTCTTCGAGTTTGGCGTTGAGTGCCGTTCGCAGGAAGTTCACCATCGTGACGCCCTCGATCTCCGCGGGGTACTGGAAGCCCAGGAAGATGCCCAGTGCGGCCCGCTCGTTGGGTTCTAGATCGAGCAGTTCCCAGGTACGCAGGTCGTCGGGGATGTCGACCTCGTTGCCGAACTCGTTGTCCTCGAGATGGAGAAGGACCTCGCCGTCGGTGACCTCGTAGGCCGGGTGGCCGGCGATAATCTTCGCTGTTGTCGATTTCCCCGAGCCGTTGGGTCCCATCAGCGCGTGGATCTCGCCCGACTCGACTTCGAGGTCGACACCGCGAAGGATCGTTTCACCGCCCTCTTCTGCGACTTCCGCGTGGAGATTGTTGATTTCGAGTATTGCCATGGTGGTCTCTTAGGTCAACCGAAAGGTAGGGCGTGACGCTGATAATAGTTTCGAGTTTCTACGCTTCCTTTTCCGAATCGAAAAGCGATATTCGGATATGGAAAATTCCGTTCGACCGGTCCGGAACCACGGCCGTCCGCCGGTCGGACCCGGAGCGGTCACTCGCCGGCGGTCGGTGACACCGGCCGAACGGCGTCCGGCACCGCTTCGCAGTCGATCCACTCGACCTCGAAGGAGCCGCGGTACTCGAAGACGAGCCCGACCAGCGGGTTCGTCACGGTCACGGCGATGCGGAACTGTTCGGTCTCGTCGTCGTACCACTCGTGGACGGTCGCTTGCGCGGAGAGCGCCAGCGGCAACGGTACGCAGGTCCCGACTGCGTACAACCGCTGTGGCCCGGTCGTGATCTCGATGCCGCCCCGGTCGCTCACGGCCAGGTCGATGTCGACCGCGAGGTGATGACGCGTTCCCAGATAGTCGATGATCCGGTCGCGATCTTCGCTGTAGATCATCGCGGCGTCGAACCGTCGGCGCCGAGGCATATCGAACCGCCGCAGCCACGTCACCGTCTCCCGGCCGAACGCGTCCTCGTAGGCGTAGTTCCGGATCGTGAACGGGACAGCGGTGTTCTCTTCGGGGAACATCGTGTTGTGTGTCGCACCGAACCACAGGAACGGGAGCAGGTGTGGCCCGCCGTTCCGGACGTACTCCATGGTCCCGCGGCCGATACAGGCCACGCCGTCGGCGCTCGTGAACCCGAACCGCTCCTGGACCTTCGGGTGCAGCGCCGTGAACTCCTCACCCAGCGCCCGCTCGTAGATCGACCGGTCGTCGGTACCGCCCACTCGGGGAGTCTCGTCGTCGGGTTCGACCATCTACGGTCCCGTCGTCAGCCGTCGTTATAATCGCTCTGACCGAGGCTACATGAACTGGCCGAGCCCGGTCTGTTCCTGGCCGCTCTTGACCTCCTCCCAGGAGATGTCCAGGGCTTCGAGGATCCGGGCGATCGGGCCTTTCAGCGTCTTGTCGAGCATCTTGTCCCAGTCGACCTCGAACTCCTCGGGCACCTGGTCGGCGTACTCGAAACAGATTACGTCCGGGTCCCGGCGGAACTCCCCGTACAGCGGGTCCTGTGCCGGGTCCAGCCCCTGCTCGGCCTCGATACGCTCGAAGAAGTCCGAGTGGACCCGATCCAGGTAGAGCCGCTTCGGTTTCGACCCGCTCTGGAAGTTCGTCCCCAACAGGAGATTTGCGTACTTCGCGCCCCTGACCTGTGCCGTGTCGGTGTCGTAGTTGTCCAGTTTCTTCCCGATGCCACCTGGGATACCCACGTCGTCGAGATCGACGTTTCCGGCCTGGTAGTCCTCGATCACCTCGCCGACGTACTCCTTGATCGACTCGGCGTCCTCCCCGTGGACGATCCGGTCGATGACTTCCTTCTGGACTCGTTTGGTGATCGGCGCGATGTCCGACCGCTGGTACTCGAACCCGGTGATGTCGATGTCGTCGACGTCCTTGCCCTCCTTCCAGACGATGTGGCCGGCGTAGCGTTTCTTCTTGCCCGCCTGGAAGAACCGCCGGTAGAGTTTCTCGAACTCGATTTCGAACCGGTGGAACTCGGCGTTGAGTTCTTCGAGCGCGAACTCGTCGTAGGAGTCGTTGATCGTCTCCTCTAGCTCGAAGCCCTTCTGGATCGTCGCGGCGATGGTCTCTAACTCCGACTCGTCCATCTCGGGATGTTTCTCCCGCATGCTGTCGGTGATTTCGACGCCGCCGTTGACGTCTTCGGGAGTGACCTGCCCTAATTGTAACATGACGGAGTCGGTGTCCCCGTATACGACCTCATACCCCTCGTTTTCGACGACTTCGTCGGTGTAATCGATGACGTCCCGACCGGTGGCGGTGACGGCTGCGCCCATCTCCTTGTCGTAGAGGCGGAACCGGTCCCATCCCAACACGCCGTAGAGGGACTGGCCGACGAACTGGAACGTACCGTTGCGACCGGCCAGTAGTGTGTGGTTATCCGCAACAGTGGCACAGTAAACACCGTTCTCGGCCGTACTCCGGGAGCTACTCCGGTGCATTCGGAGCGTGTTCTTGCTCTCCTCGGTGACGTAGATCCGCCAGGAGCCGCTATCGTGGTTGTAGTTCGCGGTCAGTCCGAGGTGAGTACAGAGGCGGAGTACGTCGTCTCGGAGTCGATCGCTTGCGGTCGTGTATGGCCAGGACCCCTGCTGTCGGTCGCCGTCACCAGCGACGAGTGTGTCGAGGAAGCGCTGTTTCTGCCGCCGGCTCAGTTCGAAGACGAACTCGGGGATACGCTTCTCGAAGCTATCGCCCCCACAGAGGTCCCGAAGCAGGTCACCGAAAAGTTTCGAGGTGAACTGATAGCTCTGATCGTCGACGTAGTAGTCCAGTCCCATCCGGTCGAGCAGGTCACCGATATCAGCGTGTGTCGACTGTCCGCCGTCGGTCAGTGCTTGTTGTGCGATATTGACACTTGTTGATGAGCCGCGTTTTTTCTCCCCGAACTGCTTGGTCTCGGGGGTATAGACGTTTCCTTCGGTGATGTACCACGCGAGCAACTCTAGGAAGTCGCCACCCTCGAACGTTCGTGGAATCCACTTCCGCCCCGCCTCGGTGTGGACAAACGTCGTCTCAGCAACCTCTTCGATATATTCGCGGTGGTGTTCGAACTCGTTCGGACTGAAGACGTACCCTTCCTCGCCGATGTCGTTTTTCAGGACTTTGTCGGGGTAATACCCGAGTTCGGTGGCGAAGGTGTGGCCGTGGACCGATGGTCGGACCCAGATTTGGTAGTCCTCTACGTAGTCCGTGAGATCGACCGTCTGGAGTGGCTCACCGTCTGGTCCGTCCCAGTCGTGTGGGAGTTCGTAGTTGGTCGCATCGTCCAAGTCACCGGCCTCGACGAAGGAGTATTCGTCCTCGGTGATGCCGTTCGTCTCGTTTTTCCGGACGAGCATCCGATGGTTCGGTGTCACGCGGAAGTCGATCTTGCTCGTCTCGATGTCGACGAGGTCGCCACCATACTCCGGATACGCCTGGGTTTCGACGACCGGTTTGACCTCCATTTCCATCGTCTCGGGATCGAGCGAGTACACTTCGTCGCCGATTTCGAGGTCCCGGATGTTCCGAACGCCGTCGGGCGTTAGTACGTCCGTGTCCGGCGTAAAGCAGTTCATGATCACCTTCACTGCCGCTTGTTGCCGGTCTAAGCGCTCGTACTCCGGATTATCGGGATCGAACGCGTTCCGACGCTCCTTCTTCTCTTCCCGCTCCGTCAGGAGTTCGTCGACCATCTCCCGGATGACGCCGTCCGGCTCCTTCCGGAAGTGGGTCCCGTTGGGAGCGCGGTAGGTCTCGCCGTCGTAGCGCTCGGGGTCCACCTTGGTCTCCGGGCTGGCGTTGGTCGTCACCATGCACATCGGGTACAGCGACTGTCCGATCCACTGGAAATTGCCGTTCCGGCCCGCGAGCACGACGTGATTGTCCTTGGCTGTGATACAGAACACGTCACCGTCGTGGTCTTCGACCGTTGCGTTTGTCGATTTCTTAAATGAGCCCTGTTTTCCGACGGAGACGTAATAGGTCCCATCCGACTGTTCGGAGACCGTCGGCTTGTGTCCGCACCGGACGGCGATATCGGCGACTGCGTCCCGTAAGTACGTGCTCTTCGTCCAGAACTTGCCAAGCCCGGAGTTCGCCCGACTTCCGTCTCCGCGAATCATCGTTTCCAGGAGACCTGTCAGGACCTCTCCGTCCAGTTCGAAGACCCAATCCGGCAAGCGCTTGTTTGCGTACCCCTCTCCGCAGTGTTCGGCGAACCAGTCGAGGAGATACTGGTTCGAGATATTCACACCACGTTCGTCCGTGTTGTAGTTGACCCCCATCCGGTCGAGTAGGTCCGCAATTGCCCGACGGTCAGTCTCACCGCTCTGATGGATCGTCAGTCGACCGTTGGCTCGGTCGGTACTCCCTTCCGTGACGAACCAGCCCATCAGTTCGAGCCAGTCGGCCATGTCGAACGTCCGTGGCGTTTCCCGATGCTGAGGTCCGTACTTGAGGAAGACATCGTCAGCGTGTTCGTCGATGACTGCCCGGTGTTCACGATAGACCGAAAGCGGAACGAGATACTTCCCGACCGATTTCTGGATACCCATGGTTGCGGACGATCCGTGAACCAGATCCAACGATTCACGCACCGATTCCGGCACTGCGCTCCTGAACACGCGAAGGTCGTCATCCGTGTACACGACGACGTGGCCGTCATCTACCTCGGTTAACAGACTGAACTGCTCCGGAGAACGACCCTCCACTGGTTCGTGCTGCGGGAATGCGAACCGCTCGTAGTCCGGAATCTCACGATACTCAGTAAGTTCGAAATCACTCGGTTCTTGTTCGTCCCACCGTCGCTCTTTCGAGTATAGTAGCCGATGGTTTTCGGTTACCTTGAAATCGTGCGTGTTCCCCGACAGATGGTGTAGCTCTCCGTATTTGTTCGGGTATTGGTGAGTTTCCTCGACCGGTTTCACCTCGCACTCGAACGTGTCAGGGTTCAGCGTGTACACTTCGTCGCCTCGGTCGACTTCTCGTATGTTCTTCGGCCCGTCGGGTGTCATCACCTCGGTATCGCCACTGAAGCACTTCAGATCCAGTACCGTGACGTTCTCCCGAACGCCGGTGATCGGATCGAAGACTGCTCCGCCCTCGTAGTCCTCGCTCTCCTGCTGGCCTTTCGAGGGGAGTGCGAACTCCCCGTGGAGTTTGTGCAGGACGTACATGTCGACGGCGTCGCCGGGAGTGGTCGCGTCTTCGAGCTTACAGCCGACGAAGGTACGGACCTCGTCCCAGAAATCGACGATGTCCTGTTCGCGGTCGAGTTCGACACAGAGTTCCACGTCACGGAGGTTGTACTCCAGCAGGCGCTCGGGGTCGTCCTCCCAGAGATCGCCGATGTCGCCGGCGTACCGTTCCTTGCCGACGCCGAGCTCCTGTTCGCCGACGGCGTCCAGGCGGTAGGACTCCAGTTCGGTGAACTGCGTGCGTTTGTAGGCATACAGGAGGTCGAAGACGACCCGGCCCTTGATGTCCGGCCCCTGCCAGTCGCTGCGCCAGACCTCGTCGACCCGCGAGAGGCGGTCGATGTCGAGGTCGTAGTCGTGGTCGAAACTCCGGAGTTCATCGAGCCGGTCCAGCAGGTACGGTGCGTCGAAGTCGTCGAAGTTCCACCCCGTCAGCACGTCGGGATCGGTCCCGACGATGTAGTCGACGAACGCCTCCAGCATCGCCTCCTCCCGTTCGAAGATCCTGACGTCGACGTCGAGGCCGTCGTCGCCGATCGGGTCGTAGCCGGCCAGCGCTTCGGGGCCGTCGACACCTTCGGGCGACTGATACAGCCAGACGATGTACTCGTCGTCGTAGGAGTCGTGGGAGGTGAGACAGATGATCGGCTCCTCGCCGTCTTCCGGAAAGCCCGAACGGTCGTCGACCTCGATGTCGAAGGTGTTGACCCGCGGGTCGGCACTGGCCTCGACGGGTTCGACCTCGCTGTGGTGGACCGTCAGGCTCCCGTCCTCGCTCTCGCGGGCCGGCACGCGGACGCCGCTGGTGATGTCCTTGTCGATGAGCAGGCGGTTGGGGAAGAGGATGTCCGCCTCGTAGTGATCGAAGTCGTCCCGCATCTGGCCCACGTCCCGTGGGGTCTGTCCGAAGATCTTGACCAGTCGTTCGCCCCGGATCGACTCGTAGGGCTCCCCGTCGGCGTCGGTCTCCTCCCAGCCGGTGATGCGGTCGTACTGGCGGAGTTGGTCGGGCGAGACCGACGACGCGGGCGCGTAGAAGTACGGCTTGAACTCGTAGATCTCGGCGTGGACGGCCTCGTTGTCGTCGGTCCGGCCGAAGACGTGGACGACGGGGAACTCGTCGTCGCCCCGTCCCTCGACAGTGTAGTCGACCTGGGTCACGACGAACTCGACAGTCTCCTCGACGTCCGGGAACTGCTGCTCGTCGATGTCGACGACGGTCGCGTGGCTGTCGTCGTTCCCGGCGACTGCTGCCGCCTCGTCGGCCGGCCGGTCATCGCTGGCGCTCCCTCCCGTGAAATCCCCGAGGGCTCGCTGACTCTCGTCACTCATTGGCCCTCCTTCGAGGTGCCCGATGAAAACACCGGCGGTCGAAATTGTCGTGGGCAGAAAGTATATGTTATGGTGTGTCATACCGGACGACGAAGTCCCATGTCGCACCACGCATCCCCAGACGGCGAGGCGGACCGGTCGGAGCAACTGCGTTCGGAGCCGGCGCTCCCGGACGCGATCCAGACGACGGAGACCTACGAGGTGGACAACGGGACAGTGTTCTACGACGCCCAGAACCCGCTCGCGTGGCTCCAGTCGGACGTGACGATGCCACTGGACGAGATCAACTGAAGCGCGCTCGGAGCCCGGCGGGGCCTGACAGCCAGCCGACCGCCCAGCGACCGCGACAGACCGGGAACGCTTTTTCGCTGGGCTCCCGTAGCACGGTCGTGGTCCTGCCCCCCGACGAGGACGACTCGGATTCCGGCCCGAGTGTCGTCAACGAGAAGAGCGTCCACGAACCCGAGGAGTTCGACCCCGACAGCCTCGGGCCGTCGATTCCTGAAGCACCGTCGGCACCGGAGCCGCCGCGGGACGGCTCCGCCAGCGAGATCTCCGGGTTGTTCTGGAAGCTCGTCGTCGTGTTCAACGTCGCGCTGTTCGGGCTGTCGGTCGGCCCGATGATCATCTACTTCGAGGGGCAGACGGACCGTGGCGTCCAGGTGTTTCTCGTCGGTGCTATCGCCTTTGCCTACGGGTACTTCCGCTATCGTCAGTTCATGAACGACCGCGAGGACGAAGACGACGGTGACGAGGATACGGACGGCGACGACAGTGACGAGTCGGTGTCGCCCGGCACGGAGCCGACCGAACACAACGGCTAACCGTCGACCCCGGCTACAGCCTCGTATGCGAACCGTCCGCGACGAGTCGGGCACGCGCTATCTGTTGCTCAAACGGTCCAGCGACGCGAGTCTGGTCAGAGACCCCGAGACCGGCGAGCGAACGCACGTCCCCAACGACCGACTCGAACCCGCCGAGGGCGAGTCACCACTGGAAACCGCCGCAGCGGCAGTGTCAGACCCGGTCCGCCGGCTTCTCACGGCAGCCCACGACGACCGCTCGCTGGGACTGCTCGTGGAACTCGACGCCCGCGGGCCGCTCGCGGTGACGGATCTGCTGGACAGCTACGATCTCTGTGAGAGCGACCTCCACGGCCTGCTCGGGGAGTTCCGTGCCGCCGGGCTGGTCACGGAGGCGTCGGTCGCCGGCCAGCGGGGCTACGACGCAACCGAAACGACGGCCGACGCCCTGGCTTCCCTCGACGCCCGTTAGACCAACTCGGCGACGGTCGCCTCGACGCGTTCGACACGCGAGCGGTTCGTGGTCGCGTCTTTCTCCACCCGGACCAGATCGTCGGCGGCCCCGACGAGTTCGTCGTCGTGGCTGACCACGAGGATCTGTTCGACGCCGACCTCGTCACGCATGTACTCGATCAGGTCGAGCAGTCGGGTGACGTGGCCCGAGTCCAGGAACACCGTCGGCTCGTCGAGGATCAGCGGCGGCATCGGTGCCGACCCCTCGATCCCCTCCGCGAGCAGTCGGTAGATCGCACACCGCAGGCTGAGGTTGAACAGCGCGCGTTCGCCCCCCGAAAGCTGTTCGGGCTCCAGCGGGTCGCCGTCCTTCTGGTAGACGGTCAGTTCGTACTCCCCGTCGAGTTCGATGTGGGAGTACGAGTCGTTCTGGTAGACCAACTCGAAGGTCTCGTTGAGCATCCGTTCGAGCGTCTCGACGTTGCGCTGGCGGAGCTGTGCCCGCAGCGTCCCGTACATCTCCTGGAGCTGTTCGGCTTCGTCGTACAACTGCTCCAGGCGGTCGAGGGTCCCGGCCAGCGATGCCCGTCGCTCGCGCAGCGACTCCAGTTCGTCAAGCTCGGAGCGGACGCCGCCGATGGCGCTCTGGAGGTCGTCCCGGCGTTCGCGCAACTCTGCCAGTTTCGCCTCGGCCTTCTCCACGTACGCCTCGGCTCGCTCTTTCTCCGAGCGGGCCTCCGCGACCCGTGACTCGTCGACTGCCTCGGCCAGTTCCTGTTTCCGTTCGCGCTTCTCGGCCAGCCGCTCGCGGCGCTCGTCGTTGACCTCGGCGAGCTGTGACCGCCGGCTACGGAGTTGTTCGATGTCGTCCTCACAGGTTTCGATGCCGTCCAGTAGCTCCAGTACCGCCTCTAACTGTGCGATCGACTCCTTGACGGCCTGGTGTTCCTGGTTGCACTCCCCGATGACCGAGCGACACTCCGCGGCCCGTTCCCGTGCCGCCTCGGCGGCCTCGCGTTTCGCGTCGGCCTCGGCCTCCAACTCGTCGGCGTCCGTTCGGAGTTCGTCGACGCGTTCCTCGTCGTCGTCCAGCCCCGACTCCTTCTCCTCGATCAACTGGACGACCGTCGAGCGGTTGTCGCGGAGCCGTGCCAGTCGGTCGGCGGCCTCGGCCAGCTCCTCGGCCGCTTCGAGGTCGTCTTCCAGGCGCTCGACCGTCTCCCGAGCGTCGGCCAGGTCGGCTTCGAGGTCGGCGATCCGCTCGCGATCGTCCTCGATGGACTCGACGTGGGGTGAGCCCGTGACGTCCTGACCACACTCGGGGCATTTGCCTTCCTCCAACAGCGCCTCGGCCTCGGCGAGCGAGGCGCGCTCGTTCTCCAGTCGCGTCTCCAGTTCGGTCACCCGCTGGCGGGTCTCCGCCAGTTCCGTAGCGACCGACTCCCGGTGGGCGTCGACCCCGTCCCGGTCGATCTCGGCTCCCTCGAAGGTCGCCTCGACCGCCTCGATCTCGTCGTCGATCTCCGAGAGCTTCTCGCGTCGCTCGGCGACGGTCTCGCGCGTCTCGGCCAGTTCCGTCTCCAGTTCCGCGGCAGTCTCGCGTTTCGTCTCCGCACGCGAGGCCAGGTCCTCGGCCTGTTCGGTCAGGCTCTCTGCCTCGCCGCTGTGTTTCTGTGCTTCGACCTTCTGGCTCTCGATTCGGGACCGCAATTCCTCCCCCCGTTCGTCCAACTCGTCGATCCGGGCGGTGGCGGCCTCCCGGCCGGCGCTGTCGAGTTCGGTCGCAGCGACCTGCTCGTCGAGATCGGCTCGTAGTGATTCGCGATCGCTCTTGCGACCGGAGAGCTTGTCTTTGAGCTGTTCTCGCTCGGTTTCGGCCTCGGTGATCGTCGCCTCCAGGGAGTCGATCTCCTCGGTCAGTTCCGCCAGTTCGGTCTGTTTCTCCTCGTACTCGTCGAGGACGGACTCGGCCTGATCGCGGGTCTGTTCGGCGGTCGACTGTTGGTCCTCGATGCGCTCGATGTCGGACTGGACCTCGTTGAGTTCCGTCTCTAGCCCGTTGAGCCGCTCGTGGAGGTCCTCGGCTTCCTTCTCCGCGATCTGTTCGTCCAGTTGCGAGAGCGCCCCCTGTTTGTCGTCGCGAACCCGACCGACGCCAACTCGGGCGTCGCTGGCCCGCTCGCGGTACGTCTCCAGTTTCCCGAGTTGCAGGAGGTCGTCGAGCATGTCCTGGCGGTCGCTCGCAGTGGCGTTGATGAGCTTGTTCACCTCCCCCTGCCGGACGTACGCGCAGTTGACGAACGCCTCGCTGTCCATCCGGAGGAGTTCGGTGATCCGAGCGCGCACGTCACGCGCCCCCTCGAAGGTCCCTGTGGGCGTTTCTAGGACACACTTGGCGGTCGTCGCCCGCTCGCCGGTCGTTCGGACCCGGCGGGTCAGGTGGTACTCCTCGCCGGCGTGGGTGAACCAGAGATCGACGGTGCAGTCGTCGGCGCTCAGCGTGACCACGTCCCCGAGGGTCTCGTCGATCGCTCTCGCGCCGTAGAGGGCGAAGAAACACCCCTCGAGCAGCGAGGACTTCCCGCTG
The DNA here is from genome assembly GCF_035666295.1 of Haloarcula montana. Classification (NCBI taxonomy): domain Archaea; kingdom Methanobacteriati; phylum Methanobacteriota; class Halobacteria; order Halobacteriales; family Haloarculaceae; genus Haloarcula; species Haloarcula montana. The sequence goes on from NZ_CP142027.1 coordinate 2,130,424, forward strand.
CCGTTGAGTCCGTGGATGACGGTGACGCCGGGGGACAACCGCAGATCGGCGTCGTCGTAGCATTTGAAGTTCTCCAGCCGGACACGCTGGAACTTCATCGCTTCCCCTCCATCAGATGAACTCCTCCATGCTCGACTGATCCTCGCCGTCCCGTGTCTCGGCGTCAGCCGGCGAACCGCCCGCCGGAGCACTGTCCGGGTCCGATTCGTCCGGTCGGCGCTGTTCCGGTCCGCTCCCGTCGGTCGGCTCGGACGCCGCCGCGTTCGGCCCGTCGTCGGCAGTCAGTGCCTCGGGGTCGTCCTCGATCAGTTCACCGACCCGCTGTTCGACCGTCGACGTGACGTTCGCGTCGGCCACCTTCGAGGCCCGGATGGTCTCGTCGATGTCGCGGGCGGCCTCGCTCAGGCCCAGTTCCCGGACCCGCTCGGCGACGGCGTCGTCCGGGTCGGCGAAGCTCACGTCTGTCTCATCGGTGTCGGCCGCCAGCTCCCGGTGGTCCGTGACGCGGGCGACCAGCGCACCCGCATCGAGGGCGGACTCCTCGACGCTGGCCGGGGCGATGGGGTCACCGTCGCCGTCGATGCTCACGATAACGACCGCGTCCTTGACGTCGTACTGGCCGACCTGGCTCCGCACGCGGTCGATCCCCTCTTCGGGACCGAGGTCGATGTCGACGTAGACGAACTCCCGGGTGTCGAGCCCGCGTCGGGTGATCCGGACCTCCCCGTCGAAGGTGACGATGTTGTACCCCCGGTCCTCGCGTTCGCTCGCGCTCGCGCGCTCGGTGGACCCACAATAGGTGACCCAGGCGTCGGCGACTTTCTGTTTGCCGGGCGCGTGGTTGTCCCCCAAGAGAAGCGCGTCGAACGCCACCGAGGACTCGGTCAGGACGACCTCGGCGTCCCAGTCGCCGTAGTCGAACGGCTGGAACAGCCCGTGGGTGACGAGCGCGGCGTGGTCGGCGTCGTGGGGAGCGAACTCGTACGCCAGGGAGTCACGCTGGGACCGCGGGACGAAATCGAGCCCGTAGAACGCCGTATCGCCGACGACGGTCGGTTCGTCGTCCAAGCGGATCGCGAGCCCCAGGGACTCGTAGAGGTCGAGCCACTGTGCGTCCCGCTTTGCCTCGTGGTTTCCCACGACGGCGAGAAACGGGATATCGGCGTCGTCGAGTTCTTCGAGAACCGAGAGCGTCCCCATGATGTCGGTCAGTGAGGGACGACGGTCGTGGAACAGGTCTCCGGCGTGGACGACGGCGTCGACCCCGTCCTCGATGGCGTCGTCGACGACCTGCCGGAACGCCGCCAGGAAGTCCTGACGACGCTCGGGGACGTGGTACTGCTGGTACCCCAGGTGGGTGTCGCCCGTGTGTATCACCCGTGTCATTCGTCCATGCGTATGCCGTCCCCGCCTAAAGAGGTGTTGCGACCACGGTGAAAGTGGTCGCGGTCGCCGCGATCGCTCGGACGAGGGTTCAAATACCAACACGGGACCAACCGCGGACATGGCAGACAGCGAGACACTGTCAGAGCGGGTCAGTGCCGTCGAGCGAGCGATGACCGAAGGCGAAAAGACGCTGCCGGACGCCGAGGCCGTCGCGGAGCTAGAACCCAGAGTCGCCGATGTCGAAGACCGATTGGCCCTGCTGGACGAGCGAGTGACCGAACTGGAGGCCGCGACCCAGGCGCTCCGTGGCTACGTCGGCTCGGTCAAATCGGTCAACGAGGACGTCGAACAGCGTGCTGACGCCGCGCTGGCAGCCGTCGATCGACTCGAAGACCGTCTCGAATCCCGGCAGACGCCACGGGAGCCAGATCCACAACCGGATGCCACCGGATCGACAGTACAGGATCGGCCGGCGACACAGCAACGGTCACGCCGCGCTGAGGGCGGTCGGTCCAGCGAACACCGCGAGCAGTCCCTGGCTCCGAACCACGATCAGATCGACGGACTGGCGGACGTGGATCAGACAGAGACACCGCAGGACAGCACCAGCCAGGACGCCGACGGAGTCAGACCACCCAGGACAGTCGGTGACGAATCCGGTCGGACCGGCGGATCGCACCGCTCCGGGGAGGACCAAACTCGGGCCGGCGTGTTGGCTCGCATCCGGTCGCTGCTGTGATCGTCCGGTTGGTCCTCGCGGTCGTGATCGCGGCGGCATTGATCGGCGCGAGTATGCCGGGTATCCGAACCGTCCGGGCCGACCACGCCGACGCGACCGTTGCCCGCCAACTCGATACGCTGTCGACACGGCTCCAGGCGATGGTCGAGCGCGACGATCCGGCCGTCGGTCCCGGTGCGCAACTGCGAGTCGACGTCCGGCTCCCACACCGATCGTTCACCCGGAGCAGGATCAGATCCCTGTCGATTACGACCGACAGCAACACGACTGTCGCGACCTGGAGCGTCGGTGACCGCGGTCAGACGCGACGACGGCTCGTTGGCCTCCCGCTCCGGACGACGGGAACCGACCTCACACTTCGGGACCCCGGAACACATCGTCTCGTGTTCGGTTACCGACTCGACGACGGACGGATGGTGGTGACCGTCCGGCGATTTAAATCGGATGCCGCGGCCACGGTGGACCATGCGTGAACTGCTACTGGGTTCGACCGACGAGCCCGACTGTCGCTGTCGGACGACAGTCGACGGTTCGTTGCTTCGGGTCGACGCCGGCGACTGTCCGGGTGGGGGCGACCTGGCTGCCGAACACGCCTGCCGGGCGACCGTCGTCGAGGCGTCGAGCGCCCGCTCGATCGATCGAGTCGTCACGAGCGACTGCGGACTAGAACGGGCTTACCTCGACGGATCGGCAGCACTGCTGTGTGCCGCTGGTCGGTTCGCGGCCCGTGTCGCGACGATCGACGAGCGACTGGCCGACCGGGCACGGACCGATCCCCTGGCAGCAGCCGAGGAAGCGGTCGGGCGAGCCGGGCCAGTCGCGACCATGGCGGCAGAGACGGGGCTTGCCCTCGCGAGCGAGCGGTCGAACGACTACGAGACCGCCCTGAGCGCCTACGTCGGACCGACAGTTAGCGACGCACGGGTCGCCGAGACACCGCCAGGGGACGCGGTACTTGCCGATCGGTGGCGGACTGAGACGGAGGCGGTCGTTCGGCAGTACGAACGCAGCGGGGAGATGGATCGCTACCACCTAGAACCGCGCGAGTCACGGTTCGACCCTGCGACGACCGAACTCCTCTTGGAGGCGTACGACCGCCTCGCGCGTTCGGGAACCGGTGACACGTTGACACCGTACCAGGCCGCGAGTGCCGTCGCCGAAGACGGGGCCACAGCCGCGACTGTCGGCTCCGTACTGGCCAAACACACCGAGGGGGTAGGCATCTTACAGGACTTCTTCGTCGACCCGCGTGTCTCGGATGTCTTCGTGACCGCTCCGGCCGCCGAGACGCGGCTCCGGGTCCGCGTCGACGGCGAGACGATGGAGACCAACGTCAGGCTCTCTGTCGAGGGTGTCCAAGCACTGGCCTCGCAGTTCCGCCGGTCGAGCGGCCGGGCGTTCTCCCGGGCAAGTCCCACGCTCGACGCCACGACGAGCGTCAACAGCCGCCGGATCCGCGTCGCTGGTGTCGCCGACCCGGTCAGTGACGGATCTGCGTTCGCCTTCCGGGCCCACGATCGTGAAATCTGGCGGCTCGCCGATCTCGTCGCCAACGGAACCATGCCAGCTTCCGTTGCGGGGCTGCTGTCGGTCGTCGTCGAGCGTGGCGGCGCGTGTCTGGTCGCGGGTCCGCGTGGCGCCGGCAAGACAACCACGCTGGGGGCGTTGCTGTGGGAACTTCCCCGTTCGGTCCGGACCGTCCTCATCGAAGACACGCCGGAGCTACCGGTCGAACACCTCCAGGACGACGGCAGGGACGTCCAGGCACTGCGGACGACGACAGCCGACGGTCCGGCTGTCGACCCAGCCGAAGCACTCAGAACGGCGCTCCGACTCGGCGACGGCTCGCTGGTCGTCGGCGAGGTCCGGGGTGAAGAGGCTGCGGTGCTCTACGAGGCGATGCGTGTCGGTGACGGAGACGACGCTGTTCTGGGCACGATCCACGGTGGTGGGCCACAGGCCGTCAGAGAGCGCTTGGTGACCGATCTCGGCGTTCCCGAGCAGTCCTTTGCTGTCACTGACCTGGTCGTGACGCTGGGACAATCAGACGCGACCGGCGATCGGTTCGTTCAGCGTGTCGACGAGGTCCGGGACCGGGAGCACGGTGTCGTGTTCGAACCCCTGTTCGCCCGGGACGGTGACACGACGGAGCAGACCGGCGTTCTCGATCGGGGAAACAGTCGGTTGCTCGACACACTTGCACGACCGACCGAATCCTACAGCGAGATACGGTCCGTGGTCGCGACTCGCTCGGAAACGATTCGAGACGGTGGCGTCAGTCATACAGACACCGAGCATCCAAGTCGGGAGCAACAGCTGTGAGCGGCGCGTTTCCGTCCATCTGGGCGCTCTCGGTGTCGGTGCCCGAGTCCTACCGCCGTGCCTGTCGGCTTCTGGATATCGAGACGGCTCCCGAAGCGATCTTGGTGGCGAGTTACGTGATCACGACGGTACTCTCCGTCGGTGGCATCGCGGGGCTAGTCCTCTTCGGGAGCCGTGTGGGTGGGATCACCCTCATCTCGCTGGCCGGCTTCGCTCTGGTCGGTGGCCGGTACGGCGTCGAACTGGCAGCACAGGCGCGACGTATCCGGGCGCTCGGTACTGCGCCCTCGCTCGTTACCAGGCTCGTCCTCGCGGTCGAACTGTGGCCGACGACCGAACGGGCGGCGGCGTTCGCGAGCCGGACGGGATCGGGACTGCTCGCCGAGAGCCTTGCGACCCACCACCAGCGGGCGCGTGACTCCCCTCACAGCGGCCTTCGGACGTTCGCCGACGAGTGGGGGGAGACGTTCCCGGCGCTGGAACGTGCACTCACCGGTGTCAAGCGTGCCGCTGCGGCCCCTGCCGACGAACGGAGCGAGATCCTCGCGACGACGCGACGACTGTTACTCGATGGCACGCGCGAGGAGATGGCCTCTTTCGCCGCTTCCCTCCGGATCCCGACGACGGCGCTGTACGCGTTCGGCGTCTTGCTCCCGCTCGCGCTCGTCGCGCTCGTCCCGGCCGCTGGGATGGCAGGGATTCCGGTCACCGGCTCGTTTCTGGTCGCCGTCTACGTCGTCGTCCTCCCGTTGGGACTCGTCGTCGCCGTTGCCTGGCTTCTCGCCAAACGGCCTGTCGCGTTCCCACCGGTTACGGTCCCTCGGAGTCACCCGGAGGTCCCCGACAGTCCGTGGCGTGGCCTCCTGGCCGGTTTCACGGTCGGCGGGGGCTGTCTCGCGCTCGGCACTGCACTGCTCCCAGTCTGGGGTGTCCCTGTGGCCGCGCTCGGGTCCGGGGTGGGGACAGCACTCGTCGTCGTCTACCGTCCGGTCGTCACGGTTCGGGAGCACGTCGTCGCGGTCGAGTCAGCTCTCCCGTCGGCACTTCAGGCACTCGGCCGACGGATCGATCGCGGGGAAGCCGTCGAGACGGCGATAGGGACCGTTGCCGACGAGAGTCAGGCCCCACTCGCTGCGGTGCTGGACGCAGCGTCGTGTCGCCAGCGACGGCTCGGGCTCACCGTCGACGGAGCATTCACCGGTGAATACGGTCCCCTCGCGACGCTCCCGAGCCGCCGCGTCCGTGAGGCGGTAGCGCTGTTGTCGGCGGCGGCCACGATCGGCCCACCAGCAGGCGAGGTCGTGACCGAGATGGGAGATCACCTCTCTGATCTCCGCGAAGTCGAAGCGGAGACTCGCCGAGACCTCGCACAGATCACCGGGACGCTCACCAACACGGCTGGGCTGTTTGGCCCGCTCGTCGGAGGTGCGACGGTCGCCCTCGCCGGTTCGATCGGCACGACCGGTCCGGTTTCGACCGTCTCTGTCTCGGTGCTTGGTCCTGTCGTGGGCTGGTATATCTTGCTCCTCGCCGTTGTTCTGACGACCCTGGCAGTCGGCCTCCGTCGTGGACTCGATCGCGCACTCGTGGGATACCGTGTCGGGCTGGCACTGCTCTCGGCGACTGTGGCGTACTTCGCGGCTATCACCGGGACGGGACTTCTGGTGTAGATTTAAGTCAGATACCGTGGCCAGACCGGTCTATGTTCGACGCACCGATCGATACGGTCACGCTCTGGGCCGGCGTCGGAGCGGTGAGCGTCGCCGTCCTGACTGTGATCGCCCAGGCACCGACGACCGCACCACCAGCGGCAACGGCGACAGCGGCGACTGTCGACGAGGTGACGACGAGTCCGGCAGGCTCTGTCGAACGACGGTCGCTTCGTGCGCAGTACTGGTCGCTCGACGGCCGGCAACTCGGGTTGCAAAACGAGGGGGGAACGAGCCACGCAACGCTCCATCGGGTGGCTATCCCGGCCAGGGATCGTCGACTCGGGCAAGTCCTCGATGGGCGCCGTCCGGAGGCGGTGTTCTCGTCGCCGGCTGAGTTCCACCAGGCGATCGACCAGGCTCGGAACCGATCGCGGAACACGCGCTGGTGGCCCGCGCCGAACCGGCTGACAGCTCGGCACGTCGATTGGGGGGATGTGGATGTCACACTCGTCGGATAGAGGTACTGCAGAGCCACTGGCAGCACTCGTCGCGGTGTTTGCCGTTACGGTCGGTATCGCCCTGTACGCGGGCGTCATCGACGAGGCGCTCGCCGGTTCTCAGGCCGAGCGAAACCGGGCCGCGCCGACGGCGGACCTGATCGAACGGAACCACTCGACGGCCGGGCTCTTCGATCCCTCGGGGCTCTCCCAGTCACTGTCGGCTGTCCCCGACGGCTACTCCGGAAACGTCACAGTCCGGGCTGACCGGACGTGGACCGCCGGCCCGGCCCCGCCGGCGAACACTGACAGTGTCCGACGACCAGTGAGTATCCGTGCTGCCCCTGGCATCGTCCAGCGCGGGACGCTCCGTGTCTCGGTGTGGCGATGAGTCGCGCGGTGAGTACTGCTGTCGACGCGACAGTGTTCCTCCTGTTCGTCGGTGCTGCAGTGGCAGTCGTCCTGAGCGGGACGGCGGCCGAATCGCCCCGAACCGGTAACCCGGCCGCCGAGGACGCCGAACTCCTCGCGACCAGCACTGCGACCGTCGAGTACAGCCTCTCGACGCGCGGTCTCGGGACCAACCACTCGGCACCGATCTGGGTCGCCAACGGGACCGCTCGCCGACAGCGATCGGCACACGGGACGGTCGCAGAACTGCTGGGGGACGGGGCCATGCGGTCAGTCACGGTTAACGGCCAGTTGCTCTCACGCTCCGGGATCGGTTTCAAGCGAACGCTGTCGGCGACGACACAGCGACGACTCCAGGAGCGCCGGCGACTGACGGCTGTCCGGGTCCGGTGGCGGCCCTACCGGGATGCGCCGATCGGCGGGACCTACCACGTCGGGGACCAACCGCCACGTGACGCGTCCGTTCGAGCCGGATCGGTGACGGTCCCGAGCGGGATGGACAACGTGACAGCGGCCGCCCTCAGGGCTGCCCGGTCGTCGGGGTACGACGGAGTCGCGACCGTCGTCGCACGGGCCGTCGTCGACGGCCTCTTTCCGCCCGAACGCACCCGACTCGCACTCCACGGTGATTATCCGGCCGACGTGCTGACGGCCGCTCGATACCACCGGATGGGCAACGCTACTGGTGCCGGCCCGCTCGCTCTCGACCAGTCGAACGTCACGACACTGAACCGGAGGTTGACAGGCGCACTCGCCGAAGTCCTCGAAGCCGACATGCGAACACAGTTCCGCTCGCCGACCGCAGCGGCACGGGCGACCGAGACACACCGCGTCCGTGTCACCGTCAGGACGTGGTCGCCGTGATGGACGACCGCGGGCGGGTCCCGTTCGCGCTGCTCGGCGTGTTGTTGCTCGTCAGCAGTCTCACACTCGCACCGTCGCTGACGACACGACCACCGGTCAGCGAGACGACGATCGAGCGGGCCGTCGACCGGACGACCGCCGAGACACAGACGGCAGTCAGAGACGGTGTCTCGACGGCCGGCCAGCGAGCGGCCGCAAACCCGGTCGTGACGCCGACAAACACCACTTACGGGCGTGCGCTCAACCGCTCGACCCCGTTCAGGGACGCGCTGCGAATCAGGGTGTATCTCCAGGTACGGGACCGCCTCGAACGAGTCGGTTACGAACGTGAGCGGGTCACCGCTACCGCGTCGCTTCCGCCCGTGACCAACACGAGTTCGCTGCGGGCGGCAAAGCGCCGTGTCGAAATCCGACCGGCCGGACCCAACGGGACGGCGCTTCGGGCGACCGTCGAGAACGTTACGCTCCGGGTTCGACGCGGTGACAACGTCATCGAGCGGCGGCAGGTCTCGCCGACAGTCGTGGTCGCGACGCCAGTATTATCGCTCCACGAGCAGGTCTCGACCTACCAGGCACGGCTGAACAACGGTCTCGACAAACCTGGCTTCAATCGGCGTCTCACCGCTCGACTCTACCCGATGGCGTGGGTTCGTGGCTACGCACAGTACGGTGGCGTCCCGATCTCGAACGTCGTCGGCAACCGCCACGTCTCGTTGGCTGCCAACGGTGCCCTCCTCGGCGTCCAGCGGTCGACGTTCGGGCGGAGCGATCCCGCCGGGCGACGGGCGCTTACGGAGGCGACTGCGGTCACTGGGATCGAGGATGTCATCGGCGGGAGCAACCCCTCGGTTATCACGAAGAAAGTGCTCGATCAGGCGAGCTACCGGCCACCGGCCAGCGATATCGGCCGTGGCAACGCGAACTGGAGCTCCCCACAACCCAACGAGAGTATGCAAGTCGGGATCAACCAGACCGCGGACAGGGCCTTCCGTGACGTCGCCGGCCCGTCGAAACTCCGTGCTACGACAGCCGCCGCCTACCGTGTCGAGGCACGACTCGTGACCGATACCCGCCGACTCAGGGGCGGCAAACCGTCGATGCCGGCGTCTCCCGGTTCGAACTGGACGCTCGTCGACGACCGGACGACCGACACAACCACGGTTCGAAATGCCACTGGCACGGTGTCGGTACCACAGGGTTGGCACCGGCTCGACGGCGTCGCTCGGACAGTCCAGGTCCGGTACCGACGAACCGCCGAGTGGACCAACGGGTCGGCCACACGGACGACAGTCACCAACCGGACTGCCAGCTACCGCGTCGGTGTCGCACTGGTCGGGCGCCACGATAGTCAGTCGGTCGCCCCGGCAAACGGTATCTCGACAGCCCACGATCCGAGCGGCAGTCCGCTGAACGGGTCGAACCTCGCGGACGTCGAACGGAAAGCCAAACAGCGGTTGGTGACGGATGCAGGCGGCTACAGCACGATCGTGGCCAGTGCTGTGACAGGCCGCGTTTCGACTGCACCGATCGAGATCCGGGCGGATCGCCCGCCCGGTCTTCGGTCGTGGGTGTACCGTGACCTGATGCGGCTTCGGGAACGCGTTCGGAACATCAGTGTGACAGTCGAGCGGGGGAAGATCGGGACGTTCGAGACGAACCCGCCCGGCCGACTCTTGCAACGACTGGAAGCCCGTCGCTCGGCCCTGGAAAACGTGCCAAGGACGTACAACAGTACTGCACAACGCGCACGAGTTGCGGCCCGGATCGCGTATCTGGACGCGGTCGAGAAACGGCTTGCGGACCAGTACCGAAAGCGCATGAGTAGACAGGACCTGTTCGATTCCCAGCTACAGAAACGGACGGGTGGTTCGATCCGGGACCTCCGCCGTGGGCTGACGGCTCGACAGACGAGGGTACCGCGAGCACGCCCCGTTCCGGAGGGGATCGCCGGCCCGGTCAGAACACGCGTCGACGCCCGCCCGCCGTATCTCACGCGAGCGAAGCTGAACGAGAAACAGTATCCGGCGCTGAATGGCACCGAGCACCCGCTAGTTACGGAGAACATCAACGTGTTCACGCTCCCCTACGGTAACGCTGCCTCGCAACTCACGAGTGTGATCTTCGCGACGAACGACCGGACACGGCTCTCGACGGCTGCGACGGCGCTTCGGGCAGCGAACGCGACGATCGACAACGGGCGCACTACGACCGTCTCGGGCAACGCCACCAACGGGACGAGTCGGAACGCGACGACCGTCACGTTCCAGCCCGTCAACGCGACCGTCGTCTCGCGGCGCGACCGGCTCCAGAACAACGTCAGACTGATAAACGGTTACCTCGCGGACCAGATGGTCGATGTCGTCGCGACCGAAACGACGGCGAGCGAACAGGAGAGCGGGGCCATTGTCGCCGACGGACTCGATCAGTGGAACACGACTCACGAGCGGGCGGCGGCCCTGACGGACGGCCGTGCAGCCCGTCACGTCGGGACCGTCGCCGCGCGTCGACAGAACCTCTCGCGGTCGGAACGCGACTGGCTCCGCCTCAGGCTCTCCGCCCGCCTCCACGAGGAACGCAACGAACCGCGTATCGGCCCGCAGTCGAAGCTGGTCAACGAATCGGCGTCGGCGACCCGATCGGTCGCCGAGACGGCGATCACGACGGCGATCACGGAGACGACGAAATTACAGGCCGAACAGCTCGCGAAGAAGCGACTCGGGACGGACATGCTCCCCGCGGGACTTCCGGTCGCACCACCGGTCATGCCGTGGTACGCGACGACGAACGTCTGGTGGGTCTCGGTTCGGGGCGAGTACGGGCGGTTTGCGGTCACGGCGAACCAGGGGCCGCCGTCGGCCCCGGCTGGGATGACGACCTACGCGCGAGACGGTGATGCCGTCGCGATCGACGTTGACGACGACGGACGGGACGAACGGCTCGGGACTGCCGACCGGATCTCGTTTGCAGCCGAGACCGGAGTCGTCGTCGTGGTCCCACCCAAGCCACGGGGTGTGGGTGACAAGGACGGAAACACCGTCGAACGCTCGCCCGGCTGGCCGGACGCGGGCGACTGAGAGTGACAGTCACTAATACCCCCCGTCCGTACCACGGACCATGCTCAGAGCGGAGTTTCCGGACGCTGCCGAGCGGTCCCCGGGGGAGTTGCTCGCGGCCTACGAGTCGCTCCTGTCGGCGACGATCGACGCTGCCGGTGTCGATACTGTTGCCGAGCAGACGGGGCTGGACCGGGACGTGATCGAGGCGTTGGCAGACGGCGAGGGGGCCGACGTGACCCTCGCGGACGCGGCGGCCGTCCTGGCGACGGACCCGGACCGGCCCGACGCGGGAGCGATCGAAGCTGAGGCACGCGATATCCTCCTGATGGGGATGACCACGGCCGTGATGGACGTCGAGTCGCTGGCTTCCGGGATCGATAGCGAACTCGACGCCAAAGAGATTCAGCAGAAGATCGAGGGACGGCATCCGGTGACACTCGCCGAGTACGCACGCCTCCACCAGTACATCGAGAGCCAGAAACTGTGACCGAACGCGTTGCGATCCTGGGCTGTGGCTACGTCGGGCTGGAACTCGGGCGACAGCTGACACCGACACACGAGGTCGTCGGCGTCCGACGGTCCGAAGCAGGACTGGAGGCGGTTGACGAGGCTGGTCTGGAAGCGGTCGAGGCCGACATCACGGACCCGTTGTCGCTGGATGCGGTCCCGGACGCCGACTGGCTCGTCTTCGCGGCCAGTTCCGGCGGTCGGGGTGCCGAGACGGCCCGGGAAGTGTACGTCGATGGCTTGGAGACGGCGATCGATCACTTCTGGAGCCGCTCGGATCCGCCCGAACGGCTCGTCTACACGTCGAGCACCGGGGTCTACGGCGATCACGACGGCGACTGGGTCGACGAGTCGACGCCCCTCTCCCCCCAGACAGAGAAGACCCGCGTCCTCGCAGAAGCCGAGCGCGTCGCCCGCGAGCGGCCGACGGAGTACGGCGGCCACGGGACAGTCGCCCGCTTCGCCGGGCTGTACGGTCCGGACCGCTATCGACTCGACCGCTACCTAGAGGGGCCGGTGACGGCTGGCTATCTCAACATGGTTCACCGGGACGACGCGGCCGGCGCAGTCCGGTTCCTGCTCGAAGGGGGCCACAGGGAGGAGACGGTACTAATCGTCGACGACGAACCCGTCGAGAAGTGGGCCTTCGCGGACTGGCTCGCCGAACAGTGTGACGTGGAGTTCCCGCCCAAGCAGACGAAAACCGAACGGTTGGCCGATGACGACCTCTCCGAGACGGCCCGCCGACGCATCCAGACGAGCAAGCGTTGCTCGAACGCGCTGTTGCGGGAACTGGGCTACGAGTTCGCGTTCCCGACCTTCCGCGAGGGATACCACGCGGCTGTCGAGGCCTCCCTCGAGTAGCGACGGGGGAACATTCTTATCTGGTCCCGCGGGATGTATGTGGTATGACACCAGTGGTGGCACAGCTCGACGGTCGGGCTGATGCCGCTGTGGCAGCGGTCAGAGACCAGCCCGTCCTCGCGGGGGCAGTCGTCTGTCTCGTCGTGTTGCTCGCGCTCGCGGGCTGGCTGATCTGGCGGTACCTCCGTCGGACTCCGGCAGGCCGGTTTCGCGCTGTTCTGGCCGACTACGAGGAGATCGCCGTCCTCATGCATCCCAACCCTGATCCGGACGCGATGTCCTGTTCGCTCGCAGTCGCCGAACTCGCCGGCGCGGTCGACACGGCGGCGACGATGGTGTATCCGGGCGAGATCCGCCGTCCGGAGAACCGTGCTTTCGAGACGGTCCTGGACCTGGAGTTCGAACGGGTCGAGTCGGCCGGGGACATCGGTCCCGAGCAGGTCGTCCTCGTCGATCACAACGAGCCACGGGGGTTCCCGGGCGCCGAGACCATCGACCCCGTCGCTGTCGTCGACCATCATCCGGGCAACGGGACCGGGACACGCTTTACCGACGTGCGGACCGACGACGGCGCGTGTACCACCATCTTCGCCGAGTACTTCGCGGAACTGAACTGGGAGTTCTACGAGGTCGAGACGGGTGTTGGCGACGGGACGTTCGACGGGACCGACGTTCCCGATGAGATGCTTCCGTCCCACGTCGCGACCGGGATGCTCTACGGTATCCAGTCCGACACCAGATCGCTAACCAACGGCTGTTCCTCGGCCGATTTCCGGGCGGCTTCGTTCCTCTATCAGGGGATCGACGGGGATCTGCTCAACCGCATCGCGAACCCGCAGGTCGACGCCGAAGTCCTCGACGTGAAAGCGCGTGCGGTCACCAACCGTGACGTTCGGGCGCCCTACGCATACAGCGATGTCGGGGAGGTGTCGAACTCCGATGCGATCCCGCAGGCCGCAGACGAACTGGAGACCTTGGAGGGCGTCTCGGCCGTCGTCGTCGTCGGTCAGAGCGACAAGACGCTCCGGCTGGCGGGGCGGTCCCGGGACGATCGGGTCCACATCGGGCGAGTCATCGAGTCGGTGCTCGACGACGTGCCGATGGCGGAGGGGGGTGGCCACGCGCGGATGGGTGGTGGACAACTGTCGGTCGACCATCTGAACGGGATCGGACCGGGTAACGGCATCTCTCGTGAGGAACTCCGTGAGCAGTTGTTCAACGCGATGAGCGGACAGCAGTGACGACCCTTTTGCGCCCCCGGCTCCAAGCGCCGCTATGGCAACACGGGAGGCGACCTGGGCGTACCGGGACGACCACGACGACTTCGCACGCACGTTCTACCGACGGTTCGGGGAGGGTGTCGTCTCCAGCATCGGTGTCGGCACGTACCTCGGTGACCCGACCGACGGGCGCGACGACGCCTACCACGACGCTGTCGTCACCGCCCTGGAAGGCGGGATCAACCTCGTCGACACGGCGATCAACTACCGCCACCAGCGCTCCGAGCGGGTCGTCGGGCGTGCCGTCGCGGACGCCGATGTCGACCGGGAGGCCGTCGTCGTCGCGACCAAGGGCGGGTTTGTTCCGTTCGACGGCGAGCGCCCCGCCGACCCGGGTGCGTTCGTCCGCTCCGAGTACCTCGACACCGGGATCGTCGACCGCGAGGAGCTCGTCCGCGGGCAGCACTGTCTCGCACCGGCGTTTATCGACGACCAGCTCGATCGATCGCTGTCGAACCTGGGACTGGAGACGATCGATCTCTACTACGTCCACAACCCCGAGACGCAACTGGCGGACAACTCCCGTGAAGCGGTCTACGACCGACTCGAAGCGACCTTCGAGCGGCTGGAGGAACGGGCTGGGGCCGGCGACATCCGTCACTACGGGGTCGCGACCTGGGAGGCGTTCCGGGTCCCACAGGACCACGACAGCTACCTCTCGTTGCCGGAAGTCGTCGAACGGGCCAGAACAGCGGCCGACAGCGCCGGCAACGCTGCGACCCACTTCCGGGCAGTCCAGCTCCCGTTCAACGTCCGGATGGCCGACGCGTTCACGGTCGAGGCACACGAGGGGGCCGACGGTCCGCAGTCGGCGCTGTGGTTCGCCCACGAGGCGGGACTGGACGTGTTCACGAGCGCCTCGATCATGCAGGGGCAGCTCGCCGACGCGATTCCAGCGGATGTCGCCGCTCGTCTGGCGGGCGAGACCGACGCGCAGCGAGCGATCAACTTCGCACGCAGCGCTCCCGGCGTTACCTCGTCGCTGGTCGGGACAGGATCGGTCGAGCACGCGAGGGAAAACGTCGACGCCGGCCGGTACGAACCGCTAGGAGCGGACGCCTTCGACGCCGTCTTCGAGTGACTACCCCAGCTCCTTCCACTCGCTGCCACATTCGGGACAGCGGCGGACTTTCCCGATATCGTCGGGGTTGTTGTCGGTCGTCAGCGTCTCCTCACAGGCGGTACAGGAGAGTCGTCCGTAGTTGTCCTTCTCGACGTCGCCGGCCCGCAGCGCTTTCCTGACCGAGTCCATGTGTGGGCGGTTGTCACCAGGGAGTAAAAAGCCCGCGGCGGATTCGGAAGGTTTGTTTCTCCCCGTGGCCCAGGCGGGGACGTGTCACGCCGTTCGGTGTTCGGATCGTTGCTCGGGTTGGTCTTTCTCATCAACCTGGCGAGGGTCGTCTTCGCGCCGTTGATCGAGCCGATCAGAGCGACGACTGGGGCCAGCAACGCGACGCTCGGGCTGTTGGCGACGATGGTCTGGGTCGGCAGCGCCGTCCCGCGGCTCCCGACTGGGTTCCTGCTCACCCGGATCAGCCGGGCACAGGCGATCTTCGGCTCCGGCGTCGTGTTGACCGCCGGCACTGTCTTCACCCTGTTTGCCCCTACGCCGCGGTTGCTCCTCGTCGGAGCGCTGACGATGGGGTTGGCAAGCGGGGTCTACATCGTCGCCGCGAACACGCTCGTCAGCGAACTCTTCCCGAGGACTCCCGGCCGGGCGCTGGGCCAACACGGCGTCGCGAGCCAACTCGCCGCTCTGGCCGCTCCCGGACTGGTCGGACTGGCGCTTTCGCTCGGTAGCTGGCGGTTCGTCCTCCAGTGGATGGCCGTCGGCGCCGGCGCGACGACGGTCGGCTTCACGCTGATGGCCCGCCGAACCGAGTTTCCCGACGCCGGAAGCGAGGATCGGGACGTGATCGCCGCGATCAGCGCCCAGCGGCGGATCGTCCTGACTGCCGTCGTCGCCCTGGGACTTACGACGATGATCTGGAACGGGTTGTTCAACTTCTACGTCACCTACATCAAGACGACGGGGCTCTCGGAAGCGACCGGACGGACGCTGCTACAGGTCGCCTTCGGCGCCGGCGTCCCGGCCTTCTACGTCAGCGGCCGGTTGGCCGACCGCCTGCCGAACATCCCGTACCTGCTTACGATCCTCGCGGCGTTTACCGGCTGCATTATCGTTATCCCGACTCTCTCGGGCTTTTGGCCCCTGGCGGTTGCTACCGCCGTCACGGGGTATGTCATCCACAGTATCTTCCCGGCCGTCGACACCTACCTCCTGGGATCGCTGCCGGATCGCCACCGGGCGAGCGCCTACGCGGCCTACGGTGCCGGGATGATGGTCCTCCAGGCACCCGGTAGCGTTGTCGTCGGCGTGCTCCTGGACAACGGTGTTCCGTTCGGTACCATCTTCCAGTTGATGGCCGGCACGTTGCTGGTCGTTCTCACGACACTGCTCGTGTTACACGCCGACGGACGACTCCCCAGCGGTGCGAAGGCCTGATGGCTCGGTAACGCTGAAGCCACCGGCGTCCGGACGGTCCGTATGGACATCTCTGCCGACGAACTGGCCGGCATCGTCGACCTCTTCGACGCGCTCTCCCGAGCGGAACTCGGGCGGGCGTGTGCCGAACTCGCGTTCAAACGCGGGGAGGACACGAACTCCGATACGTACGACGACGTGATCGCCGCCGCCGTCGAGTCGTACCATCTCGTCGGTGTCGACGCCGACGAGGCGGAGTTGCTCGTCGTCGGACCGACCGCGTTCCCGACGCTTCCGGACGGGGCCGGCGACCTGCCACACATCATGGACGTTCCGGACCGGGACCTCCCCCGTGATCGCGTCGTCGAGGCCGTCGAACGCCAGTTCCGGGCCGACGCGGCGGCGGCGATCGACACTGGTGACGAGGACCGGATCGCGGATCTTCTGGACGTGAGCTACGACCTTGATGCCTGGGGTGCGGTCGATCTCGGTGCCGCGCGTGATCGGCTCGATAGCGCTTGAGCGCAGTATCCGTCGGCTGAATCGCCGTGCTACGTATTAGTGGATGTGCAAACACCTATAACAGCCTAGACGAAACGGTTATTGGATATTCTGAGATATTTGTTCACACGACACATGGCTCAACAGTCGACGATCGACTCGGCGAACGGCGGGACGACCGTCAGGATGACTCTGTGGACGCGGCAACCGGTCTGTGGGACACGGACGAGCGTCCTCGATCGACTGGGACAGCTCCGTAGCCAGGACGCCATCGACGGGTTCGACGTGGAGACCTGGCCCGACGAGATCCGGCTCGACGGTGAGACCACACACGACGAGATCGTCGCGACGTTCGAGCGGTTCGAGGACTGGGCAACTGACCACGGTGTGACCGTCGAACCGCCCTTCGAGACTCGACAGGTCTCTCCCCTGTTGGGCACTTCGTATCGGGTGTTGCGGCTGCCGGTGATGGTGCTTGCCGTCTATGACGACGAACTGGCGGGGGTCTACCCCTGTACCGACGGGGCGGACACGACGACGATCCCGGACTTTCTGGATGCCTACGAGGCCGACGGCGGTCTCCCGGCGACGGACGCCCACGCTCTCAGCGGCGACTGACTGGTCAATGGCAGGTCGACCAGCCGACTTATTGTCGTCCGCTTCCCACAGAGCGTATGGAGTTCGACCGGATCGGAGACCACGAACCGGTGGTCGTCGACGACGAGCGGCGCGAGGCAGCCGTCGTCGCTCCGGTCGTCAGCAGCGACGAGGAGTCGATCCTGTTTACGAAACGCGCGGATCACCTTCAGGACCATCCCGGGCAGATGTCCTTTCCCGGGGGCGGCCGCGAGCCCGAGGACGCCGACCTCCTCCAGACCGCGTTGCGGGAGGCAAACGAGGAGATCGGCCTGGACCCGCGTGCGGCAAACGTCGTCGGACGGCTCGACGACATCCGGACGGTCACCCACTACTCGGTTCGACCCTTCGTCGCTCGCATCCCCGAACGTGACTACGTCCCGAACGATCAGGAGGTCGCCGAGATCGTCTGTCTCTCGGTCGCGGCACTGACAGATCTGGACAACTACGAGTCCGAACAGCGTGACCACCCCCACTACGGGGAGATCCGGTTGCACTTCTTCTACGCCGACGGCTACACGGTGTGGGGAGCAACCGCACGGATGCTCGTCCAGTTGCTCGAACTCGGGACCGACTGGCAAGCGCCTCCCGAACCGGATCGCTACGCCGGCCCGGACGACGACCTTCCGCCGCGGGTCCGTGACGAGGTGGAGTGACCGAACTGATGACGGTGGCCGTCGTCGGCGGTGGGGCCGTCGGTCTCGCTATCGCCGGATCGCTCGCGGAGCGAGGTGCGACTGTCACGCTGTACGAACGCGATCGGCTCGGGAGTGGAACGACCGGTCGGGCCGCCGGCATCTGTTACGACGCCTTCGCCGACCCGGTGGACGCGGCGGTCGCAGGCCACGCGATCGATCGGTACCGCGAGTGGGGCCTCCTGACCGACTGCCCGTACGTCTGGCTCGCTCGCGACGCTGACGACGCCATGGCTATCGATGGACAGGTCGACCGGATGCAGTCCCACGGACTGGCCGTCTCGCGGCTCGCGCCCGCTGAGTTGGCTGACCGCTACCCGGCGCTCGACACGGAGACCGTCGTCACTGCCGGCATCGCGGACGACGCGGGTCTGCTGGACCCGGACGCAGTCGTCGAGTTCCTCGCCGAGCGTGCCCGCGCCGCCGGGGCGGCGATCCGAACCGGGACCGAGGTGTCACTGACCGGTCCCCGGACGGTCGAGACGCCCAGCGGGACCGACACGGTGGACGCGGTCGTCGTCGCGGCCGGCCACGCGACGGCACCGCTGGTCGGGGAGATCGGCGTCCCGCTCGCGCTGGAGACCTATCGCGCACAGGCGCTCCGGACCGACGCGGTCGGGGCGACCCTGCCCGCGCTGTACGACGCGACCGCGGAGTTCTACTGGCGGCCACAGGAGGAGGGCCTGCTCGTGGGCGATGGCGCACACGCGGCCACCCCCGAAGGCTGGAACTCCGATGCGGACCCGTCGTTCGTCTCGGGCGCGCTCGAACGGGTCGCGGACGCGACGACGCTCTCCCCGACAGCGATACGCTCGTGGGCCGGGCTCTGTACGGCGACGCCGGACCGCGATCCGCTGGTCGGTGCCGTCGCCGAGGGCTGTTCGGTCGCGACAGGGTGGCACGGCCACGGGCTGATGTGGGCACCGGCCGTCGGCGACCACGTCGCCAGCGTGGTTCTGGGGATGGCGTCGCCACTACCCGAACAGTTCGCCACGCGGGCCGATCCGACCCGATTCGACGGCGACGAGGCGTTCGACCCGCTTGGTGACCCGACGCGGGACTGGTGAGGCCGGTCAGGCGTCGCCGTCGTCGCCCTCGTCGGAATCGTGGTCGTCGGCCGCCCCTCCCTCGTCTTCGGGAGCGGCGTCTTCCGTTTCGACTTTCGGAACTGTCACCTGCAGCGTCCCGTCGGCTTTCAGCGTCGCGGTCGCGGCCTCGGCGTCGACGACCGCGTCGGCCGGCAGCGTGAGCGAGCCGTCCAGCGACAGCCCGCGACCGGGAAACAGCATGTCGAACCCGTCGTGGAAGTCACGGAACCGATCGATCCGGACCTCCACTCGGTCGTCGACGTACCGGACCTGAACGTCGGAGGCGGTCGCGCCCGGTGCGTCGAACACCACGAGGTAGGCGTCGTCGGACTCCAGGAGGTCCGCCGGCAGGGGCTTGCGCTCCTGGACGCGTGAGGAGGCGCGGCCGACGTTCTCGAAGACGGCGTTTTCGAGCGTTTCGCCGAGCTCGCGGATCATAGCTCGATCGCCTCGAGACAGTCGACCCCCCCGCAGTACGGGCAGGCGAAGTCGGCGAGCCCGACATCCTCCGGCATATCGTACGTGTAATGCAGCTCGAACATGTCGAGTTCGCAGTCGTCGTCCGTACAGACGACTTCCATCGTGGCGGGCATACCGTTTCGTTGGTTCGTCGGGGACAAACCGCTTTCGGACGGGTATCAAGTCCGACGCCACACCGGGTCCGAAGGTTCATGGCACTGCCGGTGAACGTGTGGGTATGAACGAGGGCGTACTGGGGGTCGACTTCAGCGGCGCGAGCGCTGCCGGCGACGCACTCTGGGTCACCGAGGCGACGCCCACCCCGCGAGGGCTTCGTGTCGACGAGTGCTACCGCGCGAGCGACCGGTGGGGTGGTGGCCGCGAGGCCGTATACGCCGGGCTCTGTGACCGGATCACCGACGACCATATCGGGACGGTCGGGATGGACTTCCCGTTCAGTCTCCCCCAGACAGTGTTAGACGCCCAGTGTGGGGGCAGTTGGACGGGCCTGCTGGAGTGGCTCGGTGGCTCGGAGGGTCCCAACGACCCGCGGTCGTTCTCCCAGCGCTGTCGCCGGACCGCCGAGATGGCCGTCGAGAAACGCGACGTCCGGCGGGAGACCGACCTCCGCCGTGGGGCGCTCTGTCCGTACACCAACCGCACGCGCAGTATGACCTTCTACGGCGTCCGGGACGTGCTTGGCCGGCTGGCCCAGCGGGCCGACACCGCCGTCGTGCCGATGCAAGACGAGACCGACAAGACGACGACGCGGGTCTGTGAGGTCTACCCCGCGGCGACCTTTAGCTGGCTTGGCTGTTACCGCGAGGGGTACAAGAACGTCGAGGGCGCCCGCGGCCGGCGTGGGGCCAACGTCGATGCCATCTCGGACTGTAGCGTCCTCGTGGGCGCTCACCGCCGCCAGTACCTCGACAACCACGACGCGTTGGACTCGCTGGCCGCCGCGGTCACGACGGCTCGGGTCGCCGACGGCGCACGGCCGACTCCCGCCGGTCCGATCACTGAAGGCTGTATCCACGTGTAACCTCACACGGACCCGCGGTCCAAACACGGCATATTTCCGCCTGCGGCCGGAACAACGGCTATGTCTGAGGACCACGGCGGGTTCGAGGGCGTCCGCGAGAACGTCGACGGGCACCCGATGGTCAACCTCTTCGGGTACGCGACGCCGTACTGGCTCCGGCTGCTCGCTGGGATCCTCGCTGCGTTCTGTACCCGCTTTGCCCGGCTCGTTCCGCCCATCGTCGTCGCCGCCGCCATCGATCGGGTGATCCTCAACAGCGGCGAACCCGGACTGTTGACGACGGCCGGGCTGCTCCCGACCGGCAGCATCACCGGGGAGGCGGCACGCGTCGCCTTCCTCCAGCGACTCGTCGTCATCGCCGCCGTGGCGTACCTGATCCGTTCTGTCACGCGGTTCGCCTCGCGGTACCTCCTGCAATCGACCGCACAGAAGATCCAGCGGGACCTTCGTGACGACACCTACGACCACCTCCAACACCTCTCGATGGACTTCTTCGCCAACCACCAGACTGGCGGGATGATGTCGATCCTCAACAGCGACATCAACCGGCTGGAGTCGTTTCTCAACACGGAGTTCCGCCAGCTCATCCGCGTGGTCGCCACGGTCGGCGGGATCGCGGCCGTCCTCTACTGGCACTCCCCGACGCTGGCGCTGATCGCGCTGGCCCCGGTCCCGATCATCGGCGTCGCCAGCGGCTACTTCCTCACCTGGATCGAACCCCGCTACCGGTCGATCCGTCGGACGGTCTCGCGGCTCAACACCCGCCTGGAGAACAACCTCAGCGGCGCGCCGGTGATCAAGGCCTTCGACCGCTACGCCTTCGAGCGCGAGCGGGTCACCGACCAGAGCCAGACCTACCACGACGAGAAGGTCGGCGCCCTGCGCATCCGGCGGGCCTTCTTCGCCGGCCTCCGGCTGTTGACCGGGGTCGTCTTCGTCGGCATCCTCTACGTCGCCGGGATGGACTTCGTCACGAGCGCCGAGGGCGAGGCCGCGCTCCAGACCGGGACGTTCGCGCTCTTTTTCCTCTATCTCCGCCGGCTCTACTCCCCGATGCGTCGGGTCGGGAAGTCCGCGAACAAGTACCAACTCGCCAAGTCCAGCGCCGAGCGGGTCTTCGGCCTGCTGGGACAGGATCCGACGATCACCGATCCCGAGGACCCCCACCGGCCGGACGAGATCGAGGGCCGCGTCGACTTCGAGGACGTGACCTTCGGCTACGATGACGACCGACCGGTCGTTCGGAACGTCTCTCTTTCCGTCCCGGCCGGCGCGACCGTCGGGCTGGCCGGCCCGACCGGTGCCGGGAAGTCGACGCTGCTGAAACTCGTCCCCAGGTTCCACGACGTGGATTCGGGTGCGGTTCGGGTCGACGGGGTCGACGTCCGCGAGTACGCCCTCCAGTCGCTCCGTGACGACATCGCCATCGTCGAACAGCAACCGTATCTCTTCTCGGGGACCGTCGCGGAGAACATCGCCTACGGCGACCGGACAGTCTTAGACGGCGAGGCCGACGGCGACGAGGCCGCACGCGAGCGCGTCCGGAAGGCCGCCCGGGCCGCGGAGGCTCACGCCTTCGTCGAGGACCTGCCGGAGGGCTACGACACCCAGATCGGCGAGCGCGGGATCAAACTCTCGGGGGGGCAGCGCCAGCGTGTCGCCATCGCCCGCGCACTGTTGAACGACCCGGAGATCATCATCTTCGACGAGGCCACGAGCGACGTCGACACCGAGACCGAGGAGCGCATCCAGGAGAGCATCGAGCGCCTCGTCGAGGACCGGACGGCCTTCGTCATCGCCCACCGCCTCTCGACGATCCAGGACGCCGACCGCATCGTCGTGCTCGACGACGGCGAACTCGCCGAACAGGGGACACACACCGACCTCCTGGCCGCCGGCGGCGACTACGCGGACCTCTGGGACGCCCAGGCCGACGAGGGGCCGGTCAGCGCCGACGACTGAGAGCGGGAGAAGGGCTATTGTCCCCGCCGACGATGGACCAGTATGGAACAGGAATCGCCCGGGTTGACCCGTATCCGACGGGTCGCGCGGCTGTTAGACGACAGCGTCGGCGTCCCGCTGACCCGCTACCGCGTCGGCCTCGACGCGCTACTGGGGCTGGTCCCCGTCGCCGGCGACGCCGTCACGGCCCTGCTCTCGCTGTACATCGTCGTCGAAGCCGCTCGGCTGGGCGTCTCCCTGCGGACGCTCGCTCGGATGGTGCTGAACGTCGCACTGGACTTCGCCGTCGGCTCGGTCCCGGTGGTCGGGGACCTCGTCGACGCCGTCTGGAAGGCCAACGAACGGAACGCCGAGTTGGCGGCCGCCGACCTCGGCCGGGCCGACCAGACACCGTTTTAGGCGTCGAGCGTCAACCCCGGGCTATGACCGACCCCGAGACGCTCTCAGTGACTATCGTCGACGGCTACGTCGACGAGCCCGCACACTTCGGGGTCCCGCCGTACATTTCGACGTATCCCCGGTACGCCGCCGGCGCGCTCGTCGATGCCGGCATCCCCCGCGAGCAGATCACGTATCACACCATCGACGAACTCCGTGAGGAACGCCGCCGCTGGCAGGCCGTCGAGGAGGCCGACCTCATGGTCTACGTCGGCGGGATGACCGTCCCCGGCAAGTACGTCGGCGGGACTCCTGCCGAACCCGACGAGGTCCGGGAACTCGCCTGGACCGCTCAGGGGACCTCGATCATCGGTGGCCCCGTCCGGTTCGGCGTCGGCGAGGCCAACGAGGGCGCGAGCGAGACGGCCAGGGACGACCTGGACTTCGACTTCATGGCGATGGCCGATGTCGAGGCGGCCGTCTTCGACCTCGTCGAGTCCGGCCTGGAGGGGTTCAACGACCGCTACCGCTCCGTCGAGGAGGAGACCTGCTGGGCGCGGGCCGGCGCGTTCGTCGTCGAGCAACACCCCAACCACCCGGCGTATCTCATCTGCGAAATGGAGACCTCGCGGGGCTGTCCGTACCGCTGTTCGTTCTGTACGGAACCGATGTACGGCGACCCGGACTTCCGGCCGCCCGAGAGCGTCGTCGACGAGGTCGACGCCCTCTCGGACCGCGGCGTCAAGCACTTCCGCCTGGGCCGGCAGGCCGACATCCTCGCCTACGGCGGCGACGGCGAGGCACCGAATCCCGACGCCCTCCGTCGGCTCTACGGCGGTATCCGCGAGGTCGCGCCAGACCTGGAGACGCTCCATCTGGACAACATGAACCCCATCACCATCGTCAAGTGGCCGGAGAAGGCCCGCGAGGGGATCCGGATCATCGCAGAGCACAACACGCCCGGCGACACGGCCGCGTTCGGCCTGGAGTCGGCAGACCCCGAGGTGATGAGCGACAACAACCTCAACGTCACCGCCGACGAGTGTTTCGAGGCCGTGAAGGTGGTCAACGAGGTCGCCGGCTGGCGGCCCGGCGGCGACCGCGACGCGGCACCCAACTTCGGCGAGGACGCGGCGCCCCGGCTCCCGAAGCTCCTACCCGGTATCAACCTCGTCCACGGGCTGAAAGGCGAACGTCGGGAGACCTTCGAGCACAACAAGCGGTTCCTCCAGCGGGTCTACGACGAGGGGCTGATGCTCCGGCGGGTGAACATCCGCCAGGTGATGGCCTTCGAGGGGACCGACATGGCCGAGACCGGCGCGGACATCGCCAACGATCACAAGAAACTGTTCAAACAGTACAAACGCGAGGTCCGCGAGGAGATCGACAACCCGATGCTCCAGCGGGTCGCCCCGCCCGGAACCGTGCTGCCCGATGTCCATCTGGAGTACCACCAGGACGGCAAGACCTTCGGCCGCCAACTCGGGACCTATCCGCTGTTGGTTGCCATCCCCGGCGAGCGCGACCTCGGACAGGTGCTCGACGTGGCGATCACCGACCACGGCTACCGGTCGGTCACGGGCGTCCCGCACCCCCTGGATCTCAACGCCGCCTCGATGGACGAACTCCAGGCCATACCGGGGATCGGCTCCCAGACCGCCGGCAACATCGTCGTCGAGCGTCCTTACGAGTCGGTCGAGGGCGTCGCCGACGCCGACCTCTCGAAGTTCGTGACTGCCGAGCGATCGTAACAGAAAACTCTTGGCCCCAGTGGCGTCTACCGTGTTGCAATGAGCGACATCGAGGTGAGCGTCGTCCTCCCCGCGTACAACGAGGAGGACACCATCGAGGAGACCGTCTCGGTCACACTGGAGACGCTCGCCTCCTTCCTGCCGGCCGGCAGCTTCGAAGTCATCGTCGCCGAAGACGGCTGTGACGACCGGACACCGGAGATCGCGAGCCGTCTGGCCGCCGAGGACGACCGCGTCCGTCACGTCCACAGCGCCGAGCGACTCGGTCGGGGCGGCGCCCTGGAGTACGCATTCCAGCGGGCCGACGGCGGGACGCTCGTCTACTTCGACACCGACCTGGCGACCGACATGCGCCACCTGGAGGAACTCGTCGAGAGTGTCCGGTCGGGGGCCTACGACATCGCGACGGGGTCACGCTGGCTGCCCGAGAACCGGGCCGACCGCCCGGCCAGACGGGGCGTCCCGAGCCTGGGATACAACACGCTTGTTCGGACCGTCCTGCGCTCGAAGCTGCAGGACCACCAGTGTGGGTTCAAGGCCTTCGACAGTGACGCCCTGCAGACGCTGGCGCCGATGGTCGAGGACGAGCACTGGTTCTGGGACACGGAACTGCTCGTGAAGGCTCAGCGAAACGGCCTCCGGGTCAAGGAGTTCCCCGTCGACTGGACCCCCAAGGGCGACTCGAAGGTCGACATCGTCCGGGACGTCTTCGGGATGGGGAGCCAGGTGTTGCGGACCTTCTGGGAGCTGTCGGTCAGCCCGCGGATCACCCGCCGGGTGTCGCTGGGGGCCGGCACCCTGCTGGTCGTCGTCGCGCTCCTGTTGATGACCCAGTATCTCGACCCCCGGACGGTGCTGGAACGGATGGCCGACGCGGACCCCGCGGTCGTCGCCCTCTCGGGAGCGGTGTACGCCCTCTCGTGGCCGCTGCGTGGAATCCGGTACCGGGACATCTTAGACTCGATGGGACACCACGAACGCTGGGAGTTCCTGACCGGTGCCGTGTTCGTCAGCCAGACCGGGAACCTCGTCTTCCCAGCGCGGGCCGGCGACGCCGTCCGGGCCTACGTCGTGAAGGCGCGCCGCTCGATCCCCTACCCCACCGGCTTCGCCTCGCTGGCCGTCGAGCGCGTCTTCGACCTGCTGACGATCACGCTGCTGGCCGGCGTCGTCCTGATCGGACTGGCGGTCACCGGCTCGGCCGACGCACTCTTCGCCGCGTTGGCCGGCGACGCCGTTGCCGGCGATACAGCTAGCAGCGGCCAGACGGCCGTCGTCGTGGCGGCGGCGGTCGGACTCGCGGCCATCGGCGCGGTCGCGGCCATCGTCGCCAGCGCCCGTACCGACCGGAACTTCGTCCGTGCCGGGATGGGGCGACTCAGCGACGACTCCTACGCCGACTACGTCGCCGGCGTCGTCGAGGGATTCGTCGCCGACATCCAGACGGTGACCGCCGACGGGCCGGCCTTCGTCCGTGTCGGCCTCGGTAGCCTCCTCATCTGGTCGCTGGACGTGCTCACGGCGCTCGTCGTGTTCCGTGCCTTCGGCCAGCCGCTGACGCCGTCGCTGATCGCCGTCGGCTTCTTCGCGGTCAGCGTCGGCAACCTCGCCAAGGTACTCCCGCTTACGCCGGGCGGTGTGGGGCTCTACGAGGGCGCGTTCACGATCATCGTCGCGCCGCTGACCCCCGTCGGCGTGACGACGGCGCTCTCGATCGCGGTGGTCGACCACGCGGTCAAAAACGCCGTCACGGTAGTCGGCGGCATCGTCTCGATGGCGTGGCTCAACGTCTCGCTGACGAAAGCCGTCGAGGAGTCACGGAACGCGAGCGAAGTCGAACCGGAGGCCGAGGCGTAGGGCCGGAGCCTCGGGGTTCTCCCGTCGATAGTTGACCCGTCGTGATCGACGCCGCGACGTTCGGGACCGCCGGATCGAAGTACGACCGGGTTGTACAACCACATGATGGAGCAGGTCACACTCTATCGGGCGCCGACGACCGTCGCCGATGTCGACGCCGTCGGGGATTGGCTCGACGCCCGGATCGACGCGACCGTCCGGGTCCGGGACCGGTTCTGCTCGCTGTACGGCGACGACGGGCTCGCGGAGGCGTTCGCCGACGCACGTGTGCTTGACCCCTACGACCACGCGACGGGGAACACGATGCTGGGAATCGTCCGCTACGAGGAGCGTGCCCTGGATGACCCCGAGCGGGCCGGCGGCGTCATCTACGACGGTCTGGCGGTCCAGCGCGCGCTGTACGAACGGGTACCGGCCGACGAGCGGACGCTCGATCACCTCCACATCCCGGTGCTCGACCGTGTGGTCGGGACCTGGGGGGACCACGACGGCCGGTGGCACAAACGCGTCAACGTGCTCGGACAACCGGGAGTGGTCTCCGTCCCGGGGCTGTACGAGGCGCCCGCGAAACCCGAGCAGTACTACAAGGAGCAACAACGCCACGCGATGGTCTCGGGCGATGCGCCGCCCCGGGAGGTGCTGGAGTCGGCGGTCGACGGCGAGTTCCTGGTCGCCGACGATCCGCGGACGACCGATGCACTGAAGGGATACGTCCTGCAAGCAGCCCACTACCTGTCGACCGGCGAGGCGTTCTGTGAGGAGTCAGGCTGCCGGCTCCACAACGCCCATCGACAGCCCGGTGTCGTGGCCGCACAACTCGACGACCCCGAGTTCTGCCCGCGACACGCCGAGCGCTACCGGGTTTGACGGGACACTACGCCGGTCGTCCCCGACTGTCCATGCCTCTCTCTACCACTCGTCGCGATGTCTGGCTCGTCCTCGGGAGCGCCGTCCTTCTGGGCGTCGGATTGGGCCTCTACTACGTGCTGGCCTGGCCGGTCAAGATCGGACTGAACTACCGGGTGTACGACGCCGCCGCGCGGGCGGTCCTGGCCGGCCGAGATTTCTACGCGGTGACGCCACCCTCCAGCCGGTTCCACTATCTCTACCCGCCGGTGACGGTACTGGCGTTCGTTCCGCTCGCGCGACTTGGGGAGTGGCCGGTCGGCTATGCGATCATGACAGTGGTGACGGTCGCCGCCAGCGGCTGGCTGACGCTCCTGCTGGCCGGGTACGTCGAGTCGATGGGCTACCGAGTCCCGCGGGGCGACCGGCTACTCGTGGGCGCGTTCGTCCTCGCGTCGGTCCACGCCGTCCCGTCGCTGGCCTACGGCCAGGTCAACCACCTGCTCGTGGCCGCCTTCGCGGCCGGACTCGTCTGGCTCGACCGGGACCGCGAGTGGCTGGCCGGCGTCGCGCTCGCGCTGCCGGCCTTCGTCAAGGTGTTCCCGGCGGCCGTCGGCCTCTGGCTGCTCTACCGGCGTGCCTGGCGGGCCATCGTCGCCGCCGTCGGGACGGCAGTGGCGCTCTCGCTTGCGGGTCTCGCAGCGTTCGGACCGGCCACCTACAGGACCTACGTCTTCGACGTCCTCCTGGCGCGACGGGACACGCAGGCGTTCGCCGGCGGCCTCGACCCGGGGGTGAGCTACGTCACGCTTCGCCGGCCGCTGTCGGTGCTGTTCCCGACCGTCGATCCGACGTGGTACGCCGCCGGCGCCGCGGCGCTGCTGGCACCCGTGGTGGCCGCGCTGTACTGGCGCACTCGAACCACGACCGACCGGCTGGTTGCGCTGTACGGAACTCTCGTCGCGATACTGCTGTTTTTCCCGTCGCTGCTCCTGTACTACGTCTACCTGACGTTCCCGCTAGTCGTGCTCCTGTACGACCTCCCCCAGGGGTGGGGTCGCCGGCTATTCGTCGCCGGGACGCTGCTTGCGACGCTCTCGCTGTCGTTCAACGCCGTCCCGCGGCTGGTCGGTCTCTTCCCGCTGGCTCCCGAGACCGCCACGCGGATCACGGCGATGCTCCGTCCGGTCTTCGCGTTCGGAACGCCGGTCCTGTACGGCTGTCTCCTCTCGCTCGTCGGGTGTCTCGTCTATCGACTCGAACGCGAACCGGCACCGCGGACCGCGGACACCGCGTCGCCGGGGACGAGCGACTGACTCAGGTCACACGGCCCGACAGCAGTCCCAGATAGCCGCCGGCCAGCGTCTCGTACCGTCGGTCGACGGTCCGTTCGGTGAGCCGCTGGCGAGCGGTCCGGACTCGCCGCTCGAAGGCCGTCGCCTGTGAGTCCCGTGCCAGCCGGCTCCCCGGCGAAGAGAGACGGACGAACCCCTCGAAGACGAGGTTCAGCGGGAGCGCGACGGCCGCGTCGCTGCGCTGGAAGTTCAACAGCGCGATCCGACCACCGGGACCCGCGGCGTCGCACCATCGGTCGACGACCGGCTCGGGGTCGGGAAACAGGCCGGCGACGAACGTCGCGAGCACCGCGTCGGCGTGCCCGACCGGTGGATGTGCGGCATCGCCCTGGACGTAGTGGACGCCGTTGCCGGCCCGATCGGGGTGCCGGCTGGCCCGGTCGAGCATCCCTCGCGTGAGGTCGACGCCGACGACCGTCCCCTCCGGGCCGACCTGCTTCCGAAGGGACGGGACGTTCGCGCCGGTGCCACAGCCCATCTCGACGACGGTGTCGCCGGTCGACAGGTCCAGCGACTCCACGGCCCTCGCACGCCAGGAGCCGACGAAGGGGAGGGAGGCGACGGCGTCATAGAGGCGTGCCCACCGCCCGTAAAACGACCGAACGTCAGTCACAGCAGCTCACGCGCGCGCTCGGCGACGGTCCCGGCGTCGGGACCGAGCACGTAGACGACCGGCTCGACGCCCATCCCGCCGGTCTGGTAGAGCACGTCGGCGTCGGGCGTCTCGGCCAGCGCCTCGGCGACGCCGGTCTCGACGCTGGCTTCGGCGTCGAACTCGGCGGTGGTGTAGCCGGCATCGGAAAGCGCCGTCACGATCGACTCGTCGTAGCGGACGTTCAGCGCCGCCCGCGCGTCGCTGCCGGCCGCGCGGGCCGCCAGCAACACCGACGCGACGTGTTCGCTGACACCGAACTCCGGGTCGGCCGGGATCGTCGCCCGCCCTTTCACGTCGAGGATTCGTCCGGGGACGGCGGCGACGTCCTCGATGCTGTCGCCCTCCGGGAGTACCTCCACGAGGTTCGACCCCACCGCGGGGATCAGCGTCGCGAACCCGCTCGTGTTCTCCAGGACCTGGAGCCCCCGCCGGACCGACGAGAGGGCCTGTTCGGCCGCCCGTAGCGTCGAGTCCGGGTCGTGGACGGCGAACTCGCCCTCATACTCGGCCAGTTCCGGCACCCGCTGCTCGTGCAGTTGGGCCAACAGCCCGCCGCGTTCGAGTTCGCGGATGAACACCTCCGTCTCGACCAGCGCCTGGACCGAGCTCGTCTCGCCGGCCGCCAGCCCGTCCGCCAACCGCTCGACGAGTTCGGCGAGTCCGCGGTGGTCGAGCAACGCCTCGTTGCGGTCGACGTTCCCGTGGACGTACTTCGAGACGGCGCTCTGGCTGATCCCGAGCAACTCCGCGACCTCCGATTGGGTGAGGTCTCGTTCCCGGAGCGCCTCGGCCAGCAGCGACCGGAACGTCGGCAGGAACTCCTCGACGACGACTTCCTCGATGAACCGCATCACTGATCGCCTCCGAACTCACTCGCCCGTAGCCGAGAGTCGGACACGAGCGTCCTCAT
The DNA here is from genome assembly GCF_035666295.1 of Haloarcula montana. NCBI lineage: Archaea > Methanobacteriati > Methanobacteriota > Halobacteria > Halobacteriales > Haloarculaceae > Haloarcula > Haloarcula montana. The sequence goes on from NZ_CP142027.1 coordinate 2,160,622, forward strand.
TGGTCGCCTCCGAACTCGACCTCGTTTCTCGCCGATACAGTGCTGACACGCAGGGCAGTCATCACTGATCGCCTCCGAACTCGCGATCACCCTGTATCTTGCTCGCCTGTGGCCCCTTCTGTCCCTGGTACTTCGAGCCGCGCTCGTCGCCGTAGGGCCGGTCGGCCGGCGTCTTCAACTCGGTAAACGTCAGCTGCGAGATGCGCATCCCTGGGGAGAGGGCCACGGGCGCGGTGCCGAGGTTCGACAGTTCGAGGGTGACCTGACCCTGGTACCCGGGGTCGCACAGTCCTGCAGTCGCATGCACCACGATCGCCAAACGGCCAAGCGACGAGCGCCCCTCGACGTGGGCGATGAGGTCGTCGGGGATCTCGACGCGCTCGTAGGTCGTCCCCAGCACGAAGTCGCCGGGGTGGAGGATGAACTCGTCGTCGTCATCGACGACCGTCTCCTCGACGTAGTCGGCGACCTCCTGCTCGCTGTTGGGGTGGATACACGGGATGTTGGCGTGCTGGAACTCCAGGAACTCCCGGCCCAACCGGAGGTCGATGCTGGCGGGCTGGATCTGGATGTCCGGATCGTCGAGGGGTTCGACGACCAGGTCGCCGTCTTCGAGGCGCCGCAGGATGTCCGCGTCGGAGAGGATCATTACCCGAGGTAGCGCGACGCGGCGCCTAAAACGTCCCGCCTCGGAGTGCGAGCCATCGCGGTGGTCAGACGAGCACGACGAGCGCCACCGCGACGACGATGGCCGTCGCCACCGCGCTGAACCGGTCGAGACCGTGGGCGACTCGCAGGCCGGCCGCCCAGAGGAATGCCTGCCAGGCGGCAACGCCGATCTGGACCAGGAGGACCGCGAGCCCCGAGAACCCGGTCTGGAGCGGGCGGAGTCGGGTACCGAGCGCCGCCAGGCTGTCGACCGCGAGATCGGCCTGGAGGCCGTACACCACGAGGGCCGCGCCGACGACGACGACGCCGACCAGCGTTGGCACCAAGCCCCAGGCCGCGACCTCCAGCGTCGCGCCGAACGTACCGCGTCCCCCGCCCAGTTTCGCTCCGAGGAACAGCGCCGCCCCGAGCACGAGCCAGAGGACGAGCACGGCCAGGAACAGTAGCGGGAGCGCCTCGGCCACCGCGTTCTGGAACTCGCCGCCGACCGCGGCGTTGAGCCCACGGCCGAACAGCCACAGCGAGGCGCCGACGACGCTCGTCAGCACCAGCGAGAGCAGGATTGCCAGTCCGGCCCCGAGGACGCCGTTCAACTCCGACTCGCGGTCCGTGAAGAACTGTCGCGGCTGAGTCAGGAGTCGCAGCGCCATGGGGTGTCGTGGGGGACTCCACGCCCATGGTGTATGTACCCTGTGGTACGTGCAACCGGTCGGGTGCTCCGAGGGGGCTTTAAGTACGGGTCGCCATGTTGGGGTATGAAGCAGGCCATCGTCGCTCGTGTCGACATCGGGATGGGCGAGGGGAAACTCGCCGCCCAGGTCGCACACGCCGCCCTGTCGGCCTTCGAGGACGCGGGTCGGAAGGCCCGGACCGCCTGGAAAGGCGAGGGCCAGAAGAAGGTCGTGCTCAAAGCGACGAGCGAGGACGAGCTGTTCGAACTCGCCGATGCTGCCGAGCGCGAGGGCCTGCCGCATGCGGTCGTCAGAGACGCCGGTCACACCGAGCTCGATCCCGGGACCGTCACTGCCTTGGCGGTCGGTCCCGCAGAGGACGAACTCGTCGACCGGGTCACCGGCGACCTGCCGCTGTACTGAGGACAGTGGCGGCCATACCACCGGTATGGTTATATACAAGAAACCCTAACCTCAGGTGAACAACAGAGAACACAGATCATGCAAGGAAACGAACAGCAGGCGTACGACCGCGGGATCACGATCTTCTCGCCGGACGGGCGCCTCTACCAGGTCGAGTACGCCCGCGAGGCGGTCAAACGCGGCACCGCGAGCGTCGGTGTCCGAACTGCCGACGGTGTCGTACTGGCGGCCGACCGGCGCGCCCGGTCGCCGCTCATCGAGCGCGACAGCATCGAGAAGATCCACGAGATCGACGACCACGTCGGGATCGCCAGCGCCGGCCACGTGGCCGACGCCCGGCAGCTCATCGACGTGGCCCGGCGACAGGCCCAGGTCAACCGGCTGCGCTACGACGAGCCGGCCTCCGTCGAATCGCTCACGAAGGAGATCACCGACTACATCCAGCAGTACACCCAGACCGGCGGCGCACGGCCGTTCGGCGTCGCGCTGCTGGTCGGTGGCATCGAGAACGGCGAGCCCCGCCTGTTCGAGACGGACCCGTCGGGGACCCCTTACGAGTGGCAAGCGGTCGCCATCGGTGGCTCCCGCGAGGACATCCAGAACTACCTCGAAGAGGAGTACACCGACGAGATGGACCTGGAAGCCGGCGTCGAACTGGCGCTGCGCTCGCTCGCGTCGGTCAACGACGACGGCCTCGACGCGACCGGTGTCGACATCGCCACTATCGACGTCGAGACCGAGCAGTTCACCAAGCTCGCGGAGGACGACATCGCCGACCGCTTAGCCGAGTTCGAACTCGGAGGTGAGGAGTGATGTACGATCCCGACAACCGCCTGACTGACGCCTACGAGCCACAGGTCGGAACCATCCCCTCGGACGACAGCAACCGCGACGAGGAGGCGGTGACCAAGACCGGGACGACCACCGTCGGTATCAGCACCGACGAGGGCGTCCTCATCGCGACGGATCGGCGCGCCTCGCTGGGCGGTCGGTTCGTCTCGAACAAACAGGTCCAGAAGGTCGAGCAGATCCACCCGACGGCCGCGATGACGCTGGTCGGCAGCGTCGGCGGCGCTCAGTCGTTCATCCGCTCGCTGCGCTCCGAGGCGAATCTCTACGAGGTGCGTCGTAACGAGCCCCTGAGCATCCACGCCCTGTCGACGCTCGCGGGCAACTTCGCCCGCGGTGGCCCCTTCTTCGCCATCAACCCCATCATCGGTGGGGTCGACGAGGACGGCAGCCACGTCTACAGCGTCGACCCGGCCGGCGGCGTCCTGCAGGACGACTACACCGTCACCGGTTCCGGGACCATGGTCGCGACGGGGACCATCGAGGGCGAGTACGACCCCGAGATGAGCCTCGAAGAGGCCCGCGAGCTGGCGATCCGTGCCGTCCAGTCCGCTGCAGAGCGTGACACCGGCTCCGGGAACGGCATCGTCCTCGCGGAGGTCACCGAGGACGGCGTCGAGATCGACCGGTTCGAGGACTACGAGTCGGCGGTCTGAGACCGTCACCGATCGGTTTTCGCGTTCTGACGCGACGAGATCAGTCGAGCCGCGTCGCCTCGTAGACTCCCGGCATCCCCGTCTCCCGAACGCTCGCAGTCACTTCCTCGCCCTCGTCGGCACCCCGCTCCGCGACGAGCGTGATCGGTTCGATGGGTTGTCGCAGCAGAAACGCCCGGATGCGTTCGAACCACGAAGGGACACCACCCTCCCGACAGACGAGGACGTACCGCGAGTCGGCCAGCTCTTCGAGTTCCGGCTGGAGGTCGTAGTCGTCGAGATCAGCCGGCTCGACGACGTGGATGACTTCGCCGGTGATCCGCTCGGTCATATCTGTGGATCGGGCTGGAGCCCTATGTGTGTCTCGTGTCCCGAACTAGTGTGTGAAAACTCCGCATTATACCGCTATATAGTCGCTACTGGTCGCAATTCCCGGAACTAAGTACCCGCCGACCATGCGAGTCACCCATGGCCACCGACAGCGAGGAACCGGTCGATCTGCTCGATAGCTTCCGGCAGTTCTTCGCCCTGGAGCGGGACGTGTTGGTCCTCTCGCTGTCGATGCTCGCTTTCAGCCTGGCGTTCCAGATGACCGGCCGGTACGTGCCGGAGTACCTGCGCGTTCTGGGCGCCAGCGCCGGCGTCATCGGTCTCTATGGCAGCGTAGGCAACCTCATCAGCGCCGTCTACCCGTATCCGGGCGGTGCGATCTCCGACCGGATCGGCTCGCGGCTGGCGCTGACGGCCTTCGCCGTGCTGGCGACGCTTGGCTTTGGCCTGTGGTATCTCGCTTCGGTCGTCGGCGATGTCGCGGTCGGCCCGCTGCAGGTGCCCGCCTGGGGACTGGTGTTCGTCGGTCTCTTCCTGGCGCAGGCCTGGAAGTCCTTCGGGCTCGGGGCCACCTTCGCCATCGTCAAACAGGCGGTCCCGCCCCAGCGGCTGGCGATGGGCTTTGCCAGCACGGAGATGTTCCGCCGGATCGGGTTCCTGCTCGGCCCCCTGCTCGCGGCCGGCCTGCTCGCGCTGACGCCGACCTTCTCCGGGGGGTTCCAGTTGATCCTGCTCGCGGCGATCGCGTTCTCGCTGGTCGCGACCGTCGCCCAGCACGTCCTCTACGACGCCAGCGAGGACTCGCTGGGGAAGTCCTTCGAGGGCGTCGGTCAGGTGCTCGCCGATCTGCGGTCGATGCCCGCACCGCTGCGCCCGTTGTTGGTGGCGGACACGTTCGTTCGGTTCGCCAACGGGATGGTCTACGTCTTCTTCGTCATCGTCGTCACCGACTTTCTCTCCGTGGGGTTCTCCGGGTTCGGGCTCTCGTTGCGTCCCGACGCCTTCTTCGGCGTCCTGCTGGGCGTCGAGATGGTCGTCGCTATCCTCTCGATGGCGCCGGTCTCGAAACTCGCGGAGTACGCCGGCCTCAAGCCCGCCGTGGCGCTTGGGTTTTCCGTCTACGCACTCTTCCCGCTGGCGCTGATCTTCGCGCCGGCCGATCAGTGGCTCGTGATCGCGCTCTTTGCCTACTCCGGGCTGCGCTTCGCCGGCTTGCCGGCACACAAGGCGCTGATCGTCGGTCCCGCCGAGGCCGACGCCGGCGGCCGCGTCACCGGCACCTACTACCTCGTGCGTAACACCGTCGTCATCCCCAGCGCCGCCCTGGGCGGCTGGCTCTACGGCAGCGAGTGGGCGCTCGCTCTCGCCGGCCAGACCATCAGAGCGGGTCCGAAACTGGCCTTCCTCACCGCCTCGGCTGTCGGCCTCCTCGGTGTCGCGTACTTCATCGCGTTCGGCGAGGAGTTCGAAGCCTACGAGTGACCGCCCGCACAACGCCAACGCTAAACCCGCGCCGACGAAGGAGCCACTAACAGATGCGCGAGGCCCACGCGATCGAACAGGCGGTCGGCATGGACTACTACGTCAGCGACGCCGACGGCGTGGGCGGCCACCTCAGGGAGTCACCGGCGGACTTCCGGGTCACGGAACTGGAGGCGTTCGACACCGAACCCGTCGACGCCGACACCGGGGCCTACCCCCATCTCGTCATGCGTGTCGAGCTGCGCGACTGGGACACCAACGACTTCGCGAGTGCGCTGTCCGACCGGCTGGGTATCTCCCGGGAACGGGTCTCCTGGGCGGGGACCAAAGACAAGCGCGCGGTCACCCGCCAACTGTTCTCGGTGAAGGGGATCGACGCCGAGGACGTCCCCGCCATCGACGACGCCGACATCGAGGTGATCGGCCGTGCCGGCCGGCCCATCCTCTTCGGTGATCTGGCTGGCAACGCCTTCGAGATCGTCGTCCGCGAGGCGGACGCACCGGACAACGCCGCGTCGGTACTCGGCGATCTAGCGGCGTTCGGCGCCGGCGAGGACAGGGACGAGGCGTCCGGGGGGAGCCTCCCCGACGACGAACGGACGGTCGGCGTCCCCAACTACTTCGGCCAACAGCGGTTCGGGTCGCGCCGGCCGGTCACCCACGAAGTCGGCCTCCGGATCGCCCGCGGGGAGTGGAAAGGCGCCGTACTGGCCTACGTCGGGAACCCGAGCGAACGGGAACCGGCGGATACCCGCGAGGCACGGGCCTACGTCGACGAGACCCACGACTGGGCCGGTGCGCTGGAGCGACTGCCCCGTGCGCTCGGCTACGAACGCTCGATCTGCCACCGGCTCGTCGAGAACGGGGCCGGGACCCCGGCGGACTTCCGGGACGCGCTGGAGGCAGTCCCATCGAACCTCCAGACGCTGTTCGTCAACGCCGCCCAGTCGTACGTGTTCAACCGCATTCTCTCTGAGCGGCTGGCACAGGGGCTTCCGTTCGACCGCCCCGTCGAGGGCGACGTGGTCTGTTTCGCCGACGGTGACGCGCCCGAGGGCCTCCGGCTCCCGGACACCGACCGAACCCAGCGGGTGACCGAGCGACGCCTGCGGACCGTCCAACGACACTGTGCGCGTGGACGGGCGTTCGTCACAGCGCCGCTTTTGGGGACCGAGACGGACCTGGCCGACGGCGAACCGGGTGAGATCGAGCGGGCGGTGCTTGCCGACATCGGTCTGGAACCGGGCGATTTCGACCTCCCCGGGGAGTTCGACTCGACGGGAACTCGTCGGGCAGTCCTGCTCCGGACCGATCTGGCTGTCGACCGTGACGGCGACGACCTGGCGTTTTCCTTTTCGCTCCCGAAGGGGAGCTACGCGACGGTCCTCTTACGGGAGTTCCGCAAAGGCGATCCTGACAACTAACGCGCGGACACGCGAAACCGCCCTGCTTATCCCCGGCAGGTCCCGTATAGACGACCATGGACTGTCGGCAGTGTGCGACGCCGCTCTCCCGACCGGGCGATTACTGCCTGGTCTGTCACACTGCCAATACGGAGGTCGTCGTCCTGGAACTGGGCCGGGACCGGGCGACTGTCTCCTGTATCGCCGACGACGAGGTCGTCGGTCAGCGAACGGTGACAACCACGCCGGAGGGCGAGGGCAGCGACCAGTCGGCCGTGGTGGAACTGCGCAACTTCGCCGGGCTGATCGCAGACGAGGTGCGCCGGAAGCGACCGGAAGAGGTGTACGTCACGGGAGATCGGGCCGTCATCGGTGCCGTCCGGGGCCAACTCCACTACGAGTTCTACCGGGTCGAAGGCGACGACCCCGTCCAGCGGGTCCTCGATCGCCGCGGCGAACCCGCCCTGGAGGTCGTCGAGGCGTCGCTGGCCGAGAAGCTCGGCGGGAGCCACTCGACGCTGATCGGCGGCCGGACCGGGCAGCAGGCCCTCCAGACCGTCGCGGACCATCCTCACGTCAAGAAGGTCATCCCGGGGCCGATCGACGCCAGCGGTTCCGGAGCTCGCGGTGGCGTCCGAGCGAAGGCCACGCGGGCGGACGCGAACGGGAACGTTCGGGTGTTGATCCGGGACGGATCGAGCGTTCAAGAGAACCGTGTGGTCACGACCGCCGGCGACCGCGAACTGGGTGAACACGTCCGTGCCGATCTCAACGAGGCACTTCAAGCGGCTGAACTCCAGGACTAACGCCCGCCGACCGACGAGGGTGACGCTCGTCAGACGAACTCGGCGAGCAGGAGGAGGACGCTCGGCGTAGCCAGCAACACCAATCCACCCAGGATCAGCAGCGCCGGCACGACCAAGAGCCCGGCATCGGTAAACAGCCACATTCCTAGCCCGGCGATCAGGACGACGAGCCCCACGAGACGGAGGACCCAGGTGACGATGCCCTCGAATCCCGAGTCCGCGACGATGTCGACGACTTCGAGTGCTTCGTCCATACAGTTCGAGGTTTCTCGGCACGCGCGCTTAGAAGCTGTGGCCGTTTTTATATTGTCTGACGTTAATTGAGGGGTATTAAAATCGAATAAATACTATCTCTCTCATGTGCTACTTCAGGCTCCTGTGTCCCTGTGAGTCTATACCGAACGGAACCAGCCGCGAACTCGCTCTCGAAGGGCTTATGTGGACGCTCGGCGGACAGCAGAACACTATGGCCAGCAAAAAGGGACGTACCGGAAGCGCCGGCCGGTTCGGTGCTCGCTACGGTCGTGTCTCACGCCGCCGCGTCGCCGAGATCGAATCGGAGATGAACGAAGACCACACCTGCCCGAACTGCGGTGAGGACCGTGTCGACCGGCAGGGGACCGGTATCTGGCAGTGCAGCTACTGTGACTACACGTTCACCGGCGGGAGCTACAAGCCCGAGACGCCCGGTGGCAAGACCGTCCGCCGCTCGATCCGTGCCGCGCTGGGAGAAGACGAGGAGTAAAGAGTCTCCATCGACACACACAACGTATGAGCTACAAGTGTTCTCGCTGTAAGCGCGACGTGACGCTCGACGAGTACGGCGGCGTCCGCTGTCCGTACTGTGGGCACCGGGTGCTGCTCAAGGAGCGCGCGCCAGACGTCAAAGAAATCAACGTCGAGTGAGCGGTCCACACACCACTGTTCTCTCCGTTCCGTTCGACTCAGCCGAACGTGCTCGCCGGATCGAACGCAGCGTCCGTCCCGAGATCGGTGCGATCGACGGTGACAGGACGACCGCGACGCTCGTGCGCGAGGGAGACACCGTCGAGATCACGGTGACTGCCGACGACCTCGTCGCGCTGCGAGCCGGTTGTAACACCTGGCTGACGCTGGTGGGGACCGCTGAGCGGGCCGATACCGGTGCAGGAACGGTCCAGAGCACCCGAGAAGGATAGTCGGTCGGGAGACAGTGTCGGAAGCCTCGTCTAGGTAGCTAGATAGTCAGTTGATACCCGGGGCGCTCAATCGTATCGGTATATGTCCAACCGGAGTACCGACGGTCCAGCGGGTGAGCAGTGGCAGGGAATGACGCCACAGGACCGTGGGTTCACGACGCCGATCGTCGACGACGTCTTCGATGTCCTCGCGGACTGGCGACGGCGCGCAGTCTGCCGATACCTCTCGACGGCCGACCAACACGCTATCGATGTCCGCTCTCTCGCTGTCGCCGTCAGCAACCGTGGACAGTCGAGTTCAGTCCCCCCGACCGACGCAACCGTCGACGCCGTCGAGACCGAACTGATCGAGATACACCTCCCGAAACTCCACGACTTCGGCGTACTGGATTTCGACGAGCGCAGCGAAACGGTCCGGTACTGGGGAGCGCCCACCGTCGAGAAGTGGGCGGAACACGCCGATGCCGTCACCGACCACCAGGAGTTCTGACCGACAACCCCTTTGGATCGCCGGCCGACCGTCGCGTATGCATCTTCCGCCTGTCGGCCTCGGGACGATGGGGATCTCCGACGCATCGACGGTCGCGACCGCGATCGAGGTCGGGTACCGCCACCTCGATACCGCACAGATCTACGAGAACGAAGGTGTCGTCGGCGACGGGATCGCCGCGGCGTCCGTCGACCGGTCGGAACTGCTCGTCGCGACGAAACTGTGGATCGACCGTTTGGCCGGCGACGACGTCCGGCGGGGAACCGAAGCGAGTCTCGATCGGCTCGGGCTGGACGCGGTCGATCTGCTGTACGTCCACCGCCCTCGCGGCGACTACGAGCCGGGCGGGACGCTCCCGGCACTCGATGCGGTCCGGGAGGACGGACTGGCGACCCACGTCGGCCTCTCGAACTTCGAGCCCGAGCAACTGGCGACCGCTCGCGAGCACCTCGACGCACCGATCGCGGCCCACCAGGTCGAGTTCCATCCGTTCTTCTCCCGTCGGGAGTTGCTCGCGGACGCACAGACTCACGGCTATCCGTTGGTCGCGTACTCGCCGCTGGCGGGCGGGGCTGTCTTCGACGATCCGACGATCACTGATATCGCGACGACCCACGACACCACACCCGCCGCCGTCAGCATCGCCTGGGTGCTCGCTCACGACAACGTCGTCACGATTCCGAAAGCGTCCTCCCGCGAGCACCTGCGGGCCAATCGCGAAGCTGCCGAGTTGGACCTGGACGAGAGCGAAATCGAGCGGATCGACGCGATCGACCGCGAGCAGGAACTCTATCCCGAGTAGGGGCCTGCCGCTCAGGGTGAAAGCGTGGGTTTAACAGTGCGGACCTCGACCGTCGGAGTATGCAAGGAAATCTCCCGCCAGAAGCACAGGAGAAGCTCGAGGAACTGCAGGACCTGCAGGAGACTGCACAGCAGGTCGCCGCACAGAAACAGCAGGCCGAGACAGACCTCCAGGAGTCCCAGACTGCCCTGGACGAACTCGACGACGTCGAGGACGACACCGTGATGTACCGCGAGGTCGGCGAACTGCTGGTCCAGACGGATCTCGACGAAGCGCACGACGACCTCGAAGAGAAGGTCAGCAACCTCGAAGTCCGTGTCGAGACTCTCGAAAAACAGGAAAGTCGCGTCCAAGAGCAGTTCGAGGAACTCCAGAGCGAACTCCAGCAGATGCTCGGTGGCGGCCCCGGCGGCGGCCCGGCAGGCGGTCCCGGCGCAGGCGGCGCATAAGGCGATGCCGACAGACGACGAAGTCGTCGATACGGCCGCCAACGCGGCCGAAAACGTCGTCTTCTCCCGGTTCGATGTCGGCGAGATCGAGGACATCGACGTAACCGTCACGTTCGAGGACGGCGTTCTCGACGTGGACGTCTACGTCAACGCGCCGGATGCCAGCGCCGACGAGCGGCAGGTCGCCGACGACGCCGCGCTCGCCGCACGCGGGGCCGTCGACGACCTGTTCGACTAGTTCTGTGGCCGTTCCTGTCCGGTCCGTTCGCTCGCGAACCCGGTCCGGAAGGCGATCCAGGCCAACACGCTGACAAACAGGATCGGGGGGAGGATCATGAACCCCCACAGCGGATCGAGCCCCCAGCCGAGCAACAACACGAGGTCGAACAGCCCCAGGAAGAGAAACGGGGCGACGTACTTGGCCGCGCGCAGGCGGTCGACACCCACGTCCGCCTCCTCCTCGTCGTCTTCGAGGAGATCGGCGGTCGTCCGGGCACGGTTTTCGGCCCCCATCCCGCGTTCGGCGGCGTCGTCCATGTGGACCGCTTGGGAGTGGACGGCCAAAAGTACCGTGTTCGCCGCCTGTGCGACGATAGCGACAGTCGGTAGCAGGGTATACATTTTCATAGCTCCGTCTACAACCCCGAGTATGGAACACGAGGCCACGGTCGAGGGCGTCGGTGTCGGCGTCGACGACGAGGGGACGGGGACGCCGGTCGTCCTCCTCCGTGCGCGTGGAGAGATCGTCCCGATCTTCGTCAGCTCCGACCAGGCGCAGTCGATGCAGTTAGCGATCGACGGCGAGCCGTTCGAACGGCCGCTCACGCACGATCTCCTCGTCGAGATGGTCGCGGAGTTCGGTGGTGCGATCGATCGGGTTCGTATCGACGATCTGGCCGACGGCACCTTCTACGCGAAGATCGACGCCGAGCAGTACACGGAGGACCGCCGCCGGGATCTGGTGTTCGACGCACGTCCCTCCGATAGCATCGCGATCGCGTTGCGCGTCGATTGCCCGATCGTCGTCTCCGACGAGGTCGTCGACCAGGCGGGCCGCTCTCCCGAGGAGTTCGAACGGGAAGACGACGATCTCGGGTTCTGACCGAGAGCGAAACGCTTCTGCCCGCTGGCCTCCCAGCGGTTGTCGATGAGCTACGAGTCGGTCGTCTTCGACAACGACGGCGTCCTGTTGACCCTGACGAGTATGCGGACCCACCAGGCGGGTACCCGGCACGCGTTCAGACGGGTCGGCGTCGTCGATCCCCGGCCCGACCATCTGGAAGCGATGCGTATCGGCGTCACACCGGACCGACTCGACGCGGTCTGTCGCCACTACGGGCTGGACCCCGAGCGGTTCTGGACGGCTCGGGACCGGGCAATCTCCGAGGCTCAGCGGGCGGCGATCCGGGCGGGAGAGAAACGTCCCTACGGCGACGTCAGAGTCCTCGATCGACTCGACGGGCCACTGGGCGTGGTCTCCTCGAACCAGCAGGCGACCGTCGATTTCGCGTTCGACCACTTCGGACTGGATCGACACTTCGGGACTGTCCGGGGCCGCCCGCCGACCGTCGAGAGCCTCCAGCGGAAGAAACCCAGCCCCTACTACATCGAACAGGCACTGGCGGACCTCGGTGTGACTGACGCGCTGTACGTCGGCGACAGCGAATCGGACATCGAGGCGGCCCGGCGGGCGGGCATCGATTCGGCGTTCGTCCGCCGGCCACACACCGTCGACACCGACCTCTCGGTGACGCCGACCTACGAGGTTGACGGGCTGGACGCCGTCGTCGACATCGCCGAGTAACATTCGGGGAACTCCCGCTTGGCAGTCTTGAACGACCCCCAGCACAGTCAGACCCGGTTATCGTACGGGAACTGCCGGCCCGATTTTGTTCACACGGCCCGATCCAGAAGTTTCGTCGGCAACGATGCCACTACAGTATCTCATCCGATCGAAACCCAAAGCGGGTCTCACCACTTGTTCGGATCTTTCGGCGTGTACGAACCACAGTCCTGCCCGCCGATCGTGGCGTTCGTACAGTCGAAATCGGCGGGATCGATATAGACATCGCCCTGGATCTCCGAGTCCTGAACCTTCACGATGCCGTCCGCGGTCACGGACCCCTCTACGACGCTGTCACCGAGAACTTTGCTATCTTTCGTGTTGCTCTCTACGTCGCCCTGGACGGTGCTCCCGTCGGTCACCTCTGCGACTTTCTCCGCCTCGACGGATCGCTCGACCGTCGCGTTCCCGAGCTTTACGTCCGCAGTTCGGGACGTTGCACTCCCGGTGATTCTGCCGTCCTGTAGATTCAGGACGGCTTCGACGGTCACGTCCCCGTAGACTTCCGCGTTATCACCGTCTAACTCTTTCAGGTCGCTCACCACGTCTCCGATCACGACGCCGCCGTTCCGGATCTTGACCTGTCCGTCGGTTTCGATGTCACAGTTCACCACCTCGTTGTCTATCGTGATCTCGTCAGTGCCGCCGTTGGTCTCGGCATCGACCCAGCCGCAGTTCTCGTCCGGTTCGGGGAGGGTGTCCTCGACGGACACTGTCGTGAGAACGTACGATTCGTCGTTGTCACCGTACCACACGATCTGGATCTCCTCTGCGGTCGGATAGACGAGCAGCGAATCGCCGCTCGATAGCGTCTCCCCAGCGGCCGCCTCGGAGTCCGCGACACCCTGGAATTCGAGTCTATCACCGTCCAGCGTCTCCCCGCTTCGGTGACGGAGTTCGTGCTGAGCGCTCTCCGTTTGCTCTCCTCCTAGGACGACGGTGGGTCGGGGATCAGTCTCGTCGGTCAGACTGAAAAACATGCCAGCTCCGACGGTCGAAAGTACCAGGACAATGGCGACGAGCAACACGGTTCCGACGACCGGAGAGATGGCTCGGTCCCCATTATCGCTAAAATTCACAGTAGCGATAATGGCTCCGCACATAAAATCGGTTCGCATATTCCTCTTAACAGCCCTTTTTGACCCGTAGAAACGCTTCGCTCGGATTCCCGACGACGGTTCGATAACAAAAACTGATACCTGGGACACTGCGGACGACAGCCACGCCCCAGTTATCATACAGTACTGCTGTCGTCCTCACTCCGACGCGGGGCGATCCGGACCTGCCGGTCCGGAGCAGTTACCCCTCGCGAACATATCCCGTTGGGCCGGCCAATCCAAAAGCGATCAGCGCCCGAGCGACCGCGGGGGTCCGGGGCCATAAGATACTCACCCCCCTGCTCCCCAGAGCCGGTGTGAACAGACCACTACTCGCGGTCGGACTCGTGGTACTAGTCGGGTTGGCCGGCTGTTCGACACTGTCGGGGGCTGGCCAACCTGCAACCGACGGCGGAGTCGAGCTTGAGGACAACAGGACGGGAGCCACGGGTGTCACGCAGTCGATCGCTATCGAGGTCACCGACGCGAGAGCGGGGGAGGAACTGACTGAAATCGGTGCCACGTACCCACGGGATCGGTTCGTCGTGGACAGCGCACAACACGAGGCGGTCGCCGTCGGCGTCGACACGGACGGTGACGGCGAGATCGAGGAGGCGTTCGACGAATCCCACGTCAGCGGCGTCAACAACAACGCCTTCTCGTTCGATATCACGCTCGACACCGGGTACACACTCCAGTCCGGGGACACCGTGATGATCGAGTACCCCACCGTCTCGAATCCGACGGAGCCCGGCGAGTACACCGTCGAAACGCGCCTGAACGGCCAGCAGGCCGGGAACGCGACCGTCTCGATCGAGTGACACGGGAACTGTCGCTCGAACCCACATCGGTGCGTGTCATCGTCGATGCATGTCACTCGGATTTTCTCGACCACGATCGTCCCGATTCACTGTCACTCTGACAGGACTTCGAAGCCCCCCGAGTAGGGGGAGTAACCGGTCCCGAGATCGACCTGCCAGAACCGTTCTACGCCAGCCCGACAAACGCGCGGCCGTCCCGACCCAGTCGTTGGCGACGGGTGCCGCTCTGTCGTCGACGACACGGAGAACAGTCGTCTGTTCGACTCAGTCGTCGGCGACGAGCCGTTCGCTGTCGTCGGCGACCAGTCGGTCCATCGCGTCGACCATCGCCCGGACCGACGCACGGGTGATGTCGGAGTCGCTCGCCGAGACTCGGACGTGGTCGTCGCCGCGGGACATCTCGATCTCGACGGTGACGACGGCGTCGGTCCCGCCGGTAATCGCGTCGACGTGGTAGTCCTCCAGGGTCGCGTCGGCGGCGTGAGAGAGTGCGGTTTCGGCGGCGTTCATCGCGGCGTCGACCGGCCCCGAGCCCACGGAGGCCTCCTTTCGCTCCTCGCCGTCGACCGAGAGCCGGACGCTCGCGGTCGGCGTGTCCGATCCGGAGACGGCCGTCAGGCCGAGTAGTTCGACCCGGCGGTCCTGCTCCTGACCGGTCACGTCGTCGGCGATAGTCAGCAGGTCGGCGTCGGTGACCCGCTTGCCGCGGTCGCCGATCTCCTTGACGCGGGCGACGATCTCGTCGAGTTGTTCGTCGGTCACCTCGACGTCGTGCTCGTCCAGCGCAGCCTCGACGCCGGCCCGGCCGGCGTGTTTACCCAGCGCGAGGCGGCGCTCCCGACCCACCTTCTCCGGCGGGTACGGCTCGTACATCGCGTCGTCTTTGAGCGTGCCGTCGGTGTGGATGCCGCTCTCGTGGGTGAAGGCGTTCTGCCCGACGACGGCCTTGTTCGGGGCCAGCGGGATGCCGGTCCGGTTGGCGATGAGGTCGGCGAGGTCGTACACCTCTGTCAGGTCCATCGTCTCGACGCCGTAGCCGTGATCGAGTGCGATCGCGACCTCCTCCAGGGCGACGTTGCCGGCCCGCTCGCCGATGCCGTTGATCGTCCCGTGGACCAGATCGGCACCGGCGGCTACGGAGACAAGCGCGTTCATCACGGCGAGTCCGAGGTCGTCGTGGGTGTGGGTGCTGACCGGTCCCAGGTCGGCGAGCCGGGAGACACATTCGAGTGCCCGGTCCGGCGTGGCGTGCCCGACGGTGTCGGCCCAGCAGATGCGGTCGGCACCGGCATCCAGCGCGGCCCCCAACAACTCTTCGAGGTAGTCTAACTCCGCCCGGGAGCCGTCCTCACCGATGACCTCGACCCAGAGGCCGTGGTCGGTGGCGTATTCGACTAACTCCATCGTCGCGGCGACGTTCTCCTCGCGGGAGGTGCCGACCTTCCGCTCGACGTGTTTGTCGCTCGCCGGGACGACGAGGTTGATACCGTCGACGTCACACTCCAGCGCGAGGTCGATGTCGTTTTTGATGCCACGGCAGAAGCTGGTTACCGTCGCGTCGAGGTCGAGCTCGGCGACTCGCGAGATCGTCTCGCGTTCGCCGGGGCCGGTACAGGCGCTGCCGGCCTCGACGACGTCGATGCGTGCGTCGTCGAGCTTGCGCGCGATTCGGGCCTTGTCGTCGGGCGTCAGCGAGACGCCGGGGGCCTGCTCGCCGTCGCGCAGGGTCGTATCCAGGAACTGTACCTCACCGACATCTGTGAGGGCACGCGTCGCTGGGTGCCCTCCGAACAATGGGTTCTGACTCACAGAAAATCCACTTCCATCACACAGCGGGACGAATTTCTCGGCCAGCCGCCTTGCGGCGACTTCCTCTATCCTCCGTCGGGTATTCCGACATAGTGGTGACTACTCTAACCTTCATGGTCTAAAAGGTGGCGGATGCGCCGTGCTCACTCGACGACGATCGTATCCCCCTCGCTGACGCCCTCAGCCGCCCCTGCTGGCAGTTCGAGGACCGTATCCGCGTTCGCCCAGCCGACCGATCGCCAGGGGTGCATCGTCTTTTTCGCCTGGACCGCCCCGTCGGCCAGCCAGATCACGTCGAGCGGGAACGCCACGAACAGCATGTGGATGAACCGGCGACCGGGTCCGTCGAACGGAAAGACCAGGGCGTAGTCGTCGGGAATCGACCGCCGGAACATCAACCCCCGGGACTGCTCGAAGGCCGATTCGGCCCGGTCGACCTCCGTCGCGAGCGTGCGGGCAGCACCCTCGGGGTCGTGGACGACGCGCATGTTCCCGACCCAGGACCGAGTGGGTGTTAGCTGTTGTGGCTGCCGGGCACGTTCCTATCTGGTGGGAACCCGTTACGGGATTCATACCCTGGAAAGCATGAACTCGGGATATGAATCGAGGTGTCGAGTGGGTTCGGATAGCGATGGCTCGGTTGCTCGCCCGTCCCACGGAGCGGCAGTGGCGGATCGGCGGGACGCTGGTGTTGCTGGTGCCCGCGCTCGTCGTCGGGTCCGCGACCGTGCTCAGGCTCGGCGGTCGATCGACGCCGGCCGAGGGACAGGTTGTCGCGGGGGCGGCCCTGGTTTGTATCGTCGCCCCGTTGGTCGTGGGCGCCCGCTGGCTCCTTGCGAGTGATCTTGGCAGCGGCGCGGTCCGACGACTCGTCGCGTGGTCGCTGGCCGGGTCGCTCCCGATCACGACGCTTGCCCTCGTCGTCGTCGCGTACCAGCGTGCATACGACATCGCCTTAGCCGACCCGTATCTCGTCACTGCCTGGGTGGCCGGGACCGGCGCGGTCGGCGGCCTGTTGACCGGTGTCTACGATGTTCGCCGGGAACGCGAGCGACGACGGAGCGAACGATCACGGAATCGGCTCAAAGCTATCTTCGAGACCTCTCCCGTAGCACTCGTCGCGATCGACGACGACAGGACGGTCCGCTCGTGGTCCAGTGGAGCCGAGCGGTTGTTCGGCTGGACTGCGACAGAGATCTGTGACCAGCAGTACCCGCTCGTTCCGGCCGATCGGACCGACGAGTTCCAGCGCCACAAGGCCTGGGTCGACGCCGGGAACGTCATCGAGGGCGTAGCGACGAAACGACAGCGCAAGGACGGTTCGCTGATCGACGTGAACGTCTGGTCGGCACCGATCACCGACGCCGCCGACGATTCCGTCTCCGGACATATGATCGCGCTCGCGGACGTTACCGACAGGCGCCAGCGCGAGCAACAACTGGCTGTCCTCGAACGGGTCCTCCGTCACGACATCCGCAACACGGTCAACGTCATCGAAGGGAATAGCACGGTCCTCACGGAGGAACTCGACGGGGAACTGGGGACAGCAGCCAGACGTATCGTCGACCGTGCACAGCAACTCGGACGCCTCAGCGAGAAGGCTCGCGAGGTCACCGAAGTCCTGCGGTCCTCGTCGGCCGACCGGACTATCGATGCTGTCTCGGTGTTGGTCCGGGAACGACGACGGATCGCAGCGGAGTATCCTGACTGTCCGTTCGTCGTCGACACCCCCGAAGTCGCGTCGGTCGCCGGTGACGAGCGACTCGGGATCGCTATCCGCGAAGCCCTCGAAAACGCCGTCGAACACGGATACTATGGGACACCGGAGGGAACCGACCCGGAGGTCCGTCTGGGGGTTACTATCGAGACGGAGCACGTCGTTGTCGACATCGAGGACACGGGGCCGGGAATCCCCGAACGGGAGCGACGACCACTGAGCGACGAAACCGAGACAGCACTCCAGCACGGAAGCGGGATCGGTCTGTGGTCGATCTACTGGCTGGTCAGGAGCCTCGGCGGGGAGGTAACGATCGGTGACCGCGACCCACAGGGGACGGTCGTGACGATGCGACTGCCGCGAGCGGGAACCCAGCGACCGCCACAACCCGGACAGATTGAATAGCGTCCGAGCCACAGACGGCGGCATGGAGAAGGCACCGGGCGGGACGAGCGTCGGCGTCGACAACCCCTACGACCACGCCGACCGCTGTGATTTCGTCACCGACGAGGGGAAGTGTCGGTGGGCGCGCGAGCACGGCCACCACGACCCCGAGTTCGCCGACGCCCGGAGCGCCGACGAGTTCCGGTGTCCGGCCGCCGTGGCGCCGGACGGCGACACCCGCGAGACGCGTGGTGTCTCGGAACAGTCGGGCGGGGAGCGACCTGCCCCGCGAGACGAGGCCGAGTGGGAGTGGGCCGACTGCCCCCACTTCCGGTGCCGACAACACGACCGTGAGTGTGTCCGCTGTGGGTTGACGGAGCGGCGGATGGCCCACTCCGACGAGCGGCCGCTGCTGGAGGAACACCACCTCTCCTACAGCGAGGACCGCGACGAGCGGACCTCGGATCAACCAAGCGGTGAGCAACGCGAACCGCGAGGCCGCGATTCCTCGGGGGACACCCTCGATCACGAGATCACCGTCTATCTCTGCCGGTGGTGTCACGCGAAGGTCCACCAGTCGTGGGCACGGATCGACGACGATGCCGGGCCGGACCCGGAGGCCCTGGCCGAGCGTGAGGGGCGGCGCTCGAAAGAGCAGTCGGAACTGGGCTTCGAGTCGGCGGCGGAGCGGTATCACGACGACGAGGACGCGGGGGATTATCAGAACTGATACTCTAGTGGCGCGGATCTAAATACCCCCCCGTAATACGCCAAGACATTCGTGAAGACCCCGACAGTGTCGAAAGGGACACTCGGGACGGGCTATCTGGTCGCCATCGGCGTGACGCTGACGCTCGCACTCGCCTGTCACGCGGCGTCCGTCCTCGACGCGGGACCCTCGGGTCTCCTGGTTGTCGCGACCGGGCTGGTCCCCGCGTTGTCGCTGGCGGCGGCGAACTACTGGCTCCCCCGGAGCGGCCTGGAGGGCGACCAGATCTGGACTGTCGCCGAATGGGGTGGGCTCGGAATCGCACTTCTCACGCTCGTAACCCTCGGAACTCTCGTCGTCGGTGTCCCTTCGACGTCGTTGGTTTCGGCGTTGCTCGCAAGCAGTATCGCGATGGGCGGATTCGTCGGGATTCTCGTGGGCGCGCTGCTCGAACTCCGTCGGGCGCGGCGGCGACTCCGTCAGAGCAACGCGGTCCTCAACCGCGTGCTCAGACACGACATGCGCAACGATTTCAACGTCGTGCTGGGTCACCTGAGTGTCCTCGAAGCCGAGACGACCGGCGACGCAGCCGACAGGGTCGATCGGATGTCGACGACCGTCGACCGGATGATCTCGACCACCGAGAAGGCACGCCAGATCGACGCGGCCGTCGCCGCCGACCGTACCGCCCAGACACCGACGGATATCGTTCCCGTTATCGAGGACCGTCTCGCGGCGTTGGAACAGTCACGGCCCGACGTGACCGTCGAGGTGACACTCCCGGAGAGTGCCGTCGTGTACGTCGACTGGCAGTTCGAGACGGTCGTGGACAACCTCCTGGAGAACGCCGTGGTCCACGCCGAGGGTGATCCGTGGGTCGGCATCACCGCTGAACGGGTCGGGAACCGTCTCCGTGTCCACGTCCAGGACAACTGTCCACCCATCGAGGACCGGGAGTTGACGGCGTTTACCGCGACTGACGAGACACCGCTCAATCACGCAAGCGGCGTTGGGCTGTGGCTGGTCACCTGGGTG
The DNA here is from genome assembly GCF_035666295.1 of Haloarcula montana. Taxonomy (NCBI): domain Archaea; kingdom Methanobacteriati; phylum Methanobacteriota; class Halobacteria; order Halobacteriales; family Haloarculaceae; genus Haloarcula; species Haloarcula montana. The sequence goes on from NZ_CP142027.1 coordinate 2,180,245, forward strand.
ATCGAGAGCTACGAGGGATCGGTCTGGGTCGATCGAGTCGCGGACGGCAACGTCGTCACGCTGGAACTGCGGGCCACGACGACCCTCCGTAGACTCGCCCGCAGGGTCCGGAACCGGCTGTGGGACCAGTTCCAAGACATATATGTGCCCGCACGGCGTCGTGGCCAGTAATGACCAGTATCGCAGTCATCGACAACCACGGCCAGTTCACCCACTTGGAGCAGCGTGCGCTCCGGGACATGGGTGTCGACGTGGAACTCGTCGACAACACGACGCCACCGGCGGAGATCGACGCCGACGGGATCGTTCTCTCGGGCGGCCCGGACATGGACGATATCGGCAACTGCCCCGACTACCTCGACCTCGACGTTCCGGTTCTGGGGATCTGTCTCGGGATGCAACTGATCGCGGCGGAACTGGGCGGTCGCGTCGGCAGCGGCGAGTACGGTGGCTACGCGGACGTTACGGTCGAAGTTCTGGACGAGGACGACCCGCTGATCGGCTCGCTGTACCCCGAGACGCGCGTCTGGGCCAGCCACGCCGACGAGGTCAAGGAAGTCCCCGACGGGTTCGAGCGGACCGCCACCTCCGACGTCTGTGGCGTCGAAGCCATGAGCGATACGGACGCCGATATCTACGGCGTCCAGTGGCACCCCGAGGTCGCACACACTGAAGAGGGCGAAGCGGTCTTCGAGAACTTCTTGGCCGTCTGTGATCGCAACGCGGCCCCACGCCAGTAACTGTCACTGTGCAGTCGCGAGTGGATAGCTTTAGTACGGTCGACGGAGTGTGATATATAAATGACGGCGACACAGGGCAACCTGGCGAGTCTCTCCCGGTTCATCTTCCGGGCGCCGAACTGGTACTCCAGTCTCGTCTTCGCGCTGTGTATCGCCGCGATAACCGGCGTCGCCGCCTTCGATTCCCGGTTCGTCCTCGACGACGCCTGGCAGGGCGTGTTCTTCATCGGTATTCCGACTGTCGTGGCGGGGGCGGTGACCCCGTGGGTCGACAAGCAACTCGGCGGCCAGTTGACGCCTAACCATGCGTCACTGTTGGCGCTGCTCTGTGAGGTCATCACGATCGCTATCCTCACCGTCGCCGGCGTCGTCGTCCTGCTGGTCCCACAGCTGGGCCAGAACTTCGTCTTCGACGCGCTGATCGTTGCGCTGGCCTCGATCTTCGCCTTCCGTATCCTGATCATGATGGCGATCTCCCGGCACTCGCTGCTCCGGGCGATCGTTCCGGCCAGTGTCCAGACGGTGACGGCGGCGGTCCTGTTGGCGATCTACAGCGGGACGACCGCCTTCATCCTCGAAGACCCGATGCTCCAGGAACTGCTTGCCCGCGCCGAGCAGGCGCCCCCGGAAATCCAGGGGTTCATCCCGGCCGACTTCGTCGTACTCGCGGTTATCTGTGCCATCTACGGGCTGGCGGTCTGGCTGTTCCTGGTCGCGATCGACCAGCCCTGGCGCCGGTCGCTGGGCGTCTCGGCGCTGGATTTCCTGCGGGGGTTCGTCGGCCATATCGCCGAAGGGACTCGGGAACTGGAGGAGTTCTTCGAGGAGATCGGCGAGGAAGCGATCGTCCCCGTGACGGTGCTGTCGGTCAGACGCCTCGACGGCGAGGAGAAGGCTCGATTCGTCCTCCCGATGATCCACCCCGGACCGATGGGCGAGATCGGCGGCGGGAACCTCCCAAAGCGGGTGGCTGCCGACGCAGAAGGGCTGGCCTTCCCGCCACACGCGACCGCCGGCCACGACTTCAACCTCGTCACCGAACGGGAGGTCGATACGATCCTCTCGACCGCCCAGGACGCCTACGACGGGATCGAGTACGACACCGAGGCGACGGTCGGCCGGCGGATCACCGAGGGGGAGGCGACCCTGATCGGGCAGTCCTTCGGCGACGACGCCCTCATCGTCACCACGTACGCGCCCGGCTGTGCCGACGACGTCGACTACGCCGTCGGCCTCTCGGCGATGTCCGAAGCCCGGACCGGCGGGATCGACGACGTCCTGCTGGTCGACGCACACAACTGTAACGACGGCCTGGAGGGCGAGGACCTGGGTCACGTCGTTCCCGGGAGCCAGCGATCGTTCGACATGATCTACGGAGCCGGCCGGTTGGGCGATATCCTGGGTGACAGCCAGCGGGGTGACCTCCGGTGTGGCGTCGCCTGGGACGAGACCCCCTGGGCGCCCGAAGACGGGATCGGCCCGCTGGGGATTCGCGTCTGTGTCTTCGAGGTCGCCGACCACCGGACGGCCTACGTCCTCGTCGACGGCAACAACATGGAACCGGGACTCCGGGACACTGTCATCGACACCATCGAGGGGGTCGACGCGGTCGAAGTGATGACCAGCGACACCCACATCGTCAACACCGTCGAGGCCGAAAACCAGGTCGGGCAGGCCATCCCCGACGCCGAACTGTCGGCCCTGATCGCCGACCTCGTCGACCGTGCCGTCGCGGACCTGGAACCGGTTGAGGCCGGGATGGCCAGCGAACGGGCCGAGGTCACGGTCTTCGGTAACGACCGTACCGAGACACTCGCCTCGACGGCCAACGCGATGGTCTCGCTGGGCGGGGCGCTGGCGGCCGCGTTCATCCTCGCCGTGATGGCGGTTAGTATCCTCGTGTTCGTCGTCGCCGGGCTCTGAGCCACGGAACAGTCCTGCGTAGCCTCCCGTCCGACTGCTAATTGGACTGCTGGCGGGCCGAGTACGAAAACGCCGAGGAGGAGATATCGACTGTCCGCTACGCGTCTGCGGACTTGTCCACGAACTCGGCCTCGAACCCGCTCGGGTAGGCGATAAACTCGCCCGTCGGCGTCACTGTTCCGGACTTGAGGGCGCATCGACTGGCACCCGTCCCCCGAGACGACTGATGATCCCGACGGACGTGTCTCAGTGCGATATTCTTCGCAGCGTTGTAGTCGGCGTTCGACGACGACCCACACCGCTGGCACACGAACTGTGCCCGTGTGGGTCGGTTCGTGGCAGCAACGTGGGTACAATCGGCACACTCCAACGACGTGTTTTCCGGATCGACAGAGACGACACGGATTCCCGCTTCTGTCGCGCGATAGGTCACGAAGGTTCGTAGCTGTTCGAACGCCCACCGGTGAAAGAACCCCACCGCACCGACTCGGTCGCGTATCCCTCCGAGCTTTTCGAAGGCGATGACCGTACAATCGTACCGTCGCGCTTCTGCGAGAATCCCGTTTGCGACTCTGTGGAGAACGTCTCTCGCGTATCGGCGCTCCCGACCAGCCACGCGGTTGAGGGTTCGTCGTGCGTTTCGGGTCCCACGTTGCTGTAATCGCTTACGGATCCGTTCGAACTCCCGCCGCCGGTGACGGAGCTCGCTCCCCGAAAAGAACGCTGCCGTACTCGTTACTGCGAGGTTTTCCACTCCGAAGTCAACACCGAGGACCGCTCCGTCCCCGGCTGCTGGCTCGGGTTCCGGTACTGGTCGGGAAAATCCGATGTGGAGAAATAGGTCTCCATCGCGAACCGTGAGAGAACTCTCTGCAAGCGTCCACTCGTCACTGTGCAGGAACTGCTGTTGATACCCGTCCTCTTCTTCCGGGAGCGCCAGCGGACACCGAACGCGTGATTCGACAGTCGTTAGTGAGACGGTTCCATCTTCGAACACCGTCATCGTACGTGAATCGTACCGGATCGTCGGTGCGGTAAACGACGGGGCTGAAGCCACTTCCGGAGGCTGTTGTTCGACACAACTCCGCATCGCTTCCGCCGCGTGGTGTGTCGCGAGAACCGCATGTTGGCTCTTCAGTGCTGTTCGCTCCCGGGTGGTATCGTACGCCCGTGATTGCACCGATCGTGAACGCAGATCTGACCGGCCCCACGACGATTCAACCGCGAGGTTACACCCACGCTTCCACTCGGAAATCGTCTCTTCGAGGAGTTCTCTCTCGGCGTCATCTGCTACCAACCGGGTTATCGCGGTCCGGTACACGCTGTCGCTCTCCACACCTGTTGGTGGGGAGAGAATAGTATTTAAATTTGAGCGCCGAGGGGGCGATTTGAACGCCCGAGTCCGTGAGGACAGTTGCTCTCGAAGCAACCGCCTTGGCCAGGCTAGGCTACCTCGGCTCACCCGAGTATTCCGGAGGTTTCATTTTAGGGGTTTCGATTCGGTCGCCATCGTGTTCTCGACACACATTTACCGTCCGCGTGACAGGGTCGACCATGGACGTCACTGACGCCAGTGAGCTGTCGAGCCGACTCCTGGACGAGGTCGGGAGCGCAGTCATCGCCGACCGCGGATTCTTCGAGACGGTCCTCCTCGGTGTTGTCTCGAAGGGCCACGTCCTCCTGGAAGACGTGCCAGGGACCGGCAAGACGCTGACCGCCCGTAGCATGGCCACGGCCCTCGGCCTGTCCTTCTCCCGCGTACAGTTCACCCCCGACCTCCTGCCGGCCGACATCACCGGTACGCACGTGTTCAACGAGCAGACACGGGAGTTCGAGTTCACTCGCGGCCCGATCTTCGCCAACGTCGTCCTGGCCGACGAGATCAACCGTGCGCCGCCCAAGACCCAGTCGGCGATGCTCGAAGCGATGGAGGAGGGCCAGGTCACCGTCGACGGCGACACCTACGACCTCCCACAGCCCTTCTTCGTCATGGCGACACAGAACCCGGTCGACATGGAGGGGACCTTCGAACTCCCCGAGGCCCAGGTCGACCGGTTCCTGGCCAAGACCGCCATCGGCTATCCCGATAGCGAGGGGGAGGTCGAACTCCTCCGTCGACGGGCCGGCCGCGACACGCAGAGTCCGACGGTCGAATCCGTCTTGGACCCCCAGCAGGTCGAGGAACTGCGTACCGTCCCCGAGACGGTCCAGGTCGACGACGACCTGCTCACCTACATGGCCGACATCGCTCGCGCGACCCGCGAGGACTACCGCGTCGAGGTCGGCGTCTCCCCGCGTGGGACCCAACGGCTCTTCGAGGCCGCCCGTGCGATGGCGGCGATGGCCGGCCGCGAGTTCGTCGCGCCGGACGACATCAAGCGAGTCGCCCAGCCCGTCCTCGCTCACCGGCTCGTGTTGACGCCTGACGCCCGCGTCGAGAACGTCGACAAGGCCACCATCGTCGAGAACGTGCTCGGCGAAGTCCCGGTTCCGACGGTCTAACCGCTCAACCCCGCGACTGCCAGTACCGCCCCGACCAGCAACAGCCCGGTCGTCACGGGACCGACAGACGGGACTGTCAGGACGAGCCCGGAGAGCGACAGCGCGCCGACGGTCAGTGCAGCGAGAAGCGTCCCGCCGGCGATCCGGACGAGCTCCGCGTTGTGCGTGATCGCGTCCTCGGTCATCGATTCCGCGAGATCGACGGCGTACTGCCCGAAGTCCCAGGCTAGCACCGCTGCCGCCACGGCCACTACCAGGACGATCGCCCCGGTTGCGGTGACGCCCGCGACGACGACGCCCCCACATTGCAGGATCGCCCCGAGGGTGACGAGGCGCCGCCGGGCGTCGAGGACACCGGCGGCCAGCACGAGCGCTCCGAGCAACGCCGGCACACCGCCGGCTGTCGTCGCGAGGACGGCCGTGGCGACGAGTGCGGCCAGCAGCGAGGCGACCCCGACCAGCCGTGGCTGTCTCATCGCGCCCACTCCTGTGCCCGCTCGAAGGCCGCCGCCAGGGGCTCGTCGTGGTGCCAGTCGACGACCGGAATCCCCTCCCGTCGCAGGTCGCTGATCCGGAACAGCCGGTCGGCTGCCGCGATGGTCCCGTCGGCCGTCGGGGCGACCCCGGGGTCCGGGCTGACGACGGTGACGGCGTGGCCGTACGCCGCGAGATACCGCAGCATCTGGCGGATATCGTCGTCGACCAGCGGCGAACAACAGACGAGTTGTGCGTCGGCGGGCAGTTCCCGCCGGAGCCAGCGCAGCGTCGGCCCGGGGTAGAACTCGCCGTCCGGCGCGGACGGCCGGAAGACGGGGTCCGACGCCAGTGTCGTCTCCAGGCGGTTCGTGTGCGTCGGGCCGCCGCTGGGGCCGATGAACAGCCGGTCCGGCGCGAGCGCGGCCAGCCCGACCCGATCCTCCGCGTCGAGCCGTGACTCGACGACAGTTCGGGCCGCGATCACCGACCGGTCGATCGTCGTATCGAGGGCCGGAGCTGCGGGTGCGTCGTAGGCGCTCGGCCGGGCGTCGACGAGGACGACGACGGTCGCGGACTGTTCCTCGCGAAACTCCAGGGTCGATAGCTCCCGGGTGCTGGCGTACCGGTTCCAGTCGATGCGTGAGAGCGGATCTCCCGACCGGTACTCGCGGGTCGCGTAGAACGCGATCCCGTCCCCGCCCTGGTCAGCGTCGATTCGCCCGCGGTGGCGGCTCGTCTGTGACCGGACCGGCGCGTCGGCCGCCACCGCGGGCAGCGAGACAGACAGGGTGGTGACACCGGTGACGGCAGCGTCGGTGGTCGTGGCCGTCGCACCGACCGCGTCGGTCGCGACGACGGTCGGCGCCGTGAACTCGTGGTCGCCCCTGGTCGCCCGCAGGGTGTACTCGACGGTCGCGGTCGTTTCCGGCCGGAGTGCCGTCGCCAGTTGTGGGGTGCCGTCGGTGACCGCGAGCGTCTCCGGGACCCCGTCGGCGATCCGACAGTCCGTCAGGGTCCGGTCGCCGTCGTTGCGGACCGTCAGCGTCACGGTCACCTCGTCGCCGTGTGTCGGCTCGGTCTCGGAGAGGGCACGGTCGACCGTGACGACCGGCTCCGGCGTCGTCGTCCCGGCCCGGACCGCCAGGGCCACCACGGCGACGGCGCCGGCCAGTACGAGTGCGGGCCGCTCCCCGATGATACCGATCCCGAGGAGCGCGAGTGGGACGGTGTAGAACCCCGCCCAGCGCCCGGTCTCGACCGTTCCGGTTGTCGGTGTCGGAGCCCGCCGTCCGGGCACGTCGTCGACTGCATCGATACCGAGGATCGCCCGGAGCTGTGCAGCCACTCGATCGATCCGGTACCGGTAGCGGCTCCGGCCAGTGACACGTCCCGCGATCCGGTCGCGAGACTGTCTCGCTCGCCCGACAGTCGCTGTAAACAACGCTGCGGCGCTCGGGTCGTCCGTCCAGGTGCCGTCGCTGATAGCAGCTTCGGCTCGCTCCTCGTCCCGCTCGTGGTTCCGGACGAGCGCCCGTCGAAGCAACGCCCGCAGGTCGTCGGCGATCCGGTAGTCCCGGGTCAACCTCGACGCCACACCGGCCCCGTCGGCGGCCGTCTCGGGTGGTGACACGTCGCGCCCGGCCCGGTCGGGGAGTTCTGGACACCGTTGTGGTGTCCCGTACCGCTGATATCCCGCGTAGATAGCGATGCCGGCCGCGAGCAGGCCGACGAAGACGACGAAGCCCGGTTCGACGGTCACTCCGCCGGTGCCGCTCGCTGCGGTCCCGAAGCCGGCGAGCAGCAGACAGACGCCAACCGCGAGCGAGAGCCGACGAAGGAGTGTCACGACGACCCTCCGTAGGTCCGCTCGATGTTCCGCAGTGCCGTCTCCGCGCGTTCTTCGCGGCGCTCGGTCGCCGGCGAGTCGCTGTACCGGACCGTCTCGAACAGCTCCGTCAGCGTCGCCACGTCGTCGGCAGCCAAGCCGGCGTCGACGGCCGCCTCGGCGAACTCATGGGGGGTACAGCTCGCCTCGTCCTCGACGTCGAGAATCCCGGTCATCTCGTCCCAGGCCCGGTAGACGGCGTTGTCGAGTTGTTCGTCGGCAGCCAGCCGGTCGGCTGCCCGCCCCGCTGCGTCGGCTACGTCCGTCGCGGTCTCGGTCTCCGCCCTTTCGTCTTCCGGCTCGGTATCGTCCTCGGTCCGGACCCAGCTCTCGGTCCCGGTCACACGCCGGAGCAACACGCCGGCGAGGACGACGAGCGCGACTGCGCCCACCAGACCGAGCAGCCAGGGTGACCCGGATGCCTGTGTTGGGCCGGAGGTCGCCTCGGTGATTACCTCCTCGGATTGGGCCGGGAGGCCACCCCCTGCGGTCTGGGGGTTGAACCCAACGACGAGAGCCGCGACGAGCAACACGACCGAGGTCAGCGCCGCTAGCACCAGATCGTCGGCGCCGTACTGCCGAATCCCGTACACGAGAACGACCAGCAGGATCGCGACGGTGATCGCCAACAGGATCGGCCCGGCTTCCGGCGTCTCGCTGCCGGCGGCGCCCGCGCCGAGATCGTGGTTTCCGTCGGTGCCGCCACTCTCGGTGCCATCCCTTGCCGGCGCGTCGAGCGCGGACGCGCCGACGACCAACGCCAGGAGGACCAGTCCAGTGACGAGTGCGGTTGACAGACGGCGTGACACGACAGGCGGTTGCAGTGCGTCTCGTGTTAAGATTGCGCACTCGCATGGGGCAACACATAACACGATCGGTCACTTCCGTCTACGGGAGATGTCGCTCTCGGAACTCATCGCGGGCGTCGAGGACCACGAGCGGACGCTGACGGTCTTCAACGCCGAGGCGTCGGTCGTCGCCGACCTCCGCGAGCAGTTCGCCGACCGGAACGTCCACGTTCGGGCCGAGCGGACCGAGAGCGGGCGGCCAGGGGAGTTCGTCACGCTCAGCGACGACGGCGAGATCGTGACCGCGACGGGGTTGGCGTCGTTCCGTGACTCGATCGCTGGTCCCGATATATCGCTCTCTGAAGCGCCGTATCGCCCGATTCTCGACAACCTCGACGAGACGATGTTCACCTCCTGGTCGATCTCGCAACTGGTCGCGGCCTCCCGTGAGATCGAGGACCGGGCCGCTCGCGTCGGCGGTGGGACGCTGCACGCCGGCTTCCAGACGGTCTCGACGCTCAAAGGCGAACTCGATCTCTACGAACACCTCGGCGAACGGGGTGTTGAGGTCCACGCCTACGCTGTCCCGGACGAGGAAGCGCCGTCACACAGCGAGTTCACGCTTCACGCCGACCGCGGTTCGGAGATCGCAGAGTCGTGGTTCGTCGTCTTCGACGGGAACGGTGACGACGAACAGAAGTGTGCGCTGCTGGCCGAGGAACGCGACCCGCGGGCCTTCTACGGGTTCTGGACGTACGACCCGACGACGGTCGACTACATTATCGAGCATTTGGAGTCGACGTACTGGCTCGTCGAGCAGTAGCGAGAGCCCGAACAGAGAGGGACCTCCGGTCCCTCAAGCAGTCGGGCGGATGCAGCCCGACGACGGAGTGAGGGGTCTCGGACAGCGAACGGTGACGTGAGGAGCCGTGAGCAGTAGCGAGGGGCGTGAACACCGTGCAGAACCCCCATCGCGACCGCTCAGGCCAGCGACTCGAACACCGACAGATCGTGACCCAGGAGTACGTCGGCACCGGTCTCGCGTTGGATGTTCCGACACCGCTCTAGACTCTCCTTCCAGGCGGCGTTGCTCCAGAGGAGGCTCGTCGCCATCGACTGGCCGGCGTAGTTGGCCTCGACGTAGGCCTCGTCGCCGACGATCAACAGCGGCGTCCCCGGGCGGTCGATCAGCGCGCCCATGAGCCCGGGGGTGTGACCAGGGAGGTGGAGCAGTTCGACGCCGTCGGCGAGGTGGTAGCTGTCGCCGTGGACGATCTGCCAGTTCAGGTCGTGGTCGAAGTCCCGCTGGAGGTAGGCGATCGACCCCTCGTCGGTGGTGGCACTGAAGTACGCGAAGGGGAGTTCCTCGCGGTGGACGTAGACCGGCACGTCGGTTCCGGCGAACTCCGCGAGGCCGCCGGCGTGGTCCAGATGGAGGTGGCTCATCACGACGGCGTCGATGTCTGCCAGCTCGTAGCCGGCCCCGCCGAGGTCGTCGGCGAGGTGGTGTTCGTCGGCGTCGACGTGGGCGAACGCCTCGTACAGCGGCTCGGGCCAGTAGCCGTCGCCGGCCTCGGGGTGGGAGCCGGTGTCCCAGAGGATCGTCAACTCCGGAGTCTCGATCACGAGGTTCCAGACGACGTAGGTCTCGTACTCGTGGCTCGGGTCGCGGTTCGAGGCGGTCGCGACGCTGGCGCCGTCGACGACGAAGTTCCGGTCTGCCTGTACGCGCCCGCGGTCGAGAAACGTGACTTCGATGTCGTCCATATCTGGTGTACGCGATCCGACAAGATAAGGGGTGGCCCAAACAGGTAGGGTGTCGGTCTCGCCGGTCCTACTGCGGTGCCTGGCGGTAGATGAGGTTGCGCTGGATGTCGTTGGCGCCCTCGTAGATGACCGGGATGCGCACGTCACGATACACGCGGGAGATGCGGTTCTCGGTCAACACCGACCGGCCGCCGTGGAGTTGCATCCCGCGTTCGGCACAGTCCATCGCCGCCTCGGTCGCGATGGTCTTCGCCAGCGCGGCCCAGTACCCGGCGTTCTCGTCGTTGGCGACGCGTTCGGCGGCGTCCCAGGTGAGCGAGCGGGCGCTCTGGAAGTCCAGGTGCATGTCCGCGAGTTTGTGCTGGACTGCCTGGAACTCGTCGACGGTCCGGCCGAAGGCCTCGCGATCGTGGACGAACTCCCAGGCCTCCTCGATGGCGGCCGCCGCGAGCCCGATACCGTGACCGCCGACGATGACACGACCGTGATTGAAGAAGTCCGCGAGCATGTAGAAACCGGCGCCCTCGACGCCGACGAGGTTCTCCTCGGGGATGCGACAGTCGTCCAGCACGATGTGAGCCTGTTTCGAGGCGCGAAAGCCCATCTTCTCGGGGATGTGCTCGGCGTGGTACCCCGGAGCGTCGGTCGGGACGATGAACATCGAGTAGTTGCCGTACCGGTTGTTCTCGTCGTCGCCGGTCTTGGCGTACAGTGTCACCCAGTCGGCCTCGACGCCGTTGCCGATCCAGTACTTCTCGCCGTTGATGACCCACTCGTCGCCGTCCTTCTCGGCGGCGGTGGTCATCCCGGCCAGGTCGCTGCCGGTCTCGGGTTCGGAGACGGCCAGTCCCGTGATCTGATCGTTCTGAGCGACCGGTTCCAGGAACTCCTCTTTCTGCCAGTCGGCGCCGTGTTCCTCGACGATCTCGGCACCGAAACTCGCGAGCTGGAGTGTCAGTGCGATCCCGGCGTCGGCCTTGTAGAACTCCTCTGCGATCGCCAGCACCTGCTGGAGGTCGAACCCTTTGCCACCCCACTCCTCGCCGAGGTCCTGGGCGACCAGACCGGCGTCCATCCCGGCTTCGAGGACCTCCCAGGGGTACTCGCCGGACTCGTAGTAGTCCGCAGCGTTCGGCTCGATGTGCTCCTCCGCGAACGCTCGGGCCTCCTGTTTGACCTCGCGAGCGTGCTCCGGAACCGGGTACTCTGATAGTAGCTCCATAGTCCCACACATGTGCGGTGTCATCATATACCTCGTGGAACTGTCGGAAACACCTCGTTGGTTGTTTTAAATATAGACCGCTCCGCGGAGGGACTCACTCGGGAAGGACATCTCGAAGAAGGGAGAGTCGGGCCAGCAGCACTCCGGACTCACTCACCGTCGCTGGCAGCGCCGAGCGTGTTCGCGATCAACGGTCGGCGAACGTACAGCGCTTACACCTCGATCTCTTGCATCAGGTCGACCAACTCTTCGAGTCGTGGGAACGTGTAGACTTTGACGTTGATGTCCGACTCCAGTGCGTGAACTCGTGAGTCGAACATCAGGGCCATCTCGTTGTCGCGGTCGCCGACGAGTTGGTCGATCATCCCGCTGCCGGGGCCGAACGTGAAGTTCGGCGTCGAGATGTCGATGGTCGTATCCAGCACGTTCGCCCAGCCGTCGATGAACCCCGAGGTCATGATGTTGCCGATCTCCTGGATCGCCGACCGCTCCATGTCGGTGAATCCGCTGGCGTTCGGGTCGGTCTCGCCCATGTCGCCGATCATCCCGTGTGCGAGTTCCTTGGCGCTCTGGGCGTTGAACAGAAAGAGGATGTGGCCGTGGGGCTGTTCGATCATCTCGATGCTGATGCCGATCTGTTTCTGGTCGCCGACGTGTGTCTTGATGTCCGGGACGTCGATGAAGTTGATCTTCGTGATCTCCATCTCCGTCTCCATCCCGGTCATCTGGCTCAAGTGGTTCGCAACGGTGTTGCCACCCTCTTTTGCCATCTTGTTGAACAACCCGAGCTTCCGGATATCTATCATCAAACTCATGACTGGGACAGCTACTGGCACCCACTTGCTGGCCCTGCCACATAAGCTATGCACCCCGATTTTCGCAGGCGAGAATGGGAGGTCTAGAACTGCTCTGCGGTATCGATGCCGACGACGACGCCGACCTCGTCGCGGTCGAAGTTGTCGTCACCCCGGACCGCGCTCGCGAACAGGAGCTTCGCCTGTTCGGTGTGTGCGTACTCGATGGCCGCGCGCTCGTCCCCGTCGAAGTGAAACGAGTCGAGCAGCGTCTCGAAGCGCGACTCCGGGACGCGGTAGGCCCGGGTTCCATCGACGGTGACGTAGTCGCGATCCCGCTCGAACTCCGAATGTCGACCGATGAGTTCGGCGTGTAACACTACGAGCGCGTCACAGAGTTCGCCGACGGGGAGCCCGACGGTGTCGGCGGCGCGTTCGATCATCGCCCGGTCGATCCCGCTCTCTCTGGCTGCCGTTCCACTGTCGGTCGTTGCCATGACTAGTGTAAACATACACCATGATATATCATCACTCTTTGGGTCGTCATGGGCCGTTTCTAGATACCATCGCCCGGGACGCCGGTCCCAGTCAGTCCACGCGGACGCTGACGGCGACGCCCTCGCCCAGCGGGAGCAGCCCCGTCTCGAAGTCGGGATCATCCCGGACCCGTTCGAGGTAGTCGGCGATCCCACGGCTCGGTTCGTTGGTATCGATGTCCTCACCAGCTAACAGCGCACGCACGGCTTCGAAATCGAGCGGCCCCGCTTCGATAGCGTTGTCCGCGACGACGACGCCACCGACGGGGACCGTCTCGCGGACAGCCTCGAAGGCCTCCGTGTACCGGTGTTTCTCGTTGTCGATCAGGACGACGTCGAAAGGGCCGGCGTACTCCTCGATGGTCTCGATGGCGTCACCGTGTTCGAAGACGGCACGGTCGGTGAACCCGCCCCGATCGAGGAAGCCGCGAGCTTCGTCGAGTTCGTCGGCGTCGATCTCGGTCAGGACGATCTCTCCATCGGCGGGGATCGCTGGCGCTATCCAGTACGCCGAGTAGCCAAAGCCTGAGCCAAACTCGAAGACCCGTGTGGCATCGACCAGCCGCGCGAGCAGTCGGAGCCAGCCGCCGACCGCCGGTCCGACCGTCGGGAACCCCTCCCGGTCGGCCTTCGCGTCCATCTCGGCGATCACCTCGTCGGGCTCGGGTGCTAGCGTCCGCGCGAACTGTTCCGTGACCTCGGGCAGTGGATTCTCGTCCATGACCGTGTCTGTCGGGGCTGGCGGTTAAATACCGGCACCTCCATACGTACGTTCTTCCCTCCCTCGCCTGGCTCCGATCAAACTGTCTCGATCGGCTCGGGTTAGTCTCGAAAATGTCTGTGGAGTTAGATAAACTAATCGAAAGCTTTTACTTGTCACCCAGTAAGGCTTAGTTAATGACTTTAGAGGGGAGTAACGCGATCGATAAGCGTGGGGTGTCGACTGTCGTGGCGGCGGTGCTTCTCATCGGTATTACTATGGTAGGTATCGCTGTCGTTCTCCTGGCTGGTTCTGCCGTTATGGAGGACCTAAATACCGACTCGAACGAGGAGATCTCCGAGGAGACGATGCTGAAAGTCGACAGTGTCTTCCAACAGTCCGACGAGGAAGGACAGACGTTCGAGATCAGCGACGAGGTCGATAAAGACGTCTCTATCAATCGGAACGCGACCTATAGTCTGACGCTAAACGGGGACTCTAACTGCATGGCAGGCCCCCGGCAGATGGGAACGATCAGACACGACGGGAAAGACACTGTCACTGCTTACGAGGCGGGTGGTGTCTGGAAGATGACCGAAGCTGGTGCGGTGATGAGTGCGCCGCCGGACCTGAACTACGACAACGGCTCGCTCTCAGTTTCGTTTACGAACGTCACCGGGGACCTCACCTCCAGCGGAACGCTGAAAGCGACTTCGAATGTTACGCAGGAAGTCAACGAGCAACGTAACATCAGCCGCGAGTTGTACGGCAGCGGCGCTTGCTCGCCGACGACGGTCGACAACGCATCGCTGAGAATCAGCAACAGCACGTTCGCACGCGCATGGGCGGACTGGGCTAGGAGCAACTACGACGACAAGCGCGTGAACGTGAGCGTCGAAGGCGGAATGCCCGCCGAACCCCACGACAACGTTACGATCACGTTCCAGCTTGGTGACGTGTCCGACCCCGAATTCCGGGCGAAAAACGTCACTGTGACACCGGGACCGGGCTCAGACTACGAAGTCAGTGCGAAAATCAGGAACGCGGGGGGGCTAAGCGCAACGAAAGAGGTCAGCTTCGTCTATAACAACGGAACGGTCGATACTACAAAGGATCTGACCCTCGCAGGAAAGGCCAGCAAGACGGTCACCTTCACGCTCGACGACAGTGATATCGTCTCCGGGAGCCCCCCGAGGCCGCGTAACGTCACGGTCGCGGCCGACGATAACTCGACGACGAAAGTCCAGTTCAACAGTCCATCGGCCACCCCGAACGTCGGGTTCTCCGCGGAGAATATCTCGACCGGGACGACTGTCGGCAACACGACTGACGGCCACGTCTGGGTCAACAACACTGGCGGCATGACCAAGACGGCGGCGATCGGACTCAACGTCACCGGCCAACCCAACACCACCTGGAGTGCGACGGTCCATCCCGGCGAGAACGTCAGCCAGGATATCAGCGACGCCCTGCCGATCAATCGCGAGGGGAAGCATCAACTGAATTTCACCGTCGGCAGTGACTCGATGCAGGTCCCGTTCGTCGTCGGACCCCCCGGTCGCTTTGAGATCAACAGCCTGAACTACAACACGCCCACGCGGGGCGATACGGAGACGTTCTCGGCGACTGTCGAGAACGTCGGCAACCAGACGATGACCGGCTACGTCAACGCGACGGTCAAGAACGAGGACACCGGGACAGTCGTCGCCAGCACCAACAGCACCGAGACGCTGGCAAACACCGATACGGCGACCCGATCGGTCACGCATACGTTCTCGAACACCGGCACCTACAGCGTGACCCTGACGACGCCGAACCAGACCCAGCGCAGCACGTTCTACGTCAAAGCCGGGAACGCGGCGCCGAATTTCGTCATCAACCGCTTGGAGATCGATCCCAGCAGCGTCAGAGTGACCAACGATGTCACGATCGGCGTCACCGTAACGAACAGCGGCGGAACCACCGACGAGCAGACCCTTGACCTCGAAAATGAGGAGACGAACACCGACCTCGAAGAGTGGGACGTGACGCTGAACCCCGGCCAGGAGAAGACAAAGACGTTCACGACGACTGTCGAGAACAACTCGGTTGATTTCGACATGGGCCAGAACACGATCGAAGCCGAGACCGAGAACGGATCGTTGAGCCAGATTCTGGAGGTCAGAGCGGAAGGGTCCGGTGTCGAAGAAGGTGAAGACAGCGACGGAAGCGAGTTCCTCGAATTTACGAAAGACGCGCGAATCGAGATCGTCGCCGGCGGTTCGGAACTTGAGGGCAACGGTACGGGCTACTACGGCAGATACGAGATCGCTGCGCCGACAACAGTCCGGACATACGTCGAGAACGAGACGACTACAGATATTTCCCCGCTCTGGACCGACGAATACGGTGGCAATATCAACCACCCGCATGCAGAACAGCGGATGTATCGGGAGACCATCGATAATCCGTACGTCAAAGAGATGAACGTCACTGCCGGGTCGAAGCTCTCCGTCTGGGGAACGTCATACTATTGTCGGGACTATCGAGACGACGGATACAATCACTATCGGACCTTCCAAGGGACCGAATACGAACTGGACGCGTACACCTGTTCCGACTGGGGAGGAGAACGGATCGATATCACGAACACGAAGAGTTCGAGCAACGTCATTATCCTGGGTAACGGCGACAAACCGCCAGCACTCGGACAAGCGAGTGCGTTCCAACTCGGCCTGGACGACATGCTCGATACGGTCAATGCAAGCATCGACGAAAACGGGAACCTCCAGCTCGCCGAAGATCAGTACATCTTCATGTACGAGCTATCGGAACGGAACGCGCTGCCCGAAAACGCTGATCAACCGAACGACCCGGACTACAACGACGCCGTCGTGTCGCTGAAGATCGTAAGTACCGAGCGTGAGAACGTCCAGCCTGCGACGTTCAACATCACCGACGTGGACGCACCGGCACGGGTCAGCAGCGGTTCGGGAGACACCAGCGTCGACGTAACGATCAACAACACCGGTGAGAAGGCCGGACAGGCGAGTATCCATCCGGCGTTTGACGGTTCACCACAGAGTCCGGAAACCACGGGCGTACTCGATCCCGGTGAAGAGACGGATATTACGATCACCCTGCCGACGGCGAGCTACGGCCCCGGGACGTACAACTGGGACGTGGAGGCACGGGGAAGCGACGGAGTGACCGACGATTCGCAGGCCCAGCAGCTACGGATCGGGAGCGCCGGCGGCCCGTACTATCAGGTGACAAAGATGGAAGGGCAAGCAGTCGCCGAAATCAACAACGGCACCAACGATATCGACGACAGTAACCCGGTTATCAGCACACAGATCGACAACATCGGTTCCAGAGACGGGACCAACATGGATCTGACGTTGGTCTACGAGAACACCGACACCGGAACCAGCTACTCCGTGACGAAGACGAGGACGATCTCGGCAGGCACCAGCACAGGACTCACCTTCGAGATCACTGCAACTCCGGGCCGTGAAGGGAACTACAGCTACTACGTGACGACGCCCAACACGACGAGCGGGAACCAGTCCATCGAGCTCGGCCAGTCGGATGTCGAACCGGCAAACATCAACATCGGGACGAAAGATTACACGCCCGGAACGCAGATCGTCCGCCGCGGGCGCATCTCGCGGATGAACGTCGGTGTCGAAAACGTCGGTCAGGTCTCCGACGAGCGAGAGGTCCGTCTCCGGATCTCGAAGGACGATGGGACGACGGTCGTCGACAGTTCGAAGACCGAGACGGTGTACACCGGTGCGACCCAGCCGACACAATACGGCTTCGACGTCAGTTCACTCTCGACAGGGAACACCTACGACTACGAGATACGCGTCTACAACGACACACAGAGCGCAGAGAGTGGCGAGAACACCACTGTGCGTGGTGACTTGTTCCTCCAGAAAGTCCCCGATGGCGTCAGTACGCGTGAGGACTCGCCGGTCAACGTCGATTCCGAAGTCATCAACGTGACCGCACCGTAGTCATCCGTCGTTCGTTGTTTCGCGTAGTTTTGGACTGCTATTCGTCGAATAGCATACTGAGTCGGACACCGATAGCAAGCACAGCCCCGCTCTTTCCCATACAGCGTTCGACAGATGTGCTCCGCTACCGGTGTCGGGGATGATCCACCGCGAGCAAGAACTTCGTTCTGGGCGTCGTCGCTCGAAGCAGCGAATTGACGGCTGGAGTAGAAGCATCACCGATCGACTGATGGATCGTATTGGACCGACCGTCGCTTACTCGATACGAAGCGACTGCAGTTATAAGTCGACTGGGTCATCGAAATCCGTGCCCGGCTCTAACCATGTCCCGTGTGGCGATCAGGAGATCGCTTGGATATCGATCGACGTGTTCTCGACGACGGCCTGTTCGATTCCCGAACATTTGTACGTCTCATCGGTTCCAGTGACAGCGGTCCAGCCGAGATCGCGCTCGAACGTCCGTTTCCATGCGTCCGTGTACTCAGTCCCGCTGACGTTGACGCTGACAGTCCCGTTGTCTGTCGCAGCGGATGCGGACGTCTGATTCGGGAAGTACAGCGATCGGTCCTGGAGTTGACTCCGGAGTGTCACCCGACCGGAGGAGGACTGGTTGAGATCGCCGGTCACCTGTACGAACGACAGATGAGCGCCGTTGGCATCACAACGGAACGGTGGCGCGCGAACGATCCGGACGCCACCGTTGTCTTCGACACGGAACACCGCACCGCTTGTGTACACTAACTCCGTGTCGCTACTGGTCGTCCTGACGAATGCCCCTGTCGAGAGTGTCTCGTTTCCTGGGACGGCCGATACGTTGACGACGAAGGATGACGGCTGCCGGGCGAGTGAATGGCCCTGGAGTTTGATCGTCGTCTCACGCCGTGGCGCACGCTCGTTTCTGTGGTCGGACAGCGTCTCCGCGTAGCCGACCATCGTCGCTTCCGCAGTGTTCGTTTCGGCGCCGTCTCTGACGCCTTCGAGCGCCGTGAACCCGCCGACTGTGAGAAAGCCGATCGAGCTGATGATGATGCTAAAGACGAGTGTGAACGCGACTAGATCCGACACTGCGCGACCGGTCCCATCGGGAGCGTATCTCGATATCATCAGTCTCTGATCTCCATGCACTGTGCGCTACTCGACGTGTTGAACCGGACCGTGACCGCGCCGCCGTCGGCGGTCCCCGAACAGATACGGCTCTGGTTCTCGAACCGAACGACCGTCGAGTAATCTTCCACGGTCGAGTTGACGTAGATTCTGGTCTGGCTGCTCGTCGGAACGAGCGAGATTCGGTACTGCTCGCCGGCGACTCGCTCGGGATAGCGTGACCGGAACTCGATGTCGGAGTTCAGCGTCGACGTGTTGAACTGGTCGAGTCGGACCAGATCGGTTGCGACACCCGAACCGATGTCGATCAGGCCCTCGCGGGCGACGTTTTCGGTCTGTCCCTCGATCAGCGAGCCACCGGCGATCAGCAGACCGGTGATCAGGATCGTCGAGATGCCGATGGTCAACGCCTGTGTGACCGCCGGCGAGACACCGCGCGTGTCAGCGAACAACGACCCAATCATGTGCTGTTCTCCAGCATGATGGTGCGGTTGTAGCCGGTCTGTGGGCCGGTGTAGGTGAGATCGACGGCAGGGACTATAGGGAATGTGGAGTAATCGCTTGGGTCGTAGTAACTACTCGGGAATTCACCGGTAGAGGCTAGCCAATATTTACCGCCATTGACTTTTTGCGCATTCCTAAATTCGATAGTGTAGGGTTCGTTCAGTGTATCAACAAACGACGTGAACGTCTCATTGTCGCCACCGCCCTCGCAGGTTCCCGCAGTCAGGTTCAATTCCGGATCGCTCGTCCCAGAGGGGCAAACATCACTCGTGACACTAGTATCGACCTGAATGTCGTTGCCAGGAGGTGATCGAGAGGCTTCGAGTGTCCAAGTACTTCCGGTTGCACCAGTTACTCGGATACTGAACGGCACTCCTGCACTAGGAATATTAGACAGTGTGACGTTGAACAGTAGCACCCGATCTGCACCATCGGCTAGAGTCCAGTCGTTATCGTTTCCACCCGGTGATTTGAAATTTGTTGGACTCGAACCAGTTTGGCTCGTGAAGTTCCCTTCCGACGCCGTCCTGTTCAACGTCGCGTTAATATAGACACCCGACTGTGAGCCGCTGACCCGCGTTCGATACCGCGTGTAGTTCCGCAGCGATGCGTTGAGCGAGGAGTTGTAGTTCGAGAACGTCGTGTTGCTGCGGACTGCCGTAGCGATAGTCGTGAGGTCTTGCTGGACGGCCGTCTCGCGGTCCTCGACTTCTTCGATCCGGTCGGCGCTCTCGGGGGTCGCCGTGTAGGATGTCACGACGAGGCTGTTGGTGAGGATGATCGACAGCAGGAACACGATGGCGATCGCGATCCCGCCGACGAGCAACAGTTGGCCCCGAGTGTCGGCAGCGCTCACCATACGATCAGTCGCACCTCCACCAGATTGTACAGTTGTGTCCTGTCGTCGGCATCGGGGATGTAGAAACTCGATATCGATTCCACGCTCGGTCCCTCGTTCCCGCAGGCGTTCGATTCCGACGCATTGTTCGTGCGGACCCGCATGTCGTCGGTTATCGCGACGGTCCGTGTCACGGTAGCGGCGCCTGTCGACGGGCGGTTCGCACTCGCGGGCGTGTTCTCGGAGACGAGTTCCGTGACGCGTTCCTCACCGGTCTCGTTGAGGTAGTTGAAGTAGATGTTGTACTGGTTCCCCCGGGAGTCGAAGGTCAGGTTGAGCATCTCCTCGAACTCCGCCGGGTTGCTCGAATTGTTGCCGTTGATGCGCGATCGGCCCGAATTGTAGCAGAGCACGGCGTTTTCCAGTGCGCCCGTGTTCTTGCTGACAGTCAATAGGTCGTCGGCCCGGGCTTCGAGTCGACGGGTTTCCTCTCTGGTTCCGTCTTCCCACGCACGCGTGTCGATGGAGGTGATCCCGAACACCGTCGCGGAGATCACGAGGATCGCCGCCAAGACGCCTTCGAGCGTGTACGCCTGGCCGCGGGGGCCGCTCACCATGCGCGTACCACCAACCAACAGATCGGGTCACAGACGTTATTGGTGTCGTTGTTGAGGCTGATAACCCGCGTCGCAATCGAGGCGGTCTGGTTGTCGTACTCTGCCCCCCATGCGAGATCAGTTGCCCCGGTGTGCGGACGGAGCTCTCCGGACCGTAACGTCGAGTTGTTTACGATGCTCACGCTGAGTGTCGGATCCGTCCGTCTGTCCGACGAGACGTTGACCCCCGCGTGTGAAGAGAGGTCCCCGAGGTCCGACGGGAGTCTGTCGATCCCGCCCGGCTCGTCGTAGCGGAGCGTATTCCGATTGTCACTGACGCTGTAGTTCTCGACGATGTACGACGCGACCCTGTCGGCCTGTGGCTGTTCGATCGCTGTCACGGGGTCTTCGTACACTGAGAGCCCACCGCCCTGAATGAACACGAAGGTCCCGATGATCGTGAGGAGCAAGATGCTCGTTCCGACAGCGAAGTCCTGTGGCGTTTGTCCCCTATCGTTCATACAACCACCCGAACAGATATCATCCCACCGCGATCCACACCGCGAGTGCGATCGTCTGCAGGACGACCGCGAACTTGACACCTGCTGCTATTTTCACCTCACGTATATATCCGGCGATGAACGACGACAGGATCGCCTGGAGCGTCACCGCGTGGAAGAACAGCATTGACAGTGCCTCCGTATCGACGTTCCCGCCGAACTGCCCGCCACCGGCGCCTGAGCTGCTCGATCCGGATGCCTGCGTCGCCAGCCCCGACATCACATCGAGGAACTGCGTCTTCAGCAGGGCCATCACCCCAAGCAGCGTGAGATAGGTCATAAGGATAATGACAACTTGCATCCGCGTTCGGGACTTTCGGTCCCGATCGATGTCGTCCTGGTTCTCGGAGGCCTGTGCGGCCGTTGACAGGACGTCCTGAATCTGACTGGAGGCTTCCTGTGCCTCTGCGATCAGTTTCACTGTCCGGGCCAGCCGTGGGACGTGGTACTTGTTGTTGAACTCCCTGAGTGACTGTTTCAGACTGGTTCCGTAGTTGACTTTCGCGTGGATCGTCTCGAACTCCTCGGAGAGCTTGCCCGAGGAGGTTTCGGAGACGACCTTGATCGATTCCAGGAGCGTCATCCCCGTATCGTTTGCCGAGGCGAGTTTCCGCAGGTTCTCCGAGAGATTGTTGACGATGGCGTTTCGCGAACGTTGGTTCCATTCGTAGAAGATCGTCAACGGAAGGAAGTTGATGTACATCGGCATGTACACCCAGAAGAACGTCGATCGGACCGGGTTCTGGATGAACCCGCCGGGACCCTCCAGTTGAAGCGGGGCGAACCCGAGGAGGACGGCGGCGACCACCGCGACGATCGAGACCGGGATCGTCAGCCCGAGCACCAACAGCGGGTGGTCACGGAAGAAGTAGTGTGGCTCCGCGAGGATACCGACCAGTTCGTAGGTTCCTTCCCGGCTCTTGATCCGATCGAAGACGCTGAACTCACCGGTGTACCGCTCGACGAGGCCGAGGTTGAACACGCCGACACCCTCGTCGACGACGATGTCCTCCTCGCCGGAGTTGGGCCGCAGGTAGCCGTCACCGATCGAGTCCTGGGTGACCGTCGACGTGAGGACGAGGAAGCCGACGCCGACCAACGGGATCAGGACGTACACTGTCCCGTAGATGAGCATCTGCTGGGCGTTACCCATCATCGACATGATGACGAGGATGATGATGAGCAAGAGCGGGAACAGCGAAAGGGTCATGTACATCTCGCCGAACAGCTCTAAGGTCTCCAGCATCTTCTCCTGTTCCTGGCGGGCGGTCCGCATGTGTTTCTCCTTCTGGTCTTCGAGGAACGAGGTCATGTCCCCACCGGAGTTGATGATCGAGAGCATGTCGGTGAGGAACTGTGAGAGTTCGTCGGACGGGGTCTCTAGGGCCTGGTTCCGGACGGCCGTCCGGTAGTCGGTGTCGAAGTATTCGGTCTCCAGGACGAGCGATTGGAACTCGAGGGCGACTTCACCGTACGTGTCGTCGGCCTGTGCCATCGCCTGGAGGATCTCCAGTTGGTTCAGTCCGCCCACGGAGAGCGCGTACATAAAAGAGACGGCATCGGACAGCAGAACGTTGATCTCACGCTCGCGGGCGTTGGCCCTGAAATACGGGATCGAGACGAGCGATCCAAAGCCGATGGCGAACCCGATCGCTCCGAACACCAACCCCGTAATCAGGATCAACAGCGGGATCTTCAGCATGTTGATGACTCCCGCCACCGAGTCGGAGACGGCGATCCCGAGCAGTTCCAGTTCCTCGCCGGTCAGCGAGAAGAACTCGACTAGGACGACGCCCAGAAAGGTCCCGAGCAGCCACAACGCGATACCGGAGATGATACCGACGGCGAGTGCCCGGGCGAGGAACATCTCGACGTTGTCCGCCATCCGGGCCTGGGAGAGTTTCTTCTCGACGCTGCCGACGAAGTCACTATCCTCGTCGAACAGCATCTGGTAGGCCGGGTAGAAGGTGTCCCCCAGCGTCCCGCTGTCACTTAGCTGTTGTTGCCCCCGGGTATCGAGACTCATCCGTCGTCAGCCTCCGCGCCAGCTTTGGGAACGAACTGGCCGAAGTCGACCTCGTCTTCCTCTTCCTCTTCTTCCTCCTGGAGGGTGTCGCCGTCCATCAGCGCCGAAACGATATCGGGCGTCTCGCGGCTCATGAACTGATCGAACAGCGGCTGTGCGTTGTCGAGGATGTTCTTGCTCTCTTCGAGCATCTCCTCGGGCGCCTCCGGTCGCGGAACCATCTCCTCTTTCTCCGGATCGATATCGATCTGCACCGACTCCATCTCCCGGAGGTCCTCAAGCGAGAGTTCGAGTTGCCCGTTCGCGATGAGCGTGAGGATCGTATCCGGATCGTTGATGAACGCTTGGATGGTCGCAGCGACCTCCGTGTAGGTGTTCAGTCCCTGCTCGATGAGATACGCCAGGACGACCTTGCGCTTGAACAGTTCCTCGTCGAGTTTCTCCTGGGTCCACCCGCGATCGAACTTGACCTCTTCGAGGGTGTTGGAGTTGCCCATCTGGATGTACTCGTCGGTCTCGGCGCGCCACTCGTAGACGTCCCGGACGTTGATCTCGTCGTTCTCCGCGGAGTACTCGTTGATCTCGGTCAGGGACTTGTTCCGTCGGACCTTGTTGCCGTCGACACGGGTCTGGGTCTGGATCGAGACCAGATCCAGCGCCGTAAACAGCGTCTTCGAGACGTTGATCGGTTCGGTCGTGAACCGCTTGATGACCTCGCCGACTGAGTCTGCGTGGAAGGTGGTGTAGGTGGTGTGACCAGTCGACATGACCTGGAAGAGGGTTCGACCCTCTTCACCACGGATCTCACCCATGACGATGTAGTCGGGCCGTTGGCGGAGCGCGGCCTCCAGCAGGTCGAACTCGTCGACGTCGCCGGTGTCGTCCTGGCCGAACGACGGTCGGGTGACGCTTGCGACCCAGTTGCGCTGGGGGAGTTCGACCTCGCGGGTGTCCTCGATAGAGACGATCTTGGAGTTCGAGGGGATGAACAGCGAGACGGCGTTCAGGCTCGTCGTCTTCCCCGAGGCAGTACCCCCGGCGAAGATGAGCGACTTGTGGTTCTCGATACAGAGCCAGAGGAACGCCATCTCGTCCAGACTGAACGTGTTCCAGTTGATCAGATCGATCGGCGTGAACGGGACGTCCTTGAACTGACGGATGGTGTAGTTGGTCCCGTGGTCCGAGACCTCCCGTCCCAGGGTCAACTGAGCACGTGAGCCGTCCGGGAGGGTCGCGTCGACCTGGGGCTGGCGTTTCGAGATACCCTTCCCCGACCGCTGGGCGAGTTTGACGACGAAGTCGTCCAGTTCCTGCTCGCCGTGTTCGACGTTGGAGATGATCTGCTCGTAGTCGGTGTGGTAGGCGAACACACGCGAGTTGTAGCCGTCACAGGAGATGTCCTCGACGTTGATGTCGTGTTTGATCGGGTCGATGCGTGCGTAGCCCACGAAGTTCCGCTTGAGTTCGTACAGCAGTTTCTCGACCTGGTACTCGTTGAGTGTCGCCGGGTCGTCTTCGAGGATCTTCGGCTCCGGACGCGTCGACAGCCCGGTGAGTTGACCGCTGGTCTGCTCGGTGTCGGGACCCATCCCGAGCATCGCCTTGAACTGGTCGAACATCCCACCGCCTTCACCGGTCCCACTGGAGACAGTGCCGTCGTAGAGGTCGTACCGGGAGAGCAGATCCTCCGCTTCGCGCTGGATGACCTGTGCCCGGTCCTCGGTCGATCCCTGGACGATGACGTCGTCCTCGGAGTATTTGATCGCTGTCTTGAGCTTCCGCGAGAGGAACTCCTTGAGGTCGTTTTCGATCGGGTTGAGATGTGGTTCGACGACGTAGTACTTCTTCTCGTTTTCCTTCCGGGAGTGGAAGATGATAACACACGCGTAGGGTTTGTTCACCCAGTAGCGCTCGATCTCGCGGAAGTGTGACTTCTTGTTCTCCGGGACGGACTTTTCCAGATCGTATCGGTTGACGACGGTCGTATACCCCTCCCGAGTCGAGAAGAACTCGTCCTCGTCCAGTTCTTCGTTGACGTCGACGGTGTGTTCGTCGACGTAGTCGGCCAGGGCCGTCCCGATACGCCCGGCCTCATCGACACGGTCCTCGGTGTCGTCGGGGGCGAATCCGAGATACTGTTCGCCGTCGAACGGCTCCGCGTTGGCCGTGTTCGCCGGCGGTTCGCCGCCCTTGTAGTGGTATTCGCGCTTGAAATGTTCCCAACTGTACCGGTCTTTCGCGACCGGCGTCACGTCGGGATCGAGGGAGGCGTCTAGCGGTTCCCTGATCGTCTTCGCGACGGCGCCCCCGTCCTCGATCAACTGTTCGAGATACCGCGGCTCGAATCCGAGATACTCGCTTCGGTCGAAGCGTCCGCCGCCGTGGTATTCCTGTCTGAAATCGTCCCACGTGTACTCACCCACGGCAGCATCCCGACTGTCGACATCCCCCATGTTGTCGACTGCCCCATCTGTGTCCTCAATTGCCATTGTAATTCATCCCTTCGTGGAGGTGAAAAAACTTTCCGGCACCGGTCTGTGCCACGACTGGCTGGTCGTCCCGGAGGCCGACACTCCCTGACATGATGTAGCAACGCTACAGTACCATCTGTACTGAAGCTTTCGGGTCGAATTTTATTACTGATAATTAGAAGGGTAGCGGCAACCTGTGGCTGGGCCACGCGCCGCGCTCAGTCGAGGAACGCTTCGATCCGGTCCATCGCCGTCTTCAGGTCCGCCATGCCGGTCGCGTACGACACCCGCAGGTGGCCCTCGGCACCAGCGCCGAAGGCAGTACCCGGGACGACCGCGACACCCTGGGCTTCGAGCAGCGCCTCGGCGAACGCCTCGGCGTCGTCCCACGGACACTCGGGGAACGCGTAGAACGCGCCCGCCGCAGGGAAACAGTCCAGCTCCATCTCCGCGAACCGTGAGAGGATGAACTTCCGGCGGCGGTTGTACTGCGTGGCCATCTCGGTGACCTCCGCCCGGCAGTTGTCCAGGGCCTCGATCGCTGCGTGTTGTGCCGTCGTCGGCGCCGACAGCATCGTGTACTGGTGGATGCGGTTCATCGCCGTGATCGCCTCGGGCGGCGCCATCGCGTACCCCAGTCGGAAGCCGGTCATCGCGAACGCTTTCGAGAAGCCGTTGAACACGACCGTCCGCTCGCGCATCCCCGGCAGCGTCGCGATGGAGGTGTGGTCGTGTTCGTAGGTGAGATCGGCGTAGATCTCGTCGGCGAAGACCAGTAGGTCGTGTTCGCGACAGAACGCCGCGACCTCCCGCAGTTCGTCGCCGGTCATCGTCGCCCCGGTGGGGTTGTTCGGGTAGCAGTAGATGAGCGCCTCCGCGTCGGCCGCACCCGAGGCTTCGAGCACCTCGCGAGTGAGTTTGAATTCGTCTTCGACGCGTGTCGGGACATCGATGACCTCGCCGCCGGCGAAGGTCACTCCCGGGACGTAGGAGACGTAACAGGGTTGTGCGACCGCGACGGCGTCTCCCGGGTCCAGCAACGCTCGGAACGCCAGATCGATCCCTTCGCTGGCACCGGCGGTCACCAGGATCTCCTCGTCGGAGTCGTAGGTGAGCGCGTGTTCGGCCGCCTCGTAGTCGGCGATCCGCTCGCGGAGTTCACGCTTGCCGCGGTTTGCCGTGTAGGACGTTTTCCCCTGTTCGAGCGAGGCGATCGCCGCCTCACGGGCCGCCCAGGGCGCCGAGAAGTCGGGTTCACCGACCCCCAGCGAGATGATGTCGTCCATCTCCTCGGCCAACTCGAAGAACCGCCGGATTCCCGACGGCGGCACCGACTCGACGCGGGCGGACGGCTCGAAGGTCATGGCGAGACCGAGAGTCGATCGTCGTCGTCCCGGTCGTCGAAGCGCACCCCTCGCTCCTTGTAGGAGTCCATCACGTAGTGGGTGACCGTCTGGGTGATTTCCGGGATGGGGGCGATCTTGTTGCTGATGAAGTGTGATACTTCACGCATCGAGTCGCCTTCGACCTCCAGATCGAAGTCGTAGTCGCCGCTGATCAGCCGCAGCGAGGTCACCTCGGGGAACTTGGCGATCCGATCGGCGATGTCGGCGTAACTGGTCTCCCGGTCGAGGGTGACGTTGAGTTCGACGGTCGCGCGGACCCGTTCCTCCTCGGTCTCGACCGCCTCCCAGTCGACGACGGCCTGGTAGCCACGGATGACGCCGGCCTCCTCTAGTTCCTCGATGGCCGACTCGATCTCGTCGGCCGACTGGCCGGTCATGTGTGCGATGTCTTCGGTGGTGTACCGGGCGTTCTCCCGGAGGAGTTCGAGAATCTCTCGGCGGCTACTCATACAGAGACGGCGGGCGGTGGCGGACAAAAACCTTGCTCCGTCGTGTGAATGCCTGTCAGGCACGGCGTCTCGCCCACAGCCGCGAGGATGACGGAGGCTTTACTACGGTGGCGTCCATCGAAACCGACGATGTACGACAAGGGCACCCAGCGCCCTGATACCGATTCCGGGTGGGCACACGTTGCGCGCCACGACGAGTCAGCAGCGGTCATCGACGCCGCGCTCCGACTGGACCCAGAGGAAGCGTACACCAAGACCGAACTGAGTGACGCCGCCGGCGTCCCGTTGAAGACGCTGTACCTCGACGGGACCCTGGAGGATATCGTCGACATCGGCCTCCTGACAAAAGACGACCCGGAGGGCGAAGAGGCGACGTTCGCGGTCGACATCGACAGCGAGGTGTACCAGGCGGCGAGCGCATTCGACGACGCCGTCGTCAAGCACCTCCAGACCGGGGACTGAGAGCGGGGTGAACGGCGACGGGTTTCACTGCTGGCCGGCCAGTGACGACCCCGCGGTCCCGAACTCACAGTCGCGGCTGATCGTCGGGTTCGTGTCGACCGGACTCGGCAGGCTGGTGCCGGCCTGACCGCCGGTGGCTCTGGTCGGCCCCACCCCGGCGTGGTACCGGAACCCAGCGACTCCGGAGCCACGCGGTTTTTGATACCGACGCCCGTAGCCGGACCCACCATGGTCGAACTCGATTCCGACTCGGACGTACTCCAGCACGGCGACGCCGCACCGGACTTCGAACTGCTCGACACGGACGGCGAGTCCCGGTCGCTTGCCGACTTCGCCGATCGCGAGGCGCTGCTGGTCGTGTTCACCTGTAACCACTGCCCGTACGCGAAAGCGAAGTTCGACGAACTCAACCGCCTGGCCGCGGCGTACGACGACCTCGCGGTCGTGGGGATCAACTCCAACGACCCAGAACAGTACCCCGAGGACTCCTTCGAGCGGATGCAGGACCTGGTCGAGGACGGGACGATCGACTACGACGCGTACCTCTTCGACGAGGACCAGACTGTCGCGGCGGCCTACGGTGCCCGGTGTACGCCCGACCCGTTCCTGTTCGACACCGACGACGGCACCTTTCGACTGGCCTACCACGGCCGGCTGGACGACGCGACGAACCCCGACGACGAACCGACCGAGCGCGAGATGGCCGGCCACGTCGAGACGCTGCTCGCCGGCGGGGAGATCACCGCCTCCGAACGGCCCTCCCGTGGCTGTTCGATCAAGTGGCGCGAGGGCAACGAACCCGAGTACTGGGACGCGTAGACTGTCGCGACGGCCCGGAATGTGGAGTGAAGCTAGCGACGGCGCTTCTCAGCGGTCGAGGGTCGGCCGTTCGATCCGGTCGCCGATGTCGGGATCGATCCCGCCCTCGCGGGCGTACTCGACGATCGCGTCGTGTGCGACCCCACAGCGCTCGACGACGTCGTCGGGTCCGAAGACGCCGACGACGTGGTCGGTCTCGACGAGGTACTCCGCGACGGCGAGCGTGTAGGTCGCCTCGGGGTCGACCGGTTCGCCGTCGACGGTCGCTGACCGGAGTTCGTCGGCCTCGTCGTCGAAGACGATACGAGCGCCGCTGAGGTGGCTGCAGAACCGCCGCGGGAACGCGTCGTTGTGTGCACCGACCGGGACCGCCGCCAGCGCCGAACGCAGCCGTTCCCCGGAGAGTTCGACCAGCGTCAGATCGTCCCGGTACGGGGCGAGTCCGATCAGGTCCGCGACGGTCACCGCCCCGGCGAGCGGGTCGCCCGACCTGAGCGCGCCGGTCGGGCTGATAGCGACGTCGGCCCCGGCACGCCAGCGGAGCGCGTCGGTGACGAAGTTCCCCGCCCGGCTTTCGGCGACCGTGACGGCCTCCTCGGTCAGTTCGATCGGTTCGGCGACGGTCGCGACCACCTCGTCCAGACCGGTCGTCGCGAGTCGGTCCGCGAGCGTCGCCGCGAGCCCGTCGTGGCGGTGGTCGTCACCGATCTCGTGGACGGTCACGTCGGTACCCGTTCCCAACTGGACCACGGCGACGTACCGTGCAGCACGACCCGGCCGCACGACGACGGTGTCGGCGACCGTCTCGACGTGGACGTCGTGGACGTGCCCGCCCAGCACAGCGTCCACGTCGGTCTCGCGGGCGATGCGGCTGTCCCCTTCGCCACAGTGGGAGGCGACGACGACGAAGTCCACATCGCGCTCGCGGAGCGTAGCGGCCGACTCCCGGACGGCGGGGACCGGATCATGGAAGTCGACGGAGTCGGCGGCGGGATTGATCTCGTCGGTCTCGGGATGAGCGACCCCGACGACGCCGATGCGGTAGTGTTCGGTCTCGACAACCGTGTGTGGGATTGTCTCGGCGGCGGCGAAGCGCTCGCCGTCGAGAGTCGCGTTCGCACAGAGCCAGGTCTGTGGTGCCGATCCGGCCAGTTCGCGGGCCGTCTCGACGCCGAAATCGAAGTCGTGGTTCCCGAAGGTGTCGACGTCGGGCTCGACCGCCTCGAAGAACTCCAGTGCGATCCGGCCGTCGGTCGCAAGCGGGAGCGCCCCCGGCGCGGTGTTGTCCCCGGTACCGACGACGACGGTGTCGGCACCGCGGCGTTCGTCGATCGCGCCGGCCAGGCGGGCGCATCGCTCGGGATCGTCGAGTGCCGTCTCGATATCGGAGTAGTGGAGGAGGGTCAGAGACACTGCCGATAGATGCGCCAGCACGGGTATGAATCCGTCGGAACTGCGCACCTTCGAACCGCTCGGGAGCACGAGACGGGACGACAGCACGGACGTATCGGCGACGCTGCTTGTCGGACAGCCAGTTCCGCAGTCGTGCCCCATCGTTTTGTACGGGCCTCACGAGGACTCTGATGTGAGTCGCCCACTCGGGTATCTGTCGCTCGCCCTCGCGCTGTGTTGTAGTGCCGGTATCGCCGCCGTCCAGCGGTTCGGAGTCGGAGGCGCCGTCGAGGGGATCGCCGTCTCGTTCGTCCTCGTGAGGAGCCTCTCGATACTGGCCGTCGTGTTCGCCGCCTACGGCTGCTATCGGCTGGTGTTGACGGCTTTCGATCGCCATACACCGGACAAGCGCCGGCGCCACGACGCGAAGAACGTCTTTCGACTCGCGTTCGGGATCGCCGGCGTCGTCGCGGCACTCGGCGTCGTCACCGAGCAGTGGTTGGGCCTGCTGTTCTCGCTCGGCGTCGTCGGGTTCGCGGTGACGTTCGCGCTTCAGCAACCCCTGTTCTCGCTGATCGGCTGGCTGTACATCATGACCAAGCGACCCTACCAGGTCGGGGACCGTGTCGCCATCGAGTCCTCGAAAGGCGACGTCGTCGAGGTGTCGTTCCTGGTGACGACACTCTGGGAGATCAACGGCGAACTCGTCTCCTCGAACCAGCCTTCCGGCCGGATCATCACGCTGCCAAACAGCGTGGTCCTTTCTTCGCACGTCAAAAACTACACCCGCGAGGAGTTCCCCTACATCTGGAACGAACTCACGATCCAGGTAGCCTACGAGACGGAACTGGACTACGCGACCGCGACGATGCAGCGGGAAGCCGACGAGTTCTTGGGCGACGAAATGGCCGCACGAATCCAGCGCTACCGCGAGCGACTGGCCGAGACGCCCGTGGAACTGGAAGTACGTGACCGGCCGACTGTCAACGTGGTGCAAGAGGAGTCCTGGGTCGAACTGCGCTTGCGGTATCTCGTCCACCCGAAACGGGGACAGCGAGTCCGAAACGAACTGTACGAGCGGATTCTGGGGGCGTTCAACGACGAACCCGAGCGGATCAAGTTCCCGATCGGCCGGAATCGCTGACGACGGCCGATGTACCGGGTTTCTCGTGAGCAAACGCGAAGTGTTTGCGATATTCGGCGAGTCTATTGACTGCAAAACGGAGTGACCGAAGGAGATGGACTCGCCGGAATTGGAACCAGAGGAAGACGGTCGTCTCGCGCCGCTCGACGCTGCGACTTCCAGGGCTCAACTCCCGTCGCAAACAGACAAGATACCGTCGCTCGCGAGTTTGCGAGCGACAGGAATTATGGACTCGCCGGGATTTGAACCCGGGGCCTCTCCCATGCCAAGGGAGTGATCTACCCCTGATCTACGAGCCCTCGCATCCGAGGATATCTTTGCACGGCAATTAAACCCATCGAAGTGATCGGGGTATCAGGGAGAGTAACACGCAACCTCGCACCCGAACCGTTCAATTATCAATTGTAAAACTACGGCCAGAATAGCTAAACCAGGGGGGACTCTTGTTCGCTACAACCGTTTGCAGTGTCCCGGCAGTTGATTGGTCATCTCCGGTCGTGGACATACTTCGGGGTCTGAAACATGAAGCAGGGTCAAATACACTGGGTTCTCCGATGAGTCGTGGACAGACGACGCTCGATTTCGCAGTCGGGATCAGTCTCTTTCTCGCTATCGTTCTCTTCGTCTACCTGTTCGTTCCAGGAATCCTGACGACGTTTACCGACGGGACGCCGTCGGAGACAGTCACGGCCAACCGCGTTGCCGACGACCTGGCACTCGGCCTGTTGGGCTCGCCGTCGGAGCCCAACGTCTGGGACCGGGAGTGTGCAGTCGCGTTCTTCGACGCCACGACACCGGGTGGCTGTAATTTCGCCGGTTCGACGACGAACGAACGGGTGGGGATCGCTCCCCGGGAGAACGTCAACGTCACGGTCATCGGTAACGTCTCGGCCGACCCCGATCCGGGATCGGACCGGCTGTGTTGGGACGACAGCGCCGCTGCGCTCGCCGAGACCGACAGCGGCTGTACCGGGACGAACGACGTGACGCTCGCCGCCGGCGACCAGGCGCCGAGTACGAACGCCGACTCGGTGACGGCGACGCGGGTCGTCTCACTCCACGGTGAAGCAGTCACCGTCGAAGTGGTGATGTGGTAACATGCGCGGACAAGCACACACGCTGGAGGCGGTCGTCGCGGGCCTGCTGCTGTTGAGCAGTATCATCTTCGCGCTCCAGACGACTGCAGTGACGCCGCTGTCGGCGAGTACGTCCAGCCAGCATATCGAGAACCAGCAGCGGTCGGTCACCAACGGCATCCTGTCGGCTGCTGCCGAGGAGGGGGCGCTGAAATCGACGGTCCTCTTCTGGAACAACTCCTCGGAGCGGTTCCACGGGACGAGTGACATCGGCTACTACACCAACGGCCCGCCGAACACGACCTTCGGGCGGATGCTCTCGCGTTCGTTCGACGACCGGAGCATCTCGTACAACGTCCGGATCGTCTTCCAGAAACCGGACGGCGAGTCGCTCCGACGACCGCTGGTCGATCAGGGGGTTCCGAGCGACAACGCCGTCATGACGAGTCGGACCGTCACGATCACCGACGACGACCCGCTGTACTCGGCCAGCGAGGAACCGATTCCGGGATCGGGCGTGACCAACGCGACGAGTTTCTACATGCAGGACACCGGTGGGAACGTCTACAACGTCGTCCGCGTGGAGGTGATCACGTGGCGGATCTGAGCGCGGACCGCGGCCAGATCATCCTGATCGCGGCGTTCGCGCTGGCGGTGACGTTTATCGCGCTGGCGTTAGTGGTCAACGCGGCAATCTTCACCGAGAACCTCGCGAGCCGTGGGGAGACAGCCGGGAGCGACGACGCGTTACTGCTCCGCCACAGCGTCGAGCAGTCGGTCGGCCGGGCCGTGACCAACGCGAACACGTACAACAGCTCCACAGAGTCGGCTCTCAACAGCAGTGTCGACGCGAGTGTCGACAACGTCTCCCAGGCAGTTACGAGACAGCAGTCGGTTAGCGGACGAATCGTCACCGTCTCGGGGCCGGCATACACACACGGGACACAGATCGTCGACAACGCCAGTGGTGGGTCGGACTTCAGGGGCGCGGCTTCGACGGACAACTGGACTGTCGCTACCGGTGTCAACGCCCGGGCGTACACGATGCGGATATACGACGCCAATACCGCCGGCGGTGCCAACTTCGGCGGGACGAAGACCGACGAGTTCCGGCTGAACGTCACGGACGGGTCGGATACCTGGCGGGTCAACGTCACCGAACAGGCCTCCGGTGACGTCGCAGTCGGCGTCAACGAGGTCGGCGGTGACGAGGGCGTCTGTACCGCATCCCCGACTGGCGGCCCCGTCGACATCGACCTCACGGGCGGTCGCGTCGGCGGCGAACCGTGTGCGCCGCTTGCGTTCGCCGAGGGCGTCGGTAGCGGGTACGACATCGAGTACAACAACAGCCACCTCGTCAGCGGGAACTACTCGCTGGTCGTCGACCAGGACGAGTACACGAACGGGAACCTGACGAGTGGCATCGGGACGGACGAGCCCGGCACTCAGCACGGGATCTACGCGGTCACTGTCACCTACCGCTACGACGGCTCGTCGATAACCTACGAGACCGAGGTCCGGGTCGCACCGGGTGAGCCGGCATGACCGACCGCGCAGTCTCCTCGACGCTCAACTACGTGTTGAGTATCGCGATCGCGTCGCTGCTGGTGACGGGACTGTTGTTCTCGGGGACCAGCTTCGTCGAGGGCCAGCAGGAGCAGGTCGTCCGCTCGGAGCTGCGTGTCATCGGCGAGCAGATCAACGCCGACCTCCAGCGGGCGGATCGTCTCGTCGTTGCCGGGGACGGATCGACGACGGTGCGGATCGAACAGACGTTCCCGGAGCGCCTTACCGGTCGGACCTACAACATCGAACTCGACTCCGCAAGCGAACAGCTGATCCTCTCGATGAACAATCCCGATATCGAGGTCTCGCTTCCGGTGGATCTCCGGACGTCGCTGTCG
Source organism: Haloarcula montana (assembly GCF_035666295.1). NCBI lineage: Archaea > Methanobacteriati > Methanobacteriota > Halobacteria > Halobacteriales > Haloarculaceae > Haloarcula > Haloarcula montana. The sequence goes on from NZ_CP142027.1 coordinate 2,214,331, forward strand.
TCCTCGACCGTCGACGGGGGAACCGTCACGGTCAGGAACACCACCAGTGGTGACCTGGAGGTGACCAATGGCTGATCGGGGCGCGAGTGAGGTGCTGAGCTTCACGCTGGTGTTCGTGATCATCCTGACCTCGATCGTGTTCGTCTCCGTCTCGGGTGTCCAGACGCTTCAGGACGCTCGTGACGCCGAGCAACTCAACAACGCCGAGCGCGCCTTCGATGTCCTCTCGGCGAACATGGCCGACATCTACCAGCGGGGCGCACCGAGCCGGGCGACCGAGATCAGTCTGCAGGGAGTAGAGTTGTACACGGGCGACAACGTGACGATCAACGTTACCGCGACCGACGGGCCAAGCGGTGATGTTACCGTCACGCGTGCGGTTCGTCCGCTCGTCTACGAGGCCGGTGACGGCCGCCGACTCGTCTACGAGGGCGGCGCGGTGTTCCGGACGCAACGTGACGGCGGACTCGTCGTCCGGGACCCGCCCCTCGTCGTCCAGTCCGACCGCGTGCTGGTCCCGATCGTGGCGACGGTGTCTCCGGGGAAGACGAGCGTTGGGGGATCGACGGCGCTGGTGCGGGCCGATATGGTCGAGACGGCGGTCCCTATCGCCGAGACGGACGACAGCAGCAGTGACGACGACTACGACGAGGTCTACATCAACGTCACGTCGCCCCGGCGGAACCACTGGGAGACCGCACTGGAGGCCGAAGGGTTCGGCAACTGCATCCGGGGGACCGACGCCAACGATGACCCGTTCGTCAGATGTACTCTCGATAGCGGTATTTCGCCGGAACGGCTCCTCGTCCCGGCCTACGACATCGCTCTCGACATCGAGCGGTAAGCCGGAAGGCCCGATCGGTGACTCGGCAGTCGCCGGTTCGTGTCGCCCCTGGAGACGGAGGCAAAAACGTTGGAATCGGCCCGTAAACGCTGCGTTCAGCCGGTGACGTTGACGCGGTTGGTCGAGATATGCAGGTACGTGACCCGGACGACGTCGTCGCCGCGAGTCAGGGTCTGTTTCTCCCGGAGTGCTTCGTCGTAGTGGATCGATCCTTTGTTGATGGTCGTCGTCCCGGTGACCAACCCGCCGTACACTTCGCCGAAGTCGAGGTTCACGTCGCCGGTCCCGCCGTTGCCCGGCGGCGCGTAGATGACGCCGACGTACTTGGCGGGGTCGCTCCCGCCGCCGCCCCCGGAGCCGATCCGGCCCGTGAAGTTGGCCGGGCCGAAGATACGGAACTGGTTCGCGTCGTCGCCGGCGTTGGTGATCGCCGAATCCTTGTCTAGGGAGAGGTCTTCGGTGTGTGGGCCGGCGCCGTCGACGTAGATGAACACCACGCCGTCGCCCAGCACCTCGATGTCGCTGTCGGCGAGGTGAATGTACTCCTTTACCGAGAGCGTGACGTTCCCGCTCGTCGTATCGAAGTATATCTCCTTGCCGGAGGCGTCGATCCGGTCCAGATAGTAGTTACCCGGCCCGATAGTGACCTCGTCGGACGGGCTCGCAGCGCCGTAATCGAGCGCGTCACCGGAGATACTACTCGTTCCGCCGTTGCCGTTGCTGTCGTCGGCCTCCTCGACTGTACTCCGGATGAGATAATCGAGCGCGCCGCGTTTCTGGATTCCGTCGATCTGGTTGACGGTCCCGCTCGCCGTCGTGATTCTGGACTGGCAGTCGGCGATGCTTGGCTGGCAGGCCGTCGTGTAGTTGATGTCGCCGCCGACGTCGGGTTTCCCGCCGCCGTTGCCGACCTTGACGGTTCCGCCCGAGACCAGCGAGCCGTAGAAGTTGTCACCACCGGCCCCGCCGCTGATGTCGATATCGTTCCCGTAGATGACGTCACCCTTGTTGTCCGGCGTCTGGCTACAGTAGTCGTCGCTCGTCCCCGAGGAGTTGTAGCTGTCAGTGTAAGTGTCGGCCCGACAGACGCTCTTGGCCGCACCGTTGACCTCGAAGGTCCCGCTGGCGGCCAGGCTCGCGGCCGCCGAGTTGACGTCGCTCGCCTGTAGCGGCGTGACGAGGTCGACGGTCACGCGGCTGTTAGGATGATCGTAGCTGACGTTGCCCGTCGTCCGTTGCTCGAAGAAGGTCCCCCAGGCTCGGTAGTAGTCGCTCTGGACGGTCACCTCGACCTCGCTGCGCTCCAGCGGGTTTGTGAAGTTACCGTTGGCCGACTCGTTAGGGAAGTACGCCTGGGACGTGTTGCGGCTGATGACGGCTCGGCCGTCGATCGATTCGTCACCTGAGACAGTCACTAGCGGGAGTGTCAGCGTCGCCTCCCGGTAGTGGAACTCCGGCGGCGACACCATCACGGCGTTGCTCTCGCCGTCGGATCGCCAGACTCCCCCGCCCTGATAGGCGATCTCACGATCGTCGTTGTCGTAGACGATCGCACCCATCGACTCGTTCATGATCGTTGTCGATCCCCCACCGGTGAGGTTCGTGTAGGTGACGTCCATCCAGCCGGTGTTCTCCGCGACGCGATAGCTGTCGCCCGACGACACGGCGAGTGATACTTCCTGGACCTGGGAGTTACCGAGGGCGACCATCGCCGCCTGTGAGTCCAGTTGCGTCATCGACTTCTCGGCACGCTCTATCGATAGTTGATCCTGTGTCGAGCCGAACGCTTCCGCCCCGAGTGCGACTGTCAGCGCGGTGCCGCTGACGACGATCGCGAGGATGAGAATGACGCCGAGCGGACTGCTCTGGCCCCGGTTCCCGATATCGGGTGGTTCGCTCACCATACCTCACGCTCCGTCGACGCTGTGTCGGTCGTACTGTCCCGACAACCGCCCACAGCGACCCGCTCTTGTGACCCCATTGTCCTGTCTCGTGTTCCCGTATGGATACTCCTACCTATCCAGTTTTCATATATGATATTTGTGGCCGAACCGTCGTACTGACAGGTTCGTTCGCTGTCCGCCGACAGCCGGCCCGGTCCCACCACTCCCGTCGTCGCTGGTCCCAGGACAGTACCGTTCGAAGCGAGTAGTAACCGTTATACGCGTCGGCAGACCAACGTCGGACGGGAACAGCACGACCGCAAATCTGACACGCCGTGGGCTTCCACGGCTCGGGATTGCGGCCGTGTTCGGCACCGGACGGTGCCAATACGCCTCGCGACCGGTAGCGACGAGCGGTTCGTGCAGTTCCAACACAACTATGGCACGAATGCATACACGCCGCCGTGGCTCGTCCGACTCGGACAAGCCGGCGGCAGACGAACCCCCGGAGTGGAGCGACGTCGACGCCGATGCCATCGAGGATCGCGTCGTCGAACTCGCCGAACAGGGCCACTCGCCCAGCGAGATCGGCCTGAAACTGCGCGACGAAGGCGTCCAGGGCACTCCCGTCCCGAACGTCAAACTCGCGACCGGCAAGAAGGTCACCGAGATCCTGGAGGACAACGAGGCCGAACCGGAGTTCCCCGAGGACCTCCGGAGCCTCCTCGAGCGGGCCGTGCGCCTCCGTGACCACATGGACGAGAACCCGACGGACTACCAGAACAAGCGTGCGCTCCAGAACACGCAGTCGAAGATCCGCCGGCTCATCGACTACTACCGCGGTGACGAGATCGACGAGGAGTTCACCTACAGCTACGACAACGCCGTCGAAGCCCTCGGACTGGAGTAACCACGATGTCGACGACCGGTCGGGACGACGCGTCGGCCACCATCCCGAGTGATATCGCCACGACGCTCGCCGACGCGACGTTTGTCCGTCTCGTCAGCGGCGTCACCGGCGATGCGCTCGCTGGCACCGGTGTGCTGGCGCGGGCACTGGCCGACAGCGGGACGCCGTTCCAGGCAAGCGCCGTCGGCCCCTTCGCCGACCCCGACCGGTCGACCGACGCCGACGTCACCGTCGCACTCGGCCGCCAGTACACGGCTGCGGATCACACCGTCCGCGATCGGATCGCGCCAGCGGCCTTCGAGGCCGCCCGCGAACTCGGCGTGACCGCCAGCCCGACGCTGGCGCTTGCCGGGACGATCGCGGCCGGCGACACCGACAGCCGAGTCGCCGAAGCCGCCGAGCAGGCCGGCGTGACCCGCCGACCGGGCGTCGCCGTCCCGGCGACGGACCTGGCCGACGGGCTGGCCCACTCGACGCTGCTCTCGGCTCCCTTCTCGGGTGACTCCGACGCGGCACGGGCCGCGCTGGCGTCGCTCGACCTCCCGGACGACCTGAGCGAGGACGACCACCGGCGCGTCGCCTCGCTTACCGCACTCGCCGTCACCGATGCCGAGGACGCCTCGCCACGCGCCGCCGAGGCCGTCCAGCGGGCGCTCCGACCCTACGTCGGTGGCCCCTTCGAGACGGTCGGCGGCTACGCGGACGTGCTCGATACTGTCGGGCGGGAACAGCCAGGTACCGCCGTCGCGCTCGCTCTCGGGCACGACGGGGTCCGCGAGGACGCACTGGTCGCCTGGCGCCGTCACGCGAACCGTGCTCACGAGGCCGTCCAGACGGCCACAACCGGCCGCTACGAGGGCCTCTTCGTCGCCCGTGGCGACGAGATGCCGATCGGAACCGTCGCCCGACTGCTCTCGCAGTACCGCTCGCCCGAGCCCGTAACGCTGGTCGTCACCGACGGCCACGCCGCTGCCCGGGCGACGGACGGCCGCGACGTCGCTGCCGCGATGGACGCGGCGGCGGCCACAGTCGACGGCGAGGCGGTCGGGACGGGGACTCGCGCACGGGCACGGTTCGACGTGTCAACGGCCGACCTCATCGAAGCGTTCCGGGAGGCAGTATGAACGACGCCGAGATCCGTACGACCCACGGCAGCCCCGCGACTGCAGTGCGGATCGCGGCCGCGCTCCGACCGGACAACACCGACGAGATGCGGACGTGCGTCGAGGGCGACACCGTGGTGACGACCATCGATCGGGAGTCGATCGGTGGCCTCCAGGCGACTGTCGACGACTACGTCGTCAACCTCCGGGTTGCAGCACAGCTTTCCGACCAACCGACACACGACACAAACCATGAGTGAACGAAGCGTCTCCAAGCGCAAACAGCAGAAACGGTGGTACACCGTCTACGCTCCCGAGCAGTTCGACCGGGAGGAACTCGGTGAAACCACAGCAGACGAATCGGAGAAGGTGCTCGGTCGCACCATCGAGACCACGCTGGGCGAACTCCAGAACGACGCCAGCGAGAACAACACGAAGCTGACCTTCAAGATCAACGAGGTCGCCTCGGACTCGGCGTACACCGAGTTCACCAAACACGAGCTCACGCGGGATTACCTGCGCTCGCTCGTGCGCCGTGGCTCCTCGAAGGTCGAGGCCTTCATCACCGTGCTGACCACGGACGACTACCGTGTCCAGATCCAGCCGGTCGCCGTCACGACCAAGAAGGCCGACGCCTCCCAGGAGAAGGCGATCCGCCGCACGATGATCGACCTCGTCGAGGAGACGGCCAAAGACCGGACCTTCGCAGAGGTAATCGACAGCGTCGTCGAAGGCCGTCTCTCCTCGGCCATCTACGGCGAGGCGAAGGACATCTACCCCCTGCGCCGCGTCGAGATCCAGAAGACGACGCTGGAAGCCCGGCCCGAGGAAGTCGCAGCCGAAGAGGAAGCCTCCGTCGACGTCGACGAGGAAGACGTCGAAGTCGAGAGCTAATCCGCTCGAACACACTTTTTCGTCGCGCCGCTTCGAAGTGGCGACGCCGGCTATCCCGTCGTCGTGCTGGGATCGTCAGTGACGACGACGGTCCCGACCATCCCGCCCCGCTCGTGGGGGATACAGAAGTACGGGTACTCCCCGCGGATCTCGAAGGTGTGGCTGTAGCTCTGGCCCTCGAAGAGGGTCCCGCCGTCGCCTGCACCCCACGCTTCCCGGGCGCTCTCCTCGTCGTCGAAGCCGCCGGAGGCCCAGTAATCGGCCCCCTCAGGAAGGCCGGACTCGTAGGCCGTCACGGAGTGGCCCTGCTTGCTCGTGTTGCGCCAGACCACCTCCGCCCCCGGCGCGACCTCGATCGTCTCTGGGCGGAACGCTCTGGCAGACATTCCGATGTCGTACTCGGCGCTCGTGCCGCTGGTGCCGATACATCCGGCGAGGCCCGCTGCTGTGACCGCGCCGACAGCCCGGAGGTAGGCCCGTCGCTCCATGGTCTCGCTCGGGACTGGACGGACAAAGACACCTCGGTTCTGCACTGCTACTCCCGGAAGGTCAGCCCCGATCGCAGCTCTCGCGCGTCCGCGAGTAGTCGTTCGCGATCCTCGCCGGTCAACGTGACGTGGCCCATCTTCCGGAGGTCGTACACGTCGCGCTTACCGTACCAGTGGAGGTGAGCCCGATCGGTTTCGAAGACCGATCCCTCGCCAGAGAGCGTCGCAGGCTGTCGTTCGTCGACGTCGCCGAGGATGTTCGTCGAGACCGTGGGGAACCGCTGGTCGGTGGGGCCGAGTGGTCGGCCGGTCACTGCCCGGAGGTGTTGCTCGAACTGCGAGGTGTGACACCCCTCGATGGTCCAGTGTCCGGAGTTGTGGGGCCGGGGCGCGATCTCGTTGAGCAGGATGCGGTCGTCGCCGGTCTGGAACAGTTCGATCCCGAACACGCCCCGACCGTCCAGCACGTCCAGCACGTTCAGTGCGACCTCTTGGGCGCGCTCTCGGACCCGCTCGCTCGCTCGTGCGGGCGCGACCATCTCGCGAAGGATCTCTTCCTCGTGGACCGTCTCGGTGACCGGGAACGTCGCCCGCTCGTCGTCGCCGCGACAGCCCATGACCGCCAGTTCCCGCTCGAAATCGACCATCTCCTCGACCATCGCCGGCCCGGCGACGTTGTCGATCGCCGCCTCCACGTCGTCCGGCCCCTCGACGGGAACGTTCCCGCGGCCGTCGTAGCCGCCGGTCCGGGCCTTGAGCATCGCCGGGTAGCCCAGCTCCTCGCAGGCTTCCCGGAGGTCGTCGGCGCTCTCGACCGCGCGGAACGCCGGAACGGGGACGCCCGCGTCGGCCAGTCGGCGCTTCTGGACGAGTTTGTCTTGGATGGTCCGCAGCGTCTCCGGCGCCGGGTGGACGGGTGTTCCGGTCGCCTCGGCGACCGCTTCCAGCACGTCCGGGTCCGCGAGTTCGATCTCGTAGGTCAGATACTCGGCACGTTCGGCGAGTTCCCGAAGCGTCTCGCGGTCGTCGAACTCACCAACGACTTGGTCGCGGACGACCGGCAACGCCGGGCACTCCGGCGTCGGGTCCGAGACCACGAGGTCGATCCCAAGCGGGGCAGCCGCTTCCCCCAGCATCCGGCCGAGTTGGCCACCGCCGACGATCCCGACGGTCGGCCCTGGCGAGGAGAGTGTCATCTATCGGGCGATACCTCAGCGGTCGGGTTAAGGGTTCTCTCTTTGCCTGACTACGACGGGCGCTGGTCGGTGTGTGATTCGTGAATCCAGACGGTGAACGTGTTCTTGTACCCGCCAGTCCGTAGCTGATGGGAGCGCCGTTCGTACCCTGCCGGGCCGAGCTGTTTCCCTGGCTGTGTCCCGTCGAACGGCTGTGTGATGACGATCGGTGGCTGTTCGTCGCTGACCATCCGACTCAACTGCTCGCGGTCGTTCTCACAGACGGTCTCCATCTCTCCCGAGGCGAAGTACCACGGCAACGGCAGCGTGTTGTACCACTTCAGACAGGTCGGCCGCAGGTTCCAGAAGGCCTCGCCCCACTCGTCGCGGTTCTCCTGCACGTAGGCGCTCCCGCCGTCGAAGTCGTCGCCGCTCTCCCCGTAGTAGACGACCACGTCGGTCCCCTGATTGTCGCGGGCGATGCGCTCCATCGCGGTGAGGTCGCTCCGTAGTTCCTCCTGGGGCTGTGCGAACTGGACGAGCGGGTTCGACTCCTCGTGGGCGTTGCTGTAGACGGTCGTGGCGGCGACGTTGCCCACGAGTGCGGTGACGAGAACGAGTACGAGCGCGGCGGTGGCCACGCCGGTGATGTCGTCGATCGAGATCGCTTCGACCCCCCAACGGAACACCGCAGCGACGCCGACGCCGGCCGGGATCGCCAGGGGCACCACGACGTGGGCGCCGATCCAGGGGTTCCCGATGTCGGTGCCGATGGGGTAGCCGACGATCGAGACGTAGCCACAGTAGGCCGCGAACGGGACGAGATGTCGCGGCCGGATCGAACCCACCCGATCCAGCGCGTAGCCGAACGCCGAGAAGGCGACCAGCGGTCCACAGGTGTACGCGAGTGCTTCGAGCAGGATCCCGTAGTGGCCGTCGACTTCCTCGTAGAACCGGTCGAACCGCTCCCCGAGCGTACTCTCGCCGGTGGTCGTCGCCCGCTCGGAGGCCGGGTTGAACCAGTTGCTATACTGCTCGATAACCCGATCGTAGGTCACCTGGACCAACTCCGGGAACATCGCCGGGTTGGTCACGCCGTTCCAGAAGTTGACGCTGTCGGCCGTGGGTGTCGCCGGCGGGTGCTGGATGCCGGCCAGGCCCGCGCCGCGTGGCGCGTAGAAGAACAGCGAGACGGCGAAGAAGATCGCCAGCCCGATCCCGACGTGGCCGACGTAGGCGACCACCACCTGCCAGGGGCTCCCGTGGCGGTCACGGAACGATCGAACAGTCTCGACGAGGAGGGTCACGTCCGAGCGGACGCGACCGGTCATCCGGTTCCAGATCGCCGACGGCGACGGGACACTGGCGAGGAACGACGCCGCGTCGCGGTAGCCGTTCGGAAGGACGAGAACCTTCGCCAGCAAGAGCCCCGTCGCCCCGAGCCAGGTCACGACGTAGACGATGGCGTTCTCCTTCGAGGCGAACCCGAGCGCGGCGAAGGCGCCGACACCGTAGAGATAGCGGGCCTTCCGGGTGTCGTAGAACCGAACGAGCAGGCCGAAGGCGGTGAACATGAACGCCGCGACGAGCACGTCGCTGCGCATGAACCGCGAGTAGTACAGCAGGAGGGGGTTCAACGCGAGGAAGGCGGCGACGCCGACGACCTCCTCCCGGCGGAGGTGCTCACGGAAGAGCAGTGCCGTCACCGGCAACAGGCCGCCGACGAGCGCCACGGGGAGGCGCATGATCACGTCGCTCGTTCCCAGCACCGAGAACAGCCAGGCGTCGACGTGCTGGATGAACGGGCCGTGGATGATGTACCGATAGGTGAACGATCCCGTCTCGGCGAGGTTCAGCGCCCAGTAGGCGACCCGTCCCTCGTCGTAGTGGGCGACTCGGGAGCCGAGACCGACGACGCGGAGAGCGACGGACAGGAGCGTGATTCCGAGGACCACCTTGGGGACGGCGTAGTCGTCGCCGTCGGCCCAGGCAGCGACACGTTCCCGCAGGCGTTTCAGCCGCGAGAGTTCACGGGGCGGCGCAGCCATACCCGGTGTGTGAACAGCGGTCGTTAGAACACTTCTGGTTTCCCGAAGCCGGAACGGTAGTTCTTTAGGGATAACAGCCACCCACACGAGTATGGTGCAGCTCGGGCTGGTCGTCGCCCAGTACGACAAACACGGGCAGGTCGTCGAGGAGATGGAGGAGTCGGCCCGACAGGCCGCCGCCGACCACGACGCCGATGTCGTCGAGACGGTGGCTGTCCCCGGCTCCTACGACACGCCGCTGGCCGCCGATCGGCTGGCACGCCGGGACGATGTCGACGCCGTCGCGGTCCTCGGCGTTATCGTCGAAGGCGACACCGACCACGACGCGGTCATCGCCGACGCGGCGGCACAGGGATTGACCGATGTCGCCCTCGACCGCGACACGCCTGTCACGCTGGGGATCATCGGCCCCGGTATGAGTACAGCCGAAGCCGAGGCACGAACTCACAAGGGCGGCTCGGCAGTCACGAGCGCCATCGAACTCGCTACCCAACTACCATGACTATGGACTTCGCATCCCGCGTCGAACGTGTAGAACCGAGCGCGACGCTCGCGATCAGCAACAAGGCCGCCGAACTGGAGGCCGAGGGGAAAGACGTCGTCGACCTCTCGGTCGGCGAACCCGACTTCGATACCCCCGAGAACATCAAGGACGCCGCGAAGGACGCTCTCGACGCCGGCCACACCGGCTACACCCCTTCGAACGGCATCCCGGAACTCAAGGAGGCCATCGCCGAGAAGCTCCACGACGACGGCCTGACCCAGTACGGTCCCGAGAACCTCATCGTCACGCCCGGCGGTAAGCAGGCCCTCTACGAGGTCTTCCAGACGATCATCGACGATGGGGATGAGGTCGCCCTACTGGACCCGGCGTGGGTCTCCTACGAGGCGATGGCGAAACTCGCCGGCGGGACGCTGACCCGCGTCGACACCGCGGCCCACGACTTCCAGCTAGAGGGCGCGCTCGACGACCTCGCGGCCGCGGTCTCGGACGACACCGAACTGCTGGTGGTCAACTCGCCGGGCAACCCCCACGGCGCCGTCTACTCCCGCGAGGCGATGGAGGGCGTCCGTGACCTGGCCGTCGAACACGACATCACCGTGATCTCCGACGAGATCTACAAGGAGATTACCTACGACGGCGCCGAGGCCGTCTCGCTGGGAACGCTGGAGGGCATGGCGGACCGTACCGTCACGCTCAACGGCTTCTCGAAGGCCTACTCCATGACCGGGTGGCGGCTGGGCTACTTCGCGGCCCCGGAAGAGCTGGTCTCGCAGGCAGGGAAGGTCCACTCCCACTCGGTCTCCTGTGCGGTGAACTTCGTCCAGCACGCCGGCGTCGAGGCGATCACCAACACCGACGAGGCCGTCGAGGAGATGCGCCAGGCCTTCGCGGAACGGCGCGAGTTCCTGATGGGACTGTTCGAGGACCACGGCGTCCACGTTCCCGAGCCACAGGGCGCGTTCTACATGATGCCGGAGATCGCCCCGGACGGCGACGACACCGAGTGGTGTGACAAGGCGATCTCGGAGGCCCAGGTCGCGACGGTCCCCGGCAGCGCGTTCGGGACGCCCGGCTACGCCCGTATCTCCTACGCCAACAGCAAGGAGCGCCTGCAGGAAGCGGTCGACCGACTGGCCGAACACGACCTGCTGTAGCGGTTCATCCAGCGAGTCAGTGTACAGCCGTTCTCACGACACGCCGTCGTGTTCACTCGCGCTCGTCGAGCACGCGGGCGATGATCTGACCGGTAGAGAGGAGGGATTCGTCGCCCTCCTGTTCCAACGGGCTCGCCCGCCGGACGTCACAGTCGATGCCACGCTCAGAGAGCGCGTTCCGGAGCTTCTCGATGTCGTGATGTTGGTCGTAGCCCAGCGCGATCACGTCCGGTTCGAGCCGTTCGATCGGGACGAAGATGTCCTCGGGATGGCCCAGATGGGCCTCGTCGACCGGCTTCAGCGACGCCACCATCTCCCGCCGTTGCTCGTCGGGCACCACCGGCGGCTCCTTGTGTGTGACGTTGACCGAGCGCGCGACGATGACGTGGAGTTCATCGCCCATCCGGGCGGCGTCCCGGAGGTAGTGGACGTGTCCGGGGTGGAGGATGTCGAAGGTCCCCTGTGCGACGACCCGCGTCACGAGTCGAACTCCTCGTCGCGCAGTTCGCGGTCGATGTCCGACTGGTCGAAATCGAAGAACGTCTCCTCCGGCGGGGCGACGTCGAGTACCGGGAGGTCGATCGGTTGGCCCTCGTTGTCGAAGGCCTGCCAGTCGTCGGGACCGTACGGGTACCCCAGGATGATGTGGACATCACCCCGACCGAACGTCGCCAGGTCGGCGTCGCTGGGCTGTAAGACGCCGTTGGGGTGTGAGTGGATCGACCCCGCGGCGCGCATATCGTTGGGGACCATACTCGTCTTGACGGTCGCACTCACCGGGTTCGATTCGGTGCCCGGGATGACGAGCACGTCGGTCAGGACCGTCCCGTCCTCGTCGAGTCCGACCTTCGTCGCGTCGTCGCCCCGGAGCAGCCCCATGTACTCGTTGGGGTGTGACTCTTCCGAGGCGGCACGCGCGAACTCCAGTGCGGACTCGGCGATACCGAGGATACCGCCCGAGCGGAACAACGCCATACACACAGTCGGTGGGGCTGGCTTCTAAGGGTTGTGTCTCCGGCCAGCGGGCTCGCGTCCCGCGCTTTCCCGGCCAATTATCGTCGCTCGGATCGAGCGGCGCTACCCAGCGATTCCGAAGAGTACAAACGGCACAACACCGAAGTGACGGCAAATGTCTTCGCCAACCGGCACCGACGACGGTGCCGCGGTCCCCGATGGGGGGACCGTCGTCTACGATCTCGCTGCAGAGTGTACCGCCGACGATCTGGAGGACGATGGCCGCTACCTCGCGACTGTCAACGGCGTCGTCGAGTACGGTGTCTTCGTCGATCTCTCCGATACCGTCTCCGGACTCGTCCACGATTCGAACCTGTTGGGCGACTACGATGTCGGCGACGAACTCGTCGTCGAACTCGCCGAGGTCCGCCCCGATGGCGACCTCAGCTTCGACGAGGTCCGACTCGACGACTACCGGCTCGAACCGGTCGCTCACGGTGATCTGACGACCGTCGCCGACCTCGACGACGTGACCGGTGATACTGTGATCGTCGAGGGGACCGTCGTCCAGATCAAACAGACCGGCGGTCCGACCGTGTTCCAGCTCCGGGATACGACCGGCGTTGTCCCGTGTGCCGCCTTCGACGAGGCCGGCGTCCGCGCCCATCCCGGCGTCGAGATCGACGATATCGTCCGGATCGCCGGCCGCGCCGAGGAGCGGGACGGCGGCGTCCAGATCGAGGTCGATTCGCTGACCGTCCTCGACGGCGAGCCGGCGGCTGCCGTGCGGGACGACCTCGACGCCGCCCTCTCGGAACTGGCCGAACCGGCGGACATCGACCCGTTGGTCGAGTGGCCGGCCTTCGAGAAGCTCTGGGACGACCTACGGGAGGTCGCGACCGAACTCCGCCGGACGGTACTCGCTGGTCGGCCGATCCGAATGCGCCACCACGCCGACGGTGACGGGCTCTGTGCCAGCGTCCCGCTGCAAGTCGCGCTCCAGCGGTTCATCGCCGAACAGTACGAGGACAGCGACGCGCCCCAGCACCTCCTCAAGCGCCTGCCGAGCAAGGCCCCCTACTACGAGATGGAAGATGTCACCCGGGACCTGAACTTCGCGCTGGAGGACCGGACCCGCCACGGCCAGAAGCTCCCGATGCTGTTGATGCTCGACAACGGCTCGACCGAGGAGGACACGCCGGCCTACCGGAACCTCCGACACTACGACATCCCTGTAGTCGTCGTCGACCACCACCACCCCGACCCGGAGGCCGTCGAGCCGCTCATCGAGCACCACGTCAACCCCTACCTCCACGACGAGGACTACCGGATCACGACCGGGATGCTCTGTGTCGAACTCGCCCGGATGATCGATCCGACGCTGAGCGAGGACCTCCAGCACGTCCCTGCCGTCGCCGGCCTCTCGGACCGATCCGAGGGCGAGGCGATGCCGGACTACCTCGAACTCGCCGGCGAGATGGGCTACGACGAGGGGGACCTGCGGGACATCGGTGAGGCGCTTGACTACGCGACCCACTGGCTTCGCTACAGCTCCGGCGAACAGCTCGTGACCGACGTGCTCAACGTCGACTGTGACGACCGGGACCGCCACGAGGAGATCGTCGAGTTCCTCGCCGACCGGGCCGAACGCGACGTGGCGGACCAACTCGACGCCGCGATGCACCACGTCGACCACGAGCGACTCGACAACGGCGCCCACCTCTACCGGATCGACGTCGAGAACCACGCCCACCGCTTTACCTACCCCGCTCCAGGGAAGACCACCGGCGAGATCCACGACCGGAAGGTCGCAGAGACCGGCGATCCGGTCATCACCATCGGCTACGGTCCCGACTTCGCCGTCCTCCGGAGCGACGGCGTCCGGCTGGACATCCCGCGGATGGTCAACGAACTGACCGCGGAGGTCGACGGTGGCGGGGTCTCCGGCGGGGGCCACCTCGTCGTCGGCTCGATCAAGTTCGTCTCCGGGATGCGCGACGAGGTGCTCGACGCCCTCGTCGAGAAGATGGCCGAGGCCGAGATCGACGAGGAACTCGGGAGTTCGACGGCGCTCCCCGAAGACGTCGACGTCTGATCGATCACCCTCGTCCGACGGTTTCCGCGAACTCAACTCGACGCAACGCCAGCACAGCTACGATCCCGACGCCGAGACCGATTCCCAGTAATTCGAGGGGTAAGCCACTCCTTCCGCCCTGCCAGTCGGCGTCGAACACTTCCCGGTAGTACGACGCTACCTCCGACCCGTGGAGGAGGAGGACGACCTCCCGGTTCGTGGTCGCGGCCTGCTCGTTCCAGTTGAGGCTGCCGGCGACGACGCGGTCGTCGACGACCGCGCCTTTCGCGTGGATCTTCTCGTACCGGCCGGCGGGGTCGGCGACGCGGGCCGAGAGCGGGCTGTCGGTCCGGTCGGCCCACTCCCGGAACCGCTCGACCGTTGCTCGGTTCTCCTCGCGGACGTACCAGGCGTCGCTCAGGAGTAGGCGGACCTCGACGCCGCGCTGGGCCGCTCGACGCACCGCCCGCAGAAGCGGCTCGTCCCACCCGCCGACAGTCGGCTGGACGACGGCGATTCGCCGGTCGGCATCGTCTATCGTCTCAATCAGACGTTGCTGGGCATTGTCGGGTGTGACCAGTAGTTCCGTTCGCTCGACCGGGATGCTCGTCGGTTCGAAGCGTCGTGGGTAGCTCCCGACTGCCCGTTCACCACGCTCGAACTGACGGCCACGCCGGTAGGACTGCCAGCGGGTCGCGTCCCGCCATCCCGCGTCGGCGCGGAACGTCGTCGCCAGCCCCTCGACGACGCTCGGCTGTTCGGTCGCGACACCCCACCCGCGGCTGCTGTTGCCGCCAGTCCCGGCCGGTTTCCAGTTCTCGGTCAGGACGACCGCGCGCCCGTCGGCGACCGCATACTTCGCGTGGTGGTAGCGGTACCGCGCACGTGGCCCCGCGATCATCCGCACCTCGACGCCCGCCTTGACCAGACGGTCCAGCGTCCGGGCCTCCGCGCGGGTCCGATCGCCGACGGGGTCGCCCTCCAGCAGCACACGTACCCTCGCTCCCCGCCGTTTTGCCGCGATCAGGGCGTCAGCTACTCGTTCGGACGTGAGGGTGTAGCCGGCGAGTAGGACCCGACTCTCGGCCGTTCGAAGGGGTTCGAGTGGGGCATCGGGTGCGTCCGGGAGCGTAAACGCCCGGACGGACCCGCGGCCCGCGGTGACGACCGGTCTGTCCGAAGCACCGAGTGGTCGCCAGCGGATCGTCGAGCCGGCGACGACGCCGATATCTCCCTCAGTAGCATCGGTGTAGCGGACGCTGTCGATCGTCTCACCGTCGGTGACGAGCCGAACCCGTTCGCCGCTGTTGGCCAGTTCCGGGTGGTCCGGGAGCGCGACGACGGGATGATCGACCAGCGGTCGGACGGCGTCCGGCGCCGCGGTCAGCGCGACCGTTCCGGTGACTGTCTCGTTCGGGAGCGTGACCGTCGACTGGCCGTCCGAGAGTGCGTACCGACTCAGACCGGTCCGCTCGGGAACGTCGAGGACGACGAACTCGCCGGTGTCGCCACCGGCCACGGGATTCGGGTAGATCGCGTGAATCGACGGATCGGTCGCGGTCGGAGTCGACTCCGGGCCGGCAGCGACCGAGGGACCGATAGCTGGGGTGACGAGCAGGCAGATCAACGCGAAGGCGACGAACGACCGCATCGGAGGGTCTGGTCGCCCTTCGGTACAAGAAGGTTCGGCCGTGGGGACAGGCGATGGATCAGGCGCTTGCGGCCTTCTCGGCCTCTGCCTGGACGAGATACGCGCGGTCGTCAACGTACTGTGCGGCTTCGTCGAGTGCGCGTTCGGTGCCGATCTGGCGCAGCGCCCACGCGGCCGACGCGCGGGCCTGGTCGCTCTCGTCGCTCTTGAGGAGGTCCCCGAGCGGTTCGACCGCACGGGTATCGCCGAGCAGGCCCAGCGTGCGTGCGGCCACCGAGCGGATGTCCTCGTTCTCCGAGTCGAGACAGTTCGCGACCGGCTGGACGGAGTCGGGGCTACCGATCGAACCCAGCGCGCGCAGCGTCACCTTCTGGAGTGCGGGGTCGCCGTCCCCGTCGATGAAGTCGTGGAGCGTCTCGCAGGCACGGTCGTCGCCGATCTTTCCGAGTACCTTGATCGGTCCCTTGTCGCGCCGTTGGGCCTTCTCGTGCATCGCCTCGAAGGCCGGCTCGGCGTCGCTCCCGAGGTGATAGAAGATGTCGATGATGTACTCGTCCATGAACTCCGAGCCGAGCTTCTCGAACGCGAACAGCACGTCTTCGATGTTGCCCTGCTTCGCGTGGAGTTTGGCCGCGTTCCACTCGGGTGGGAAGTCCTTGCGGTTCTCGTTGGTCAGGATGTCGTAGAAGCCCCGTGCGTCGAGCTGTTCCCGGACGGTCAGATCGTCCCAGACCTCCGCGGCCTCCAGATCGTCCGCTAGCGTCTCGGCGACCTCCAGAAGCGAGGCGATCGTGTCGGCGTCCTCGTCGGCGTCCAGCCCGGCGGCGTCGATCGCGTCGGCGACCGTCTCAAGCGCGGAGCCAGCGTTGATGAGGTCCGTCTCGGTGTCGGCGTCGTGGGTGACGTGTTCGCTCGCCGTATCGAGGAACGACCGGATCGCTTCGAGCGCTTCGCCTTCGCCGTCTTCGGTCCATTCGCTGTCGTTGACCGTCGACTGTGCGGTCTCGACGATCCCGACGACATCCTCGGCGTACGGGCCGCGTTGCGCTTCGAGGCCGTCCCGGAGGTCCGAGAGCTTCGACTCCAGCTCCGCTCGGGGGTCCTCGGCGTCCTCGTCGTCTTCGTCCGGCTCCGGGAGGTCGGCCGACTCCAGCGCGCTCTCGATGTCGTCCAGTGTCGCCTCGACCTCGTCGAGGTCGGCCTCGGTTTCGGCGCCATCGAGGGCGCTCTCGGCCTCGTCGAGCCGTGATTCGAGTGCGTCGGCGGTTACGTCCGCGCCGACGCTGTCGTCAGACGCCTCGGCGTCGTCCGTGGGCGCCTCGGTCTCGTCCTCGGGTGCCTCGTCGTCCCCGTTGCTCATGTACGACGATGTGTCGGTGTGGGGCAAGAGCGTTTCCTTTCTTGGCTAGGGTCGGCGTGAGCGAAACCACATACGCTTAGGTGCCCCGCCGTGGAGCCTGGGCTATGACAGCCGACAGCGTGCAGTCCCTGATCGACCAACTCCACGAGGAAGCGGCGATGGATCGGCCCGACGAACTGACACCCGACGTGGGAATCGTCATGGGATCGGACTCGGATCTGGCGACGATGGCCGGCGGGAAGGGGAAACGGCCGGGCGCGTACGCCGCGCTCGCGGAGGAACTCGACTTCGAGGAACAGACCGACTACGCCGACGCCCCCGACGCTCGGTTCACCTTCGAGACGTTCGTCGTCTCGGCACACCGGACCCCGGAACTGATGTACGCGTACGCGGAGACCGCTGCCGACCGTGGTCTCGACGTGATCATCGCTGGTGCCGGAGGGAAGTCGGCCGATCTCCCGAACATGACCGCCTCGATCGCGTACCCACTGCCGGTCATCGGCGTCCCCGTCCAGGAGAAGTCCGTCGACTCGGTCATCGGGATGCCACAGGGGGCACCGATCACTGCCGTCGACGCGGGCAAGTCGTTCAACGCCGCACTGAGCGCCGTTCAAATCCTCGCACGCGAGCACGAAGCCCTCCGCGAACGACTGATCGAGTACCATCAGGGCCTCCAGGAAGGGGTCGGTGACGTTTCGCGGGACCTCCACGAACTGGGGACGCCCGGGTTCAAGGCCGAATACTGGGACGAATAGGGCGCGTGCGTGCCCGACCGCCGGCTGTGTCGGGCCGGTACTCACCGACCGCCGATCGCCGTCACAACGGGCGCGTGACCGACTCGAAACCCGAACAATGAACCCTTATATGCGAGTACACCTAACCGGCGAACGATAGGAGATTCCGGAATGAGTAATGCATGGATTGCCATCGGTGCGCTCGCGCTCGTGGGGCTCGCGATCCCGCTGGGGATGATGACGGCGTCGAGTCTTCTCCGGCCGAGCGTTCCCGAACAGGGCAAACGAACCACCTACGAGTCCGGTGAGGTGCCGACTGGCAGCAGCCGACATATCCGTTTCAACATCCAGTACTACATGGTCGCGCTGCTGTTCATGGTCTTCGACATCGAGACGGTCCTCATCTTCCCGTGGACCCTCATCTACCGAGATGCGGTGTCGGCCGTCGGCATCACCAGGGTTCTGTTGCCGATGGTGGTGTTCGTCGGCATCCTCGTCGTCGGACTCGCCTGGGCGTGGCGTAACGGCGCGGTCCAATGGGTGCGTAACCCGTCGGTAACGAAGGGGGCAGATACATATGAGTAGTGACCAGACACCGCCGACCGAGGTATCGACACGAGAGGCCCGGATGGGCGAGGGCGCGGACGACCGCTTCAACTCCAAACTGCGGGAAGCGTTCGGCTCGACGCCGTTTATCCTCACCAAGTTCGACCAGTTCATGAACTGGGTACGGGGCTCCTCGATGTTCATGCTACAGTTCGGGATCGCCTGCTGTAGCATCGAGATGATCCACACCTACGCGATCAAACACGACCTCGATCGCTTCGGTGCCGGCGTCCCGCGGGCCTCACCGCGGCAGGCCGATGTTATCATCGTCCCGGGGACTATCGTCTCGAAGTTCGCCCCGCGAATGAAGCGGGTCTACGACCAGATGCCCGAGCCGAAGTTCGTCGTCTCGATGGGTTCCTGTACCGTCTCCGGCGGCCCGTTCCAGGAGGGGTACAACGTCGTCAAGGGCGCGGAGGAGGTCATCCCGGTCGACATCCACGTTCCCGGTTGCCCACCCCGGCCCGAGGCGCTGATCTACGGCGTCGCCAAGCTCCAGGAACGGATCGCCAACGGCGAGTCCTCGCCGGTGACGGTCAAACCCTACGAACTCGAACAGTTCGGCGATCTCGAACAGGACGAGCTCGTCCAGAAGCTCGCCGACGAGGTCGACGAGGAGGACCTCGTGATGCGGTACAACTGGGACAACTCGCCCTGACTACCAATGAGTCTCGAAGAACCTACACCGGACACGACGGTCGATGTCGGAGTGACCGACGACGGGCTCGACTACGACGCGCTGGCCGCCATGCTCGACGGACACGTCCTCGAGCGCGAACAGCACGTCAACGCCGAGGGTTTCGTCATCCGCCCCGACGAGGTACAGACGGTCCTCTCGCAACTACGGACCGAAGCCGGCTTCGACCACCTCTCCTGTGTCACCGGCCAGGAGTACGACGATCGCTACGAGACGATCTATCACCTCAAAAAGTACGAGGACCCGACCCAGGAGCTGTCGATCGTCGTCCCGTCGCCGAAGGACGACCCCGGAAACGAGTCCGCAGCCCGCGTCTACTCGACGGCAGACTGGCACGAACGCGAGGCCTACGATCTCGTCGGGCTAGAGTACGACGATCACCCGAATCTCGAACGGATTCTCCTGCCCGAGACCTGGCAGGGCCACCCGCTCGGCCAGGACTACAACCAGGACCAGCCCCAGATCGTCACGCTGCGTGAGAACGCCAACCCGCTCCAGGAGGACCACCGGAGCGAGGAGAACCCGGACACGATGTTCGTCAACATCGGTCCGCACCACCCGGCGACCCACGGCGTGCTCCACGTCAAGACGGTGCTGGACGGCGAGCAGATCGCCGACATCGAGCCCGACATCGGCTATCTCCACCGCTGTGAGGAGCAGATGTGCCAGCAGGGGACCTACCGCCACCAGATCATGCCCTACCCCGACCGGTGGGACTACATCTCGGCCGGCATCCTCAACGAGTGGGCCTACGCCCGCGCGGCCGAGGACCTCGCGGACATCGAGGTTCCGGAGTACGCACAGGTCATCCGAACCATGTCCGCGGAGATGTGCCGGATCGCGGCACACATGCTCGCGCTGGCGACGTTCGCGCTGGACGTCTTCGGCGACTTCACTGCGGTCTTCCAGTACGGCATCCGCGACCGCGAGATCGTCCAGAACCTCCTGGAGGATCTCACCGGGCAGCGGCTGATGTTCAACTACCTCCGGCTGGGCGGCGTCGCCTGGGACCTTCCCGAGCCCCGCGAGGAGTTCTTCGAGAAGACGCGGGACTTCCTCGACGAACTCCCGGAGAAACTGGAGGAGTACCACGACTTGGTCACGGGCAACGAGATCTTCCAGATGCGGTGTGTCGACACCGGCGTTCTCTCGCCCGAGCAGGTCAAACAGTACGGCGCGACCGGTCCCGTCGCACGGGGATCGGGCGTCGACTACGACCTCCGGCGGGACGACCCCTACGGCTACTACGACGAACTCGACTGGAACGTCGTCACCGAGGATGGCGGCGACAACTTCTCGCGCGTGCTCGTCCGTATGCGCGAGGTCGAGGAATCCGCGAAGATCATCGAGCAGTGTGTCGACCTGCTCGAACAGTGGCCCGAAGACGACCGCGAGATCCAGGCAAACGTCCCGCGGACGCTGCGCCCGGACCCCGACGAGGAGATCTACCGCGCCGTCGAGGCCGCGAAGGGCGAACTGGGGATCTACATCCGCTCGGACGGGACGGACAAGCCGGCCCGATTCAAGATCCGGAGTCCGTGTTTCTCGAACCTCCAGACGCTGCCCGAGATGTCTCAGGGTGAGTACATCCCGGACATGATCGCCTCGCTGGGTAGCCTCGACATCGTTCTCGGGGAGGTCGATCGGTGATGCAAAGCGGCGGTGCACCACTCCCCGAGATGCTCGCGGAACTGCTCGGGCTCGATCCGACGAACCCCGGCGTCATCCTGGTGATGGCACTGATCGCCTCCGCCGCTGTCGGCTCGTTCGTCCTGACGAACACGGCCATCGTCATCTGGGCGAAACGGAAGATCACCGCGGCGTTTACCGACCGCATCGCGATCAACCGCGTCGGCCCACTCGGGCTGCTCATCATCGTCGCCGACGCGGTCCGCCTGCTCTCGAAGGAACTGATCGTCCCGGAGGGTGTCGACCGCCCGGCCTGGGACCTCGCGCCGCTGGTGCTGGCCAGTTCGGCCCTGCTCGGGTTCGCGGTCATCCCGATGGACATGGAGTACAACATCCAGATCGCCGACCCCGAGGTCGGGCTGGCGTACGTCTTCGCGACGGCCTCGATCGCCTCGGTCGGCCTGGTGATGGCCGGCTACGCCTCGAACAACAAGTACTCGTTCCTGGGCGGGTTACGCGCGGTGGCACAGAACATCGCCTACGAGATCCCGCTCATCCTCACGGGCGCGTCGGTCGTCATCTTCGCCGGCTCGCTCCAGATGAGCGAGATCGTCACGGCCCAGCAGCAATCCCTGATCGGTCCCATCCCCTCGTGGTACGCGTTCGTCAACCCGTTCGCGTTCGTCCTGTTCATGATCGCGAACCTCGCGGAGGTCGGACGGAACCCGTTCGACATCCCCGAGGCGCCGACGGAGATCGTCGCCGGCTACCAGACGGAGTACTCCTCGGTGTACTTCGTGTTGATGTACCTCGGTGAGTTCATCCACATCTTCCTGGGCGGGGCTATCGTCGCGACCATCTTCCTCGGTGGCCCGGCGGGGCCAGTCCTCCCCGGGATCGTCTGGTTCATCATCAAGATGTGGGCAGTGTTCCTGTTCACCCAGTGGGCCCGGTCGGCGGTCCCCCGTGTTCGCATCGACCAGCTCATCGAGATCGGTTGGAAGGGCATGCTCGTGCTTTCGCTCGCGAACCTCATGCTGACAGCCGTGATCGTCGGGGTGGTCAACGTATGAGCACAGCGACGTTCGACAACGGCGGTGATCCACAATGATCGGAGTCTTGAAATCCATGGCGACGACGATGAAACACGCCCTCGAAGGGGAGACGTTCACGGTCGAGTATCCGGACGTCGCCCCCGAGGTGAGCCCCCGCTTCCGTGGCGTCCACAAGTGGAGCCAGGAGCGGTGTATCTGGTGTCGACAGTGTGAGAACGTCTGTCCGAACAACACCATCCAGATCGTGATGGACGATCAGCGCAACGGCGAGCAGTACAACCTCCACATCGGCCAGTGTATCTACTGCCGGCTGTGTGAGGAGGTCTGCCCGACCGACGCCATCCTGCTGACCCAGAACTTCGAGTTCACGGCGGACACGAAAGACGAGTTCGCTTACGACAAAGAGCAACTGAAGAACGTTCCGTGGTACAAGGACATCGACCCCCTCGAATCGCGCGAGCCAGACCGGGGCGCCTGGATTGGCGAGGGCGAGGGCGAAGTCGATTACCAGTAAGCTCGTATCCGGCGGCGAATCCACCGATCCGTCTTTTCGTCGACGTTCTCCTCCCGAGCGACAGCTATCGGCCACTTGAGCGACACAAAATGGCGAACGAAAAGAGGAATCTTCAAAGGGCCGCCGGAAAGAGGTTCAAAGTAAGATGGGACTGTACGAGTCAATCGCGTTCGCGCTGTTCGCCATGGTTACGGTGGGCAGCGCGTCGGGTGTCGTGTTAGTGCGCGACGTCTGGCACTCGGCGTTGTTACTGGGTGTGTCACTGGTCAGCGTCGCAGTGTTTTACGTGCTGAACCAGGCCGCATTCGTCGCAACGATGCAAATTCTGGTGTACGTCGGCGGCGTCCTCATCCTCATCACCTTCGCGGTGATGTTAACCCGGGAGGACGAGTCGGTCATCGAGGTGACACCATGACAACGAAACCCGAGATCAACACCGAGGGGAATCTCACCGCTGGACTGGCCGCTATCGCACTGTTTCTGGTGCTGGGTGGCGTGTTCCTCACGGCGTCGTTCTCGACGCCGATCGGGTTTCCCGAGGGTGCAGCCGTCACGAAGAGTCTCGGCGCGGCGATGTTCGACATCGCCCCCGGCGCGCTGATGGGCGATGGGCAGACGGCCGTCCCCGCTGAAGGATTCATCGTCGCGTTCATCGCGATTGCCGTGGTCCTCGATGCGGCACTCGACGGCGCCCTGATGTTGGCAAAGCGTGACGACGAGGAGGATGTCGCCGCCGACGGGGGGGAGAGACGGTGATACCCGTTCAAGCGTACCTTCTGCTGTCGGCGGCCGTGTTCTGTATCGGTCTGTTCGGTATTCTGACCCGGAAAAACGCGCTTATCTTCCTGATGTCGGTCGAGCTGATGCTGAACGCGGCGAACATCAACTTCGTCGCGTTCTCGCTCCACCACGGCAACCTCTCGGGACAGGTCTTCTCGCTGTTCACGATGGGGATCGCGGCAGCCGAGGTGGCAGTCGGGATCGGTATCATCCTGGTCCTGTACCGTAACTTCAGTGACGTCGACGTGACGAAGGCGACGACGATGAGGTGGTAACAATGGCTGCATTCACATACGCTCCGGCGATCGTCCTGCTGCCGTTCGCATCGTTCCTCGTCGCACTGTTTGCCGGCGACCGGATGCCCAAGGGCGGCGCGCTGGCCGGCATCACGGCGACGGGTGGATCGCTACTGCTCTCGATCTGGGTGGCGCTGACTGTCGGTGGCTTTACGGGTAGTTCCACGTCCTACAACGAGTTTATCTACACGTGGGTCGCAGGGGTGGAGTCGATCCAGCTTCGCTTCGGGTTGCTTATCGACCCGCTCTCTGCCCTCATGCTGTTGATCGTCTGTCTGATCGCCTTCCTCGTCCACGTCTTCTCGCTTGGCTACATGAACGACGAGGGCGAGACGGGCCTCCCCAGGTATTACGCCGGGCTGGGCCTGTTCACGGCGAGCATGCTCGGGTTCGTCGTCGCCAACAACCTCCTGATGGCGTTCATGTTCTTCGAGCTGGTGGGCCTGTGTTCGTATCTGCTCATCGGCTTCTGGTTCCGCGAGGACGGCCCGCCGTCGGCCGCGAAGAAGGCGTTCCTGGTCACCCGTTTCGGTGACTACTTCTTCCTCATCGGCGTGGTCGGTATCTTCGCGACCTTCGGGACCGGACTCTTCGCTCCGATCACGGAGGGGGGCGAAGTGGTCGCACAGAGCTTCCCGGCGCTGGCCGAACACGCCGTCGTCGACGGCGAGACCGGCCCCATCTCGATGCTCGATACCGTCGGACTCGGCCCACAGGCCTGGTTCACGGTCCTGGGCCTGCTCGTGCTGGGCGGTGTCATCGGGAAGTCCGCACAGTTCCCGCTGCACACGTGGCTCCCCGACGCGATGGAAGGCCCGACGCCGGTCTCGGCGCTCATCCACGCGGCGACGATGGTCGCGGCCGGCGTCTACCTCGTCGCGCGTATGTACGGTTTCTACGCTATCTCGCCGACCGCACTCGCGGTCATCGCGCTGATCGGTGGGTTCACCGCACTGTTCGCGGCGACGATGGGCCTGGTCAAACAGGAGATCAAGCAGGTGCTGGCGTACTCCACTATCTCCCAGTACGGATATATGATGCTCGCGCTGGGATCGGGTGGCTACATCGCCGCGGTCTTCCACCTGACCACCCACGCCGTCTTCAAGGCGCTGCTGTTCCTGGGTGCCGGATCGGTCATCATCGCCATGCACCACAACGAGAACATGTGGGACATGGGCGGGCTGAAAGACCGGATGCCGGTGACCTACTGGACGTTCCTCTCCGGGTCGCTGGCGCTGGCCGGCATCGTTCCCTTCGCCGGCTTCTGGTCGAAAGACGAAGTGCTGTACGAAGCGCTCATCCACGGATTCGGGAGCGAGGGCGGCCTCGGGACGGCCTATCTCGTCGCGTACGCGATGGGGCTGTTGGCCGTCTTCTTCACCGGCTTCTACACCTTCCGGATGGTGTACCTGACCTTCCACGGCAACGCCCGGAGCGACACCGCACGTGACCCCGAACCGGTCCACTGGAACGTCAAGGGGCCGCTCACGGTACTCGGCGTGCTCGCCGCGACGATCGGGTTCATCAACATGAAGCCCGTGGCGGAACTGACCGGCGCACACATCGACTTCCTCCACACGTGGCTCAACGGCCCAGAAGAGGGCGGCTGGCCCGCGGCGCTGAACACCGGTCTCCACCACTACGAGACGCTCCTGCACGACGTCTCACACGTCGCTGCAGGCTACCCGCTGGGCGAGACTCCGACGCTGCTGGCCTCGGCGGGCGTCTCGCTGGGTCTCGCGCTCGCCGGTGCCGGTGCCGCGACCGCGCTCTACCGCGGCCCGGACCCGGTCGAGCACACGGACAAGCTTGGCGGTCTGAAGACGCTATTCATGCACAACTACTACCAAGACGAATACCAGGTGTGGCTCGCGACGGGCGTCACCTACCCGCTGGCTCGCGCGATGGACAAGTTCGACCAGGGCGTCGTCGACGGCGTCGTCAACGGTATCTCCAGCGTCAGTCTGTTCGGCGGCAGCCGCATCCGGCGTATCCAGTCCGGTGTCGTCAGCAACTACGCTGCGCTCCTGACGCTCGGGCTCGTGCTGTTGCTTGCCTTCTTCGGCATCATGGGGGGGTGGTTCTGAATGTGGGTCGCTGCCTTACTCGCGGTGACGCTGCTGGGAACCGGTCTCGTCTTCCTGTCGCCGGACCGGTACGCCGGGAAGCTCGCGGCCGGCATCAGCGCAGTTCCGGCCGTCGCGACGGTGTACATGTACTGGGTGTACCTGACCCAACACCAGGGCGCGGGCAACGCCTTACTCTCGCCCGGTGACGTCGCGTTCAGCCAACAGGTCCCGTGGATGGAGCTTGGCGGCTTCCAGATCGCCTACTACGTCGGACTCGATGGCGTCAGCATGCCGTTGCTCACGCTGACGACGATCCTGACCACGCTCGCGATCGTCTCGGCCTGGACGCCCATCGGCGAGCGCCAGTCCCAGTTCTACGGGCTGATGCTGTTCATGGAGACGAGCCTCATCGGCGTGTTCACCGCGCTGGACTTCTTCCTCTGGTTCATCTTCTGGGAGGGCGTGCTCATCCCGATGTACCTGTTGATCGGCGTCTGGGGCGGCCCACGACGCAAATACGCCGCGATCAAGTTCTTCGTCTACACGAACGTGGCCTCGCTGATCATGTTCACTGGCCTGTTCGCGCTGGTGTTCAGTACGGACCTGACCTCGCTGGCCCTGCCGGCGATGGCCGAGGCCTTCCGGTCGGCGTCGGGACTTCCCGAGATCGCCGGCGTTGGACTGGCGACGATCTCGTTCGTCCTGATGTTCTTCGGCTTCGCGGTGAAGGTACCCGTCTTCCCGCTGCACACGTGGCTGCCCGACGCCCACGTCGAGGCCCCGACGCCGGTGTCGGTAATGCTTGCCGGCGTCCTCCTGAAGATGGGGACCTACGCACTGCTGCGGTTCAACTTCACGATGCTGGCCGAGACCGCGCGAGCGCTCGCGATCCCGCTCGCGATCGTCGGCGTCGTCAGCGTCATCTACGGCGCGATGCTCGCGCTGGCACAGCGTGACCTCAAACGGATCGTCGCGTACTCCTCGATCTCGTCGATGGGATACGTCATCCTCGGGCTCGTCGCCTTCACGCCCCACGGGATGGGCGGTGCGACCTTCCAGATGGTCGCCCACGGGCTCATCTCCGGGCTGATGTTCATGTGTGTCGGCGTCATCTACAACACGACCCACACGCGCATGGTCGGAGACATGTCCGGGCTCGCGGACCGGATGCCCAAGACGATCGCCGTCTTCGTCGCGGCCGCCTTCGGTTACATGGGGCTGCCCCTGATGGCCGGCTTTGCGGCCGAGTTCCTCATCTTCCAGGGTGCCTTCGACGCGGCGACGCTTGGCAGCGCCGCGCCGATCCTGACCAGCGCCGCGATGTTCGGTATCGTCGTCGTCGCCGGCTACCTGCTGTGGGCGATGCAGCGCACGCTGTTCGGTGAGTTCGAACTCGGGACGGACTACGACGTGACGCCGGCGGCGTTCCACGACGTCGCGCCGCTGGTGGTGTTGCTCCTGTTGGTCATCGTCCTGGGTGTCGCACCCGACCTCTCCTACCAGATGATTCAAAACTCGCTCGTCTCCCTCGTCGGAGGTGGTGCATAGATGGTCCACCAGCTTCCCCCGTGGGCAGGCCTCGCGCCGGTGTTCGCACTCGCCGGATCGGCACTGCTCCTGTTGCTGGCCGATAGCGTCGACCCCGATACGACCAACACGGGAGTGCTCAGTGGTATCTCGGTTATCGGCTCTCTCACCTCTCTCGGGCTTGCAGTCTGGTTCATCGTCGGCGGGACCGGTATCCCCCAGAGCCAGGGTGGCCAGGGAACGCCGACCCTGTTCAACAGCCAGTTGATCGTCGACCAGATGGCCCTGTTCTTCATGATCATCGTCGCCAGCGTCACGGCGCTCGTGGCACTGGCGAGCTACGACTATCTGGAGGGCCACAGCTACCAGGCGGAGTTCTACTCGCTCGTCTTGCTCGCCGCGACCGGTATGTCGCTGCTGAGTGCGGCGAACAGCCTGGCGACGGCGTTCATCGCGCTGGAACTCGTCTCGCTACCGTCGTACGCGCTCGTCGCGTTCCTGAAGAAGAACCGCGGTAGCGTCGAGGCGGGCCTGAAATACTTCCTCATCGGCGCAGTGTCGTCGGCGATCCTCGTCTACGGCATCTCGCTGGTCTACGCCGCGACCGGTGTGTTCCGGTTCGACGGCGTCGCGGCCGCGATCGACAGCGGCGTCGTCCAGACGGTCGTCGACGGGAGCGTCCAGGCACAGAGTGGGAGTCCCGAGATCCCGATGTCGATACTGGGTGTCGGTATCCTGATGATCATCGGTGGCGTCGCGTTCAAGACGGCCTCGGTCCCGTTTCACTTCTGGGCGCCGGAGGCCTACGAGGGCGCGCCCGCGCCGATCTCGGCGTTCCTCTCGTCGGCGTCGAAGGCGGCCGGCTTCGTGCTGGCGTTCCGTGCCTTCGCCGTTGCCTTCCCTATCGAGTCGCTGATCGGTGGGCCAATCCAGGCACTCAACTGGGTCGTCGCCTTCCAGATCCTGGCGATCGCGACGATGTTCGTCGGGAACTTCGCCGCGGCCACTCAGGAGACGGTCAAACGGATGATGGCCTACTCCAGTGTCGGCCACGCCGGCTACGTCCTCATCGGACTGGCGGCGCTGTCCTCGACCGGTGAGGGGCTCTCGTTCAGCATGAGCGCCGGGATGGCCCACCTGCTAGTCTACGGGTTCATGAACACCGGTGCGTTCCTCTTCATCGCCCTGGCCGAGTACTGGGGCGTCGGTCGCCGCTTCGAGGACTACAACGGACTGGGCAAGCAGGCGCCGCTGGCCTGCGGGGCGATGACGGTGTTCCTGTTCAGCCTCGCCGGCCTCCCGATCGGCGGCGGGTTCTTCTCGAAGTTCTACCTGCTTGAGGCGACGGTCAACGTCGGTGCCTACTCGCTGGCGGTCGCGCTCATCGTCAACAGCGCGCTGTCGCTGTTCTACTACTCGCGAGTCGTCAAGGCGATGTGGATCGAGGAACCGACCGGCGATCGCAGCATCGAGTCGTATCCGACGGGCCTCTACACCGCGATCGTCGCCGCGGCCGTCGTGACGGTCCTGCTCCTGCCCGGTTTCCCGGCCGTCTCGGACCTGGCAACCCAGGCCGTCTCGTTCCTGTAGGCTACTCCTCGCGTTCGTAGACGAACACGCCGCCGTTCTCCCGTTTCTCGACGCGGTCACGCGCTTCTAGTACGTCCAGGTGCCCGACGGCCTCGCTCATCCCCGAGAAGTACTCCGTCGCGGGCAGCTCGCCGAACAGCGCCGTCATCACCTCTACCGGCGTGGTCACGCCCTCGTCGACGATCGATTCGACCTCGCCGGTCCGCTGTTCGTGGGCGTCGAGGATATCGTCGATCCGCCGCTGGGGTGATTCGACGGGTTCCCGATGTCCGGTGAGAAACCGGTCGTGGCCCTGCTCGCGGAGCCAGCGCAGCGAGTCGTTGAACGCCGGCAACACACGGGGGCGTTGCCCACC
This sequence comes from Haloarcula montana, assembly GCF_035666295.1. Classification (NCBI taxonomy): domain Archaea; kingdom Methanobacteriati; phylum Methanobacteriota; class Halobacteria; order Halobacteriales; family Haloarculaceae; genus Haloarcula; species Haloarcula montana. Next base: position 2,243,226 of record NZ_CP142027.1, read on the forward strand.
GGGTTCGGCGGGCGGCTGGAGGAACGGATTGGGGGTGATATCCGCGAGCACGTTGTCCCCGACCAGCGCTTCGTGGCGTCCGTCGGTGTCGTACGAGAAGACGATCTCGCCGACGGAGTGACCGTCGACGGGGTCGACCGTCAGGGGTTCGTCCTCGACTGTGACAGTGTCACCCGCTTCCAGCGCTCGGTCGGTTTCGACGCTCTCGGCGTAGGCTAAAAACGCCTCGGGGAGCTGTGTGACCGTCTCCGCGGTCTCACGAGAGGTCCCACAGCGTTCGAAGAAATCGACGAAATACGACTGCTCGTACTCCAGACGGGCCGCGAACTCGGCCATGATCGGTTCCGCGTCGGCACTCGCGAGAACGTTCGCCCCCGCCGTCCGGAACCGTTTGGCGAGTCCGAAATGGTCGGGGTGTGGGTGTGTCACGAGCACTTGCTCTACGTCCCCCGGTGCGAGCCCGCGCGCTTCCAGGGCTTCCAGCAGCCGGGACCAGGCTTCCTCGCTGTCCGGTCCCGGGTCGACGACGGTCCGTCCGGCGATGTAGGCGTTGACCGCACCGACCTGGAACGGCGTCGGGACCGAGATACGGGTGAACATACACCGCCGTTGCGCACGCGGGTGGATAACGGTTCGTTCCGCGGCACCGGAAACGCCCAGGCGGGCACAAAGGATTTATTCGTTGTCTCCGTAGGGACAGATATGAACAAACACTTCGAAGACGCACGGTACTACCTCAAGCGCGCCGGCGAGACCGCCACCAAAGGCGTCAAAGAGGAACTCGAACCGGTCGAAGAGCGGTTCCGCGAACTCACCGGCAAGGAAGAGGAGCCCGAACCGAACCGCTTAGAGACGGTCAAAGCCGACCTGAAAGACCTCCAGCAGCGAGCGGAGGGTGACGCCGAACAGGCGATCAAGGACGCCCGCGAGAAGATCGGTGACTACCGCAAGAGCGAGCAGTCCGAGGCGTAAGCGCCGGAAGGGGCGCCGCCGTCCCCCAGACGATAACGCTTAAGTCCAGTCATCAGATAGCTGGATGTACCGGGTTGGTGATCTAGTCCGGTTATGATACCTCCTTCACACGGAGGAAGTCGGCGGTTCAACTCCGCCCCAACCCACTTGCCTTCTTGATGGAGTGAAAGGACAGGACAGCAGTGGTGCCCTTATAAGCTTCCTGTCCAAGCGCCTCCTCATTCGGCCAAGTCTCCGAGTCGACTCACGCGAGCGTTTCCACTTGGACAACACTCAGGCAGGGGCAAAAAGGTTTAGACGAAACTAATTGAGAGGTTCTTAGAGACTTTTTAAAACTGGCTACAGCTGTATCGGGCAATTGGGGCCACCCCGCGAGAGAGCAGAATCTGGTGTGCAACCCGAATCTAACCTTGGTAGTAACTAACAAGGTAGGAAAGCACCGGAGGAGGTGGTCACGTGGGGTTAGCTCTCAGCTAAACCGCCACGCGTGACCGACAGGAACAGTCCTGTCAGCGACTTCCTTGCGGACGAACTTCCGCAGTTCCTCAAGGTCCTTCCCCACCGCTTCGTTGTAGCGGTTGGGGGCGTAGTCCCTGACGGCTTGAAGAAGTGCCTCCCGCGTCGGCAGAACCCGCAGTTCGCCTTGCGGTTCACCTCCGTCCGTTCGGGCACGTCCTCGTTCCTCGAAGATATACCCGATGATAGGCTTAGACTTCTGGCCGTTAATCGAACCGCGTTCTGCGGCTTCTCGGGCCAGTTGTCTGGCGTAGCTGTTGCTAAGGTCCAGAGCATCGGCAATGTCCGAAACGGACACCGGCTCTGGTTCACTGTTCACGTATTCGCGGAGTTGCTCTAACCTGTCTTCTCGGTCCATCAGTCAGTGCGACCGTGCTTACCACAGTGCGCGAGAACAGGGACAGACCTAAGATTGGTGAGTTAGTAGACTTCACCGGAAAGGCTATCTCTGCTTCATTGACCGTGGGTTGGCTTCTGGCCCCTGCGGTCGCAAGCAGGGGCTGGTCTTTCGCAGTGCGCGTGCAAGTGCCCTTAACACGCTGACGCGCACGAGGCAATCTCCACTGCCTCAGCATCCATCCTGCCGCCGTCAAACGAGATAATCGTCGCATCTCTGAGGCTATTAGCCTGTTGTGCATCCGGACACTTGAACCTTACTTCTATTCGACTTCGATAGCGCAAGTAGCACCCAATAAAGCGGATAATAGAGCAGATTATTTTCGGTTAACCTAACAAATAGGTCCAACAAGCAAGTAAAAGAGCCTATCTGAGGGTGAAACCGCCATACCTGAGACTGATATCTTACCGATTTAGCTGGGAATTAGCGGTATTCTTCACTCTAGAGTATTCACATCTGACTTGGCGCATTTCTCGATAACTTGTGGGCGGAAAATATTACTGTTTGGGGTCTCAAAAAGGAACTATGGGGAAGATAGACGGAAACCGATATCCACAACGAATGGATGCTGAAGATGCAGTTGAAGTTGCCAAAGCAGCAGTTAATGAGTTTGAAGGTGAACCGCCTAATAAAGAGGTGTTCGCTGAGGCATTAGGTCACTCCACTGCAAACAGTGGCGCATATATCAAAAGGGTTGCAGACGCCCGGAGTTACGGATTGCTCCCTAAGCAGGGACTTGAGGCTACTGAGCTTGCACACCGTGTAGCAAATCCTAAGGATGAGAAAGAGTTGCACGAGGGAATGTTTGAGATGTACCAGAACATTCCTATCCTCGAAGAACTTTACGAAAACCTTGACGGAAGAGAGCCACCAAACAAACTTTGGAGCGTGCTAAGTGAGATTACTGAAGCCAGTCGTACTGAGGCTAAAGACGCCGAAGAAGACATTAAGAGGCTGTACAACGATATGGTGGGGGTGGCGGCGAAGAAGGCAGATACAAGCAGTAAACCTCAGTCAGACCGGACGCAAGTCCCGACTGAATCCCAATCTGGTGGCGTAAACGAGACAGGGAACCCTGCTTCAGACAGTGATATATACTTAAAAGTTGGCAGTGACGAGCATAAATTCGAGGAACTAACCGCTATCAATATCGAAATTGCACAGAAAATTCTCGAATCGAAGAAACCCGCGAAATCGACAGGCAAAAAGGGTAATAAAGACGAATCTCAAGACGCAGATACAGAGTCACACGCTACATTTGATGAGTTTAACTAAATCAACTGTATCCGATTCGGTTTTATAGAACAGTATACCCCATTGTCGCCTGCGCTCCGCGACGGCGGTCCACCTCCGCTGGCGCTCCGGTGGCAGGTAAACACACCGCTCCCCTACCTCTTCGCCCGGCCTACATTCTGCTACGTTTAGTATCGCCTTGTGGTGCTGTTCCTGTGGGGAGTGTTTAGTTATTCAACCCATCCTCCCAATCTTCCAGTGACTCTAATAGCTCTGAGCCGATTTGCCATGCTCCAAAGAGAAAGGAAAAAAGTCCCGTAGCAAAAATCATCATTCCAATGAAAAACAGCCTTGCAGGAGAGTAAGTGAGCGCCCATAAGGATACATATGCGATGATAGCGAAGAAACTTAATGCACCTGAGAAGAACAATATGACAGTGGGAACTGCTTTGACAGCGCCCACATTTTCTGTATCCACGTGGCTTAAAATTACAGAAACCATCGCTATTGAGACGAAGAGCACGATAGTTATTGGAATGAGGTTCTGCTCGAAAAACGCCATATAGGGCTCTGGTGAATCGCTGGACAGCGCTGGTTTCGACCGTTAGAACTAGGAAGATGAAGCGGGAAACCGTCGATGATTCATGTCTAAGATCTCCCGCTTCACGAGCCAAGTCGTTCAGTTAGCTAAAAATGCTGTTGGTGAGCGAGGCGAAGTCGCCGCCCCCGAAGGGGGTGGCGGCTTCGCCGAGTATGCGGTGGTGTCGCTGCACTGTCTGCGGGTTTACCTGGAAAAATCCTACCGAGAGGCACTCGATTTGCTGAGCGAGATGCCACAAATACTCGGAGAGATTGGCCTCAACGCGGCTGATCTCCCCGACCACTCCACGCTAGTCAAGTGGTTTGACAGAATCAAGACAGCACTCTGGCGAGTGCTGCTGCGCCTCTCGGCGCAGCTGCACGACATGAGCGGTCACGCCGCCATTGATGCGACGTTTTTCGACCGGCAAAACGCCAGCAAGCACTACTGCCGACGGACGAATTACCGGGTTCAGACGCTCAAAGCAACTGCTCTCGTCGACACAGAAAGCCAAGCCATTCTGGACGTTCATTGCACGACTGAGAAACGCCACGACACACAGCTCGGCTGGCAGGTCGCCCTCCGCAACGCGGGCGACCTCGCCAGCCTCGCTGCGGACAAAGGCTACGATTGGATGGAGTTACGCGAAAAACTCCGCGAAGAGGGCGTAAGACCGCTAATCAAACATCGTGAGTTCCGGCCCATCGATCACGCGCATAACGCGCGGATCGATGGGCCTCGATACCGCCAGAGAGCCATGTGTGAGACCGTCTTCTCCACAATCAAGCGCACGCTCGGCGACGCCGTGCGTGCGCGAACTTGGTACGGTGAATTTCGTGAACTCGTCCTGATGTGTGCGGTTCACAACATCAAGCAATCTCTGAAACAGTGAAATCAAGCTACGTCTGGCGATTCACCACGGCCCCATATAGCTATCTATCTCGCCGGGTACTGAAAGGAAGACAAGATAGAAGGCGAGGATAGCTCCACTGAGAAGAAACAGAGCAACGCTTGCCAACATACTTCTAAAGTTCTGGATGAAGGAAGACACTCTAGAAGCGTCTTCTTCAATATCGATGAGTTCTACGTTGTCGGAGGCGACCGTGAATCGAAGAACGAGTTGAGAGATATAGATGACTGCTGTGATGGCAAGTATGATGACTTGGAGGAGCTGAATTACGTGATTCACAGTGAGCGACATTTCAGTTAGTTCTACCTCTCTGAAGATGGAAATAGTGTTCGGAGAAGCGTTCCTCAGGATAGATGAGTATAAATGCAGAAGGGACATTGTCAAATGACAATTAAGATACTACCTGTCTTGATCATATCGAGAGATGGCTATCATCCGCTGAGGACTGCGAACCGAACGCGGCTTGTGGTTCGAGTCCGCCGTCTCTCTGGATGTCTCCGCGGGCACAACGCGTAATCCCCTGGGGAACGCTGGCTGTAGTATGTCCGAGGAACCACTCCACGAGCGGATGGAAGCGTACGAGCGGTTGGCGACGGAGGCAACAGAGCGCGCCCGCGAGCGTGATCGGGTCGCCGCCGACATCGGCGACCAGCTCGCTACGGCCGTCTCGTCGGCCGCACAGGAGACGGGCGTCACTATCGAACCGGGGGACCGATCCAGGGACGGTCGTCGGTTCAACCTCACCGCCAGACTGGACAGCGCGGCGCTCGTGGCGGCCGTGACACGCACGCTGCCCGACGGTTTCGTCGTCTCGCACGTCAACGACGACGGCTCGCTGGACGTGGAGTGGACGGGAAAGCGCGAGACGCCCTCGAAGCGGGAACACGGCGCGATCCTGAAAGCCATCGTCGCCGAGGAGATGGTCCTCGACGAGGACGGACTCGTCGATACCGTCCCGACGCGCAAGCGGGTGCTGTCCCGAGCGGTCGAGTTGGGGCTCGACGAGAGCGATGCCGACGACCGGCTCGCGCGGTTAGCGACGCTGGATGTCGTCGATATCATCGACGGCAGCGTCTACCCGGACGAGAACTTCTCGCGGTACTGAGGGAGTCACACCGACTCGACGAACGTCGCGTCGGCGGAGGTCCGGCCCTCGTTGAACGACAGGACCTTCGCACGGATCACGTCGCCGGTCGAGAGCCCGCCGGGGATGTCTTCGACGAACAGGACGAACCCCTCGACTTTCCCGACGGCGACCCGGTCCCCGGAGTGGTGAGTGGAGAACTCAGTCACGCCGAACTCGTAGGTCGAGCCGACCTTGACCGGCGGCTCGCGTTCCTGTGCGGCTTCGTGGGCCTGTTTCGACGCTCGCGTGTCCGACGAACGGTACCGCATGATCGCGTAGGTGCCACCGAGACCGACGGCACCGCCGGCAGCGGCGGCGAGGACGAGTAGTTCCATAGCGGATGGGTCGTGGCCGTGCCCCTTAGCTTCCGGCACTTGGCGGTGACTCGGGAGCCGTCCGACCCGGTGTCCCCCTCCGTGTTACCGTCCGTTTTGTACTCCTCCATGGCGGCCGCGAAGCTCTCGACAGCTAGTTCGTCTTCGAGACGCCCGTCTCGCGAGGGCGACGTTGACGTGTGCCTGTACGCGACCGCGCCGCGTTGAATCGCGAACTGAGAGAGCGTCCCGGCGGTTACTCGGGCCGTGGGGTCGGCAGCGAGCGGTGGCGCCGCGGTGGGACGAGGAAGTAGCCACGCCGACGGACGAAGATGTACTCCAGGATGCCGTTGTTCACCCGCTGGCGGACCGCGGGGGTCTCGGCGGTGATGTCGGTGCCGTTCATCGCCTCCCGGACGGCTTCGAACTCGGAGATGCCCCGCTGGAGGGTCGGGAAATGGAGGCTCGCTACTTTCTGGTCCGAGCCGATGTCGTCGGTCGACTCGAAGTGGCGCCGCAGGAGCCTGACGTTGCCGTCCTCGTCACGGTTGCCGCGGGCGGCCTTCTGTGCGTGGCCGACGCGGCCGAACTCCCGGGCCTGGTCGACGATGTCGTCGACGTACTGGTCGACCTTGCTGTCGTCCCCCAGGTTTGCGCCGATCCCCTCGACGAGGTCGTCCTCGGCGTGGCCGGGCGAGAACATCTCCATGACCTGCTCGCGGTGGTCCTGTTCCCCGTACCAGTCGCCCAGGCGCTGACGGAGGTTCGCGACGGCTTTCGTCGTTCCGCCGGCGAACGGCCCCGAATCGAGCGTGACGTAGTCCTCGGTCGCTTGGTTGCCGACGAAACCGGCCTTGAACCCCATGAACAGCGGGGATTCCTCGGGAACCGGGTTGCCTTCGGGGATGCCTTCGGCGTCCTGGCGCTGCGCGGGGAGGCCGGCGCCGACGAAGCCGGTCCGGCGGGAGTCGACGGTCACGGCGTCGGTGAGCCGTGCGGTGACGTCCTCGCCGTTGATCGTCCCGCGGTCGCCGGTCAGTCCCGCCTCGGCTTCGAGGACCACGTCGGCGTTGTCGCTGGCGAGGTGGACCACGGCGTCCTGGGTGTCGAAGGTCGGCGTCTCGAACCCCGAGAGTGCGCGCGGTTCCGGGAGGTCGAGGTCGTCGGGGAGTGATCGGTCGAACCGGTCGAAGTACGCCCGGGAGTACGCGACGCTGAACACCAGGCCGTCGTTGCTCCACTCGTAGGCCCGATCCAGCGTCGAGAGGGCTTCGTTGACGGTGGCCCGTGCGTCATCGCCGGGTGGCCCGTCGGCGTCGAGGTCGACGTAGAGGAGCAGTTGGTGTTCCGGCAACAGCGAGTTCCCGTGATCGTCGTGGCGGATGTGCTCGCGCCAGGCGTGTTGGCGGGCGGGTTTCGCGTCGGGGTCACCGGTCGGCACTGGCTCGTCCCTGAACCGGCCGAGACACGCCGAAAGCGCGCTCGCGCCGCCGACGGCGACCGCTGCCTTGCAGAACCGGCGTCGTGAGAGCCCGTCGTCCAGCGGCTGCATGCCTGGGGATTGACGGTCGGCGTGTAAGCGCGTTGCGGTCGGTTACAGCCCCAGGATATCCCGGAGGCCGCCACTATCGCTGTCGGTCGCGTCGGCTTCGACGGTGGCGTCGCCCGGCAGTTCCCGGGCGAGTTCGGTGACCTCCTGCTCGCCGAAGCGCTCGTCGTCCCGTGCGTCCTCGATCCAGGCGGCCCACTCCTCGTCGGTCAACAGCCCCCGGGAGTCGGTTCCCCATTGGTCGACCAGCGCCTCCCGGTCCTGGAAGGGGATGTCCATCCCGCTGTTGCCCCAGTACAGCGGCGAGAGCTCGAAGTCGTACGTCTCGTGGTCGAGCCAGACGAGCCGGTACGGATAGCCGTTGTAGAGGAAGACATCGTCGGGGCCGACACGGTCGCCGGTCGGGAGTTCGAGCCGCTCTGACATACCTCCGGCTAGGCGAGCGAGACAGTTCAGGGTTGTGTCCGGCGGAAAACCGAGAGCGGACCACACTGGGTCGTCGGCGGTCAGTACTCGTGGAGCGGTCGCTGTCTGATCTTCGAGCGGAGTTCGGCCAGCGAGGGGTTCTCGTCGCCACTGAACTGCTGACAGACCGCGTGGACCTCCTCGCGAGTGATCTTGACGTTGCCCTCCTCGATGACGTCGGCCGGCCGATCACGGAGTTCGCGGATCGTCCCGACGGCGAGCAGGAACGGGATGGCCCACGCAGACAGACGGTTCCCGCGGGTCTCGGGCATCGCGTCGAGCCAGTTCTGGGCGCCGTCGAGGTAGCCTTCGGCCCGCTCGGTGACGGCCTCGATGACTGGGACCAGCGCGGTGGTGTGGCCGGTGTCGCCCACGTCACCGTGGTCTAGCCCCTGCTCGTCGAGCAACTCCAGCGGGAGGTAGACGTTGTTCTCCTCTTCCATGTCGGTCGCGGCGTCCTTTGCGACGTTGACCAACTGGAGCAACAGGGCAAACGACCGCGCGTTGGCCTCCATCTGTGCGACCTGTTCGTCGCTGGCCTCGTGGGAGACCAGCCCCGTCACGAGCGTCCCGACGGTCCCGGCGGCGTACCAGCAGTACTCTTCGAGTTCTTCGAGGGTCTGGATACGGAGTCCGCCCTCGTCGGCGTAGCGGTCGACGAACATCGCCATCCCGTCGACGAGTTCCCGGACCGGACCGCGGATCGTCTCCGGTGAGCGCCCTTCGAGGGCTCTGAACACGTCGACGACGCGGCCGGCGTTGTCGACGACGCGCCAGTCGTCGTTTTTCGACTCCGGAATCCACTCGTCTGCGGCCTCCCGGAAGGTTCGGATGGTCGTATCCGCCTCGGGGTCGAGGACGCGACTGTACGTCCGGAGGAGGTCGGCCTGGACGGCTGGGGGGACGTGACCGGCGTCCTCGATCGTGTCCGCGACGCGACAGAGGAGGTAGCCGACGCAGATGTCACGCGCCATCGGCTCTTCGAGTTCCGCTATCGTCAGACTGAACGTTCGCGATACCCGATGGACGGCGTCGTAGCACCACTCGATGTCTTCCTGTGACGACCGGTCAGTGTGGTTCTGAGACATTCCCGACATCCGCGGTAGGGCATACTGTGATAAAAATGGGGCGGCTATCGATCCCGGTCGGACCGGAGCGCCACGCATAAGCAGCGGTATCCCCTAGCGCAACCATGCATACGGCCCACCGGCCGGTGACCGACCGATGAACGACAGCATCGCGCTCGGGGTGGCAATCGCCGCGGTCGTCGTCGTCCCCGGACTGGCAAACGGCTTCCTCAACGCCCTCGGGTTCCCGACCGTCGGCAGCATCGTCTGGGCGCTGGGCTACGGTCTCGGCGTCGTCTTCATCTGGTCCGAGTGGATCCGCCCGCTGGACATCACCGGCCCCGAAGGTGTTTCCCTCTCCGAAGACGAATCGACAGGCGATCGCTCCTGAACGTGCAGAAACGAACATACTACAGCAGTAGTAGTCATCCAGAACTGTTAACCCGATTGTCGAGACACACACGTGTATGACAGAGCAGTCGCTCGGCGAGGGTGTTCCCGGACATCAGGCCCGCGCCGGCTGGAGCCGCGAGCAGGCCGGAGCGATCGAACGGACCGACGACACCGTTGCCCCAATCGTCTACCCGCCCGAGGACGACCAGATCCCCGAGGTCCACATCTGGGACACGTGGTTCCTGCGCACCCGTGACGGCACGCTCGCCGAGGTCGACGGCTACCGCGTCTGTTTCTCGCTGACCGCGCCGTCGGACCTGCTGCCCGGCAAGCGCCACGACGTGGCGACGATCCGGTGTTTCTACTCCGACGACGGGAAGAACTGGCACAACGCGGGTCCGGTCTTCGAGGACGCACTGGGCCAGCGCCAGTGGGCCGGCTCGGCGCTGTACGACGACGACGGCTCGGTGTATCTGTTCTACACGGCTGCCGGGGAAGACGGTGCCGAAGACCTCACCTACGGCCAGCGGATCGTCGGCGCCGGCGGCGGCCGTATCCACACCGACGACGGCTTCGAACTGTCTGGCCCCTGGACCCACCACGAACTGCTCCAGCCCGACGGGGAGCGCTACGAGCGCGAGGACCAGTCCCGCGCGATGATCTATACGTTCCGTGATCCGTGGTTCTTCGAGGACCCCGAGACCGGCGAAACCTGGCTTCTCTTCGAGGCCAACTCTCCCGTCCCGGAGGGGAGCGACGCCTGTGGCGGCGACGCCGAACTGCAGGGGTTCAACGGCAGCGTCGGTATCGCCCGCTCGCCGTCGGGTGATCCCCTGGAGTGGGAACTGGAAGCCCCCCTCTTGGACGCCGTCGGGGTCAACCAGGAACTCGAACGGCCCCACATCGTCTACGGTGACGGGCTGTACTACCTCTTTTTCTCCAGTCACCTCCACACGTTCGCGCCCGGCCTCGACGGCTTCGACGCGCTGTATGGCTTCGTCGCCGAGGAGTTGCGCGGCGACTACGTTCCGCTGAACGACTCCGGCCTGGTCGTGACCAACCCCGGGAACGCACCGTTCCAGTCCTACTCCTGGATGGCGTTTCCCCACGACGACGAGGTGTTGGTCCAGAGTTTCTTCAACTACTACGAGTTCGCCGGCGAGACGTTGGACGAGATCGCACACCTCCCCGAGTCCGAGCAGATGCGCCGCTTCGGCGGGACGCTCGGTCCGACAGTCCGGCTGGACGTCGAGGGCACCCGCACACGGATCATCGGGGCGCTTGGTCACTGGCACATCCCGATGGCCGGCGAGGCATTGCCCCCGACCGACCGGGAACTGATCCGGCGGGGGCGGGCCAGCGATCGCGGGAGCTACGGACAGTAGACCGGCCGTAGCGTTTTGGTCTCCCGGCGCGTCTACGGCATACGAACCGATGCGCGGCGACGACACCACCGTCCCGGACCCCGAACACGCGCTCGCAGTCGTCGGACACGGCGGTCTCGAACGACTGGGACGAGGGTTGGGACGGGTCCCCGGTGTCACGTCGCTGGCCGAACCGCCCGCTCCCGACGGCGAGAAGGCGGCCGTCACGCTCCTGCTGACGGACTTTGCCGACGGCGTCCCGCCGTCCGTCGAGTGGATCGACGGCGTGACTGTCGGCGCGGGACTCTCGCTCGCCGTGATCGGTGCCCCCGCTTCGGCCGACGCCCTCGATCCGACGGTCGCCCGCGAGATCACGCGGCTCCGGGACGCGGTCGACGCGACGGTGGTCGTCCCGCCCGCGTGGCATCGCCGCGGTGTCCGCGGGACCGTGACGACGCTCGCGGACCTGCTCGTCCGGCCCGGCGTCATCAACCTCGACCCGGCCGATGTCCGGACGGTCCTGCAGGCCGGGCCGACGGCGGCTATCGCGACGGGTTCCGGAACCGACAGCGGGGACACCGCCAGCGACGCTGTCACGGCGGTCCGGGCGGCACTGGAGACGCCGTACGCGGACGTGGGGCCGCCGGCGGCCGTCCTCGTCAATCTCGTCGGCGGACCGGAACTGACGCTCGCTTCGGCGGTCGAGGCCGTCGACGGCATCCAGCGGTCGGTCCCCGACGACGCGGTGTTGCTCTGGGGGGCCGCCGTCGAGTCGTCGCTGTCGACGGTCCACGCACAGGTCGTCGCCAGCAGCGCCACGGCGCCGGCGTTCGAAGGGGTCGTGTCGGCGGCCCGCGAGCCCTCGCCGGGCGAGAACTGCCCGCGGTGTGGCGGCCACGTCGCGGCCTACACGCTGGGGGACAGCCACACGGTCGCCTGTGACGACTGCGGGTTCTCTGGGACGAGCACGCGGCTGTGAGCGATGACTACTGTGACACCCGGTCGGTCCCGGCACGGGGCCAAGCGCCCGCCAGCTCCCAGACGTCCAGCGAGGCGACCGTCGCCCGGCCGCCCTCGGCCCGCAGCGAGATACCGGTGGCGTCCTCGCGGGTGGGGTAGACGCGACTCGTCAGACAGTGGCGCTCGTTAGCGAACACCTCGACGACGGAGCCGTCGACGAACACGCGTAGGGACAGCGGCGAGTCGTAGGGGGTCACCCGCATCCGCTGGGTCGCGCTCGTGGCCCGTTCGTCGAGGCTGGCCGTCGAGCGGTCGACGGACACCTCGGAGCGTCGCGTGTACCGGATCGGCGTCTGTTCCTCCCGGTCGGGCGTCTCCAACACCGACAGCTCCAGGGCGTCGGCGTCGTCCAGTCGAACCGTCGAACGCAGTTCGAACTGGCAGCTATCGATGTCGAGCGTCCGGCGCTCGCTGTCGAGACGCAGGACGTCGTGACCGACGTTCTCACCGCGTAGCTCCCGGAGTTCCGGGGCTGGCCGCTGACAGAGGCCGCCGTCGTCGGCCAGACTCAACTCCCGGGGGAGCGACATCGTGCCGGACCAGCCGGCGTCCCACTGCGCGCTGACGTCCCTGGCCTCCGGGAGCCATCCCCAGGTGAGGACCCGCCCGTCGTCGAGCCACATCGACTGGGGGGCATAGAAGTCGCCGTGGTCGAGCTTGTCCCGCCGTTCGGCGTCGAACTGGCCGTCCTCGTAGGTCCCCAGGAAGTAGATGACGTCCTCGTAGTTCGAGATGTGCAGCAGCTGTTTCTCGCCGAAGTCGAGCAGTTCGGGACACTCCCAGACGGTTCCGGCCGTGTCCCGGTCGCCGGTCAGGATCGGCCCGCGGTACTCCCAGTTCCGGAGGTCTCCGGACTCGTACAGCAGGGCCGCGCCGCCGCCGTCCTCGATGCCGGCGCCGATGAGCTGGTACCAGGTTCCGTCCTCGCGCCAGACGCAGTGGTCCCGGAACTCCCCGTCCCAGTCCTCCGTCGAGAGCACCTGTGGCTCCCGGGGGACCTCCTGGATGATCGGGTTCTCGGGGTCTTTGCTCCAGGTTCGCAGGCTGTCGTCGTCGGCGGTCGCCATACAGGGTAACTGGAGCTTCTCGCGACCGCCGGTGTAGAGGACCGTCGGGGTCCCGTCGTCGTCGACCGCACAGCCGGACCAGCAGCCGTCACGGTCCGGGCCGTCCGGCGAGGGCGACAGCGCGACCGGTTCGTCCTCCCAGTGGACCAGGTCGTCGCTGACGGCGTGGCCCCAGTGGATCGTCCCGTGGAACGGGCCGGCGGGGTTGTACTGATAGAAGAGGTGATAGCGACCGTTCCAGTGGATGAGACCGTTGGGGTCGTTCAGCCAGTTGGCCGGCGGCGTGACGTGATAGTTCGGGCGGAGCCGGTCGGTCGCCAGCCGGTCCCTGGCTAAGCCGAACGTCCCGGCGTCGTTCGGTCGGCCAAGCAGCGGCGACCGCTCCCCGCCGGCCAGCTGCCGGAGGGCGTTGCTCACGAGCGTCTCGCGGTTGCGCTGGCAGATGTCGTGGGTCGGGTGGAGAAAGGAGACGGCCGACCCGATCCCCAGCACCTGTCCGTCGCCGGGATGCCAGGCGATCGTCGACAGCTCCGAGACTGCGTCGGTGTCCGCCCGTGCAGTGCTCGCGAGCACGTCTCCCCGGGTCGGGACCACGCCTTCGTATCGAGCGTACGGAACCGTCACCCCGGGACCGCGAGTGTGGATACGCAGCGTGTCGAACTCCGCGTGGACGGGGTGGTCCTCGTAGAGGGCCTTCCACAGCGGCCCGGTCGGCTCGGAGATCTCCTCCCAGCCGGTCTCGTCGGGTGGGACCGTCTCGAAGCCCAGCGGGACGACCGCGCCCATCGCGCCCAGCGTGAGCAACAGTCCGCTGCCCGATTCGACGGCCGACCGAAGCGTCTCCGCGGCGTCGGCCGGCAAGTCGTCCGGATCGAACTCGTCGTCGCGGTGCCACCACAGGACGTCGAACGCCTCGGGAGCAACCGCCGTGAGTGAACACCGCTCGACCGTCCCGGCTGCTTCCTCGCACCAGTCGTAGGCCGCCGCCTGCTCGTCGGAGCAGGAGTCGGCGTAGAGACAGCCGATACGCAGCGATTCGACCATTGGCGGAGAGTCACTCTCTCAAATATAAAAATATTCGGTAATCGTTCGTGCGTATTTATGCACGATTCCGCCGTCGCGACCTACTTTTCGACGACAGAGTGGTTGTTCTCGCCCGCCGCGTGGGCCGGTGTCGTCTCGTCGACGGCCCCGTCGCGGTCGGATGTCGGCTGGGACCCGTCGTCACACTCGGTCAGTTCCGCCTGTGCCCGTTCGATGCGCCCCTCGACGGCGTCTAGTTCCGTCCGGAGGTGCTCGACGGCGTCGGGATAACAGTCGTGGGCGGTCTCCAGAGCGTTCTCGAATGCCTCTCGGGCTGCTTCGAACTCTTCGATAGCCGGGTCGTACTGACCGGCAGCGGCGTACCAGTCCCCGGCTTCGGTCTTGTCGCTGGCGATCGTCCGCCGGGTCTCCGTGAGCCGTTGTGCAACCTCGCCGAGTCGGTCCCGGATAGCTGCGGGATCGCCGTCGAACCGGCGCTCGTCGGCACCCCAGTCGAGCCCCATGGCGGTTCGGTACCGTTCGAGGGCTATCTCCCAGTGGGTAACAGCCTGTTCTGGCTCGTCTGCGGCTGCCGCCGCTTCAGCCGCCTGTTCGGCTCGCTCGATCGGAGCGGCCGAGAGCCGATCGAGTGTCTCACGCAGTCGGTCACGCTCCGACTGGACAGTCGATACGTCCGGCACGTCTTCGTATCGGTGCGAGAGGGCTGCCTCGTATTCGTCGAGTGCCGCCTCGAACGTGTCGTATGCGGCCTCGTATCTCTGGTCTCGCCAATACTGCTCCCCCTCGTCGCGGAGTTGGTTTGCGTAACTCCGGCGGATCCGTGTGTCGACTGTCGCTGCGCGTGCCGACACCGTCTCGACGCGCCGTTCCATCGCCGCGACGGCCCGTTCCGACGGAACGCCCGAGACAGTTGCCTCGGCGTCACTGAGCCGATCGAAGGCGTTCCGTACAGCGGCTCGTGCAGCGGCTATATCGCCGTCTTCCCGCCGGTCACTGGCCTCGACGAGCGACGTTCGGATGTCCTCCAGGACCGTCTCGGTGTGAACCCACGCCTGCGAGACGGCATCCAGAAACGTCGTGACCGTATCGAGCCCGTCGGTTCCACAGTACAGCGTCAGCGTCGCCCCCCCGGTCCGTCTGATCGTCAACTCACCGTGGCGGAGTCGGGTTGTGGTCTCGACCTGCTCGATCTCGGCGTGTGGGACAGCGAACTCGTGATCGCCGTCCTCGTCGACGCCGCCGACGAGGATCACCAGACGGCGGTCGGTGACGACGCCGATGGTCCGGTAGCCCTTCCCCGGACGCACCTCGTCGCGGCGTGTCTCCGATTCGAACGTGACCCCGTATTTCCCGTTCGTGAGGACGAACTGTGCTCGTTCGTCCCCCTCCAGTGCCGCGGTAGCCGGTGACTCCTGGAGCGTCCCCGACGACAGGAACCCACCCTGTCCGGTACTGGTGAGGACGTCCGGGAGATCATCCTCGGAATTATCTAAAATGATAATCTGACCCATCAAACAACTCTACAACCCCTTTCTATATGATATTCTCTTATCTATCCTGATACTCTCGGACGGTGTTTTTCGGCTATCGGTGAAAATCCTACTCGGTGACGGGGAGAATTTTGTCTGCACGGCGGATCGTCGGCTCTCCGACTGACACCTGTCTGACTGCCATTTAGGTGCCACGTTCACGTACCGTCTGCCATGTCTCGGCGAGTGGAGCAGGCCAACGACCGGCCCGAGAAGCGGCGGCCGTCAGCACGCGAAGAGCCGTTCGTCCGTCTCGACATCGCGGTGTTCGAGTCGCTCACTGACGACAGCGGCCTCTCTCAGTGTGGGAAGCGACCGCGGATCGAACGGTGGCTGGACTGCTGGGGCGATCCCTGAGAGCCGTTAACTGTTCTCGACCAGCCTGGTAGCGATCCGCTGGGCGCCGATAGTCGCCGCGTCGGCGGGCTCGTCGGCGGCCGTCGCTTCGATCTCTCGGTCCAGTTCCTCGCTGAGCCGTTCCTCGAACTCCTCGACGATACCGGGGATACAGGCCATCCCGCCGGTGAGGACGATCGGCTGATCGAGGGCGAGCTGGTACACCTTCATGTGGTCGTTGCCGAGTTCGGGCAGGAACGTGTTAGCCAACTCGTCGACCGCCTCGTCGAGGTACTCGTTGACGGCGTCCATCACCGACCGCTCGATGGTGAACTCGTGTGAGCCACCGCCGGGCTGTTGGATGATGTCGGTAAACGGCTCGAAGTCGACGAAGTCCGCGTGTTCCTCCTTGTACTCGCGGGCGGTCTGGGTGTCGATGTTGACCCGGCCCTGGGTCTCCTCCTCGACGTAGTTCGCGATCATCCGGTCGACCTCGTTGCCAGTGACTGCACCCGTCGTGAACGGCGCGAGCTGTTCGCCACGCCGGTAGGCCGAGGCTTCGAGGTTCGTCGAGCCCATGTTGACCGCGACGAATATCTCGTCGATGGCCTCCAGATCGTCGCCGAACGCGGGGATCGAGCCACACAGCGACTCGGGGTAGCTCTCGACCAGTTCCTGGCCGATCGAGGACTCTTCGATGACCGACCGGAGGTTCTCCAGCCCGGCCGGGTTATCGATCGTCGGGATCGCGTAGACGACGCCGCTGTCCTCGGGGATATCGTTCGCCTCGATGATCGCCTCGAAGAACGTTTTCGTCATCTCGGCGCGGTCCGCGTCCTCGGGGAGACCGGACCGGAGCATATACTGGACGCGATCGGGGTACTCCCTGGCGGCCTCTTCGCCGTAGAGGATCTTCTCCTCACCGGTGAGCGCGTCCTCGTAGGTCGCCATACAGGTCAACGACTTGACGATCCGGTTCCCGCCGTCCTCGTCCGGAAGTGCGATGACCGTCCGGGTACTGCCGAGTTTGACGCCGACGGGTACCGTGCCGCCGTCGGTCCAGCTCTCGGTCGCCGCGTCGTCCCCCGGTTCTGCGTCGTCATCACTCATGATTGGTAGCCTGTTCGCTCGCGTGTGGTATATAACCTCACCTCAAGAATCAGAGCTGATACCGCCTTACGTCATCGCAGTTAGTTTCGCGATGTACACCAGACTCAGCATGTGGTCGTCCACGTCGAGGTCGTTGCCCTCGTTGGCAGCCGACTCTTCGACGCCCAACAGGTAATCCGAGAGATCGGCCGTGACCTCCTCGGTGACCCAATCGACCGACTCGTAGTACGACAGCGCGTTGTCGGCACCTTGATACCCCGAATGCAACACCAGAAACTCCAGCCACTCGAAGACGACGAACTCGGCCGCGTAGGTCTCGGGGAGCGATTCGAGATACGGCTTCTCCAGTTCGTCGCCGCCGAGAAACGGCAGCAACTCCCGGTAGAGCCCCGACCGGAAGGAGTTCCCGGTCATCTCTTCGCCGTCGCCCTCTCCGAGTCCGACATCGGCGAGGTTCGACGGGTCGGGGAGCTCTCCGTCACCCAACCCGTTGTCCTGGTCCCCGCGCTTGCGGGCCAACTCCCGCAGTTCGTCGAGGTCGTAGTCGCGCGGATTGATAGTCATTGTACATACGTTCCAGCTACTGAGATATAAAAGTTCCACCCTGTCTGACTGCCGTCAGACGCCTTTTCGGGGCCGCTACCCGGGAAATACGCCGTCGTCTCCGAGTTCCGCCGTTGATAATCGGGGGCGTATTTTTATAGTGACCGGGCGATGAGTTCCCTCCACTTCGAGATGACGAGATCAGCAGCGGACGGCCCGGCGCGTATCTGCGTGACAAACGCGAAAGGCGGGACCGGGAAGACGACCATCGCCATCAACGTCGCCGGGGCGTTGAACGACAGGGGACGGGACGTCCTCTTCGTGGACCTCGATCCACAGGGCAACGCCACCGAGGGGCTCGGACTCGTCGACGCGTACGACGCCGAACCACCCACCCTGTTCGACGCGCTCACCGGCGACCCGTCGCTCCTGTCGGAGTTGGTGGTCGAACACGAGGAGATGGACGTCGTCCCGTCGAGCATCGACATGCTCCAGGCCGAACACGAGCTAACGATCGCGGACCTCATCGCACGGGTCCAGACACAGAACCGCGAGATCGATCCGGAGACGCTGGCGTCGTTCGCGATCAACGTCTCGCCGTCGATGGTCTCGGGGAGCCACGCCTTGGACACGCTCGACCGTGCGCTTTCGACGATCAGCGGCTACGATTACGTCATCATCGACTCCCCGCCGTTCTACGGGAAACTGACCGACACCGGCGTCTTCGCCGCACAGCACATCATCGTCCCGGCGCTGACCGAGGCCACCTCCGAACGGGCCATCGAACTGCTGATGGACCAGATGGCGGCCATGGAACGCCAGACGGGCGTCTCCGTCGAGATGCTCGGTGTCGTCGCCAATCGGGTCGAGACGACCGCGGAGGACGAGACGATGCTGGAGTGGTTCAACATGGCGTTCCCGGAGCGTCCGGTCTGGGAAGTGCGAAAGCGGGTCGCCCTCCAGCGGGCGTTCAGCGCCGGTCGGTCGGTGTTTGCGGCCGACGAGAACTGTGATATGGCCGCGGTGTTCGAGGAGATCGCCGCGGAGTTCGACAGGACCTTCGGATACACTGAGGTGACAGCATGAGTGACGACGACGACCGTATGGACCGTGCAGAACGCATCCGGAAGATGCGCGAAGGGGATCGAGAGGCAGACACCGGCGACTCGTCGACGGAGCCGACCGACGAGTCGTCGACGACGGATGCCGACGCGGACCGCGGGGAGACCCCGGAGCAGGACGAGTCGACCGACGACACCGCCCCGACGGCGTCGGAGACGACAGCCGACTCCGAGGAGTGGTTCGACGAACAGTCGGAGGACGCAGGCGACGCCGACGCGACGGCCGATCCCGGGGACGGTCCCCAGTCGGCCGACGACGCGCTCTCGGCGGCCGAACGAGCGGCACAGTCGGCGGCACAGTTGTCGGGTGGGGAAGCGGCTACCCCCGGCGGCGAACAACCGGGTGACATCTCCGCGACCGCGACGGCGATGCAGGGGCCGACCGGCGTCGAACTGCCCGACCAGCAACTCCTCGATGAGGCGATGTCCGGCTCCGAAGCGCCCAGAACCGAAGGGGGCGCACGGGCGGCGGCGGTCGGCGAGGAGACCGGCTCCAAGAACGAGGAGTTAGTCCGTGTCCTGGAGTTCACCCTTTCGGGGGAACACTACTGTCTGGACATCGAGTACGTCGAGGAGATCGTCAAGCGAGACAGCATCACTCGGGTCCCGAACACGGCCGACTACGTCGAGGGCGTCGTCGACCTTCGCGGACAGATCACGACGATCCTCGACCCGACGGCGATGATGGATGTCGAAGATACCGGCTCCCAGGATCTCGTCGTCGTCTTCGATCCGGAGATGTCCGAAGACCAGGGTGCGATCGGCTGGGTCGTCGACGAGGTCCGGCAGGTCGCCCCGGTCACCGAGGACCAGGTCAACGACCCGCCGGTCGACGCCGAGTACATCAACGGCGTCGTCGACCGCGAGGACCAGGACCAGTTCGTCATCTGGATCGAACCCGACGACGCGCTCGAACAGGCGACCCTCGACGACGAGGACTGACCTCACTTCTCGGTCTCTGACAGCGCCTCGTCGATCTCGTCTTCGTCGATGGCTACGTCCAACTCTTCGCGGACCAGATCGACGGCGTTCTCGATGGCACCCACGCTCCCCAGGTAGCCGGCGCCGACGGTGGTTTTCAGTGCCAGGGCCGTTCGGCCGGTCAGCACCGTCGGCCCGACCTTTGCGACGGCGTCGTCGCCGACCGACACCAGCCACCCGGGCACGTCGAAGGAGTAGCGGGTCAGCCGCGGCTCGAACCCGCCCCGGCCGTCCCGGAGGTGGTCGACCAACGCCGCGATGTTGCCGCCGGCGACGCGAGCTTCACGGATCGCGGCCGACGCGCTCGCCGGGACCGCCTCGCCGTCGCTGTCGACGACCCGGGCAGCGTCGCCGACGGCGAAGGTCCGCTCGCCGAGACGGAGGTCCGCCCGGACGACCGGGCGCTCCTCGCCCATCGCGTCGGTCCCGGTGATCCCACCGGTCCAGACGAACTGGTCGTAGGCGAGGTCCTCCCCGTTCTCCAGCGAGATCGTCTCCGCGTCGGCCCGTGCCACGGAGTCGCCCGTTCGGACGGTCACGCCGGCATCGACCAGCGCGTCGTGGACGGCGACCTGGAACGACTCCGGGAACGTCGGCGCGACCTCCGACTCCTGTTCCAGCAGCAGCACCTCGGTGTCGGTCCCCTCCTCGTCACGGAGCGCGGCGAGTTCGCCGGCCACCTGAATTCCCGAGAGGCCCGCGCCGCCGACGACGACTCGGCCCGAGGACAGCGCCAGGAAGGCCTCTCGGATCGTCCGGGCGTCATCGAGCCGTTTCAGCGGTGTCGCGTGGGCACGCACGCCCGGGAGGTCGTAGAAGGCCGTCCGGGCGCCCAGACACACCGCCCCCACGTCGTAGGACAGCGTCTCCGCGCCGTCCAGGGTCGCCGTTCCCGCGTCGGGGTCGATAGCCGTCACCGACGCGGTCCGGAGTTCGCAGTCCAGTACCGCGTCGAGGTCGACCGAGATCTCCTCGGCCAGCGACGGCCGCCGGACAACCCGGTGGAGTTCGTGTTGGACCACGTGAGTGGCGCTCTCGTCGACGACCACCAGTTCCACGTCGTCGGGGAGAGTCCGTTCGAGCTTCCGGGCGAGGGTCAGGCCGGCGTAGCCGGCACCGAGTACAGCGACGCGCATGTGTGCCGGTAGGGTCCCGACGCCCATAACCGCTCGCTCAGAACAGCGCCGCGTCCGAATCGAGGACGCGGGCGGGGCCGCCGACCTCCCAGACGCGGGTGTCGACCCCACAGTCCGCGACCGCGGCTTCGACCTCATCGACGTGGTCGGCGGTGGTGTTGATGTAGACGCTCGCGCCGGTGTCGACCGAGAAATAGACGGGCAGGTCCCGCTCCGTGCGCAGTTCGCGGACGGTGTTGAAGATATCGATCGTCCGGGGTTGCCAGTAGACCCAGCCGGCGGGACCGGTCATCGTCGTCGCCGCCAGCGACAGGGAGTCGTGCTCGGCCAGCTCGAACGCCCGGTCGAAGTCGGTGTCGTAGAGCGCGTCGCGCATATCGGAGATCTGGCCGTGGATGTGGGCCATCCGTGCCTCGAACATGTGGCTGTCGGCGGCCTCCTTGTGTGCAGCCTCCGTTTCCTTATACGAGGGGACCATCCCGGCGACGATCCGGAGGTCGTCATCCAGGTCGGTCTCGATGCGCTCGCTCCGGCAGTCCTTGTCGTTCATGCCCGTCCGGAGGTGCGAGAACGCGCCCGTGACTGCCCGGGCGGCCGAGGAGGACCCCCGACGGGCGACCGTCGAGATCTCCGGGCGAGTCATGTCGAGGCCGGCGGCCTCGACCAGCGCCATCGCCGCCGCGGCGAAGCCCGACGACGAGGAGCCAAAGCCGATGTTGGTCGGGAAGTTGTTCGTCGACTCGAAGCGGACGCCGTGGTCGATGCCCGCCAACTCCCGGACGTGGTCGACGACGGCGTCGATCCGCTCGGCGCCCCGGCCCTCGACCGGTTCGCCGTCGATGACGTAGCTGTCCTCGGTCCGGTCGGGCTCGAACTCGACGGTCGTCTTCGAGTGACTCGGCGCCGTACAGACGGAGATGCTGTCGTGGTACGGGAGGCGAAGCTCCTCGTCGCGCATCCCGTGGTACTTGACCAACCCCTGGATCGGGTGGGCCTTCGCGGTCGCTTTCATACCTCACCCTTCCGGGCCGGTCACTTTGCTATTGCGAACCGGCACCGGCGGCCCGATCAGTCCTGGTCCTCGATCTCGGCGTCGGGGGCGTTGGTCTTGACGCTCTCGATGCCCTGTTTGGCCTTGGCCTTGCTGGCGTAGCCCTCGCCGCTGTCGGCGATGATGTTGCCGTTGTCGTGGCGGAGCCGCCACCGCCAGTCGTCGGCCGAATCGACGTAGAGTTCGAAGGTCGCTCCCATCGGTACCGGGCCACACGGAACCCATTCAAATGAAACTGTGGGCCGTACGAGCAGTTTCGGGGGGGTTCCGCCCGGAACGCCTGACCGCCTGTGGGCGGCTCGTCGGTCGACCTCCGCTCAGTAGTCGGGGTTCTCCTCCCGGACGCCCTCGCGTTTGTTGACCAGGCGAGCGAGCGTAAACAGCGCGTCCGAGAGCCGATTGAGGTAGACGATCGCCGTCTCGTTGACGACGGCCTCCTCGGCGGCCAGCGAGACCGACCGTCGCTCGGCTCGGCGACAGACCGCTCGCGCGTGGTGGAGCTTCGCACCCGGTACCGATCCCGAGGGGAGGATAAACGACTCTAAGGGGTCTAGTTCCTCGTCGGCTTCGTCGATGATCGCCTCGATCTCCTCGACGTGGGCCTCGGTGAGCCGCGGGTCCCCCTCCTCGGGCTGGGGGTTCGCGAAGTCGGCCTGGATGATGTGGAGGTGGTTCTGGACCGCCCGGAGTTTCTCGTCGATGTCGTCGTAGCCGGTCGGTCGTACGACGCCGACGAGGGCGTTTACCTCGTCGACGGTGCCGTAGGCCTCGATGCGGCGGCTGTCCTTCGAGACACGCTCCATGTTCCGGAGGTCGGTCTGTCCCTGATCGCCGCGGCCGGTGTAGATCGTCATAGCCGAGGCTGGGGCTGCCACGACCTTATACCCGTGCGTCGACGTGCCAGCCGACTGGTTACAGGCGGCGCTCCAGTTCCGAGAGTGCGGCCGGCGGGAGATCGACTCTCGCCAGGAACGCCTCGCGCTGTGATGGATCGCCGTGACCGGCGACGAAGCCGTTGAGGCGGGCGGCGACCGTCGAACCGACGAAGCCGTCACCGTACTGTTCGACGAGTTCGTCGCCCAGGATCGGCGTCGATCGGAGTTCGTACTTCTGGTGGGTGTCCTCCGCGAGGAAGAACGCCTCCAGGGGTTCGATCGGCGTCCGAACGGACTTGCCGGTCCGATCGGCCAGTGCGTCCCGGGAGCGTTCGGCGGCCGCCCGCTGGTCGTTGTCGTGGACGAGAACGACCCCGCGGTACTGGCGTTTGCGGGCCGCCGAGAACGGATCGTGACTGCGCCAGCAGATGTCCAGCAGGTCTGGATAGTCGAGTACGTCGGGGTCGTACTCCACCTGGACGACCTCGGTGTGGTCGCCCAGCGAGTAGTAACTAGGTGCTGGCTCGGTGCCGCCGGCGTACCCCACGCGAGTCCGGACCACTCCTTCCATCGCGCCGAAGCGGGCGTCGGGACCCCAGAAACAGCCTAGTCCGAACGTCGCTGTTCGCGTCTCGCCGGGCGGCGGCGCTGCCTCGTCCGGGGCGAGCGCAGTCGTCCGGTCGGTCGTTCCCATATCCCTCCGTTGGCACCGGTGTCGGTTCCGTCCTTCGCTCCCGAAACCGGGAGCTTCAATTGTACCGACGTGAAACAGCCTGGTATGAGCCTGGAACTCGAACACTACTGTCCGGAATGTGACCAGTACTGTGACTTCTGGAAAGTCGCCAGCACGCGGATGCATCTCGGCAGGAAAGTCAAGTGGCACTGTCCGGAGTGTGACTACGGGTTCGTCCGCATCGACGGCGAGGTCGACACTGCACAGGTCGCGTAGTTCTATACTGCTATTGAGGGCTCTTAGCAGCGGTTTTATTTGCCCTGTTCGACGACCGGGACGAGCCATGTATTCCGATCCCGACTGGGTGACCGACGACCGCCAGCAATCACCCGAGGAGCCGACCGTCGAACTGCGATCGACGGTCGTCCACTACAGCGACGGACCGGACCGCTGTACGGTGTACCCGCCCGATTGCCCCGAGACCGCCCGCCTCACGACCTGGCTCAGTGCCGACCGGAGCGCGTTCGTCGACCGCGATGTCATGCGGTGACCGGGATTTTATATTCGATGGTGACGACGTACGAGTAATGAGTATCGACGTGCTCCTGGTCGACGAAGACCGTGACGTGCTCGAAATCGTCGAGACGTTCCTGGGGCAGGAAGACGGGTTCGAGGTGACCGGCGAGACCGACCCCGAAGCAGCGCTCGAACGGATCGGCACCGAGGGGTACGATGCGGTCGTCAGCGACTACAAGATGCCGAAACTCGACGGACTGGAACTCTGTTCGGCGCTCCGTGACCGCGGGAGCGATATCCCCTTCCTCCTGTTTACCGCCCGTGAACTCGAAGACTTGGAGGGCGAGGCCGCGGAAGCGGGGGTCACGAACGTCGTTCAGAAGGGGACTGGGACCGAGCAGTACGGCGTCCTGGCCGACCACATCCGCGACGTGGTTTAGGTATCGGTCCGTGGGAGTCGGAGCCGAACGGTAGTCCCGTCGGTGTCGGCGTCGAACTCTACCGAACCGCCGTAGGAGTGAGTGATCCAGATGACGAGCCACAGCCCCAGGCCGCTGCCGTGGGTCAACTGGGTGATCGACTCGTCGCCGGTGAGAACGTCCAGTTCGTGGTCGGGAATCCCCGGACCGTCGTCGACGACGGTCACGGTCACGGTTTCCGGGGCGACCGCGACATCGAGCCAGACCGTCGGACCGGGGCCGGTATGTTCGACCGCGTTTTCGAGTAGCTCTTCGAGGACTCGATGGAAGCGGCCGTCGGCGGCAACTGCTGGCTGATCGGGGAGCGATGTCTCGATGTCGACTCCGTACTCCTCGGCGATAGCGTCAGCGACCGATCCCGCGACCGACGGGATATCGACCGGTTGGTTGCCGGCGTCCTCGCGGCGGACCGACTGCTCGATCTGGCGAGCACGATCGCTGAGGGAGGCGACTGCTTCGGCTTTCCCCTGGAGGCGATCCAGCAACGACGCCAGTTGCTCGTCCTCGACCCGTTCGCTTATCTCGTCTGCCAGCCCCAACACGACCGTCAGGTCGTTCCGGAGGTTGTGCCGCAACACTCTGTTGAGGACTTCGAGCCGGCGTTCGCGCTCACGCTGTTCGGTGATGTCGGTGTAGATTCCGAACCCGGCGACGGTGTCGTCGTCCGGCTGGGTGTAGGGGACACCCCGGAACAGGAAGTCGCGAGCGCCGTTTGCGGTCTGACGGCGGACCTCCGCCTGGACTGTCTCGCCGTTCCGGGCCAGTTCGTCGAGGTGAGCGGCCTCCTCGTGGATCTCCTCACCCGGTGGGAGGATGAACTCGTTGATGTTCGAGCCGATCACCTCGGTACGGTCGAAGCCGAACACGTCGGAGAACGCGGCGTTGAGCGACGTGACGATCGGCTCCCCGTCGACGAACTCGCTCTCGGTGACGGCGTCCGGGAGGTTGTCGAAGAGATACGTAAAGCGGTCCTGCTCCTCCTGAAGTTGCTCGCGGGCTCGTTTGAGGTCGGTGAGGTCCCGCACGACGCCGACCGTTCCCTGGAAGCTCTCGCCGTCGACGAGCGAGACCTCGATCTCGGCCGGGCGGCGTTCCCCCTGTGCCGTCGTCAGTTCCGTCTCCAGTTTGCTCCCGTCGGCCTCGCCCGCTCGCAGGTCACGGATCTCCCGCTCGAAAGCCGCGATCGCTCGGTCGTCGAGGACCTGGCCGGGATGCTCGCCAAGCATCTCCTCGGGATCGAAGCCCAGCCACTCGGCCAGCGGGTCCGTCACGAGTTGGAACCGGCCATCAGTGTCGAGGACGTACACCATGTCCCGGACGTTCTCGACGACCGTCTGGTAGCGCAACAGGTCCTGTTCGCGGGCGACGCGGTCCAGTGCCGCGGCGGCGTTCGAGGCGAGGATCTCTGCGACCGATTCGTCGGTGTCGTCGAACCCCTTCGGATCGTCGGTCCCGATGCTCATGACCCCGTGACTGCCCATCGGAACGTACATCGCACCGGTGACGGGGATCGGCCCGTCGACGAGGTGGCTGTCGGAAAACTCGTCGAAGTCGTCGACCCTGACTATCTCGCCCCGCTGGAACGCTCTCCCGGGGAGCCCCTCGTCGGCGTCGTACAGTGGCCGCTGTGGGGCCTTGTCCGTCGCGGCGACGACGCCGAGTGTCCCCTCGTCCTCGTCGTACAGCCGAACCAGATTCATCTCGAACCCGAGGTCACGGTTGGCCGCACTGATGACCGTCTCCGCGACTTCTTCGGGGCTGTGGGCCTGCATGAGCGCGCGGGTCGTCTCCAGCAGTCCCGACAGTGCCTCGTCACGACGGCGCTGTTCCGTGATGTCGTGGAAGTATACCGACAGGCCGTTTTCCGATGGGTAGGCGGTGACCTGGAACCATCTGTCGATCGGCGGGTAGTACGCTTCGAAGGTCGTCTGGCTCTGTGTCTCCATGGCGTCGTGGTACTGGCGGTAGAACTTCGAGTCGACCGCGTCCGGGAACATCTCCCAGAGGTTCTCACCCAGCACCGTCTCCGCGTCCTTTCCGAGAACTTCCTCTGCGCGGCTATTGAAGAAGGTCAGCTCCCAGCTGTCGTCGACGGCGAAGAACGCGTCGCCGACCCGCCGGAGGATCTGTTCGGTCCGCTCGCGGGCCAGTTCGAGTTCGCTCTCGCGTTCCTTGCGTTCGGTGATGTCACGGATGACGCCGGCCGTCCCGACGAACTCGCCGTCGTCGTCCCGCAGAAGGGTCATGTGGTCTTCGGCCGGGAAACTGTTGCCGTCGGCCCGCTGGAGTTCCAGGTCGAAGGTGGCCTCGTCGTCGAGGGTGCCAAACAGCATCTCCCTGAGGACAGTTACGGCCCGCTCGACCATCTCGTCGGTCTTGACGACGCTCGTGTGTGAACCCAGGAGTGCCTCCTCGGAGTAGCCGGTCAGATCGAGCATCGCCTCGTTGACGAACTCGAAGTTGCCCTCGTCGTCGAGGGCGTAGACGCCATCGTCGACCGCCTCGATGATGTTCTCGTACCGTTCGAGTTCCGTCTCGCGGTGTCGGCGCTCGACTTCGCGGCTCACCCACTGGATGAGGACCTCGATGAAGGTCTGCTCGGCGTCGGAGAAGGGCTTGGTCCGTGGCTCGTCGTCGGCGAAACACAGTGTCCCGTACAGTTCGCCGTCGACGTGGATCGCCCCGCCCATGTAACAGGCGATGCCGCTGGTCTGGTACGGAATACTGTCTTCCCACCCCTCCTCGGCGGCGTCACGGATGCCGAGGGTCTCGCCGTCCTGGACGATGCGCCGACAGTACGTGTGATCGAGGTCGACCGTGACCCCTTCCCGGACGATGTCGTGGTCCCCGACGAGGGTCTGGATCTCGTAGTCGTTCCCGTCGATCCGGCTCAGATAGCCAAGCGACAGGCCGAGCCGGTCGGCACCCAGTCGGAGGACACGCTCGATCGTCTCCTGCTGAGTGAGCGCGTCGTTTGCGGCCAGTCGCGCGAGCTTCTGGAGGAACTCGTTGTTCGTTCTGAGCGCGGCCTCGCGCTCCCGCTGTTCCGTGATGTCGGTCGCGATGGCGACCAGCCGGGGCGCTTTGGCGTCCCGTTCCTCGATGACTCCGTTCGTGTAGAGCCACCGACTTTCGCCGTCGAGATGGACCCGGAACTCCGATTCGAACTGCTCTCCCCCCTCGCGTGCCTTCTGGAACTCCTCGCGGAGCCCCGGGCGGTCGTCGGGATGGACGCGGTCGAGGAACTCGGTCAGTGACCCGCCCGCCGTCTCCGACGTTGTATTGAACAGCGCCGCGGTCGCGTCGTCCCACAGCAACTCGTCGGTTCCGAGGTTCCACTCGTAGACGCCGGTATCGGTTCCGTCGAGCGCGAGATCGAGGCGTCTGTTGGTCTCTTCGAGGAGTTCCTCGCGCTCTTTTCGGTCCGAGTCGTCGTCCCCGGTGCGGTGCGCATCGATGCGTTCGGCGAGGTCAGTCTCGTTTCGCGGCACGTACTCGGTTGCGCCGGCTCGGGTTGCCTCGGCTGCGACACGACCGTCCGGGCGGTCCGTACAGTAGAGGATAGGGACGGACGCGTCCGTTTGCCGGAGGGAAGCCACGACGTCGAGGCCGGTTTCGGCTCCGCCGAGTTCGTGTTCACAGACGATTACCTCCGGAGAGTCCTCTGACAGACGTTCTACCGCCGTTGCCGACGACGAAACCGCTACCAACCCGTCGACCGACAGTGTGGGTGCCCCCCAGTCCGACGGCCGGACGTACAGGACATCGACTTCCTCCGACATACTGCGAATACACGTAGGAGCAGCGCGAGATACATATACTCCTCGGCGTCGTTATCAGCGCCGAAAGTTGGCCCGCAGTATTGCGGTTCGTGTCCGGCGGACGGTCGAACCCGATCGTCGTCAGCGATAAACCGCACTTCGCGATAGAAAACTGGTAGCGGTGAGCCGACACACGATTTAGGGCTGTCGAGCGCGAACAGCCACGTATGTCACTTCGACAACTCGTCCTCTGTCTGGCCGTCGTCCTCTCGGTGGGCGTCGCTGCCGGTCCCGCGACAGCACAGACGAGCGATACCGACACACACGTGGTCGCGGCCGATGGAGGCGGCGAGTTCCGGACGATCAGTGGTGCTCTCGCGGTCGCCGACGACGGTGACACCGTCGAGGTTCGTCCCGGTGTCTACCGCGAGCGCGTGACCGTCAGCGATACCGTCACGCTCGTCGCACCTGACGGTGCAGTCCTCGACGGCGGACAGTTCACCAACAGCACGGCTGTCAACCTCGGGAACTCGACCGACGCGACGATCCGTGGGTTCACGGTCCGGCACTACACGGTCGGTGTCTGGGCCAACGGGACGGCCGGCGATTGGACCGTCACGAACGTCAGCGTGATCGGCGGGACGGTGGGGATCGAGGCCAGCAACGCCACCGGCGACTGGACGGTCGCGAACACGACTGTCGCCGCCACGACTAACGACGCGCTGTATGCCGCCCGGTCGAGCGGCGAGTGGACGATCACTGAGAGCCGGTTCGACGCGCCCGGCGGTGACGGGATCGACGCGACCCGGACAACTGGGGACTGGCGGGTCGGCGACGCTGTCGTCACGCAGGCGGGGACTGACGGAATCGACGCCACCGGCGCGACGGGCGACTGGGCAGTGACCGATAGCAGGATCAGCGACGCCGAACGCGGGCTGAAAGCCATCCGATCGGACGGCGATTGGCGAGCGACGACGGTAACCGTCCGGGACAGCCCCGTCGGAATCACGGCCCCGCAGGCGACGGGTGCATGGACGGTCACCGACGCCGACGTACAGGGAAGCGGTGTCGCTGTCTTCGTCGGCCGGACCACCGGTGCCTGGACGATCGAAGCGAGTCGTCTCGGCGGTGGTATCCGTGGCGTCTACGCGTTCGGGACGCGGGGTCCCTGGACGATCCGGGACACCGCGGTCACGACGAACGATTCGCCCGAGGCTGTCGGTGTCGATACCCGTGAGGCGACGGGTGACTGGCGGACACAGAACGTCTCTGTTCGGGTCGCTGGGTCGTAGTGCCAACGGATGCGTCCTGATCCGTTCCTGTTCGGACCAACTGTCGCCGCCGTCTTCCGGTCGTGACTGTGTTTGCTATCGCGAATACCGGTTTATCGACGGCAGGGCGAAACAGCACATTGAAATCAGCCCACGCGGGAGAGAGCCGTATGAGACTGCTGCGACGACTGCGTGGCACCGCCGAAGAGCGCACACGGGTCGGGCTGTTCGTCGACGGCCCCAACGTCCTCCGCAGTGAATTTGACGTGGACTTAGACGACGTGCGACTCCTCGCGGAATCGTACGGGCCGTTGGTGACGACGCGGCTTTATCTGGACGAAAACGCCTCACCGGGGCTCATCCAGGCCGGGGAAGCCCGGGGATTCGCGGTCGTCACGACGAGCGGTGACGTCGACGTGCGACTCGCGGTCGACGCCACGGCGGCGGCGGTCGACGACCGCATCGACGTGTTGGTGATCGCCTCGCGGGATACGGATTTCAAGCCCGTCATGGAAGCCGCCGCGCGAGAGGGCGTTCGGACTGTGGCTGTCGCACCGGGCGAACACGGGCGCTCCGATGCCCTCCGGAACGCCGCACAGGACGCCCTCTCGCTGGACGGGGACGTCGAATAGGTTTTACACGGGGCCGTCCGACGCCCGAACATGGAGATCGACGAGACGCCGGTTCTGGACAACCACTTGCATCTCGATCCGGTCCAGGGGCGCAACACCGAGGCTGCCGAGGAGTTCGCCGACCACGGCGGAACCCACCTGCTCGTGTTGAACAAACCATCTTGGCATCTGGTCGAGGCCGCGACCGACGAGGAGACGTTCCGCGAGGGGTTCGACCTGACCGTCAAGGCGGTCGAGGACGCGACCGAAGTGCTCCCGGGGCGGGCCTGGCCGGTTCTGGGCGTCCATCCGGCACTGATCTCGCGGCTCATCGACGAGGGATACACCCCTGCGGAGGCACGGGACATCATGCAGGCCGGACTCGACGTGGCCGCCGAGTACGTCACTGACGGCCCGGCCCTGGCGATCAAGTCCGGCCGACCGCACTACGATGTCGACGACAACGTCTGGGCGGCCTCGAACGAGGTGATGCGCCACGGGTTCGCGCTCGCGGCCGACGGGGAGTTCGCCATCCAGCTCCACACCGAGGGCGGGGAGGACTTCGGGGATGTCGCACAGTGGGCGGAGGCAGACGGACTCGACCGCCGCCAGGTCGTCAAACACTACTCCGGTGGGCGGTTGCGCGGGCCGACCAAGTCGGTGCTCGCGGACAAAGACGAGATCGAGACGGCCATCGAGGAGGACGACCCGTTCTTCTTAGAGACCGACTACATCGACGATCCGGAACGACCGGGTGCGGTACTGGGGCCGAAGACGGTCCCCCGACGAGTGCGGTGGCTCTTAGAGAACGGACACGACGACGCGGTCAGAACTGCCTGCGTGGAGACGCCGAAAGCGGTCTACGGCATCGACACGGAGGCGACGCTCGCGGACTGACCATCAGCCGAACTTCCCGGTGATGTAGTCCTCGACGCGTTGGCTCTCGGGGTTCTCGAAGATCTTGTCGGTGTCGTCGTACTCGACGAGTTCGCCGCCGGTGAGGAAGACGGCCGTTTTATCCGAGATCCGGGCGGCCTGCTGCATGTTGTGGGTGACGATGACGACGGTGTACTCCGTCGCGAGCTCCTCGATGAGGTCCTCGATCTGTGAGGTGGCGATAGGATCGAGCGCGGAGGCGGGTTCGTCCATCAGGACGACCTCCGGGTCGACGGCGATCGCGCGGGCGATACAGAGCCGCTGTTGCTGGCCGCCCGAGAGATCCAGCGCGGAGTCGTCGAGGCGGTCCTTGACCTCGTCCCACAGCGCGGCCTTCTTCAGGGACTCCTCGACGACCGCGTCGATATCGTCGGTCTTGTCCTGAATTCGCAGCCCGTAGGCGACGTTGTCGTAGATGCTCTTGGGGAAGGGGTTGGGGTGTTGGAACACCATCCCGATCCGGCGGCGCAGGGCCACGGGATCGACGTCACTGTCGTAGACGTTTTTCCCCTTGAAGGTGAGTTCACCTTCGACGCGCGCGATGTCGATGAGATCGTTCATGCGGTTGATACACCGCAGGAACGTCGACTTCCCACAGCCCGAGGGACCGATCATCGCGGTGACCCGGTTCTCGGGGATCGCGAGATCGACCGCCTGGAGTGCCTGGGTCTCACCGTAGAAGACGTCCAGATCCCGAGATTCGATGACCGTCCCGGTCGATGGCGGTCGCTCGCGGGTCGTCTCGTCGAGACCGCCGGTTCCGGGCTCCGTTTCGACGAACCCGCTCTCGTCTGTCTCCCCGTCCGTGTCGCTTGCCATGTCTTGTTGTGTCATTAGTTGGCCTCCTGTTGGTATTTGTTGCGTACGAGGATCGCGACGGAGTTCATCGTCAGCAGGACGATCAACAGCGTCACGACCCCAGCGGCGACGACCCCGTATCGGAAGTCAGCAGAGGGCTGGAACGCCCAGGCGTAGATCTGCATCGGCATCGCGGTGAGTTTCCCGAACAGGCCCGAGGGCGGAGTGAATTTCGTCGTCGCCACCCCGATCATGATCAGCGGGGCTGTCTCCCCGATGGCCCGACCCAGCGCGAGGATCGTCCCGGTCAGAATGCCCGGCAGCGACCGCGGGAGGACGACGTTCCGG
The DNA here is from genome assembly GCF_035666295.1 of Haloarcula montana. Lineage (NCBI taxonomy): Archaea > Methanobacteriati > Methanobacteriota > Halobacteria > Halobacteriales > Haloarculaceae > Haloarcula > Haloarcula montana. The sequence goes on from NZ_CP142027.1 coordinate 2,275,318, forward strand.
ATCGTCTGCCAGCGGGTCGCCCCCATCCCGTAGGAGGCCTGTCGGAGCGAGTCCGGTACCGACCGGATCGCCTCCTGGGCCGAGATGACGACGATCGGGAGGATCAACAGCGAAATCGTCATCGAGGCCGTCAGCACCGTCCCGACGCCGAACCCGCCGTAGGACACCGGGCCGAACTGGGCGTTGATGTTGACGAACACGCCCAGCCCGAGCAGTCCGTAGACGACCGAGGGGACGCCGGCCAGGTTCGAGATGTTCACGTTGACGATCCGGGTGAGGGTTCCGAGGACCCCGTTCGCGGGCGCGTACTCTTCGAGATAGATGGCCGTCCCGACTCCGAAGACGAACGTGAACACGCTGACGAGCGCGATCAGGAACACCGAGCCGATTATCGCCGGGTAGAGGCCGGCTTCGGCGGCGCTCGTGATCGCCGGCGGACTGGTGACGAACTGCCAGTCGAACCAGGGTGACGGTTCGGTCGCACCGATGGTATCCACGACAGTCTCGCCCAGCAGGAAGCCGATGACGGCGATCACGGGCAGTGCGAAGGCTCCCCACCGTTCACGCTGACGGACCGTGTTGGCAATCGCGAAGCCGACCGGGAGCCCGAACATCACGAGGGCGATGAGCCAGACGGAACGAGAGACGATCGGAACCATATCGACTACCGGGACGGCTCCGATCGCGAGCACGGGCAGTGCGGCCCCGGCGAGGAGACTCCGACGGCGATCGACGCCGAGTCGGTCCTGTGTCAGGAACGCGACGACCCCCGATGCGGGGAGGACGAGCGAGAGGAAGTAGACGCCGGGGCCACCGAGCATCGCCCCCAGGCCCGACAGCGGACCGAGCGCGAGCGTCCCGACGATCGGGCCGAGGACGACCGTTCCGAGCATCCCCAGGCCGACCCAGGTCGCGCCCCGGTCGTACTGGCCGTAGACGAACAGCCCGAGGGTCGGGCCGAGGACGGTCAGGAAGTACGCGAACCAGATCGCCGGCGAGGCGATGATATCGAGGACGATGACGGCCGCGACGGTCAGCATGAGTCCCCCCAGTGTGAGGCTGACCAGTTCGAAGGCACCGACCGCGACCGCCGGCCGTACTCTCGCGTACAGTCCAAAGCCCACCAGCGGCACCAGCAGTGTCGCGGTGTAGGCGAGATACCAGCCGACACCGGCACTATCTAGCCCCATCGCGTCCCAGAAAACGTACGCCAGTAACGCGCCCAGCGCGAGGATTCCGACGATCGACGCGACGAACGCGACGGTCTTGAAGACGATATCCTTGACGCGACTGACCTCCCCGAACTCCGTCTGTGTCTGTGTAGCCATTACTCGTAGACCTCCCGGTACCGACTGGCGACGAGGTTACTGACGACGTTCATCGACAGCGTGATCACGAAGAGGGTGATCCCGATGGCGAACAGCGACTGGTAGGCTGTCGACCCGCCGCCGATGTCGCCGCCGGCGATCTGGACCATCGAGGCAGTCATCGTCGCCGAACTCTCGGCGTACAACCCGAGGATGTCCGCCGGCGCGACGTAGGGGACGCCGAACGCGGACTTGACCGGCGGGATATCCGGCGGCTGTGAGCCCGCAGCGACGACGACGGCCATCGTCTCGCCGATGGCCCGCGAGACCGCGAGGATGAACGAGGAGGCGATGCCGGAGACGGCCGCCGGGACTACGATGGTCAGCGAGACGTTGAACTTCGTCGCGCCCAGCCCGTAGCCGGCCTCCCGCAGCGAGTCGGGGACGGAACTCATCGCGTCCTCGCTGATCGAGGAGACCATCGGGATGATCATGATACCGACGACGATCGAGGCCGACAGCGCGTTGAACAGGCCAAGCGTCGGCAGCCCGAGCCCGAGGAACCCGTTCAGGGCGTTGATGAGAACGTTCAGCGCAGGGGTGATGTAGACGAGCGCGAAGTAGCCGTAGACGACCGTCGGGACACCGGCAAGCACCTCCAGCATCGGTTTGAGGATCGAACGGGTTCGATCGCTGGCGTACTCGCTGATGTAGATCGCCGTCAACAATCCGATCGGGAGCGCGAGCACTGCCGCCCCGACTGTGATGAGTAACGTCCCGAGAACGAGCGGGAGGACACCGAACGCGATCGGTTCGAGATTGGGCTGGAAGGTCGTTCCCGTCAGGAAATCCATGATCGGATAGGCCGCGAAAAACTCCGTCGCATCGAGCAACAGGACAGCGATGATACTCACCGTCGTCAGAATAGATAACACAGCACAGCCCGCCAGAGCGTATTTGTAGGCCGACTCCCGGACCGTCCTGAATCCCCGGTCGCCCGACAGGTCCGGGGTCTGTCCCTCGTTGCTCATCGTACTCGTTGGTCCCTATATCTGGTCGTGGCAAAAAGGGCTCGAAGTGTGTCCATAGTTCTATTGTGGCTGTATAGCTGGCTATGATACGGTTGGCCGAAGGCGGGTCTACTGGACTTCGTCGATGACGCTGTTGAGCGCGTCGAGTTCGGACTGCATCGTCTCCTGGGTTTTGGGGACGTAGCCGATCTCGTCGGCGATGAGCGAGGAGTTGGCGCTCTGTTCGACGTAGTAGCGGGCGAATTCGGCGACGTGTTCCTCCGCCAGCGCGCTCTTTCGCGGGTAGGTGAACAACGGCCGCGAGAGGGGCTGGTAGGACCCTTCCTTGGCGGTCTGGAGCGATGGTTTCACACAGCCGCTGCCGTTGTCGATGCCCAGGGCTTTGACCGCGTCGGTGTTGCCCTGGTAGTAGGCGAACCCGAAGTAGCCGATCCCGTACTGGTCCTGCTGGACGCCCTGGAGGATGATGTTGTCCTGCTCGGTGGCCTCGTAGTCGCTGGTGTGGTTGGCTTCCTCGCCCAGGATCGCCTCGTTGAAATAGTCGAAGGTTCCCGAGGTGTCGGCCGCGCCGAACCGGTTGATCGGCTGATCGGGCCAGCTACTGTCGACATCCGACCACTGGGAGGCGCCATCGGCCCGCCAGATCTGTCTGAGCTGGTCCGGAGTCATGCAGTCGACCCAGTCGTTCTCGTTGTTGACGATGACCGTCAGCGCGTCTGTCGCGACGTTGATCTCGTGGTATTCGATCCCGTTCTCCGAACAGAGTTCTTCCTCTTCGCTTTTGATCGGCCGCGAGGCGTTGTTGAACTCCGCGTTACCGACACAGAAGTGGTTGCTGAAGCCGCCGCCGGACCCGGTCGGGGAGACACTGATGTCGACGCCGTCGTGTTCCTGCTGGAACCGGTTGGCCACGGCGACTGCGACCGGGTACACCGTGCTGCTTCCGGTGATCGTAATTTCGCCGGAGAGTCCGCTCGACCCCGATCCGGAGCTTCCACCACTGCCACCACCGTTACCGCTGCCGCCACCGTCTCCGCTACCCGAGGGGCCTTCCGTACAGCCGGCCAGTGCGATGGCGCCGGCGGCGCCAGTACCTGTCAGGAAGCGACGACGCGAGATACCGCGGGTCGGTTTGTCCGTCATCATCAGTATGGAGACTATGGGTGAGTAAGTACGCTACTATGATTTCTATAGTTGGGTACCAAACCTATATAGAAATATATTGGAGTCACCCTCCTATTTATCACTAATTCTCCCTCTCATACTCGAATATGCCGACAAAACGGTGCTAACTCGAACTGCAGTCGGTTTCTTCCCACGGTCCGTCTACGGCGTGTCAACCGTGTTCTTGCGTCGAAAATCCGGGATATCTGGGTATAGCGGTAGTAACGACGGATATCTGGGCCTGAGGAAATAGTATATAGATTGGGGTAGATTTATGGTTTCCGGGTCTCGATACCGAGGTACATGGAGACACGCAAGGTGCAGGTGACCGGCGGTTCGACGTACACCGTCTCGCTTCCGAAAGACTGGGCGACCGACAACGGCGTCAGCGCGGGCAGCGTCGTCGAGTTCCACGCCGAAGACGACCTGCTGTTGCTGGCACCACAGCGTGACGACGACCGTGTCGAGGGGACACTCGACGTCGACGGACTGGACAACCGCCACGAACTCACACGTGCGGTGATGACGATGTACGTCAGCGGGTTCGACGTTATCCGGCTTGAGGCGACCCGGATCACTGCCGAGCAGCGACGGATCGTCCGGGACGCGACACAGGGACTCGTCGGACTGGAAGTGATCGAGGAGACGTCCGACCGCGTCGTCCTCCAGGACCTGTTGGACTCCTCGGAACTGTCGGTCCACAACGCCATCACCCGGATGCGGCTGGTCTCGTTGACGATGCTCTCGGACGCCGTCGAGGCCCTCATCGAGGACGACGACGACCTCGCACAGGACATCATCCAGCGCGACGACGACGTCGACCGGCTCTGGTATATGGTCTCGCGGGTGTTCCGGACCGTCCTGCGGAACCCGACGGCGGCAAACGAGATCGGCTTCCCCCGGGAGACGGTCTTCGATTACCAGTCCAGTGCCCGCCAACTGGAACGGATCGCCGATCACGCCACGAAGATCGCCGGACTCTCCCAGGAGGTCGGTGAGATCACGGGCGAGACGGCCGACCTGCTCCGACAACTCGAATCGGAGGCGACGACGGTCTCCGAGACGGCGATGGACGCACTCCTGACCGACGACGGCGACGAGGCCGTCGAACTGGCGAACGACGCCCGCGCTCGCATCCCCGGCGTCGACGAGACCGCTCGGGAGGTCGACAGCAAGGTCAGAGAACTGGACCCCCAGAGTGCACAGATCCTCGGCCGGGTCGTCGACTCGCTGTCACGGACTGCCGACTACGGCGGCAACATCGCCGAGAGCGCCCTCCAGAAGGCCGCACCGCGACCCTAACCGTAGAACCGTTCGAGCGCGTCGACCGCGCCCGCTCGGCTCTCGTAGTACCGCCGATCGCCTGCCGGAGTTCTGACTGCGTACGCGTACGTATCACTGTCCGGACGGTACCAGTGGTCAGCGTGCCGTTCCAAGATGTCTCGACCGCCGTCTGCGGCCGAGGACGAGACGGAGGCAGCCGTCGCCGTCTCCCCACCGACGAGTAGCTCACCGTCGATCGGGTAGTCGCTCGGGATCCCGTCGGTGGCGTTGTCGTTGCGGCTGGCTTTCAGCGCTTCGCGCATCAGGATCACCTGGACGTTGACGACGGGTTCGCCGTCGTCGGGGTACTGCTGGTCGTAGCTCCCGTCCTCGTTCATCGTCCAGCGTTTGCGGTTGTCCGACAGCAGCAGTTCGAGGACGAACTTCAGTTGGCGACGGATCTCGGGGTTCTCGACCGGCGTGACCGCTTCGACCCGACTGTCGAGGTTACGGGTCATCCAGTCGGCACTGCCGATGTAGTACTCCGGCTCGCCACCACCGTCGACTGTCTCGCCGGGCGCGGGAGCACCGTTGCGGAAGTAGAAGATCCGGGAGTGTTCGAGGAAGCGACCGACGACCGAGTGGACGGCGATGTTTTGACTGACCGCCAGTTCCGGCCGGAGCCGACAGATGTCCCGGACGATGAGGTCGATCTCGACGCCAGCCATCGACGCGCGGTACAGTTCTTCGACTATTTCCGGGTCTTCGAGACCGTTGACCTTCACGACGATACGTGCAGGGCGCCCGGCCTGTGCGTGGCGGGCCTCCCGACGGATGTAGCGGGTAAACTCCCGTCGCATCGTGACAGGCGCGACGAGCAGCTTCCGGAACTCCTCGTCGAGTCCCGGTCCGGTAAAGGAGTTAAACAGCGTCACGAGGTCCTGGCCGATGTCCCGGTCGGCGGTCAACAGCCCCAGATCGACGTAGCCCTTGGCCGTCTCCGAGTGGTAGTTCCCGGTCCCGACGTGCGAGTACAACTCGACGCTGTCGTCCTCTTCACGGACGACGAGTGCCGTCTTGGTGTGGGTCTTGAGCCCGATCGTCCCGTAGGCGACGTGGATGCCGTTTTCCTCCAGTCGGCGAATCCATTCGAGGTTGTTCTGCTCGTCGAAGCGGGCCTTCAGTTCGACCATCACCGCTACCTGTTTGCCGTTCTCGGCGGCGTCGATCAACGACTGGATCACCTGGGAATCGCTGGCTGTCCGGTAGATCGCCGCCTTCACCGCGAGCACGTCGGGATCGTTCGCGGCCTCCGAGAGGAACCGCTGGACGGTGGTCCCGAAATCGTGGTACGGATGGTGCAACAGGATGTCACGCTCGTCGATCTGTTCGAAGATGTCGTCGCTGCTGTCGTCCTGCTCGAAGGCTGACCAGGCGGTGTCTTCCAGCCGGGGATGTGGTTGGGGAGTCCACGGTTCGAGTTTCAGTTCCGGTCGATCCAGATCGGTCAGGGACATGAACTCCCGGTAGTCAAGCGGCCCGGGAAGGTCGTAGATCTCCCGCTCGTCGAGTTCGAGTTGTCGTTTGAGCGTCTGGCGTATCCGCGGGTGGGCGTCCCGTTCGATCTCCATCCGGACGACCGTCGCGAACCGCCGCTGTTCGAGGACCTCCTCGATCATCTCGATGAGGTCTTCGGCGATCTCCTCGTCGCGCCGGACCTCCGCGTTCCGGGTCAGTCGGAACAGGGCCGTGTCGACGATCTCGACGTTCGAAAGCAGGAGATCGAGGTTCCGTTCGATGACCTCCTCGACGAGGACGTACCGGCTGTCCTCGCCGACCTGGACCAGCCGCGGACGGTTGGGCGGGATCTTCACCCGGGTAAACGTCGGCTCCTCGGTCTCGGGCGAGCGCGTCAACACCGCGAGCGATAGCGACCGGTTGGAGATAAACGGGAACGGGTGGGCGGGGTCGAACGACAGCGGGGTCAGGGTCGGCAGTACCGACTCCTCGAAGTACTCCCGCATCCGGCTCTGTTCGGCGGCGGTCAGGTCGTCGTACGCGAGGATGTCGATCCCGGCCTCGGCAAGCGCCGGGCGGAGCATCGACCGGTAACAGTCGGCCTGCTTCTCTAGCATCGGCCCCAGAACGTCGTGGACTTCCGTCCACTGTTCCCGTGGCGTTCGCCCGTCGGCGGCCTCCTCGGTGATGCCGGCCTCGATCTGTTGCTTCAGCCCGCCGATGCGTTTCATCACGAACTCGTCGAGGTTCCGTGTCACGATCGAGAGGAACCTGACACGCTCCAACAGCGGATTGCGGTCGTCTAACGCCTCGTGCATGACCCGGCGCTGGAAGGAGAGTTCGCTCAGTTCCCGGTTCAGATACAGTTCGGGGTCCTGCAGGTCGACGTCCCGGTCGGGCTCGTAGGGTGGCGGTAACTCGTCCATCTCACTTCGGAACGGACTGGAGTTGCGGATCGACGATGCTGTCGGCCGACCGGGACTGGTATGTCTCCGGGGGGTCGACGGTGACGAGTTCGTCCGCCGCGGTGTCGTAGGCGGTCAGCTGTCCGCCGTAGACACAGCCCGTATCGAGACCGACGGCCCAGTCGGTGACCAGTGGTTCCGAGAGGACGGTGTGGCCGAAGAACACACGGGGGCCTTCGCGGCGCGTCTCGAACCAGTAGGGCCGGTCGTAGCTCCCGTCGGGGACCAGCGACCGGTTGTTCAGCAGTTCCGTGAGACTGTGTTCGGCGACGGGTTTGCGGTGGTCGATGCCGCCGTGGACGACGACGGCGCCGTCCCAGGAGAGCAGTACGGGCAGGGACTCGATATACGCCAGGTCCCCGTCGGTGAGCGCGTCGATGGACTTGCGCCCGTCGATCAGTTTCTGTTCGTTGTTCCCACGGACGCTCAGGAGGTTCTCGCGCTCGCGGACGATATCGAGGACGCCCTTGCTGTCGGGGCCTTTCCTGACCAGATCGCCGACGAAGACGACGAGTTCGTCGGTCGCCGGGTCGAGTTCGTCGAGGAGCCGTTCCAACGTCTCCCGACAGCCGTGGACGTCGCCGACGACGTAGATGTTCGCCCACTGCTCGCTGTCGATATGTCTGTGCTGTGCGTCGATAGCCGGATCGAGTGTCGGTGTCGATACCATCTGGAGACTCCGCCCGAGGGGGCGCTTGTCCGTAGTGGGCCGGACTCAGCTTAACGGGTTTATAATAGCCGTCTATACGGATATATACTGCTATAGTAACAATCGGTCTGTTTGACACACCGATCGAACTGCTGTCGTGCGATCGGATCTGTACTGGTTTTCAATGGCTACGACACGTTGCAGTCGCTGGGGACGCTGCGTATCGAAAAGAGCCCGCGGCGTTACTCGACGGCGACGGCGTTGACCTGTCCGTCCTGCCCGGGGCGGGAGGTGACACGCGCTCGGCCTTGGGAGGTGTCGATGATTGCGCCTTTGGTGATGATGTTCCGGCGGGCGTAGTTGGGGTTCGAGGGGTTCTCGACGACGTTCTCGATGGTCGCCTCGTGGGTCGTCGCGCCGTCGGCGACGCTCGCGATGTCGGTGGTGACCGCACGGACTTTCTGGGTGTTCCCGCGGGAGTCGACGACCTTCAGTTTCGGGTCGCCGACCTGGGTCTCGGTGGACTCGGTGCCCAGTTCGTGTTTCTTCTTCTTGTGGTTGGGCCGCCGTCGGCCGCCTGTCCGCTTGCGTGGGGAGCGTCCCTGGTCTTTCATACCTCAGAGATAACCCAGGGTACACTTGAACCGTTCGATGCCGACTCGGGACCGTAACGGTTAGGCCCGGGCCGGCCCCCGGAGGGAACGATGAGTCTGAAGACGGCCGTCGCCGCCCCGTTCCGACAGCGCGGGACCGACCGAATGGGCGAGAGCGAGTTCGTCGTCGCGCTCTCGCTGGACCGGGACTGGTTCTCTCCGGACCAGGCGAAGACCCTGGTCGATGTCGCCGAGGGGGAGGGGTTCGTCACCCGGGACGGCGACGACCTCGTCGTCGGTTTCGACCCGGGTACGGTCGACATCCCCGACGGGTTCGTTCCGTCGGAGGACGTGCTCCAGTCCCGGTCGACGTTCGAACGGCTCCTCGAAGCCGTCGTCTCGACCGGCGTCGAGAAGCGAACCGCCGTCGGCGAGATCAACGCGCTCCAGTCCGAGATCGGCGTCACCGTCGAGACCGCGGCAGTCCTGTACGCACGTCGCGAGGGGATCGACGTGGCGGACCTGGCAGCCGACGTTCGGGAGGAACTCTGATGGTCGAGGATCGGATCACCGACGGGAAACGGATCGGACAGCTCCTTGCCTCGGAACTTACTGGACTCGATCGGGGACCGCTCAGCACCGTCTCGGTCGTCGACGCCGATCCCGATGTCGAACCGGTACCGGAAGGCGAACTCGCCTACCGGGTCACTGCCGGCGAAACGTCGGTCGGCGAGGTCCGCGTGACTCCCGAGACTGCCCGACTGGCGCTGTCGACGACAGTCCAGCCGGATATTCCGGAGTACGCTGCTGTCACGGTCGAACAGACCGAGTCGGGGACGGTACTGGTCGCTCACAGCGGTGCCGCCGTCAAGCAACTGGTCGGCGTCGTCGAACAGGTACTGGAGCGGGCCGATTAGGCGTGGCCCGGTTCCGCCAGAACCTGTGACGTCCAGGCGATAAAGCCCGTCAGGACGAGCGCCGAACCGACGAACGCGAGGCCGGCCGCCGCGAGCAAGACGGGGAGCGTGAAGCCGATCGGCTGACCGAGTGCCATCACGATCGGGGCGACGACGATACAGAGCGCGCCGGCCGCGACCGCCTGTCGCTGTCTGTGTGTGAGATCGATCCCGAGTTGGAACCGGCTCTCGGTCGGCTCCGGTGCGGCCAGTCCGAGACAGAACAGCGGGACGGCGACGAAGACCAGCGTGGCGGCGACGGCGTTGGCCCAGAGCGCCCAGCCGCCGGTCGTCGGTGCGACCGACAGCCCCGCGCCGACGACCAGCAAGACGAGTCCGCCGACGAGTCCGACCGGGCGGAGCCGTGGGTTCTCGATCGCCTCCCCGAGGTCCGGTAACGTGTCGGCGACGTGGCCGACATCTAGGGGACGGTCCATAGCTGTGAGGTCTTGACAAACTCACATATATTCGCCCCTCTGATTATTACGTCTGATAACTGGGGGAGAGGGAAACGTTTGTACCCCCACCTCGCGGGAGCGTAGGTATGCAGTTCTTCGACCGCCTCGCCGACCGTATCGACGCCGTCGACAGTGTCCTCTCGGTGGGACTGGACCCCGACCCCGGTCGGCTTCCCGACGCCGTCGCCGACGCCGACCTCCCGCGGTTCCAGTTCAACCGCCGGATCATCGACGCGACCCACGAGCACGCGGCCTGTTACAAACCCAACGCCGCCTTCTACGAGGACCCCGACGGCTGGCGTGCGCTCCGTGAGACCATCGCCTACGCCCACGGCAAGGACGTCCCGGTCCTGCTGGATGCCAAGCGGGCCGACATCGGTAACACTGCCCGCCAGTACGCTCGCATCCTGGACGACGATCACGGGCCGGCGGCCGACGCCATCACGGTCAACCCCTTCCTGGGACGGGACTCGCTGGAGCCGTTCCTCCAGCGTGAGGACAAGGGCGTGTTCGTCCTCGGGCGGACGTCAAACCCCGGCGGTGCGGACCTCCAGAACCTCGAACTAGCCTCCGGGGAACCGCTCTACGAACGGGTCGTTCACCTGGCGGACCTGTGGAACGACACCGGCAACGTCGGCCTCGTCGTGGGTGCGACTGCGCCCGAGGAACTGGAATCCATCCGGGAACTCGTCCCGGAGATCCCCTTCCTGGTCCCCGGCGTCGGTGCCCAGGGGGGTGACGCCGAGGCTGCCGTCGAACACGGATTGGCCGACGGCGTCGGTCTCGTCAACTCCTCGCGGGGGATCATCTTCGCCGGCGAGGAAGCCGCCGACCGCGGAAACGAGGGTGCCTTCTTCGATGCTGCCGGCCAGGCAGCAAAGCAACTCAGCGGCCGGCTGAATCAGTACCGCTAGAACCGATACGTGTCGACACCGTCGGGCAGGTTCTCGGGGTCGACGCGGTCACCGGGACCGCCGACCTCGCTCGCACACTCGACACAGAGGCCCCGCTCACGGTCCCAGTGGCGGTCACAGACGAGTCGGCCACAGCGGTCGCAGGTGTGGTCGACGTCCGGGCGTTCACAGATCTCACAGAGACCGGCGACGCTCATACCGGAGTGTACCACGCCGAGCCGTTTGAACCCTCTGGCGGTCGGGCAGGCGAGACGCTTACGGTGCTCTGGACCGAACGATCGGGCGTGCAGTACGACCGGCTCATCACGGGTGTCGCTGCGGTGTTTGCCGTCCTGACTGGCATGCTCACGGTGGTTGGGCTCCTCGTGAACCCGGCGGTGCTCTTCCTGGCGCTGATGTTCGGCGCGTCGACGTATTTCATGTACTACCACGCCAGCGGGAAGATGGCAGCAGGCGTCTACGAGCGCGTGGAACGGCGGGCCGCCCGTGGCGGTGCCGACCGCCGCAGCAGTGCTCGCCGCGGTGGGTTCGGTGCCGGCCCGCGCGAGGAGTGGACGGGACCACGGGACGGCCGGAACGTCCGTGACGTGGCCCGTGAGGCACGCCGGCGGGCCAGCAACGGGGGTCGGCGCCAGCGACAGCAGCGCCAGGCCGGCCGACAGCGCCAGCGTACCCGGCGCCCCCGGCGGGACGATGGCCCCAGCGTCGCGGAGGCGTACCAACGACTCGATCTGGAACAGGGTGCCGACGAAAGCGCGGTCAAAACGGCCTACCGCGAGAAGGTCAAGGAGGTCCATCCGGACACCGACTCCGGCACCGAGCGAGAGTTCAAGCAGGTCAAGGCGGCCTACGAACGACTGACCGACGACTGATACGGATTACTGTCGCTGTTTCCCGGTGATCGTCCGATCGTAGCTCGTCGATACCGGGAAGAGACTACAGTAATCCGTCTGACACCGCAACGGCAAAACCCGTCCGCCCGCGAGAGTGAGCTATGTCTCCCGAGACGCCGCCGCTGGCGGTCGATATCGATGGAACGCTGACCGACGACCGGCGGGCGCTCGACCCGCGGGTGATCCCGGTGATCCGGAACTGGCCCGAGCGGGTCGTCGTCGCCACCGGGAAGGCGATGCCGTTCCCGATCGCGCTGTGTGAGTTCCTGGGGATCGAACGGACGGTGATCGCCGAGAACGGCGGCGTCGTCTTCGTCGAGTCGACCGACCGGCTGGAGTTGGTCGGCGACAAGGCGGCCGCGGACGCCGTGGCGGCCGCCTACCGCGAGCAGGGGTACGACCTGGGCTTCGGGACTGTGGACCTCGCCAACCGCTGGCGTGAGACCGAGATCGTCGTCCAGATCGACCAGCCAGTCGCGCCCCTGGAGGTGCTGGCCGAGGACCACGGTCTGGTCGTCCTCGATACGGGCTATGCCTACCACGTCACCGACCCCAGCGTCGACAAGGGGACCGGACTCGAAACGGTCTGTGCGGAACTGGACCGCGAACCGGGCGACTTCTTGGCCGTTGGGGACTCCGAGAACGACGCCCAGTTGTTCGATGTCGCCGGTGAGTCCATCGCGGTCGCGAACGCCGACGCGACCGCTCGCGGGCGCGCTGATCGGGTCACCGAGGCGAGCTACGCCGACGGCTTCCTCGAAGCGGTAGCGCCGTATCGTGAGTGAGTCATCCGGTCCAGCCCCGCACGAGATCGTCGTCGACGCGGTCCCGCCAGGTACCGAATGCGTCTTCGCACTCCGGAGTCGTCTGGACGTGGTCGACGAAGCCGGCGCCGGGCGAGGAGAGTCCCGCGCCACAGAACGGATAGCGGTCCGGGTCAGTCCACGTTTCGGTCGTTGCCATACGTCGTCGTGAGCCGAACTGACACTTCAATCTGATCGCTAGAGTACATAGTTCGGTGGTTGTGGTTTGCTGTCCCTTATACAATATTTCGAAGTTCGATACCGTGTTTCCCACGCGAGGCCGTCGATCGTATGCGAGACGAACGCTCGCGAAACAACCGGTGGTGTGGGAGCTTCAATTACCTAGTATTCTCATGTCGGTATTATAACAACCTTCTTGGTCGCTGACCGGCTCCGCTCCGGTAATGGCTATCAACCAGTCCACGACCGCCGACGCGTACCACTGTCCCGACTGTCACGGCGAGATTACCTTCGCCGACGGCAGCTGGGAGTGTACCGACTGCACCTACGTCCCGCGACACAGCGCTGACTGATCGGAACCGCCCAGTTATTATGCGTGATAGACTCATTCGAACCGCTCAATAGCCGGTAGCGGCTCCCAAACCCGGAGAAGGCTTATATTTCACCCCCCGTTACGGACGCGCATGAGCCCCGACCAGGCCGTCCTCAGACGCGCGCTTGACCGCGGCGAGGAAGAGGGCGGCAGCGTCGAGTTCAAGGAGCGGCTCACGGAGAACCTCCATCTCTCGGAGGGCCGCCTGGAGTCGCTTACAGCCCAGTTGCGACATCGCGTCCTCTCGGGAGACGGCGAGGCGACCTACGTCGTCGGCGTCACTGACGACGGCGGCATCGCCGGTATCTCGCCGCCGGAGTTCTCCGAGTCGATGGACGTGTTGAGCCTGCTGGCCGAGGAGGCCGGCGCACACATCGAGGCAGTCCAGACGTGGGGCGTCGACGGCGTCACCGACGACGGGACGCCATCGGTCGACGACGGCGAGGAAGCCCCGGAGGGAATCGTCGGCGTCGCGACCGTCCGGGAAGGTGCCGTCCTCCAGGACGACGACCATATCGTCGTCGGCACCGCCGGTCACGTCGACCACGGCAAGTCCACGCTCGTCGGCTCGCTGGTCACCGGCGAGGCCGACGACGGTGAGGGGTCGACCCGCGGGTTCCTCGACGTTCAGCCCCACGAGGTCGAGCGGGGCCTTTCGGCGGACCTGTCCTACGGCGTGTACGGCTTCGACGACGACGGGCCGATCCGGATGGACAACCCACACCGCAAGACCGACCGGGCGCGCGTCGTCGAGGAGGCCGACCGCCTGGTCTCTTTCGTCGACACTGTCGGGCACGAGCCCTGGCTCCGGACGACGATCCGTGGCCTGGTCGGGCAGAAACTCGACTACGGCTTGCTGACGGTCGCGGCCGACGACGGCGTGACCGAGACCACCCGCGAGCATCTCGGTATCCTGCTGGCGACGGACCTCCCGACGATCGTCACGATCACGAAGGCCGATATCGTCTCCGAGGAGCGTGTCGCCGAGGTCGAACGCGAGGTCGAGCGAGCGCTGCGGGAGGTCGACAAGACCCCGCTACGCGTCGAGCGCCACGGCGTCCGGACGGCGATCGAGGAGATCTCCGAGACGGTCGTCCCGGTGCTGACGACCAGTGCAGTCACCCAGGAAGGGCTTGACGATCTGGATGCGATGTTCGAGGCCCTGCCGAAGACGACCGGCGAAGTCGGCGAGTTCCGGATGTACATCGACCGGACCTACAACGTCCAGGGTGTCGGCGCGGTCGCCTCGGGCACCATCAAGGCCGGCGAGGTGGAGGCCGGCGACGAACTCCTGCTCGGACCGATGCAGGACGGGGCCTTCCGGGAGGTCGAGGTCCGCTCGATCGAGATGCACTACCACCGCGTCGACGAGGCCAAGGCGGGCCGGATCGTCGGGATCGCGCTGAAAGGCGTCCGCGAGGCCGACATCCAGCGCGGGATGGTCCTGCTGCCACGGGACGCCGATCCGACCCCGGTCCGGGAGTTCGAGGCCGAGGTGATGGTGTTGAACCACCCGACCCGGATCGGCGACGGCTACGAACCCGTGATCCATCTAGAGACGATCAGCGAAGCCGGCGTCTTCCACCCCGAGGGTGGGCAGTTGCTCCCGGGCGACGCCGGCCAGACGCGTGTCCGGTTCAAGTTCCGGTCGTACCTCGTCGAGGAAGGCCAGAAGTTCGTCTTCCGGGAGGGCCGCTCGAAGGGCGTCGGGACCGTCACCGACGTGACGCCGGCCGAGTAGCCGTCGCCCCGTAAGACACGACAGCACCCCGCAGACCCACCGTTAGGTATCGGCTATTTTACCGTCGCTACCGAAGGTCTTCCCAACCAGCATGGACATTCTCCTCTTCGGGGCCACGGGTCGGTCCGGGAGCCGCTTTCTCGAACTCGCTCTGGCCGACGGCCATCCCGTGACCGCCTTCACCCGTGATCCGTCCGAACTCCCGTCGGGCGTCTCCGTCGTCGAGGGCGACGCCACCGACTCCGACGCGGTCGCCGCTGCAGTCCCCGACCACGACGCCGTCGTCAGTGCGCTCGGGCCGACCGACGGCGACGACAGCGCTGTCCTGACCGACGGGGTCAGGAACGTCGTCGACGCCATGGAAGCGACCGGCGTCGCGAGGCTCGTCGCCGTCGGTGCGGCCGGGGTCCTCCAGGCGACACCCCGGCACCTCCGGTTGGACACGCCGGAGTTCCCGGCTCGGCTCCGGGACATCGCCGCCGCCCATCGGGCCGCCTACGAGGCGATCCGAGCCTCGAAGCTTGACTGGACGCTGGTCTGTCCACCGTTCATGCCCGACGGGGAGCCGACCAACCACTACCGGACGACCGCGGAGTACCTACCGGACGGCGGCCAATCGGTGTCCTCGGGCGACGTC
Organism: Haloarcula montana; assembly: GCF_035666295.1. Taxonomy (NCBI): domain Archaea; kingdom Methanobacteriati; phylum Methanobacteriota; class Halobacteria; order Halobacteriales; family Haloarculaceae; genus Haloarcula; species Haloarcula montana. The sequence goes on from NZ_CP142027.1 coordinate 2,290,763, forward strand.
GCCGCCTGCGTCTACGAGACACTGATCGAGGATCGCCACTACCGCGAACGGGTCGGTATCGCCTACTGAGCGTCGAGGCCGAAACTCTCGGCGAGAACGTCTTCGCTCGTCGATCCGACCACGTGGGTGTCCCCGCCGACCACGTCGATTGTCACCTGTGCCGGGGCGAACAGTTCGACCGGTAGCTCCGCGAACTCCCAGTCGGCGTCCTCGAAGACGCCAGCCAGCGGCCGGTCGTACTCCGCGGCAGCGACGGAGGCCACCTCGTCGAAGCGGTCGAACGACTCGTCGACGGTCAGGTGGACCTCCCCACCGTATGCCAGAGCGTCGGTCGTCCGGGCCATCGCCGTCTCCTCGTCGCCGGCCACCGGTGCGACCGGGGCGCTCGCGTTCGCCGACAGCACCGAAACGGGATCGAATCCGAGTTCGGTGAGTCGGAACACAGCGAGTTCGGCCGCCCGAGCGGCGGCGACGACGCTCCCGGTGATACTCGCCGTCGCGAACGTCGGGAGGAACACGCCGGTCTCGGGGACGCCGGTCCGCTCGGCGACGGCCTCCGCGACGCTCTCGTCGGGCAGTCGATCGGACTCGACCGCCAGGACGGCGAAATCGTCGGACTCGCGGTAGCCGACCCGCTCGAAGATCTCCTCCTCGGCGACCAGCGCGCGTGCGGGACCGCTCCCCAGCCCCTCGAACCCCTCGGTCGAGAGTTCCCACCCTCCTTTTTGGGAGCACAGCAGGGCCAGCGCCGGGTGGTCGGTCGACAGTTCGACGTGGGTCAGGGGCGCGCCGGCGACCGTTCCCATCGCCGACTGGACCGTCGCCAGCCCGGCGGTCTGGATCTCCGCCAGTAAGAGCCCGGCTTCGACGGCACCGGGGACCTCGACCCCGAAGTCCAGGACTGCGGCGTCGCCCTCTAAGGCGTGGACGTCGATCGTCAGCTCCTCGGCGAAGTCGATGGCCTCGTCGATAAGTTCCGTGGCCATTCGGTTGAGACTCTCCATGTCGCCAGCCTGGTGGGGGACGGGTAAACACGTTCCCCTCTCGGCCCCGTCAGTCGGTGACGACCAGCGTTGCGGGCCGCTCCTCGACGGGGACGATCGCCCCGCCACTCTCGGTGACGGCCACGATCTCGCTGGCCGTCTCGATGCTCGCGTCGGCGGGTATCGCGGGTAGCCCCCGCGTCACGATCGCGTCCGTCCGGTCCGGTACGGGTCGGCACGGCGGGGTTGGATCTGTGTCGGCCATCTTTCCCTCCGACTCGGAGCAACGGTCTGTCAGATGATAAACTCCGTCAACCGTTCTCACACCTCGGGAACGGCGACGGTCACTCCTCGCCGTCGCTCCGGGCCGCGCGACCCAGTTGCTCCTCGACGGCGTCGACCTTCTCGCTGGCCCGTTGTTCGACGGTTCGCTTGTCGTCGATCTTCAGGAACGTCTCGACGCGGTCGGACTGTGCACCGACGGCTTCGTGGGCGGCGTGTGCGGCCGCGAACAGTTCCTCGCTGTCGTCGGCTTCGATGATCGTCCCCATCGGTGTGGTCTCGTACTCCACGTCGAAGTCGTCCAACGCCGCGACGGCGTCGGCGACGTAGGGCGCCATGCTCTCCTCGACGACCGGTGCGACCGAGAGGAACCCGATGCAGGTCATATCAGGGTCGTCGAACAGGGCGGCCCTAATCCTGTTGTTCCGCCGCGCGAAGTCGACCACCACACACTGGTCTCAGCCTCTCCGGAACACCGTTTCGTGTTCTTGCAGGTCGCGGATCACGACGTACCCGAACACCGAGAGGACGACAGCGGAGAACACGGCCCAGAGATGGAGGTTGATCGACCCGATCCCCGCCCAGTGGGGGACCACCGGCCGTTGAACCGGCTGGACGAACGGCCACAGTAGATCCGGTGGAAGTTCCGGGTTCCCGTCCGTTAGCCCCGTCCAGTTGTCGGCCAAGACATGGGTGCCGTATGCGAAGACGAACACAGCCCCCGCCCGCAGCCTGTGAGTCTCCAGAGCGTACCAGCCGACCAAGAGCGAGAGTGGTATCGCAAACGGGAGTGAGTGCATGAACACTCGGCCCGACGGAATCAGGTGGAAGACGTGAGCCAACGGCTTGTCGATCAGGTCCGGGAACTGGCTCCCTACGGCACAGAGGCCGACGAGACTGGTCGACGGAATCCGTCGATCACGGACGAGGGCGAACGCGACGACCGGGATCAGGGCGAGAGCGAGATGCGCGGTGGGGAACATCGGCGACGATACTCCATCCTCCTCGGCCTGGGTTCATACGGACACTGCTCGGTGGTCCGTAAATTGCACCAGTATCGCGACTCGCTTCGCTCGTCGGTTGGTATCGACAGAAATGCGCTGGAGGGGATTTGAACCGGAGGAAGACGGTCCGTGTCACTCACTGCGTTCGCTTCCCGGGCTGCGACTGATAGGGTTCAAATCCAGGGGCGATTTCGTCTCGCAACGCGACTCGCTCCGCTCGTCGGTTGGTATCGACAGAAATGCGCTGGAGGGGATTTGAACCGGAGGAAGACGGTCCTGCTCGTCTCACTTCGTTCGACTGCGCGGGCTGCGACTTCCAGGGCTCAAATCCCAGTACCGCATTCACCGCATACAGGACGCGGCGCGACGAGACGCGCCGCTTGCAGTTTGAATTCGGAGAAGTGCGCTGGAGGGGATTTGAACCCCTGTTGTGACCATGGCAAGGTCACGTGATACCACTACACTACCAGCGCTCACTTCGTTCGCCCTGACCCTCGCGGCCGTCCTGCGTCCGCTCGGTACCAGCGCGCACCGCGCTTCTCTGCATCCCAATCTGGGGAGGGTGACAGTAAAAAGCCTTCCGTTTCATGGGGAAAATCGTGTGCTGTGAGGGCATCCGACGGCCCGCTGTCGGGGAGGTTCGTGGGTGTCGCTCACGTGGACCGTCCTTTCGGAAGCGGCAAACGACTGGTAACCGATTCTTCTGCAAACAGCAGTGATGGACCATGTGAACGCGTCTCAACGCGCGCGTGAAGCGGGGTCTTTTTAAGCCCGGGAAGGGGACATATCGGCACAGTCTAGTGGCGCGACGTGGAAGCGTCACGGCATGACGACCAGCGTGCTCGTGCCGTCTTCGCTCACACGCGAAGCCGAGGACAAACGCGAGGCGACTCGCAAGCTCGGATACGTGGCCCGCGCGGCCACGGTCTTCCGGGTCGATCGGCTGACCGTCTTTCCCGACCCCGACGGGGCGGGAAAGTTCGAAGACGGGTTCGTCGAAACCGTGTTACGGTACGCCGCGACGCCGCCACACCTCCGAAAGGAGATGTGGGGCAAGCGGGGCGAACTGGAGTACGTCGGCGTCCTGCCGCCGCTCCGCGTGCGTTCACAGACCGGCTCCGGATCCGAGGGTTCGGGGTCGTTAAGACAGGGAATCGTGACCGAGGTCGGAGCTGATGGGCGCGTACGGGTCAATTGCGGACTGCAACACCCGATCTCCCTTCCCGTGCCAGACGGTCTGGACGTGGAAGCAGGGGAGCGCGTGACCGTCAGGGTCTCTTCGCGACGGCCGGTCCGGGCGAAACTCGTCGACGCCCCCACCACGGGGTTCGACGTCGTTTCCGCGGACCTCGATACGGCACTCTCGCGTGACGACGCCGGGCTCACTATCGCGTCATCGCGATACGGTGAGCCGGTTTCGACGGCGCGGCTCGGCCAGATCGCCGAGCGCCGCGACGCCGCGGGCGACATGACAGTCGCCTTTGGCGCACCCGAGCGCGGGTTACCGTCGATACTCGACGTGGACCCGGACGCCGCCGGGGGAGACCACACCGACGATCCAGCAGGGTTCGACCTCTGGCTGAATACGGTTCCGAACCAGGGCAGCGAGGTCGTGCGAACGGAAGAAGCACTGTTCGCCTCTCTCGCCTGTCTAACCCTCACGGAGTAAACGAATGCCACAACCAAGCAGACCACGCAAAGGCTCGCTGGGCTTCGGCCCGCGCAAGCGCTCGACGAGCGAGACGCCTCGCTTCAACAGCTGGCCCTCCGACGACGGCCAGCCGGGCGTCCAGGGGTTCGCCGGCTACAAGGCGGGCATGACACACGTTGTGCTCGTCAACGACGAACCCAACTCCCCCCGCGAGGGGATGGAGGAGACCGTCCCGGTGACGGTCGTCGAGACGCCGCCGATGCGCGCCGTCGCGCTGCGAGCCTACGAAGACACGCCGTACGGGAAGCGTCCGCTGACGGAGGTCTGGACCGACGAGTTCCACGGGGAACTCGATCGCACACTGGACCTGCCGGAGGACCACGACCCGGACGCTGCAGAGGAACAGGTACGTGACGCACTCGAGGCCGGTGACCTGGGCGACATCCGACTGATCACCCACACCGTCCCCGACGATGTCCCGAACGTCCCGAAGAAAAAGCCCGACGTGATGGAGACTCGCGTCGGCGGCGGAACGCTGTCGGACCGCTTCGACCACGCGCTCGACCTCGTCGGAGACGGCGGCGAGCACTCGATGAACGACGTCTTCCGCGCCGGCGAGTACGCCGACGTGGGTGCCGTCACCACCGGGAAGGGGACCCAGGGTCCCGTCAAGCGCTGGGGCGTCCAGAAACGGAAGGGCAAACACGCTCGGCAGGGATGGCGCCGACGGATCGGCAACCTCGGTCCGTGGAACCCGTCCCGCGTGCGCTCGACGGTCCCCCAGCAGGGTCAGACCGGCTACCACCAGCGCACCGAGCTGAACAAGCGTGTCATCGACATTGGCGAGGGCGACGACCCCAGCGTCGACGGCGGGTTCGTCAACTACGGCGAGGTCGACGGCCACTACACGCTCGTGAAGGGCTCGGTGCCCGGTCCGGACCAGCGACTGGTTCGCTTCCGGCCCGCAGTGCGCCCGAACGACCAACCGCGCCTCGACCCCGAGGTGCGCTACGTCTCCACGGAATCGAACCAGGGATAATCTATGCAGGTAACACGCTACGACCTGGACGGCGACGCCGACGGTGAAGTCGACCTGCCGGACGTCTTCGAGACGCCGGTCCGGACCGACCTCATCCAGAAGGCTGTCCACGCCGCACAGGCAAACCGGAAACAGGACTACGGCTCCGACGAGTACGCTGGCCTCCGCACGCCGGCCGAGTCGTTCGGAAGCGGCCGCGGCCAGGCACACGTCCCCAAACAGGACGGTCGTGCCCGCCGCGTCCCGCAGGCGGTGAAAGGGCGTCCGGCCCACCCGCCCAAAGCCGAGAAGGACCGTTCGATCGACATCAACGACAAGGAACGCCAGCTCGCCGTCCGTTCGGCGCTGGCGGCGACCACCGACGCCGAACTCGTCGCCGAGCGCGGTCACGAGTTCGACCGCGACGAGGTGCCCGTCGTCGTCTCCGACGACTTCGAGGACCTCGTCAAGACCCAGGAGGTCGTCTCCGTGCTGGAAGCGCTCGACGTCCACGCGGACATCGAGCGCGCAGACGAGACAAAGATCAAGGCCGGACAGGGGAAGGCCCGCGGACGCAAGTACCGCCGGCCGTCCTCGATCCTGTTCGTGACGAGCGAGGAGCCGTCGACGGCCGCCCGCAACCTCGCGGGCGCCGACGTGGCGACGGCGAGCGAGGTCAACACCGAAGACCTCGCACCCGGTGCACAGCCGGGTCGACTCACGGTCTTTACCGAATCCGCACTCGCGGAGGTGGCCGACAGATGAGTTGGGACGTCATCAAGTTCCCCCACGTCACCGAGAAGGCCATGAACGACATGGACTTCCAGAACAAGCTCCAGTTCGTCGTCGACGACGCGGCGACGAAGAACGATGTCGTCGACGCCGTCGAGGACCAGTACGAGGTCGAGGTCGTCGATGTGAACACACAGAACACGATGGACGGCGAGAAGAAGGCGGTCGTTCGCCTCTCCGAGGACGACGACGCCCAGGAAGTCGCCTCCAGGATCGGGGTGTTCTAACGATGGGACGACGAATTCAGGGACAACGACGCGGTCGCGGGACGTCCACGTTCCGGGCGCCCTCGCACCGCTACAAGGCTGACCTTCAGCACCGTAAGGTCGAAGACGGCGATGTCGTCGCCGGAACGGTCGTGGACATCGAACACGACCCCGCCCGCTCGGCACCGCTCGCGGCAGTCGAGTTCGAGGACGGCGACCACCGGCTCGTGCTGGCGCCCGAAGGCGTCGGCGTGGGCGACGAACTGCAGGTCGGCGTCAGCGCCGAGATCGCTCCCGGGAACACGCTCCCGCTCGCGGAGATCCCCGAGGGCGTTCCGGTCTGTAACGTCGAGTCCAGCCCCGGCGACGGTGGGCGCTTCGCCCGTGCGTCCGGGGTCAACGCGACGCTGCTGACCCACGACCGCAACGTCGCGGTCATCAAGCTCCCCTCCGGGGAGATGAAGCGGCTCGACCCGCAGTGTCGCGCCACCATCGGCGTCGTCGCCGGTGGCGGTCGGACCGACAAGCCGTTCGTGAAGGCCGGCAACAAGCATCACAAGATGAAAGCGCGAGGGACGAAGTACCCGCGCGTCCGCGGTGTTGCGATGAACGCCGTCGACCACCCCTTCGGTGGCGGTGGTCGTCAACACCCCGGCAAACCCAAGTCGATCTCGCGCAACGCCCCGCCGGGCCGGAAGGTCGGGGACATCGCCTCGAAGCGAACCGGTCGAGGTGGCAACGAATGAGTTCTGTTGCACGCTCCGCGCGCAACAACCTCATTGGTGTCACCCGAGGTGACGACAAATGAGTTCTGAATATCAAATCGGCCACGAAGGAGAGTTCTCCTTCCGCGGCCACACGCTCGACGAGCTGCAGGAGATGGAGCTCGACGAAGTCGCGGAACTGCTTCCCGCACGCCAGCGGCGAACTATCACACGCGGTCTGACCGAGGAAAAGCAGAAACTCCTCGAGAAGGCGCGCGAGGCCGAAGAAGAGGAGACGGCGAACAACCCGATCCGGACACATCTGCGGGACATGCCAATCGTCCCAGCGATGGTCGGGCTGACCTTCGCCGTCCACAACGGCCAGAGCTTCGAGCGAGTTACCGTCGAGCCGGAGATGCTCGGCCACTACCTCGGTGAGTTCCAGCTTACCCGCACCGACGTCGAACACGGGCAGGCCGGCATCGGCGCGACACGCTCCTCGAAGTTCGTACCGCTCAAGTAATCATGGGAATCAGCTACTCAGTCGACGCCGACCCGGACACGACGGCCAAAGCCATGCTCCGGGAGCGGCAGATGAGCCACAAGCACAGCAAGGCCATCGCCCGGGAGATCAAGGGCAAGACGGCCGGCGAGGCTGTCGCGTACCTCGAAGCGGTTATCGAGGGCGACCAGCCCGTTCCGTTCAAACAACACAACTCGGGCGTCGGTCACAAGAGCAAGGTCGACGGTTGGGACGCCGGTCGCTACCCGCAGAAGGCAAGCGAAGCGTTCCTCGACCTGATCGAGAACGCAGTCGGCAACGCCGACCACCAGGGCTTCGACGGCGAGTCGATGCAGATCATGCACGTCGCCGCCCACAAGGTCGGCGAACAACAGGGCCGCAAACCCCGAGCGATGGGGCGAGCAAGCGCCTGGAACACGCCACAGGTCGACGTCGAACTCATCCTCGAGGAGGTCGAGGAATAATGGCGGACGAACAGCAGTTCATCGAAGACGGCCTCCAGCGGACCCAGATCGACGAGTTCTTCTCGGAAGAGCTCGGCCGTGCCGGCTACGGTGGCATGGACGTCGCCAAGACCCCGATGGGGACCCAGATCGTCCTCAAAGCCGAGAAGCCAGGGATGGTCATCGGCAAGGGCGGGAAGAACATCCGGAAGATCACGACCCAGCTCGAAGAGCGGTTCAACCTCGACGATCCGCAGATCGACGTTCAAGAGGTCGACGAGCCGGACCTGAACGCCCGCATCGTCGCGGACCGACTGGCAAACGCGCTCGAACGCGGCTGGTACTTCCGGAAGGCCGGTCACACCACGATCGACCGGATCATGGAAGCCGGTGCGCTGGGTGCCGAGATCGTCCTGTCGGGGAAGGTCACGGGCGCTCGCTCGCGCGTCGAGAAGTTCAACCGCGGCTACGTCAAGCACAACGGCGAACCCGCCGAGGAGATCGTCGACTCCGGTGTTGGCGTCGCGGTGATGAAGCTGGGCACCATCGGTGTCCGGGTCAAGATCATCCCGCCGAACGCCCAACTCCCCGACGACTTCGAGATCTACGAGGACGTCGAGATCGAGGACTACGTCCCGGAGACCGAGGGCGACTCCGTCGAGGAACTCCTCGAAGGCGAACCCGACGACGCCGACGCGGCGCCCGTCGAGGCTGACGCTGACGAGGCCGACGACACTGCAACCGATGTCGACGAGGATGTCGTCGATGAGGAGGTCGTCGAGGAAGAAGTCGATGTCCCGACTGACGACGACGTCGAGGAAGTCGACGTCGACGATATCGAGGCGGCTGTCGACGAGGAACTCGACGAGGAGACCGAGGCGGAAGCCGAGGAACTGATGGACGAGATGGACGAGGAGGATGACGAATGACCGTCCTGCACGTCACCGAGATCCGCGACATGACGCCCGCCGAGCGGGAAGCAGAGCTCGATGACCTCAAGACGGAACTGCTGAACACCCGAGCCGTCAAGGCCGCGGGTGGCGCGCCGGACAATCCGGGGCGTATCAAGGAACTGAAGAAGGCTATCGCGCGCATCAAGACGATACAACGCGAAGAAGGCGACCTTCAGGAGAGCGAATAATGCCACTGACCCCCGAGACGCTCCCACGACACGAACTCGTCGGCCTCGACGTCGAGGTCGTCGCTGCGTCCAACCCGGACGCCGTCGGTATCAGCGGCAGCGTCGTCATGGAGACGACGAAGCTGCTCTCTGTCGAGGGAGCCGACCGGGTGTGGCACGTGCCGAAGGACGCGGCGACGTTCCTGTTCACGCTCGATGACGAGTCCCGAACGCGGGTCCGAATCGACGGCGAACGACTCGTTGCCCGTCCCGCTCGACGCACAGAAACTACAGGAGATTCACAATGGCGCTAGGACTGAACGTACAGGAGCCGGAGGAGACCTGTACCGACCAGAACTGTCCGTTCCACGGAGAGCTCTCCGTTCGCGGACAGACACTGGACGGTACAGTCGCCTCCACTGACATGGAGAAGACCGTCGTCGTCGAGCGCGAATACGACGTGAAGGTGCCCAAATACGACCGCTTCATGAAGCGGCGTAGCCGGATTCCGGCACACGCACCCGACTGTCTCGACCTCGCGGAGGGCGACACGGTCACGATCGCAGAGTGTCGACCACTCTCGAAGACAAAGAGCCACGTCGTCGTTGGCGTGGTCGCAGACGAACAGGGCGGTGACAACTGATGGAAGCACTCAACGCTGACGTCACGCAGGGCCTCGAAAAGGGCTCGCTCATCACGTGTGCCGACAACACGGGCGCACGCGAGCTCAAGGTAATCTCGGTCCACGGCTACTCCGGGACCAAGAACCGCCACCCCAAGGCGGGCCTGGGCGACAAGATCACGGTCTCGGTCACCAAGGGGACGCCGGAGATGCGTCGCCAGGTGCTCGAAGCCGTGGTCATCCGCCAGCGAAAGCCGATCCGTCGACCCGACGGCACGCGCGTGAAGTTCCAAGACAACGCGGCCGTCATCGTCGACGAGAACGAGGACCCCCGCGGGACCGAGCTCAAGGGCCCGATCGCGCGTGAGGTCGCCGAACGATTCGGCAGTGTCGCTTCCGCAGCGACGATGATCGTATAGAACCATGAGCGAGAAACCAGACAAACAGCGAACGAGTCAACGACGCGCGCCGCTGCACGAGCGGCACAAACAGGTGCGGGCCACGCTTTCGGCCGACCTCCGCGAGGAGTACGGTCAGCGCAACGTCCGCGTCAACGCCGGTGACACGGTGGAAGTGCTGCGCGGCGACGACGCCGGCGAGGAGGGCGAAGTGCTGGATGTGGACCTGGCCGACGCGGCCATCCACGTCGAGGACGTCACCCTCGAGAAGGTCGACGGCGAGGAAGTGCCCCGCCCGCTCGACACTTCGAACGTCCGGGTCACCGACCTGGACCTCGAAGACGACAGGCGGCAGGCGCGTCTCGAATCGGAGGACGATACAGCATGAGCAACCACCAGAAGCGTCTCTCGGTGCCAAACAGTTGGCCCGTAGAGCGCAAGACAGCGACGTTCACGGTCAAGGCCGGTGCCGGCCCGCACGGTGAGTCGGGGGTTCCCCTGCTCATCGTCCTGCGGGACGTGCTGGGCTATGCCGACAACCGAAAGGAAGCGCGTTACGCGCTCAACGAGGACAACGTCCTCATCAACGGGACGCCCGTCTCCGACGAGGAACGCCCCGTCGGGATGTTCGACATCATGGCCTTCACCGAGCGAGACGAATACTACCGCGTGTTCCCCGGCGAGGGCGGTCGGCTGGCGCTGACCGCCATCGACGGCGACGCGGCCGACTCCAAACTGGGCAAGATCGTCACCAAGACAAACGTCTCCGGTGGCGACGTCCAGCTGGGGCTTCACGACGGGCAGACGCTGCTCGTCGAGGACGGTGACGCCTACAACGGCGGCGACTCGATCGTCGTCGACAACGAGAGCGGCGAGGTCGTCGCCCACTTCGAGTACGAGGAGGGCGCGCTCGTCACCGCCGTCGACGGTGCCCACGCGGGCGAGATCGGGACGGTCGAGGAGATCCAGGTCACGCCTGGGTCATCCCAGAACAACGTGCTGGTCGAGCAAGACGACGGCGGCTTCGAGACGGTCGAGGAGTATATCGTCGTGATCGACGAGAACTTCACGGGCGATTCGGAGACCGCGAGCGACGAAGGTGATGACGAATGAGCTCGGAGAGCGAATCGGCCGACTTCCACGAGATGCGCGAACCGCGCGTCGAGAAGGTCGTCGTCCACATGGGGATCGGCCACGGTGGCCGTGACCTGGCGAACGCCGAGGACATCATCACCGAGATCACCGGTCAGACGCCCGTCCGGACGAAGGCAAAGCGGACCGTCGGCGAGTTCGACATCCGCGAGGGCGACCCGATCGGTGCGAAAGTCACGCTTCGGGCCGACGAGGCCCACGAGTTCCTGGAGACGGCACTGCCGCTCGCGGAACTCTCGGAGCGGCAGTTCGACGACACCGGCAACTTCAGCTTCGGCGTCGAGGAACACACGGAGTTCCCGAGCCAGGAGTACGACCCGAGCATCGGGATCTACGGACTGGACGTGACGGTCAACCTCGTCCGGCCCGGTTACCGCGTCGCCAAGCGCGACAAGGCGTCCCGATCGATCCCCTCGAACCATCGACTCGACCCCGCGGACGCGACCGCGTTCATCGAGTCGACCTTCGACGTTGAGGTGAGCGAATGAGCGAAAGTGAAACCACGGACGAGCCCGACGCCGAGGCCGACACGGAACGGACCGGCCAGCTCGAATCCTGCCAGCGCTGCGGGCGCGAGCAGGGGCTGGTCGGCAAGTACGACATCTGGCTGTGTCGCCAGTGCTTCCGCGAGATCTCGCGGGGAATGGGCTTCAAGAAATTCAACTAACCATGACAGGTAACGACCCATTCGCCAGTGCGCTGTCGGCCATCAACAACGCCGAGAGCGTCGGCCATCTGGAACAGACAGTATCGCCCGCCTCGAACGAAATCGGCTCCGTCCTCGAGGTCTTCTACGACCGCGGGTACATCGACGGGTTCAGCTTCGTCGACGACGGCAAGTCCGGTGAGTTCGAGGTCGAACTGAAAGGCGCCATCAACGAATGTGGCCCGGTCAAGCCCCGCTACTCCGCTGGGGCCGACGAGTTCGAGAAGTGGGAGAAGCGGTTCCTCCCCGCCCGTGACTACGGGACACTCGTCGTCACGACCAGCCACGGCGTCATGAGCCACTACGAGGCCCGAGAGGAGGGCATCGGTGGCCAAGTAATCGCGTACGTCTACTAACAATGACACGAGTAGCACTGGAGATTCCGGCAGACGTGACCGCCGAGACGGACCATCTCGACCTCACCGTCGAGGGTCCCAACGGCAGCGTCACGCGACGGCTCTGGTACCCCGATATCGATGTCTCGGTCGACGGTGACGAGGTCGTCATCGCTTCCGAGGAAGAAGACGCAAAGACGAACTCGACGGTCGGGACCTTCGAGAGCCACGTAGAGAACATGTTCCACGGCGTGACCGAGGGCTGGGAGTACGAGATGGAAGTCTTCTACTCTCACTTCCCGATGCAGGTCGACGTCGAGGGTGACGAGGTCGTCATCGAGAACTTCCTCGGCGAGAAGGCCGCCCGTCGCACGACGGTCCACGGCGAGACCGAGGTCCAGATCGACGGCGAGGAACTCACGCTCACTGGTCCCGACATCGAATCTGTCGGCCAGACCGCAGCGGACATCGAACAGCTCACCCGCGTCAACGACAAGGACGTCCGGGTGTTCCAGGACGGGGTGTACATCACCCAGAAACCGAACCGAGGTGACGCCTGATGGCGGACGACGAATTCATCGAGCTGACGGACATCAGCGGCGTCGGCGACGCGAAAGCCGACTCGCTCCGTGAGGCCGGCTTCGAGACGGTCGACGACATCCGCGGTGCCGATCAGTCGGCACTCGCAGAAGTCAGTGGCATCGGAAACGCGCTCGCAGCGCGAATCAAGGCCGACGTCGGTGGCCTCGAAGTCGAAGAGGAGACCGAGGCTGAAGTCGAAGAGGAGACCGAGGCCGAAGACGAGTCCGCGGACGTGGAGACGGAACTCCAGGCCCGTGGACTCGCCGACAAGACGCCCGACCTCGACGACGAGGAGGCTCGCCTGCTGACCCAGCGACACCGGGTCGGCAAGCCACAGTTCAACCGTCAGGACCACCACAAGAAGAACCGCGTCTCGACGTCGTGGCGCCGCCCCCGTGGCCAGCTTTCGAAGCAGCGCCGCGGCATCAAGGGCAAGGGCGACACGGTCGAGGCCGGCTTCCGGTCCCCGACTGCGGTCCGTGGCAAGCACCCCTCGGGCTTCGAGGAAGTGCGTGTCCACAACGTCGACGACCTCGAGGGCGTCGACGGCGACGTCGAGGCGGTCCGTATCGCCTCGAAGGTCGGCGCTCGCAAGCGCGAGCTAATCGAAGAAGCAGCAGAGGACGCGGGCATCCGCGTGCTCAACCCCACCTACGTCGAAGTGGAGGTTTCGGAATGACTGATCTCTCCGCACAGAAGCGACTCGCGGCAGACGTCCTCGACGTCGGGAAGAACCGCGTCTGGTTCAACCCCGACCGACAGGGCGACATCGCGGACGCGATCACCCGCGATGACGTTCGCGAACTGGTCGACGAAGGTGCCATTCAGGCGAAAGACGAGAAGGGCAACTCCCGTGGCCGCGCCCGGGAACGCCAGGAGAAACGCGCCTACGGCCACCAGAAGGGAGCCGGTTCCCGGAAGGGCAAGGCCGGCGCACGACAGAACGAGAAGGAAGCATGGGAGTCGCGCATCCGCGCACAGCGCGAGAAGCTGCGCGAACTCCGCGACGACGGCACGCTATCGAGCTCACAGTACCGCGACCTCTACGACAAGGCCGGCGGTGGCGAGTTCGACAGTGTCGCCGATCTCGAACGATACATCGACGCAAACCACGGTGACGAATAATGGCGACAGGACCACGATACAAGGTGCCGATGCGGCGACGCCGCGAGGCCCGTACCGATTACCATCAGCGGTTGCGCCTGCTGAAATCCGGTAAGCCCCGCCTCGTTGCTCGAAAGAGCAACAAGCACGTCAGGGCGCAGCTGGTGACGGTTGGCCCCGACGGTGACCGCACGCTCGCATCCGCTCACTCAAGCGACCTGGCCGAGTACGGCTGGGAGGCCCCGACGGGCAACATGCCCTCGGCGTACCTCACCGGTCTGCTCGCCGGGCTTCGCGCACAGGAAGCGGGCGTCGAGGAAGCGGTCCTCGACATCGGCCTCAACACCCCGACCCCCGGATGTAAAGTATTCGCAATACAGGAAGGCGCAATCGACGCCGGCCTCGAAGTCCCGCACAACGACGACGTACTCGCGGACTGGCAGCGCACGCGCGGTGCCCACATCGCCGAGTACGCCGAGCAGCTGGACGGTCCGCTGTACAGCGGCGACTTCGACGCTGCAGACCTCCCGGAACATTTCGACGAGACCCGGGAGACACTACTGGAAGGTGACATCGAACTATGAGTGCTGACAACGGCTGGGAACCCAAGACACGCCTGGGCAAGAAGGTTGCCGAGGGCGAGATCGACTCCATGGAGGAGGCGCTGAACTCTGGGCTTCCCCTGAAAGAATCGGAAGTCGTCGACCAGCTCGTTCCCGATCTGGAAGACGAAGTGCTGGACATCAACATGGTCCAGCGGATGACTGACTCCGGCCGGCGTGTGAAGTTCCGCTGTGTCGTCGCCGTGGGCAACCGCGACGGCCTGATCGGCTACGCAGAAGGGCGTGACGACCAGGTCGGCGGGGCGATCCAGAAGGCGATCGACATCGGCAAGCTGAACCTCATCAACGTCTCGCGAGGCTGTGGGTCCTGGGAGTGTGGCTGTGGCCGTCCCCACACGGTCGCGCTGCGCACCAAGGGCAAGGCCGGCAGCGTCGAAGTCGAGCTTCAGCCCGCCCCGCGCGGGTTGGGCCTGGCGGGCGGAGAGACCGTCCGAAAGGTGCTCGAACTCGCCGGTATCGAGGACATCTGGACCCGTTCGTCGGGCAACACCCGTACCACGGTCAACTTCGCGAAGGCGACGTTCAACGCGCTCCAGAACACGGCCGAAGCCCGTGTCCCCCAGCGCACCTTCGAGAAGCGTGAGGTGATCGAGTGATGCACGCGCTCGTCCAGATCCGTGGCGATGTCAACATGCACACGGACATCCACGACACGCTGAAGATGCTGAACGTCCACCACGTCAACCACTGTACGCTCGTCCCAGAGACGGACACGTACAACGGCATGGTGACGAAGGTCAACGACTACGTCGCCTACGGCGAACCCAGCCAGGAGACGCTCGAACTGCTCCTGGAGACCCGTGCAGAGCCCGAGGAGGGCGACGCCGATGTCGACGACGAGTGGGTCGCCGAGAACACCGACTACGACGACATCGCTGGGCTCGCGTGGGCGCTCATGTCCGAGGAGACGACGCTGCAAGAGCAGGGACTCTCCCCGACGCTCCGTCTGCACCCGCCACGTGGCGGCCACGACGGCGTCAAACATCCCGTCAAGGAGGGCGGCGAACTCGGGAAACACGACACCGAGGGAATCGACGAACTCCTGGAGGCGATGCGATAATGACGAGCAAGAAACGACGACAGCGCGGCTCGCGCACACACGGCGGCGGCTCGCACAAGAACAACCGCGGGGCCGGTCACCGCGGTGGTCGCGGTGCGGCCGGTCGCGACAAGCACGAGATGCACAACTACCCGCCGCTGGGCAAGAGCGGGTTCAAGCGTCCCCAGAAGGTTCAGGAGGAGGTCGAGACGGTCGACGTCCGCGAACTCGACGAGGACGCCGCGTTGCTGGCCGCCGACGGCGTCGCCGAGCAAGACGGTGACACCTACCACATCGACGTCCGCGAGGTCGTCGAGGACGGCCACGACGTCGACGCCGTGAAAGTGCTGGGCGCCGGTCAGGTCCGGAACGAACTCAGCCTCGTGGCCGACGACTTCTCCGAGGGCGCTCGCGAGAAGATCGAGGCCGCAGGCGGCGAGACCGAACTGACCGAGCGCGGGCAGGAACGCCAGGCCCAGAAGACTGACAACGAGAGCACCGAGGAGTAACAGATCATGAGCTGGAAGGATACCGCCGAACCACTGCTCGTCCGGATGCCGGCAGTCCGCCGGCCGGAGGGGCACGTCCCGTTCAAACGGAAGCTGCTGTGGACAGCCGGCGTGCTCGTCCTCTACTTCTTCCTGACGAACGTGAAGCTGTTCGGGCTGGACATCGACGCCAGCCAGAACATCTTCGGTCGTTTCGGATCCATCCTTGCCTCCGGGCAAGGGAGCATCATGCAACTGGGCATCGGGCCCATCGTCACGGCGTCGATCGTCCTGCAGTTGCTCGGCGGGGCCGACCTGCTCGGGCTCGACACCCAGAACGACCCGCGTGACCAGATCCTCTATCAGGGCCTCCAGAAGCTGCTGGTGCTGGTGATGATCTGTCTGACCGGGCTGCCGATGGTCTTCGCCGGGAACTTCCTCCCGCCGGACCAGGCGGTCGCGAGCACGCTCGGTGTCGGTACGACGGCCGTCCAGGGGCTGATCTTCGCGCAGATCTTCGTCGGCGGTGTCCTCATCCTGTTCATGGACGAGGTCATCTCCAAGTGGGGCGTCGGCTCCGGTATCGGGCTGTTCATCGTCGCCGGCGTGAGTCAACGACTGCTCGGTGGCGTGCTCTCGACGCCGTTTATCGGCAACCAGAGCGGCATCCTCCACACCTGGTTCCTGTTTGCCACGGGCGAGCGGGCGATCGGCCCCGTCCTGGCACCACAGGGACTCCAGACGCTGTTTGTCACACCGGGTGGCGGACGGCTACTGGCGCTGATCACGACCATCCTCATCTTCGCGGTGGTCGTCTACGCCGAGTCGGTCCGGGTCGAGATTCCACTCTCGAACGCCCGGGTGAAGGGCGCGCGTGGTCGCTTCCCCGTGAAGCTCATCTACGCCAGCGTCCTGCCGATGATCCTCGTGCGTGCGCTGCAGGCCAACATCCAGTTCCTCGGGCGGATCCTCTGTTCCCAGGTCGGGAACACGCTCCCCTTCGGCCTGGGGACCTACGGCGGCCAGTGTAGCCAGCCCACCGGTGGGCTGTTCTACTTCCTGGCACCGATCCAGGCCCCTGGAGACTGGATGTGGTGGCTCCAGGGCGCGACCCAGCCGATCTGGCAGATCCTCATCCGGATCGGCGTCGACCTGACGTTCATGCTGATCGGTGGGGCGATCTTCGCCATCTTCTGGGTGGAGACCACCGACATGGGGCCGGAAGCGACGGCCCAGCAGATCCACAACTCCGGGATGCAGATCCCCGGGTTCCGACAGAACGTCGGTGTCATCGAGAAAGTGCTGGAACGCTACATCCCCCAGGTCACCGTCATCGGCGGTGCCCTGGTCGGGCTGCTGGCGGTCCTGGCGAACATGATGGGCACCATCGGCGGTGTCTCCGGAACCGGGCTGCTGCTGACGGTCTCGATCACGTACAAACTGTACGAGGAGATCGCAGAGGAGCAGCTCATGGAGATGCACCCGATGATGCGCCAGATGTTTGGCTGATCGGGACCACATTGTGTCCCCGGTCTTTATTTTATAGTTCCGTGTAGCCATCGCCATGGCTGACGGCGCTCACAGCAAAGTCAAACTCAACGTCCGAGTTACTCCATCTAAAAAACAAGAGTGGAAGGATTCTCTTGACGATGGACAAACCCTTTCGTCACTTGTCCAGAGAGCGGTAGACAAAGAAATAGGAGATGAATATATTCCTCGTCAGGCACTGGATGATTTGGAAATCTCCGATAGTGTTGAAGTTGACCTGAGCGAAGTAAGTTCTGAACTGAATGGACTCAACAGTAAGGTTGGTGGGCTACAGCAAACTGTGAGTAGTCTTCAAACACAGCTCGATGACTTATCGGTTCCTGGGGAAGAGCCAGATGAAAAAGAAATCTCAGATCTCGCTATGGCTCTGGCGAGCCATGTTCCGAAGTTTAGCAACTACTCTAAAGATCTTCAGGAGCGTGTCCACTCCTCGAATATGGAGCGCAAGTATGCAATTACTGACAAACTAAAAACTCTCCGCGAGAAAGAGCCTCAGAAATTCATCGATGGGAGTGCCCAGCGACACGTCCAGTATGTCGATGCGGATCTCCCACGTGTTCGCCAAGCCCTAATTTATCTTGAAAAACAAACTACTGAAAACATTGGGAGCGTGATGGTTAACGGGACTCGACACTGGTACCGTGGAGTACCATCATGAGAGACGACAAAGGGAGATACCGTCGCCCTGATGATAAGCAAATTTCTTCTGAAATGGAAGAATTGCTTGGTCTATATTTAGCTAGTCTGCAAGAACAGAAATCATCTACCTCTCAGTCTACGGTCGAAACTCGCCGACGTGAAGTCAGATACTGGCTAGCCTTCTGTGAAGCAAACAGTATTGACCCGCTAGCAGCTGAGACCAATGACATACGCGGGTACATTCAGACGAATACAAATTATGCAGATACCACTCTCGACAGTTACTACCGATCTATTCAATCGTTTTACTCGATAGTAGCTAACGACCAAGCATCCGCCGAATTAGAACTGGAGAACGGTCACCCATGCCGTGACAAACACGATATCGATCTGAAAGAGGATTATAATATCCACGGATCAACTCCAGAATACAAACTCCAACACAATCTTTCTGGAAACGATATTGACGGCGTACGC
The DNA here is from genome assembly GCF_035666295.1 of Haloarcula montana. Lineage (NCBI taxonomy): Archaea > Methanobacteriati > Methanobacteriota > Halobacteria > Halobacteriales > Haloarculaceae > Haloarcula > Haloarcula montana. Next base: position 2,309,202 of record NZ_CP142027.1, read on the forward strand.
GAGTCTGACCAAATCATTGCTCTAAAACCGGAGACTATCCACGAGTTATTCGATCATGTTCCCGGCGAAACCGAATACAATAAATTGAGGAACGAAGTAGCGATTCGATTAGCATGGTATACTGGGTGTCGAAGCGAGGAACTCTCTCGTCTGAAAATTGAGAATATAACGTGGGATCAGTGCCAAATTGAACTCCGATCCGCGAAGTTAGATCCAGCTGAAAACCCGGATCTAATCCGGCGGACGGTGTTCTTCCCGAATGAATTCAGACTCACACTCAGACGGTGGGTGGAGAGAGAACGACACTCATATTCTAGTGCTGCTGAACCGGAATCTGGGCGAATATTAGTCACAACTCATAATCCGGAGATGCGACCAGCAGGGATTAGCGATATTATCAAGCAAGCTGCCCGGAATGCAGGTATCCAACGGCCTCTTCGACCGGCTGACCCCGGGCCTGGCGAGGAAATAAAAGAGTGGGTTGTGACAAGCCACAGGATACGGAGATCGGCAATTAGTCACTGGGTTAATGATTGTCCCGAGATTGACATCCATCAGGCACGTCAGATGGCGGGTCATGCGAAGATCGAACAAACAATGAATTATGTTGAGGATGACGTTGAACAGATTGGAGATGACTATCAGCGAGCGATGAGTAAGCAGAGATAACTCAGGCTCTATTAAAATCCAAATGTTATACGGGATTATTGAGTTGACTCTGTTGAAACCCTGTATCGGTGATATGTTTTACAGTTGTGCTGAATACAGAGCCTATAGCTTGTACAAAGATTTCTCCTGAAGCAGTTACGTGCGAGTATTTAGCGAAGACAAATAATGAACCACGGTAGCCAATAATCTATACAAACTCTGTCAAGACTAATGTGCGAGATATAGAGACCGAGTACCATCCGAAAGACAATCAATCGCCGAGCAGGTCAGGAATCCTCGAACTCGTCGTTGATGTACTCCATCTGTTGCTTAGGTTCGAGCGGGATCGTCCGATTACCCTGTCGGAGATAGAATTCCTGGTCTCCTTGATTTTCAAGATGTGCCGGCCTTGAAGCGTGGTCTACGTTGACGACGCAGACATCCTTGTTCTCCATCGTGACGAATGAGACATCGATGAAGTCGTTGAACCGCGGTTCCATAGCCGATCCAATAATATCATGCAGGTGACGTTGGAACACCTCCCGTTTTTGTTCTTCGCGGAAGGTTTCATAATCCTCTTCGAGTCCATAGATATTCCCATCGTCCTCCACGCCGATGAGTAACGTCCCTCCGTCGGCAGAATTGAGAAATCCATTAATTGTTTTGAGACACTGATACTCCACACGATCCGTCGGCATCCCTCGACCCTCCACATCAGTCCGGAAGGTGGATTTGAATTCCGTCGTCTGTGACTCACCATCTTCAATTAGGACCCGCACATCGGTGTCTTGAGCAGCAGAGTCGTGTACGTTGAGCGGGATTTCTTCAAGATGGTCGTCGATTTCGGAAATGAAGAACTCGACACGTCGGTTGATGAACTCATCGAGGGTCTTATAACCGACATCGTCATCTCGGCTCCATTCGAGCAGTGCTTGCGGAATAAGATGTGATGCCAACACTGCATCGAACCCATCACCGTCATAATCACGGAGATACTCAATTGGATTCCGATCACTGATTTCTAAGTTCGTAATCTGCGGGAGATATGCTATATTCATCAAACTGTCTTCGTCATACTCGTCTTCTCCAGGGTAATTCTCGACGAAGTTACGTGGGAAGATGTGGTGGAGATTCGGTTCTTTCTGGAGTTGATAATAGACGTCTGTGAGAACCGAACGGTCGTGATGTTTCCAGTCTTTGGGGTCGTGTGAGGCCATGAACGCGAGGATTGCCCGCGAGAACCTCCCCTGGTAGCTGTAAGACGCCGATCGAAGATCGTGCTTGTCGAGCCGGAACTCTTCGAACTTAAATTCGCCACCAGTCTTCTCATCGTAAAGCGGGTCGAGGTGGTCCTGACGAAGGTGTCCGGTATGCCGGAGTAGGTTTTCGGACTGGAAAGAGTAGAACCAGAAGTACTTCTGCAGGAAGTCATAGTCTGGATCGTTGTTCTCATAAAAATAGAAAGCAACGGTGATGTAGAAGTACCGGAAGGGAACCAGATTTGGGCCTTTGAGATTGAGGTGGTTTTCGAAGAAATCGAATGTCATACGGAAGGCCCGCTTGGCTTCGTCCCACACCGCCTCAATCTGGTGGGTTTTGATTTCATTGAGAAATCTATCTGTAATATTATTGACCTCATTTCCGTCGACATGATATTTGATTATCATTGCCAGCATCTCCAAATACGTCTTGTTCGAGATGCTGACGAACTCTCCTTCCGTATTTTCTCGGAAATCCTCTATCATTTCACGAAGATAGAATCCGCCATCGGCATGGTCGGTCGGACGGAAGGTTTTGGCCACGATGATATCGAAGATATCGAGTGGTTCCCCCTCTTGATTAACCCGTTCGAAAATCTCGGTAACTTCGTTAATTTCAATATCACGGAGTTTGATAAATGGGATTCGATACTGCTGTAGAACTTTACTGAAACTTCGCAACCGGGCTCTAATCGGATGGTCATTTTCGAGCCCCTGATCAGCGAGCCGGTCGTCGATCACCCATGGATCTTTGTAGATGTCGATTATTTTGAACACGTGTTTGCTGTCCTCATCAACTTCGTCCTCGAAGAGAAATCGCCGTTTGTAGTTGGCATCGTCCACATCATCGGCTTCTTGGACTTTTAGGTCGATATACAATGTGGGGTCGAAATCACCTTTCCACTCTCCTTTCACTCCATACAGAGACGTTAGCAGAGCAGTTGTCCGCTGCTGTCCGTCGAGAATGTAATTGAAATTTGAATCTTTGTCCGGGTCGTTTATTTCATGACCACCGATTTCGCGGTGTTTTTCGAGCTCGGTATCAGAATTCCAGATAAGGATGCTCCCGATGGGATAAAAACGATAAATACTGTCCCACAGCTTCTTGATGTTGTCCCGCTCCCAAACGACCTCTCGCTGGAAGGTAGGAATTTGATACTGCTGCTGTTTCAATCCCTCAATGTAGGACCCAATTGGTTCGTCATCGGGCCTGATTGGATCACCGTGCTCCATATGACTAATCAGGTTACCGCAAGCATCATTAAAATATGCAATAGCTTTTTATTTTGAGGAATTGCTGCACACGCTTATGATGTCGATGGTGTTCCAGCCCTCATCGGACTGAGAGAACGTCGGCCCATACCGTGCTCGATCCTGACTCTATATGCCACACACAGTTCCTATCAGTTTCTGAGGGTTTCAACCGAGCCGTTGAGTTCAGATTTCCAAATATACGAGCTGATATAGGTGGGAAACTCCTGACCTATGTCCCTGCTTTGAGATCGTCCCATTTCTCGGGGTCTTCCCACTCCCGTATCGACGGTGTCGTACGCTCGTCCTCGACATCCTCGGCGGCCTCAACGGCATCGTCCGACGGAGGGGTAAGATCTTCTCGCGGAACTGGATCAGGACGCTCTCGACTTTCGAGGGTGAACGCTCGTTCAATGCGTTGGGCCAGTTGCTGGCCCGATGCTCGTAGGTAGGCGACGGCGACCTCGATGCTCTTCCATCCCATGATCGCCTGCAGGTAGGCTGCTTCGAGGCCAACATCCGCCCAAAAGAGTGCCGAGTGCGCTCGGAGCGCATGCGGGTAGATGTCGTCGACGTATGCCCGCTCGGCGAGCTTGTCGACGCGGTTGTTGATTGTCGACGCGCACATATCGAGTTCGCCAACCTCGTCAGCGAACTGCTCGACGGCGATAATTGTCTCCGGGCACCAACCGTAGTAGATTGCTCGGACGCTGGCCTCGGTCTTGGGGCTCCAGCAGAACTCCAGTGCTTCCTCGACGGAGATGTCCTTCTCATCGGCATACTCTTCAGCGCGCTCGAGACAGTACTCGCAGAAACAGTCCTCGTGCGCCGGAACTAGAATGAGCTTCCGATTCCGGTCAAGCCACTCTGGTCGGAAGTGTAGGAGTTCCCCCTTCCGCAGCGTCAGCCAACCGCTGCCAATCGTGATGAACCTGTCCTCAAGTTCAGTCTCGTAGTCGTCCTCGCCCAGGTAGGTTGCCGAGAGAAGGCGATCAAATTCTTCCGAGTTCGGTGCATCGTGCGCCGCGTGGCGCTGCGTTGTATCGAACATGGCGTTTGGACGGTCCAATTGTCCCACTTAATCGGTTGGATTTCTATGGAGATTTTCTCGGGTATGGCCCGGTCTGGACACCGTCTGCGGCGTCTGAGATTCCAACAGACTAAGTGGGTCGAGATTGGCTCCGACTCGCCAGCGCTGGTCGCTGAAATTCCAAATCGCAAAAGTTTATTATGGGTTTATATATTCCGCTCAATACCCACTGCTCGGTGTCCAACCAAGACCTCGCGCGCGGTGAGAACGCCGGCGGGGCCCCGCCGGCGCATTGAGTCTGGTGTTACAGGATAGTGGCGAGTCAAGTGATGTAGAAATCGACGGTGTTGGAGATCAAGGGGGGTAGTATGGTCAGTGTTGACAGCAGACTTGTTTTGACACCAGTAGTTGGTAACATGGTTCCCTTATTCAGAAATTGGTGTGGAAGAAAGGAGTGACATGACTTCCCAGGCGAGCTGCGGTGGGTTTTGTGCGTGGAATGTATGTGGTTCGTGTGTATATCCGGCGTCACCAGTGCGTTCTTGAAAATGTCCCCACCCATCGACATGCTCTTGCTCATGATGGTGCCAGCCGAAATCGGTCTCCTCATCGCTGTAATGAAACGCGAATTCAGGGCGGGTGTCCGGTGTCTCTCCCGCAAACCAGTGCACAGTCAATGTCGCATTCTCACGGTCAGTCCCCCATCGTTCTGGCGCTAAGTGTGCCCGTAGCTCTGTGAATTCACCATCCGGAAAGCCCTGGACGGTAGTCACTATCGGATGCCGTTCGAGCTCTTGCTGGATTGCACGAAGTGCTCGATGAGACGCTTCAGACGGATTGTATGAGCCAGTCATCCGTCAGCGCTATGCAGATGCCCGAAAGTCCGTGGTGTACGTGGCGTAGTTTTCGATAGCGTCCTCTAGGACAGAGAGACGGTAGAGTGCGAGTTCCCAGTCACTTGCGGTTTTCCTGAGATCCCGCGTCTGAGAAGCGGTATCCGTCTCTGCAGCCCGGGTACGGACCTCGTCAGGGGAGTCCGCGTTATATTCGGTTCCCCACCCTTCGATTTTGGACTGTACCTCAGCCTTCAGAGCAATCAATCCGTCGCGGTCATGCTCTTCGAGAAGGTCCCGAAGTGTTTGTATTCGTGTGTGGAGCGGGTCGGGGGAATAGAGTGCTCCATCGTCGTGTTCTGTCTTGAGCAGGACGTTCAGGTTGACAAGTCGTTCCAGATGGTCTCGTGCTGTATTCTCCGCGACTTGGGCCTCATCCGCGATATACGATACCGGGCGTGGTTTGGAGACTGTCGTGGCGACTGACTGCACACGGTCGAACGCTGTTGTGTGTTCTTTCCAGGCTTCAACACCCGGCGGCTGGTCGGTCATAATCCCCTGTAAGAGTCACGGCGCAATAAATCTATTTCTGGATTAGATAATTGATTCTCACTCCGTTCCGATCACAGAATTATAGTACGCTTCTCAGTAATGTTGACGGGGCAGTCGGCATTACATCAGATCGGTATCTGTCTATTGTCCTTCGACGTAGTCGGGCCGCTCAGCGTACTCAATGGGATCCGTTTCATCAAGTCGCTGGAATGCTTGAAGACGGAAGGCACACGCATCGCAGGCCCCACATGCTGGTGCTTCATCCCGATAGCAACTCCAAGAGTATTCATATGGGACGCCGAGGTCAAGACCGCGTTCAGCAATATCGGTTTTCGACCAGTCAGTAAACGGTGCTTCAATCGAAATGTCAGTCTCATCTTTTGTCCCTATATCAACCAATTGCTGGAATGCCTCGAAGAATTCCGGTCGACAGTCGGGATATCCGGAGAAATCTTCTGAGTGAGCCCCGATATACACTGAACCGCAGTCATTCGCTTCAGCGTAGGAAACTGCCATCGAAAGTAGGTTCGAGTTTCGGAATGGGACGTACGAACTCGGCACCTCTTCGCTTTCCAAGTCAGCGTCTTCCACTTCAACGTTATTGTCAGTCAGGCTTGACTCACCGATTTTCGAGAGGTGGTCAGTTGTGAGGTGCAGGAAATCTGCTGCATCGAAGTGCTCAGCCTGGGCTTTCGCACACTCCAACTCTTTGTCTTCCGTTCGTTGACCATAGGATGTGTGCAGCAGATACAGGTCCTTACCCGCGTCTTTTGCCACCGCTGCAACTGTTGCGCTATCCATGCCACCCGATGCCAGTACGACCGCTCGTGCTTCCTGTGACATATTAGTTGCTCGCCTCGTTGAATCGCCGCTGTTCGTCGTCAGTTGGTTCTCCGGCTACTGCTCTCGTTACGGTTTCAGTTTTTGTCTCCACACCACGCATCGCTTCACACAGATGGGTCGCTGAGATCTCAACGAGCACAACCTCTGCACCCACTTCGTCGCCGAGACCATGCGCGATATCTTGTGTTAATTGTTCTTGCATCGTGAGTTGTCGTGACTGCCATCGGACGTACCGCGATAATTTCGAGAGTCCGACAACCTCTCCATCCGGTCGATACGCAATTGTGGCCGACCCGAAGTACGGAAGTAAATGGTGCTCACAGAGACTATACACCGGTATCCCTGTCTTCACGACGAAACTGTTACCTGCCGCTTCGAATGTTCGAAGCTCCGGTTTCGCATTTAAGCGAGATCCTTCAGTAAGTGTCTTGAACGCACTTGGAACACGACGCCGCCACGTCTCCTGAAGTTCTTCGCTTTCGGGATCCCCACCGACAGCCTCTAAGAGTAATCGAACGCCTTCTTGTGCTTTCGACCAGTCAATCGCATCCTCTCCTTCATCAACGCTCTTGACGCTTTCCATCGCCTCAGTTTGGACATCGTCAGCCATCGTTAGGTTCCCGACGCATCATTCCACAGGTCGACATGCAGGCGCGGCGTGTATCGATAGCCGTACTCCATCGCCAGTTCGGCCGTCGCCTCACGTGTCTCTTCTAATCGCTCCCTCGTCGCTCCTTCCGGCATCAACAGCACGTCATCATTCCTGATCCGCTGTGTCGTCGACTGCCGCAACCGCCCGAGCAAGGATTCGATTTCCGGCATATCTTGCTCACCGGTCACGACAAATTTCAGTTGAAACTCGTACTGCTCCACGAGGGACGAGAGGGCGTCCATGTCCACGCGTCGCTCTTCGTGTTTGTCTTCCCACTCGCCCTCGCCTTTCGGGTCCTTCGCCGGCGTGGGCGTACTGCTCGCAAGCTTCGGGCTGATGCTGGCCAGGTCGATTGCGGCGTCTCTGTGAATTGTCCCGTTCGTTTCCACCGTCGTGTGGTAGCCGTCTGCTGAGAGTTGATCCAGTAGCTCGACGACCCCAGTATGCATCATCGGCTCGCCGCCGGTGACAACGACGTGCTCACACTGTTCGTGCGACTCAACCTCTACAAGAATCCCCTCGACATCCATCCACGCGTGAGTGGGCTCCCACGAAGTATGATAGGAATCACAGAACCAACACCGGAGATTACACCCACTCGTACGGACAAAAACTGTCGGTACGCCGGCTAAAACGCCTTCTCCCTGTAGCGAGTAGAATAGCTCGTTGATCGGTAGATTTCCCTCACTCTCAGACGTAACCCCATCTGCGTCAGCGTTGACCGGCATGATTACGGGGCCGCACAGAGCTCGCCAGTCTCTCGCACAGATACGGCGACATCTGAGACGGTATCAGGGAGCCTCTCGGTCAGTTTCTCCTCTAAGAGGACCGCCATTACCTCTGCCGTGGGTGGGTGGTTGAGGACAACCAGTGCATCTTCGTCGCCGCTCTGTTCGAACGCCTCAATCAATGGATCACCCTGTTGGACGAGGAACCGGTGGTCCCATTCTGATATTACTGAGGTAATATCTCCTTTGTCGACGACCCAGCCCTCGGAAGTCAGTTCGCCGCTCACCGAAACCGTAATTTCGTAGTTGTGGCCGTGTGGGCGGCTACATTTGCCATCATGATGGAGAATCCGATGTCCAGAACTGATCCGGATTGGACGGTCCTCACCGACCCGCAGTTCTCTTTCACCTGCATCAACAAGGGGGCTATCTGTTAATTTGTCTTTAGATAATCCACTGGCCATACCCAGAGAATATCACTGTGTCACTTATAGCTATTCCTCTGAACGGTCTTGATCGTTTGTACGAACTCCTATGAGCCAATTATAGAAATTCTGGCTATATTGAAATCCTCAGTTGCTGATAGTTTACTGAGACCGTTCTGACTCGATGGAAACGCTGCTATCCCTGGAGAGCGTGAGGTAAGCATGGGACGCAAGAGACCGACCTGTATTCAGTGCCTTAGAGCATGTCGTGCTGACTGGTCCATGCGCGAAAGAAGCCGAATCATGGGCGCTACAGTCCGGATGCCGCGAGGCGCGGCATCCGGGAAAGCCCGAATAGGTGAATATCTGCCTCACGCGCTGGCGTCCCGAGTCACAAGATAGCCACCCCGGCAGTGAAGGCAGCTGTGTAATCGTCGAGACGAGGGAACTGAGGGCCGCTGACTTAGCGGCCCTCAGTGGCCGGCCGAGGCCCACCGTTAGCTACTGCTATAGCCAGACAGCGACCGCACCGCATGACGATTTGGGCCGCCTATCGGTTGGGAGAGACGTAGATCCCGGGACGGCGCAACTATTTTATCGAAAACGGTGATTTGTGTAGGTAGCAGCGTTTCCATAGGTGAATACAGAGCGCTTATTCAGCACGTAGCAACCCGAGAATCGGGGTCAACTGATTTGGTCAGTACAACCCCTGCATCGCTCACCGCGGTCCGACGCACACGGTTCCGTTTGTACTCTCCGTTGGAACAGTCCCAGTGTATCTGACAGAATCAGTGTGCAAGATATAGAGCTTCAACCCAGCACTAAGCCTGGTTATGTTTCACGCATCTCATGCTGGCCGTCCGCTGACTAAGCTTGCAGATTACTCGTTTCACTCCCTTTGGTATCGTAGGAACGATGGTATCCCCGTTGACTCCATTGTTCGTCCATGAGCGACGGGACTGGCCTGAAAACAAAGATACAACTCCAAAACGCATTAGATAGGGTTGTACAGAGGGCGTACGAGAACGGGTAGAGGTCAATAATAGCGCCTACGCACATCGCCATGACGGCCCTGAAATTCCCGATCGGGAGATAGATTTCACCGGACGACAAAGACAGTGAAGCATGATAAATAAACGCCCTGAATGGAGGGCCGCATTAGATACCGTCTTTACAACTGGTACGTGCTTCCTGTTCGCTTCGGACTGGATTCGATGTTACTCAAATGGGACTGTCCGATCGTAATCAATCTCCAAATGGTGGAGGGCAGCCTCACTAACGATAGCCAATAGAATCGCTGACCCAATGATTGCAAGAAAGAGTGGGAATAAAAAATCCGCTTCAATAGACTTGTTGAGTGATCCCCAGTAGTCACGGACGATCGTTTCTTGAGCGATTGCAAGCATACCCAGAAGGAACATACCCATCATTACTGAGAACCCCTGATCGACAATTCGACGCTTTGTGCCCGGAACATTGTCGGACCAAACTGTCAAAAACTCGCTCATCCGAAGGGCGGTATTCACTACTTGTAGAAAAATGGCTATTCCAAATGCTACTTCAGCATTAATGGTATCTCCTCCACTAATGAAAGCGTAATAAACGAAGGTTATGAGAACCCCAAATATGGAAGCTGCTTGGTGGATGAGAAACAGTTTGAGAATTTTTGACGAGATGGACTCTACTTCCTCCGATTCTGGGTCGTCTGCGGTCTTTTCGGTATCGTGGTAGACAGCTAGTTTATAATAGATATAGCTGAAGGCTCGGACAGTAAACATCGTAAACGGCAGTGCAAAGATACTGAATGCTATAAAGTCCCATACTGTCGTCTCTCCCATACCTGTCCAATAATATAGATAAGACTTAGTTGTAACTATTTAACAGAGCAATAGGAAAGGTCCCCAGGAATCAGTCTGCAGGAAGGAGGGTAACGGTACTATCATCGCCGATTCCTTCTTCGATTGAGTCAATAAAGAAGCCTGCAAAGTACACAGTCATAACGACCACAAGGGCTATGAGCGCGTACTCAATCGGGAATCGCTCAACCGAGATGAGACCTAGTACTGTATAGATTCCAATAGTCCCGAGGGCGTATGCGGCGATTGACGCCTTACGCTCTAACATACCAGTGCATACTGACAGGGAGGTATTAAGAACTTTGGTTATGTCTGACGGAAATCCTCCGTTTCTCAGTGTTTGAACCTCTGATAACGCGGATAAATCCTCGCTAATGGAAAGTTATAATAGTGGTAATGAGAACCACACATGTACGGGTTGTCACGATTTCGTTACGGATCTTTATTGAAGCCGTGATATTGTCAATCACACTGGATTGCAACAGGGTCAAAATTCTGACTTTTAGAAATGACAGGTAGTTAGACGAAATCATTTGTTGCGTCCTATTTTATTTTTAAGCAACATCTCTTCTATTTTTTTTGCCTCCTCGAAGACTCTATCGCCTCTTTCCGTGCGCTGATACTCAACTCTCCTTGGGTTGATTTCTAATCTGGTTATAAGCCCGTATTCAGATAAAATTCGCAGAGAGCGGGCTAAGGTATCTGTTGAAGAGTCGACTCGGTCTTCAATGGAACCGTATCGTAGGGCCTCCTCTTGATCAAGTACACTCAGCACTTCTAGTAACGCTTTCCGTCCCAACACTTCCGGGAGCGCTGTAAATTCCACATCTCTCGGTTACGCCCGACGTATATCAGTCCTCTAGTAGCTTGGATAGACCAAAGTTTTATTCCACAGCTGAGCTCACCTTACTGCATGGATTCGTTGCATCAACGTCGAAAACTGAGCACAGCCCACGGGGAACTGGAAACACCGTTGCTCTTTCCAGTCCGAAACGTGGGCAAGCGACACAAAGACAACACTCCCGAATATACCTCGGAAATTCCAGAACTGGGTGTTGGGATGGTCAATGCCCGCGCGATACGCGAGCACGACGATCTCTGGGGGTCAATCCACTCGGGCTCTACGCTACGCTCAGAAATGGGGGTTCCCGAAGACACTATTTTGTTCGCCGATAGCGGGGGGTTTGATTTTCGTGACGAAGGTGTCAGTCTCGACACTACCCCAGAAGAAACGCTAGAGACACAACGTCATATTGAGGCCGATATTTACGGGACAGTCGATATTCCGCTATCGACAGATCGTCGCGACAAAGTCAACAATGAACGGATCAGCGAAAACATCGAGCGTGCGCTGACCGCGAGTGACAAGCACGAGGGTGATGCACTTCTTTACGCTAGTGTTCACGGGCATAATCCGGACACCGTGCGTAACGGGATTCACTATCTTGAGGACCACGGTGACTTCGACGGTTATGCACTCGGAAGTCTAGTTCCGATCCGTACAGACTACGAGCGAGTCACCAAAGTCATCTTGGCAGCACGGCGAGCAACTGAAAAACCACTGCACGTATACGGTCTCGGTGGGATTGTGTATCAGCCGCTCTTGCTGTACCTCGGCGTTGATACGTTTGATTCTACCTCGTTTATCCGGTCAGCCGGCAAGCGAAACTATCTAGTCCCAGGATTTGGAGGGACAGAACTCCATACTATCGACAGCCTCGACCGACTTCCGTGCGCCTGTCCTGTCTGTGGGGCAAGGTCATTTGACGAGGTTCGGGCCGATCGTGATCTGCTGACGAGACATAACCTCTGGGCTCTTGTGACTGAACTTCGTCGGTTCCGGTATATAATTGAGTCCGGACAGGACATAGAGTCATATCTGGACCTGCGGTTTGAGGGCAATAACGTAACCAAGCGGGCATATCGGCTGGCGAAGCAGCAAGTCAGAGGATTGGCATGAGTGAACAGCGACCGACAATCCGCCCGGTCACGCTCGGGCGTCTGGTTGATGTCGCTGACCGTTGTGTGCGAGCGACCGAGCCGGTCACTACTGACGTGATCGCAGACGAACTGAATGTGACAGAGCGCCGTGCACGAGAAACACTTCTTGAGGCGTGTCGAATCGGCCTGCTCAACGTGAAAGACGGTAACAACTCCGACGCCGAGCAATTCAACATAACTGGGGCAGGTGAGTCTTTCATCACCGCTGTTCGTCGCTCGGATTGGGCAGAGGTAAGTAATCGACTCGAAGCCGGAAGTCCACAGTATTCCGCGTTTCTGGCCGTTATTGACCAAGGACGATCAGGAACAACTAATGAGGGTTCAATGAAGGCTTCGGAAGTATTGGAATCCCTGAAAGAGCGAGCCGAAGATACCCCGTACACGTACAATCAAACGAGTCTCGACGTTCTCACTGGTTGGGGAGAGAGACTCAATGTCGTGGGCAGAAACGCATTTACCGAGACATTTTATCCGGTGTCTGTCTCGGAAGTCGGGCCGACCGCTTTCGCCGACGCACTATTGAGTGTATACGATGAGTTGGAGGCGACTGCAGGAATAAATCTCTCTCAACGATACCTCTCGATTCCAAGACTCCGTGAGCACGTCTGTGAGCGGCTTTGTTGTTCACGAGCGACGTTCGACGAGATGCTTGTGCAACTGTGTGCAGACAATATCGGTTCACTCGAACTCTCGGGCGGGCCAATCGATACGGCAGCAAAAGAATCCCCCCGTGGGATTAGATGCATAGAACTGAGTGAGGGCGACGGACTTGTTGCGACGACACAGACAACCGACCGCGTTCTCAGCGGTCTTGAACAGTACGGCAAACGCTACTACTACCTCGCGGTATTCGACCGCGACCTCAACATCGACACATGAGTCAAGACATTTTCACCGACGACAGCTTTGGTATCACTGATCAGCAGCGCGACTACGATGAATTCGGGTTAGAGATGAATCCCTTCCCGTACAGTCCAGTCCCCGATGACGATCCCACCGTCTATTGTGGTCAGGAGCATGCAGCCACCCAAATCGGAGAAACCGTCTCTTCGCTGCTAAGCACCGGGAAATCTAAACACCTCGTCCTCACTGGAAAGTACGGTAACGGGAAATCACATACACTAAAATACACTCGTTCTTTGCTGCGCGACCGAGATGATGTAGTCGTCGGCTACGTCGCTCGGCCTGGTGATGGTTTCCTTGATATGTATCATGAATTTGTCTACGATATCGGCTTTGATCGGCTGCAGTCGTTTGCATACGAATTCTTAGCGCAAACGGCTCGAGAGGCTGATATTGAGGCGAGCCCGCGCACTGCATCAAATATGGAGTCGATGATTGAATCCGGTAATCTCCTCTTGTCGGACCTCGTCCAGCCGGCGATACAACGACTAAGTGATGTGACACAATTCGCCGATTTCGCGCGTGCGATAGTCCATCTAGTGTATCAGGACACCAACCTTTATGCTTGGCAATGGCTCACTGCTGAGGGAATCCGCTACGAACAGCGGAAGGAGATGGAAATCCATAGCGCTCTCGACGACGACACGATGGGCGTTCGTGCTTTTACGGCTCTCAAACGAATGTTGTTAGAACTGGGCTATACCGGAGTCTTTGCCTTCATCGATGAGTTTGAGAGTATCGCTCGTCTATCACCGAAAGACGAGCAGGCGACGCTCAACAGCATCCGCCACCTGATGGACCAGAACAGCCACGGAATCTGCTTGCTGTTCGCTTGTGCACCGGAGGTGTGGCAGGACGTAATGAGTGAGTACCATGCCTTTTCCGAGCGAATCGGTCAGGAGGTCGCACTCCGGCCACTTTCCGAAAACGATCTAGAGGATTTGATCCGCTCGTATCTTGAAACGGCCCGAAAGAGCGGAAAAGCAGACATCTCCCCGTTTACTGAGGATGGACTACAGGCGATTCTCCAACGCTCACAGGGCAACACCAGACAGGTCCTTTCAGTATGTAGCCGCGCGTTGGACCGCGCAGTCGACCGCGATTATAGTCGTGTCGACGAAGATATCGTTATCGACGTGCTTGACGGATAAACAATACAGCTCTCAGTCACGTTCTCGACCCAACTGACCCCAAAAATTGTCAGCCGCTATGGGTCGTACGCGTCGCAGTCGTTGTTCACGGGGCACTCTGCACAGGTTTTTTGATCGGGAGCGTCACCGTCGTCAATTGCACCCCATGAGTCTGTCTCCCTAGTGGCTTCGATCTCGCCAACCGTGTCGTCGAACGCGTCTAGCGCATCCTCAACGTCTATCTCGTCGAAGGAGATGGTCAGTCGTTCGCGTTCGGGGTCATCCTCGTTAATGAAATAAATCACCCCTTCGTCGGGTAATTCGCCTTCCGAGCGACGGTACAACGCCGCGTAGGCTTTGAGCTGCAGGCGGTATTCCGCGAGTAGCTCGTCGTCGTCTTCCGGCCGCTTGGCGGCCTTGTAGTCGCACAACGTGACGGCGTTGTCTTCGACTATCACATCCACTACGCCGTTGAGAACTGCCGACCGAGTATCATAGCGAAGTTTTTGCTCGGTGTCTGTGACCCGAGGGTACAGATCTGGTCCGACGGTCCGGTTGAATCGCTCAATGTGCTCGAAGATGGTATCCTCAACGGCGGCCCCGACTGGAAGGATTCGTTGCTCGCGCAACGCGGTCACTGACTCATCGAAGTACTCTCGCAACCTTTCTCTATCAGGGATTTCACCTGCAGTGGCGCCGTTGAGGTCGCCGCGGAAATGGCGGTGGGCGCGGTCGAGTGTCCGGTGAACGACGAGCCCAGCGAACAACTGCGTCGCCTGTGGCGTCGCGTAGTCGTATTCGACGAGATAGCCGTACTGCCGCTGGCACCGCCGGAACGCGAGCCAGTCACCGACGACACTGTACTCACGCTTAGGGTCGCCCGCTGATGCAGGACCTATCGGCGTCGACGGGTCTGCGATATCATCAGCATCACGGACTGTTCTGTCGGGGGCAAACCAGTCCAGCCCCATCGCTGTTCCATCTGCTTGCTGGCCCAGTGAGGGGACAAGCCCACCAGCCGTGTCGAACTCGTCACGAGTGCCCAGCAGGACTAGGTGCTCGCTCGCACGGCTATGTGCCACGTAGAACTGTCTGACGAGATCGCGTGCGGCCCGAACGTCAGCCGAGGCGGTGGCACGACGCTCTCCGTACGGTCCGAGGGTGTCTTCAGTCCAGTGAGATGCCCCGGCGTCGGTCTCCCAGTCGATACTCCCGACAAATGTGACTGGGAATTCTAGCCCCTTCGCTTGATGGACAGTCATCACTTGAACATGCCCGTCGGGCAACTGGTCGTGGAGGTCCTCGGGGTCGTCGAGGTTCGCTTTGGTCACGTAATCGCAGAACTCCCAGTACAGCGATGTCAGAAACTGCGTTGAGGCAGTGTTGTAGTCATTGTGGGTAGTCCGGATAATCTCCCGCGAGGAGAGTGTCCCCGGTGCAACGCCCTCGAACGACTCCAGCAGCGCCGTGACCTTGCCAATCCGCCGGGTCCGCATGGGTGTCCGCTCCGCTCCTTCTGTCCATGAGGAAATTGGATCACACCCTCGGATTGCGTAGAAAAGTTCGAGCAGTCCGAAACCGAGTGACTCACCAGGGTCTGTCCGCCGAACGCGCTCTGCGTACTCGCTGATGGTGTCGCGGAGATCGCTGTCTGCCGAGACGACACGCTCGAACGTAGCGAACCACTGGTGGACCTGGTCGAGATTGTCGCCGACGCGGTCCTCGAACACTTCCAACCCTGGGTCGAGACACTTGATCAGTGACGCGAGGATGACCTGCACGTCGTCTTCATCCATGAACGCCTTGTTACGTGGATTGTGGACGGGGACTCCGCGGCTTCGAAGTTCGGTGACACAGCGGCCGACGAGTGTCGCGTTCCCACTGCGTGATTCCATCGTGCTGTGCGTGAGCAGCGCGATGTCGCTGTAATCGTCGATATATCCCGACTCATGGAGCTGAACGACAGTGTCAGCGAATCGGGTCGCCAGTGCCGCCTCATCACGGTCGGTGAGTGCCGTCACTGCTTCGGCGTCCGTGTCCGGACGGACTGGTCGCATCGGTTCCTTCCCCGGTGCTCGTGCTCCGGGGCCCTGCATCACCGGATGCTGCCCGATGAATCGGTTGATCCACCGGACGATGCCCGGCCGCGAGCGGTAATTACTCCGTAGCTGCACCGTCTCGACGGAATCCTCGTCTACCGACAGTTTCCGTGCTACCCGTTCAGGGAACTCGATGAGCGAGTCCACTGTCGCGCCCCGAAAGCGGTACAGCGATTGGTCGTCGTCACCGACAACTGTGATACTTGGCTCGTCCATCGTTGCCGCGAGCGTGAGATAGATTTTCTCCTGCAGCGGGTTGACATCCTGGTATTCGTCAACGAGCACGTGCGTAAGAGGTGGGACGCCGCGCTCGTCGTCGCCCTCAAGGAACCGCTGGCCGGCAGTGCTTTCGAGAAATTCTATGAACCGCTCTTGCACGGTAGTGAAGTCGCACCGTGCGGCCTCGGCAAGAGACTCCTCGTACTGTTCGCGGGCGGCTGCAAGTTCGCGCAGCCCTGGGTCGTCCGCTGTTGCGAGGGCATCGAGATCGACGCAGTACTGCCCGACGCGATTGAACAGGGTCGTCGCTGCGTTTGCTGCAAACACTTTCCGACATCCACTTCCGGACGTGTACCACACGTCACGCGTTCCAACCAGCCCGTCGAACGAGTGGATTCCGCCATCGGATAGATAGTCGACAAAGTCGCTCTCGCGCCGGATAAAGAACTTCTGTGCGTCCTCGTCCAGAAGCTCAACGTCGAGGTACTCTTCCCAGCGGAACTCCCGCATGATATCGTCCCACACGGCGTGGCTCGTCCCGACCCACATCTCGCTTACATCGACAGTGTCGCCGACTCCCAATCCCGAGAGCCGGTCGACGAGCCGCTGTTCGAGACTCTGTGCCGCCTTCTTCGTGTAGGTGGTGAGCACGATTCCATGTGGGTCGACGCCATCGACGAGGATCCACTTGAGCGTCCGCGCGACGCTGACTTCGGACTTACCCGACCCTGGTCCGGCCGTAACCTGCAGAGGGGCGTCCGGCGCCGTGATGGCGGCCTGCTGGCTCTCATTGAACGACCAGCCCTCACGACCGGTCCGTTCACGCATGACCGCTTCGTATTCTGTAATGAACCGCTCGATGCTCCACGTCCCCGGTGCGGGGACCTCCTGTGTTCCGTTCTGCGTAAAGTTGTCACTGGACATAGTGCTATTGCGGGCTCGCTCATCAGGGCGGCCGAGCCCACTGACCGCCGACGCGATATTCAGTCGCGTTTCACGATGGTGTTCAGCGTCTCTTCGTCGATGTCGTCGATGACCTTCTTGCCCGTCGTCCGAATCGTCTTCTTACACGGTCCTCCCGCGTCGTCAATCTCCTGCTGAGTCGGCGTGTTCGGTGCATCTAATTGTCGACCCGTCTCGAACAGCAACGCAGCAGCGTAGCTCATTGATTTTCGACCGTCTCCCAGTCGTGCATATTCCACGGCGTCGAGCAAATCGATTGTTGCTTGTTCGACCACGGGGGACGCTCCACAGTCGGAGACGAGCCGACGAATATGCTGAGCGATTTTTTCTCGGAGTTCATCTTCATCGGGGACAATCGAGTCCCAGAGGCTGAACTCGTCGGCTATCTGTTTCTGGGAACGTAGCACCTTTTCTTTCGGAGCCTGAGACACGGTGAGAATCTCCTCAATGTCGCGGGACTGGTTGCACTGCTCGAGAGCGATATTGAGGGCAGCGGTCGACACGTCTTCTCTCGACCACCCTGGGAGCAGCCCCGCTTCGACGCACTGCTGGTACAGTCTACAGGCGCACTCTTTCACATGACCCTTGACCCCAAGTGCTGAGCACATCCGATTGATCTCTCCGAGACCGTCTCGATGGCTCTCTTCTCTGCGCTGTGCAGTCTTACCATACTGCTGGGTGCGTCGAATTTTATTTGCTCGGCGGCGTTGGTGCTCGCTGAGACGGTTACCGTTAGCATCCTTGTCCTGCCAGTCGATTTCGGTCGTGAGGCCCCCGTCATGTAGAGTTTCCGTGACCGGGGACCCGCAGCGTGCTCGCTTGTCGCGTTCGGTAGCTGTGCTAGCCCGCCACTCTGGGCCTCGGTCGATAGTTGATTCTTGGACGACGAGCCCGCACTCTTTACAGATGTGTTCCGACTCCTCAGTGATGATTCCACCATTGCACTCGGGGCACGTTCTCGTCTGCCCGTCGTGGCTGGTCTTCTGACCAGTGCTCTCGGCGGTTTCGGTCTCCGCTCGAAGTATCCCTGCCTTACTCATCGGTTACCACCACAGTGCGGTCGTTGACCATTGCACCCACATGTACAGAGAGCCACAATAAAAGGCTACCGGCAGATTTGCCGATTCGACAGTTAGACGCGTCGCCCTATCGCTATAGACAGAAGAAAATGAGATTCTGCTGGCAAATACTCTTGCTATATCTAACCCAATTTACCGTTGTGAAATTCGGCTAACTTCGCAATAATGACAGTACGTTCAAAAACCGCTGATAGGAACTGCTTGCAATCGGCACTCTTTGGTGTCATCTTCGCTAATTAATCGCAAATCTTAGTGTCGATGATATCTGTCGAGCACGCTGTAGATCAACGAGAAAAAAATCCACGACGAAAACAGATTCTAATCACCGAATAAAGTTCTGTCATGAAGGTTGATTACGCACCCGCTATCACAACTATTTCTTTGCGTTTCAAAGGCACTCTAACACCGTGGTTAATCCGACCTATGAAATCACCCGAGTAATAGCCAAAATAACGGAGTAGTTAGAGGGGAGGTTTATACAATTGGAGGGGGTAACAGCTAATAGACGATGTCAGAAGACCGCTCTAACTCCGAAACGGCGAATAACCGCCCAGTTGCAAAGGTTCATCCATCAAAAAGCACTTACAGTTCGATCGCCGCAGACGTAACCGTTGATTCGGCACTTGCAGAACTCATCGATAATTCGATCGATTCGGCAGCGATTCATGACAAAGATCCCGTTAACGTCACCATAAGCTACGAAGACGACGCCGAAGAGATGGTTTACTCCGACCGTGCAGGTGGGGTTAAAGCGGACGAAATGGGTGTGTTTCTCGGACTCGGCCGGAGTAAAGATACACGGGCTGAAGGTCGAAATATCGGTGCCTTCGGATTGGGTACTAAAAAGGCGCTTAACCATCTAGCTAACAAGTTTACAATTGCCAGTCGGCATGAAGACGCGGACCAAGGCTGGAAGTATACCGTCGGTGAAGATTTCTTTGCAGAGGACAACGAGACGTGGGAATTCGAAATGGAGCCCGCAGACTTGGAACGCGGTCAGACCGTTATTACGCTCCATGACTTGACGTTTGAATGGGAGGATGAGGGAGACGCTATCCGCGAGGAGCTGGAACAAAAGTATCAGCGTTTCCTCTCAGATGACAATGATACGAGTGCCAATCTCTCTGTCGACCTGGCTGGCGAAGAACTCACTCCGCCGCCGCAGGTACAGTGGACATTTTCACCTTGGCAAGGAGGCGCACACCCACGTCACTTTACTGGATTGGAGTTCACCGATGACCAATGGAGCGCGCCAATCCAAGTTGAAGTGACCGTTGGGTTGATGCGGAGTTCCGACATTCAAAAGGTTGAGGCTGGTACTGCATTCTTTTGCCAGGACCGTCTAGTTGAGCAGGGCATCACGGAAACCAAGGGTGGCTTCGGCCAGTCTGGAATGAACAAATTCAATAATGCAAAAGACAAGCGTCTCCGGATCGAGATTAATTTTTACACGGATGGCGATGCTGACGACCTTCCGTGGAACTCCGACAAGAGCCGCATCAGTCGGATGCACCCTGCCCTGTCTAGGGAAAATGGCGTATACTTTTGGCTACGCCGTTTCGCAGATCGACATAAGCGAATCGGCCAGTATGGTAGGGCCCCAAAGTGGATATTCACGGAATACGATAGTGATAGTCTCCACGCAGCGAACGACGGTGAAATAGAGGAGGTCAACATCGCTGATAAGCAGCAACGGCTTGAACAGGGTGATATATCCCAGCCTCGGATTCATAACAAGCCAGATAAGGATCTCTCGCTTGCAGAAGATATGGAGCGGGTAGCTATCGCTCACTCGGAATTAGGTATTAAATCCGAGAAAATCGACTGGTTCAAAAGTTGGGTTGTTCCGGCGTACGAGCAGGCGATATATGTGGAATTCAAAGACCGGTTCGACATTGATGATGATCACCTGCCACACCTGTTGGACATTGACGATCTTGATGAACTCTTAGATGAGGACGGCTTCGAAAAAGACGAGATTATTGCTGGGCTCTACGAAACCAGCGGCGCCCCGGACGGGCAGACTCCACCGTGGGACACCGAGGAGAACATCGATGGTGTTCTCAATGGGATTGAACGAGAAGCGAAACAAGATGTCAAATCGAACCAAAGACGGTCTGCTGATGCTTACGATGATCTCCGCATTCACCGTTACGAGTACGAACTTGCTCGCGCCGGTGCGGATATTGACGTAGACTTAGATGATTTGACTCCAGTTAATGACGAGCCCGCCCCGCTCGTGGAGCAGGAAGAGCCAGAGGTGCCTGACACAACTGATTCCGAAGCGGACAGTACTGACCGTGGCTCTCAAGACAGCCCGTCGAGTAATCGTGAGCCAGAGGCACCTGATACTGACGGGTCTGAGACTTCGACGGCTGATGGCCCCTCTGAAAATTCTGCAGGCAGTAGCTCTCCGCTCGACGACATCGCTGACATGGATCCCGGTGTCTCACATAATTCGGGCGATGCGGATTCGCAAACCGCTCTTGGTACCACGGAGTCTGACAGTTCAATAAAACCAGAGGTTGATGAGGGTGCTGAAACTCATGACAGCCAAGATACTGCAGAAGGGGACCCGGTCCGTGACCCCGATGCCGCTGCGGTTACTGAGCAACTTGAGGGGCTCAAACGTGAGCATGACGAACTCTTGGACCGGCTCGATATTGACGAGGACGCCGATCCCGGCGAGTGGATTGACCAACTCGTCGACGCTGCCGAGCAACTCCAGACCGTACTTGACCTACTAGAGGATTCTCCTGCAGAGGGAGACTCACTGGAGGAACGGCTCGAAACGCTGATCGACCAGGCAAATCGCTACGAGAAGATGATGCAGGCTGCGGGCGAATAATCACACCACTGAAACGGTATCGACACGGACCGCGCCTTTCAAATGGAGTCACATAGTAACCATCGGAAGGTGAATTAATTCGTGCGGTTCTATGTACCGGACTGGGACGACCACGTCGACGCTAATTACGATTTCCTGTACGATGTCCACTCCGAGGCTGAGAACGCCGCTCGTGAGAATCTCTTTCTCTGGGACGTATTCGAGGGTCGTAATCTCCCCGTAGATGGACTGCTGCTCTCACGCGACTCAGTGACACAGAGCGCTGGGCTGCGCGATCGACTCAATGAACACGGAATTTACGGTGACCCACGCCTCAATATTCCCTCGTGGCTTCCAACCATTAGCGACTGCGGCGCATGGGGCTACCGGGATCACCCGTTTCCGGTATATGGTATCCAGGAACTCATTGATTTTTATGACCGGATCGGAGTGAGAATCGGTGTCACCCCCGATCACGTCGTTTGGAAAGGACCGAACCAGCGTCGCCTGTACCTCGATGAGCGTGCCTTCGATTCTGAGATTTCCCCAGACGATGTACTTGGAGAACTGCGAGCCACGGAGGGGCTCGACGTGTTTGTGACTGAGTGGCCCGACGCTTGGCCTGATTACGTGCGTGAGTTTGACTCTGATGTCTACGATGGCATCGTTGAGATGTTCACACACGACGACTTTGAGGGGTCAGCGGAAGAAGTCTGTAATCGGCTTGCATCATCGTCGAGCGCGGTCTTTCGAGAGCAGGACAATGTTTTTCGACAGGACCTTTCAGAGGAGCTAGCCCAGCGGATCCGTGAAGAGTATGACCCGGCCGAGGACGGGTTTCGGCTGATGGCTGCAGTCCAAGGATGGGACCCTGAGAGCTATGCTGAGGACGCTCGAAAAGCCCTCGAACAGGGGTATGACTGTCTCGGCATCGGTGGACTCGCTGGCGCGCGTGCAAACGATGTGGCTGCGGTCGTCGAGGAAGTCGGCGATGTTATCGCCGAGTACGAATCTGAACGTGGACGCCGCATTGACGCCCACGTGTTCGGGTTCGCAAAGACTGCACTCTTCGAGACGGTCCGCGATGCTGGTATCACGAGCTTCGACAGTACGAGTATGCTCATTGCCGCTTGGACAGGCGGAAAGAACTACCACCTCGACTCTGAAGAACAGTACGACGCAGTCAGAGTCCGATTCCCACGCGCCCGTGACGATCGTTCGACACAGGTCGAGAAAGCAATTCGCGGCCAAGAGATGATCCGCGCGCTGGAGGCGTACGACGCCGGTGAGTCGATCCCTGCAGCACTCGAGTCCTTCTATGACGAGGCAGAGGCGACTCTTGATGCAACTATAGCGTACCTTCAAGATCGTCGCCATGCTGATGGGTACAACGCTGATAATATGATGGATGCCCGTGTCTTCTTCCGCGAAGATTTCGAGCATGCAGTCGAATTCAAGGGAACTGTCGGTGAGCCTATCTGGCGAGATATCATTCACCTGCTCCGAAAGGATACTGAGAATAACCCACGGCTGTTCGAGGATTATGAAGATCGTATTCGCCCAGTCCGTCAGTTCTTATCAGGTCGGCGAGAGGGTGAACCTGTACGCTCTGCTGAGTCGCTCATCTCGCCCGAACAGGGCTCGTTCGAGGCGCTGTCACCGTATCTTCGTGAGTACGCTCAGGCTGTCGGCGACACAGACAAGCTTGACGGATACAGACGCACACTGGAAGAACGGCCGTGGGAACGCTGTGATTGCCCGTTCTGCGAGAAACATGGGATTCAGATGTGTATCTTTCGCGGGAACAATCGGAATCGCCGACGTGGCTTCCACAACATGTACCGGTTTAGGCTAGAAATGGCCGAGACGTTCGATGAAATCTTTGTCGCAGCTGCACTCCCCGAAGCACCAGATGCGCGCTGCGATGATGCTCTCAGCGAGCGATACCCGGAATTCTGGTCGCACGTTGTCGACCTCCCGTCGGTCGAACTGGGTGCGCTCACTCCCGACGGTGCAGTAGAGTGGTGGGACCGACTTGACACGGATGCGGTCGCCGACCGGAGCCCCGAAAGCATCGCCGCACAGTTCGAGCGTGTCCTCCTATACGACCCTGACGAAGAATCTTCGATGGTTGAGGCAATTGAGGCGGCCGGCTGTACGGTCGACACGTTTGACTCGCCATCTGAGCTCCAATCGGCTGCGATGAGACGACTCCGTCCGAGTGAACAGCAGAGCCTTACGGAGTTCTAAACATGCATGTACTCATCGTCGACCAGTGTTGTAAACAGAAGGCCTATCCCAAAGATAGCGAGACGCTCACCGCCGACGATATTGATGCAACAGAGCGAGAGGCCCTGCTTGACCGCAAGGATGTTCACTCAATCCCAGCAGCGGATCTGTACGTCGGACGCCAACAGAAGGCAATTGATCGCGCTGTTAATACGCTTCGTGCGACTGACCACACAGTCACACGGGTATTCATAAGCGCGGGATTCGGCGTCGTTGATGAGAATGAACCTTTGCCCCCATACAATGTGACTTTCAGTGGAATGTCCGCGGGTGATATCCGAAAGCGCGCGGATGAACTCTCAATCACCCAAGACCTGCTCAACGTAATCAGTGACTCGCCTAAACCTGATGTCGCGTTCTTTGCGCTTGGCGCCGATTATTTTACTTCGTTCGATACTGAGGCTGTCCTCTCCGCACTCCCCGGTGAGACAGTCAACGTGTTATATAATCGTGAGGAGCGTGCGTCGACGTTGTCAAATTCGATCTCGTTGCCCGCACGTAATGCCGATGCGAGCCAGTATGGCGTCAATGCAATTGAACTGAAGGGCTACTATATTGAGCGGTTCGCCTCCCGCCTTGAGTCAGTGAGTGACGATCAGCCACTGTCTACCGATGAAATATGGTCGGTTTGTACAGAAAGTAACAGTTCACAATCTGCTCTCGATTCTTTCTAGAGGCGTCGAATAGTCCTGTCTACTCCGTTCCTGGGAGACTATCTTGTTCAGTCGTTATTTCCCAATCTTCCGGCTGAAGATGCTCAAGTTGCTTTCTGAGCCGCCGACCTTTACCGGTCAGTTCGTATCTGCCGCCGCCTACAGGAACTATCCAGTTGATATGTTCAGCCCAGTCGAAGTGAACCTCAGTCTTCGTCTGTTTCGTGTTCTGTTCCCACGTTGGATCGTATTTTTGGAGATGCTGTACGCGTCGAATGAAACCTGATGTTCGGTCGTTGCTGTGTCCATATGAGACTGATTCTGTCTCTGCTTGATGGAGAACGGCAAGCATTGGTATCAGATTGTGCTCCAAAAGTAGCGACTGAAACAGAGATTGTTCCGTCCGTGTCAGCTTCTCTTTGGTATCGATTGGTGGAACAGTATCAGTGTTGGACTCGGGCCGTTGAAATACACCAGCGATTGTCGCACCGGCGCCCGTTAGATTATCGTCAGGTCCACCAAGGCACCCTATCTTCCTAAGAATACTTGACACCTCACTGACTTTGGTTTCGGCGGCAGAATTAAGCAGAATTTCTCTTATATCCTGCCAGGCATCTTGTGGACGCTCGGCACGCAGTGCGAGTACTTCACACGCGAATGGGAGGTCGCTGTGAGAGGGTTGCGGCCCCTCTATGTGAGGCGAGTCCGGTGCAGACGGGTCGATTGAGGAACCCTTCATACCTGATTATACCGAGTTTGATCATATAAGCCGCCCGGCAATTACCCGGGACGAGACGCAGCAGTTATTCGCCGCCGTAGTAAGAGAATGGTATGACGATGGCTGTCGACCGACCGCATCCGATATCTCTCGCTGACGGAAAAGAGTACGTCATTGGCGATGCGGTTGAAGTGCTTTCATCTATCGATGATGCGGATGTAATTTGTCTTGATGATGCATGGTCTAGACCCCACCGGGGTGGGCAGTTCGGAGTCGAGTACGACACCCACCCATTTGATCACGAACATAACGATTCGGCAACCTCGACAAAGCTGGTTGTAGACGCTTGTATGGAGGCGCTCAATCCTGGTGGGTGGCTGATCGCTGATGCGGATGATTGGCTACTTCCCCGGCTTACATCCTATCTAATGGATGAATACGGAGATGTCAACGACGACTACGGTGGCGGCGGATACCGGAAGGTTGGGAGCGTCACATATCTGAGTTCGGATGGCACACCTGATCGAAGTACTCCTGGTATGTACGGGTCCACTGGGGGATATTCTGTCGTGTTCGGGCACAAAGGTGAAACCGAGAGGCGGTGGTCCGAATCTGTCAGACAGGTTGTTCCACGACAGCGAGAGAAATTCGGCTGGGGTAGCGTCAAGCCAATTGTGCCCTATAAAAAATGGGTCAGTGACATTTTGAATCCAGACGACCACTTGGTCGTCCCGTGTGCCGGCACAGCGCCAGCCGCACTGGGCGCGGAGATCGCTTTTGGGGCGTCCATTAGGTACACCTGTATCGACAACGAGCCGGATGCCTACAATGCGTTTCGCCGGCGGGCTCGTGAAGAGGGCACCGTTGAAGCGGACGCATTGAATTTACCGGATCTTCTAAGTTAAGTAATACCGAGCGGTTGAATTAGGTCTATTTGAACGGTCGTGCGTCCGCCAGTTCGAAGAGCAACTCAACATCCGCTTGTACGTAGTGAGTTAGCATCTCTTCGAGGACAGCTACAGGTATATCACTACGCTCACCGTCAACCCTATCAAGATAAATCTCGCCGAGGAGCGCAAGGTCGGCTGACGTGATCGCCTCTGAGGGGTTTTTTGTCCATTCACTACGTGGAATCTTGTGGTCAAACTTGCTGGGCAGAGTCTCCACCGGGTCAAGGCCGACTTGTTCCAGTGCCTCCTCTAAGCTCGTATAGTCACCATACGCAGCCCATGCTTCCGGTTTGAGATCGATATGTTCAGTCCCCTCAAAATATGACTGTACGGGTTCGTGTGCACGCTCACCGACTGTTGCACCAGCGATTCGGGCTCTCCCCTCTAGGTGTGCGAGGTCGAACCGTTCACCGTTGTAAGTGATAACCGTTTCTGCGGGTTCAAGCCGGTCAAGTAAAGTCTCGATCAGGTCGAGCTCTGCCCGTGGGCCCCATCCATTGCGCCATTCTACGACCGTTTCTCTCGAACCGTCTGCGTACTCGTAGGCGATGCCCGCGCCTGAGAGTTCGAAGTCGTGTGAGTCCGTGAAGTCTGGGTACTGGTCGTCCGGAACGTCCGGAGAAACGGTCTCAATATCAAACGCTGCCCGTACTATGTTGCTCACACCGTCTGTAGCTAAGTCGATTATATAAGCCTCCTATCGAAGTCAGGTCGCCACCATGTCACCTGTCTTCAGAAAGGAATTCACGGCCAAGATCAGTAATCCACCACATCGGCACGCGACCAGATTTTTTTGTGGCTATGAGCCCCTCATCATTAAGCGCGCGAAGGCGAGGGAGAGTACCCTGATTCGAGAAACCAATTTCGTCAGCGACTTCGCCTGTAAATAGGGCTGGATCTTCGGTCTCATCGAACACTCGGAGTATCTCCGTATCTGTTATTGTTTCCTCACGTCCGCCAGCCATTGAGTATATGTCTGAACTCTGTCCGTATATCACCATAGGATTGTGCTGAAAGGCCGAGATAAGTCTACTAAACTAGTTTAGTACAAACAACTAAGTGTCGAGAGTTGTTACGGGTAGTTACGGGACAAACACATCGGTGGCGAATTCGGTGTGATGAGAAGCGGACTCGGTGCTGGTACACCAGTCCGCGAGAGGTCCCGTAGTTACGGTACGGAACCCATGTACGCAAACACAATACGGGGATTTCAAACCCCAGCACGGATTGATTTACGGTCCAAAAACCGACAAGAGACTCGTCCGAAGATCAGTATTACCGACTACGAGATACTCTACTATGCTAAGAGAGGGCGAACTTCGTTTGTAGCATCTTCAGGTCGGCCTCAAAGTGTACTTACAGAGTATCAGATGCCATGCGAGCAGAACAATGTCTAGCCACTCCTCACAGCCAAAAAAGTTGACCGAAAGTGATGCACACCCCCGTTGGACTGATCTGACAGCGTTCGAAGGGAATGTCCTCTACGCTGTCGTTCGCCTCCAGACTGATGATGAGACTCCCTATGGTCTTGCAGTCAAAAGTGTCCTCGAAAATATCTACGATGAAGAAATTAATCACGGGAGAGTATATCGCGCACTTGATGATCTTGCGGAATACGGACTCGTGAAGAAGTCTACCTTGGACAAACGGACGAATGAATACAAAGCCACTGACGTTGGCTATGATTTGATCCGCCGACGAGCCAGTCTACTCCACGATACACTCAATAAAAAAGAATAGTCTCAGGGCGGTACATGGATTAGTCGACTTGATTACTACCTTTCTCCGTGCCGGGACACTCACTGCGTTCTATGGCACACTCGCCTTTGCAGATTGTAGTGGTAGCGGAGTCGTGCCGCTGCGCCAGAAGCTCTGCAGCAGTAATGGATAGTTCGATCTGTGTAGATTGGCTTCCGATTTGGACTGTGTAGTAACCAAATTAGGTGGAGAACTACTGATGATCAACACCGAAATGAATCCACCTTAGATATCTTCTTCATCGCAGACAATAGCACGTATTTCATCGAGCAGTTCCGGATGGTGCTCCTCTAGTAATTCAACATCCTGTGGTAATTCATCTTGAATACGGTTCCTAACCCGGGAAATGGCCTGATAGCGCTTATTCTCATCCACTTCGCCTTCTTTCGAAATTTGCTCTCGATCAGTCTTCGTCAATAGAGCACGAGTCCGAGCCATCTAATTGGGGTTTTGCTCCGACATTTCAAATACACACACCATATGCACATAGACATAGTTTGCTTATGGGCATACGTTTGCACATTTGCAAACTATTAAGTTACTGCAGTATGTACTCTCAGGAGAGGCCCTATACTCAGCGTGTTGAGGAAACTGGTGGGTGATGGCCACCAGAAAGGGTTCTCATTACCCAGAGAACCAATGACAGGTAACAAACTGACGGACAATGAAGATGCCGATGAACGGACAATCGAAGAAGTATATCAAATATCACAAGACTGGCCCGTGGAATGTCAAGTCTGTGATCAGCAGCTGAGGGATGGGAGCGTGGTATCTGCGTATGCGGTTCGGGGTGGATCGCGCGCTCCGTGGTTGGTTTCCAATGTTCAGTGTGGGGACAATTCACTTTCGCTTGGGAGTCTCTCGACGTTTGGTGTGTATGAGCGGGTGGTGTCAGGGCGGCTTGGTCGCGTGGTGGATCAGGCGTCGCAGCGTGAGTGGCGTGTGGTTCTTGGTCGGGTTAGGGAAGTGTCGCCGGCGTGTACAAGATCTGTTGCGGTCTGTGACGATTTTCACGGTTCACGGAGGGAGCGAGCGTGACGGGGGAACCATGTCACGGTCCGGGCGACGAACACGAGACTGTTGCCCCGGCGAAGCGTGAAGCGGTACTAGACCGGGATAATCATCGGTGTCGGATGTGTAACCGAGTCGGGTCGACGGGTGGTGGGACTGCAGAACTCCAGATTCACCACGCGACGCGTGATCCTGACGGTATGGATGAACATGACATGGAAAATCTGGTTACGTTGTGCCGTGGGTGTCATCACTGGCATCATCAGCAAGCGAGCGAGGATGACCTGCCGGTGACGATTACTGATGCTGATCGTGAAGAGGTGGTGTTGGAACACGATGGCAAAATCTTGGAGACGCTGGATCGGATTGGGCCAGCGACAACAGGTGAGATTGAAGATGCTTTAAGCGTGGATCTCAGCAACCTGACGATACGGGAGCGGCTCTGGAAATTGATGGGACTGGATAACAGAGTCGATGAGCGTGAGCGGCAAATTGTCGATCAGGATGCCGATTCCGGAAAATGGGGGCTGACAAGTCAGATCTCGACATCGGCCCGTGGGCGGATTCCGGACGACACGCAGAAACTGTTGCAGCGAGCCGAAGAAGAACGAGTCAGGATGGCGCTTGACCGTGGTTGTGACCGGGACATGGTCGCTGCCGTGATGGGTGTGACCGAACGGACGACATGGCATAAAGAAGCACGGGCAAAAGCCTACGACTTCCCGTTAGCAGCGCTTGAAAGTCACCGCGGGCAGTCAGACACAAGCGAGGAAACGGCCCCGGACCAGGCGGCTTCACAAGGCGACCCCGTTGCCAGTGACGATACCAACGATCAAGATGGGCAGCAACAACTTGGGAGCGTAGCTGTGGATGACGAGGCGAGTAATGACAATATGGGTGCCGACGCTGATCTAGGCGATGTGCGTGTAACGCCGACTGACGGTGGTGACGGCGACAGTCTTGAAAGCCATATCCAGCAGGCTATCGACGCGTTAAGCGCGCTTCACGCGGAGCTCTAAACCGCTATTGACAGTCACGCGGTATCCCGTCCGCCTCAGCCGTTTGCTGCATAAAATGATGTTTCAACCCGCTCAACGATAGTCTAAGGTTCACGTTCGATTCACCCACCATGTTCCGGTTTAGCGATTACGTTGGAAAAACAGCCTGTATGAGAAACGAAAGTCTGCTCAGATACTTGGAACCGGATTCTCAATCCCGACCCCAAGGGGTTGCACGTCAATGTATGCAGTTGCCGCGATGTATGCACACTTTTCTCGGGGAGCACGGAATTGCGTATATAGATCGAAGGGTTGCTCACCGGAATCACAGTACTATCGAATTAGGAACTCCTGAGCCAATTATAAAGAAACAGTGTTCAGTCACCTCAGAACGACGGCAACCACCCCATCGTATGGACATTTGTATATAAATGGCTGATAGAACCACACTCAGACTAAGTGACGAGAGGAAGCACAAAATTGATCGCGCCAGCGAGATCGTAGCCGGCGGCCCGGATGATGATCCGCCGATGAGCGATGTCATTGACGCAGCCCTGACGCACCTCATCGAGAGCGAAGAAAATCTGCAGGATGTTCGTGACCGATACCCGCCGCAAAAAATCAAAGATTGCTGTAACACGTCTGTGCTTGGATTACGGTATCGGACGAGCATTGAGTCGAAATGGCGATAGTCAGTAGTTCAATTCACCAATCCTTGCGGGTCTGATTGAATTGACGATAGCTCCTACCGAACCTGGTAAAGTAGGGCCACCTGGAAATTAATAGATTCATTCTCTTGGCAGTTATACATTAAAATATGGATCATCCATTCCGCTGGTATTTAGATGGCTGACATCAGATGTACTGACTACTGTTTAGAATGACTCATTGTGGATATGTTAAGCCTAAATCAGAGTTACCATCTGGCTTTGGTGAGGCTGCCTGTGCCCGAGAAACTTGGAATAATACTGGACGCTGTATTTGGCATGCTGATGAGAATCAAAAGCCGGCTACAGAAATGGAGCGCATTCGCATTATTGGCCCAGAGCGTATTGATGACCTGATTGTGCGAAATACTGATATCGCGCATCGAATTGACTTTGAGCAGTGTACCTTAGTCAACGCCGATTTTTCAGGTACAAGATTAGCTGGGTGTGATTTTACTGGAGCGTACCTTAGAAAAGCAGATTTCACTGGTTGTCAAATGAGAAGTGCGGAATTTGATGACGTGATGGCGAATAGTGCACACTTTTCTAACTCTTGGGGGGCTGGCACTACGTTCACAAATGCAGACTTGGTTCACGCTGTGTTCACATCAACAAATCCAATGCCGACAATTTTTTCTGAGGCTGATTTTACCGATGCAGACTTATTTGATGCTGATTTTAGCAAGGCAGACATCTCAGGAAGCGACTTTCATGGAGCGCGTCTACGTCACGCAGAGTTTCTTGACACACAAGCACAGAGTGTGGATTTCCGTGATTCGGATTTAAGAAATGCATCCTTTGTATATGCTCGTCTTCATAACGCTGTGTTTGGGAACGCAAGGATAGCTACCTCAACTGAATTCGGAAACCATGCTGCTTCAGAACTAATTGCGGATCAAATAGCAGAGTCTGTCCCAATGCTGGCAAAGGTGAAATTGGATGTTATCCGATTCATCCATTGGATAGTTCATAAACCTATATTATCGTTGAGGAAGTATGAGGATATGGGGAAATGGTGCTTGATAACGATTGTTTTGAAATTGTTTCTCTTCCCCTTCCGAATTATAACAGGTTATCTTCCTACAGTGCCCAGGCCGTCCTCAATTGACGCTAATAGTATCATTCTGAGTAACTCAAGTGCTTACCCTCGGA
Organism: Haloarcula montana; assembly: GCF_035666295.1. Classification (NCBI taxonomy): domain Archaea; kingdom Methanobacteriati; phylum Methanobacteriota; class Halobacteria; order Halobacteriales; family Haloarculaceae; genus Haloarcula; species Haloarcula montana. The sequence goes on from NZ_CP142027.1 coordinate 2,340,736, forward strand.
CAAGAAGAGAACGATTTCGTATGGCTATTAGGAGATTTTACAATAGAATATCCTTGGAACTTGGAAGGAGAGAGAGCCACAACCGTCGTTTGAAAGAGGGTATCGCTACTTATCAGTTGCTTCGTCACCAACTGAAAACAACACCATTGAAGGACGAATATGAGCGATTTTATCTCCGTTCCCGCCATGCTAAGCGCAAGGTAGCGTTTTCCAATCAGCAATATTGGAAGTGGATGAAGCTAACCCTCTCTCGAATCACTATTCGTTACGGAGCGAGCCCTTGGCGTCCGGGATTCTTTGGCATCGGTGTGATTGGGCTTAGCGCACTAGCGTATCCTATCTGGGGGTTAAGAACAACAAGCGGGAGTGAGAATGTCCTTCTCCAATATGGTGCAGATGAGCCACTCCTCTCAGTAATCACCGAAAGCCTGTACTTTAGCTTGGGAGCTTTTACTACGCTTGGATACAACGGTGTACAACCTACTGGGCTTGGAAAAATGATTGCTATGATAGAGGCGGGGATAGGATCTATATTAATCGCTTTAATTGTCTTCGTGTTGGGTTGGAGAACCACACGCTAATTCTCTTAGACTCATTCTATGATCCGTTATTTTCGATTAACTCTATTATCGCAGAGAGTGTCAATACACCTCTACCTGAGAATTTTCTCTATTTGGGTTCCCAATGTGTACCCGAAATTTCGATGATGCGCCAGATGTTTGGCTGAGAACGCGGAACATCTGGAGCACACGGCTCAACACGACGGACCGACTTCGCAGAACGAAACTCCGAACATCCCATCGCGGGATGGTTCTCTTCCGCTGTTTTCGACCGCCAGCGGCGTCTATGAAGCAAATTTCGCTATAGCGACGCCGCCAGGTACAGTCGAAACAGGGGGGTGCTCGGCATGAGCCGGAGTTCCTACTCCGGCGACCCGCTGGACGGAACCGTCCAGTACATCACCGAGCGTCCCGAACTCGACGACAACGGCGAGACCGTCGACGTCGTCGACGACCGGATCGATGCCGAGGGCGAGGAGCGCGTCGAGAACGTCCCGATCCCCGAGGACGAGCCTGACCGGCCCGACGCCGGCGGCCAGTCGACGCTCGATGACTGGGGGTGGTCACGGTGAGTCGCCTCGTAGAGCGCGATTCGTGGCCACTCGACGAGCGGGATCGTGTTCACCGTGCCCTGTGCGAGGCTGTTTTTTGGCAACGAGTTGAACCGCACAAAGCCGATTACTGGTCTACGTTCGATCAGACCCTCCTCGCCGGGTATCCCGATGTCAGGTTCGAAGAATCTGAGCCACAAACCCGACTCGACGAGTTCGCGGGGGGTGCGTCTGCGTGACCGACGGGCTCTCGCTGCGGGAGCGCGTCGAGCGCCATCGCGAACAACACCCCACCGCTTCCGCTGTTCAGATCGCCGGCGCTCTAGGGGCACCCCCGTCAGCAGTCGCGGACGTCCTCGACGAGAACACCGGCGATGACCCCCCACAGTTAAGTGAAGATGCGGGGGACCGTGTGAGAAGGTCGCGAGAGCGGTCTCGTATAGGCGCCGAGTGGGGCCGTTGGAACGGGGCCGACTGGGCTGACCCCGAGGCTGACGTCTACCCGCCGGCGCTGCTCGATCGCGAACAGTGGATGGGCCACCAGGAGAAGAAACCGTTCGCGCCGTGGGCTGATCGCGACGCTCCCGCAGAATGCAGCGAGGACGGCCACGACACCGCGGCGACCTGTGACTGCGACGCACGGTATAAGTGGGGCTACGAGGGCAATTACCTCGACGGCGAGGGCATCGCGATGGCCGAGGTCGACCCCCGCCTCGATGGCCGGGCATTCCTCCAGCAACCCGAGGATCCGTTCGCCTACGTCGACGGTGACGACGTCCGGAACCCCGAAACCGGCGACGTCCACCCGGCCTTTGTCGCCATCCTCGAACATTTGGGCCTGACCTACGCCGACGTCTCCCAGTCCGGCAGCGGGGCCCACGCCATCTACCGCGGCGAGCTCCCCGAGGGCGTCAAGGAGGCTTCCTGGCAGCTCGACGAGGATCCGTGGGGCGGCAACGACGACCTCCCGAGCGTCGAGATTTACGCCCGGAAGCGCGTGTGCGTGATGACCGGCGACCACGTCGACGGCACGCCCACCGAGGTCCGGGAGTGGGATGACGACGCCCTGGAGACGATCGTCCGGGTCAACGACGACGTCGCTGCCAGCCAGCAGGAGCGCGTCGAGGACGTCGACGCCGCTCGCGAGAGCTTCGACAGCACGGACTACGAACCAGCTGCGACTTCGGCCGACGAGACGACGACCGACATCCGGGACATCTTCGCCGCAATTGACCGCCTGGATGCTCGCGACGTCGCCGACCGGACGATCGTCCACCGCTGGAACGACTCGGCGTCGACGAGCGACGGCGAGCGGGCGTTCGCCCCTACCTGGGGGAAGAGCTCGAATGGCACCGCGAACATCGTCAACGACAAGCGCTGGATGGACACGGGCGACCGTGGCGGGTACGGCGGTCCCGTGGTCATGGCGGCGATCGACGCCGGCGAGCTCGACGAACGCCACGCTGCGGGTGGGGTCTCCGGCGAGACCTGGTGGCGCGGCGTCGAGCACCTCCGGGACCTGGGCTTTTCGATCCCGGAGCTGGAGGAGCCCGACGACTACGACGCCGAGCAGACCAGCGGGGGGATCTCCGAACACTGGCCCATCGAGGAGTGTGAGCCTCCGAGCCTGGACAGGGAGACCGTTACTCCCGAGGACCGCTGGGGCGAACTGCAGGGCGAGCGCTTCGAGCAGTTCGTCGACGCCGACGGCCCCGTCGCCTGGGCAGACGACCCCGGGAACGGGAAGACGACGAACGCCGCCATCGGCGCCGAGAAACGGGAGCGGCCCCACGCCGTCCTGTTCGACAAGCACCAGAAGGCCCGGGAGTTCATCGAGGACGACCCCACGGCCGACGATTACTACCACCTGAAGGGCGGCGCTCAGAAGCGCGGCGCCGTCTGCATGGACGTCGATCACGACGACGACCAGGAGATGTGCCCCGAGCACGGCCACGTCGCCGACTGCCCCCACATGTGTCCGATCTACGACTTCGCGACGGACCACGAGGGCCGCAAGCGCTACGAGGCCCTCGCTGGCGAGGTCGGCCCGGTTAAGGCCCACCAGATCCTCGCCGACGAACTGCCGGGTCACGACGAACACGGTCACTGTGCCTGGCTCGATCAGTTCGACGAGTTATCGAGCAAGGACCGCGTCGTCGGCGTGCATCAGTACCAGCTGCTCAAGACGGTCCAGCAGAAGGGATCGGACGGCCCGCAGCGAGACATCCTCATCGACGAGAGTCCGGACTCGCTGCGCTCCGACCGGCGGGTGACCGTCGAGGACCTCGCCCGCGCTGGCAACGCCCTGGAGGGCATGGTCTCGAACGCCGGCGACGACAACCAGGATGCGCTCGGGGAGTTCGCTCGCTTCGCCCGCGATCTCGTCGACGCGATCACCGATCCCGATGCCCCCGATACGCTGGTCGATCTAGAGGCGCCCGCTGTCGAGGGCGAGACGATCACCCGCGAGGTCGACCCCGAGGATCTCCCCGACGACGTCGACGAAGCGGACGTCGAGACCAAGACCGTGCGCGAGCACCAGGGGATGCCCGGCGAGGGGTACACGGAGGTCGAGAAGGCCGTCGTCGAGGAGCCGATGGTCGAGGAGACGCTGGCCCAGTGCAAGCTCCACTACAACGAGACGCTCATCGCCCGGATGCGAGACGACCGCTGGTCGGGGACGCCGCTGGTCTTCGACGCGCTGCTGGCCGCCGCTGCGGCGGCCGGCCTCGACGACGAGAGCGCTCGGACGGCGATCGCTGTCGCGACCACGCTCGATCACTGTCCGTGGTGTGGGGAGGACGTCGGGTTCGAAAACGGCGCCCGCCACTGCGAGAGTGCGGCCTGTGACTGGCACGAGGCAGACCACAACATCACGCGTCGCGACGGACCCACGGCACGCGCCTGTGCCGAGCTCGATCTGGAGCCCGAGGAGGCCGGCGACCCTCAGGGAGTGTTCTACGAGGAGCTACCCCAGCCCTCCAGCCTGCCCGACTCGCCGCTGATCCTCGACGCGACGACGACCAAGCGCAAGATCGCCGGGCTCTACCGGACCCCCGTCGACGACGTCCTCGTCACCGGCGACGAGCCCCAATCCTTCGAGAACCTTCGGGCTACGCAGGTCCTGGACGGGCAGTACCACGCCGGGACGATCGACGACAGCGAGAGTCTCCAGGAGCGCATCCAGCGCGTCATCGACACGGCGGCCGACGTCCACCAGTCGCCGCTGTACGTGGTCAAGCGTGGCCTGCAGCCCCACTTCGAGTTCCCCGACGACTCGCCAGTGTTGCACTACCACGCTGCCCGGGGGCTCAACTACAACGACTGTGACGCGGTCGTCGCGATCGGGGCGCCCCACCCCCGCGTCGACGACCTGGAGCGGGAGGCCGAACTGCTCGCGATGGATCACCCCGATCTCCGGGTCGGCGGCGTCGAGCACTCGACGCGAGCCGACACCGAGGATCCAGTGTACCGGAAGCTCCACTTCGAGGACGGCGATGGCACGGGCCGGGCCGTGCCCACGAAGCACTTCTCGGGGCTGACGGGCGACCTCTTCGAGGAGAGCCGCTCGAAGGAGCTTACGCAGGTCATCCACCGGACTCGGCCTGTGCTCGCCGACGAGACAAAGCACGCCTACCTGCTGACGAACGTCCCGACCGACGTTCCCGTCGACGAGGTCTCCTCCTTCGACGAGCTCGCCGATCCCATCGAGGCGATGCTGCCTGTCCCCGAGGGTGCGGTCGACCTCTTGGAGGCCGTTGACGACGTCGTCCACGGTGAGGGGCCCGACGGGTTCCGCGCCGATCGGCTCGTCGACGAACGTGATGATGGGACGATCGCCAACCGCGTCGAGGGCTACCACCGGCTCGCCCAGCTGGCCGGCCTCGACGTCTCCCAGCGCACGGTCTACAACTGGGTCCATGCCCTGGAGGACATCGGCCTTCTGCAGCCCGAGAGCTACGAACAGCACGCTGGGGTGGCCTACACCGCCGATGCTGCTACTTTGAAATCGGCGTTATCAGTTCTATCCAGTAACGGGAGTTTCAAAGTAGCGGCCAAGCGCCGCTTACGGTCGCTACTGGCAGAATCCGAGTCCGGCCTCGACTGGCTGGCCTGGGCGAAACGTGTGTTCGAGTTACGCGGCACCGAATCGGGGGCGGTATCTCCCGGTGGAGGTGCGCCAGGGGCGTGACTGGCACTGAGTCGGGACGGCTTGACGACCTCCCGCCCAGTGCCAAGTACGTCTACGACGTTGTCGATCGCGATGGGCCACTCTCCCGACAGGAGCTCCAGGAGCGAACTGGCCTCCCGGAGACCACACTCGACGACGCTGTAAAAACTCTCGAAAATCGTGACTACCTGCTCAGAACGCGTGATTCCGAGGACCTCAGACAGGTAGTCATGAAAACCGTGACTATGCGGACGTATAACCCCTCTCGGGAGTGATATAACAGCGACGCGCTACCAGCCGCCCTGGCCCGGCGGTGACCTCCCCCAGCTATGTCTATCGAAATTCCATCCACGGCGAGCATCGCGACCGACGACGTCGACGTCCCCGACGACCCCGAAGACGTCTTCGAGACGCTGGTCGCCGACCCGTCGCTATGCTGCCAGCAGTGCTACCGACGGGTCCGGGCTCGCTACGAGTTCGACCACGGCTGGGGTCGGGACGTGGGAGACATCCTGAGCTTCGTCGACTACGATCTCCCGGAGGGCGCGGTCGACTGGAACACCGCCGACCGAGAGTACTGGGAGGAAGCCGAGCTCGCCGACCGTCGCGAGGAGGCCCACCCTCCCGGCGATGACGGGTCGGGAAAGGCCTGCTCGTTCTGCGGCGCCGTCGATCACCACCGATCGCCGTCGACGCGGTCCCGGGAGGAGGCCCTGGAGGCCGCGGTCGGGATCGTCGCGACGCTGATCGAGTTCGGCGCCGCCCACAACCCGCTCGTGTTGCTCGTCGAGGTTGCCGACCTGAAGCGAGATCCCGACTACGCCGGCGACGACTACGAGACGTTCCGGCTGGCCGTCGCGAGGGCCGTTCGTGCCGGCCGCTCCCGATGACCCGCAAGGCGAGGGCATACTGGCTTCCGTCCGTTCACCCACCCCCTACCCAGCAGTGAATCGTCAGTCAACCGGCCGGCACTGATTGCTTGTCCGACCATCGCCGGCCGCCCCGCCCGGATCCAGCACGCTCGCGAGAGCGTGGGGTGCAACTCCCCAGCCGGGCACTTATGATACAGCAGCGCACCGACAACTCAACTGCCTCTGGGGTTGGGGCCCACGATGCATCATGACCCACACAACTCCACGAAACCGGCCCTGGTACGTCCCGGACCGGCTGGCAGACGACTACTGCGAGATCGCCCGCTCGGGTGGTGACCTCCGGATGCTCAAGACGCTCAAGATACTCCGGAGCATCCTCGTCAACGTCGGCATTATCGGTATCACGGCCTACACGCTTCTGTTCACGACCGCCGACCCGACCGTCGTCTTCATCTTCGGCATCGGAATCCTCGGCGGGTACAACGGTATCGAGGTCGCGGACTACGCCGCCCTCGCGACGGCCTTCGCCGAGGTGAGACAGCAACAGACCGAGGATGGGACCGATGATTCGCCGTAGGACCATCCGACTCGCCATCTCGGCGCTGATCGTCACCGCGACGTTCGCGCTCTGGATGCGCGCCCGTCTCACCGCCGGCGGTATGGGCACGCTCTGGGAGGTCGTCGCCCTCGCGATCGTCATCGCGGCGTGCTACGTCGTGTTCGGCGAGCGCATCTTCGGCAGCGCCCTCGATGAGGCCCAAGAGATGCAGGAGGGCGACGATGGCGAGTGAGACGGGACTGACCGAGGCCGTCGGGCTGCTGTCGGTCATCCTCATGCTGGTCGCGATGGCGGCCTACGGTTACGCCAGGCATCTCTGGGATAGGGTTACGGGGTGGCTGTCATGACCGACGGCCCGCTTCCCGACGACGTCGTCGACGAGTTCGCTTCCACTTTTAAAGAGTGGCACTACCTGATCGGCGGCGCTGCGGTCGGGTTCGTCGCCGGGATCGAGTACGGCCGACGGATCTCACAGGACTGACGAAACAATCAATCCCATGGACGTCACCGAAGAGGACCTCATCGGCGAGCCGCTCGACCAGGTCCCACAGCAACAGCCAACCGATGGGTCCTGCATGGGTCGGCGCTGGGAAAAGCAAGACGGTGAAACGCTGTTCGTTGGCTACTGCGGTGCGTGGCCAGGCAAGGGTACCGACCATGTCGGCGAGGGTCGGTGCTCGAAGCACGGTGGCGAAGCGGGCTCCGGTGGTGAGCGAGAGGGATCCGGCGCTCCCGAGGAGAACACGAACGCCGTCACCCACGGCGCCTACGCGGACTGTAACAGCTACTACCAGGACGTCCTCTCAGACGAGCTGCGGAAGTTCGTCGACGATGTCTTCGCGGACTACCTCAAAAAGTATCAGGAGTGTCATGGTGGCGCCGGGCTTGATGACGACGCCGACCTGACCGACGGCATCCCCCTCGGCATCGAGTCAGAGCTGTTCCGGATCTCGGTGACGCACGCGAAGGACATTGGCCTTGATCGGTGGGCCGACGGAAAGCCTGACCGGCTCGAAAGCGGCCACGCGCTGGTGGACAAGGACACGACGGTGAAGACCACGCAGCACGAGACGTTGAAAGAAACCGAGTACAGGGAGTCGGTCGTCCTTACCGCACAGAAGCGGTTGTCGACCGACCGACGTCAGTGGCTGAAGGACCTCGGCCTGCTGGAGGACCCGCAGTCGCAGACGGCCGATGCCATCAGTGACCTGAAAGATGCGTGGAAGACCTCCGCGCAGGGTGGTGATCTATGAGCCTGGAGAAAGCCCCGATCTCTTACGACGAGCACGGCGAGGATGTCGTCGGGCTGGGCGCGTATCGCGTTCTCGAGACGTTTACCGATGCGGCGGCCGACACCGACGAGGCGATCGTCGAAGACGTCCGCCGAAAGATGAGGCGGGCACTACAGGACTACCCGGCGCTGGCCCACAAGACTGTCACCATCGGTCGGCTCGACCCCGACGAAGACGTCCTCGGTCGCGCTCGGTTCTGGAACCTGCTGGTCCTGTACCCGACCGATCGCTACACGTCCTTCCAGACGGTCTACCACGAGCTGGCGCATCTCGCCATTCACATCCGGGACCAGCGCGGTGAGGATGTCCCGCCTACATCCGAGGAGTTCTGCTCGATATTTGCGATCGCGCGGATGCCGCCGGAGTTTCTCGACGAGGACCGTATCGCCTATCTCGGCCACCCGTCGGCACCTCAGAAAGAGTGGCCCGAGATCTGCGAGCGCGCCCTGGAGTACCGTGACGAGAACGGCGTGAACAGTCATTACATCCAGCGAGCCCGCGAGTGGCTGGGGGTCGACGAATGAGCACCCAGGAACTTCCCGAGAACGTCGAGCAGCGCCTCCCGGAGCACTACACGGGACCCGAGCGCTACTGGCAGGCCGCCGAGGACTGGTTCGACATCACGCTCTCGCCCGAGCAGCGGGAGATCCTTGAACACGTCGCCACCCACCAGTACACGCACCTGGAGGGCGGCAACGGCTTCGGGAAGACGTTCGGGATCGTTGCGCTCGCGCTGGCGTTCCACAAGCGCCACTACCCCAGTTCGGTCGTCGTGACGTCGGGGACCTACGGCAAGCTGAAGCGGACCTTCTGCGCCGACGCCGAGGGACTCCACCAGTCGAGCCCGCTGTTCGGCGAGTGGAAGTGGTCGCCGAACCCGCACATCGACATCGCTGACGAGCCGACGTGGCAGTTCGAGGTCATCAGCCCCGAAGACCCGGGCGAACTCGAGGGCGTCCACAACGACCACGTCCTGGTCATCGTCGACGAGGCCGACAAGAAGGACGTCGACCTCGACACGCTGGACTCGATGGACTCGCTCATCTCCGACCGGAACGACCGGATGGTCGTCATCAGCAACCCGCCGGAGGACGAGACGAACGCGGTCGCGAACATGGGCGAGATCGGCCTCGAGCCCGAGAAGCTGCAGTTCTCGACGTTCGACTCCCACAACGTCCACGTCGAGCTCGACCGTCGCGATGGCGACCGCATCCCGGGGCTGACCGGCCTCCACAAGCTCAAGAAAAAGTGGGAGGCCCACAACGGCGAGTCCTGGCCCGGTTACGACGAGGCGCGGGCGATGTCACTCCCCGGGAACGCGAAGTTCCGGAAGGACCTCAACACGCTCTGGTATCGGCGCTTCGCCGGGATCATGCCGCCCGCCGGCGCCACGAAGAACCGCCCGATCCAGGCCGATCTCGTCGACGCCGGCTACGTCGAGGACGGTCACGACGACGTCGGCTCTCGCTGCGGGACCGGCATCGACGTTGCCCGCTCGGGTGACCGGACGGTCCAGATCGACGAGCGCGATGGCTCCCTGACGGTTGAGTATTCCGAGCCCGGGACAAATCACACGGTCCAGTTCAACGAGATCTGGAGCAACCTCGAAGCCGAGTCGGAGGCACAGATCTCAGGCGACGCGGTCGGCGAGGGATCGGGCAAGCTCGACGACACGGCGCAGCGCTTCCCCGATGTCGACCGATTCAAGGCTGGCGAGAACGCGGTCCAGTCGGACGAGTACAAGGACCGCTGGACGGAGGGGCTGTGCGAACTCGGGAAGTGGCTCGAACGCGGCGGCGAGTTCACCGACACTCGACTTCGGAAGGAACTGAAGATCGCCGCCCGGGAGCTGACCCTTTCGGAGACGTACATCAAGAGTCGCGACGAGCAGGTCTACGTCGCCGACCCGAAGGACGACGTCAAGGACCGCCTCGGCCACTCGCCGGACCACCTCGACGCGGCGGTCATGGCGATCACCGCCGCGGAGGGGCTGCAGCCTGAGGAAGAGACCGGCCCGAGCGGGTCGGGGACGTGGTGATTTTCATGAGCATAACATCTGACCCCAGCTACGCGAACTATCCGGATCGGGGAGACAACTGTGTCGTCTGCGACTCGACGATTGAACCCACCAAGTACCTCTGCTCGTTCTGCGAGGCCGCGCTCGACCTCGCAGAGTGGAGCGCACTGGGGGAATCATGACTGACACACCGCCGCGAGATCCCGAGACCGGACAGTTCGTGAGTGACGACGTCGGCGTCCAGGAGGCGACTGGCGCCGTCGGCGGCGGTGACGATGACGTCCTCGAACTCACCGCTGCCGAACAGGTCGACCTGACGATGCGGCAGTCACTCGCGGCCCTCCTCGGCGAGAACATCCAGGGTGGCGACGAAGACTTTGACTACTACGAGGTGTTCGAGTGGGACAAGAACCCGGGCGTCAAGCAGTTCTATGCACTGGCGCTTCGGAATCCCTACGCGTTTGCCGTCACGTTCCTGCCGGCGTCGACGTCCTGGCGAAAGCCGCCAGAGATCGTCGACGACGAAGACGCCAGCAACGGCGACCAAACCGAGTTTGAGTCCGAGATCGCCGACCTGCAGGACGAGGTCGACCTCTGGAACTACTGCAAGCGGGCGGACAAGCTCGCTGGCATCGGCGAGTTTGGTATCCTCGTCCTCGAGCTCGACGATGTCCAGCAGGACGATGTTTCGGAACCCGACGACGATGGCGATGAAGTGAACACGGACGCCTTTGCGAACCCCGTCAGTGGTGCCGAGCAGCTTACCGGCCTGCGTCCGTTCTCGGAAGAGTCGATCGACGGCGTCACCCTCGGCGGGCCGGGCTCCGGTCGCTGGGGAAAGCCCGTCAAGTACCAGCTCGACCTCTCCGACGAGGAGGATCAGGAAGACGCGACGATATCCCAGACAGGACCGGACACGATGCGTGTCCATCACTCACGGGTTATCCACATTCACTCGGACGTCCTCCTCGATGACGAAGTTCGTGGGATCCCGCGGCAGCAGCCCGTCTACAACAACCTAATCGATATCGAGCGGACGCTCGGCTCGGCCGGTCAGCTCGCCTATCGGGCGGCGGCCTGGGGAATCAACATCAACATCGACAAGGACTTTGACGTCGAGGACGACGGCGACAAGCTGCGCAAGCACCTCCATCGCTGGGAGGTTGGGCTCGAGAACGTGCTGAAAACGCACGGCGCCCAGGATGTCCAGTCACTGGGCGGTGAGGAGATCGACCCGTCGACAGTCATCGACCCGAACATTGAGGCGATCGCCAGTCAGCCCTACATGCCCCCGCAGTCTGTCCTGAAGGGCAACGAGACTGGCGAGCGCGCGACGACCCAGGACCTCAAAGAATGGTACGGGAAGATCGGCGAGCGACGCCGGGAGTTCGTCGAGCCGACGATCGTCCGGTCGCTCATCGACCGCCTGCTGGAGTACGATATCGTCCAGTCACCGAAGGGGGACAGCTACGATGTCGAATGGAAGCCGCTCCACGAGACCAGCGCGAAGGACGAGGCCGAGATCCAGAACACACGGGCGCAGATGCTCAAGCGGTGGACCAACGGCAACCCCGACGACTACCTCTCGCGAGAGCAGCAGCGCCAGTTCATCGAAGAGGGCCGGTTCCCATCTGAGATGGACGAGGTCGAGCGAACGTTCGTCGACGAGTCGAGCAGCGAGGTCCAGTCGCAGTTCGAGGACCTCGAAGAGAGCGCGGCCAAACTGACAGCAAGCGCACCGTCGGAGGGTGATGACTGATGTCGGCGAGCGCGACTAGACAGGACGTCGACACCGGAGACGGCGCCGAGGGCGTCCTGGTCGCTCGGACGGACTCGCCGACCAGGACAAAGACTGTCGAAGAGCGCTACGCGCAGAAGCTCCGCGGCGGCTACCAGCGCATCAACACGGTCGTCCGGAAGTACGTCGGCGAACGGGATGTCCTCGGCCTCGGCGACGGCGAACTGACGGCCGTCGAAGCCCCGCCCGACTTCTCGTTCATCCGTGACGACCAGAAGATCTCGGAGTTCCGTGAGTGGCTCGACCAGGCCCAGGAGGACGAGATCCTCGACGTCGTCGGCGAGGGTGAGAACCGGTACGTCAGGCAGGCCTACGAGACGGGTGTCCGGGCAACGAACGCGGACATCCGGCAGGCTGGTGTCGGCACGCCGGCGACGAACGCTGCGGTGTCCTTGCAGCTCCCCATCCACCAGGACACCCTGCAACGACTGTTCACGCGGAACTTCTCAGAGCTGCAGGGGCTCACCGACGAGATGGGGCGCGATGTCGCTCGCGAGCTCACCGAGTCGATGGCGCGAGGAGAAGGACCCCGGGACGCGGCGAGACGTCTCACGGACGTCCTCGGGTCGGTCGAAGACGGCACACCCCACGGCGCCCAGGCGCGAGCGACGACGATCGCCCGGACGGAGATGCTCCGGGCCCGGCACCTCGCCGCCCAGGAGCAGTACCAGCGCTTTGGCGTCGAACTCGTCGAGCCGCTGCTGGCGCCGAGCGCCTGCCCGCAGTGCGTGGCCGTGGCAGCTGGCGCACCCTACAAGGCGAGCGAGATCTCTGGCATCTGGCCGGTCCACCCCAACTGCCGTTGCTCGGTCACCGTCTACACGGGCTCGGCAGAGGCGACGGCCAGCGCCTACCGCGTCCCCGTCGAGATGGCGGAGACGCTGGCAGCCAGCCCGGCGCCGATGACCCCCGAACGACTCCACGCGACCGGCGCGTGAGGGGCGAGCACCCCGGCTGGACCCACTGACATTTCAGATACAGACCGATGACTCAGACAAAATCACAGGAGACGATCCAGCCCCGAGATCTTACCGGGGAGAGCATCGTCGTTCGACAGCGCGGCAGTACGAGCGCGATCCTCTACCGATTCCTCAGCACACTCGATGCCGACGTCCACGTTACGCTGGAGGGGACCGACGACATCGACGGCGAAAGCTTCGCTGAGACGGAGTCGCTGCCCATCGGCGGCGACTCCGGCGATCCCGACCCGGAGACGAAATATATCGCGGCCGGTGACACGACCACACAGATCGATTCGACGCTGCTGACCGAGGGCTGGCCGTGGCTTCGGTTTACGGTCACGCCGCAGACGTCTCCGACGTCGGGTGAGTTCGAACTCCGCGACATCAAGAACTTCTGACGGTGACGGGAGACAAATATCGCCAGCCGGGTGATGCCGACAAGCACCTGGCTGACTGGCGGTTCGACTCGGCGGTCGGGGGGTTGGTCAGTGCAACACGGGCACATATCGGTCAAAGCACAGAAGTCTTTGAGAGCGCTGCTGGCTCGACAGTCATCCAGAACACGGACGATAATCCGATCAATATCCAGCTCTATCCGAGTGGGCGGGTGTTTCTCACTGGTAACGACACCACAGAGACAGTTATCAACACGCAAAACGAGTGGGTTGAGATCGAGGGTGGGTGGGACAGCGCTCATATGAATTACCTCTCGACAGACGGGAACGGTAAATTGATCTACGACGGTGATGTGACGACGCAGACTCAGTATCAAGTCGGTGGCGCATATTCTTCTCCGTCAAACAACGCAACCTACGAGATCGGGATGTTCAAAGATGGAGCACTGAAAGAACGGACGGCGGTCGACTTTTCACCGCCACGGCAGAATGAAACCCTTTCTCTACCCGGTATCTTCGGATTCACAGACACGACGACGACGAATATGTCGCACTCAGTCCGCGTTCGGTGTACGTCAGGGGCGACTAATCTCACGGTTCACGCTCTGTCGTTTATCTTACGAGGGTAGTACACGATCCGGTCCGGCGCCGATGACCCTCACACGACACCCACCGCGAGAGTGGTGAGAGGCGAGGATCCCGGGCCGACAACACAGTTTCCAAAAGATGCACAACGACAACCATGACCTGCGGGTGTCGGCCCGGACGGCCCGGCTGACCGCAGGTTCGAACGACGACACCGATCCACCCTATCGCTTCTCGGGCGTGGCGGTCGCAGCCGGCGACATCCTCCATATGGATGACGGGACGCCAGTCCTGTTCTCCGAGGAGGAGCTCAAGGCAGCAGCCGAGACGCAGGCCGGCGAGCCACTCACAAAAGACCACCCCGAAGACGACGAGGGCCGCCCGGTCTACCCGCCGCCGACCGACGACACGGTCGGGAAGGTCCCCAAAGCGGGCTGGCTCGACAGTCAGCAGGCCGTCGGCTACGAGGCAACTGCGCACGACGAGTCGATCGCCCAGGGCGTCCAGGCCGGCAGCTACGAGGTGTCGGTCCACCCGACGTTCGAACTGGGGACGAAAGACGAGGAGACGGGGGCGTACAAGGCGACGAACATCCAGTTCCGCGACCTGTCGGTCGTCTCGAAGGGCGACTCGCCGTCGAATACGGCGGAGTGGGGGCCGAACGAGGCACTCGCGTCGTTCACGCGCGGGACCGACATCGGCGCCGAGCTGACCGCGGCCGACGGCATCGACGACGTCGACGACCCCGAGGGGCTGGTTGAGAAGCTTGCCCGGACGTTCGGGATCATCGGCGACTCGGGCGACAATCGCGGAGCGGTCTGGTTTAAAGACCAGACCAGCGACGGAACGTCCGTCCGCGTCGACGAGGCGCGGTTCGCTGATGCTGAGTGGCTGCTGGCTGCTCACCTGGAAGGCGACGACTTCCCGGAGGTCGGTCCCGGGCTCGGACCCGCCATCGGGTCGAGCGACGTCTACGACGGCGGGAAGGTTGCGATGGACGTGGCGGTTCCGTTCGATGACCCCCTCGACGAGGACACCACGGTCTACGTTGTCCTCCACTACGCCGGCGAGGGCGGCGAGGTCCTCGACCCGATCACCGCGGCCGACGGCGCCTACTTCTACGACTCGGCGTTCGTCGGCGTTGCGCCGGACGGCGCCGAGGTCACGGCCGAGGGGAGTACAGACACGGAGACGACGGGGGCGGAATCCTCCACGGATGCGGATCCTGACGGTTCTACCAAGAACATGGACAGCAACACTCGAGAGCAGTACGTTCAGTTCCTGACCGCCAACGCCGGCTTCGCCGAGGAGTCGCTCCAGGCGATGGACGACGACGTGCTCGAACAGACGTACGAACTCGCTGCCGACGGCGCCGCGGACGACGCGGACGCTAACGGTGGTAGCAACGACGACCCGGACGACCCCAACAGCGGGGATCAGACGCTCGGCGACATGACCGTCGACGAGCTCGGCGACGCGCTGCGCGACCAGGGCTTCGTCACACAGGACCAGGCCGGCGACCTCGTTGAGGAGGCGCAGGCCCAGGCCAGCAAGCAGGAGAAGGTCGACGAGATCATCGCGAAGGCCGACAGCTACGACGAGGGCGATCGCGAGGATCTCCTCGCGTCGGCCGACGCGCTGGTCGACCGCGAGCACCAGCGCGTCCGCGGTGAACTGACGGCGCAGCTGCCGGGCTCGGCCGGCGCCGGCCCGAGTCTCACGGCGGGCGCGAGTTCGGATGCCGACGCCGACGAGTACGGCACCGGGGTCCAGGAGGACTAACTCATGATCGCACAGAACCAGTCCGTCATCGCACAGGTCAACGGCAACGAGAGCTACGTCGAAGGGAGTGCGGATGCGCCGATCGAGCCGGGTCGCGGCGTCGTCTGGTACGAGGACGCCGACGGCGAGAAGCAGGTCAAGCTGGCGGGCGCCGACGCCAACACCAAGCGCGTCGCTCGCGAGCAGCGCAACCCGCCGCGCTCGCTCGGAGGTACTGGCGACTCGCCGCTCGACGACGCCTACGCGGCGGGCGACAACCTCGAGACGGTCGGCTTCCGCCGACACGACCGGGCCCGACTCCGCCACGACGGCAACATCGGGACGCCGGGCAACTTCGAGGACGCCGAGGTCGGCTGGGACGCCAACGGCTACATCACCAGCTCGCCGACGACCGCGATCGGTCGCGGCATCCGCGTCATCGACCGCGACAGTGGCGACGACTTCGTCGTCGTGGAGTTCTACTGAGGTTCCTGACATGAGTGCAACCAACGTTTCTACCGAGACCAAGTGGTCGAAGAGTGTCGAAAACGACCTGTCGCTGACCGCGCAGAAGGCGCTGTTCAACCCGGTCCCGAGGGTCCGCGAACAGGCCCTCCAGCAGCTCCGCGCCGAGTCGCCCTTCAGCCCGGAGCAGTGGGAGCAGCTCGACAAGGCGACCGGCATCAAGAGCACGAACCCGTCTGCCGAACTGACGGCGGACTCGACGCTGGAGGTCGACTCGTGGGCGCAGTACGCGGACATGGTCCTCAGCGACCAGTTCGTCCAGTCGACTGTCGTCGACCAGCTGATCGGGGCTGGCTTCGTCGCTTCCAGTGACCTCTCGCGGTACGCGCACTTCTCGCCGATGAGCGGGACTCGGCTGGAGGGCACGACGTCGATGAACCTGCGGACTCGCAGCGAGCAGGAGATGACGGGTCACGCCCTCGATGGTGTCCCACTCCCGATGGACATCGTCACCTATCAGATCGACGCCCGCGAGTTCCAGAACGCGCAGGCGTTCGGTGAGAGCTTCGACGACTCGGTCGGAACTGAAGCGCGACAGGCACTCAACCGCCTGGAGCACAGCAAGCTCTGGGACGGCTGGGGGCCGGATGTCCAGACCGAGCGCGGGCTACTCTCCGTTGACGGGCTGGACTCGAACATCTCGGAGATCATCCAGGCCAGCAACTCCACCGGCTGGATCGGCGACGCCGCCGGGATGCTCGACGACATCGACACGCTTCACGACTCGGTCGAGGACCAGACCGACGTCGTCGACGAGGACGACGTCCCGCTGGTCAGCGAGGTCGGTGGGTGGCTGTTCGTCCCGCGGGCGATGTGGGGCGAGTTCACCCGCGAGGACTACGAGACCGAGCAGGCTGACGAGACGGTCCGCGACCGTATCGAGCGTAAGTACGACTACCTCAACATCGTCCCGGCGCCGCGCCTGGACTCCGACAGTGTCATCATGATGCTGGACGACCCGCGGTACTTCCAGATCGTCAACGCCCAGGGCGTCACAAACACCAGCTGGGAGAGCGACGGCGGCGCCGCACTCAACAACCGCCTCATCAGCTCCCGGACGCCGTTCATCCGGACCCAGCCCGACGGCATCTCGGGCATCACCCGGATGACCGGGATCGACGCCTGAGACCATGACTGACACCGTACCCGTCCGCGTGACGGACGGCGACGTCTGGGTCGACGGCGAGCATCTCACACTCGGCGACGAAACCGAGATCCCCGCCGTGGTCTACGAACGGATCCCGGGGTCGTTCGAGCAGCTCGACAACGGCGACGATAACGACGAGACCGAGGACGCGAAGACCCAGAGCGCAGACGCGAGCGGCGAGGCCTCCGAGCTCACCGAGGACGATCTCGACCCGCACCCGGAGGACCTCACTGTCGGCGAACTCGAAGCCCGAATCGAAGGCGTCGACGACATCGGTCTCCTGAGAACGATCCTCGGGGCCGAAAGGGCATCAGAGGATCGAACCACGGCAACGGACACCCTCGAAGCTCGCATCCGGGAACTGGAGGAGTAACCGATGCCCACCGCGACAGCGGCCGATGTCCGTGTCGAGATTGACACGTATCTCGACGACACGAAGATCACGTCGGTCATCGAGCGGATCGAACGGGACATCCCACGCGAGATGGATGACCCCCCCGCCGACGACACCGACGACCGCCGGGACCTCGAAGCCGTCCTCGCAGCGATCCACATCGGGACCTCGCTGGACCGCGCAGCGAGCGAGGCCTCAACTGGTCGAACGTCGGAAACCTACGAGGAAGATGTCATCGACCAACTGCGCGGTCGCGCTAAGCGACTCGGGGCGCCGGACAGTCTGATCGGCACGAACGCGGGCAAACCGACGTTCTCGTTGTCGGTTCCGGACACCTCAGAATGAGTTGGGGCATCGCGATGATGGGCTTCGATGCGGCGATGGGGCTCATCGAGGATGTCGGTGTTGACTACAGCGGCGAGACTGTGTATATCGCCGCGCCGACGGTCGAGTATGCAATCTATCAGGAGTTGGGAACGTCAAAGATGGAGGCGCGGCCGTTTGTCCGCCCCGCGGCGGAGTACGTCCAGGCGAACACCGAGTCTGAAATCCGCCGAATCTCGACGTCCCAGGGCATCCCACTCGTGTCCGAAGAAGCCATCGTCCGCTGTGCGGCGCTGGCCGTCCAAGACCGGATGAAACGAATCGCCGACCGGAAAGATATCCGCGATACGGGTACGCTCATCGCGACTATCGAAATCGAGAGGGTCAGCTGATGACTGGTGCTGCTTACCGGCTCATCAAGAAGCGAGGCAAGGAGTACGACATCCGGAACGCCAGCGGTGGCGGCGGGCGGTCGACGCCGTCGTACTCGCCTGACGGCTCCATCATCGGCGTGCTCGAATCCCGTGGGATGCCCAAGACCGTCACGCTCTCGGACGGCTCGGAAGCCGAGACGCGGACCGAAATCCGTGTCGTCCCTGACGACCAGACGATCCGCCCCGAAGGCGACGCCGACGGCTACCCGACGAAGCTTGACCACCCGAACGACACGACGTACCGAGTCATCGACCGCTACGAAGAGGACGGTGGCGTGATCGTCCTGACCGTCATCGAGGACTGACATGACAGAATCACCAGACTACTGGCTACCGCCGTGGTGGGACCTGCCCACACCTGGCTACAAGACGCACCGTCTCATCACCGGTCAGCACGTGCCACACTCGCCCCCGACAGTTCCTGCCGCGTCCTCTGTTACCGTCACTCTAGATGACTTCGGGGATGGTGGTCCACCGGGTCCACCACCTGCCGCTGGCGCTGCAGCTGTCGCCGTCGACGAAGAGGCACTCCGCGAGATACGCCGCATCAAGCAGCTTCAGGACACTAACCGGGTGATGTTCGAGTGACTCGAGACATCAAGAAGGACCTCGTCGCGTTCCTCCGCGAGCACTTCGACGACTCCGTCGTCCCGGTGACGTTCGACGCCGGCGACCCCACCCAACCAGCGACCGATGGCGACGTCCGGTTTGCTGACTACGACGGCGCCAACGACTATCCGCAGGTCGCGATCGCGAGCGAGGACCCGACCGTCGCCGGCGGCGGCGAAACCGGCTACTCGGGGATGGACCCCGGCGGCAACGGCGGCATCCAGGACACGATCACCAGCGTCCAAATCGACTGCTGGGGAGGGCCGGACGACGCCGACATCTACCAGTCCGACGGCTCACATCCCGACGTCGTCGCGAACGCGCTGGGGAGGGAGGTCCACGATATCCTCTTCGAGGCCGACGAATCCGACGACGGCCCGCCCACCCCCGACGGCTACGACTGGGTCAACGCCCAGCCGCCCACCGAGAGCAACGACACGGAGCGGTCGCCGACGCACTACCGACGGTTCGTCGTCGCCCGGCTCAAGCATACGGAGTGACCGAGATGTACGTCACAAACACGAACACTGCGACACAGCGCCTCTTCAATAGCGGCTTCATGGACGAGCCTGTCGAGTTTGCCGACACCGGCACCGCACAGGTCCCCCAGGAGGTCGGCGAGGCGCTGGTCGACCACTACGACACGATCAAACTCAAGGAGACTGACACATGAGCGCACGAGATACCCCAGAAAGCGGGACGCTACCGGGCCGGCACGGCTACGTTGTCGAGTCCGAGCCCATGGCCGTCCCGACCGATCCCGACTGGCAACGCCCATCAGACGTGATGCGAGAGTTCACGGCGAGCGGCGGCGCGACCGTCGAGCGCCAGGACGCCATCAGCACCCCTGACCCCGTCGACCACAATCGCGGGACAGAAGAACCCGAAGCAACCGTCGCCTACGACATGCAACAGTTCCCCGTCGACGGCGACGGTAACCCTAACTCGCTGGATGCGTATGGCCTGCTCCGGGACGAGTACAACGCCCTGGAGGGAACGATCCTCTACCAGGAGCGGACCCGGATCCCTGGCGGCAACGACGACGCCGGCATCCGGCTCTACACGGTCGTCCGCGGGGCTGCTGTCGAGTCCGTCGAAGCGACGCTGGACCCAAGCGAGGCTCAGCCCATCCTGCTGGAGTGTGGCCTCATGCCGCGCAAGGTCCGCAGCTACGCCATCCACCAGCCCAGTGCGTCGACGACACTGGAGATCACGTCGACGGACGACGCGGACACGATGGATGTCACGATCGAGAACGAGGGTGCCGGGACGACCGAAACGATATCGCTGACTGGCACGACCAGCGTCACCACGACGGAGTCATTCGGCGATATCGACTCCGTCTGGCTCTCCGAGCAGCCGACCGGCGATATCACGATCACCGACGGCAGCGGCACCACCTTCGTCGAGCTGCAGGGCGGACTGACCTATTCCGATGACGACCAGCCCGTCGACGGCGACCGCGGTATCCCGTCGCTGGGGGCGGGCTCGCACGGTAGCGAGATCGGCACAACGTTCGAGCACTTCGTCGGCGATCGCGTCGAGCGGCCAGCCGGCTCGCCGCTGCGACCTCGTCTTAACAGTGCGTCGTGGTCGGTCGAGAACGACATCTCGACCGATAGCCTCCACGACACACGCGCGCCATCGGTCGACACAAGCGACCGGACGGTCACGGTCGACGCCGATGTCGGCGGACCGAAGGTCAGCCACGACTCAATGATGGAGGCGCTCACGAAGACGAAAAACGATATCGAACACGAGCTATCTGGCGGGGAGTTCGTATTCCCGAACTCGACGCTGACCGACGGCGGCGAGCGGCAGCGTGAGGCATCCGGGCAAGCTGTCGCAAGCATCAGCGAGACGTTCGAAGCATCGGGCGATCCGGCAATCATCATTTCAGCTAACTGATGACGGACCAAAACACACGACTCAACGACGGTAGCGACCTCCAGATTGCACAGCCCGAGGACTTCGGCGTCCATCGCGACGATAACGGCGATCTCGTCCCGCAAAAACAGCGCATCCCCGGCACCGACCTCGCGATCAAGGTCAAACCACTCGTCGGCGGCGCGGCCGAGCGCTACGAGGACGTGCTCGAAAGCGATCGTGCCGATGACGAGCGCGTCGAGGAGTTCTTCGACGAGTTCATCGCCGAGGGCGTCGGCTCCGCCGGCGATCTCGACAACGTCCCGGACTATCTCGTCTCGGGGCTCATCAAGGCGATCAAGAACTCGTCGGGGTTTGGGTCGCATCAGGCGGTCCAGCAGCAGGAGATGGAGGAGAACGCGGCGGCGATGCAGGCCGTCGGCGCGAGCCCCGAGGAGCTGGTCGACCAGGCGATGGAGTTCGCGAACGACGAGGACGCGGACACTCGTTGAGGCAGCAGGCGGCCATCGAGGTCGCGCTGCACGACACGGGCGGCTATGATTTTATGACCATCCCGCAGCTGCACGCATCGGAGATCCGGCGGTTTGCTGAGGGGATGGAACTCCGTCGAGAACAGCGCCAACACGCCCAGTCCGGCACCCACTCGCCCGAGAAGCGAAGCCAGAAGCAGGCGATCAAGGCCGGCCAGCGGGCCGAGCGCCAACAACTCCTCGACGAGATCAACGACGACTTCGGCGGCGGGTAGCCGCCAGGATACTTATATATGGCAATCACAGGAGCCCGGGAGGAGGTCCAGGTCGAGATTGGCGGCGACGCGTCCAGCCTCCAGGAGGCGACCGACGACGCAGCCGAAGGGTTGCGGAACATGAAGGTCGCCGTCGGCGTGGCCGGCGCCGCCCTGGGCGCGCTCGCGACTGGGGCGCTCGCGAAGGCGACCAGCGCCGCGGCGGACTTTGAAGAGCAGCTGGTCGACGTCGAGAAAGTGACCAATCCCGAGACGGCCCGGGAGATGGGAACGGCGATCCGCGAGATGGCCGCCGAAATGCCGATCGCGCAGCGCGAACTCGCGGGGATCACCGAGCAGGCCGGCCGCTTCGGCGTCGAGGGATCCGAGAACATCCGGCAGTTTACCGAGACGGTCGCGCAGATGTCCGTCGCGACGAACCTCTCCGCCGAGGAGGCCGGCGAGGCGTTCGCGCGGCTCGCGACGCTGACCGGCGAGCCGATCTCGAACGTCCAGAACGTCGGCGACGTCATCAACGAGCTCTCGAATTCCATGGCGACGTCGTCGAGCGAGATCACCGACGCCGCACTCCGCAGCGCCGGCACCCTCTCGCAGCTGGGGGCATCGAGCGAGGATATCTATGCGCTGAGCGCCGCGATCAACGAGGCCAGCGAGTCCGCGGAACGGGCCGGGACGCGGCTCCGCCGGCTCGCCCAGGAGCTGCAGGACCCGCAGAAAGCCAGCGAACTCGCGGCTGTCCTGGACATGACCACAGAGGAGTTCGTCGCGCTGCGAGAGGAGGATCCGTCGGAACTCATCGCCCAGCTGGCCGAAGTGATGGACGAAGGGACCGAACAAACCGACGAGTTGCGGGCTGCCCTTTCGACGACCTCCCGACAGGGGCTGACCGCACTCGCGCAGAACATGGAGGGGCTGTCCGAGGCCCAGGAGATGGCCAACGAGCAGATGGGCGACGGGACCTCGCTCGCCGAAGAGTACCAGACGGCGAGTGACACGTTCAACAGCGAACTCCAGGTCACGCAAAACCGCCTCCAGAACATCGCCATCCAGATCGGGCAGCAGACGCTCCCGGTAGCGTCCGACCTGCTGGCGGTGATTAATGACTATCTCGAACGGTTTTCGGAGTTTAACAGGCAGACCGGCGGCGCCGCTGGGACGATCGCGCTCGTGACGACCGCACTGGGCGGGTTCACGGCCGCGATTGCGTCGGCCGTCTCGCTGCTGGGCGGGATATCGGCCGCGGTCGGCGCCGTCGGGGCAGCGATCTCCGTCCTGACGGGGCCGATCGGTATCGCCATCGCCGCCGTCGCGGGGCTCGCAGCGGCTTGGCAGACCAACTTTGGCGATATCCGTGGCCATACCGACCGCGGGATCTCGGCAGTCCGGGACATCATCGGCGACGGTCTCACAGTTATCGAGGACCGCTGGGACGAGCACGGCGCCGAGGTCGTCGCGACGACAAATTCGTTCGTCGACGAAACCGCCGCGGCGACAGAAGCGCTCGTCGACGAGAACAAGACCACGCTCGCGGCCCTCAGTACCGCGGTCAGGCGACAACTCGTGTTACCGCTCTCGGACAGCGAGAGCCAGATTCGCCAGACGCTGAATTCGACCGGCAGCGAGTTCAGCGAGACGTTCTCGATGATCCGTCAGACGGTCTCGGAGGTCATGACGGCCGTCGTCTCGCAGTTTATCCGGCCGGCGTTGCAGAACATCAGCCGGCTCTACAGGCAGCACTTCACCGGCTCCGATGGCATCCTCGCCAACACGCGGACGGCGTTCAACGCGATCCTCAACAACGTCATCCGGCCAGCCCTCAACCAGATCCAGGCTCTCTGGCGGGCCTACGACGACGACGTGCTAACGCTCGTCCGCGGGCTGATGGGCACGCTGGAGACGGTCTTTACGGTCGGGATGGACGCGATCCTCACGTCGATCAACGTCGTGTTGGATTTGATCTCGGGGGACTTTGACGGCGCGTGGTCCTCGATCGTCGGGCTCTCGAAGCGCTCGGTCGGGGAGATTGCCGAGTGGATCAAGACCAGCGGGAAGCAACTCTTGGCCGGGGCGTTCGGCATCCTCGTCACGCCGATCGAGCGCCGATTCAAACAACTCTATAACTGGTTGATCGGCAACTCGCTCATCAAAGACCTGATCCGTGACTCGGCCAGTTACGTCCGGAATGCCGGGCAAGAGACCCTCACCGCAGCGTTCGGCGCGCTTGCTGCCGGAATCGAGAACTCGCTGAACATCGACATCTCGGGGGTCACTGACTCTATCGACGATCTGATCGGCGACGTCGAGGATGCCATCGATCGGCTCGAAGATATGTCGGATATTGACGTTGACGTGCCAGAGGTGCCAAACTTTGATCCGGGGAATGGAGATGATGGGGAGGACGGTTCTGAGGAAGAGAATGGCGACGGCGATGATAGCAGTGATGACGGTGACGACGGGGATGATGGGTTTGAGTTCCCTGACACCCCGGTTAGCAATCCCGACCCAACGGACCCATCCGAGTCCGAACAGGACCGGGGGCTGGTCCCCGGTTTCGCATCCGGCGGCATGGTCGCCGAGAGTGGCCTCGCGATGCTCCACAGCCCTGAACTCGTCCTCTCTCGACAGCAGACCGCCGAGGCCCAGCAGGGCGGCGTCGCCGTCGGCGACCTCGACGTGACCGACGACGTGGCCCGTGGGGTCTCGGAGCCGATGGATCAGCAGACGCGAGCGCTTGCCTCGCGACTCGACCGAGCCGTCGCGCTGCTCGATGACGTCGCGACGGAGATGCAGACGATGCGCCGGTCGGCCAGTGAGCCGGGCCGGTACGACTCACTATGACAAATAAACCGACACTTATCGTTGAGGACAGCAGCGGCTCGACGAAAGCGATGCTGGAGGCTGACACAGCCGAGAAGACCGAAGAGTATCGGCAGATGGACCGCGCGCAAGCGGTCGTCGACGCTGAGGAATGGAACGCTGTCTCGCTGGACAGCCGCTCCGACCGCCTAGTCATCCAACGGCCGGACGGCTCGACACTGTTCGGCGGTCGGTACGACGACGACCAGCGCGAGGGCGACGCGACCGTCGTGCAAGTGGCGTCGTACATGCGCGACGCGATCGACGCCGAGCCGACGGCCCCCAACCTGATGCTCCAGAACACGGCCGACTCCGAGGTCGTCCAGACGTTGCTGATCGACGCAGTGCCGACACTATCCGCGGGGACGATCGAGACGCTCGCGCCGTCGCTGTCGTATTCGTTTCCGAACAGCAGCCGGGCGCAGGTCGGCAAGACGGTCGCGACAGCGACCGGCGGCGAGTTCCATTACAACGCCGACCGGACCGTCGATTACGTCGACCGGCTCGGAAGTGACCTCGGGATCGTGATCTCCCCGGACAACCGCAACGTCGTCGGGGAGCCCCGTGTCACACAGGACGTTCGCGACGATGTCACGCATATCAAGGGCTTCGGGGCGGGCGACGGCCCGAATCAGGTCCGCGCCGAGGCCGTCGCCTCCTCCTTCTCGGGCGGCCGGCAGGTCTGGCGAGAGTTCGAGGATACGGACATCAAGGAGCAGAGCCGTCTCCAGACGATCATCGACCGGCTCGTCGAGGAGATGGACGGCGAGCCACGGAAGACGACCGTCGAAGCGACGCTGATCGGCGTCGACGTGGCGCTGGGCGACCGGCTCGAAGTGGTGCTTCCTGACCGCGGGATCGACAGAATGCTCAGGATCACGAAACTCATCGAACGCTACGGCGAGCAGGGCCGCGAGTACTTGGCGACGCTAACCAACCGCCAGGCTGACGACGACCTGGAGGGCAACGAGCGCGAGGTGCGTCAGCGGGTTAACCGCGGGTATGGCGGCTATATCGACCGAAACGTTACCCCCTCTGGCTGGAACGTCGCCGGCGACGGGCACCCCCAAACGCTGACCATCCCGGACTGGCCCGACGATATCGAACGCGAGGATGTCGTCAAACTCGTGGTCCAGGGCCGGCCGTGGCGGAGTCCCGTGTCTAGCTCTGGCCACTCGCACGATGTCGAAGTCACACACCCCTCGCACGATCATAGCGTCTCGGTGCATCACCCGTCGCACGACCATTCCATTGATACGACATCAACCGATAACGCTGACTTCGAATCGGTCACTGAAGCTACTGCCTCTCTCGGCGGTGGAGCACTTTCAACATCGGATTGGACTGCTTTTTCAAGCATTACGCCATCAGGCGGAACGTCGGAAGTAATGGGCGTCTCCCTACTCAAGGTGACTGGTTTGAGTTCGCGCGCGGATCCAATTATCTACATCCGCCTTCGAAATACTTCGACGGGTGAGACATACGGTTCTGGAATAGAGTACCAGGTCAGGAAAGATACTAACGACAATTCAACACCGTCATCAACCACTGTCGTCCTGAGAGACCCAACTGACTGCGACGGGCAAACCGTCCAGTTCGAATATAAAAATCAAGTCGGGGACGCTGAGGTGTCGGTTAGTGAGTATTACGTCGGTATCGGAAAGCACACCCACGAAGTCTCGGACACGACGACGACGGAACTCGGGGCTACCGAGACGGCCACGAGCAGCACTGAGTTAGGGGCAACGGAGTCCTCCACCTCCTCCAGCACGGTCGCCTTCTCGCCGACGATCGTCGAACAGTTTAACGGAAACACCTCCTATCCAACCGATGTCGAGGTCAGCGCCGGCGGCCAGACCATCACGACACTGTCGGGAGACAGCTCTCAGGACTGGCAGGAGACGCTCGACCTCAAGGGCGTGTTCTCGCCCGGCCAGCAGCGCATCGCCGCCGAACCAAAGGGCCAGCGCGGGTCGCTGAACCTCACACTCCAGAGTGAGCTGTTCCGGACAGGGCCGAACACTAACTGATGACGGGCTTTCGCTACGGCGGCGCTCGCTACGGCAGCGCTCGCTGGTCGCCACGGCAGCCGAGACAGTGGACGCTCGATACACTCCCGCTGGTCCCCGACAGCGTCGAACTCGCGCCGATGACCGTCACGCTGTCGGGACAGATCCCCCGCTCCCGACTCCCGGCAGTCCGCCGGCTCGCGGATCGCGTCGGCGACTATCGCGAGCGCCCGCAGTATGGCGGGGCGACCGTCGTCAAGCCGGCCGACGACCAGCCGCCCGTGACGGTCCGCCCGCCGTCAGCCTGGCGACCGCCCGCGGCGGTCTTCGAGGCCGTGGTCGACTCCCTGGAGATTGAGGAGATTAGTCCGGAGCGCCGCCAGGTCGACATCGCGCTCCGGCGGACGGGAACCCCCCTTCCGGACGGCGAGCTGGACGAGAGTGGCGGCGCGCTGGACCTCTCCTTTTCGTGGGGGTCGCTCGCGCTGCCTGCGGACGCCATCGGCCAAATCCCCGAGGGCGGTGCCCGCGGGGGCGAGACCCTCTCGCTGAGTCTAGATCTCCGGCCGCTGGAGGCACGGGCGATCCGGGCTGCGGCTCGGACCGAGGCGATCGTCACGCGCTCAGTCTCGGGCAACGACGACCTCGTCCGCGACTCCGCTGACGGCGAGCAGACTGTGACCGTCACGGCCGTCTCGGAGACGATCGTCGACGGCGACTACGGCGTCCAGGGCTATTCGATCGACCGACCGACACACGGACGGCGACCCTACGCAGCGTCGCTGGACCTCATCAAACGATAACCATGCTCGACTATCGACGCGACGACGGCGCACAGTGCCTCGACCAACAGCAGGAGCTGGACTGGCATCGCGGCTGGCAGGTGATCGATGCCGTCAGCGGCTCGAACAAGGTCGATCCGCCGTCGGGAGGCGGCCTCGCAGTCGATATCCCCTCTGGCCCCATCAACGCCGGGGGGTCGACGGTCTCCTGTGCGTCGGTCACCGACTTTTCGCTTCCCGCTGCTGATCCCGAGCAGCCACGGACCGACGTGATCTATCGCGATGCCGTCGGCGATCCACAGTATAAAGAGGGCGAGCCGGGGGGTATCAAGCCCGAGGGCGTCCAAGCGCGGGATCGGGACGCCGCAGCGCCGCCGCCCTATCCGATGCACGATATCGATGGCGTCGTGCTCGCTACTGTGTGGGTTCCCGCCGGGGCCACGTCGATCACGCTCGCGGACATCCGGGACCGACGGATGCCCGCGTCGCTGGACGTGGACCAGCTGTCGGCTCGGTCGATCGACGCCGGATCGGTCAGCTCCGAGTCGCTAGATACGGGCAATATAGACAACGGAGGGTCTCCGATTCAATTCGGGGATAAGCTGGAGACAATAAGTCCTAACGATCCCTCCGAGGTAATCCGCATGGGCTCTGGAAGAGCCGTTGTCGGTAATCAAACAATTCTGTCTGATGATTCTGTGGTCGTTCTGCGTAATTTAGCCGGTTTTGGGATTCCCGCGTCGGTTCTAGTCAGGAATAACGACGACACTGAAGGGGCAAAGTTCAGCGTAGCAGGGAATAACGTCTCAATAGACGAAAGCGACGGATCGTTTGCAGCTTCGGACACGGACGGCAATATCTGTGTTTACATCGGGGGGAACAACGACCTCGTCCTCAAAAACCGCCTCGGTTCGGAGAAGACCATGAGACTGTTGGCCTTCATTCTCTGACCAGCAATTGAACGGCCGATCCAGCCAGCCGAACAGCGCTGAAACCAACGCGAACCTGACGTTCCGACACCACCCATGCCAACACTCAGCTACAGCGGCCGCGTCGCAGTCGCAACGACCACGAACGGGAAGCTCCCCGCCGAGAGCGCCGAGCGGATGCACACGCTCTTAAACAAGGCCATCACGGCCTACGAGGGCGAGACAGTCGACCTCAAGAAAGCGACCGTCCACTTCGACGGCGAGCCGATCATCGAGATCGAGGTCGCCTCCCAGGCCGCCGAGCTGGCCGAGTTGGAGGCCGTCCAAGACGAGCTTGCCCAGACGGTCGTCGAGATCGGGATGGAGGACAGCGCCGCGGACGCTGCCGAGAAGATCCGTCTCGACTGAGAGCCGGTTTTCGCGCGGTATCAGCAGCCGATAGCGACTGCTATCGGCACAGGATTGGAGACAGCAATAAAATGACCGCTATTCAGGAATCAGCTGGACGATCTCGCCGTCGGGGGCCTCGACCGGCCCCGACAGCTCACAGGCTTCGTCGTGGACGACCTCGAAGAGGTGCTCGTCCAGATTCCCACACGCACACCGAAACGCCAACGGCTCGTTCGTCGCGACGCCGGCCGATCGCTTGCCGGTCGCCGCGATGACGACCGTGATCTCGTGGTGGGGGTCAAACTCGGGCGTGGGCGTCTCGACGTCGACGTCGGGCTCTAAGTCATCGTAGTGAGCGCGGCCGTGCTCGCCACAGAGCGGGCAGTCCTCGGTGTGCCAGATCTGGTCGAGTGTCTCGTCGGCCTGGTGGCACTCCGCGCAGCGGTAGCCGACGCACTCCCCGACGTGGACGTCGGCCGCCTGCGGATCGGTGACCGTCAGCCGGTGGATCGGGAGACCTTCTAGGGGCTCCAGGCGGACTTTCATCGCGACTGCACCTCCGTGAGATGCGTGATCGAAACGTCCTCGACCGCTTCTGAGCCGATCGGCCGCCAGTCGTCGCCGTCGCGTTCGTCGACGTAGCGGGTCCACGCACCATCCTCGGGAACCCACCGGTAGCGGCGGCGCTGGCCAGTGTCGAGTGTGTGCTCGACCACGACGCCCTGACCGCCGTCGGTCTCAGTCACCGTCGCCCTCCCGGTCACCGGCGCCGGCCTTTCCGACGTCCAGCGGCTCGCCGTAGTACGTGAGCCCTTCGGTCTCGGGATCTCGGCGGCGGTCCATGCAGTCGGCTTTCGCGAACAACACCGGCCAGCGCGCGCTCTTCTCGGTCTCGAACAGCGCCGCATACTCCGGGCCGCTGAGGTTGACCACGCGACCCCCGCCGATCTCGTCTAGGCCGTAGTTCCCGTCGCCGGCGTCCTCGGGCCTCCGGCGGGAAGTCGTCCGAACCTTGAACAGCCCGGGCTCGTCCAAGTGGCGCAGCTGGACGATGTCACCGCAGCGGGGTTCGGGGACGTTCTCCGGGAGGTCCTCCGGGCGACGGTCCTCGGCGCTCTGGAGCTTCCGCGGGCGGCCGACGCCCATCACTCGGACCCCCCGTTATCGAAGTGTTGGTAGTCGGGTTCGCCGGCGACGAAGCGCCCGAGATCGTCGTCGATCGCTTCGCGGTCGGCCCAGCTGGGGATCGGCCGCTGGCCGGTCGCGAAGGCGGTTCTCCTCCGATGTTTGCATCCCGCCGAACGCGTCGAGTCGTCCCAGCACTCACAGGCACCCTCGCGAGCGTCGACGACGTAGCTGGACCCTGACCCCGAGACAACCAGAAACATGTCCGGGGCGCCGGCGACGCGGGGCGTGTCGTCCAGGACCGTCATGACCTCCGTGAGTGCCCGGGCGTCGCGTTCGTCGAGTTCGAACGTGTCGGTCGCCGGCCGGAGTTGCTTCGACGCCATCACAGACCACCGCAGCAGTCGGTGAGGTCCCGCTCGCGCATCGCCTCGGCGCCGCAGCTCTCACAGCGGTAGAAGTGCTCTCCGGTGTGTTGCCCGAACTTGTCGAACTCTGGGATCGGGCCCTCGATGCGGTCGTCAGTGTCGGTACGTTCTTGGGTTGCGGTCTGGTAGGTAGACATGCTCTGTTGGTCCAGAGCACTGGTCCGGCGTTGGTGCGCCGGGCCGCTTCTACAGCGGACTCGTGCTCTACTTCATAGTACGGCATGTTTGCACTTATAGTTTGTGATGCAAACCACTATCAACAACTTGTGTACCAAGCTTTTTACGCGAAGGGTTCGAACAGTAAGTTTGTAATGCAAGCCAAGGAACCCAACCCCATGGCGCTGGATGCTGACGACCTGCGGGACGTCGATCGGGATCTGTTGGACTACCTGCGCGAGGGGCGAGTGACACCGGCGTACGCACGCGACCGGATGATCGACGAGGAGAAACGAGAGGTGACCAGTACCTACCTCGGGCAGCGCCTCCAGCGGCTGGAGGAGCACGACCACGTCCGGAACCTCTACGACAACGGGCTCTACGAGCTCGTCGACGACCCACGGGAGGGGGACAGCGATGCCTGACCTGGTACTCAGCATCGCGGTCGCGGGGGTCGTCTGGACGACGGCGCTCGCGCTGTGGATGGGCTACGTCCACTACCAGGAGGGAGAGTGATGGCGGCACAAGCCCAACTCGATCCCGAAGAGATGACCGACTCGACCGTCACGCTGGGCGACGTCCAGTTCGATCCCGTTGCCGAGCAGGACTTTCGGCTGAGTGTCGAGGGAACCAGCAAGACCGGCAAGAGCAACACCATGGCGGTGATTCTCGAAGACCTGGCCGGCGTCGCGATCCCGACGCTCATCATCGAGCGCCTGGGATCCCTATCGCCGGTCCGCCTCGAAGACGAGGACATCGTCGTGGTCGGCGCTCGCGAGGAGGACGCCGTCGACCTCGCGGTCGGGCTGGAGGACCTCGACCAGCTGGGCGAGTGGGTCCTCGATCGGGGCATGAAGGTGCTGGTAGACGTCTCGACCTACGCCGACTACGAGGACGAGGACTCGCGTGTCCACGCCGCTGCGGCGCGAGCGCTCCAGAGTCTCAACGATCGCGCCCACGAGAAGTTCCGCGCTGGCGACCGGACCAAGAGCCTCTTGGTCGTCGACGAGGCCCACATCATGGCGCCGAAAGACTCCGCGCCCGAGCCCGAGCTCGACGATCACGTCAAGCGCTGTCGGGGCCAGCTCATCAAGGCCAGCACCGAGGGCGGCAACAAGGGGATCTCCATCGTCGTGGGCTACCAGCGCCGGGCGTTTCTCCACAACGGCGTCATCCAGCTCGCCCAGGACTTCGTCGCCCACAAGCCCGGCGGCGAGGACATCGCTCGGACTGCCGACGCACTGCGCTGCTCGGAGGACGTCCTCGACGGGCTCGGCCAGGGCGAGATCGTCGCCCGCGGGCCCGCGCTCTCCGATGGCAACCTCGTCGGCCCGACCCAGGTCCGCAAGCGTCGGTCGCCCGATCCGCGCGAGGAGAGCTTCGACCTGCCCGAGACACCCGACGAACTGGCCGACGTCCTGGAGGAGATCCAGTCCGAGGTCGAGGCCGACCGCGAGCGCCGGACCGAACGCGAAAACGAACTGGAGCGCCTCCGTGCGGAGAACGAACGCCTCCAGGACCGCGTCGAGGAACTCGAAGAGGAGCTTGACGACACCGATCGACTGGCGGGCGCGCTGGAGAACCTCGCCGGCTCGAACGGTGGGGCGGCGGCCGACGTCGGCGAGGGCGTCGCGGACCTCCAGGATCGCGTCGACGAGCTACGCGCCGAGCGCGAGGACCTCGTCGAAGATCTGGAGGCTGTTCGCGAGGAGCGCGACGACCTGGCCGACGAGAACGAGACGCTGCAGGAGCAGGTCGCGGATCTGGAGGCCGAGATCCAGGAGCTCCGGTCGGCCTTCGACGGCGCCGCGGCGGATATCCGTTCGCTGGCCGAGACGTTCGAGGTGGACGTCGACATCGCGACCAGCGCCGGCGACCAGGAAACCGAGGACCTCCGCCGGCAGCTGGCCGACGCTCAGGAGCGCATCGACGACCTGGAGGCCGCGAACGAGCGCCTGCGCGAGCAGCAGTCTGAGGCACTGGAGTCCCTGACCGACTACGAGCAGTTCCTCGAAGACGAGGCAGTCAAAGCGGCGATCGACGGCGCCAAAGACGAGGCCAGTTGCTCGCCGCGGTATATCAAGGGCGTTGTCGCGACGATCATCGACGAGGGCGGGTGGGTCTCCTACGACGCCGTCGCCGAGCGGTTGGGTGTCTCGACGACCAGCGATGTCTCGAAGGCCGCGTCCGAACTGGAACGGCGGAAAGTCATCCAGAAGGACAAGCGCGACGGCGGGATGCACGTGGATCTCAACGTCGAGGGGCTCAACGAGGTACGCCAGGCCGCCGCAAAACGCGAGAAGACCGAGCAGTTGATGGACGAATTATGAGAGATAGCAACATCGACCCGACCAGCGACGGGCTGCAGTACCGCATCATCGAGCGCGACGGCGTGTGGCTCCTCCGGCGCGAACACACAGAGATGCCACTCACGCCCGACGAACACCTGGCGATGGCCGAGATCCGGAAAGCGATGCCCACCCGCGGCGGCCGGCTCGTCGTCCCGAAGGCCACCCGCGAGCAGCTGGACGCCGAGGTCGGCGACGTGGTCAGCGTCGTCGAGGTCGCAAGCGCACAGGTCCAAGCGATGACGACTGCTGTCCAGGCCGCGTTCCAGCCGGCGATCGAGGCGATGGGCGAGGTCGTCAACTCGTTCGCGAGCGACGTGGCCCGCGCGCTGGGGGAGGTGTCGACCGCCGACGGCGAAGAGCAGGACGAGACCGATCGCGAGCAGCGGCTCCCGAAGCGACTCCGCGAGGCTCGGGAACGTCGCGAACAGCAGCGCGAACAGCAACGACGGCAAGCCGGCGCGCGGTATCCGAACACAGACGACTCAGTGTGAGGGACGGTTTTGCGTCGGCGAGTGGCCCGACTCTTATTAGTCACCACTCCATTGACGTGTTATGGACAGACGGTCTTTTTTAGTGTCCAGCTGCATCGGTCTTGCCGCCCTCGCGGGATGCGTGTCCCCAGCCGACGACACTGAGCCGGAGGAGACGCCGATCGACGACAGCCCCGATACCGAGACGCCGACGGGAACCCCCACCGACACCGAGACACCGACGGAGACAGACACGGAAACAGAGACCGAAACGGCCACCGACACCGAAGAGCCAACGGAAACGGCGACCGAGGCCGAGCCCGCCACGAACGGCTATCAGGTCCGGATCTCCTACGACGGCGAGTGGTCGGGGAGCATCGGCGGTGGCGGGTCGACCCGCAGCGTCGACGGATCGGGGACCCAAACGCTCGACGTCCAGGGCGATCCCAATATCGTGAGTGCCAACGCGCAAAAACAGGACGATAGCTCGCGGCGGCTGACCGTCGAGATCCTCCGTGACGGCGAGGTGGTTTCCGACAGTGCCACGACGGCGGCGTATGGGGTTGCTCAGGCCACGTCCGATGGCGGGATCGGTGGCTTCGGCGACGACGATAGCGACACGGCCAGCGGCGGCTTCGAGGTCCGCGTCGAGTACGGTGGTGAGTGGTCGGGGAGTATCAACGCCGGCGGGTCCTCCCGCACCGTCGATGGGGCTGGCTCACAGACGCTTGCCGTCGAGGGCGATCCGGATATCATCTCAGCGAACGCACAAAAGCAGGACGACAGCGACCGGACGCTGACGATCCAGATCCTCCGCGATGGCGAGGTCCTCAAAGAGACGAGCACCAGCGCGGAATACGGCGTGGCCCAGACGACGTACTCGGCGTTCTGAGTCAGTGCTGTCCGGCCTGGTCAGCGAGCCCGACTCCCACCGCGACGTGATCCGAGCGCTGCCGGATCTCTATCGGTACGCACACGTGCTGGATTTTCGGACGTTCGACGCTATCTGAACTGCCTCCTATTGCGGGTCGGCTGGCGGCCGGGCTTCGGAGCTGGCTGGGGCGTCGTCGGGTACCGTTTTCTTCCACCAGAGACGGACCCCGACCGGTGCTCGTCGTGATCGCGAACATCGCCTAATTTCAACAATGCACCACCCGGCTCCAGGTCCTCCTCGTCATCGCTACGATAGTCCTTCGCCCGGTGATACACGTCGATCACAAAGCGACAGACAGTTGCAGTTCTCGATGCGATCTCAAGGGCGAGCGTAATGCTCATACTCTAACTTGTCGGGCAAAGCGTATATAGGCTCGGGTGCTAAGGCCATGGTATCCCCATGGCATGGGCGCTTTGAAGCGGGTTTTCAGATTCCCGCCTCTACGTTTTGATTGTTTTCTGACTCTATAACCTGCCCCCGACAAAAGGGTGGCAATAGCTGAGGTCGCGCTCGCGAAGGTCGGCAAACGGTTTCGCTGGCGGTGAGAGCAATTAACACAGCGGCCGCCCATGGTCTCAACATGGCGCAGTACATCACGTCCGACGTCCAGGAGGCGATCGTCGACGACGAGACCTCCCGACTGGAGATGGCGATCGTCGCCGCGACGTCGCCGGACGACGTCCGCGCCCGGGCGGGTGAGTACGACGGCGTCGTCGTCGAGGACGAGCTCCCCTCTGGCGTGGTGCCCGTCTCGGTGGACACTGACGTCGCGACGGACTTTCTGGACACGCCGGCGATCGGGTCAGCGTCGTTCGCGACGCGTGAGGTCCAGCTATGACAGAACGCCAGGGCGGGGACGGCGACGGCTTCGAAGGGACACGTCTCTCGAACAGCCCACCGTGTGGCCCGATCGGGGCGATGCGGAAGGTCCTTCGACGGTACCGGGAGACTCGACGATAGGGCCCAACTGTCGCGAGCAGTGTCGCGGTCCCCCGTCCCCCGGGGCGCGGGGGTCCCCGGGACGCCTGCGCGCGTGCCCCGCTCAGCAACGATTGGGTCCCCCAAACGGGGCAGTCCCCCGGGTGGTCCCCGGGACGATTTCGTCCCCCGGTCCTGGATACACACCCGGAGTTTCGATGGGCGGTGTGGGATATTTTTAGTTTAGATATAGAAGTAAATTACATTTACAAGCCTTGAGACGTATGTTCTGGCATACGCAAAACTTATGTGTCACGAGTAAAAAGATACAGGTACCGATAAAGCCGTGAGAGGGCGATGACCTCGCATAGGTGTGAAAAGCACCTCGTCTGTTGGGGACCCGCGGACAATTGATCCGGGCGACCCCCGACAGGCTGGCGGGTGGGAGGCCGATCACGGTTCGGTTTCGTAGCGGTGGAGGTCCGTCTCTAGCTTCGCGAGTGAGCTGTAACTACACTCCGTGATGTTGCTTTGGTCGAGATTGCTCAGCCAGTCACTCTCCCCCTTGTGATCCTCAGCGACAGCGCCGGCCAGACAATCGGCCGTCTGGATCCCGGGCGATTGGCGTGATCCTTTGATGAATGGACTGACGCCTGGAACGTATTCTTGAAAGTGGTCCGCCACCTTCTCTGATTGTTTCTTCGAACTGATCCGGTCAAAAGTGAAGGTGGCAATGTTCTCGTTCGATGCGCCCATTTCGTACAGTATCTCGCCATAAGCATACCCCGCGAGGGCCAGGTCCCAAGCCGGCGGGAATTTTACGTCTTGATGGAGGTAGTGGTAGCCATCGACTGACCGCAGTTTTTCCTGCGTAAAGGTGGCAAACCCGAACTCGATGTGCTCATTATCGGCAAGACATTCGAATAGCCGCCGCTTTTGCTTATCGAGAAGGTCGTTCCACTTCGCTTCGGGGATGTCATCGATATTCCTGACAGCTCTTTTAGCACACTGGCCACAGGAGACTTTATCCCCAGCGACAATGGCCATCACACAGATCTCACAATCACCCTGTAGAACACCCTTGAGATGGCCGGATTCGTCCCCGAAATAGTCCATTAGATAACAGTGTGGTGGGGTATGGGACGGGTTTAAACTGTCGGTGATGTGGTTTTGATTGTTTTGAAATCTCCCGCGGCGACCACTATCGCGGCCATCAGAGTACGCGTGCCCACCGATGGATTCGGGGAAGAGTCGTGGTGCAGTACTGATGACTGACAGCCAGTTCGAAACGGTGCTGGTCAGGTTTTTCCGACCGTGCTGACCAGAATCGATAGCGAGCCAAACGTACAACGTGGAATATAATTCTAATCTTGTATAGTGTAATGTACGGCGTCCACTTCCTTTTCTTCTACCTGAGTGGGTATAACCCGCACCTCAATTTCACCCTCATAGACTAATGAAGAAAGGTGCGTCTTTATAAACGCCTCAGTGTAAACAGTATATTGCGTTCTAGTTATTACGACGCCGAGCATCTCCTCTATTGGCAAGTTTTCCTCCGGGATATCTAGCTCAAAATCTGAATCAATCACCTCAAGTGAAATCTCTTCAGGAGTAAAAGCTTGATCCGGGTTTGATTTCAAGAAATCCAAGATGTTAGCTTTAGTCGAGTTTTTAGCGGAGGCGGAGTTCCACTTATCGGATTCAGTATCTACTGGCATGCAGGTGAATTGTGCGACCCAGAATTTATATTTTTGTGAACATTTTAGACTCGGACCACTTCTGGATACTGATTGACTCGGTTGCGGCGTTGCTCACTCCCGGAATTGACGCACCCGTTTATATACCAGTCTCTCATCACTACCGGCCACCATGATCGCTGACAGGTCGGTCTTCGGCGACGACCACCCCCCACAGGAGTTGCTCCACCGGGAACCCGCCGTGGCCGCCCTAACACGCGCCTTCGATCCCGCCCTCCGCGGCGATCGCGCCGACGACGTCCTCATCGCCGGCCCCAGTGGCGTCGGCAAGACCGTCCTCGCGACCCATTCCCTTCGACGGCTCCAGCAGCGGGCCGACGTCCACACCGCCTACGTCCGCGCGCTGGACCAGTCCGCCGCCGGGATCGTCCGCGGCGTCCTCCAGGACCTTCCCGGATCGGACCCAGCGATGAACACGCCACTGGAGGACCTCTGTCTCGAACTCGACGATCGGGTCGATCGGCCGACGATCGTCGTCCTCGACGAAGCGAGTGAACTCCCCCGATCGGATGCGCTCGCTCGGCTGGATGACGTCCCACTGTGCTCGTGGATCGCGATTTGCCACGAACCAACCGACTGGCTGGCCCGCGTCGACGATCGCGTCCGTCACCGGGTCGTCGGCCGCGAGGTCGTCCTCGATCGCTACTCCGTCGACGAGCTCGCGGACATCCTCGAACCCCGGGTGCGCCAGGGGCTGCGTGGTGATCCCGTCGCTCGCGACCAACTGGAACGTATCGCCGACACCGTCGCCGGCGTCGCCCGTGCGGGGATCCAGACGCTGCTGGCCGCGGCGGAGATCGCCGACGAGCGCCAGCACAATACGATCCGGGACGCCGA
The DNA here is from genome assembly GCF_035666295.1 of Haloarcula montana. NCBI lineage: Archaea > Methanobacteriati > Methanobacteriota > Halobacteria > Halobacteriales > Haloarculaceae > Haloarcula > Haloarcula montana. Next base: position 2,378,266 of record NZ_CP142027.1, read on the forward strand.
CATCGAGGACGGCTGGCCACGAGCGCAGGCGTGGATCCGCGAGAGCAACCTGGAGTCGCTCCCGTTCGATCACCAGCTGCTGTACGAACTCATCCGTCGCGACGGCCCGCTGCGGGGTGGGGCGTTGCACGACCAATATGATGCGATCGCCGACCAGGCCTATGCAGGGCGGGCGCGGACGCCGGTCCAGCGCCGAGCGCGTCGCGATCAACTGGCGAAGCTCCGCGAATACGACTTAGTCGTGCGCGAGGGATCCGGACGCGGCGCCGAGTATCGGGTGTGTGACGCCTCGATTCGGTCGCCGTACGAGGTTGCTGTGCCGCCGGAGCAGTGACGGTGGACCTTAACCTACATTTGGCTGGGTAACCGGGGGCATCTGTTGGTTAAGCTCTTCACCACCGGTTTGCTTTCCGGAATTGAAGCGAACTTTAAGTGTGCTATCCCCCGTCGGTCCTCAGTGTATGCCCGACAAGACAACCATCGAGATCCGCAAGGGGCTGGACGTCGAAGTTGAGCACCTGGAGCCTCGCGGCGAGCGCGGCGCCCGCGTCGACGTCGAGACCGACGACGGCCGGAAGTGGCGCCTGGACATCACTCGGGGCGGGAAGTACGAGGTCGTGACAAGCTGGCGCGACGGTGAGCTAGCCGATCTCGACGAACCCGAGTGGCTGGACGATCTGCTCGCGAGGATTGGACGGGCAGCTGCGTAGAACGATGTCAAGACTATTTCGTCAGTCCGTCGAGAAGCTCATCGAAATCGACGTCGTCCTTGTGGTAGTGTTCGCGATGCTCATACGCTACCCGCCCACGGTCGGTGAGCTCGTACAGCCCCGAGTCCTCGTAGGGGCCGATCTTTTCCACAAGCCCGTAGTCCAGAAGGTACGGCATACGCTGGTTGATGTAGTTCCTGGCGCGATCGATATCCAGCGCGATGTTCGCCGGGATGTTTCTCCCATCCGTCAGCACCCCCAGGATGAGGAAATCCGTCTCGGTGAGTTTCACTTTGCGCGTCGGTTTCGTTGCCATCAATATCATACCGTTGGTAAGGCGACGTTAAATAACCGACGCAACCTTTACGGAAGTAGCTAAGCGTCGCTAATATTAAGTGCCCCCTACACGATAGTCGAAACTGGAAGCCACACGTCTCTCGTGAAAACGGCCCCTCAAATGGTGCTGACACACCTCGGGGCCGGCGGCTTCCGTATCCCTACCCGGGAGATTACGAAGCCATGAACAAGTCACACGACCGGGCTTATCAAACTAAGCCCACCGACAGTTGTAATGCAGCCCCTACGCGGGGGCGTGAGAGTAGCGACTCCTCGACTGAAAACGAAGACCCACGCGGAGACGTGGGTCCACACACGTTGGGGGGTTGTGCAGGCGCAAAAACGCGCCCAGGAGAATCGTCCGACGGCACCGGTAAAAACACTGTCGGGCTGGTCGCTGACGGCTCCGGTGCCATCGACAACGCCTTCGCCGATGCCGAAGAGCCCGCCCTCCACGTCGGCGCCAAACCCGCCCAGCAACCGGGAGGCGGTCAGTGATGTTCGGCGACGTCGCCGACCGCGCCGAAGCCCGGCGCCGGACCGAGCATCCCTTTCTGCGCGAGCAGTGCCTGACGACGTTCGACCACGCGGGATACACGTTGATCGCGCCGGAGGGGGATGTCCTCCGGAACGGCGACGACGTCGCCCAGGCCATCGACGGCGAGGCCTGGATCGCCAGTGAGGTCGCGATCGATCCCCGGGAGGTCCGCTGATGCCGAACCTGACCCGCGACAGCCGGCAAGAGCGGATCGAGCGAGACAACGGCGACCCGGACGATATCGTCCGCGTTCGATCGACGCGGACCTCCGGGACGCCCATCTACCACACAAATGACGAGGAGTGTCGTCACGTCGACGAGCGGGCCGTCGAGACCGACGAGGTCACGCGCGGGTGGTGCTGGAACCGAAACTACCCGCCGTGCATGCGCTGCATCCTCGACGACGTCGACGAAACCGGGCCGACCGGATCGCCGGCCATCGCGATGGCTGACGACCAGTTCGAGCCCGACTACGAGTTCGAATGGGACCAGGACGAGGGAGGTGAGGCCTGATGTCGACCCATCCGGCCGCTGAGGACCTTCCCTTCTCGACTGAGCGGCTGCCGCTGCCGATCGGCCAGCCCGCCAGCGACCAAGCGCTGGCCGTCCTGGAGGAGATCGTCGACGGTCGCCCGACCGTCCACCGTGTGCGAGAGGTCTGTCAGGAGGAAGCGCCCGACAGCGCTGCCGGGGCGACCGACTGGTCGCGCACGCTCGCCCACGCCGACGGAGAGCTGGTCGCGGTCACGTGGTCGTCGACGGGCGTGACGGAGGTCGGCTACGACGCCGGCGACGATAGTTTCGAGGTCGTCGGCTGGTCGAAGCTCGCCGAGACGATGGGCAACGACGCCCGCTTCGCCGAGACCGCGTCGGCCGCGAAGGCCCGGGATCTGCTGGGCGGCGCTCCGCAGCTGATCCATCGCGAGGAATCCGATCGGCTGGGGGGTGACGGGGCGTGACGGCCATCGCAGACTGCGAGGATTGTGCCTGGAGGGAGCCCGCCGAAGACCTCCTCGAGGCCAGCGACCTTGCTGAACGTCACGAGGCCAAGGAGATGCACGACGTCGATGTGGATCGCGTCGCGACGGACGGTGGTCCTCACGTTCCGGAACTCTGCGAGTGGGACTACAACGCTGTCATCCACGGCGCTGACGTCGACGCCGACTGTCTCGCGCTCACGGGGACGGGCAAGCCCTGTTCGTACAACGCCTACCAGAGCAACGACCTCCCGGTGTGCAACACCCACGCCGACGTCGACGATCCGGACATCGTCGTCGACGCCCACCAGTGGGCTCGGATCTCGGACGGCAACCAAGGCCCGGTGACCGTGTGTGTCAACTGCGAGGAGGTGTGGTTCGGCCACGAACCCGAGGTCGCCGTCGCCTGTCCGGAGTGCGAGGCCGTCCACGGCGAGCGGTGCAAGGACGAGACCAGTACCTTTGCCGCGCCGTTGCCGCCACACCCGAGCCGTCGCAAGCGTGCCTACGAGACGCTTGAGGGGTACGAGCCATGCGAGGCCAACCCCGCCGGCGACCAGGGCCAGAAGGTCCTGACCGACGGCGGCGAGCATCTCCTCGACGAGGATGACGTCATCCTCTCGATTCACATCGCAGACGGGGAGGGTGGCAGTACCGACTTCGGGTTCGGCGTGACGACGTCGCGCCACCTCGTCCGGACGATCAACGCTGGTCTGCGCGTCGACGAGGTCTTCGAGCGGCTCCCGGACAACAAGCGTGACACGATTCGTGCGTTCGCCGACGCGCTCGGTGATGCGGCGAGCAAGCAAGCACAGACCGACGGCGGCCGTGCCGTCCACGCGGTCCAGCAGCTCCGCGGGGTCGGCGATCAGGGGCTGTGCCCCAACGGCTCGCGGGACTGTCCCGACGAGCACGGACTGCCCTGTTCAGACTGTTTCCTGGGAGGGGACCATGGCGAGTAAGCAACGCGAACGCGCGACGATGATTCCGAGCCGTGTCGGCCCGCCGGTCACGGAGATCGACGGGATCGACGACCTGCAGTCCCGGATGAAAGACTGCGACGACATCCGCGACTGGTCGTTCCTGCTGAACGACTACATCCAGTGGGGGAACAACAGCAAGGTCAGCAAGTACGTCGGGATCTTCAACCTCGGCGCCGCTCACGACTGCCCCAACCGCTGGACCGAGCGCTGTCAGGTCGACGGCAACGAGTGCTATGCCGTCGTCGACGAGAAGCGGTACGATTACGTGCTGGCGTACTTTCGTCGGCAGGAGTATCTCTGGGACTGCCTGGACGCACGGACCTTCGCCGAGGCGTTCCTCGCGATCGTCGATCGGAAGCACTCGGTCGAGGCACGGGCGCTGAAGTTCTCCCAGGCCGGCGACGTTCGACACGAGGCAGATATCCGGAAGATCGACCGCATCGCGCAGCTGCTCGACGACGCCGGTGCCGACGTCGACGTCTTCCTCTACAGCGCGAGCTCGAATCTGGACTGGTCCGACGCCGAGCACATCACGGTCAACCAGTCCAACGACCAGCGCGAGTACGGTGATCGGCGGTACCGGGCAGTTGAGTCACCGACCGAGATCCGCGACGACGAGGTGTGGTGTCCATACGACCGGGAGAAGCGCGAGGGCGTGCCTCTCGATGACCGGACGAAGTGTGGCGAATGCTCAGCGTGTATCGTCAAGGACGGCCCCGATGTGGCGGTGGTAAAATGAGCGACCAAGGCGACACGTACGACGTCGACGACCCTGGTGTCCCCAACGGGGAGGGCGAGAGCTGGGAGGAAGTTTCCCAGCGCCGGACCGAAGACCACATCGCCGACCGCGAGACGCTCCAGGACTGCATTGACGTCTACGGCGCCAACCTCCAGTCCGTCATCGCTGTCGAGGAGCTCTCGGAACTGACCGCCGAGATCGCTCGCAGCGCGCGCTACGGTGACCCGCTGGACGTCTCCCCACGACAGCAGCTGATCGAGGAACTCGCGGACGCGCGGATCATGCTCGACCAGCTGACGCTGATCGTCGGCGAGGAAGAGGTCCTCGACGAACGCGAGGCCGCGATCAGTCGGTTGCAGCGTCGGATCGAGCAAGCTCCTGGAGGTGACGAGTCATGAGTAACCCGTTCAACGACTCTCTGGACGACCACTTCCGCGGCGCCCACGTGCGGGTCGTCAGCAACGACGGCTCGACCTACGTCGGGTGGTGCGAACGGCTCCATCACCGCGACCGCCACGTCCTCCTGCGGGATGCGACCAACGTCACGCTAAAGAGCGGCGTCGGGTCGACGCTGGTCTCGCACTGTGACAGCATCGAGGTCCTCGACGACAGCGAGCGCATCGAGTCGATCTCGCTGGACGCCATCCAGTCGGCGCCGTATGCCGTCCGGGAGTTCCAACGCGAGGACAACCGCCGGTATATCGCCCGGGTCCGATCGAACGGCTGGACCGGATCGTTCCCGGTGGTCCGGCCCGTCGACGGCGACCTCGACCACCCCGGCGACCAGGGCTTCGAGGTCGTCGAGGGGCACAAGCGGCTGTGGGTCGCACAACAGGCCGGCCTCGACGAGCACCCGGTCGAGATCGTCGACGTCGACGACTGGGAACTGGCCTGGCGCTTCTGTGTCGACCATCTGCCCGACCAGGATCAGGTCCACGACGACGGATCGACGGCCAACGGGTGCTACGACGCCGACGATATCGAGGCGGCCATCGAGCAGCTCGTCGACGACTGGGGCGAGCGCGCAACGGAGCTCCCGCGCGTGGAGTACAACGCCGACCGGCTTGGGCTGGACGTCGTCGACGGCACCGACCCAGTCAGGGAGACCGACGAGTCAGCAGAGGCTGATCCCGAAGCTGACACCGACGGAGACGATACTGACCTCGAAGAGCCACAGACCGGAGCCAAGGAGGAGGCTCACGAACCGGTCGACGAGGCGACCGACGACACCGAGCAAGCGAAAGAGTGGGATTCCGGGATCGAGGAAGAGATGGTCGCCCCTCTCGCTGACGGCCCCGGCGACGAGGATGCTCTCACGTCGAAGCCGGCCGTCGAGGCCTGGGTTGCTGATCGGCTCCTGGACGGCTGGCGCCGGTTCACCGGCCCCGAGGCCGCCGACGCGACCGACACCAGCGCCACGTGGGCCGGCCGTGCGATCAACCAGCTGGACGACAGTGAGGCACCGCTGTTGGTCAACCGCGAACACCACGACAACGCGAACGAGACGACCGTCTACATCATCACGCCAGAGCCGCCTGCGGAGCCTGCGGCGTCGGCGGACCACGGAGAGGAGGATGAGGACAGCGATCTCCCGGATGGTGCCGAGGAGGACGACGTCCAGGACGGGGTCGAGGAGGACGACGTCCAGGACGGGGTCGAGGAGGACGACGTCCAGGACAGCGCTGAGGAGAAGGACGAAACCGACGACGAGCCACCAGAGCTCGAACGCGATGACGAGGACCTCAAGTGGTGGTGTGGCTACTGCGGCGAGGGGCCATGGATTCAGAAGACAGGCGTCGACGATCACCACGAACGTCAGGCGCATCCTGGTGAGCCGCTCCGGCGGACGATCGAGCCGCTGACCGACGAACTCGGATGCACTGAGGGCAACGTCGGCAACTTCGCGACCGCGGATCCGGGCGAACGCGTCGCGCAGTGGATCCAGGGGTGTGTCCCCGATCGGACGACGTTCTGTACTGCGGATGTCGCCGTCGAGTGCGACATCACCGGTAACGAAGCCCACGACGCCCTGGAGATCATCGACCTCGACGATTACGAGATCGAGCGGGACAGTGGCGTCTGGCGTGTGCGAGCGCCAGTCCCCGCTGGAGGTGAGGAAGCGTGACACCCCAACAGACCGGGGTCGTCGTGCTCGCGATCGGCATCGCGAGTCTGCTGTTTATCTGGCTGGTGATACCATGAGCGCAACGACGCCAGAAGAGCCATCGGCAGAAGAACGGCTTCGCGACCGCCTCGACGAGCTGGAGGAACTGGTCGAGGTTGAGCGCGAACGTGACGGAGACGCGGCGTGGGTCTACGAGCGCGTCTATGAGAATCTTCGCGAGCGGGAGGGGGAGACCTGATGCCGTCAGTCCTCCAAGAGGCTGGGATCCTCGGCGATCACCTCGCGGACGATTCCCTTGAGCTCCCGTCGGTCGGTGTCGGACTCACTGATCGCATCCGTGGAGACGTCGTCTTTGGCGTCCTCTTTCAGCTGACGGGCGGCGTCGTCGGTTTCGTGCCCGCAGTTGGGGCAGAACTGCGCGGTGGCCTCGATCTCCTCTCGACAGTTTCCGCAGACGACGTGCTCGAAGGCGAGTTCGTCCTCGTCGCCCCCGCCGGCGCCGCTGCTGAACCCGAGCGCCTCGTGGATGGCACTGTTGCGTTCGGACTCGGTGGTCTGGTCGTAGGCCTCCAGCGGTCGGTCGTCCGACCAGCCGAGGATCTGGATGATCTCCTGGGGCGTGAGGCGGTCGGAGTTCGACATCCGCGTCGCCCCCGTCCGACGGAAGTTGTGGGGGTTGACCGGCTTCGTGATGCCGGCGCGCTCGGCGCACGCCTGCAGGACGTCACGGACGCGATCGTCACCGACGGCGCTTTGCTGGGGGTTGTCGTGATCGTACCCGCGTTCGAGGGCCCACACCGGCGCGTTTGGGTTGCCCTTGTCGGGGTGGTGATGCCTGAGGTAGGTACGAACTTCCGCACGCGAGTACAGGACGGGGATTTGTGTACTATCGAGGTCTTTCAGCCCGTCGACGACGTCGGCGTTCGGTTCGAAGTAGGGCTCGTCGCCGTCGAGGTGCATGTCCTTGCGTCGCAGCGAGAGGACCATACCGATGCGGCCGCCGATGTCGGCCAACAGGGCGATCAACGCCCGATCGCGAGGGCAGGAGGCGGCGTCTTTCAGCGCCTCGATGTCTTCGCCCGAGAGCATCTCGTCGCGAGAGCCGGCGCCGGACATCTCCAACGTCGGGAGTTCGACGTCTTCGTGCCAGGGGTAGCCGGGCCAGTCTTCGCTTTCGTCGAGGAACCGGAAGAAGACCCGGAGCGCTCGCTTGTAGCCGTACATCCCGGTGCCGTCGGGATCGAGGCCGTAGCCCTCGGGCTTTGGCGTGACGAGCGTGCTCAGGAGCCGACGGAGGTCGCCGAAGGACATGTCGACCAGCCAGGTCTCGGCTCGCTCGGATGCACAGCGCAGTTGACTGAGGTCGTTCGTGAGTGTGGACCGCGCCCTGTCTTCGACATCGCGACGGTACTCGACGAAGGCACGGATGGCCTCACGGTCGCGATCGTCGATGTCGGCGGCGTCGAGCTGCTCCCAGCGCCGGTCCAGTTTTTGCTGGAGTCGGGTGGGCTCGTTGACGTCGACCATACTCACTGTTCAGAGGCACATATGTTAGGATTAACTGACCGTACATGCGCCAGATGTTTGGATAACGCCGCACGCTCTTTCTTCGCGGTTCGCCGCTCTTTCGGAATCGGTTCGACGTGCACCGTCACACATTCCTAACAGCCCGTCGAACGGACTGTCGATGAGTGGTCCTCCAGCGATCGAGACGGACTCCCTCCAGAAGACGTATGGTTCGACGACGGCCGTCGATGGGCTCGATCTCACTGTCGATTCGGCGACGGTATACGGCTTCCTGGGTCCCAACGGGGCCGGGAAGACGACGACGATGGAGATGCTCACCGGGCTCGTCGAACCGACCGGCGGACAGGCACGCGTCGCCGGGGTCGACAGCCGGAACCGACCGGAGCTGGTCGGCGAGATCGGATTACTGCCGGAGGAGCCGCCGCTGTACGACGACCTTTCTGGACGCGAGCAGCTCCAGTTCGCGGCCGACGTACGCTCGCTCGACTGGGACGCCGTCGCGGATCAGGCACTGGAACTCGTCGAGCGGCTCGGACTCGCACCCGATCTGGACCAGCGTATCGAGGGGTATTCGAAGGGGATGTCCCAGAAGCTCGCGTTCGTCCAGGCGGTCCAGCACGATCCGACGGTCGTCTTTCTGGACGAGCCGACTAGCGGATTGGACCCGCGGGCGGCGAAGACGCTGCGGGTTCTCGTCGCGGAACTGGCCGACAGTGGGACGACGGTGTTCCTCTCGACGCACATCCTGCCGGTCGTCGAAGCCATCGCCGACACCGTCGGTGTCCTCCACGAGGGACGCCTCGTCGCCGAGGGGCCGCCAGACGAACTGGCCGACGGCGCCACGGGAACGGACGTAGCGACCGGCGCGAGCCTCGAAGACGTCTTCCTCGAACTGACGAGCGAGCAGCCGGCACCGGACCGATGAGACGCCACGAACTGCACGCAGCGCGCGCACTCGCAACGACCGAACTCCGGTGTCGGGTGCGCGGGATACGGAAACAGCCGCGGAAACTCCTGTCGACGGTCCTGTTGGTGGTGCTGTTCGGAGTTCTCGCACCGCTGGGACTGATCGGTCCGGCGATGGCTGTCGGGCAGGAACTGGGGGCGGGGGAACCCCCGATCGGCCGCCTGGGGGTAGCCGTCGCCGGCGTCGCGGGCGGCGGACTCTACCTCGGCGGTGCAACAGCGATGAGCCAGAGCGAGCTCGGCCGCGTCGGGCCGCTCGTCCGGACTGCAACGACGCCGCGGGCGGTCGTCGTCGGACGTGCGGGGAGTGAACTCCTCCAGGTCGGCGTCTTCGTCGTCCCGTTCTGTGGCGTCGGCTTGGGTGCGATCTCGGTCGGTGCTCGGGGGCTGCTGGCACCGATACTGGTCGGCGTCGGACTGATCCCAGTCTTATTTGCGTCCCTGGTTGGGGGCCGTGCGCTCGGGTCGACGGGGCGTCTCGTCGGACACCGACTCGGCGTCGGCGGGTGGACACGAGTCACGCTGGGGCTCATCGCTGCGGCGGCGCTGTACGTCGGGTCACAGGTCGTCATCAGGGGCGCTGTCGAGGGGTCCGGGAGCGGCTATCCGGAGACAGCCGTCGTCCCCGGGGCACCGCTGCAGGCGTACGCCCGGCTCGTCGTGGCTCCGTTGGGGGGGTCTGTCACCGTCACTGGAACTGCAGTCGCGGTCGGGATCGCTGCTATCGCGGCCCTCAGTGTGGCAGTTGCGATCCGTGCCGAGCACGCACTGCTCGTCGTTGACGACGATGGGAGCGCCGCCGGAAGCGGGACGGTCCCGTGGCCGTTCGATCGGACGCCGGCGGCGCGGATCGGCTGGCGGTATCTGTTGCGAGCGCGGCGGAACCCGGCGATCCTGAGCCACCTGTTTCCCGTGGCGTTCGGGCTGTTTAGCCTCCTTGCCACTTTCGTGACCGACCCTGGACTGTTGGTGTCACTCGGGCCAGGAACCGTCTACGTCGTGGCCGTCCTGCTCGCGGGGGCGACGTTCGGGCTGAACCCGCTGGGTGACGAACGGGAGCAACTGCCCGTCCTGTTGACGAGTGCGCGATCGACGGCGGTGCTCCTCCGTGGCCGAATCGTCGCCGGGACGACAGTCGGTGCCGGTCTCGTTTTGACTGTCGGGCTCCCGCTTGACGTCTACGCCGTCGGGGGAGAACTGGCGATCGCACACGCCGCACACGCGCTGGCGTTGGTCGGCTGTGGGGCGGGGACGGCGCTGTGGTTCGGTGCCGCGGTGCCAGCCTTCGAGCGCCGCGAATACATGAACGTCGAGCGGGCACATCCCTCGATGTTCGTGTTGTTCGGGTACTCGCTGGGTGGGTTGGTCCCGGCGATCGGCGGGCACTTCCTGGTGGACCTGACGGTCAACAGCGACGAGACAACCCTGCTCGCGGGCGTCTGGGCCGTCTATCTCCTCGTCATCGTCGGCATCGGCGTGGGTGGCTACAGCTACGCGGTCCGACGCTTCGACGGGTTCTCCCTCGACGAGGTATGAACTCGCCGGTCGTCGCCGACGGGAGCCAGTGATTTATTACGACGAGGGGAGACGGTCCCCCTGTATGGTCCCCCCCAGCGGCTCGATCCAATTCGTATCGGACAACGATTGTACGGCGTCGGCACAGGCCGACGCTGCGGGAGGTGTCCACCGGTGAGTCTCGACATCGGCGACGCCATCTCGAACGGATTCGAACGGCTCACCGACCGGAACGGGCTGCTCCTGCTCGGGGTGTTCGTCGCCTTCGGTCTGGTCAACACCGTCGTCGGTCAATCGTTTTTCACGGCGTATCTGGAGTTCGTCCGATCGTCGTTCGAGACGATGCCCGGCGGCCCCGGGATGGGAGACCAACCGTTCCCCTTCGCACCCGGGGGCCAGTCGATGCCCTTCTCGCTGCCGTTGTCGCTCCCGGTGGTTGCGGCACTGTCGCTCGGACTCGCCGTCCTCTCGGAGGCGCTTCGCATCGTCACCATCCGGGTGATCGCCAGCGACGAGCGAACGACGATCCCCGACACCGCGACGCGGAACATCGGGATGGCGACGGTGACCGCGTTCCTGCTGGGGCTGGTCGTCAACATCGCTATCGGGATCGGACTCGTGTTCCTGATCCTCCCGGGTGTCTTCCTGGCCGTGTCGTTTTATTTCGTCCGCCCGGCTATCGCGCTGGAGGACAAGGGGATTGACGCGCTCTCCCGGTCCTGGGAACTCGCGACTGGCAACCGTCTCGACCTGTTCCTGTTGCTGGTCCTCGTGTGGTTCATCTCGCTGCTCGCGTCGATCCCGGCGACGATACTCAACTTCGTGAGCCCGATCGCCGGGGCACTGGTCGGTGTCGTCGTCAACGCGGTCGTTCTGGTCTTCGGGATCGCGGTTGCGACCGACGCGTTCCTCCAGCTTCGGACGGACGAGGACGATGACGAGGACATCGGCGCTGTCGATGCCGATTCGGAGTTCTTCGATGCGGAGCGTGAGGAGCTGTAAGACGAACGGAGACGGCGGTACAGGGGCGTCAGTTCGGAGACCGATCAGGCGTCACTGGTTTCGACAGTACAACACAGTCCGTCGGTACCGAGTCGGATCGACGCGGAGTCGTACCGGAGTCTGAACGTCTTGCAGTGGTGGCCGTCGCTGTCGTAGCGCATCTCTGTGGTGACCAGCCCTGCCTCTTGAAGACGGTTGAGCCGTCGGTAGACCGTCGGCCGGGAGCTGTTGCATTCCCTGACGATCTCGCGGGCGGATTTCGCCTCGTCGGTGATCGCGGTGATGATCTCGCGGGCGTGGTCGTCGTCGAGCAGCGCGACGAGTTCGGTCGCCTTGATCGTCTCCTCGGGCGCCCCTGTGGCTCTGTCAGCGGTCTGTGGGTGGTGTGTCTGGGCCATGGTTACTCCGTGAGGTCGGCCTGTTCGACCGAGAGCAGCGCGTCGGTCAGATACCCGCCCAGATCGGCCAGCGCGGTCAGGACGTGCAGCGCCACCAGTCCGAGGATCACGCCGAGTCCAGCCAGGCCGAGCGCTACGGGTAGGGTGGTGACGGTGAGACTCCCGGCCTGATAGGTGACCGTCGGATCGTCGTACAGCAGTGGGGCGGCAAGCAGTGCGGGGACGACCGAACCGGCTACCACGAGTGCGACGAAGGCAACCAGGCCGAACACCGACTTCAACAGCACGACGACGAGGCTCGTCCAGGTCGTCGGGTCGACGAGAAACGCCTTGCAGGCCGCCAGTACGTCCGTCTCGGGATCGTCCAATCCCCGCTGGAACGTCGACAGTGCGGTCGGGACTGGCGTCTCCTGGTCCAACAGCGCCCGGGAGAGATGTGCCTCCAGCCAGGCCGCACCCGTCACGGCCAGCAGCGTCAGGCCGAGGATCGGGAGGCCGATCAGTATCGTCGAGAGGCTCAGGCCCGTCGAGATGCCGGTGGTCGCACCGACGAAGTACGCGAAACCGAGCGGACCGGCCAGCAGGAGGTATGCGAGGCGTCTGTAGGTCGTCTCCTCGAAGGGAATACGGACAAACTGTGCGAACGTGTCTGAGATCGATCGGGTCGTCATCGTCACAGTTCGACGGACGAGCCCTGAGACGGTATAAGGGGTCAACCGGCTGGTGAGCGGACAGATGGCCGGTAGTTTTATTATCCTGAATCGAACGTCCGGTAGATCGCGAGCAGTCCGATAGTGTGTGAGAGTGTGGCGGCAAGCAGCGCCTGTGCGTCGCTGAGGGCCACGAACGGTGCGATTACCGACGCGAGGAGGTACGGGACGACCGCGATCGCGATGATGCCGACCGCGAGCGCTCGCATCGTGGGGCTGTCGTTGCGCCGGTAGCCCTGGAACGCCAGGATGGCGACGACGGTTCCCAGTGTTGCGGTCACGAGCGAACTCCCCGTCGCGAGCAGATCGAGCCAGCTCATCGGCTCCCTCCGTAGACGACGACGAGGATGGTCAGCAGGCCGGCCGATTCGAGCAGGGAGGTCGTCAGGACTCTGACCGTCGAGGGGACGACGACGAGGTTCCCGGCGACGAAACGGACAAACATCGGTGCGGGCGCGAGCAGGAACATCCCGACCGCGAGCAACAGGATCGGCGTGGCTCGGGACCGGCGATACCCCTGGACGAACCGATAGGTCACGAGTACCGACAGCGCCGTCGCGACGAGGAACGTCGCGATCGCGAGCAGACCGACGACGGTCCCGCCACCTTCGACCGTGACCTGTGCGTAGGAGTCGGCCCCGACACGGAGTGTGGGTGGGTGTGCGGTCATCCCGTGAACTCCTCGTACAGTCTGGTGAAACGGTCGGCCGCCGGTTCGCGTCTATCGACGTCGATGGTGACGCCGTCGTCGTGGAACTCGATCTCGACGCGTTCGAGTCGGGCCGAATAGGTCTTGTAGTGGTTCCCGTTCGGATCGAGCTGCTGGTGTGCGTCCAGCAGGTCCCGGTCCTGTAACCGCTCGATCCGGCGATAGATCGTCGAGTCGTCGGCGTCACAGAGTTCGCTCAGCGCCTGGGCGGACTTGCCCTCCTCGCGCGTCGCGACGAGTATCGTCCGGGCATACTCGTCGTCGAGCAAAGCGAGGAGCTCTTCGTCGACATCGCGGACCTCGCCGACGACCGAGGGCATCGTCCGTGTTTGCGGGGTGGACCATATTAACCCCCCGCCAGTGTCTCAGAATCGCCGTCCTCGGCATGTTTTTTGTCGGTGCCCCACCGACGGTCAACGCGACGGTATGTCCGCTGGTCATCCGCTCCGCGAGCGCCTTCCGACCCTCCGATCGCTCCTCCTGGCCCCCGTTCGTCCCCGACCGTACCTCCGAGCACTGTATCTCTTCGTCGCCTTTCCGCTGGGAATCGTCTACTTCGTCGTGCTGGTGACGGGCGTGACGGCGGCCGTCCCGACGGTGCTCGTTCTCGTCGGCGTCCCGTTGTGCGTTGGCGTCCTGTTGCTCGCCCGTGGACTCGGACTGGTCGAGCGACACCTCGTCACCGCACTCCTCGGTGTCGACGTTCCAGCCCCGGCCTACGGCTTCCTGGAGGGGTCGGTCCGCGAACGCGTGGTCGCGCTCGTGGTCGATCGGTCTACCTGGACCGAACTGCTCTACCTGTTTAGCATGTTCGGGTTCGGGATGGGATCGTTCGTCTTCCTGGTCACCTCGCTTGCGATGTCCCTGACCTTCGTGGCGACGCCGCTGTACTACGACAGCGCTCCGGGGCGGGTCGGCATCTTTCCCGGGAAGCCGATCGGACTCACACAGTCGCTGTATATCCCCTGGGGTGACCTCCTGGTCGGTGCGGAAGTCGGCCTCACGATGAGCGAGTGGGCCGTCGACTCGCTTCCCGACGCGATGGCGATGTCGCTGGTCGGGTTCGCCCTGTTGTTCGTGACGCTCAACCTCGTCGATGGGATCGGATGGCTCTGGGGACAGTACGCACGGCTGATGCTCTCGGACGATCTCCGGCCGGTCGCCTGGCTCCGTGGTCACCTCAACGGCGTTGGAAACACAACAAATAGGTGAGGAGACGCTGACATCTCGACCCATGAGCCCTCCCACCGATAGCCCAGCGGTCCCCAGCGACGCACGCGCGGTCGCCGATCGGTACCTCCGGCGCGAACGCCTGCTCAGTGGGGTGATGGCGATCTCGGTCGGCCTCCTCGGGGCCGCCGCAGTGCTGCTGTTGCCGTTGCTCCAGGCGGTTGGCGTCGTCGCCGTCCTGCTCGTAGCGTTTCGGCTCCCGGTGTTCCGGACTGCGGGGACGGCCACACTGTCGACCGAGGCTGAACCGGCCGCTGTGCGTGCGGCGTTCGCCGGTCCGACACCGCCCGTGTTCCCCTTCCAGTGGGGGATCGCCGACACCGTCCGGACGATCGACGGTGGGGCCGCCTACGATGTCTCCTATCTCTTCGGACTCCGGTCGGTGACGATGACCGTCGAGACGGTAGTGACGGGCGAGGACACGCTCGAACTCGTGGTCACCGCCGGGGAGCAGGAGTGGGCGACCTACGACGTCTCGATCCACGAGACCGAGGGCGAGACGACCGTCGACATCGAGTGGGCGGCGGACAGACGGTTTGCCCTCCGACGGCTCCCGCAGACGCTGCTTGCGGGCCGATACCGCGAGCAGGCCCTGGCCGCACAGGGGTACACGACCGTCGAGTGGGACACGTCGCTGTCCCTGTGATCGACGGGCGGTTTTTGTCCACCGAGCCGGTAGTGGCTGGTATGTCCTCACCTGGCGAGTTCGGAGCGTTCGGCGGGCGACACGGAGATCCAGACCGCCGCCGAGAAGTTCGATCCGACCTGAGCCCGGCCGAAGACTTTTGCGCCGACGTGTGGTAGCCGCGGATATGGTCCGTCTCCCGTGGCGCGACGACCCGGACGAACCCACCGAGAGCGACGGTACCGGCGGGTCCGTCGGGAGCCACGACGCTCACCCCGACGCGGTCGTCGCCTGCTCGTTCCAGGACGGGACACTGGCCGTCTACGAAGACGAGGTAGTGATCGAGCGCGTCGAGCGCTCGCGGTTCGACGACACGACGGTTCCGCTGGCGGACATCCGGGGCGTCGACCACGAGCGTGGCATCACCATCGGCTACGTCCAACTCGAAGTCGTCGGCGTCGAACCGGACGCGGGCGGCCTGTTCAGCGACCCGGTCAACGCGTACACGGTCCACTTCGGCCGGGATGGCCGGGACTGCGCACAGCAGGCCCGAGACGCGATTCTCGAACGGATGTCGGGCTGACCGTCACAGCGACTTCTCGAAGTGGAGGAGTTCGTACTCGCCCTCGATCGATTCGCTGACGTTCTCGTACCCCTCTTCGCGGTAGAACTCGACCGCTGCGGCCTGTCGCCGTGCCGTCGTCGCCAGGAGCAACTCGTACCCGTCCTCGGCGGCGCGGCCCTCCAGTCGATGGAGGAGGTCCCGGCCGACGCCGCGGCGCTGACAGGGTGGAGCGACCCGCATCCGGTGGAGTTCGGCGGCACCGGGGACCGTCCGCTCGTCGGGGTGGCCGACCTCGTTGGGGAGGTAGCCCCCGATGGCGGCGACCCGACCGTCGACCGTCCGCGGGAGGTCCGACTCGGCAGAATCGCCTGTGAGGACACCGACCAGAAACTCGCCGCCGGTGTCGAGATACCGGCCCTCGACGTCTCTGAGGTCGTCGGTCCCGGGTACGTCTGCCGGCTCGGTCCCTGCGGCCCGCATCGCCCACTCGTGGAGCTTCCACACGGCGTCGGCGTCTTCACGGCGATACCGGCGGAACTGGACGGCTGACATCTGCCGGGGCTCGGACTGGCAACGGCTTCAGGGTGTCGGCTTCCCGCCGATCCGTCGGCCACACCGGTCACGCCCGCCGGACACACTCCCGAACGATGTTGTAGACGCGGTCCGGGTTCTCGACGTTCTCCAGTCGGATGCTCCCGAGGCCGAGGTTCATCGTGATGGTCCCGAACCCCAGGGCCTTCTGGAAGCGGTTCTGGTTCAGCCGGTGGCTCCGGACCTGCTCGAAGCGGACACCCTTCGTCCGGGTCCGGAAGAGGAACTGGTACTCCCGCTCGACCCGGTCGCGGGTCACGACGTAGGTCGTCTTGACGAGGACAACAGTCCGGACCAGCAGTCTGAGCGCGACCAACACCGTCACGAGCAGGACGACGAGCCCGACGGTGTTCGTCACCTCCGGACCGCCGAGCAGTTCCGGCCGTTGCTGGAGGGCGACCACGACTGCCAGCCCCAGTAGCAGAAACACCGCTAGCCTGAGCAGCGTCGGTTTCGTGGTCGGGTTCGTCCGCAGTAGCTCCCCGTCCCCGCTCTGTTCTCCGCCGTCGGTTCTGATAGCAGTTCGTTGCATGTCAGATCAGCCCCATCGTCGTCGCGACGACCGACCCGGCGACGTACAGCACCGGCGAGAGCGCCACGGCGACGACCGTGGTCGCCGCGTCGGTTCTACTGGTCCGGTGGTTGATTCGCGCGCCGAGATACAGCGACAGGAGGTAATACAGCGTTGTGACACACAGCAGTGCCAGCACCCACCGACCCTGTGTCGTCAGCGGCCCGGCGACCAGCGAATCGGGCCGGCCCCCGGGCAGTTCCAGGCTCGACCCCAACAGGTCGATGACCCAGTAGACGAACGCCGCCTGGACGTTCCGGACGAGCGCGCGTGCCGCTGCCAGCCCGTCGGTGTTGGTGAGATACCAGACGCCGGAAAACAGCGCCACGAGGTACGCACTGGTCGTATAAACCACAGTGTGGACACTCTGAACGAGGCCGCGTGCCCCGCCTGTCGCGACGACGCCCAGGTGGAAGGTCAACAGCGTGATCCCCGTCGCGACGGTGATAAACGCACAGTTCTGGACGAACGCGACGGTGATCGCCCAGCCCGCGGCCGGATCACCGAGCAGTGGTGCCGCGACCGCGACGAAGACAGCGGGAGGCGACCCCGCTTGCTGAAGCCCGACACCGGCGACGGTCAGCGGCAGGGCGTACAACACGAGGTTGACGAGATAGACGACCACCAGCGACGCCAGCTGTCGGGCGGTCGCGGTCAGCGAGTCGCCGTAGGCACTCTGCTGGAACGCGACGAACCGGCGGGGTCGAACCACCGCGTCGAAGGCCGCCCGGACAACCGGTCCCACACCCCTCGCGACCATACGTGGTTGTTTTCGAAGACGTATTTAGCCGTTTGTGTCGCGGCATCGTGGGGCGCTTTTTTATCGGAACGGGGCAAACAGTCCCGACAGTCGTCACTATGGCAGATCGATCAGACACGCCGCTCGTTGCCGTGACCGTGCTGTCGACGCTGTGGCTGGACGGACTCGCCGTCGGCTTTCTCCTCGACCTCGCGACCCCGATACAACTGCTGGCTGCCTGCTGGGCACTCTCATTTCCGCTCGTCCCGCTCGTCGTCGCGGACGGCGAGGGGACAGGTGCCCTCTCCTGGCCGTTGATCGTCGCCCTGGAACTCCCGGTGGTGAACGTCCTGGCGGGGCTGGGCTACGCTATCGGCCGTCATCGGGCAGCTAGACCCTCGAAAGACGGGTTGTTGGGTCACGGTGGCTTGTACGGGCTGGGCATCGCCTCCGCCGCCCTCTCGCTGGTCGTGGCCCCGTTTCTGACGGGGCTGATCGCGCTGGGCTGTGGCTACCGGGTCCGGTCGGCGTATCACCGCCGGCAGGGCTCGCTACTGCTTGCTGTCGCCGGTGTGTTGATGCTGGCGGGGCTCGTCGTGAACGTGGTGATCTTCCTGTTTCTCCGCCCCGGACCGATCCTCTGAGTGGACTGATCGACAGCCGGCGCCACCGTCGTCCCTGGCTCGCTCGCCCGCGACCGTGACCAGAACGTTCAGTACTGTGTATCCCCATGTGCCGGTATGTACGATCGGCTCTCCGGGACAGTGCGGCCGCCGCCAGCGGTCCCCGTCCCGTCACAATCGACGTGGGGCGGTGAGGGATGACAGGCCCGTCGAACGTCGTCCTCGTCACGGTGGACTCGCTGCGAGCGGACGCGCTGGACGCGGGGGCGTCACCGACGCTCGATCGGCTGGCCGACGAGGGCATCGTCTTCGAAGACGCCATCGCACACGGCAACTGGACGCCGTTTTCCTTCCCGACGATCCTCGGCTCACGGCCGGTGTTCGACGAGGGACCCTCGATCGGGGTCGCGTCGTCCCCGACCCTGGCCGAGCGGCTCTCCGACGCCGGGTTCGCTACGGGGGGGTTCAACGCCGCCAACGGCTTTCTCACCGACCACTGGGGGTACGACCGCGGGTTCGACGAGTTCGAACCGTTCGTCGACAGTAGCGGGTACAGCAAGTACCTGGCAGCACATCCGACCGTCCAGGCGTGGGTCCAACTCGGCCTCTCACCGTTCCGGCGGGCGGCGACGAAACTCCGGGGCGGTGATGACGACCGCCCCTTCGCCGATGTCTCGCGGCTGACCGATGTCGAGGACCACGCGAAGTCGTTCGTCGGACGGACGGACGACCGCTTCTTCCTGTGGGTCCATTACATGGATACCCACACGCCGTACGTCCCGGCACCACGGCACCTCCGTGAAGTCTCGGACAACCGACTCGGCGTCGCACGGATGCTCGGCTCACACCTCCGGACCGGGCTGGGCTGGGACGTGGACGAGGGCCGGCTCGCGACGCTGCGGACGCTGTACGACGGCACCGTTCGCCAGGTCGACGAGAGCGTCAGCCGCATCCTCGACGCGCTGGCGGCCGAGGGAGTCGCCGACGAGACGGCCATCGTCGTCGCGGGCGACCACGGCGAGGAGTTCCTCGAACACGGCCATCTCGCTCACTACCCGAAACTCTACCGCGAACTCGTCGAGGTACCGTATTTCGTCTCCGTCCCCGGCGGACCGAGCCGTCGGGTGACGGAGCCGGTCGGACTCGACACCGTTGCGCCGACGGTGTGTGACCTCCTCGGTGTCGACCCCGCACCGGAGTGGGCGGGCCAGTCAGTCGTTCCTGCCTTCGAGGGCGAGCCGATCGACGACAGTCCCGTCGTCTCGGTCGCCGTGCGGGGTGAGTCGGTCACGAGCCAGCCGATCCCGCGCCGCCGTGACGACGGGGAGCTACTCGTCGGCGTCCGGGACGAGCGCTGGACCTACATCGAGCACACGGAGTCGGATCACCACGAGTTGTACGACCGTCGGACTGACCCCGGCGAACAGACCGATATCTCCGACGCCGAACACGACGGGGTAGATACCACCGGCGTCGTCGACCGCCTCTCGGCCGTCGTCTCGGACCACGTCGAGGCGCTTGGCGACGGTTCGACCGACGACGAACTGGAAGAGAGCGACGAAATAGCGGCACGCTTACAAGCCTTGGGCTATCAATAGTCTCCGATGGCGCTCGCCGAAGGATCGCTCGTCTGGAACCCACGGCTGATCCGGTTTTTTCTCGTCGGCCTTACCGCGGCGTCGATCCAGACGGTCCTGCTGTGGTTGTTCATCGAGTTCGGCGGCCTGAACTACCTCGTGGGTGCGGCTATCGCGATCGAGATCACGATCCTGCTCCAGTACGTCCTCAACAACGCCTGGACGTTCAGCCACGACAGGCACACGTCCCGCTGGGAGTATCTGGTCGGGATGAGCAAGACCAATCTGGTCCGCGGCTCGGCGATCCCGCTCCAGCTCGGACTCCTGTATGCCTTCGTCAACTGGGCCGCTGCGGTCCCGCTCCTCGCAAACGGCGGTGCGATCGCGCTGACGGGCATCTACCGGTACGTCCTCGATGCCCGGTGGACCTGGGGCTGACCCGAGCACGACCGTTTTAAGAGTCGGCAGCCTCGACTGTCGGTATGAACGAGACGGTCCGGCTGGGCGTCGATGTCGGCGGGACCTTCACCGATGTCGTCCTCGCCACGGATCGCGGTCTCACGACGGCGAAAGTTCCTTCGACGGTCCCGCAACACGAAGGCGTCCTCGACGGTATCAGCGTAGCGCTGGACGCTGCTGACACCGATCCGGCGGACGTGGGTCAGTTCCGGCACGCGACGACGGTCGCGACGAACGCGTTGCTGGAGGGGACCGGCGCAGAGACGGCGCTTGTCACGACCGAGGGGTTCGCCGACGCGCTGGCGATCGGCCGACAGGATCGGCCGTCGCTGTACGACCAGCGTGCCGAGCGTCCCGACCCCCTCGTCCCGGCCGAGCGGCGATACGAGGTCGACGAGCGGGCGACGACCGAAGGGATCGAGCGGGATATCGACACGGAGGAGATCCGGGCGTTAGCCGAGTCGATCGAGGCGGAGGCCGTCGCGGTCGCGTTCCTCCACGCCTACGCACACCCGGAGAACGAGCGGACGGCGGCGGAAACGCTGCGGACAGAACTGGACGTACCTGTGTCGGCGAGCCACGAGGTACTGGGGGAGTTCCGCGAGTACGAGCGGACCGCGACGACCGTCGCCGACGCCGTCCTGACGCCGGTCATCGACGACTACGTCGGGCGACTGGTGGCCGGTGCGACCGAACGCGGACTGCCGGCCCCGCGGATCATGCAATCAAACGGGGGGATCACCGACGCCGAGACCGTCCGGGACAACGCCGTGACGACGGCGCTATCGGGGCCGGCGGCGGGCGTCGTCGGGGCCAGTGCGTTCGAACCAGACGGCGTCGACGGCCTGATCACCTTCGACATGGGCGGGACCTCCAGTGATGTCTCACTGGTCCGGGAGGGCTCCGTCGAGCGGACGACCGAGGCCGACGTGGGCAGCCGGCCGGTCCGCGTGCCGATGGTCGACGTGGAGACGGTCGGGGCCGGCGGCGGATCGATCGCGTGGGTCGACGCCGGCGGCGCGCTCCGGGTCGGCCCCCAGTCGGCCGGTGCGGAGCCGGGTCCGGCCTGTTACGGGAAAGGCGGGACCGACCCGACGGTGACCGACGCCGCGTTGGTACTGGGCTATCTCGGGGCCGACACCACACTGGGGGAGGACCTGACCCTTGATGTCGATGCGGCGACCGACGCGCTCGCAGCGCTGGCCGAGGAGGCGGCCCTGGACGGTCCGGTCGAGGCCGCTCACGGTGTCTACGAGGTCGCTAACGCGGCGATGACACGGGCGATCCGGAGCGTGACTGTCGAGCGGGGCCACGACCCTCGCGAGTTCGCGCTTGCTGCCTTCGGCGGCGCGGGGCCGATGCACGCCGCCGCGCTCGCCGATGGACTCGACGTTTCGACGGTCGTCGTCCCCCGAGCGAGTGGTGTCCTCTCGGCTCGCGGACTGCTGGCTGCCGACGAGCGCCATGACGCTGCCCGGACGTACCGGGCCGAACTGGGGACGGTCGATCCGGACGCGGTCCGCGACGTGCTCGCGGACCTCGAATCAACGGTACTCGCGGACACGAGCGACCCGACGGCCGCGACGGTCACGTTCCGGGCGGACTGTCGCTACGCCGGCCAGAGCTACGAACTCGGTGTCGGCCTGGAGGAGTTCGATCGGGCCAGCGTAGCCGCCCGGTTCCACGCTGTCCACGATCAGGCTCGTGGGTACAAACTGCCCGAACAGTCGGTCGAACTGGTGACGCTCAGAGCGACGGCGACCGTCTCCCACGAGATGCCGACCGCGAGACACCACGCCGAGGGCGACCCCGTCAGCGGCCGCCGGGAGGCCCGTTTCGACTCTCCCCGGGAGACGCCAGTTCTGGACTGGGGCGCGCTCGGCTCGGGCCACAGCAGGTCGGGACCGGCGATCGTCGAGGGTGGCGAGAGCACCGTCGTCGTCCCGCCCGCGTGGCGACTGACCGTCGACGACCAGGGGACGCTCACGATGGAGGAAGATCGATGACAGACGGGGACCGCTCCAGGGCAGACGACGATCTCGACGCCGTAGAACTAGAGATATTGCGGACTCAACTGGAAAGCGTCGCCGAGGAGATGGGACAGGTCCTGATCCGCGGGGCGTTCTCGCCGAACATTACCGAGCGCCGGGACTGCTCGACGGCGCTGTTCGACGCCGACGGCGACCTCGTCGCACAGGCCGAACACATCCCGGTCCACCTGGGGGCGATGCCGGAGGCCGTCGACGCGGTGCTGGCACACGATCCACGACCGGGCGACGTGTTCGTCCTGAACGACCCTTTCGAGGGCGGGACCCACCTCCCGGACGTGACGCTGGTCTCGCCGATCACCGACGACGGTGATATCGTCGGCTACACCGTCTCGCGGGCACACCACGCCGATGTCGGTGGGATGGCACCGGGAAGTATGCCGGCCGGTGCCCGGGAGATCCACCAGGAGGGCGTCCGCATCCCGCCGACGCGACTCCTCTCCGATGGCGAGATACGCGAGGATATCCTGGATCTGTTGCTGGCGAACGTCCGCAACCCGGCACAGCGACGCGCCGACCTCCGTGCCCAGCGAGGGGCGAACCAGCGCGGACGGGAGCGTGTGGGCGACCTCCTCGCGGACCACGGCGGCCGCCTGCTCGGGGCCTTCGAGGCCGTCCAGAACTACTCGCGCAAGCGTGTCGAGGCGGAACTGACGGCGATGCCGGACGGGACCTACACCGCTCGCGATCTCATGGAGGGCGACGGCGTCGTCGATACGGACATCCCGATCGAGGTTACCGTCACAATCGACGGGGCTCATCTGGACGTGGACTTCGCCGGGACTGCGCCCCAGGTCGACGGCAACGTCAACGCGCCGCTGTCGGTCGCCAAGAGCGCCGTCTACTTTGTCGTCCGGTCGGTCACCGATCCCGACGTACCGCCCAACGAGGGCTGTTACGACCCCGTCTCGGTCCACGCACCGCCCGGATCGCTGGTCAACCCCGAACCACCGGCCGCGGTCGTCGGTGGCAACGTCGAGACGAGCCAGCGGATCGCCGACGTGGTCTTCCGGGCGCTGGCGGAGGCGGTCCCCGGACGGGTGCCGGCGGCCGGCCAGGGGACGATGAACAACGTCGTCGTCGGCGCGCCCGACTTTAGCTACTACGAGACGGTCGGCGGCGGGATGGGCGCCAGCAGTGACACCGACGGCCTCTCGGGTGTCCAGGTCGGGATGACGAACACGCTGAACACCCCTGTCGAGGCCCTGGAGGCGGCCTATCCGATCCGGGTCGACGAGTACAGCCTGCGGACCGACAGCGGTGGCGCCGGCCGACACCGCGGCGGTGACGGACTGGTCCGCGCGTTCACCGTCGAGACCGACGCGACCGTCTCACTGTTGACCGAACGGCGACGCCACCCTCCCTGGGGGCTCGACGGCGGCGGGGACGGGTCAACGGGTCACAACTACATCGACGGCGAGTCGGTTCCGGCGAAGGTCACACGCGACGTTTCGGCGGGGACGACCGTCCGTATCGAGACGCCGGGCGGTGGCGGTCACGGCGAACCGGAGCAGTGAGGGGAGTTCTCTCCAGAACTGGCTACACCGGTTGGACGTGTGGTATCATATATCAATTGATTGGTCTAAATTCTGAAATCCGGAATCTGAATGGTCCGAGCCCAACGATAACGATTTATATGGATTAATACAGTGAAAAATCTTTAGTCACGGCCCCCCATTTACCAGAGTACGGCACCACTGCTGGGGCCGAGGATTTCACTATGACAGATAACGAATTAATCTGGCGAATCGCAGGTGGTTCCGGTGACGGGATCGACTCGACGAGCCAGAACTTCGCGAAGGCCCTGATGCGATCGGGACTTCACGTGTTCACACATCGCCACTACCCGTCGCGCATCCGGGGCGGCCACACGTACGTAGAGGTACGGGCGAAAGACGAACCGGTACAGTCACGCGGTGACGGCTACAACTTCCTGCTCGCGCTGGGGGACTCGTTCGCACGGAACCCACAGGAAGAAGCCTACTACGGCAAAGAAGAGCTGAAACCGCTGTACGAGAACTTCGACGACCTCCGTGAGGGCGGCGTCCTGCTGTACGACGAGGGGCTGCTCGACCAGGAAGACGTCGACGAGACCGATCTCGAAGCGGCCGCCGAGGAGAACGGCTGGCACGTCGTTCCGATGGACCTTCGTGGTATCGCCAAGGAACACGGCCGCGAGATCATGCGCAACACCGCCGGGATCGGTGCGACCGCTGCGATCCTCGACATCGGGACCGAGGAGTTCGAGGAACTCATCAAGCAGAACATGGCGGGGGATATGCAGGAGGCCAACCTCAACGTCCTCCAAGACGCCTACGACGCAGCAGCCGAACGCGACATCGACCACGATATCGAAGTCCCCGAGAGCTCCCACGACGAAGAGCAGGTCATCCTCTCGGGGTCGAACGCGATCTCCTACGGTGCGCTCGACGAGGGTTGTCGGTTCATCTCCGGCTATCCGATGACCCCCTGGACCGATGTCTTCACGATCATGTCCCAACACCTGCCGGAGTTCGGCGGGATCTCCGAGCAGGTCGAGGACGAGATCGCCGCGGCGGCACTGGCGCTGGGGGCGTCCCACGCCGGCGTGAAGGCCATGTCCGGTTCCTCCGGCGGTGGCTTCGCGCTGATGTCCGAACCGCTTGGGCTGGCCGAGATGACCGAGACGCCGCTCGTGCTGGTCGAAGCGATGCGTGCCGGCCCGTCGACCGGGATGCCGACCAAACCGGAACAGGCCGACCTCGAACACGTCCTGTACACCTCACAGGGGGACTCGGCCCGTGTCGTGTTCGCTCCGGCGAACATCCGCGAGTGTTACACCCAAACTCGGGCCGCCTTCCGGATCGCCTACGAGTACCAGATTCCGGCGATCGTCGTCTACGACCAGAAGATCCAGGGCGAACTCCGGAACCTGCCGGCCAGCCACTTCGACGAGGAGCCAAACGCCGACCCCGGATCGGTGCTGACCGAAGACGAGATCCAGGACGCGGCCCACCACTCCTCGGGCAAGTTCCAGCGGTTCCTCCACGAACCGGAGGACGGCTCGAACGTTAGCCCGCGGTCGGTGCCCGGCCAGAAGGACGGGCGCTTCCTCGCGACGGGTAACGAGCACAACCCCTCGGGCCACATCAGCGAGGACCCACAGAACCGCATCGCACAGATGAACCGTCGGCTCGGCAAACTCGACGACATCCGTGCGGACTTAGACGAGAACGCGAGCCATCAGTCCTACTACGGCCCGGAGGACGCCGACTACGGCATCCTCGTCTGGGGGAGCCAGCAGGACACCGTCTTCGAAGCCGTCGACCGGCTCAACGAGAACGGGCATAGCGTCAAAGCCCTGGGCGTCTCGGATATGATGCCCTACCCCGTCGAGGAGGTCAGCGAGTGGCTGGAATCCGTCGACGAGGCACTGGTCGTCGAGATGAACGCGACGGCCCAGTTCCGCGGCCTGACCCAGAAGGAGATCGGCAAGTACGGCGACAAGCTGTCGAGTCTCCTGAAGTACAACGGCAACCCCTTCGAACCCGCCGAGATCGTCGACGGGTTCGAATCCAGTATCAACGGCGAGGACCTCGCCGCTTCCAACATGAAATTCCTCCCCGCAGCAGGTGACTAACCATGAGTGCATTCAGTGCAATCGGCGACGACCGCGAGATCGACCGAGACGAGTTCACACCCGGGATCGAACCCCAGGCGACCTGGTGTCCCGGCTGTGGCGACTTCGGCGTCCTCAAGGCGCTGAAACAGGCCATGCCGGAGGTCGGGCGCAACCCCGACGAAGTCGCGCTGTTTACCGGGATCGGCTGTTCCGGCAAGCTCAATAGCTACTTCAACAGCTACGGCTTCCACACCATCCACGGCCGCTCGCTGCCCGTCGCCCGGGCCGCGAAGCTGGCCAACCCCGAACTGGAAGTCATCGCCGCCGGTGGCGACGGCGACGGCTACGGGATCGGTGGGAACCACCTGATCCACACGGCTCGTGAGAACCACGACATGACCTACATCGTGTTCAACAACGAGATCTTCGGGCTCACCAAGGGCCAGACTTCGCCGACCTCGCCGAAGGGCCACAAGTCCAAGACCCAACCTCACGGCTCGGCGAAGTCGCCGATCCGTCCGCTGAGCCAGTCGCTCAACGCGGGCGCGACCTACGTCGCCCGGACCGCGGCGGTCAACCCCAACCAAGCAAAGGAGATCATCGCCGAAGCAATCGAGCACGACGGCTTCGCGCACATCGACTTCCTGACCCAGTGTCCGACCTGGAACAAGGACGCGAAACACTACGTCCCGTACACGGACGTCCAGCAGTCCGACGACTACGACTTCGACGTCTCGGACCGCAAAGATGCGGCCGAGATGATGCGACAGACCGAGGAGAAGCTCTACGAGGGTGAGGTGCTCACCGGTCGTATGTACGTCGAGGACGCCCGTCCCTCCTACGGCGAGGAGAAACGCCAGATCGGCGAGATGCCCGACGAACCGCTGGCCGAGCGGTACTTCGACGAAGACGCCGAGTGGGAGCGGACCTACGACAAGCTGCTCCAGCATCACAAGTAAGCTCCCGACACCGCCAAACAGGGGCCAATTCGGGTTTGTGGTTCGGAAGATATTTTTTTATGCACCCGAAACAATAATCTATGAGCGCTGAGTCTACGGAGCGTCGAATCCTCTCGGTTCTGGAGGACGACGCACAGGCCTCCTACGCCGAGATCGCACAACGGGCAGACGTTTCGAAGCCCACTGTGCGAAAGTATATCAAGAAACTCGAAGAAGAGGGCGTGATCGTCGGCTATTCGGCGGACATCGACCCGAAGAAACTCGCCGGGCAGTCGATCGCGATGGTGGGGATCGACGTCGCCAGCGACTGCTACGTCGAGGCGACTCGGCAACTCAAAGAGATCCCCGGCTTGGAGGAGCTATACACCTCAAGCGGGGACCACATGCTGATGGCGGAACTCCGCGCGAGCGACGGGGACTCGCTGGCTGCCGCTATCGAGGACGAGATTCTCAGTATCGACGGTGTCACGGCCGCACACCCCTCGTTCCTCCAGGAACGGTTGAAGTGATCGACATAGCGGGTTTTTAGACGCTCCGGTGCTGACAGACTGCTATGCGTTCTCGGCTGGTGTTGGGCTCTGGGTCGATCGGTCTCCCACTTCTCGCGGAGATTCGATCCGACAGTGACGAGTTAATTGTCGTTACCGACAACGACCACCAGGCGTCGGCACTCCGGGAGGACGGGATCGCAGTCGAGATCCAGGACCCGACCGATCGGTCGGTGCTGGACGGACTGGACATCGATCCCGATACCGTCGCAGTTACCAGCGACGATCCGGCTCGGAACCTCGCGGCGACGATCGCAGCAGCCGAGCGGTTCCCGGCCGCGTTCGTACTGGCGTACGCGGGAGCCGATCCCACGGCGGCACAGCTACGCGAACTCTCGTCGGTCGCAGATCGGGTCGTCGATCCGGCCGCCGCGATCACCGACCGGCTCACACAGGTCGTCGGCGGTGAGAGTTCGCGGGTCCGACAGCTCCAGCGTGTCCTCCGTGACCTGGAGACGATGGCGATCGTCACCCACGACAACCCGGACCCGGACGCGATCGCCAGCGCCGTCGCGCTGGGGCTGCTCGCCGAGCGGGCGGGCTGTGAGACCACGTTGTGCTACTACGGATCGATCTCCCACCAGGAGAACCGCGCGTTCGTCAACTTACTCGACTACGATCTCGTCGAACTCGATCCCGACGAGCCGGCTGCTCTCGACGCCTTCGAGGGCTTCGCACTGGTCGATCACTCCCGACCCGGTGTCAACGATCAGCTCCCGTCGGACCTAGATATCGACATCGTGATCGACCACCATCCACCGCGAGCCCCCGTGGAAGCCCGGTTCGTCGACCTCCGGAGCGGAGTCGGCGCGACCAGTACGCTCCTCGTGGACTATCTCCGGCAGTTCGGCGTCGAGATTCCGGAAGCAGTCGCGACGGGGCTTCTGTTCGGAATCCGGGTCGATACCAAGGACTTCCAGCGGGAAGTCTCCGCTGTGGATTTCGAGGCGGCGGCACATCTCGTTTCGCGAACCGATATGGATGTCCTGCAACGGATCGAGGACCCCAGCGTCAGCGCCGAGACGTTCTCGGTGATCGCCCGCGCGATCAGCAACCGGACGATGGAGGGGTCGGTCCTGTTAAGCTGTGTGGGTAAACTCTCCGATCGGGACGCGTTGGCCCAGGCTGCCGATCGGCTACTGGATATGGAAGACGTCCACGCGACACTCGTTTACGGCGTCCTCGATGGCACCATCTACGCCTCCGCACGCGCTCGGGGAGCCGACATCGATCTCGGGGAAGTGCTCCGGGACGCGTTCGGCCAGATCGGCTCCGCCGGCGGCCACGCCGACATGGCCGGCGCACAGATCGCGTTGGGCGTGTTGGATTCGATCGACGACCGCGAGGAATCGCTCCACGACATCGTCACCTCGGTCGTCACCGATCGCTTTCTCGATGCCATCGAGTCCCGCTCGCATCGGTTGCTCGGGACAGTCTACGGCGATTCGGCGTACGGCCCGGAGGCGGTCGTCGGCCCGCTCGCCGAATCGTCGGAGGGAGATGACTCGACCGGTGACGACGTGGACGCGACCTCCGGGACCGACTCCGCGTAGGCGAGAGTTTTAGTCCACGCGTGGCTAGCGTCCGGTGAATGGGAAACTCCGGTAAGCCCACCGTCCGGGAGTACATGACACGTGATGTCTCGACGGTCGAGTTAGACGATACCGTCGAGACTGTCTCCCGGCGGATCGCCGAGAGCGACGGGTTCAGCGGGTTCCCGGTCACCGACGGTCGCCGCGTCGAGGGGTTCGTCAGCGCCAGGGACCTCCTGCTCGCCGAGGAGTACGAGCCGATGTTCCGCGTGATGAGCGAGGACATCGTCGTCGCACATCCAGACATGGCGATCCAGGACGCGGCGCGCGTGATCCTCCGGTCGGGACTCCAGAAACTCCCCGTCGTCGACGACGCCGGCCACCTGGTCGGGATCATCTCGAACGCCGACGTGGTCCGCTCACAGATCGAGCGGGCGACTCCCGACAAGGTCGACAACCTCACACAGACCCTCGAACGAATCCACGGCGTCGACGCCCACGAGGAACGCCGCGAGGTTTCCCTCGCCGATCTGACTCCCACACAGACGACGGTGTACGCCGACGAACTCGAAGGCAGAAAGTACGAACTGGAACGCGGGCTGGCGGAACCACTCGTCGTCATCGACAACCACGGCCAACTCCTGCTGGCGGACGGACACCACCGTGTGAAAGCCGCCCAGCGGGCCGGTATCGAGGAGATGGACGCCTACGTCATCGTCCTCGGTGAACCAGTTTCGCTGGGGATGGCAGAAACGGCCGCCGAGTCCGGACTAGAGCGGATCGACGACATCGACGTGGTCGACTACGCCCATCACCCGCTCGTCGAGACGACCCACCGGCTCCAACAGGAGTGATCAGGGCAGGTCGACCGATCGGAACAGCGAGTAGCCCAGCCAGGGGGCGACGACCAACCATCCTACCAGGGCCAGCACCGCGAACAGCGCTGTCGTCGTCGCGTATCCGAGCGGCTCGTTCGGAGCCGCGAGCGGGATGACCGTCCCTTCGCCGAACGTCCCGAACACGAGCCGTGTGTAGGCCACGCCGGGGTTCAACTGCCCGATCGCGTAGTACCAGGACGGCTTCGGCGGCCGGGGGTACTCCAGGAAC
Organism: Haloarcula montana; assembly: GCF_035666295.1. NCBI lineage: Archaea > Methanobacteriati > Methanobacteriota > Halobacteria > Halobacteriales > Haloarculaceae > Haloarcula > Haloarcula montana. Next base: position 2,408,276 of record NZ_CP142027.1, read on the forward strand.
TCGGTCGGGTGGATAATCAGCGCGAAGTGCTGTGCCAGTGGCCAGAGGATTCCGAACAGCAGCATGCTCGCGGCGATACCGGCGACGGCTCGGGTCTCGGTTTTGACGCTCGCCGAGATCGTCAGACCGATCCCGACGGCGATGACGGTGTAGACCAGTGACCAGCCCAACACGGCGAGGAATCCGACGAGTTCGAGCCCGTCGAAGACGGCGACCGAGAACAGCCACGCAGCGGTCAGACAGACGGTAAAGGGCGCTGCGACCAGTAGCGTCCGGCTGAGGAGCTTCCCGAGGTAGGCGTCGAACCGGGAGTTGGGCAGTCCCAACAGGAACCGGACGCTCCCGGTCTTGCGCTCGGTGACGATGGCACCGTAGCTCCCGACCAGCGCCACCAGCGGGAGCAAGACGACCTGGATCGCCGCGATGAACAGCAGGACGACCCGCACCTCGGGGATCGAGCCCCCGCCCAGCGTCATGAGAAACGCTGTCACGGCGACGCCGACAGTCGACAGCAGCATCAGTCCCGCGACCGTCCACCCCATCTTCGAGCGCCGCAGGTGCAACAGATCCCCGCGGGCCACGTCGCGCCAGGTCACGCCGACCCCTCCGTGGCCGCCGAGAAGACGTCTCCCAGCGAGGGCTCCCTGACGGCGAAGTCGTCGAACCCGACACCGCCACGGGCCACGCGGTCCAGCACCGAGACCTTCGTCTGGCCGCCGCTGCAGGTGACGGTCAGTTCTCCCTCGCCGGCGGTCACCGCCGAGACGCCGTCGATCGCCCGGAGATCGTCGACCAACTCCTGGGGGGTCGCTTCGACGTAGATACTCAGCGTCGTGTCCGCGTCGAGTTCCTGCCGGAGCTGGGAGACGGGACCTTCCTGGACGAGCCGGCCGTGCTGGAGGATTCCGACGCGGTCGGCGACGGCCTCGACCTGTGCCATGATGTGACTGGAGAACAGCACGGTCGCGCCGCGGTCGGCCTCCTCGCGGACGACCCGGCGCAACATCCGGGCGCCGTTGGGGTCCAGGCCGGTCGTCGGTTCGTCAAGCACGAGCAGCCGTGGGTCGCCGACGAGTGCCATCGCCAGCGCCAGGCGCTGGCGGAGTCCCTTCGAGAGGTCGCCCGCCGGGCGGTCGCGGGCCTCGACCTCCAGTTCGACTCTGTCGAGCAACCGTTCCGGGTCGTCGGTCGCTTCCTTGGTCCGTATCGCTTGGTTCAGGTGCTCGTAGGGGGTGAGCTGTTCGTAGACGCCGTAGCCTTCCAGCAGCGTCCCGGTCTCCTGTCGGATCGCGACGCTGTGTTCCTGTGCGTCTAGATCGAACACGGAGACGGTCCCGCTGGTGGGCCGCATGAACCCCAGGAGCATGTTGATCGTCGTCGATTTCCCCGCACCGTTGGGGCCGAGAAAGCCGTACACTTCGCCGTCGTCGACCGAGAGGGTGAGGTCGTCGACGGCGGTCACGTCGTCGAACTGTTTGGTCAGGTCGTGGAGCTGTAGGAGGGTCATACCGACAGGGCGTTACTCGCAACTACCCTGTCCGTCGAATTAAAGCTACTGACGCGGACCGGTGTCACGGACCTCCGTCTCCGTCCGCCGGGAGACGAACACGACCAGTCCCAGCAGGACACCCAGTCCTACCCCGATGGTCACGACGCCGTAGATGGCGACACCCAGCGGCGTCGGCGGGAGCGCGATCACACCGAACAGCTCGGGTTCGAGGTCCTCCGGACGGATCGACCCCAGGACGAAGCCCATGAGGCCGGCCAGAGCGACGATGGCGACGTACAACCACACGACGACCCGTTCCCCGGACCGGCCGGCCGGCTCCTCTGTCATGCCCGTGTGTAGGAAACCAGGACGATTAGCCTTTTTCACTTCCGTCCCGTAGGCGTGGTATGTCCCAGAAGGAACTGTTGTTCGTCGTACTCTCGGGCATCGCGGTGATGATGTTTCTGACTGCGATCGTCCTGGTCGCCGGGGCCGGATAACGGATCGCCGCGAACACGAACCGGATCGCCGCGAAAACAGTACCGAGTTTACTCTTCGGCGTCGTCGACGGGTTCGCCGCCGTCAGTCCGCACGTCGCCCTGTTCCTGGCCGCCGTCCATGATCGCCGTTTCGAGCTGGTCGTCGAACCACTGGAACTCGCGGTCGAGCATGCCGTCACGTTCGAGGTTCCAGGGGTCGCCGTCGGTGACCCGCGGCCCTTCGAGCCAGGACTGGACGATGTTCCAGACGAAGATGAGCTGTCCGACCATCAGGATCACCGCGCCGACCGTCGCCAGCAGGTGGAACGTCTCGACCTGCACGAGCGGTGCGATGGCACCGTTGAACTCGTAGGTCGCGTACCGGCGGGGCATGCCGAGATAGCCAAGCGCCAGCATCGCGAAGAACGTCAGGTTGGTCCCGACCATCGAGAGCCAGAAGTGTGCCTTCCCGAGGGTCCGCTGGTACATCCGGCCGGTGAAGATCGGGAACCAGTAGTAGATTCCGGCGAAGACCGCAAAGCCGATCGCACCCATCACGACGTAGTGGAAGTGCCCGACGACGTAGTAGGTGTCGTGGAGGATCAGGTCAACCGGCACTGCGGCGAGGAAGACGCCCGTGACACCGCCGATGATGAAGTTCGAGACGAAGCCGATACAGAACAGCATCGGGGCCGTCAGCCGCAGACGGCCGTTCCACATCGTCGTGATCCAGTTGAACGTCTTGACTGCGCTTGGAATCGCGATAGCCAGCGAGACGGCCATGAAGGAGGCCCGCAGCCGCGGGTCCATGCCGGTCGAGAACATGTGGTGAGCCCAGACGCCAAAGGAGAGGACCCCGATGGCCAGCGTGGAGTAGACGACGAACTTGAACCCGAACAGTTTCCGACCCGAGAACTTCGGCAAGATCAGACTCACCAGTCCCATCGGCGGGAGCACGAGGATGTACACTTCGGGGTGACCGAAGAACCAGAAGAGATGTTGCCACAGCAGCGGGCCACCGCCCTCGACGGCGAAGAACGTCGTCGCGAGGTTCCGATCGAGCAGGAGCATGATGAGTGCGCTCCCCAGCAGCGGGAACGCGAACAGGATGAGCGCCGACTGAGTGAGGATCGTCCACGAGAAGATGTCGAGGTTCGCCCAGGAGACGTCCTCGTCACGCTCGGTGAAGATGGTCGCGATGAAGTTGATCGCTCCCATCGTCGTCGCGACCCCGGAGAGGTGCAGACCGAGCAACATCAGGTCCACGCCGGGGTTGGTCTGCTCGACCGACAGCGGCGTGTACATCGTCCAGGCCGTCTGTGCCGGTTCGATCATGTTCTCGGTGACCGGCGCGAGGAAGAAGCCCGCCCAAATGAGCAAGGCAGCGGGGGGAAGCAGCCAGAACGCGATCGCGTTGATCCGCGGGAACGCCATGTCGTCGGCGCCGATCAACAGCGGGATGAAGTAGTTCGCGAAGGCTGCGATGATCGGCGTCCCGAACAGGAACAGCATTGTGATGCCGTGACTCGTTAGGATGGAGTTGTAAGCGCTCGCCCCCAGCAAAGCGCCCGACGGCGTCACGAGCTGGAGCCGGATGAGCATCGCCATGATGCCACCGACCGCGAAGGCGATGATCGCGAACAGCCCGTAGAGGATGCCGATATCCTTGTGGTCGACTGTCGTCAGCCAGCGGATGATGCCGGCCGGTTTCTCTCGGCGAACGACACTGATATCCTCGCCGGTGGCTGTCCCTCCGGCCAGTGGCGTGTACGAGCGCCAGTTTTCGATGCGCGTCAAGAGCGCGGCGATGCCGACGAGGAGGACGGCCATCATCCCCGTCAGCACTAGATCTCCTGCTGCCATACTGGCCCCTCAGGACTGGGTGCTAATGAAAGGGACGATTCTTTTCAAAGAGCACCCGAATATGTCGGGGACAGGGCGGCAACGGGGACCGATATCTCTCCGGACGGGGACGGGAGAACGGGGTCGTGAGACACGGCCTGCCGTCGCTGGGCAGAGATCGACGACCAGGGCGTGTGAGAAGTGAAACCGAGAGCTACGCCTCTTCCTCGCCGGCCTGTTCGGCCTTCTCGGCGTCCTCGACGGCCTTGCCGGCGTAGTAGGTCAGTACCGCCAGGAGGAGGAACATCGTGATCATCAGCGCGAACTGGAGTCCCGAGAACACCGGGTCGGTGCCGAAGGCCGGCACTAGGGCGAACGCGACGATGAAGAACCCGAGGATGCCCAGCGGGATGACGTTGACCGTGAGATCGAGTAGGGTGTCCTTTTCGAACCCGAACAATGCCATATCTGGATGGAGATTAGCGAAGGCCGGTAAATAGACTGTTGGTTTCGCTCAAACGGTGCTCTGTTCCATGATCGAGCCGACACCGCCCATCGCAGCCATCACGACACCCGCGATGACGACGGCGACGAGTCGGGTGAACAACGGTCCCTCGCCGATGTTCGAGACGACCAGTTCCGCGGCCGGGAGCTGGAGGACGGCGATAGCGGCCGCGATAGCCGCGAGGATCACGCCGACGCCGACCAGCGTCGGCCACGGCCGCTCGACGTAGCCTGATTCGGTGAGGATACCGGCGACACTCCCGCCAAAGAGGATGAGGCCGAAGACGGCGACCGGGAACAGGCCGACGAACACCCCGACCTCCGAGAGCGCCAGCCCCAGCGCGACGAACAGCGGCCACGGACTCGCGGTCGGATACTGGTCGCTCAACCCTGGTTCCTCGTCCATACCCGGAGTTACGGCTCACAGGACATATGTGCATCGGACCTCGCGTGCGTGGGAACGCGAGCGAACCCGCCACGGCCGCCCGGGAACGGGGGCACAAACTATTTGTCCGTAATGTGGCTTGGTAGGGGTAATGAGTAGCCGTACTGTCGATCAGGTCGACGAGTGGGAGCCGGTCTCCGTTCGCGGTGGGTACGAGGGGCTCCGAACGCTCGCCGACCGGGAGTTCTCCGGCGCCGTCGTCGCTGGGACGGCCCGTCTGTTCATGCTCAACGGGACTGTCATCGGGATCGTCGACGGTGACATCGAGGACTACGAGGACGCCGAGGGAACCGCCCGCGAGGCACCCCACGAATCCCTCCCGTTGCTGGCAGTGATGCAGGCACAGGGCCAGGAGTCACAGGGGCAGTACTACACCGAAGACACCTCGATATCGGAGGTCGACGGGACGCTCTCCGACGGCAACTTCACCGGCTACGTCGAACTCTCCGAGAACGTCCTCTCGGGGGACTACTACGTCGTCTATCACCAGGGGCGATCGATGAGCGTCGCCTGGGTCGGGACATCCGAACAGCTAGTCACCGGTGACGAGGCCTTCGATCAGGCCGACGACGAGGTCGGCATCTACGAGGTGTTCCCCGCCGACATCGAGCCGATCGAGATACCCGGATCGTCGACGACGCAGGGGGCTCCGGGCGGCGACACCGCCCACGGTGGCGGGGAGCCGCGGCCGACAAGCGACACCGACTCCGAGGGGACCGACGACGCCGCGAGCGGTGCCACGACCGATCGGTCCGCGGACCAGGGGAGAGAGACACGCGGGGACCCGCCGACGACCGCCGACGCGGAGTCACGCGACCAGTCGCGGACGACGGTCGAACAGTCCCCGGACGAGTGGGCTCGATCGGCTGGCGAGCGGACGGAAACTCACTCAGACGAAGCCGGTACAGCCGATAGCGACGAGCCCTCGGATGCAGGACAGCGAGACTCCCGTTCTACAGGCGGCCCGCCAGGATCGAAGAGCGTCGGCGGTCGGGAGCCAGTCTCCGACGAACCCGAGGTGCGGCAGTCCGACGCCGGCCAAGGAGAGTCCCCGGAGACAGCCGACGAGCGAGAGGAGCGAACGGATACCGAGCGGGCACCGTCCTCCGAGGACTCGTCGTCGGATCTCGACGACACCCCGACCAGCCGTAGGAGTTCCGAGGACACGGGTTTAGATCGATCGACACGGTCCGACGAGGCACAGTCCCCGACGACCGCGGAGTCCCAGGCCAGCGACCCCGAACCGGCCGACTCGTCACGACAGCAGTCCACCGAGCCAGCCGCTCCGGAAGCAAGCCAGGAACGGTCGGAGCCGTCGACGACCCGCTCCGAGAGCGACACGGCGATCCCGGACTTCGAGACGCGATCGATCCCGTCGCTCGACCCGGAGCGGTCCACCCAACTAAGCGATCCGACGCCCGACGAGGACGGCCCCGGAGCCGGCGACGAGCAGGCAGAGACGACAGCCCGCTCGACGCCACACCGGGACACGGACCAATCGGACACGACGGGCACCCGAGGAACACAGCGTCGGGAGTCGACACAGAGCCCACAGCGACACGACCAGGAGTCACAGCCACGACAGTCCGAGTCAGCATCCACGCGGGCTGCGGGAACCCACGGCGAACCGTCTGCCTCGTCCACGGAGCCGACGCAGTCGGCACCGGACGCTTCACAGTCGGGACGTGCCGACGAGCGCGTCAGGGAGCTGCGTGCCGAACTCGACGAACGGACGGCGACAGTCGATCAGCTCGAGACGGAGCTCGCAGACCTGGAGGCAGAAAACACCGATCTCAGAGGGGAAAACGAGGACCTCAGGGCCGAGCGCGAGCGGCTGGAAGCACAACTCCGTGAAGCGAACCAGAAGGTCGCACAGCTGGAAGACCGGGTGTCGTCGCTGCGAAACCAGCTTCCGGAGCACGTGACTGGCACCGACCCCAGTCAACGGCTCGCTCCGGAGGAGGCACTTGACGGGACGAACCTCTTTGTCAGATACAACTCCAAGAGCGACCCGACGTTGGCCGACGCACGGGACGGGAGTGCCGCTCCCGAGGACGTCGACGCGAACCTCCGCATCCAGTATCACACCCAGTTCGAGGCCGAGTCGGTAACCGTCGACGGTCGTCCCTTCCACGAGTTCCTGACGGACTGTCTGCCGTATCAGTTCGTCAGTTGGCTCGTCACGAAACTGCTCTACGAGATCCGTGACACAGGTCACGCGACCGAGATGGAGGTCCTGTACGACGCACTCCCGGAGATCGACCGGGTCGAACTCAACGGACAGGTATCGATCACCTACGTCGAAAACGGCGACGAACACCGCGAGCAGGAGCGATACGACGTGGTCGTGCGCGACCGGATGGGTAACCCGCTCATCGTCGCCAACATCAACGACCGCAAGGAGCCCGCCACCGAGGAGCAGATGACCGATCTGCTCACGACCACCGAACGGCTCGGCAACACCAGTTCGTCGCTGGCGGCCGCGTTCCTGGTGACCGAGAGCTTCTTCGCTCCCGAGGCGCTCGAAACGGCCGAAGAAGCGACGGCGAGCGGACTGTTCAGCAGGAGCAAGCGGGCGAGTTTCGTCAACCTCTCCCGGTCCGACGGCTACCACCTCTGTCTGCTCGAAGCGCGGGAAGGAGAGTTCAATATGGCCGTCCCGGAGCTGTAGTTCGAGAACCGTACAGAACGCGTTTCGGCGTGTATCGAAGCTATCCTTCGATCTCGGCCGCGTCTTCGATCTTCATCCCTTCGAGCTTCTCGATGATCTCGTCGATCTTCTCGTCTAAGTCGTCGACGAACTCACCGGTCTGCTCGGTCGTGATCGCTCCCTGACTGGAGGGTTCGATGAGGTTCTCCTCTTCGAGAACCCGCAGCGAGTAGCGAACCTTGTGGTGGGGGTAGCCGGTCTCGTTGGACATCTTCACGATCCCGATAGGCTCGTTCTCGATGACCATCCGGAGCACCTGTAAGTGGCGCTCCAGCATGTCGACTTCCTTCTCAAGCCTGTCTATCATGGCAATTGTTAACTTGTGGTAGCGGGATTTAAAAGTTACCCTCGGACGGCCCGCTTTGCCGGGTTTTCCGCTTCACACGCCCCTCTCTTAAACCCGTCGTAACAGTTCACATGGGAATCGCCACCATTCCAGGGACGGGCCACACGGATCGGTAGGGACCGTAATCGGTTTATCACGGAGGATAAAACGTCCGAGCGATGACCGTAACCATCGTCGGCTCGCAACTCGGCGACGAGGGGAAAGGCGGCATCGTCGACCTGTACGGTGACGACGCGGACGTCGTCGCGCGCTACCAGGGCGGCGACAACGCCGGCCACACCGTCGTCCACGAGGGCGAGGAGTACAAGCTCTCGCTCGTGCCGAGTGGAGCCATCCGCGGCAAGGTCGGCGTACTCGGCAACGGGTGCGTCGTCAACCCGCGGACGCTGTTCGACGAGATCGACACGCTACAGGACCGCGGCCTCGACCCGGACGTGCGCGTCGCCGAACGCGCTCACGTCATCCTCCCCTACCACCGTATCCTCGACGGTATCGAGGAGGATATCAAGAGCGAAGACGACGACGAGATCGGCACGACCGGCCGCGGGATCGGCCCGACCTACGAGGACAAGGCCGGCCGACGCGGGGTTCGGGTGGGCGACCTGCTCGACCCCGACGTGCTCCGTGAACGACTGGAGTACGTCGTCCCGCAGAAACGCGCGGTCGTCGAGGACGTCTACGGGCTCGACATCGAGGAGTTAGCGGACCCCGACGCGTTCGATGTCGACGCGCTGTTCGAGGAGTTCCGCGAGTTCGGCCGTCGCTTCGAGGCCGAAGAGATGACTGTCAACGCCGGGGCCTTCCTCGCTGCGGCCCGAGACGAGGGCCAGAACGTCATGCTCGAAGGCGCACAGGGGACGATCATCGATATCGACCACGGCAACTACCCCTACGTCACCTCCTCGAACCCGACCGCGGGCGGCGCGGCGACCGGGACGGGCCTGAGCCCCGGTGTCGTCGGTAGCGGCGAAGTCATCGGTATCGTCAAGGCCTACCTCACTCGTGTCGGGAGCGGCCCGCTTCCGACTGAACTGGGCGGTGTCGCCGGCGACACGCCCGGCTACGACGAACAGGGCGAGGGCGAGAACGAGGAGCTAGCGACCTACATCCGCGAGGAGGGCGGCGAGTACGGCACCGTCACCGGCCGACCGCGCCGTGTCGGCTGGCTCGACGTGCCGATGTTGCGCCACTCGACCCGGGTCTCCGGGTTCACCGGGCTCGCACTCAACCACCTGGACGTACTCGCCGGACTGGACGAAGTGAAGGTCGGGCATACGTACACGCTCGACGGCGAGGAACTCGCCGCGATGCCCGCCACTACCGAGCAATGGAGTCGCTGTGAGGCGAACTTCCGGACCTTCGAGGGGTGGCCCGAGGTCGACTGGGCCGGGGTCGCCGCCGAGGGGTACGAAGCGCTTCCCGAGAACGCGAAGGGCTACGTCGAATATATCGAGGACGAACTCGACACGCCGGTGTACGCGATCGGTGTCGGCCCCGGCCGTGGCGAGACCATCGTCCGCGAACACCCCTTCTGATTCTCAGCGGTTCAACACGTCGTCTTCGAGGTCGGCGACCGCCGATAGCACCGCCTCTCTGTCCCCGTCCGCCGCGCCCGCTGCCGCCAGCGCGTCGTCGAGGTGGCCGGCGACAGCCGCGAAGTCGGCCCCGTCGAGGTCGAGGTGCGCGTGTGCGGTTCGCATGTCCGCGCCGTCGTACTCGGTCGGGCCGCCGGTTACCATCGTGATGAACTCCCGCTGGTGCTCGCGGAGTTCAGCCATGTCGGTGTCCTCGAAGTACTCGACGAGCGAGTCGTCGTCGAGCACCCGGTCGTAGAAGTCCTCGACGACGGCTTCGATCCCATCGGCACCGCCGAGTCGGTCGTAGAGCGTCTCGCTCATACGTTGTGAGGGCTGGCCCGGCGACAAAAAGCCCGCGGTCGTCGGGGTAGCGGCACGCTTTTGGGGCCGCCGGACCGACTCGGTAGCATGAAAGAGGATCTGATGGAGATCATCTGCTGTCCGCTCGACAAGCACGACCTCGAACTCGATGTCGACGAGCGGGACGGCGAAGAGATCCTGGACGGGACGCTGGTCTGTACCGAGTGTGGCGAGCGGTTCCCGATCGAGGACGGTATCCCGAACCTGCTGCCGCCGGATATGCGCGACGAAGCACCGGCCTGAACCTTTTTCTTGCGTCCGCGCGCAGTCGTAACTGTGCCCGATCCGTTGCCGATCCACATCAACCGCGAGGAGATCCACGGGCTGGAGGTCCCGACGGACTACGAGTCGACGGGTGGGTTCGATATCCGACTGATCAACCACGGCGAGCCAACCCACGTCCATCTCCACCTCGACAGTGACCTCTCGTCGGTTGCGTCGCTGGCCGCGACGAACCACTACGTCGACCGCGAGGGGGACCGGCTCGTTCGCGTCGAGGTGACCGGCGACGGGTCGGTTCGGGGGAACCTCAAGGTCGTCAGTGGCTACGGCGCACAGACCCGTCTGGTCGATGTCGCGCTCGTCGAGCCCGACGAGACGGAGGAGACCGTCGAGGTGGGAGAAGACCTCTCGACGCCGGCGCCGAAACCCGAACCGGACTCCCCCGACCTCCCGGGCTCGATCGGGACGCTCCCGGTGATGGTGCTGGCGACGGTCGCGTTGCTCACTGCGCTGGGTGCCGTCGCCGTGTTCCAGAACACCGCCGTCTTCGTCGGCGCCGCGGTCGTCGTCGTGGGCGTGTTGGTCGCGCTGTACAGCCTGCTGGCTTAGTCCTCGGTCGGGACGCCGTCGAAGTTACCTTCGTCGTCGAACAGTTTCGCACGAAGGAATCGAGCACGATAGCGGTTCGCCCCGTCGTAGATGTCGGCTTCGCGGATGTCGTCGACCCGCCCGTCGGCGACCGCGTCGATGATCTCCTCGACCTGCTCTTTCTCGCTCGGTGTCAACTCGAACTCGTAGGTCCGGGGCTGTTCGGACTCGATTTTCGTCCACTGGCGTGCGGCCGTGATGACGACTGAGCACGGTTCCCGGCAGGGGAACTCGCCGTCGCCCCCGTCGACGTCGAGGTCGGTCTCCTCGTCGTACTCCCACTCGCGGCGCTTGAGACACTGGGAGTCGTCACAGCAGGCCTCGGCGACCCAGTTGACGTGTTCGTATCCTTCGCCACGGTCCCAGGTCTTGACGACGCCGTAGATCCCGGTCTGGCGCTGGGTGGTCTCGTGCCAGTGGGTCACGTCGAGGTCACCCTGCCGTTCCCGGTACCAGTTCTGGACGGTCGCCGGGTAGAACGTGTGAACGGCCTCGACCAGCGCGGCCGGGTCCAGTTCCGGGAACACCCACCCAGTGTGGAGCGTCGGAGCCGTCTTGAGCGGCCGGTACCGGTCCCGGTCGTCGTGTTTCGCCAGTTCGCGGGCGGCGACGGGGTCGTCGTAGCTGTCTAGGTCGTCGGCGTCGACACCGCGGTCGGCCTCGTGGCGCAGGTCGTAGACGCGGTCGCCGTCCGCATCGCGCTCGACGGTGACGGCGAGTTCCCCCCAGGTCGTCGTCACCCCGCCGTCGAGGCGGTCGTATCGATCGGGGACCGACAGCTCGTCGGCGCCTTCGAGCCACCGGAGAAACGCCCACCGCGGTTCGGCTTGCGGGGCCGTCGCGTGCCAGAAGTACCAGTTCGTCACGTAGCGCTCGACGGCGGGGTCCACGTCGGCGAGGGCCGCGACCGACCCCTCGGCAGTGGTCCCGTCGGCCGTCGAGAGCGTGTAGCTGTCGTCCTCGACCTGCGCCTCGATGCCGTCGAAGTCGACGCCGTCGGCGGCGGCGTCGGCAAACGCCTCGACGCGGGTGTCGTCCATGCGTCCGGGTTGGAGGCGGATCGCAAAAAGCCGCCCGTTCCACTGCGGTACCGGCGACCGACGCGCCCGTTCAGTCTCCGGTCGCGGGATCGGCACCGCGGGTCCGGTCCCGGACCTGATCGATCGCCCCCGAGACGTCCGCGCCGGCGTCGGCGGCCCGCTCCAACACCACGTCGGCCATCAGCGGTTCGGTGCCGACGGCACCGGCGTACCAGATGTCGTGGCCGTCGACCTCGGTCGGCACGTCGTACCCCTCGCGGTAGTCCTCACAGAGCCCCATGTCCTCGGGGATGTCCTCCTGGGTGTGGTAGCCGTCGGCGATGAACAGCGGGACCACGACGATATCGTCGGACTCGAAGAAGTCGGTCACGTCGTCGACCTCGGGATCCTCGTCCATGAACAGCGCCTGCACCTCGTCGAAACGGTCCATCTCCCGGATGCGGTCGGCGTGGTATTCGATCGCCTTCGCGGAGTTCTCGTTGCGCTCGGTGCCGTGGCCGACCACCGCGAGACCGAACCCCTCGCCCACGTCCGGGTCGCCGGTGACGGACTTGGCGCGCTGGACGATGACATCGCTCATCGAGTCGTGGGTTCCGACCGGACCACAGTAGTGGACCGTCTGCCCGGTGTCGCCGGCGGTCAGGCTCGCGTCACTCGCACTGGTGCCGTCCGACTCCCACAGATCGGGGTCCCACCCCTCCAGGCGGAACTCCCGGGGGATGACCTGCTCGGTGAAATACCCCTCCGAGACGAACAGCGGGACCAGATACACTTCTTCGGCGTCGACGGTCCGCAGCCCCTCCCGGAAGGCCGGTTCCTCCTTCCAGAAGGACTCGCGGACCTCGCTGAACGCGCCGGTCGCCCGGATCGTATCGGCGTGGCTGAACGTCGGGGTGCTCGACTCGGCGTTGAGATGCGACCCGTGAGCCGCGATGACGAGCGCTGGCTTCATAGCTCTGCGTTAGGTCGAACCGGTCTTAGGAGCTTCGCCACGACGGCGAGACACGCTTTTGACGGTTCGGCACGGCGACGTAGGTATGTCACTCGCAGCCCAGACACGTGACGCAGCCAGGGCGCGGCCGTTCCTCTACGACGCGCTCCGGGCGGGCGTGGTCAACTACACCGCCGCCGCGCGAACCCTCGATGTCGACGGTGAGACGGAGGCCGTCGCGACGGCGCTTCGGCGCTTCGCCGAGGAGTTAGACGACTACGACCCACCGGCCGGCGACGCCCGCGTCTCCATGCAGAGTGGACTCGGCCCGGCCGACGGGGCGGACCCGCTCGTGACGGTTGGCGACCGGTCGCTGGCTGCTGGCGGTGGCTCGCTCACCGGCATCGTCGCCACGGGCGATGTCTCTCCCCGACTGTTGGGCGACGTACTCGGCCGTCTCCGGGCGACCGATATCGAGGTCGAGGTGGCGGCTGCCGACGGGGACTCCCTGATCGTCGCCGTCGGGCGGCGGGACGGCCCGGACGCACTCAGAGTGGTCGAAGCGGTCGTGAGCTAACCCGACCACTCGGCCAGTGTGGCGTTTGCTCCCGCTGTCTGCCACTGGAGGCTGACGGTATCGCCGGCCATCGCGGCGACGGTGAACGATTCCCGCGCGCTCAACTGGCTCCCCAGTCCCGTACAACGGTCGGTCAACGCGAGGCCCTCACCGGTCGGCGTCGCGCCGGTCAGGCGGAGTTCGTCGGTCTGGATGGTGCTCCCGGCCTCGTGGCTGATCCGCAGCAACGCCGTCTCCATCGTCGGGTGGCAGTCCGCACTCCGACTGGGCTCGGTCGCCGTGGTGATCGTCACCGACGCGGTCGGCTCGCTACTGTCGATCGACTCCCCGATGTCGAAGGCGAGCACCGAAAGCCCGGCGGCGAAGACGATCACGACCACGACGAGCAGCAGGTTCCCCAGTACTGCCGAGGACGCTCTCCCACGGTTCACGGCAGTCTGTTTGCCGATGTCATACATATCGGTTGGGCAATCGAGCCGTTCCGACGGCTTGAAACGAACGGGCGGAGTGGACACGGGTAATGACGCTTCGCGTGACGAACACGCTGACCGGCGAGAAAGAACGCTTCGAACCGTCGGACCCCGACTCTGTCTTGCTCTACTACTGCGGGCTGACGACTTCGGACCCACCTCACCTGGGCCACGCCCGCGGCTGGGTCCACGTCGACGTGATGTGTCGCTGGCTGGAGCAGGTCGGCTACGACGTCCGCCACGTCGAGAACTTCACCGACATCAACGAGAAGATCGTCGCCCGGGTCGGCGAGGACGGCGACAGCGAGGCCGACGTGGCACGCCACTACGTCCGGCAGGTCATCGAGGACATGCGCTCGCTGAACCTCGACCGGGCCGAGGTCTACCCGCGCGTCTCCGAACACGTCCCCGAGATCGTCGACCTGGTCGAACGCCTCGTCGAGGGCGGCCACGCCTACGAGGCCAACGGCTCCGTGTATTTCGACGTGACGAGTTTCGAGGCGTACGGCAAACTCTCGAACCAGACCGTCGAGGACATCGAGGCACAGGGGACCGACGCCGAATCCGAGAAGCGCCACCCGGCGGATTTCGCCCTCTGGAAGGCCGGCGGCGTCGGCCCCGAGGATATCGCCGAGCATCGACACCCCGAAGCCGACCCCGCCGAGGAGGCCTGCGAGACCGCCCAGACGTGGGATTCCCCCTGGGGCGAAGGTCGTCCCGGCTGGCACATCGAGTGTTCGGCGATGTCGATGACCCACCTCGACGAGACCATCGATGTCCACGTCGGGGGCCAGGACCTCGTCTTCCCTCACCACGAGAACGAGATCGCCCAGAGCGAGGCCGCGACCGGCCAGCAGTTCGCCAACTACTGGCTCCACGTCCGCCTGCTGGAGACCGACGACGAGAAGATGTCCTCCTCGCTGGGGAACTACTTCACCGTCAGCGAGGCCGTCGCGGAGTTCGGTCCCGACGTACTCCGGACCTTCCTGCTGTCGACGGCGTACACCTCGCGGGCGACCTACAGCGACGAGACCATCGCGGAGGCCCAGGAACGCTGGGACCGACTGGAACGGGGCTACGAGCGGGCCGTTGAGGCCTGTGACAGCGTCGACGCCTACGCGACGGTCACCGATGAGACGCTCCGATCCGCGGTCGAGACGGCCACCGACGCGTTCGCCACGGCGATGAACGACGACTTCAACACCCGGGAAGCGACGACTGCCCTGCTGGACCTGACGGCGGCGGTCAACACCCACGTCGACGACCACGAGGCATACGACTACCGGGGACTCCGGCAGGCTATCGCGGCCTTCGAGACGTTCGGCGGCGAGGTGCTTGGACTCGGGTTCGGGACCGAGCAGGACAGCGAGGTCACTGTCGCCGGCGACCTCGTGGAACTCGTCTTGAACGTCCGCGAACAGGAGCGGGCGGCCGGCAACTACGAGCGCGCCGACGAACTCCGTGATGAACTCGAAGCAATCGGTGTGGAAGTTCAGGACACCGACGACGGACCGACCTACCGGCTGTAAGCGACTGTAGGTGGTTTCTCATCGTGTCCGGGACCGATGGACGCCTGTTACAGACTGTTGGCTTTCCGTGCCGGGGGTACGTTTTTTTACGGGCGGCGCGAGGTGTGGCCCATGCATCCCGCCGCCATCGCCGGGACAGTGCTGACGCTCGCGGGAGCCGCCGGATACGCCGCAGGCGTGGTCGTCCCCTACCCCGGCCGTGCGTTCTCGATAACTGCCGTCATGGTCGGGCTCACGGTCCTCTCGGTCGGTAGAGTCTCGCGCGAGGAGGAAGCGTGATCTCCGCGGTCGTCTACGCCGACGGCCAGCCCGTCGAGTACGACGACCTCACGGCGGCGCGACAAGCGACTGGGACGACCTGGGTTCACGCCGCCGAGGCGACGGTCGAGGAACTCGACAGCGTCCGGTCGGCGTTCGATCTGCACCCGCTCACCATCGAGGACATCCAGAGTCAGGTCCGGGCCAAGACCGAGGAGTTCCCGACCTACACCTTCGTGTTGCTGAAGACTGCGACGCTTACCCCCGGCGAGACGACTTTCGAGAAGGAGGTCGCGACCAGTCCCGTCGGGATCTTCATCGGGAGCGATTGGGTCGTCACCGTCGCGACGGGGCCGGCCCAGCCGGTCCAGCGGGTCCTCGATGCGGTCAGCCGTGGCGACGAACGACTCCTCCACCGCGGGCCGGATTTCACCGCCTACCGGGTCGTCGATGTCATCGTCGACGGCTACTTCGATCTGCTGGACGGCATCGAGACCGATATCGAGGAGATCGAGGAGGAGGTGACTGTCTCGACGGAGATCGAGACCTTAGAGAAGATCAATGATGTCCGCCGGGACCTCCTCTCGTTCCGGAAGGTCGCGTGGCCGACACGGGAGGCCGTGGGAGTCCTGGCCCGCGGTGATCCGGACCAGATCCAGCAGGAGACGGAGAAGTACTTCCGTGACGTCTACGACCATCTCGTCCAGGTCGTCGACCTCACCGAGACCTACCGGGACCTGGTCGCCGGTGCCCGGGACATCTACCTCAACACGCTCTCGCAGTCGACCAACGAGGTGATGAAGGTGTTGACGGTGGTCGCGACGATCTTCATCCCGCTGACGTTCGTCGTCGGGGTCTACGGGATGAACTTCGCCGACAGCCCGTACAACATGCCCGAACTGAGCTGGACGTTCGGTTACCCGGCGACGATGGTCGGCATGGTGTTCATCGTCGTCGTCATGCTCGCCCACTTCCGCCAGCGGGGCTACTTATAACGCCAGCGGGACGAGCAACACCCCCATGAGCGTCGCGCGGCGGGCGCCGAAATACGGCGGGAGGTGACCGACCGCCGTGGCTAGCCCGAACGCGCCGACGCCGACCCCACCGGCGAAGACGTACGACAGCACGAGCAGGCCGACGAGTACCGACACCGAGAGGACGGCCGGATCGAGCCGGCCGACCGTCCGCAGGTAGCGGTCCCCGAGGAGGGGGACGAGGACGGCACCGGAAAGCGCGGCGACGGCGACGGCCGTGAGCAGCCAGGGCAGCGCCAGCGGCGGACCGACCTGGTCGAGTGCGACCAGCACGCCGGTTCTGGGAGTCCCGAGCGCGACGAGGGCGAACAGGGCGAAGACGGCCGTCGCCGTGTTGACACCGCTGGTCGTCACGGTGAACGCCCGCGGGCCACGCCCGCTCGTCAGTCCGAGTGCCAGGGTCGCCGCGACGGCGCTGGAGACGCCCGGGAGATAGCCGACGACGGCGCCACAGAGGGTCCCGACGGCCGCCAGCCGTGCTACCGTGTTCCGCGGGACGGTCACCGTGGTCCCCGACTGTGGCGGGACACCGTCCCCGTCGATGGCCGAGAGCAACACCGGCGCACCGAACAGCCCCGAGAACAGCGGGACGAGCACGTCCGCGACCGGGAGCACCGCCGAGACGGACGCATCGAGCAGCCAGACGCCCAGCGCGCCGCTCGCGGCGAGCGAACAACAGGCGCCGACCGCTGCCCGCCGGTCCTGTTCGGTCACGACCAGCAGTGCCGCGATAACGCCCAGCACCAGCGGGAGCCGTTCCGCGACGAGCGGGTACGCCCGCTGCATCACGAGCGTCACTGGGATGGCGAGTGGCACTGCAAACGCTACGGCCAGCCCGCTGCCCAGCGCCGAGAGCCGCAGCGCCTCCCGTCCGCGACCCTGGATGACCAGCCGGTGTCCGGGAAGGGCGTTGGCCGCCATCGCCGGATCGGGGACGCCAAGTGCCAGCGCCGGGACGATATCGAGGAAGGTGTGTGTCACCCCGGCGGCCAGCATCGCCGCGCCGACGGCGACCGCCGAGCCGGGTACCGCTCCCGCGATCGCTGCCAGCAACAGGGCGAACGTGTTGGCGTGTAGCCCCGGGACGAGGCCGCTGACGGTTCCGAGGCCGACCCCGGCCACGATGGCGACGAGCAACGGCAGGGTCGGTGTCGACAGCCCGACGGCGGGAAGCCCGAACACGCCCGGGCCTGGCCCCGTGCCGGTACTTGAACGTCAGGGCGGCCCGGTGTCGGGAACGCCGTCGCTACCCGGTCGCGTCGCGCAAAGAAAGGTGTGTGTCGTCGTCGACTTAGCCGAAGAGTTCGCCGAGACCTTCGCCGCTGGCCTCGTCGTCCTCGTCGTCGTCACCGTCGTCGCCGCCCTCGTCGGCAGCTTCTTCGGCCTCGTCGCCACCGTCGTCGGCGTCGTCGTCGGTGTCGTCAGCAGCGGGTGCCGCGGCGCCACCGCTTGCCGGGACCGGTGCGGCCGACGCCTGCTCGACGGCCTCCTCGATGTCGACGTCTTCCAGCGCGGCGATGAGTGCCTTGACGCGGGATTCCTCGACGTCGACACCGGCGGCTTCGAGCACGTCGGTGAGGTTGCTCTGGTTGATCTCTTCGCCCGATTCGTTCAGGATGAGTGCAGCGTAAACGTATTCCATTGTTGTCGTTGTGAGTTAGAACATCGCTCCGAGCGCGTCGCCGGCGTCTTCGTCGTCATCGTCGTCGTCCTCGGCCTCCTCGGCCGCGTCGTCCTCGTCGGCGGGCTCGTCGGATGCGGTGTCGTCTTGGTCGTCAGCCGGTTCCTCTGTGGCTGCCTCGGCCTCCACGTCCTGGAGTTCCTCGGGCAGCGCCTCCGGATCGTCGATCTGCGCGGCGAGCGAGCGGACCTGTGCGTCGGCCTTGCTCACGAGGTCGGGGACGACCTCGGGGTCCTCGATGGCTGCCTGGAGCGCGAGGCTCTTGGCGTCGGCGCGGGCCGACTGCAGCAGCGTCGGGGCCGTCGTCGCGGTCGGGTACTCGGCGTTGACCGAGAGGTTGAACGCCTGCCTGGCGGCCGCCTTGATGTCGCTCTCGTAGGCCTCGATGTCCAGTTCGAGTTCGTCGGGTTCGAACAGGACGCCGTCGGCGAACACCGCACGGAGATCGAGCCCGACTTCCTTGGGCTCGATCCCGAGCTCGTTCAGCACGTTCGCGAGCTCCTGGGAGACCTCCTCGCCGGCGTCGAGCACGGTCGAGTCCGAGAGGACCTGGATCGATCCTTCCTGGATGCGTGCGTCGGCACCGACACTCTGGAGTTCACCGACGAACGGCCCCGGATCGACGCCCGTGTCCCCTTCGGGGATCACGATGTCGTTGGGCGCGATCTCGCCGGCACCGATCGGTGCGGGCGTCTTCGACGCTTCGAGGGACTGGAACAGCGAGAACGGGTTGTCGTTCGTCCCGATGAGACCGACCTGTCCGGCCACGTAGTCGGTGAGCTGTTCGAGACCGTCGTCGACCTCCTCGACCGCACGCGAGAGGAGCGTGTTCCGGGCGACCCGAAGCTCCGCGGTGCCGTGCAGGTCACGACGCATGTCCTGGAGCTGGCGGGACGGAATCCCCGCGATGTTGACGACGCCGACGCTCTCGTAGGATTCGATCATCCCGACGATGTCGTCGACCTCGTCCTGTTTCCACTGCGGGATCGTCTCGGTCTTTCGCTCTCCTTCGGCGCTCATCTCAGGCCACCTCCACGGCGGGGCCCATCGTGGTCTTGACGAAGACCGTGTCGATGTTCATCGGCCCCTTTTCGAGGTCCGCGTGCAGACGGCGCAGGATAACGTCGATGTTGTCGGCGATGTCCTCGGCGGACATGTCCTGTGCACCGACGCGCGTGTGGAACGTTCGCCGCTCCCCGCTGCGCAGCTGGACGGTGTTTTTCATGCGGTTGATGACCTCGACGACGTCGTCGTCGGGATCGAGCGGTTCCGGCATCTTCCCGCGTGGGCCCAGGACGGTCCCGAGGTATCGGCCGATGTCCTGCATGAGTCCCTTCTCCGCGATGAAGAAGTCGGTGTCATCGGCGAGGTCCTTGGCGGCGTCGTCGTCGTCGCCAAGCTCTTCGAGATCGTCGTGGTCGAGTACGTCGTCGGCTGCCTCCTCGGCACGAAGGGCTGTCTCACCCTCGGCGAAGACCACAATCGTGGTCTCCTGACCGGTGCCGGAAGGCAGAACGACGGACTCGTCGACGCGGTTCGACGGGTCGTTAAGATCTAGGTCGCGCAGGTTGATCGCGAGGTCCACCGTTTCACGGAAATTCCGCTGGGGTGCGTCCTCGAGTGCGCGAGAGACTGCTTGCTCTATTTCTTGATCTGCCATTGTTCACCTCCGTAGTACGCCAAGTGGCTTCTACGGGTCAGTGAAACAGGCGGATGCCTGTCTCGTCCGAGTAGATGCCAATGCGACACTTAAAAGCGTCGAACCCACCTTCCCGGTCCATTTATGCCACAATGGCCTCACTACACGACAATGCACCTGCGGACGACGTTTTTCCTGACGCTCGCCGCAGTCGCGCTTGTCCTCTCCGGGGTCGTCTTTGCCGGGTTTTCCCTCCACAAACAGGAGGTCACACAACAGGAGCGGACGAGGCTCAACACGTCTGCAGAGACGGTCGCCCACGATATCGACACGAGGCTGGGGGAGAAACAGGCGACGGTCTCACTTTGGGCCACCAACGACGACATCGCGGCCCACGGAGCACCTGCACAGCGAAGCGCTCTCGCCACCTTTCGAAGCCAGACGGCGTTCGAGGGGGTGTCGGTCGTCGCCGCAAACGGGACGATGGTCGCGATCGACTCGGCGGGACTCTCCGCCGAGCAACGGGCTGAACTAATCGGCACCGACTTCAGTACCAGACCGTACGTCCAGGAAGCCCTCGACGGGAAGCAGTACATTAGCGCCCCGTTCGAAGCCGAAAGCGGGAACTTCATCGTCACGATCTCGGCGCCGATCAGACAACACGGGAACGTCGTCGGGACGCTCAACGGCGCGTTCCATCTCACGGCGACGAACTTCTTCGAGTCCTCGACGACGCTACTGCCCCCGGAACAGGCGTTGACCGTCCGCTCGGCCGACGACACACGACTCTACTCGGACCCGCCCCCGAGCGGTGAGCGGTTCACTGCGACCGCCCCCGTCGATCAGACTGGCTGGACGGTTACCGTCGCCGTCGACAGGGCGGCCGTCGCACAACCGATCCGGCGGGCGAGCAGCTACCAGTTCGGTGCGCTCGCCCTGACACTGTTTGCCGTTGCCGTCCTGGGAATCTGGGCATCGCGGTTGACGATCCGACAGATCGACGAACTCGTCGCTGGTTTCGACGCGCTTGAGTCGGGGAACTACGGGACGACCGTCGATTTGGGGACGACGACGGAGTGGCAACGGATCTCCCATCGGTTCAGCGAACTGGCCGCGACACTGGACCGCCGGACATCCCAGATGCTCGTGTTCAATCGCGTGTTCCGCCACAACCTCCGGAACGACATGTCGGTGATCCTGTTGTCCGCCGAGCGGATTCTCGACACCGAGGACGTCCCCGAGCCGGTCGAGCGCTCGGCGGAACGCATCCAGGCCAGGGCCGAGTCGTTCATGGAGATGAGCGAGCACGCACGCACGATTCAGAACGAACTGTGGAGCGGCAATCCAACCGGGATCGACCGTATCGACGCGACACGCGCGATCGACGAGATCGCCGAGACGCTCCGTGACGAGTACCCCGAGGCGGCGATCGAAACCGACCTCGGCGAGGCGGTACCGGTCTACGCGGCCCGGGTTCTCTTCCCACTCGTCACGGAACTCGGACGGAACGCGCTCGAACACAACGACCTGCCCGCTTCGGACCGAAGCGTGACGCTTCGCGTGTCCTGCCAGACCGACACTGCGGCCATCACCGTCGCCGACAACGGCCCGGGCATTCCGGACCTCGAAACGGAACTGCTCGCCGGAACCCGCGACGAGACACCGACCTCACACGGGAACGGACTGGGGCTGTGGCTCGTGAAGTGGTTGGTCGACTCACTCGGCGGCGAGATATCCATCGCGACCGGGACACAGCGCGGAACGGCGATCACGATCACGCTGCCCGGCGCCGAGGCTACCGAGGAGCGCGCCTAAAGAAACGCAGTACAGACGGGGTTATGCCGACGCTTCCGCCGCGAACACGTCGTCGTACTCGCCGGCGTCGATCTTCGCTTTGAACTCGCGGGGGTTCTCGCCCTCGATGGTGACGCCCAGCGAGGTACAGGTCCCGACGACTTCCTTCGCTGCGTTCGTCAGGTCGTACGAGAGCAGGTCGGGGTGTTTCTGCTCCGCGATCTGCTTGATCTGATCGACGGAGAGGTCGGCGACGAACTCCTCGTGGGGTTCACCGCTTCCGGTGTCGAAGCCGGCCTCGTCTTTGATGAGTTCGGCCGTCGGCGGGACACCGACTTCGATAGTGAACGAGCCATCGTCCTCGTATTCGATCGTGACCGGGACCTCGGTCCCGTCGAACGCTTCCGTCTGGTCGTTGATCTCCTGGACGACTGCCTGTACGTCCACCGGTGTCGGGCCGAGTTCCGGACCGAGCGGCGGGCCGGGATTGGCCTCTCCACCGGGAACGAGTACTTCGATAGTTCCAGCCATGTATGGGCCATTTCTCCCGGCGGCTTAAAGGATTGCGTTTCACCGACACCCGCGTGACCGCTCCACATGGCTGTTTTCGTCGGTGCCGGCGGCTTCCAGCAAACCGCTAGATCTTGCACAGCGTCGCGATCACGCGAAGGCCACGCCGTTCATCGCGAGGAAGTCGCCGGCGTCTTTGATCTCGACTGGCGAACCGATGATCCGGACCTGGTTTCCCTCCTCCCGGACCGTGAGGGTAAACTGTTGTTCGAGTTCCTCGCGGACGCCGTCCAGTGCACCCGCTGGCAACAGGATCTGCGTACTGTCGCGGAACCGGTTGGCGTCTCCCATTGTCGATTTTTGATGGTGGGTGCCGTATAGGTGTATCGAATTACATGTGTGATTGTTCGGGATAGTCTGCTGTCCCCACGCGTCGCGACCCAGGGAAGAAAGTCTTATTCGGTGTGAGGGGCCGACGTACACACGATGGGGCTCGAAGAGGAGATCCAGGAACTGGAGGACGAAATCGCCAGTACGCCCTACAACAAGTCCACGGAGGCACACATCGGCCGGTTGAAGTCGAAACTCGCCGAAAAAAAGGAGAAGCTCGAACAACAGCAGTCCTCCTCCGGCGGCGGTGGCGGCTACGGCGTCGAGAAACACGGGGACGCGACCGTCGCGCTCGTGGGCTTTCCCAGTGTCGGGAAATCGACGCTGTTGAACGCGCTGACGAACGCCGACTCCGAGACGGGTGCCTACGAGTTCACGACCCTGGACGTGTACCCGGGCATGCTCAAACACAAGGGCGCCAACATCCAGATCCTCGACGTGCCGGGGCTGATCGAGGGGGCCGCCGGCGGCCGTGGTGGCGGACAGGAGGTCCTCTCCGTGGTTCGGACCGCGGATCTCATCGTCTTCATGGTCTCCGTCTTCGAGATCGACCAGTACGACCGACTCTCCGAGGAACTCTACAAGAACAAGATCCGTCTCGACCGGGACCCCCCACGGGTCACCATTCGCAAGAAAGCCAAGGACGGGCTCAGCGTCAACAGTTCGGTCGATCTGGACCTCGACGAGGAGACGATCAAGTCCGTGTTGCGCGAACACGGCTACGTCAACGCCGACGTGACGATCGGTGAGCAGGTCGATCTCGACCGGCTGATCGATGGTGTGATGGACAACCGCGTCTATCTCCCCTCGATCACCGTCGTGAACAAGGCCGATCTCATCGAGCCCGACTACCTCCCGACGGTCGAGAGCGAACTGGAGGACCGCGACATCGACCCCGACGATGCGATCTTCATCAGCGCCGAGGAGAAGCGGGGACTCGACGGACTCACCGAACGGATCTGGGAGGAGCTGGGTCTGATACGGATCTACATGGACAAACCCGGCCGCGGCGTCGACTACGAGGAGCCGCTGATCCTTCGTGAGGGCGATACCGTCGGTGCGGCCTGCGAGAAGTTGGGTGGGAGTTTCGACGACCGGTTCCGCTTCGCCCGTGTCTCCGGTCCCAGTGCGAAACACGACGAACAACAGGTCGGCCGCGACCACGAACTCGCCGACGAGGACGTGCTTCGGATCATCGCCAGGAAGTGAGTAGCCGATTAACTTCATGATTTCAGTTCCGCGTGCACCCGCGAGCGCGCGTCCGTGAGTGATATACCGCTCCACCACTGGCTACCGGTATGGGACAGGGTCCGCGTCGACGCCTGATCGCCGTCCTCGCCGTCGGGGTTCTCCCGTGGACGGTTCTGGTTATCGGCGGTGAGTTGACGGTGCTGTTCACCTTCGGGCTGTTCAACACGAACCCGCTGGCCGTGGTCTCGATCTACGACTACTTCTACCGGTTCACCCAGGGGCTCCCTGCGTTCATCGAAGCCTGGCGGAGCGGCGTTGTCCTCTATCTCCTCGCGCTCGCGAGCGCGGTGTCGGGTGTCGTCTGGCGCGAGGACGAGCGGATCACTGCACTCGCACTCGTCGGTGCCGGACTCACACAGGTGAGCGTGTTTCTGGGATTCAACCGGCGGATCGGCTACGTCGCGCTTCCGGTCGGGACCGTTCTGTTGTTGGCCGTCGTCTGGTGGTACTACTGGCCGCTCGTCGCCCCTGATAGCGGTGGCCGCTCCCGGTAGTCTTTTCGCCCCGCCGGCCTTCGATCCGGATATGCTGACACTGGATCATACGATGATGCGCGTCGAGGATCTGGACGCCGCACTCGACTGGTACCAGACGTACCTCGACTACGAGGAGAAGGGCCGCTGGGAGGCCGAGACGTTCACGAACGTCTTCCTCGGCCCCGAGGATGTCCACGATCAGGGGGCGCTGCTGGAGCTGACGTACAACCACGACGGGCGCACGTACACGATGGGCGACGCCTGGGGACACATCGCCGTCCGCTGTGAGGATGTCTACGAGGCCTACGAGGAACTGATGGACGCCGGCGCGGAGGACTACCGCGATCCGGACTCCTGTGGTGGCTCCTACGCCTTCGTCAAAGATCCCGACGGCCACGAGGTCGAGATCGTCGAGCGCGACCACGGGGCGAAGTGGTCCCTGGACCACACGATGCTCCGCGTCGAGGACGCCGACGAGGCGATCGGCTGGTACGTCCGCAAACTGGACTACGATCTCACCCGGCGGGAGGAGTTCGACGACTTCGCGCTGTACTTCGTCGAGCCCAGCGACGCACCGCCGGAGGCGATGTCGGTCGAGTTGACCTACAACTACGACGGGCGGTCCTACGAGTTGGGCGACGCCTGGGGACACCTCGCGGTCCGGACCGACGACCTCCACGAGACGTGGGGGACACTCGTGGACCGCCACGCCGAGGACTACCGCGACCCGGCGAGTTGTGACGACCGATACGCGTTCACCAAAGACCTCGACGGCCACGAGATCGAGGTCGTTACCAACTGAGTCCCAATTAGGTCGGGCAAAGTACCACTAGCGGACCGAAATTTATACTTTTTCTACAGGTGTCTGACGAAGCGATGACACGCGGCTGATACAAAACCGAACCGACGCTGAACGCAGTCGTATCGCCTCTACTGCCCGTTTTCCGGTGTGTTACACTCTCTCATCCCGGTTCACTGACCACAAAGCATTTATAACATCCAACGTTGGTTTAGACCGTACCCCTACCCATGGTGATGGCAGTGAGTACGATCGTTCAGACCGGTACGCGGGTCGCGTCTGCGATCGAGGAAAGCTCCCGTCGCCGACCCAGATAGCACATAACCAAACATGACAAACACAAACGAAAAGCTCCGCAGTCTATTCCTCGCGGCGCTGATGGTCTTCTCCGTATTCGGAGGGGCCGTCGCGTTCTCAGGAGGAGTAGCCGCCGCGGAGTCAGGCAATTCCAGTCTGTCAACCTCGGGGAATACCCAGGTGCTGACAACGGAATTGACCTATGAAGACGGTACAGATCCAGATAGTATAGACTCAGTCCAGCTTGAGTTCGATGACCCTGCAGCTGACGATGGGTTCTCGGATCAAAGCGACGACTACACGGTTGAACTGGTCCGAGACGGTACGGTTGTCGAAACCCGAGACCAGCTTTCAACCAGTACTGGCTCCGTCACAGCCGACCTCAGCAATAGCTTCAGTCCGGAAGATGGCGACGTCATCCGGTTCACGGCTGAGAACTACAACGCCCCAGACACGGACGGGACGTACGGCGGTACTTACTCCGTCAACCCCGATTCCTCCGATGGGACTTCGACGGGTGTCTCCCTGCAAGTGGGTGACGGAACCGGCGTCAACGTCTCAGCCCTCGACGCTCCGCGCGTCGCGGCACACGGGCAGGAAATCACCGTGACGGCCAACGTCACCAACACCGGTGATTCCGAGGTTGACGCTGATGTCAGCTACGAGGCAGACGGCACCACTGACGCAGCCGGCACCACCACCCAGACAATTACGCTGGGCGCTGGTGAGACCCAGGAAGTCTCCTTCACCCTCAACACTGAAGACCTCCCTGGCTCTGATGCCGGTACTACCAACGAGTACACGCACGGCATCACCGCAAGCACCTCGGATGACACGGACACCCAAACGGCAGATCTCACGGTCGGTACCGACTCCAACGGTGAGATCAACATCGAGGTCATCGACCAGCAGAGTAACGCTGTCGCCCCGCCGACTAACGTCGCGCTGTACCGGGCAGGCGACTGGGGTGGCTCTGTCGATGCTACCACTACGGCCCCGATCCGTGTCGACGAAACCGACAGTCAGGGCTTCGCTCAGTTCAGCGACCTAGCGGTCGGTCCGAGCGAAACCGGAACCCCCGGTAGCCAGGATTACGTCGCTGTTGCTGGCTACGACGACGAGAACTTCACGTCGCGCAGCACGCAACTCAGCCTGTTCGATCCCGACCAGCGTACGGACTCCCGAACGCTGCGTCTCGAACGGGTCATCAGCCCGGGTGAGCTCAACGTTGAGGTCATCCGCGGCGAGGCTACTGCCAACGGGCAGGACCAGGTTCAGTACGAAGTTACCGTTCTCGGTGACCTCAACGGCGAGCCCTACGAGGGCGCAACCGTCAACGTTGCCGACGACGGCACTGACCTAACCTACGAAGACGGTGACCAGACCGAAACGACCGACGAGAACGGGACGGCCCGATTCAACATCTCGTCCGATACGGTCCAGACCGTCGAGTTCACCTTCTCGGAACCGACCGAGAACCTTGAGGAGACCGCATCCGGTTCCTTCATCCCGCAGTCGGGTGAGGGCAACCTCTACGGCTCCGTGGTCGGACAGGACACGACCGAAGGCATCGAGGGCGGCTCGGTGTGGCTCGTCCGCTCCTCCGACTACAACACGAACTCTGTAACGACTACCATCGACCTGGACAATATCGACCAGAACGGTGACACGGATGACGATACGGTCTTCATTCGTCTGAACGACTCCGAGGGCGGCGTTATCTCGCCTGACGAGTACGACATCCGGGTCGCGAACACCGAGGCAGATTCCGGTGACTCTGATGCCGTGACGCTGGTCGACCAGCTGAACGAGACCGACGCTGCAGTCGGCGGCGGTTACGCACTGATCGATCAAGACAACGACGGCCTCATCACGTTCAAGCACACCCGCCTCGCGCCTGAGAACTACTACGCTCAGGTCTCCTACGATGCAGCCAACGCCAGCGACTTCGACGGTGACGTCGACGACACGCTCGCTCTCGACGAAGAGAACGAAGCGTTCGTCAACGTCACTGGTGCCGGTCCGGTGACCGATGCTGATCTCGGAACCGGAACTGCTGTCGAGTTCAGCCCGTCGGCTAACCTGACGCTCGAGCAGGCCGTCGAGGACTCCGAGTCGTCCGGTGCGAACCTCGCAGACACGGAAGGCTTCACCAACTCCTTCGGCGTCCCGACGGAAGGGACGAACGAAGACGGTGACTACGTGCTCAGCGAGATCCCGACCAACTACCAGAGTGGTATCCAGTACGTCGCAATCGCTGACGCACCGTCCTACTCGACGGACTTCGCTGACGTCGAACTGCAAGAGGACGGTCAGCTGACCTTCTCCGAGACGCAGGGTTCGAACGACTTCTACCTCGAACCGGTACCGGTCCAGCCTGATGGTGTCGACATCACGCAGGTCGGTACGAAGGAGAACTCCACCGCGGAAACGGTCGAGTTCGACAATTCGAGTGACCCGTTCTACCAGGAAGTCCCACGTGACGGACAGACGATCGACGTCTTCAACGTCAACACGACTGCCGAAGGTGAACTCGTCAACGCGACCACGACCGTGACCTTCGACTCCGAGGTTGTGGATGGTGAATTCGTCAACATCGCAGGTGGCGACTACGTCTCCATCGACAACGAGAACAACACCGCAACGCTCTACACTGGTTCCGATGGCCAGGCACAGGTCTGGTACCAGAGCGACCAGGGAGCTGAAACGATCAACACGCAAAAGCGTGCTGTGCTCGACGCGGACACCTCGGTCGAGGACACCTCGAACGTCACGTTCGTCGGTGTCAAGAACTTCGGTAGTGCGTCCATCTCCGGGATCGTGACTGACTCCGAGGACACGCCGCTACCGAACTCCGCTGTGTGGACTGAGGAGATCATCCTCGGTACTGACGACTTCGACGACCGCATCGTGATCACGCCGAACACGTCGGCAACTCCCGGCACACCGGCATACGGTGACGCCGTCGACGAGGACAGCGACGAGTTCGATGTCCTCCTGCTGACGTACAACGCTACCAGTAACGACTTCGACACCGTCAACAAGAACACCACGACGGCAGGCGACCTCCGTTCCTACGACTTCAGTGCGTTCCCATCGCTCAACGCGAACGGTGAGTACAAGCTGTATCAGCGTGCGAACCAGGACACACAGGGCGAAGCGTCGTACACCTTCGATCCCGTGCCTGCTCTAGAGACTGGTGGAATCGTGGATGCGACGACCCGATACCGTGTTGGTGCCGTCCAGTACGGTGACTTCCAGAAGGGGAGTGTCTCGAACGACGCGCTTCCGAGCGTGCAGCCCAACACGACTGCAACTGCAAACGTCGTGATCCCGATTGTCGCGGATCCGGCGGAACTGCAGATCTCGGGCGTGACTGATCAGACGATCTCGGAAGGCGAGAACACGACGGTCACGGCGACGATCCAGAACACTGGCGGCAACTTCCAGGCCGATCAGCAGGTCGACCTGGTTGTTGATGGGACTGTCGTTGCGAATACTACTATCTCAGTGGCCTCCGGCGAGAACGCTACGGTCACCCTCGTGGGTGACACCAGCGATCTCGCGGCCGGTGAGTACGATCTGACTGTCTCTACGGCCGATGACAGTCAGAGCGCGACGCTGACGGTCAGCGCAGAGTCTACTCCGCCGACTAACGTTGATCGGTTCGACACCGACAATGACGGAACAATCGAATTCCAGGAAGTCATCGCAGCGATCCAGGCGAGCAACGACGGCTCGCAGATCGGCGGTCAGCCTGTTGGCTTCCAGGATGTCCTCGCCGTCATCGAAGCATTCAATCAGAACTAACCAATCGAAATAGACACAACAACACATGACACGTAACCACAATTCAGTAAAGGCACTGGGCCTGGCAGCGCTTATGGTGCTGTCCGTCGTTGCCCTGTCGATGCCTGTTGCTGCAGCCCCGCAGGCCGATCTGTCGGCATCCGACCCGGGGACGGCGACGCAGGGATCGACATTCGACGTGACGTATACACTGACGAACGATGGAGACGAGGCTGCATCCGCTAGCGGGCTTGAAATCCGGGGCCTCCCGGACGGCGTCACCGTGGCATCGGCCTCTGGTGACGGCCAGACCGGCGGCTTCGGTGAAGGAGATACCGGTATCTTCTACACCAGCCAGCTCGCCGCGGGTGACTCCTTCACGACGACAGTCACCTACCAGGTTGCGGACGACGCATCGACTGGTGACAGTGGACCGATCGAGGTCGCTGGCTTCGTCGGCTCGGAAAGCGAATCGACCGTGACCTCCTCGGTCACGATCGAAGAAGCTGGAACCGAACCGCCGAATGAGGGCGGCTCCGAGCCCGGAGCACCCGAGCTGCGCAAAGCAACGCACTACGTCGACTCCCAAGAGGGTACCATCCTTGAACTGGCGTTCAACGAGGACGTCTTCGAGGACAACCCTGAAGTCACGATCCACCTCAGCAACGACGACGACATCTCCGTCGACGACTCGCAGATCCAGTCGCCCGATAACGGGCGCGTAGTGGTGGACACTGACCGGACCTACAACCGCATCGACGAGGTCACCGTCTCCGGCTACGAAGACACGGACGGTAACAGCCTCGACGAAGTCACGCAGGAAGCGAAGTTCGCACCGGCGACGGTCAACACGCTCACGAACGACGACGTTGAAGCCTACCAGGGCTCCAACGTCACGTTCGAGGGCAACGTCGGTGACCAGTTCCAGATCAACACGGACGGCGACGATGACCTGACGTTCTCCGCCACGCGTGGTACTGGCGCGAACAGCCAGGTCTACGTCTTCGACACCGACAACCGCGACGTTGGCGACTACAACGTCGAGAACGACAACGCGGGCACCAACAGCTCGCTGCAGCTCGAAGACCTCGGCCTCTCGGTCGAGGCTGACGAGGACACGTTCGAGGACGACGAGAACGTGACCGCGACTGTTGAGTCCAACGACATCGACCGCGAGGTCGACGCCGATCTCCTCGACTCCAACGGTGACGAGGAAGTCGAGCGAACGGTCACGATCGACAACGACGGTGAGGCCGAGATCGACTTCGGTGAAGTCGACACCGGAAATTACACCGTCGAAGTCTCCGACGTCAACACGCAGGTCAGCGCGAACAGCGACGAATTCGAAGTCGTCGAAGCTGGCGACGCTGAAGCCGGCTTCGAAGCCGACGGTGTCTTCATCGAGGAACGCGGTGACGTTGTGAACGTCACGGTCAACCTCGAAAACACCGACACCGCGATGCTGAACATCGGTGACGAGTCCGACGACAACTACAACCTGCTGCTGAACCTGACGGACGACAGTGACGACGGGCAGGTCACTGTTCAGTTCAACAGCTACTCCGCGGGCGCGGTCCCGATGGACGAGATCAACCCCGGCGTCGTCACCGTCGCTGACGACGACGACGAACTGGAAGTCATCGAGCGGAACGGTGGCTTCGTCGACACCGACCGTGAAGTCGGAGAGGATCTCCTCGACTCCACGGACTACGAGATGAACGTCACCGGTGAGAACGACGCCGATGTCACCGGCGACAACGAGCAGGATGTCGGAACGATCTCCCTGCAGGACCGGTCGACCGAGAACCTGCAGAACTGGGTCGCTCCGGAAGACAGCTTCAGTGACATCGAAGACCTCGACAACGACGAGGTCGGCGATGTCTACCAGCTGATCCAGGACGGCGAGCTGACGCAGTCCGAAGAGCTCGCGACGCAGGACACGCTCGTCGCTCAGGTCGAGGCCTCCGGCCTCGAAGGTCTGTACACGTACCACTCGGAAGTGAACGATCTCTCCGAGACCGAAGCGCTGCAGGCGCACACGGAGAACTTCCAGGACGAGGACACGGGCCACATCTCGTTCCTCTTCGAGGACGAGGACCCCGGCGCTAACGTTGAGGAGTCCGACATCTCCATCGACGACCTCGGCACCAGCAACGTCCACGTCCTTGTCGACGAGGACAACAACACGCAGTTCGTTGCCGTCGACAGTCAGGCGCTCCTCGACGAGGGTGCCGAAGACGGTGACGCGTACACGACCAACTTCAGTGTTGCCGGCGACGACTACACTGAACTGGGTACTGACGACGAAGCGCAGGATGTCAACGGTACCTTCGATGTTCTTGACCGTGACGACGGTACCAGCCTGAACAACGACGACGATGTCGTTGTTCGCGCTGCTGAAGGCCAGAACATCTCCGGCGAGAGTGTCGTCGCACCTGGCACGGAACTTACGGTGTTCCTCCGGAGTTCCGACTCCAGCGCTCCGTTCCTGAAGCAGCCGACCGCGATCGTCCAGCCGGACGGTACCTTCACGGCCACGGCTGACTTCAGCGACGAGCAGCCCGGCGCCAACTTCACTGGTCAGGTTCGCCTGAGCGGTGACGAACTGGGCGAAGAGATTGACGGTCGCGTCGCAGCCGCACCGGTTGCGTCCGTCAATATCAGCGACCAGGAATCCGACGGCGAGACGGTCACGGTTGACAGCGCGTCGCTGTCCGACGGTGGCTTCGTCGTCATCCACGACGGCACGCTCCTCGACGGCGAAGTCGAGGACAGTGTCATCGGGAACTCCGACTACCTCGACTCCGGCAGTCACGAGGACATCGAGGTCTCCGTGGACGCCCAGGAAGAGGACTTCACGGCGATCGCGATGCCGCACCTCGACACCAACGGAAACGAGGAGTACGACTTCCCGGGTGCTGACGGTCCCTACACCGAGGACGGCTCGGCAGTGACCGACAGCGCGAACGTGACGGTCGTCACCTCGACGCCGACGCCGACGCCGACGCCGACGGACGAACCGACGGCAACGCCGACGCCGACGCCGACCGAGGAGCCGACTGACCCGAGCACGCCGACTGACGAACCGACCACCACGTCCGGAGACGGTCCCGGCTTCACCGCCGTGATCGCTCTGGTCGCGCTGGTCGCCGCGGCGCTGCTCGCAGTCCGCCGTAACAACTAACCGGAGTACCTCCGGTCCCTGAAACTCGCCTTTTTTATGCGCTAGCCCGGTAGCGACAGCTGTCGCCGTCGGTATCGCTTGACCGATGCACGCGGGCGTAACGACAAAGCATATACGCCGGATTTGCCAATATACGGCCAATGATGGCGACAGTCCTGCAGTCCCGTGTCACGTTCGCTGGACTGTCGTTTGACCCGCTCGTTCTCTCGGAGCCGCTGATGTGGCTCGTTCTCGCGAGCTTTCTCGGGAGTGCGCTCCTCCACCACAGAGACGAGCAGTGGGCTCGAATCACGGCAGTCACGGGGTGGGGACTGTTCGGCGCGTTCTGGCTCGTGTTGATCCCCCATTTCGTCCTGACACAGAAGAGCTTCGTCGAGGGGATCGGCAGCGTGGCCGCGGTCCCGCTGTCGCTGTATGCCGGCTATCTGTTGTGGAACGGACGGGACTCGCTGTTTGTCTTGACCCGGGCGATCGGGACGATGGGGATCGTCTACGTCCCCTTCCTCACGATCGAGCCGCTACGGCAGTTCCTGGTCGAGGTTGTCACCGACCAGACCGGCTTTCTGATGGCGCTTTTGGGCGTCGATCCCGTCGTCGTCGACGGCTTCTCACACAACGGGATCGAGATCGTCACCAAGCAGTACCCCTACGAGAGCACGTTCTGGTTCGACCACGAGGAGGGGCCGGTCACCTACAATATCCTGCTTGCCTGTACCGGGATCGGGAGTATCTCGATCTTCGCCGGTGCCATCCTGGCGGTGTCGGCGCCGTGGCGGCGCAAGCTCAGGGCGCTGGCGGCGACGGCGGCGGTGATCTACGTCCTGAACCTGTTCCGGAACGTATTCATCGCCATCGCGTTTGGCCTCCAGCGGATGCAGGTCTTCGAGGGTCCCATCATGTCGCTGTTCGGGATCTCGGACCCACGGATGGTGTCGTACTATCTCGCGGATCGGATTCTCGCACAGGTCGGCTCGGTCGTCGTCCTCGTCGGGCTCACGTGGATACTGGTACGGGAGCTTCCGGAGATGACGGTACTGGTCGAGGACCTGCTGTTCATGCTGACCGGCAACGAGTACGATCTCGAAGCGGCGTTTCACACGCCCGACGCCGAGACGAGCGCGACGCCCGGTGACGACTAACGAGCAGCAGGGAGCCCGGCGAGTTCGGTTAGCGCGTCTTCCTCGACCGGGTGGAGATCGGCCGGAACGACGAGCAGGTGCAGCGGTGCCCCGAATTCCCGTTCGGAGAGCGTTGTGAGCGTGTCGGCGACGACGGTCGGGTCCAGGCTTCCGGCGCGGGCGACGACGACACCGAGTTGATCGGGGAAGCGATCGGCGAGCAGTTCGGCGGCGTGGTCCGCGGTCATGTAGGTGTCGTCGCTGTCGTCCCAGTGGGGATCGTCGACCTTGATATCGAGGTAGACCAGCGTATGCAGGTCGCGGGCCTGGTTGGCTTCGATCGTCGAGACCACGCTGTCGGGGACGCCGTCACCGCCGTGGGCGTCCTCGAACGGGAGGGTCGTGGCCTTCCCGAAGCGGTAGTTCTGGAGTCCGGTCAGCGACCCGGCGGCGGTCTGGGCCGTCGTCCCGTGGATCACGCCTGTCTCGATTCCGCGTCGTTCGGCCCGGAGGCGCAGATCGGTGTGTGTCGTCGAGACCATCGTATCGCCCGCGGTCAGGAAGACGACAGTTTCGGTCTCGGCGGCGGCCAGGACCGGTTCGGGGTCCCGTTCGACGCCGGCGCGGTCACGGACTTCGATGTCGGTACCGTGGGCGGCTTCCAGGGATTCGAGGTCGGTTCCCACGAGCCGACTGGTGTAGAACTCCGCGAACACGCGGTCGGCCGCCTCGATCGCGTCCCGACCGGCCAGTGTGACAGAGCGCTCGTCGTAGAGCCCGAGGCCGACGAAGGTGAGCATATCGCCACTCGGTCGTGGGAGTGGATAAAGGGCGCGAAGCGTCAGGCTTACCGCAGACGGCCGGCGAACGGTTGTATGGGCGTTCCCTGCGTTCGCGTGGCACGCGAGGACGGTGAGGCCACCCGCGGCCGGCTGGCCGAAGCCGGACTCGTCGACGACGGCTACGACATCACCGTTCAGGACGGCTCACTGTACATCCCGGTGACCGACCCGGAGGCGGTCCCCGACGCGTTCACTGTCGTCGAGTTCGACACGCCGGCCCGCGAGGGACAGACGATGCCGGCCGACCTGCTGTCGTTCGACCCCAGCTACGAACGGATCGGGGAGACCGTCATCGTCGACGAGGACGACCCCGACCGAGCACGGGAAATCGCTGACGCGATCATCGAATCCGATCTCCCCGTGACGACAGTCCTCAACCGTGCTTCGAAGATCAAGGGAACACAACGGGTCAGGGACTGGGATCTCCTGGCCGGCGAGAACACGGAGGTGCTCCACCGGGAGTACGGCTCGGAGTTCCTGCTCGATCTGGCCGAGGTGTATTTCTCCCCCCGGCTGGCCACCGAGCGCCACCGGGTCGTCGAACAGGTCCGGTCGGACGAACACGCCTTCGATATGTTCGCCGGTGTCGGTCCGTTCGTGATCCCGTTCGCGCGACGGGGCGCAGTCTGTGTGGGGACGGACATCAACGAGACGGCGATCGAGTACCTCCGGGAGAACGCACGCCGGAACGGTGTCGAGGAACGGGTCACAGCGATCAGTGGCGACGTCCGGGACGCCGCGACAGCGTACGAGGGATGGGCCGACCGGATCGTGATGAACCTCCCCCACAGCGCCGACGAGTTCCTGGAGACAGCCGTCACACTCGCCGGCGAGGACTGCTGGCTCCACTATTACGACATCCAACACGAGGACGACCCGTACGGACCGGGCGAGCGGGCGATCAGGGACGCGGCACAACCGACATACGATGTCAGCGTCGAGACGCGCCATACGGTCCGCTCGTACGCACCGCACGAGCACAACGTCGTTCTGGACGTTCACCTGACGAGGTGAGCCCAACAATTATGATGACCCGCGTGATGGTCGAAACCACCGACGGATGGGTGTGAGCGTGGCCGACGACATCGACGTACGTGACATCTCGCCGACCGCGTGGCGGTTGTTGCGGGTCGCGGCCGGGTTCGGACAGCGGGAGGTTGAGTCGGAGGTGGAGGACATCATGCAAGCGCACATCTCGATGCTGGAAAGCGACACACGGGGCCTCTCGGAGGCACGGCTGGGGGAGCTGTTCAGCCTCTACCGGGACGAACTGGACGACGAACAGGTCTGCGTGCTAGTCGAGCACTTCTAACATGACACCGAACCAACTCCGGGGGAGACGGCGATGACCTGGGGCGGCCTGCAGACGCCACGTCGAACCGCTGGCGCTCTCGTCGTTGCGGTCACGCTGACCGCCGTCGTCGCCGCCGTCCCGACGCCGTCGGGGCTCGCTCTGGCCGGACAGTACGCCCTGGCGACGATGGTGTTGGCCGCGACACTGTGGGTGACGACGGCGCTTCCGCTCCCCGTGACTGCGCTGCTCATCCCGGTCGCACTGACGGTGTTTGGCGTCTACGACGAGATGCAGGCCGCACTGTCCGGCTTTGCGGACCCGCTGATCTTCCTGTTTATCGCGGGGTTCATGCTCGCCGAGACGCTGCAGACACACAACATCGATCGGCGACTCGCGCTCTATCTCATCAACCGACTCGGCCGATCCCCTCGACTGCTCATTCTGGCGATCATGATAGCGACGGCGGGGCTCTCGATGTGGGTCTCGAACACCGCGACGACGGCGATGATGACGCCGGTCGCACTCGGTGTCCTCGCGGAGGTTGTCGGTCGGGAAGCGACCGACGACGGTGTCTCGAACATGCGAGTCGCGACGTTGCTGGGGACGGCGTACGCGGCAAGTGTCGGCGGTGTCGGGACGCTGATCGGGACCCCACCTAACGTCGTCGCCGTGGCCTTTCTCGATCGGCTCGTCGGCGTCGAGATCTCCTTCGCACAGTGGCTCGCGGTCGGCGTTCCGATCGTCGTCGTCACGCTGCCGCTGACCTGGTACGTTCTGACCTTCTGGCTGTACCCCCCGGAGATCGACGACGTCGACGACGCGCGAGCCCAGGCTGGCGAGTACCTCCAAGAGGAGGGGCCGCTCTCGCCGGCCGGTCGCCGGGCGGCCTACATCTTCGCCGCGACCGCCGGACTGTGGATTCTGGGGGGACTGGGGGTTCTCTTCGAGGGAATCCTCCCCGATCCGTGGTTCGTGACGCTGTTCGGTGGTGGGGGACAGACGATATTCGGACTGACTGGCCATCGTGGCGTCCTCTACTTCGTCGTCGTCGGCTTGCTTGCGATCCCGGCGCTGGTCCTCTCGGGTGCCGACGAGTGGGAGAACCTCGTCGAGATCGACTGGGGGACGATCATCCTCTTCGGCGGTGGCATCTCCCTTGCCGACGCGCTGGCCGACACCGACGCGACGGAGTGGCTCGCTCGCTCGGTGTTCGACGCCGTGGTCGGCGCGCCGCTCGTGCTCGTGGTGTTGGCTGTCATCGTCTTCACCGTCCTCGTGACGGAGTTGTCCTCGAACACGGCGACGACGACGATTATCGCGCCAGTGCTCATCGGGCTCGGGAGCGTGCTCGCGGGGACCCTTGGCGTCGATCCGATCCCGGCTGCTATCTTCCTCACTATCACCGGCGCGCTCGCTGCGAGTTTCGCCTTCGCGCTGCCGGTGGCGACCCCACCCAACGCCATCGTCTTCGGGAGTGGCCACCTCCGTCAGCGGGACATGATCCGTGCTGGGGTCGTGTTGAACGTCTTGATGACGCTCGTGCTCACCGCGCTGGTGGTCGTCTTCTTCGCGACGATCTGGCCAGCGGTCCTTTGGTGAGTAACTCGTTCCCGGCTGTCGTATTAGTTCCCTGGTAGGACAGAACTATCCTCAATGTTTATTAATGTGGATCACAACGTCCCGTATAGGGCGTGTATCACTGATACACGCACGTACCGAAGCTATGACCCGAGAACACGACCGACGGAAGTTCCTCAAGATTGCTGGTAGCACAGGCGTGATCGGACTGACTGGCCTCTCCGGTTGTTCCGGAGACGGCGGTAGTGGCGGCGACGGCGGAAGCGGTGATGGCGGAAGCGGCGACGGCGGTGACGGTGGATCGACAGGTGGGAGCGGCAGCGGTTCGGACGTGCTCACACTGGGCGGATCGATGAGTCTGTCCGGGGACAACGCCGATCTCGGGCAGTTGTACAAGGACGCTTACGAACTCACGATCCAGCGGATCAACGAGAACGGCGGTGTCGAGGCCGGTGACGGCAACACCTACGAACTGGAGATGATCCTCCGGGACGACGGGACCGACGCGTCGACCTCGAAATCCATCTATCAGGAGTTGATCGACCGCGAGAACGTCGACTACCTCCTTGGACCGTACTCCAGTACCGTGACGCTTCCGGCCAGTGCTGTCGCCGCACAGAACCAGAAGCCGATGGTCGAGGGCGGCGGTGCGAGCCCGGAGATCTTCGCACAGGGTAACGAGTGGATCTTCGGCCTCCTGCCGACGGCCAACAAGTACGCCAAATCGTTCATCGACATGTGTCTCGCGCAGGACGAGACACCCGAATCCATCGCGATCCTCGCGGAGGACGGGACGTTCAGCCAGTCCACGGCGGAGGGCGCCAGACAGAAGATCGACCAGACCGACCTCGAACTGGTCGTCGACCAGACGTTCCCCTCGGACACCTCGGACCTCTCGACGAATCTCGGGCGGGTCCGGGACAACGGCGCCGATATCCTGCTGTTGTGTGCCCACCAGAAACACAACATCATCCTGGCCAACCAGATGGAGACCCAGAGTGTCAACGTCGACGCCGCGATGGGCACCGTCGGCAGCCTCAACGACTCGTTCAAGGAGGAGGTCGGCGCCAACGGGGACTACATGTACGGCCCGTCCTCGTGGGCAGTCAACGCGAACTTCGACGATCCGGTGTACGGTAAGACCGGCGACTTCGTCTCTGCCATCGAGGAGAACTACGGCTACACGCCGGACTACCACAGCGCGGCCGGCGAGGC
Organism: Haloarcula montana; assembly: GCF_035666295.1. Lineage (NCBI taxonomy): Archaea > Methanobacteriati > Methanobacteriota > Halobacteria > Halobacteriales > Haloarculaceae > Haloarcula > Haloarcula montana. Next base: position 2,446,594 of record NZ_CP142027.1, read on the forward strand.
CGTCATCCTGACGTTCATGAACGCGTTCCAGAACGTCGACGAGGTCGCGCCGACCCCGGTCCGCGACGAGATCCGTGCCTCCGACTTCTCGTCGGTGTACGGCGGCATCGCCTTCGACGACAGCGGGGTCATCGACAAGAACATGCTGGTCTACCAGTGGCAGCCCGACCCGGGCCTCCAGATCACCTACCCCGAGAACGTCGCGCAGTCCGACCCCCTCTATCCGATGCCGGACTGGAGTGAACGCTAAGACGATGGCGGCGACACAGTTTGTCGTCAACGGCCTGCTCGTCGGGGCGCTGTTCGCGGCGGTCGCCGTCGGCTTCGCCCTCATCTGGGGCGTCGTCGACATCATCAACCTCGCCCACGGCGAGATGGTGATGCTGGGGGGGTACACCTCCTACTGGGTCCTCTCGCTGGTGACCGGCAACGCCGAGGGCTCGCCGCTGCTGTTCCTGGCGACGGTCCCGGTCGCGATCGGCGTGCTGTTCGTCGTCGGCTACGCGCTCCAGCGGACGCTCGTCTCCCGGGTCATCGGGACGGACATCTTCCTGACGCTGCTCGTGACCTTCGGAGCGAGCATCGCCATCCAGCAACTGGCGTTGCAGGCCTGGTCGGCCAACCCGCGGTCGATCCAGGTCTCCTTCGCCGACCCCTCCCTGGCGATCGCAGGCGTCGTCGTCCCGAAGATGAAACTCGTCGCCTTCGCCGGGGCGCTAGTCCTGACGGCGGTGCTGTTCGTCTTCCTCAAACGGACCCGGACTGGACGTGCGATCCGCGCGGTCGCACAGAACCCGGAGGCTGCTGCCCTCGTGGGTATCGACGTCGAACACACCCGCGCGGTGACGTTCGGGCTCTCGTCGGCCATCGCGGGCGGCGTGGGGTCGTTCATCGCCGTCATCCTCAACATCCAGCCACAGATGGGACTGATCTACACGCTGAAGAGCTTCGTCATCGTCGTCTTCGGCGGCGTCGGCTCGATCCCCGGCGCGCTCGTCGGTGGCCTGTTGCTCGGCTCCGTCGAGGAGTTGGTCGCCGGGTTCATCTCCTCGCAGTGGACGCTGGCAGTGAGTTTCTCGCTGTTGATCGTCCTGCTCGTCGTCAAGCCCAAGGGCCTGTTCGGTGAGGGGGTGGGAGAATGAGCACGGAGACGGACGACTCAGGAACGCTGAAGTCCATCTTCCCGCCGGATCAGGTCGATCGCGTGTTTCGGACCTGTGACGACCACGGCTGGAAGCTTCTGATCGCCAGTGCCGTCGTCGGCGCACTTCCGCCGGTGCTCGGCCTCCAGTCGGGGTACTACATGACGGTCCTGAGCGAGATGTACCTCTTTGCCATCCTGGCGCTGTCCTGGGATATCGTCGGCGGCCAGACTGGTTACCCGAGCTTCGGGAACATGGCCTTCTTCGGGATCGGTGCGTATACGACGGCGATCCTGGTCAAGGACTTCGCGGTCGCGTTCCCGGCGGCGTTTCTCGTTGCCGGGCTGGTCGCGACGGTGTTCGCGCTGGTCATCGGGATCATCGTCCTGCGCCTGCGGGGCCACTACTTCGCCATCGCGACGCTGGGCGTCCTGCTCGCGGCCCAGCAGGTCTCGCGGAACCTCGACATCACCGGCGGTGCCAGCGGGAAGATCCTGTTGGAGACGCCCTCGGGAACGGAGTTCTACTACCTGTTCCTGGGCGTGCTGGTCGTCGAAGCAGCGGTCGTCTACTACCTCTCCAGTACCCGCTTTGGGTTCGTTCTCAACGCCATCCGGGACGACGAGGGGAAGGCTACCGCGATGGGGTTCAACACGACCTACTACAAGACCGCCGCGTGGATGCTGGCGGCACTGTTTACCGGCTTCGCCGGCGGTGCCTACAGCCTGTTCAACACGTTCATCGATCCCCAGACTGCCTACAACGGTGCCTGGAACGTGGAACTGATCGCGATGGCGCTGCTGGGCGGTTCCGGCACTGTCGTCGGGCCGATCATCGGTGCGTTCGGCCTCCATACGGTCATCGAGATCGTCGAGTCCTACGCGGTCGGCTGGCAACTCGTCTTGCTGGGCCTTTCGGTTATCGTGACTGTCATCGCTATCCCGGAGGGGCTGGTCGGCTCGCTACGGCAGTACGCTAGTCAGATGGAGTACTACAAACACGGCGGGATGGCCGCTGCCGACGGTGAGGCAGATTCGGACGAGGAAACCTCGCCTGCGGGAGGTGACTCTCCGTGAGTCGAGCCACTGACACGCCGGCGACCGACCCCCAGGGAGACCGTGCAGTCCTGCGGACCGACGGCGTCACCAAGCGGTTCGGCGGGCTGACTGCCGTCGACAGCGTCGATATCGAGGTCAACCAGGGAGAGATCGTCGGCCTCATCGGACCCAACGGTGCCGGGAAGTCGACGCTGTTCAACTGCATCACGGGCGCCCTCGATGCCGACGAAGGCAACGTCTACCTCCAGGGAGAGGACGTCACGGACTGGCCCGAGTACAAGATCGCTCGGGCCGGCCTGGGGCGGATGTTCCAGGAGACGCGCATCTTCGGCGATATGACCGTCAGGAAGAACCTCCTGATCGCCGCCCAGGAAGGCGGTGCCGACGTGGGGAACCTGCTGCGACGGCCCGACGACTCGTTGCTGGGGCGTGCCAACGAACTGCTGGAGTACGTTGATCTCGGTGGACTGGCGGACGTGCGGGCCGGCCGACTGAGCTTCGGCCAGCAGAAGCTCATCGAATTCAGCATGGCACTCATGGCTGAACCCGAGATTCTGCTGATGGACGAACCAGCGGGCGGGATCAACCCCTCGATGATCGGAAAGCTCATCGAATACATCCGTACGGCAAACACTGACGAGGAGGCGACGATCTTCCTGATCGAACACAATATGGACTTCGTCATGGAGATCGCGGACCGGATCTACGTACTGGCCCACGGTGAGCGCATCGCCGAGGGAACGCCAGAAACGATCCAGAACGATCAGCGCGTCCTCGACGCGTACCTCGGGAGGGAATGAGATGGCAACGACAGACACATCCACGACGACTGACGACGCGTTGTTGTCGATGACCGACGTGACGTCGGGCTACGGCAACACGACCGTCCTCCACGACGTGAACATCAGCGTTCGGGAGGGAGAGATCGGCTGTCTCATCGGCCCGAACGGGTCGGGCAAGTCGACACTGATGAAGAGCATCTACGGCTTCGCCGATGTCCAGTCGGGGACTGTCCAGTTCCGCGGGGAGGAGATCACCGGCCGCTCGCCCCAGGAGAACCTCGCCGGCGGGATGAGCTACGTCCTCCAGGACGCCAGCGTCTTCCCCCGGATGAGCGTCCACGAGAACATGCTGATGGGCGGGTACGTCTTCGACGACGACGACCGCGCCGCCGAGCGCGCCGAGGAACTGTACGACGAGTTCCCGATACTCGGTGACATCAGGGGCCAGAAGGCCGGGACGCTTTCGGGCGGCCAGCGGCGCCTGCTCGAACTGGCCCGTGCGCTGATGGTCGATCCCGACGTGATGATGCTCGACGAGCCCTCGATCGGACTCGAACCGCGGTTCATCGACGACGTCTTCGAGCGGATCGAACAGCTCAACGACCTCGGGACGACGATCCTCCTGGTCGAACAGAACGCCGAGAAGGGACTCTCCGTCGCCGACCGCGGGTTCGTCCTGGCGAGCGGCGAGATCAAGTTCACCGGCTCCGGTACCGAACTCCTCAACAACGAGGAGGTCGGCCGGCTCTACCTGGGGGGATAAGATGTACCGTGTACTCGTTCCCGTCGACGACGACCCGGATCGCGCCCGCGGACAGGCCGCCTTCGTCGCGGACCTCCCTGGCGGAACCGACGAAGTCGAAGCGATCGTTACCCACGCGCTGACACCCGAACAGGCAGAGGCACCCGAGGATCTCAAATCCGTCGACCGCGTCGAGACGGTCCGCTTGGTTCGGGACACCCTCGACGAACACGGTGTCGACTACCAACTCGCCGAGGCCCGGACGCCACCCGCCGACGGCATTCTCGACCTGGCCGCCGAGTTCGATGTCGACCAGATCGTCATGGGATCGCGCAAGCGCTCCCCGACCGGGAAGGTCGTCTTCGGCAGCGTCGCCCAGCAGGTTCTCCTGGAGGGCGACGTTCCGGTCACGGTCGTCGGTGCTCACGAGGCGTGAGAACCCCTCGCGGGCCGGCACCGATTCGCAATCCTTATTGCGGTTATCGGCACAACACAGAGTGTACACGGACGGCGTGTGCCGGTGTAGCTCAGACTGGCAGAGCGAATCCTTCGTAAGGATTAGGCCGAGGGTTCAAATCCCTCCACCGGCTTCCTGCGAGAAACGGACGTAACGAGCGAAAGCCGACGAGGGATTTGGACCAGGGAGGAGTTTTGCTCCGACTGTGGTTCATAATCCTCTCCACCGGCTCTTTCCTTCGGAATTCAGCGAACGAATAGGTAGCGACCCGATTGATGCGGAAGGAAAGCTATCCGTCTCACTCTTCGTTCGTGTCGTCGGAATCGGCGATGGCCTCCAGTATCGTCTCGCGTTCCTCGAAGTACGCCGGCGCGTCCCGGTCGCGTTCGAACTCGGCGATGTGAGTGAGCGCGGCCTGGGTGTCGTCACCCGTTGCGTCGAGATCGTCGCCCAGGTCGACGTAGGCCGTCGCCAGGTCTTCGAAGGCGTCCCGGCGTGCCCGTTTCGCTTCCGCGAGGGCCTGTTTCTCTTCGAGGTCACGCTCCCGTGCTTCCAGATCGGCGACGCTCTGGTCGGGAGCCGTCGGGGAGGGCGTGTCGGCTGACTCCGCAACCGGTCGCTCGTGTGCGGCGACGCTGTCCTGGAGATCGGTGAGTTCGTCGTCGAGTTCGTCGAGCAGCGTCTCGGTCTCCTCGGTGAGTGTTTCGACGCGGCCCCAGAGGAACCGCGCTTGGGTTCGACAGTAGTCGGCCAGCTCCTGGACTGTGAGGGTGTCGTCGTTCATTGTCGGTCTATCGTCGCCCCGGCAGAAGACAGTTGGCACACTCAGGGGGTCACCAGCGTCCGTGCCTGTTCGACCAGTTCCGACTGCGCGATGTCACCGTGGTCGGTGATCGCCACGTGATCCTGTGGCTGGTCGTACTCGACGAGGTCGGCGGCGACCAGACACGGGACGTGGCTGTGATAGAGGTCGAAGTACAACTCGGTCACGGACTCGGGATCGATCTCGGTGAGTGGACGCCCGTACTCGATCTCCGCGAGTTCGTCCGCGAGGTCCGGGAGCGCCAGCTCCCCGTGGGTTGCCAGACACGACAGCGCCGCACGTCGACGGCTGTCTGCCAGCGCCCGGAATAACTCGTCGACGGAGCCCGCGTCGGCCATACACGCGGGAAGTGAGGGCCGAGATATAGAACCTTCCGGTACGGACTCAGTGGGTCAACAGGAGGAGCTCTTGTTCGGTCCTGGCGAGACAGAACCTGCGTCCGGGATCGCCGAAGGTGTTGGTCCGTCGCTCGCTGACGAACAGGCGTTCGAAGGGGTCGCCACAGGCCGGACAGGCGAACCCGTCGCGGTTGGCGAGCGTCATCGTCCCGCGGTCCTGTTTGAGGAGCTTCAGCCCGTGGCGGTAGTCGTGGACGTCGAAGCCGTCGCTGATATCGAGTTGTTCCATACGGGAAAGAGGTGACTGGCGGTAAAAAGCGTTAGACCAGGTTCGCGCCCATGTACAGGACGACGACCAGGAACACCCACACGACATCGACGAAGTGCCAGTACATCGACGCCGTCGAGACGGAGGTATGGCGTTCCGCGGAGTACTGGCCGTAGTAGCCCCGGACGAAGACGATCCCCAGCAACACCGCACCGAGCGAGACGTGCAGGCCGTGGAGGCCAGTCAGCCCGTAGAAGGCCGAGGCGTACGCGCCGCCGGTGATGGTAAAGCCTTCGTGGACGATGAACTCGTAGTACTCGTAGATCTGGCCGCCGATGAAGACGACGCCTAAGAGAAGCGTCACGGCGAGCCACTGGAGGAACCGTTCGTGGTTGCCCTTCCGGAGCGCGACGTGGCTGAAGTGGAGCGTCCCGGAGCTGATCAGCAGGATGACGGTGTTGACGATGACCAGCGAGCCGAACACTTCCGGAATCGCCATCGACGTCCAGACGTCGGTCCCGCGGACGATGAAGTAGTAGACGAAGCCGGCGCCGAAGGTCGCGATCTCCGAGCCGAGGAACAACAGCATCGCGAACTTCAGCGTCCGCCCGGAGTGGTGATTGGTTCCGCGGTCCCAGAAGTCCGAGACGAACGCGTGGTACAGCCAGCCGTAGATGCCGGCCAGGAAGAGGCCGACGCTGCCGACCGTCGCGGCGGCACCGATCGTCGTACTGATGAGCGGTTCATCGCCGAGCGAGAGGACGAACAGCGCGGCGCCGACGTAGATGCCGGCGGCGCCGATGGCCGTGACGAACGGCCACCAGCTGGCCTCACCGAAGCCTCGGGGCCAGTCCTCCGTCGCCGGGAGGTGGTGGTCCCCGTGCCCGTGGCCGCCATCCGTCTGTTCATCGGATAAGCTCATACTGGCCCCTTACGAGTCGATTACTAAAAGCCCATCCACTTCGCCGTGCGATGTCGGAAGCCATAGGGGGCCTAACGACCAACGGCCAGTGATGAGTGTGTCCCGACACCGGGCACTCGCTGTCCTCGCGACGGGGCTGGCCGCGCTTTCGATCGCTGGCACTGCGAGCGCACACGGCGGGAGTCTGGCAGCCGGCGGGCGCGAGTCGCTGACGATCCCGACCTGGCTGTTCCTTTCGACGGGCGGCGCTGCCGTCGGCGCGTCGTTCCTGCTCGCGTCGTTTGTTACCGATCGGGTCTTCGTCGAGCGACTCCACGATTGGGGGATCGATCTCGCGGGTGGCGGGGACCGAGCCCTCCGGACAATCGGGCGGGTGATCGGCCTCCTCGGTCTCCTCGCGGTCCTCGTGGTCGGGTTCGTCGGCCCCGAGACGCCGCGGACGAACCTCGCGATCCTGCTCGTCTGGGCCGGCTGGTGGGCCGGGCTGGTGATCGTGACCTATCTGCTGGGCAACGTCTGGAGCGGACTGAACCCGTTCAAGACGCTCTCGTCGCTGCTTCCCTCGCTGGAGTACGCCTATCCCGAGCGGCTGGGTGCCTGGCCCAGCGTCGTCGGCTTGCTTCTGTTGATCTGGGTCGAGGTGGTGAGTCCGCTGGCCGACCAGTCACGGTTGCTGGCGACGGTCGTCGCGGTCTACGGGGTCGTCACACTGACCGGCGCTGTCGTCTTCGGTTCCGAGACGTGGTTCCAGCGCGTCGATCCTGTCGAGCGCGTGTTCCGGTACTACGGTCGGTTCGCGCCGATCACTCGCGGTCCGGACGGGTTCCGGCTCCGGCTCCCGGCGATGGACCTGTCGACGCCGCGGCTCGTCGACGGCCCCGACGAGGTGGCTTTCGTCGTTGCCCTGCTGTGGGGGACGACCTACGACGGGTTCGTGACGACGGCACTGTGGCGGGACCTCTCGACGCCGATCGTTTCTGCAGGAGTCCCCGCACACGTGCTCTACCCCGTCGCGCTCGTGCTCGGTTTCGCGCTGTTTCTCGGGGCTTACTGGGTCGCAGCTCGGTTGGCCCGCCGGAGCGCGAAGACGTATCTCACGACGGAGACGCTCGCGGTCCGGTTCGCGCCGCCGTTGCTCGCCATCGCGGTCGGCTACCACTTCGCGCACTATCTGGGCTATTTCCTCTTTCTCGCTCCGGCGTTGGCCGTCGCCGTCCTCTCGCCGCTGTCCTCGCCGGCGGCGGTTCCGGTGTATCAGCTCCCGGACTGGTTCGGCGCGGTCGGCATCATCTCGGTCGTCGTCGGCCACCTGTTGGCGATCTGGGTGGCCCACGCGGCGGCCTACGAACTCTTCCCCAGCCGCCTCCAGGCGGTCCGCTCGCAGTACCCCTTTATCGCCGTGATGGTCGCATACACGATGATCAGCCTCTGGATCGTCTCCCGACCGGAGGTGTCACTCCCACACCTATGACCGACGCGACACAGACCCAGCGTGACGGACAGTCCCTCTCGTTCGACGTCCCCGACGGCGACGAGCCGGTGATCTGTGACTACTGCGGGCAACCCTACGCCCGCGAGAAGTGGCTGGCGCTCCACCACGGCCGCGCACATCCGGCCGAACTCACCGACGAGGAGATCGAAGCGTTCCGTGTGGCCCACGGGAGTGAGGAGACGGAGATCCGCGAGTTCCGCTTGCGCGCGCTGGGCGGGCTCGTGGCGATTTACTTCGTCCTCCTCATGATCTACGCGCTGGTGTGAGATCGGTCCCCGGCGGGAAGCGACACGTTGATGGGCGCCAGTCGACCAAACAACGCTATGGACCTCCGCGTCATCGACAAGTCCGACACGGAACTCTCTATCGAGATCGCCGGCGAGGATCACACGTTCATGAACGTCCTCAAGGGGGCGCTGCTGGAGACCGAGGGCGTCACCGCGGCGACCTACGACATGAACCCCGAACAGTCCGGTGGGCAGACCGATCCTGTCCTGACCATCAAGTCCGAGGCGGGTGTCGACGCGCTGGATGCCCTCGAAGACGGGACCGACCGCGTCGTCGCGAAAGCCGACAGCTTCACCGAGGCGTTCGAAGCGGCCTAACAGAGGACGTGGGTGACGAACACGCGCCCGTCGGGGGCGACGTGGATATCGACGCCGATCGTTCCGGCCGTCGCACTCCGATAGGGAGCGCCACGCTCGACGTATCTGTCCGCGAGCGCCGAGCCCAGCGCACTTTCGTCCGCGAACGACGACAGGGCGGTCCCCGTTCGATCGTAGGCGACCTGGTAGCCGACGACGGTCGGCCGCTCACAGGCCAGCGGGAACCGATCGAACGCCTCCCTGTTCGGGGGGTCGCCGTCGCCGTACCGCGCTGCGACGGTCGCCTTGTTGTAGTACGCCGCGGCACGGTCGACGCTTCCGTTGCGCGTGAGTTCGCCAGCCCCGCCGCTGGCTCGTCGTTCGTTGTACGCCACGATATAGGCGTCCTCGACGGCCGCGATATCCAGCCCGTCGACACTGTCACCGGCTCCCGGCGCGTCGGGGATCGCTGGCGGCGGCCCGTCCGCCGTCTGTCCGCCGGCCCCCGGCAGGGAGACGACGCCGAGGAACCCCAGGACGAGGACGCCGACGAGCAGCGCCACGACGGCGTAGCCGACGACGTACTTCGGTTCGACGACGTCGCGCCACCCCGTCCCGATCTCGTCTAACGGGTCGGTGTCGGCGACGGCCTCGCGCTCGAAGTCCGCGCCGCCACAGCGCCGGCAGGGCGGGGAGTTGCGCTGGTGTTGGCGACCGCAGTCCTGACAGACCCAGACCGATCCCCCCGGCGTCGACTCCTCGTCGGTCCGTTCGGGACCCATCGGCTTGACGGCTTTCTCGAAGGTCCCGTGACCGCAGTTGTCACAGGGCGGATCGTTCTCCTCCTGGGGTTTGCCACACCACTCACACCGCCATTTCATCAGGGAAACTAGGTCGTGGAGCTACAAAGGCTGCGCGGACTCGGCCGATGTCTCCGGGTCGACCTACAGCCGAACGGGGATACCCTTGCTGTCGAGGTACTCCTTCGTCTCCTCGATGGAGTACTCGCCGAAGTGGAAGATCGAGGCCGCCAGCCCGGCGTCGGCGCCAGCCTCGACGAACACTTCCTCCATGTCCTCCGGACCGCCACAGCCCGAGGAGGCGATAACTGGGGTCGAGACGCTGTCACAGACGGCTTTCATCAGCGGGATGTCGTAGCCGTCCTTGGTCCCGTCGGCGTCGATGGAGTTGACGAAGATCTCGCCGGCGCCACGCTCTTCGGCTTCCATGGCCCACTCGACGGCGTCCAGGCCGGTCCCCTCGCGGCCGCCTTTGACCGTACACTCGAACCAACAGGACTCCCCATCGACTTGGGCGTAGTGTTCGCCCGCCTCGTCGAAGCGTCGCCGGGCGTCCAGCGAGATGACGATACACTGGCTGCCGAAGGCCGCGGCGCCCTCGTTGATGAGATCGGGCTCGGCGATGGCCCCGGAGTTGATCGAGACCTTGTCGGCGCCGGCCCGTAGCGTCTCCTTGATGTCCTCGCGAGTCCGGATGCCGCCACCGACCGTCAGCGGGATGAACACCTCGTCGGCGACCGCGGAGACGGTTTCGAGCATCGTCTCCCGGCCCTCGGCGGAGGCGGTGATGTCCAGGAAGACGAACTCGTCGGCCCCGGACTCGTTGTAGGCCTTGGCCATCTCGACGGGGTCACCGGTGTACTCCAGATCCTCGAAGTTGACACCGGTGTAGACGGCGGCGTCCCCGTTCTCGTCGACGTCGACGTCGATACAGGGGATGATGCGCTTCGTGAGTGTCATTCGATACCCGACGGTTCGCCACAGGGCCGTTTGATCGTTTCGGCTGGCGCAACTACCCCATCGCGGTCGAGATCACGCGGATCTCCTCCCCGTCGAAAGCGGTGTAGTAGAGCCGGATCTCGTAGATCTCGCCGTCCAGTGTCTGTGAGTTACCGTTGGGGGCGTCCGCGCCGATCACCAGATCGCCCATGTTGACAGTCGAATCGTAGCGATCACTCCCGACACGGTTCCCGTCGACGTACAACTCGTAGGTCGAGCCGTCGAAGGTCCCGACGGCGACGTGGCGCTGGCCGGTGGTGTAGGTCGTCCCGGAGCTGACGAGATCGTTGGGATAGTTGACTGCATACTCCGTCCTGTACTGATTCCCACTCGCTCCCGGGTTCTCCAGGAACCACTCGTTGCCCCCGTTATAGTGTTCGACGAGCTGGTTGACGCGGCCGGAGGAGCCGTCCTGTCGGTACGCGACGGCGACGGTGAACTCCGAAACCGTCTTTCCTGGCACGGCGAGGTTCGTGACGTCGACGTGGTCGCCACCGCCGCCGCTGAACCGCAGCGAGTTCCCGGTCCACGTCGGCGATCCCGACAGCGTCCCGTCGTTGCCGTTCCCCGATCGATCGACGAGATCGGAGCCACTCGTCGAGTCGAACGTGTAGTACGCGATGAAGTCACCGACCTCCGAACGATCGTCGACTGTCTTGTCGACCAACACCGTCTGTTCGCCGTCTCGGGAGACGGCGGTGATCCGATCTCCCGGCGCCGTCGGGAGCAACACCGTTCGCCCGGCGGCGTCCTCACTGAACGTCGCAACGTGCTTGCCGTTGAGCTGGACGTCGACGGCCGTCGAGAGCGCCTCGGGTGTCATCTCTAGACCAGCCGGCGTCCGTTCGTAGGTGAAATCCGCGGTCGCGGTCGGCGCACCGAGCCCATCGAGATAGGCAAACGAGCCGATCGCAAGAACCGCTCCGAGAAAGACCACTGTTGCCACCAGCAAGAGATTGCCGACGATACTCGTCATTCCACGACTGTCCCTCCCACCACCTGATTCCCCAACCATACGTCGGGGTTCTCGCTACACGGGCAAAATGCTACTGTCAGTATCGACAACTGAGGGCTGCAGTATCGACCCGCGATACCTCGTGGCCCCACATCTTCTCGGAAGACGATTGGACCGCTCGAATCCGACAGCTACAGGTAGTCCCTGACAGAACGCACGGGTATGTCCGACGATCACCACGAGGAGGACCGTCCGGAGTTCGATCCCCAGAACGTCGACCTCCCGGCCAAGGAGCCACCGCTGCGATCGACGGCCCCCCAGAGCGACTTCACGATGTCGCAGGTTTCGACCGGAACTGTTGTGGCGCTTGTCGGTCTCGCGCTCACGTTCGGTATCGCGTTCGCGCTCGTCTGAGAGGCTGTCCTCAGAGGTGTCGTGCCAGTGTCGGGACCTTCCAGAGATCGGCAAGCCGGAACGGATACAGCTCCAGCAGGTCCGGGATCGTCAGCTCGTAGCGTTGGAGCCGGTCGAGTTGCGTCGGCGACATCCCACCGGCTGCACGGACGAACCGGTCTTGCTGGGTGGACGTGAAGTCGTACAGTAACTCGCCGACGGCCCGCTGGAGCTTCCAGGCGCCGCCCTTCTCGTCGTTCCACCGTCGCTCGTAGGCAGCCAGCCGTGAACGAGAGGTATCACCGGCCCGCAGCGCGTCGATCGCCACGTCGGCGGCCATCTCCGCCGACTCCATCCCCGGCCGGATTCCCTCGCCGAACAGGGGGTTGATGCTGGAGACGGCGTCGCCGACGGCGAGCAGGCCGTCAATCGCCCGCGTGTTGATCGAGTTGTTCGAGTACACCCGCCCGGCGTGGGTTTCACGGACGGAATCGACCGTCCATCGGTCGTCGTGCTCGGCCCAGCGCTCGACGTAGTCGTCGATCTGCCGGCTCGCGTCGGTCCGATGGCGCTCGTAGAAATCGTCGATCCAGCAGAGACCGACCTTGAACACGCCGTCACCGGCAGGGAACGTCCAGGCGTACCCGCCGGGGGCATCGAAGTGATCGAACCGGAACAGCATCTCGTCTCGCTCGAACTCACCGACGGCCTCGTACTCCTTGCCGATCCCCCGCTGTGCGCTGTCGCGGTCGAACATCCCGAGTTGCTCTGTCAACACGGCCGAGTCGCCGGTCGCGTCGACGACGAGGTCGGCCGAGACCGTCCGTTCCGCCCCGTCACGCAGACAGCTGATGCCGGCGATACTGCCACGTTCGTACACCGGTTCGGTGACCCGAACGCCGGTGTGGACTTCGCCGCCGTTGGCTTCGATATCCTCCCCGAGGAACTCCAGGAACGCCGGAAAATCGAGGACGTAGCCCGGGATGTCGAGCCGCTCGGAGGTGCTCGGTCCCTCGAAGAGCACACCGGAACTGTCGGCCATCACGACCGAGTCGGGAACGTCGTACCCCTGGATGACCTGCTCGAAGGTCCCACCGGTCGATTTGTCGTTGTCGGCCAGTTCCGCGTTGGCTTCGAGGACGGCGACCGAGAACTCCGTACGGTGGATGAGTTCGCGTGCGAACTGGAGGCCGGAGGGCCCGCCGCCGGCGACGACCACGTCGTACGTCTCCTGCATAGGTCGGTCTCCGAACGGCGCATAAAAAACCCTTCCGCGCTCGGCCAGCAAGTCGGGACGCTCCGCTCGACGGGACCGTCGCACAACGGTTCTGTGGGTGTTGTCGGGCGTGGCGGAACGCTCGACGCGATACCGACGCCAGTATATAAGTTCCTGTAGCGGGATGGTTCGAGCGTGTCGTCCGAACAGTCTCCGGGAACGGTCGTCGCGACCGGAACGTCGATAGCCGACGCAGGCGAGCAGGCCGGCCGTGAGGCGACGAGCGCGGCACGCACCGCGCTGGGCGCGGACCGGATCGACTTCTGTCAGGTGTTCGCGGATGCCGCGTTCGACCCCGAACGCGTTCTCGCCGGCGTCAGGGCGGCCGTCGACGAGGACACTGCCGTCGTCGGCTGTACCGCTGCGGGAACGTTCACCGAGGAGCGGACCATGGATCGGGGTGTCGCGGTCGGCGTCGTCACCAGCGATTCCTTCCAGTTCGACACCGCTATCGCGAGCGGACTCGGCGAGAATATCCAGGGAACGGTCAGAGAGGCCGCACGGGCGTTGCCCGACGACGTCGACTATCCCTACCAGTCCGCGCTCGTTCTCCACGACGGACTCTCCGGCATCGGCGAGCGGTTGTCCCTCGCGATCCAGCGCCGACTCGGCCCACACGTCGGGTTCGCCGGCGGCGCTGCCTCGGACAACTTCCGGATGGAGTCGACGCCCGTCTTCTGTGGCGAGACCGTCGCCGAGGACGCGCTCGTGTTGGTCCTGGTCTCCGGGGAGGACCGGGCGGTCATCTCCGTCGACCACGGACACGAACCGATCTCGGAGCCACACGAAGTGACCGACGTGGACGGCAACTTGGTCAGGGAACTCGACGGCGAGCCCGCCTTCGAGGTCTGGAAAGACACGGTTCGGGACCACGTCTCGGAGACGTTCGGGCTCGACGTCGATTCCTTCCAACTCGACGCGCCGCAACTGCAGCGGCTGATGGGTGCATACGAGTTCGGTATCGACCAGGGGGACGGCTACAAGATCCGGTGGCCACGGACCGCCGTCGGCGAAAACGGCAGTCTCCGGTTCGCCGTCGACATCCCCGAAGGGACGGTCCTCCGCGTGATGCACGGGAGTCCGGACAGCCAGATCGAGTCGGCCGGACGGGCCGCCAGCGAGGCCGTCGAGTTGGCTGACGGCGAAATTGCGGGCGGGTTCGTCTACGACTGTGCCTGTCGGGAGATCATCCTCCAAGACGAGTATCCGGCCGCCGTCGACGCCCTGGCCGATGTACTCGACACGCCGTTTGCCGGCTTCGAGACGTACGGTGAACTGTGTATGCAGATGGGGCAACTCAGTGGCTTCCACAACACGACGACAGTCGTGTTCGTCTTCCCGGAGTGACCGATGGACAGGAACGAACTCGTCTCGAAGTTCGCGGAGACGGTCGGCGTCGAGAAAGCCGAGTCCGTCGTCGGTGCCGCGATCGACGCCGTCGGTATCGAGGACCATACGTCGATGACGAACACCGACGCACGCGACGTCTGTGAGGTCATCCAGCACGAACACGACGGATACCTCGCGCTCGTGGCGGGCGAACTCCGTGTCCACCTCGAAGCACAGGGGCGGTTCGGCGCGCTGCTGGGGAACATCCCGGACCCCGCCGTCGTCGTCGAGTTCGACAAACGCGAGCCACGTGTCACGTCGGTCAACGAGGCCTTCGAGACCGCGTTCGGCTACGACCGCAGCGAGGCTGTGGGACGCCCCCTCTCGGATCTCGTCGCCGCTCCGGGACAGACGGCAGGAGAGATCGCCGAGAACTGGTTACAGGACAGCGCACACTCCGAACAGGAAGTCGAACGAGTGACCGCGAGCGGGGCGGTCCGGACCTTCCTCTTCCGGAGCGTCGTCGTCACGCGAGAGGGCGGCGGTGTCGAAGGGTACGGTGTCTATACGGATATCACGGAGCGCAAACGCCGCGAACAGCAACTCGAACACCAAAACGAGCGACTCGACGAGTTCGTCAGCATCGTCAGCCACGACCTCCGGAACCCGCTGAGTGTCGCCGCCGGCCACACCGAACAGTTGCGCGCTGTCGTGGACGATCCGGCGGCGAGCGACCATCTCGACGCGCTGGACCGGGCACACGACCGGATGGGCGCGCTCCTCGAAGACCTGCTGGAACTGGCCAGACAGGGGCAGGTCGTCGGCCAGCCGGAGCCTGTCGACCTCCGATCGCTCGCGACCGAGGCCTGGGAACAGGTCGATACCGATGGGGTGACACTCTCGGTCGACGCGACGACGACCGTCGAGGCCGATCCCGAGCGCCTCCAACAGCTCTTCGAGAACCTGTTTCGCAACGCCGTCGAACACGGTGTTCCCGACGAGTCCGCCGAACCGGACAGCGACGGGCCGGAGATAACGGTCACGGTCGGGACGCTGGGACCGACCGGAACTGACGGGTTCTACGTCGCCGACGACGGTCCGGGTCTGCCGGAGGGGGAGTACGAGCAGGTGTTCGAACACGGCTACTCGACCAATCCCGAGGGGACGGGCTTCGGGCTCTCGATCGTCCAGAACATCGTGGAGGCACACGGCTGGCACGTCACCGCGACCGAGAGCGAGAGCGGCGGCGCTCAATTCGAGATCCGGTGGTAATCAGGCCAGTTCGTCCTCGATCGTCGACCGGAGATCGGTGATCTCCTCGGCGTGGTACTGTAGCCGCTCGTCGTTGACCGTCAGGTCGAGGTGGTTCGAGCCGTTCGCCTCGCCCAGTTCCGTCACCGGGGCGATACCGTCGAAGGCCTCCCGTACCGCCGCCGGATCGGTCGTCTCGAAGACGACGCGGCCGGGCTGTTCGCCGAACAGGAGGCGCTTGCGGGTCCCGCGCTCGACGGTCTCGATCTCGATGTCGGCGCCGGCGTCCTCGTGGACCATCTCGGCCAGCGTCACGGCCAGTCCGCCGTGGCTCACGTCGTGGGACGCCAGAACGTGGTCCTCGTCGGCCACGTCGGCGATGGTGCTGATCAGACTCTCGGGGTCGGCCGGCAGTTCGGGGAACCGGTCGGTTCCGCCGAAGACGGCGGTGTACTCCGAGCCACCCAGCCGCGGGTCGGTCTCCCCTTCGAGGGCACGGTCACCGACGACGACCAGGGTGCCTTCGCCGGATAGCGACAGCGGCGGGGCGTCGTACCCTTCCTTCACGCCGACCAACGCGAGCGTCGGCGTCGGGGGGATGGGGCCGGTCGCCGAGTCGTTGTACAGCGAGACGTTGCCGCCGACGACCGGCACCTCCAGGTCGCTACACATGTCGGCCAAGCCGTCGACGATACCCTTGAAGCCGCCGTAGACGGCGGGGGTCTCCGGGTTGCCGCCGTTCAGGCAGTCGACGGCGGCGTGGGGGGTCGCTCCTTTGGCGGCGACGTTGGTGGCGTTCTCTAACGCGACAGCGCGGGCGCCCTCGTAGGGGGCGGCGTCGGTCCAGTTGGGGTCGGCACCGGCCGAGAACGCCAGGCCGGTACCGGCCTCACGGATGGCCAACAGTGCCGCGTCGTCGCCCGGCAGGACGCTCGTCCGGACCTGGACCTCGTGGTCGTACTGGCGGTAGACCCACCGCTTCGAGGCGGTGTTCGGGCTGGCGACGACCTGGCGGAACGCTTCCTCGATATTGACCGTCGGCAGGTCCCGCTCCTGTTCGGGCGGGGCCGTGCTCGGGAGGTCGTTCATCGGGGCGCCGTCGCCGAGGAATTCGGCGTCGACGTCGACGACGGTCTCGCCGTCTCGCTGGTCCTGCCCGTTCGACTCTCCCGAGGCTGTCGCCTCGCCTTCGAACGTACAGACGTAGTTCGACCCGGGTTCGGTGAGTTCGCCGATGACCGAACAGCCCAGGTCGTACCGGTCGGCCAGTTCGGCCACGCGGTCGACGTTCTCCGGGCGGACCTCGTAGACCATCCGCTCCTGGCTCTCGGCCAGCAGAATCTCCATGGCGTTCATGTTCGGTTCGCGCTGGTGGACCCGGTCGAGTTCGATGCGTGCGCCCAGGCCGCCTTTGGCGACCAGTTCCGAGGAGGCCCCACCCAGTCCCGCAGCGCCGAGGTCCCGGGCGGACTCGATCAGGTCCTCGTCCAACAGCGCCTCGTTACACTCGATGAGCAGCTTCTCCGTGTAGGGGTCCCCGACCTGGACGGCCGGTCGGTCCTCGGTCTCGGCGTCTTCCGCGAGGTCCTCGCTGGCGAAGGAGGCCCCACCGAGGCCGTCGCGTCCGGTGGAGTTCCCGACGAGGACGAGTTTGTTCCCGGGTTCCTGTGCCTCGGCGGTGATGGTCCGTTCGGGTTCCAGCAGGCCGATACAGGAGACATTGACCAGTGGGTTCCCCTCGTAGTCGTCGTGGAAGGCGACCGATCCCGCCACAGTCGGGACGCCGATACAGTTCCCGTAGTGGGAGATCCCCTCGACGACACCCTCGAAGAGGTACCGGGAGTGTTCCCGGTCGAAGTCCCCGAAGTACAGGGAGTCCGCCAGCGCGATGGGGTAGGCGCCCATCGAGAGGGTGTCACGGACGATCCCGCCGACGCCGGTGGCGGCGCCGTCGAAGGGGTCGACGTAGGAGGGGTGGTTGTGGGATTCGACGCCCATCGTGATGTACATCTCCTCGCCGTCGCCGTGAGTCGGGAGCGAGACGACGGCGGCGTCGTCGCCGGGGCCGATGACGACCTGGTCGCCCTCGGAGTCGAAGGCCGACAGGAGCGGTCGCGAGGAGCGGTACGCGCAGTGTTCGCTCCAGAGGTTCTCGAAGAGAGCGGCCTCTGCGCGTGTCGGCTCCCGACCGATCTCGTCGACCACGATGTCGTGGTCCGCGTCGGACAGGCTCATTACCTCCCCGTGGCTCCCCGCCGGCTAAATCGCTTTCCATGCGCCCCCGAGGCGGCCGTCGCTCCGTGCGTGTGGCCCGCCCTCGCGCCGACACAGCGACTGGTCCTTACTAGTTTGGGAACTAGTCTACCCTCGCGGATGCTAACGATAGATGTACGATGATGCGACTGACGGTCGACACCCTCACCGACGAGACGAACAGCGAACTCAAGCGTGCGGTCGACGGGACACCCAGCGTCGAACTGGCCGGCGGTTCCGGGACCTCGCTGACGATCAGCGGCGACGACGCCGGCGTCGAACAACTGGAACGGACACTGTGGACCCGCGAACTCTCGGCGCGTCAACACGGACAGGACTCGCTGGCAGACGCGGACCAGATTGCCCGCGAATCCCTTCGAGCGGCCCGCTGACTCACTCGACGACGTAGGATCGGTGTTGCCCGCGGCTCTCCGTGTCGACGAACCGGTAGCGCTGGCAGTCCTCGAACTGCCCCGCGAAGGCGGCGTCCGCGGCGCCGTCGACGTCGTACACCTTGTCGGCACCGGCGAAGCCGTCGGCCGTCAGCCGTTCCCGAACCGCAGTCGGAATCGGTTCTCCGGGGGCCGTCTCGACGACGAGCAACTGATCGGTGAAGCTCTTTGCCGTCCAGGCGTCGCGGACGCCGTCGTGTGTGGCTACGTCCGCTGCTAGCTCTCGGGCGGTCTGTGCGCGGTCGCTCATCCCATAGTCGTACGCTCCCTCCCTCGAAGTGCCTGACCGCGAAGGTGTTCGGTTACTCCTCTTCGCCGCCGTCGGTCAGCGCCGGGAGCTTCTCGTCGGCGAACCAGGCGAACTCGCGGGTGTACTGGTCCGTCTCCGCGAGGTCCCATGGGTCCCGGTCGGTGACCCGGGGGCCTTCGAGCCAGGACTGGACGATGTTCCAGAGGAAGATCAGTTGGCCGACGACCAGCAGGACGACCCCGAGGGTCGCGAGCTGGTGCAACAGGGTAAACAGGTCGACCGGTCCGGCGGTGACGGCGTAGGTCGCATAGCGGCGGGGCATCCCCGCGTAGCCGAGCAACACCATGGGGAAGAACGTGACGTTTGTGCCCAGCATCGTCAGCCAGAAGTGCCACTTCGCGAGGCTCCGCTGGTACCACCGCCCGGTGTACAGCGGGAACCAGTAGTAGATGCCGGCGAAGACGGCGAATGCGATGCCGCCCATGATGACGTAGTGGAAGTGCGCGACGACGTGGTAGGTGTCGTGGAGGATCAGGTCGACGGGGATGGCGGCCTCGAAGACGCCGGTGACCCCGCCGATGATGAAGTTCGCGACGAAGCCGACACAGAACAGAAAGGGGGCGGTGAGCCGAAGGCTCCCGTTCCACATCGTCGCCATCCAGTTGAACGTCTTGACCGCGCTGGGGATGGCGATGGCGATGGAGACGGCCATGAAGGAGGCCCGGAGCCGCGGGTCCATCCCCGTCGCGAACATGTGATGAGCCCAGACGCCAAAGGAGAGGACCCCCAGTGCGAGCGTCGAGTAGACGACGAACTTGAAGCCGAACAGTTTCCGGCCGGTGAACTTCGGCAGGATGTAGCTGATCAGCCCCATCGGCGGGAGCACGAGGATGTACACCTCGGGATGGCCGAAGAACCAGAAGAGGTGTTGCCACAGCAGCGGGCCGCCGCCGTCGGTCGTGAAGAACGTCGTCCCGAGGTTCCGATCGAGCAGGAGCATCACCAGCGCGCTCCCCAGCAGCGGGAACGCGAAGAGGATCTGGCCGGACTGGACCAGCACCGTCCAGGAGAAGATGTCGAGGTTCGCCCAGGTGACGTCTTCGCCGCGTTCGGTGAAGATGGTCGCGATGAAGTTGATCGCACCCATCGTCGCGGCGACCCCCGAGAGATGCAGCCCCAGCAACATGAGGTCGACACCTGGGTTGGTCTGCTCGACCGACAGCGGCGCGTACATCGTCCAGGCCGTCTGTGCGGGTTCGACGCCCTCCAGGAACGGCGCGCCGATGAGCCCACCCCAGATGAGCAGGGCGGCTGGGGGGAGCAACCAGAACGCGATGGCGTTGATCCGCGGGAACGCCATGTCGTCGGCCCCGATCAGAAGCGGGATGAAGTAGTTCGAGAACGCCGCCAGGATCGGCGTCCCGAACAGGAACAGCATCGTGATGCCGTGGGTCGTCAACAGGCCGTTGTAGAGGTTCGCACCGATGAAATCCTCCGCGGGGAAGAGCAACTCGAAGCGCATGAGGACGACGGCGACGCCGCCCCAGGCGAACGCCAGGACCGCGAACGCCCCGTAGAGGATGCCGATGTCCTTGTGGTCGACCGTCGTCAGCCAGCGGACGATCCCGCCGGGTTTCTCGTGTGTCGTCTCGGAGACGGTCCCCCCGCCACCGACCGTCGGGGCGTAGGACCGCCAGTTCTCGACGCGGGTGAGCGCGGCCATCACGCCCACCAGCAGCGCCGCCATCAGTACCGTCGTGACGAGTGTACCGACTACCATTTAGCTGCCGTTCCGGCTCCCGCCACCTGGGTCTTGGCGGGAATATGTTCGCCCGCCGTTTTTACCGGTTCGAGCGGTCAGAACGGCGTCTCGACGTCCGTCTCGGGCTGGCGATCCCTGCCGTCGCTCTCTCCGATCTGTTCGGGGATCTCACCGGTCTCCCGATAGGTCTCCGCCAACTGTTCGAGTTTCCCGTTGATCGCGGCGCTCTCGTGGTGCATCGGGTCGACACGCACTCGGACCAGGTCGTACTCGTGGCGCTCGGAGAGCCCGTTCCAGGCCCGAAAGGCGCCGACGGTGAGCGTATCGCTCTGTGGGCAAAACTCCGTCGTCGGGGTAAACGCCGCCCGCAGGACCGCCGGATCGTCCGGCTCGCGGGCGTACCGGAAGCCTGCCTCGGGGTGGCGGTGGTCGAGGTTCAACCGCGCGAGGTTGTAGCCGAAGGTCATGTCGTAGACGCCCCGCTCGTCGAACAACGCCATCGTCAGCCGGTGGAAGGCGGCGTGGTCCGCCCCGGTCAACACCGCACAGCCATCGAGGAACTGGCCCGGTTCGGGGACGTGTTCGGGCGCGAACGCGTCGTAGTCGTCGAAGCCGGCGTCCGTCTTCTGGCCGCGGAGTTCGGAGAGAAAGCCCATACACGACGTTCGTGGCGCCGTCACACAGGGGGTTGTGCCGAACGTGTTCGCCCGAACCCCCACCGTCGGCCGGCCCGATCGTCCGACGATGGTCGCGACCAGCTTCGACGACGAACGCGCGTACGACGACGCACAGTTCTCGGCCCGAACGGTCCACGAGACCGACCGCCAGAAGGTGGTGCTTGGCTACTTCGAGCCCGGACAGTTCATCCCCGTCCACGCGCCCGATAGCGACGTGGCGATCACGGTCCGCTCCGGGACCGGCGTCGTCCGCGACGGTGACGAGGAACACGAGGTGGAACCGGACGACGTGGTCGTCGTTCCCGCCGGACAGGACCGGGGCGTCCGTGCGGTCGGGGAGCGCCTCGAAGCGACGCTGGTGACCGCACCGCCCCCGACCGACGCCGAACACGACCCCGTCCGCCGTGGCCTCCGCGAGGGGACGTTCGATCCGGAGTGAGCCGAACATATTCGGCGACATACCCTGGACTGTCGGCAGCGAAGGTCGAGGTGATGCCAGCAACCGAACTCGATCTCCGAGAGATGCCGCCGCCGGAACGCCACCCGAAGATCCACTCGGCGTTCGACGATCTGGATGCCGGCGAAGTGTTACGGATCGTCAACGATCACGAGCCCAAACCGTTGTTCTACGAGATGCAGGCCGAAGTCGAGACCTTCGACGCGGAGGGCTACGACTGCCGGAAAGTCGAGGACGGAAAATACGTCGCGGATCTCCCGAAGGAAGCATGACCCAGTCGGGCGATACCACGACCGAAACCGAACGCGTCTCGCTGTCGGAACTCGACGGGGACGGCCGGACGCCGCTGTTCGAGGGCGAGCCCCGGACTGTCAGGCTGGCCCTCGACGCCGGGGAGTCGGTCCCGCCACACCAACACCCCGGTCGACAGATCGTCTTCCAGGTCCTCGACGGGGAGTTCGATCTCGAACTGGGGGCGGAGACGCTGTCGCTATCGGCGGGCGAGGTCGCCCGTTTCGACGGCGCACAGGACATCTCACCGACGGCAGTCACCGACGCCGAGGCACTGCTCGTGCTCGCAGCGGCCGAGTAGTCAACCGAACAACTCCATCGCCGTCTCGACCGCGTCTTCCTCACCGCAGTTCGCTGCCTCACGCAGCGTCTCCTCGGGGAGTGCAAGCAGTCGATCGACCAGTCGCTCGCTCAACTGTTCGAGGGCGGCGACCTGTTCCGCCGAGAGTTCGCCGTCCGCCCGCAGCCGGGTGACTGCTCGGTCCAGTTGCTCGGCCCGGACTTCCGCACCGCGGGCGGCGAGCTGTCCGAGCGCCTGTTCCACGTCCGGTGTCGGTTCCGTCGTGTCGTCGTTCACACTCATGGCGTCCAGATGATCGTCACGGTCGCGTCGTCGGTCTCGACGGTCTCGTAGTCGTAGCCGCGGTCGTCGAGTTTCGGATAGAGGTGCTGGGGTGCGCGGTCGTTCTCCTGGACGAGGACGGTCCCGTCGTCCAGTTCCGCGAGCGTCTCCAGTGTCTGTCGGAGCGGTTCCGGCGGCCCGAGTTCACGCACGTCCAGCCGTTCGGTCGGGGCGTCGGTCGGTGCGTCCGTCTCGGAAAGCACTGACGCGGGTTCCATATTCGACGGTACGGTCCCACCCTCGCCGTCGGTTTCCCCGAACATGTTCGCAGACAGCGCCAGCAGGACGTGGACCGAACGTCCCGGATATGAGTGCGCTCCCCGGAGATATCGACGCGGAGGCCGGCCCGCCGATGACGGTTCCGCTGCGACACTTCGTCGTCGCGCTGGGGTTTCTCGTCGCCGGCGTCGCCGTCGGCCTCGTCAGCGGTCGCGCGGGTCATCTCGCACAGATCCACCTCCTGCTCGCGGGCTGGGTCTGTCTCACTATCCTCGGTGCGATGACGCAGTTCGTCCCGGTCTGGGCCGGCGTCGAGTTGCACTCCCGTCGGCTCGCAGCCCTGCAGTTGCCACTGGCCGCGGTCGGGTTCGCCGGACTGGCTGTCGGATTCCTGAGCCGTGCGGAGGCGCTCCTGCCGGTCGCCGGCGGACTCGCAGTGCTCGGCGTCTGGGTGTTCTGTTACAACCTCGCTCGAACGCTGTGGCACGCTGACCTGGACGTGACCACCGGGCTGTTCGGAGTCGCGCTCGGCTTCTTCTTCCTCGTCACGGTCGCGGGCGGAGGACTGGCGCTCGACCGGACCGTCGGCCTGCTGCCCGTCGCCGGGGTCTCCCGGACGACGCTGCTCACCGGGCACGCGACCCTGGCCGTCTTCGGCGCCGTGTTGACCACCGTCACCGGCGCGCTCGCACAACTCGTCCCGATGTTCACCCAGGCCGACACCGGCCGTCTGGTGACCGTCACGGAGCGGGCCGCCGCGGTCGGTTATCCCCTCGGTGTCGTGTTGCTCGCCGGCGGACGGCTGTTCGCCCACCCCACCGTCGCACGCGCGGGCGGACTGCTCGTCGTGGCCGGTCTGGCGACCGTCGGACTCGTCCTGGCCCGGCGACTCCTCGGCGCGACCGTCGACTGGTCGCCGATGCTGACCCGGTACGCCGTCGTCGCCGTCTCGGTTGTCTGCTGGGCGCCGCTGGCCGCGCTCACGTGGTGGCGTGACCCGCTGGGCTACGCCGGACTGTTCGGCCACTCCGCGACCGGGAGCCTGCTGCTCGTCGGCGTCGTCGGTTTCGTCGTCCTGGGGACGCTGTATCACGTCGTCCCCTTCATCGTCTGGGTCCACCGCTACAGCGATCGGCTGGGTTTCGAGGACGTTCCGATGATCGACGACCTCTACGACGGCCGGATCGCGGCCGGCGACGCAACCGCGCTCACGGCCGCTGGCGGCCTCGCTCTCGGTCACGAGACGGGTGTGTTGCCGGGGATTGCGGCGACTGCTGCGGGAACGATGGCGGCCGTCGGTGCAGTCCTGTTCGCGGCGAACCTCGTCTCGGTCCTGCTCACTCACGGTCCACAGTCGATGCCGGAACTCCTCGGTGGACGCCTCGCCCACGCGTGGGACCGATAGCGGAACCATCAGTCCGACGGCTGTTCGGTGTACAGCGAGTACGTGAGGACGGCGAAGCCGGCTGCGGTGAACGTGCTCTCGACGGTGATGCTGGTCGCGACCGGGAAATCCAGCATCTGGTGGAGGCTCCCGGCGAAGATACTGCCGACAGTGACGAGTCCGATTCCGACGAACAGGGCACGCATCGCGGGGGAATCAGTCCGTCGGTACGCACGGTAGGTCAACGCCGTCAACACCGCGCCACACACCAGTGTCACCGTCTTGGCGGCGATCAGCAGGACTGCACTGAGCCCGATCATGGTACCGACTTCTGGAACGGAACGTCCAATATAAATTACAGGGTGTTTTCAGGGCGCGGGAAGCCCCGTCGGTGAGAGAGCTACCGGACGTATAGCGAGTACAGGATGATTCCCAACCCGATCGCGGTCAACCCGCTGGAGACGAACACGCTCGTATAGATGAGGTTGACGGCGTAGATCCTGCTGACGACGATGTCCAACACGCCGCCCAACACCGCCCCCAACGTGACCACCCCGAACCCGTAGGTCAGCCACTTGTGCTGTGGGGCGTTGGTCCGCCGGTAGGCCTGATACGAGTAGTAGGTAATCAATCCTCCGATGATGAGGATAAGCGTCTTCGAGACGACGATACCGATCTGTGAGCTTGGGATGTGTGGCATGGTACTACGTCTCCTTGCGGACCTCCGACCAGAGGTTCTCCAGGCGCTGGTCCGGCGAGCGCGCGCGGTGTGAGATGTCGACCGCGAGGTTGCGGTCCTCGTCCAGGGCGATGACGACTTCCTCGAAGTCGACCGCGTACCGGCTGGCGTGCTGGCCGTCCGGTCGCACTTCGACACCTTCGTACAGCAGCGACGACTCGGTCAGTAGTTCCAGCTTACGGTACGCCGTCGACAGCGGAACCCCGCTCTCGTCCGATATCTCGCTGGCCGTCATCGGCTCGTCGAGGACGCTGACGATGGCTCGACAGTCCTCGTCGTCAAGTGCGTCGAGTACCGTCTCCAACTCCGGTGTCTCGTCGTCAGCGAACGGGTCCCGGACCATCTTGCTCTGACGTGCTCTCTCGACACGGTTAAGATTCCCGAATCCCGCCGAAACCTACCGAGGGCGGCGGATTTCTGGCCGAATCGACCCCTGAAACTTAGGGTAGTCTTATGAAAGCCGCTCGGGGGTTCTCACTCGCCGGGAACGGTTCTACTTCGCCGGGAACACGCTCAATGGGGTTTATACAGAGGGTCCCTCTTCCGAATTGCACATGACTGATCCAATCGGCGCACCCGGCTCGGGAATCTCTCGTCGCGACTTCGTGAAAGCATCCGGCCTCGGCGGGACGCTCGCTATCGCGGGCTGTTCTGCACCGGGTGGCCCCAAGGAGACGGTCGAGACGGCCACGGATACGGCGTCTACGGCTGCGAGTCAGTCCAGTGACCTCCCGACCACCTCGCCGCCGGAGGTCGTCAACGTCGACGAACAGGGCGGCGAGGTCACGCTCTCGTCGGTCCCTGCTCGCCACGACGCCCACCCCGGCGAGACGATGGGCGGTCCAGTCGAACTCCCCCAGGTCTGGGCGTTCAAGGCCGACGACGGCGAGCCGAGCGTCCCCGGGCCGATCCTCCGGACGACCGAGGGATCGCCAATGGAGGTCACGTTCGACAACTCCGACGGCATGCGCCCGCACACGGTCCACTTCCACGCCGTCCAGAAGCAGTGGGAGGACGACGGAGTGCCGACCACGACGGGCATCCGGATCGACCCCGGCGAGTCACACACGTATACGATTCCGGCCAACGTCCCGGGCACCCACCTCTACCACTGCCACTACCAGACCCACCGGCACATCGATATGGGGATGTACGGCATCTTCCGCGTCGACCCGAAGGGGTACGAGCCGGCCGACAAGGAGTACTTCATGACGCTGAAGGAGTGGGACTCCCGACTCAACCGCCAGATGGCCGGGATGGACGCCACCTACGACGTTCGGAACCGTCGCCCGGACACGTTCACGATCAACGGTAAGTCCGCGCCGCGGACGCTCCACCCCGAAGACGGCTCGCCGATCATCGTCGAACAGGGCGACACGGTTCGCATTCATATGTGCAACAACGGGTACATGGACCACCCGATGCACATCCACAACCACCGGTTCCAGGTAACTCACAAGGACGGCGGGAAGATCCCGGAAGCCGCCCGTCACGATCAGGACATCACCAGCATCCCGCCCGCGGGGCGACACACCATCGAATTCGAGGCCGACGCCGATCCCGGCATCTACCTCGCGCACTGCCACAAGGTGAGCCACGCGATGAACGGGACCTCCTACCCCGGTGGGATGGTCACCGGTGTCGTCTACAAGGACGCGATGGACACCGATATCTTCAAGCAGTTGATGGAGTACGCGGGGTATGAGGGGTGAGCAACGCGAAGCCCTCATACAAAAACGAACGGGGAGCGTAGCGACCCGTGAGCCACGAAGGCTGAGCGAAGCGAAACCCTCGTGGCAGGCGAACGGCGAACAGCGTGCGCCGTGAGCCACGGCAGGCTGAGCAGCACAACACTTCCGAGAAGGAACGCGAGGATGCCACAGTTATCGATATTGAGGTCCCCGCTCCGACAAACCGGCCTCCGGTTCCCTCGCCCGTTCCCACCGGCTGGGAACGGGCTGGACCCGTTTTTTGTGGGGACACCAAGGCACGGATATGGGACAACTGGACCACGAGGTCGACGCGCCGCGGGGCGCGACGAGCCGGGAGTGGGAGGTGTTCGTCCGCGAGGACGCCACGGACCCGCTGACCCACGCCGGCAGCGTCAGTGCGCCTGCTGAGGAGATCGCCTACGAGCAGGCGACGAAACTGTTCGGCCACGCCGCCGTGGCGCTGTGGCTGTGTCCGGCCGACGAGACCCGGCGGTATCAGGACGAAGCCCTGGCGCTGGACCCCGGAGCAAACGACGGGGACGCCACGATGGACGAGTCCGAGATGCACGCCGAGACGCTGCGGGGTGAGGACGCGTGATCTCCGTCTCGAAGTTGCTCTGTGACTTAGACGCAGAGGGCGACGGCCTGCGCTACGACGCGGCCGACGACTCAACGAAAGCCCAGATCCGCGAGGAAAAGCAACGCCGTCCCGTCGTCGTCTGGAACGTCACCAAGCAGTGTAATCTCTACTGTGATCACTGTTACGCGGCCGCTGACACCGACATCGCCGACGGCGAACTCTCGACGGCCGAGGGGAAAGCGCTACTCTCTGATCTCGCCGACTACGGCGCACCGGTCGTCCTCTTTTCCGGTGGCGAACCGCTGGTGCGCCAGGACCTCGAAGAGCTGGTCGCCTACGCCAACGAGGTCGGAATCCGGCCGGTGCTCTCGACCAACGGGACGCTCATCACCGAGGAACGGGCCGAGTCGCTGAAAGCCGCCGGGCTGAAGTACGCCGGCGTCTCCGTCGACGGCCTCCCCGAGGCCAACGACGACTTCCGCGGGATGGAGGGGGCCTTCGACGGGGCGATCCAGGGCATCGAGAACTGTCTCGACGCCGGCCTCAAGACCGGACTTCGCTATACGATCACCGACCGGAACGCGCCGGACCTAGAGGGAGTCGTCGACCTCTTGACCGACGTGGGTGTCGACCGGTTCTGCTTCTATCACCTGGACTACGGCGGTCGCGGGACAGAGATCGTCGACGCCGACCTCACGCCCGTCGAGCGCCGGGACGCCGTCGAGCGCGTCTGTGACATGACTCGCGACTACCACGACCGGGGCGAAGAGATCGAGACGCTGCTCGTCGGCAACTACACCGACGCCGCGTACCTCGTCGAGTACGCCCGCGAGCACCTCGGGGAGGCACAGGCCCGCCGTGTCTACGAGTACCTACAGATAAACGGCGGCGATCCTACCGGCGAGCGGGTCGCGGACGTCGACTACCAGGGTAACGTCCATCCCACCCAGTTCTGGCAGGGGTACACGCTCGGGAACGTCCGTGATCGACCCTTCGGTGCGATCTGGGAGGACGAGTCCAACCCGTTACTTCGGGGACTGCGAGAGCGTGAAGAGCACCTCACCGGGAACTGTGCGGACTGCCGATACGCAGGGATCTGCCGTGGGGCCTCTCGACTCCGTGCGCTCACTGTCGAAAACGACCTGTTCGCACCGGACCCGCAGTGTTACCTCGAAGACAGCGAGATCCACGGTCCGGAACCGTTCGCCGACACCGGTCCCACGGGGACGGCGGACTGAGCGAGTTTCTCCCCCTACTTCAATGGCCTCTGCAGAGAGGGCGGGGACGTAGTAGGTTTCGTCCCGAACATCTACGTGCGGCCGTGAGAGACCGGCCGTGCAGGTAGCTGTCCGTGACTCCGGCATGGGAGCACCGACTCGCTTGCACTGATCGTGGTCGCCCGGTGGGCTCGGGTGACCCGAGCGGATGACACCAGTGGACCACCTGCGTCATGGGGCACCCGTCTCGGGCGCCGGGATCGCTCGTCTCACCTCGTTTCCCGGCTTTTACTGTCGGACCGATCCGGCAGAACGGTTTGTCGACTGCGTACCGAGGTGTTTTTGCCCTGTCCTCGTCTACTCACGAGCGTGCTGTCGGTCGAGCTTCATACACACTCGTCGCTCTCCTACGACGGTCGGGACCCCGTCGAGTTGCTCTTAGAGCAGGCCGCGGCCGTCGGGTTAGACGCGCTCGCAGTCACTGACCACGACGAAATCGACGCGAGCCTCCAGGCGGCCGAACTCGCCCCCGAGTACGGTCTGATCGGGATCACCGGCATGGAAGTGACCTGCGCCGCCGGTCACGTATTGGCGCTGGGTATCACCGAGGCGATCCCGAAGGGGTTACCGTTCGACGAGACGCTCGACCGCATCCACGAACAGGGCGGGACCGCTGTCGTCCCGCATCCGTTCCAGGAATCCCGGTCCGGGGTGCTCGAACACATCTCGAAAGACGAACTCGCGACCGCCGACGCCATCGAGGTGTACAACTCCCGGCTGTTGACCGGGCGGTCGAACCGACAGGCCGAGCGGTTCGCCAGGCGCCGCGGGCTTCCGATGACCGCCGGCAGCGACGCCCACATCGCTGAGATGGTCGGACAGGCGGTCACCAACGTCGACGCCGACGACCGCACGCAGGAGGCGATTCTCGAAGCGATCAAGGCGGGTCGAACGACCGTCGAGGGCGAGCGGACCCCCTGGCGGATCAGCTTCCGGCAGGCCGCTGGTGGGGCGAAACGCCGCGTGAAGAACCGTCTCCGAGGATTCCTGAGCTGATGTCTCTCCAAGGTGCATCACGGGCAGCGGTCGCGGCGGCACTCGAAAGCGGCGACCCACTGCCGGGCACCGCCGGGTTCGCGGGCGAGATCGACGGTCGACTCGTCCGGGATGTCCTCGGGCGCTATCCGCTGTTCGTCGAGGACGGCGACGATGGCGTACCCGACTGGAGTGGCGACCCGTCTGACCTCGTCGCTCCGGTGTCGTTCCCAGCCGGTCACGTCCGCACCGAGGCGGGCACACGCCAGGTCTTCTCGCTGCCGGACCCGACACCGATCGACGACGACGAGCGGGCCGTCGCCACCGTTCGCGACGCCGTCGAGACGAGCGTCGACGCCGTCGAGACTGACGGCCTCGCGATCGCCTTCTCGGGTGGCGTCGACTCGGCGCTGCTTGCGGCCCGGCTCGACGCGCCGCTGTACGTCGCCGGCTTCCCCGACAGCCACGATGTCGAGGCGGCCCGCTCGGCGGCCGACCTGCTCGACCGGGACCTGCGCGTCGTCGAACTGACTCACGACGCCATCGAGCGGGCGGTCCCCGAGATCGTCGCCGCGACCGGGCGGACGAACGCGATGGCCGTCCAGATCGCGCTTCCGCTGTTTCTCACAGCCGAGCGCGTTGCCGCGGACGGCTTCGATCGGCTCGCGGTCGGACAGGGCGCCGACGAACTGTTCGGCGGCTACGCGAAGGTCGCGAAGGCGGCCGAAGACCCCCGCGTCGAGGCCGAGACGGTCCGCGGTGCCCAGCGGGAGGTCGTCGCCACCCTCCCCGACCAACTCGAACGGGACGTGCTGGCCCTGCGAGCGGCCGGCGTCGAACCGGTCGCGCCGCTGTTGCACGACCGCGTGGTCGAGGCGGCGCTTCGCTTGGACGACCACCACCTCGTCGACGGCGAGACCCGCAAGTGGGCGCTTCGGCAGGCCGCTGCCGACTCGCTGCCCGAGGCCATCGCGACGCGGGACAAGAAGGCCGCACAGTACGGCTCGCTGGCTGCCCGGGAACTGGATCGGCTGGCCAGACAGGCCGGTTACAAGCGCCGGATGGACGACCACGTCACCCAGTACGTCGAGTCGCTCATCGAGTGATATCGTCAAGTCAGCGATATTCACGCACTGCGTCCGGCGCCTGTGACCGCGACCGGCCGCTCGGAGTCGAGGATGACCGACTGGCTGACGCTCCCGAACACCAGCGCACCCAGTGGGGATCGCTTGCGACCGCCCATGACGATCATGTCGACGTCCGCATCGTCGGCAACCGTGACGATACGCTCGGCGGGTTCGCCATGGACCGATTCGGTGGCGACGTCGACGCCGGCTTCGCGGAGATCCTCGACCATCAGCTTGCCCGCCGTGGTCTGCTGGACGGTCGTCTTCTCGGCTAAATCCTCGTTGTCGAAGACGTGGATCACCGTCGCTTTGACGAACTCGGCCGGTTCCGGCAGGGCGAGCGTGGCCGCCGTCTGTGCCGACGCGCGTTCCTCGCTGCTGTCGACCGGGAGAAGTACGTGGTACATGCTAGCACCACACGCTGGGCCGGAATTAGTTATGACTCGGCTACCGTCTCGATAGCTCGCAGCCCGATCTCGACCACGTCCGCAGGTATCTCGTCGCTGTGAGCGTCCAGTTCCGCCGGGGTGTACCACTCCCAGTCGTCGGCCGGCTGTTCGCCCGGTCCGGGGTCGATCTCGCGGCTGTCGGCGGCCCCGTAGAAGATGAAGTCGATGTGCTGGTGGCCGACCGCGCCGTCGGCGTCGACGTTGATGTCCTCCAGCAGGAAGTGCTGTGGCTGGGGGATCGACTCGACCGTCTCGCTCTCGATGGACTCCCGGGGCGCGACCAGGTCGACGCCGAGCCCGAGTTCTTCACTGGTCTCCCGGAGCGCGGCCTCGTGGGGGAGTTCGTCGCGGTCGACATGACCACCGGCGGGGAGCCACATCCCCAGCTTGTCGTGTTCGTGCAAGGCGACGGCGCCGTCGCTGACGACGTAGACGGTCGCGACGAAGTGCCGGGTCGTCTCCATGTCGCCTGCGAGGAGACGGACGGTGCTCTAGGTTACGGTCGAGAAGTCAGGGGTGGACTTCGTCTTCGGCTTCCAGCAGTTCGTGGTAGCGGTTGCGAATGGTGACTTCCGAGATGTTCGCCACTTCGCTGACCTCGCTCTGGGTGACCTTCTCGTTGGTCAACAGCGAGGCCGCGTAGACGGCCGCGGCGGCCAGTCCGACCGGGGACTTCCCGGAGTGGACGCCCTGCTGTTTGGCGTTCTGAAGCAGTTGCCGGGCTCGACGCTCGACTTCCTCGGAGAGTTCGAGGTCCGAGGCGAAGCGGGGGACGTAGCTCTCGGGGTCGGCGGGCTGGATCTCCAGGTTGAGTTCCCGGACGACGTAGCGGTAGGTACGGGCGATCTCGTCTTTGTCGACCCGGGAGACGTTGGCGATCTCGTCCAGCGACCGGGGAGTCCCGGCCTGGCGGGCCGCAGCGTACAGCGACGCCGTCGAGACGCCCTCGATGGACCGTCCCGGGAGGAGGTCCTCGTCGAGCGCCCGGCGGTAGATCACGCTGGCGGTCTCGCGGACGTTCTCGGGCAGGCCAAGCGCGGAGGCCATTCGGTCGATCTCGCCCAGCGCCTGCTTGAGGTTGCGTTCCTTGGAGTCCCGTGTCCGGAACCGCTCGTTCCAGGTTCGCAGCCGCTGCATCTTCTCGCGCTGGCGCGAGGACAGGGAGTTGCCGTAGGCGTCCTTGTCCTGCCAGCCGATGTTCGTCGAGAGCCCCTTGTCGTGCATCATGTTCGTCGTCGGCGCACCGACGCGGGATTTCTCGTCTTTCTCTTTGGAGTCGAACGCACGCCACTCGGGGCCGGGGTCGATCTCGTCCTCTTCGACGACCAGGCCGCAGTCTTCGCAGACGGTCTCTCCGCGTTCGCTGTCCGAAAGCAGGGAGCCACCACATTCTGGACAGACGAGCGATTCCTCTTGCTCGTCTGTCTGCTCGTCTTCTGTGTCGCGTTCACTCGTGTATCGGCGGATGGTGGTGTCGGTCATTGGTTACGTACAGACGGGTCTGAATACCCGGAAAACGTGTGATTCATCTCATTTTTGTGGACGGAGAAACTTAAATCCTCTGCCTACTCTGTAAGCATTCCTTTCGGAATCCAAAAGAGAGTTTTACGATTCTGATACCTCCTCCGGTCTCGTCAACGGCGAACGGACGCCGGTTTCGAAACGCTTACCGACGGGCCAGTACTCCGAGCGGACATGAGCGACAGCGCCGTCGACCCCGAGGAAGTCCGCCACGTCGCGGACCTCGCTCGCGTCGACCTCGACGACGAGGAAGTCGAGCGGTTCACCGAGCAGTTCGGCGATATCCTCGACGCGTTCGAGGCCCTCGACGAGGTACCGGAGACGGACCGAGAACCGGAGTTGGCGAACGTGATGCGCCCCGACGATGTCCGCGAGAGCCTGAGCCAACAGGAGGCCCTCCAGAACGCCCCCGAGTCCGAGGAGGGGCAGTTCAAGGGGCCGAAGGTGTCCTGAGATGACCGACTACAACGGGTACATCACCACGGAGACGATCGAGGGGGCCGACGACGGCCCGCTCGCGGGCAGGACCGTCGCCGTCAAGGACAACATCTCGACCAAGGGCGTCCAGACGACGGCCGGCTCGGCCATGCTGGAGGGGTACGTCCCCCCCTACGACGCGACGGTCGTCCGGCGGCTGAAAGAGGCCGGTGCGACCGTCCCCGGGAAGACCAACATGGACGAGTTCGGGATGGGGACGACGACCGAGACCTCCGCGTACGGCGCCGTCGAGAACCCGGCCGCCGAGGGTCACGTCCCCGGTGGCTCCTCCGGTGGCTCGGCAGCGGTCGTCGCCGCCGGCGACGCCGACATGGCGCTGGGTTCGGATACCGGTGGCTCGATCCGCTGTCCGGCCGCCTTCTGTGGCGTCGTCGGCATCAAGCCGACCTACGGCCTGGTCTCCCGGTACGGGCTCATCGCCTACGCCAACAGCCTCGAACAGATCGGGCCGATCGCCCCCTCCGTCGAGGAGGCCGCCGAACTGCTGGAGGTGCTTGCCGGGCCGGACGAACACGACGCGACGACACGCGAAGCGCCCGACGCCGAGGAATCCTACGCCGACGCCGCCGACGGCGACGTCGACGGGCTCTCGATCGGCGTCCCGACGGAACTGTTAGACGGGGCCGACGAGGCCGTCGTCGAGACGTTCTGGGACGCCATGGACGACCTGGAAGCACAGGGCGCCAGCTACCACGAGGTCGACCTCCCAAGTGTCGAACACGCCGTCGAAGCCTACTACGTCATCGCGATGTCGGAAGCCTCATCGAACCTCGCCCGGTTCGACGGTGTCCGCTACGGGCTCTCCGCGAGCGAAGCGAGCGGAGGCTCGGAAGGGGAGCGAAGCGAGTCTTCCGGTGAGAGTGGCGGCTTCGAGGGGAACTGGAACGAGAGCTTCGCCAACGCCCGCGAGGAGGGGTTCGGCGAGGAGGTCAAACGCCGCATCCTCCTGGGAACCTACGCCCTCTCCGCCGGCTATCACGACAAGTACTACAAGAAGGCACAGGACGCCCGGGCCTGGGTCAAACAGGACTTCGACGAGGCGCTTGCCGACGCCGACGTACTGGCCTCGCCGACGATGCCGGTCCCGCCGATGGAACGCGGCGAGAGCCTCGACGACCCACTGACGATGTACCTCGCCGACGCGAACACGACGCCGGTGAACCTCGCGAACCTCCCGGCGATCTCCGTGCCCGCCGGCGAGACCGACGACGGCCTCCCGGTCGGCCTCCAGATCGTCGGTCCCGCCTTCGGCGAGCGGGCGATTATCCGGGCCGGATCGGCGCTGGCGTAGCACGCGAGTGAGCCGCCACGGCGAACGAGCGCTTTTTCCCCACGTTTTTGCGCGGAGGGGGCCTCTGCCCCCTCCGACGGAAAAAGTGGGGTCCGATCATCCGGGCCGGATCGGCGCTGGCGTAGCGGCGACAGCCGACCCGACGATACGTTTTTCCGCCGTCGGACCGATTCCGAGACGATGGGAGTGACGGGACCTCACACCTGGCGACTGCGGGCACGACTTCTCGTGCTCGGCGTCGTCCTCGTCGCCTTCGACGCCGTCGCGGTCGCCGTCGCCTACGGACTGGCTCATCTCGCTGCCGGTCTGGCACCGTTGCTCTGGAGCGATCCGGGCGGGCTGTTCTCGGTCGGATTCGGGACTGGCCTTCTGGTGCCGGTCGTAGTCGTCGGGACGCCGCTGGTGTTGGTCGCACAGTCGGTGTTCGGCTACCGGATGACAGTTCGGGAGGGACTGTCCGGAGCGACCGATCCGAGCCAGACGGCTCCCGACAGTATCGCGGCGATGCGCCGGAAGATCGACCGGCAGGACGCTGTCCAGTCGGTCCGGGAGCGGGTCGACCGCCTCGCCCACACCGCGGACATGGCACCGCCGGATGTCTCGATCGTCGAGTCGGAGACGCCCAACAGTTTCGTCGCCAGCAGGCCCGGCGAGCGGACGCTGGTCGTGACGACGGCGCTGGTCGAGGTCCTCGCCGACGAGGAACTCGACGCGGTGCTCGCACACGAACTCGCCCACCTCAAACACGGGGACTCGGTCGTGATGACCGCCGCCGCCTTCCTCCCGACGGTGACCGACCGCTGCCGGGCGATCGCCGTCGGAGTGTTGCGCCGCTCGTTCCTGACGGCGTGGCTCTTCGACACCGACGACAGCGCCGACGCCAGGACGCTCATCGCTGGGCAGTTCGAGATCGCCCTCGTGGTGTTCGCGCTGGCCGTGCTGCCGGTCGTCGCGGTGCTGTCGCTGGCCAGCACCGCCTGCTATCGGTTGCTTTCCCGGATCAGGGAGTACGCTGCCGACGCGGGTGCGGTCGCGATCTGTGGCTCGCCGGCGGCGATGGCCAGCGCTCTGGAGACGCTGACGACGGATCACCGGCCCGACAGTGATCTCCGAGCCGCCGAAACCGGCGTCCGGGAACTGTGTGTTCTTCCCCACTCCATCGAGGACGGTCCCGGTGACAGCGGTGGCTCCGGCGGCGTGGCCGGGCGGATCGGCGGTGGCTGGGCACGTCTCCACGCTCGGCTGCTCCCGGGGTCCCATCCGGATCTCGACGACCGACTCAACGCCCTGCGGGAGCGCCAGGCGGCCGTCGACGACGCCGACGAGTCGACGTTCTAATCCGCGGCAGCGTTTAGCCAGTGGGGTCCGACCGAGTAGTATGGCACTCGACGATCTGTCCTGGCTCCACTGGCCGACGATGACGAAGGCGCTCACACTGGGTGTCGGTGCCGGACTCGTCGTCGCCGTCGGTATCGGCGATCTCTACTTCGGTCTTCTCCTCGGCGTGGTCAACGGACTCGCGTTCGGCGTCGGGCTCTCGCGGACGCGAGACGCCGATTGATACGACAGCCGACACGTTTTAGTTCCGCGGGTGGGAACTGACGAATATGGCCCCCGACGCACGCTCCTCCATCGCCCGATACGGTCGGCTGTTCGGGTTACTCCTCGTCCTCGTCGCCTTCGACGTCGTCGCCGTCGCCGCGGCGTACGTCCTGGGACACGTCTTCTTCGCCATCGTCACGACGATGCAGTTCAACCCCGACATGGCAGCGATGATCCTGCGGTTCGATGTCGTCCCGCTGGTCCCGTTCCTGCTGGTCGGAACGCCCCTGACGTTGGTCGCACAGTCGGTGTTCGGCTACCGGATGACGCTCCGGGATATCGATACCGTCCCGACCGAGGCCGATGGGACTGACGTGGCGGCCGACGACCTCACCGGCCGGGTCGCCAAACTGGCACACACCGCCGGAATGACGCCGCCCGATGTCCGATTGGTCGATTCGGAGACGCCCAACAGCTTCGTCGCCAGCCGACCGGGCGAGCGGACGCTGTTCGTGACGACGGCGCTGGTCGAGGCCCTTGATAGCGACGAACTCGACGCGGTGCTCGCCCACGAACTCGCCCACCTCGACAACGGGGATTCGTTCGTGATGACTGCCGCTGGGTTCCTTCCGACGGTGACGACGCGGTTCGTCGAGCGACTCTTCGAGGACGCCGACGACTCGCCGCTGTTCAGACGGCTCCGCGGTGAGGCCGTCGACTGGGACTTCACCGCAGTGGCGAAGTCCTACAACCCGCTGATGGTGCTGCTGTTCCTCCCGGCCGCGCTCCCGGCCGCCGGTGGACTGTATCTCGCCAGCACCGCCTGTTATCGGTTGCTCTCCCGGATCAGGGAGTACGCGGCCGACGCGGGCGGGGTCGCGATCTGTGGCTCGCCGGCGGCGATGGCCAGCGCCCTGGAGACGCTGACGACGGACCACCGGCCCGACAGTGATCTCCGAGCCGCCGAAACCGGCCTCCGGGAGCTGTGTGTCCTCCCCTACACGATCGAGCCGGAACCGGCGGACGGGACTGACGATCCCGACCGGTTCGACCGCATCGCCCGGCGCTGGAACGCCGTCTGTACCGCGGTCCTGCCCGGCTCGCATCCTGACCCGCAGGACCGGATCGCCGCACTCCGCGAGCGCCAGGCGTCCCTGGAACGAACCGGGTGAGCGCCCGACCGGTTTTGTCCCTGGCGCGCTAACGGTTCGCCGTGACGACCATCCTCGTCTGGCACCGGAGCGACCTCCGAACGGTCGACAACCCGGCGCTTGCGGCCGCACACGAGGACGGTGATCGCATCGCCTCCGCCTTCGTCGTCGACCCGCGCTACTACGGCGCCGACGGGCTAGCCTGTGACGCCCGCCTCCAGTTCCTCCAGGAGTGTCTGGCGGACCTCCGGGACCAGTACCGCGACCTCGGGAGCGACCTGGCGCTGCTCGACGGGGACCCGCGCCGGCGGCTCCGGGCGCTGCTCGATTCTGGGGCCGTCGACGCTGTCTACTACAACCGTCACCCGACGGCACGCCACGGCAGACGAGTCGCCGAGACGGTCCGGTCCTGGGCGGAGACGACCGCCGTCGCCGGCGACGGCCTGCGGTACGCCGACGGCCGCCACGACGACGGAACCGCCGCCGTGGACACGCGCGAGGGATGGGACGACCACTGCGAGGCGTACTTCGAGAGCGACCCTGTTCCCCGGCCGGAGGCGCTGTCGGCCACCCCGGTCGACAGCGACGTGACACTCGACGCCGTCGCCGACCGGTTCGGGGACCCGGACAAGCGCGACCGCCCCCGCGGTGGGACGGTCGCGGCAAACGCCCGCCTGGAGGGGTTCTGTGACCGGATCGGTTCGTACCCTTCGGTCGTCTCCCCGCCGGCGGCCGCACAGGACCGCTCCTCGCGGCTTTCGGCCGATCTGGCCTTCGGGACGCTCTCGCCGCGACAGATCTACCGACGGGTCCGCCAGTGTCCGGACGGGCGCGGTCGGTCGATGTACGTCTCCCGGCTCTACTGGAACCGCCACTACCACCAGAAACTGGCCGACTGGCCGGGCTGGACCGACCGGGCGGTGAACCCCGTCTTTCGGGGGCTGTTCCGGGACGAACACGATCCCGAACTCGACGAGGCCTGGCAGACCGGACGGACCGGCTTCCCGATGGTCGACGCGGCGATGCGGGCGCTGACAGAGACCGGCTACATCAACTTCCGGATGCGGGCGATGGTCGCGGCGGTGTACGTCTACGTCCTCAAGCAGTGGTGGAAACGCGGCGCCGATTTCATGTACGCCCACCTGCTGGACGCCGACGCGGCGATCAACTACACGCAGTGGCAGTCACAGTGTAACCTCACCGGCGTCCATCCGGTCCGGGTGTACGATCCGGCCAAACAGCAACGGGAGTACGACCCCGACGGCGAGTTCGTCCGCGAGTACGTCCCCGAGTTGGCCCCGCTCCCGGACGAGCACCTGGCCGAGCCGGCACAGGCCCCGGTCCACGTCCAGCGGGAGTGTGGCGTCGACATCGGCGAGGACTACCCCTATCCCGTCGTCGACTACGACCACGAGGCCGACCGCGCTCGGGAGATCTACGCCGACCTGGCCGATCGGGCACGGGAGGCGCTGTCGGACCCGCGCGTCAGACGGCGCTGCTCGTTCTCGAACCGCGGGCGAGACAGAACCGACGGGGACGACGGGCACGGCACGCGGGGACAGGCGACGCTCAGTGACTTCTGACGGGTGACAACACGCCCTCGTAGACCGACGCGAGCCGGTCGATAGCGTGATCGACACTCACCGTCTCACGGCGGGCCAGACAGTTCTCGCGGAGCCGAGCGGACTCGGCGAGGGTCCGTTCGATGGCCCGGCGGAACCCGTCGATGTCCCCTTCGTCGTAGCTGTAGCCCGTCTCGCCGTCCTCGATAGTGTCGCTGAGCGCGCCCGCGTCGACGCCGGCGACGGGGGTCCCACAGCAGTTGGCCTCCAGGGCGACGAGCCCCTGTGTTTCGACCGGGCTGGGGAACGCGAAGACGTCGAGCGCGCTGTACAGTCCCGGCAGCTCCTCCCGGTCGAGAAAGCCCAGGAACCGCACGTCGACGTCGCTCTCGGCGGCGGTCGCCTCCAGTTCCTCTCGGGCCGGGCCGTCACCGCCGAAGACGACCGTCACGTCCAGCCCCTCGCAGGCCGCGACGATGTCCTCCAGGCACTTCTCGTAGCCGTGACGGCCCGTATAGCCCACGAGCGGGCCATCCGGGAGGTCGTGGCGCTCGCGGACGGCGTCCCGATCTTTCGGTTCGAAGAAGTCGGTGTCGACGCCGTTTGAGATAACCGCGACTTCGACGTCGACGCCCAGGTCCCGGATGTAGTCGGCGGTGCGGTCACTGGGGGCGACGACCACGTCGGCCCGGTCCAGGTACCACCGCTCGTAGCTCTCGGCGCTCGATCGAACCGTGGCCTCGACAGCCCCGTTGAACGAGACGTACTCGGCGTACTCCGCGGTCGGCGTGTGATAGGAGGCAACGAGTGGTACGTCGAGTTTCCGGGCGAGCCGCTGGCCGGCCATCCCGAGACTGAACGGAGTATGAGCGTGGACCAGGTCGGCGTTCCGGACTGCTCCCGGGATCTGTGGCATCCCCAGGCGGTACCCCTCGTAGAACGGGAACGGGAGGCTACGGACGGGATGTTCGCCCGCAGTCGGCTCGTGTGCACTGCGCGGGTAGACGACGTCCATCCGGCCGCCACGGGCCTGCCAGTGGTCCCGCCAGGTCTTGACCGTGTAGGTGACCCCGTTGACCGTCGGGAGGTAGGTGTCCGTGAACGTCGCGACGTGTGGCAGTGCCATCGCAGCGGCGTAACACGACCAGCGGTTAAATCGTTGCCATCCGTGCCCGCCGAGCCAAACCGTTTTGGGGGCGGTCCCGGATAACACAGCAATGGCTTCGGACCGCTGGCTGTACGCGTGGGCGCTGGGCTCCGTCGCGCTGGGTGCGGCATCGTTGCTCGTCCCGCTGTATTTCGTGACTATCGGCGGCGGGACGCTGATGCTCGGCGTCCTGGCGGGTGTTGCGGCCGCCGCAGGCGCGCCCGGTGCGCTCATCTTCGGCCGGATCGCCGATCGGACCGGGCGCCGCCGCGTGCTCGTGTTGGCCGCGCTCGGGATGGCTGTGGCCGGAATCGTCGGGGTATCGCTGACCGAGTCCGAACTGCTCGTCGTCGCCGGTAACGGACTGGTGTGGTTCGCGGCGGGGGCCGCCGCACCTGTACTGACACTGCTGGTCACTGTCGGCCACCTCGAACGGGAGTGGTCGGCACGGTTCGCCACACTGAACCGCTACCAAGGGTGGGGCTGGGCAGGTGGACTCGTCCTCGGGTTGGTCTGGACGACGGCGCTCTCGGGACCGCTGGGCGCACAGACCGCACAGCGAACACTTCTGTGGGTCTGTGCCGGAGCGGCCGGGATCGCCGGACTGCTGGCTGGCGGCTGGCTTCCCACCGATCCCGGCGAGTTGGAGGGTCCACGGCCGAGTCGGGTCGCCCGCGCGCTCGCGCGCTCCCGGCGGCTCCCCGTCAGGTCGGCGACGTTTCCGGTCGGGCCGGGGCGGCTCTACTGGCTCACCCGACGTATCAGCGTGAGCGAGTTGCTAGCACGACTAACCCCTTCGCTGTCGCTGTACTTCGTAGCTGTCGTCGCGACGTTCGTCGGCTTCGGGATCTTCTGGGGGCCGCTTCCGCTGTATCTCTCCCGCTCACTCTCGTATGACTCCGGGACGATCTTCGCCCTGTATCTGGTCTCCAGTGTCGGGTCCGCGCTGTGTTACGGCGGGGCCGGCCGGCTCGCAGAACGCTACGACGCCAGCGCGCTCCAGGCGGCCGCCCTGCTCTCCCGGGCGGCGTTGCACCCGCTGGTCGCCGTCGTCGGTCTCTCGGTGGCGGCGACGACGCTGTCGCTCGTGACCAACGGCGTCGTGTTCGTGCTCATCGGGGTCGCCTGGGCCGTCATCGCGGTCACGGCTGCGAGCATCGTCACGCGGCTCGCGCCCCCGTCGATCCGCGGGGTCGCGCTCGGACTCTACACCGCCGTCTCGGGACTCGCCAACGGACTCGGCTCCGTGCTGGGCGGCTGGCTCGGCGCTCGCGGCTTCCTGCTGGCGTTCACCGTCGCCGGCGCGTTCGTCTTCGTCGGGACAGTGCTGGTGGCCGTCGTCTGGCGGCGCGCCCCCCAGAACAGCGTCGCCCAGTCGCCGTTGACAGGGTGATCACTCGGTCGGTGTCGCCGGGTCGCGGAGCGAGACGGTGGTCCAGTAGACCCCGCCGTCGTACCGGACGAGGTACGCACCACCGCCGTCGTCGCCTTCGGGATCGGCCGACAGCGGCCTGACTGGCTCCCGGTCGCGGAAGCGCTCGACGAGCGACCGGATCGCCTCCGGCGGCTCTCCGTCGGGCGGGACGACGTAACGGTCCTCGCGAGCCGTCTCGACGATCTCCCGCTCAGCGGGTGAAAGGCCACTCAGACCGAACGCGAAGCGTTCGCGGAGCCGTCGCCCGTATGCGGTGGCGGACATGACCTGCTCGCCACCGTATTCGAAGGTCTTCAGGACCGTCTCGGCGGAACCGTCGACGACCCACTCGGCTTCGGCCCCGTTCTCCCAGGTGATCGCGTCGTACTGTGACTCCGGGACCAGCACCGACCGTTCGCGCTCGGCGTCGGTGTACAGAACCGTCGTCCCGATTCCGACCGGGTCGCCGTCCGCGAGTCCGCGGGCGGCGAACTGCTTTCGGTCGACATCGGGGAGCGCCGAGAACGCGACGGTCTCGGACGCCGGGACCGACTCCTGAAGGATGTCGACTTTCACCGAGTAGGTCGTCGCCGGCGTCTCTGCGACGACCGTCGCCGTCAGTTTGTAGACGCCGTCCGCGTAGCTGACCCGCCGGTCCGTCGGAATCGGTCGCCGCTGCCGCTGTACCGTTGCTCCGTCGTCGAGCAGTCGTTCCATCAGTTGCGCTTCGCCGCCCTCTCCCTCTGTCGGGACCGTATACAGCACGCGATCCGGGAGTTCGGTGTCCGTGATCGGGCGCATATCGAGGTGTGCGGTCGGGGCCTCCGCGGCGAGGTCGTCGCCGAAGGGAGCGGCGGACCTCGAACAGCCGGCGACGACGGCCGGCACGAGGGCGAGAACCGAACGACGATCCATGGCTGGACCATGCCGTGCCGGCGGTAAGTATCGGCCGGTGGGTACAACCGCCGTTTGAACCTCTCAGGCCAGTTCCTCGTAGGTCTCGATCAGCCGGCCGGCGACCCGATCCAGCCCGTGTTCGCGGGCGGTCGCTCTGGCGTTCTCGCCGAGTCGCTGGCGCAGGTCGGGGTTCTCGGCCAGGCGGTCCAGTGCCTCGCGGAACTCCGATTCGTCCGCACAGATGAGACAGTCGTGGCCGTCCTCGTAGTACTCCCGGAAGACGGGGATGTCCGAGAGGACGACCGCCTTCCCGCAGGCCATCGCTTCCAGGACGGCGATCCCCTGGTTCTCGGCTTTCGTCGGGAACAGGTAGACGTCGCCGGCGCCAAACGCGCCGCGGATGTCGTCGATCCACCCGGTGAACGTGACGTTCTCGGGCGGGTCGTTGACCCACCGTTTTACCGCCTTCGAGGCCTGCGGGCCGTCGTCGTAGGGGCCGAACCACGCGAAGTCGTAGTCGGTCGCCCGGGCGAGTTCACAGAACGTCGTCAGTCCCTTTCGCTCGAAGACGTTCCCGACGGCGAAGACGACCATCCCGTTGAGGTCGTAGCGGTCGCGGTAGCTCTCTCTGGTCCCCTCGAACCCCTCCAGTGCGTCGATGTCGACGCCGTTCGTGATCGGTCGGATCGGCGCGTCGACGGGATACGACTCCAGGACGCTCTTGGTGTACTCGGAGGGACAGAGCACCAGATCGGCCGTCGAGTAGAACCACTTGAGATACTTCCCCAGCGCCGGCGCGACGAGGTTCGACCCTCTGAAGCTGTCCCGGAAGTCTTCCCGGGTCACGTGGGCGTGGAGGACCAGCGGAATGTCGTTTCGCCGGGCGTGTCGGGCGACCGCCACCGACCCGGGACCGATCATGTTGCAGTGTGCCAGATCGTACTCGCGGAAGATCGGGTCGTCGAACGCCAGCTTCCCGCCGATGGCCCACCCAGGATGGCCGTCGTGCCACGGTTCGGTCACCACGTCGATGTCGGCGTCTGCCTGTGCCAGCGCCGCCCGCTGCTGATCGACGGCGGTACCGATACCCGACCGATCGAGGTGGCCGTCGAGTTCGAGGTAGTTCAGGACGCGCACGGCTGGGAGATGCCCGGCCGCCACCAAATTCCTACCGACTCTCCGGAAGGCATTTTCCCGGCGCCGGCGAACCTCCGACGATGACAGACGAGACGGCCATCGCCAGCGAACGGATCGATCGGCTCGCGTCGCTGGCTCGCGACGCCGTCCGCGATGGCTACCCCGACCGGGCTCGGGCATACGTCCGGCGAGCGCGACGGGTCGCCGAACGCCACCGGCTCCGGCTCCCGAGACCGTTCGAGCGGTCGACGTGTGGGAATTGTGATGTATTTCTCGTACACGGGGTCAACGCACAGTCCCGCACGCAGTCCGGTCACGTCGCTGTCACCTGTGACTGTGGCGCACAGTACCGCTATCCGTATGATTGAGCATCCGCTCCGACGACTGGTTTTATACGTCTGTCTCCGATATACGTGACACATGTCAGATGCGAGTCGACGACAGGAGATACACGAACTCGATGCGACACTCCGCGTCGGGAAACACGGCGTCGAATCGGTCGCCGACGAACTCGGCGACCAACTGTCCGACCGATCGCTCGTGAAGGTAAAATTCCTCCGTGCCGCCCGCGGGGGGACGACTACGGAAGAGCTGGCAGCCGACCTCGCTGAACTGGCCGGCGCCGACGTCGTCCAGACCCGCGGGCACACAGCGGTGTTCGAACGATGATACAGACCACGCCGACGGGTGGGGCCGCGAGCGGCGGTGCGGTCGCTGGGCTGTTGGAGTCCGCCGGCGTTCCCTACGCAGATCCCATCGGTGCCGCGATCTCGTTTATTATCGCCTTCGCGGTCGTCTACGTCCTCGGCCGTCTGCTGATTCTGCCGGTCGTCGACCGTACGCTCAGGACCCGTGAGCTCGACGAACACGCACGGAAGCCGCTGAAGAAGGTCACGAGCATTCTGATCGTCTTCGTCGCGATCTCGGTTGCCTTCGGCTTTGCCGGCTACGGGAACTTCCTGCAGTCGCTCGCGACGGTCGCGGCCGCCGCCACGCTGGCGATCGGGTTCGCGATGCAGGACGTCCTCAAGAACTTCGTCGCCGGCGTGTTCATCTACACGGACAAGCCGTTCCGGATCGGCGACTGGATCGAGTGGGACGGCAACTCCGGCATCGTCGAGGACATCAGTCTGCGCGTCTCCCGCGTCCGGACGTTCGACAACGAACTGCTGACGGTTCCCAACTCCAACCTCACCGACGGCGTCATCAAGAACCCCGTTGCCAAGGGACAGCTTCGCCTGCAGTTCCTCTTTGGCATCGGCTACGACGACGACATCGACAAGGCGACCGAGATCATCATCGAGGAAGCCGAGAACCACTCGGAGATCCTCGACGAACCCGCACCCACGGTCCGGCTGACCGAAC
Organism: Haloarcula montana; assembly: GCF_035666295.1. Lineage (NCBI taxonomy): Archaea > Methanobacteriati > Methanobacteriota > Halobacteria > Halobacteriales > Haloarculaceae > Haloarcula > Haloarcula montana. The sequence goes on from NZ_CP142027.1 coordinate 2,490,956, forward strand.
TGGGTGACTCCTCGGTTGGGCTGAAGTCCCGCATCTGGATCGACGACCCGAGCCGGAGTGACTTCGTGAAGACCCGCAGCGAGTACGTCCAGACGGTCAAACAGCGCTTCGACGAGGAAGACATCAACATCCCCTACCCGAACCGCACGCTCGGTGGCAGCCTCGACATCGCCGGCTACGAGGCCGTCGCGGAAACCGCCGACGACTAGCGACCACTTTTTACCGAACGGGCGGGCCGCCGGCCCGCCCGTTCCGCAAAAACGTGGGGAAAAAGACAGGACCTCACTCGGTTCGGTCCTGTGAACCGCCTCGCTTCGCTCGGCGGATGCTCCGTGGCCTGCCTGCCCTTCCCCGTCTTCGCGGCACGGAGGCCGCGAACGGCCAGCGTGGTCGTCTCTCCGGCAGTCTCGACCACTAACCACTTTGTCCGGCAGGCTGTGGATCGGATATGGCTCGTGGGTACGACAAACTCGTCCGCGACGCCATCCCCGCGATCATCGAGGACGACGGCGAGACGCCGGTGACCCACGTCGCAGACGGTGAGGAGTACGGCAACCGACTCGCGGAGAAACTGCTCGAAGAAGCGACCGAGTACCGCGAGGACGGCAGCGTCACGGAACTGGCCGACGTTCTCGAAGTGCCCCACGCGCTCTGCCGTTACCATGGTGTCTCCGAGGACGAACTGGCCGAAAAACGGGAACAGAAGGCCGAGAAGCGGGGACGCTTCGAGGACGGTATCGTTCTGGAGCGGGTCGAACAGTAATCGAACAATTGTGGTGCTGTGGCCGGGAGCGAGTGCTGCGACGGGAGTCGCAGTCGAGTAACTCACCGTCAGAGCAAAGCTCTGACGAGCCTTCACTCACCCCGTAGGCGGAGAGGGGGAAGGGCAGGTCAACCCTGAAGCATACGGCGAGCGCAGCGAGCCGTTTCTCCGGAATCGAGGCCGTAGGCCGAGATTTCGGCCGTTTTTCCCCACGTTTTTACGAGGAGAGGTGAGCGCGGCCGCTCACCCGACGAAGTAAAAAGTGGTATGAATGGAATGGACCCCGAGATTGCCCGGCGTTCGGCCGTGGGTAATCCCGTTTGCCTCCTCCACCCCGCGACCCCACGAGCGACGGGTGTCCGATGGTCCGCTGCTCACTTCCGTGCCTGGCGGGGTGCCATCGATCAACCACGCGAGCGCATCCCTGCAGATGCGATCGCATGGACCGCCGTCCCCGCGGGACGAGGCTTCCACGTTGGCTCACGGGGTCCACGTCCGTCAGACCGGACGCCCCCGGGTTTCGGTCCCCGCTGATGACCGTAGTGCGGGTTATGAGGGGGGCCAAACCCCCCGACCTAGTCCACCAGCAAATCCACCGGCGTCGCATAAGGGCCTTTCGGATGCCAGACCGCGAGAGGGCGACCAGTTACAGTAGGTCCAGTGCGTTCGCGAACCACGTCGCACCGATCGGAACCGGAACTGCGGCGGCGACGACCACCCAGCGGTGGTACTCCATGAGGGTTGATTCTGTCAATCCGAGGACGAGGCTCTCGGGGACGGTCACGGCCCACACCAGCGAGAGGCCGACGAGGAAGAGCCCCAGGACGAGGCCTGCACCGGCGACCACGCTGGGGTCGGACCGGCCTTCCCGGCCCGCAGCGAAGACGATCACGCCGATGATCGCGAAGGTGGCCGGCACCAGCGGCGTCAGCGCGCCCGATCCGTAGTACGCGCCGACGGCACTCGTCGTCTCGACGAGCGCATACGGAACAGCCAGCGCGACGAGGTACAGCAGACACCCGGCGATGCCCACGGTGGGCGCGACACGGAGGTCGTTCATACCGGCGCTGGGGCGGGCGTCGTCTTAACACCGACGCTCGAACGAAACCGGCAAATGACCGCTCCCGGTATAGCGGCGTATGGGACTGGGCTCGACCGCCAAGAAGATCCAGAAGGTCGCGGATATCGCCGAAGACCTCTACGCGAAGGTCACCGAACTGAAGACGCAACTCCAGGAGCTACGGGGGACTGTCGAGGAGACCAACGATCACGTCGACGACCTCGACCGGGAGCTAGCCGAACAGCGAGCGCTGCTGGAAGCTATCGCCGACGAGCAGGGGATCGACGTCGAGACGGTCCAGACCGAAGCGCTCATCGACGACGCTGAAACAGAATCCGACACAGACGACAACACCGACTAATCGGACGGGTCGATCTGTGCCGGGTCGGCATCGAGCTCGACCGTGAACTCCCCGTCGCGATCGACCCGGACGACGCCGTCGAACAACTGCGTGAGCGTGTTCATCGTTTCGCATCCGTGGGCGGTCGATTCGATCGTATAGACCCCGACGGCGTCAGCGTTCTCGACACGGGAGGTGAACACGTGCATGAACCGGAAGACGGTCTGAAGATTCGCGTAGAGCAGCAACGTCGTCAGCGAGTCGACGACTACGCGGGTCCGGTCGATCCCCGGCTGCTCGTCGTAGGACTCGACGATCTCGGAGAACTTGATCCCGATCTCGGTCATCTCAGTCGGCGACGCGGCGTAACTGACGCGTTCGCTTTCCTCGACAGACTGGCCCATATGCTTCGTTACTGCATCGATGACGGTTACCGGCGTCGTCGTCGGATCAGCTAGCTGTTCGTACACTGTCAGGATTCGGTCAGCGCTGTCCCGGGTCGTGAGTAAAATACCGCCGTCACCGTCTTCCGTACCGCTAGCGAGTGTCTCCAGTGCGAGTCGACGCTTGCCCGTCAATGGTGGACCTGTAATGAGGAGATTCGTCCCAGGCGGCACCGAAACCCCCGATAGCTGATATCCAAATTCGTACATATGACCCGTGTCTTGGCAGTGGTACCGACATCTCCGAACGTCGCCGACGCTATGTCTACCTGTTCTTGAAGCCGACATTTATTGGTTGTGTGTCGTTCAGATGACTGCTCTCCGGTCGCGGCGAACCGGTTGGTTTAACAGTGGGTCCGAGAATACATGATACTGTAGGGCGCTTAGCTCAGCCTGGACAGAGTGCTTGGCTTCGGACCAAACCGTCGGGGGTTCAAATCCCTCAGCGCCCGTGACTTTTGTGCGAACGACAGTGAGCGCTGAGGAGCGTCGGCTGAGGGATTTGCATCAGGGAGGAGCCTGCTCCGACCGTGGTTCAAATCCCTCAGCGCCCGTTCTGCCGCGAGCACATTCGCGAGCCCACGGTCACCTGTGAGGAGCGATAGACGACGCTTGGGCCTGTGATCGCCGCTCCTCGAAGTCTGCCTTGGCGAGCCAGGACTGCACAGGTATATCCAGGTCCCACAGACGACGGTCAGTAGGTAAGACTCATCCCACCTTCGTGGGTCATATCGCCGCCGTTGAGATGCCGACTGTGACGAGAGCAGCCCATGACGAACAGGTTCGCGACCTCGTAGGGCTCCATCATCTCCTTCACTCGGGTTCGTTCGAGCATCACCTTCTCGACGACTTCGTCGACTGTCATCCCGCGTCGGTCGGCGGTGTCGGGGAGCTGTTTGGCGACGAGTGCCGTCTTGACGTACGCGGTGCTGACAGTGAAGGCACGGACCTTTCCGTCGCCTTCGGCGGCGGTCGATTGAGTCAGCCCGCGCAATCCGAACTTCGTCGTGTTGTACGCGACCTTGTCCTTCGTCACGATATGGCCGTGGACAGAGCACATGTTGCCGACCACGCCACGGCCGTCCTCGTTGGCCCGGAAGTGGGGGAGACAGTGTTTGGTGAGAACGAGTGGTGCTCGCTGCATGACGTCGTGCATCAGATCGTACTTCTCGATGGGGAACGACTCGATCGGCGCGACGGTCTGGATGCCGGCGTTGTTGATCAGATAGCGGAGCGATCCCTGTTGTGTGGCGGTGTCCACGATGCGTTCGAGACCGTCGTCGTCCGTCAGGTTCGCCGTCACCGTAACGACTTCGCCGGGGAGGGAAAGCTCCGCGGCCTCAGTTTCGACGGCGTCGAGCCCGTCGTCGTCGCGGTCGGTCGCAACGACTGTGAGACCGTTCGCAGCGAACGCCAGTGCCGTTGCACGCCCGATCCCTGCACCGCCGCCCGTAACGATCACGACGTTGTCAGCGGTGTAGTTCGGGTCGTCGATCGTCAACAGATCGTCGCGTGTCACCTCACTGGGACCGTACTTGGCCATCGCCTCGTCGACAGTCATGTCAGCCATGGTCCGACCGTCGTACCACTACTGGGAATAGTTATGGGGACCCTCGGCACACGTCGCCAGCTGGATTGCTGATCTGTCGCCCGGAAAAGAGCCGACATGTTGATACGGTTCGGTAGTGTTTCGCCTGCATGCTGACACTACTCCGACGGTTTGGGGAACTCTGTTCCGACCTCTCGGAGGAGTACATCCCCGACCCGTATGTCATCGCGATTCTTCTCACGTTCATCGCCTCCGGCGCGGCGCTGTTGACGGGCGCCGGACCACGGGAGACGCTGGTTGCCTGGAACAGGGGTGTCTGGACGTTGCTGCCGTTTATGGCCTCTATCGCGGTGTTACTGATGGCTGGGGACGCGATCGCCAAGTCACCGAAGTTCACCAGCCAACTCGAGAAGTTGGCACGCCTCCCGAACTCCCAGTTCACGGCTGTCTGGTTCGTCGGTTTCGTGGCGATGGCCGCCGCACTCGTCTCGTGGGCGATCGGGCTCATCGTCGGTGCGATCATGGCCAAACGTGTCGCGTACGAGTGCCGAGAGCGGGGAATCGCGGTCCACTACCCCTTGCTTGCCGCGGCGGGATACACGAGCCTGATGATCTATCACGGCGGTCTCACGTCATCGGTGAGCCTGATGATGGCCGACTCGACGCTCATCCCCACTGCGTGGGCTCCGGAGTTCCGCCAGACGATCCCGCTCTCGGAGACCATCGGTTCGACGGCCAACGTCGTCACGACCGGCACACTGCTCGCAGTTATTCCGGTGGTCATGGGGTTCCTTCACCCCAAAGACGGGATCACACAGCTCCCTCGCCCGGAGTTCAAGGAGATCGACACAATTGTCCATGCGGCAGACGGGGAGCCAGCACCTGAAGCGACGACCGACGGCGGGAGACAGCGGTTCGCCGACAGGCTAAACGATTCTCGGCTCATCGGGCTCTCTATCGCCCTCTTTCCCGCGTACTTCGTGGTCGACGCGTGGGTGCTGACGCCCGGTGGGATCTCCAATCTGACGCTCAACAGCATCAACGCGCTGTTCATCGCGCTGGCCGTCCTGCTGTGGGTCCGCCCGATGGCGTTGATCGACCAGATGAAACAGAGCGTCAGCAACATCTCGGGCGTCATCTTTCAGTTCCCGTTCTACGCCGGTATCGCCGGCATCCTCACGGGAACGGGACTCGCGACGCTCATCGTCGAGTTCGTCGGTGGGTTCGCGACGCCGACCACCTGGCCGGTCATCGGCGTGCTCGTCGCCGGGTTCGTCAACATTTTCATCCCATCGGGTGGTGGGCAGTGGGTCGCGATGGGGCCGATCATGCTCGAACTCACCGCCGAGATGGGGATGACACCGCGAGACGCGATACTCATCGAGATGTTGGGCGACCAGCTGACGAACATGATCCAGCCGTTCTGGGCGATTCCACTGCTGGCGATTGCGAACCTGCGTGCCCGTGACATCATCGGCTACACGACCGTGGCGATGGTCGTCGGGCTCGTCATCGTCTGTGGCTGGCTCACGCTGTTCCTGGCCGTCCTCTGATTTGGACGAACTGTTTTTGACGACGCTCGATAAGGGACGGATCGTGAGACGCTGGCTGTTCGTTGATGCGGTGGTCATCGCCGCCGCGCTACTCGGTAGGGTCGCGAGTTCGGCGTCGGTTCACGGCGCCGGGACTACCGACTGTCCGGACCCCGGTGCGACCACGCCGGAACCCCCTCACGAGACTCACGAGAGCGCGATGTACGCGGACGCGAACGGAACCGCCGGTGAGTGCCCGATCGACGACGGGGCGCGGATGGGCCACGTGACGACGTGATCGGCTACAGCGCGTCGAGGAACGTCTTGGCCTGCTTCTCGCCGTCCTTGACCAGTCGTTCGAGGAACTCGGGGTCGCGGTCGAGTTTCGTCCGCCAGTCGAGCTTGCGACTCTTCGGGAAACGAATCCGTCGGATCTCCGTATGCGTGTACCGTTCGGGGAGATATCCCTTCTCGATGAAGTCGTTGATACGTTCGATGTACCGTATCTCGGCGGTCATCGAGAGGTTACCGGAGAGTTCGTTCCGGCGGTTGTTGATCCCCTCCATGCTCCGTGGGACCTCAGATCGTTCCTGTGGGTTGATTTTGATGAGCCAGATCTCGTCGGGGTCCGGATTGTCCGTCGCTTCCATGAACTCCTGCATCGGGGGATTCTTCGAGAACAGACCGTCCCAGTAGTGCTTGCCGTCGATCTCGACCGCTTCGAACAGGTGTGGTTCGGCGGCCGAGGCGATGATCGCATCGCTGGAGAGGTCGTCTTCACGGAAGATCTCGAAGGTGCCACCGCAGACGTCGATGGCACTGAGAAACAGGCCGGGCTCGGTGCCGTCGAGCAACTCCGGAACCGCGTCGAAATCGACGTACGATTCGAGCAGTTTCTGGAACTCGTCTTTCCCCCATTTCGAACCCGGAGAGTCGGCCGGACTGATATCGGGTAACGGGACGCCGGCCCGTTCGAGGGCGATACCCCATCGGATGACGTTGTTCGCAGCCCGATGGAGCGGCGAGGACGCCGAGAGATCCGTCCAGAACCCGGTCAGTAGTTCACCCGGGTCCGCTTCGGGATGGACGTGGCCGTACCAGGCCAGGGTCGCACAGGCAGCGCCGCCAGACGTGCCGCTAAAGCCGACGATATTGTACTTCTCGGGGAGATCCCGTAGCAGCTCTCGAAGGACACCTGCGGTGAACGCAGTGTGACTACCGCCCCCTTGACAGGCGATAGCGACGTTTGTCTGGTCGGTTGGCATCGACAAGTGGTCGTCGGCGAATCCCATTAAGCGAACCGGCTTCACCGCTGCCGGCCCACTACGGCCACGTCAGTGTGTCCCCGCGCCTGTGGTGGATCGACGCTGGTCCGTGGCACTGTCCCGGACCGTACCGGTTATGTCGTTCCCGGCAGAGAACCCGGTGTGACAGAGTGGCCACCGGTCGACCCCGCCGACGCGACGGCGGTCGCCGACAGACGGGACGAACTGGTCGCGGCGGTTCGGGACCACGCCGGCCGTGTCGCCTACCAGCTCGCACGGCTGGAGGGCGGTGACTACGGACAGGCGACGATCGAGACCGACCGCGGGGAGTGGACGGTCAAGTACGAGGGCGGGGACTTGGAGTACCTGCGGTTCGACCCCGGACGCGGCTCGGAGGTGTACGTCGTCTCGACGAAACACCCGCCCGAACCGGAACCGCTGGCCGACGCGATGGCCGACTACAGTGCCTTCGTCGCCGGCTTCAACGACTACGTCGCTTCGCTGGACGGCGTCCTCGACGACGTTTCGACGGAGTTTCCCGCGGTGGCGACGACCGACGGCGTCGTCGCCCAGCGGGACCGCGTCCTCGACCGCGTACGGGAGGTGTGTGACCGGATCGCCGGCGAACTGCACCGCTACGAGGGCGGCGACTACGGGAGCTTTACCACTCGGGTCGAGGGGACACGCTGGGAACTGAAGTGGGAAGAGTCCCGGGCGTCGTATCTCCGCGTCGGCGGAACCGGCGGGCTCTACCTCCTCTCACAGTACGAACAGCCCTCGGCGGCCGACATCCGCGAATACGCCCCCCGGTTCCGCGGGTTCGTCGAGGCGTACAACGACCACGTCGAGGAGCTGGAGGCGGAGCTGGGAACTGTCGAACTGTGACGCGGCGCCGGTCGCTGTCGCTCTCCAGTGAGTCGGATTGTGAGAAGTCAGGTAGTGAGCGTCGCGTCCGCGACGGCTGAAACCTGCTTATGCGCGGACGACGTTCGTTGCGCGCGGTCCCTTGGGGGCGTCTTCGATGTCGAATTCGATGTCCTGTCCCTCTTCGAGGTCCGCGCCGCCGACATCCTCCATGTGGAAGAAGACGTCATCGTCCGCATCCTCAGTCGAGATGAAACCGTAGCCGCCGTTGTCGTGGAAGAAATCCACAGTACCGTTTACCATTGCGATTACCAGTCGGAGTCCTCCATTCATAAACTAATCGGTGTTCGTCTACTATCGGGGCGGTATATTGGACAAATATTCATCTTGTGGGAAATAGTCGAGCGACCGTCGGTTGCGGTTCCGGGGCCAGCTGGTTCGGGAACGGCTCGGTCCCGTCGGATCGGCGCCGGCTCCGTCCCCTTCCACTCGTTCGCGTATGGGCAGGGTTATTCGTCATGGTCTCGATGATCGAACGTGGATTCTCACGAGGTTCGGCGACAGTGGGCGGACCGCTCGGGCGAGTATTCGCCGACGTACTACGCCCACTACGGGTCGGACGCGACGAGCGAGCTGGTCCGTTCGCTACTGGAGCGACACGTCGGGTTCGACGCCAGCGTCCTCGAAGTCGGCTGTAACGCCGGGCGACACCTGGCGGAACTGGCAGCCGCCGGCTTCACCGATCTCACCGGCGTCGATCTCAACGCCGACGCACTGGACGTGTTGGCCGAGACGTATCCCGATCTGGCGGCCGACGGAACCTTCCATGCCGCATCGATCGAGGAGTTCGTCACCGACCTCGACGACGACGCGTTCGACGTGGTTTTCTCCGTCGAGACACTCCAGCACATCCATCCCGATTCGACGTGGGTGTTCGACGACATCGCACGGATCGCCGGCGAACTTCTGGTCACCGTCGAGAACGAGAGCGGTGAGGCCGGGACGGTCAACTACGTCGACGACGATTTGCCGCTGTACTATCGGGACTGGAACGAGGTGTTCACCGAGCGGGGGTTGACCGAGGTCGAATCGACGACCGGAAAACGCGATACGGTACGGGTATTCCGGCCCCTGGAGTGAACCAGTCTCTCGGGCGCCCGCTCAGCGCAGCACCGCGTAGGCCACGCCCAGGACCCCGCCGTAGACGACGTGCCAGAGGAGGCTCGGGACCGCGAAGTTGGGGAAGGGTGGCGCCTGAGGGAACCCGACTGCACGCAGCCAGAGTGGCATCACGAGCGCCGCCAGACCGACCCAAGTCACGGCGCCCCAGGCGATGCCGAGGCCGACGGTTCTGCCGGTCGATCCCCTGCCGATCGATCTGACCAGCGCCGCGAAGACGACTCCAAGGACGGCACCGTGTGAGAGGTGTACCGTCCAGCCAGCGATGCCACCGGAGAGTCCGTACAGCCCCGGGATCGCCCCGTTTAGAACGGCCGCGTTCATGACTGAGACGAGGACGGCCATGACCGCTGCTCCCGCGATTCCACCGACGACACCGGCCTGCCAGTCGTCCAGCAACACCTCAGTGTCTGCCGTAGTCTGTGTGTTCGTTGCCATGCACGCTGTACTGCCGGTGGCTGTGGCATGAAGGCGACTTGAGACCGCACCGATCCCGCATTTCTCCCGAAGACTAAAATACGAGAACAGGTCAACTCGCGAACAGGCGTCGCTCGGCACGCTCGTGTTCGGCCGCGAGAACGTCGACCAGTGGCGCGAACGGGGCCATCTCGTCGAGGTCGGTGTCGGCGCTGTCGTCGACGGCTTCGACCATCACCGGCCGGAGGTCGTCCAGCACGCGCTGGGCGTCGGTATGCCCCAGCGAGAGCAACCGCTGGGCGGCCCCGAGCAGGCCGGTAACGAAGCCGTGACAGCACAGCAGACAGGCTCGCCGGACCTCGATCCCGGCCAGTGCGGTGGTCACGCCCAGGACGACAGCGTAGTTGCCGGGCGCGTCGCCGGCCGCGACGCGATCGGCGTACCGCTCCAGCGTGTCCTCGTCCTGTAGTTCACGCTGGAGGGAGAGCAGTCGGTCGCCGGACTGCTGGGCGCTCTCGCGGAACTCCGCGGAGAGCGTCACCGCGCTCAGCCGGCGGTCGGCCTCGCAGATACTGTCGAGGTCGCCGGGACTGGCTGCGGCGTGTGCGGCCCGCAGCGCGACCAGTTCGGCAGGTCCGACCTGGCGACGGAGGTAGGTTCCGAGCAGTTCACGGAGGTCGTCGGCGTCGTCGATCCGGTCGTCCTGCGTGAACTGTTCGAGGCCGTAGGAGACGGTGTAGGTCCCGACCGGCAGGAACGAGTCGGCCAGCCGGAACGCGCTGAGGGTGGCGTCGTCGCTCACGTGTCTCCCTCCCGGTCGTCGATGGTGTGGATGCCGTGGTCGTGGCTATGCTCGTGGCTGTGATCGTCGCCGTGCCCATGTTCGTGCCCGTGGCTGTGCTCGTGTCCATGGTCGTCCGGCGGGCCGTCGTCGTCGAACAGCGTCGGCCGAACGGTCTCGTAGCGGTAGTCGATATCCGCTGGGAGTTCGCCCTCGACGATGGCGTCCATCCGCTCGCGGCTGTCGGGGACCGGAAAGAGCGCCGCTCCGTCACGCAGTGCGAGGTCCCAGTGGCGGTTCCCGAGGGCGTGGCCCAAATCCAGTGCGGCCGTCGGCGTGATATCGCTCCCGTCCAGATCGAGGACCAGTGCGTCGATCGACGCCAGTTCGACGACGACGGGGGTGCCGTCGCCCGTTTCCAACACGTCGCCGTCGCCCAAGTCCTGCGGGACGACGATCCCGAGATCGCGGTCGTCGTCGGTTCGGGTCCGGACCCGCGAGCGCTGTCGCTCCGTGTCCGAGAGGACGACGGTTACCGGATCGGCCTCGGCCAGTCGCGCCTGCACGGCGGTGTCCTCGCGGTGGCCGAGGTAGCTGTCGGCGATGCGCATCAGTACTTCCTCCCGCTGGGGGCCGGCGCCCCCAGCAGTTCCTGTCGTGCGTGGTCCCAGGCCGCCCGGAGCGTCGCTGTCACCGTCTCCGCTCGGTGACCCAGCGCACGGACCGAGACGCCCGCGTCGTTCGGGAGGGTACTCGCGCCCGCCCGGGCCTCACGGTCGGCGACGACCTCGTGGATAGCGTCGCTCAGACCGTCGGTGTCCGCATCGGGGGCGACGACGAACGCCGTCCCGTAGACGGCGAACTCACCGAGCATCCCCGGTGCCGTCGGGTCGTCCTCTTCGGGAGCCAGGTGCGTGGTGTCCGTAAACAGCAGCCCGTCGGGGCCGGCGGCCTCCACGGTCGAGCGGTACCGCTCGAAGGCGAACGCCTCGCCGCGAGCGAGTCGCCCGGGGACGACCACGTCGCTGAGGACGGCCGTCGCGTCCGCCGCCAACTCCAGTCGGAGGTCCTGACAGTACCGTGCGTTCTCGTGGAGAATGGTCGGCTCCGGGACGTAGTCCAGGTGGCCGCCGGCCTCGACCGAGAGGTCGGTGTCGGCGGCCGCGTAGTTACACTCCATCGACTGGACTTTCGTCGAACTCTGTGTGGAGACGTTGGCGACGGCGTCCTCGCGGACGGTTACCGTGATGTCGTGGCGGTCGCCCTGGGCGATCCCGCCGGTCGGCGACTGGACGAACACCGTCTCGGCGTCGGGATGCGGGTCGTGGCCCAGCGTCCCGGAGATGTGGAACGGCACCGTCGCGTAGTCCTCGACGAGCGCGGTCCCGCCCGCGGTGTCGGCGAAGGTCAGTTCGAGGACGCCGTCTTTTCCCGGCGCGCCGACGGCGGCCTGTGGGACTTGCTCGGCGGCGTACTCGGCGAAGGTCGGGTGGGGAGCGTCCGTCTCCTCCGGCAGCGGCTCACCGTCCGTTGCCATCAGGCGAACAGCACCCCTTCGTCGATGTGGGCCATCACCTCGTCGACGCCCTCGCCGGCCTTGCAGTTGGTGAAGACGGTGGGTCCCTCCCGGACCTCGTGGGCGTCGGATTCGAGCACGTCGACGTCGACGCCGACGTGGGGCGCCAGGTCGGTCTTGTTGATCACGAGCAGATCGCAGTCGACGACGCCGGGGCCGCGCTTGCGGGGGATGTCCTCTCCCTCGGCGACCGAGATGACGTACAGCGAGAAGTCCGCGAGTTCGGGGTTGAACGTCGCCGCGAGGTTGTCCCCGCCGCTCTCGACGAGGACCACGTCCAGTTCAGGGTGCTCCTCGACGAAGGAATCGATCTGCTGGAGGTTCATGGATGGGTCCTCGCGGATACCAGTATGCGGGCAGGCGCCGGTCTCGACGCCGGCGACGAGGTCCTCGGGGACCACGTCGGCGAACCGCTCGCGTAGTCGGTCGGCGTCTTCCTGGGTGAGGATGTCGTTGGCGATGACGCCGACGTCCAGCCCCGCATCGCGGAGTTTCGGGACGAGTTCCGACAGCAGCGCCGTCTTGCCCGAGCCGACGGGGCCGCCGACGCCGACGGTCGCCACGTCGCGGTGTGTCTTGCTCATGTGTCCTCGTCGCCCTGATCGGCGGTCCCGACGCTATCTGAACGAATCGGGTCGTGGACGGTCACCAGCTTCGTCCCGTCGGGAAAGACTGGCTCGACCTGGATCATGTCGATCATCTCCGGGACACCGTCCATGACGTCGTCGCGGCCCAGCAGTTGGGACGCACCCGCTCGGATCTCCGCGACCGACTGGCCCTCCCGCCCGCGCTCGATACACCAGTCGCTGATGTACGCGACCGCTTCGGGGTGGTTCAGCAGGACGCCGCGCTCCTTGCGACGCCGTGCGACCTCTGCCGCAGTGAAGACCGTGAGCCGTTCTTGCTCTTTGGCTGTGAGTTTCATAGCAGGTACCGCTGTGCGAGTGGCAGTTCGGAGGACGGTTCACAGGTGACGTTCTCGCCGTCGACCTCGACCTCGAAGGTCTCGGGGTTGACCTCGATGTCGTCGGGACAGTAGTCGTTGTACACCATGTCGCCCTTTCCGGGCGTGCGAGCGCCCTCGATGGGGACGACCTCGGAGTCGAGGCCGTACTCCTCGCCGACGCCGCGTTCGGCGGCGGCAGGCGAGACGAAGGACAGCGAGAGCGCGTGTTTGGCCTTGCCGACCGCGCCGGCCCGCTCGCGCTGGAGGATCGGCTCGCAGGTCATCAGCGAGCCGTTGGCCTCGCCCATCTCGGAGTGGACCGGGAAGCCGCCCTTGAACGTCATCGCCGGTTTCACCCCGAAGAAGGCGGGGTCCCACAGGCAGATGTCGGCGATCTTTCCGGGTTCCAGCGTCCCGACGTACTCGTCGATCCCTGCCGAGATGGCTGGGTTGATCGTGTACTTCGAGATGTAGCGTTTGATCCGGAAGTTGTCGGCACCGGACCCCTCGTCCTCGGGAAGCGGCCCCCGCTGGGACTTCATCTTCGAGGCCGTCTGCCAGGTTCGGGAGATGACTTCGGCCATCCGGCCCATCGCCTGGGAGTCCGAGGTCATCATCGAGATGGCGCCCATGTCGTGGAGGACGTCCTCGGCGGCGATGGTCTCGGCCCGGACCCGGGACTCGGCGAAGGCGACGTCCTCGGGGACGTCCGGATTGAGGTGGTGACAGACCATCACCATGTCCAGGTGCTCGTCGAACGTGTTGTCGGTGTAGGGCATCGAGGGATTCGTCGACGAGGGGAGCATGTTGGGCTGGCCGACCATCTCCATGATGTCCGGCGCGTGGCCCCCGCCGGCACCCTCGATGTGGAACAGGTGCATCGTCCGGCCGTCGACGGCGCTGAAGGTGTTCTCGACGAAGCCGGCTTCGTTGAGCGTGTCGGTGTGCATACACACTTGGACATCCTCGTCCTCGGCCACGTTGAGTGCGGTGTCGATGGCGGCGGGCATCGACCCCCAGTCCTCGTGGAGTTTCAGCGCACAGGCGCCGGCCTCGACCTGTTCGCGCAGCGGCTCCGGATCGGAGGCGTTGCCCTTCCCGTAGAAACCGACGTTGACCGGCCAGGCCTCGGCGGCCTGGAGGAACCGCTTGATGTTCTCGGGGCCGGTCGTACAGGTCGTCGCGCCGCCGCCGTAGCCGCCGCCGAGCATCGTCGTGATCCCCGAGGAGAGCGCGTGTTCGTGCAGTTGGGCGGAGTTCCAGTGGATGTGGATGTCGAGGCCGCCGGTGGTCGCGATCTTCCCCTCGGCTGGGTAGGCGTCGGTCGACGGGCCGACGACCATGTCGACGCCGTCCATCGTGTCCGGATTGCCGGCCTTCCCGATACCGGCAATCTCGCCGTTCCGGATACCGATGTCGCCGGCGACGATCCCGAGTTTCGGGTCGATGATCGTCGCGTTGGTGATGACCCAGTCGAGTGCGCCCTCCTCCTGGGTCACGCCTGGTGCCTGTCCGAGGCCGTCTCGAAGGGTCTTCCCGCCGCCGAAGACCGCCTCGTCACCGTGGGTCCGGAGGTCTTTCTCGACCTCGGCGAACAGTTCAGTGTCGCCCAGACGGACCTTGTCCCCCTCGGTCGGCCCGTACAGTTCGGCGTAGTTGTCACGGTCGATGTCTCGTGTCATTCCTCGGTCTCCTCGTCGTTTCGCGGTCCGCTCTCGTCGGTCCCTGTGTCGCCGAAGTCGGCTGCCCGGAGCCGTTCGAGCGCGTCGCTCGGGTCGGTGTCGACGCTGCCCTCGACCATCCCGTTCATCCCGCGGGCGACGCGCTTGCCGCCGATATCGACGAGTTCGACGGTCTGTTCGTCGCCCGGCTCGAACCGGACGGCTGTTCCGGCCGGGATATTCAGTCGCATTCCGAAGGCCGCCTCGCGGTCGAACTCCAGGGCGGCGTTGGCCTCGAAGAAGTGGAAGTGCGAGCCCACCTGGACCGGTCGGTCGCCCGTATTGCCGACGGTCACTTCGGTGGTGTCCCGGCCCTCGTTCAGTGTCACTGTCCCTTCGCCGGGGATGATCTCGCCCGGGACGAACCCGTCAGACACGGTCGATCACACCTGTGACTCCGTTCGACTGTTTGGCAAACATATACCCCTGTGTTCAACCACACTGGATAAACCGATTCCTGTCGGTGCAATTAGCGCCTGTCCTTCCCACAGAAGTTGAAGTTGTCATGCCAAACCGTGAAAAACCGACGAAAATCAACCATGCGTTGTTCGGTTATCTACCGTCGAGACGGTTAGCGGCTTCCGCGACGGTCAGCGGGGGCCGGTCGAACCGGCTCTCGAACAGCCGAACGACCTGTGGCGGACGGAGCCGACAGTCGGCCAGCAGCGCCGTATCGGTCAGGAGTTCGCGGGTCGGGCCGACGGCCGCGATCTCCCCGGCGGCGTCCAGCAGAATCACCCGGTCGGCGACCTGTGGAACGAGTTCGGTATCGGGGGTCGAGATCACGAGCGTCGCCCCGTCGTCGGCGAGTTCGTCGAGCAACTCCAGGATCGTCGCCCGGTTCGTGGCGTCGACGTTACTCAGTGGCTCGTCGAGTAGCAGGACATCCGGCTCGACGGTGAGCGCGCTCGCCAGTGCTGCCCGTCGCTGCTGGCCCCCACTCAGCCGGAACGGCGGCTTCGATAGCAGGCCATCGAGGTCCAGCCGATCGGCGATCCGCTTGACGCGGCGGTCGACCTCGTCCTCTGTGAGGGCCAACTGCTTCGGACCGTACGCCAGATCCTCTCTGACTGTTGGGTTGAAGAGGTAGTCGGCGGGGTTCTGTGTGAGGACACTCAGCCGGTCCCGAACGGTGTCGGCGTCAGTCGTCTCTCCGAAGTACCGGACAGTTCCCGCGTCCAGGTCCAACAGTCCACCGAGCAACTGCAACAGCGTGCTCTTGCCGGCGCCGTTTGGCCCCAGTAGCGCAACTCGCTCGCCCGCCTCGACGGTCACGTCGACGCCGTCGACGGCCAGTGTCCCGTCGGGGTAGCTGTAACGGACGCCGCTGGCGTCGATCACAGCCACACGACCACCACCGCTGTGAGGACGACCACACCGAAGACCAGATCGACCGCGCCGGCGGACTCGGCTCGCTGGGTCTGTGCCGTCCCGGTCCCGCCGCGGGCACGGGCGGCTCGCTGGACCCGCTCGCCCCGTTCGACGCTCCGCAGGAGGAAGGCCCCGAGGAAGTTCCCCGAGTCCCGCCAGGTCCGGGCCAGAGATGTCTCGGCCAGCGTCCGTCCGCGGCGTGCACGGACCATCCGTTCGAGTTCGGCGAAAAACAACAGCAGATACCGGTAGGTGATCGACAGCAGCGAGACGGCGATCGACGGCGCTCGCAGGCGGGACAGCGCTCCAAGGATGTCGCTGAACCGGGTCGTCAACAGTAATACCGAGAGGAAGCCAACACAGGCGGCCACCCGGACGGCAAAGACCAGGACGTACTCGACGCCTGCTGCTGACACCGGGAGGCCACTCAGCCGTGGCCCGCCCATCAGGACAGCCTGCGGAGAGACGACGACCATGGCAACGACCGGTGGCCCGCCCAGCCGTCCGAGAAAGGTTCCAGCGGGAACCCGCGATAGGAGCGCCAGCACGCCCGATAGTGCCGCAAGGGCAGCGACGGTCGGGAGCGCCCGCTGTGTCACGGTGAGAGCAACGAGGATGAGGACGCCGAGGAGCTTGACGGTCGGTGTCGTCGCCTGCATGAACCCCCGGCGTTCCGGGACATCCTCGGTGAGCAGGAACCACTGTGCGCGGCCGGCAACCGATTCGACGGTCCGGGCGACCAGATCAGTGTTGCCCATCGGTCCCGGTCCCGAGCAGTCGGCCGATCCCTGTCGCGACCAACAGGGTCAGTGCGGTCCCGACGACCGCGGCGACGAAGGTTCCGGTCGCTCCGCCCAGACCGGGGACGGCGTAGTCGGGGAAGGGAGCGATCCCGGTTGCACTCGCGTGGTCGGTCGCGCCCGTCGCCTCGGCGGCGTTCTCTAGCGGTTCGGCGTAGCCGACAGCGCCGGCCGCCCAGCCAAACACCGGGGCGAGCACCGTCAGGACCACTAAGACCGCCAGCGCACGCGGGAGCCAATCCGGGGCCATCACGCGGTCACCTCCGTTGCGGTCGGTCGGAGCTCCGGCCGCGCCCGAGCGAGATAGCGATAGACCACGGCGGTGATCGCACCCTCGACGAGCCCCAGGACCAGGTGACCCACGCCCATGATGGCGAGCGTCGTCACCACCTGGAATTCGAAGGCCGAGGAGAGGCCGAGCTGGAGGCCGGCGGTGAGCGCCCCGGCGGTGATTCCGAGCCACCCGGCCGCGAAGGCGGCCCGGAACTCACCGTAGGGAGCCACCAACCGATAGATCGCGTAGCCGACGTACACCTCGACGACGGCCATGTTGAAGACGTTCGCTCCCAGTACCACGAGCCCACCGTCGCCGAAGATCAGTGCCTGGATCGTCACGACCGTGGCGACACAGAGTGCGCCCAGGTGGGGTCCCAGCAGGATCGCGGCGAAGGCACCGCCGACGAAGTGTGCGCTCGTCCCGCCCGGGATCGGCCAGTTGAGCATCTGTGCGGCGAACACACCGGCGGCGACGACGCCCACCAGCGGCGCGCGCCGTTCGGGGATGTCACCCCCGACTCGCCTGGCAGCGAGGCTCAGCACTCCCACACTGAGCGCGCCGAACAGCAACGCGAGCGGCAGATCGATGTAGCCGTCGGGAATGTGCATGCTACCCGTTTCTGTCGGGGCCGACAATAATACTTTGTCATAGCGCAGTATTACCGCCGGCGAGTGGCCAGTCATATACCGGCCATCTGCGTACACGCCGGTATGAGCGACGAGTTCGACCGGATCAGTCTCACGCTGCCGTCGTCGATGGTCGACCGACTCGACGGGATCGTCGACGACTGGGAGTACCCCAGCCGATCGGCCGCTGTCCGTGACTCGCTGCGGGACTTTTTCGGGGCCTACGAGTGGGAATCCGACGGCGACCACCACCACCACGGAACGATCGTCGTCGTCCACGACCACCACGCGGCCGGTATCGCCGACGAACTCCAGACGATCCAACACGAGATGGCCGAGACGATCGTGTCCGTCCAGCATATCCACCTCTCACACGACACCTGTATGGAGACACTCGTCGTCGAGGGTGCGGCCGGTGATATCACCGCGCTGGCGAACCAACTCCGATCGGTCACCGGCGTCCAGCAGGTCAAGGTCGTCGTGGTCGACGAATAGTTCGGCCAGTAGCGGCAACCGATTCGGCTCTCTCGCTGGCAGAACGGAATTCTGCGGATTTCATCTATTTTCCGCAGATATTGTTTGAATATCCGGTAACTTGCGAACGTCCTTCTATATCCTTATACACAACCCGCGTTCTCAAGGAGAGTATAAGATTCGATCAGTAATCCTTATTTACTTCCTGTGGATGTCCAACGATGTGAGCTATACGATGGACGGACGTACTAATTTGGGCGACAAGTCGCTTGATACGTTCAGTAACGGCGTGTATAAGGTTGTAGATGATGACAGTTTCCCGGTGGTGGACGCATGAGCGACCGACTCGTCAGTCGCCGTGGCTTCCTCGGATCGTCGGCTGTTCTGGCCGGGACCGCACTCGCCGGTTGTTCCGGCGGCTCGGCCTCTGGCGACGATACGATCAAGCTCGGCGTCCTGGAGGACCGCTCGGGTAACTTCGCGCTGGTTGGTGATCCGAAACACAAGGCGTCGCTGCTGGCCATCGAGGAGATCAACAACAACGGCGGGATCGACGGGAAACAGATCGAGGTGTTCGACCCCGATCCGCAGTCGGACAACCAGCGTTACCAGGAACTCACCCGGCGGATGATCAACCAGAACAACGTCGACGCGTTGTGGGCCGGCTACTCCTCGGCAACTCGCGAGGCTATCCGCCCGATCATTGACCGCGAGGATCAGCTGTACTTCTACACTACTCAGTACGAGGGCGGTGTCTGTGACAAGAACGTCTTCGCTGTCGGGCCGACCGCCCGCCAGCAACTCGGTAGCGTCCTCCCGTATCTCGTCGAGGAGTACGGCTCTGACATCTACACCATCGCCGCCGACTACAACTTCGGGCAGCTCTCGGCGGACTGGGTGAAGGTCCTGGCAAACGAGAACAACGCCAACGTCATCGGCGAGGAGTTCATCCCGCTGTCGAACTCCCAGTTCGGTTCGACGATCAACCGCATCCAGGAAGCCGACCCGGACTTCGTGATGTCGAT
Source organism: Haloarcula montana (assembly GCF_035666295.1). NCBI lineage: Archaea > Methanobacteriati > Methanobacteriota > Halobacteria > Halobacteriales > Haloarculaceae > Haloarcula > Haloarcula montana. The sequence continues at coordinate 2,509,965 of NZ_CP142027.1, forward strand.
GCTCGTCGGCGCGAACCACACCTCCTTCTACGAGCAGAAGGCCTCGGCCGGGCTGGAGATTCCGATCGGCACGTCGACGGCGATGGCCCAGGGGTACGAACACCGTCGGCTGGACCCGCCTGCGATGGCCAACATCTACGCAGGGGTCAACTACATGGAAGAGATCCCGACCCAGCGCAACACCGAGGACGGCGGGTTCGTCGACCGCTACTACGAGAAGTTCCCCGACGCTCCCTACCTCAACGAGGAGGCCGAGAACAACTACTTCTCGATCTACATGTACAAGCAGGCGGTCGAACAGGCTGGCACGACCGAACAAGGCGAAGTCAAGGCGGCCCTGGAGTCGGGGATCACCTACGGCGCGCCCGAGGCCCCCGAGGACGAGGAGATACGGCTGGTCCCCGAAACCCACCACGTCGACCACCACATGTGGGTCATGCGTGCCGACGAGGAACACAACGTCGAGGCGGTCGACGACCGGGTCATCCCGGAGACGTTCCTCAAGGACACGGTCGGCTGTGATCTGACGCAGGAAGACGAGGAAACCCAGTACACCCCACAGGACTACTACGAGGAGGCTGGATAGGGATGGTCAACGGCCTGAACCTCCTGTTCCAGTTCCTCGATAGCTTCGCGTTCATCGTGCTGGCAGCCGCGGGGTTGGCCATCATCTTCGGCATCATGGGCGTCATCAATCTCGCACACGGCGAGTTCATCATGGTCGGGGCGTACGCGACGACCCTGGCGAACATCCGCCTCGGACTGCCGCTGCCGGCCGCGATGCTCGCTGGGGTCGTCGTCTCGGCGGTGTTTGGCCTGATCGTCGAGCGAGTCATCATCTCCGGGTGGCTCCCGAACCTGGTCAGCCAACTCGCCGTCGGACGCGATATCATCGAACCGCTGTACGACCGACTCGCGGACTCGATGGTCGCGACCTGGGGCCTCTCGCTCATCATGGTCCAGGGTGTACGCATCACGCTGGGCAACTCGCTGGACCAGATCGGGACGCCGCTGGGTAACATCGCCTATGGCGGCTTCTCGTACTCGACGTACCGGGTCCTGCTTGCCGGCGTCGCGCTGGCGGTCCTGGCGGTCACGTACTACGTGTTCACCCGGACCGAGTACGGAATGCGCGCCCGGGCGACCATCCAAGACGAGGACACGGCTCGCGCGATGGGTGTCGACACCGAGCGGACCTACATGACCACGTTCGCCTTCGGGTCGGCCCTGGCGGGCCTGACCGGCGCGCTGTACGCGCCGACGATCACGATGGTGCCGGGACTCGGCGGATCGTTCCTCGTCGAGGCGTTCGTCGCCGTCGTCGTCGGCGGCCCCAGCGTCGTGCTGGGGACGACCCTGGCCGGCGGCCTGCTGGGAATGATCAACGCCGTGTTCTCGAACCTCATCGGGACGTTCTTCGGACGTATCATGCTGCTGTTGACCGCGATCGTGATGATCCGGTTCCTCCCGGAGGGCATCACGGGCTACGTCGAGCGCCTGCGCGAACGGCGACAGGAGGGCGCGTAGATGGCGACCACGCACTCAGGAGGCGCGGACTCGAACGCCTCCGAGGGGCTGCTCGATCGACTCGTCGGTCGCTTCGAAGGGCCAAACACTGTCGGGAACTCCCGGCAATTCTGGGCCGGCTTTGCCGTCGCCGTCCTGGCGCTCGCAACGTACCCGCTCGCGGTCGGCTCCTACCAGGCCTCGCGGTTCTCGCTGTTCCTGGTGTACGCCTTCCTCGGCCTCTCGCTGTCGGTCGTCTGGGGCTACGCCGGGATCCTCTCCTTTGGCCAGGTCGTCTTCTTCGGTTTCGCCGGCTATACCTTCGGCGTCGTCTCGGTCAACTTCGCGACGCCGGCGGGGATCACGGCGGCGTTCGTCGTCGCCGTCGCCGGCGGCGCGCTCCTGGCTGCGGTCCTGGGCTATTTCATGTTCTACGGGGGCGTTCGGAACGTCTACGTCACTATCATCACGCTGGTGTCGACGCTCGTGTTGCACACGTTCATGGCCCAGACTGCCGGTGACGCCTGGACGATCGGCGAGGCCGCGCTGGGCGGGTTCAACGGGATGCCGACGATCCCGAACCTCGCGCTCGGCGTCGGTGGCGCGGCGTTCACCTTCGACAGCATGACGTTCTACTACTTCGTGCTGGCGCTGTTGATCGCGACCTATCTCGGTCTGCGAGCGCTCGTCAACTCTGACTACGGCCGTGTGATGGTCGCCGTCCGGGAAGACGAAGATCGGACCCGGATGTTCGGCTACGATGTCAAACGCGTGAAACTGGCCGTCTTCACCCTCGGTGGGGCGCTGGCCGGTCTCTCGGGCGTGCTGTACGCCTCCTGGGGCAACTACATGAGCCCCGGGGTCTTCGAGCTGACCTTCGCCTCGCTGCCGGTCATCTGGGTGAGCGTCGGCGGCCGGAAGACGCTGCTGGGCGCCGTCGTTGCGACGGTCGGCATCGAGTTCTTCCGGAACTCGCTGGGCGGGGAACTCGCGTTCGTCCTCGTCGGCACGCTCCTGTTGATTTTCATCCTCGGACTGCCAGGCGGTATCGTCCCGTGGGTCCACGAGACCTACCAGAAGCGCCGCGGTGCAACGGCAGCGTCGGAGACGCCCGACGCGGCCACGGAGGTGTCTGACTGATGAGCACGAACGACGCGGCGGGCAACCCGAACGTCCGCCAGACGGCCGCGGAACTCGCAACGGGCGATCGAACGGACACGCTGTTGGCGACCGACGGGCTGGAGAAGCAGTTCGGCGGGTTCACCGCCATCGACGAGGTCGACTTCAGCGTCGAAGCCGGCGAACTCCGGTGTCTCATCGGTCCGAACGGCGCCGGCAAGTCGACGCTGCTGAAACTGATCACCGGGACGTACGCGCCGACCGACGGGGATCTCTACTACGACGGCCACGAGATCACCGACGAGGAACCACAGGACCGCGTGAAACGCGGCATCAGCATGAAGTTCCAGGTGCCGTCGGTGTACGGCGAACTCACCGTCCGCGAGAACGCCCGGCTCCCGATCCAGCGCTTCGCCGACGGCGACGAGCGGCGACGGCGCGTCGACGAGGCCATCGAAGCGGCCGGGCTCGCCGGCTACGAGGAGGCCGACGCCAGCGCGCTCTCACACGGCCAGCAACAGCAACTGGAGATCGGCATGGCCGCGTCCCTGGAGCCGGACCTCCTCTTGCTCGACGAACCCGTCGCCGGCCTTGACGTGGCCGAACGCGAGGCCATCGCCGAGCGGGTTACCCGACTCAACGACGAGGAGGGGATCGCCTTCGTCGTCATCGAACACGACACGGAGTTCGTCGCGGAGATCGCCGACGAGGTGACCGTCCTGCACAACGGCGAGGTGTTCCGCGAGGGGCCGATCGAGGAGATCGAGTCCGATCCGGCAGTCCAGCGGATCTACCTGGGGGAAAGCGACCGATGACCGACCCGATCCTCGAACTCCAGGGCGTGACCGCCGCCTACGACTCGACGCCGATCCTCCGGGAGGTCGACCTCTCGGTCCAGTCTGGCGAGATCGTCGGCGTCATGGGGAAAAACGGCGTCGGCAAGACGACCTTGATGAAGACGGTCATCGGCCTGCTCGAACCAGTCTCGGGGACAGTCTCCTACGACGGTATTGACGTGACCGGTCACGACGCCGACGAGCGCGCCCGTGCCGGCATCGGCTACATCCCGCAGGGTCGGGACGTCTTCCCGAAACTCACCGTCGAGCAGAACATCAGGATGGGCGAGACGGTTAACGCCGACAGCTCGGAGACGCTGTACGACGAGATCTACGACTACTTCCCGATCCTCGAAGAGCGGGCCAGCCAGCAAGCCGGGACGCTCTCGGGGGGCCAACAGCAGATGCTCGCCATCGCGCGGGCGCTGGTCTCGAACCCCGACCTGCTGTTGCTCGACGAGCCGAGCGAGGGAATTCAACCCTCGATCGTCGATCAGATCAGCCAGGACATGCAGACGATCAACGAGGAACTCGGGACGACGATCCTCTTCGTCGAACAGAACCTCGGCGTCATCCGCGAGATGGCCGACCGCTGTTACGCGATGGAACGGGGCGAGATCGTCGACGAGGTCGGCTCCGCGACGCTGGCCGACGAGGACGCCATCGCCGAGTACCTGGCCGTCTGAGCAGTCCGCTTTTTTACGGATCGCTGACCGGTCGAAACGGTTCTATGCCTGCGTCGCCTACGTCGGGTACTGTGCTGTTCGCCCGGACGCCCGGTTCACTGACGATCTCCGACGAGCTACAGGACTCGATCGCGGCCACCATCGCAGCGAGTCACCCTCACGAGGCGGGCGGGTATCTGGCGTGTACCCGACGGGACGATCGGCTGCACGCGACCGACCACGTCCCGCTTGAAAACGTCGCCGCGGAGCCACGGCGGCGGTTCGTCGCCACGCCGACCGACCGCGTCCCGTCGGAGCCGCGGGTGTTCTATCACTCGCATACGTCGCCGTCGACGCCCTCCGGACTGACGGGCGTCGACCGCCGGAACATCCACGACCCGCTCGCGCTCGTCGTGTTCGCCCCCCACGGAGAGCCCTACAGCTACCGGCTGTTCCAGCTCGGGCTGTTCGGCTGGCGGGAGGTTCCCGTCACGACGGTCGGGGAAGGCGAAGCCGAGTCGGAGAAACTGCCGCGGCTCGTGTAACTCCTCGACGCGGATACGGTTCTGTTCCCGGTCGCCGATCGGACAATGCGTTCTCATTCGAACGGGACAGCCTGTCGGTTCGATACCGTCCGACGCTACAGACTCCACCCGATCCGTCGAAACAGCGACCGAGAACCTGTCGAAATCCGGGATTCTATGGGCTCACGATTGCGGAGGACTCAGTCCTCTTCGCCGCCGGCCACGATGTTGGGGGTCTCCTGCGTTTCCAGGCTGTGGATGGGGTAGTCGTCCTTGGTGAGGTAGGCGACCACGAGGAAGGTCCCGAGGCTCACCGCAGCGGCGATGAACGTCGGCAGGCCATCGAACGCCGAGGTGAAGATGTCGTTTTGGATGTACAGGAGCGTGTTCTCGTAGGCGTACGTCGTCGGCACCAGTACGAAGAGGACGAGGCGGGTCCCGGAACCGGCAAGCATCGAACTGAGTGCCGCGGGCGTGGTCGAGATTTCGGACCAGTACAGCCCCATCACCAGTGGGACGAGCGCCCCGGCGAGCATGATGTCGAACGCCAGCACGAGCAACATTCCGGTCGCGGACACCCGTATCGCGAAGAACACGCCCAGCAGGGTGATCGGGACGGACATCAGGCGCGTGACAGTGAGCAGCTTGTCGCTCTCGGTACCCAGGAGCCCCTCCTCACCGCCGTCGGCGACAGCTTCCGGGCCGTCGTCGGCGCCTTCCTCGACGCGGATTCCGACGACGTTCCGGGCCATGACCGCCGAGGTCCCCAGTATCGCGCCGTCGCTCGTCGAGAACGAGGCCGCGACGATGCCGGCGAGGACGAGCGCGGCGAGCCACGGCGGCACGGCGTTTTGTAACAGCGCGTACAGCACGGCCTGGTTACCGGCCTCGACGCCAAGCGAGGAGAGAATCGGATTCGCCGATAGCGCGACGATAGAGAACGGGACGCCGATGATGAGCGTGCCGGCAGCCCCGATGAAACACGCTTTCCGGGCGGTCTCGGGGTCTTTGGCCGCGAACACGCGTTCCATGAAGTCGATCGCGACGATGTCGCCGAGCCCGAGGGCGACGATGGTCGCGAGGTTGACGTACGCCCCCTGACTCGGATCAGTGAGCTGTCCCAGGTTCGTCGGTCCCATCCCGGTGGGGATCGTGAACCCGTAGTTCGTCGCGATGTAGACGATCAGTGCCATGGAGCCGACGAAGGCGATTCCGGCCTGTATCACGTCGGTGTAGGCGACCGAGAACAGGCCGCCGGCAACGGTGTACGCCAGCACGAGTCCGGCGATGATGAAGACGCCGACCTGGAAGCTCGTCCCGACGAAGATCTGGAAGAGGAAGCCGCCGGCAACCAGGTTCCCCGCCAAGAGGAACGCGTAGGCGATGGACATGATGAAACTGGCGACGATCTCGACGGTGCGGCCGTACTTCCGGCGGAAGAAGTCCGGCAGCGTCGTGAGATTCAGCCGGTTCATCGGTTTGGCGAAGAACAGTCCGGTGATGAACAGACACAGCGCCAGGCCGACGGGTAGCGACGCGCCGGCCCAGAAACCGAAGTTCGCCGTGAGATCAGTGTTACCAAGCGTCGCGTTCGAGTCCAGTGACTGAGCCATCAACGTTGCCGCGGCCAACGGGAGGATGAGTCCCCGCCCGGCGACGATGTAGTTGATGCTGTCGCCGTTGACCTTCTTGGCGACGTAGAAGCCGATCGCCATCATCGCGATGATCGTGGCGGCGAGGCCGTAGATAATGACGCTCACAGGACAGCACCTCGATTGATACTCGGGCGGAAATATCCACTCTGGTCGAACGATTCGATAACTTTTCCCCGAAACAGAGTCGGGATCGAACAGGATTGTTGCACATGACTTCCGATTCAACCACTACACAAAGGGATTTTCCAGGTATTGTTTACAGAGTGGTACCATCCCGTAAGAGACATCCACTGTACGGGTACAATGGTGGACATCTGAACAATACGTATTCACTCCGGTTCCCTGGTAGTATTTAAACAATATGGACACGACTTCGGAACCGTGTCTGTTCAACCGTATTCGGATTAGTAGAATTTGTCTCAATCGAAAGCACAAATAGGTGGGTGATTAGACAGTATATAGGAAGAAAAATGGACATACAGGAATTCAGTGGGGGAAGCGAACGTGGCCCCTGATCCGGTCCGTATGAAACGGAAGGTCCAGCAGCTCGGGTCGTCGACGCTGGCCGTCACCGTCCCTGCCGAGTGGGCGCGCTATCACGACATCGAGAAGGGCGACGAGATCATCGTCCAGCGCGACGAGAACGGTGGCTCGCTCCTGCTGGTCCCCGAACAGCCGACGATTGAGGACACGGAAGCGACCATCGACGCGGACACGCTCACCGACGAGGCTCTCGAACGCGCGGTCGTGACCCAGTACGTACTCGGGCGCCAGCTCATCCGGATCGAGTCGACGACGCCGCTGTCGATCGATCACCAGGACGCCATCAGACGCGCCGAGCGACGCCTCATGGGACTTGGCGTCGTCGAACAGGGCGACAGCCACGTGATGGTCAGGTGTTCGGTCGCACCCGGTGACTTCGATCTCCCGACGCTGCTTGGCCGGCTCAGCCGTACCGAGGCGATGATGCGAACCGAAGCAGTGACGGCCATCGCCGAAGGCGATATCGAGCGTGCACGGGGCACCGACGCCCGGTACGAGCAGGCCGAAAAGTTGTTCTACCTGTTTCTCCGGCTCGTGTTCGCGACCTACCGGAATCCGCGGCTCAACCGGGCTGTCGGACTCGAAACCGGGTTCCCGCTTATCGGCTACCGCTCGGTCGCTCAGGACGTGATGTTGATGGCCGACATCGCCCGCGAGATCGGGACGTTGGTCCCGACAGGTGACGGGACTGCGACCAACGCTGTCACCGCCGAACAGCTACGTGAACTGGGAAGCGCACTCGACGACGCTGCGTCGACGACGGTCGCTGCCGTCACGACGGCCGACTACGAAGCCACAGAGGAGGCACGCGAGCGGTTCAGTATCGTCGACGATCGTATCGACGCCCTGAACGATCACTTGATGGCCGAACGTCCCGAGCCACTGCTTGCGCTCCAACGAGCCGTTGTCCTCCTCGAACGGAGTACGAGGCACGCGCGGGACAGTCTCGCGGTCGCGACCCACCTGGCGTTCCGTGCTGACCCCGATCTCGTCACGAGCGAGTGAGCGTTCGGTTTTCCACTACGTTTCCGGCAGACGGTTCCGCCACTGGAAACGGGACTCAGCACCTGTCGATTCGGTCGGAAGGGAGTTCGAGTCGGACCGGTGCGAAACACAGCCCGACAACGGAGGACCCGACCGAACACCGCCACCTCCCCACTCAGTCCATCTCTGGATCGTCCGTCTCCTGCTCGTGGACCCGGACCGTCGAAATTCGAGTCCCCTGGATGCCCGTTACCTCAACGACGTACCCGGCAACCTCGACGCGATCGCCACGTTCCGGCACACGGTTGAGGTGTTCGAGTACCAGTCCACCGATCGTTTCGACCTCTTCACTCGTGAACTCCCCCCCGATCAGCTCGTTGATCCGGGACAACGGGACGCCACCGTCAACGTCGTACCCGTCATCGTCACGCCGGCGAATCGATGGTTCACGTTCGTCCACATCGAACTCGTCTCGGAGGTCGCCGACGAGCGCCTCGACGACATCTTCAACCGTCGCAATCCCTTCGAACGCTCCCCACTCGTCGATCACTGCGGCCATCTGTTGTTGGTCCTCTCTGAACTGTCTCAGGAGGTCGCTCAGCGCCATCGTCTCGGGGACGACGACGGTATCCCGGGCGATGTCACCGGCTGACTCGGCGTCACCGTCCTCTACCTCCGCTCGTAGTACATCCTTGACATCGACGAATCCGATCACCTGGTCGCTGTCGTCGGCAGCAAGCACTGGATACCGCGTATGCCCGGTTTCGAGCACGATCGACTGGAGGTCGGCGAGCGAGGTAGCAGCCGAGACACTCACCACGTCCGGTCGTGGAACCATGACCTCCCGTACGACGACGTCGTCGAGGTCGAAGACCCGCTCGATCATCGTCACTTCTGCGAGATCGATGTCCCCTTCCTCGCCGGAGCGCGTCAGCACCCGAAGGAGTTCCCGCTCGCCGAGCGTCTCATCCGTTTCGGACGCGGGGGGAACGCCGAGTGCTCGTGTGAACGCGTTGGCGGCCCCGTTGAAGACGACGATCCCCGGATAGAGGATGTAATAGAAGAGCTTCATCGGTGGGGCGAGGAACAGAGAGAGTCGCTCTGTCCGGGCGATTGCGAGGGTCTTCGGCGCGAGTTCACCGAAGACGACGTGGAGGAACGTGATGAGACTAAACCCGACCGCGAACGCGACTAGGTGAACGAGACTCATCGGGAGCACTGGCGCCAGCACGGGCTCGATGAGCGACGCGACGGCTGGTTCGCCGACCCACCCCAACCCGAGCGAGGCGATGGTGATGCCGAGTTGCGTCGTCGCGAGATAGTCGTCGAGATTCACCATCACCTCTTGGAGCGTCTCCGCACCGGTACGACCCTCCTCAGCGAGTTGCTCGACCGATGTTCCCCGTATCCGTACGAAGGCGAACTCCGCGGCGACGAAGAAGCCGTTGAGTACCACGAGTACCAGCGCAACGACGATCTGCGCCAGCGAGAGTGCGACGTTTACCATTGGTGGGATTGGAAGCGACGGCTGTTCGATTGTCGTGTGTCCATATCCCGATGTCTCGTTCCATCTACTAAAGTCATTTAAAATAACTTCGGTGCAGGCTCACTGTTAGGAGTATCCGGGAAGCGGTGTATACACCGGTTCTTCTCGATCATTTGCCGGTGAATATCCGCCGTCCTTTCACACCTTAAGGAAACTCGAACGGTACATGCCCGATCCAGTTCATCGGGGTGGGTATTACACATTCGAAGGAACGCTTTTCAGTATTGTCTGTCCATCCACTACTGTCGATAAAATCGGGTAATATCGCCCGAAATGCGGACGAAAATACTACGATCACAATGTCAGACGAACGCACCGGCGAAGATATCTACGGCGAGAAGCACAAACACGCGAACGAACCGATCTTCAGTGGCATTCCGACGTTTCTCAAACTCCCCGAAGCAGACCGGGACGAACTCGACGAGGAGGACGTCGATATCGGTATCCTGGGAGCGCCACTGGACACCGCAACCACGATCCGACCCGGCACCCGGTACGGACCCCGCGCCGTCCGTGCGGCCTCGACGGTCCCGTCACCGCCCTACGAACATTTCAACATCGAGACCGGCGTCGACCCCTTCGATACGTTCAGCGTCGCTGACACCGGCGATGCTCAGGTCTCCCCCGGCGATACGCGCCAGAGTCAGCTCAACATCGAGGACGCCGTCTACGAGATCAGCGAGCAGGCGACTCCCATCGTCATCGGGGGTGACCACTCCATCTCGTACCCCGACATCAAGGGCTGGGCCGAGGCCAACGGCTACGAGGACATCGGGCTGATCCACTTCGACTGTCACGCCGACACCGGTGAGGACGGTCTGACCGGCTTCGAGTACGACCACGGCGCCTGGGTCAAACGCGTCTACGACGAGGGAATCATGGACGGCGAGAACTACACCTTGATCGGCCCACGAGGCTTCTGGCCCGGTCCGGATACCTACGAGGACATGCGAGAGGCCGACATGAAGTGGTACACCGCGATGGAGGTCGGTGGGATGGACCTCGACAAGATCGTCCAGGACGCGGTCGAACGCGCGACCGACGGGACCGACGCTGTCTGGGTCTCCTTCGACGTGGACGTGATGGAACCGGCCTACGCTCCGGGCACCGGCGAACCCGAACCCGGTGGACTCACTCCGCGCGAGGCCATCTACATGATCCGGGAGACCGTCAAGGCGTTGGACCCCGAGAACTTCGGGTTCGACGTGGTCGAGGTCTCGCCGGCCTACGACGTCAGCGACTCCAGTTCTTACAACGGCGGCATCACGAGCGGGCTCGCCAACCGTCTCATCATCGAAGTGATGGGAAGTATGGCGCTCGCCAGTAAGGGCCTCGAAGAGGGGTCGCCGATCAAACCGAAGGAACCGCTCGGGCCGACCGGCCAGGCCGAGACACCAGCCGACGACTGAGAGTCGACCGGTCCGGCATTTTCTATACGGGCCACGCGGGACCACTCTCTTGCCAACCACCGCGTCGGCCCCGGGATGGCTACCGGCCGTCCCACCTGTTTCAGTCGTCGACCGGTCGACCACGGCCGGCTCGACGCGATACACCGTCCGACGCGATATCGAATTGATCGGCACAGCCCATACTATATCCCGATCCCGCCCCGAGTCGGGACATGGCCGATGTCAACGAGCTCCAGTCGCTGCTGGGGGCAAGCGAGGAACTGACGATCGTCTGCCACAACAACCCGGACCCCGATTGTCTGGCCAGCGCGCTCGCACTGGGCCGGCTCGCGGCGTCGGCGGGCATCGACGAGCGCCGAATCCTCTACAGCGGCGATATCACCCACCAGCAAAACAGGGCCTTCGTCAACCTCCTCGACGTGGAACTGAAGTCGTTCGACGAACGACTGATCGCTGACCGACCCGAGGGGTCGTTGCTCGCCTTCGTCGATCATTCGATCCCGGGCGCGAACAACGCGGTGCCCGAGGGAACTGCGGTCGACATCGTTATCGACCACCATCAGGCGGAGGACGTCACGGGCCGATACGTCGACCATCGAGAGGACGTGGGCGCGACGGCGACGATCCTCACGGAGTACGTCCGGGATACCGGACACGACATCGACGCGACACTGGCGACGGCACTGCTGTTTGCCATCCGTCGGGAGACGCTGGGGTTCCTCCGCGGGGTCACGACCGCCGAGTACGAGGCCGCTGGGTTCCTGCACGCACACGCCGACGACGCACTTCTGAGCAAACTCTCGACGCCGTCGATCAGCGGGGCGACCGTCGATGCGATCGCCGACGCGATCGACAACCGGTCGGTCAACGGATCGGTGTTGATCACTCACGTCGGGCGGACGAGCGAACGCGACGCGCTCCCACAGGCTGCGGACTACCTCGCTACGCTGGAGGGTGTCCAGACGGCCATCGTCTTCGGGATCGTCGACGACACGATCCAGATGAGCGGCCGGTCGACGGACGCACGTATCAACATCGGGACGGTGCTCGACTCGGCGTTCAGTGATGTCGGCAGTGCCGGGGGCCACCGGGAGATGGCCGGAGGCGAGATCCCGCTCGGTATCTTCGCTGACTACACGACGGACGAGGACCAACTAGTCACGATTGTCGAACAGGTGGTCCGCGCCCGACTCCTTGCGGAGTTGAAATTGGACGGCAAGGGCGATACGGACGACGCGTAACGTCAGACGAACCGGAACGTTTCGAGGTTCTTGGGGTTGAACGTCCGCATGTTGAAGTTCTGGTACAGTGCCGAGGACAACTGATTCGTCGAGGTCTCGTCACCGTGGACACAGAGGACCTTCTCCGGTCGGGGGTGCATCGTCTCGACGAACGTCTCCAGGCCCTGGCGGTCGGCGTGACCGGAGAAGCCGTCGACCGTCTCGACGTCCATCTCCAGGCTCACGCGTTCCGCGCGTGGCCCCGAGCGGTCCGACATCGTGATCTCGTCCTGACCGCGCTGGATCTGCCGGCCCAGGGTCCCCTCGGCCTGGTAGCCGACGAAGACCATCGTGTTGTCCGGATCGCCACCGAGCAGACGGAGCCAGGACATCACGGGACCGCCGGTGACCATCCCGGAGGTCGTCAGCACGATACAGGGCTCGTCGTCGGCGATGTCCTGGCGCATCTCCTCGCCGCCGTCGACCTGCTGGAACTGGTCGGCCAGGAACGGATTCTCGTCGTCGTAGAGGATGCGCTGGCGGAGGTCACCACGAAGGTATTCGGGGTAGGCCGTGTGGATCGCGGTCGCCTCGCGGATCATCCCGTCGAGGTAGACCGGCATCGTCGGGATGTCGCCTTTCCGCATGGCCTCTTCGAGGACGAGCATCAGTTCCTGGGAGCGGCCCACGGCGAAGGCGGGGATGAGGATCTTCCCGTCCTTCTCGGTCGCCTCGTTGATGACCCGCTTGAGGACCCGTTCGGAGTCCTCCTGGTCGGTCTGGTAGTCGTTTTTCCCGCCGTAAGTGGATTCGAGGACGAGCGTCTCGACTCGGGGGAAGTCGTTGACGGCGCCGTCCAGCAGGCGGGTGTCCTTGTAGTGGATGTCACCGGAGAAGGCGACGTTGTACCGGCCCTCGCCGATGTGGAAGTGACAGACTGCCGACCCGAGGATGTGGCCGGCGTTGTGCATGGTGAGTTTGATGTCCGGCGCGATGTCGGTGACGTTGCCGAACTCCAGGGGAATAGTGTGTTTCAGCGCGTCACGGACCTGCTGGCTCTCGTAGGGCGGTGTCCGGCCCTCTTTGGCCGCCACGTCCAGATAGTCCAACTGGAGCAGGCCCATCAGGTCACGCGTGGGCGCGGTGGTGTAGATCGGCCCGTCGTAACCGTACTTGAACAGGATCGGGATGAGCGCGGAGTGGTCGAGGTGGGCGTGGGTCAGGACGACGGCGTCGATGGAGTTCGGACCGGCGGCCAGCGCTTCTGGCACCTGGAGGTACGGGACCTCTCCTTCCGCACCGGGTTTGTCACCACAGTCGATGAGGATGCGCGATTCGGGTGTCGAGAGGATGAAGGAGGCGCGACCGACCTCACGACAGCAGCCGAGGGTCGTCAGCCGGACCCAGTCGTCGTCCGACGTGGTGGGTCGGTTGATCTTCCGACCGACCCGTTCGAGGATGTCCCGGCGCTCGTCGCGTTCCTGTTTCAGGAAGTTCCGGACGTTCGAGACCGTCGAGGACTCCATCGGCGGGGTCCTGACGACCTCGGGCGTCCAGCCGACGCTCGCGGAGATCTGATCCAGCGTTTCGCCGTGGCGACCGATCACCCGGCCGGGTTTCTCGGCTTCGATGAACACCTCGCCGGTCTCGGAGTCGAAATCGAGGTTCTGGACGCCGGCTCCTTCCGGGATCAGTTCCGTGATGCGCTCGCGGGCCTGCTTGGGCGGGACCAGCGCGTCCTGTGTCGGCCGGACGTTGATGCGCTTGCGGAGTGTCTGTGCGAGGTTGCGGACGATGCCGTCACGGTTCGCGACGGTCTGGGCGTCTGGCGTGTAGATGACCAGCTCGGGGCCCTCGAACGTCACCGCTTCGATGGTGATGTCGTTCGGTGTCTCGTCCTCGACCTGTGCCTTGATCTTCTCTAAGGTCTCGTCTGCTGAACTCATATGTCGGGAAATCTACCGTTGAAGCGCTCGATCGCCGTCGCAAGAACCACGGCTCTCGGGTATCCGTTATCTATCGAAAAACGGAGCACGAATAAGAACCTTTGCTTCCGGAGCCGTTCGTTCCACGGTCTCGCGGTTGAGAGGGTCGCCGGTAGGTGCGGTCCTGTCCGGTCGGTGGCTGACATACGGTACCACGCGTCTCCGAGGGATCCGACCGACCAATTTTAGTGTCGCTCCCCCGTTCCATCACATATGGGCTTTGGTAGCTACGATGAATCCGAACAGAAGGACCAGGACGTCGACGCGGACGACAGCGAGGGCGTCGCTGTCCACGAGAACGATCACGACGGCGACGTCTCCTTCGAGACGGAGGCCTCGACCTCCGACCTCGTCGACAAGCTCGGCGAGATGAAAGACGAAGACGACTAACCGGCCGATCCGACCACCGGCCTCGGACCGATCGCAGTTTCTTGCGGACGGACACACCACTCGAAGTGACCGATCTCTCAGGCGTTCAGCGTCTCTGCCAGGTCACCGTTCTCGTCGAGCTGTTCGAGAATGTCGCTGCCGCCGACGAACTCACCGTCGACGAACGTCTGGGGGATGGTCTCGCGACCGCTGTACTCCGACAGCGACTCGCGAAACGCCTCCGTGGCCTGGAGGACGTTGACGGTCGCGACGTCCTCGTGGTGTTGCTGGATAAGTCCCAGCGCCTTCCGGGAGTAGCCACACTGTGGCATCAGCGCCGTCCCCTTCATGAACAGCGCGACCTCGTTGTCCTCGATGGTCTCCTGGACAGTCGATTCGACTTCTGCCGGCGAGAGTTCCTCGGGTTCGAACGACATGGCAGGGTCTACCGTCTCGGCGGGCAAATGGGTATCGGCGTCAGTTCGCGTCGGCGGGTGTCTCGGTCGTCAACTCGATCGCGTGGATCTCCGTGGTCAGATGCTCGCCCAAGGCGTCGTGGACGAGTTGGTGCTGGTCGACCAGGGACTTCCCTTCGAAGGCAGGCGAGACGACTTCGACGGCGTAGTGTTTGTCGTCGTCGGGATCACGCGGTGTGGTCACGGTCGCTACCGCCTCCGGAATCTCTCCCTCGATGAGGGCCTTGACTTGGCTTTCGTCCATGTCTTCGTCCAAGCCCCGGGCGGGGAAAACGGTTGCTGGCTCACTCCGGCGGGTGAAGCGTCACCTCGGTAGCCTCGTAGTCCTCCAGAAACGCTCCCAGGCCGCCGACAGTTACCGTCCCGTCGCCGGTATCGAGAGTGAGGGAGTTCTCCATCCCGAACCCCCCGCTTCTCGGTTCGACGAAACTCTGTGTCACGCCGACGACGTCCCCGGTGAGCGACGACGGTGCGTCGTCGGTCCCGGTCGGACGGGCGGATACGTCCGCCCGGATCGGCGTCCCCTTGCGGGTGTAGAGGGCCGCGTCGTAGATCGACGCGCGAAACCCACGGTAGGTCCGGGGGAGCGACGACGGTCGGCGGAGCGTGAGTTCCTCCGAGGCTGACCAGATCGTCCCGAGGAACGCACTCTCGACGGCGATCGAGACAGACTGGTTGTGGAAGCTGATCGCCTCCGCGTCGCCGTGTTCCCAATCCAGTAGCGAGGACGGCGAGATGATCCCGGTCGACTGATCGACCGTGAGATAGACCGTCATCCCGCGTTCCCAGGACTTGACGACTGTCGCGACCCGTTCGAGCACCGACGCCGGGAGGTCGGCGGTCGATCCCGCGACGGCGAGCAACACGAGCGCCCCGCGATCGACGGCGTCGGCGAGTGCGTCGGCGATCTCCGGTAACACCTCCGCGGGCACCGTGATGAATATCTCTGACTCCCCGTTGTCGATGAACTTCCGGAACCGGTCGTACAGCGTCTGGCGCGAGCGGACGACCGACAGCGCGTCGAACGCTTCGGAGGGCTGTTCGTACCGTCGGTCGACCGCCGAGATGGTTTCGCGCATCGCCTCGACGCGGTCGCCCAGCACCGTCTCCGGTGGCTGTGCCCGGATCGTCGTCGGAGATTGGTGTCGGTCCACTCTGACGACACCGTGCTGTTCGAGCGTGTCGGCGATGTCGTAGACGTAACTCGTCGATACGTCGGCTGCGGTCGCGATCGTCGAGGGCGTTGCCTTCCCACGTTCGACGACAGCGAGATAGACGTTCGCTTCCGTCTCCGAGAACCCGAACTGCTGAAGCCGCTCCACGAGTTCGGAATCGCTGGGCATGACCCGTTTTACATACTGACTCTCATAAGCGTTATCGGCCGCGTGGATTGGATTACTTTCTGATATTGAGATAGAGACCGAAAATATTCGGAAATATTAAAAAATATATTCCAGTTTTTTCGCCTAGAAGTAGGCAAATGTTTTTCATTGCCCGCCAAATTATCTATTATTGATGGTGGACAATACTGACGATCGAACTGACGACGGCACACGAACGACGACACGGCGGGGGTTCATGCGGGGGACTGGTGCCCTCGCGACGGCGGCACTACTGGGCGCTGGTGGCACGGCCAGCGCCGAACACGGCGGTGAACCGGATCTGGCCGCGCTCGTCGACCAGATGGAACTCGAAGAGAAGGTCCAACGGACTCGCGGGGGGTCCGGCGGGCCGAGCGGAATCGCGGGATACCTTCCGGGAATCCCGCGGCTCGACGTTCCGGAGATGGGGATGGCCGACGGACCGCCGGGCGCCTCGCTCGGGTCGCCAACGACGGATTTCCCCCACCCGATCAGCGCTGCCGCGACGTTCGACCCGGACTTCGCGACCCGGCAGGGACGCGCCATCGCACGTGAGGCCAAGTCCGGCGACGTGACCATCTTGCTCGCGCCCTCGATGGACATGTTCCGTATCCCGCTGCACGCGCGGGCCGGCGAGACCTACGGCGAGGACCCATACCTCGCCAGTGAGCTAGCACGGGAGTACACCGTCGGGGTCCAGTCGGAGGGCGTCGTCGCGACACTGAAACACTTCGCCGCGTACAACCAGACGAGCACGACCGGATCGGTGAACGACTACTTCTCGCCGTCCGAACACGACGTTATCGCCGACGAACGGACGCTCCGGGAGATATACCTCCCGCCGTTCCGCGAGGCGATCACCGAAGGCGATGCGGGGGCCGTGATGCCGGCGTACAATCGGGTCAACGGGATCTTCTGCTCGGAACACGACGACCTGCTCGACGATATCCTCAGAGACGACTGGGAGTTCGACGGGATGGTCATTTCGGACTGGGGGGGCACACACAGTACGGTCCACGCGTCGGTCAACGGGCTGGATGTCGAGATGCCCTCGGGGAACTACTTCGGTAGCACACTGGCCGATGCCGTCGAGAACGACCGTATCGACGAGGAGACGGTCGTCGACGAGATGGTCCGACATGGGCTCCAGGCCCAACACGACGTCGGCGCACTCTCGGGCGATCGGCTCGGTAGCGAGCCTGCGCGCGGGACGGACGAACACTTCAGCCTCGCCCAAGAGATGGCTGCGGAGGGTTCCGTCCTGCTGCAAAACGACACCGACGCGTTGCCGCTGGGCGACGAGACGAGCGAGATCGCTATCGTCGGCCCCGACCCCACGTCGTTCAAACAGAGCGTCGGCGGGAGCGACTCGATCACGGCGATTCGTCGGGTCGCTCTCCACCAGGGGATCGAGGAGATATCCGGGGATACGACGGTCAATACAGTCGCCACGCGGCGTCCCGAAACGGTCGGTCCGGACGAGGTCCGGCCCACTGACGATGTCGGCAGCGGGTTCACCGCCGAGTACTTCGACAACGCCGACTGGTCGGGCAAGCCCGTCCGGACGCGGACCGAGGAGACCGTCGAACTCACGCAGTCCGATCTGGACTCCCTCGACAGCGACACCGTCTCCGTCCGGTGGAGTGGAACGCTCGTCCCCTCGGAGTCCGGGACCGTCGCCCTGGAACTCACCAGCCAGGGCAGTGGCCGGGTCGTCGTCGACGGAGAGCCGGTCATCCGCAGCGAAGGCGGCGGCTTCATCGGACCCAAGACCGAGGAGGCCACGCTGGAACTCCAGTCGGGGACGGAGTACGAGATCGTCGTCGAAGCCGCCGGGTCGCCGCCGGTCACGCTGGAGTGGACGACGCCGTCGGTCATCGACGACGCCGCAGCGGCCGCGGCCGACGCGGACGCCACGATCGTCCTCGCACAGACCGACACCTTCTACGGCGACGATCGACACGAGTTCGGACTTCCCGGAAACCAGAACGCGGTGATCGACGCCGTCGCCGCCGAATCGGACAACAGCGTGGTCCTGCTCAACACGGAGGCACCCGTCGCGATGCCGTGGGTCGAGGACGTCGACGCGATCATGGCGGTGTGGTTCCCCGGCCAGGAGGGCGGGACCGCGGTCGCGAACCTCCTGTTCGGGGAGCGAACCCCCTCGGGAAAGAGTCCGGTTACGTTCGCCGAGTCGCTCTCCGACTATCTCCCCGGCGAGGTCGAGAGCCTGCCCGACGATGGGCGGGCGTATCCCGGGGTCAGCGGGACCGTCCACTACGACGAGGGGGTGTTCGTCGGCTACCGGCACTTCGACGAAGCCGACATCGACCCGCTGTTCCCCTTCGGTCACGGGGAGTCGTACACCTCCTTCGAGTACAGTTCGGTCAGGGTGACGCCGTCGTCAGTCGAGGGCGGCGACAGCGTCACCGTCCGCGTCGACATTCAGAACGCGGGCGACCGCAACGGCCAGGAGGCCGTCCAGGTCTACGCGGCACCACAGGACCCGACCGTCGAACGCCCGCCGAAGGAACTCGCCGGCGTTCAGAAGCTCTCGATCGCGGCGGGCGAGACCGAGACTGCCGAGATCACGGTCGACGCCGACGCTTTCCGGTACTGGGACCCCGATACCGAACAGTGGACCCTCGACACCGGACAGTACGATCTCCTGGTCGGTGCTTCCTCACGTGACATCCGTGGGGAAACAACTATCCAGGTCCGGGACGTGAACGGTCAGTAGACTCGTTCGGAGCGGTTCTCGGTCCTGGTACGTGGCTACCGGCAGCTACGACACGACGATCCTCGCGGTCGGACTCGCGAGCGCGAAGCTGCCGCTGGCAGCAGCGATGGGACGCGGAAGGGTGGTCCGCTTAGCCCAACAACTGCTGGTGAGTCGGCTTCATACAGCGGTCCTGGACGACACGGAGCCCGGCCGCCTCGGCGCGCTCGACGGCGTCGTCGTCGTGGATGCCTAACTGCAGCCAGACGACCCCGATGTCGTCCCGGTCCAGCACCTCGTCGACGATTCCGCTGACCTCCTCACTGGGCCGGAACACGTCGACGATGTCGATCTCACCCGGTACGCCGGCCAGCGAGTCGTAGGCCTCCCGGCCGAAGATCTCGTCAGCGAAGGGGTTGACGGGGACGACGTCGTACCCCTGCTCGATGAGGTATTTCGGGATCTCGTGGGCGTCCTTGCCCGGCGTCGTCGAACAGCCTACGACGGCCACGCGATCCAGTTCGAGTATCTCCCGGAGTCCTGCTTCGTCAGTGATTGGCATACCTCGGTGTACGGTAGTGGAGCGTAAAACAGATGTGGCGGTTTGCCATCCGTACCGGACACCGACGTAACCGAACGAGCTACCGGCTATCGTCGTCCTCGGGCGGGCGAAGGTGTTGTTGCCCCCACTCCGCCATCGACGTGATGACCGGTTCCAGGGACATACCGCGGTCGGTCAGGGAGTACTGGACCCGGAACGGCTGTTCGTTGACGACCGTCCGGTCGACGAGGCCGTTCTCCTGGAGGTCTTCGAGACTGTCCGAGAGTACCTTCGAGGAGATGCCGTCGACCTCCGTCTTCAGTTCGTTGAACCCCGAGGGTCCCGAATTCAGTAGCCGATGGATGATGACCGGATGCCACTTCTTTCCGATGAGTGTCGCGGTCGTCGTGATCGGACACCAGTCCTCGCCGGCACACCACATTTCGAGCTGCTCCGGTGTGTCGCTCATACGAGCGGTCTCGGCGGCCAGCGCCATGTAGTTACGTGTCGTACGTCGCTTCGACGCTGTACCCGATACGTGTCGTCTCTCCTCGATGGACCGGCCGGGACGAAGAACGGGTTCCACTCCGACGGACCCGGACCCGTGGATCAGGTGCTTACCCGGGGGTAACTCAACAGTTACGTGTGGGGCCGCCGACAGCTCTCGTATGTCGGACCCGTTCGTAGTCGTCGGCGGTGACGCCGCCGGCCTGAGCGCCGCCAGTAAGTTCGCCCGGGAGCGTCCCGACGGGGACGTGATCGTCTACGAGAAAGGGCGGTGGATCTCCTACGCTCACTGCGGGACACCGTACTACGTGAAAGGCGAGGTCGAACACGTCACGGATCTCCTGTCGCTCTCTCCGGCGGATGTCGAGGATCGGGGGATCGATCTCCGGCGGAACCACGAGGTCGTCGCCGTCGATACCGACGACCGGACCGTCACCGTTGTCAACGACGGCGACCGCTCTGTCCAGTCCTACAGCGACCTCCTCGTCGCGACGGGCGCACGCGCGGTCAGCGATCCGATCGACGGGAGTTCGCTCGACGGCGTGTTCACGCTCCACGGGATCGACGCCGCGTGTGCGATCAGGGCCGCTCTTGGGGAGCCGGGCACCGATCCGGTCGACACCAGTGTCGAGGCCGTCGACCGCGAGACGGTCGAGCGATACACCGCCTGGGAACCGCCCGAGACGGTCGCGGTCGTCGGCGGCGGCTACGTCGGTATCGAGATGGCCGAAGCCTTCCGGGCACACGGACTGGAGACACACGTCTTCCAGCGGTCCGGCCACCTCATCCCGCCGTTCGGTGAGGCAGCGGGCCAGCGGGTGGCCGAGCACGTCCGCGAGCAAGGCGTCACGCTCCACACCGACTGTGCCGTCGAGGAGTTGGCCGGTGACGATCGGGTCGAGACTGTCGTCCACGAGGACGGTCGGCTGGCTGTCGATCTGGTGTTGGTCGGTATCGGCATCCGACCCAACACCGAACTGCTCTCGGGGACGCCCGTCGAACTCGGCGAGTCCGGGGCCGTCGCGACCGACGACCACGGCCGGACGACCGTCGAGGGCGTCTACGCAGCCGGCGACTGCGCGGAGGCCCGTCACGCAGTGACCGGCGAGTCGGCATGGGTTCCGCTGGGACTGACGGCGAACCGTGCGGGACGTGCTATCGGCCAGACCGTCGCCGGGACCCCGAGTCCGGTCGGGGATATCGCCGGAACGGCCGTCGTCAAAGCATTCGACATGGAGTGTGGGCGGGTCGGGATCATCGACCACGACGCGGCCGAAGCCGCAGGGTTCGACCCCGTCTCGGAGACGATCACGGCCGGCTCACGGTCGGGCTACTACCCCGGCGGCGACGAGACGACGGTGACGCTGACCGCGGACCGTGACAGCGCGCGCGTCCTCGGCGGTGCGATATCGGGGCGGGATCGGGCGGCGATCCGGATCGACACGCTGGCGACTGCTATCGAGCGCGACACGACGGTCGCGCAACTCGAACAGTTGGATCTGGCCTACGCACCGCCCTTCAGCCCGGTGTGGGACCCGGTCTTGGTCGCCGCCAAGGTGTTGAACGGCAGACTGGAGTGAGTGACGGTCGGACACTCCGTCCGGGCACTACCACGCCGCTTCGAGAATCGCCTCGATGTCCGCCTGTGTCGGTTCGAGACCGTTCGGCGCGTTCCTGACGAAGACGTCGTCGAGGATCGCTCTGGCGACGGCCGGAAACTCGCTCCGATCCGGACCGTCGACATCACGGAGTCGGGTTGGGAGCGACAGCGCGCCTGCAACCTCCTCGACGGCACCGATGACCGCTTCGGCGCTGTCGTCGGCGTCCCCAACGCCCAGCGCGTCGGCCAACAGTTCCCGGCGACCGTCGACGGCGTCCAAGAGGTACCGGAGGACGTGTGGTGCGACGACCGCGTGTGCGGCGCCCTGCTGGACCGGATAGGTCCGGGTGAGGCCGTGCCCGAACGCGTGGATCAGCGAGAGGGTGGTCACCCCGGGCCGGGAAATCCCGTACTGGACGAGCATGATTCCCTGTGTCAGCGCCTGATACACCCACTCCTCGACATCTGTTTCACCAGCCGTCGAGCCGAGCGCAAGTAGCCCGCGCTGAAGGAGGTCGAGTCCCCGGCTAGCGGTCGCGTCGGTCACCGGTGTCGCGGTGCTGGCGTACAGCGTCTCGATCCCTTTGTCGAAGCCGTTCATCGCCGACCCAGCGAGGACAGTCTGCGGTGTCGTCGCGATCAGTGAGGGATCGTACCAGACTGCCGCGGGCATCAGTCCACGAGCGGAGATCCCGCCGCTGACGAGGCTGTCGACCGGACACGTGGCCGGATCGGCAGTGAGGCCGGCGACCTGCGTGAGGTCCGCCCCGGCCAGCGTCGTCGGGACCGCCACGATCGGAGGCAGGCCCGATTCGGGAACGCTGATGGTCCCGGTTTCGGCGAATTCAGCGCCGATCTCCGCCGGGGACGCGTCGCTGGCGACGAGCACGGCGGTGACTTTCGCCAGGTCCAGGCTGCTGCCGCCCCCGACAGCGACGATGCTGTCCGCGCCGCTCTCCGTGAACGCCCGATATGCGTCGATGGCGGTCCCGAGCCGCTTCTCCGGCGTCGTCCCGGCGAAGAGTTCCGTCAGGTGCGTATCGAGGCCACGCCTGATCGGGTCCATGACTGCCGGGGTCGAACCGACGGTCTCACCACAGACGACCAGTGCACGCTCAGAGTCGTGGGCGGTGAGTTCGGCGTCCAAGTCGCCGAGGCCTTCGGGGTCGTACCGCAGGACGGCGCTCTCGTAGTCGAACCGGAACGGCTCCCCGAGGCGGTCGAAGTCGGCCGACATCGGTCCTCAGTCCCCCTCCCCGAGCAGCTCCGCTAGCTGCTCGACACTCGGCTTCGCCGTCCGGTCGGGATTTGCCAATACCGTCACTGTCTCGGTGCCCAGCGGTCGGAACGACAGATCGAGCTTGTCGGCCGTCGACGCGAGTCCGAGGCCCGCGTCGGCAGCGCCGGAACGCACCCGACGTGGGGGACTCTCGTGGGCCTTCGTCGTCAGTTCGTAGCCGTCGATTGCGCTCCTGACCGCTGCTGGCTCCTCCCCGCGGTCCGCTGCCAGTGCGTCCAGAGCCCCGTCGAAGCTCGCACGCAGGCCCGAGCCGCGCTCTCTGTTGACGAACGTGGCTTCTCCATCGACGAGGTCGGCGAGTCCGGAGACTGACGCCTCGGGAGCCACGACGAGGCCCCACTCCCGCTCCCAGGAACCCAGGACCGTCGCGTCTTCGGGGACGGCCTCGGGACCGCTGACGACCACGACATCGGGGACGCCGTCCGCCAGGCGACGAGTCGCTTCGCGGGTTCCCACGGGGAGATACCGTGGCCGTTCCAGACGATCGAGGAGTCCCGACAGCGTCGGATCGTCTTCACCGACCCCCAACAGCGTCGGCGGACGGACTGACGGGGAGAACAGTGTGACGGTGACGCGCTCGTCGGCGGCCAGGTACTCCGTGTCGGCGTCGGCAGTCACGGTCCCGTCGGCCTCGACGAGACTCGTCGTCGCGCCGCTGCCCTTGTCGACCGGGTACACCAGCGTCTCGCCCGCCGGCGTCTCGACCAGTCCGACGGGGACCAACCGGTGGCGTCCCTCCTGACTGCGCTCCCGGACGGCCATCGTCCCGGTGACCGTCGCCGTCCGGGGCTCGGCCAGCCCGGCCGCCGAACGCAGACGCGGTGCGACGAACGTCCGGAAGATGGTCAGTGCCGACACCGGATACCCCGGGAGACCGACGTACGCTGCGTCCCCGATAGTTCCGACGAGCATCGGCTTCCCGGGTTTGATCGCGACCCCGTGGAGACGGAGGTCGCCGCGCTCCTCGATGACACGATAGATCACGTCGACGGCACTGGCGCTCGTCGATCCCGAGGAGAGCACGAGGTCACACTCGTCCGCGGCCTCGTGGAGCAACCGCTCCATCTCCGCGAAGTCGTCGCCGGCGTGGGGATAGACGACCGGCTCACCGCCGGCCTCCTCGACGCCGGCCGCGACGGTGTAACTGTTGACGTCGTAGATCTCTCCCACGGTACTGTCGACGGTCTCACCCGGACGGACGAGTTCGTCGCCGGTCGAGATGATCCCGACCCGCGGGCGGCCACGGACCGGTACCGCGTCGACGCCCAGCGCCGACAGCAGTCCGATCTCGCGAGCAGTGAGTTCAGTACCAGGACCGAGCGCACGCGCGCCGGCCGCGATGTCCGCCCCGGCGACCATCACGTTCTCGCCCGGCGTGACCGCCGTCCGTACGGCGACGCCGTTGCCTGTCTCGTCGGTCCGCTCGACGACCACGACGGCGTCGGCCCCCGGCGGCATCACAGCACCGGTCGATATCTCGGCGGCCGTCCCCTCCTGGACAGTGACCGCTGGCTCCTCCCCGGCGTGGACGGTCCCGGCCACGGGGAGCTCGACCGGATCGGCCTCGCTCGCACCGATCGTATCGCTCGCCTGCACTGCGTAGCCATCCATACTCGCCCGATCGAAGCCGGGGACGTCGAGTGTCGCGTCGACGCGCTCGGCGAGGACCCGTCCCCGTGCCTCCGATAGCGGGACCGTCTCCGGTTCGGGATCGATCGATAAGTTCTCGACGACCTCGCGTGCGCGCTCGGGCGA
Source organism: Haloarcula montana (assembly GCF_035666295.1). Taxonomy (NCBI): domain Archaea; kingdom Methanobacteriati; phylum Methanobacteriota; class Halobacteria; order Halobacteriales; family Haloarculaceae; genus Haloarcula; species Haloarcula montana. The sequence continues at coordinate 2,534,585 of NZ_CP142027.1, forward strand.
AGCTAGATCGCGGAACTCCCGACGGTCGCTCATCGCGACCACTCCCAGTGTTCGACCGTGACCGTCTCTCCCTCGGCGTAGCCCTCCGTCGACTCCGGGACGACGACCCAGCCGTCCGCGAGCGCGACACTGGAGAGGACGCCCGCGCCGCCGCTCCGGACCGGGGTCGCGGTCGATCCCTCGTCAGTCTCGTCGAGGGTTACACGGGCGTAGCTCCGTGTCCCGGGTTCGCTCGTGATCTTCCGTGTCAGCCGCGCTGTCGTCGTCGGCGGTCCGCGAACCGGCATGTGACCGGCCCGCTTGAGTGCCGGCCGGAGGAACTGGACGGCGGTGACGATACAGGCGACTGGATAGCCCGGAAGGTTCAGAACCGGCGTCCCGTCGACGACGCCCAGTGCGACCGGGTGGCCGGGCTTCAGTGCGACACCGTGGACGATCACGTCGCCGAGGCCGTCGACGACTTCCGGAAGGAGGTCGCGTTCGCCGACGGAGGACCCGCCGGTCGTCACCACGATGTCGTGATCGGTGTCCCGGCTGATCGCCGCCCGGAGCGTGTCGAGGTCGTCGGTGACGATCTCCCTGTCGGTCGCGACGCCGCCCCAGCGCTCGACGTACTGTGCGACGGTCTGTCCGTTCGTCTCGACGATCTCGCCGGGTTCGGGGTCGGTCTGGACGAGTTCTTCGCCCGTCGGGATCACGCTCACGCGCGGTCGTTCGTAGACCGCCACGTCGTCGTAGCCGGTCCCTTTCACCAGCCCCAGATCCGACGGGCGGAGTTGTGTCCCCTCGTCGTAGAGCTGCTGGCCGGCTTCGATGTCTTCGCCGACTGGACCGACGTTGGTACCGCTCGCGACCGGACTGAACACGTCGATGTCCCCGTCACGTTGGTCCGTCTCTTCGACTTTGATTACGGCATCGGCACCGTCCGGGAGGACGCTCCCGGTGTGGACTCTGGTAGCCTGTCCGGTGCCGGGCTGCTCCCCGACCGTGAGCCGTACCGGGGACCGCTCGCTTGCGTTGTGGGTATCGGTCGCTCTGAGCGCGTAACCGTCCATCGCCGCCCGCGCGTAGTGTGGGATCGGACGGTCCGCATCGATCCCGGTCGCCAGTACCCGCTCGTCGGCCTGTCGCACGGGGACCCGTTCGGTTCGGGAGAGTGGAGTTATCTCCCCGTGAAACGCCGTTCGTGCCGCCTCGACGCGGGTCTTCTGTTTGAAGCCCGCAGTCCGCCGATCCTCGTCGTGCATACCCGTCTCTGCGGGACCCAGATACAAACGCTCTCGGGACCGTCGTGTATTCGTTGACGGTGGCATGGGCGACGACCCCATCTGTCGGCGCTGTGGCCGGCGGGACTCATCGACACACGGACTCGTCACTGCTGTCTGGACTCGACGCCATCGGTACCCGGAACACGGCTCGCTCGAGCTACACGCCCTTCTCGTGGATTCCGACCGTTTCTCACGAGTTCTGGTATCGGCTACACCATTGCATTTGTGCAAGTAACAACCGATACACAAACTGTCCTTGGTGTGGTAACACGTAGCGAGACACTACTATAAGCCCTCGTGTTTTATCTCTTCGCATCCATGCGTAAACAGGAACTCATCCACCTGCACAGCCTTCTTGCACAGGTACAGGTCCACTACGAAGAAGAGAGCGAAACCGAGGTCCAGCACGACGAGTACGCCACACTGGGTGTCAAGCCGACATCGATCCACAAGTCCAAGACGGACCACAAGGACGCCGTGTTTGCTCTCGCCGACGGAATCATCAACGATATGGCAGCCGAAAGCGACGAGACCCGGACTCTGGCCGCCGACTGAGCGCTTCTCGCGGGCCATCCACTCATTCACTTCGCCGAGAGCGTGAGCTCTATGGACACCGTTCGGCATGGGACTCGTTATCGGGACTCTCAGTCGACTTATACGGTAGGCCCCCCTATCATTGGTATGAGCGAAACTTCTGGGCGACGGAACCTCCGGATGCCCTCGACAGACGAGCTGTTCGCAGTCGTAACCGAACACAACGGCGGCAACCACGTCAGAATCCAGTGCGAAGACGGTGAGAACCGTATGGGTCGGATTCCTGGCCGGATGAAGTTCCGGACCTGGATCAACGAGGGCGACATCGTGATCGCCGAACCGTGGGACTGGCAGGACGAGAAGGCAAACATCGAGTGGCGCTACGAAGGGCAAGACGCCGATCAGCTCCGCGCCGAAGGCCACATCGACTCCCTGACTGCATAATCGGACCGCGGTTCTCACTGTTTTCTCACCGGCGAGCGATAGCTCCGTTCACCGTCCCGGAAACCGACCCGCTGGTGCGCCCGCGGATTCGGGCGCACTCCGGTCGGCTATTGACCGCTCAATAGGGCCAGACGGGACACCACTCGCCTTCGCATTCCGACGAGTGGTATAATAGATATTATATTACCGGGAGACAAAACGCCGCTGTCTTGCGATTCGGTGTGTGACGGAGTCACGTCACGCATGTGCTGTGTGGGGTCGACTCAGGGCGGCTCCGAGACGAGTCATTTATATGTACCCCTCCCATCGGATGGAATGCGAAGGTCGCACCGGGGCGCCCGGGGCGACACGGTCCGTGGTCACTCTCGGACCGCTCGCAGAGAGCACCACGCGTTCGCCTCGCGAACGCGACCGCTCTCGAAAGTATGAGGATCCCACCCCTGCGGTCCGCCGTCAAGATGGGATCTGATGTGAGCCCACGGACCCATACAGTCAACACTGGATTCTTCCAGTGTGTTACGCTTCCGACGGAGTGATACCACACTCATACGTTGCATCGCGCAACGCCCGCCGCTGACTCAGTCAGCACATTCCGGTTGATCCTGCCGGAGGCCATTGCTATCGGAGTCCGATTTAGCCATGCTAGTCGCGCGGGTTTAGACCCGCGGCATATAGCTCAGTAACACGTGGCCAAACTACCCTACAGACCGCCATAACCTCGGGAAACTGAGGCTAATAGCGGATACAGCTCTCATGTTGGAGTTACAGAGAGCTGGAAACGTTCCGGCGCTGTAGGATGTGGCTGCGGCCGATTAGGTAGATGGTGGGGTAACGGCCCACCATGCCCATAATCGGTACAGGTTGTGACAGCAAGAGCCTGGAGACGGTATCTGAGACAAGATACCGGGCCCTACGGGGCGCAGCAGGCGCGAAACCTTTACACTGCACGACAGTGCGATAAGGGGACTCCGAGTGCGAGGGCATATAGCCCTCGCTTTTCTGAACCCTAGGGTGGTTCAGGAACAAGGACTGGGCAAGACCGGTGCCAGCCGCCGCGGTAATACCGGCAGTCCGAGTGATGGCCGATATTATTGGGCCTAAAGCGTCCGTAGCCTGCTGTGTAAGTCCGTTGGGAAATCGACGCGCTCAACGCGTCGGCGTCCAGCGGAAACTACACGGCTTGGGGCCGAGAGACTTGACGGGTACGTCCGGGGTAGGAGTGAAATCCTGTAATCCTGGACGGACCACCAATGGCGAAAGCACGTCAAGAGACCGGACCCGACGGTGAGGGACGAAAGCTAGGGTCTCGAACCGGATTAGATACCCGGGTAGTCCTAGCTGTAAACGATGCTTGCTAGGTATGTCACGCGCCATGAGCGCGTGATGTGCCGTAGTGAAGACGATAAGCAAGCCGCCTGGGAAGTACGTCCGCAAGGATGAAACTTAAAGGAATTGGCGGGGGAGCACCACAACCGGAGGAGCCTGCGGTTTAATTGGACTCAACGCCGGAAATCTCACCGGTCCCGACAGTAGTAATGACGGTCAGGTTGACGACTTTACCCGACGCTACTGAGAGGAGGTGCATGGCCGCCGTCAGCTCGTACCGTGAGGCGTCCTGTTAAGTCAGGCAACGAGCGAGACCCGCATCCGTAGTTGCCAGCGATACCCCTGAGGTAGTCGGGTACACTACGGAGACTGCCGCTGCTAAAGCGGAGGAAGGAACGGGCAACGGTAGGTCAGTATGCCCCGAATGGACCGGGCAACACGCGGGCTACAATGGTCAGGACAGTGGGATGCCACGCCGAGAGGCGGAGCTAATCTCCAAACCTGGTCGTAGTTCGGATTGCGGGCTGAAACTCGCCCGCATGAAGCTGGATTCGGTAGTAATCGCGTGTCATAAGCGCGCGGTGAATACGTCCCTGCTCCTTGCACACACCGCCCGTCAAAGCACCCGAGTGGGGTCCGGATGAGGCCTGGATACCCAGGTCAAATCTGGGCTCCGCAAGGGGGCTTAAGTCGTAACAAGGTAGCCGTAGAGGAATCTGCGGCTGGATCACCTCCTACAGAACGGGACTGGGGCTTTGCCCCAGCCCACTTAGTTGGTGGCTTTGCCACCACTTGTCGGCAAGCGCCGACTGTATGGGCCCGCTGGGCTCACGAGACCTATCCGAGGCGGATACCCCTCGCGGGGTGTCGGGTGCAACTCCCGACAGGTCCGTACGACGTGCCGGGTTCGAACCGTGCCCCTTAAGTGGGACACAGTGTTCGAACGTGGTACGACGACTGATGCACCAATCCGGGTGAAACCGCGATTGGGAAGGGTCGATTCGCCTACCATCTCCACCTTGGGGGCGAGTATGAAACCGTGTGTACGTGCGATCCAGGCGTCCACTGGACTCGTTCAGTTCTAACTAACGAGTCACAACGACGTTGGCTACTATGCCAGCTGATGGATAGCTCGGCTTGAGAGCTGAAGAAGGACGTGCCAAGCTGCGATAAGCCTGAGGGAGCCGCACGGAGGCGAAGAACTCAGGATCTCCGAATGAGAATCTCTTCAACAATTGCTTCGCGCAATGAGGAACCCCGAGAACTGAAACATCTCAGTATCGGGAGGAACAGAAAACGCAACGTGATGTCGTCAGTAACCGCGAGTGAACGCGATACAGCCCAAACCGAAGCCCTCACGGGCAATGTGGTGTGTGGGCCGACACGCAGCATCCGACCATCTCACAGAAGTCCCTTGGAACAGGGCGTGATACAGGGTGACAACCCCGTACGTGAGATCATTACGATGTGCGTCGGTTCCAGAGTAGCGGGGGTTGGAAATCCCTCGCGAATCTCGCAGGCATCGACTGCGAAGGCTAAACACTCCTCAAGACCGATAGCGGACAAGTAGTGTGAACGAACGCTGCAAAGTATCCTCCGAAGGGAGGTGAAATAGAGCTTGAACCCAGTTGGCGATCGAGCGATAGGGCATACAAGGTCCGATGACGAATGACCGAGACGCGAGTCTCCAGTAAGACTCACCGGAAGCCGATGTTCTATCGTACGTTTTGAAAAACGAGCCAGGGAGTGTGTCTGTATGGCGAGTCTAACCGGAGCATCCGGGGAGGCACAGGGAAACCGACATGGCCGCAGCTTACGCGAGGGCCGCCGTCTTCAAGGGCGGGGAGCCACACGGACACGACCCGAATCCGGACGATCTACGCATGGACAAGGTGAAGCGTGCCGAAAGGCACGTGGAAGCCTGTTAGAGTTGGTGTCCTACAATACCCTCTCGTGATCTATGTGTAGGGGTGAAAGGCCCATCGAGTCCGGCAACAGCTGGTTCCAATCGAAACATGTCGAAGCATGACCTTCACCGAGGTAGTCGGTGGGGTAGAGCGACCGATTGGCGTGCTCCACTCCGAGAGGAGTGGACGCGCCTGTCAAACTCCAAACCCACTGACGCTGTTGACGTGAGGATTCCGGTGCGCGGGGTAAGCCTGTGTACCAGGAGGGGAACAACCCAGAGATAGGTTAAGGTCCCCAAGTGTGGATTAAGTGTAATCCTCTGAAGGTGGTCTCGAGCCCTAGACAGCCGGGAGGTGAGCTTAGAAGCAGCTACCCTCTAAGAAAAGCGTAACAGCTTACCGGCCGAGGTTTGAGGCGCCCAAAATGATCGGGACTCAAATCCACCACCGAGACCTGTCCGTGCCTTTCACAAGGCAATCGAGTAGATTGGCGCTCTCATTGGATGGAAGCGGGGGTGAGAACTCCTGTGGACCGATGAGTGACGAAAATCCTGGCCATAGTAGCAGCGATAGTCGGGTGTGAACCCCGACGGCCTAATGGATAAGGGTTCCTCAGCACTGCTGATCAGCTGAGGGTTAGCCGGTCCTAAGTCATCCCGTAATTCGACGATGACAACATGGGAAACGGGTTAATATTCCCGTGCCACCACACAGTGAAACCGACGCCCTGGGGTCGACCACGCTGGGCTTTCGCCCAGTCGAACCGTCAAACTCCGTGGAAGCCGTAATGGCACGAAGCGGACGAACGGCGGGATAGAGAAATGTGGTTCAACCTGGGGCCCGTGAAAAGGGAGTGTGGTGTCCGTACCGAGAACCGACACAGGTGTCCATGGCGGCGAAAGCCAAGGCCTGTCGGGATCAACCGACGTTAGGGAATTCGGCAAGTTAGTCCCGTAAGTTCGCGATAAGGGATACCTGCTCGGGAAACGAGCAGGTCGCAGTGACTCGGAAGCTCGGACTGTCTAGTAACAACACAGGTGACTGCAAATCCGCAAGGACTCGTACAGTCACTGAATCCTGCCCAGTGCGGGTATCTGAACACCTCGTACAAGAGGACGAAGGACCCGTCAACGGCGGGGGTAACTATGACCCTCTTAAGGTAGCGTAGTACCTTGCCGCATCAGTAGCGGCTTGCATGAATGGATTAACCAGAGCTTCACTGTCCCAACGTTGGGCCCGGTGAACTGTACATTCCAGTGCGGAGTCTGGAGACACCCAGGGGGAAGCGAAGACCCTATGGAGCTTTACTGCAGGCTGTCGCTGGGACGTGGTCGCCGATGTGCAGCATAGGTAGGAGACACTACACAGGTACTTGCGCTAGCAAGCCACCGAGTCAACAGTGAAATACTACCCGTCGGTGACTGCGACCCTCACTCCGGGAGGAGGACACCGGTAGCCGGGCAGTTTGACTGGGGCGGTACGCGCTCGAAAAGATATCGAGCGCGCCCTAAGATCATCTCAGCCGGGACAGAGACCCGGCGAAGAGTGCAAGAGCAAAAGATGATTTGACAGTGTTCTTCCTAACGAGGAACGCTGACGCGAAAGCGTGGTCTAGCGAACCAATTAGCCTGCTTGATGCGGGCAATTGATGACAGAAAAGCTACCCTAGGGATAACAGAGTCGTCACTCGCAAGAGCACATATCGACCGAGTGGCTTGCTACCTCGATGTCGGTTCCCTCCATCCTGCCCGTGCAGAAGCGGGCAAGGGTGAGGTTGTTCGCCTATTAAAGGAGGTCGTGAGCTGGGTTTAGACCGTCGTGAGACAGGTCGGCTGCTATCTACTGGGTGTGTTATGGTGTCTGACAGGAACGATCGTATAGTACGAGAGGAACTACGATTGGTGGCCACTGGTGTACCGGTTGTTCGAGAGAGCACCGCCGGGCAGCCACGCCACACGGGGTAAGAGCTGAACGCATCTAAGCTCGAAACCCACCTGGAAAAGAGACACCGCAGAGAGTCCCCGTAGAAGACGGGGTAGATAGACTCGGGGTGTACGCGTCGAGGTAACGAGACGTTGAGCCCGCGAGCACTAATCACTCGAAGCCATAATCATACGCACTGTGACTCGAAAGTCACCAATCGTTGGTAGACTGAACGAGTCCAGGCGCAATCTGGATCGCACGGACACACAAGATCGACCCCGACCGACAGTGGTATTCCATCGTGGTTCGACTCCACGAGTCGGCGTTAGGCGGCCATAGCGGTGAGGTTGCCTCCCGTACCCATCCCGAACACGGAAGATAAGCTCACCAGCGTTCCGGGGAGTACTGGAGTGCGCGAGCCTCTGGGAAACGCGGTTCGCCGCCACCATTCATACCTATTCATGACCCACCGAAGAGAGTCATCGCTCTCGACGGTGGGTTTTTTGTCGTTTTTCGTGGAGTGGCAACGCTCCTTCTGAGAGACACACGGGACGCTACTGGATTCGGCCGAGGACAAACGCTCGAAGTCGCGTTGGAAGCGCGGTCGTCGATTACCCGTCGTACTCGACGGTCAGCTGAACGTCCCGTGCCGATCGGCCGATCTCGACAGTGTGTGGACCGTCGTCGACGACCCATCCATCGTCGGGATCGTAGTAGGAGTGTGCGAGTTCGTCGAGCGACAGCGACAGCGATCGCGATTCGCCGGCGTCGAGTTCGATCGACTCGAAGGCGGCCAGCTCTCGGGGTGGCCGTTCGACGGGCGAGGCCGGGGGTCGCACGTACGCCTGGACGACCTCGCGTCCGGGTCGGTCCGACGTGTTCTCGACGGTAACTTCGATACCGTCGTCAGTTTCGGTCGCGGTTCGGTACTCGAAGGTCGCGTAGGAGTGGCCGTGGCCGAACGGATAGGTGGGAGCGGTGTCGGTCCGGTCGAAGTGGCGGTAGCCGACGAAGACCCCTTCGTCGTAGTGGGCCGAGCCGTCGATGCCCGGGAACTGCCGCTTGTCGGTCGCCGGATAGTCCTCGGCTGGCGCGAACGTCACGGGGAGACGGCCGCCGGGGTCGGAATCGCCGTAGAGGACCGCCGCGGCTGCGTCGCCGTCGGCCTGTCCGGGATACCACGCTTCGAGGATCGCGGCGACGTCGTCGCGCCAGGGCATCTCGACGGGGCCGCCTGAGCGGACGACGACGACCGTCCGATCGTTGGCGGCCGCGACGGCCTCGATCAGTTCGTCCTGTTGACCGGGGAGCGACAGCGAATCTCGGTCTTTCCCCTCGGTCGTCGTGTCGCGGACGAACACCACGGCTACGTCGGCTGCCGCGGCCGCTTCGACGGCGGTGTCCATGGAGCGGTCGTGGTCCTCGTCGTTCCAGTCGCCCTCGTCGTGGCCGCCTTCGACGAACGGGAGCAAATCGAACAGCGAGACGCTCTCGATCTCCGGAATCCCGTGGGCGACGGTGACAGTACCGTCGGCCCGTTCCGAGAGGCCCTCGGCAGGGGTCGTCGCCTCGAACGGTGTCGTCTCGGAGGAGCCACCGCCACCGAGTTTCGGTTCGGTGACGTGTGGGCCGATGACCGCGATGTCCGTACCGTCCGCAAGTGGCAGGACGCCGTCGTTCTCCAAGAGGACGGTTCCACGAGTCGCCACGCGGGTCGCGAGGGCACGGTGGGCGGGCGTATCGAGTGCGCCGTCGGCACGCACGGAACCGTCACCAAGCAGGCCGGTCCGGGCCATCCCGCCGAGGACGCGTCGGACCATGTCGTCGAGACGGTCTGGCGGAACGGCCCCCTTGTCGATCGCTGCCGATAGCGGCTTACCGAACAGACCGGCGTGGGTCGCGTCGGGGATGCCGTCGGGCCAATCGAACTCGTCGAGCGAGCCGTCGTCGTTGCTGGTCTCCGTATCGAGTGCGACGCCGGGCATCTCCAGATCGAGACCGGCGGTCGCGGCGCCGACGGTGGTCGCCAGCCCGTACCAGTCCGAGACGACGTAGCCGTCGAATCCCCATTCGTCTTTCAGGACGTCGCCGACGAGTTCGGCGTGGTCGCTCATGTAGCTCCCGTTGACCCTGTTGTAGGCGGTCATTACCGATCCGACACCGGCGTCGACGGCTGCCCGGAACGGCGGCAAATACAACTCACGGAGTGTGCGTTCGTCGACCTCCGCACTGACGCTCGTGCGCGCGGACTCCTGATTGTTGGCGACGAAGTGTTTGACTGTCGCGAGGACGCCGGTGGATTCGATCCCGGAGACGAGTGCGGCACCGACATCTCCCGCGAGGACGGGATCTTCGGAGAGATATTCGAAGTTCCGGCCACACTGTGGCACCCGGACGATGTTCACGCCGGGCGCGAGCAGGACGTCCTGCCCGAGTGCGGTCGCCTCACGGGCCATCGCCCGTCCCTGGTCGTGCCCGAGGTCCGGATCGAACGAGGCAGCGGTCGCGATCGAGGCCGGAAACGCCGTCGCACGCTTGCCCTCCGCACGGACGCCCAGTGGTCCGTCGACGAGGCGGAACGGCGGGATATCCAGACGGTCGACACCGGCGAGATAGCCCGTCGCCGTCCCTTCGGGGTCGACAGTCCCACAGACGAGCGAGAGCTTTTCGCTCCGGGTGAGATCCGATACGAGTGCGTCGATATCGCGAGACGACTCCATTAGCCGCGGTTCGGACTGCTGTGGAATAACAGTTCTGTCGGGCGGCAGCTTCACCCGGCTGGACGGCATAGCGGGGGGTATGGCTGCCGACAGCCCGCAGCTCCCATCGGAGACAGCAGTCGGTCGGGTTGCCCTCACCGTGACAGACTGTGACCGAGCCACGGAGTTCTACACCGAGACGGTCGGGTTGGCCGTCCGAACACGGGACGACGACCGCGTCGTCCTCGGTGACGGTGAGACGCCACTGCTCGAACTCCACGCGGACCCCGACGCCCCCGAGCGAGGGGCAAACGAGACCGGGTTGTACCACTTCGCCGTTCGGGTCCCGTCACGGACGGCGTTGGGAGCTGCACTCGAACGGATCGAACGGACGGCACGGCTCGACGGGGCGTCGGACCACCACGTGAGCGAAGCGTTGTATCTCACCGACCCCGAGGGAAACGGTGTCGAGATCTACCGTGACCGTCCGCGAACACAGTGGGAGGAACACGACGACGGGACCGTCCGGATGGGTACCGATCGGTTGGATCGCGCGGGCGTCGAGGGTGCGAGCGACGGCGCTTCTTCGGTCCCCGTCGGAACAGATATCGGACACGTTCACCTCGAAGTCGCCGACCTCGACGCGACGCGGTCGTTCTACGCCGATGGCCTCGGGATGACTCTCCGCGCGACCGCACCCGGGGCCTGTTTTTTCGCGGCCGGATCGTATCACCACCACGTCGGAGCCAACGTCTGGCACGCGCGGTCGGGGCCGGGCGAGGGCCGCGGGGTCGCGTGGTACGAACTCCGTGTTCCCGAGGGGGCGCTTGAGGAGGTCCGTCGACGGCTCTCCGAGTCCGGATACGACAGCGAGTCCGCCGGAGAGGGGTTCGTGACGACCGATCCCGCTGGGATACGGGTCCGGATACAGCCGTCCCGATAGCGGTGCTGAAGTACGTCGAGTGACTACTGGGGGTATGGAGAGAGACGACTGGTTCTGTACGGTAGACGGCGCGGTCTCGGGAGGGCGACGATGAGCGGTCCACACCAGGGCCAACAGCTCGTGACGGCGGGGACAGCACTGTCGGACGCGCAAGCGGCGGCCGTCCTGGTCCACGGCCGGGGCGCGACGGCTCGGAGCATCGTCCAGATGGGACTCGATGTCCACGAAGAGGGGCTCGCGCTCCTGGCGCCACAGGCCGCCGGGAACACCTGGTATCCCAACTCCTTCCTGGCATCCGTCGAGGACAACGAACCGGGCCGTAGCTCCGGGCTCCAGGCGGTCGAGGACGCGGTCGACCAAGCGGTCGACGCCGGTATCCCGCGCGAGTCGGTGCTCGTCGGCGGCTTCTCACAGGGCGCCTGTCTGGCAAGCGAGTACGTCGCCAGGAACCCACGTCGGTACGGTGGCTTGGCGGCTCTGAGCGGTGGGCTGATCGGTGAGACGGTCGATCCCGACTCCTACGACGGTGAGATCGAAGGGACGCCGGTGTTCATCGGCTGTAGCGACGTCGACCCGCATATCCCGATCGAACGGGTCCACGCGACAACCGAGACGTTCGAACTGCTCGGCGGCGATGTCGACGAGCGCATCTACGAGGGAATGGGCCACGGCGTCAACCAGGACGAACTCGACGCTGTCGCCGATCTCGTCGGGAACGTACTGGCGACGTAGGTTACCAGCCCCTTACCGCGAGATTTTGTGTCTGCCGGCACCAGTACGAGTATGCATACACGACGGTCGTTCCTGCGTGGTGTCGGCGTGGCCGGCGTGGTCGGGTTGGCGGGGTGTCTCGGCGGTGACGAGCCGTCGGCTGAAGGGTCGTCGAACGAACCGACAGCTACCAGTGATGCGACCGGGGCACCCCCACCGACTGCCGAGCGATCGTTGTATCTGGCTCAGGACATCGGGACGCTCGATGGAGAGGTAATCAGCGGCGGCGTCCCGAAAGACGGCATCCCGGCTATCGATGAACCGACGTTCCAAGCGGCCGAGGAAGCGTCGCTCGACGACGGCGAACCGGTGTTCGGTCTCGTCCGTGGCGGGGACACCAGAGCGTACCCACAGCGGATCCTCGTCCACCACGAGATCGTCAACGACACCGTCGATGGCGACCCGGTGGCGGTCACGTACTGTCCGCTGACCGGCACCGCACAGGGGTTCGAACGTGGACCCGTGGAGTTCGGCGTCTCGGGCAACCTGGTCAACTCGAACCTCGTGATGTACGATCGGGGCACGGATAGCCGGTGGCCACAGATCCTGGCGACGGCGATCGACGGGCCGCTCGCCGGCGAAACGCTCCGGGAGTTCCGTGTGGTCTGGACGACCTGGGGGAAGTGGCGGGCCGCCCATCCCGGAACGGCGGTGCTGACCGAAGACACCGGCTACACCAGGCGGTACGGCGACGACCCGTACGGTCAGTACAATCCCCCAGGTGGCTACTACGCCAGTGACCGGACGTTGTTCGAACCGCTGTCCCGGGACGACCGAGCGCACCCGAAGTCCGTCGTCGTCGGGACCCGGACGGCCGATGGCGCACTCGCGTTCGACAAGGAGTCGTTGCTCTCTGCCGGCGTCCTGACCGGCGCCATCCAGGGCCGGCAGTACGTCGCCGTTGCCGACGACGCCCTGTCGACCGGATACGTCTACGCGAACCCCGACGGCCGCACGGTCGAGAAACGGGCCAACGGCTACAGCCTGGACGGGGAACCGGTCGCGGCCGACTCGCTCCCGCTGGAGCGCGCACTCGCGTTCGACGCGATGTGGTTCGCGTGGGCGGGGTTCTACCCGGGGACCGGCTATGTCAACTGACACCGAACGACGGCCAGTCGCCGATCGGGTCGGGAGACTGGTCAGGCAGACGCTCGTCGCGACCCGCGGTGCCCTCACTCGGCGGGACGGGAAGGCGGTGTTCGTCGTGTCTTCGGCAGCATACGTCCTGTTGTACACGGCCGGCCTCCGCAACCTCGGTTTCGGTCCGTGGGGGTACGAGCTCTCGATCGTTTCGGACCCGCTGGCGCGGGCCGTCCAGCCGGTCGGTCCATTCCAGTGGGAGTCGGTCGCGCTCGTCGTCGTCGGCCCGGTCGAACTGCTCGTCTCGCCGTTGAACGTCCTGCTCGGCGCGGGACTGGCGACGCTGGTCGGGCTGAACCTGGCCGTATCGGTCGTCGCCTGGCGCGGGCCGACCGCCTGTCGACTCGGGTCGGGTGCGAGCGCGGCTGCCGGAGTACCCGGATTGCTCTCTGGGTTTGCCTGCTGTGGGCCGACGATATTACTGGTCGTCGGGGTACAGGCGAGTGCCGGGGTTCTGACCGTGTTCCAGTGGCTCCTCCCGCTGGCTGCGGTGGCGCTCGTCGGGACGTTGTTGTGGGTCGGGCGAAGGGTCGAACCGGCGGCGCTGTGAGACCCTCCGAACCGGTCAGTGTCCCGAACTCGTCGATCCGTTCCAGCAGCGGCTCCGGCATCGAACCACCGACCACAGCCGCCTATTATGCACACGAAAATACTGTTAATTATCGTCGAGCGACACTCTCCCCGCCAGGGGAAAAGCTATATCCGGCGTGTCGGAGCAGATAGGTGTATGACTGCGAACGTCCTGACGGACGTGAATCGGCCGTACGTTCCGCGGGGTGGGACGACGGTCACGGCCGAAATCGAGGTGGAGCCGGGGAGGCAGGAACGACCACCGACTCGACAGATCGCGCTCTGTCTCGACGCGAGCGGGTCGATGGCGGGAGAGCTGATCGAACAGGCACGTGAGGGAGCCGAGTGGATCTTCGGTCTCCTGGAACCGACCGACTACCTCTCGATCGTCGCGTTCGACAACGAGGTCGAGACGGTACTCGAAGCCACCCGGTGGGGGACGATCGGTCGGAGGGAGGCAGTCGATCTCGTCACGGAGATCAGCGCCGGGGGTGGAACGGACATGTACAGTGGACTGCTCGAAGCGAACGCCAGTCTGGACGGACTCCCGAGTGACGAGGACACGGTTCGACGAATTCTGTTGCTTTCGGACGGGAAGGACAACCGCAAGGACGCCGACGACTTCGCCGAACTAGCCCGGGAGATCGACCGTGAGGGTATCCGCATCGAAGCCGCCGGTATCGGGACGGAGTATCGGGAAGCGACGATCAGGACCCTCGGGACGGCTGCACGGGGCGAGTGGACCCACTTGGCGCGGCCCGGCGACATCGAGACGTTCTTCGGCGAGGCCGTCGAGGACGCGGGCTCGGTCGTCGCGCCGGACGCGGAGTTGGAGTTGGTCGTCGACAACGGCGTGGACATCAACGAGGTCTACCGGGCGATTCCCCAGGCCCAGACTGTCGACCCGGAGTGGGAACGGAACCAGGCGACGATCCGTCTGCCGGATCTGCTCGACCGGGAGACCCAGTGTGTGGTCCTGAAGCTACGGGTCCCGGAGCGGGCAACGACCGGACCCGTCGTCCTGGCGGACGTGACACTGACTGCCAGTGGGGAGACGGCCGGCGGCGAGATCACTGTCGAGTACACCGACGACACCGAGCTGCTGGCCGAACACGTCGAGACGGTCGACATCGACCACCGGCAGACAGTCATCAGGACGGAACTGGGGCGTGGAAACGTGGCGGAAGCACAGACCGAGATCGAGAAGATGACCGAGATCCACGGCGACGGGACCGAGGCGGTCGAGGCGGCCAAACGACAGACACGGATCGTGAGCGAGGGCGGGCGAGCCGAACAGAGCGAGGCGACCAGAGTCGTCACGGACGAGGGTGTCCAGGAGTGAGCGCCTCGGTAGCACGCGGCCGCGGGGAGTGACTGATGCCCTGGGAACCACAGACCGGTGACGTCGTCGCCGACCGGTACAAACTGACCGAGTTTCTCGGACAGGGGGGATTCGCCCGCGTCCACCGGGCCGTCGACGGCGAGACGAACGATTCGGTCGTGTTGAAACACCCGAACTACACCGACTCGAAGAACGATCCGGAACTCATCGACGAGTACTTCCAGAAGGAAGTCGAGTCGCTTCGGCGTGTCAGCGCCGCGGGTGGCCACGAGAACGTCATGGACCTCTACGACTGTGTCGAGGACCGGGAGGTCACCTTTCTCGTGGCGCAACTCGTCGAGGACGGACTCGACCTCAACGAGGTCATCGACCGGCACGGCCCGATCGAGGATACCGAACAGGTCCGCCAGATCGGGATCGACCTCTGTGACGCGATGGGCTTTCTCCACGAGAACGAGATCGTCTACCGGGACCTGAAACCGGAGAACGTCCTGTTGACGCCGGATATCACGCCGACGCTGATCGATTTCAACACTGCGACGGGGTTCGATCCGACGAGTGACCCGGTCTCGGGGGACAACGGGACGACGATCCTCGGGCCGTACAAGCCACGCGAGGTCGCCGACGCCACCCGGACTGACGTTCGACAGGGACCCTGGTCGGACGTCTATTCGGTGGGAAAGACGCTGCTCTTTCTGTTGAAAGGGAGCGTTCCGGAGAAAGACGGCATCAACCCACAGCAGTTCGGGGCCGACTGTGAGGCGTACCTCGCGGAGATCGTCGAGCGTGCCACCCAGACCGACCATCGCGACCGCTACAGCAACGCGACGGTACTGAAGGCCGTTCTGGAGGCAAAAGATCCCACACCGCCGGAGACGGCATCGGTCGTCTATCGCCAGCAGAACAAGCGGTTCACCGTCGGTCCGGGCGATACCATCGGCCGGGCCGGAGCCAAGGGGCCGCCCGCGTCGATCACGATCGAGGACCCGAAAGACGAGTACATCTCTTCGGTGCAGATCCAGTTCGATATCGAGGGCGACGACTGGTATCTCCAGGACCGAAGCCTCAATGGCACGTTCGTCCAGCAGGGCAGCGGATGGCAACGGGTGCTGTGTGAGTCGGGACGCGAACGGCTCCGAGAGGTCGGTGAGGACCCGACAGACAGACATGGACACGTTCCACCCGAGTCCGTACCGATCCACGAGGGCGACCTCGTCGCCCTTGTCCATCCAACCTACGGCGTCACCTTCGAGTTCCATACGGAGTAACCATGCGATACAGCACACACTACGACACTGGCGACGCCAAACGGGGGGACGGAATCAACGAAGACAGCCTCTCGATGACGGTCTTCGAGGACGGGCATCGAGAGGGGCACGGTATCGGGAGCGAACGGGGGACCGACGAACCCACGCCGTCGCCGACGCGCTCGGTCGGCGTGTTCGTCCTCGCCGACGGCGCTGGGGGACACGACGCCGGTGACGTCGCCTCGTATCTCGCCACGACCGGGATCGCGGAACGACTGGCTCCGGTCGCGATCCGTGCGGCCCGCGGACGGCCGGAGCGGTTCGACATCGACATCGACGACGTGGTTCTACCCGAGGAATCGACCGCCGTGAGCCTGCGATCGGCGATCACCGACGCCGTCGTCGAGACCCACCGCGACATCCTGCGGTACGTCGGGTCCGCGGGTACCCGGTCGTATACAACCGCAGTCGCGGGGATCTGTCTGGACGGGCGGCTCCATCTGGGGTGGGTCGGCGACAGTCGAACCTACGTCGTCAACGAGGCGACAGAGCGGATCGCCCGGCTGACGAAAGACCACGCGCTGGTCCAGCGCTGGGCGGAGGCGGGCGAGATCGACGAACTCGAATCGCAGGTCCACCCGCGGGGAAACGAGATCACCCGCGCACTCGGTGGAGCGGGCGGGGGGGACGCCGGGACGGCGACCGTCGAGGTCGATACGCGGACGGTGGATCTCTACGCGGAGGACACCGTGTTGGTCACCAGCGACGGACTCGTGGACGCACAGACCGACGCGCCGGCGCTGTACCGTCACTACGTCGATTCCGGGAAGTCCGAGGCCGCCGCCGAACGAATCCGGGACAAGGCAGTGACCGACGAGAATCTCCGTGACGTGGTCCTGTCGGCGGATTCGCTCCCGGCGGCCGGGGAGACGTTCATCGAGATGGCAAACGAACGAGGTGGGAAAGACAATCTCTCGGTGCTTCTGTTCGGTGACGACGCGCTCCCGGAGACGCCGGCCGAGGACTCGTTGCCGGTTCGGGATATCGACCCGAGCCGTCGACCGCTCGACCGGGACACGGCCCTGTTGTCCGACGAGTGACCGCTCACCGAGGCGGACTCGTCCGTGAGTAACTGTTTTCCTGCTGTACTGAGAACACGTGAGACGAGAACCGATGTCGGGTACGGGGGAGACAGTCGAGTGTCCGATCTGTGGGGTCCGGTTCGATCCGACGACAGCCGGTGGCTGGTGTACGAACATCGAGTGCGGTGAGTGGCAGTACGACGCCGGAGACGAGAGTTCCGGGGGAGCGGTCGTCTACTCGCCGACCGGTGACCCGGACCGACTCGGACTCCTCGAACAGGCCGCGGCGCAAGCGGACGCCGACAGCGCTTCCGAGTCGGTCGGGTCAACCGACGACGAATCCGACGGAGCAGCCCAACCGACCGCAGACGACCCGTCTCTGACGTGTCCGGACTGTGGGGCGATCCACGACGACGCGAACTTCTGTATCGAGTGTGGCAGCCGACTCGACAGCGACCGGAACGATACTCCGGAGTCACTCCGCCTGGCTGTCTGTGGCCGACAGGTCGCTGTTACCGACGGTGACTGTGTCGGCCGCGACATCCGTGCCGCGATGCTCGAGGCCGGACGGTCGGACGACGAGGCCGTGCGAGTCCACCGGGAGCACGTCCGGTTTCGGAGGGACGACGACGGGTTCTACCTCGTCGACCTGGGTGACAACCCGACGCGCCTCAACGACCGTCTCCTGGAGCGGGGCGACCGCGAGCCGGTGGCACCGGGCGACGAATTGGGCCTCTCGGAGGTCGTCACCGCGACGGTTCGCCATCCGGAGAACCCCACAGGTTAAGCATCCCGTTCCAGTACACCAATTCAATGTCCGGGGGTGAGTTGCGTGAATCCGTCGCCTTGCTCGCCGAAGAGTGGCGAGTGCTGGCACTCGGCCTCTGTGGCCCACTGGTCTACGCTACCTGGGTCGTCGCTAGCGGGCTCGTTCTGGAGGCCGGGACGCCGGCGTTGAAACGAGCAGTAGCGACGACGGTCGCCGGGACACCCGTCCGCGGGCTGGAACTGTTCGCGCTGCTCGCGTGGATCGTCCTCCCGTCGCTGGCTGCCATCGCACTCGTCCAACGGCAACTGTTCAACCGCCACGGCAACCTCGCGAACTCCTATCGGATGGCCGAACCCGGCGTGTTGCTGGTCGTTCCGAGCCTGGCGCTCGTCGGCTGTCTGGCAGCACTGGTCGTCTCCGGTTGGTCGCTTCCGTTGGCCACCGCATTGCTCGTCGTCACGGTCCACTTTCTCGTTCGGACGGTCGCGTTCGGACACCGCGTGTACACGCTCTCGCTCACGCGGACCCTCCTCGGGATGATCGCCGTCTCCGCGCTCTCGGTCGTCGTCGGACTCCTGATCCGGCTATCGACCGTCACCGGGCTCGATCCACGCCTCGCGAGCCGGGCCGCGACGGCCGGTGTCGCCGATGCGGTCCAGACGTGGACGGCACTGATCGGGATCGAGTCGGCGCTTCTCCTCCGCGGGACGCTGTTCGTCCCGATCGCGCTCTCTGTGTGTTATCTCCTGGCACAGACGACTGTGGCCTCGATCGCGAAGCGTCGGGGGCTCCCCTCGGCACCCAAGCGACGGCCCGGACAGCGCGTTCCGGAGTCGGCCCAGCCGTCGGCGGTGACCTCGGCCACGCGTGTGGTCTCGAACGCCGATACTGCCCCCGAGGCCACCGGTGACTCGGATGGAACCGCCGTGACTAACTCCGAATCCGATCCGACGCCGGGTTCGGCAGACGACGCTGACGGTCCCGGTCCGACCACGACTCCCTCCGAGACAGCCGATGGGGGCGACGAGCATAGCGGAACCAGAGTGTTCACGCCCACCGAACCCGTACCGTCTGCCGACGATCCCGGTGAGCAGCCGACCGAGACGGACGAGCGATCCGGCAGTGTTGAGACCGCACAAACATCACGCAGCCGCGTCCTGCCGATGATCGAGACCACCGAGGCCTATCGTCGATCCGGTGACGGCACACACCGGACGAGCGACGCAGGCGATACCATCCCGCGGTTCGAGCCAGCGGCCGACACCGATCCGACCGCCAGCGGTCCCGTCGACCGCGACGAGCGTGCCGTGACCCCGGTGTCCGACACCAGCACGGAGAGCGAAGCCGACGACTCCGTCCGGGCAGCTACTGATGTCGTGCCGAGGTTCGAGGCGGCTCACGAGTACGCTGCCGTCTCCGAGTTCGATCAGTCGGCGACGCCAGTGAACGCCGAGACGATCATCGCCGACACGGGGAGTGGCCCCGACGAGAGCCTGGCGACTCCCGGGACGAGCGAGTCCGAACCGCCGGCAGCGACGAACGGACCGGCCGAGATCGACTGTCCGAGTTGTGGACGCCGCGTCGAAAACAGTGCGGATGTCTGTTACTGTCCGGGCTGTGGAACCGCCTTGGACACTGGAGCCGGCCGCTGAGACACGACCCTCAGTCGTCAGTCCGTCGGCGTAACAGGGCAGCGAAGGCAAGCGGTGAGAGGAACGCCATCGCGATCACCGCGGCGAACGTTCCCAGCGGGCCGGTGACGCCTCCGCCGGACTGTTGCTGGCCTGTCTCTCCGCCGCTGTTCGTGTCAGTGGACGCAGCCGTCTCGCTAGCGGCCGACGCCGTCGTCTCCGTCTCGCTTGCCGGCTGGCTCCCGCTGTCGGTTGTGCCACCGCTTGGTTCTCCGGGCCGGACGACGACAGCGCCTTTCATGCCCAAACCGGCGTGTGGCGTACAGACGTACTTGTAGATCCCTTCGCTCTCGAAGGTGTGGCTGTAGGTCGTGTCGGCTTCGGAGACGAGCGATCCCGAATCCAGTGGCCCGTCGCCGTCGGAGACGACGTTGTGGCCGCCGCCCTCGCCGGTCCAGGTCCAGACCACTTCCGTCCCGGGGTTGACCATCACCGCGGGCGGATCGAACGCGAACGCGCCGTTGTTGCCCTGTGCGCCGACGGTAACCTCGACGGTGTCCTGGCCGCGCTTGTCGACGGTGCCCTCGAAGTTCGAGACGTCACTGAACCAGCCGCCGTAGTCGGGCGATTCCTGGGCGGATACTGTCGCCGTAGCGCCCAGCGCGGCCATTCCGGCCGTCGCCTGGGCGAACTGTCGTCGGGTCATCGAGTGCATGGTAGCTGTCCTGGTGGCTGTCGCCCGCACGACCGAGGCGGGGAGCCGACATGAATCGGTAGACGACCAGCCTATCTATACTACTACGCCAGTTCCCAGTCCGCAGGAACGCGGCCGAACGTGTCCGACCCACTGTGGTACTCGTTGACTAGCGTGAAACAGCTTTAATATCTCACCACTTCACGGTGGAAATACGTCACTCTCACCGACGTGGTGATCCAATGCTCCGGACTACTCCGACTCCGTCGCCGACGATCCCGCTCCGCTGGCACGCCAGTGGACCGGGGGCCATCGAGTGTGGGCTCGTACCCGCACTCGGGGCCGCGCCTCTTGGCACGGGTCGGAATGGTCCGGTGGACACCCGGACGGTGACCATTCCGCTCGGCGCTACGTAGGCGCACTCCGCCGCCGTGGGACGGAGGCCGGGTCGCGCCGGCCTCCCACTGCGGCGCCGGGTCGGTACGTTATCGACACTCGGCCGTTCACTGACGGTCTCGTCCTGGCCGCGGTCGGGACAGTGTGGATTCGACTGTCTCGGTCGGAACCGCTCTCGCTGTTCGGCGAGCCGTCGGTACAGTACTCGCCAGAGTCATCGCCGCCCAGCGGGTTTCCGTCGTTCGACGGGAATCCCGAGTCCGCTGACTCGAAGCACGCCCCCGCCGCCCGGAGACGCCCCGACGTGCTCGGTTGGCGAGCCCCGTTCGGGCCGGTTCGACTCCGGCCGTCGGCATTATGTCGCTCTCTGCGACTGTTCCGGTCGACGCATCGGCTGATGTCTCAGTACGCGTCCCGCGTGGCGGGTCCGACGACCTCGAAGGCGGCGTCGCCGGCGTCATCGACGGTGTCGACGATGTCGTCGATGTCTCGGTCGAGCGTGTGACACGGGTCCGTCCGACCTGGACGGACATCCGGGTCGACGCCGACGTGGCACTGACCGTCACCGTCCCGGAGGCCGAGGCCGCCGCCGACGCCTGCGTGACCCGCCTCGAAGACGGCTTCGGGATCACCGACGTGAACGCCGTCGTCGTCGACGGAGCGTGATCGGCGCACCGTCTCACTGCCTCCGCTGTCCTGGTGGACGCCCCCGCGGGTTCGATTCCCGACCGGAGGATTCATGCATCGTATGCATGTCGCTGCCGCACTCGACCGGCAGCGCCGACAGAAGCACAGTTCGAACGATCGCCGACGGCGTCGGTAACCGTGTGGTGAGGGCACGTCACAGCTTCCGGTCGACCCACCCATCGCTGTGGAACCGTTTTCGAACCACATCCCCGTCGGCGCGCCCTCAACGGCGATCGGTTTCAGACCGACTCGTCGGATTCGGCGACCTGGTGACCGTCGTCGTCCTCGGGTTCGTCGTCCCCGAGCGGGTCGGGCAGTTCTTCCTCCGGCTCTTCGACGAGGTCGCCCGCGAGGAGCCCAGTCAGTCCGGTGACGAGCATCCCGACGCCGGCGATCCGCGTCGAGCGGACGTACCACGCTTTGGGTTCGAGGTCCCCGGGGTTCTCGTAACCACGCAACAGGAGCTTTGCGTTCAGTTTGATCGCCTGGCGAGGCAGGAAGACGGCGAGCAGTCCCTGCACGACCATGTACGCGTATCCGACCGGGAGGAGTCGTCGTATCATCGATCGAGTATACGGCCTCCACCACCGTCAACGCTCCCCTCGAAACGGCGGCCTATGACGTGGCCGACCGCATAACGGTCTGGAGACCGTAGCCGACCGTATGGCAGTCGAGACGGTCGACGACGTCTGGATCGACGCGCCGGTCGAGCGGGTCTTCGCGTTCATGGACGAACCGGCCAACCAGGCCGCCGTGACTCCGAGCCTGGCGGTCGCCGAGCGCGTCGAACGACTGGATAACGGCGGCAACCGCGCCAGGTACGTCTATCGGCTGTTCGGAATCTCCTTCGAGGGCGAGGTCCGTGCCAGCCGGTACGAACCGCCCGAACGGATCGTCTACGACCTCGTCGGTGACCTCACCGGGACGATCACCCTGACCTTCGCGGCCGAGGACGGCGGGACGCGGCTCACGTACGCGGCCAGCTACGGGATTCCCGGGCCGGTCCCCGAGTGGCTCCTGGCGCCGCTGGTCGGGTGGTACAACGCACGGGAGGTACGGCGGCTGCTGGCGACGGTTCGGGATCGATTGGCGACCGAGTGACTACCCCGACGACCGTCAGCCGTCGCCCTCGTTCCAGCGTGCGTCCGAGAGGGTCCGCTGGACCGCTTCCTCGCCGATCGCCGTCGCCAACGTCTCGAAGCCCGACCGTTCGACGGGGTCGCCGGCGTTGGCGACTAGGCGGGAGACGATGAACTCCGGCGTGGACTTGCCGACGGTGCCAAAGCGGGGCTGGTAGTCCACCTGGAGTTCCAGATCGGGACTCAGCCCCTCCGCGAAGATGCCGTCGGTCCGGGCAGTCTCGGGCAGCGGTTCCAGATCCGCTGCGAGGTGGGTGACGAACACGCCCAGCGCCCCGCGGTCGACGGTCAGCGTCACGAGCCCGTGCAACAGGTCGGCCGCCGAGCCGGGTTCGGTGATCGCCTCGAACTCGTCGACGAGCATCAGCGTCCGGTCGCTCCCGGTCAACGGCGGAACGACGGAGCGCAGCGTCGATTCGAGGACGCCGGCGTTGAACGAGGCGTGCCGTCGGTGGAAGACTATCGTATCGACCAGCCCGACTTCGGCGGCGTCGGCGGGCACCGGCAGCCCCATCTGTGCGAGCAACTGGACCTGACACAGCGTCTCCAGCAGCGTCGTCTTCCCGCCGGAGTTGGCCCCGGTGAGGATCGCGACGCGGTCACCGCTGGGGGGCTCGTTCGCGCCCTGGACTGGGAGGGTGTGATCGCCGACGGCGTAGGTAATCGGCTGTGGATCGTCGGCGTCGGCAAGCGTGAGGTTTCGGGCGTTCCGGACGGCGATGGTCTCCCGGTCCTCGACGAGCGTGGGTCTGACTAGGTCGAACGCGATCGCGAAGCGGGCGAGCGAGACCGACAGCGCGATGTCGTTGACGGCCGCGACCGCGTCGTCGATCGTCGCGCGTGCGGCTTCAAGATCCTCTTCCAGCCGATCCGCGACAGTCGATTCCCGCTCCTGGAGGTCCGCCCGGAGCGAACTCCGGAGATCACGGAGGGCGGTCTCGACGAAGTCCCGCGCGTCGGTCGCTTCGCTCGGCATCGCCGCCCGGATTCTCGCCCGGTCCAGGCCGGTCTCGTCGGTGACGTACCGGGCCAGTGCGTCCTGGAACTCCGCCGGTCGCCGGGCACCGTCCTGGACTGCCTCGACGACTTCGGTGGAGCCAGCAGCGAGGTCTTCGACGTGGCCCAACTGATCCCGGAGCCGGTCGAGTTCCTCGTCGGCGCCTCGGCCGACGCCGTCACCGTCGCCAGCGAGGCCGGCCAGGGCAGCCCTGGCCGACGCGAGGTGGTCGCTGTCCAGTGTCGCGATGGGCTCGAACACGCCCTCCGAGACGCCGACGTTCTGGAGTTCGATCGCCGTCTCGACGGCCGAACGCTCGCCGCCGTTCCCGTATCCTTCGAAGGCATCGACGACCGACTCCCGTGTCGACTCCGGGAGCGCAGCCCACGACTCCCGTGCGGAGAGCACGTCGTCGAGGCGTTCTTCCATTCGTTCTTTCGAGGGCAACGGCGTCAGGACGCGGATTCGATCCGCGGCGTCGGACGTGACGGCGTACTCCTCGGCCAGGTCGAGCAGTTCCTTGTAGACGTCACGGGTGTCCCGGGTGGCGAGGAGGTCCATCGACTCGGCGCCGCTGGCCCGTCGGAGGATTCGCGTCGCTCGGCCCCGCGAGAGCCCGGCCGCGGTCAGCGTCCGCGTGTCGGCCGACTCGATCGCCTCGATGGCCCGTTCGACGCCCAGTTCCTCGGAGAGCAGTGCCGACGTCTTCGGGCCGATCCCCCAGTACTCCTCCAGTCGCATGGACGGGGAGTCGACCGGTGGCCGCTTAGTCGTTGTTCTTGCGTGTGGTGAGTCGAGCGACAGAAACGGCCGTCTGCTGTGGGGGCAGCCGGACGACTCAAGCCCCCGGAGACGCAAGCAGCCGGTATGGACTCCTGGCGCACGGCCGACGAACCGGCCTGTCCGGCTTGCGGCGAGCCACTGGACCCGGCGGTTATGGACTGTCCACACTGTGGCGAGCAGTTCCTCTCGGAGGAAGAGGCCGCGGCACTCACGGAGAATCTGGCCGAAGCGCTGGAAACGGAACCGCAGGCAGCACCCCGCTGGGCGGTTCTCCTGACCGGGCTCGCGCTGGGGATCGCCATCGCGCCGCTGGTGACCTACGCCGGCGTCATCGCGACCGGTGTCCGGTCCCTGGGGGTCGTCGTCACGCTCTTGCTCGCCGGCTGGTTGCTCCCCGGGATCTATCTCGCCCGGTTCCGAAACCCGAGCGAGGTGCTCTCACGTGGCCTCTATCTCGTTGTCGCCGGGATCGGTGCCGTCGTCGTCGCCGTCGGATACGACACGCTCGGGGCCGGGGAGTCCACTGTCTCACAGGGGACCGCACTGTTGCTGGCACTGCTTGCCGTCCCGGCCGTCGTCGCCGCCGTGCTCGCCAGACGGGCGTCGAACCGCGCGGCCCGACAGCTCCGTGGCGAGCCTGGGCGACTCCACGAGCGGGCCGGTGTCGAACCCGACGACGAGGAGTGAGCGGCCCTCGTGCCAACTCTCGGGAGGGAATGGGTCTGCTCACGACGAGATCGGCAGCGATGGCGTGCTAGTCCCAGAACGACTGGGTCCGTGCGTACTCCCGTTCCTGACGGAGGATATCCCGGTAGAACTCGTCTTCGTCCTCTCGTAGGCGGTTGATGATCCGTGCGGCGTTGTGTGGGCCGACGCCGCGAGCCGCCAGCGCGAGAACGGCTCGTTTGCCGTGGCTCTGAACGAGGGAAGCCGATCGATAGGCGCGTTCGGTCGTCTTCTCTTGCTCTTCGTCTTTCTCGCTTGCCCGAACTGCCGTCAGCACTTCGTCGGCCCACGGGTTCAGCGCCGCGATGCGGGTCGACCCACACTGTGGACACTCCGGCTGATCGCGGACCCGCTTGACCTGCTGTCTGCGGTCCCACTCCTTGCAGTGGAGACAGGCCAGGATGACGCGGTCCTCCTGGATGCGCTCTCTGACCGTCTGGATGACGCTCGCGTCGGCGTTCTCCGGCGAGAGCAGTTCCCGGCCGGCCGAACGGCCGCCGAGTCCGATCGGCGTCCGCTCGCCCACCGTCTCCAGTGCCACCTCGCCGGACTGCAGCGCCGACAGCAGTGTGGCCGTCTCCTCCAGCGCCAAATCTTCGTGGCGGACCTCTCGCAGGGCTTCCTCGTACATCGGCGTGTCCTCCAGTGCCGCCAGCAGGCGGTCCCGGCCGAACTCCGTCGATCCACGGCCCCGCCAGCGTTTGAGCGAGCCGAACTTCGTCGCGACCTGTGCGAGCTTGAACTTCAGCGCGTCGGCGTTCTTGAGACTCAACTCGACGAGTGCGGTCAGGTGGTCGGGGTCGGTCTCCTCTAGGACCTCGATCACGTCGCCGGCGGTGATCTGTCGTGGCACCTCCAGTTCGATCCGGTAGGGATCGACCTCCATGGCGACCGAGGAGCCGGCCCGCTGGCCCAGTAGTGCCGAGAGAACCCGTCCCAGCGTCTCGTTGACCTTGTGGCCGTAACAGGCGTTGACGACGACCTCCCGGCCCTGGAACTCCACGAGGACGGTGCCGTCGTCCGGCAGCGGTGCCTCGTGGCCATCCAGTTGTTCGAGGCCGTTCTCGACCGTCGCCGTGCCGGCGTCGTAGCGGTTCGAGACGTGGTTCGCGACGGCGTCGATCGGTGCGCCGTCCTGGAGTTGCTGGCCGGCGACACGCCGGAGTTCGCCGACCTCCTGTGCGACGGCCTTCGGCACGGGGATCTCCGACCCGGTCCAGGAGGGGACCTCGCCGGCCGGGTCCTCGATCGGCGAGACGGTCACGACCTCCTCCTCCTCGTCGATGTTCGTAATCCGCCACATCTCGCCACGCTGGACGAACACCTCTCCGGGGGTCGCGAAGTTGACGACGAACCGTTCGTCCAGGGTCCCGACTTGGTCGCCCGAGGCCACGTCCTCGACATCGTAGGTCGCCTCGTCGGGGATCATCGAGAGGTTCTGGTAGAAGTACTGCCAGGTTCCCCGGCGCTTCTCCAGGGTGTCCCGTTCCTCGTCGAGCCAGACGACGTTGTTCTCGGCCAGTTCCCGGACGACCGCCTTGAACTGCTGTTCGGGGAGGTCACGGAACGGATAGGCACGGGTGAGGACCCGATAGGCCTCCATCGCGCGGATCTCGCCGGTGTCCATGACCAGGCCGGCGATCTGGTTGGCGACGGTGTCGAGGCTGCCGTCGTGGATCTCGGCCGGTTCCACGTCGCCGTTGCGGGCCTGTCGGGCGATCGCCAGCGCTTCGAGCGTGTCGTCGGCGTGGGTCGTCACGACCGTCCCGGACGAGACCTGGTTGCGCCGGTGGCCGGCGCGGCCGACCCGCTGGACCAGCCGCGAGACCTGCCGCGGGCTGCCGTACTGGACGACGTGGTCGACGTGGCCCACGTCGATGCCCAGTTCCATCGAGGAGGTACACAGCAGAGCGTCCAGTTCGCCCCGCTTGAATCCGTCCTCGACGTCGATGCGGGCTTCCTTCGAGAGCGAGCCGTGATGGACCCCGAGGTTCGTCCCCAGTTCCTTGAACCGCGAGCCCAGCGCCTCGGCGGTCTGGCGGGTGTTGACGAACACCAGGACCGACTCGTGGTCGCCGATCAGGTCGTCGATGAACCGGACGTGGCTGGCCGTCTCCGCGTCGGTGACCAGTTCGCTGGAGAGCCGTTCGTCACGGTCGGTCACTTCGGGGTGGACCACGTCGATCGAGAGCCGGCTCCCGATGTCGACTTCGACGACCCGACAGCCGCGCCCGGCCGTCAGAAACCGGCCGACCTCCTGTGGATCGCCGACCGTCGCCGAGAGGCCGATGCGCTGGAACGACCCCGACAGCTCCCGCAACCGTTCTAACCCGACGGTCAACTGTGCGCCCCGCTTGGCCGCGGCGAGTTCGTGGACCTCGTCGACGACGACGTGGTCGACGTCTTCCAGCGCGGTCCGGAGTTTCGACCCGGTGAGCATCGCCTGTAACGTCTCCGGCGTGGTCACCAGCACGTCCGGCGGATCGTTCGCCTGCTTCTGGCGCTGGTAGTCGGTGGTGTCGCCGTGTCGCACGTCGATGTCCAGCCCCAGCGTCTCGCCCCACCACTCCAGGCGCTCGCGCATATCGCGGTTCAGCGCCCGCAGCGGGGTGATGTACAGCACCCCGATCCCGAACCGGTCGTCGGACTCGACCAGGGAGTCGAGCACCGGTAACATTGCGGTCTCGGTCTTCCCGGTCCCCGTCGGCGCGACAACGAGCGCGTCACGGCCGTCGGAGAGTGGCGGGATCGCCTCGCGCTGTGGCTCGGTCGGCGTCGAGAACCCCCGCTCGGAGAGGGCGCTCCGGACCTGCTCGCCCAGCGCCGAGAACGCGGCGACACCCGTCTCGCTCATCGTCTCTCGTTACGGCTGGGCGAGGTTAAGCGCGTCGCGTCCGACTCGCGGTTTCCTCGTGTCGACGGCACTCAGTCCGTGGCGTCACGCCACCGGAGAACGAGGTAGCCGATCCCGCTCCCCACACAGGACCCCACCGAGGACGGCCAGCCCCATCCCGGCGATGAATCCGAAAAAGCCCAGGCCAAGCGTGGTCCCGCCGTCCTGCCAGATCGTGTACACCGTCCCGTTTCGCTCGACCGGGAACGGCGGTTCCCGATTCGAACCTATCATTTTTGTTGTGATTGTTGCCTCCTAGTCCCAGTCTCAATGTTGAAGGGGCTGGTCGCCTATCTCATCGTATGTACCTCGCCGACGAGGCCTGGCCGGACCTCGAATCGTACTTCCAGTCGGAGTCGCTGGCGCTGGTCCCACTTGGTTCGACCGAGCAGCACGGCCCCCACCTCCCGGAGGGGACCGACCACATCATCGCCGAGGCCTTCGCCCGGCGGGCCGCCGAAGAGACGGGCTATCTCTGTACGCCCACGATCACGGTCGGCGTCAGTCCCCACCACCGGCAGTTCCACGGGACGATGTCGGTCGCGGCCCCGGTGTTCCGTGACTACGTCGAGAGTCTGACCCGGAGCCTGGCCGAGCACGGCATCGACCGGGTGATCTACGTCAACGCCCACGGCGGCAACGTCGAACACCTCCGTGAGGTCGGTCGCCGCCTGCGGGACGCCGAAGTGATGTACGCCATCGAGTGGATGTGGGACGAGTCGATCACCGACCGTATCCAGGAGGTCTTCGAGACGCCCGGTCCCCACGGCGGCCCGAAGGAGACCTCGCTGATCCAGTATCTCGCCGGCGAGTTGGTCCACGAGGACCGCATCGAGGACGCCCGCGACGGCGGCCTCCGCGAGTTCGACGAGTCCTCGGGACGGGTCCACGGTGCCCGTACTTTCTACGACGCTATCGACAACACGGACAACGGCGTGCTGGGGGACCAGACCGACGCCTCCGCGGCCGTCGGCGAGGAACTGTTCGAGGCCGCGCTGGACCAACTCTGTCAGCTCTGTGAGTGGCTCGCTGCCCAGCCGTTCGAGGACCTGCTGCCGAAAGAGCACGTCTGAGATGGAACGGAAACGCGTCTACTCGGTGTTGTTCGCCTGCTTTGGCTTCCTGGCAGTCACGAACGCTGCCGTGGGCTTCCAGGACGGGACGTGGTCGACGGCCGCCGTGGCGCTGACCGCCCTCGGTGGCGCCGTGACCTTCCTCACGGCGCTGGCGGTCGCAGTGCGGCCGGCCGTCTTCACCGACCAGACTCGGGCCGGAACGATCGCCGCACTGGCCGCGGGCGTCGCTGCCTTCGCCGTCGGGACCGTCCTCAGCCTCCTCTAGACCCGTCGGTACTCGCCCAGTCGCGTCCCGTCCAGCAGGAACGCCTCAGCCTCGGAGAATCCGGCCGGAAGGAACGGTGAGAGGAACGACTGCCCCTCGACGTTGACCCAGGTGCCGCCCGAGCGATCGTTGAACGCCGGACAGAGGACGAGGTCGGCGTCGGTTTCGACGGGCTCGTCGAACTGCTCGGCGAACGGCGACGGATCGAGTGTGCCCCGGAGCCACGCACGCTCTTTCCGTGCGCCGCCGACAGTGTCTTCGAGCCTGACGACGGGATGCTCGTGGCCGAGACAGACGACATCGGCCGCCAGCACCTCGGGGGCGGGCCAGGTGTGGCCGTGGGCGAACCCGACCGCCCCGATTCGGGTCCCGTGGGCGGGCGTCACGGTCACGTCGGCGTCCAGATCGGCAAGCACCGGTTTCAGGTCGCCGTCGTGGTTGCCCTTCACGAGCGTTACCGGGACCGACAGCGCCTCGAACAGCGCGGCGAGTTCGGCCCGTTCGTCCTCGAAGGGGTCCCCGATGGCGTGGCCGAGGTCGCCGACGACGACGAGTCGGTCGGCGCCGGTCCGGTCGAGCAGGGCCAGCAGCCGCTCCCGGCGGTCGCGTGCCGCCGACTGGAGCTCCACACCTTCGTACCGAAGTCCCGCTTCGATGCCGGCGTGGTAGTCGGCGACGACGAGGAGTCGCTGGCCGTCGGTCTCGGCGGTCGCGGCCGGCGCTCCCGGGATCGGTTCGAGGTCCATCGACGCGGGGTAGGTCGCCGGGACGCAAAAGGGGCGCGGCTCGACCGCGGCCGCTCAGATCGGCGTCAGTTTCCCGTCGTCGGGTTCGTAACACCGCCCACCCATCAGCGCGTCCTGGATCGCGTCCTCGACGGCGTCGGGATCGGCGCCGTAGCGGTCCACGACGGTCGCGAGTACTGCCTCGCGGTCGGCGCCGCCGCCGTCGTTGAGTTCCTCCATGACCTCCATGACTGCGTCTTCGAGGTCGATGTCGTCGGCCGGCTCCTCGACGGCGTCGGCGCTACTGCCTGTGGATTCCGTGTTCGCCTCGACTTCCCCAGCGGTCTCGTCCGCTCCGGCGTCGGTCGCCGTCTCGGGCGTCTCTGTCTGTCCGTCTCCGGTCGCCGCGTCGCTATCGGGGGCCGGCGATTCGCTTCCGGCCGGCGCACCGGGCGACTCGGGGGCGGACTCGGCGTCGGCCGCGCCGGCGGGCGCTCCCTGCTGGGCGGCCTCGGCGTCGGTGAGTTCCTCGGGATCGGGCGTCTCGATGTCCGCTTCGCCTGGTTCCTGGACCTCCGAGCCGCTCTGGAAGTCCGTCCCGAACTCGTCTTCGATCTCCTCACGCTCGTCTTCGTCGAGGTCGAACTCGGGCTCGAACTCGCCGACGTCGTCGCTCGATTCGTCGCTTTCGACGGTCGTGGTTTCGCCGATCGAGTCGGCACCGATCGGTGTCTCACTGGACTCGTCCGCCGGAGCGTCGTCGACTTCCGCCCCCTCGTTGGAGGCGTCCACGGTCGTCGACGCCGGTTGCTCGGCATCGTCGTCCGATCCAGTCGCTCGCTCGCTTGTCACGTCGGTATCCGGTTCGTCCGCCGTGTCGGCATCCGGTTCGGTACCGGACTCCGCCGTGGTCGCCGGCTGCTCGGTGCCCGTGTCCGGCGCTGTGGACCCGGACTGTTCCGTTCCGTCGTCGAGTGCTGCCTCCTCCGTGTCTGTACCGACGGTCGGGACCGACTCGGCTCCGCTCGCGTCGGTTGAATCGGGTCCGTCCGTGGCTGCGGTGTCTGGCGTCTCGATCCCCGTCGCCGCGAGGACCGGAACGGGGTCGTCGCCGCCGTCGTCCGGCGACAGCGACAGCGTCCCGGCCTCGTCTCGCTCGCCCGCCACGACGCGTGTCGCGTCCAGCGCGAGGTCCCGAAGCGCGTCGAGGTAGTCGCCGGTCGTCCCGTAGTGGTCCAGTGCGAGCGCGATCCCGGCGGCGTCGGCCTCGGCGACATCCTGGTCGAGCAGTGCCTGCCGGAGTTCGTCGCCGGCCAGCCCGGTCCCTTTGGCGCCCGCCATCCGGCCGATCCGGTCGAGCGTCTGTTCGGCGGCCTGGACGACCCAGCGGTCCCGCGTATCGGCGTCGACCTCGCTGATACTCTCGGGCCGGACCGAGGTGAACACGCGGTCGCCGTCCTCGGGCTCGAACGTCCGTGCTTTTCCGGTGATGGCGACGAACAGCGGCGGCGTCGCACCCTCTAAGAAGGCCAACTCGTCGGGCTGGTACTGGCCGGCGTAGACGACGAAGGCGCCCGTCGGATCGACGATACGGGCTCGCAGCACCTCCTCGTTGACCTGTTCGATCTCCGTGAGGACGCCGACGACGAACAGGCGATTCACCCGTGCACCGGTGGGCGTGACGACGTAGTTCGGTGCCCGCTCTTCGTCGGATTCGGAGTACGAGAAGTCGGCGTCGTCGAACTCGGCAGCGAACAGCCGGTGGGCGACCTCTCGGGTCCCGGCGCCGCTGTCGTCCTCGGATTCGCTCACGTGTCCACCTCCGCTAGCAGCGCACTGGCACGCTCGACGGGATCGTCGTCGGCCTCGGTGAACGTTTCGGCGTTGAGGTTGGCACCGTACTCGTCGACCGACAGCGAGCCCCGGACGACGTACTCGTGTCCGACGACTTGCTCGGCGATCCGCTCGGCGACGACCTCCTTGTCCATGGCGTCCCGGGCGTGTTCGCGGGCGTCGTCGAGATCGCCGCCGTACACCCGTGCGGTCAACTCGTCACCGAGGATCACCGTCACCGTCCCCGTCCCGTCGTCGAGGATCGCCTTCGTCCGTAGATCGTCCTCGCCCTCGACGGCGCCGTGGGAGCGACACTGGCCGTTCTGGATGACGCGGCCACACTCCGGACAGCGTTCGATGAGCCCCGAACCGTCGCGGATCTCGATGACGTTTCCGGACAGTTCCACGTCGAAGAGCCCGCCGCTCTCGACGGCCTCACGGATCGAGAGCCGCGGGGCGTCCTCGGTCACTTCGACGGGGGTCGACAGCGCCGTCACCGTCGAGAACTCCGAGACGTTGACCGACGGTGCGCCGCGGAACTCCCGGACGAACGTCTCCTCGATGCGGACCGACGCCCCTTCCTCGATGGCGTCGTGTGGCTCCCAGTCGGTAAAGGGGAGGCGGCCGCTCTCGTCACCGAGTACGCCGCTGAGGATCGTCGTCTCCCCGTCGCGGCCGTCGATGATCTTCCGTTCACACTCGATGACCTGGACCTCGACGGTGACACCGCGGTCGCCCGGTTCCAGGGACGCGAGCGTCGACTCGCCGCCGATCTCGGCGTCGACGTCGAGGGGTTCGTCGACGACGCTCGCGTTGGTGCTGTCCCCGAGGTTGAGTTCGGGGTGGCCGTCCCACTCGCGGACGCCGGCGTTGCCGAACTGGACGGTCTGGCCGGGTTCGAGGTCGCCGTCGAACCCGTCCCAGGCCGTATACGAGATCCGTCCCGTCTCGTCGGCCAGTTCCCCCTCGCGGATGACGTGCTGTTCGCCGTTGTACTGGATCGACCGGCGACCCGACGTGAGGACGACGGCGGTCACGGTGACGTTCGAGTCGTCGGTCGTGACCTCGCCGATGGACTTGCTCGACGGACCGCTCCCGCCGGTCTCGCCGTCCCCGTATTTCCGTCTGAGACTCTGTTTGGCCTCGTCTATCGGGACCGAGTAGTTCACCAGATTCTCCAGGTCGCTTTTGACCTCCTCTTTGTCGACGCCGAGGTCGGAGGCGAGTTCCTCGGCATGAGCTTCGAGAGACATCGCCCGAGGGTTCGACGGGGCCGGTGAAAAGGGTTTGTGGCACCGTCCGTGTCGGATGTCCGTCCAGTCACACGTGGCCAGAATTTTTATTTGTGATACTGAGAACTCTCTGCCATGGAACTCGGTCGCGTACAGGATGGGCGGCGTAGCCGGTTCGCCCAGGGACCGACCGGTTGGTCGACACTCCAGTCTGCGCTCGCAGTCGAGACCGAACGGCTAACCCGGGTGTGTTGACGTGGGTGGTGTCTTCGGATCGAAGCCGTCTGACTCCCACGTGATCTGGCGCAGCGGGCGAGACGACGACGGGGCCAAGCAGTTCGACTTCGAGTACCTCCGGCTGTGGGCGGCACACTTCGGAATCGACTACGAGGAGTGGGAGCGGGTCGACCACGAGCGCGGCGACGACTCCCGGACACAACACGCCTGTGTGTTCTGCTGGGCCGAGACCGGCGGACAGGAGTTCTCGCTGGGCGACCGCGACTGGAGCATGGGGTCCCAGGAGAAACCGCGGACGTTCATCGAGATCGACGAGGCCGGGATCGCTCGGTTCAAAGGCTGGACAAGCGAGGCCGTCCTCGACCTCGACGAGTTGCTCTTGGACGGGACCACCTGCCGGCTCAGGACCGCCGACGGCACGCAGAAGTCACTCGACGTGACCAAACTGGCGACCAGACCGGAACGGACGTAACCGAAACCCGTTTTCCGCCGTACCGTCTCCTGCTCGGTATGCACGTCGTCGTCAACGCCGCGATGAGCGCCGACGGGAAGCTCTCGACCCGGCGACGCGAACAGATCGCCATCTCGGGGACCGAGGACTTCGACCGCGTCGACCAACTCCGGGCCGACAGCGACGCGGTCATGGTCGGCGTCGGAACCGTGCTGGCGGACGATCCCTCCCTGACTGTCGACGATCCCGACCGGCAGGCCGCGAGGACGAACGCGGGCAAACCCGCCAACCCGGCCCGCGTCGTCGCCGACTCGCGGATCAGGACGCCGCCGGACGCGACGGTCCTCGACGACCAGGCCGCGACGTACTTGTTGGTCAGCGAGGCCGCACCGACCGACTTCATCGAGGAGATGGAAGCGGCCGGCGCCTACGTGATCGCGACCGGGCAGGATCGAGTGGACCTGACCACGGCGCTCGCGAAACTCGAAGGCGAGGGCGTCGACCGACTCATGGTCGAAGGTGGCGGCGAACTCATCGCCGGACTGTTCGAGGAGGGACTGGTCGACGAACTATCGGTGTTCGTCGGGCCGACGATCATCGGCGGCCGTGACGCGCCGACGTTGGTCGACGGCGAGGGATTCGTCGAGGAGTTCCCCGAGCTTTCACTCCAGGGCGTCGAGCGACTCGGCGATGGCGTCTTGCTCCGCTGGACGCTCTGATCGCCGGGAAAACTGTTTGATCTTGCCGTGCCAATCCCTGCCCATGCGGAACGACACCACACAACTCGACGAAGCGGGGAAACGAGCGGCCTACATCACCGACGAGTGGTCACAGGACCCAGCGATCATGCAGACCCAGGCGCTGTGTTACGTCGGACTCCAGTTAGAACGGATCGCCGATGCGCTGGAAGAGGAGAGCTAGTGGTCGTGACCGGTCATCTCGCTGAAGGAGGCGCCAAAGCGCTCCTCGAACAGCGCTAGCGTACTCTCCTCCAGTGCGGCGATCTCGTCGTCGACCTCGCCCTGGCTGTGGTGGACGGCACCGTGGATGCGCTGTGCCAGGCCGAACATCGCGATGTCGCCGACGACCTGCGGGTCCGTCTCGTCGGGTTGTTCGCGAAGGATCTCCAACAGGCCGCTCGGGACGGTCAGTTCGTCGGTTGTATCGGCTGTCTCGATCGTCAGCGTGACAGTGTCGGATGCCATGCCACTCCGTTGGCAGACCGCACGGAAGGGTCTATCGGGTCCGTGTCCTCCCGGTACCGACCCGCCCGAGCGGACCGCTTTCCCGACCCCGATCAGTCGTCGGCTTCCGCGGGGGCCTCGGTTTTCTCGTCGACCTCGTCTTCGAGGTAGTCGTCGGCGTCGAGGGCCGCTTTCGTCCCCATCCCGGCGGCGGTGACCGCCTGCTGGTAGTGGAAGTCGACGACGTCGCCGGCGCCGAACAGCCCCTCGACACCTGTCCTTGTCTGCCCGCCGCCCGTGCCGCCCTCGGTGACGATGTAGCCGGTCTCGTCGAGTTCGACGCCCGTTTCTTCGAGATACGCCGTGTTCGGGGTGTGGCCGATGGCCATGAACACGGCACCGACATCGAACTCGAAGGTTTCGGTGTCCGGATCGTCGAGGTTCTCGGAGGGATGGCCGACCTCGTTCCGGGCCAGTGTGACGTGGTCGACGCCGTCCTCGGCGGAGCCGTGGATCTCCAGCAGTTCCGTGTTGCGCATGATCTCGATCTCGCCAGCGTCGACCTTCTTCTGGACCTTGTCGATCCAGTAGTCCTCCGCGCGGAACTCCTCGCGGCGATGGGCCAGGTAGACGGTGTCGGCGAACTTCGTCAGGAAGTGGGCTTCCTCGAAGGCGGCGTCGCCGCCGCCGACGACGAGCATATCCTCGTCACGGAAGAACGCGCCGTCACAGGTCGCACACGTCGAGACGCCGTAGCCCATCAGTTCGTCCTCACCCGGGACTCCCAGTGTCCGGGCGCTGGCACCCGACGCCGCGAGGAACGCGTCACAGGTGTAGACGGTCCCGTCGCGCAGTTCCACCCGGAACGGACGGTCGCTGTCGTCGACCTCGGTGACGATCCCGTGGTCGATCTCGGTCCCGAACCGCTCGGCCTGCTCTTTCATCTTGTTGATGAGGTCCGGTCCCGACAGCCCTTCCGGGAAGCCGGGGTAGTTCTCGACTTCGCTGGTCAGCGTGAGCTGTCCACCCGGTTCGTCCCCCTCCAGAACGAGGGGCTCGTTGTTCGACCGCGCGGCGTAGATGGCAGCGCTCAGTCCCGCGATGCCCGAGCCGGCGATAATGAGGCGCCGGTGCTCCGGTGTCTCTGTCATTACCAGAGTTACTGTCGGCCGGCGTATTTAGTTTGTGCTGTCGTGCGCGGATCACTCGCGATACCGTGTCTACCGGTCACGAGCCACGAAACGAGGCGAGTATCACCGGCACACACGACGAGGTCGGAACGCCCACATCGACGGGCTCCGAAGGGCGGGTATGGCTGCCGATCTGGACGAGAAGACCGACCGCTACGAGGGACTGCTCGCCGAGGCTGTCGACGCCGCAGAGATCGCACCGCCGGAAGGGACACCGATGCACGACGGTGCATTAGAATGTGCGGAGATGGCACGGTCCTACCTGGAGGACGGGCGTCACTTCCGGGAGAACGACGACCCCGTCAACGCCCTGGCAGCGTTCTCCTACGGGCACGCGTGGCTCGATGCCGGTGCCCGCATCGGCCTGTTCGACGTTCCCGAAGCGGGGCATCTGTTCACGCAGTGAATCGTAACCGGGTGGTGTCCGTGCGGCGATCGCCGCGCCGAGCCGCTGATACCGGTACAGCAGAATATCCGCAAAACTGGCACCGTCGATGCTTCGTAATCTCCCGACTTGTCCGGCGGAAGTAACGGAAAGCAGCCGTCCTGAACGGTATCAATTGACACACTAGCGGCCGTAGAAGGGCGAGAAACGCCGTTTACCGTCATTTCACTGCCGACTGCCCGACGGATCGGCTGGTACTGCTGTGTGGGAGCTATATTGTTAACTATCTGCACAACAGCGAAACCTTTATATAGTTTTCTACCTAACTAAAGGTAACGAGAACTCGCCGAAGGGTTCTTCAGCGTTCTGTACCCGGCAGAACGGGACCACCACTATGAGCGAAACAACGACAACTACCAACGCCCGAACCAGAGAACGGCTAGAGAGCGACCAGCAAGAGCAAGAACAGACGGACACCTGCCCGGAGTGTGGCGGGGGCCTGGTCAACGACACCGAACACGGAGAGACCGTCTGTGGGGACTGTGGCCTCGTCGTCGAGGAAGACGAGATCGACCACGGCCCGGAGTGGCGTGCCTTCGACTCCTCGGAGAAAGACCAGAAGTCCCGCGTGGGCGCCCCGACGACGAACATGATGCACGACAAGGGGCTCTCGACGAACATCGGCTGGCAGAACAAGGACGCCTACGGCCGGTCCCTGTCGGCCCAGCAGCGCCAGAAGATGCAGCGATTGCGCACCTGGAACGAGCGGTTCCGTACTCGCGATTCCAAAGAGCGCAACCTCAAGCAGGCCCTCGGTGAGATCGACCGCATGGCCTCGGCGCTTGGCCTGCCCCAGAGCGTCCGTGAGACTGCCAGTGTCATCTACCGGCGCGCCCTCAGCGAGGACCTCCTCCCCGGTCGTTCGATCGAAGGGGTCGCTACCGCCGCGCTGTACGCTTCCGCCCGCATGGCTGGGAGCCCGCGCTCGCTCGACGAGATGGCCAGGGTCTCCAGGGTCGAGAAGATGGAACTCACGCGGACCTACCGATACATCGTCCGCGAACTGAACCTGGAGGTCAAGCCCGCCGACCCCGAGCACTATCTGCCCCGGTTCGTCTCCGATCTGAACCTCAGTGACGAGACCGAACGCCGCGCCCGGACGCTCGTCGAGAACGCGCGGAAAGACGGGCTACTCTCGGGGAAATCGCCGGTTGGTCTCGCGGCCGCTGCCGTCTACGCCGCGGCACTGTTGACCAACGAGAAGGTCACCCAGAGCGAGGTCAGCGACGTGGCGAACATCTCCGAAGTCACGATCCGAAACCGCTACAAGGAACTCCTCGAAGCCGACGATCTCTCGGCCTGATTCGCAGTCGGTGGTCCACAGCAACCTTTTTCACCTTTCCAGATGTGTGTGACTAACACACATGGAGGAAGCGTATGTCCGTCTGCTCTGCCCGGAGTGTACGAAAGACTGGGAGTCGACGCCGAACGA
Source organism: Haloarcula montana (assembly GCF_035666295.1). NCBI lineage: Archaea > Methanobacteriati > Methanobacteriota > Halobacteria > Halobacteriales > Haloarculaceae > Haloarcula > Haloarcula montana. Next base: position 2,572,566 of record NZ_CP142027.1, read on the forward strand.
CCTTCCACGCCACGACACCGTCTTTCACTGTCCGAACTGCCACGCTAGCAGACGGCTCGCCGAATTCACCCGGACAGAGCGTGATCTCGGGACGTTGAAGCGACTCCAATAACGGTCAGTTCTCGACTGGGGAGCGTGCACCACACGCTTCACAACGGCGGATTATCGCGCCCTGCTCGCGTTCGAGCCGTGTGTCTGGCAGTCCACACTCGGGACAGAGGACGTACTGCTCGACGTACTCGTCGATTCCGTTCCCGATACGGGCGGCATCGAACGCGCCAGTCAGTCGTGCCCGCCCGCTCTCGTCGATGTGTCCGCTCGTCCCGACGTCGTTTTGCAGGAACTGCATCACGTGGTCGGGCTCCCGATCCAGTCGCCGACAGACTGCCTGGAAGTTCTCGAAGACGGTGGTGTTGCCCTCCTGGCGGACCTCCGGGTCGGGGACTTCGAACCGTTCGGAGGTCCCGTCGATCTCCGGCGTCTCCTCGATCGCCCGGTCGAGCATGCTGTCGTACTCCATACACGGGTGTGGTTACTCCCTCGATAAAAACTTTTCAGAGAACCCCAAACGGATGCCGACACGACTGTCGCAGGTGCCGGCGTACGTGTCCAGATAGCATCGGTTTCGGCACTGTACACCGAGACGTATGGTAACCCCCGTCAAAGTAATACTATATCCTTCCAGTTGCAAGGATGTGGTGACCATGAAAAAGCAGGAGCTCATTCATCTCCACGGCCTGCTTGCACAGGTACAGAACCATTACGAACGCGAAACAGGCGACGAAGTCGAACACGACGAATACGAAACGCTGGGCGTCAAACCTACTTCTATCCACAAATCGAAGACGGATCACAAGGCCGCCGTCTCCGCCATCGCGACGGGGATCACCTCGGAGATGACTGCCGACGAGAAAGAGCCGGTTTCTGCTGCTGCGGACTGACTGGTCGTTGCGTTTTCACTATCTCAGCTGTTCCCGTAGCTTCGCTACTCGTCGATGAGTTCCTCGAACTCCGGGAGGACATCCTCGTCGTCCGTCTTGTCGTCACCTGTCTCGTCGTTTGCGTCGGTGTCGTCGGCTTCGTCGGACTCGATTTCCTCGATTTCCAGTACTTCGAGCGGAATGTTTTCGAGCCGTTGCCCGATCTCTTTTCGGGCGATCCGTGCGGCGTGTTCGTCGCGCTCGACGTTGAACACGGTCATCTCTAGTTCGAGGGCGACGAGACTCTCGTCGGCAGCGATGAACGCGGGTTCGATCGCCTCGTCACAGTGGGGACAACTCCGCCCGCCCATGTTGATCTCCACGTAGTTGAGGTCCGGGTTCAGCATCTCGCCAGTCTTGGAGATAGCGATCCGGACGGCCTCGTCACTTGTCGCCACGTCGTAGACGGGGACCGCGGCTTCGACGACGACTCTGCAGTCCATAGTGTGGTATTAGCTAGCGGACATAATGAAGGTTAGCCCGGTGACACGCATGGGGAGTGTCGACTCGAAACCCCGAAGAGCGTTCGTCCCGTCCGTCCGCCCGATGGAAGAGGGACACATCGACGTGGCGTCGCTGTCGGGCGGGCTAGATCTACAGGCCACCGTCGAAAGCGGGCAGTCGTATCTGTGGGACCGTGCGGACGGACAGATGTACGAACGGGAAGCGGCAAGCGGTGGCGACGCGTGGTACTGGACGACGGTACGCGTCGACGGCGAGCCAGTGATCGTCCAGGCCCGCCAGACCGACGGCCGACTGGAGTGGAAGTCGACAATCGACGCCGAACCGATCCTCCGGGAACTGCTCGGACTGGGCGACGACCTCGTGGCGATCCGGAGGACGGCGACCGACGACGCCGTCGTCGAGGAGGCCTACGACGCCTACTGGGGGATGCGCATCGTTCGGGACCCGGTCTTCCCGACGCTGATCTCGTTTATCTGCTCGGCGCAGATGCGCGTCGGCCGCATCCACGGAATGCAGCAGGCGCTCCGTCGGGAGTTCGGCGACGCCGTTACCTTCGACGGGGAGACGTACCACGCCTTTCCGACGCCGGAAGCGCTGGCGGCCGCGACCGAGGGCGAACTCCGGGACCTGAGTCTGGGCTACCGCGCTCCGTACGTCCGGCGGACGGCCGAGATGGTCGCGACCGGCGAGGCCGACCCCGCCGACGCGACGGGACGGGAGTACGAGGCCGCCAGGGAGTTTCTCACACAGTTCGTCGGCGTGGGCGAGAAGGTCGCCGACTGCGTCCTGCTGTTCTCGCTGGGTTACCTGGAGGCGGTCCCGCTGGACACCTGGATCAGGACGACTATCGAGGAGTACTACCCCGACTGCGAGCGGGGGAACTACGCCGAGACCTCGCGGGCGATCCGGGCGGCGCTCGGCGGGGAGTACGCCGGCTACACCCAGACGTACCTCTTCCACTACCTCCGGTCGGGCGGCCGGGACCACTGAAGCTAACTGGGAGCCGCCGATACCGACGTGTATGTCTCGCACTCGCGTACACGTGTTCGTCTCCGGACGCGTTCAGGGCGTCTACTACCGGGCGACCACCAGAGACACCGCACGGGAACAGGGCGTCGACGGCTGGGTGAAGAACTTGGACGACGGCCGGGTTGAGGCCGTCTTCGAGGGGAACGAGGAGGCCGTCGAAGCGATGATCGACTTCTGTCACGAGGGGAGCAAACGGGCCGATGTCACCGGCGTCGAGGTCAGCTACGAAGACCCCGAGGGACTCGACGGCTTCGAGGTCCGCTGGTAGGTCCCCCACAGTTACGAGCGTGGCCGGCAAACGCCTGCCTATGCTCACCGGTTCCGAGATGGCCGTCGTCGACGCCAACGCGGAGGCGCTCGGCGTTCCGCGTAAACAGTTGATGGAGTCCTCGGGCCACGCACTCGCACGCGAGGTCCGTACCCACGCAGCGCCCGGCGACCCGATTACCGTCGTCGCCGGACGAGGGAACAACGGCGGGGACGCGCTGGTCGCGGCCCGGTTCCTCGACCAGTACGATCTGCGGATCTGCCTGCTCGGGCGGCCCGAGACGATCACGACCGACATCGCACGGGAGAACTGGAGGGCACTCCAGCGCGCCGAGTACTCGACAGCACAGGTCAGGGACTCCGCGGCGTTCGAGCTGGGCGATCCGGAACTGGTCGTCGACGCGATGCTCGGGACGGGTATCGCCGGCGACCTCCGGGAACCGGCGGCGACGGCGGCCCGAGCGATGAACGATAGCGACGCGACGGTCCTCTCCGTCGACGTTCCCTCCGGACTGGACGCCGAGAGCGGGACCCTCGCCGAGACTGCGGTCGAGGCCGATCACGTCGTGACCTTCCACGACACCAAACCGGGGTTGGACGACCTGGACGCGACGGTGACGGTCGCTGACATCGGTATCCCCGACGCCGCTGAACTGTTCGTCGAGCGCGGGGACCTTCTCCGACTCGATCGGGACCCAGCTAGCCACAAGGGCGACAACGGGGAAGTGCTGGTCGTCGGCGGCGGCCCCTACACCGGTGCGCCGGCACTGGCCGCCCAGTCGGCGCTCCGAGGCGGCGCCGATCTCGTCCGGGTAGCCTGTCCGGCCTCGGTCGCACGGGAAGTCCAGGGGTACAGCGAGAACCTTATCGTCCTCCCGTACGACGACGATCGCCTCGCGCCCACACACGTGGATTGGATCGCAGAGCACGCCGTGTCCCACGACACGCTCGTCCTCGGTCCCGGACTCGGTGACGCCGACGAGACGCTGGACGCGGTCGCGGACCTGCTGGCGCGGTTCGACGGGATCGCTATCGTCGATGCCGACGCGTTGCAGGTCGTTCCCGAGGTCGAGACCGACGCGGACCTGCTCTGTACGCCACACCAGGGCGAACTCCGGGCGATGGGTGGCGAGACGAGCGAGGACTGGCGCGAACGACAGGCGCTCGTGGAGTCGTTCGCCGCGGAGATCGGCGCGACGCTGCTCGTGAAGGGGCCGTACGACATCGTTTCCGACGGGGACCGGACACGCGTCGGCCGGACCGGGAACGCGGGGATGACCGTCGGCGGGACCGGCGACGTGCTGGCAGGGCTCTCCGGCGCGCTGGCCTGCGTGCAGGCGCCGATCGACGCCGCGGCACTGGCCGCCTACGCGAACGGTGCAGCGGGGGATCGGGTCGTCGACGAACGCGGGAACGGCCTCGTCGCGACTGATCTCCTCGAAGAGATTCCGACAGTCCTCTGGGCGTAACCGCGACGACTACGCGGAGGCTCCGACGAGGTCGCCGGCCCGCGCACGTGACTGCTCGACGATTGCGGGCCGGGCCTCGAACTCGATGATGACCTCGTCGCCGTAGTCGACGGACTCGACGTGGGCGTGGTCGTGGATCCAGGAGACGAGACTCATCGTATCGTCGGTCATCGGGAGGACGAGCCGCTCTTCCTCGTAGTCCGGGAGTTCGTCGTCGATACGCTGGGACAACCGATCGATGTTCGTCCCCTCGGCGGCGCTGACGGCGACGGGGTTCGGGGCCAGCGCCGAGAGTGCGGCTTTCTTGCGCTCGACCTCTTCGTCGTCGACCGCGTCGGTCTTGTTCAGGACGGTGACGATCGGGGCTTCGTTGCGCTCGTAGAGCGTGTCGTGGCTCGTCACCAGTTTCTCCCGGATCTCCTCGACCGATTCGGAGACGTCGACGACGAGCAACACCAGGTCGGCACGGTACACCGAGTCGAGCGTCGACTTGAACGACTCGACGAGCCAGTGGGGGAGGTCCTGGATGAAGCCGACGGTGTCGGTGACCAGAATCTCCCGTTTCCCGACTTCGGCGCGTCTCGTCGTCGTCCCGAGCGTGGTGAACAGGCGGTCCTCGCTCTCGGCGGTCGTGTCCAGGTCGGGATGTCGGTCCTCGTTCTCGTCGATATCCAGGTCGGCAGCGAGGCGTCGCAACAGCGTCGACTTCCCGGCGTTAGTGTAGCCCGCGAGCGCGACCAGATCGAAGCCCGACTCCCGGCGCTGTTCGCGCCGGTGTTGTTCGGTCTCCTCGATGGATTCGAGTTCGTCGTTGATGCGGGCGATCTGTTTCTTGATGTCCTCTTCGCGGCTCTCGTCGTACTCGCCCAGTCCCATGAAGCCCGGCCGCTCGTCGCGTTTGGCCAGGCTCGCCTTCGCCTCGGCCCGCGGGAGTTCGTAGCGCAACTCCGCCAGTTCGACCTGGAGCTGTGCTTTCCGGGTCTGTGCCCGCTGGCCGAAGATCTCGATGATGAGCCGGAAGCGGTCGATCACCCTGACGCCGGTCGGGAGCTTGTTCCCGATGTTGTAGGTCTGGTAGGGGCCGAGCTGGTTGTCGAAGATGACGACCGTCGCCTCCTCGCGTGCGACGACGTTGCTCAGGCGGACGATCTTCCCCTCGCCCATGTGGTAGGCGGGGTCTTCCGTCCGGGTCTGGGTGATCTCGCCGGCGATCTCGTAGCCGGCTGCCCGTGTGAGCTCTCTGATCTCTGTCGTCGCTGCGGTCCCGCTGTCGACCCGTTTTGCGACCACAGCGCGTTCGGTGGACTGTCTCGCTGTCACTTACCGAAGCGTATGGCCCGGGAGTATTTAAATTCAATTCGACTGTCGGATTCGAGGGGACACAAAGGTCTTAACGTGTGCCCGTCTGCTCTGGTCTATGGTCGAGTTCAACCTCCAACAGATGGGGCTCGAAGCGGGGGGCGGCGCGCTCATCGGTGGGATCATCGGGTTCGCCGCGAAGAAGATCGCGAAGCTCATCGCGATCCTCGTCGGCCTGGAACTGGCCCTGTTCAAGTTCCTCGAAACCCGTGGTATCCTCGAAGTCAACTGGTCGGCCATCGGCGGGGCCGCACAGAACGCGACGAGTTCGGCAGGTGGTGCGACGGCCGGAACGCCACCGTCCTGGATCACCTCGCTGCTCTCGGCATTGCCGGTCAGTGCCGGCTTCGCGACCGGCTTCTTCGTCGGGTTCAAGAAGGGATGACGCTACCGAGTACTGAGTTCGTCCTCGTCTTTGATGATCTGTGTCTCGGCTTGCCCGCTCGTGTGCTCGTTGACGAGGTCGTAGAAGTCGTTTTGTAATCCCGCCGGGAAGGTCAGCACACCCACCCAGGAGCCGTCCGATTGCCACTCCTCGCGTTCGAGGTCGCCGAACTGGCGGATCTGTGCCTGCGCGCTACCCGCGTAGTCCGCCGGCACCTGTACCGCGACGGTGATCTCGTCGAACCGGATCGGGATGACCGGCCGCAACGCGTCCAACGCGTCGTCGACCTGGCTCTCGACCGGTTCCATCGGATCGACCCGGAAGTCCGTCTCCTCTAGGGCCGACTCGATCCGCTCGGGCGGGTGGGGTGCGTCGTCCATCTGCGGGTTGACCGCGTTTCGCGTGATACGCTGGACGAGCTGTTTGTGCTTCTGTTCTTGCATCTCGCGGCGTTGCTCGGCCGTGATCTGGATCTCCCCTTGCTTGATGACCTCGGGGATGATCTCCAGGGGGTCCGTCGTGTCGAAGACCTCCTCCAGACTGCTTTCCGGCGGTCGGTCACCGCGAGACGCGTCCTCGAAGATGTCCTCGGCCGCGATCACGTCTTCCAGGTCCCCCTCGAACTCGTCGCGCTTGATGGCGAGGGCTGCGTCCGGATCGACGAGTACCTCGAACCGCTGGCCGTGGGATTCGAGGCGCGCCGTCACCGCCTCTTCGAGTGATATCATACCCGGCGGTAGCGGTGGCCCATGTAAAGACCTTACTGCGGCTGATGGGGGAACGTTTTTACGGAACTCGATATATAGCTGTCATATGACAACAGGAGACGACCTGCACTGTCTGTCGTGTGGAACGACCTTGGACCAGCGCCGGGAACACGGGGTCACCGTCGATTACTGTCCGGACTGTGGTGGCGTCTGGCTCGACCCTGGTGAACTCGAACAGCTGACGGGCCACAGCAGTCACCACCACAAAGACAGGGACATCGACATCGAGATGGAGGCAGAGGAGGAAGAAGAGGAGGAAGAGGGCGGTATCCTCGGGACAATCGCTGGTGCACTCGGCGGCGAGGAAGACGAATTCGAGGAAGAAGGGTTCGAAGAGGAAGGGTTCGAGGAGGAGTTCGGCGGCGAAGAAGAATTCGGCGGCGAAGAGGAGTTCTGAGCGGACCCGAGTCTCGTTTGGAGGCCCGTATCCAGTGGACTTCTTCGAGGCTACCTTTATGAGTGAGTCGGGCAAAGACAGTGACGAATGCGGTCGCTGGAACTCACCGTCGACGACGAGACCGCCAGGTCACTCGCTGTCGAGGCCGACCTGCTGGATTTCGACGAGATCGAGAGCTACCTCGGTTGGCTCGTCGCCAACCGATTCGCGGTCGAGGACGACAGCCAGCGAGGGCGCCGTCTCGGTGCGTACGCGCGTCGACGCGACGATATCGATGCCGATGCGGATGTCGCCGCCGTTGCCAGTGCCGCGGCCGGCGAAGGTGGGTTGACGATCGCCGGCGAGGAAGACACCGTCGCACGCATCGAAGACAGGGAACTGGAAGCCGCTGCCGACGCCCTGTCGTCGGTCGAGGGACAGCGCTTCGACGAGTTCGTCCAGCGAGCGGTGACCCAGACACGGGAACAGCTCGGTGACGGTCTCGGAAGTGGGATCGACTACAGCTCACGGGAGACACTCTCGGACGATAGACGACTGGGCGAGGACATCACCGACCTCGACGAACTCGACGTACCCGGCTGGGACGATGACCTCCAGGCCCGTCGCCGGCGTGCCGTCGGAGCCGCACTTGCCTACCTCAAAGACGTCGAGGAGGCGACCCGGAGCGACTTCGTCGACGAACTGTACGACGACTATCCGGCCGGCTACGCCAGCCAGCAGAGCTGGTGGTCCTGTATCAAACAGGGGCTTCGACAGGTCGACCGCGTCGATCCGGCCCGCGAGGAGAGCCGGACTTGGCGGTTCCGGACGACGCCGGGACGTGTCACACGGATCTCCTACGTATGAGCGGACTCCGGGAAAGACTGATTACACAGCCCTTGGAATCGTTTAGCAACTCCCGTGACTGAAATAACCGATCTACCATGACCGACGAGACCGACGACGGACGACTCTTCGAGTGGTATCGAACGTACATTGGGGAGCCGGACCGAGAGATCGACGTGTATCTCGGGTTCGCCCTCTTTTTCGGCGGGATCGGACTCGGGATCGGGGCGTTCGTCATCGGTGCCGCCGGGCAGTTCACCGGTGCCGGCGGCCCACAGTCGAACTTCGTCTTCCGGGAAGCGGCCATCGCAGTGGGGATGCTCGCGCTCCCGGCGACCTTATCGAGTGTCGTCGTCTTGCTCCCGGTCGGCAAGCGCGCGATCTACGGTGCCGTCGTCGGGTCGGCGATCAGTCTCGTCGGTCTGGGACTGTTCGTCTGGGCGTACCCGTACAGCTGGGCGACGGGCTCGGGTCCGCAGTACAGCATCCACGTCCTGTTCGTCTACGGGCTCGGGCTGGCGTCGCTGCTGGCCGCGACTGGCGGTGCGCTCGTCGCGTACCACATCGACCGTGCGAAGCCACGACCCGGCGACATCCAGGCCCCGGAAGAGGACGAGGGAGAATCCTACACCGACGAGGAGATCGAACAGGACATCGAATCCGCGATGGAAAGCGTCGATCTCACGTGGGGCGGCGTCGAACGCCACGAGGGAAGCGACCTGAAAATCACTCCCAGCGAGGGAGAAGTGGAGATGGACGTCTCCGGGATGGATGCCAGCGTCGACCGCGTCCATCGGAGCAGTGTCGACGAACAAGTCGCCGGCCTCAAGACGGTCAAAGGCGGCGAGAAAGCGACGGACCGCTCGACCTCGACCGTCGACGAACAGACGGACCAGCTGAAGAAGCTTCGGGAGCGCAAGCAGGCGGAAGCAGCCAGCGAGAGCGACGAGACTGTTCTGGAAGGCGTCCTCGGCCGGGCCGCTCGGCTACTGGGCCGATCGTAGTACATGTCAGCTTTAATCATACGCCAGTCTGGATAGCAGTTCCCGTGGCGACCCCGTATCGGGTTCGACTGCCGAATTTCCGCGAACACCCCCCGTCAGTCGACCGATGTCCAGTCATTATCTTGGCAGATACGTACTTTTATTACACGATGTTACGGAGGTATTTGTGAGCTACTTATGGCAAAAGGCCTCGACGTCGGTACGATGAATATTATCTCCGCACAGCAAGAAGGGAACGAGACGGTCTTCGTCCAACAGCGAAACTCCTTCGTAGAAATCGAGTACAGCGACATGGCAGAGCAGATGCTCTCCCGGTCGGACGTACTCCACATCCGCAAGGACGACGACGTCTACGTGCTTGGCGACGACGCCCTGAACTTCGCAAACATCTTCAACCAGGAGACACGCCGCCCGATGTCACAGGGGATCCTCTCCTCCGACGAGAAGTCCGCGATCCCGATGATGAAACTCATCATCGAACAGGTCGTCGGTTCGCCGGAGTACCCCAACGAGAAGCTGTTCTTCTCCTCGCCGGCCGACCCGATGGACTCGGACCTGTCGACGCTGTACCACCAGAAGACCATCGAGTCGTTCCTCGACGACATGGGCTACGACGCCGAACCCATCAACGAGGGGATGGCGGTCATCTACTCCGACCTCGCCGACAACGACTTCACCGGGCTGGGGATCAGCTTCGGTGCCGGGATGACCAACGTCTGCCTGTCGTACTACGCCGTCCCTGTGATGAAGTTCTCCGTCGCCCGCGGTGGCGACTGGGTCGACGAACAGGCCGCCCAGGCGACCGGGACACAGGTCGACAAGGTCACTTCGATCAAAGAGGACGACTTCGAACTCGACTTCGAGACCGATGTCGGCGGTGTCGAAGGCGCCCTCTCGATCTACTACGAGAACCTGCTGGACTACGTCATCGAAAAGATCGCACAGGAAGTCGACGAGGAAGACATCGAGGAAGGACTCGATGTCCCCGTTGTCGTCACCGGCGGGACCTCCTCACCGAACGGCTTCACGAAACTGTTCAAACAGCACCTCGACGACGCCGACATTCCGTTCTCGATCAGCGAAGTCCGCCACGCGGACGAACCGATGTACAGCGTCTCGCGCGGTGCCCTCGTCGCCGCTCGCTCGGACGAAGAAGAGCAACGCGACTCGGGCAACGCTGCCGACGAAGAGGAAGTCGAAGCCCAATCTGACGACTGAGGAGCGTCGAGGCCCGCCCAGGTTCGGGTGGCTGCCTGTTTTCGCCGCCGCATATTCCCCTCACCGAAAAGCGTTCTACCGAGACGCGATGCTCGGATCGCAGTGGTGGGTTCAGCTGCCCGTGTCGGCAGACGCTGGCTCCCTGCTCTCGTCGGAACCTGGTGGGTCCTCGTCGGAGTCGTCGTCGACAGTGTCTGTCGTCTCACGGTCGGGCGACACGTCGCCAGTGTCGTCGTCGGCTTCGGGGTCTTCCGTCTCCCGGTCCGATCCCTCTTCTGTCGTCTCCGTCTCGTCCGTCACTGTCGAAAACACGTCGGTATCCGAGATCTCCGTGACCTTCTTGACCGTCTGTTCCTGGTCGTTGAACCGGTCCAGTGCGTCGTCCCAGGACTCGCGTCGACGGCTCTCGCTCTTGTGGTCGACGGGGACCCCCAGGTACGAGCAGTTCCCACACGCTGTGGTCTCCGAATTGCCGAGCCGATAGGATTCGAGCGGGTCCCCACACCGTGGACAGTCCATACCCGACGGTTTGCGACCCGGCGGTTTAATTCTAGCGCTGGTGTCGGTTGAACGATCGGTTACTCGGCCTGGTCCTCGTCTTCGTCCTCGCTATCGGAGCCCGCCAGATCGCCTGATTCGATGTGGGCCGCTTTCTCGTCGTCGGTCAGTTCGTGGAAGGTCTCGGTTTCGACGTCGATCGTCGCGACGCCGATCCCCTCCGGCGAGAGCCCGTCCTCGGCGACCGAGGCCAGCGCTTCGAGCGCGAGGTCGACGCCGGCGTCCAGTTCCATCCCTTCGTCGTAGTGTTCTTCGAGGTAGTCGCGGATGTCGCCCCGGTCGGCACCGACCGCGAGGGCCTTCCACTCGTAGGGCGTCCCCGACGGATCGGTCTCGTAGAGGCGGGGTTCGCCGTCGGCGATACCGCCGATGATGAGCGCGACGCCGAACGGTCTGGCACCGCCGACTTGCGTGTACTGCTGGATGTAGTCGGTGATCTCTTTGGTGAGTGTCTCGACGCCGACCGGCTCGCCGTACCGAAGCTGGTTGACCTGTGCCTGCCGTCGAGCGAGATCGATCAGCTGCCGAGCGTCGGCGACGTGGCCGGCCGAGGCGATCCCGATGTGGTCGTCGGCCTTGTGGATCTTCTCGACCGAGGACCGCTCCATCAGTGGCGAGCGGATACGCTTGTCGACGGCGAGTACGACGCCGCCGGCCGTCCGGACACCGATGCTTGCGGTGCCGCGCTTGACGGCCTCGCGAGCGTATTCGACCTGATAGAGGCGGCCGTCCGGAGAGAAGATTGTAATTCCGCGGTCGTACGCCTGCTGTTGGTTTTGTCCCTGCATAGTTATTGGAGATCGAGTTCAGTCGCCCCCGCGAACGCGTCGTTCGTCCGGACGTCGACGCGACGGCCCCGAACGACTGCGTCCCGTGTCACGTCCTCGAACACGACCTGTCTCTGAGCAGGAGGTTCCGCCGGCCCGCCTATATACTTTTCTTCACAGGCACGCATCGTCCCGCTGGTTCCGCGGACTCGGATACCGACCTGCGTCTCGTCGATATCACCGAGTGCTGTGAGCGCGGAGCGAGCGTCGTCGACGTGGTCTCGACGGACGCGGACGATCGCGTGGCCCGCTCCGTCAGCGAAGGCGAACTCGACGACGTTCATGTCCGTCTTTGCGCTCCCGATATCACCGAGGAGGTTCTGTGCCGCGTACCACACCGAACGCTGGAACGCCCGCCTGTCGATGTCGACGTCGGGCCAGCTCTCGATGGCGACGGCTAGATACCGCCAGCGTGGACGGAGGTGCTTGGGGAGGTGTTTCATTGTCGATGGTCCCCCGAGGAACCGTCCCGGTATGACATACCCGGTACTGGGGATAGCGGGCACAAGAACACGTCGGTGCCGACCGCTACGGGAGTCCGACTGTCTGGGAGTTGTCCGTGTCGTCGATGTCCGGCCGTGCCTCATCGATCGCCGACCGCCCGGAGAAGAGGTAGCCGGCGATCAGGAAGTCCAAGACGCCTTCGACAGCGAACAGCAGGTCACTCGCCAGTAACATCCAACCGAGCGACAGGAGTCCAACCAGGACGAGTCCACCCCCGCCGAGACCCCGCCCCCAGTTACCGTTCGTAAATATCCCGTACGCCGCGACTATGAGGACACCACCCAGTACGACACTGAGTCCGGCAAAGACCAGCGCCAACAGAACCGGACTGCTGTTGCCGGTGAGGAAGCCGTGGTAGACCATGGTTCCGTGTACCAACTGTCGGCCCCCCTCAAGGGCCATGAATCCCCCTGCGACCGTTACCCCAAACGGTCGACTCACCTTTTGCACCATAGACACGTCTATTCACTGCGAGGGTAAAATCCTTTCCACATCGGATGGAATTTACCGACGGTGGGGCCGATTAGGCCGTGTTTCGACTGTTCCGGAAATATCGCGTACTACTCGTCGATACTGACACCGGGCTCGATGAACCGATCCGAGCGGCGCTCGCGGTTCCGGTCGACGAGACGGCCCCATTCAGCGAGACCTGCCTCGACCGCCGCTGGCTCAAAGCCGATGCGTTCACCGAGCGCGACGAGATCGCGCGGGGCCCGAAGCTCGAGGTGGTTCGATGGGTCGACAGAGACGACGTATGGCGCGTCGGCGTCCTCGACGAGGTCCCGGAGTTTGCGAAGCCCCTGAATCGCACGGACCCGGCTCCCGCCGGAGTGGCCGACGACCGCCCCGAGCGAGAATTCGACTCTGACCCCGTTTTCGGCGGCGGCCTTCGCGAGAACGTGGTTGAAATCACCGCTACCCTGCATCGGATGAGCCAACACGTCCACCGCGGGTTGCTCGACCGCGAACCGGTTCATCGCGGTCGTTCCACCGTGAACGGCGACGATCGTCCGATCGGGCCGGTAGTTCCCGAGGAACCCGCTCGCCCGGGAGGGATCGTCGGCTCTGATCTCGATCCCGGTCGCCACGTCGATGTCGTAGGCGTCGGCAATCTGTCCAGGATCGTAGGATGCCTGATCGTCGCCGTGGTTCCGGACGACGATGCCGTCGTAGCCGTACTCGCTGGCTGTCAGCGCCTGTCGGGCGACCGTACTCTCGCCGTCCGGGCGGGCGTGGACGGCCTCGTACATCACAGTTCCTCGAACAGTTCGCGGGCGTTGGCCACGGCGTGTTCCCGTTTCGCCGGGTACGCTTCGACCTTCGCCCGGAGTGTGATGCCGTCGCCGCGGGTGACCTCCCCGCGGAAAGCGGCCTGCTTGTCGAACGTGAGGAAAAACGAGCAGTTGTCGTCGACCCGTTCGTCGAGTTCCGCCTTCACCGCGTCGATGTCCGAAAGCGTCGCGACCTGTGAGAGCACGTGACGGATCTCGTCGGCGTTCTCGACGCGGGCCGAGAGGACGACGATGCGGTCGCCGTAGTGACCCTCGCTCTGGGATCGCTCGATCGAGTACTCTTCGGGGAGAAACGTCCGAAGCGCTTCCTCGACCCGCCGGTCGTCCTCGGTCGCATAACAGAACGTCCGGAGATCAACGTAGTGGAACGGGACCGACGACATCGAGCCTTACTCCGCTGCTTCGAGGTTGTCTTCGGGAACGCCCTGTTCCTGACCGTCCTCGAAGGAGACCGTGTAGTTGGCGTCGCCGAACATGGTCTCGACGACCTGGGTGACGGTTCCCTCCTGGCCGTCGTAGTCACTGTGCTCGTCGTGCAGAATCACGGTATCGTCCTCTTCGAATGCCATGGGCAGCGGTACTCGGTGACTGCTCAAAAAGGGACTGATTCGCGCCGGTGAGGGTGTCGAAGACTTATAACGGCCTCCGCCGTACCCCCTCGTATGACCTGCGCTTCGCTCCCTCTCGGACAGTCGTTGGGACCGCCATGCCGGCCAGTCTGTGACGACCACTGATGACCGTCGACAACCTCTGGTATCTCTCGGACGTGGCCAGCCAGGAGGCCGAACAGACGTACCACCACCTGCTGGAGGAGTACGACCCAGCCGTCGAGTTCAGCCGCCACCGGCGCGTCTCCAGGCCGCGCTTCCGGACGGTCGCGGAGGCCGCCCGCGACCACGGGGCACCGTACGGGGCACACACGCTGGTCTACCGATCCGACGGCGCCCTCTTGTTGGTCCGTCACGAGGGCGTCGACAAGTGGGTGCTCCCGGGTGGCGAACTCGACGGGAGCGAGTCCTTCCGGGAGGCCGCGCTGCGGGAACTCTCCGAGGAGGGCGGTATCGAAGGGACGATCGAGGGACTCGGACTCCTGGGTCGCGTCGAGTTCTACCACGACGACAACATGGCCTGGGGCGTCCTCCCCGTCTTCGAGACCCGTGCGGAGACGACGACCCCGCGAGTGGCGGACCCCGACCAGGAGATCAGCGACGCCCAGTGGTTCGACGAACTCCCGGAAGACACCCGCGACCGCGAGGAGATCCAGCAGTGGCGTGATCGTCGGTTCCGCTGATCGTCCGAATACCGCCGTCGTCCCCTACTCGGGGCCGAAGGACTGCCCCTCGCGGGCGTCGGCCTCGAGCCGTCGGACCGTCGCCCGGGCGTTGCTGGCGTCGTAGCCGAACAGTACGGTCTCGGCGTACTCGCCGGCCACCTCGGCTGCTTTGCTCAGGTCGTCGATGTCGACATCGACGGCGTACAACTCGATGCTGAACGGACTGTCGAGTTCGTCGCGGAACCCCTTCGCGAGGATCTCCAGCCAGTAGGTCGTCGAGTAAGCCATATCGTAGATCGGAACGACGAACTCGTCGACGAATTCGCCGACAGCGTCGACGTCGAGGCCGCTCCGGGCTTCGAGGTGGCCGGGGTACGGATCGGGATACAGCGTGAGGTAGAGTTCACCGGGGACCCGCTCGCGGGCGTCGGCGACGAACTCGGTGATGACGTTCGTCCGCCAGGCCGACCACTCCTCGAAGTCGCTCTCCGCGAAGCGTCGCTCACACCGGTCGCAGTAGCAGTACTCCTCGCGTGGAAAGCCGACATCGTCGAGACGGACGTCACCGTTTACCTCGGCGGCGTCGGCGATGATATCGAGGAGGCCGTCCCGATAGCGCTCGTGGGTCGGACAGACGTAGGTCCAGTCGAAGTACGGTTCGTTCCGGGTGGCTGCAGTCCCTTCGTCGTCGAAGGCCAGCAACTCCTCCTCGCCTTCGACGGCGTTGTCCCCGAAACACGATACCATGTTGACCGCGCCCGCGATGGGTTCGGCCGCCCGGCCGGTCACGTCCTTGACCTCGTAGAAGGCTCGGTCGAACTCCGACCACGCTGTCTCGTCTTCGTTTCGCGTGACGACACCGTACATGGCATCGAATAGGTCACTCACCCCGGTAAGGGTTCGGAAACGTGGTTTGGGAGCGATACTGCTGTCAACGACTGTAGACGTACGCGAGGCCGATGACCCCGACGAGGGCGATGAGCCCGAGTAGTTTCTTTGACATCGTTCCGCCGTACACGACCTGTATATAAAGAACTATCGGCTGAGTGGGAGATATCGCTCAGTCGTCGGCTTCGGGACTGTCTGTCGGAACCGCCGCTGTGTCGTGGGTCCCGACCGGTGGACGGTTTACGGCCGCTGCCCGGGAGGTCTCCGGGTCGGTCCTGTCCGTGTCGTCGATCTCGATCCCGTCCATCCCGCCCTCGTCGCGTGCGTCCTGGTCGATCCGCATCGAGCAGAACTCGACACCACACATCGAACAGAAGCGCGCTGTCTCGTAGTTGTCTCCGGGAAGCGTCTGGTCGTGGAACGCCCGCGCTCGCTCGGGGTCCAGCGCCAGTTCGAACTGTCGCTGCCAGTCGAAAGCGTACCGTGCTTCCGAGAGCGCGTCGTCCCACTCGCGGGCGCCCTCGCGGCCGTTCGCCACGTCGGCGGCGTGGGCGGCGATCCGGTAGGCGGCAAGCCCGTCCCGGACGTCCTCGGCGTCGGGGAGGCCGAGGTGTTCTTTCGGGGTGACGTAACACAGCATCGCCGCGCCGGCCCGTGCCGCTTCCGTTGCACCGATGGCACTGGTGATGTGGTCGTACCCGGGCGCGATGTCGGTCACGAGCGGCCCGAGGACGTAGAACGGTGCGCCGTCACAGACTGACTGCTGACGTTCGACCTGCCCGGCGATCTCGTCCATCGGAACGTGACCCGGCCCCTCGACCATGACCTGGACGCCGTGGTCCCAAGCCCGCCGTGTGAGTTCGCCCAGCGTCTCCAGTTCCGCGTACTGTGCCGGATCGCCGGCGTCGGACAACGAACCCGGACGCAGTCCGTCACCGAGGCTGATCGTCACGTCGTACTCGGACAGCATCGCACAGAGCTCGTCGAACGCAGTGTACAGCGGGTTCTCGGCCCGGTTGTCCTCCATCCACTTCGCCAGGATCGACCCGCCCCGGGAGACGATCCCGGTGGTGCGACCGTCGGTCAACGGCAGGTGTTCCAGTCGGACGCCGGCGTGGATCGTCATGTAGTCGACCCCCTGCTGGGCCTGCTTCTCGATCACCGACAGCAACCGCTCTGTCGTCAACTCGGTCGGGTCGTCGACTCGCGTGAGTGCACCGTAGATCGGGACGGTCCCGATCGGGACCGGCGAGTGAGCCAGGTTTGCGGTCCGGATCTCGTCGAGATCGCTGCCCGTCGAGAGGTCCATCACGGTGTCGGCCCCGTGGTGGACGGCCGTGTGGAGTTTCTCCAGTTCGGTCCCCGAATCGCCCGACTCCTCGCTGTTTCCGATGTTGGCGTTTACCTTCGTGGCGAACTCACGGCCGATTATCATCGGGTCCAGGCGGTCGTGGTTGACGTTCGTGGGGATCACAGCCTGTCCGTCGGCGACTTGCTGGCGGACGAACTCGGGATCGACCCGCTCGCGTTCGGCGACTCGTTCCATCGCGTCGGTGATCGTTCCCGCCCTGGCGGCATCGAGTTGCGTCATGTATCACTAGGTAATATCACTAGGTAATAAATATACCGTCGACTGACACTCCACCGATGAGTGACACGGCCGGGCACCGCTCGAAGCTACCGGTCGTGTGCCCAGAACTCGTCTTCGACGGTGACTTCCTTCTTGAACAGCGGGACCTCCTCTTTGAGGCGGTTGATCCCGTCTTCGACGGCGCGGAACGCTTCCCCCCGGTGGCCCGCCAGCACGACCACGAAGACGATGTCCTCGCCGGCCTCGACGACACCGGTCTTGTGGTGGAGGGCAACGGCGTAGACGCCGTCGCGGTCTTCTAGTGAACGCCGTAACTCTGCCATCCGGTCGGCGGCGACCTCGTCGTAGCGCTCGAACTCCAGGAACTCCGTCCGCGGGTCGTCGGGACTGTCCCGTGCTCTCACCCGCCCGGTGAACGTGGCGATCGCGCCGGCGCGATCCTCGTCCGCGGAGCGCTTTACCTCCCCGACCAGCGTCTCCAGGGTGACGTACGGATCGCGGTCCAGCATGGCGTCGACGACAGCATCGAGGTCAGCCGCGCCACCGCTGCCGGCGCGGTGGACGATCGGGTCGGCCGCCTCGCGGTCGCCCAGGACGACCTTCGGGATCGACGCGTCGCTGTACCCTTCGACCAGCGCGTAGTCGTACTCCGGGGCCAGTGCGTCCAGTGTCTCGGTCAGCGACCGCTGCTCGCCGGTCGCGAACCACGCCCCGTCGTCGGTCAGCGCGACGCTCTCGCTGGCACCAGCAGCGCGGTGGCGGGCGGTGTCTTTCCCTTCCGTATCGATGTCCGGCGGATGGGTACAGTGTTTGACCGTCGCGACCCGCCCGCGCTCGGAGAGTCGCTCGGTCAACCGCTCGACGAGGGTGGTCTTCCCGGCGTCGGAGTGGCCGACGATTCCCAGGACCTGCATGTGATCGTCTATCGGACGCGAACAGGTATGTGTTTCCGAACGCGGTCAGGGCCGTTCGACCGACTTCTCGACGACCTCGACCCCCTCGATGGCCGTTCCGGGGTACTGGCCGTCGTCGTCTTTCTCGCTGGCTTTCACCATATCCCAGACGACGTTCAGCCCCGTGGTCACGCCTTCGAGTGCCTCCATCTCACAACCGGTCTTGCCGACCGTCTCCACGGCGACGGTGAGTTCTACCCGGTCGTCGCCGACCGAGAACTCCGTCTCGACGTTCGTGATCGGGATCTGGTGGCACATCGGGATCGTCTCCCAGGTGTGTTTGACCGCCTGGACGGCACCGATCCGTGCCGTCGTCAACACGTCGCCTTTCTCGACGTCGTCTGCCTCGATAGCTGCGAGTGTCCGGTCGGTCAGCCGAATCGCGCCCCGGGCGACGGCCCGGCGCTTGCTGTCAGCCTTCTCACCGACGTCGACCATCTGGGCGTCCCCGTCCTCGTCGACGTGCGTGAACTCCTCGGTCATGCCCGCTGGTAGCGCGACCGCCCTCAAAACTGTACGGGTCTGGTCACTGCCGGACGAGGCCGAGCAGGTGTCCGACCGCCGGCGCGATCAGTTCTCCCGTGCCAGTCCGGGCAGCGTTCTCGCTGCCGGGCAGGCAGAACACGAGTCGGTCGTCGACGACGCCGGCGGTCGCACGGGAGGCCATCGCCATCGGGCCGACCTCCTCGTAGGAGAGCCAGCGGAACAGCTCCCCGAAACCGGGAATCGAGCGGTCGAAGAGGTTCCCCACCGCGTCGACGGTCACGTCGTCGGCCGTGAGACCGGTCCCACCGGTCGTGACCACTACGTCGGCGCCGTCGTCGAGCAACCCGGCGACGGCCTCGGCGATGGCGTCCGCGTCGTCGGTGACGAGCCGACGATCGGTGACATCGTGGCCTGCGTCTTCACAGACGGTTTCGACTGCGTCACCGCTGGGATCGTCCGCTAGCGTCCGCGAGGACGAGACAGTCAGGACGCCGATATCGACCGCTTCGCGGTCGTCTCCGTGGTGGTCGTGATTGCCGTGGCCGTGGGTGTGTTCGTGGTAGTCCTGCGTGTGCTCGTGATCGCTGTGGTCGTTTCCCATACCGTGGCGTGGGGCCGAGAGACGGAAAACTGTCGGCGGTCACGGCTCGTCCAGGAGGTCGCCCAACACCTTTCGCTGGGCGGCCGCGAGGTGTTCCGTGAACGTCGCCGTGGTGATCCCCAGGTCGTCCGCGACCTCGCCCGCGTTGGCCGCTCGCGGGTGTTCGAAGTAGCCCATCTCGTGGGCGCGTTCCAGGACCTCCCGCTGGCGGCCGGTCAGTTTCTCGCGGTCGAGGACGACGGGTCGGCTCCGGTCCAGCGAGTCGTCGGTCTCGACAAGCCGCCGGAGGGTAACGCATTCGCCCGTCGACTGGAGGTCGCCGATCACGTCCCTGAGCGTGGCCACGTCCTTGACCAGGAAGGTCACCGTCAGGGACCGCTCGGTGGCGCTTAGCTCCTGGACGACACAGCCCGCTCGCTCGATCCGCTCACAGACACAGCCCTGTCCAGCCCGTCGATGGAGGCGGTAGATCCGTCCCTGGTCGTAATCGAACACCGTCTGGACGTTCCTGGTGTCGCCAGGCGACGGTGGGGACCCGTCCTCGCCGACCAGCGTGAACTCCTCGACGATCTCACCCTCGTCACCGCCCAGCGCGCTCCGGGAGACGGCGGCGACGTGGTGCTCCTCGCTGGCGTGGGGCTGGACCTGGCATGCCTGCGGGTCGACCACGTCTACCTCCGCGAGCACCCGCCGGGACATATATCGAAATGTCGACCGTTTCGAGTAAAATAACTCTGTGCGAACATATTCGGTGCGGAATTTCACTTAAAAAATACCCGAGATGTTTGGTCTGACGTTCACCGTCGTCGTCTTGCAAGAGCCGGATACGAGGGACCGGACCGAACAGTCAGCGGACTATCATACCAGCCCTCACCCAACCCATGAGACGGAACACGATACTCATCGTCCTGCTGGTGACCACGGTGTTGCTCCCGATGTGGTACGTCGCGTTACACGGCGAACCCCCCTCCGAGGAGATCGCGATCGACGAGAGCGTCACCGACCTCCGACCGCTAGAGGGGCCGATCGACACGCCGAACAAGCTCTCGCCCAGCCAGGTCGGCGTCGTCGTCTGGGTCGCACTCTTCGGGCTCGTCGGCGTTCTGGCCGGCGCTCACCAGTTCATGAACAGGGCCGTTCGACCACCTGAGGAAGCGCCCGTGGCCGACGGCGGGCAACTCACGGCGAGTCTGCCGTGGCTCGAATCGGACAACCGCTGGGTCGTCGAGTACCACGACGCCTCGGACGCCATCGAGGGACTGGTCGCGATGGGCGGGTTGACCGTCCTCTCGATCGTCTTCGCGGCGCTGTTCACCGGCGAGTACCTGACCCTGGCTCGGACCCAGTACTTCGGGCTGTACGCCACGGGGATGTTCGTCTCGCTGGCGCTGTCGACGGTCGCGTACTACGCCTGGTTCATGCCACACGTCGAGGTCGCGGAATACAGGAGGCACGACTGATGGACTACCCGAAACCCGACGACGAGACCGAGGACTGCGGCTGTAGCGATACCCCGGCGACCCGCCAGAGCCTCTACAGCGACGCGCGGGCCGAACTCCGGCGGCGTGACTTCGCGAAGTTCCTCGCGACTGTCGGCGGCCTGACGGCCGTCGCGAGCCTGACGGCGCCGCTCGCGAGCACCACCCAGGTGTTCGAGCGCAGCTACGAGGGGCCGATCTACTCCGACGGCGTCACCCTGGTCGACAGCGAGGGCGAACCGATCCAGGAGGGCCGCCTCTCGGAGGGCGAACACATGACGGTCTTCCCCGAACCCCGGCCCGGGATCGAGGACGCGCCGACGCTGCTGGTCCGCTACTCGGAATCGGCCTACAGCAATGTCAAGGAGGGCTTTACGGTCAGCGGTTACGCGGCGTTCTCGAAGGTGTGTACCCACGCCGGCTGTATGGTCGGGAACCGGGACGGGGATCTGCTGGTCTGCCCGTGTCACTTCGGGAAGTTCGATCCACTCTCCGGCGCGAGTGTCGAGGGCGGCCCGCCGGGGCGGGCGCTCCCACAGCTCCCGATCACGCTCTCCAGCGACGGGACCCTGATCGCGACCGGCGACTTCTCGGGGCCAGTCGGCCCGGGGGGTGAGTGATGTCCCGCACCGACCGGATCTACGACTGGTTCGACAGTCGACTCGATGTCGAGCGGGGCCAGCAGTTCCTCGGGAAGGCCTTCCCCGCCGAGGACTCGTTCCTGCTGGGCGAGGTCGCGCTGTTCTGTTTCCTGCTGCTGGTCCTGTCGGGGATCTTCCTCGGATTCTTCTTCGAGCCCTCGACCTCGGCAGTCGAGTACGACGGCAGCGTCGAGAAGTTCCAGGGCCAGGAGATGCCCGAGGCGTTCGTCTCGGTGTTGCACATCACCTACGACGTGCCCTTCGGGATGTTCATCCGCCGGCTCCACCACTGGGCGGCCCACCTCTTCGTCGCCTCGATCGGGTTGCACATGCTCAGGGTGTTCTTCACCGGGGCGTATCGGAATCCGCGGGAACCGAACTGGATCGTCGGCACGGGACTGGCGGCGCTGTCGATGGGTGCGGCTTACACCGGCTACGCCCTGCCGTTCGACGAGTTCGCCGCGACCGCGACCAGCATCGGCTACAACCTCACGATCTCCGTGCCGCTGCTGGGGGACTTCCTCGGGCAGGTGGTCTTCGGCGGGGAGTTCCCCTCCAGCGCGACGATCCCCCGGCTGTATTTCCTGCACGTGCTGGTCATTCCCATGGCGATCGCCGGCGGGCTGGCGCTGCACATGTGGATTCTGATACGCCAGAAACACACCGAAGCACCCCGTGAGGACGACGTCGTCGCCGGCGACCGGGAGATCGACAAGGGCGACGACAGCGTCATCGTCGGCCTGCCGGCGGTCCCCAACCAGGCTGCCGTCTCGGCGGTCGTGTTCTTCCTGACGGCCGCGACGCTGTCGGCGCTTGCCGGCCTGTTGCCGGTCCACAACGTCGCCGAGTACGGCCCCAACGACCCCGCGAGTACCCCGGCGCTGATCATGCCCGACTGGTTCCTGATGTGGGTCTACGGCTTCCTGAAACTGCTGCCCCAGATCGGGTTCTCCATCGGCCCGGCCCACATCAACGGCGAGTTCGTCGGCGGCGTCCTGCTTCCGGGCCTGGTCTTCCTGGCGATCGCCGCCTGGCCCTTCATCGACCGGACGCCCGAGCCGACCCACTTCACCGCCGATCCCCTACAGCGGCCCTGGCAGACCGGCGTCGGCGTCGCCGCCGTCGCCTTCGTCATGATCGCCTCCATCGCGGGGATGAACAACATCCTCGCCGACCAGGTGCTGGGGACGACCACCGATGTCGTCAACCCTATCCTGACCGCGGCGCTTCTGGGGGTTCCGCCGGTGCTTGGTGGGATCACTTACCTCCTGTTGCGCGACGGGGCGACGTCGCCCCCGTCCGACGACGAGGGGGTCGCCGCCGACGGTGGCGCTGCCGACAGCGATACCGCCGACGGCAAAGCCACGGACGGGGGGACGAGCGATGACTGAGATCGCGCTCTCCCGACGCCAGTATCGGCTGTTAGACACGGCGAGCAAACTGGTCGGGCTCGGCCTCGTCGCTGCCGGCCTGGAGGCCGGCGGCTCGACGCCGACCGGCATCGCCCTCGCGCTCGTCGGTACCGCCTGTGCGACCGCGACGGTGTTCCTGAGCCATGAGTAGACAGACTCCAGACGACGACCGCTGGACGGACAGTTCCCTGAGTCGACGCGACTTCGTGCGAGGGTTGGGTGCGGCCTCGCTGCTGGGCGCGACGGGCCTCTCCTTCGCCGACGACGGCATGCAGGGCCTGGAGGCCGTCGACGACCCGATCGGTAACTATCCCTACCGCGACTGGGAGGACCTCTACCGCGACGAGTGGGACTGGGACGATATCGCCCGCTCGACTCACAGCGTCAACTGCACCGGCTCCTGCTCCTGGAACGTCTTCGTCAAGGACGGCCAGGTCTGGCGGGAGGAGCAGGCCGGCGACTACCCGACCTTCGACGAGAGCCTCCCTGACCCGAACCCGCGTGGCTGTCAGAAGGGCGCTTGTTACACCGACTACGTCAACGCCGACCAGCGCGTGCTCCACCCGCTTCGCCGCACCGGCGAACGCGGCGAGGGCCAGTGGGAACGGATCTCCTGGGACGAGGCCCTGACCGAGATCGCCGACCACGTCATCGACGAGGTCCGGGCGGGGCGCTACGACGCGATCTCCGGGTTCACGCCGATCCCGGCGATGAGTCCGGTCTCCTTCGCCTCCGGCAGCCGGCTCATCAACCTGCTCGGTGGGGTCTCCCACTCCTTTTACGACTGGTACTCGGACCTGCCGCCGGGCCAGCCGATCACCTGGGGGACCCAGACGGACAACGCCGAGAGCGCCGACTGGCACAACGCCGACTACATCATCGCCTGGGGATCGAACATCAACGTCACGCGAATCCCCGACGCGAAGTACTTCCTCGACGCCGGCTACGAGGGGGCCAAACGGGTCGGGATCTTCACCGACTACTCCCAGACGGCGATCCACACCGACGAGTGGCTCTCCCCGGAGGGTGGCACCGACACTGCCCTGGCGCTCGGGATGGCACAGACCATCGTCGACGAGGGGCTGTACGACGAAGCCCACCTGAAAGAGCAGACCGACATGCCACTGTTGGTCCGGGAAAACACCGGGAAGTTCCTCCGGGCCAGCGAGGTGGGCCTGGCGGGGGACGCCGACGACCCAGAGAAGGTGTTCGTGATGGTCGACGCCGACGGCACCCTGCGGCGTGCGCCGGGGTCGCTGGGCGACCGCGACGGCCAGAACGACCCCGACTCCAGCATCGAACTGGAGTTCGACCCACGGCTGAGCGTCGACCGCACCGTCGAAACCGACGACGGACAGGTCCCTGTACGGTCGGTCTGGGAGAACCTGCGGGACGAACTCGCCCAGTACACGCCCGAGTTCGTCCACGAGGAGACCGGTGTCGGTGAGAACACCTATCAGCGGGTCGCCCGCGAGTTCGCCGAGGCCGACGCCGCGAAGATCATCCACGGAAAGGGCGTCAACGACTGGTACCACAACGACCTGGGCAACCGCGCCATCCAGTTGCTCGTGACGCTGACCGGCAACCTCGGCGATCCGGGGACTGGACTGGACCACTACGTCGGCCAGGAGAAGATCTGGACGTTCCACGGCTGGAAGGTCCTCTCGTTCCCGACCGGGTCGGTCCGCGGTGTCCCGACGACGCTGTGGACGTACTTCCACGGCGGCATCCTCGACAACACCGATCCCGACACCGCCGAGAAGATCCGCGAGTCGATCGACAAGGGGTGGATGCCACTCTACCCCGAAGAACGCGAGGACGGCTTCCGGCCAGACCCCTCCACGATGTTCGTCTGGCGGGGCAACTACTTCAACCAGGCCAAGGGCAACGTCGCCGTCGAGGAGCAACTCTGGCCCAAACTCGACCTCGTCGTCGACATCAACTTCCGGATGGACTCGACGGCGATGTACTCCGACATCGTCCTGCCAGCAGCGAGCCACTACGAGAAGTACGACCTCTCGGAGACGGACATGCACACGTACGTGCATCCGTTCACGCCGGCGGTCGAACCCCTTGGCGAGGCAAAGACTGACTGGGAGATCTTCCGGCTGCTGGCCGAGACGATCCAGGAACGAGCCCGGGAACGGGGTGTCGAACCGGTCGAGGACCGGACGTTCGACCGGACGATCGATCTGACGACGATCTACGACGACTACGTCCGTGACTGGGAGACCGGCGAGGCGGGCGCACTGGAAGAAGACCGCGCGGCCGCGGAGTTCATCCTCGAACACTCCGAGGAATCCAACCCCAGCGACACCGACGAACAGATCACCTTCGCCGACACCGAGGACCAGCCCCAGCGCCTGCTCGCGGCCGGCCCCCACTGGACCTCCGACATCAAAGACGACGAGGCCTACGTCCCCTGGCAGGACTACGTCCACGACAAGGAGCCCTGGCCGACGTTCACCGGGCGCCAACAGTACTACGTCGACCACGACTGGTTCCTCGAACTCGGCGAGGAACTGCCGACCCACAAGCGCGGCCCGCAGGACACCGGCGGGGACTACCCGCTGACCTACAACACGCCCCACGGCCGGTGGTCGATCCACTCGACCTGGCGCGATAGCGAGAAGATGCTCCGGCTCCAGCGGGGCGAACCGGTCGTCTACCTCAACCCCGAGGACGCCGCCGAACGCGGCATCGAGGACGGGGACACCGTCGAGGTGTTCAACGATCTGGGCAGCGTCGAGGTCCAGGCGAAGATCTACCCCTCCAGCGAACCGGGGACCGCTCGCCAGTACTTCGCCTGGGAGAAGTTCCAGTACCCCGACCGGGACAACTTCAACACGCTCGTCCCGATGTACATGAAACCGACCCAGTTGGTCCAGTACCCCGAGGACACCGGCGAGCATCTCTACTTCTTCCCGAACTACTGGGGGCCGACCGGCGTCAACAGCGACGTGAACGTCGAGGTGCGCCCCGCGGGAGGTGAGTCCGATGAGTAGCCAGAACGGGGAGGACACCCACGTCGACGTCGCCGACGGCGTCGACCACCAGGTCGCGATGGTGATGGACCTGAACAAGTGTATCGGCTGTCAGACCTGCACCATCGCCTGTAAGTCCCTCTGGACGGAGGGCGGCGGGACCGACTACATGTACTGGAACAACGTCGAGACCAAGCCCGGCGAGGGGTATCCGCGGGGCTGGGAGGACTCCGGTGGCGGCTGGCAGTCCGAGGACCACTCGGACCGCGAGACCGGCGACATCCCCTCCCGCGAGGAGTACGGCCGATCCTGGGAGTTCAACCACGAGGAGATCATGTACGAGGGCAGCGACGAACCGCTCCGTCCGCGGGAGGGCGCCGAGTGGGGGCCAAACTGGGACGAGGACCAGGGCGCCGGCGAGTACCCCAACAGCTACTACTTCTACCTCCCACGGATCTGCAACCACTGTACCCACCCCTCCTGCGTGGAGGCGTGCCCGCGCTCGGCCATCTACAAGCGCAGCGAGGACGGTATCGTCCTGGTCGACCAGGATCGCTGTCGGGGGTACCGCTACTGCGTCGAGGGCTGTCCCTACAAGAAGGTGTACTACAACACCGTCTCGAAGAAATCGGAGAAGTGCATCTTCTGTTACCCGCGTCTGGAGGGCGAAGGTCCGGACGGGGAGACGTACGCGCCCGCTTGCGCCGAGGAGTGCCCGCCACAGCTCCGGCTGGTCGGGTTCCTCGACGACGAGGACGGCCCCATCTACAAACTCGTCGAGGAGTACGAGGTCGCGCTCCCCTTACATCCGGAGTTCCGGACCCAGCCCAACGTTTACTACATCCCGCCGTACGCGCCCGGCCAGCACACCGAGGACGGCGAGACGGTCGACGTCGACCGCATCCCCCGCCAGTACCTCCGTGAGCTGTTCGGGGACCGGGTCGACGACGCCTTGGACACCATCGAGCGCGAGCGCCAGCGCGCCCGCCAGGGGGCCGACAGCGAACTGATGGAACTGCTCCAGCACAAGAACCCCGCGAAACAGTACCGACTGGAGGTCTTCGATGACTGACGCCAACCACATCGGGACGGCACTGCTGCTGGGCCTGATCGTTGTGACCGCGACGGCCGCGGCGCCACTCGCGACTGCCCGTCCGGCCCACGAGATACCGGTCTCGCCGGCGACCGGGGACCTCTCGACGCCGGCCGCCGACGGCTGGGAGTCGGTCCCGGCTGCTGATGTCCCGCTGACCAGCGCACCGAGTAGCGTCCCGAACGCCGACGACACGACCATCGAACAGGTCCACGTCCAGGCGGCACGGGGCGACGGTACGCTCTACCTGCGGCTGCAGTGGGCCGACGCGACGCGGGACCGCAGCGCCGCCAGTCCGGAGGCGTTCGCCGATCAGGTCGCGGTCCAGTTCCCGGTCAACGCCAGCTCCCGGCCGCCGATCGCGATGGGCGGTCCAGGGAACATGGTCAACGTCTGGTACTGGAGCGCCGACGCCGGCACCCAGGAACTGCTGGCCGGCGGCGTCGGTTCGACGACGGCGTTCGACCAGCCCGCGGTCCAGGCCGAGGCCAGCTACGACGACGGTACCTGGTCGGTGGTCTACGCCCGCTCGGTCGATGCCAGCGGGGACAACCGGACGACGATCACCGACGACGGTGACCTCGACGTGGCCTTTGCGGTCTGGAACGGGTCCAACGGCGAGCGGGCCGGTCAGAAGTCCGTCTCCGAGTGGCACTATTTCCCGTTCGGCGAGGGGCCGCAGGGACCGCCCTACCAGGCGCTGCTGTGGTCGGTCGCCGGCGTCGCTATCGTCGCAGTCATCGGCGTGACCGCCTTCGGTATCCACCGCACCAGAGGGGGGATGAACTGATGGCGACGACACCTGCTGACGCGCCCGAGGATGTCGACCGGGACGCGGCCGCCCGCGGGACCGTCTACCGGACGCTCGCGGCGGCGTTCCGGTATCCCGACGGGGAGTTTCACGCCGCGGCCGCGTCCGGCGCCTTGCAGCGGGACCTGCGGCGGTGTCTCGACCAGACCGCACTCGCCGTCGAGGCACCGGCGCTGGCGACCGACGACGACTACGAGACCCTGGCCGCGCGGTACAACGACCTGTTCGAACTGGGGTACAGCGAGTACACCGACCGGACGGACGGCTCGCTCGACAGTTCGGGACCGCCGGTGCCGCTGTACGAGTCCAAATACCGGCCCGACCAGTCCTGGAACGACGTGAACCTCGACCTGGCGCGGGCCTACGATCACTACGGCCTGGAGATCGACCAGGAGCGGCGGGACAACCACGACGCGCTCCGGTACGAACTGGAGTTCGCGGGCTATCTCGCGCGACGGGAGGCCGTCGTCGGCGAGGACGCGGCGCTGGCTCGGCTCGACTTCCAGGACCGCCACCTCGGTCACGCCGCTGCCGGCGTCGCCGACCGGCTGGCCGACGAGCCCGGAACCGACATCTATGGCTCGCTCGGGGAGTTCATGGAGGCGTTCGTCCGCACCGACCGGAACGACCTCGCCGACCGACTGGAGGGGAGACGATGAGCGCCCACGAGACGGTCCTCGGACGCCTGCCCGCACTCCCCGAGGAGCGCCGACAGTCGCTCCCGATCGCTGCCGTCGGGATCGCCGCCGTCGCCGTCGCGGCCCGGTTCGTCGCCGCACTGGCCGTCAATGCGCCCGGTGCCCCGTCGACCGTCGCCGTCGAGTCGCTCGGGTGGATCGCGACGGCGATCCCGGCACTCGCGGCCGTCGTCGCCGGGGTGTTCGCCAGCCGTCCCACGGTCGGGTTCGGACTGCTGTTCGTCGGCGTCTTCGGCCTCCTCTCGCTGGTGTCCGGGGCAGCCGCCGCGCCCGCCGCCGTCGCAGTGGTCGCCGGGACGGTCGCCGTCGTCGTCGCCTCCCGCGAGCGTCTGTCGACCGGTGAACGCGGCGCCGGGGCCGTCCTCCTGATCGCGCTGGCGGTCGGACTGGCGAGCGGCGTCGGCGGTGTCGTCGGCCTCCGATCGGTCGCCTCGACGCTGGCGCTGGCCGGACTTGGACTGCTTCCGGTGTTCACCGCGACCGACGGCCGTGCGCTGATCGGCGGCGGACTCGCCTTCGGTGCGGTGGTCGCGGTCGGGCTTTCGGTGCCGTTCGTCACCGGCGCCGTGACGCTGGTCGGGGGCGGCGTCGTCGGGACTTCCCTCCCCGTCGTCGCCCTCGCGGCCGCCGGGACGGTCTCGACGGCCAGCGCGGCGGGCCGGACGCACAACTGGCCCTTGCTGGCCGGCGTCGTCCTCCTGGCGCTGGCCGGCGTCCCGGCGACGCTGGGCAGTGCCGTCCCGTTCGCGCTGGGGATCGCCGCTCTCGTCTCCCTGGAGGGGTCGCGATGACCGACGACCGCAGCGAGTACGAGACACAACTCGACGCCGACCCGGACCCGCAACTGGACCCCGAACGCAGTCCGGGGATGCACACCGACATCGAAGCGTTGGCGGACATCGAGGTGAGCCGCGAGGACGTGACCATCGGGGAAGCAACGCCCGAGGAACTGGCGGCCGCCGACACCGAACCCGTCGAGGACGCCGATCTGGCTGCGTTGCTGTCGGATCTCCGTGACGGGACCGACATCGACCGACGGCGGGCGGCCCTGGCGTTGAAGGACGAACCGACCGAAGACGCTATCGTGACCGCACTCGCCCGGGCCGCGACGACCGACGCTGACAGTGACGTACGCCAGTTCGCCGTCGAGGCGCTGACCGCACACGGCGACGAGCGGACGGCCGCGGCCGCGGTCGACCTGCTCGACGATCCCGACCCCTGGGTTCGGGCCGAGGCCGTCGTCGCCCTGGACAACCTCGACCGCCAGGCCCACGAGGACGACATCGCGGCGGTCCTGGCCGGGGACGACCACCACGCCGTCCGCCGGAACGCGGCGATCTCGCTGTTCAAGCTTCGCGGCGAAGCGTTGGGCGAGGATCTACTGGAGCTGAGCCACGCGGACAGCGAACGCCTCCGGGAGTGGGCGGCCCACATGCTGGCCGGGGTCGACGACGACCGGGCACGCGAGCGACTGCGCGAGTTGACCGACGACCCGGCCTCCGTCGTCCGCCAGACTGCGGAGCGGTCCCTGGAGGCCGATCCCGGACAGTTTCGCCGCCAGTTCGGCGGTGCTTTGGAGAACGACGCCCGACTACTCCCCGGTGAGGACCGACTCAACAGGATGCCCGATCTATGACAGCCCAGACGACGCTGACCGATCGTGTCGAGGCACAGCTCCGCGCAGTGCGTGACCCACAGGCCGACCTCTCCGTCTTCGAGGCGGGGTTCGTCCAGGACATCGCGGTCGAGGCCGGCGACGTGACGATCGAGACCGATCTGACGGCCGTCGACGGCGACACCGCCGACGAGATCGTCGAAGCGACGTTGCGGGCCGTCGACGATGTCGATGGCGTCGAGAGCGTCCACGTCGAGAGCACGAGCCCGTCGAGCGAGGGGCGGTCGGCGGTCGAGGCGTTCGACCACGTGATCGCCGTCGCCAGCGCGAAAGGCGGCGTCGGCAAATCCACGACCGCGACCCACCTCGCCTGCGGGCTGGCGGCCGACAACGACGTGGCCCTGTTCGACGCCGACATCCACGGGCCGAACGTCCCCGGACTGCTGGACATCTCGGGACCGGTCCACTCCAGCGACGAGGGGGACCCGTTGCCGGTCCGGACCGACGGGATGGACGTGATGAGCGTCGGCTTGATGGAGGACGGCGCGCCGCTGGCCTGGCGCGGTGCGATGGCCCACGACGCGCTGGAGGACCTCTTTTCGAACACGGCCTGGCGCAACGACGACGTGCTCGTGATCGATCTCCCGCCGGGGACCGGGGACGTGGTGTTGACGACGCTGCAGGAGGTCCCCGTCGACGGCGTCGTCGTCGTCACGACCCCCTTCCACGCCAGCGTCAGCGATACGAGCAGGACCGTCGAACTGTTCCGGGACAACGACGTGCCGGTCCTGGGAACCGTCGTCAACATGGCGGAGTACGTCTGTGACTGCTGTGGCGAGGCCAACGACCTCTTCGCGGAAGCCGCGGGACCGTCGGGGATCGACGACCTAGATGCGCCGGTTCTGGCCAGACTCCCGTTCACCCACGACCTACAGGGGACGCCCACACCCGGCGACGTTCCCGGCCCGATCGTGGACCTGGCTGATGCGGTCGCCGACGCCGCCGAGACGGCCGGCGAGGTCGACGTTCCCGAGGGGGCCGTCGATATCCGCGGGCTCCCGGCCCAAGCGCGGAAAGACCGCGTCCGCGACCGGTTCGGCGAACTGGCTTCCGGCGAGGCGTTCGTCCTCGTCAGCGACCGGGACCCGACGCCGGTCGGTCCGTTTCTGGGGCAACTGGCCGAGGCCCCGCGCGAGGCGTTCGATCCCTTCGAGATCAGCCGGGAGACGCCCGACGACTGGCTCCTCCGGACCGTGAAACCGTGAGCGCGGCCACTGGGGTCGTTCTCGCGGGCGGCCGGTCGCGCCGGTTCGACGACGGCGACAAGGCACTGGCGACACTCGACGGCGATCCGTTGCTGGTTCACGTCGTCCGGACGCTGGCGGCGGTGACCGACGCCGTCGTCGTGAACTGCCGGGCCGACCAGCGCCCGGCGTTCGAGACAGCCCTCGCCGACGCCGATCTCGGGGTCTCGTTCGCCGTCGACGACCGGCCCGACGAGGGGCCGCTCGCGGGTCTCGGCCGTTCGCTGGCGTCCGTCGAGACCGAGTACGCCGTCGTCCTCGCCTGTGACATGCCGCTGGTGCCGTCCGCGTCGCTGGGGTCGCTGTTGGAGCGTGCGGCCGACACCGAGACGACTGTCGTCCCTCGAACGGCCGGTGGATTCGAACCGACCTGTGCTGTCTACCGGGTCGACCGGGCGGCCACCGCTGCCGACGACGCCTACGACGACGGCGAGCGCAGCCTTCACGCACTGCTGGAACGGCTCTCTCCGACTGTCGTCGATAGCGAGGCTGTCGGGCTCGACGACCGGGCGCTGACGAGCGTCGATACCGTCGCGGTTCTCGAACGGTTCCGGGAGCAGAACGGGCGGAACCGTTAGCTCATGGGTGGGTGAAGTAGGCGACTGATTCGCCGTCGGCGCCGAGGTCGTCGAGTCGGGCGAACCCGATCCGCTCGAACTGGACCAGATCGTCGGTGTCGTACTCCACCAGTCCCGGCTCGCCGATCCCGGTCACGTCGCCGTCCATCGTCCGAAGCCGGAACGATGGTCCGTCGGCGGGTGCCCAGTGGACGACGTCGACGCCCTCTTCGCGGACGGCGCTGATGTCGTCGCCGGCGTACTCGAAGGCGTCCCGGGTGTGTCGCACGCAGCCGTAACCTTTCAGCCAGACCCGATCGCCGTGGGCCGGGAGGTCGTCGCCCTCGACGACGACGCCGCTGGTGACGGGGATCTCCCGCCGGCCACGGTCCTCGTGATCGGGGTGCAGCGGCGGCTCTCCAGCGTCGGGACCGCCGACGATCTGGCGCTCGACGAGGCCGCCGTGCTCGTCGCCCTCGCGGACGAAGAACGCCCGGTCGGTCTCGTCGTCGATCAACTCGCGGTTGTTCGCGTACACCGAGGACATCGCCAGGTCGACGTTGGAGGTCGAGGTACCCAACTCGACCATCGCGTCGACGAGGGCCTCACCCCGGATGCCGCGCCGTTCGAGGCTGGCGACCGTCGGCGCTCTGGGGTCGTCCCAGCCGTCGAGGTCGCCGTCGGCGATCAGTTCCGCGATGGTCGAGGTCGACAGCGAGACGTCGTACTCGTCGACCTGGACGTGGCCCCAGTGGACGACCTCGGGGTACTCCCAGCCGAAGTAGTCGTAGACGAACTGCTGGCGCTTCGCGGAGTCCTGGAGGTCGATCCCACGGATGATGTGGGTGATATCCAGCAAGTGATCGTCGATCCCGCTCTGGAAGTCGAGCATCGGCCAACAGCGGTAGTCGGCGGCCGCCTCGCGGGGATGTGGCGTGTCGATGATCCGGAAGGCGACGAAGTCCCGCAGCGCCGGGTTCTTGTGAGTGATGTCCGTCCGTACGCGGAGGACCATCTCGCCGCTCTCGTACTCGCCGTCGACCATCGCCTCGAACTCCTCGTGGACCGTCCCGGCGTCTTTCTCACGGTGTGGACAGGCCTCGCCGTTGTTCTTCAGATCGGAGAACTCGCCCTGGGGACACGAGCAGGTGTAGGCCCCGCCCGCGTCGATGAGGTCCCGGGCGTGGTCGTAGTAGGTCTCGACCCGGTCGCTGGCTTTCACGACCGAGTCCGGCTCGAAACCCAGATAGCCGATGGCGTCGATAATCTGGTCGTAGGCGTCCAAGTCCGGTCGCTTGGTCTCGGGATCGGTGTCGTCGAACCGGCAGACGAACGCGCCGTCGTAGCGTTCCTTGTAGGTGCCTACGACGGCAGCCATCCGTGCGTGGCCGATATGCCAGGGGCCGTTCGGGTTGGGGGCGACACGCATCCGGACGCCGTCCTCGTCGTCGACGTTGGGAAGGTCGGGCAGCGGGTGGTCCTCGCCCTCGTCTTCGCTCTCGATCTCTTCGAGACGGTCGGGGGCCAGTTCGGCGATCCGATCCCGTCGTTCCTGGCCGTCCATCCCGTTGACTCGATCGACGACCGGGGCGATGATCCCTGGAATCTCGTCGCCGTACTCGCGGAACTCGGGGTTTTCGCCCATGAGTGGCCCCATGATCGCCCCGACCTGTGCCTCGCTGTCGTGTTTGACCGCGTTGAGGAGGGCGTCGACCTCGGCGGCCTCCTCGATGCGGGCACGAAGCTCGTCGTCCATGCACGACCCTGGCACCGCCCCGGTCAAAACGGCGTCGGGTTGGCGCGGCGCCTGTCACAGCCGTCTGAAGACGGGGACACAACTCTCACCGTCGCACGTCCGACACCCCGTCAGTCACTGCCCGTTTCGGCTACCGTTTCGTTCCTAGGTGTGTACTAATTCCTTCGAGCGCGTCGAGACCGGTTACCTCCCCGGATTCGTCCGGCACGGTCCACAGATCGAGTTCGGGCAAGGATCGTCGAAGCGTCTCGATCGCCTCGGTCTGGACCGCCCGCTTCCCGCGACACCGCTCGCAGTCCCCCGGCTCTTCGATGACCTTGTTCACGACGAGCGTGGTCACGGGCACCTCGAAGGAGCGCAACTGTTCGACGAGGCGCTCGGTCTCCCGGACGGCCATGGTCTCCGGTATCGTGACGGCCCGGAACGCGGTCTGGTCCGGGTCCCGGAGGACGGTCCCGACCCGTTTCATCCGATCGCGCATCTCCGTGAGATCGTCCGGGGCGTCGTCGCGCCGCCGGCCGGCCATCGGGCCGAACATCATGGTTCGGGCGGTGTCGACCTTCCGTCGAACCTGGTCACGCAGATCGAGTGCCGTCGCCATCCCCCGGCCAATGACTTCGGGGAGGTCGAGGAGTCGGAGCGTGTGGCCGGTCGGGGCCGTATCGAAGACGACCCTGTCCCAGCGGTCGTTTCCTACGTAGGTTTCAATCCCTTCGAGCGCAGCGAGTTCGTCGCTACCGGGCATGATACCGCTCGTGAACAGCGCCGAGACCTCCTCTTCGTCGAGGTCGATGCCGGCATCGCTGAACTCCGCAGCCAGGGCTTCGAACAGTGATCGGTAGCGGTCGATTCCGGTCTGTGGATCGACCTCGACACCCCAGAACCCGTCGCGAATCTCGGCTGGATTCCCGCCCAGATTCGCCTCGACGGCATCGGCCAGCGAGTGGGCCGGATCGGTCGAGACGACCAACGTCTCGAACCCCTCCCGGGCCAGTGACAGCCCCGTCGCCGTCGCTACCGTTGTCTTTCCCACACCACCTTTGCCACCGTAGAGGACGAACTCCGTCACAGTGGCTCTAGGTGACACTGGTGTATAACTGGTGTCCCCGCGATAGCGGGGTCAGTACTCGCGTTCGACGAGATAGTCCGCGATCCCTTCCAGCAGGAAGCGCGCCTCGTTGTCCGGGAGGACTTCGAGGTTCTCTTTCCCGCTGGCGATGAGGTCGTGGGCCGTCTCGCGGGCGTACTCGATAGAGCCGACCTCGTGGAGGCGGTCGACGGCCGCGTCGATCTCGGCCTCCGAGACCGCATCGACGGATTCCGTCGTGACGAGTGACTCCAGATCGACACCCTGCTGGCGAGCGTGCAGCGTCACCAGCGTCTGCTTGTTCTCGACGAGATCCGACCCGCGCTGTTTGCCCAGTTTCTCCGAGGGCGTCGTCAGATCCAACAGGTCGTCCTGAATCTGGAAGGCTCGCCCCACGTCGAGTCCGTAGTTGTACAGCGCCTCGACCGTCCTGTCGTCGGCCCCCAAAAGCGTCGCCGGGATGGCCGCCGCCGCGCCGTAGAGCACGGCAGTCTTGAGTTCGACCATCTCCAGGTACTCGTCAGGAGTGACCGACTCACGCTGTTCGAACTCGATGTCCAGTGACTGTCCCTCACAGATTCGGGTACAGGTGGTCGCGAGCCGTGTGGTAGCGTCGACCGACCGCTCGGGGGCAGCACCGGTCGAGAGCAGGAACTCGAAGGCTTTCGAGTACAGCGTATCACCGGCAAGGATCGCCGTCGAGAGATCGTACTCCTCGTGGACGGCTGGGACACCACGACGCAGTGGATCGTCGTCCATGATATCGTCGTGGATCAGCGTGAACGTCTGGATGACTTCGATGGCGAGTGCCGCCGAGAGCACGTCGGCTTTGCCACCGTCCAGCGTCGGGAACGCCCGGTAGTCCACAGCCGACGGCTCGATATCGAGCAACGATTCGGCGACGAGCAACAGTACCGTCGGCCGAAGCCGCTTGCCACCAGCGTCTAGCAGGTATCGCGACGCCTCGTAGAGGTGGTCCGGCCGTTTGACCGGCAGGTCCTCCGGGAGCGCGCTGTTGACCCGCTCTCGCCGGGCGACGATGGCGTCTTCGACTTGCTGATGGCGTTCGGACATACTCTCACTCGGTGAGCTTGATCATGTTGCCGTTGCGGGTCACGTGGAGATCCCGGCCCATCTGGTACCCCATGTCCTCCGCCAGATCGACGTACGGCGCGAACCCTTTGAGGTCCTGGTGGGCGGGGATGACGTTCCGGGGCTGGAGCGCGTCGAGCATCTCGTAGTGGCCCTCCTGTCGAAGGTGGCCCGAGACGTGGATGTCGTCGTAGATGCGGGCACCCTGCATGCCCAGCAGTTTCTCGGACTGGTAGCGCTGGCCCTCGTTGGTCGGCTCCGGGATGACCCGGGCCGAGAACAGGACCTTGTCGCCGTCGTCCAGTTCGTAGGGCGTCTCGCCCCGTCCCATCCGGGTGAGCATCGCGCGGGGCTCGCCCTGGTGGCCGGTGACGATCGGCAGGAAGTTCTCCTTGCCCTCGTTCATGATCCGCTTGAACGTCCGGTCGACGGATTTGCGGTGACCGTACATCCCCAGGTCCTCCGGGAAGTCCACGAAGTCCAGGCGCTCTGCGGTCCCGGAGTACTTCTCCATCGAGCGACCCAGCAACACCGGCTGGCGGCCGATGTCGTCCGCGAACTCGACCAGCGAACTGACGCGGGCGATGTGGCTGGAGAACGTGGTTGCGACGATCCCGCCGTCGTAGTCCTCGATGCTGTCCATGACGTCTTTGAGGTGGCGACGGGCGACCGACTCGGAGGGGGTCCGTCCCTTCTTGCCGGCGTTCGTACAGTCCTCGATGTAGGCCAGGACGCCCTCGCCTTCCCGGCCGATCTCGCGGAACCGCTTCATGTCGATCGGATCGCCGATGACCGGCGTGTGGTCCATCCGCTTGTCCAGCCCGTAGACGACCGCTCCCTCCGGCGTGTGGAGGACCGGGTTGATCGCGTCGATGATCGAGTGGGTGACGTTGACGAACTCGAGTTCGTTCCGCTCGCCGATGTCCATCGTCTCGCCGGCCTCCATCTTGACCAGGTCGTTCTGGACGCCGAACTTCTCCTCACCCTTGATCTGCTGTTTGACGAGTTCGATCGTAAACGGCGTCGCCACGACGGGCGCGTCGTAGCGGTGGGCGAGCTTCGAGATTGCGCCGATGTGGTCCAGGTGACCGTGTGTCGGGACGATCGCCTTCACGTCGCCCTCCAGATCGGACATGACCCGGTCGTCCGGGATCGCGCCCATGTCGATGAGATCGAGCGAGTGCATCCGCTCGGTCTCGACGTTGTCGTGAATCAGTACCTTCGAGAGGTTCAGGCCCATGTCGAAGATGACGACGTCGTCACCTGCACGGACTGCCGTCATCTGACGGCCGACCTCTTCGTATCCGCCGATTGTTGCGATTTCGACTTCCATGGTTGTAGCTCCGAGTGGAAGCCGTCCGCGTGCACGCGGTCGGCAGTGGCGACGACGGTAACGGCTGTGAAACGGCGTCTCGATTCCGTGGCGACTCCGAGGCCAGTCGGGAAACCCGTAGCCCCTGAGCCGGAAGGGTGGACTCTCGTCCGGACGACATACACCCGCCGTCTGCCGGCCGCCGATCCGCGCCCTGCGGGCGGCCGTACGCTCGGTTACTCGGACGTACAACTCGCCGTCTTAAAACGGTGTGGGTTCATTTCGACTGCTCGTCGTCGAGTTGGTCCGACAACGGGTCGTCGTCTCCGCCGACGGTGAAGCCACCGATGTCGTCGGGTTCCTCGTCGTCACCCCCGTCGTCGGCCTGTTCGGGCTCGTCGTTCGTCGAACCGTCGGGGTCGGAGACGAACGGCTCTGTCTCCCCGGCGTCGAACGACTCCGTGTCATCGATCGGTTCCGGTTCGAGGGTATCCGTCCCGGTTTCACCCGGCGGATTCGGGTCGGGTGTTCCTGTCTCGGTCCTGTCGTCGGCGTCCGTCTCGAACATCTCGGACCCGTCGTCAGTCGCCGTCGGTTCGCCGCTCGGCGGTGCCTCGAAGCGGTCGTCGGCCGACTGGTCGGTTGCGGTGTCACGCTCAGCGGTATCGAACGGATCGTCGTTCGCATCGTCGGCAGCCGGTGAATCGCCCTCTGGTTTCGACTCTTGCTGTGGCCCCTCTCGCGGGGTCGCTTCGCCGTCGTCGAACGCTGTCGGGTCCGGTGGCGACCATTCTTCGGGCGGTGCGGACGGATCGGTCTCCGTTGTCGACTCCGGTGACTCCCGTTCCCCGTCGTCACTGTCCGGGCTCTCGGTTGCCGGGTCGCTGCCAGCATCAGCCGTCGTATCGGTATCGACACCTGTCTCCGTGGAGTCCGGGTCGCTCGCCGGGGACGCGTCGGGACTGCTGTCACCGCCGGCAAGGGGGTCGGCCCGGGAAGCTGTGGTCTCGTCCTCTTCTGGAGACTCCGCACTCGTCTTGGGCTCACTATCGCCCGCTGAGAGCCCGGCGGCCGACGACTCGGACGGCTCTCTGGCAGCCGTCCCGGACTGGGCTGTTTGGTCCGTCGTCTGTGATCTCGGTGCGGAGGTGTCTGTCGCGGTTCTCGGTTCCACCGACGACTGTTCCCGGCTGGCTGCGGCACCACCAGGGGTGGCCTGCTCGGGCTGGGCGAGCGGCGCTTCCTCCGACGCGTCGTGACCCGATCCACTGTCGTCCGGTTCCCCGGTGGCGGCGATCGTGCCGACCATCGCCGCGTCGGCGATGAGCTTGTGTAGCAGGCCGAACACGCCGGAGAGACTCAGGAGGAGGCCGACGACGGTCACGACGATACCCAGTATCGCGCGGGCACCGGCGTCGCCGGTCGCTTCGAAGGAACCGTACTCGACGAGGACGTTACCGACGGCGATGAGACCGCCGCCGATCAGGGCGACCACGAGCAGATACCCGAGGAACTTCGTCCCGTATCGGTAGACGTCGGGTAATCCAACAGCAGACATAGTTCGACCATCGACAACAGCCGGCAAATAGGTTACGACGGTTTTACCCGCCGTCCCCGACCGTCGTCCCGGGGGTTCCGCCCCCGAGGAACTCTGCCAGTGCGTCCGGACCGAAGACCTGGGCAGGTGCCGATAGAGCCAGTAGCGTCCGGACTTTGCCGGCCATCCCACCGGAAACGTCCGTCGCATCGCTGGCACCGAGCGCGTCGGCCACGTCCTGAATGTCGTCGATCCGCCCGATCACCTCGCCGTCGCCGTCGAGGACGCCCGGAACGGTCGAACAGACTCCGATCCGATCGGCGCCCAGTGCGGACGCGAGTTCGACGACGAGTTCGTCACCGGAGAGGACAGTCGCGCCCTCGCCGGCGTGGACCACGAGGTCACCGTGGAGGACGGGGACGAACCCCTCGTCGAGCGCCGTCCGGACCTGCTCGGGCGGGAACTTCAGCGTGCCGTCCCCGGTACGTGCTCCGGCGGAGAACGGATGGATCGGGACCGCGGGGACGCCCCGTTCGGTCAACTCGGCCACGATGCGGGCGTTGAGCCTGGCCATCGCGCCGTGGATGGCCTGAACCGCCCCAGCGTCGTGGGTCCCGTCGGTCGTGCTGACACCGTGTTCGGCCGCGTGGTGGTGGCCGAAACTCCCGCCACCGTGGATCACGACCAGATCGTCCTCGGCTGTCACGACCGCATCGGCCGCGGCGGCCAGTCGCTCGTCGTCGACCGTCTCCGGTTCGTCTTTCACCGTGACGACGCTCCCACCAAGTTTCAGGACGGTCGTCATTCTCGGCGAACCCCGTCAGTGTCTAGCTCCGCACGGAACGCGTCCTCACAGCCCGGCGTGTAGCGCAACGCGGTGAGCGCGCCGTCGGTCTCGTCCAGGGCGACGATACAGCCACCGCCACCGGCCCCGGTCAGTTTCGCGCCCGCGGCACCGCCCTCGCGTGCCGCCCAGACCATCGCGTCCAGCGACCGCGAGGAGACGCCGAGCGCCGCGAGCAATCCGTGGTTGAAGTTCAGCAACTCCCCCAGCGCCTCGTAGTCGTCCGTTCCCAGCACGGACTCGCCTTCCCGGACGATATCCCCGATCGCACCGACGGTATCTGCGGCGAACTCGTACTCCTCCCGGAGTTGCCGGACGCCCGCGACGAGTTCGCCGGTGTCCCCGGCCCCGCCGTCGTAGCCGATGACGAAGGGGAGCGTCCCGACGCCCTCGATCCGCCGGCAATCGTCGCCCTCGACCCGGACCGCCCCGCCCATCGCCGAGCAGAACGTGTCCGCTCGCGAGGCCTGCCCGTCCTGGACCTCGTACTCGACTTGGTAGGCGCGGTCCGCGATCTCTTCAGGTGTCAACTCGACTCCCAACTCACGTGTGGCGGCGTCGATCGCCGCGACGACGACCGCCGCCGACGAGCCCAACCCAGCACCCAGCGGGATGTCGCTCTCGACGACGATCTCGAAGCCGGCGTCGGGCCTGTCGGCGACTTCACGGGCCTGTGAGACGGCTTCGTTGATGTAGCCGACGCCCGCCCGAACGAGTGATTCGTCGACTTCCAGATCGGGGTGTCCGTCGCCGTCACTGTACTCGACGGTGTAGCCGTCGAGCGTGAGGTCGTCGACGTGGACCCGCAACCCCTCGTCGATCTCTCTGGCGGTGACGCGTGCCCGCTTCTCGATGGCACACGGGACCGCCGGCTCGCCGTAGACGACTGCGTGCTCCCCGAACAGGTACACCTTCCCGGGAGCGCTCGACGTGACCATACCCGCCCGTGGTCACCGAGGGGGTTAGGCGTTTTCGGAGCGGTCCCGCCCGTGGACCCGCATCGACATCTCCTGGCGTGGGTGGGCGGTCAGCGAGGGCAACAGCTCCAGCGGCGTCTCTCCGAGGAACTCCAGGCGATACTCGCGTGCGGTCGTCGCCGTGATGAGCTGGGCTTCGAGCATCGCTAGGTGCTTGCCGATGCAGTGGCGCGGCCCGCCGCCGAAGGGGAAGTAGGCGAACCGCGGCCGCTCCTTGGCGCGCTCGGGCCGCCAGCGCTCGGGATCGAACGTCTCCGGGTCGTCGTAGAACCGCCCGGAGCGGTGGACACCCCACTGGGGGAGCATCAGCGTGGTCCCGGCCGGCACCGAGTACCCCGCCAGTTCCACGTCGACGGTGGGCTCCCGGAAAATCGTATAGACCGGCGGATACAGCCGCATCGCCTCCTGGATCACCCATTCGAGGTACTCCAGTTCACGGACGTGTTCCATCCCGGGCCGATCGTCGCCGACGACCTCGTCCAGTTCCTCGTGGACGCGTCGCTCCGCTTCGGGGTGTTCCGAGAGGAGGAACCAGGTGTAGGTCAGCGTCAACGCCGTCGTGTCGTGGCCGGCAAGCAGCATCGTCATCATCTCGTCCCGGAGCTGTTCCGGCGACTGCTGACCGTCGTCACGGGCTCGCAACAGCACCGACAGGAAGTCCATCGGTCCGTCCTCGTCGCTGCCGACCGTCCCCTCGCGCGTCTCGATGATATCGTCGAGGACGCCGTCGAGAGTCTCGACCGCCCGGTCGAACTTCGCGTCGTCCGGCATCGGCATCCACTGGGGGGCCGCGAACCTGATCGGGTCGGGCTCGAACCGCTCGCCCAGCGGCATCAGTTGTTCCTCGATCGTCCGGACCGTCCCTTCCTCCAGTTCGACGCCCATCATCAGATCGAGGATGACGTCGAGGGTCACCCGCGTCATCGCCTGCTCGGCGTCGACCACGTCGCCATCTGTCCAGCCGGCGATGCGATCCTCCGCGTGGCCGGTGATCCGGTCGGCCATCCCGGACAGCCGGCTCATCGAGAACGCGGGGTTCGCGAGTTGCCGTTGCTGTTCCCAGGTCTCGCCCTCGCTCAACAACAGCCCGTCGCCCAGGAGGTCCCCGAGCGCGTCGCCCTGGAAGTCCGGCTTGCGGAAGTCGTCGGCCTCCGAGACCAGAACCCGTTCGAGGGCAGCGGGGTCACAGATCATGAACGTGTCCATCGGCCCCATGTCGAAGCGGGCGACGTCGCCGTAGGCCCGTTCTAACGCGGTGATGAACCGGAACGGGTTCCGTGCGTACGTGCGGCTGCTCCCGAACAGCGGTTCGCCCTTCGGTCCCGGCGGCGTCCCTGACATTAGCCGGAGTTAGGACTGGACACGTTTGAATCGTGTGCCAACATCGTTAGCGCCACCGACCCGGATCGAGGTTCCAGTCCGTGTTCCGTCGCACCCAGACCCCACAGACGCCACCGACCGCGCTGATCCCGACGGTATACGCCAGGAAGAACCCGAACACGAGTCCGAGAAAGAGATCGTAGGCGGGTGCCGACGGCGGAATCCCGAACCCCAGCAGGCCGGCGATGTACAGCGCGGGCACGAACAACACGAGCAGTGGGAGCATCGCCGCGACACCGGCGAGCGTTCCGACCCAGAGCCCGCGAGTGTATCCACCGCCGTCCCGATGAGCCGCGACGGCGCCGCCGGCGATCGACGAGAACGGGAGAAAGGAGAGCACGATCGTCACGAGCGCACCCGTCCCGGCATCGGCTAGTGTCTCACGCATCTCGCTCGTCCGGTTCGGCGGGGGAGATCATGTAGCTTCCGAGCACATCGTCGGTGACTGTCTCACGAGCTTGCACCGATCAGTTCCCGATGTCAGTATCGTATTTGACATAGTTGCCGAGCCACCCGCCCGCGGCACTCAGGCCGACGATGTAGAGCAACCCACCGACGATCGCGACCAGGAAGACCACGATACCGAGTGCCCCGAACGCAAGGGGTGCTTCGAGCGTGAACAGTCCGAACATAACGAAGAACAGCCCGAAAAAGACCATCACGACGACGAGTCCGATCACACCGGAGATCGTCCCGACTCTGAGCCCGTCGTTCCGGTCGCCGCCTTCCAGATAGCCCGCGATTGCGCCGCCGAACAGCGGGGCGAAGGGGACGAACGAACTCAGGACGGCCGTCGCGACTGCACCGATCACCGCGTTGAGGAGGGTGTCTTGTTCTCCCATCGCCCGCCCGTTCTCTCGGCCCGCTGGTAATCCTTGTGTTGTCTCCGGGACCACAGACCCGCCGCTTGCGGCCACAGCGGGAAACAGAAGACTGCGCGAAAACGAGCCTCAGATACCGGATTCGAAGTCGTCGAGCCCGTAGGCGGGCTCGGCACCGCGGCGGTCGAGCGTCTCGTTGGCGAGCAGCCAGTAGACGACCGATAGGGCCTTACGACCCTTGTTGTTGGTCGGGACCACGAGGTCCACGTTGGACGTGGTGTTGTTGGAGTCACACATCGCGATGACCGGGATACCGACCGTGATGGCCTCCTTGACGGCCTGGGCGTCACCGATCGGGTCGGTGACGACCACGACGTCGGGCTCGATGTAGCCGTCGTAGTCGGGGTTGGTCAGCGTGCCGGGGATGAACCGGC
This sequence comes from Haloarcula montana, assembly GCF_035666295.1. Lineage (NCBI taxonomy): Archaea > Methanobacteriati > Methanobacteriota > Halobacteria > Halobacteriales > Haloarculaceae > Haloarcula > Haloarcula montana. The sequence goes on from NZ_CP142027.1 coordinate 2,615,537, forward strand.
CCGTCCGGGCGCGTGCCCCGACGGCCTCGGCGAACTTCTCGGCCGGGAACCGGCCGTACTGGCGCGAGGAAGCCACGAGGATCTGCTCGGGCTCGTAGTTGGCCAGGAAGTCCGCGGCGGTGCGGATACGCTGGTCGGTCATCGAGACGTCCAGCACGTAGAGCCCGTCGGTCCGGACGCGGTGGATGAACCGGTCCATGTCCTTGGTCTTTTGCTGGGTCCCGATGTGAACACCGGCCCCGAGGTAGTCGTCGACGGGGATCAGCAGGTCCGCTTCGGCCTGCTCGTCGGGCATGACGTCCTCGTCGAGCTGGGGCTCGTCGTCGGCTTCTTCGGGTGTTGCTTCGGCCTCGGCCGCCTCGTCGGCGGCGTCAGCGGGCTGTTCGGCTTCCGTCTCGGCCTCGGTATTGGCGTCGGCGTCGACTTCCTCCTCGTCCTCTGACGGGTCGAAGTCGGACTCTGACGCGTCGAGACCCTCTTTTTCGTTGCCGCTCATACTGCGTTGTCCTCGATACGGATCAGTTCGTTCAGCTTGGCTGTTCGCTCGCCGCCGACCGCGCCCGTCTTGATGAACGGTGCGGCGGTCGCGACGGCGAGGTGTGCGATGGTGGTGTCCTCGGTTTCGCCGCTGCGGTGGGAGACGACCGACTCGTAGCCGTTCTCGACGCCGAGTTCGATGGCGTCGACGGCGTCGGTCAGCGTCCCGATCTGGTTCGGCTTGATGAGGATGCTGTTTGCGGCACCGGCCTTGATGCCCGCCTGCAACCGCTCGACGTTCGTGACGAACAGGTCGTCACCACAGACCAGCGTCTGGTCTCCGACCTGGTCGGTCAGGTCGGCGAAGGCCTCGTAGTCGTTCTCGTCGAGGGGGTCCTCGACGTAGACGAGGTCGTACTCCTCGACTTTGCCGGCGATGTAGTCGATCTGCTCTTCGGTGGATTTGACGCCGTCGTCGTAGACGTAGCCGTCCGCTTCGTCGTCGTACAGCTCGGCACCGGCGATGTCCAGGCCGAAGGTGATCGCGAAGCCGAAGTCGTCCGCGATGGTCTCGACGGCTTCGTCCATGATCTCGAACGCCTCGTCGTCCGAGATGGAGGGTGCCCACGCACCCTCGTCGCCCTTGCCCGCGGGCAGGTCGCGGTCGGCCAGGATGTCGTGGACCTCCTGGTGGACCGCGGCGTTGGCGAAGACGGCCTCCTCGACGCTGGGTGCGCCGACGGGGGCCGCGAGGAACTCCTGGATGTTGGTGGCGTCGGCGGCGTGTTCGCCGCCGCCGATGATGTTACCCAGCGGCGTCGGGTACTCGTTGCCGCGGAAGGTACCACCGAGGTGCTGGAACAGCGGTGCGCCCAGCACGTCGGCACCGGCTTTCGCGGCCGCCATCGAGATGGCGACCGCCGAGTTCGCACCGATCCCGGAGAAGTCGTCCGTGCCGTCGGCAGCGTGCAGCGCCGCGTCGACGTCACGCTGGTTGCCGGCGTGGACCTCGCCGATGAGGCGGGGGAGTGCCTCCTCGCGAGCGTTCGCGATGGCCTCCTGGGCCGGGAGTTCGATCGCCTCGTACTCGCCGGTGCTTGCACCGCTCGGTGCTTTGCCGCGGCCGAATCCCCCACTCTCCGTGAGGACATCGGCCTCGACGGTCGCGTTCCCACGCGAGTCGAGGACGCGGCGGAGTCGTACGTCTGTGATGAGCGTCATTTGTGGTCACCTCGCCTGACTGTGAACGGAAGCACCCCGGCGTCGTACTCCTCGGCAGCGATGAGGATCGGCTGGGTCTGCTCCGTCTCGATGAGCACGGGGGCACCGTGGGCCAACTGCAGCGCTCGTGCGCCCAGTTTGCGGGCCTTCTCGTAGCGGCTTTCCTGTGCGTTCATTGGTAGGGTGCGACGATGTCGACGAGGTCCTTGTGCGAGACGAGCATCCGGCGACAGCAGTGCCGCTCGACGCCGAGTTCGTCGAGGACCATCTCGGGGTCCTCGGGCTCCTCGGCTTCGCGGGTGCGGGCCTTGAACTCCTCCCAGTGCTCGCCGACGACGTTACCGCAGGTGAAACACCGGACCGGTACCATCATACTTTGATCACCTCAGCGGTAGGATTTCTGGTAGCGGGCCCGTGCGCCGGGGCCGCCCCACTTTTTCGGTTCGGACTGGCGCACGTCGTTGACCAGCAGCGATCGATCGAACTCCATGAACGCGTCACGGAGTTCGGCGTCGTTGGTGAAGTCGACGAGGCCGCGAGCGATGGCGGTTCGGGCGGCGTCTGCCTGCCCCATGACACCGCCACCTTCGACGGATACTTCGACGTCGATGTCGTCGCGGATGTTCTCCTCCGCGATGCGGAACGGCTCCAGCATCTTCAGCTGTGCCAGTTCCGGTTCGACCAGTTCCACCGGCTGGGAGTCGATACGCACGCGTCCCTCGCCCTCACGGATCGTCGCGCGGGCGACGGCGGTCTTCTTCTTTCCGGACGTGTTCGTTACCATGTCTTGTTCCCTCCAAGTTGCTCACTGACGTCTGCCAGCGAGACGAACTTGATGTTCGACAGTCGGTCCAGCGACGTGCCGTCGAGCACGTCGCCGTCGTCGTCGTACGGGTTCCCGACGTAGACACGGACGTTTTCGAAGGCCTCCTGGCCACGCTTTCGCTTGTGGGGGAGCATCCCGCGGATCGACCGCTTGAGGATGCCGTCCGGTCGCTTCGGGTAGAAGTACCCGTTGTCGTTCCCGATGTCGACGCGTTTCTTGTACTTCTCGACGATCTGGTTCTCGCGGCCGGTGATGACGGCCTGTTCGGCGTTGACCACAGCGACGGTCTCGCCGTCCAGGGCCTTCTCGGCGACCTGCGAGGCGACACGGCCCATGATACAGTCGCGGGCGTCGACGATCACGTCGGCATCGAACTCTGCGACGCTCATCGGATCACCCGGACCTGCGAGCCGTTGGGATTGTTTTCGATTGCCTGTTCGAGTGATACAGCCTCTCCGACCTGGTCGATCTTCTTCTCGGCGGTTCCGGAGAAGTCGACGGCGGCGACGGTGACGTCCTTCTGCAGGACACCGGAACCGAGCACCTTGCCCGGCACGACCACGGTTTCGTCTTCCCGGGCGTACCGCTCGATGCGGCCCAGGTTAACTTCCGCGTGTGTGCGCCGTGGCTTCTGTAAGCGCTCGGCGACGTCGCCCCAGACAGCACCGCCCGAACGGGCGGCGGACTTCAGATCGGCGATGAGACTACTGAGTCTCGGGTTCGTCTTGCTCATATGATTCCTCCGTTGTAGGAAAAGTGCAGGGAGCAGGATTTGAACCTGCGGACCCCTACGGGACAGCGCCCTGAACGCTGCGCCGTTGGCCTGACTTGGCTATCCCTGCTCGCATCAGTTCGTTTTACGTGCCCCGTAAAACCCCTTTCGGTCCTCGCGCTTCGGGGGCGTGCGGTCATCGGCGCCGTGGGTGTGTTTCGGGGCATTGTCTTCGTTACAGTTGGACTGCGTCTTTCAGTTCTGTCGCGCGGTTCCGGATCGTCTCCACACCGCTGACGACGAGGTCGTCTGCGGTCAGCGATCCGTCGGTCTCGACGTGGAACACGAACGCGTTCTCGACGTCGGTCACCTCGACTTCCTTGCCGGGGTACCGCTTCGAGAGGTCGTTGTCGAACGTCTCTGTCGCGACAAGTTCTCCGTTCGTGGCGTCGCCGGCAGCGTGTTCGGCCGCCTGTTCCTCGATGACGCCACGCAGGATGTTCGGTTCGTCGTCCTCGAACTCGCTTTTGTCACCGACGACTTCCACCTGCTGGAGGTGTCGGTAGCCGACGGCGACGCCGCCCTGGTGTTTGGCGTGTTCCTTCCCGGTATCGAGGACGGCATCGGCCTCGACTTCGAGGCGCTGGTCGTCCTTCAAGTCGATGATCGGGATGTTGTCGTCCGCGGGTTCGACCAGGGGGTCGCTGGACACGAGGTCGCCCGAGTAGGCGGTCCCGGGTCCATCGACGGACAGCGACAGCGTGACCTCATCGCCGAGTTCGAAGTCGTCGATATCCGTGGTCAACGGAACCAGTCCGAGCCGGAGCCCGATCTGCTCGTTGAACATCACGCTCGTGTTCTCGATCACCCGGACGGTGTCGATACTGAACGTGGGCACGTCGGCGACCATCGCACGGCGGATGCCGTTCGCGAACGCCGGCGTGATCCCACGGACGAGAAAGCGCGATTCCCGTTCACCGCGGTCGACGAACTCAACCTCGTAATCCTGTGTCATTGGTTAGAACCCGGAGTTCTTCGGCGCGCGTGTGCCGTCGTGAGGCGTCGGGGTGACGTCCTCGATACGGCCGATTTCGAGGCCGGCACGTGCCAGCGCACGGATCGTCGCCTGTGCGCCCGGCCCGGGGGAAGTCTGCTGGTTCCCACCGGGACCACGGACGCGGACGTGGACTTCCTCGACACCGCGGTCGATGGCCTTCTCCGCGACGACCTCCGCCATCTGCATCGCGGCGTAGGGCGAGGCCTCGTCACGGTTCTGCTTGACGACCGTCCCGCCGGAGCTCTTCGCGAGCGTCTCCGCGCCGGTCTGGTCGGTGATGGTGATGATCGTGTTGTTGAACGATGCGTGCACGTGGGCGATGCCCGTGATGCCGTCTTTCTCTTCGCTCATTCTTGTGCCTCCGCGCGCTCAGGGTGGAGTTCGTCCGCCAGCGAGCTGTTCTCGTCGAACCCGAGCGTGCTCTCGACGCCGGCTTCGACCTTCATCGACGGGCGTGTGACACGCTGACCTTCCAGCGTGATGTGCCCGTGGACGATGAACTGTCGGGCCTGTTCGGCCGTGTTCGCGTAGCCCTTGCGGTAGACGACGGTCTGGAGTCGGCGTTCCAGCACGTCCGTAACGTCAAGCGACAGGACGTCGTCAAGCGTGTCCTGTTCGTTGAGTGTGCCGTAGCGCTTGAGCCGTGCCAGGAACTCCTCGGCTTCGGTCTCGTGTTCGCCGGCACTGCCCAGCAGCTTCCGGGCCTCACGGCGGTAGCCTCGGAGTTCGGACTGTGCACGCCACAGTTCCTCTTTGTTCTTCAGGCCGTAGCGGCTGACGAGGTTCGATTCGTCAGCGATACGCTCGCCCTGGAAGGGATGGTTGGGCGTCTCGTAGAACTTCGTGTTCGAACCGAGCGCCATTATTCGTCATCCTCCGCGGCGGCTTCCTCGGCCTGTTCTTCCTTGATGGCCTCGACGTTGACGCCGATGGTACCCTCGGTACGCCCCGTGGACTTCGTCCGCTGGCCGCGGACCTTCTGGCCACGCTGGTGGCGGATGCCACGGTAGGAGTCGATCATCTTCATGCGGTTGATGTCCTGACGGCGGGTGAGATTCAGGTCGTTCCCGGTCTCGTGGGTGGTCTCACCGGTGAAGTAGTCCTTCTGGTGGTTGGTCATCCAGTCGGGAACGTCGTCGGCGAAACTCTCGACGTGCTCGACGACGTTGTCGATGACGTCGTCGTCGAGCTTGCCGAAGACTGCTCGCCGGTCGACCTCCGCCTTCTGCGCGATGAGGCGAGCGGCACGCGTCCCGATGCCGTTCAGTTCTGTCAGTGCTCGTTCGACGGACTTGGTGCCGTCGAGGTCTGTCTGTCCGATGCGGACGAAGTAGCGGATGTCCTCTTCTTCCTCATCCGCCTCGTCCGCGTTGGGGTCTTCTGCACTCATATGTGGGTAGTCGGTTAGGGGTGAGCGTCGTGGCTGGGATTCGAACCCAGGAGGCTGTACGCCACAGAGTTAGCAACCCTGCGCCTTGGGCCAGGCTTGGCTACCACGACACGCTTTGCTGAGACTCGCGCCCGCAGCACGCGGACTCGGGAGCCGGTCCCCCTACACGAGTGTGTCCCAGTCTATTCCGGGGTTGTATTTAAACGCAACGGAAGGGAGTTCCCGCGTGAGAGCGGGACATACGCCGCCGTGTGGCGGGTTCACAACAACGACGTGTCTGGGACGCTATCGTCCCGTATGGAACGACGACGGAGAGCCGACGGCGGAACCGCCGTCGACCCGACCGACAGCGCCACGGTCCGTGATCACCTCAGCCGGTTCGCCGGGGTCGACGTGGAGAGAGACGACGACGGGACGCTCCGGGCGACGTTCGGGCGCTCGACGTTCGTCGCCGTCGCCCCCGACGGCACCGTGACGACGGGGATGCCCCTCCACGGGTTCGACGGGCCGGCCGAACGGCTGATATTCGACCACGAGGCGGGAGCACTGCGCATCGAGGCAGACGGCGTCAGCTACACGTTCCGGCGGCCCTGACTCAGTCGTCGTCTGTCGGCGCTGGTGCCGAGTCGACGGCCGGGCCGCGGTCGATGTACTCTTCGTTGACGACCCACTCGCCGTCCTCCTTGACCATGTATTCGCCGTAGTACGGAACCCGGTTGGCGACGGTCTCGCGGAACGTCTCGCGGATCTCCTCACGGCTCATCTCCCCCATCGACCGCAGGTCGTCGGTTCGGTTCAGACAACCCTTCAGCTTCCCGTCGTGTGTCACGCGCACGCGATGGCAGTTGTCACAGAAGGTCGTGTTCTCGACGGGATCGACGATTTCGACCATCCCCTCGCCAGCTCCCTCGTCGCCCTGTACCCAGTAACGCTTGCGGTCGTGCATCTCTCGGACCTCGATGCGGTGGGCTTGGTCGGCGAGCCAGTCGTGGACTCGCTGGATGTCGATGGCCCATTCGGGTCGGCCGACCAGTTCCGGCATGTACTCGATCAACTGGAGCCGGAGCCCGTCGTTCCGTGCGACGTGATCGACCATCTCCGGCACGTAGCCTGCCGTCGGTTCGAACACGACCATGTTCAGCTTTACCGGGTCCAAGCCCGCATCGAGGGCGGCCTCGACGCCCTCGATAACTTTCTCGTAGGCGCCGCTCTGTGTGATCTCGGCGAAGGCCTCGGGTTCGATGGCGTCCTGTGAGACGTTGACTCGCTCCAACCCGGCATCGACGAGGTCCCCTGCGCGCCCGGGAAGGAAGGTTCCATTGGTCGTCAGCGACACCTCCATCCCGTCGGGAGTCCGGCGGATGATCTCTTCGAGGTCGCCCCGAAGCATCGGCTCGCCGCCGGTGAACTTCACCGCTTCGACGTCGAATTCCCGGGCGACCTCCAGGAAACGGACCACGTCGTCGGCATCCATCTCGTCGTCCTGTGGCTCCATCGGACCACGAGTATCGCCTAGCCCCTCGTTGTGACAGTAGACGCAGTCGAAGTTACACCGGTCGGTCAGGGACACGCGGACCTGCGAGACCTCACGACCGTGGTCGTCCTCCAGCACGTCACGCCCTTGCAGAGCCATGGGTATAAACTAGCTGCCCGATGCCGTATTTGGGACTGGCCGCTGGGGGACACAATCCTTATCGGCGCTGCGGGGCCTACCCGGTGGCATGGATGACTCCGACGTACGTGACCGTCTCCGGGCTGTCGAGGACGACGACCTCGGGGACGACATTGTCTCGCTGGGCCTGATCAACAGTATCGAGGTCGACGACGAGATACGGATCGACCTCGCGCTGGGCGCCCCCTACTCGCCGGCCGAGACTGCGATGGCAAACGAGGTCCGCGAAGCCCTCGCAGATACTGGCTACGATATCGACCTCTCGGCGAGCGTCGACCGCGGTGTCCCGGCCGAGGAGGACCCGTTGCCCGATGTCAAGAACGTCATCGCCGTGGCTTCGGGAAAAGGCGGGGTTGGCAAGTCGACGGTCGCCGTGAACCTCGCGGCCGGGCTCTCCCGGCTGGGCGCCCGCGTCGGCCTGTTCGACGCCGACATCTACGGCCCGAACGTCCCGCGGATGCTCGACGCCGACGAATCACCACGCGCGACCGAGGACGAACAGATCATCCCTGTCGAGAAACACGGGATGAAGCTGATGAGCATGGACTTCCTCGTCGGCAAGGACGACCCGGTCATCTTCCGTGGCCCGATGGTCGACAGCGTCCTCACCCAGCTCTGGGACGACGTGGTCTGGGGCAGCCTGGACTACATGGTCGTGGACCTGCCGCCGGGGACCGGGGACACACAACTAACGATGCTCCAGCAGGTCCCCGTCTCCGGGGCGGTCATCGTAACCACGCCACAGGAGGTCGCACTCGACGATGCCCGGAAGGGGCTGCGGATGTTCGGTCGCCACGAGACGCCCGTACTCGGCATCGTCGAAAACATGTCGACGTTCGTCTGCCCCGACTGTGGCGGCGACCACGACATCTTCGGGAGCGGCGGCGGCCGCGAGTTCGCCGAGGACACCGATATGCCGTTCCTGGGGGAGGTACCGCTGGACCCGGGCGTCCGCGAGGGTGGCGACAGCGGGCAGCCCCTGGTGCTGGACGAGGACAGCGACACGGGCGATGCCTTCCGCGAGATCACGGCCCGGACGGCGGACATGCAGGGGATCATCCACCGGAAGCGCCAGGCCGACGCGCAGCTGGCCGAACCCGAGCAGTAGCGCGGAGAACAGAGAAGACGTTACGCTTCGACGGCGGTATTCTGCTTGCGAGTGACGTAGCCCGCGATGCGGTTGCGGACGCCCTTGGACTCGATGTTGGTCAGTTCCTCGACGACATCCTTGTTGTGCTCGAAGTCGGCCCCGAAGGCGTTGGGGTATCGCTCCATCAGGAGTCGCCCTGTCTTCTTGACGTAGGCGGGTTTGATTGCCATGGGCGTTGATTGCCTGGTGGGCCTCAAAAAGGGTTCGAATCACGGCCCCACACGCGAAGCTTTATCATCCGGGACGGAACCAGGGTCGCCGTGTCCTGACGAGCGAACCGGCGTGTCAAGCGGGAGCGTGACACACCACGTCGGCCCCTGCGCGTGTCACCTGTTCGCTACCACTCGGCGTCGACCAGGTCTCGGACCCGTTCGAAGGCTGCCCGTTCGCGTTCGCCGCCGGCAGTCTCGACGACGGATTCGAAGTACGCGAGCCGGTCCAGCAGCGTCTCCCGGTCGTAGGCGTCGACACCCAGCCGCGAGGCGGCGACTGTCGCCTCGACGACGGCGGCGTGGCCCCTGTTCGTCGTCGGCACCACGCGGCGCCGGACAACCGACTCGACGGGGGTCAACTCCCACTCGATCCACTGCGTGCCGCCGTTCGTCCCCTCGTCCCGCTGTTCGACTGTCACCCGGACCCACGCGTCCGCGCTGTCGATAACTGGCTCCTCGTGTTCACGGATCGACAGTGCCGCCTCCGCGAAGTCGACCGGATCGCGGGTGAACTGGACATAGCCCGAGCCACGCTCCCGGAAGTTCCGCCAGGTCCGGGTCCGGCCCCAGGTCGTCGCTGTCGCGAGATCGCCGTCGTCTGGCACGTGGATCCCAAGCGCCGCCAGGTTCCACAGCCCGTTTGGCCCTTTCGTTGTCACAACCGACTCCGTGACGCCGTCTAGTTCGACCGGCCACCCGTCGTCAGACGACCCACTCACACTTCGACCCCCCGACGGAGTGCGACGAACAGCGCACCGGCCACCAGATCGGCGGTCGTCCCGGGGTTGATTCCGCGGTCGAGGAATTCGTCCGCCAGTTCGGCCGCGCTCTCCTGGCCGTCGAGGACCGCCTGCGCTCGCTGCTGGACCGTCTCGGCGGTCTCGCGGTCCGACTGTTTCACCACGAACGTGTCCGGCTCTTCGGCCAGTAGTTCGAGGAACACTGTCGCCGCTCTGTCGGGAACGGGGTCGTCTCCGTCGATGATCCGCTCAGCGGCTCCGAACACACGCTCGAACCCGCTGACCCATTCAGCGGCAACCCCGTCCACGTCGGCACTGCGCTCCATTACGTCGTACAGAGTTAGCGCCCGCTCCTCGATGGCCGGGATCGCTGCCGAGCCACGTCTGACATCCAGTGGCTCCAGGCCCGATGGCGGATCGCCGACCGCAACGTCGACGTGCTCGAACGAACGATAGAACTCCGCCGCGTCCGCGACGGTCGTCGCCCTCACCACTTCGTCCGTGCCGGTCGGTGTCAGCGCGGCGTCGTGGGCCGCCGCGACAAGCGGCGCCAGGAGCAACAGCGCACCGAACTGCGTGTTCCCGGCCGATTGCTCGACCATCCCGGCGACGGCGCGCTCGAAGACACGACCGACCCGCTCGCCATCGGCCGCCCGTTCCAGACCCGGACGCGCGCCGACAGCGCCGGCCATGAAGTGCTCGAACCGCAGATCGTCGTGGTCGTGGTTCCGGTCGACGTTGCCCGGTTTCGGGGTCCCGGTGACCTCCAACAGGAGCGCGAGCTCGGCGTCCTGGGCGATGGATCGCGCCGTCATCGGACGACTCCTCGCTGCTGTGCGTCGACGGCTGCGTGCACGTCCCGAAGGATTTCACGGTCGTTGCTGGCACGACCGACGCTGACGGCGTCGGCGCCGTAGCCGAGATACTCCCGAACAGTTTCCTGGTCGCGGACGCCGTTGTTGGCGATCACGAACAGGTCGGTCGCGTCCGTGACCGGTGCCACGACCCCCTCGGAGTCCATCGCGTCGACGTGGAGGATGTCACCGCCGGCACCCTCCACTATTTGTGCCACCGAGACCAGATCGACGCCGTCGACCCCGGCCCGGACCTTCACGGAGACTGTCGCCCCCGACGCAGTGGCTTCCGAGACCTGCTCTTCGAGGCGGTCGGTGTTCCGGAGAAGCGATTCGCCGGCGCCGGCCGCACACATCTCGCTTTGCCGGCAGTGGGCGTTCAGTTCGAGGATCGCGTCGTGGTCGCGACAGACGGCCCCGACGCGACGGACGGGCTCGACTGACGCGCTCCGGACGTTGAATCCCGGTCGGACTGGGGTGGGTTCGAGCGCCCCGAGCTGTTCGTCGACGAACGAGACCGGATCGTCCGGGAGAAACTCGTTCCGGTCGCGATCGACCAACTGACGGGCGGCATCCCGTGTCGCCTCGTCGAGGGCGATGCCGCCCAGGAACGCACAGCCGACGTGTTCGGCGACGCTACGGGCCCACCCGGCGTCGGATTCACCGCTCAGGCTCGCCAGCGCGACGCGTGGCCGGAACATCAGGCCACCTCCAGTGCCCGGTCGACGGCGCGTGCCACGCGGGCCGCGTCCGTGGGGCCATCGAGCGTCGTGTCCGTCCGGACGACCGGCCGATCGAGTTCCGTCGGATCGGCCTCGTCGAGGACGAAAGCGTCGGCGAATGGATAGGAGGCGGCGACACCGGCGGTGCTCGGTTCGACCCCGGTCCCTGCCATCAGGTCCGCGGCCGGGCCGGAGAACACCTCGTCGCCGACGAACGGCGAGACGGCAACGACGGTCGTCCCGTGGAGTGCCCGCTCGATGTCATCGATCGCCAGCATCGGGCCGATAGAGGTGACCGGATTCGACGGGCCGATCACTACTGGGCCGTCCAGGGCAGCCAAGACGGCGTCGGTCGGATCGGCCTCTGCGGAACCGCGGAACTCGACATCTTCGACCGGTGGTTCGCCGTTCCGTGCGACCCACCACTCCTGGAAGTGCATCGGTCCCGACGGCGTGTGGACGATGGTCGCGACCGGATCGTCGCTCATCGGCAGGAGCGTCCGGTCGAGGTCGAACGCGTCGGCAAGCGTTCGCGTGACTGCGGTCAACGACTCCCCTTCGTCCAGCAGTGCGGTCCGCGTGAGGTGGACCGCTCGGTCACGATCACCGATGAGCATGAACTCGGCGACCCCGGAGAAGCGTCGCCAGCGGGCGATAGCACGGCCCGCGGTCTGTCGTTCGGCCGGGAGGTAACGCGGACCGGTCTCCAGGTCGGCGGCGTCGGCGAGTCGGTGGAGTTCGTCGTGTGTCTCGGTCGTATCATCGGCACGACCCCACCAGGTCTCACGGTCCAGGTCGTCGCCGCCCAGGAACAACACAGTGTCGAGGTCCGGGCAGATCAGGTGGCCACCGAGTTCGATGTCGTCGCCGGTGTTGGCTACCACGGTCGTCTCCTGCGGTGGGAAGACGCCGTCGGCACCGGCCAGCAGTTTCGGTGTCCCTGTCCCGCCGGCGAGGAACGTCACCATACGCCGACGTACGGGGTAGTGTCGGTATAAACGTGGTCCTCCGCCACGTCGTTTGCAGAATCATCCCTGAGAACCGGGGGGCAGATTCAAGTTAGTACCCTCACATATCTCGTATAGCAGCGAAACCGACCGATGGATGCACATCGTTTTGCCCCGGCGGCCCCCGACGAAACGTTCGTCTACGGGGCCTGTGCCCCCGGTTGGCACTCCGCGGGTTCACACGCCGACGCCCTCGACGACTGGATCGAGACGCTCCGCGACCGGGAGGTAGCGCGGATCTGTTGTCTGCTTCCCGGCCGACAACTCGATACGGGCGGCTCGAATCTCGACCGGTACCGGTCGGCGTTCGGGGCCGAGAACGTCTGTCACAGCCCGGTCCCGGATCACCATCTCGTTCCACAAGAGCAACTCAGCGGGGAGATACTGCCGTTCCTGGCCGACGCACGGGAACACGAGGAGCGAGTCGTCGTCCACTGTCTCGCCGGTATCGGACGGACGGGCCAGGTGCTTGCCGCCTGGCTCGTCTACAACCGTGACTACGGGCCACACCGGGCTATCGAGACGGTCGAGTCGATGGGGCGGGAACCACTCGACGCGGTCCATGCCGGCAACGCCGAGAAGGCCGATCTCGTGGAGGTGCTGGCCGACATCGCTCGTGTGGGCTAGCCGAATTGTTTTCACCGGAGCCGGCGTATGCGCGCACGATGACAACGATCAAGGACAGCGTCCACGACCACATCGCGGTCGAGGGCGTTGCCGAAGCGTTGCTGGAGACGCCGCCCGTCCAGCGCCTCCGTCACATCTCCCAGCTCGGCACGGTCACACTGGTCTACCCGTCGGCCAACCACACCCGATTCGAGCACTCACTGGGGGTGTACCATCTCGCCGATCAGGCACTCGGTCATCTCGGGATCGAGGGTCGGCAGGCCGAACGCGTCCGGGCCGCGGCGTTGCTCCATGACATCGGCCATTCCCCGTACAGCCACAACGTCGAACACGTCGTCCACCGGCACACGGGGAAATACCACGACGATGTCCACGAACTCATCGACAGCGGCCCGGTCGCACGGGTCCTCAGCGAACACGGGCTCAATCCCGACCGAGTCGCCGACCTCGTCGCCGGCGACGGCGACCTCGGGCAACTGGTCTCGGGTGAACTCGACGTCGACCGGATGGACTATCTGGTCCGTGACGCCCACCACACCGGCGTTCCCTACGGGACCATCGACCACGAGCGGCTCATCCGGGAACTCCGACTGGTCGACGGCGAACTCGTCCTCGACGAGGGCAACGTCCAGGCCGCCGAATCGCTGTTGCTCGCCCGGGCGCTGATGAACCCGACCGTCTATCAGCACCACGTCGCCCGCATCGCCAAGACGATGTTGCGCCGCGGGACCGAACGGTTGCTGACCGCGACCAACTGGACGGCACACGACCTCCGGCGATGGGACGACAACGATCTGTTAGTGCGGCTCCGCCAGTGTGACGAGACCGAGGCGTACGCCGACCGGTTGAGCTGCCGAAATTTGTACAAACGGGCCGTCTGGGCGGAGTATTCTGCCGTCCCACAGGACCTACTCGACGCCGATCACCGGGACATCCGCGCCCTCGAAGACAAGATCGCGGCGGTGGCGGACGTCGATACCGACGCGGTCCTGGTCGACGTGGCCGCCGAACCTTCGATGACGGAGTCGACGAGTCGCGTCCTCGTCAACGGCGAAGTCCGGCAGTTAGGCGAGCAGTCGACGCTGGTCAGTGCGCTCCGGGCAGCACAGCGCGACCAATGGCGACTCGGCGTCTACGCCCCCCCGTCGTCGAACGAACGTGTCGGCGAAGCCGCGATCCGCGAACTCGGACTAGATATCGACGGCGCCCGGGTCAGGGATGTCCGTACCGGAATCCACGCGACCCTCGACGAGTTTAACTGACTGTCGGACACACCAGTAGCCGTGATTCTGGAAGGAACGATCCTCCGCGGGCGCGACTTCGAACCCATCGAGGGGCGTGTCGTCGTCGAGGCCGGCGAGATCGAAGCGGTCGAGGAGGCCGCCGTCGATAGCGACGCCGTCGTCTGTCCGGCGTTCGTCAACGCCCACACGCACATCGGCGACTCCATCGCGAAGGAAGCCGGCGAGGGACTGACGCTCGAAGAACTCGTCGCGCCGCCGGACGGACTGAAACACCGGCTTCTCCGGGCCGCAAGCACGGAGGAGTTGATCGACGGGATGGACCGAACGCTCTCGTTCATGGAGCGGTCCGGAACGGGAGCGTTCGTCGAGTTCCGAGAGGGCGGTGTCGAAGGGGTGAGTGCGATCAAAGCGGCGCTGACGGACTCGTCGCTCCGGAGCGTTCTCCTCGGCCGGGAGACCGTCGACGCGATGGAAGCGGCCGACGGGTTCGGCGCCAGCGGTGCCAACGACGACGAGTTCGGCGCCGAGCGTCGAGCGACCCGGCAGGCGGGGAAACGCTTCGGCATCCACGCCGGCGAGGTCGACGCCTCCGACATCAATCCGGCACTCGATCTCGACCCGGACTTTCTCGTCCACATGGTCCACGCAACGGGGTTGCACCTCGATCGGGTCGCCGATAGCGATATCCCGATCGTCGTCTGCCCGCGGTCGAACCTCTCGACTGGGGTCGGGAAACCGCCGGTCGAAGCGCTGGCCGAACGGACGACGGTCGCGCTGGGGACCGACAACGTGATGCTCAACAGCCCCTCGATGTTCCGCGAGATGGCGGTCACCGAGATGCTGTACGACCTCTCCGCCCGTGAAGTGCTCCGGATGGCGACGGTCAACGGCGCCGAGATCGCCGGACTCGATTGTGGTGTGATCGAGCCTGGTCGACCGGCACGCCTGTTCACCCTCGACGGGGACACCGACAATCTCGCGGGCGCGCAAAACCCCGTCCGCGCGCTGGTTCGCCGGGCCGGCGTCGACGACGTCGACCGCGTTGTCCTCGCGGACGCGTAGCCGAGTTTATCCGGCCGGCACCCGTAGGCCAGCCTGAGATGCCCTCGACAGACCGCGGAGTCGGAACGCTCGGAAAACTGGTCCTCGGGACGGTCGTGGTGGTCGCTGCACTCGTCGTCGCCACCGTCGTCCTCGCGTTCCTCCAGAACCTCCTGGCAGCGCTGCTCGGACTGCTCGTCACCGTCCTCCTGTTCGGCGGTGGGGCGTACCTGGTCTACAGGCTCGTCTCGTTGATCGCCAGCGACGAGACCGAACCGGAAGACCCGATCGAGAGCGCCGGCGGAGCCACTACGGAGCCGACAGATTCGGTCGACCGACTCACCGAGCGGTACAAACGCGGCGAACTCACCGACGAGGAGTTCGAACGCCGTCTCGAAGCCGAAATGAGCGACATCGACCAAGAGGTCGCGGACCTCGAAGCCGAACTGGAGTAGGTAGTGGTATTCGGTATCGAGTACCAAACGCCTAAGCAGTAGTATTACTAACTATTCCTCATGTACAACAGGATTCTCCTCCCGACCGACGGGACCGCGGGGATGGACGAGGTCGTCCGTCACGCCGTGGCGCTGGCGGAGACACACGACGCCGAGATCCACGCGCTGTACGTCGCCGACACCGGCCGGTTCTCCACGCTGCCGGCGGACATGACCTGGGAAGGCGTCACCGAGCTGTTCCAGACGGAGGGGGAGCGTGCGATCGACGCCGTCGAGCGGTTGGCAGGGGACGTTCCGGTCGAACGGGCTATCGTCGATGGGCGGCCCAGTACCCGGATCGGCGAGTACGCGAGCACCCACGACTGTGACGTGATCGTCATGGGAACACATGGTCGGGCCGGGATCGACCGCCTGTTGCTCGGGTCGGTCGCCGAGACCGTGATCCGTGGCTCCCGGATTCCCGTTGTCACCGTTCCCGTCGGGGCGACCAGTCCGGAGCCACCGGCCCAACCCCGTGAAATCGCTATTGAGTGACCTCAGACCGGACGCAGATGGTCGCAGTCCCCGGCGGTGACGGTCACCTCGCCGTCGTCGGTGTCGACGACGAGTGCCCCGGGAAACCGGATGTCGACGGCTTCGCCTTCGACCGGTCCGTCGGCTGTCTCGACGCGGACACGCTGGCCCAGCGTCGTCGCGTGCTCGCGCCAGGCCGGGAGCACGCTGTCGATGTCGCTCCGGAGGTCGTGAAACGCTTCGAGCACTCGCTGTGTGAACACCCGGCGGTCGATGGGGTCGCCACGTTCGTGCCGGAGACTCGTCGGGTCGGCGTCCGTCGGGAGGGAGTCAGGGTCGACGTTGGCGTTGATCCCCATCCCGACGACGACCCAGGAGACGCGGTCGGCTTCGCCCTCCATCTCGGTGAGGATGCCGACCAGTTTCCGCCCGTCGACGACCACGTCGTTGGGCCACTTGATGCGGGCGTCGACACCGGCCTCGCGGGCTGCGCGGGTGACCGCGACTGCCGCAGCGAGCGTGAACACCGGCGCGTGGGCCATCGGCACGTCCGGCCGGCAGAGGACCGAGAGCCAGATACCCCCGCTGGGTGAGGTCCACTCGCGGTCGAGACGGCCACGACCGCCGGTCTGTTCGTCGGCCAGCACGACCACGTCCTCGGCGCCGTCGGCCGCGAGATCGCGTGCCCGTGCGTTCGTACTCGGGATGCTGTCGTGAGAGTCGATCTCGAAGGGCGCGTCGAGTCCGTACTCGACGGCTGTGCCACCGAACTCGGGGACGCGGGTCAGTTCGTACCCGTCGTCGACGCTCTCGATCTCGAACCCCTCCTCGCGGAGCGCCTCGACGTGTTTCCAGACCGCAGCGCGTGAGATATCCAACTCGTCGGCCAGCGCCGGTCCCGAGGCCGGACCCGCGGCGAGGGCGTCGAGGACTCGATGGCGCGTCTCCTGCATGGACCCGGATACGACAGCCGACAGTAAAAAGCAGACGGGAGCCGACCGTCACCCGATGACGAACAGCAGATCGCCCATGTCGACGGAGTCGCCCTCGCCGACGGCGATCTCGTTGATCGTCCCGCCGCGTTCGGCGACGATGTCGTTTTCCATCTTCATCGCTTCGAGCACACAGAGGACGTCGCCGGACTCAACCTCGTCGCCGGCCTCGACCTCGACCGAGAGGATCGTCCCCTGCATCTCGGCAGTGACCTCCTGTCCTTCGGCGCTTGCGCCGCCGCCACCACCGTCCGAGTCGCTGCCGGCCTGTGGGCGCTGGGGCTGGTCGCCGCCGTCTTCCAGATCGACGTCGCCGACCTGGATCGGCTGGGCGCCCCGTTCTTCGAGTTCGACCTCGAAGCGCTTCCCGTTGACTTCCAGGGTGAACTCGCGTTCGACGACCTCTTCGTCCTCGTCGGCCTCGCTCTCGGTCGTCGTCCCCCACTTCTCCTGGGCTTCCTCGATGCGCGATCGGTCGAGGTGGTTGTCGAGGTACTTCGTCGTGTGTGTCGAGGCGACGAACTTCTCGTCGGTGAGCATCAGCCGGTGGAACGGGATCACCGTCGGGAACCCCTCGACGTCGAACTCCGCCAGCGCGCGTTTCCCGCGCTCGATGACCTCCTGGCGGTCCGAGCCGTGGACGATGAGCTTTCCGATCATCGAGTCGTAGTCGGTCACCAGGTCGTCGCCCTGTCGGAGCGCGTCGTCCATCCGGACACCGATCCCGCCGGGCGGGTCGTAGGTCTCCAGGGAGCCGCTGTTTGCCGGCGCGAAGTCCTCGGCGGCGTTCTCGGCGTTGATGCGGAACTCCATTGCGTGGCCGTCGATCCCGATGTCGTCCTGGGCGAAGGGGATCGTCTCGTCCTGTGCGACCTTTATCTGCCACTTCACGATGTCGATCCCGGTGATCTCCTCGGTGACGCAGTGCTCGACCTGGATGCGGGTGTTGACTTCCAGGAAGTAGAAGTTCGTCTCCGGGCCGAGCACCTCGTCAGCCTCGCGCTCGGTGTCTTCCTCGACGAGGAACTCGACGGTCCCCGCGTTGTAGTAGTCGGCCTGCCGGACGCCGCGGCGGGCTGATTCGCCGATTTTCTCCCGAAGCTCCTCGGAGAGAGCGGCCGACGGCCCTTCTTCGATGACTTTCTGGTGTCGTCGCTGGAGCGAACAGTCGCGCTCGCCGAGATGTCTGACGTTGCCGTGGTGGTCCGCGAGGATCTGGATCTCGATGTGACGGGGGTTCTCCAGGAACCGTTCGAGATAGACGGAGTCGTTCGAGAAGTAGGCCTCGCCTTCGCGTTTCGCCGATTCGAGCTGTTCTTCGGCCTCTTCGGGATCGTGGACGATCTTCATCCCGCGGCCGCCGCCGCCACCTTCGGCTTTGATCGCGACCGGGAAGCCGTGTTCCTCCCCGAACTCGACGACTTCCTCGGGATCGTCGACGGGATCTGTCGTCCCGGGGACGATCGGAACGTCCGCCGATTGCATGATCTTGCGGGCCTTCGTCTTCTCACCTAAGGCCTCCATGGCGTCGCCGGTCGGGCCGATCCATTTCACGCCTTCGGTGTCCTCGACCGTCCGGGCGAACGACGCGTTCTCGGCGAGGAAGCCGTAGCCGGGGTGGATCGCGTCGGCGCCGGACTGTTTCGCGGCGTCGACGATCGCCTCCTGATCGAGATACGAGTCGGCGGCCCGAGCCGGCCCGACGTTGTACGCCTCGTCGGCATACCGCACGTGCCCCGAATCCTTGTCTGCCTCGGAGTACACCGCCACTGTCCCGATGCCCAGCTCCTCGCACGCACGCATGACGCGTACCGCGATCTCCCCGCGGTTGGCGACGAGCACCTTGTCGAACATGTCCCGTCATACTGAGAGTCGGCCCATAAAACTATGCGGACTCCCGAAATCAGTCGTCTGATACGACAGCAGCGAACAGATAAATAAATCTGTCGAGCGGTTGTCAGGCCTGCAACGGGCAGCCGGTGTTGAAGGGGCGATGCCGATAACGACTACGTGTGACCAGCGACGTAACGCGCCGGCGGTTCCTCGCCGGCACTGCCCTCACCGCCCTGACTGCCGCTGCCGGCTGTAGCGGGACGACCCCGTTCGTCGGGAAACGGACGGAGTCGACAGAGACGATCACAGTCCGTGACGCGACCACTCTGACAGTCGAAACCGAGACCGGGGACGTGACGCTGCGCGGCACCGACCGCGAGGACCTCCACGTCCGCGCCGTCAAGCAAGCCAGTTCCGTCGGCACGGACGTCACGGAGTTGACCCTGGAGACGACCCGGGAGAACGGCCAACTCTCTCTCTCGTCCCAGTGGAGCGGGACCACCGGGTTCTTCACCAGTCGGCCGTCGCTGGACATCGACGCCGAAGTTCCCGCGTCACTGGCTGTTGGCGAGGTAACAACTTCCGTCGGCGATATCCAAGCGACCGATGTCACCGGTGACCTGCGGGCCGAGGCGAACACCGGCGACGTCCGGGTACGCCGCGGCGGCGGTACAGTCAGCGCCGAATCCGACACCGGCGATGTCGAGGTTCGATCGCCGGACGTCCTGGCCGGAGCGTCGACGAACACCGGTGATGTCTCTGTCGACGTCCCCGCGATCGACGGCGAGACGACCGTCGACGCCAACACCGGCGACGTGACCGCACACGTGGCCCCGGACCTGGACGCGACGCTCGTCGTCCAGTCCTCGACCGGCGACGTGGAACTGACCGGACTCCCGCTGTCGGACGGCGAGACCGAGCAGGACGACCCCGGAGAGTCGTTCCGTGGCGTCCTCGGGGAGGGCGGGCCGACGCTTCGCATCGAGTCCTCGACCGGCGACGTGACCGTCCGCTCGCTGTGACGGGGGTCGGTCCGGATGGTCGAGGCACACGCCGTCGACCGGAACGCGGGATTCGCGTCGGCACTCGCTACACGACCGTCGATATTTATGTTCGTTCGGTGACCAGGGGGAACGGATGGCTCCCGCTGTCGATCCCGCGACCCTCTCCCGCGGAGCGCGACGGTTCGTCGGTGCACCGGTCCGGCCACAGACCTACCGAAACCTCCTGTACCTGCTGCTGGCGTTTCCCACCGGGTTCGTGTACGTCTTCGTCGTCAGTTTCGGCGTGGGGTTCGGGCTCGGTCTGTCCGTCGTTTTGATCGGTGTGGCCATCCTGGCCGCGACCGCGGTCGTCTGTCTGGCCCTCGCCGGCATCGAGCGCCGTCTCACGACGACGCTGCTCGGCCGCGATATCGAGGCCCGAACCGCTCTGTCGGGCGAGACAGCCCGCGAACGTGTGGCGTCGCTGTTTATCGATCCCCGGACGTGGACGCCGCTCGCGTACTTGGTACTGAAGTTCGGCGTCGGAATCGTGACGCTGATACTGCTGGCCTCGGCGCTATCGACGGGGCTTGCGATGGTGCTCGTGCCGCTGCACTACGGTGATCCGGCGGTGTACGTCGGCATCCCGACCGACCGTCCGGTGGAGTTTCACCCGGCGCTGTACGTCGTCTGGAACAACCTGTTGGTCGGTGTCAACGCGGTCGTCAGCGTCGGCTACTGGCGGGTCCGGACGCTGCCGGAGGCACTGGTTGTGGCTGTCGCCGGGCTCCTCCTCTCGCTGGCGACGCTGAACGCCCTCAACGGACTCGCACGCGCTACGGGATGGGTCACCGAACGGCTCCTGGCCGGGGCCTACGACCCTCTCGGTGCGATCCTCGGTGGCTCCGGACCGAACTGACTACATCCGGTCGGTTCGCCCCGCCGCAGTCCAGGGATCGGTCGGCGTCTCCCCGGGGACCCGAACGTGGCGTTGCTGGGTCGCGCTGACCCGCTCGGAGAAGCGCCACTCCTCCCCGTCCCAGGTCTCCTCGGACTGGGATGTGGCGGCGGCCGCGGCCGCTGCGGCCCGTTCCCGGTCGGCCAGATGGGCGCCGATGGCGACCGCAATCGCGGCCGCCTCCTCGGTGGAGGCGTCCGGAACCTGGCTCGTGACGGACTCGACCAGGTCGCCGTCGACTGCCGTCTCGGTGTCCGTCTCGGCCGATACCTCGCCGTCGGTGTCTGTCTCTGTCGCCATGGTTACAGTGGGATGTTACCGTGTTTGCGGTCGGGTTGGTCCGCTCGTTTCCCCCGGAGTAGCTCCAGATCGGCGATCAGCCGCGGCCGTGTCTCCTGTGGTTCGAGGACGTCGTCGACGAACCCGCGCTTGGCCGCGATGTAGGGGGTCGCGAACGCGTCGCGGTACTCGTCGATGAGTTCCTGCCGCCGGGCCTCGACGTCCTCGGCGGATTCGAGTTCGTCGTCGTAGAGGACGTTGACCGCCCCCTGTGGCCCCATCACCGCGATCTCGGCGGTCGGCCAGGCGTAGTTCACGTCCGCGCCGATGTGTTTCGAGGCCATCACGTCGTAGGCGCCGCCGTAGGCCTTGCGCGTGATGACTGTCAGCAACGGGACCGTTGCCTCCGAGAACGCGTAGAGGAGTTTCGCGCCGTGGTTGATGATGGCGTTGCGTTCCTGGTCCTTGCCGGGCATGAACCCGGGCACGTCGACGAACGTGACGATCGGGATGTTGAACGCGTCACAGAAGCGGACGAACCGTGCCGCCTTCCGGGAGGCGTCGATGTCCAGGGTCCCGGCGTTGACACGGGGCTGGTTGGCGACGACGCCGACGGCGTGGCCGTCAAGGCGGGCGAACCCGGTGAGGATGTTGCGGGCGAAGGCCTCCGCGACCTCGAAAAAGGAGTCCTGGTCGAGGACGCCCCCGATCACGTCGTGCATATCGTAGGGTTTCTGTGGGGCGTCGGGGACCGTCTCGACCAGCGAGTCGTCCCGCCGGTCGGGGTCGTCCCAGGAGTCCACGCTGGGCGGGTCCTCGACGTTGTTCTGGGGGAGAAAGGAGAGCAGATAGCGGATCTCGTCCATCGCGGCCTTCTCGTCGGCGGCGGTGAAGTGGGCGACGCCGGACTCGCTGGCGTGGGTCTTCGCGCCACCGAGTTCGTCGAAGCCGACCTCCTCGCCGGTGACCGTCTCGATCACGTCCGGGCCGGTGATGAACATGTGGCTGGTCTCCTCGACCATGTAGACGAAGTCGGTGATCGCCGGCGAGTACACCGCTCCCCCGGCACACGGCCCCATGATCGCCGATATCTGCGGGACGACGCCGCTGGCCTGCTGGTTCCGGTGGAAGATGTCGGCGTAGCCCGCCAGCGAGTCGATCCCTTCCTGGATGCGGGCGCCGGCCGAATCGTTCAGCCCGACGATGGGCGCGCCGTTCTCGATGGCTTGGTCCATCACCTTACAGACCTTCTGGGCGAACGCCTCCCCGAGCGATCCGCCAAAGACCGTGAAGTCGTGGGCGAAGACGTACACCCGGCGGCCATCGACCTGGCCGTAGCCGACGACGACGCCGTCGCCCGGGACGTGGTTGTCGTCCATGTCGAAGTTCGTCGAGCGGTGTTCGCGCAAGGCGTCGATCTCGACGAACGTCTCGTCGTCCAGGAAGTAGTCGATCCGCTCGCGGGCGGTGAGTTTCCCCCGGTCGTGCTGTGCCTCGATGCGCTCCTCGCCGCCGCCCCGCTCGGCGGCCTCCTTGCGCTCGCGGAGGTCCTCGACGCGGTCGTCGTGGCTCATTCGACATCACGGCTCGTGGACCCGAACATATCCGCGCTGTCGGGGGCCGGTGAGAAAAGCGTTACCCGCGCCGCCGGGATCGAAGTCCCACCGGAACGACCGTGAGCGTTCGAACCGCCGGAGTTTTGAGGGGGTACGACCTTCCACCCCGTGTGAAAAACATCACGGCAACGCAGCACAACCCATTCGGTTTCGACGCGCCGTGTGAGCCGTTCGTCCCGGGCTACGGCGACGCCAACGCCGACTTTCACGTCATCGGAGACAACCCTCGGGTCCACGGCGGCAGCGAATCGGGTATTCCCTTCACCGGAACCCCTGCCGCCGAGCGCCTCCAGCGGGCGCTGCTTGCCGGCGGCCTGTTAGCGGAGACGGGGACGCCGCCGACCGTCGACAAGACGTACCTCTCCTATCTGTTCCTCTGTGGCGACCGCAACCCGACCGCCGACGATTACGCGGACCACGAACCGATGTTCGACACCGAGGTTCGGGCGATCACCTCTCACGTCCTGC
Organism: Haloarcula montana; assembly: GCF_035666295.1. Taxonomy (NCBI): domain Archaea; kingdom Methanobacteriati; phylum Methanobacteriota; class Halobacteria; order Halobacteriales; family Haloarculaceae; genus Haloarcula; species Haloarcula montana. The sequence goes on from NZ_CP142027.1 coordinate 2,638,586, forward strand.
TCCCGGTCGGCGAGCGCGCGACCAGGCACGTCTTCGCGAACATGACCGCCGAACCGGCCGATTCCGTCGATATGGAGGCCCTGCACGCGACGGAGGTCCGTGGCAGTGGCTGGCTCGTCTACCCGATCAAAGACCCCCGCGAGTGGACCGACGCCGACGAGGACGCCCTCGTCGCCGCCCTCACCGCGCTACTCGCGACCGACTACCGACAGGAAGCCGAACTCGGCCGGTTCCTCCCGGGCGACGACGTGTGGCGGGTCCGGTAGTCCGACGGGACGCCGTTCTCGGGTCCGGTCACGACTCCAGATCGCTCGCCGCCAGCGGTGTCGCCGTCGCCCAGTAGTGCTCGAAGGTCTCGTCGGCCCACGCCCGAACGGCCGCGGCGTCGGTGTCGATGCCGGCCCGCAGGATGCCGTCCGTGTCACGTAACAGGAGGAAGACGGTGTCGTCGGTCACCATCGCTGCCAGCGGAATCCGCTCGTCTCGAATCCTGACCGTGGCGCTGTCTGCACTCAAGAGCGTCCGGAGGTGGTCCCGGAGTCGGGGGTCGTCGGCGAGCGCTTCGATCGCCGTCCGCGAGAAGACACCGCGGAAGCTCTGGCCGCGCTCGACGACCTGCTCCTGGACGGCCCCGAGGCTCTGATCGTTGAACGTATGCGAGAACGCGGAGACGGTGTCGGCGTCCGCGAGCATCCCGAGCAGCCGCTGGAGGGGCGCGTTCGGGCGGGTCTGTGTCGGCGTCGTGATCGTCGCGTCGGCCAGTTCCCGCAGGTCGAAGTCGATCGCCGCTGTCGGCAGATAATCGACGATCCCCCGGAGGTCCTGTTCGGTCTCGACGATCCCGACCAACTCCTCGAACCCGTCGGCGACCAGTCGGCCGGTCGCGGTCGCGACGTACCCCCCGTCCCGGCGGCGGACCCACGCTCTGTCCTCGAAGTCGGCGAGAATGCGACCGAGTGTCGCCTGTGAGGCCCCCGTACGATCCGCGAGTTCGCTCCGAGTGTGGTGGCCCGTAGCCAGGGCCGACAGCACCGTCACCCGGTTGGGCGACAGCGCCAGGAACTCGATCTCCTCCAGCGCGGATTCCATGGGCGCTCGTTCCGCCCCGCCGGGCAAAGGGTTTTCGCACCGTGAAAGAATTTCACACCGTGCCGGACCGGGAACCCCGAGTCGGCGTTTCCCGGCGCGTAAGGGTTTCTGGACGACCTTATGCCCATAGAGGCCCTCTTATCGAACGTGATGAGCATGGTCTACGTTATGCTGTTTTGGTCGTTCTCTCCGGTCGTGTCCGGAGACTCCCTGCTGGAGGTGTCCGGATGATCTCACGCCGTGTTCTCGGACTCGCTGTCGCCGCGAGCGTGCTGTTCGGCGGGACCTTCGTCGCCGTGAAGGCGGGCTTAGACTACTTCCCGCCGCTGCTGTTCGTCGCGTTGCGGTTCGACATCGCCGCGCTGGCGCTGGCGGTGTACGTCCTCGCGACCCGGTCCCGGGCCGACCTGCTCCCGCGGACTCGCGGTGACCTCCTCGGAATCGGTGTCACCGGGCTGCTCGCGATCGGGTTGACCAATGCGCTCCTGTTCGTCGGCCAGCAGTCCGCGACCAGTGCCGTCGCCGCGATCGTCTTCAGCCTGAACCCGATCCTGACGCCGGTGTTCGCCGCACTCCTGCTCTCGACCGAACGGCTCTCCCGTCGCGGTGCGGTCGGAATGGTCGTCGGCCTGCTCGGGGTCGCGCTGGTCGTCGACCCGGACCCGGCGATGCTCGCCGACGGCGGCCTGGGGCAACTCGTCCTCTTCGTCGCCGCCGTAGCCGCTGCGCTCGGGAGCGTCCTCATCCGCTGGGCCGACAGCAGCCTCTCCAGTACCGTCCGGGTCGCCTGGGCACTCCCGCTGGCGTCGGCGTTGAACCACGGGCTGAGCGTCGCGGCCGGCGAGTCGATCACCGCCGTGGTGTGGACGGTCCCCGGCCTGCTGGCGCTTGGCTACGTCGGCGTGTTCGCCGGCGCAGTCGCCTACATCGCCTACTTCGGACTGCTCGACGAGGTCGGTGCGATCCGGGCGAACCTGGTGTTCTACGTCGTTCCGGCGGTCTCGACGCTGGGCGGGTGGGCGCTGCTTGACGAGACCATCCCCCCGACGGCTGTCGTCGGGTTCCTCACCATCTTCGTCGGCTTCGCCGTCATCGGGAGCGACTCCGTCGACCGCCGGCGGCTCCGCCCTGGCTACGAACCCGACGTGAACCACTTCGAGATCGACGGCGAGGTCCGGGCGTTCGAGGCCGACTGAGCTACGCCCGGCTCCGCCGCGAGAACAGCGCGATACAGCCCCCGACGGCGGCGACGGCGATCGCACCGGCCTGTCCAGCGGTCGGCGTGACACCGACTACACCGCCGATCCCCGTGACGAACGTAAACGCCAGAAAGAGCGGCAGAATCACTGCGATTGCGACGAACCACGGGCGCCCCGCCAGCGTCGCGATGCGACCCGCTCCCAGTTCGTACTCCTCCAGGGCGAGCCGTCCCAGCACCCAGCCGTCGAACAGCAAGAACCCGAGCAGCCCCGCGGTGAGCGCGAGGTTGGCGATCGTGTCGGCCAGCAGCGTAAACAGAGACGGCGACAGTGCCGCACCGGACCCCGTGACGAGAAACAGCGTGCCGACGGCGGCGGTCGCTCCCCCCCGGGACGCTCCGTGCTCGTCGACCAGATACGAGACCAGCACCTCGTAGATGCTGATCGACGAGGACAGCGCAGCCAGCAACACGACGCCGAAGAACGCGACGCCGACGAGGTTGCTGTAGGGCAAGTCGGCGAACGCACCGGCGAGGCTGATAAACAGCGCGCCCGGGCCGCCGGCGCCCGGATCGACGCCCAGCGAGAACAACAGCGGGAAGATGACGAGCCCGGCCAACACGCCGATACCGGTGTTGAGCCCGGCGATGAGGGTGCCGTCCGCGGCCAGCGATCGGTCCTCACCGAGATACGAAGCGTAGGTCAACATCGCGCCTGCGCCCACCGAGAGGGTAAACAGCGCCTGTCCCGCCGCGGCTCCCAGGACATCGAAGAAGTTCGCCCGCAGGTAGCTCAGATCGAGCGAGAGGTAGAACTCGTAGCCGCCCGTGGCCCCGTCGAGGGTCCCCGCCCAGACGGCCAGCCCACCGAGCATGAGGACGATCCCCGGGACCATCACCGTCGTCGCTACCTCGATGCCGCGGTCGACGCCGACGTAGACGACGGCCGCCGTCGCCAGCAGGAACAGGGCGTGAAAACCCGCGGCACCGACGCCGTAATCGATCGCCGCGAAGTACTCCTGGGGGGCCGAGAAGTACGCGCCGGTCGCGCTGGCGAGGGTGTACCGCAGAATCCAGCCGCCGACCACGGAGTAAAACGAGAGGACGACGACCGACGCGAACAGGGCCAGCCCGCCCAGCGGGCGCCAGCGATCCCCGCACAGTGCGCCGAAGGCGCCGACCGGGTTCCGCCCACTCCGCCGGCCGATCACCATCTCGCCCAGCAGCCCCGGGACGCCGACGAGGACGACGACGAGCAGATACAACAACAGGAACGCGCCGCCGCCGTTCTGTGCGGTCAGCCAGGGGAACCGCCAGATGTTCCCCAGACCGACGGCGCTGCCGACGGCGGCGAGCACGAAGCCGACTCTGGTCCGCCAGGTCGCTCTGGTCATTGTCCCCCGGTCCGTACGGACGACGAAAAGACTGACGGGACGGGAGCTGTCAGAACGGCTGGACGACGGCGGGGTCCTCGCCCAGGAACATCGTCTCGACGCCCAGTCCGAGTGTCGCGAGGATGCCGGCGACGACGACCAGCCGGAGTGCCCACAGCCACACCGGACCGAACCAGCCCAGCCCGCCGGTCCCCTGTCGGAGTTCTGCGACGGCCTCCTCGCCAAGCACCCAGCCGACGAAGACGACGACCAGCAGCGCCGACAACGGGAGGAACAGCTGGTAGGCGAAGTTGTCGAACCAGGTCAGCCAGGCGGTGTCCCACGCCGAGGGCAGTCCCAGGACGAACAGGCCGACGCCGATCCCGGTCGCCAGCACGGGCCGGGAGACGCCGAAGTTGTCGTTGGCCCAGGCGACGCTGACTTCGAGGAGACTGATCGCCGAGGACAGCGCCGCGATGAGCACGACGCCGAAGAAGACGACCCCGAACAGCCGACCGAACGGGACGGAGCTAAAGCCCGAGGCGGTGGCGACGAACAGCGCCCCCGGCCCGCCGGTCGTCGCCGTGATCTGGTAGTCGATCGTCAGCAGGATCGGGAACACGACCAGTCCGGCCAGCACGCCGACCAGCGTGTTCATCACGACGATGATCCCGCCGTCGAAGACGAGGTTGTCGTCCTCGCCGACGTACGAGGAGTAGGTGATCATGATCGCCATCCCCAGCGAGAGGGTGAAAAACGCCTGCCCGACGGCGAAGGGGATGATGCTCCCGGCGTTGTCGACCATCGTCCCCAGATCCGGCGAGAGGAAGAAGGCGTAGCCGGCGCCGGCACCCGGCAGCGTCACCACCCAGGCCGCCAGCGCGATCATCAACACGACGATGCTGGGGACCATCACCGTCGTCGCTTTCTCGATGCCGTCCTCGATGCCCAGCGCGACGATGCCGACGACCAGCGCCAGGAAGAGCGCCTGTGCCAGCACCGCTTCGGGACCTGCGGAGACAGCGCCGAAGTAGCCGCCCGGATCACCGAAGTACGCGCCGGTCGCACTGCCCAGGATGTACCGGAGGACCCACCCGCCGACGACGTTGTAGTACGAGAGGATCCAGAAGCCGGTGAGGATGCCGATCCCGCCGACGAGACGCCAGCCGCGGTGCCCGAGTTCCCCGAAGGCGTCGACGGCGTTGACGTTCGTCCGCCGGCCGAGGACGAACTCGGCCAGCATCGCGGGGAAGCCGATAAACAGCACGGCGATCAGGTAGAACACGACGAAGGCCGCGCCGCCGTTGGCACCCGTCTTGAACGGGAACTGCCAGAGGTTGCCCAGTCCCACTGCGCTCCCCACTGCCGCGAGGATGAATCCGAGTCGGGTCGTCCAGGTCTCTCTGTCGCTCATATCTGCTGGCGCTTTCCCGCTGTCGGTGTTAACGCCTGTGATTCCGTTCGGTTCGGACGACCGACACTGTCTCGACTGCTCTCAGGCCTCGCCGTACACCGGAACGGCGGCACCACTTGTCACGCTCGCCGCGTCCGAACAGAGGAACAACATCACGGCGCCGATCTGCTCGGGATCGACCCACTCCTCGAAGTCGGCGTCTGGCATCATCTCGCGGTTCATCGGCGTGTCGATGACGCTGGGCATCACTGAGTTGGCCCGGACGGTGCCGAGGTTCTCCTCGGCGATGCTTTCGGTCAGGAGCCGCACGCCGGCTTTCGTCGCCCGGTAGAGGCCGTCGCCGCTCCCGCCCTCCAGCGAGGAGCGGGCCGACACGGAGACGATGGCGCCTTCCGTCTCCTGTAGGTGTGGGATGGCGTGTTTCGAGGCCAGAAACATGGTCTTGAGGTTGACACCGAAGAGGAAATCGAAGGTGTCGGCGTCGGTCTCGTGGAGCGGGTCGCCACCACGCCAGGTACCGGCGACGTTCAGGAGATAGTCCAGGCGGCCGTGGTCGTCGACCACGCGCTCGACGACGGCGGCGACGTCGTCCTCGTCGGTGAAATCGCCCTGGTGGAACTCGATCCGGCCCGGCTCGGACAGCAGGAAGTCCTCGCTGTCAGGCTCGACCACGTCGGCCCCACAGACGGTCGCACCGGCTTCCAGAAACGCGTTCGCGACAGCACTGCCCAGCGCGCCGCCGACGCCGGTTACCAGGGCTACTTCGCCGTCGAAGTCAAATTCGACTGACATACACTCGGTGAAGGACGGGAGACCGATAAATCAGGGGGTGACTGGCAGCGGACTTCCCGAGAACAGCCGAGCGAGCGTGGTGAGGGTCCCCGTCCCGTCGACGGTTCGATCGCGATGACGGCCAGGCAGCCGGGACTCTCCCCTTCGGTGGGTCACAGCGTCGCGAGGTTCTGTCGGAGCTTGATGGTCGCCGTCATCAGCGTCGTCGCGGTCATGATGACGAACACCACCTGGACGTGGAGGACGATAGCTCGATCCAGCCCGGCCAGCGTCGCCAGGTCGACAACCGGGACCAGCGCACCGAACAGCAGGACCGGCAGCAGGTGACGCAACAGCGTGTCGATGACGGTCCCCTGGACGCGGGTCTCGGCGGCCCCGCGGTGGCCGAAGGAGACGCCTGCCGCCGCGAACGTGCCGGCGCTGATACCCATGACGGCGACGACGAACGGGTGTCGGCCGACAAGCGCCGATCCGATACCGACGACCGCGACCGCAACGACTGCGGCCCGTGTCAGCGCCTTCTCGTAGGTCCCCAGATCCCCCTCGTCGGCCGGGACGATGCTCCGATAGAGGACCCGCATCGCCATCGCCAACACGAGGACGTGGGCGAGTACCAGACTGCTCTTGATCGGAAGCCGAAGCGTCGTCACGATCTCGATGATGCCAAGCAGAGCGAACCCGACAGCGAGGATGCCGACGGCGACGAGATAGTCCCACAGACGGGCGTCCGTCGCTAAGTCACTCGCCTGTCTGTTCCGATACGCGTAGAAACTGAAGCGGGCACCGAGGACGGCCAGAAGTGTAAACGAGATGAAAAATATGAACGTGAGGTTGGGGTTGTCCGCGACGAACTGTAACTCGACCCTGAACCCCCCTATCTGCACCGGCTAATCACCACTACCTGTGTCTGGGTTACCCAGGGCACGTAGCTCTTGTGTAAGCTGGCTAGTAGTTTCGTACCGCGCCAGTTTTTCCCGGGCCAGCGCTTTCCCCACGATATCGTCGACCGGTTCGGGAACGTCCGCGACCTCGCTGGGTGCGGGGACATCGCCATCGAGAACCTGGCTACGGATGGTGCTGAACGATCCGGTGAAGGGGGCGCGCCCGGTGAACAGCCGGAAACAGACGGCGCCGAGTTGGTAGATGTCGGTCGCGTGGTCGATCCGACCGAATCGCCGGTCGTAATATTCGGGTGCGGCATAGCGCGGGTCAAGGTAGGTCGCGGGATCGAAGTGATACCGGTAGACGCCCAACAGCCCGACGTTGTCCAGCAGGGGCGGCTGGCGGTCGTCCTCGGTGAGGACGTTCCCGTAGTACGCCACGTTCTCGGGGTCGATACCGCCGTGGACGGTCCCCCGTTCGTGGAGTTCCGTCACCGCTCCGGCCAACTGGACGGCGTGCCAGACGGCGTCGGCAGGCTCGAACTCCCCGCGGTCTTCGAGCGTCTCCGCGGTGTACTCCGTCGCGATCCACGGCCCAGGCTCCCGGTGCCAGCCGTACAGCGTCAGGACGTTCTCGACGTCGCTGACGCTCTCCCACTCGTCGAGCCGTGACGCGAGATCGGCGAGGAACTCCGTCTCGCCGTCCGGATGGTCGAGCAACTGGATCGCGAGCGCGTATTCGTCGTCGTCGCGTGTCCCGAGCGTGCGGTAGCTGTCACCGTAGCGGCGGCTGTCGCGCGGCGCGAGGATCGAGAGCCGGTCGAAGGGGCTCTCGTACTCGACGATCGGGAGCCAGTCGGCGTCGGCGACCAGCGGCGCGGCGTCGGGCTCTCCGTCCAGATCCTGCTCCTGGCCTCCGGTTCCGCCACCACCGTGGTCCGTCTCGTCGTCTTCGGTGTACACCCTCCGTGGCCCGTAGCCGTCGCCCTGATCCGGTAGCGTCGTCCGCCCGATGTCGCGGTTCGACAGCGGCGACCGGTCCAGTATCGCGTTCCCCCGCCCGACGGCGGTTTGGCGGCGGATGTACGCTTGCTCTTCGTCGGTGAGGTCGCCGACGCCCTCCGCGACCGCCTCGGGGTAGCTGACAGCCAGATACGACAGCGCCAGTTCCGTCACCGGCCCCTCGTCGAGCCGGTCGGCGAGCCGTCGGACGAGGACCGGTACTGCGTCGGGATGCTCCTCGGCGACGAGACAGAGCGCCGTCGCCGCACCCAGCCGGACCTGCCGGTCGCCGACGTCGAGCAGACCGAGCAGCGGCGGAATCGTGCCGCGACCGGTATCCCCACCCGTGATTACGTCGGCGATGAGCTGTCGGGGGTCCCGGGACCCGGGGGCGTCTGATGACATACCGGTCGCTCGTCGGAACTAGGATGCTCGTCATGTATTATGCTATCGGGCAGCACGCTGTTCGACGGCTATCTCGACCCCGGTCACGGTTCGATCAAACAGCACGACGACACCCGCTTATCAGTGGTGAGAATAGGAGACCAACGCTTTAGAACGGTTTTTGCCTAGATGCACCAGATGACCGAAGAGAGGGACACACTGCTCCCGAGCGTCGTCGGTGACAGTTACGCCACGCGTCTCGGCGTCGCGCTCGTGTTCGCGATCGTCGTCGTCGTTGCATTCGGTGCCGTCATCAGCGTTCAGGCCTCGGCCACGCTGGAAGACGACGTGGCCGCCGACATGACGGCGCTGTCGGGGACACAAGCGGGACAGTTAGACGCCTGGCTGACCACGACCCAACGGGACGTACGGACGACATCACGCCTCCCCGTCTTCGCCGACGGGTCCGCCACAGAACGACAGAACAGGCTCGAAGCACTGATCGAAACCGACTCCGTTCCACCGGACGTCGTCGCGGTCCACTACGTCAACACCGAGACGGGAGTGATCACCGAGAGTTCGAACCAGGAGTTCGTCGGCGTCAACGCCGCCGAGCAGGGCGCGCCGTTCGCGACCGACCCGCCGGAGTTCGAGAGCCCGGACGACACGTACGTGACGGAACCGTTCAGCGTCTCGGTCGTCGACCACCCGATCATCGCCGTCGTCTCGCCGGTCCCCGGCGCGGAGAACCGGGCACTGGTCTACATGACCGATCTCGGTGCCAAGGCCGACGAGATCTCGAACCAGCGCGACGGATCGTTCACGACGGTGGCCAGCACCGACGGCCAGTTCGTCTCACATCCGAACCACTCGATGATCGGGACGACTGCGCCGATCGCCACGGGGGGCGAGAACCCGCTCCAGTCGCTGGAGGGCGGACAGATCGACTTCGTCGAGACCGACTCGATGCTCATGGGACTGAGCCGACTGGACTCTCACGACTGGGTCGTGATGGTCCACGCGAACCCACAACAGGCCTACGCGCTCAGCAGCCAGATCAACTCCGACCTCGTCGGCCTGATCCTCATCGCGATCGTGAACCTGGGACTGGTCGGGGTCACGATCGGCAGCAACACCATCGTCTCGCTGCGGCGCCTCTCGACGAAAGCACAGGCGATGGCCGACGGTGATCTGGATGTCACCCTCGAAACGTCCCGGACAGACGAGTTCGGGACGCTGTACTCGGCGTTCGACAACATGCGGACGAACCTCGACGAGCAGATATCGGCCGCCGAGCGCGCACGCGAGGAAGCCGAGGAAGCGAAACAGGACGCCGAGCAGGCCCGTTCGGAGGTCGAACAGGAGCGCAACGAGATGGAGGCCCTCAGCAGTCACCTCGAACTGAAGGCCCAGGAGTACAGTCAGGCCCTGGAGGCGGCCGCCAACGGGGACCTGACCGCCCGTGTCGACACCGAAAGCATGAGCGACGCGATGGCCGAGGTCGGCGAGGAGATAAACACGACTCTCGACGCGCTGGAAGCACTCCTCTCGGACGTGCGCTCGTTCACGGGCAACGTGATGCAGTCCAGTGAGCGCGTCGAGTCAAACGCCAAGCGGGTCGACCAGGCGAGTCAGCAGGTCTCGAAGTCCATCCAGGAGATCTTCGAGGGGACGACCGAACAGAACGAGGGGCTGGAGTCCGCCGCCGGCGAGATGGAGAACCTCTCGGCGACGGCACAGCAAGTCGCCTCCTCCGCTCAACAGGTCGCTGACACCTCTCAGTCGGCTGCCGAGGTCGGTGAAGACGGTCGAGAGGCCGCCCAGGAGGCGATCACCGAGATGAACGCCATCGAAGATCAGACCGAGGCCACCGTCGAAGAGATCACCGCGCTCGACGACGAGTTGGACGAGATCGGCGAGATCGTCGGCGTCATCACCTCGATCGTCGAGCAGACGAACATGCTGGCGCTGAACGCGTCGATCGAGGCGGCTCACGCCGACGGTCAGGGCGAGGGCTTCGCCGTCGTCGCGGACGAGATCAAGTCCCTCGCCGAGGAAACCAAGGCGGCCGCCGGCGACATCGAGGGCCGGATCGAACGCATCCAGTCACAGGCCGGCGAGACCGTCGAGACGATGGAGTCGACCAGCGAGCGGATCACCGAAGGCGTCGAGACTGTCGAGGAGACCGTCGACGCCTTGGAGACGATCGTCCAGTACACCGAGGAGGTCGACACCGGCATCCAGGAGATCGACCGGGCGACCGAGGAACAGGCCCGTACGGCACAGGAGGTCATGGGGACGATCGACGACCTGGCGGACATCAGCCAACAGACTGCGACCGAGGCCGACACCGTCGCCGGTGCGGCCGAAGACCAGGCCGCATCGATCGCACAGGTCTCCGAATCCGCCGGTGAACTCCAGGCGCGTGCGGAGGAACTGGAATCGCTGCTCGAACGCTTCGAGGTCGACGCCGCATCCGGCAACGGGAACGGCCAGCCGACCGCTGCGACCGACGACTAACAATGGACACGATAACGACCTGGTTCATGCTGGGACTGCTCGGTGAACTGCTTGGGACGGCCGTACTGGCATACGGGTACACGCTCGTCCCGAAGGGCGACAGACGACGGTATCTCCTGCTCGTCGCGATCCCCGGGATCGCCGTCGTAGCCTACGCCTTGCTCTTTCTGGGGATCGGGACGATCCAGAGCGACGGGCACACGGTCTACGTGGTCCGGTACGTCGACTGGCTGCTGACGACGCCGATCAACGTCCTCTATCTCGGCCTGCTGGCACACGCCTCCCGGCGGGATATCGCCAAACTCGTCGGCCTGCAGGCGTTGACGATCGTCTTCGGCTTCGCCGGGGCAGTGACGTCGTCTCCGGTGAGCTACGGGCTGTTCGCGCTCGGCGGGCTGGCTTTCGCCGGCGTCGTCTATCTGCTGTACCGTGATGTCGCGGCCGTGGCGACAGCTTCACTCTCGGACATCGAAGCGGGGCTCTACCGGACGCTGCGGAACTTCGTTGTCGTCCTGTGGCTGGTCTATCCCGTCGTCTGGGTGCTCAGTCAGGCGGGGATCGGTCTCATGGACGTCGAGACGACCGCGCTGGTGATCACCTATCTGGACGTGGTGACGAAAGTCGGCTTCGGCCTGATCGCCCTCTATGGCAGGACGACGCTCGTCTCGATCGCCGAGAGCGAGGGCGCTGTCGCTGCCGGCGACTGAGCCGCGGCTTGTCGACTTGCGGTCGAAAAAACATCACCCACTCCCCTACGGCCGACCGACGCGTCAGTGGATACCCATCGCTTCGATCTGTTCTTGGTACCGGTTCCGGATGGTGACCTCTGTCACCTGTGCCACGTCGGCGACCTCGCGCTGTGTCTTCTTCTCGTTACAGAGCAGCGAGGCCGCATAGATGGCTGCGGCGGCATAGCCCGTCGGGGACTTCCCGGAGAGGAGTCCCTGCTCTGCGGTCTTGTCGATGATCTCGTTGGCCTTGGACTGGACCTCCTCGGAGAGCTCCAGTTCCGAGGCAAACCGGGGGACGTACTGTTTGGGATCGACCGGCTCCATCTTGAGTTCGAGTTCCTGGGCCACGTACCGATAGGTCCGTCCGATCTCCTTCTGTTCGACCCGGGAGACGTCCGAGACCTCCTCTAAGCTCCGGGGGATGCCCTCCTGTCGACACGCCGCGTAGAGACAGGCCGTCGCGACGCCCTCGATAGAGCGACCGCGGATGAGGTCCTCGTCCAGCGCCCGTCGGTAGATGACCGAGGCGACCTCACGCACCGAACGCGGGACGCCCAGTGCCGAGGCCATACGGTCGATCTCCGAGAGTGCGAACTGGAGGTTTCGCTCGCCGGCGTCCTTGGTCCGGATACGCTCCTGCCACTTTCGCAGTCGGTGCATCTGGCTGCGCTTCTCCGAGGAGAGCGAGCGTCCGTACGCGTCCTTGTCCTTCCAGTCGATCTGGGTCGTCAGCCCCTTGTCGTGCATCGTCTGGGTCGTCGGCGCTCCGACCCGGGACTTGGACTGTCGCTCCGAGTGGTTGAACGCCCGCCACTCGGGACCCCTGTCGATGTTTTCGTCCTCGATGACGAGGCCACAGTCCTCACAGACGAGTTCTCCGCCCCCGTCGCTAGAGATGGACTCCGACTCACATTCCGGACACGTCTGCTGGCCCGTGTCTTCGGACTCCTGCTCGCGCTCCTCCTGGTCCGTGTCCCGCTGGCGCGTCGGCCGTTCCATGTGTTCTTTTAAGGAGAACGTTCTGACCTATATAAATGTTGTGCTGAAAGCAAAAACACCCTTCGAAAGCGGGTGATAGTCGGCCACAAGGGCTATATACGATCTTCTGATCGGGAAAATTATCGTCGACTGTTCCCGTCATCCGACCAGAACTGGCATTAGCGAGTCGCCGAAAGGGGAAATACTGCCAGGTCATGACTCAGGAGTCCCAGACGGACGACGAGGACGGGATCGGAACCCTGTTCGACGAACTGGAGGAGCTAGAAGCGCTCGTCGACAGTCCCACGGAGCGCGAACAGGTCCGAGAGGCCATGCGGGCCGCCGCAGACTCCCAAGACGACGACCCGCTCGTCTTCGGGCGTGTGGTCTGGGGATTCGACCGGAGTGACCTCGCGGAGGCGGTGCTGGGATCGTTGTTGTTCGGCATCCCGATGGCAGTCGAGGGAGGAACGGTCGACGCCGGACGACACATCGCACAGCACCCGCTGTATCTCCTCGGGACGCTTGTCGCCGCTATCGGCATCGTCATCAGCATCCTCTACGTCGCCGACATCCAGGACGTGCGTGTCGCGAACGCGTATTTCGGGCTCATCCCGCGGCGGTTGGTCGGGGTGACGGGGACCGCGTTCGTCGTCTCGGTCACGTTGCTCACTTCGTGGGGGCTGGTCGAGTGGTCGACGGCGCCGGCGGCGCTCGTCGAATCGCTCTCGATCTGTACCGTCGCGTTCGTCCCGATGTCTATCGGCGCCGCGCTGGGCGACATCCTGCCCGGAAGCTGACGCCTGGCCACGGTGTGGTACCGACTCACGGTGTCGGGGGCGTTTGGCAATCGTTAAAAGCCGCGGTCGGATACGGGGTGGTATGAGCGAGAGCCAACAGAAGCGGACGCAAAAATGCGTCTCGTGTGGCATCAACATCGCCGGCACGAACGCCGCTGCGTTCAAGTGCCCGGACTGCGGGCACCAGATCTACCGGTGTGCGACCTGCCGGAAGCAGAGTAACCTGTACAAGTGTCCTGACTGCGGTTTCACGGGGCCATAACGATGGGGAAAGTCGCTGCCAAGATCAAGGTCATGCCACAGAGCCCGGAAGTCGACCTCGACGACCTCCAGGAACGTCTGGAAGGTTCGCTTCCGGAAGGTGCCAAAATCAAAGGCTTCGAGCGTGACGACGTGGCCTTCGGGCTCGTCGCGCTGTTCCCGACGGTCATTATCCCCGACGAGTCCGGTGGGACCGACGCAGTCGAGGAAGCGTTCGCCGACGTCGAGGACGTCGAGTCCGTCGATGTCGACACTGTCGGCCGACTGTAACGCCGAACTCTCTCGTTTCCGTCCGTTCGCGTAGTCACAACGCCACCTCGTAGCCACACTCACTCGTGGCCGCGGAACGCACGTTTTATTAGGGCGACCGGACAAGCGATGTCCAAGAATGCCCAGTTCCAACGGACCCCTCGAAGGGACACGTGACAAGCTCAAGAACAAGCCACGCGACCGCGGCACCTCGCCGCCCCAGCGCTCCGTCGCACAGTTCGAGACCGACGAGAAGGTCCACCTGAAGATCGATCCGTCAGTGCCCGACGGACGGTTCCACCCTCGATTCAGCGGCCAGACCGGCACTGTCGTCGGCGAACAGGGCACTGCGTACAAGGTCGAGATCGTCGACGGCGGGAAGACGAAGACCGTCATCACCAAGCCCGCTCACCTCCGCAGTCAGGAGTAACCGATGACCATCTTCAAAGAGAAGCTCGACGAGGAGTACCTCACCAACGCCGAGACGAAGGCGATCCTCGAAGAGCTGGAGATGGAGCGGGCCGCCGACGAGGACCGCGAGATGCGCTACGAACTCAAACGCGCGATCGAACACGTCAATCGGTTCGCGCTCCTCGATCCCGAGGAGTCCCGCGAGTTCGTCGACAAACTCCAGGAACTGGAGAAAGTCGACGAGGCCACGGCCTACAAGATCGCCAACCTCCGCCCGCTCGACCGAGACGAACTCCGCTCGGTGTTCGCCCAGGAGCGGTACTCGCTGTCCGGGGACGAACTCGACGAGGTTCTCGGCATCGTCAAACAGTACGCCTGACCGAAAGTCGTCGAAAAATTCCTTCTCAGGCCCGTTCACTCCGCAGCTGTGTGTCTCCGGTAGATCACCGGAAGCCCGAGCGGGAGTGAGAGCCCGCCACACGGAACGGCCAGCCAGGAGTCTCGATCGACCATCACAGCCCGGCGAGAAGCCGACTGCGGTGTGGCCTGGCGCCTTTGATAGTCCGTATCCCTCGCCATTAAGTATGCTCTGGTCGTACCGCAGTCTATGAGTGATACGGAGAGCGATGACGGTGCGACCATGACTGGTGTCGTCATCGATGTCCTCCCCCACGGGCGGGCGTCAGACGACCGTCCACAGCACCAGAAAGATCCGCTCGCGTTCGTCCTCGGGATCGAGGAGTTCTATATCTACGAACTCGTTCTGGACGGCGATTCGGATGTCTCGATCGGTGATCGAGTCGATCTGACTGCTTTCGGCCGTATCAACGAGGTCGAGTTCGACGACCTCCCCAGCGGGGCTCGCTCCGAACTGGAGTACGTCGTCGAGGAGATCGTCGAGGACAACGAACAGCGGTTCGTCGACTTCTACAACGACGCCCAGCCGATCACCCTCCGGCTCCACCAGTTGAACCTCCTGCCGGGGATCGGCAAGAAACTGCGCAACTCGATCCTCGACCAGCGAAAGCGAGAGCCCTTTCAGAGCTTCGAGGATCTCCAAGAGCGAGTCAGCGGGCTCCACAACCCCCAGGAAGTGCTCATCGAGCGTATCCTGGAAGAACTGCGCGAGGACGATCTGAAGTACCGGACGTTCGTGCGCCGGTCCGAGCAAGGCGAGGGCGAGTGAAGCGAGGCCTCGAAGTAGAGCGGGGAGGAACGATCCGTGGCACAGGGCGAGGGCGAGTGAAGCGAGGCCTCGAAGTAGAGCGGGGAGGAACGACCCGGGGCACAGGGCGAGGACGGCTGAGGGGGAGTCCTCGACGGAGCGGGAAGTGACCGTGGTACAGGGCGAGTACGCGACTTTTTCAATCGCCGCCCGTCTACGGGGGATAATGACCGACACAGCGACAGGCACGAGAGACCCAGATTCGCTCGTCCGCCGTGCCGGAAAGCGCGCCGACACCCGCAAGGACCAGCACTTCCTCGTCGACGACCGCGTCCTCGACCGGATTCCGGAGTACGCGACCGAGGTGGGGATGGACTGTTCACACGTTCTCGAAGTCGGCGCGGGTCCGGGCGCCCTGACAGACCGACTGCTCGCTGTCGCCGACCGGGTGACTGCCGTCGAGCGCGACCCCGATTTTGCGGCCCACCTCCGCGAGGAGTTCGCCGACGAGATCGAGGCCGGCCGGCTGACCGTCCTCCAGGGAGACGCCCTGTCGGTCGATCTCCCAGACTACACGGCCAGCGTCTCGAACCTGCCCTACGGTGCGTCATCGGAGATCGCCTTCCGCCTGTTGCCGCGCCAGCGACCGATGGTCCTGATGTTCCAACAGGAGTTCGCCGAGCGGATGGCCGCCGATCCCGGGACCGACGACTACGGGCGACTGTCGGTGACGGCGGGCCACTACGCCGACGTCGAAGTCGTCGAGACGGTCCCCAAGGAGGCGTTCGACCCACAGCCCCGCGTGACCAGCGCGCTGGTCCGGACGACGCCCCGGGAGCCGGACTACTCCGTCCCGGACGACGACTTCTTCATGGACTTCCTCCGTGCGGTGTTCACCCAGCGTCGGAAGACGATGCGCAACGCCGTCCGGAACACGGTCCACATCTCGGGACTGGGGGACGCCGACGCGGTCGTCGAGGCAGCCGACGAGGAACTGATGAGCGCCCGTGCGGGGGACCTGTCGCCGTCGGCGTTCGCCGACCTGGCGACACTCGCCTACGAGGTCGGCCAGCCGGAGGACTGAGATGGACGAAGACCGGGAGTGCGGGCGACCGTCGCTGGCCGACGAGCGGGGCGTCGAATCGGTCTACCAGCCCGCGGAGGACTCGGCGCTCCTGGCACGGGCCGCTCGGGAAGCCGTCGAACCGGGGATGCGGGCACTGGACGTCGGTACCGGCTCGGGCTACGTCGCGGCACAGCTGGCCGAGGCCGGTGCCGACGCCGTCGGTGTCGACCTCAGTCCGCTGGCCTGCCGACAAGCTCGCGAGAACGGTGTTCAGACTGTCCGGGGCGACCTCGTCGCGCCGTTCCAGTCGCTGAGCTTCGATCTCGTCGTCTTCAATCCGCCGTATCTCCCGACCCCCTCGGAGACGGAGTGGGACGACTGGATGGAACACGCCCTCTCCGGCGGCGAGGACGGTCGCAGACTCGTCGATCCGTTCCTGTCGTCGGTCGGCCGGGTGCTTGAGACGGACGGCGAGGTGTTGCTCCTGGTCAGCAGCCTCACCGATCCCGACGCTATCCTCGCGTTCGGGGGAGATCACGGCCTCGACGGCGAACGGCTCGCCAGCGAGAAACATCCGTACGAGGAACTCGTCGTCCTGCGGTTCTCGCAGATGTGATTACCGCAGAGCATTTCTTCGAATAGGAAATATTAAAGCCCGTCATTTCGTACGCGGGAGTAATGACACAGATAGTTGCCACGACACCTGGCCTGTTCCCGTTACCGGACTGGGCCAAAGACGAACTGGCCGACCTGAAGGGTCACCAGAAGACAGACCTCATCTCGGGCGACGAGAGCGCGGCCGTCGAGGACGCCTACGACCGCGTCCGGACCGAACTGATCGAGACACAGGCCGACGCCGGTCTCGATCGAACTGTCGAGGGGCAGGGCCGCTGGGACGACATGCTCGCACACCCGCTGGCCGTCCACGACGAGGTCGAGACCCGCGGGATCGTCCGCTACTACGACAACAACAACTTCTACCGGGAGCCGGTCGTGCAGGGTGACCTCGGCGCGGACGGCGGGGACGTGGCTGCGGACCTCGATGCCGCTGCCGACCACGTCGACGAGGGCCTTCAGGCCGTCCTGCCGGGTCCGTATTCGCTCGCCGACCTGGCGACCGACGAGCACTACGGTGACGATGCCGAGTTCCTCTCGGCGGTCGCTGACTTCCTCGCCGAGGAGGTCCGCTCGTTCCCCGATGTCGAGACGCTGTTCCTGCTGGAACCGTCGCTGGTCGAGAACGCGCCCGAAGGCGGTGCCGACGAACGCGCGAGCGCCGCAATCGACACTGTCGCGAACGCCGCGGACGCACAGGTCGTCACCCACACCTACTGGGGCGCCCTCGAAGAGAAGGTCTACGCACACCTGATGGACGCTGATGTCGACGCCATCGGCTTCGATCTGATCGCCGACCACGACAAGAACGTCTACAACGTCCAGGAGTACGGGACGAAAGACGACGTCGCCCTGGGTGTCGTCGACGGGCAGAACACGCTCGTCGAGGCTCCCGAGACCATCCGGGACCGGATCGACTGGTTCGAACAGCAGACCAACACGACCTTCGAGACCGTCTACGCGACCGCGAACACGGAGCTGTTCTACCTCCCGGTCAACAAGTTCACGGACAAGCTGGAAGCGCTCGCAAACGCAGCCGACCTAGAGGAGGTCGAAGCATGACAGGACCACGAGAGCAGTTCCGACCGGCGGACCACCCCAACGACCACTTCCTGCTGACGACCGTCGTCGGCTCCTACCCCAAGCCCAAGTGGCACGACCGTGCCCGCGAACTGTTCGAGGACGAGGACGCCGACTTCGGCCAGGAGGAGTGGGAGGAATCGAAAGACGACGCCTCGCGGCTCATCACTCACGAACACGAGCGCTGCGGGATCGACGTGGTCTGTGACGGCGAGATGCGGCGCAACGAGATGGTCGAGTACTTCGCCCACCGGATCGACGGCTACGAGTTCAACGGCCGCGTGAAGGTCTGGGGACACAACTACTTCGACAAGCCCAGCGTCGCCGACGAGGTCGAGTACGGCGAGCAGTGGCTCGTCGAGGAGTTCGAGTTCACCGACGAGGTCGCCGAGCGCCCGGTCAAGGTCCCGATCACGGGGCCGTACACGCTAGCGAACTGGTCGTTCAACGAAGTCTACGACAGCGAGGAGGCCCTGGCCTACGAACTGGCCGACCTCGTCAACGAGGAGATCGAGGCCCTAGTCGACGCCGGCGCTCGCTACATCCAGATCGACGAACCGGCCCTCGCCACTACCCCCGACGACCACGCCATCGTCGGCGAGTGTCTCGAACGCATCGTCGACGACGTCCCCGAAGACGTCCGCCTGGGACTGCACGTCTGTTACGGCGACTACTCCCGGATCTACCCGGAGATACTCGACTACCCGGTCCACGAGTACGACCTGGAACTCGCCAACGGCGACTACGAACAACTGGACGTGTTCAAAGACCACGAGTTCACGAAGGACTTCGCGATGGGTGTTCTGGACGCCCACACCGCGGAGGTCGAGTCCGTCGAGGAGATCAAGGACAACATCAAGAAGGGACTGGAGGTCGTCCCGCCGGAACGGCTCACTGTCTCGCCGGACTGCGGGGTGAAGTTGCTCCCCCGTGAGGTCGCTCGCGGCAAGATGGAGAACATGGTCCAGGCGGCCCGCGAGATCGAACAGGAACTGGACGCCGGAGAGATCGACGTCGTCGCCAGCGGTGCGGAAGCCAGCGCGGACGATTGACGTAGCCGGCGCGGACGGGTAGTTTGGTTCTCGCGAATCGCGCGGCGATTCGCGCCGTTTTCACCGTTTTTACGAGGAGAGTTGCCCGCAGCGAGCGATGACACGGCTCGCGAGGACACCCCGACCGTAGAGCGACGACTTCGCCGATCATCTCTAGACGAATTACTGTTCGACAACAGTCGAATACTATTACGTCGTTAGACGGCTCGAACGCGTCGAAACTTCCAGCAGAATCGATACAAACTATACACCAAATATGGGATATGTTGTTCCTGGATTGGAACAAAAAAGTCGGTAAATATGGGTTTTCAGGGGCTAAATAGACCGATATTCCCGTATCGGATGTAGTCCATAAGAAGACGAACATAATCCTGGGAAAGAGTTTAGTTGTCGTCAGTTGAACGTCGAACTGAGAGCTATGACCGACGACACACACCTCCGGGCGGAACTGTATCTCCGCGGCGATACGTACGGTACGTTTGACGCGCAACAGCAGGTCCTGAACCGTGTCAAGCGACTCGAAGCCAACGGGGTCTTCAGCGAGTCGATGCTCGCCGGCGAATGGCAGCGTATCCGGACGATGGCCGAAGACAAGCGGTCAGGTGCGCTGGCGACCTACGAGGAGTTTCGCGACTGGGCTGACCGAAACGATCACTCACTGGAGCCGGCCTTCGAGCGCCGGACCCGCAGTTACGTCGGTCTCGACCGGGTCGACGACGTAGTCGTTTTCCCCGTCGTCTCCCTCGCGATGTACGACGGAAGCCAGCTACAGGGGGTGTTCCCGTGTACCGACGAGGACAGGACTTACACCGTCGGTGACGCACTGGAGGCCTTCGAACGTGGTGACGCCGACTGGTTGGCACAGTTCGATTCGGTGACGGTGGGCCGGACCCACCCGTGGCTCGAACCGGGCGTCGACGTGACGCCCTAACCGCGCAGCGCTTCGACCGGTTCCTCGCTGGCTGCTTTCCAGGCCGGATAGAGCCCGCTGAGGATGCTCGTCACCACGCCGAAGGAGAACGCTGCACCGACGTACCAGGCGTTAGCTACCCGGAACACTGCCGTCGCGTCGCCGACGGTGTAGTGGTTGATCGCCAGCCCGGCCCCGATACTCAACACAACGCCGATGAGGCCGCCGACGATCCCGAGCAACGCTGCTTCCATCAACATGACTTTCAACACGTCACGCTTCTGGTAGCCGACCGCACGGAGGACACCGATCTCCTCGCGGCGCTCGACGGTCGACATCAACATCACGTTCAGGATGGAGATCCCGGCGACCAGTAGCGATATCGAGGCGATACCGACCAGGATGGTGTTGATGATCTGGAACGTCTGCCGGATCTGATCGACCAGCGACCCCAGTTCGCTCACCTCGACACGTTGCTCCCGGTCGTTGAGTTCCTCGCGAATGCGCATCGCCGTCGCGTTGGCCTCGGCACCCGACGGGGCGGTGATGTAGACCTGTGAGTAGCCCGGCTCGTCGATCTGGCTCGCCGGGACGATGACCCGGTTCGAGGGATTGAGCTGGGAGAACGACTCGCCGTCCTCCAGCACCGCTCGGACCCGGAGGGAGGTCCCGTTGACGGTGATCGTACTTCCGCTGTCGATGTCGTACTCCTCGGCGATCGAGCTGCCTATGAGGGCACCTGACCGGTACGGCTCCGGGACCCGCCCGTCGCTCGCGGTGTACACCTCCGCCGGGTTCTCGATGCCGTATACGAACTCCTGTGAGGATCGCCCCCGTGTAAACTGTACCTCGACGATGTCGGTTCTGACCGGCGTGACGGTCGTTCGGGCACCGACGACACGCTGGATGTCCCGGATGTCCCGGTCGTTCAGGTATTCGACACCCTCGTTGGCGTTGGGTGAGACCGTCACCTGGTTCCCGATATCGCCGAGGTTCTGGGTGATCGAGTACCGCAGCGAGACGCCGAACATCCCCAGCGAGGCGATCGCGATGACGCCGATGACGATCCCCAGTGCCGCAAGCAGCGACCGCATCTTCGTCCGCGTGAGGTTCCGGCGTGCCATCAGGGCGGCGGGGAACCGCCGGTAGATCGGTTCAAGCATCGATTTCCTCCCGGCCGATGGTTCCATCGACGAGGTGGACCGTTCGGTCGACGTACTGGTTGACGAGTTCGTCGTGTGTGACGGCGACGATGGCGACGTCCTCGTCGTCGGCGATCCGCCTGAACTCGTCGAGGATCTGCCGGCCGGTCTTCCGGTCGAGGTTCCCCGTCGGTTCGTCCGCGAGGACGATCTGCGGGTCGTTGATCAGCGACCGGGCGATTGCGACGCGTTGTTTCTGGCCACCGGAGAGTTCGTCCGGCCGGTGATCGAGCCGGTCGCCCAGTCCCATTCGTTCGAGCAGGTCGACGGCTCGCCGACGTGTTCCCGGGTTCCGATCGAACAGTTGCGGAACCTCGACGTTCTCGACGGCGTTCAGTGTCGGCAGCAGGTAGAAGTGTTGGAAGACGAACCCGATCTTCCGTTTCCGGAGTGTGGTCCGCTTTCGGTCACCGAGGTTCGTCACGTCGTTCCCGTCCAACAGGACCTTCCCCTCCGTGGGTGTCGAGAGGAGACCGAGGATGTTCAACAGCGTCGTCTTGCCACTCCCGCTTGGACCCATGATCGAGACGAACTCGCCGGAGTCGAGCGTGAAGTCGATGCCGCCGAGGGCCTCCAGCACTTGGCCACCGGTCCGATACCGCTTGACGAGCCCCTGTGCGTCGATGACGTTCATATCTCCTCGTCGCCGCGGCGGTACCACCTGACGAGGACGACGACGATGACGAGCGCGGCCACTGCGCCGACCCCGATGACCGGGAGGAGCCCGCCGAACATCCCGCCACCGCCGCCGTTGTTCGCGTTCTGGTTCGGTCGCGCCGGCACCGCTGGCTCGGTCGCCGTGACGTCGACCTGGAAGCGCTGGACCTCCCGCTCGTCGTCGACGAGATAGCTCACTTCGATCGGGACCGACGAGACGTTCCCGGTGGTCCGTGCGTAGAGATCGAAGGAGACGAAGTCACTGGAGGGGACCGTCCCGACGAAGTACTCCTTGTTCGGGAACGCGGGCGTGACCCGCTCCGTATCGACGACCGAGACGAGGACGCTGCTTGCCTCGGTCGTACCGAGGTTGCTCGCGCTCCCCGAGATCTGGAGCCGTCCGCCCTCGCGGACGACGTCGAGGCCGGTCAGCGTGATCGCTCCCGGCGCGGAACGGAGTTCGGTCGCTGTGGTCGCGGTCCGCTGACGGGACCCGATCTCGTACTCCGCGGTCACGTCGACGTTCGCCATCGGCTCCGAGAGGGTGGCGTTGAGTCGGACCGACTCGGACGTTCCCGCGGGGATGTCCTGGACGATCGCACGGCGGAACGTCGCGTTGTCCGAGTCGGCGGTGATGACGACGCTCTCGACGGGGGTGTTGCCCTGGTTGATCACGTCGACCGACAGCGCGCGGTCTTCGCCGCTTCCGACCGCCGAGGCGTCCAACGAGACCCCTTCACGCAACTCGTCGGGGCGGATCGTCTTCGACCGGGTCACCGTCCGTTCGGTGTCCCCGTTGATCGTGTAGTGGAGCGTCGCAGTCACGGGCTGTGTCCCGACACGTTCCGGCCGGAAGCTGAAGGAGGCGGTTTCGACCTCGTTGCTCCCGATCGAGGCGAAGACGGTCCGGTCGTCGAGCATCTCGACGGTCCGTCCGTCGACCACCAGTTCGACGTTCGCGATCGGTGTATTCAAGCCGTTAGCGATGGTGACCGTCCCGTTGGATTCGACGCCGACGACGGACTCGTTGGCTCTGATATCCAACTGTGGATGCCGCTCGCGGACGTTGACGGTCACGGGGTATCGAAGCTGGACTGCTTCACCCGTTTCGGTGTTGACGCCGTAGACGAACACACGGAGGTCACGCTCCCCCTCGTCGTCGAACGTGTATGTCAGTGGGATATCGAGCTCCGTGCCCGGTGAGATCGTCCCCACACTGTCGATCCGCTTGAGCTCGTCGATGCCGTATCCAGTCCCTCGAAGCACGACCGATCGGATCTCCAGCGAGCTGTTACTGCTCGCCAGGTTCCTGATCGTCGGCGTGATCGTTACTGTCTCATCCGGGGCGGGAGAGTCCGGCGAGATTGTCACTTCCGCGACGGAGGCGTTGACGCCGTTGGCCGTTACTGCTATCGGGAGCGTCCCGACCACGACCAGCAGTCCGACCAGGAGGACGGTCAGTCGACGCATCCGACACCTCCCTTCGTCACGCTTCGTTGGAGGCGCAATTCGACACCGGGGACAGGGACCACTGTCATAGTCGCCCCTGCGGCTACACGTCGTATAAAATTTGGCTCTTTCGGGAGCGAACGATACCTCCGAATCAGGTCGGGAGTGTGTCGATCAACCGTTCGAACTGCTCGCGGTATTTGGCCTCGGCCCGGGCCGTCGCCAGGCCGGACTCGTCGGCGAAGACGGCCTCGAATCCGGCCATTCGCCAGAGCAGCGTCGAGAGCTGGTACAGCGGCCGGCGCTCCTCGTAGCCGTCCGCGAAGTCCATCGGCCGGAACTCCCTGTAGCCGGTGTGGAACCGCTGGCGCAGCGTCTCCTTGATCTGTGGATCGTCGAACGACGAGTCGATGAAGAGAAACTCCGTCTGTGCGAGGTTGTACTCGGGGAGCGCGGCCAGGACGTCCTGCCAGTCGAGCACCGCCGTAATCGGTTGTTCGGTGTCGCGCTCGAACAGGAGGTTCGCCGGCCGGAAGTCGTCGTGGACCAGCCGCGGGACCCCGTCTTCGGGGACGATATCCAACGCCGGTTCGATCCGGTCCCGGGCACGGGTCGCCAGTTCCTCGAAGGGGGTCCCGTCGAGCCGGGTGAGGTGTGCTCGGGTGAGCTGTTCGAAGTAGTCCCGCCAGCTTCCCATCCAGTCCCGGACGATGATCCGGTCGTTGTGCAGGTCCAGACGACCGAACGCTTCGAATCCGATCTCGGAGTGCATATCTCCCAGCACCCGCCCGGCCTGTGCCATCACACGTTGACGCTCGTCCTGTGTGAGTTGGCCGAACTCGGTCGCGAGGTTGTGTCCGTGAACTCGCTCGGTGACAAAATACGGCGGGACGTCGACTGTCGGCTCCTGTTTGAAGACGAGAATCCGCGGCACCGGGATGTCGGTCCGGTCGGCGACGTACTCGTGGAGTCGGGGTTCGACTTCGAAGGGGACGTTACCTTCGGGTTTGAACTTCACAACCACCTCGTATTCTTCGCCGCCGTGGGCCATCGTCACGATGTAGACATCGCTCTGATGACCGCCACCAGGCGTCTCGAAGGTGAACCCGTCGTGGTCGGGACCGGACTCCCGAAGGACCGCTGCGATATCTGCTTCCGGCGTCGACACTACGACCTGCTATGGGGGTGGGGCAAATAAAGCTGTCAGTCATAGCCCCGACGCGGACGGCCGATGGGAGAGACAGTGATTTGCCGGCCCGGTCCTCAGGTGATCGTATGCCAGAACTCGTGTTGGTCGCGGGCGTCGCCCGGACTGGGGCTATCGGCGACGGCGAGACGATCCCGTGGCACTACGAGCAGGACGAGCGCCAGTACAAGACCCGCGTCGCCGGGCACCCGGTGATCGTCGGGCGTCGCACCTGGGCGAGCATGACAGATGTCGAGGGGACACATCCCGTCGTCGTCACGAGCACGCCCGGGGAGTACGACGCAGCTGAGACGACGTTCGTCTCCTCCGTGCCCGACGCGATCGACGCGGTCGACGATCGTAGTGAGACTGGCTATGTCATCGGCGGCCAGTCGATCTACTCGATGTTCCTTCCCTACGCCGACCGGGCACTCGTCTCCGAACTCCCGGAGTACGAGACCGGCGCGGCGGTGTTTCCGTATCTGGGAACCGACTGGAGCGTCACCGGTCGCGAGCGCTACGACGAGTTCACCGTCGTGGCGTACACGAACGAGGACCCACAGCCACCGTCGACCGCCCGACAGTAGCGACGCGAGCCACCGCAACCGCCAACGCTTACCCTGCGCAGTCCTACCGGTCGATCATGCGCACGGTAGACGCGGCGGGACTGGCGATCGGCGACGACCAGCCACCGCGCATCATGGGTGTGCTGAACGTCAGCAAGGAATCCCCGTACGACCCCTCCGTCTACGACGAGCCCGACGAGGCGGCAGCCTACGTCGACGAGGAACTGATCGGGGAGGGTGCCCACATCGTCGACGTGGGCCTGGAGTCGGCGAACAAGCGTCTCGACGTTCTCTCGGCCGAGCAGGAACTCGACCGGCTGGAGACGGCGATCGAGACGATTCAGTCGGTCGGCGGTGACGCGGTTTTCTCCATCGAAACCCGGTACGCCGAGGTCGCCGAGGCGGCACTGGACGCCGGCTTCGACATGGTCAACGACATCTGTGGGTTCGCCGATCCGGAGATGCCCGAGGTCTGCCGGGAGTACGACGTCGCGGTCGGGAAGATGGCGAGTCCACCGGACCTGGAACGACCCGGTGCCGTCGACGATGTCGACTGGGCGGCTGCTCGCTCACCCGAGTGGGCGGGCCAGGCCGACTACGTCGACCGGGTCTACGAGGCGCTCAAACAGCACGGGATGACGGACAAGACCATCGTCGACCCAGCCTTCGGCGGGTGGAGCGAGCGCAAGACCCTCGAAGACGACCGGGCGACGTTTCGCCGGCTACGGGAGTTCCGCGGGTTCGGCCAGCCGATCCTCGTCTCGATCAACCGGAAGAACTTCCTCCGGTCGCTGGCGGACCGCTCGACCGAGGCGGCACTGCCGGTGAGTCTCGCGGCGACCTCGATGGCGATCGAACGGGGGGCACACGTCGTCCGAACCCACGACGTTGCCGAGACGCTGGACGCCGCGAAGATCGGCGGTGCGTTCGCCGAACGCGGTCGGACGATCGAGGGCGATGTGACCGTCAGCGAACTCGACGTTCGAAGTGCCGGCGACGTTGCCCGGCACCTCGAACGGATCGGCGCCGGCGAGGACGAGGGGGAGCCGTTCGTCGGCCACGTCTTCGAACTCTCGGGGCTCGATCCGTCCGGGGTCGACGAGTTGGTGACGGCAGCCGCCGACACGGGTGTCGTGGTTCGCGGGGGCTCGGACGGCGCGCTCGTCGGTGGCTCACTGGCCGAACTCTCCGCGCTGGCAGGTGCCCTCGAAGGCACGTCCGCTGGGGGGGCACTCACACGAGCGATCGAGGGGTAAGATGGATTACTCACAAGAGCGGGTCACGACGCTGCACGATCTGACCGATCCTCTCCCCGACGCACCCGTCGCCGACAGCGCCGTCGTCGTCCCTATCGCCGGCGAATCCATCGCGGCCGTTACGCCCGAGCACGTTTTCGAGTCGCTGGAGACGGTCGGCCCGGGTGCGGTCGTCGTCCCACTTCGGGCGCCGGCCGAGGTCGCCGAGGGGTTCCGGGAGTGGGTTGCCGACTACGCCGTCGACGTGACGACGCTGTGGTGTGATGCACCGGCACTGGAGACGCGACTCGAAGCGCATGGGATCGGTGGCCAGCGCGGGAAAGGACGGGATGTCTGGCTCGGGTTGGGCGTCGCCGCCGACCGCGCCGACTACGTCGTGGTCCACGACGCCGACGCCCGCACCTACTCTCCGGCGGTTGTCCAGCGTCTCCTCGCGCCGCTCGCGATGGAGCACGACTTCGTCAAGGGGTACTACGCCCGCGTCGAGGACGGACGCCTCTACGGCCGGCTGGTTCGGCTGTTCATCGCACCGTTGTTGCGCACACTGGAGGACCGACACGACGCCGAGATCGTCCGCTATCTCTCGGCCTTTCGCTACCCGCTTGCCGGGGAGTTCGCCTTTAGCGCCGACGTTGCCCGTCGGCTCCGGGCACAGCGTGCCTGGGGACTGGAGATCGGGTTGCTCGGGGAGACCTTCGACGCTGTCGGCATCGACCGCTCCGCGCAGGCGGACCTCGGCGTCCACCGCCACGATCACAAACCGGTCGGCGGCCGGGGCGGGCTCTCCGGGATGGCCGAGCAGGTCGGACAGGCGCTGTTTCGGGCCGTCGAGGAAGGCGGGATCGACCCGGATTACGGGACGCTGCCCGACGCCTACCGGGGTGCGGCGAGCCGGCTAGTGTCACAGTACGCGGCCGATGCGGCGTTCAACGGGCTGGAGTACGACCGGTCCGCGGAGCGCGAACAGGTCGAGGAGTACGTCTCCGGTGTCCGGCCGCCGGGTCCCGACACCCGCCTTCCGGCCTGGGACGAAACCGATCTCTCACCCCGTGTCGTCTTCGACGCTGGCCGGGTCGAGCACTCGCTGCCGAGCGATTCACGGACCGATTGACCGGGCTCACCCTTCGATGGGTTCGATATCGTCACGCCGACCGTCCAGCACGGCAAACCGTTCGCCACGGCGTCGTTCGAGCCAGTGGAGGAGCCGCTCGGCCCACCGTAATTTCTCCCGTTTCTCCGGGTCGACGGCGGGGTCGTCGAAGTCCCAGCCGACGAAAATCAGGTCGGCCGCACCGAGGTGATCCGCGAGAAACGCCGCGCGGTCCCCGTCGGTGAACCCGCCGAAGTTCACCACCGGAGGCGCCGGTTCGGCCTGCGTCGTCGGGACGACAGCCGAGAGTTCGAGCGACGGGACGTGGCGCTCGACGGCCGGGACGTTGTCGCCGTGGGCGTGGACGGCGACGGGGGTCCCGGATTCGCTCAACGCCCGGGTCGTCTCGGGGGTCTTGTCCAGGTCGGTCACCTGACAGTCGACGGCGACACCGACCGCCTCCAGCCGATCAGCCGCCGTCGAAGCGGCGAACACTAGATCCGCCGCCGCGGCCCGGTCGGCCTCGGCTTCCAGTGACGGACCTGCACCGGCGATCGCGATCGTCGCACCGTCTCCGTCCAGCTCAGTCGGGTCGTACGTCTCGGCGGTGCCGACCAGCTCGGCGAGTCTGTTCCGTGCCCGTTCGTCACCGTCACGGCCGTAGCCGAACGCTTCCAGCAGTGCGGCGTACACCGGTTCCCACGTGTCGTAGTCCATAGCTATCGCTGTCCCATCAGCTCCGAGATAAAGCGGATTTAGCCGAAATGGCACGTCCGTGTACCCCTACCCGGGTGCCCTTTCGGCTTTCACCCTCTCGTTCTGACGCATCCGGTATAAGTTTTCTCTTACCCACCACTTTGTCACGGATCGAGCAGACGCGCGTCTGACGGTGTGACGGGTTCACAGGCCCATCTGTGGTGTTCGACCCGGTGAACCGACCAGTTGTCTGACGCGGGCGCACCCGACACGGCTCCACACCGCGCTCTTTTAGTCTCGTAGCCGACTACGGCGCGACATGAAGGTCAACATCGGGCTTCGAGGGTGGCGGTTCGACGACGATATCCTCGACGAGAACGGCCGCATCCGGCCGCTCGGGACGCTAGACCCGGAGACACGACAACGTCTGCTGATTCTCGCGCGGCGGGTCGTCGACCCCTGTGACGCCTGTCGGATGGTCGAAGGCGCCGCGACGGAGGCGTGTAACGTCGCGGAAGTCATCTACGGCGAACCGAACGGGGAAGTGGTTCTCTGTTCGGCCCACGAACCCGATTTCATCTACTGGTTCCGTGAACTCGGCGGCGAGGAATACGCCGGTGACACGGAGATGCGACGGGCCTTCCACGAGTGGTTCGTCGAGGGCGGTCGTGCGCCCGACGACTACGAGGGGCTCGAACACGTCGACGAGGACCCGACTGCCGTTCCCGACGCACCACCGCGATCGGAGGCGATCCCCGGCATCGAGGAGGAACTGGACCAGGTCGACGAGGACGATCTCGACTCGATCGACATCGACCTGGACGATCTGGACGTATGATCGCCGTCGCCGTCGTCGATGCCGAGACGCCGGGTAATGTCGGCACCATCGCCCGGTCGATGAAGAACTTCGGCCTCTCGGAGTTGTTGCTCGTCGACCCGCCGGAGTTGGACCCCGACGGGGAGGCCTACGGGTTCGCTGGGCAAGCACGCGAGGACATCCTTCCGGCGGCCCGGACCGTCTCGTTCGATCACCTCGTCGAGCACTACCACACCGTCGCCTGTACAGCCGTCCCGAACGAGGACGCGAACAACCACGTCCGCTATCCTGCGGTGACCCCCAGTGACCTCGCGGCGTCGCTCCAGGGCGTCGACGGGGACATCTGTGTCGTCTTCGGCCGCGAGCGGGTCGGCCTCCACAACGACGAACTGGCCCGCTGTGACGAGATCTGTTCGATCCCCGCGAGCGCCGACTATCCGGTGTTGAACCTCGGCCAGGCCGCGACGATCGTCCTCTACGAGCTTCGGGAGCTGACCGTCGAGCGCAATCAACACCCCGACTCGCTGCATACGACCGCGGAGGCTGGGGCCGTCGAGGGGCTTCATGACGAGTTCGGACGGTTCCTGGACGCTATCGAGCATACCGAGGAAAAGCAGGCGAAGACACGCCGGATGTTCCGCCGGCTGCTCGGCCGCGCTCGGCCGACCGGACGGGAGACCCGTACGATGCGCGGACTGTTCCGGCAAGCCAGACAGCGGATCGAACGCGGTTCCGATTGAGCTCACTCGATACGCTGTCGAGAGAGTCGACACAACGAGTATCCGGACGTGCAGCGGAACTCAGACCCGTTGCTGGATCTCCTGGCGCAACACGTCACTGACCGTGTCTCCGTCGGCCTTCCCACGGAGCGCGCCCATACACTCGCCCATGAGCGCCGAGAACGCGCCCATCCCCTCGGCTTCGATCTGGTCGCCGTTCCGTTCGACGACTTCGACGACGGCTTCGCGGACCTCGTCCTCGCTGACACCACCGAGGTCCTCCTGCTCGACGGCCGCTTCGGCGGTCAGATCGGGGTTCTCGGCCAGTGCGGTCAGCAGGTCCTCGATACCCTCGCGGGGAACGTCGCCGCCGTCGACCAACAGTAACGTCGCCCGCAGGTGATCGTCGGTCAGGTTCTCGACCGGCACGTCGTCACGGCGCAGTTCAGTCAGCGTCGACTCCAGCACCCCGGCAGCGAGCGTCGGATCGACGCCCTCGTCGACGACGGCCTCGAACAGCGGCCAGCGCTGGCCGTAGGCGACCTGTTCGGCCAGTCCGGCGTCGAGTCCGTGGTCGGCCTCGTAGCGTTGGACTTTCTCGGTCAGCAGTTCCGGTGTCTCGACGTCGGTCACGTCGGGTTCGACGGGGGGAACGTCGGTCTCCGGGTACATCCGCGCCGCGCCCGGGAGCGGACGGAGATACCGCGAGGTGGCGTCGTCGCTGGCGTCGCGGGTCTCCTCGGGGACGCCCTCCATCGCCGTCTCGGCGCGCTCGGCGACGGCGTCGATGGCGAGGTCGGCGGTCTCCGGATCGTCGGCGACGATGGCGACGGCATCCTCCGGGTCGGCACCGACGGCCTCCCGGAGGGCTTCGACCTCGGCCTCGGTGACGCCGTAAGCCGGCAGTTCGTCGGTGTGGAAGATGCCGCCGGCGCCATGGCGCTTCGCGTGGTCCGAGAGTTCGGTACCGAGCCGTCGGTCGGGTTGGATCTCCCGGCCGACCAGGCCGTCGAACCCCGAGAGCAGGACCGCCTTCACCGCGCCGCCGTCGTCCAGCGCACCGCGGACGACGCCGGAGTCGGTATCCTCGAAGACCTCGGTTACGTCTTCGGGGTCCCCGACTGCCGCGCCGCGCTCGTCGAGTTCGTCGACGATCTCCAGCAGTTCGACCTGCCGGCGGACCTCGTTGCGGACGATGTCGTCGATGTCGTCGAGGCTCTGGACGCCTTTCAGTTCGATGCGGGCGCCCTCGGCGATGGAGACGTTGACGTCCTGGCGGATGGTCCCCAGCCCCCGCTTGACCTGGCCGGTCGAGCGTAGCAACATCCCGATCCGCTCGGCGGCCTCGCGGGCCTGTTCGGGCGAGCGGATGTCCGGTTTCGTCCCGA
The DNA here is from genome assembly GCF_035666295.1 of Haloarcula montana. Taxonomy (NCBI): domain Archaea; kingdom Methanobacteriati; phylum Methanobacteriota; class Halobacteria; order Halobacteriales; family Haloarculaceae; genus Haloarcula; species Haloarcula montana. The sequence continues at coordinate 2,669,583 of NZ_CP142027.1, forward strand.
TCTCGACCAGCGGGATGCCGAGCCGATCCAGCGAGAATCGGACCCCTTCCTCCGTTTCCTCGATCCGCTGGCAGGACTCCTCTTCCAGAAGCATGTCTTCGATGCCGACATCCCCCTCGCTGGTCTCGATCGTGCCGTCGTTGGCGACCAGCATCGACCGCTGGAATCCGGTGGTGTTGGAGCCGTCGACGACGATCTTGCGCATGACGTGGACCTGGTCGACGACGTTCATCTCCAGTAGCTGTGCGATCTCTAAGGTCGTCTCCATGGCCTCCCGGTCGACCCGGTGTGGCGGTTCGTCGTCCTCCTCGACGAGGCAGGTCGAATCGTAGGCCAGATACTCGAACTCGCGGTCGACCATGCTCTCTTCGAGGGCCGCCTCGTCGATCTCGCCGAGTTCGCTCTTGGTCGGGTGGAGGTAGCGGCTGAACTGCCGGTCGGACTCCTCGGGCTCGCGGATCCGGGTCGGACAGTTACAGAACAGCTTCGTGGCCGTATCGAGTTGCTGGTGGATCTCCAGCCCCGCGACCAGGCCGAGTGCCTCGTAGTCGTAGTCCTCGGTCATTGAAGGGCAGTCCGTGACCGGGGGCAAAAAAACGCACCCTTCGGCGGTCGCGACCGGGGGCTTTTGTCCGCCCAGGCCGACGGTGTCGTGTGCGCTGGCCGCTCTTGACCGTCGTCTGCCTCTCGTTGCTGGCCGGCTGTAGCGGCATCACCGGCTTCGGTGCGACCGGCGCTCCCGAGACGACGCCCGCGCCTGTCCCGGCGGCCACAGAGCAGACCACGACGCCCAGTGCCCCGCCGGGACTCGACGATTCCGGGCTCGACGGCGTCAGTGTCCTCTCGAACAGCCACGAACGGGCGCTGGAAAACCGATCCTACACGTTCATCGAACGGTACACGATGACGACGATCCGCGACACCGGCCGACTCCGCGTCTCGCGCAACGAGACGACCTACGTTGAGGACGGGCGCAACTACCGCCACGACCTCGAACGGAGGCGTCTCCTCCCGAACCGGACCGTCGAGCGCTACGAGCAATCGATGTACGGCGACGGCGGAACCTGGTACGAACGCCGCGACGACGGGACCGTGACCTACTACCGGGGTGACCTGCGGTTCTACCGGGACGAGTTCGCCGGCGAGGCCGCGTTCTACGTCGACCAGTACGTCAGCGCGACCCGGAGTTGGACCCGCCGAGTCCGACGGAACGGGTCGCTGTACTACCGCGTCACCGGCGTCGGCGGGACCCCACCCGGAATAAGCCAGGCGGAGTCGTACCGGTTCAGCCTGCTGGTCGCTCCCGACGGCTTGGTCAGGGAACTCCGCGTCCGCTACACGACGACGGTCGGGTCACAGCGAGAAACGGTCGGCTACCAGTTCTGGTACGAGGATGTCGGCTCGACCACTGCTCCGGCTCCCTCCTGGCTCGACGAGGCCCGACACCAGGCCCGCAATCGGTCGACCGGGTCCGGGACCTGACGGTCGAACTGCCCGGGCCGCCTACTCGTCGCCGAGGATACCGCGCTCGGTCATCTTCGCCGGGTCGAGCACGTCGTCGACCTCGTCCTCGTCCAGATACCCTTCCTCCAAGACGACCTCACGGATCGTCTTGTCTTCCGCGAGGGCCTTCTTCGCGACCTTGCTGGCCTTGTCGTAGCCGATCGCGGGGTTGAGCGCGGTCGCCAGCGCCATCGACTGTTCGACCCGTTCCGCACAGTGGTCGGCGTCGGCCTCCAGTTTGGCGACGAACTTCTCGGCGAAGACCTCGCTCCCGTTGGCGATCAGCCGGGCGGACTGCAGGAAGTTCGAGGCCAGGACGGGCTTGTAGAGGTTGAGGTCGATCTGGCCCTCGGCGGCGCCGGCAGAGACCGCGGCGTCGTTCCCGACGACCTGCTTGTGGACCTGGTTGACCGCCTCGGCGACGACCGGGTTGATCTTTCCGGGCATAATCGAGGAGCCGGGCTGGTTCTCGGGCTGGTCGATCTCGCCCAGGCCGTTCCGTGGTCCCGAGGCCAGCAAGCGGAGGTCGTTCGCGATCTTGTTCAGCGAACCCGCGACCGTCCGAAGCGCGCCGTGGGCCTCCGACATCGCGTCGTGGGCGGCCTGTGCCTCGAAGTGGTTGTCCGCTTCGTGGAACTTGAGGTTAGTCTCCTCGCTGATGTACTCGGCCGCCAACCCGGGGAAATCGGGATGAGTGTTGAGGCCGGTCCCGACCGCGGTGCCGCCGAGCGCGAGTTCGGAGAGGCGACTGCGGGTGTCCTGGACCCGCGAGATCCCCTTCTCGACCTGGGTTCGGTAGCCCGAGAACTCCTGGCCGAGCGTGATCGGGGTCGCGTCCTGCAGGTGTGTCCGCCCCGTCTTGACGACGTGTTCGAACTCGGACTCCTTCGCTTCCAGTGCGTCGCGAAGGGTCTTCAGTCCCGGAAGCACGTCCTTTTCGACGGCCTCCAGTGCGGCGACGTGCATCGCCGTCGGGATGACGTCGTTGCTCGATTGACCGAAGTTGACGTGGTCGTTGGGGTGGATCTCGCGGGTTCCGATCTTGCCGCCGTACAGCTCCGTCGCGCGGTTCGAGATGACCTCGTTGGCGTTCATGTTCGAGGACGTGCCGGAGCCGGTCTGGAACACGTCGACGGGGAACTGGTCGTCGTGGTCGCCGGCGATCACTTCGTCGGCCGCCTCGACGATGCAGTCGGCTTTGTCCTCAGGGATCAGCTCTAGGTCGCGGTTCGCCTGTGCGGCGGCCTTCTTGACAACGCCCAGCGCCCGGACGAACCGCCGGCCGAACGTCGTCTGGCTGATCGGGAAGTTCTCGACCGCTCGCTGTGTCTGTGCGCCCCAGTAGGCGTCCGCCGGGACCTCCATCTCACCGAGACTGTCCTGTTCGGTCCTGAAGTCGTCGCTCATACGTCTAGGCGGTCCGCGCCCCCGGTCGTAAAAGCCTCCGGTAGCCGTCGATCGACCCGGCGTGAGTAGCTGTCGGGAGCTGGTCCACACGAACGCTGTTTGGCCGGCTGCTCCGTCACGGAGTCCGTCCGTCGAGGTCCTGTCGGAGAAAGTCGGCGGTTCGCCGATCGAACGGGCTCTCCGTCCGTAGTGTTTGTTTATTTACTCCCTCCCGATGACGATAACGATTTATCCACACAAACTGCCGTATTCGTGCTCGACAGCCGTTCTACGGCCGGTAGACGTGCATGAATATTCGGAAGCATTAAGTGACACGTCTATCCAGCTAGTGTGAGTTCGACTCCACGGTGACGACCATGACCGACGCTCCGTCTTCGTGCCTGTCTCCCGCCTCGCCAGTCCTCCTGTCGAGGCAACCGGGCAGTACCCGACCGGAGCGCGTGATGGGACCGACGGACTTGGCAGAACTCACGATCGCACCCTGGTGGACTGACGGCGATGGCAACGGTGCGGTCACGCCCGAACCTGGCAACGAACGGGCAGTTCACGCACGTCTCGCAGGCCGCCCGAATACGGTCGGCGGGTCGTTCGACGGGACAGCGGGCACGAGATCGGCCACGGATGGCAACGGGGACTGTGTGGCCGTCTGCGCTGTTTCCCACACCTGCTCCGCTCCGCCGACGCTAGATACACCGGCTTTCGGTGTTGGGCCGGGCGAGTCGAGACATGCGGCGAGACACGACTGACACAACCAAACCATGCGCGAGATACTCAGCAGACTCACAAGCGCCGGAGAGCGGCTCCGGTCGGTGGTACAGGGCGATGAACCGAACGGCAAACAGGTGGCGACCGACGGTGGGAAAACGACGACACAACAGGGACAGGACATGCTGCGCAACCGGCTGCCCGTCCAGTGGGAACTCATCGAGTCGTCCCCCTTCTGGCTTCCACCGCTCTTTCTGGCCGGACTGTTCGTCTACGGTGCGATCTTCTGGAACCTCATCATCTCGTTGACCGAATGGGGTGGACTGGGCGACGCGGACTACTCCCAGCTCGATTTCAGCATGTACTCGCGGATGGCGGGCGACCCGACGTTCTGGCAAGCGACCCAGAACACGCTGGTGTTGCTCGTCGTCTTCACGGTGCTCTGTCTGGTCTTGGGACTGCTCATCGCGATCCTCATCGACCAGAACATCCGGTTCGAGAACACGTTCCGGACGATCTATCTCCTGCCGATGAGCCTCTCGTTCGTCGTCACAGCGACGCTGTGGGCGTGGATGTTCAACGCCTCCAACGGGGTTCTCAACACGTTCCTCAGGGCACTGAACCTCGAAGGGGCAGTTATCTCACTGTTGAAACCGGCGGCGGTCCAGGCGACGACGATCCAGTGGCTCTCTTGGTCGACGACGGCGCTGGGCGCGGTGATCTTCGCACTGCTGTGGCAGTTCAGCGGCTACGCGATGGTCGTCTTCCTCGCGGGCCTCCGTGCGATCCCGGACGAACACTACGAGGCCGCACGCGTCGACGGCGCGTCGACGGTCCGGATGTACATGCGGGTCATCATCCCGCAACTGCGTGCACCGGCGGTCTCGGCGTCGGTCGTGCTGATGGTGTTCGCACTGAAGGCGTTCGACTTCATCTACGCACTGCGCGGTGACCAGCCAGGGGCGAACATCGACATCCTGGCGACGATGATGTACCGCGAGGCGTTCACGGGCGGCAACGAGTGGGCCTACGGGTCCGCGATCGCGATCGTCCTGTTCGTCCTCGCATTGCTGGTGATCGCACCGTATCTGTACAGCGAGTACCAGCGGGGTGAACTATGAGTACACAGGACGCAAGCCCGCTCGATTCGATACAGGAGTATCTGAGCAGACGCACCGCGCTGTACGCCGTCCTGCTGACTGGCGTCGTCTTCTACCTCGTTCCGGTCGAGGCGGCGGTGATGACGATGTTCAAAGCCGACGCGTTCGTCAACACCGAGCCGTACCTTCCGCCGGCCCCGAGCCAGTTCTCGCTGGACTCGACGATGACTGCGATCGACACCATCGCGCCCGGGATCTGGAACTCGATCCTGATGGCCGTCCCGGCGACGGTGCTGTCGGCCGTGTTCGGGAGCCTCGCGGCGTACGGCTTGACGACCATCGACTGGAAGGGTCAGGTCGGCGTCGTCGTCCTGATCATCGCCGGGATCTTCATCCCGTACCAGGCCGTCCTGGTGCCGATCAGCACGTTCTGGTACCAGGTCGTCCCGAGCCTCGCCGAGGGAATCGTCGGGGTTGTCCTGAGCGGATGGGAGTACCCGGTCGGCAACGGTGGATTACAGCTGATCCAGCTGACGATCACACACGTCGCCTACGGAATCCCGATCTGTACCCTGCTGTTCCGTGGCTACTACCAGGCCATCTCCGACGAGATGATCGAGGCGGCGCGCCTCGACGGCGCGAGCGCGTTCAGCATCTACAAGAACATCATCTTCCCGCTGTCGTATCCGATGTTCGCCGTGACGCTCATCTACCAGTTCACCCAGGTCTACAACGACCTGCTGTTCGCACTCGTGTTGCTGAACGATCCGAACACCCAGGTCGCGACGCAGCGACTCGTTCGGCTGACCGGCGGTGTCCAGCAGGACTTCACGCTCACGATGGCCGGGGCGATCGTCGCGGCGTTCCCGACGCTGGTCGTGTACATCTTCTTCGGTGATCGGTTCGCGAAAGGTGTCGCATCATAGGAGGTCCAACTAATGTCACATCTCACACTCGACGACGTAACGAAGATCTTCCACGACGACGACGAAGGCGAGATCGTCGCGGTCGACGACGTTTCGATCGACATCGAGGACGGCGAGTTCGTCTGTGTCGTCGGCCCGTCCGGTTGCGGGAAATCGACGACACTCCGGATGATCGCCGGCCTGGAGGACATCACCTCCGGCGAGATCCGCCTGCAGGGGAACGTCATCAACGATCTTCCCCCGGCACGGCGCGGTGTCGCCATGGTGTTCCAGTCCTACGCGTTGTACCCGCACATGACTGTTCGGGAGAACATGGCGTTCGGGCTCGAACAGTCGACGGATCTCCCCGACGGGGAGATCGATGACCGGGTTACCGAGGCGACCGATATCCTGGGTATCCACGATCTCATCGACCGGAAGCCAAACGAACTCTCGGGCGGCCAACAACAGCGTGTCGCGCTGGGGCGGGCGATCGTCCGGGACCCCGAGGTATTCCTGATGGACGAACCCCTGGCGAACTTGGACGCGAAGCTCCGGGCGGAGATGCGGACCGAGCTTCAGCACCTCCAGGAGGAACTGGACGTCACGACCGTCTACGTGACCCACGACCAGACGGAAGCGATGACGATGTCCGACCGCATCGCGATCCTCAACGACGGGAAACTCCAGCAGTGTGCGACCCCGCTGGAGTGTTACCACGAGCCCGGCAACCTCTTCGTCGCGGGCTTCATCGGCGAGCCCTCGATGAACTTCTTCGACGTCGAGCGCCAGGGATCGACGCTGGTGGCCGATCGCTTCGAGTACGAACTGAGCGAACAGACGGTCGATGCCTTGCCCGACACAACGTCTCTGACGCTGGGAATACGCCCCGAAGACGTTGAGATCGTCGACACGAAACTCGACGAACACGACTACGACGCGGTCGTCGACGTCGTCGAACCACGCGGGAACGAGAACACGGTTCACCTGTCCTTCGAGGACGGCCAGATGGACACGTTCACTGCCACCATCGACGGGATGCACCAGGTCGAGTGGGGCGAAGACGTCACTGTTCGGTTCCCCGAGGAGGCGATTCATCTCTTCGATACTGCCACCGGTGAGGCAGTCAAAAACCGGGACCTCAGCTCCGTCGAGAAGATCGAGTCGGCGGTCTGAGGCGCTATCACGGCTGATATTTCCGCCCGTATTCTTTTCCCCGCCGATACGGTAGCACGCGTGAGCGGAACGAATGACACGGCAGGAGACGGTACTGGTGGTCGGTGGGGTCGACCTGACAGCCCACGGACTCGATCTGTCGACGTGTCGTCTCCGCAGCGTCGACGGTCCGGAGGCGGCGCTCGATGCGATCGAGAGCGGCGGCGTCGACCGGCTGCTGGTCCCGTACGAGACGGGTTCGATCTCCGGGGCCGAACTCGCGGCCGTCGCTGCACGGCGGGCCGGCGTCGGGAGCATCGTCGTCGGGAGCGACGTTCCGGACCACGTCGAGGCGGTCCCGGGGGTCGAGGCGGTGTACACGCCGGCCGAGGACAGTCCGAAACGGACCGGTGACCTGGGGGCACCGAGGAGAGCATCCGGATACCCCGACGGCCCGCCCTCTGTCGAGGGGTCGGACGACTCGCTGACAGAACGGCTCCGCACCGTCCTTTCGACGGGCTGTGATCGGCTCGGACTCCCGTACGGGTACGTCACCAGACACGTGGACGAGGCGGTGGAGGGAGTCGCCGCCGTCGGGGGACAGGATGTCGGGACCGATCCGGTGGCGGCGTCGGGTCAGCCGGGGCCGACAGACCGCGTCGTCGCGAACAGCGACCTCGACGCGACGGATCGGGAAGACGGGGCCACTATCGCGGACTCGGGACTCGCCTGTTATGTCGGGACGGCTCTCGATGTCGACGGTGACTGGCACGGGGCGCTGTGGTTCGGTGACTCGACGCCACGTGAGGCGGAGTTCGGACCGCGAGATCGACAGTTCGTTCGTCTGGCGGGACGCTTGGTATGCGCCGAGATCAGCCGCCACCGACAGGCTGTCGAACTCCGGCGCGGACAGTCCCTTCTCGACCGTATCGAGGAACTGGCGGTTATCGGTGCCTGGGAGTACGACAGTCGCGAGGACACTATCTCCTGGACCGACGGGACACGCCGGATATACGGCGTCGACGACTCCTTCGAACCGACGCGTGCGTTCGTCGAGGACGCCTACGACCCGGCTGACAGGGATCGCGTCGTCGAACGGTTCGAACGCGCACTCGAGACCGGCGAGTCCTACGACATCGAGACGCAGATTCGAGCGGCCGACGGCGAACGGAAGTGGGTCCGCGTACGGGGAGCCACAGCCTCCGACCGATACCTCCGCGGGACGATCCAGGACATCACCGAGCGGAAAGCGCGCGAACACGAACTCGAAACCGCCGCGCGAGCGATCGCGACCGCGGCCGACGCCATCTACGAACTCGACAGCGAAGGTTACATCGAGATGGTCAACGAAGCGGTCGTCGAGATCACGGGCTACGACCGGGCGGAGCTACTCGGCGCACACGTCTCGAAGATCCTCCCCGAGTCCGACGTCGAACGCGCCGAAGAACTGATCGACGAGCAACTGGCCCGTGATTCGCCCGACGTGGTCACGTTGAACGTCCGTATCTGCCGGGCGGACGGCTCGACGCTCCCGGCACAGAGCCGCATCGCGTTGCTCGTCGAGGACGGCGAGTTACGCGGGTCGGTCGGCGTGACCCGGGACATCAGCGAGCAGCGAGCGTACGAGCGGACGCTCACCGAACTCCACGACGTGAGCCGTACGCTGTTGTCGGCACAGAGCAATCAGGAGATCAGCCGGGCAGTCGCGGACGCCGCCGACGAGATCCTCGACATCGAGGCGGTCGGCATCTACCGGTTCGACGAGGCCGATAACGCCCTCCGTCCCGAGGTGGTCCCCGAGACGGCCCGCGATATCGTCGGTGATCCGCCGGTGTTCGGACCGGGTGAGGGACTCGCCTGGGAGGTGTTCGTCAAGGGCGAACCCAGAGTCTACGACGACGTCTCCCAGGAGCCGGGCGTCCACGACGAGGCGACCCCGATCCGGTCCGAGCTGCTGTTGCCGATCGGGGAGTACGGCGTCTTGCTCTGTGGATCGACCGCGGTCGCCGTCTACGACGAACGGACGATCGAACTGGCCGACCTCCTCGTGGCCAACGCCGAAGCGGCCTACGAACGGATGCAACGCGAACACCGGCTCAGAGAGCGCGACCGGGAGCTCAGCGAGCAGAACCGACGGCTCCGGCAGGTCGTCGACATCAACGATCGAATCCGACGGATCGGGACCTCCCTCGTCGGGGCGACCAGCTTCGAGGAGGTCTCCCGGATCGTCTGTGACGGGCTGGTCGAGAGCGACCGGTTCGACCTCGTCTGGGTGGGCGAGTTCTCGACGATCGATACGGCAGTGACCCCACAGTACGAGGCCGGATCGAAACGCGGCTACTTGGACGTGGTCGGGCTCGACGGCGGGGCCGCTCCGGAACCGACGGTCCGAGCGGCAACCGAGCGGGAACCGGTCTTCCTCGACCGGGTCGCGAACCACCTCCGGGAGGAAGAGTGGCAACGCGAGGCCCTCTCCCGTGACTACCGGTCGGTCGCCAGTCTGCCCCTGACATACGAGGGTGTCCCCTACGGAACGCTCTCGGTGTACTCGAACGAGGTCGACATCTTCGGGTCGGAGACACAGACGGTGCTCACAGAGTTTGCTCGAACCGTCGCGCACACGCTCTCGACGGTCGAGCAACGGCGCGCGCTGCTGGACGACCATGCGGTCGAACTGACACTCGGGCTCGACAGCCAGCCGAGGGTCCTCTTTACGCTCGCGGCGACACTCGGGGGGAGAATGGAACTGAAGCGCCTCCGTCCGACGGCGGATGGAACTGTCCTGTACGGGACAGTAACCGGCGTGACCCCCGACCGTTTCGAGGCGGTCTGTGCGGAGCGACGCGGGATCGACCGGGCACGGGTGGTGGGAGCCGACGGCGATACCCTCCGATTCGAACTCACGCTCGATGGCCCCTGTATCGGGACGCTGGTCGCTGACCACGGTGGCGTCTTCGATACGCTGCGAATTCAGGAGGACCACGCCGTCCTCTCGGCCACGTTCCCGACCTCGGCGGGGATCAGCGAGTTCGTCCGGATGTTCACCGACCGGTATCCCAGCGCCGAACTCCTCGCTCGCCGCGAACGCGAACAGCAAGCGGTCGCTACGGAACCGGTCCTCTCGGAGTTGACCGACCGACAGCGGGAGGTGCTCGAAGTCGCCAAACGAGCGGGCTTTTACAGTTGGCCCAGGGAGAGCACCGCCGAGGAGGTAGCGGCGTCGATGGATATCTCGGGACCGACCTTCCTCGAACACCTCCGCCGGGCAGAAGCGAAGGTCGTCGACTCGCTGCTGGACCGTCCGGTCCCGTCAGAGGAGCGGTAAGCCGTACAGTCGGTGCGTTGTGTGGTCGTTTTCACCGTTGAGAACCACGCCCCTCGTATGATAGGCTCCGACGTGTTGACCCCCTCGATAGATTGGGACAGCTGATATGGTACCGACTACCAATGTCTCCACGTATGTGGTCGCTACTGGCGTCGGCCGTCGATCAACCGAGTTCCGAACAGGGAGAGGCCCAGTCGCCCGAACAGACCGGGACCGACGACCGTGACGGCGATGCGGAGGCATTGGTCCGGAGTATTCTCGACGGACTCACGGACCCGACACTCGTCACCGACGCGACCGGGACGATAACCCACAGCAACAGGCAGGCACAGTCGCTGTTCGATGTTACCGAGGCCGACGTCGTCGGTCGACACCCCGAGGAGCTATACGGCGAGGGAAGCACGGTCGAGTCGGTCGTCTCGACGGCGCTTGACGAGGAGCGTGACATCCAGGACCGGACCGGAACGCTCGTCGTCGACGACTCGGAGGTCCCGGTCAGCCAGACGGTGACAGTGCTGTACGACGACGACGGGGACTGTTCCGGGACCATGTTGGTCGTGACCGATATCACCGAGAAGCGCCGCGAACAGCGCCGGAAAGAGCAACTGGAGACGTACCAACAGCAGGCCCTGACGGACCTCCAGGGGAAACTCGAACGCCTCGCCGAGGGCGACCTGACGATCGATCCGACAGTCCCTGAGCCCGACGCCGAGTTCGAGGAGATCCGGACCATCCACGAGGAGTTCGAATCGATGAACGGCAACCTCGGGATGGCGGTCTATAACATCCGCGAGATCGTCGAGACACTGACCGACCAGTCGGAGTCCCTCGCAGCGACCGGCGAGGACCTCTCGGCCTCCGCGGAGGAGGTGACCGCCTCCATCCAGCAGATCGACGCGCCGTCGAGCGAACTCAGCGAGGGGGCGGAGGACCTGGCCGACCAGACCCAGCGGGCAAACGAGCACGTGGACGACCTCTCGGCCTCGATCGAGGAGATCACCGCCTCCATCCAGCAGATCGACGCCCGGGCGGCCGAGGCCGAGGAACTGGCCGGTGACGGAGTTGAGGAGGTCGAGACCGCCGTCGGACAGATCCGCAACGCCACGGACGCGACCGCGGAGGTCACAACCGAGATCGACTCTCTGGAGACCAAGATGGACGAGGTCGGAGAGATCGTCGAGATGATCGCCGACATCGCCGAACAGACGAACATGCTCGCACTGAACGCCAACATCGAGGCCGCACGCGCCGGCGAGGCCGGCAGCGGGTTCGCCGTCGTCGCCGACGAGGTCAAGAGCCTCGCCGAGGAGTCCCAGGCGATGGCCGACGACATCGCAAGCATCATCGCCGAAGTCCAGGACCAGACCGACGAGGTCGTCGGTAGCATCCGGGACGCGAACGCCGAAGTCGAGAACGGCGCCGACGCGGTCGAGACGATCGGCTCACGTCTCCACGAGATCCAGGACCGCGTCGAGCAGACCAGCGCCGGCGTCGGCGAGATCACGAACGCGGTCGAGCAACAGGCGAACAACGCCGAGGAGGTCGCGAGCGTCGTCGAGAACAGCTCCGCGCTGGCAGAGGAGATCACCGCCTCGATCCAGCAGATCTCGGCCGGCCTGGACGAACAGGTAAACGCCACCGATCACGTCGCCGACCGCTCACAGCAGCTCAACGCGACCAGCGAGGAGCTGTTCGAACTGGTCGATCAGTTCCGTCTGGCGGCCGACGAGGACGCAGAGGTCGGCGACATCTGAGCCGTCGGCCCCGCAGCTACGGCCGACTCAGCTCCAGCGGTCCAGCCCGGTTTGGACGACCGACTCCTCGATACGCTCGAACCCGCGCCGGACCTCGTCGGGGTCGACTGCCCACTCCTCGGTTACGAACCGCCGGGCGGCGTCGAGGTCGGGTGTGATCTCCAGATCGAGGTCGTACTCATCGGTGACCGCCGGGTCGAGAAACAGGTTCCTGATCCGGTCGGCGTGTTCGATGTGTTCCTCACGGGCGTCGAGCACGGCATAGAGGTCGCCGTGTTCCTGCAGTTCCGAGATCGCTGTCTTCGGGCCGATCCCGGAGATTCCCTCGTTGAAGTCCGTTCCCATCAGGATCGCGGCGTCGACCAGTTGCTCCCAGGTCAGGTCGTGGCGCTCCAGCGTCGCGTCTAGATCCATCAACTCGGGGTCGCCCTTCGAGGTGAGTTGCCTGAGTGTCAGGGGGGCACCGAACAGCAAGGCGTCGTAGTCCTCTGTCCCAGCGTAATCGACCACACTGGTGCGTGCCATGTAGGCCGCCTGTCCTTCTCCCTCCGCGGGTGCGTCGACGACCGGCACGTCGAGCAGCGCCAGCAGCTCTCGCGTCGTCCCGACGATGGTGTCGGTAAGTCGCTGAGTCCGGGATTCGAGCGTCGCGACCCGGGCCGTGTCGCCGCTTTCTCGGGCGTCTTCGAGCTGGTCTTCGTAGCGTTCGCGCTGTTCGCGTCGTTTCTCGACCTCCTCGTCTTTGAGATCGGTCACCGCGCCGTCGAAGACAAACACCGGTGTGATGTCGTGTTCGAAGAACTTCGGTAGTCCCTGGACGACGCCGATGAGGTTTGCGACCTCCGTCCCGTCCTCGGTCGTGTATTTGTGATCGCTCGTGAACTTGACCGTCGTCGTGAGATATCGGTAGAGCCAGTTGTGGGCGTCGACGGCGACGGTACTCCCACCCAGTTCGTCGAACGACACCTCCTCGATGGCTGCAAGCGACCGTAGATCAGCGTTTCCCATTGGCGGCGGTACGGGTGACAGCGGTTTGAATCCCCCGTCCTGGCCGTGCCAGTCGATCGGTCACCGGTCGACCAGTTCCGGCGGGTCCGAGCCGGTCTTCTCGCGGAGAAACGCCACCTCGGCCTCCGAGAGGTCGCGTTCACGGAACAGGTCGAGCCCTGCCTGGTAGCCGTCGACACAGCGATCGCCGGGCCATTCGAGTTCCAGTTCGCCCAAACCCTGCTCGGTCCCGGTGAAACAGAAGCCAGCACGATAGGCTGCCTGGTAGGAGAAGGGGTTGTTGACACCGATCGTGACACGGTCGAATCCCCGGTTGCTTGCCCGCTCACGGACGAACGCGAGGAGCTGTGTTCCGAGTCCCGCGCCCTGTCGATCCGTGCGGACAGTGACATAGCGGATACAGAGTGTCCCCGGATCGGTCCGGTCCGGGTCGAACGCGGCGGCACCGACCACCGACTCGTCCCGGCAAACGGCCTTCCCCGTCGAACTCATCACGAACTTTCCGGCGTAGGCGAACTGCTCGTGGTCTAACCGAAGCGTCGGCCCGTCCTCGGGCCATCCGAGCAGTTCGTACTCCATACGCGAAACTCGCCGGCGCGTGATTTGTATCCTGGGAAACGGGAGAGAAAAGTACGTGGCTCACGAACGTCGCATATGAGCGTCTCGACGGCCGGTGAGCGTCGTATCGAGCTCTCGACGACGACGGCCATGTTGGCCCTCGGCGATATCCTGGCGATCACCCTGTTTGTCGCCGCTGGCGAGTATACGCACGGATTCAATCCCCTCGTTGATTTCGGTCGGGTCGCCGGGACCCTCGCCCCGTTTTTGATAGGATGGGTCCTGATCGCCGGCGTCAGTGGACTCTACGCGGAGTCGTCGATCAACTCAGTCCGTGGGGCGCTCGGATGGACGTTTCTCGGCTGGGTTCTGGCGGTCGTGATCGCACAGGCGCTTCGAGCGACGGCGGTGTTCCACGGGAACGCGGCCGTGACGTTTGCACTCGTCTCGATCGGTGTCGGCGGGTTTCTGCTCTGCCTGTGGCGTGGGATCGCGTCGCTACTCCTCAGTCGATAAGCGTCGGCTAGGAGACGGATGTCACGGCTCGAATGGCCACGGGAGTCCGGAGTTCACTGGCTCCCGCAGACTGTTCAGAATTATCGGAGTTCGGCTACGTCCAGCGACACTGTCGACTGGACCCATGCCTGGTGGTTCTCCCGGTCGTAGACGACGAATTCCTCGTCGCCGATGTGTAGCTCCGCGTACCGGCGGCTCTCCTCCTCGGAAGTAGCCTCACTCGTGTCGTCCGTGGCGTTCGTACTCATAGGTCTGCGGGGGGACTTGACTCCGGCCCCTCCATTCTCTGGTTGGTCTTCCTGCATAATAAGCCTCTTCCCCCAGTTATCATCTCGGAAAACAGTACGACGGCCGAACGGGTAAAACGGATGTGGCGTTTTCACAACCTGAAAACGGCGAGGAGTGGCTCCGAAACGCCTGTTCTGGTACCCCACCTCAGATAATCCGGTTTTCCGTGCTGATGGATCACCGAACGTAATCGGAACGTAGCCGCGAGAGACGCCCTCTATTCGGTTTCCGGAGAATAAGCACTGCATAAGTTATAGAGAACTACTTGGTATAATTTCTGGAGTATACGACATAGGTACCTGAAATGTTATTCAGTGCCTATGGGAAACAGTTATATACCTATGATCCATAGAATAATTCACTATCATGACGGGTTACTACGATCTTATCCTCGGTCTCATCCCGCTTGCGATGGCTGGAATCACCGGTGGGCTCACGATTTCCGGCGTCGCGTTGACTACCGCAATCCCGATGGCGTCCGTCGTGGCCGTCGCGCTTATCGGGCACGCGATGTTCATCCGTGCGCCCGTCGACCCGACACCCACCGACCCCGAACCGTCACCGGCCGACCCGGTTCAGTCGGCAGACTGATTCCCCGATTTCTTCCACGCTGCTCCGTCCCGTGGCATTAAGACACTCTCGGGCAAACGTCGCTGTATGACTTCTCACTCCAGCGCGCTCTCTCTGACGAGCGAGGAGACCCGTGATCTGGCCACGCCAGCGGCATACGTCGACGCCGTCCGGGAGGGGTACCGCCAACGTGGAGAGGGGGCTCCGGCGGAACCCCGAACCACGCTATTCAACGACGACCCGACCGGGATGTTGACGGGATATCTGGCGATTCTTCCCGACACCGGGGCGATGGGCGGATACACGTACGCCGCCGGGTTCGGCCAGCGTGACGCCCACTTCGCGCTCCCGATCTTCGACGCCGACAGCGGCGAACCACTCGCAGTGATCGACGGCGCCGCGATGAACCCGCTCAAGACTGGGGCGGCCGGTGCCGTCGGCGTGGACGCGCTGGCACGACGGGGTATCTCGGATCTGGCCGTCATCGGAAGCGGTTCACAGGCCCGCGGACAACTGTTGGCGACGGCGACAGTCAGGGATTTCGACCGCGTCGAAGTCTACTCGCCGACCTCCAAACACCGTGAGGCGTTCGCAGCCGAGATGAACGAGCGACTCGACGCGACCGTCGCTGCCGTCGCCAGTTCCGCCGCGGCGATCGAAGGTGCCGATGTCGTTATCACTGCCACTGACGCGTCAGAACCGGTGTTCGACGGCGACCTGCTCGACCCCGGAGCGCACGTTACAGCGATGGGATCGTACCACCCGGAGAAGCGCGAACTGGATACGACGACGATCGAACGCGCAGTCTACGTCCCGGATCTCGAGGCTCGCATCCAGCAGGACGCCGGTGCGTTCATCGCTGCTCGTGAAGCGGGGGTCGTCGACGACGACCACGTCCACGCCGAACTGGGCGATGTCGTCGCCGGGTCCGCCGTCGGCAGGTCGTCACCCGACGACATCACCGTCTTCGATTCCGGGGGAACAGCTATCGAGACGGTTGCTGCCGGCAAGTTACTCTACGACCGCGCCCGTGAGGCGGGACTGGGGACGGAGATCGAGTTCACGCCCGCCAGCGCCGCGTTTCAGGACCTCTAGAGGTACGGACCGAGTCCGAGTGCCTCGACCAGGCTGATCCCGACTGCCGTGGCACCGAGGATGTAGCCGGCGATCGTTCCACCGTTCAACAACGGGAGGCCGGCGTGTGCCCGTCCTTTCAGTACCATCCAGAGCAGAATCGCCAGCCCGACGAAGGTCCCGAGCATCGCTGTCATCGCCGGTAACGGGATTCCCAGCACAGTTCGGACACCTGTCGGTGCGAAAAAGGCTGCACTGGCGACCAACACTGTCGGAATCACCGCGTCGCCCAGCCCGATGAACAGCGCGTCCCGGTCGAGGGGCGCTGTCCCGTCGTCCGCGTCGGCAGCCTCGTCGCTCTCGGTCCCATCGGCGACGGACTCGTCGGTCGCTGCCTCGCTGTCCTCGTCTGCCGTCGGATCGGGTGTCGACGCCTCCAGGAACGAGTACGACAGCGTCAGCGGGATGACCAGAACCACCGGGACTTTAAGATCCATCACGCCGGAGGCCAGGGTCAGCATGTGTTCGGTCCCGTAGACGCTGATCGCGTCGTAGACCGCGAGGACCGTCAACAACACCAGTGCCGGAAGGATTCCGAAACTGATCCCGAACAGGCCAGCCGCTGCCGCCCCCATCACGGCCCCCGCGGCGTCGACGACGTACCACTCCGGATAGAACAGCAGGCCCAATCCCAACAGTGCCGAACAGCCGACTGCCAGGACGTTGACCCCGCCTGCGGTCACGAACGGGGGGACGAGTTCACGGAAGACGTACAGCGACAGCCACGCGCCCGAGAGGATGATGAGTCCGCGGATGAACTGGTCAGCGTCGTACCGAAACGCCAGCAACATCACCGCCGTCGCGATCAGGATGCCGCCGATGTAGAGGACGCTATTGGCCGGGTCCGACGGGTCCTCGACCGCCTGATAGCCGGCCGACTTGAACGGCTCGACCAGTGCCAGCGATCCGAGTTGGACGAACAGGAAGATGAGGGCGATGAGTCCACAGCCAGCGGCGACACGCCAGCGCGTATCCATGGGCCGTACTCCGTCGGCGTTCGATTTGAGGGTTACGAACCCGCGCGTCAGCGGGCGTACACTGCCGTTCCGACCAGGCCAGGAACGTGGGTCTTCTCGGTGGGCGAAACCGCGACGAACGGCCGCTCAACCGGGCCGAACACGTCCACGACGGTTCCGACGACCGTCAGCTGTTCGTCGAGAACCTCCGTCCCGAGGGCGGCGTAGCTGTCGTCGGGCGAACGCACGACAGCGAGCCCCTGTGCGACCCGGACCACCTCACCGAGGCGTCTCATTCCCGGAGGACCTGGAGGTAGGCCGCGACCGCGCCGAGCAGATCGCTCTTGGTGGCGTCGTCGGCGTTCTTGACCAGGACGTATCCGCGTTGCTCGTGCTCGCGGGGATACGACTTCTCCCGTTCGATCACCGCGTCGTACCCGACTTGCTGGACTGCCTTCGCTATTTCGTCGACAGTCGGCTCCTCGATGGCGAGATCCAGCGAGACGCGACGACCGTCGCTCCGGGAGCACCGGGCGTCGAACGCCGCCGGCCAGATGACGTTTTCGACCATATTTGGTGTGATCTCCGGGGCCTTATGTGCTTTTCCGACGGCCACCGATCTGTTGGATCGCCTCGTTTGAATCGGAAATAAAGTATGTAGACTTACAATGCATGGTGTCAAACAGAGCAGGAGAATGGTGAACAAAGCTGCGTTCGTGGTGGGTATCATCGTCCTCCTGGCTGCAGTCGGTATCGGTGTCCTCATCGGGATGCAAATCGGCGGTGCGTCCGGATCAGGTGTCGTCTCGCCCGGCGAGGAGACGCCGGCACCGACGAGCGAGCCCACGGAGAGCCCCACGGCGATGCCATCGACAGCGACCGGAACGCCGACGCCGACCATGACGGCACAGTATACGACCGTTCCTACGCGGTCGTTCAACGAACAGAACATTACCGATCACGTCCTCCAGTACATCAACGCCGAACGACAGGCGGCGGGGCTCGACAACCTCTCTGCCAGCGGTGCCACGTCGGAGCAACTCCGCCAAATGGCCGGCAGCCACAGTGAAGCCATGGCCCGCGAGGGGCGGGTCGTCCATACGATCGACGGCCAGTCAAGCGCCGATCGGTACCGGAACAACAACCTCTATGGGCGCTGTGAGATGCGATCGGATGGCGGCGGCTACATCGAGTCTGCGGACAACAACCGATTCGAAGCGATCGGCAAGACGGTCGCCGGACAGCCCTATACCGACAAGGGCCAGCGTCGGTTCCACGGCAACGACACGCAGGTCGCCCGCGCGTTGGTCGAGGATTGGAACAACTCGGACATCTACCGCGACCGGTTGACCCTGGAGAACGCGAACCGCGTGGGGATCGGGGTCCAGGTCACGAACACGGGCAACGTTTACGCGACGGTCAACGTCTGTAGCTGATCGGCCTGTCTTCTCCGGGCCATCGCTACGCCTCTCGTAGTGCCGCTCTCCGACCATCGTACAGACGACTTTCCTTGAAGCGCGTGTGCGTGACCATCGCCAGCTGTCACACGAGGCGGCGCTGGACCGTCCTCGGCGTCGTCGGGTTCCGGAACGTCGACCGTCATCAGGGTCTCCGACGACCGCTCCGGACTGATCGCGGTCGTCGACATCGGGTGTGGCGTCTCGGAGCGACGGTCAGCATGTGGTCCACCGCCGTGGGCGTACTATACTACCAATTGAAACGAGTTACACACCGATCGCACTGCAGTCGTGCGGTCGGGTGTGCATTGGTTTTCAATGGCTACTATATCAGTGCGTGGCCGCTGACCGTCCAGCCGGTCCCCACCTCAGCGATACAACCCGGCCGAGATCGTACTGATCAGCGAACTCTCGGCTCCCATCTGTATACTGAAACGACATCTAGCCGGTTCGATTCCGTCAGGAGAGTCGTGTCGCTCGGCGGTGAAAAACGGGACGTGTCGGGCCGGATCAGCTACCGCTGGAGCCGTTCTGTTGGTCCGCAACCCACTGGTCGTATTCGTCCTGTGGCATCACGACGATCTCGCCGAGCATCTGTGAGTGGCCCGAGCCACAGTATTCGGCACAGTAGAGCTGGTAGGTCCCGGGGTTGTTCACGTGTGTCCTGATCCGGTTGTGCTGTCCGGGGAAGGCGTCGGCTTTCAGTCCGAGCCCGGGCGCGTGGAACGCGTGGAGCCAGTCCCTGGAAGTGACATGTAATACCACGTCCTGATTGGCAGGCATCCGGAGAGTCGTCGCCGAGTTCACGTCGGCCTCGCTCTGGTAGCTCGACCCGTTGTAGTAGAACGACCAGCCGTACCGGTAGGCCTGGACCTCGATGTGTTCGGTCTGTTCAGGGAGGTCGGCGCCACTACCCGCCTCCGCAGTGACGTACGGACTCGCCATCACTTGATACGAGGCCACGCCGACGAACAGCAGGATAACGGCCGTCGCGACGGTCCAGGTGATCTCCAGCCGGCGGTTCTCCATCGTCGGGAGCGGTTCCTCCTTGTTGCGGAACCGCCAGACGGTGTAGATCAGGATCCCCTCGACCAGAACCGTGATCGGGAGAGCGACGTACAGGAGGTTCTGGTTCAGTCCCCAGATGAGGTTTTCCGTCGTCGAGTCCGCGGTCTGGGCAGCGGCCGGCTCGGCGATCAACGCGAGCAACGCGACCCCGAACAGGGCGGCCAGACCTGCGCGTTTCCGAGTCATATCGCCGGCTTAGGATTGTCCATGTAAATAACTGCTGACTCACGCCAACGAGGGGGCCGGCGGCGAAAGCGCATGGTCTAAGTGCGCCCCGTCGTAATTCCAACTAATGGCAGAGAGCCGTACGTTCTCCGGAATGTTGGCGGCCAGTGCGGTCGGCGTGTACCTGCTGGTCGTCGCCGGGGGAACGGCCTCGATCACCGACGCAGCCGCGGCCTGTTCGACCTGGCCGCTGTGTCGAGGGTCGTTATCGCTGACCGATCCGGGGCTGTTGGTCGCCTGGGGGCACCGTCTTACAGCGGCGGTGGTCGGCGTCCTCGTGCTGGCGACGGCAGTTGTCGGCCTCCGTACCGGGACCCGACGCCGGGTGAAGGCGATGGTTCTCCTGGGACTGGCACTGTACCCCGTCCAGGTCGCGCTCGGCGCGTTCGTCGCGACCTCGGGGGCGGCCGGACAGCTCCCCGGTGCACACCTCGGAACCGGGATGGCACTGTTCGTCGCGCTCGTCCTGGGACTGGCCTGGCACCTCGAAGCAACGACCGGGAGCGAGGACGAGACGACCGTCTCGGACCCGGAACTGGCGCCGGAACCGACCGATACAGCCGAAGAGCCGGCGACACAGGAGCTGACGACGAAGGAACGTCTCGTCGGGACGGCGTTCGCGTACTTCCGGCTGATGAAACCAAGGCTCATGTGGCTCCTGTGTCTGGTGGCCGCGGCTGGGATGGCGCTGGGCGAAGGCGAGTCCCTGACCGTCCGGACGGTCCTCCTGACGCTCGGCGGCGGCGTCCTCTCGATCGGCGCCTCGGGGACGTTCAACCACGTGCTCGAACGGGACATCGACAAACGGATGGACCGGACCGCCGACCGCCCGGTCGCGACCCACCAGATCCCTGTCCGGAACGCCCTGGCGTTCGGCGTCGCACTCGCGGCGGCGGCGATGGCGCTGTTCTGGCAGGTCAACGTTCTCGTCGCGGCGCTGGGACTGACGGCGATCCTGTTCTACAGCGTCATCTACACGCTCGTGTTGAAGCCAAACACCGTCCAAAACACCGTTCTCGGCGGCGCAGCCGGTGCGTTGCCGGCCCTGATCGGCTGGGCAGCCGTCGAGGGGTCGATCGGACTGCCGGGACTCGCGCTCGCTGGCCTGATCTTCCTCTGGACGCCGGCACACTTCTACAACCTCGCGCTGGCGTACCGGGACGACTACGAGCAGGGCGGGTTCCCGATGATGCCGGTCGTCCGGGGTGGGACCGAGACGCGAAAACACATCGTCTACTACCTCGGTGCGACGCTCGTCGCCGCTGGCATACTCGGTTCCATGACGGTTCTTGGCCCGCTGTACGCGGTCACGTCGGTCGTGCTCGGCGCCGTCTTCCTCTGGACGGTGGTACAGCTGCACCGGGAACAGACCGAGGCGGCCGCGTTCAGAGCGTTCCACGCCTCGAACGCCTATCTCGGGGCGGTACTGGTGGCTATCGTCGTCGACACGCTAGCCATATGAGTACACAGGCCTCCGGTTTCGGCCGGTTTGTCCCCGAGCCGCGGTCGCTCCTGTTGGTCGCGGTGGTGTTGAACGCGGAGTTGTTGCTCGTCTTCCTGTACGTCGCACTGGTCGACGGTCCGGCCACCGACCCCGTGT
The DNA here is from genome assembly GCF_035666295.1 of Haloarcula montana. NCBI lineage: Archaea > Methanobacteriati > Methanobacteriota > Halobacteria > Halobacteriales > Haloarculaceae > Haloarcula > Haloarcula montana. The sequence continues at coordinate 2,690,817 of NZ_CP142027.1, forward strand.
TGCTCGGGTTCCCGTTCGTCTGGATCAACATCGCCGCGCTGGTCGTCCTGAAGGTCCGGCCGGCCTCAGCCCCTTCCCGACGTCGAGCGATCGCCGCTGCCGTCGCTGTCGGGTACGCGCTCCTTCTGGGCTACGTCGGCGGCGTCTTCGGGCTCGGTGGGCAGGGAACGGGGCTCCGGACGGTGCTGGTGGCACCGCCGGGGTTCTCACCGACGCTGATCTACAGCGGCGCGACCCTCGGGATCGTCCTGATCCCCTGGAAGGTCGCCGGCTACCTCGCCCTGTCGTATCTGGTGTACGTTACGGTCGTCGACGCCAGCGGCGGTCTCGCGGGCGGCTTCCTCGGGCTGTTCTCCTGTGTGAGCTGTGTCCTTCCGATCGTCGCGTCCGCCCTCGGCGGTGTCGTCGGCGTCGGGAGCACGCTCTATCAGGCTGCAGCCCTCCAGTCGTACGGCGCCTCGACGGTCGTGTTCCTGATGTCGGTCGCGCTCCTCTCTGCCGTCCACCGGTTCGACGTGACGATCCTCGGGTGGCTCCGGAGCCGCTGACGGGACAGCCATTTATTCGTGCCGGCTCAGAGACCGACCATGAGCACTGTCGTTATCGAGTACTGCGTTCCGTGTGGCTTCCGTGACCGCGCACTGGCCGTTCAGAAGGCGATTCTCAACGGTCTGGAGGGGGAACTCGACGAACTCCGACTGGTCATGGGAGACCACGGCGTGTTCCGGGTCAGCGTCGACGGTGACCCTGTCTACGACAAGGACGAGGACGGCGACTACGACGTCGACGACCTCGTCCGGGCGGTCCGGGACGCGCTCTGAGAACGGAACGGCTTTCGGCGCGGCGACCGCACCGGACAGCATGGACGAGGTACTGGTCGCAGAGGACGTTGGACGGCGGTACGGCGAGACCGTCGCTGTCGACGGCGTCTCGCTGTCGGTCCGTGCCGGTGAGGTCCTCGCCCTGGTCGGACCGAACGGGGCCGGCAAGACGACGCTGGTTCGGGCACTCACCGGGACGACCGACGCGACGGGACGGGTGGAACTGTTCGGGCGGTCCCCGCGGACGGTCGATCGGGACCGTATCGGGCTGTTACCACAGGCGTTTACCCCTCACGAACGGCTGAGCGCCCGCGAACTGGTCGGCTACTACGCCGGGCTGTACGACGAGACCAGATCTACCGAGGCTGTCCTCGACGACGTTGGCCTCGCAGCCGACGCCGACACGGCCTTCGAGAACCTCTCGGGTGGCCAACAGCGCCGGACCTGTGTCGCGGTCACGCTCGTCAACGATCCCGATCTGTTGATCCTCGACGAACCCACGACCGGGATCGATCCCGCCGGTCGACGGGAGCTGTGGGGACTTCTCGAAGGGCTGGCCGACCGTGGTGTGACTATCGTCGTGACGACCCACTACATGGAGGAAGCACAGCGACTCGCCGACCGAGTCGGGCTGTTGGAGGACGGTCGTCTCGTCACCGTCGGACCACCGGACCAACTGATCGCGGACCACGGCGGTGACAGCCAGTTGGTCGTTGACGGCACTTTCGACGAGGCAGCGGTCGCATCGATCGATTACCCGGCACGGATGCGCCGCCTGAACGGGAGTCTCGTCTTCTACGGCGTCCGGCCGGAGTCGATCGGTCGCGTCGTCGACGAACTCGACACGGCCGGTGTCGCCTACGACAGCCTCAGGTGGGAACAGCCCGATCTCGAAGACGTCTACCTGGAACTGACCGGGACGACGGTCACGGACAGTGGTGACGCGCGTGGGACGACGGAACCTGTCCCGGGTGAGTCGGCATGACCCGGCTCGGTCGGCTTCGATCGGAGATCCGTGCGGCGACGCTTGCGTTCTTGCGGCGGCGAACGGCCGTCTTCTTCACGTTTTTCTTCCCAGTCATCATCGTCGTCATCTTCGGCGTCCTCGTCCAGACTCGGCCCGGCGGTGGCGGCCTGTTCACCGAACCGCCGAGTTACTACGTCCCTGGCTATCTCGCGGTCGTGGTGTTGTTCACGCCGCTGTCCCGGGTCGGCAGCGAGGTCGCGCGCCACCGGGACGGCAACCGCTTCGAGAAGCTGGCGACGACGCCGCTGACACGGACCGAGTGGCTGCTGGCACAGACGGCCGTCAACGTCGTCGTCATCGGTCTGGCTGGCCTGCTCTTGCTGTTCCTGATGGTCGGTGTGACCGGCGCGTCGATCCGCCCGTCCCCGTTGTTGCTCCCGTTCGTGGTCCTCGGCGTCGGGCTGTTCTGTGGAATCGGCGCTGCCATCGGTAGCCTGGCGAGTTCGCAGGACGGCGTCATCTCGGCGAGCAACGGGATCGCGCTCCCGCTGTTGTTCCTCTCGGAGACGTTCGTTCCCCCGACGATGTTGCCGGGGTGGCTCCCGACGTGGCTCTCTCCGTTGACGTATTTCTCGCGAGGGGTTCGGGCAGCCACGACAGGGAGCGGTGACGCGATGGTGCCGCTCGTAATTCTCACCGGCTGTTCGATCGTCGCGTTCGTCGTCGCTGCCGGACTCCTTCCGCGGACTGACTGATCTCCCGGTCGAAGATAGTCTCTCTCCCGAGAGATACCTGTCACCACGGACGCTGTCACACTCTGTGGAACTAATCGGGGTGACTCGAAGCCCGACTCTCTATCGAGCCGTGGCTGATCCGGTCCGTTCGGTGAGAACGGAAGCCAGCGTCTTTCTCGGGGACACAGCGATCCGGAACGCGCGAAGCTGTCTCGGCTTCGATCGGCAGCGCTGTCGCCGTGGTTGACCGCTCACTGCCGTCGGAGCGGCCCGGCGAGCACGAGCAGGAGCGCCGCTTCCCCGCCGCGGGGCACCCAGCCGTAGACGTGGTTCAACATCACGTAGGTGACCAGGCCAAGAAAGAGACTGAGACTCCAGGCCGCTGCGGCGATACGGCCGACCCGAGCGTGCGCGGTCTCGCGCAGTTCCGCGGGCGTATGCGTCAGCCCCAAGACGACGGCGTGGACCACGACCGGGACAGAGATCGCGGACAGCAGGATGTGGATCGCCAACATCACGATGTAGGCGGTCCAGACCGCGCCGCCGGCGAGGATCTCCTTCTCGAAGCCACCGCCGACCTTCACCAGGTACATCACGAGAAACGCGAGGATGAGGGTAAACGCCGTCAGCATCGCAGCCCGGTGGCGCTGGACCTGTCCGCTCTTGATGAAGTAGACACCGACGAGGATCGCGGTCAGCGCGCCGGCGTTGACGACCGCGATCGCGTCGCTCAGGAGGATGACCGCTTGATTGGAGATGTCCGGGAGCGGCAAGAGATCGCCGAAAGCACCGAACACGAGTGCGTACCCGACTATCGAGACGACGGCCGTGAGCGCGGCGGGGCGCGAGCGGGCGCTCGTCCGGAGGTGATCCGTGACTGCCATACCCGTCCCTTAGCGCGAACGGATTTCCGTGTTCTGGAACGGAGCGCAAAACCCGTAGACGATCGGGGACGGTCCGATCAGGCGAAGGTTCGCGAGACGTCTTCTTCTTCGCTCTCGTCTTGCTGGATTTTCTCCCAGGCGTCGTAGAAGTCCGTCATCTGGACCTCGGTGCGTCCGTCACGGATCGCGAACATCCCGGCCTCGGTACAGATCGCCTTGACGTCGGCACCGGAGGCCTCGTCGATCTCCTCGGCGAGTTCGTCGAACTCGACACCGTCGGCGAGGTTCATGTCGCGGGTGTGGATCTGGAAGATCTGGCGCCGTCCGTCGGCGTCCGGCTTGGGGACTTCGATGAGGCGGTCGAAGCGGCCGGGCCGGAGGATCGCCCGATCCAGCATATCGAAGCGGTTGGTGGCGGCGATGATGCGGATCTCGCCACGGTCGTCGAAGCCGTCCATCTCCGAGAGCAGTTGCATCATCGTCCGCTGGACCTCGGCGTCGCCGGAGGTCTTCGACTCCGTTCGTTTGGCGGCGATGGCGTCGATCTCGTCGATGAAGACGACTGCGGGCTCTTCCTGGCGGGCCAGATCGAAGAGGTCGCGGACGAGCTTCGAGCCCTCGCCGATGAACTTGTGGACGAGTTCGGAGCCGGCCATCTTGATGAACGTCGCGTCGGTCTCGTTGGCGACGGCTTTCGCGAGCATCGTCTTCCCGGTCCCGGGCGGGCCGTGCAACAGGACACCGCTCGGGGGATCGATACCCACGTCCTCGAACATCTCCGGGGACTTCAGGGGCATCTCGACGGTCTCGCGGACCTCGTCCATCTGCTCTTCGATGCCACCGATGTCCTGATAGGTGACCGACGGCGACTGGTCGACCTGCATCACGCGAGCGCGGACGTCCGTCTCGTCGTTGAGTTGCTTGACGATCGAGAGGGAGTTGTTGACGGCGACCCGGTCGTCCGGCGAGAGGTCCTCGCGCATCTCGTCGGTGACCTCGGTCAGGGCCTCCTGGTTGTTGCCGTGCTGTTTGATGATGACACCCTCGTCGGTCAGCTCCTGGACGGTCGCGACGAACAGCGGCGACTGTTTGAGCTTCTTGTTCTCGTGGGTGAGCCGTTCGAGCTTCTGTTGGTACTTGTTGTTCTCCGCGTTCGCGTCGAGCAGCTTGTCCCGCATCTCCTCGTTCTGGGATTCGAGGACTTCCAGCCGTTCCTGCAGTGCCTCGATCTTCTTCTGTTGTGAGGCATTCTCGTCGTACGGTAAGTCGACATCGTCGACGGTGTCGGTCATTACGCCCGGTATAATAGATGAACGGTTATGAGGCTTCGGGTCAGTTGAGCGGACAGTAGCGTCGTCTCGACGGGAAATCGGTAGGTTTCTTCTGTCCGGGTGGCTACGCCGGCGTATGTCCTCGGAACGTGAAGACGTTATCGTCATCGGCGGCGGCGTCGCAGGACTTTCGGCGGCGATTTTCACCGCCCGTGCCGGTCTCTCGACCCGAATCGTCTCGATCGGCGAATCGATCCTCGAACGGAACGCACACCTGGAGAACTACCCGGGGTTCCCTGCGGGAATCAACCCACGTCTCCTGCTGGAACTGATGCAGGCGCAGGCTCGACGGGCCGGCGTCTGGTTCATCGACGGCGAGGCGACCGACGTGGAACGGGACGACGGCCGGTTCGTCGTCACGCTGGCCGACGAGGAGACCTACGACGCTCAGTATCTCGTCGCGGCCTCGTGGTCCGACCCCTCCTACCTGGCCGCCCTCGATATCGAGAGCGCCGATCGGGGCTCGAAGGAGTTCGTCGGTGTTGACGACTGTGGACGGACGGACGTGGACGGGCTCTACGCGGCTGGCCGTCTGGCCGAACAACACCACCAGACGATTGTCGCCGCGGGCCACGGAGCACAGGTCGGGCTCACACTGATCGAGGACTCGGACGTAGAGTTCTACCACGACTGGACCGCGCCGGAGGGGTACTTCACCGACCGCGGGCGCGAGATCCCGCCGGGGTGTGAGGAGATCGACGAGGACGAACGGCAACAACGCGAACAGGAGTCACTGGAGATCATGCGGCGGTACTTCGAACAGCCGATGCCCGGCGAGCCGACGATGCATCCCAGCGTCGCGGACGACGAGTAGGTTATCCGTCGGAGTCGTCGGTCTCCGTCGGATACTCGAACGTGGTGGCCGAGCCACCGCCTTGCTCCCGCTCGCGCATGCTCTGGCGGGTGAACTGTGGTTTCGCCCGGACGCCTCTCTTCGAGCGGAACGACCACCACAGCGCCCCGGTCAGCAGGACCGCACCGACGCCGGCGACACCCGCTCCGATCAGTGAGGCCTCGGCGTACAACAGCGCCGTCGAGAACAGCGTACTGGCGAGTAACATCCCGAGGATGAGCCGCTTTGTCATCGCGGCGAGCAGGCGGTCCGAGTCCTCTAGATCGGCCCTGACGTGGAGGTCTTCGCGCTCGACCCGGTCCAACACCGATTCGAGTTTCGGCGGAATCCGAACCGCAGATCGGGTCGCATCCTGGATCTCCTGCTGTCGGTCCTCGATGTAGTTCCGGACACCTTCCGCGAGATGCCCCTCCTGACGGAGATAGTCCGTCGCGACGGAGATGAAGTCGAACTCCGGATCGAGCGTGACACAGACGCCCTCGACGACGGTCGCGACCCGGAGCACCAGCGCCAGGTTCGCCGGGAGCCGCAGCGGGAACTCGTAGATCGTATCCTCGACCTGCTGGATGATCTGCTGGACGCGGTACTGTTCGATATCTTCTCCGCGTGCGTCCGCGATGGCGAGTTCCATCACGTCACCCATCACCTGCCGGTCGGCCTCCGGCGAAAGGGTGCCCATCTCGATCAGGGCGTCGAGGATCGCGTCGATGTTCTGGTCGGCGACCGCAGCGTAGAAGTCGATGATCTTGTCCTGGACGAACGGGTCCACTCGGCCCGACATCCCGAAGTCGTAGAAGACGAGTTTCCCGTCGTCCTGGACGGCCAGGTTCCCCGGGTGCGGGTCCGCGTGGAAGACGCCGTCGTCGATGATCATCTGGAGGTACGCCCGCTGGAGGGTCTCGGCCAGTTGCGTCCGGTCGAACCCCCGTTCGTCCAAATCGTCGATGTCGTTGATCTTCGTCCCCGGGACGTACTCCATCGTGAGCACCCGCTCGGTGGAGTGGCTCTCCGTGACTCTCGGGATGCGGATGCGGTCGTTGTCCGCGAAGTTCCCGCGGATCTCGGTGAGCATCCGGGCCTCCCGCTTGTAGTTCATCTCCTCGCGGATCGTCTTGGAGAACTCGTCGGCGAGCGTCTCAAGCGAGAACGACCGCGCCTCGCCGACGAAGTACATCAGTATCGGGAGCGACCACTTGATGACCCGGAGGTCTGCCTCGACGAGGTCCTCGATCCCCGGCCGTCTGACCTTCACAGCGACCCGTTCGCCGTCGATCTCGGCACGGTAGACTTGGCCGAGCGAGGCCCCGCTGATGGCCTCGCTCTCGAACTCGTCGAAGGCGTCGTCGACCGCCCCCAGTTCCGACTCCAGTACGCCCTTCGCGGCCTCCCACTCGGCCGGCGGGACCCGGTCCTGGAGCTTCGAGAACTCCTCGATGTACTCCGGTGGGAGGATATCCGGGCGCGTCGAGAGCAACTGCCCGAGTTTGATGAACGTCGGGCCGAGGGTCAGTAACGAATCCAACAGCGCCTGTGCCCGTTGTCGGCGCTGCTTGCCGGTGACGCGACGGGAACGACCGACGACGAGGAAGCGCTTTCGGTCCCGGGCGTACGCGACCAACAGGGGCAGGAAGTGGCGTGCGACGACGAAGAACCGCCAGTACGCGCGAAAGTTCACCAGCAGGGCACCCCAGGATCAGTCCTCGTCGATGGGAATCGTCGTACTCGGTGCGGCTGTGGCCTTCGGGAGCCGGAGTTCCAGGACGCCCTTTCGAACCGTCCCCTCGGCGCCCTGCCCGGTCGCGTCCGGTGGCATGGGGAGTTCGGCGTCGAGAAACACCGACCGGTCCTCTTCGACGAACCGGAACTCGCGGGGGACGTCCTTGCTGCGTTGGCCCTCGATGACGAGTCGACCGCTCTCGACACGGACGTCGATGGTGTCGCTGGTGACGCCCGGAAGGTCCAGAACGAGCAGATACGCGTCGTCGGATTCGAGTACGTCCGCGAACACGGCGTCGGGGAGGTCACGTAACGCCTCACGCAGCGCTGACATACACGGCGGTAAGGGGCGACCCTCGTTAAACCCGACGGTCCCGTCAGAACAGGACTCCGATCCCGAAACCCACCACAATCCCCAGTCCCACGACACCGAGGCCGGCTTTGAGCAATCCATCGCGAGCGATGCGCCAGGCCGTCCCACGCTCGTCCGTATCCGAGATGACGAAGACGGGTGTCCCGTCGCCTGCACCGATGACTGCGTCCACGAGGGTGCTCCCCCACTCGGCGGCTGGTCCACGCCGGGCGAGTCCGTAGACGTAGACGTGTTCGCCGGGATCGAGTCGGCGCTCGATGAACCGCTGTTTGTTCCCGACCGACAGTTCCGTCACCACCAGATTCAGCGTCCGGTCCTGTTCGTCGACCGCATCGGAGGCGCCGACGTACTGTGCGAGAGTCTCCGGTAGTTCTGTCCCGGGCGGGACCGTCACGGAGTGGGACTCGAACCGGATGTCGGCTCCCTCCGGATCGACGCGGACCCGGTCTGTACCGTCGTCGACGAGGAAGTCGACCCCTCCCATCCCCTCGTCGAGCGTCTCCCAGTTGGAGTGTTTCCCCGACGACCGGAGTTCCTGGACCTCGTAGGTGTAGGCGAGACAGTCACTGCCGGTCAGTGGCGACGTGACGGTCCCGGACTCCTCGTCGACGACGGCCGTCCCTTCGATCTCGACGGGACCCGTATGCCCGTCGACGCTTCTGATCGGGACGGGATCGTTCCGGAGGATATGATAGACTGTGGATAGTTCTCGACCGCCGGTAAGGAGAAAGTATCCCGCGACGGCGGTGATTCCCAGGAGGACCAACTGCGGGACGACCATACACGCAGTGGCGGCGTGGAGGCTGATAAGCGTACACGCTCTCGCGGTCGACGGCGGATGCTTTTGCAGGTCGGACTCCAAGACCCCGTATGGCCCATTCCCCGGAACCGGACGACGACGCGCTCACGCTGGAGACGGCACGACGAGAGATCGGTAGTTACGCCGTCCCGGTCGACCGGACCGATCGCATCCCGCTGTCGGTCGCCGTCGGACGGGTCCTGGCGACGGACGCGACGGCCGCCGAAGCAGTCCCGGAGGCCGGGATCGACCACGAATCGACGGTGTTCGAACGTGGTCACCAGGTTCGGCCCGTCGATGTCGGCTTGCTGAAGGCGGCCGGCGTCAACGAGTTGCTCGTCTACCAGCGGCCCCAGGTCGGGATCGTCCCGACCGGCGACGAACTCGTCCAGCGGGACGGCCAGCGGGACGAACGCGTCGAGACGGCCGGGTTTACCCTCTCACAGTACGCCGACCGCTGGGGTGGGAAGGTGACCTACCGCGACCCCGTCGCCGACGACAGGCCGGCGCTCCGGATGGCGGTCCAGCGCGACCTCACGCGGGACGTTCTCGTGGTCACGGGGACGACGCCCGGTGACACTCTCCGGGAGGTCGTCGCCGATCTCGGGACGATCCTGACCGACGAACTCCGTCTCGATCCCGGACACCAAACGGGGCTGGCGGTCGTCGAGGACCGCCCGGTGCTGTTGCTCCCCGAGAAACCCGTCCCGGCTCACGTCGCCGCGGTCCAACTGTTGCGGCCGCTGCTCAAGAGCTTCGCCGCTGCCCCCTTGACAGCACACCCGGAACGCAGGGCGACCCTCGCCGAGGATGTCCCAGTCCGACGGGACGCACAGTCTTGCGTCCCGGTCACCGTCGAAGACGGAACCGCGACGCCGCTGGCCGGAACTGATCTTGGAACGGTCACTCGTGCCGACGGGTGGCTCACGGTTCCTGCTGGCGCCGAGCCACCGGCCGCTGGCGAGACCTGTCGGGTCGAGAACTGGGACTATCTCCCCTGATCAGCGCAGGTCGAGCAACGAGTCGACCCGCCGGTCGCCCCAGACACAGCGACCGTCGACCGCCGGTGGCCGGCGCTGGACGTGGATGCCGTCCAGGCCGGCGTTGCGCGCCGCACCGATGTCGTCGGGGTCGTCGCCGACGAGCGCACCGGCGGCAGCGGTACCGCCGTCGGTCATCGGTTGCCCCGTCCCGTCGACCAACCCCAGGTCCCGCATCGCCCGCTCGACGGGCGTCGGATCGGGCTTCCAGCCGATGTCGTCGTCACAGCAGACCACCGTATCGAACCAGTCGGCGATGTTCAACTCCGCTAGGACCGGGCCGGTGAGGTAGTCCTGGCAGTGTGTGACCAGCCCGACCGGAACCTCACACGACGCCAGGAACCGCTCGGCGTCGTCGTAGAGATACGTCGCGTTCGCCCGATCAGTCGGGTTCTCGACCTCGTGAAACGTCTCCCAGAACCGCTCGGGTCGACTTCCCTTCGGGCGAGGAACTCGTCGCGTGCGCCGCCGATCCCGTACCACAGGACTCTGGCCTCCTCCTCGGAGAACCCGACCCCGAGGCGATCGCCGACTTCGCTCATCACCGCCGTCGGGTACGACGGCTCGATGTCGACGAGCGTCCCGTCGAGGTCGAACAGCCAGAAGTCGTAGTGGTCGGTTGTCATAGGGGACGACTAGTAGGTGAGTATCCGGTAAAGGTCTTCGGGCCTTTATGACGGGTAATCGGACGATATCGGCCGTAGCTGGCCCCTAACCGGTATGGAACCGGTCGATTGTGGGGCAGTGTCACTCTACGCGGATCGAGCTTCCGAGATACTTCGAGAGCACTTCGGAGACCGAGTCCGCGTTGAACGGGTCTAGATCGGCGGCGATGGCCGCTTTCAGTTCCGCGAAGGCGTCCTCGTCGATCCGGAGTTCGCTGAACGAGACGGATTCGACAGGGACGCCCAGTTCCGACTCGACGACATCCCGGAAGTGGGACTCGTCGGCCAGTTCCCCGCGCCAGCAGTTGTCCCGGAAGAACAGCCAGGCCGGCTCGCCCGGCGGGTCGGCCCGTCGGAAGACGGTCGTCTCGAAGCGGTCCGGGTCGGTCGCCACGCCGCCGGGCGTATCGAGCCGGAACCGTACCCGGAAGACGTAGCACGCCGGCGCCTCACGAGGGTCCGAGGGGGACACGACTCAGTCGTAGATGCCATCGAACCGTTCGGCGAGGTCGATGTCCTTCTGGGTGATCCCACCGGCGTCGTGGGTGGTCAGTCGGACCTCCACCTCGCCCCACGTGATCGTCATCTCGGGGTGGTGCCAGGCGTCTTCGGCCAGTCCCGCGGCGGCGCCGAGAAAGCCTGACGCGTCCAGGTAGCCGTCGAACTGGAAGGCACGGACGATCTCGTCTCCCTCCCGGTTCCAGCCCTCGGGGAGTCGCTGTTCGATCTCGTCGTCGGAAAGCAGGTCTGCCATGGGCGAACGCTGGAGTGCCACGCCGAAAACCGTTGTGCCGGTCACCCGCTGTCGTCGATCGCCCGTCGAAGCTTCCACTGCGTCCCCAGAACGCCGACCGTGACGACGGCCAGTGCGACGACGGCCCACGTCGGCAGGACGCCACTCGTCGCACCGGTCCAGACCGCGAAGCCGCCGAGTCCGAGCATCAGGAGACAGCCGTAGGTGAACACCTGTGCTACCCGACGGTGGTCGCGGCGCCGGTCCTCGTCGTAGCCGGTTACCTCCAGTAACCCACCGATCGCGACGGCGACGAAGCCGGCGCCGACGACCAGCGGGGTGATACTCACCATCGGCTCAGTCGTCGGCGAGTTCGTCTAAGACGGCGCTGGGGATCTCCTCGCGCATTCCTTCGGGGATGTCTTCGGGATGCATCTCCTCGACGAACTCGGGCGGTGAGGACTGGTCGTCGCCGCCGAAGTCGGGATCGAACAGTTCCAGTGCGGTGTGGATCGTCGACCAGTCGTCCTCCTCGGCGGCGTCTCTGAGACTCCGGGTGGGCGCGGCGAGTAACTGTGAGACGATCGCGTCGGCCATCGACTCGACGACTTCGCGCTGGTTCTCGTCGAACTCTGCCGCGGAGAGCGCGGTGTTGAGTTCGGCGGCCTTGATCTGCTCGGCGCTCTCGTACATCGTCGAGATGACGCGGTCGGCTCGCTTGCGCTTGTACTGGGTCAGCAGGTGGTCGAACTCCTCGTCGACGAGCCGTTCGACTTCCTCCGCGGCCTCGCGACGCTGTGTCCGGGTCTCCTCGGTGACCGATTCGAGCGCGTCTAGATCGTAGACGGTCACCGACTCCAGATCGCCGGCCTCGGCTGGAACGTCGCGGGGTTGAGCGATGTCGACGACCGCGGTCTCGCCGGCGTCCTCGAACGCCGGCGTCTCGAAGACCTTGTCGTTGCTACCCGTCGCGGAGACGACGACGGCCGCTTCTTCGACGGCGGCTTCGAGAGCGTCCAGTGCGACCGCGCTCGCGTCGGTGTCGATCGAGTCGGCCAGATGCTCCGCGTGTGGAACTGTCCTGTTCGCGACGATGACGTGGTCGACCCGTTCGGCGAGTGCGACCGCTGCGAGCCGCCCCATCTCGCCGGCGCCGACCACGAGCGCGCTCTCGCCGTCGAGAGCCCGATCGGAGCCGACGAGTCGGACCGCCGCGGAGGCCAGCGAGACGACCCCTTCGTTGATCCGCGTCTCCGAGCGGGCCTGTTCGCCGACGTGGATCGCCTTCGTGATCCCGTCTTCCAGGACCGGTCCGATACCGCCGACACCGCGGGCCTCCTCGTAGGCGGTCCTGAGTTGGCCGAGGATCTGGTCCTCGCCGAGGACGATCGACTCCAACCCTGCAGCGACACGGAGGAGGTGGCGAAGGCTCTCCTCGTGGTCCATCACCACGGCCGCGTCGTCGTCGATCTCGCGTGTGAACAGCTCCAGGGCCGACACCCCGGCCTCGTGTGACGGGGCGACGACGTAGCCCTCCGTCCGGTTACACGTCTGGAGCGAGAGCGCTTCCTCGACACCGGGCCGGGACAGCAGCGTCTCGACCGCGTGGCGCTGGCTGTCCGTGGCCGCAGTCTCTAGTTGGTCGACGGTCGCGTGTTCGTGTGATACGCTCACGCCGACGATGACTCCGTGCTGGTCTCTCACGCCGTCTCACCCGGTAGATCCTCGATCACGTCTGCTAGTACTTGGTGGGGATTGGGTTCGCCCCTATCTAAAGCCTTCCAAAGCTCCCGGTTTCTGACAACGGTCCGGACGATGTCCCGCCGGCGCTCGGGATCGACCCCCTGGGACTGGAGGTCGTCGCGCAGATCGCCGACGAGCGCGGCCATCTCGCCGGCTGACCCGAACTGGGCTTCGAACTCCTCCCGGAGGTACTTCGAGAGCGCGGGGGCACGACCACCGGTGGCGATCGCCAGCGTGACGGGGTCGTCCCTGACAGTCGCCGGCACCGCCACGTCGTCGACCGCTCGCTCGCCGTGGTCGTCCGCCCGGTTGACGAGCGCGCCGGCCTCGCGTGCCGCGGCCGCGGCCGCGTCGTTGAGGTGGCTATCGTCCGTCGCGGCGACGACGAGCGCGGGGTCGGTCCGTTCGATCCACGCCGCGATCCCGTCCGCGTCGGGCGCCGCCCGGATCTGCTGGGCGTCGCCGAAGTCCTTCTCGGCGAACTCCGGGCTGACCACCACAACGGTCGCCTCGGCCGCGAACCGGCGGGCCTTCCGTGCACCGACCGGCCCACCGCCGACGACCAGGACCGTCTCGTCGGTGAAGTCGTGTAAGAGCGGGATCACGGTTCGGTGGCAGTCTCGGCGTTTGCGCGCGCCCGCTCGTCCAGCCTGATCCCCGTCTTCTTGAGGATGCGCGTCGAGAACAGCGTGTCCCAGTCGTCCTCGCCGATGTCCCAGTACTGGCTCATCCGGTCGTGGACCTGCTGGATGCGCTGTTGGCTCTCTTCCTCGCTGCGCCCGTGGGTCATCGCGAAGAAGTTGTACGGCCAGACCCCCTCGTGGCGGGGTCGCTCGTAGCAGTGGGTGACGAAGTCGAACTCGGCGATCGCTGGCCCGACCTCGTTGACCACGTCGTCGGGAACGTCCCAGACGGTCATCCCGTTCTCGCTGTAGCCCAGCGCGTAGTGGTTCGGGATCGCGCCGACCCGCCGGACCTTCCCTTCCTCGTCGAATCGCTTGATCGTCTCGACGACCCACTCGGTGTCGGCACCGATCTCCGCGGCCACGTCGGCGTATGGCGTCGCAGTGATCGGCAAGCCGTCCTGGATCGCCAACACGAGGTCCAGTTCCGCGGCCGTCAGCGACCGCCGGTCGGTCGGCGTCACCTCCGGGCCGGCGTCCGAGCAGTCGACGGCCTGGGTCTGTGGTCCCTCGACGGGGAACTTCGCGCCGACGTGGAACTCCTGTTGTTTGGGGAGGTTGTACGTCTCCTCGCCGGTCTCGGCTTCGATATCGGCCAGCACCGCGTCGACGCGGGCCTCGTCGGCGACCGAGAGGACGAACCACATGTTGAGATGTGGATGTTCCCGCTCGTAGTTGTGCGCGACTTCGGGATGGTCGTTGATCAGTTCCGCGTGGTCGTCGTAGCGCTCGGGCGGCGCGTGTGTCGCCACCAGCGTCGCCGTCCCGCCGATCGCCTCGGCGTTGATGAGTGCGCCAAAGCGGGTGAGGACCCCTTCGTCGTCGAGTCGCTGTACCCTGTCGAGGAGTTCCTCGGCGGTAACGTCGATGCCGTGGTCGGCCAGCGCGTCGGCGGCCGGCCCGAAGGGGTGTTCGACGACAGGAAACCCCCCCTGGAAGGCGTTGAGGACCGCGCGGTCGACTGATTCGAGGTCCGCTGTCATACGATAGGTTCGGGTCTGGGCGGACATAAACAGCCCGGACGAGACAGCCACTGGGTGGCGGCAGAGCGCTTTACTGGTTCGGGACCTAACATGAATCGTGTCGATCTCCACGCTCGAACTGGGATTCAGACTGTTCGTCTTCCTCTGCGTACTGGTCGCTGTCCCCGGCTCGTTCCTCCTCATGTTCCGAGTGTTGGATTACGCGGCCAAGGACACGCTGATCGAGCAGTTCGCTGGCGAGCAACAACCCGATGCCGGGCAACTGAACGCCTACTTCGAGCAGGCGGCCGTCGAGGCGGTCACGTGCCGGATCTGTGGCTCCGCCAACGGCACTGACTACACCTACTGTCACAACTGTCAGGAGCGCTTGCAGCACTGAGCGCCCCGGTCAGCCTTCGACGCCGCTCACTTCGTAGCCGCGGTCTTCGAGATCGGCCAACAGGCCCTCGTGGTCGGCGCTGGCCTCGTAATAAAACACCAGGTCGAACGATCCCTCACGGAGGAGTTGCTGGCACTCCCAGACGAACGACTCGTCGTCGAGTGTCAGCCCCTGGTGCTGGTTCGAGGCGAACTCCGGGTCGTCGCTACCCGAGTAGACGAACGTGTCTGCGGGGTCGTGTCCCGCTGCGGCGGCGATCCGCTCGCCGACCTCGATCGTCGCCTGCATCATCTCGATCTCGTTGCTGCCGTCGTACTCCGTGTGGACGATAGTCCCGTTGAGTTCGATCTCGCCGGGTTCGAGTAACTGCTTGGTCCGTCGGTAGAGGTCCTCGTCGAGCGTGTCTGCGTCAGCCATGGCTGGACGTGGGTCCCGGCTCCCCTAATGCACTTCGCATTCGCAGCCGCTCGAAAAATGCCGCACAGAATCGGTCCGCCGACGGGCCGCTCCCGTCGGGTATCAGTGCCAGTGGACGCGGGTACAGAACCCGTCTTACAGGCGCGTCAGATTGGTTGCCCGGGGGCCCTTATCTGCCTGCTCGATGTCGAACTCGACTTCCTGTCCCTCTTCGAGGTCAGGACCGCCGACGTCTTCCATGTGGAAGAACACGTCTTCGTCAGCGTCGTCAGTTTCGATGAATCCGTAACCGCCAGTGTCGTTGAAGAAGTCAACCGTACCGGTCGCCATTACACTCCTACATACGACCCCAGGGATATATAAAATATGTGCACGGTTCACGTTCGCGATCCGAGTGGTCGACCGATCCGTTCCACAAAGTCCTTATCGGCGCGTTGATATCAATCCAGTAATGCTGGACTGGGTGCGTACCGTCGGCTATGCCGCGTACGAACGGTTGTTGCGGTCGGAGATCGGTGGCGCACCTGATCACGTCGCTGTCATCATGGACGGCAACCGCCGCTACGCCCGCAAGGAGGGCGAGGAAACGACCGAAGGCCACCGGGAGGGCGCTCAGACCACCGAACAGTTGCTGGACTGGTGTGACGAACTGGGTGTCCGGGAGGTGACGCTGTACACCTTCTCGACGGAGAACTTCGACCGGCCGGCCGAACAACGGGAGTTCATCTTCGATCTCGTCGAGGAGAAACTCCGGACGTTCGCGGACGCGGATCGGGTCCACGACGCCGGGGTGTGCATCCGTGCGATCGGCGAGCGTGAGATGCTCCCGGAGCGGGTCCTCGACGCCATCGACTATGCCGAAGCGAAAACGGCGGGGTACGACGCCCTCAACCTCAACATCGCCCTGGCCTACGGCGGTCGGGCGGAGCTTCTGGGGGCCGCTCGGGACGTTGCCCGTGGCGTCCAGGCCGGCGAACTCGAACCAGACAATGTGGACGTCGATACGGTTGCGGAGTCCCTCTATCAGGGGCCGACCCGAGACGTCGATCTGATCGTCCGGACCGGCGGCGACGAGCGGACATCGAACTTCCTGCCCTGGCACGCCAACGGCAACGAGGCGGCGACGTTCTTCTGTACGCCGTACTGGCCGGAGTTCCGCAAGATCGACTTCCTGCGGGCGATCCGGACCTACCAGAACCGCCAGGAGTCCTGGCGGACGACTCGCGCCCGGCGCGCGCTCGCACTCGTTCGCGCAGTCGGTGACCGGGACGTATCGCAGGCCATGGCGACGCTCCGCCGGTTCCGTGACGCGCTCCCGAACGGCGAACGCGAGCAGGCCGACGAGGAGTACGAACTCGCCGATTAGCGGATCGAACCGAACGGGACCCGACGGATCCGCAGGTCCCCGACGGGCGTCACCAACACCGTCAGCGGGCGATCCGGGTCCGGTGGCCCGCCGAGACGCCAGTCGGTGTCCGTGACCGACCCGTCTGCCGTCTCTACCCGGATTCGATAGGTTCCCCGACGGTAGGTAACACTCTCCTGTTGGACGCCGCCGGTCGGCTCGACGGTGTACTCGCGGTCTAGCACCGTCGTCGAGTCGCTGCCGGTCCCGTACTCCACTGTGACACTGATCTCGTGGGCCTCCGTGTGGAGGTTGTGGACGCGATAGGAGGCCCACTGTCCCTCACACGGTGTCGCGAAGTTCTCCGCGCTGTCCTCGCTGGCGAAGACCTCCGAACAGTCGAAGTATCGATCCCTGTAGTCCCCGGCTCTGACGACCAGCCCGGGACTGACAAAGTACAGCGCCGGGAGCTGTCCCCAGTCGGCGTGGACGTCGTCGGCGTAGTTTGCGTACCCAGTCGAAGTCGCGAGGACGTAGTGCCCGCCGTGTGCAGGCCTGTCGTGTCGCGCGGCACCCTGGGCGTTAATTTCCTCGGCGTTGTCCGCGTGCAGTCGGTTGTACGCCCGCGTGCGCTCGAAGGTTCTGGCGAACTCGACGGCAGTCTCGCGGGTCGGTTCGGCCGGCCGATCCGGGTACGACTTCGGTCCCGCCGGCGTCGAGGCGTAGGTCCCCGTCGCGTCGGGAGTCGGAACCGGCGTCGGCGAGCGGTCGGTCGTCGAGCGACTGGCACCGCCTCCACCGTCCGTGGCCGAGCGACAGCCAGCCAGGGAGAGGGCGGCTCCGACCGCCCCAGCCTGGAGGTACCTGCGGCGGGTCAGCAGCGTGTCCATACTCGCCGTTCCGGTGGTCGTGGCAAGGGTCTTCCGTGCGGTCAAACGCTGGCTTGAGCGTCCAAGCGACGCCGATCACGACATCGGCTTACTGACCGAACCGTCGCTGTCGTTCCTGGTAGTCCCTGAGTGCCCGCAGATAGTCCCGCTGCCGGAAGTTCCGCCAGTTCACGTCGGTGAAGTACAGTTCGGAGTAGACCGACTGCCAGATCATGAAATCCGAGAGGCGCTCGGCGCCGGTCTTGATGACGAGATCGGGGTCGGTCGGGAAGACCAGATGCTCCTCGACGGCGTCCTCGTCGATCTCTGCCGGCGTCAGTTCGCCGTCGGCCACGTCTTCGGCGAGCTTTGCCACCGCCGTCGCGAACTCCGATTGGCCGCCCAGTCCGATCGAGATCTGGATCGGTGCGTCCGCTTGGCGCTCGTCGTCCGGCCCTCGCACTGCGACTGTCTTCGGCGCTCGAATGGCCGAGAGTTCCTGTCGGAGCGTCGGGACGACCTCTTCGTCGAGGACGCTCACGTAGACGACGATCGTCCCCGCGCCGTACCGGACCGCCCAGTCGAGGAATCGCTCGACGGTCGTGTAGGCACCGTCGGTCAGCAGGTCGCGTTCGGTGATGACGAGGGCGACGCGGTCGGGGAGAGCGGCGTCACTCATGCGGACGCGGGTCGCGAGGTAGCGGTCGTACAGGCCCACAATGGCGGGTACACCGAGGGGATGCCTAAAATTCACGACTCGGCGTCTCACCGGGACACGGACGAGAATTTCCTCTCGGAGTTCGGAAACGGTAAGTGGCTCTCCGGGGTACCGGAGAGACGTGACTTCGACCGTACGGCGAGCGGCCGGGTTCGCGCTCGTCGGGACGTTTGCACTGATCGTCCCGCTCGCGACGGGCATCCAGTCGCCTGCGGTGGCGACCGTCGTCGCTACCGGTCCGTTCGTCCTCGTCGCAGCCCTCGTCCTGACTGTCGTCGATCCGGGGTCCCGTCTCTTCGAACTGTTCGCTCGCCCGGGTGACTACGAGGACGGGAAGCTCCACGGGTTGGCCGCGTTCTCGCTCGCTGTCGCCGGGTTGGCGCTGTTTGCCGTCCAGTTCGGGATGGCCGCCTGGGTGTTCGTCGGGACCGTCTTCGTCGTCGCCTTCGGCAACCTCGGACAGCGACTCGTCGCCTCGGTCAGGAGCGACCAGTTCGTGGCTACGGGGGCGTTCATCGTCGCCGGGTTCCTCGCGGGCCTGGCCGGGCACGTCGCCGGCGCGCGGCTTCAGTCGGCAGCGGTAGAGCTTCCGGTCGTCGTGTTCCTGGCGGCGACCGGGGCGTTGGTGGCCGCGCTATTGCGGTCGGTCCTGTTCGAACGGGACGATCCGCTGGTGTTGCTTACCGTCGGACTCTTACTGTGGTTGCTCGTCGTGCTCGCCCCCGCGGTTACGACACAGCGGATCGGCGTCGCACTGGCCGTGACGGCAGTGTTGGGATACGTCTCCTACGCGCTCGATACGGCTTCCCTCCCCGGGATGTTGACCGGTATCCTGCTCGCACTGCTGACGATCGTCCTCGGTGGCTACGGCTGGTTCGCGATGCTCGTGACGTTTTTCGGGCTCGGTGGACTCTCCTCGAAGTACCGCTACGAGGAGAAACTCCAGCGGGGGATCGCCGAGGAAAACGAGGGTGCCAGGGGTAGCGGGAACGTCCTCGCGAACTCGATCGTCGCGCTCGTGGCCGTCCTGGCGACCGCCGCGAGCCCTTCCCATATCGCCGTCGACCCCGTGCTCTTCCTCTACGCCTTCGCCGGCGCGGTCGCCGCGGCGATGACCGACACCTTCTCCAGCGAGTTCGGCGGGCTCTACGACAACCCGCGGCTCATCACGACTTTCCGACGAGTCGAACCAGGGACGGACGGCGCGGTCACCTGGCAGGGGGTTGCTGCCGGCCTGGTCGGCGCGGGAATCATCGCCGGCATCGCGTCGGCGCTGCTTGCCGCCGTCGGCACGACTGGTGCTCTCGTCGTCGTCGTCTGTGGTCTGATCGGAATGACCGTCGATAGCCTGCTCGGTGCGACTGTCGAGGGCACTATCGTCGGCAACCAGGGCGTCAACATGTTGGCCACGCTGGCAGCGGCGATCACTGGTGTCGTCCTGGCACTCGGTGGCGGCCTCGTATGAGTCCGATCCGCGAGGCCCGTCCTGAAGATCGCACCCGGTTGCGGGCGATCCAGACGGCCGCGCTCGATCACCCGTGGCCGGATCTCCTGACGGTCGCCGTCGACGGTCCGCCGGAGCTGCTCGTCTACGACGACGGCCGGCCGGTCGGTTACGCTCTGGTTGTTCCGGATCACCCGGTCGCGTACCTCGCGGAACTGGCCGTCGACCCGCCGGTACAGGGACAGGGGATCGGGACGCTGTTGCTCTCGACGTTGGTGGAACGGCTTGGAGATCGGGGGTTCGAGACCGTCCGGCTCACCGCTCGGGCCGACGACGAGCGCGTCCGGAGCTTCTACGAGCAGTTCGGCTTCGCCCTCGAAAGTCACCTCCCGGACCACTACGACGACGGCGACGGTGTCCTGTTGTGCCGTCAGCTCTGATCGCCGTTCTCGATCCGGACGTGGACGCTCGTGGGCTGTTTGACGTACTCGCCGTGGTCGGTGGCGACGACCACGTCGACACCGCGCTGTGCAGCGACGTCGAGCACTTTCTGTGAGCACGGCCCGTCGAGGACGACCGTCTCGGGCACACGCTCGTTCTCGGCGACGAGCGAGACCGCCTCTTCTGCGTCCCCCTCCGCGAGAACCGTC
Organism: Haloarcula montana; assembly: GCF_035666295.1. NCBI lineage: Archaea > Methanobacteriati > Methanobacteriota > Halobacteria > Halobacteriales > Haloarculaceae > Haloarcula > Haloarcula montana. Next base: position 2,710,964 of record NZ_CP142027.1, read on the forward strand.
AGATCAGCACCGAGAAGCCGGACCTGTCCAGTGTTTGCGCCGATAACGGCCTCGATATGGTCCGAGAGTGTCTCCGGCGGCCGCTGGGTCGATTCGGTCGGATCTGTCTCGGTTTCGGACGGTTCGACCGCTTCGGTGACGGTGGCTGTCCCACCTTCGTCGGCGTCTTCGAGGGTCTGTGTGGCTCGCTCGGTGGTGACGGACCCGTCGGCTCTGGCCGGCTCGTTCGGGTCCGATCCGTCCTCGCTCTCGACGAACTCGTCGTAGGGGATCTTGTCCCGGAGTGCCGCCATCGCGTCGGCTCGGGACAGATCCTCGACCGACTGGCCCCGTGGTGCGAACGCGACGTAGTCGATCTCGCCGACCTGTGCCAGTTCCTTCAGGATGAGGTCGCCGCCACGGTCGCCGTCGAAGAAGGCGGTGACGGTCCGGTCGGCTGTCAGGGCCGCGACGGCGTCGGGAACGTCGGTTCCCTCGACGGCGATCGCGTTCTTGACGCCGTATTTCAACAGCTGGACCACGTCGGAACGCCCCTCAACGACGACGATCGCGTCGGAATCGACGACCCGCGGGCCTGCGGGGAGCCCCTTGTACTCTGTGACATCTGCGACGCGGACCCGCTGGCGAACCGTCTCGACGATGTCCTCGGTGGTCACGGAGTCGGCCTCGAACTCGGTCAGGAGTTCCGTCGCCCGATCGACGACCTCCCGGCGTTTGGCGCTTCGGATGTCCTCGATGTCGGTGACGGTGATCTCCGCGCCGCAGGGACCGACCTGCTCGATGGTCTCTAATGCCGCGGCGAGGATCGCGGTCTCGACCTTATCGAGGCCGCTCGCGACGGTCACTTCGCCACGGGATCGGCCACCCTCCGCGGTGATCTCGACGTCGATCCGCCCGACCTTCTTCGAGTCCTGGAGGTCACGCAGGTCCATGTCGTCGCCGAGCAACCCCTCGGTCTGTCCGAACACCGCACCGACCACGTCGCTTCGCTCGACGATCCCGGCGGCGGTGATGTCAGCGTGTATCAGATATTTTGCCGTGTCTTGCATCGTTGGACTCCGCGTGGCTGGCCCATCGCGGACAGCAGGGCCGACCCGTTCTTATTAGTCCGTAGGCGGGGTGGACTCAAATAAGCTGTCCACCTGGCCGCTCACTCGATCGAGAGCGACGAGAGCACGTCGGCGGCTGTCTCCATCGACGCTATCGGATCGCTCGGGTCGTCGTGTTCGAAGACGAGCCACTCGGTGCCGGCCGCCCGTGCGGCGTCGACGACGGCCTGGAGATCGACGACGCCGTCGCCCAGTTCCGTCGGCTCTCCCTCGGCGGTGACGTCTTTCAGGTGGATGACCGGAACGCGACCCGACAGCGTCTCCAGCAGGGTAACGGGGTCACGGCCCGCCGCTCGTGCCCATCCGGCATCGAGTTCGATACCGACGGTCGTTTCAGCGATCAACCGGTCGAAGGCGGTCTCGGTTCCGACCGGAACGAACTCGTGCGTGTGATTGTGATACAGCAGCGGTTTCTCGACGCTCCCGGCCAACTCGTCCAGTTTCCTCGCGGTCTCGGTGACCGCCGCCGCGTCAGCGAAGTGGTCGTCGTCCAGATACGGGACGACGACGTAGGGGGAACCCAGTGTCGCGAGGTCGTCGGTGACACCGGCAGGGTTGGACTGGATCGCCTCGGCGTCGACGTGGGTGCCGGCGGCGAGCAACCCCGCCGATTGCAGGCGCTCCGCCGTCTCGACTGGGTCCGACAGGCCCGCGAACTCGACTCCGTCGTACCCGGCCGCGGCGATACGCTCGAACAGTTCGTCCTGGGAACCCGGATGCTCGCGCAGGGTCCACAGTTGGATCGCGGTGCGCATACCCGCTGCTGAGACCGCGAGCGTGATATAACCGGCCCCACAAACCCCGGCCATGGGACTCACGGAGGAGCGGATCGACCCCGCACGGTTCCTCGAAGACGTAGAGATGCGCGTCGGTGAAGTCGTCGACGTCGAGGACTTCCCGGCCGCACGGAAGGACGTCTACAAGCTCACGGTCGACTTCGGCGACGAACAGCTCCAGTCCGCCGCAGGGCTGACCGACGTGTACGACCACGAGGACCTGTTGGGTGCGCAGGTCATCGCCGTCGTGAACCTCGGGACAGTGACTATCGCCGGCTTCGAGAGCGAGTGTCTCGTGACCGGTGTCGACGGTGCGGACGGCGTGGTCCACCTGACCACGGAGCGGGACGTGGAACCGGGGACCCGCGTGTATTGAAGACAAATTCTCTTCGGATAGCTCGACCGAAGGAACGAAATTGATTTGTACGGGAGCTAACTAGCTTCGTTCAACAATCATGAGACACGTGCGCACCGTCGGGTGGGCAGTCGTCGCATTCGCACTGATGGCGCTTGCTGTCCCGTGGTTCCTCTGGGACAGTTCGCGGGTCGCCGCCGGCCTCCCGGTCTGGCTGTGGTGGCATATCGGTTGGATGGGGCTCGCCAGTGTCGTCTTCGCCGTCTTCGCACACACCGCCTGGGGCTTGGGTATCGAGGAGGTGCCCGCCGATGGCTGAGACCACGCTCCAGTTGGGCATCGTCGGCGCGTACATGGTGGTGGCGCTGGCCGTCGGGGTCGTCGCCTACCGGTTGACCGACCGCAACGCCGAGGACTACTACCTCGCCAGCCGGACCCTCGGGACCGTCGTCCTCCTCTTTACGACCTTCGCGACGCTGCTGTCGGCGTTTACCTTCTTCGGCGGGCCGAACCTCGCGTTCTCGGCCGGTCCCGAGTGGATCTTGGTGATGGGGCTGATGGACGGGATCATCTTCGCGATCCTCTGGTACGTCCTGGGCTACAAACAGTGGCTCGTCGGCAAGCGACACGGCTACGTCACGCTGGGGGAGATGCTGGGCGACCGGTTCGGTTCGACCCCGCTGCGGGTCCTCGTCGCCGGTGTGAGTCTGATCTGGCTGTTCCCGTACGTGATGCTCCAGCAGAAAGGTGCCGGACAGGCGCTGGTCGGACTGACCGACGGCGCGGTCCCGTTCTGGGTCGGTGCGGGCGGGATCACCCTCTTTATGATCCTCTACGTCGCCGTCTCGGGGATGCGCGGCGTCGCCTGGACCGACACGCTCCAGGGGTTGTTCATGCTCTCGCTGGTCTGGATCGCCGTCGCGTGGGTCCTCTCGTCGGTCGGGGGCGCCGGCCGGGCGACGGCACTCCTCGCCGAGACCAACCCCGAATTCCTGGCGCTCGGCGGCGGCCTCTACACCCGGCAGTACATCGTCTCGACGGCGGTCAGCATCGCCTTCGGCGTTGCGATGTTCCCCCAGATCAACCAGCGGTTCTTCGCCGCCGGTTCCAAAACCGTCCTCAAACGGACGTTCGCGCTCTGGCCCGTGCTCGTCCTGTTGTTGTTCGTCCCGGCGTTCATGCTCGGTGCCTGGGCTGCGGGACTGGGCGTCGAGGTGGCCGAGGGGAGCAACGTCGTCCCGGCCCTGCTCGCGGAGTATACGCCGACGTGGTTCGCGGCGCTGGTCATCGCCGGCGCGATGGCCGCGATGATGTCCTCTAGCGACTCGATGTTGCTGTCCGGCTCGTCGTATCTCACCCGCGACATCTACCGGCCGCTGATCCGTCGCTCCGAGGAGACCGACAGCGAGCGAGCCGCGACCGATGACGGACGCGAGACCACTGTTGCACGCGTGGGCGTGGTCGTCTTCGCGACGCTGTCGTTCGTCGCGAGCCTCTACACCCCCGGGACGCTCGTCCAGATCGGGGACACGGCCTTCAGCGGGTTCGCACAGTTGACGATGCCGGTCGCGTTGGCACTGTACTGGCGCGGGACGACCCGGAGCGGGATGTACGCGGGTATCCTCGGGAGTCAGCTCTTCTACATCCTGCACGTCTTCCCGATCATCGAGACGAGCGCCGGATTCGTCGACCTCTCGCTCTCGCTGCCCGGAGCGTATCTCGGGTGGACGCCGGGCATCGTCGGTATCCTCTTGGGGACGGTCCTGACTATCGGTATCTCGCTCGTGACGACGCCGGCGTCCACCGAGAACCGGGCCGCCTATCGTGTCGACGGTGTCGAAGCCGACTGATGCCCTCACGTCGTCGGTCACTTCTCCGTCCGGATGGGTGAAACTAAAGAGCGTGGGGCTCCCGAACCCAGGTATGGACACTGAGACCGCTGGCGACCGAAGTCGCCTCGTCCGCGTACTGCTCGCCGTGGGCCTGGGAATCCTCGCGCTCCGCTCGCTCCGTGGCGGAAAGCGACTCCGCGGCGTTCTGACCGGAGTCGGTGCCGTCGCTCTGGGCGTCTCCGCGGCCGGGAACAGCGGCCCCGCGGTCGAACCGCTCCACGAGACCGACGACACCGATTTCGAGACGGACGCGAGCGTCGACATCGACACCGACAGTTCGGACACGGCTACGGCGTCCGACGACACCGACGAGACCATCGCCGTCGTGGCCGACGACACGGCCGGCTCCCTGACCTGTATCGAGTGTGGCGAACCGATCGTCGCGGGCCAGCGCCGGCGACCGAACGGTGACGGCGAGACCGCTCACGATAGCTGTCTGTGAGTCGCCAGGGCTGAGGCGACGACGGAATCTGCCACGGACAAACTACGCCCTTTTTTGTTCGGCGCGTCGACCGACACGTATGCACACCCACATCGTTCCGGTCGGCTTCGATTACGACCGGCTCATCGCGCCGCTGGTGCGCGAGCAACTCGATGTCGACCGGGTCATCCTGCTCGAAGGCGCCGTCGGGAGCGAGGCCAACGTCGAGTACTCGCGCAACCTCGCGCGGAAACTGGAGAAAGACTACCAGAACCTCCTGGGGGCTGAAACCGAGCGGTTCGTCATCGCCGACGTCTACGACTACGACGACGCCTTCGAACAGGCCTTCGAACTCATCAACGCGGAACTTGACTCGGGTAGCGAGGTGTGGGTCAACGTCTCCGCGATGCCCCGGACGGTCTCCTTTGCCTTCGCGACGGCGGCCCACTCCATCATGGTCGAGCGTGAGGGCGACCGGGACCGCATCCACACCTACTACACGGTGCCCGAGAAGTACTTAGAGACGGAACTGGCCGAGGAACTCCGCCGGCAGGCCGATCTCCTCCAGGATATCCAGGCTGGCGACGCGGTCGACGACCGTGTCGACGAGCGACTCGAAACCGCGCTGGATCTGCTTGACGAGTTCGACGAGCGGGGGACGACCATCGGTGCCAAGGAGATCGACGGCTCCCACATCGTCGAACTCCCCGTCGCCTCGTTCTCGAACGTCAAACCGTTCGAGGAGGTCATCCTCTTTACGCTGGGCGAACACGGCGAGTTCGAATCGGTCTCCGAACTCGCCCAAGAACTGGCCCGGGATCTCGGTGAGGAGTACACCGACTCCTTTCGCTCGAAGGTCATCTACAACGTCGACCGCCTCGGCCCCGGCGGGAAAGGCTACATCGAACAGGAGGATCACGGCAAGTCCTACCGGACGCGACTCTCACGGATCGGCGAACTGTGGGTGCGGGCACACTCCGCCGAGGACCGCACCGAGACGGATCTGAGCTAGTCGGTCTCGACGCCCGTGATCTCGAACCGTGCCCCGCCGTCCGCCCCGGCTGTCACGGACAGGTCCCAGCCGTGGGCTTGGGCCACCCGGTTGGCGATTGCGAGCCCGAACCCGGTGCCGTCTGTCGCGGTCGAGTAGCCCGGTTCGAACACGTCTTCACGCTCGCTCGCGGGGATTCCCGGCCCATCGTCGGCCAGATAAAAGCCGGACTGATCCGGCAGCGTCCCGACGGTGACTGTCACCCGTTCGTCCCCGTGCTCGACGCTGTTGCGGATGAGGTTCTCCAGGAGTTGTCGGAGTCTGGCCCGGTCTGTGCGAACGGATAGCGCCGTCTGCACGTCGAGCGTGGCCGTCGCCGTCTCGACGGTCCGCCAGCAGCGTTCGACAGTCTCAGCCAGCGAGACAGTCTCGATCTCCGAGAGCTGCCGAGCTTCCTGTGCCAGCGTTAGCAAGTTGTCGATGAGTTCCTCCATCCGGTCGTGGGCGTTCGCCACCTCGGCCAGGTGGTCGCTGTCGTTGTCCCGTCGTGCCAGTTCGAGGCGACCGGTCGCGACGTTCAGGGGGTTCCGGAGGTCGTGGCTGACGACGCTGGCGAACTCCTCCAGTCGCTCGTTCTGCTGTTCGAGTTCGGCAGCCTGTTGGCGCAGTTGCTGTTCGGTCTCGATCCGGTTCAGCCTGGCCTGTGCCTGCGTACACAACAGCTCGACGAGTTCGAGGCTGGCCTCGTCGAACGAACCCGACTCCCGTGAGACGCTCTGAAAGACGAACTCGTCCCCGAACGGAACAGTCAGCGAGGAGAGAAACGCCGTGTCAGCCGGCCTGACGTCCCGGGTCCTGATATCGTCGACGACGATCGCCTCTCCAGTCCGATAGGCCATCGCCGCGTCGCTCTGTTCCGTGTCGACCGGGATACGGCCGTAGTACTTATCAGAGTCCAGATGTGACGAAACGGCCTGCGGAACGAGACAGTCGTCTTGGACCTCGTTGACGATCGCGACATCGAACTCTAGTATCTCCTCGGCGGCAGCGACGACCTTCTCGTGGACGCTACTCGGGGTCTCGCAGCTCTCTATCGTCGTCCCGACCCGGTGAAGGGCCGTGATCTTCTCCTTCTGTCCGTGGAGTTCACGCTCCCGGGCCTTCCGGTCGGAGATATCCCGCGAGAACCCGACGATGCGCTCGACACAGGCGCCGTCGGTGACTGGATGTCCTTTCACCCACACCCACCGTTCGTAGGACTCCTGGGGGTTAACCCGTAGTTCGATATCGATCGGCGAGCCGGCCGACAGCTGCTCCATCGCCTCGCTGGCACGCTCTCTGTCCGCCGGATGGACGGCGTCGAGGATACTGGTTTCACCGGTGTCGAGTGCCGCCGTCGATACGCCCCACAGGTCTTCGAACGCCTCGTTCCTGAGGTATACGTCGTTCCAGTCGGTCGAGACCATCCAGAGGACATCGTCGCTTTGGGCGACGAGTTCCTCCAGTGTCTGTTCCCGCCAGCGGTGCCGGCGGCAGGTCCGTGTGCTCTCCAAGACATCGACGACGCGGTCACGAAGTAGTTCCTGACCACCGTCGGGACCGCCTTGGGGAACGTAGCCGTCCGCGCCAGCGGCCAGGACTCGCGTGGCCAGGGATTCGTCGCCGTCGGCGGGGTAGACGACGACCGGTGGCGGCCGTTCGACAGCCCCGACGCGTTCGGTCAGCGACACGGCGTCGATCTCGGGCGGGTGGTGTTCGCTGACGACACAGTCGATGGACTCGGTCCGGATGCGGTCACACGCCTCTGCTGTGGTCTCCGCCTGAACCACAGTGATGTCGTCCAACGCGCTCCCGAGCGCGTTCGGCACCGCTTGGTCCTCCGCTGTGGTGACGTAGCAAACCCGCCGCTGCCCACACTCCGGCGGCGACCAGAACGGCCCATCAGCCATACGAACATCTCGCAACGACGGCTCAAATCGATTTCGGAATGGGCGATACCCGTTCGTGAGACTGCACGTTCTCGGGTAACGGACGGCCCCCGGGCCACAGTGAACACACTCGCCCCCCGATAGAAACCGAAGTCGTTAATCCGTGGGTGGGCTACCGTACACTTAATGGCACGTCGAGGCACTATCCCGTCCGTTCTCGTACCCGTAGTAGGGGCGTCCAGCCCCAACTAACTCCACCGCTCGACGCCCGCACCGTTTTCGACCGACCGCCGCCACAGCTACGAATGAGTGACACACAGGACCCACCGACCGACGAATCGACGACTGAACAGACAGACAGCCTCGACGGGGAGTACGACCCGGGAGCCGTCGAACCCGCCTGGCAGGACCAGTGGGTCATAGACGAGACGTACGCCTACGACGGCGACGCCGACACCCGCTTCAGTATCGATACGCCGCCGCCGACGGTCTCGGGCAACCTCCACATGGGGCATCTCTATCAGTTCACGCTCCAGGACTTCGTCGCCCGGTACCACCGGATGGCCGACGATACGGTCTACTTCCCCTTCGGCTACGACGACAACGGTATCGCCTCCGAGCGGCTGACCGAGCGGGAACTCGACATCCGTCACCAGGACTTCGAGCGCCGGGAGTTCCAGGAGAAGTGCCGCGAGATCTGTACCCAGTACGAGGACGAGTTCACCGAGGACGTCCAGTCGCTCGCGATCTCTGTCGACTGGGACAACACCTACAAGACCATCGCTCCGAACGTCCAGCGCGTCTCGCAGCTTTCCTTCCTTGACCTCTACGAGAAGGGGCGCGAGTACCGCCAGCGCGCGCCGACGATCTGGTGTCCGGACTGCGAGACGGCGATCTCTCAGGTCGAACAGGAAGACGAGGACAAACACACCAAGTTCAACGACATCGCCTTCGACCTCCTCGAAGACAGCGACGGCCCGGTCGAGGACGAGACGTTCACTATCTCGACGACCCGGCCCGAACTGCTGCCGGCCTGTGTCTCCGTCTTCGTCCACCCGGACGACGACGAGAACCAGCACCTCGTCGGCGGCACCGCGCGAGTCCCCCTGTTCGGCCAGGAGGTCCCCATCATCGCCGATGAGCGCGTCGACATGGAGACCGGTAGCGGGCTGGTCATGTGCTGTACCTTCGGCGACCAGAACGACATCGAGTGGTACCAGGCCCACGATCTGGACCTCCGCTTGGCTATCGACGAGTCCGCGACGATGACCGAGGTGGCCGGCGACTACGAGGGGATGCACACCACCGAGGCCCGCGAGGCGATCATCGAGGACCTCGACGAGGCCGGCTATCTGCTGGAATCCCGCGACCACGACCACACCGTCCAGGTCCACGAGCGCTGTGGCGTCGAGGTCGAGTACCTCGTCACCGAGCAGTGGTACATCGAACTACTGGACAAGAAAGACGAGTACCTGCAGGCGGGTCGGGACATGGAGTGGTTCCCCGAGAAGATGTTCAGTCGCTACCAGCACTGGATTGAGGGACTGGAATGGGACTGGTGTATCTCCCGACAGCGTGACTCGGGCATCCCGATCCCGGTCTGGTACTGTGACGACTGTGGCGAGCCGGTGCTTGCCGACCCCGAGCAACTGCCCGTCGACCCGCTCTCGGACGACCCGCCGGTCGATAGCTGCCCGGCGTGTGGCCACGACACGCTCACCCCCGAGGAGGACGTCTTCGACACCTGGGCGACCTCCTCGCTGACGCCGCTGGTCAACGCCGGCTGGGACTGGCACGCCGACGGGTCGGCAGCCACCGACGGAGCGGCCTCGATCACGGACGGCACCTTCGAGATGGAGATGTCGGAGCTGTACCCCTTCGATCTGCGCCCGCAGGGCCACGACATCATCTCCTTCTGGCTGTTCCACACCGTCGTCAAGTGTTACGAACACACCGGTGAGGTCCCCTTCGAGAACGTCATGATCAACGGGATGGTCTTAGACGAGAACCGCGAGGCCATGTCCAAGTCCAAGGGCAACGTCATCCCGCCAAGCGAGGTTCTGGAGAACTTCCCGGTCGACGCCGCCCGCTACTGGGCCGCCGGGACCTCCATCGGCGACGACTTCCCGTACAAGGAGGGTGATCTGGAGGCCGGCGAACGCCTCCTTCAGAAACTCTGGAACGCCTCCCGACTGGTCGATCAACTGACCCCGGCCGCCGAGTCTGTCGACGACGTCGACCAGACCGAACTCTCGGCGGTCGACCGCTGGCTCCTGGCCGAACTGGACGCGACCGTCGAGTCCGTCACCGAGAAGTTCGAGGACTACGCCTTCTCGAAGGCCCGCAACGAACTGCGGTCGTTCTTCTGGAACACGTTCTGTGACGACTACCTGGAGATCGCCAAACAGCGCCTCTCGGGCGGCGGTGACCCCTCGACGGAGTACACGCTGGTCCGCGCACACCGCACGTTCCTGAAACTGTTCGCGCCGTTCCTGCCCCACATCACGGAGGAACTGTGGAGCCGGCTCTACGCCGAGGACGACGGCTCGGTCCACACGACGGACTGGCCGGTCGCCGCCGGCTACGAGGCCGACCTGGCGGCCGGCGAGACGGCGATGGAGGTCGTCTCGGCACTGCGGCGCTACAAGACCGAACACGGGCTGGCGCTGAACGCCGACCTCGACACCGTCGAGGTGTACGGCCACGTCGCCGGCTTCGAGGACGCCATCGCCGAGGCCATGCACGTCGATCAGTTAGAGACCTACGACGAGGCCCCGGAGATCACGACCGAGATCAGCGGGATCGACCTGGACTACTCCCTCGTCGGGCCGGAGTTCGGCAGCAGCGTCGGCGACATCGACGCGGGCATCGAGTCCGGCGACTACGAGATCGACGGCGACCGGCTCGTCGTCGCCGGTGAGTTCGAACTCGACGCGGAGATGTTCGAGGTCGAAGAGTCCCGGACCTACTCCGGCGAGGGTGAGATGACCGAGACCGACTCGGCAGTCGTCGTCGTCCAGTAGGGAGTCCGTGGGCGGCTGTCCCCGGGATGGTCGGGTCGTTGGACCGGGTCCGTGGTTCCACCGCCGAAAAGGCTAATCCGAGGGCGCTGGAGGTGTACCCACTGTGACACCCTCGGTCTTCGATCCCGGCCTGGAGTCGATCACCGTCGCGGAGACGGAACTGAGTGACGTCGATGGCGAGGCCGGCGAACTCGTCGTCCGGGGCTACCCGATCGCGGAACTGGCCGCGAACGCGACCTACGAGGAGAGTGTCGCGCTGCTACTGGACGGGGACCTCCCAACGGCCGACCGACTGGCGACGATCCGATCAACCCTCGTCGACTCCCGGGGTATCGACGACGCCGTTCGGGCACTCCTCGACGCAGCGGCGGGGGCTGGCGTGGCACCGATGGACGCGCTCCGGATGGGGGTCGCGGCCGCCACTCTCGGGACCGACAGTACGGAGCCGTCGGCTACTGCCCGGCGATTGATCGCCGTCGTTCCCACGATCGTCGGGACCTACTGGCGCTACCGGCAGGACGAGTCGCCCGTCGATCCGGACCCCGAACTGTCCCACGCCGCGAACTATCGGTACCTGGTAACCGGCGAGCGACCGACAGCGGCGGAAACCCGGGCACTGGAGACGTTCCTGACGACACTCGTCGACCACGGACTCAACCCGTCGACGTTCACCGCACGGACGGTCGTCTCCACGGAGTCGGACTTCGTCTCGGCCGCGACGGCCGCAGTCGGGACACTCAAAGGCCCGCTCCACGGGGGGACCCTCCAGCAGGTGTACGGTCTGCTCCGGACTGCCCACGAAGCCGACGATGTCGAGACGGCCGTTCGAGACCTGCTGGCGAAACGGGACGAGTTACCGGGCTTTGGTCACCGGGTCTACGAGGTCCGGGACCCGCGGGCAGCGGTCCTCTCGGCGGCGATAGAACGACTCCCCGCGGCCGGCGACGGCTTCCTCTCGACCGTTCGGGCGATCGAGTCCGCCGGCGTCGAAGCACTCGACGAGCGCTTCCCCAGGCGGAACGTGGCCACCACCGTCGAGTTCTACGCCGCGGCGTTACTCCACGCAGTCGACGTTCCACCCGGGCTGTTTACGCCGACCTTCGCCGTTGCCCGGATCGCCGGGTGGATGGCCCACTGTCTCGAACAGCGCAGGGAGAACACGCTGGTCCGGCCGGTCTCCCGATACGTCGGCCCGACCGGGCGGTCGTGGACACCGATCGGGGATCGACAGCCCGGTAGCACCGCGCTGGGAGCGGTCCCCGTCGAACCGGTCTCCGAGACGCTACAGACACTCTCTGAACCGGCCCGGTTGGAGATGCTGTTGGCACTGGCGGCCGCTGACGGCGCGATCGCGTACTCGACGCTTCGCGAGCGGACGTCGATCGAGGACAAGGGCCGGTTCAACTACCACCTCCGACAGCTCAGGGGCGCGTTCGTCGCGGACGACGAGTCGGGGTACGCGCTGACCGCGGCCGGTGAGCGGTTCGTCGAGACGGTCCTGGCCGGTGATGTCGTACCCGAGGACGCGTAACGACTGAGGGGAACACGGCTTCCCCGCCGTGTCCCGCTCGGTCCCTCGTTTCGCCGACTGTCTGCCTTCGGGCGCGCGTATCACTCGAACGGGAGAAGATGGATTCTCCGAGATATTACGGTTCTGCCGGTGGTTCCTCCAGTATCGATGTTCGGATCACAACCCACACGTGTCGTCCTGTCGGTCAGAGTGTCGTTGTCTCGCCTCCCGACTGGGCTACCCGCGATCCGGGGCGCGATAGCATGACCGGACAGACCGTCCGGCCGGGACTGGAAGGTATCTCCGTCGCTGAGACCCGACTCAGCCGGGTCGACGGCGAGGCGGGGGAACTCGTCGTCGGAGGGTACCCGATCGAGATACTCACGGAACACGCCAGTTTCGAGGAAGCGGTCTTCCTCCTGTTCGAGGACCGGTTGCCGACGGGAACCGAACTCGACCGGTTTCGGTCTGCCCTCGCAACCCGGCGGACCGTCGGTGAGGCGGTCCACGGCGTCCTGTGTCGTGCCGCCGAAGACGGCGACTCCGCGATGGATGCACTCCGGATGGGGGTCGCGGCCGCCAGTCTCGGGACCGACGCGGACGACTCCCGCGAAGCCGCCAAACGCGTCGTCGCCGTCGTTCCCACGATCGTCGCGGCCTACTGGCGCTACCGGCAGGACGAGTCGCCCGTCGACCCTGACCCGGAACTGTCCCACGCCGCAAACTACCTGTACATGCTGACGGGCGAGCGACCGAGCGACGACGCGGTCGGGGGCATAGAGACGTATCTCACGACCGTGATCGACCACGGGCTCAACGCGTCGACGTTCACCGCGCGGACAGTCGTCTCCACGGAATCGGACCTGGTCTCGGCGGCGACGGCCGCGGTCGGGACGCTCAAGGGACCGCTCCACGGCGGCGCGCCGGGACCGGTGCTGGATATGCTCCAGTCAGTCCACGATTCCGGCGATCCCGAGGGGTACGTCCGTGACCGCCTCGACGCCGGCGAGCGACTGATGGGCTTTGGCCACCGTGTCTACCGGGTTCGCGATCCGCGGGCGGCGGTCCTCTCCGCTGCGGCCGAGCGGTTCTACGCCGGGACCGACGCGGATGGCTTCTACGAGACGGTCGAGCGGTTCGAGTCGGTCGCGCTCGACGCGCTGGCCGAGCACAAACCGGACCGCCGGCTGGCGACCAACGTCGAGTTCTACACCGCGGCGCTGCTCCACGGCGTCGGAATCCCCCGGGACCTGTTCACCGCGACGTTCGCCGTCGGCCGGGCGGGGGGCTGGATGGCCCACTGTCTGGAGCAACTCGACGACAACCGGTTGATCCGGCCGGTCTCGACGTACGTCGGCGCGACCGATCGGACGTGGACGCCGGTCGACCGCCGGTGACTCAGCCGCCGCGCTTGAGCTTCTCTGCGCGGGTCGCCAGTGCGAGAAACGTCGCAACCAGCGTCAACACGACGGCCCAACCGGCCGCCAGATCGTGGGCCGGCAGCGTGTGATCGAGCCCGCCGGCGACGACCTCCGCCCGGAGGACGGTGTGGTGTGGCCCCTCCAGGACGGGGACGAAGTAGTCGACGACGTCGTTGAAGCCGTACCACCCGGCGGCGACCGCGACGGCGGGGACGGAAAACGACGCGTACCGGTGGATGAGAAACGCCTCGACGGCCATCGCCAGGTGTGAGAGGATCAGGAACCAGTAGAGCCAGGTGGCGATGCCGGCCGGCCCGTTGACGATCAACTGGACGTAGGGGGTCCAGAGCCCGAGCTTGATACAGCCGAAAAAGGCCAGGGCGTGGAGCCACTCAGTGTTCCAGTCCAGCCGCCAGGCGGCAAACGAGAGCCCGATGAACATCGTCGCGACCGGCGAGTCGGGGATCAACGGATATGCGAGCGGCGGCGCGGCCCCGAGTTGGCCCTCGACCAGCGGCGGCGCCAGATCCGTCGGACGCCCGGCGTAGTACCAGAAGCCGAACAGCGTCCCGACGAGGTTGACCAGCGCGATCGGCCAGGCCAGTCTGAGGCCGACGTTCTCCAGCCACTCCGGGAGCGGCGCGACGTACCGCGGAAGCCCCTCGGTCTCCGGGAGCGGTCCGTCGAACCCGCGTGCGACGACTGCCTCGATGCGCCCGCCGAGTGAGACCATGTGAGGTCGGTCGGGAGGGGGCGGCAAAACGGTAGCGGTCAGAACCGGAGTTCGAAGCGCGCACCGCCCGTGTCGCTCTCTGTGGTGACGACCTCCCAGCCGTGCCGGTCGGCGATCGTCTCGACGATCGATAGGCCCAGCCCGGTGCCGTCACTCGCCGTCGTATAGCCCGCTTCGAACACCTGCCCGGGATCGTCGCTCGGTAGTCCCGGGCCGTCGTCCGCGACGAATATCCCGCCGTCCCCCGCGTCGTCGAGAGAGCCGACGGAGATACGGACGCCGGGAGTGCTGTGGTCGACGGCGTTGTCGACGAGGTTCGTCAGGAGTCGTCGGACGTCGGTCCGATCGATCACGACCTCAGGAAGCGAACCGACGCTGAGCGTCGCGTCGACGGATTCGTGGCGCTCCCAGATCCGCTCGACGAGCGCTTCGAGGTCGACCGGTTCCGGATCGGGTTCCATCTCGCCGTGTCGCGCGAACCGGCTCAGGTCGTCGACCAGCGCCCCGATCTGTCCGTGGGCTCGCTCGATCGAATCCAACCGATCGGCGTCCAGCCCCTCCTCGCGGAGCAACGCCAGGTTCGAATCGGCCACCTGCAGCGGTGATCGGAGATCGTGGACGACCTGTGCGAGGAACTCTTCGAGACGCTCGGAGTGCCGTTCGAGGGATTCTTCGTAGTGTTTCCGATCGCTGATGTCGAGCGTGATCCCGATGAGGCCGGCGATCTCGCCGTCGTCGTCGCGCCAGGGAACTTTCGAGGTCAGCGCCCACTCGTCGTAGCGCTGTTTGTCGGTGACCGGCTCCTGTTCGTACTGCTCGTAGATCTTATCGAAGCTATGGGTCTCGGCCTTGCCCTCGTTCGTGTGTTCTTCCTTGTGGATGATCGGCTCCCCGTCCCTGATGACCCGCATGTCGTCCTCGTAGGTATCGGCCGCGTGCTCCTCCGGATAGAGTTCCCTGTCGGTCTTGCCGAGCAACTGTTCGGGCTCGTCGATGTGGGCGTGGCTCACACGGAGGTGCCGGGCCTCCTCGTCCTTGACGTAGAGGTGATGCGGGATGCGTTCGAAGAGCGTATCGAGCAGGCTGCTCTCGTAGGCGAGGCGCTCTTCGGTGCGGGCGTGTTCGACGGCGTTCTCGATACGGTTACACAGCATCTCGATCGTCTCGCTGTCGCCGGTTTTCTGGACGTAGTCGGTGACACCGGCCGAGATCGCTTCGCTGGCGACGGCTTCGCTTCCCTTTCCGGTAAAGAGGATAAACGGGAGGTCGGGGAACCGCTTGCGGACGGCTTCGAGGAGCTCTAGTCCGTTCATCTCCGGCATATCGTAGTCCGAGACCACGCAGTCGACGGTCTCGGTCTCCACGTGGGAGAGGACCGCGGTGGGGTCGTCGAGGGAGGTCACACGGAGCTGCCCGGACTCGCGTTCGATCATCGCCGCTGTCACGTCGAGGAACGCCCGGTCGTCGTCGACGTGGAGGACGGACACTTCGCCCCGGCGTTCCGAGGGCGGCCATTCCGGTCGCATTACGGGTGATTCGACGCCGCCGGATAAAACATCACTGGCAGCCAGGCGGTCGAATCTCCTGCCGCGGGGCCACGTGAGGCCAGCAGCCACTCCACGTGAGTCCGCCAAGGGCACGCGTTAAGTAAATCCAGACCTAACCCGTCGTCAATGTCTGAAGCGACCGATCTGGAGGACCTTCGCCGCGGTACCGACCTCGTGAAACGCGGCTTCGCGAAGATGCAGAAAGGGGGCGTCATCATGGACGTCGTCGACCGCCAGCAGGCCCGCATCGCCGAGGATGTCGGTGCGGTCGCGGTGATGAACCTCGAAGCGGTCCCGGCCGACATCCGCAAGCGCGGCGGCGTCGCCCGGATGGCCGACCCGGCTTCGCTGGAGTCGATCATCGACGAGGTGTCGATCCCCGTGATGGGCAAGGCCCGTATCGGTCACACGAAGGAGGCCCAGATCCTCGAAGCGGCCGGCGCCGACATGGTCGACGAGAGCGAGGTGCTCACGCCCGCCGACGACCGCTACCACATCGACAAACGGGAGTTCACTGCACCGTTCGTCTGTGGGGCTCGGAACCTCCAGGAGGCGCTGCGTCGCATCGACGAGGGCGCGGCGATGATCCGGACGAAAGGTGAGGCCGGCACCGGCGACGTGAACCAGGCCGTCCACCACCAGCGCAACATCAAGGGTTCGATCCGCAAACTCGAAGGGATGAGCCACGAGGAACGCGAGAAGTGGGCTCGCGAACACGAGGCACCGGCCGATCTGGTCCACGAGACCGCCGAGATGGGACGACTCCCGGTCGTCAACTTCGCTGCTGGCGGTATCGCGACGCCGGCCGACGCCGCCCTGATGATGCACCACGGCTGTGACGGCATCTTCGTCGGCTCGGGCATCTTCGGCGCGGAGGACCCCGAGGCGATGGGGACCGCGATCGTCGAGGCCGTCAACAACTGGGACGACCCCGAGACACTGAAAACGATCGCGACCAACGTCGGCAAGGGGATGTCCGGCGACGCCAACGCCGACCTGCCCGAAGACGAGAAGATGCAGGGACGCGGCGTCTGATCGTAACGACAACACACAAAAACGAGCGCCTGTTCTACGGAGGTATGCAAGGTTCCGGGGTGGTCCAGGGAGCGCTGGACTTCCTCGAACAGCTCTCGGCGGTGTACGGGCGGACAGCCATCACCTTCGGTGTCCTCCTCTCGGCGTTCGTCCTCGTGGTTATCGTGTTCCCTGTGGCCGTTCGGGCCGCCAGACACGTCCTCTTCTCGCAATACCTCACTGACCACTTCGACGGCGCCTACGGGATCGTCGAGCGGTTGGCACCGACCTCTTCCTCGGGTATCCTTCTGCGGACGGTCCAGTTGACCGTCGTCGCAGTGGCGGTCGTCGCGACGCTCATCCTCTGGGAGGTCATCGATCCCAGCGGGCGCCTGAGCCAGATTGCCACGAGCGACCTGTCCAAGGTCGGGATCACGGTCGTTCTGGCGGCGATCGGCTTCGCGGCCTCGGACCAACTGAAGCGGCTCGTCGACCGCCTCGGTGACGGCTCCGACCGGATCACCGATCACCAGGAAGAGATCGTCCTCCGGGTCGGACAGGTCGTGATTCTGTTGACCGTACTCTCCGGTGCGTTGACCCTCTGGGGTGAGAACCTCAGCGGCCTCCTCGTCGGAGCCGGGTTCCTGGGGATCGTCGTCGGCCTGGCGGCCCGCCAGACGCTGGGGTCGCTGATCGCCGGGTTCGTCCTCATGTTCTCCCGGCCGTTCACGATCGGGGACTGGGTGGAACTGGGTGAAGAGGAGGGGATCGTCACTGACATCACGATCTTCAACACCCGGCTGGAGAACTTCGACGGGGAGTTCGTCGTCATCCCGAACGACCAGGTCGCCGACCGTGCGATCACCAACCGCAGCCAGAAAGGACGGCTCCGACTGACTCTCGATGTCGGCGTCGACTACGACACCGACATCGAGCGCGCTCGCGAAGTCGCACACGACGCCATCGCGAGCGTCGAGGGTGTCGTCGACTCCCCCTCGCCACAGATCGTCCCGAAGTCCTTCGGTGATTCGGCGATCGTCCTAGAGCTGCGGTTCTGGATCGACCACCCGACGCCGCCCCGGAAGTGGCGCGCGGTCTCGCAGGTGGTCACAGCGGTCAAGGCCGCTTTCGACGAGGCCGGGATCGTCGTCCCGTTCCCCCAGCGGCGTTTCTCGGTCCGGAACGACGGCGAGGACGCACCGCCCGAGGAACTGGCCTCACTCGCCGAGCGGACGGAGACCGACGACTAGGCCCACAGTTCCTCGACGACGAGGCCGAACCCGAGAATCCAGCTTCCCGCTAGCACACCCAGCACTCCGATCCTGAACAGCCGGGCGGCCCCGTTTGCGGCTGGCGGGTCCGTCACCGCCGTTGTCGCCGTCGATAGCGCCGCCGTCATCGTGGCCCCGGATACGAGTCCGAGAAACGCGCCGGCCGCGAGCGGGATGGCGACGAGTAAGAGTCCCGTCCCGACGCGTGTGGCGACCTCACCGACCGGGCGTCTGTGCCGGTTCGGCTCCGGACGCCACTGTGACATGTGATATCGTAGCACGCTATCGTTCTTAAAACCGGCGTCGACTTCGTCCGGGGATCTGTATCATGGCTCGCGTTCGATCCGGCTGCAGTCCCGCGATTTCCCGCCAAGCTCGGGGAAATCTCCGGTCGAAACTACTATCCCGGGCCACGCGTAGGGAGTGATATGAGCACTCCGCCGGGGGAGTATTACACTGACGAACGCTGGCAGAACTGGATCGACCGTATCGACGACGAAGACGTGGACCCCGAGAACGAAGACTCGGCACGCCTGCTGTTGAACTTGCAGGACGACACAGCGATCGCGGTCGTCAAGATCCTCGCCGACTACGACGACGGGACACTCGACGAGGAGACCGCGCTGGAGGAACTACGCGGTGTCCGCGAGATCGTCCTCGAAGAAGTCGCACTCGACGACGAGGAGACGGTCATGCTGATCGATGGCGTCCAGACCTCGCTGGTCTGCGTGTTCTACGCCGCCGAGGAGTACGTGGCGGAGGGCGTCGCCGACGAGGGGACGGTCGCCGACTACATCGCGGCCGCCGCCGACGCGGAAGCCGAGGAGGACCTCGACGCCGCGCTGGGCTACTGTGTCCAGGCCGGGACCCGCATCATCGACGGCGACGAACTGGCCATGGAAGTCGCGGAAGACCTCGACTACGGCCTGGTTTCGGAATGGGTCAACGGCCTCGACAGCCTCCAGACCGCGATGGAAGACCCCGAGGTCGTCGAGGAAGAGGACGAAGCGAGCTGATACTGGGGCGGACAGGTTTTTATCTGCCTACGGAAAAAGATCTACATGGAGTTCCTGGGCGAGGAGCGCGCACAGTCGGTGCAGGTCGGTGCTGTCCTGTTGTTCGGCATCCTCATTATCGCGTTTTCGACCTACCAGGCGTTCGTCGTCCCGGACCAGAACCGCGAAGTGGAGTTCAACCACAACCAGGAGGTCCAGCAACAGCTCCAGGATCTCCGGAACTCGATCGTCTCCGTCCCTGGAACGTCCAGTACCGAGGCGGTGAGCGTTCAGCTCGGGACGCGCTATCCCAGCCGGCTGCTGGCGCTGAACCCGGGACCGTCGTCGGGAACGTTGCGGACCGACGGCACCGAGACGGACGACATCAACGTCACGATCGACAACGCTTCCGCAAGCGGCGAAACCGGCGACTACTGGACCGGGACGCAGCCACGGCGGTACAACACCGGCACAGTCGTCTATTCGCCCAACTACAATCTCTACGACGCACCCGACACTTTCTACGAGAACTCGGTCGCGTTCAATCAGTTCCGGACCGGCAACATCACCCTCTCGGAGCAGACCGTCGTCAACGGCCGCTCGATCTCGCTGGTCGCGCTCAACGGCACTCTCAGTCGGAGTTCCAGCGGCTCGACGACGGTCGACGTGCGCCCGGTGAGCCACTCCGAGCGCACTATCACTGTCACCAACGACTCGGCGACGACGAACGTCTCGGTCTCGTTTCTGACCCGAATCCCCGAGTCCACGTGGGAGACGGAACTGCTGGCTGAGGAGATCGACTCCACACCAGGCAGTGGTGACGACGACCGATACGTTGCCGATGTCAGTTCGACGGATGGCCCGGGCCCGTACAGGCAGCTGACGATCACCTTCGAACGCGGCGTGGACTACCAGCTCCAACTGGCGAAAGCCGGCGTCGGTGTCGGAGCCACGGACACCTCGGCCGCGTACATGACCAATATCAGCGGCAACGGTGCCCAGGTCACCCGTGGGGAGAGTACGGAACTCGTTCTGGAGGTACGGGACAGCTACAACAACCCCGTCCGGGGGACCGCGGTATCGGCGTCGGTCCGGGGCACGAACAACGGCGTTATCGAACCGGTCCAGCCGGTCTCGGACAGCGACGGGCGCGTCCGCTTTCGCTATCAGTCGTTCCCCGCCAACGACACGGGAACCCACCGGATCAACGTCAGCTACGTCGGACTGGATGATACCTTCGACGCGGAGACCCCTGAAAACGTCTCGATGAGCGTCGAGGTCAAGTCCGGAAACTCGAACCCGTCGAACCCGAGCCCAGTCACAGGAGATTATGCCCTCATCACCGCAGTCCAGCCCAATCCCGACACGCTGCCCGACGACCAGGGTGAGATCATCCGGCTTGACATCTCGAATACGGATACGTCGGGCTGGCGGCTTCGAAACGACAATGGCGTCACCTTGGCGACGCTGAACAACATTGACGAGACGGTGTACTTCGCACGCAATCCCGGAGAAGTTGAGGATCTTTGGGGACTCTCCGATGTGCAAAACTTCAACAGTGACCTCGCTAACGGAGGAGACAATATCACGCTCGAAGACGACACCAACACAGTTGTCGACTACTTCGCATACGAGGGCAGGACCTTCTCCGATGGAACCTCGTTCAACTTCCAGAACGGGAGTGGCACTGACGATACCGAACGCCAGGTCGCAGTCCGGAAGAAGGTCGACGGAGACTGGGTGGATTCGAACAGTGCAAGCGACTGGTCCGAACAGCACGACTGTGCCTTCTTCGACTGTTTCGACCGGCTGGAGATCAACGATGTAACCGACGCAAGCAAGAGCAACCCGAAAGCGGAGTACGACTTCGATTACTTCGCGGCTCATCCATCAGCGAACGATGAGTTCGGCGAGGTCGAAGTTACTCTTATCGGCGAGAGCAAGACGAGCACGTTCGACCAACCCCGACAGGACGATATCACTCTCTCCGGAAAAGGCGGCTCTGGCGGTGAGCAGTTTACTATCCGGGTCCGAATCTACACGGATTCGGGGTACGAACTCGAATGTCTGGAACTGACCGACACCGCAGACGGTTCCGGATCGTTCACTAAGTCGGATATGACGCGCTGCCTACCCTGATTCCCCGTCCCACACCCACGACAGCGCGAGCGGCTCTTCCCACCCGTCGGCCCGGTGGACGAACGGTCGCCGCGCGACGCCGGCCACGAGGAGATGGGGTCCAACCCGGCGGAACGCGCCGCTCCAGAGTTCGCTTTGATAGGGGTAATAGAACGGTGTCCAGGGCTCGCTGTCGGCCCCGCCCAGACGGACCGTCACGCCGCCGGCACGGGAGATTCCGGACCGGCTCAGGATCGTTTCGCGGGCGACCTGGGCGGCCTCGGCACTGGTGTAGCGCTGGACGAACAGCGGCTGGGAGGGGAGGTCGCTGCTGTAGTAGCCCGCCGCGGGTCGGGTCCACTCGTTGACGACGACGTAACACCGATCGATCCGGTCCGAATCGACTGATAGCGGTTTCGTGACTTCCTGGAGCCGGACAGAGTCGTTTGCGACTGCAGCGCCGTCGATCGTCGACACCGGCTGGGCTCGGTAGAGCTCCTGGACCCGGGTCTCGGCGATATCGTCGCTGTAGACGACCGCTCGGTGGGTGGTATCACGGAACCCGGCCCGGCGATAGTCGATCTCGAACAGCGGGATCTGCTCGGGGGAGTCGGCGACGAACGTCTCCGCCAGCGCCGACCGGATCGGATCACGCGAGAGCGTCGAGTCGACGAACCGCTCGCTCGCGACGGCCTCGTAGTGTCGGTACAGGCGCACCAGTCCGGCGACGACCATCACTGCGTCGCCGCGCTCGTTGAACCGCTCGATGCTGTCGAGCGTGCTGCGGCCGAACCGTCGTTCTCGTTCGGCCCCGCGGAAATACTCGCCCAGTTCGCGCTCGTAGGTGTCGGCAAACGCCGTCGTCACCGACCGGAGCGCCTGGATCGCGTCGCCGTCCAGCGGCGTCGCCCCGGCGGTTGCTGGCTGCGGTCGGCGCCAGTCGATCGGGACGTACCGCCAGAGCCGCTCGTCCTCGCTCCACCAGACGTCGTAGGGCCAGCCGATATCGATACGCGGGCTTCGGATCTCCCTGTCGAGGCGCGCGACGTCACGTTCGGTCAGCGGCACCGACTCCCCCTGCTCCCGGACGGCGTCCAGCACGTCGGCCGCGGCCTCACGGTAGGCCGATATCGCCGCCGGGTACTCCTCGGCGAACCACGACAGTCCGTCCATGATCCGGTCAGTGCGGGTCGCCAGCCGTGTCGCCGGGTCTTCCTCGTCGGTCTCCGTCTCCTGGGCCGCTGCCTGGCCCGTTCCGACGGCTGCCGCGCTCGTGAGGCCGGCCAGCGAACGCAACACGGACCGTCTCGTCGGGGCCATCTATGGACACTCCTCGCTCATGTGGTGCTGTTCGTCCATCTGTCCTGGGGAACCGAATAGCTTTCCGCCATCGCTATCGCTCCCGGAGGTAGATGACGACGCCGGCACCCACTACCAGGAGCACGACCACGCCGCCGACGAGCCACGGGAGCGCCCCGCCGCCACCGCTGTCGGTCGGGATCGGCGTGAGCGTGTTCGGTTCGGGGGACGGCTCCGGTGTCGGTGTCGGGCTCGGGGTGGGTGTGGGCGTCGCCGTCGGAGAGGGTGTGGGTGCCGGCGTCGACGCCGCCTCGAACGTGATCGTCGCCTGCTGGCTCGTGTCCTGACTGCTGGCGACGACGTCGACGTCACCCTCACCCTCGATGGTACGATTCAAACGCTCTGATTCGCCAGGCTGGAGGTCGAACACGCCACGGATCACCGTATCACCGTCGACGGTTATCGATAGATCGGCCGTGCCGGCAACCCGTCCGGTGTTCGTGACCGTTGCGGTGACGTTCGCGCTCCCGTTCGGGCCGACGCTCCGGGGCGCGTCGAGTTCCGTCTCGAAGAACGGCTGACGGACCGTGTCGACGTCTTTGAACACCCCATCGGCGGTTACCAGGCGGTCGTTGTCGTGCGAAAACCGGACGGTGGCGTTCTCCCCGACTGTCCGCCCGCTCAGATCGAACTGTGCCCTGAAGGTCCCGTCCTCGCGAACGACGATCTCGTCTTCCGCGTAGAAGCTCGGGTCCTCGTCCGGGAGTGTATCCGAGGGTGGCGTCAGCCGGACGACGACGGTCGCGTTCGATCCCGGCGCGAGGTTCGTCCGCCCGGTGATGTTGGCGGTCGTCGACGGGGTGAGTTCAACCGTTCCATCGTCGGACGCATCGAAGGTGACGTTTGGTTCTTCGAAGGTGATTCGCTCGTTTCGCGTGACGTTGGTGGTGAACTCGCTAGCGTAGTAGGGGTAGGCGGGCTCGTCGATATCCCCGTTTGCCCCGCCCTGGGGGCCACTCGGTGTCGCAAACAGGAACCGGTCGTCACGCGCCTCGTAGGTAAACTCGGCATCGAAGCTATCCCCGTCGTCGATCACGTCCTTGAACCGGTCCGAGCCGCTATCGACGATCAGCGAGAGGCTCCCACTGTCGTCCTCTGCGACCTGCTGGTCCAGACGGAGATAGGCATCAGCGGTGCCCGGCTGCTGTAACGGGAACTTCTCTGACGGCGCGTTGACCCGCTCGGGTCCCTCGAATCGGAAGGTTATCCCCTCGCCCTCCCAGTCGGTCCCCTCGTGGTCGACGGCGAGCCCGTAGAGGACGTTTGTCCGGTACCCCTCTTCGAGTCCTTCGTTGATGTCGTTGTTGTTCTGGGCGTAGTCGACTGTCGCCAGCGCGCCGGACAGTCCCGTGGTCTCGTACCGGATGACGACTCTGTCGTCGATGGCGACGGTGTCTCGCTCGGTCAGTGGCGTCCCGCTCCCGATCGGTTCGTTTGCAGCGTCACTGGGAGCGACGTGTACTTGCGAGTCGCTTAGCGTCGGCTGGACGAGATCCAGTTCGGCGACGCCGACGGCGTTCTCGACAACCGGCTCGCCGTCCTCGATCAGGAAGCGCCCGCGCTGGTCGAGTACCAGCTCGTAGCTCGTCGGCTGGAGGGGACGCGGGAGCTGTGTCGTCGGGGTGTTCCCGTTGACCTCCTGGATGTACTCCGTGAAATTGACCTCGGCGGAGTCGTTGATCGTCTCGCCGGCGTAGAACTGCGCGTCCGAGACATCCGTGACCGCGCCGGACTGGACCGCCTCGTGGTGGATGTAGCTCTCGACGGTGTCCTCCTCGGAGAAGTACACTACGTCCGTGTCCCCGGGGCTGATGCCCTCCAGCGAGGAGTGGTCGCTCCCCATCAATCGGGTGTTCGCGTAGAACGTGACTTCGCCGTCGTCGTCGTCGTCTTCGAGGTAGAGCACGTCGACGAACGCGTCGTTCCGGTCGCGGAGTTGGACCCAAGCCGTGTCGGCTGCGTCGAGTTCCACGGTAACGGAGACGATTTCACCGGCGGCACGGGTGTAGAGGTCACGATCGAACTCGGCGTCCGAGCCGCCGATATCGATCGTGGCCGTGTCTTCCGCGGTGGTGTCGCTGACGAGCACGTCGAACTCGTACGCCCCGTCATCGGGGAGTTCCGACCGGGCGTCGAGGTTCGAGAAGTTCGCGACGATCTCCTCCCGGTTCTGGAAGTCGATGGAGTTCCGCAGGTTCAGCGTGATGTAGCCGTCCTCGCGGAGGTCGGTCACGTCGTCACCGCTGTCGCGGTCGTAGCCGAGCCTGTCCAATGGCAGGTGCTCCTGGTCGGTAACTTCGGTGACGCTGCTGCCCGGATGAACGAACAGCGCCCGGAGCTGTTCGTAGCTGAAGTCGTCGGCACGGATCGTGACGTTGTAACTGCCGGCGACCCGGTTGCTGTCGGTGACCTCCAAAGAGACCGCGTCGCTGGTGGTCGAGACACTGTCGCGCTCCCAGTCGACGGCGAACTCCTGTGGTTCCAGCGTGAAGTTGACCGCCGTGTCTGTGACCCGGTTGACCGTGTTGAGCGCGAACGTCCGCCTCCCGCCGATGTCGATCGAGTCGGTTTCGAGCTGAATCTCACCGTCTCGGACCTGTAGCGCCTGCACTGTCCGGTTGACCGTGTCGTCCTCCGGGTCGACCTCCATGAGATAGACGGTCTCACCGTTCCCGGCCTGGAACTCGTTGGGCCGGTTCTGCGTGACATCGATGCGATAGTCCTGACCCAGATAGTTGGGGCCGTCGGTCAGCGTCGCCGTGGTGCCCGAAACCAGCGTCGCTGACACGGGACCGGACGCTGTCGCCGCGACGACCAGCGCGGCAACGACCACCAGTGTCAGTCCCACCGCACGGACCCGGGGTGTTGTCCCTGTCATCGGGGCTCCCACACGGGGCGATATCGGCTCGGTTCGGGACAGAACGCGACTGGTTCTCGCACGTTTGATGCCAGTTGGGTGGTCTTCATATATTACTTTGGCTCTCTGCAGGAGGGGTCTGCCGTCCGAAGGCGCCCATACCCATCTCAGTTGACAGTCTCCCGGACTCGGCAGTCGCGTGTCGGTCCACCGGCTGTCGTTCCGACCGCTCGAAAGCTGTGGCCATCCACAACTATCTTATTCCGTGTTCGTCGAGTACAGATAATGAGGGGGCGCGCACAGTCGGAAGTCGTCGGTGTCGCCCTGCTGACAGCCGTCATCATCCTGGTGGTGGGCAGTGTGGGGCTCGTCATCCTGGACGGCCAGGACCGGTCCGACAGCGTCCTCGTGGACGTCGGCGCCGAGTTCGACGGCGGGGCTCTCGTTCTGAGCCACCGGGGCGGCGACTCGGTCGCGGCCGCCGACGTTGCTGTCGTCCTCGACAACGGGACACGCGCCAGGTACTCACTGACCGTGTTTACGCCGGTTGCGAGCACAGACGCGACGTTCGATCCGAGCGAGCAGTGGGTACACCCTTACAGCTCGCCCGGCGACCGCGTTGAGCTGCTCGTCGTCCACACCGCCTCGAACACCGTCTTACTGGACGAGGTCGTCCAGCTCCCGGCGGCGACGGCAACACCCACAGCGACCGCCACGCCGACTGCGACAGCAACTCCGACCCCGACCGCAACGCCAACACCCACGGCGACTCCGACGCCCACTGCGACACCAACCCCGACGCCGACTCCGACGGCGACGCCAACCCCGACTCCAACACCAGGCCCGACGCCGGAACCGAACTCGCCTCCGACGGCGGCGTTCAGCTACGACCCGTCCGGGCCAACGACTGGCGAATCGGTTACCTTCGATGCGGGTAGCTCGGCCGATGACGACGGGACGATCGACTCGTACGAGTGGGACTTCGACGGAGACGGCAGTTACGATCGGACGACGACCGATCCCACGACCACCACGAGTTACTCGACCGAAGGAACCCGGTCTGTCACCCTCCGTGTCACCGACGACGATAGTGCGGCGAACACGACGACCCGCTCTGTGGTCGTGGACGATCCCCCGACCATCGAGACGTTTGCGGTGACCGATCAGAGTTGGTCTTTCTTCATATTCTCTCAGGCAAGGTACGACATCGAATGGAGCGTCTCCGATACGAACCTCCAGTCGACGACGGTCTACGTCAACCAGAGCGGTGCTAGTACCAATCCACAAGAGAGCTATACGACTGACTCTCCCCAGACGTATACTGAATTCTACGGCTATTCACAGGAGTACACGTTTACCATCGTCGCCGTCGACGATGCCGGGAATCGGCGGTGCCGACGGATCACCGATACCGCTGACGGCTCGCCGGACAGCCCGATCACGTCGAGTACGTCGTGTAACTGACGCTAGTTACGACAATTGTCGATAAGGCAGTCGACAGTAACTTACGTTCCGGTACCGACCCCCCGAGTATGACAGCCGTCGGTATCGACGCCATCGAGATCTGGACGGGGAAGCTCAAACTCGACCTCGCGGAGACGTTCGCGCCCGCGCAGGGCGACGACCCCGGGAAGTATACGAAGGGGCTGGGGCTCCACGCGTCGTCGTTCCCGGATGTCTACGAGGACATCGTGACGATGGGGGCCAACGCGGCCTACCGGCTGATGGACCGGAAAGGACTCGAACCCGACGACATCGGTCGGATCGACGTCGCAACGGAGAGTTCCTTCGACAACTCAAAGCCCGTCTCGACGTACATCGCGGGGTGTCTCGAACAGGTGTTCGACGACGACTTCCACCACGCCAACAAGGGCGAACGGAAGTTCGCCTGTATCTCCGGGACACAGAGCGTCGACGACGCGTACAACTGGATTCGTGCCGGTCGGAACCGGGATCGGGCAGCCATCGTCATCGCGACTGACACTGCCCTCTATGCCCGCGACGACCCAGGCGAGGCGACGCAGGGTGCTGGCGCGGTTGCGATGCTCATCGACGAGGAGCCGGCCATCGTCGAACTCTCGACGGAACAGGGCTACGGGAGCGCCGACGAGACGGACTTCCTCAAACCCAACCAGCAGTTCCCGTCCGTCGACGGCAAGCGCTCGGTGAAGGTCTATCTGGCACGGATGCGCGAGGCACTGGACGACTTCGCGACGGTTTCGGGATCGATCCACCCCGACGACTATCACATGATCCCGTTTCACACGCCGTTCCCGGGGATGGTCCGGAAAGCCGCAGCCCTCGGCTACCGACACATCGTCCGCGGGACAGATGTCGAGGACGTACTCGCCGAGGAGATCGGTCACCAACCCGTCCGGGAGACGTTTGACTCCGAGGAGGCGTTCAACGACGCCATCCGGGAGTATACCGACGCACTCACCGAGACAGAACGGTACCGGGACTGGTACAACCAGGCCATCGAGCCGACACTCGAAATCTCCCGGCACGTCGGGAACTGGTACACCGGCTCCGTGCATCTCGCCCGTGCGTCCGGACTGAAAGTAGCCATGGAACAGGATATCGACCTCGCCGGCGAGAAACTGCTGGTGGCGTCGTACGGCTCCGGTGCACAGGCCGAGGTCCACGCCGAGACGATCGTTCCGGGGTGGGAAGACGAGATCGCGGCCCTGGACATCGACGACCAGATCCAGCGCCGCTATGACCTCTCCTTCGAGGAGTACGAAGAGATCCACGATGTCCACAACCACGCGATGGACGCACACGTTGAGGAAGACGCGGAGGAGTTGACCCCACCCGAAGCGGAGTTCGCCTTCGACGGCTGGGGTCGCATGGGCGAACGAAAGTACCGCTACGTCGAGTAATCGGCACGCCTCTTCTCGGAGAGTACCCGAAGCGACGCATTGGCCGACAGTTTCGCCGACTCCGGTCCGGAGCCGTCCGATACAGCTTGTGACAGTTCTCTAGTAGTAACCGAAGCCGTTTTGTCCGCAACCGTGGCACAACTGTGCATGACACGTTGGTCGTACGGACCACAGCCGACCGCGGCTCTCGCGGGTGCCGTCGTCGGCGTCTGCGGGGCGTTATTTCTCCTCAAGCCGAGGTTTGTGGCGCCCCCGGACGGCGGCCCGACAGTTCCGGGGGTCCCGAGTGGGTCTGTCGGCCTGGGAGAGGTCCCCCTCGCCGCCATCTACGTTGGGGCGATCCTCGGGACCGTGCTGACGGGGTTTCTACTCGTCGTCGTCGTCACCAAGGGGATCACGCTGTTTTTTACCCGTGGTGGCCCGCTCGTCAGGGCGTATCGGTTCGTCGTCCCGAACTCGCCGTTGGTCAAGATGGCCACGGGAATCATGCTGTTGATGGGCGTGATGTTGCTCGGGGTCGCGATGTTGCCTGGCGCTATCGGCGATCTCGGTGAGAGTGGCGCGGTCAGCGGCGCCGACGATATCGCCGGCGACCCGAACGCCGGCGTGTTCGCCGGGGACGTGGTCGCGACGCGCCCGACGGCACCGGCCACGAACGACACCGACGGCGATGGAATCCCGGACGCCTGGGAACGAGCCGGTGAGACGCCCTCTGGGGCGGCGTTACCGGGGGCCGATCCACAGCGGAAGGACCTCTACGTCGTCGTCGGCCACGGCAAGGAGTCCCCGCCGCTCAGCGACTCGGAGCGACAGCAACTCCGGTCTATCTGGGACCGGATGCCTGTCTCGAACCCTGACGGATCGACCGGGATCAGGCTCCATCTCACGAGAGAACAGGGTCCGGTTTCCGGAGCCACTGTCGACGTCAACGGCACCGAGTATCGGGGACTGTACAGTCCTGACCGGTTGGGGCCACGCCGGTGTACGTACCGCTACGTGGCGCTGGGGAGCGTCTCCAGTGATCGGACCGCGGTCCGGGTCGACGCCCCCGGCTACGCTGGCGTCGTTGACGGACAGCCCCGGTCGGAGTACACCGGCTCGGCGTCGTTCCGGGTGGCTGCGACGACCCATGCGCTGTTGCATATGGTCGCCGGGGAGCTGTCGGGGGGCTACCACACTTCCGACGGCTGGCTGACCACCGGCTCCCCGACCGAACAGCTCTCACGGACCACTGCGGACCATCTGAACGCGACCGGGTTCCGGACCTCGTCGGCCTACGCCGGCTGTTAGGGGATCGTCCGGAGTCCGGCGAGCAGATCGTCCAGGTCGGTGTCAGTGACCGCGAGCGAGAAATCGTCGATGCGGGCCAGGTCGGCCGCGTGCTCCCAGACATCGTCCTCGTTGATCCCGTGGAGGACGACGGCGTTGGGCGTCGGTGAGACGACGCGGAGTGCGACCAGCGGTGATTCACCGCGGGTCACGCCGGTGAACACGAGCGCCCGGTTCGTCGACTGGCCGTACAGCTGGTAGAACTCGTCCGAGGAGAGCCGTCTGATCGCTTCGATCGAGTTGATGACGGTGTGGCCCGAGACCGTGTCGGTGCTCCCTCGGGCTAGCTCGACGGCGTCGGTCGCCTCGTAGACGCTCTCGACGCCGACGTTTGCGGTGTACTCCCGGAGATCGTGGACCACGTCGCTGTCGAACCCCGCCGAGATCACCCGGGCGTGCTGGCGGATGTGCTCGCCGCCGCGGGCCTCGTCGATGTCGAGCAGCCCGCTCACGAGCCGCCGGAGGACGCCGATCCCCGGGTTGTCGCGGCGCCCGCTCTCGTAGTCGGAGATCACCGACGGCGAGACGTCGAGGTGGTCGGCGAGTTCCGTCTGTGCGATGTCGAAGTCGGTCCGCCACTTGCGGAGCGTCGCACCCGGCTCGCCACTCAGTGCCACCTCGCCGGCAATCTTCTCCGCGAGATCGGCTCGGGCTCCGCCTGTCATTAGTCCACAAGCTGGACAGACGCGAACAAAAGGGTACCGGAACACGCCCCTCCGCAATCCCTAAACGCCAGTCGGGCCAACCACGACCCAATGGATTGGACGGAGAAACACCGACCGAGCACGCTCTCGGAGGTCCGGGGCAACGACAAGGCCCGGGACGCTTTCGAGGAGTGGGCTCGAACCTGGGACGACCACCGCGAGGCGGTCATCCTCCACGGCTCGCCCGGCGTGGGCAAGACCTCCGCTGCCCACGCCCTGGCGGCGGACATGGGCTGGCCGACCATCGAACTCAACGCCAGCGACTCCCGCACCAAAGACGTCATCGAGCGCGTCGCCGGCGAGGCCGCCAAGTCCGGCACGCTGACCGGCGGTGGCGGGGGTCGTCGGCTCGTCATCATGGACGAGGCCGACAACATCCACGGCAACGCCGACCGCGGGGGCGCTCGCGCGATCACCTCCCTGGTCAAGGAAGCCAGCCAGCCGATGGTGTTGATCGCAAACGAGTTCTACGAGATGTCCAAGGGCCTGCGCAACAACTGTCAGGAGATCGAGTTCCGGGACATCTCGCCGCGGTCGATCGTCCCCGTCCTCCGGGACATCTGTCGCCGGGAGGACATCGACTACGAGGACGAGGCCCTGGAGACGATCGCCGAGAAGAACAGCGGCGACCTCCGTGGCGCGGTCAAGGACCTCCAGGCGATCGCCGAGACGACCGACCGGCTCACGGCCGACGACGTGGTCACCGGCGACCGGGATACGACGGAGGGGATCTTCGACTACCTGGACGTGGTTATCAAGGAGGCCGACGCCGAGACGGCACTGAAAACCAGCTACGACGTCGACGAGACGCCCGACGACCTCATCAACTGGATCGAGGACAACATGCCCAAAGACTACGAGGGGGCCGAACTCGCTCGGGCCTACGGTGCGCTCTCGAACGCCGACCGGTGGCTCGGCCGGGTCCGAGCGACACAGAACTACTCGTTCTGGAAATACGCCACCGACAACATGACGGCCGGGGTCGCGGCCGCCCGTGACGGGACCAAAGGCGGCTGGACCCGCTATGGCCCGCCGAGCTACTGGTCGAAACTGGGCCGGTCGAAAGGGACCAGACAGACCCGCGACGACATCGCCCAACAGATCGCCGCCATCGACGGCGTCTCGATGCGGACCGCCCGCCGGGAGATCATGCCGTTCCTCGCGTCGATGACCCACCACTGCAAGAACCGCGAGTTGACCGTCGCGATGGCCGCGACCTACGAGATGGAGGCCGAGCACGTCTCCTTTATCACCGGGTCGGGCAAGGACACGAACAAGGTCCAGTCGATCGTCGAGGACGCACAACAGCGACAGGCCGAGGCCGCAGTCGAACACTCGGGCGGTGCCTTCGAGGGCGCGACGGCCAGTGGTGGGGCCGGCGCCGACGCCACCGACACGGAAACCGACGACGAGGCCGAATCGACCGATCAGCAGGTGACACTCGGTGAGGGTGGGGACGACGAAGAGTCGGCCACGGGCGAGGAGCCGGACACGCCCGACAGCGACGAGGCCGACGAGGACGACAAGCAGTCCGGCCTCTCGGATTTCATGTGATTACCGGCCGCGGCCGCCGATCCCCGGCAGCGCGGTCCGTTCCTCGACGCGGTTCATCAGCATCGACGCAGAGACGACCAAGGCGAGATAGAACAGCGCGGCGAGCACGAACAGCTCCGTGTACCGGAACGTGGCGTTGGCGATCTCCTCGGTCCGGAAGAACAGCTCCCGGACGGTGATAAACGCCGCCAGCGAGGAGTACTTGATGAGGTAGACGAGTTCGTTGGACCATCCCGGGATTGCGTATCGGAGCCCCTGCGGAAGAACGACGTACCGGATGCCCTCGACCTTCGAGAGGCCGATCGCGCGGGCCGCGGTCAACTGCCCGGTGTCGACTGATTCGAGCGCCGACCGGATGTACTCGGCCTGGTAGGCGGCGCTGTTGAGCGTGAACCCGAGGATGGCGACGATCACGGCCGACCCGGGGACGAAGCCCTGGCCGACGCCGGGTAGCACGCGGACGACGCCGGTCAGGCTGGTCCCGAAGTAGAGGACGAACAGCTGTGCTAGCAGCGGCGTCCCGCGGATGAGTTCGGTGTAGGACAGCGAGAGCCAGCGCAACCCCCGCCCGCCGTAGACGCGTGCGACTGAGAGGGGGACCGCCAGCACGAACCCGAACGCGATCCCGGCCACGGTCAGGATGATCGTCAGCCACGCGCCCCGTGCCAGCGACGGCAGCGACGGGATGGCACCGGCAGCGAACCCGAACGCGCCGGCCAGCAGGTCGAACGGGAGCCCGAACAGCCCGAAGTCGCTGGCCAGCCCGCGCAACCCCTCTGCGGTCGCGGTGAACGGCCTGGCGGGGACGAACGGCTGGTCCTGCGGGACGGCCAGTGAATCGGGGAGCAGATAGTCGTTCGTCCACCGGAGCAGGAGCCAGCCCCAGAAGACGGCGACCGCAGCCAGTGCCCACGGTCTGTCCACGTCGACCGTCGTGCGAACCTCCTCGACGGCCGACTGTTCTGCCCCCATGGTTACTCGTGGCCCTGGAGGCCGGTCAGGAACGCCTCCGTCCGTTCGTGTTCCGGCCGCTCGAACAGTTGCTCGGGGCTGCCCGACTCGACGATGTGCCCGTCGTCGAGGAAGACGATGTTGTCGGCCGCCGAACGGGCAAAGCCCATCTCGTGGCTCACGACCAACATCGTCATCCCGTCCTCGGCGAGATCACGCATCACGTCGACTACTTCGCCGATCAGTTCGGGGTCGAGCGCGCTCGTGGGCTCGTCGAACAGCATCAGTTTCGGTTCCATCGCCAGCGCGCGGGCGATCCCTACACGCTGTTGCTGGCCCCCGGAGAGTTCCGCGGGATAGGAGTCGGCCTGTTCGGCCAGGCCGACGCGAGCGAGGTGTTCGGCCCCACGCTCGCGGGCCGCCTCGGCCGACATCCCCCGGACCCGCTTGAGGCCGAGCGTGATGTTCTCTAAGGCGGTGAGGTGGGCGAAGAGGTTGAACCCCTGGAACACCATCCCGACCTCCTGGCGGAGCGCGTTCACGTCGGTGTCGGTGCCGGAGACCAGCGTGTCGTCCAGCCAGATCTCGCCGTCGTCGATCTCGGTGAGGCGGTTGATACAGCGCAGCATCGTCGACTTCCCGCTGCCGCTTGGCCCCATCAGGACGTCGACGTCCCCGCGTTCCATCCGGAAACTGACTCCGTTCAGTACCTCCTCGTCACCGTAGGACTTGTCGACGTCCTCGACTCGTAACAGACTCATGCGTTCTCACCGGTCGGAATCGCGTAGTAGTCGCTCAGACGGTCCAGCGCCCGGTTCGTGCCGAAGGTCAACACGAAGTAGATCGCGCTGATGACCAGGAAAACCTCCAGGACAGCCGTCGAGCGGCCCGATTGCGTGAACAGGTCGTACCCCCGGGTCAACAGCTCTGCCAGCCCGATGGCGAAGGCGATGGAGGTGTCTTTCAGGACGATCGTGAACTCGTTCTGGAACCCGGGCATACTGCGCCGCAGCGCCTGTGGTACCACGACGTGGCGGATCGCCTCTATGCGGCTCATCCCGATCGAGCGGGCGGCTTCCATCTGTCCCTCGTCGACGCTCTGGAGTGCCCCGCGGAAGATCTGTGACTGATAGGCCGCGCTCCGCAGTCCCAGTCCCACTGTCGCGGTGATAAACGCCGACTGCGAGATCGAGACGACAAAAAAGAGGACGAGCATGATGACGACGATCGGTGTCCCTCTGAGGATGACACCGGCTGTCCCGACCACTCGCTTGGAGAGCGGGTTCCCGTACACCTCGATCGCCCCGGCCGGGAAGCCGACGAGAAACCCCAACAGCAGGCTCGCCAGCGTCAGGCCGACGGTGACGGCTGCCCCGGCCAGCAGGTAATCGAGGTTCCCGAAGACGAACGCCCAGTCGGTCGCCTGGAGCATCCGCTTACTCGCCGAACCACGTCTGGGTCAGTTCTTCGTAGGTGCCGTTCTCCTGGACTGTCGACAGGCCCTCGTTGAGCGCGGACTGACGGTCGCTGTCGCCCTCGCGGACACCGAAGCCGTAGCGCTCGCCGGTCTCGTAGACGAACGCGATCGAGACAGGCCGGTTCGCGGCGAAGGTCTCGGCGACCGGCTGGTCCAGTACCACGGCGTCGATGTTGCCGTTCTCCAGGTCCTGGACCGCCAGCACGTAGTTGTCGTAGGCGTTGTACTGGCCCTCGGTGATCCGCGAGCCGACGAGTTCTTCGTTGACGACGCTCTCCCCGGTTGTCCCCTTCTGTGCACCGATCGGACGGTCGCTGAGGTCGTCGAGACTGCCGGGCGAGAAGTCACCGTCGCCGCGGACGATGATCGACTGGTCGGCGCTGTAGTAGGGGTCGCTGAAGTCGATGTTCTCGTCGCGATCGTCGGTGATCGTCATGGCAGCAGCGATGACGTCGATGTTGTCGTTGTTGAGTGCGGGGATCAGCGAGTCGAACTCGAACTCCTCCCAGCCCTCGAAGGAGTAGTCGGTCTCCTCGACGACGGCTTCGAGCAGGTCGACGTCGAAGCCGACGAGGTCGCCGCCCTCTTTCATCTCGAACGGCGGGAACCCGGGGGCGGTCCCGGCCGTGATCGTCGGTTCGCTGCCACCGCTGCCACCGCTACCGCCATCACCCATACAACCGGCGACGCCGAATGCGACGGCCGAACCGCCGACCGTGGTGAGATACTGCCGTCGTGAGAGCCCTTCGTCTGACATACTCGGGTACACAGCATAGACCGGGATTAGTGTTACGAAGGGACCAATACTGGTGTTGTAAACGGTTCCCTCGGACGATCGGTCTTCGAACCGACAGCGACCGATCAGTCGTCGGCGTGGGAGGTCGCCGTCTCGGACTGTGGGTCGGCGTCGAGACCGCCGGCCGGCGGTTCGACGTAGGCCCAGGCGGTCGCGGCGACGAGCGAGACGAGGATCGCGAGCGCCGCGGCGTGATGCAGGACCTGTGCCACCGCACCGAAGTTGAAGATGGTGTTCGCACCGAGCAGTACCTGGACCGGCAGCACTGCCAGCGCGACGCCGGTCGCGTACCTGATCCGTCGCGTGTAGTCACCACGCCAGGCCGCGACGGCCGATCCGAGGATGAAGAAGCCGGTTATCATCGCCACGAAGCGGTGGAACCACTCGATGAAGCTCATCCAGTTCGCCGGGAACAGCCCGAGCCAGCCGTCACAGAACGGCCAGCGGCCGGCACAGGTCAACCCTGCACCGACTGCTCCCGTGTACACCCCGAGTAGGATGAGCACGAACGTGAGCCCGGTCGTCGCCGCCACCAGTCGCCGAAAACGGG
This sequence comes from Haloarcula montana, assembly GCF_035666295.1. Classification (NCBI taxonomy): domain Archaea; kingdom Methanobacteriati; phylum Methanobacteriota; class Halobacteria; order Halobacteriales; family Haloarculaceae; genus Haloarcula; species Haloarcula montana. The sequence goes on from NZ_CP142027.1 coordinate 2,746,527, forward strand.
TGGTCATATCCGTCTCTCTGGGCTGTAAGTATATATTCTCGGTCCTTTCGGCCGGCACGACCCCCGGAAAACTGCGGGTCAGTTCAGCGTTTGATACCGTGGCCCGAAATTATATGATTATTCGATAAAGATTCTGGTACCGATAGAGATGATACGCTCTCGGCTCCGCGATTGGTTCGGCAGCACGACGGACAGTACCGACATCGGTTCCGCCGAGACTGACGGAGGAACGCGGGCTCCCCTTGGGGATGGGGAGGGACGGCTCGGATCGGCGTACGATCCGGACCCGGAGCGATTGACACCGCTCGTCGGCGACGAAGCAGCACTGTCGACGGCACAGCACCAACTCACGGCACAACTGACTCTTGATGGCGACGACGTGGAGACACTCGTCGAGGAGTACCGCGCGGCAGGTGTCGGGCGGGACCCCTTCGTCGAGACACAGTCTGTCGCCAGGGACGCGCTCGTCGACGCGGCCTTCGACACCCTACGGGACACGCTCGACACTGAGGCCCAGGACACGATCGACGCCGTGCAGGCGGAACTCCGACGCGAACTCGACGCCCTTACTCAACGGAGTCGGACGGGACTTGCCGCCTTCGATTCGGAGGCGACGGCCACCGAACCGACGCCAGCGGAGATATCCGGTGAGACGGGACTCTCGATCGACTTCCACGATGTCCTCCATCACATCGGCACGCCGCTTTTCGTCCTCGATGCGGACGGCGACATTCTCACCTGGAACAGTTCGCTGGCCGAACTCACCGGCGTCGACGAGACGGAGGCGAAATCGATGGAGATGGCGAGCATGGCGTTCTACCCGGACGGCCGCCGGGCGAAGACTCTCGCCGACAAGGTCCTCGACGCGCCCGAACAGACCCACACCGAGTACGACGTTCCCAAGGTCGACTCGGCCGATTTCACCCTCTACCGGGACACGAGCGTCATGCAGGACCAGTACGGCGAGGACCGACACATCTCGTTCAGTGCGGCCCCCATCTACGACGACGGCGAGGTGGTCGCAGTCGTCGAGATGGTCCAGGATCGGACGGCCGAGGCCGAGCGACACAGCGAGATCACGGCGCTCGTCGAGGAACTGAGCACGACGATGCAGGCACTCGAACGGGGCGACCTCGACGCTCGTGCGTCCGTCGACTCGACCGAATACATCGACGAGGCGCTGCTCGACGTGGTCGACTCGCTCAACCACATGGCGGAGAACCACGAGGCGTTGACCGAACAGGTCGACGCCCAGACGGCCGAACTGGCGAGCGCGATCGACCAGACCGCGTCGGCCGCACGAACGGTCGAGCAACAGGTCGAGCAACAGGCCGAGAGCCTCGCGACGGCGGCCGACAACGTCCAGGACGTGAGCGCAGGGATGCAAGAGGTCGCGGCGACCTCGAACGAGGTCGCGTCGTCCGCCGACCGCGCCCTCTCGGCAGCCGAGGACGGTGCAGCGGCGAGCGAAACCGTCCAGGAGGTGACGGATACGCTGACCGAGACGAGCGAGGACCTCGTCGAGAGCGTCACCGATCTGGAATCGCGGATGGACGAAGTCGGTGAGATCGTCGATGTCATCGCCGATGTCGCCGAACAGACCAACATGCTCGCGTTGAACGCCAACATCGAGGCGGCACGGGCGGGCGAGAGCGGGAGCGGCTTTGCCGTCGTGGCCGACGAGGTCAAGAGCCTGGCCAACGAGACCAGCGACCACGCGGCCGAGATCTCCAACAGCATCGACGCGATCCAGGCACAGGCGACCGAGACCGCCGACATGGTCGAGACCTCGCACGAACAGGTCCAGCGCGCCGAGTCCGAGATCGAGGAGGCGCTCTCGGCGCTGGACGAGATCAGCGACGCAGTCGAGTCAGCGGCGACCGGTATCCAGGAGGTCGCCGAAGCGAACGACGATCAGGCCGGTGCGATCGAAGACATCACCTCGACGATCGAAGACGCCCGGGAACACGCCAGAGAAGCCGAGGAGGCGACCGACCAGATCGTCGCTGCGACGGACCAACAGACTGCCGCTGTCGAGGAACTCGTCGCTCGGGTCGAGGAACTCTCCGACGAAGGGACTGGTACGCAGTGAGCCGCCCGGACCGTTGAATACGACGACCGTCGATGTACCGTTCGATGTTTGACGCGAAACGGGGCTTTTTCTTGATGCGGAGTCACGTCCGGGCATGGGACTCGATGAGGACGCGCTGGAGTATCACAGCCAGGACCCGCCAGGGAAGATCGAGATCGCGACGACGAAACCGACCAACACACAGCGAGACCTCTCGCTGGCGTACTCCCCGGGCGTCGCCGCCCCCTGCGAGGAGATCGCGGCCGACCGGGAACAAGCTTACACGTACACGGCGAAGGGGAATCTCGTCGCTGTCGTCTCCAACGGCTCGGCGGTGCTGGGGCTGGGTGACATCGGCCCCGAGGCCGGCAAGCCGGTCATGGAGGGGAAGGGCGTGTTGTTCAAGCGGTTCGCCGATATCGACGTCTTCGACATCGAACTAGACACCCACGACGCCGATACGATGGTCCAGACCATCAGCACGATGGGTCCGACCTTCGGGGGAATCAATCTCGAAGATATCAAGGCACCCGAATGTTTCGAGATCGAGCGCCGGCTCCGGGAACAGATGGACATCCCGGTGTTCCACGACGACCAGCACGGGACGGCGATCATCTCCGGGGCAGCGTTGTTGAACGCGGCTGAGATCGCCGGCAAGGACCTCTCGGACCTCGATATCGTCTTCTCCGGTGCGGGGGCGTCGGCTATCGCAACCGCTCGGTTCTACGTCTCGCTCGGAGCCCGGAAGGACAACATCACGATGTGTGACTCCTCGGGGATCATCACGACCGACCGCGCCGAGACCGAGGAGCTCAACGAGTTCAAACGGGAGTTCGCCAGCGACGTGTCCGACGGCGACCTGGCGGACGCGATGGCCGGTGCGGACGTGTTCGTCGGCCTCTCGGTAGGCGGTATCGTCGACGAGACGATGGTCCAGTCGATGGCGTCCGATCCGATCGTCTTCGCGATGGCCAACCCCGACCCCGAGATCGACTACGAGACCGCCAAACAGGCCAGAGACGATACGGTGATCATGGCGACCGGACGCTCCGATTACCCCAACCAGGTCAACAACGTCCTCGGGTTCCCGTTCATCTTCCGTGGCGCGTTGGACGTCCGGGCGACCGAGATCAACGAGGCGATGAAAGTCGCTGCTGCCGAAGCACTGGCGGATCTGGCCCGTCAGGACGTTCCCGACGCCGTCGTCAAGGCCTACGGCGACCAACCGCTCCAGTTCGGGCCGGACTACATCATCCCCAAACCGCTCGATCCCCGCGTCCTCTTCGAGATCACCCCGGCCGTCGCTCGCGCTGCCATGGACAGCGGTGCCGCGCGCAAAGAACTCGATCTGGACGCCTACGTCGAGCGACTGGAGGCCCGGCTGGGCAAGTCCAGAGAGATGATGCGGGTCGTCCTCAACAAGGCAAAGAGCGATCCCAAGCGGGTGGTACTGGCCGAAGGCCACGACGAGAAGATGATCCGGGCGGCCTACCAGCTCGTCGAGCAGGGGATCGCCGAGCCGATCCTGTTGGGCGACGCCGACGAGATCGAGGCCACTCGCCGTCGGTTCGGCCTGGAGTTCGATCCCGTCGTCGTCGACCCCGAGAGCGCCGATGTCGACGCTTACGCCGACCGGCTCTACGAACTCCGCCAGCGCAAGGGGATCACTCGGCGGGAGGCGGAAGACCTGATTCGGGACAGCAACTATCTGGGCAGCGTGATGGTCGAGATGGGCGACGCGGACGCGATGCTGACCGGACTGACCCACCACTACCCGTCGGCGCTCCGGCCGCCGCTGCAGGTCATCGGGACCGCCGACGACGCCGACTACGCCGCTGGCGTCTACATGCTGACGTTCAAGAACCGCGTCGTGTTCTGTGCCGATACCACGGTCAATCAGGACCCCGACGCCGCCGTCCTCTCGGAAGTGACCAAACACACCGCGGATCTGGCCCGACGGTTCAACGTCGAACCGCGTGCGGCGATGTTGTCGTACTCCAACTTCGGCAGCGTCGACAACCCCGGGACGCGAAAGCCCCGACGCGCGGTCGAACGGCTCCGCAGCGACGAGACGGTCGACTTCCCGGTCGACGGCGAGATGCAGGCCGACACCGCTGTCGTCGAGGAGATTCTGGAAGACACCTACGAGTTCGCCGAACTCGATGGCCCGGCCAACGTCCTCGTGTTCCCGAACCTCGAAGCGGGGAACATCGGCTACAAACTCCTCCAGCGACTGGGCGGCGCGGAAGCTATCGGTCCGATGCTGGTCGGGATGGACAAACCCGTCCACGTCCTCCAGCGCGGTGACGAGGTCAAAGACATCGTGAACCTCGCCGGCGTCGCGGTCGTCGACGCACAGCAGGAGTAGCGTCGCAGAGCGGTTACCCCTGGCGTCGCGTTCGGACGCCGACAGCGGTGATCACTGTCCCGATCAGCCCCTGCGTGTGGGTGGGTTCAGAAAGAGCGTATCGGCGATGGCCACAGTACCCACGAGCGAGGCGCCGATCAGTGCCGTCCGCAGCGGGACACCGACCAGTTCTGCCAACAGTACCGTCGTCAAGAAGGCCACTGGAACGAGTGCGAGGACCAGATCGTCTCTGGTCGGTCCCGGATTAGCCACTCGGTCGCCTGGCTGTTCGCGTTGTCGACCAGTTTTACCACTACGGGTACTCATACGCACTCACCACCTCGCTATCAATACGTGGCTGCTCCGTCTTAATTGTTACTCGCATGCAGTTTTCCGAACGTACCATGAGTGCTCGCAAAGGCAATCAATACGTTATGAGTATCCTTTACCGTGATACCAGATCGCACGAACGCAGCGGAACCGACTGTTCGGTACTTTTCAGCCCGTCATTGCTATCGAAGAACGACGCCGTCGGTGAACGGGGACCGAGGACGCGGGTAGAATAGGGGGGACTCCTGTGGAGCAACGGCGACCGGCGCGGTGTTAGTCCGATGCGCCACCGCGCTCGGACCGGGACGGCGGGGGGACCCGGTCGTCGGTGGTGGTCGTCTGCGGACGCACACAGCGGTCGGGTTCGCCGTTGACGTGTGCGTACTGGTCCGGTGCGTTGGCCAACGGATGGGCTGGATTCCGGTCGCCCGAGATCCGGGCGGCTCTCACCTCCGTGAAGCCGTTCAGTCGAGCCTGGATGCCACGCCAGTGCAGTCCCGTCCTGCGGGGGACGGTGACGGCGTGTGGCGGGTCGTAGACGGAGCCGTGTGTCGCGAGGACTTCGGCGTTGACGTTGCCCGCCAGCTGGTCGTGGTCGATGAGGAGGCCGACACGGGCGTCACGGGGTACGCGTGCCGCCAGAACGTCCAGTCCCAGATGGAGCGCGCGGTACTCCGCGACGTTGTTGTCCGGGGCCGTGTCGGGTACCGACAGCCGTGTCACTCGCTGGCCGTCGAACGTCTCGATGACGACGCCCAGCCCGCCACCGTGGTCGGCTGTCTCGCCACTGTGGGGTCTGAAGGAACCGTCTGTAGCGAGATAGAAGTCCCGATGGTGGCTTCGGGGTGGGTGTGCGATGTGGGGCGTCGGTGATTCATCGAACAGGTCTCGAAGGGTCGGCCGGCCGTATGCGGCCATACCCGACCTTGGCGGTACGGGGTATTAAATATGCACCCTCGAACGGGCGGATGGAACCCCAGAAACGCACTGAAACCGGCTCGCGTGGACCGGTCGTGTGGCTGCCAGGCAACGACTGCGATACTCGTCCGTCCTTCGCTCGTTCACGACAGACGAGCCACCAGTCGGGGGGAAGACGCTCGTGGTGGCGCGCTCAGAGATCGACGCGCCGAAGCCACAGTCCGAGTCCGAGCAACACGGTCCCCACCACTGCCCGCCAGAGGACCCGTGTTGCTGTGCCGATCAACGGCTCCGTGCTTCCTTGTGCTCCGTTCCAGTACAGTTCAAGCAGAAATAGCCCGATCAGCAACACTCCGACCCCGTAGGCACTGGCTGCGATCGTCTCCCTGGCCGTCGATCGGGTGTAGAGAACCGCGGCTAACCCCACGGCGAGGAGAACAACGAGCAATCCGTAGTTCGCGACGAATTCGAACAGCAGTACGAACAAGACCGGGACTCCGACAACGACCAGCAGACGGCGGCGTTCGGTGAGTGCCACGAACTCGACAGCACGACCGACAACAGTCCCTGGGCCATCGTCCATACGCTGCTAAGGTCGCTGTCGGGGATATATCTTCCTACGTTGACAGCTCTACGGAGGACCAGGCCGAGTGCCACAGGACGTGATCACGAGGCGGTTCACCGAAATGACTCGTCTCTCCCCATCTCGCGGCCAGTCGGATCGCGAACCGATCCCGGTCACTTGTGCGTGAACAGGACGACGGCGCCGTCGTGGATAGTCGTACAGAGGTCCATCTCGAAGTCCAGGTTCAACGAGGTAAACTCCTGTTTGCAGACCACCATGTCGTCGAAGGGCTCCTCGCAGGAGGGACAGGCGACGGCGGTGGTGTTCTGGTACGATTTGATCGCCTCGTTGTCCTCGCGAGGGGTCAGCGAGGAGACGAGTTCGTCGAACTCTTCCATACCCTGGCTGGCGGTTGCTGTGGGCATAAATCACACGCCATGTTCCGGTGCGTTAATCACCGCCCGCGAGCGTGGTCTTCCCCATGCACGACACACGGTTCGTTCTGGCGGCGGGCACGACGGCGACGGCCGAGCGGGCCGGTCTCAGCGCCGCCGGCGCCGATCCGTCCCTCGCGTCGACGACGCCGTCGGCCGACGCGGAGCTCCTCACGTACGGACAGCCGGTCAGAACCGGAACGGTCCCGGTCAGCCCCGATGGGTGTCCGACGCCGGCTCTGGGTACGCGGGCAGTACGGGACTGTCTCGGCTTCGATGTCACCGTCGTCGACGCCGGCCTGAGCGAGCCGACGGCCGCACCGACGGTGTCGGTCGGGGCGAAACCCGGTCGGGACATCACCGAGCAGGACACGGTGCCGACGGCCTACGGCGCCTTCGAGGCGGCCAGACAGTTCGGCCACGCGCTCCCCAACGACGAGTTGTGGCTCGCGGAGACGGTTCCGGGTGGGACGACGACCGCACTGGGCGTGTTGCGGGCACTGGGCGAGGACGTGATGGTCTCCTCGTCGCTCCCGGAGAACCCCATCGAACAGAAGCGGGACCTCGTCGAGGAGGGGTTAGCGGCGAGTTCACTGGACCCCGGCGACGCTGCCGGACAGCCCAAGCGGGCGCTCCGGCGGATGGGCGATCCGGTGCTCGCGACGCTGTCCGGCCTCACCGCTGGCGCCGTCGAGACCGACACCGCAGTGACACTCGCGGGCGGGAGCCAGCAACTCGCCGTCGCTGCGCTGGTCCGTCACGGCGGCTACGAGGGGCCGCTATCGCTGGCGACGACCAGTTACGTCGCCGACGATCCGACAGCGGATCTCCGGGCCGGTGCCGAGGGTCTCGACCTCGACCTGACGGTGACCGACCCCGGTTTCGATCAGACAGACCACGTCGGGATGAACCGCTTCGTCGCCGGTGAAGCCAAGGAAGGCGTCGGGATGGGCGGGGCGCTCGCGCTGGCCCAGCGGGCCGGTGTCCCGATGGCCGAGGTCCGTGCTGCGTTCGCGGACAGCTACGGGGAGTTGCTCGACCGATGAACGGCGTCGTCCTCGCCGGCACGCAGTCGGGCGTCGGCAAGACGGTTGCGACGCTTTCGACGCTCGTCGCCCTCGAAGCGGCTGGCACGGATGTCCAGCCGGCGAAAGCCGGTCCGGACTTCATCGATCCGAGCCACCACCGCGCCGTGACCGACACGCCTTCGCGGAGCCTCGATCCGTGGCTGTCGGGTCCGGACGGCACCCGCCGGACCTACTGGCGCGGCGACGGCGATGTCTGTGTCGTCGAGGGGATGATGGGGTTGTACGACGGGAGCGTCTGCTCGACGGCCCGGGTCGCGGGCTGTCTGGACCTCCCCGTGGTCCTCGTGGTCGACGCCAGCGCCGGTATGCAAAGCGTCGCCGCGACGGCACTCGGGTTCCGGGCGTACGCCGACCGCATCGACGCCGACATCGACGTGGCCGGCGTCCTCGCCCAGCAGGCCCACGGCGGCCGCCACGCCGAGGGAATCCGGGAAGCCCTTCCCGACGAGTTGACCTACTTCGGCCGGATTCCGCCACAGTCGGATCTGGAGATTCCCGACCGACACCTCGGGCTCGTGATGGGTGGAGAGTCACCGGTCGACCGGGAGGCACTGACGGCCGCTGCCGAGCACATCCGAACTGATCGGCTGCTGGCGGCGATGGAGCCGGCAGAGCGGCCGGCCGACGCCGAGACTACGACGCCGACGGACGACGATACCGTCGTCGCCGTCGCCCGGGACGAGGCGTTCTGTTTCGTCTACCCCTCGACTGTCGAACGACTCCGAGCGGGCGCGACGGTCGAGCAGTTCTCTCCAGTCGCCGGCGATCCGCTGCCCGACGCCGACGCCGTCTACCTCCCCGGCGGCTACCCCGAGCGGTTCGGCCCCGAACTCGCCGACTCGTCGACGCTGGCCGAACTGGCCGATCGAGCAGCCGAGGGCCTCCCGGTTTACGGGGAGTGTGGCGGGCTGATGGCGCTCTCGGAGTCGCTGACGACCGTCGAGGGCGACCGCTACGGGATGGCCGGAGTCCTCCCGGCACAGGTCCGGATGCGCGACCGGTACCAGGCGCTCGATCACGTCGAACTCCGCGCCCGGCGGGAGACGGTGACAGCCGGAAACGGTGAACGGCGCCGCGGCCACGAGTTCCACTACTCGGAGGCGTCGGTGGCCGACGACGCAACCTTCGCGTTCGATGTCGTCCGGGGCGAGGGGATCGACGGCGATCGCGATGGACTGACCGAGTACCGGACGTTGGGAACGTACGCCCACTGCCACGCCGAGAGCGGCGCGTTCGACGCGTTCCTATCAGCGAGCTTCGATCCTGGGCCTGGGCGTTGACCACCGACTCGGGCCGTCAGACGCCCGTAACCTTTTTTCGTGTCTAGATACGTGATAGGTACAATGAACGAGTTGCAGGAGTTGTTAGGCGATGTCGTCGCCGATGTCGATGCGGTGTTCCTCTTCTCGCCGACGGCCGCGTTCTTCGAGCGGTTCGCGGACGTGACGGAGGTCTCGGTGGTCGTCGTCGCGAGCGAGAACACTGTCGGGGCCGAGGAGTTCGTCGGACTCCCCATCGAGTTCATCGACCTCGAAGGACGGGTCCGGTTCGGGATCGAGGGGGCGCTGGAACTGGGGGTCGTCGAAGAAGGCGACGAGATTGTCTGTATTGCGGATATCTTCGGCGGGACGACGAACTCCGTCGTCCGGGTCCAGACGGATACGTTCTCGCCGTCGGGCGTCTACGATCTGTTCACCAACTCCCGAGCCGAACCGGATGTTGTCCGGGATGTCCTGGAAGTCGCAATCGAACTGGGAAAGAAAGGCCAGAAAGGCAAACCGGTCGGTGCCCTGTTCGTCGTCGGGGACGCCGGGAAGGTGATGAACAAGTCCCGACCGCTGTCGTACAACCCCTTCGAGAAGTCCCACGTCCACGTCGGCGATCCCATCGTCAACGTGATGCTCAAGGAGTTCTCGCGGCTCGACGGTGCCTTCATCATCTCAGACTCGGGGAAGATCGTCTCGGCGTACCGATATCTCGAACCGTCCGCCGAAGGAGTCGACATCCCGAAAGGGCTCGGTGCTCGGCACATGGCCGGGGGTGCTATCACCCGGGATACGAACGCGACGGCGATCGTGCTCTCGGAGAGCGATGGGATGGTTCGGGCGTTCAAAGGCGGTGAACTCGTTCTGGAGATCGACCCAGAGGAGTACTGATGATGCAGTCTGGATTCAACTGGCCAGACGCCATCCGGACGATATTCTCCCCGGAGGGGACGTTGATCATCTCTATCGCGATCCTCCTCCTCGGGATCATCGTCGGGTATCTGGTCTGGCGCGCTTCACGGCGGTTCATGGACGAACTCGGCGTCCAGGAGGCCGTCGAGGGGACGCCGTTCGAGCGGACCGCACGGAGTCTTGGGACATCGACAGTCGGGATCATCTCGAACCTGGCTGCGCTTTTCATCTACGTCATCGCGATCACGGTCGCACTCAACATCGCCCAGTTGGTCAGCCCCGAGGCCTACTGGACGCGATTGACCGCGTTCCTCCCGGACCTCTTCATCGCTGCCTTCGCCGTCATCGTCGGGCTCATCGCCGCCGACAAAGCGAAACTCGTCGTCTCTGAACGCCTCCGGAGCGTCAAGATGCCGGAGGCGACGCTGCTGCCGGAACTCGTCAAGTACAGCATCTTCTATCTCGCGCTGTTGATCGCACTCGGGCAACTCGGCGTCGACACCCTCGCCTTGCTCATCCTGCTCGCCGCCTACGCGTTCGGGTTGGTCTTCCTCTGTGGGTTGGCCTTCCGTGATCTGTTGTCGGCCGGCGCTGCCGGGATCTATCTCCTGTTGACTGAACCGTACAGTATCGGCGACGAGGTCATCATCGACGAGCACGAGGGGATCGTCCAGGAAGTCGATATGTTCGTCACACACGTCGAGAGCGACGGTCGGGAGTACATCATCCCGAACCAGCAGGTCCTCCAGTCGGGTATCGTCCGTGTGCGGAACTAATCCGGAGACTGTTGGCCGCCGACTGGCGTGGCCGGGACGCCGGCGACGGTCGTCCCGGAGGGCACGTCTTCGGTGACCAGGGAGTTGGCGGCGACCTGTGCGTCGGCACCGATCCGGACGCCGGGGAGGACGACGGCACCGGCGCCGATCATCGCGCGCTCGCCGACGACGACCTCGCCGGTCCGGTACTCGTCCTGGAGGAACTCGTGACAGAGGATCGTCGCGTCGTAGCCGACGATGGCGTCGTCCTCGATCGTCGCCAGTTCCGGGAAGAACACGTCCACCGTCGCCGTCAGGCCCAGCGAGACCCCCTCCCCGACCGTTGTTCCCAGTCGCCGGAGCAGCCAGTTCTTGAACTGGAGGCTCGGGGAGTACCGAACGATCCAGATCAGGACGGCGTTGACGATCAGCCCCAGCGGCGACTTCGCCTCCGGCCAGTGCATCAGCGAGTTGCGCGGTCCCGGTGTCGGCGTTCGGGTGAGTCGGTCGTGACGGCTCTGGCCGTCTCCGTCGTCGGGTCCGGAACGCTGGGCGTCACTCACGGCTTCCAGTAGGGCGGCCGCTCCCTTGAACGCCTCGCTACCGTCGCCAGAACGTCGGCGTCAGCAACACCAGTACCGGAACGATCTCGATACGTCCGATCCACATCAGCAGGAACATCACGACCTTGCTCGATCGGGCGAACCCGTCGTAGGTCCCGTACGGTCCCGCCCGCCCGAAGGCCGGCCCGATGTTGAAGAACATCGACGCGGCCGCCGACAGTGCCTCGAATTCCGTCAGCGGGGCGTTCGCCCGTTCGCCGTCCGCGACCAGCACGACCGTTCCGACCAGGAAGAAGACAAAGGCAACCAGCGTGTAGGCGTAGACGTCCCGGATCGTCGATTCGTCGACCACTTCCGCGCCGAGTCTGACAGGGACGATACTCCGTGGGTGGGCGGCGACGTTGAGGTCTCGCCAGAACGATTTCGTGACGATCAGCCACCGGAGCGCTTTCAGCGAGCAGGTCGTCGAGCCCGCCATCCCACCGATGAACATACAGCTGAACAGGACGTGTTTTGCGGCCGCGGACCAGGTGTTGAAATCGGTCGAAGCGTATCCCGTCGTGGTCACGATCGAGGCTGTCTGGAAGACCGCGTGTCGGACGGTCGGTTCGAGTCCGCCAGCGATCGTCCGATTGCTGAACAGCAACCCGGTCACGAGGAGGCTCACGGTGAGCAGGACACCGACGTAGAACCGGAACTCCGGACTGTTCCGCAGGCGGCCGATATCACCCCGAAGGACGGCGTAGATGAGCACGAAGTTCGTCGCGCCGACGATCATGAACACGACAGTCACCCACTGGACCGCCGGCGAGAACGCACCGAGACTCTCGGCTTCGGGCGAGAACCCGGCTGTAGCAATCGCGGTGAGCGCGTGGGCGACGGCGTTGTAGAGCGTCATGTTCGGGGCCAGCCCGATCGCGCCGAGTCCGAGCAACACCAGCGCCGCCCCGGCGGTCAGCCCGAGATAGAGCCGTCCCAGGATCTTCGCCGTGTCTCCGATGCCGGGTGTGAGCTTCGTGACGGTTTCCGTCCGGGACTCCGTCTCCATCAACTGTGCGCCGGCAACCGAGAGACGGGACAACACCGCTGTCGCGAGCAGCAAGACCCCCAACCCACCGAGCCACTGGAGCACCTGCCGCCACAGCAGCAGTGCTCGGGAATGTGCCCCGAAATCCCGAATGACTGTCGCGCCGGTCGTCGTGATCCCACTCATTCCCTCGAAGGCTGCGTTTATCGGACTCGCGAAGACGCCAGTCCCTTCGATGACCATCGGGAGCGCGCCGACGAGTGCGATCGACAGCCAGGCGAGCGACACCGTCAGGAACGCCTCGCGGTCGTGAATCCGTCGCCGGGGCAGTTGTGCCAGGACCGTCCCGACACCGACGGAGACTGCGATGGTCACGAGATACGGCGTCGGTGACTCGCCGTAGACGAGAGCGACGACTACGGGGAGGGTCAGTGGAACCGCGAGGTACTGGAGAATCGACCCGAGGACGTTGAGCGACGACCGGACGTCGACGGTCGTCAGTACCACCCTGACCCACCACCGGTTGCCTGATAGTGGGGACGGCTCACGGCGAGTCCTGCCACGGCGCGATCTACTCGGAGGTCCTCCTTGAAACTTCCCGCGACGGGTCAGTTCTCGCCGCGGATCTCCGCCATGTGGTCGAGTCGCTGCTGGACGAGATCGGCCGTCCCGATGTCGTGACGGACTCGGAGCCCATCAGTGCCCGCCCGGTCGAGCGCGCGCTCGGCGATCTCCTCCGCTTCGCTGATGCTGTCGGCGATGCCTACGACGGCATAGGAACGTGAGGTGGTGGTGTAGATGCCGTCCGCGCGCTCGTCGACGCTGGCGTAGAACAACAGCGCGTCGCCGGCGTTCTCCTCGTCGATGGTCACCCGAGCGCCCGCCTCCGGATTGGTCGGGTAGCCCTCGGGAACCGCGTACTTACAGACCGTCGCCTTGGGCTGGAACGAGAGTTGGGGCAGCGACTCCTCGTCCCGTGCGGCCGTCAGTACGTCGAGGAACGGCGTGTTCAGCACCGGGAGGGTGTTCATCGCCTCGGGGTCGCCGAAGCGAGCGTTGAACTCGACGACCTTCGGCCCCTCGCTGGTGAGCATGAACTGTCCGTAGAGGACGCCCTTGTACCCGTCCAGGGCGTCGACGGTCGCCTCGATCACGTCGACGGCGGCCATGTAGTCGTCCTCGTCCATGAACGGCAGTTCGAGGCCGGCGTCGGAGTAACTGCCCATCCCGCCGGTGTTCGGTCCCTCGTCACCTTCGTAGGCACGTTTGTGGTCCTGGACGGCGGGAGTGACGCGGACTTCGCCGTTGGCGACGAACGCCTGGACGGTGAACTCCTCGCCGACGAGACGCTCTTCGAGGACGACGCGGTCGTAGTTCGACTCCCGGATGTACTCCTTGGCGTCGGCTTTGCTGATCTGGTCGCCGGTCACGCGGACGCCTTTCCCGCCGGTGAGCCCTGCTGGCTTGATCGCCAGATCGCCGTCGTAGTCGTCGACGTACGCACAGGCGGCCTCCATATCGTCGAAGGTCTCGAAGTCGGGACAGCCCGGGATGTCGTGTTCCTGCATGAACCGGCGCTGGAACGCCTTGTCCGTCTCGATGCGAGCCTCGGCCTCCTGGGGGCCGAACGCGTAGACGCCGGCCTCGTCCAGTGCGTCGGCGACTCCCTCGGCCAGTGGTGCTTCGGGGCCGACGACGGCAAGCGTCGCGTCCACCTCGCGGGCGTAGGTGGTCACGGCCGTCGGGTTCGTCGTGTCCAGCGTCTCGAACCCTTCGGCCAGCGCGGCGATGCCGGGGTTGCGGTTGCCGGCACAGGCATAGAGGTCGGCGTCCGACTCCCCGAGCGCACGGGCGACGGCGTGTTCGCGGCCCCCGCCACCGACGAGTAGCACTGTCTCTGTCATGTCCGAATCCGCGACGGGGATCGACGTAAGTATTGCTCTCTCGGCCTGTCGGCCGCGTGTCGCTCACCCGCACTGGCCCCGTTTCACTCCGGTGTCGTCGCGTCCCTTTTCCCCGCGGCACCCCGACAGCGGGGTATGAGCGACGACCCCACGTCACGGAACCGCCTCGACGAGGCACAGAGTCCGTACCTCCGTCAGCACGCCGACAACCCGGTCAACTGGCAGCCCTGGGACGAGCAGGCCCTGGATGCCGCCCGTGAGCAGGACAAACCCATCTTCCTCTCGATCGGCTACGCGGCGTGCCACTGGTGTCACGTCATGGAGGAGGAGAGCTTCCAGGACGAGTCGGTCGCGGCCGTCCTCAACGAGCATTTCGTCCCGATCAAGGTCGACCGGGAGGAGCGGCCCGACATCGATAGCGTCTACATGAGCATCTGTCAGCAGGTGACCGGCGGCGGCGGGTGGCCCCTGTCGGCCTGGCTCACACCGGAGGGGGAACCGTTCTACGTGGGGACTTACTTCCCGCCCGAGGAGAAGCGCGGCCAACCCGGATTCGGGGACCTGCTGGAGCGACTGGCCGAGTCGTGGGCAGACCCGGAGGACCGCGCGGAGATGGAGAACCGTGCCCAGCAGTGGACCGACGCCATCGAGAGCGATCTGGAGGCGACGCCGGCCGACCCCGAGGACCCGGCCGACGATCTGATCCAAACCGCGGCGACCATCGCCCACCGCGGTGCCGACCGACAGAACGGCGGCTGGGGCTCGGGCGGCCCGAAGTTCCCCCAGACCGGCCGGCTCCACGTGCTGTTGCGTGCCCACGCCGACGGGGGATCGCCGACCGATTCGGGGACGGCCCCTGCAGGAGCAGGCGATAGCGACGCGGCCGACAGCTACCTGGCCGTCGTCGAGGAGACGCTCGACGTGATGGCCGACCGGGGACTGTACGATCACGTCGGTGGCGGGTTTCACCGCTACTCGACCGACCAGCAGTGGGCCGTCCCCCACTTCGAGAAGATGTTGTACGACAACGCGGAGATCCCCCGGGCGTTCCTGGCCGGCTATCAGGCGATCGGCTCCGAACGGTACGCCAGCGTCGTCCGGGAGACGTTCGCGTTCGTCCAGCGCGAACTGCAACACGACGAGGGCGGCTTCTTCAGTACGCTGGACGCGGTGAGTCCCCCACCGGGCGAGCCCGACGGGGACACCGAGGAGGGGGCGTTCTACGTCTGGACGCCCGAACAGGCCCACGACGCCATCGAGGACGAAACCACCGCGGACCTGTTCTGTGAGTACTACGGCGTCACGGGCCGTGGCAACTTCGAGGGTGCGGCCGTACTGGGCGTACGCAAACCCCTCTCGGTACTCGCCGAGGAGTACGAACTGAGCGAGAGCGAGGTCACGGAGCGCCTGGAGTCGGCGCTGGACCAGGCCTTCGATGCCCGCCAGGAACGCCCACGCCCGGCCCGGGACGAGAAGGTCCTCGCCGGGTGGAACGGACTGATGATCCGCGCGCTCGCGGAGGGCGCGATCGTCCTCGACGACGCCTACGCCGACGTGGCCGCCGACGCGCTGTCGTTCGTCCGCGAACACCTCTGGGACGCCGACGAGGGCCGACTCGCCCGACGGTACAAGGACGGCGATGTCGGGATCGACGGCTACCTCGAAGACTACGCGTTCCTCGGCCGTGGTGCGCTGGCGCTGTTCGAGGCGACCGGCGACATCGATCACCTGGCGTTCGCGATGAACCTGGGGGAGGCGATCACCGAGGCGTTCTGGGACGACGGCGAGGAGACGCTGTACTTCACGCCGACCGGTGGGGAGGCGCTGGTCGCCCGGCCCCAGGAACTCACTGACCACTCGACGCCGTCCAGCACCGGCGTGGCCGTCGACCTCCTGCTCGCGCTCGATCACTTCCGGGCCGACGACCGCTTCGAGACGGTCGCCGAGGGGGTCGTTCGAACGCACGCGAACCGGACCTCGTCGGACCCGCTCCAGCACGCTTCGCTCACGCTGGCGACGGATACCTACGAGCAGGGGTCGCTCGAACTGACGCTCGTCTGTGACCCCGAGAACCCACCGGAGGAGTGGATGGAGACGCTCACCGAGACGTACGTCCCGCGACGGCTTCTGGCGTGGCGGCCCGCCGCCGACGATATCGTCGACGAGTGGCTCGACGCGCTGGCGCTGAGCGAGTCACCGCCGATCTGGGCCGGCCGCGGCCTGACAGCGGGCAATCCGACGGTCTACGCCTGTCGGAACTTCGCCTGCTCACCGCCACAGACGGGCCTGACGACGGCCTTAGACTGGGGTCGGGAGTAACCTACTCCAGCGCGGCTTCGATCTCGTCTGCGAGATACACGAGGATCGGAACCGGCTCCTCCTCGACGAAACGGGCGATCTCCTCGCCGTCGTATTCGACGACGACTGTCGGAATATACTCGATACCGTACGCCTCGACGGCTTCGCCGGTCTTGGAGCCGTCGTCCTCCTTCTCGACGGGGTAGTGATAGATCTGCGTGTCCGGGATTCCGGCTGCTTCCAGTGCTGCCCCGAAATCGGGGAATTGGGCGCGACAGTCCTTACACCAGTCACCGCCCCAGATCTTGACGATCAGGTCGTCGCTGTAGCGTTTCAGTACGTCGACCGAATCGGTGTAGGCGTCCTCGACCCACACCGGGTTCGGTTCCATGGTCTCCAGTCGCTCCGAGTCGCTCATGCCAGCAGGTAGCGGAGCCACCGGCTTGAACTTCCCGGCTCACTCGACGGGGTCTGGGGCCGTCAACCGCTCCCGGAGGATCGTGCGGTGACACCGCTTGGACTCGCCCTCGAAGCAGACCAGCACGACCGGCTCGCCGTCGTCGACGCGGTCACGGAGACCGGCCAGTGCTGCCCGTGCCGCGTCGTCGCTCGCCAGATGCGTTCGGTACCGATCAGCGAAGTCGGTCTCCTCCCAGGCGGCGTTGTGAGCGCCCTCGTCGCACATCCCTCGGCGTTTGAACTCCTCGGTCACCTGTTTCGTCTCGGCGAGCAAGTCGGCTGGCGGTCCCAGTTCCGGAACGTTCTCGTCGACCGCAGCGTGGAACCAGCCGGTGGGTTCCCGGACGACGCCGACCAGCGTCTCGTCGCCCGATCGGTCCGCGAGGCCGTGCTGGAGTGCGGCGACGTAGGTGTCCCCGACGCGGCCGTCCATACCGGCCGATCGGCCAGCCGCCGGAAAAGCCTGCCGGGACCCGCGATCACCCACACGGTATGGGGGGCTCCAGTAGGGGTTTAGGTCTCCCTGGCGTATCCGGAGGTATGCACGACGATATTCTCGATACCATCGGCTCTCCGCTGGTGTCGGTCGATGCGCCGGCGGGGGCGACAGTCGCCGCAAAGGTCGAGTCGTTCAACCCCGGGGGCTCCGCGAAGGACCGGCCGGCGGCGTTCATGATCGAACGGGCCGAGCGGGAGGGGGATGTCTCGCCGGGTGACACGCTGGTCGAACCGACGAGCGGCAACACCGGCATCGGACTGGCCATGGTCGGCGCGGTCAGAGGCTACGACGTAGTGCTCGTGATGCCGTCCTCGAAGTCCCCCGAGCGCCGTGAGATCATGCGAGCCTACGGCGCGGAGATCGAACTCGTCGAGGGCGACATCTCGACGGCGAAAGATCGGGCCGACGAACTCACCGACCAGGCGGGGTACATTCAGTTGCGCCAGTTCGACAACCCGGCCAACCCGCGGGCACACTACGAGACGACCGGCGGGGAGGTCATTGAGCAGGTCGGCGACCGGACCGTCGACGCGCTGGTCGCCGGCGTCGGGACCGGCGGGACGATCAGTGGCACCGGGAGACGGCTCCGCGAGGCGTTCCCCGAGATGGATATCGTCGCTGTCGAACCCGCGGACAACGCCGTCCTCTCCGGAATGGAACCGGGGACCGGCCAGGATAGTTTCCAGGGGATGGGACCGGGATTCGTCAGCCCGAACACCGACGTCGATCTCATCGACGACGTCCTCACCATCGAACTCGACGACGCCGAAGCGGAGTGCCGCCGCCTCGCCCGGGAGGAAGGCATCCTCGTCGGCCAGTCCTCCGGCGCCTCGAACCTCGCCGCACGCGAGTGGGCACAGCGACTCCTCGACGACGGCGTCGAGGACCCGCTCGTCGTCACCGTCTACTGGGACAGCGGCGAGCGGTATATGTCGACCGAGATGTTCGACTAATCGAGTGGATGCGCGCTCGACAGATAGGATTCGTACTCGGCACACACCCATTCGTTCATCGCGCCCGCATCGTTCGTGACGACCCCACTGATCCCCGAGTCGGTGTAGACGACGAGCCCGCTGACCGGGCCATCCGGCGTCTGTGCGGTCCAGACCGCATAGGGCATCGGCTCCGCTGTCACGGACAGCGAGAGGTCGGCGGCGCCGCGTAACTGTTCGTAGTCCTCGGTGTAGTTCTCGCGGAGCGCGTCGACGGCGCCGTCGGTCAACACTAGTTCGACGGTCGCTCCGTCCTCGACGAGGGCGGTTATCTGCTCGGTGTACTGCGGGATAACTGTCGGTCCGGTTCCCAGAAACTCGCTGGCCTCGGCGATCCGTTCGGCGTTGTGCTGGACGGGTGCCAGGGGCGCTTCCGGGGTCGTCTCGATGACTGTCGCACCGTCGAGAGCGGCCGCCGGGATCGAGATATCGGGCGGTAACGGATCGAGGACTGGCTGGGCGGCCTGGAGTGCCTGGGTCCGGGAGACGAACCGGTCGTAGGCGTCACCAGCGTGCCGGCCGGCGTAGGTCGCGGTGTACGTGCTTCCCTCGCGACTGACCAGTCCGTCCGCCCGGAGCGATTCGATCGCTCTGTCGATCGTCGAGCGGGCGACATCGGTAGCTTCGACGAGTTCCGGTTTGGTTCTGGGTTCCACGAGCAGCGTGAGTAACTCCCGTCGCCGAGCGATCGTATCGACGAATTCGGGTGGACCTCCCATCGGCAGTGACATCTAACTGACTGGATATGAATGCACCGGCTCCCACAGAAACTGAGCAATGAATCCTATCCGTTGGGCAACTGTCCAGTGGTTTTTCGCACTGTGGGAACATTCCCGGACAATCGGTATAAGTACTACCGACGTACTCTATCTCTGATGGGTCCGGGACTCTTCCGGACCGGACGAGTGGTCACGTCCGCCCCCGGACGTGCCTCTGACACACCGACCACTCGTCACGTGTTCTACGCCCCGAACTCGTCTTCCGTAACCCGCACGACCAGCGTCTCGTCGACCTCACGGAGGTCGTATTCGGGGATGACCTCGCCCGTCCGCGTGACCAGCATCGGTTCGACGAGCCGGGGCGGCCCGGTCGACTCGGGTTCGGCCTGCTCCGTCTCGACAGCCTGCGGCTCGACGCCGTAGACCATCAGGAACCGATCGGTCTGGTCGGGTGTGACGTGGTCGTCCCTGACTGCCGCAGCAAGGTCCCGCGAGAGCCACTCGGTCTCACTGACCGAGGGCTCTTTGACGAGTGCGGCGTCGACAAAACGGACCAGATACCAGTTGAGGTCGTTCAACAGTGCGACTGCCGCACCCAGGCTCACCGTCTCGACCGCGACGGTGTTTTCGAACGGTTCACGCAGGTCGTAGGTCATCAACGCGTCTCTGGCCGTCTCGCGGGAGAGGAGTTCGTACCTGAGGTTCACCTCGTCGTCGCCGACGAGACAGACCTGTGTCATTGTCGGGGACAGACGCCGTGTGTGGATTTAGCTTTCGGTGCGTCCGTTCGGGGCTCTTGAGCGGGGCCGTCGCCGGGCGTCAGAACGTCGTCACGTCGCCCTCGATGACCTGCCGAGTGATTTCGGTCACGTCCGCGAGTTCGTCGTCGACGGCCGCACGGACCTCCGCCTCGATGTCGCCGACCGAGACGCCCTCTTCGGTGACCAGCATCGCGTCGGCGACGTGTGGGTCGTCGATGGGTGAACCGATCTGTGAGAGCAACCGGAGCTGGAGCTGGCGGATCCCGTCGACCTCCTCGACGACGGACTCGGCGATCGATGTCGAGAGGAGGTTGTAGATCTTCCCGATGTGGTTGACCGGGTTCTTTCCGGAGGTGGCTTCCATGCTCATCGGGCGGTTGGGCGTGATGAGCCCGTTAGCGCGGTTCCCCCGGCCGACCGAGCCGTCGTCGCCCTGCTCGGCGCTGGTCCCGGTCGTCGTCAGGTAGATCGACTCGTTCTCGTAGTCGTCGGCGGTGTTGACGTGGACGGAGATGTCCCGGTCTGTGTACCCCTCGGCCAACTCGGAGACGTATTCGCGGACGTCGGCGACGGCGTCCTTGTACCCCTCCAGGTCGGCGACGTACTCGTCGACCATCGCCACGGCGACGGTCACGTCGATGTGGTCGCCCTCGCGTTTGCCCATCACTTTCACATCTTCACCGACGACGGGGTTATCGGCAGCGTACTCCCCGGTCAGCCGGCGTTCGGTGTTGTAGACGATCCGTTCGGTCTCCGAGAGGGGCGCGTGGCCGACACCGTAGCTCGTATCGTTTGCCATCGGGATGGCGGCTTCCTCGCCGAAGACAGTCTGGAGGTCGCCCGAGCCCTCGCCCAGTTGTACGTCGACGATGACGTCCGAGCCGACATCGAGATGGGGGAACTGTTCGTCGAGGTACTCGCGGGCAGCCTCCAGCGCGAGCCGCTCGGCCGGGATTCGGGTCCCCTCGTAGGTCTTGGTCGCCCGGCCGACGATCAGCAGATAGATCGGTTCGAGGACTTCGCCGCCGCCGTAGGCCGGCGCGGCGGTGCCGGCGACGAGTTGCGTCTCATCGGTGTTGTAGTGGAGGACCTTCCCGACGCGGTCGATGTACGCGGTCGCCAGCCGGCGGGAGACGCTCTCGGCGACGCCGTCACAGATAGAGTCCGGGTGACCGATCCCCTTTCGCTCGACGATCTCGACTTCCTGGTCTTCGACTGCTAGCCCGCTCTCGGGCTTGACGTGGATGTTCCGGTCGGTCATTGCCGCGTAGTTGGCAGGGGTGGGTTCTATAACTTACGAGAAGTGTTCGGCATCGAAAAATAACTCTCAAGAATCGTCGAGCAACATCCCGAGATACGACGTCCGGCGCTGATCGGCCGGGTCGAGCCCGAGGTCTCGAACCACGTCATACGCCCCTTCGCGTGCCTCCTCGACGGCGTCTTCGGACTCGACTTCCGTCTCGACTTCGACGTACTCGCCGACGCCCTCGACGGCGTCGAGCGTGACCGTGTAGCCGTCGTATCTGTAGAACCGGCGGTCTTTCTCGACGGTGGCGACGGGATCGAATCCAAGGTTCCGAAAGAGCAAATCCGCGTCGGCCCCATCGTCGACGCCCGTCTCGACCTCCGTTCGCGTCTTGGATTCGTCGTCGACGAGCGGTCCCTTGTAGGTCATCCGGGCCGTCGTCGTCCCCTCGCGGGTCTCCCGACGGACGCGGAACGCCTCGTCGGTCTCGGCGAAGTCCCTGTGGGGCGCGTCGTAGTAGGTGTCTTCCTGGACGACTGTTCTGGTCCGTTCCGCCCCGAGGTCGGCGAGGCGGTCCGCAACCGTCGCGAGGTGGGCCGGGACCTTCACCTCCACTTCGTACATGTGACCGGAGACGGCGGACACGGTCAAAAAGCGCTTGTTTCGACCGCGGGGTTTACTGTCCCCCGGACCACGTGAGGGTGTATGGACGGTCAGTACGAACCCGTAGAGTCGCCCGACGAGACGACCGTCTTCCCGTATCACGACCTCACACCGCCGACACCCGCTGACGTCGAAGCCGCCGGAGAAGTCGTCAGCGAGTACCTCCCGACGACACCGCTGGTCCGTAGCGAACCCCTCTCGGCGGCGCTGGAGGCGGATGTCTATCTCAAACGCGAGGACACGCTCCCGACTGGAGCGTTCAAAGTACGGGGAGGTGTCAACCTCGTCGCGACGCTGCCCGAGGAGTTCCGCGAACGGGGCCTCGTCGCCGCCAGTTCCGGCAATCACGGCCAGTCCGTCGCCTGGGCCGGCCGTGAGTTCGACGTTCCCGTCACGATCGGCGTCCCCGAAGCGGCAAACGACGACAAGGTCCGGGAGATGCGCCGACTCGGCGCGGAGGTGATCCGCCACGGTGACGATTACGACGACGCCCGGGAGTACATCGAGGAGCTGGCCGTCGAGCGCCAGGCCCGCTATGTCCACTCGGGCAACGAGCCGAAGCTGCTCGCCGGCGTCGGGACCGCCGGCCTGGAGATCCTCGACGAACTCGGAGAGATCGACTACCTGTTCAGCCCGATCGGCGGGGGCTCCTCGGCCGCTGGCTACTGTCTTACGGTGGGAGCCGAGACCGATGCGAAGATCATCGGCGCACAGTCGGAGGCGGCTCCCGCGATGTATCGGGCCTGGCAGGAAGACACGCTCGCCGCCCACGAGCGCATGGAGACGATGGCCGAGGGTGTCGCGACGCGGGTCCCGTTCGCGCTCACGATGGAGGTCCTGCGCGACGACCTCGCTGACTTCCGGCTCGTCTCCGAGGACGCTATCAAGGACGGCGTCGCCCGCGTCTTCTGTGAGGACCGCATCGTCCTGGAGGGTGCCTGTGCCACTGCCGTCGCGGCCGCGTTTCAGATGCGCGAGGAACTCGCCGGTCAGACGGTCGTCATCCCGGTTTCGGGCCGAAACATCGAGCAATCGAAGCTCGAACGCATCCTCGCGGAGAGCGACTACCCCGGCTGACCGACGGGAAACGTTGTTCTTAAGAGTGCCACGACAGTCGAACACGGTATGAGCAACGAGTCCGAGGCCGACGCCGACGACGTTGAGGAAGGAGCAGACGAAGCAACCGAGGCAGGCCTGCAGGATGGCGATGTCATCAAACTCGCCTACACCGCACGCACCGTCGAGGACGGCTCGCTCGTCGACACGACCGACGAGGAAGTCGCCGAAGACGAGGGTGTCGACACCGAGCAGCAGGAGTTCGGTCCCCGCACGATCGTTCTGGGTGAGGGCCACATCTTCCCGGACGTCGAGGAAGACATCACCGGCAAGGAAGTCGGTGACGAGGGCACTGTCACGATCGCTGCCGTCGACGCCTTCGGCGAGTACGACGAGGAGCAGGTCCGGACGATCTCGAAGGACAAGATCCCGGAGGACGACCGCTACCCCGGCGCGCACGTCCAGATCGAGAACGAGCAGGGCCACGTCGAGACGATCATCGGCGGACGCGCCCGCGTCGACTTCAACCACCCGCTGGCCGGCGAGGACGTCGAGTACGAGTACGAGATCGTCGCCGAGGTCACCGACCGCGAGGAGAAGGCCCAGGGCATCATCCAGATGATGCTGGACATGGAGCTTGACCTCTGGTTCGAGACCGAGACGGTCGAAGAAGAACAGCTCGTCGAGAGCGACGACGAGGACGACGAGGAGTCCGAACCCGAGTACGAGACCGTCGAAGTCGAGAAGGACACGCTCTACATCGAGGCGACGCCCCAGCTGACGATGAACCAGCAGTGGATGATGGGCAAACAGCAGATCGCCCAGCAGCTCACCCAACTGCTCGGCGTCGATCGCATCATCGTCCAGGAGGAGATCGGTGGCGGCGGCATGGGTATGCCCGGCATGATGGGCGGCATGGGCGGCGGCCCCGGCGGTGCCGACCTCGAAGAAGCGCTCGAAGACGCCGACGTCGACGCCGAGGAGATCGTCGACGAGATCGACGGCGCCGAGGAGTAACGCCGACCGCGGTTCTCGCGTTTTCAGACCAAGCAGCCGTGCCTGTCGCGCTCCTCACAGACGACGTGGCCGGGAGGCCGCTCCGTCGGCCGACCTGGGGAAGGGCAGGGCTGTCAGGAGCATACCGCGAGCGAAGCGAGCGGTTTCACTCGGCCGAGTGCAACGAGGCCGAGCAGTTTTTCCCCATGTTTTTGCAAGGAGAGGTTCGCGCGCCGCGAAGCGGCGACGCGAACCCGACGCAATAAAAAGTGGTGTTACGCGATATCCCGGGACGTGTCGATGCTGACCTCCTCGACGAGGTCAAGTTTGATCACGTCGTTGGGCGCACGGCCGCCACGGAACTTCGGGATTGCCAGCCGGTTGGCGATCTCGTCGCCCTCGATCTGGGTGTTGAGTTGGAAGACGACATCGGCGAAATGCTCGGTGGTGTCACGCAGCGGCGGGACGTCCCGGCCGTTGAGACAGTGCAGAATGCCCAGACTGTTCGTGTTGACGATGTGGTTCTGGAGGTCGTTCATGAACGCGCGAAAGCGGGAGTGTGGCTCCTGGGATTCGAGGACGTCCAGCGGATCGACTATCAGGTTCGAGGTCTCGGGCAGCGCCGAGACGAGTTTGCCCGCGTTGTCCAGCGGGGCCTCCCCGGAGATGTGCCGAACCGTCGGGTCGCCGGTGTTGGCGGGCGTCTGTTCGATGCTGGCGACGACCGACTCGGCGGTCCGGTCCAGCGAGAGCCACAGGGTCCCGCGTGTGGCGGTGAGTTCGTAGAGGAACAACTCCGCCTGGCTCGCCGGGTGTGCGGACAGGGTGACGATACTCCCGGCGGGAATCCCGCCGTCGAGTTTCCTGTCGAGGACGTCGATGCCCGTCCGTAACCGGTTCACCATACCAGTGAGAAGTACAGAACACACAGGATTAAATATTCCGCTTATCCAGGCGCTTTGCGACTGCTGCGTACCGAACGGCGACAGCCCTCGCTTCGAGTGGAGGTTCTGATACCTCGGGGACGTGTACCACGTCCCGACACCTCAGGAGATCGCCCGGTTGAGCTGATCCGTCGCTACGGGTGAGGACGACCAGCGAGGGAGGTGAATCGAGTTCGCGGGCCATCGCCGCGGTCTTAGCGGCATCCCGGAGGCTCTGTTCGGTCGGTGTCGCCACCACGACACTCCTGTCAGCGCGGCGAAGCGGGACGGCAGCGTCGGGGCCGGCGCCGGCGGGACAATCGACCAGAACCGGTCGGTCGCGCCCACGGAGTTGTTCGAGGGCGCTCGCGAGTGTCGATCGATCGGCGGTGCCACACGGGAGCACGTCGAGACGTGGGAACCGACCGGATCGGCGGGTGAGCGGTGAGAGTCCGGTCCGCTGGAGTCGTTCGAGTCCCGGGGTCCGATCGACACTGACGCGGTGGTGGATATCCGGCATCTGTCTGTCCGCGTCGACGACGAGCGGCCGGTGGCCGCGAGCACCCAGCGCGCTGGCGATCCCGAGCGCTGTCGTCGTCTTCCCACAGCCACCTTTCCCGCCTGCGATAGCGAGCATACCGGCGTTCCCTTCGGCACCCGATTTCAACCTTCGCCGTGTCGGGAGATTCAAGAGCGTCGGGGGCGCCCTTCCGAGTACGATGCGGCACGACCACATCATCAGCGCCAAACAACTCTCACGGGCCGATATCGAGGAGGTGCTCGATCACGCCGCCACGATCGCGGAGAACCCGGCTGCCTTCGCCGACCGGCACAGCGACACGCTGTTGGGACTGCTCTTTTTCGAGCCCAGCACGCGCACGAAGATGAGCTTCGCGACGGCGATGAAGCGTCTGGGTGGCGACATCGTCGACATGGGGTCGGTCGAATCCTCCAGTGTCAAGAAAGGGGAGTCCCTGGCCGATACGGTCCGGGTCGTCGAGGGCTACGCGGACGCGCTCGTCCTCCGCCACCCGATGGAGGGATCGGCGAAGATGGCCAGCGAGTTCGTCGACGTGCCGCTTGTCAACGCCGGCGACGGGGCGGGTCAGCACCCGACGCAGACGCTGCTCGATCTCTATACGATCCGAGAGAACGCTGGGTTCGACGACCTCACGATCGGGATTATGGGTGATCTGAAGTACGGACGGACAGTCCACTCACTGGCTCACGCGCTGACGACGGTCGACGCCCACCAACATTTCATCAGCCCCGAGTCACTGCAACTGCCCCGGTCGGTCCGGTACGACCTCCACGAACAGGGAGCAGACGTCCGGGAACATACCGACCTCGACGAGATCCTCCCAGCACTCGACGTGCTGTACGTGACCCGAATCCAGCGCGAGCGGTTCCCCGACGAGAGCGAGTACCGCGAGGTCGCCGGCCAGTACCAGATCGACGGGGAGACACTCGACGTTGCGAAGGACGATCTCACGGTGATGCACCCCCTCCCCCGCGTCGACGAGATCGCCCACGAGATCGATCAGACGGACCACGCGAAGTACTTCGAGCAGGCCCACAACGGCGTTCCGGTTCGGATGGCACTGCTCGATCTGATACTCGGAGGTGAGCCACGATGACTGATGACCAGCAACTCCGCGTCTCGAAGATCAAGAACGGGACCGTTATCGATCACATCACTGGCGGCCAGGCGCTCAACGTGCTTGCGATCCTGGGGATCGACGGGAGCGGCGACGCACTCTCCGTGGCGATGAACGTCCCCTCGGACCGCCTGGGCAAGAAAGACATCGTGAAAGTCGAAGGGCGAGAACTCTCCCAGGCCGAGGTCGATGTCCTTTCGCTGATCGCCCCGGCAGCCTCGATCAACATCGTCCGGGAGTACGATGTCGTCGAGAAACACCGCGTCGAACGCCCGGACGTCGTCGAGGGCGTCCTCGAATGTCCGAACCACAATTGCATCTCGACGAAGGACGAACCTGTCGACTCACGCTTTGCCGTCACCGACGACGGCGTCCGGTGTGAGTACTGCGAGACGATTATCCGGGACGACCTGCCGGCGCACATCCTCGTCGAGTGAGTCAGCGCAGATCGATCTGGTTTCGGAGCCCGTCCCAGGACCCGGTTTCACGGGCTCGTTCGACGTTGTCGGCGACGATATCGGCTAGTCGATCGTAGTACGATGGCGTGTGTCCGGCGTTGTGTGGGGTTATCAGGACGTTCTCGAAGTTCCACAGCGGGTGCTCCTCGGGGAGTGGTTCCGGGTCGGTCACGTCCAGGACGGCGCCGCCGATGTGGTTCCGACGGAGCGCCGAGACCAGCGCGTCGGTCTCGATGACTGGACCGCGGGCGATGTTGACCAGCACGGTCTCGGCGTGCAGCGTCCTGAACACGTCGGCGTCGAGCAGTCCGTTTGTCTCTTCTGTCAGTGGGCAGGCCAGTGCGACGTAGCGGGCGTCCGCCAGCGCAGTGTGGAGGTCGTCGTAGCCGTACACTTCGTCGGCCGGGCCACCCTTCTCCGGACTGTGTCGCACCCCGACGGTCTCGATATCGAACCCGTCCAGTCGGTCCAGCACCGCCGTTCCGATCGCACCCATCCCGACGACACAGACTCGACTGCCTGCGAAGTCGTCGGCCTGGAACGACTGCCAGACACGGTCACGCTGCTGTCGTCGGGCGGTGAGGAACCCGCGAGCCATCGAGAGCCAGGCACCCAGGACGTACTCGGCGATATTCGGGCCGTGGACGCCGGAGGCAGTCGTCAGTGCGATGCCGTGGTCACGGAATTCCGACAGCGGGAGGTGGTCGTAGCCGGCGTAAGTGCTGGCGAACAGTTCGAGGTCCTCGGCGTGATCGAACAGCGCCGGCGCAAACGAACTCCCGGTGACGACGGTCGCGTCGGTCACGAGGTCCCGTTCCTCGTCGGGAGTCCGGGCCAACCGAACTGTTGTGTCGGGGAGCCGTTCCCGGAGCGCGTCGGCGTATCGGTCGGCGACCATCCCGTGGATCTTGTGGCGTAATACCAGAATTTCCGTCATCGAATCTCACCCTGGGAGCGCATGCGTTGGCTGCAAACGGCTCCGGCAAAACTCTATCGACGAACGAAACCGACTCTCCAGACTGTCGGTTTCAATGGCTTTACCGTCCGATTTATCGGTATTAAACGGTCGTAAACGGTCTCAACAGTCGGGGGTGTATATCAGATCCCGGGTCCAGGAATGGGTACGAATGAGCGATACTGTGGGGCGTGTCATGGTCGCCGATGACGACCCCGATATGCGTGAGTGTTACCGGCTCTGGCTGGGGGAGAGCTACGACGTAGTCACCGTTGCCGACGGTGACACCGCTTTGGATCGGCTCGACGAGACGGTCGATGTCCTCGTGCTTGATCGGGAGATGCCGGGATCGAACGGCGGAACGGTAGCGAGGGAAGTCGCGGCCGGGCCGTTTGAGCCCGCAGTCCTGATGATCAGTGGCGTCGAACCCGACGTGGATCTGCTCGATATTCCCGTCGATGAGTACCTCACCAAGCCCGTCGGTCGGGACGCGGTGCTGAGTGCCGTCGAACGCGTCGGCGTCGTCACACAGTTCCAGTCGGAACTACAGGAACTGTTTGCACTGGCCTCCCGGGCGGCGACACTCGAATCCGCCGTCGGTCAGGCCCAACTCGACGACTGTGGGGAGTACGCGCGCTTGCTCTCCCGGCTCCGGGAGAAACGCTCGGCCGTCGACGACGCGCTCGACCGAGCAACCAACGTCGAGAGCTGGCAGACGACCTTCGAGGCCACGCTATCGCGACCGGAATCGGATCTCTCCCAGTCGTCGGCTGCGAGACAGTAGGTTTTAGCCGCCCGGGTGGCACCGTAGTCGGTATGGAACACGTAGATGTCGCTATCGTCGGGGGTGGACCTGCCGGTTCCTCGGCGGCAGCGGCCGCCGCCGACCACGGCGCGGACGCGGTGGTCCTGGAGAAGGGGGTCCCAAGGGCCGACCGCGACCCGACGGGGCCGGACTCGACGGACGCAGCCGGGCTGTTGGACTACTGGATCGACCTCATGGAGTTCTCCGTCGACGAGATTCCCGATCACGTCATCCTCAGCGAACTCGACGGGGCGAAGTTCCACGGTCCGAACAACGAACTCGCGATGACGGAGACGGGCATCGACGCGAGCTACGATGGGTTCGGCCTCACCTTCCACCGCGCCCGGTTCGACGACTGGCTCCGCGAGCGGGCCACGGCGGCCGGTGCCGACTATCGCGTCGGCGTCAGCGTTCGCTCTGTCGAGACCGATGTCAATAGCGATCCCCGACACACCCTCCGGCTGGCCGACGGCGACGATCTCACCGCCGACTACGTCGTCCTCGCGGACGGACCACAGCGGACGATAACCGGGGGGACGCTCGATCAGTTCCTTCCAGCCGACCAGCAGATGAGCGATGTCCTGCCGTCGACGACGGCCAACCACATCGCCTACCAGGAACACCGCCGGATGCCCGAGGAGCTGTTCGACCCCGATCACATCGAGTTCTGGTGGGGGATTATGCCCGGCCACACGGCTTATCCGTGGATCTTCCCCAACGATCGCCCAGTCGCTCGGATCGGGCTGACGATGCCGATCGGGCTCGATATCGACGACTACGATGTCGCCGAGTGGGACCTGCTCGAAGAGAGCGACGAGGGAATCCCGCGGGGCAACGAGTACATCCGCCGACTGCTTCGCCGGCAGTTCCCCGACTACGAACTCGCGGACTTCCCGCTCGTCGAGGACCGCGGGAAGTCCGGCGGCACCGAGACCTATCCGATCTCCTCGACGCGACCGATCGAGTCCCCGGTCGGGGCCGGCATCGCCGTCACCGGCGGTGCGATGGGGGGGACCTCGGCCTTCCACGAGGGCGGGGACCACGTCGCCGTCCGAACGGGGAAGATCGCCGGTCGACTGGCCGCACAGGGCAGCCTGGAGCGGTACAACGACGAGTGGGAGGCAGCCCTCGGCGACGAGATCCGACGGAACGTCACCTTCGCGGATCTCGTCCGTGGCTGGGGGCCGAGCGACTGGGACCGCGCGTTCGAGACCGCAACTGCTCTGCAGGACGTTCGGGGGATCAAGGCCGACGCGGCACTGCGTGGCGGACTCCACGGCGTCGAACTGGTCGCCCGCTACAAGTGGGGGAAGTTCGGCTACCGGGGCAACCGCTACGCCCAGTTGCACGAGGACGACTACACGGTCTGAGGGCGAACGCTTAGGTACGCCTATCTGTTAGGACGAGTGCGCGCCTTCAATCCCCGGCGGAGGCCCGTCTTCGGGACGATGAAGGTCCGGAGAACCCGGGCGCGCGACAGTTGCAGTTCGGAGACGCTTTCGGCGTCTCCCGCGCTCGCGGTTGACGCCGCTCGCGCAACTGGTCGTCCAGTGGACGACCCGCCCGGCACGAGGGTTTGCCGGCTGACCTGGCACGCCGCCCAGGATGATGCCGGACGTTAGTGTTCCGGGCGTACATTTCGAGTATGCTAATAGAACCATATAAAAATAATATAAATGACTTCAGATACAATCTATAGTTGATAGGTATTCGTCCGTATTGATGCCCCCCTTCTCGCCGAATTTCGGAAATCGTCGCTGATGACGGGCCTGGGATGAGGTCTGCCGGGAGTGCTGCATCGCTGTCGTGTCTGGATATCCCTGCTGAATATGTAGCACAAATTCTATGTGGTCAGTCGGAGTATTCTGGGTAAAGGGTGAATAGATGAGTCCTCTCTTTTTTCTTTTTTCGTGGAACAATAGTTTCCCTCTACAACAACTCCCCGTGCAGCTTCCGGTCTCGTTCGACGTAGTCGTCGTACTGGCGATCATCGCCATCGTCTTCGTCCTCTTCGTTACCCAGCCGGTTCCGATCGACGCCACCGCGGTCGGCCTCGTCGTCGCACTCGTCCTCCTCGGCGAGTGGACCGGCGTATCACCCGAGCAGGGTGTTTCGGGATTCTCGAACCCCGCGACGCTCACGGTGCTGGCGATGTTCGTCCTGAGCGAAGGCGTCCGACGGACCGGGGTCATCCAGATCCTCACGCGGAAACTGATCGCGTTCGCCGGGGACAACGAGTTCAAACAGTTGCTCGCTACGGTCACGCTCTCCGGACCGCCGGGCGGGGTCGTCAGCAACGTCTCCGTCGTCGCCGTGTTGATACCGGCGATAATGAATCTCGCTCGGCAAACGAAGACGTCGCCCTCGAAGCTCCTGATACCACTGTCGTTCGCCTCGATGCTCGGCGGGATGCTCACCGTCGTCGGGACGATTACGAACCTCCTGGCGAGCGAGGTGTGGGTCCAGGTCGGCGGTCCCGACGCAGAGCCGTTCGCCCTGCTTGAGTTCACGCATTTGGGCGCGATCGTCTTGCTCGTGGGGATCGTGTACCTGCTCACCGTCGGCCGATACCTCACTCCGGCACGGATCGAGCCGGCGGAGTCGCCCAGCGACGCGTTCGGCATGACCGACTACCTCACCGACGTCGTCGTCATGGAGGACTCGCCGGTCGTGGGTTCCCGTGTCGGGGAACTGGGCGAGGAGGACCTCGATCTCGACGTGTTCCAGATCGTCCGTGGCAACCGGACACTCGCCCGCGGACTCGGATCGGAACGGATCCAAGCGGGCGACGTCCTCTCCGTCAGGGCCGACCAGGAAACCCTCCAGGAGGTCATCGAGCAGGACCACCTACAGCTGTTACCGGAGGTCATGGAAGCGGCCACGGAGGACGATACGTTTCTCCCTGCCGGCTTCTCGCCACGGCGTCACGGTGGGGAATCGCTCGACGCGGAACGCAGCGACTCTCTCGCCGAGGACGAGGCGTCGAGCGAAGACACGGAGGAAGACGGCGACGAGACGGCCGAAGAAGCCCCCGACGAGGAGATTGAACTCACCGAAGTCGTACTCCTGCCCGGCCCCTGGTCGAGTCGGCGCAGCGGTGTCGCAGACTTCGAGCGCGACTACGACGTGACAGTGCTTGCGATCCGGCGCGGCGACGAGGTGATCCGTCAGCGTCTCCGAGAGGTCCGGTTGCGGGCCGGCGATGTCATCCTCGTCCAGGCGCCTGACCAAGTACTCGATCGCATTGCGAGGGACACGAATGTCGCTATCGCGGGCGAGGACAGATGGGAGGATTTCGACCGATCGAAGATCCCCATCGCGCTGGGAATCCTCGCCGGAGCCCTCGGACTCGCGGCACTCGACGTTTTGGGGCTTATGACGAGTGCGCTGACGGGCGTTGCGGCGATGTTCTTCACGGGCATCCTCACGCCTGAGGACGCATACGAAGCCGTCGACTGGGAAGTGATTTTCATGGTGGCGGGTGTCATCCCGCTTGGCATCGCAGTCGAGGCCTCGGGCACGGCGGATCTCATCGCCGACCTCGTCGTTTCCGTCAGTGACCTCTTTCCCGTGATCGTGGTCCTGGGGCTGTTCTACCTTGGGACCGCGGTCATCACGGAGATGGTCAGCAACTCCGCCAGCGTCGTATTGCTGTTGCCAATCGGGGTTGAGGTCGCTAGCCAACTCGGCGCCAATCCCTTTGCGTTCGTAATGGCCGTGACCTTCGCGGCCAGCACACCGCTCCTGACCCCCGTCGGCTACCAGACGAACCTGATGGTCTACGGACCAGGCGGGTACAAATTCACTGATTTCGCACGCGTCGGTGCGCCATTACAGTTGATCTTGACTGTCGTCACGACAGTCGGCATTGTGTTCTTTTGGGGAGTATAACCCGGAGAGAGTGGAGAACTAGCAGCGATACCGAGACGCTCAAAGCTGCACCAGCTATGTGGTTACCGACCGACGAAGCTCTATGGTCGGGTTGCT
This sequence comes from Haloarcula montana, assembly GCF_035666295.1. Classification (NCBI taxonomy): domain Archaea; kingdom Methanobacteriati; phylum Methanobacteriota; class Halobacteria; order Halobacteriales; family Haloarculaceae; genus Haloarcula; species Haloarcula montana. Next base: position 2,779,181 of record NZ_CP142027.1, read on the forward strand.
ACCGGTTACAACTGTTGTGATGACTGAGATAGATCGATGCGAATCTATGATTGGCCGACGGGTAACTCTCAGGCGAACAATTAATGCCACTTCCCTAATTTGATACTGGTGAGGACTCCAAACGAGCGATGGATTCACGAACCGTCTTCCATAAGCATCCCTATGCTACGATGGTCTCCACCGTGTTCCTCTTCTCCCTCCTGATAACAACAGTATACTTCTTCGGCTTGTATCCTGGCGTACAGAAAACCCGGCCGAAGTTGGACGCATTCCTCACGATTACAGTGGTCCTCTTCGTCGCAACAGTTGGGAGCTGGATCACAGCAATAATTCTGAGCTCGGATAATATATGATCCACTCGGAGTTGAAATGACACTTTGCCTACCGCCGATTTGCAAAACAATGCCGCCCAGCGGTCGAACGCAAATTGGTATGGGTAAGCGCTCCTGCGATCACGACAAACTCGTTGAATACATGGACCCGTGGGCGCAACCGATTTCACAGCACAGGATAGAGTCCGTTTAGTAGCGAATGTCTCATTCACCGAGTCTACTAGTGGATTCTCGCCTGGTCCGGGCGTACATTTTGAATATACTATTAGTGCTATTTGTGAATAATATGAATAGCATCAACTACAGTCTATCATTGGGGCCTGATTTCCCACGTAGAGTCCCTCAGTCGCTGTATTTTCAGGGAAACAGTCGATGATAGCGGCCCTGGAATAATGTCTGTCGGGAGACTATGTTACCTGTCTGGTGTGGATGTGTGTGCTGCATACAGAGCGCATAGTCAGCATTCCGGACTACCGATTAGAGGCAATTGGCAATGGTCAGCACAGAGGAGTCACTTATGAGTGCAGGCAACGTGTCGTACAGTATGCCTGAAGAAGTCCTGTTCAAATCGGAAAGCAACCAGAGTCGAGAAGAGATTGCAGCATACCTTCGGAAAGTCGCGGATAATCTCGACAGCGGAAACGCTATCAGCCTGAAGGCAGGCTCCGACTCTGTAACGCTGAATCCCCCTGCCCGACCAACCTTCGAAGTCAAAGCTGAACGCGAAGGCCCGGCTGGCAATATGACTGAACGAAGTATCGAGTTCGAACTCGAATGGGACGAGAATGACGGCGAGGAGAGTGGCGAAAGTGGTCAGTTAGAAATCGAGTAGTCACTCCGCAGATCTTTTGACCGGCTGATTCATCGCAGGGTTCCCGAAGCAAACAGAACCAGTTTGCTGGATCCATCCTCTGAGCCTTGCACAGCTGTTACTGACACATTGCGTATAGATCAGAATGAGGCGTGCAAGATGGAAGGCGCATATCTTGCACACCGTTTCTTTTTGTTCAGCCGGCTTGACACAATTAATACAGACACCACACTTTTTGATTTGGCGAAGGGGATCTTCAGTATCCTGTGACTGGAGCCGACCCGATACAGTGTCCATTTTGTGGGTGGACTGGTGACGAGGCTGAACTCGAACAGACAAATAATGGGATCGCCTGCCCTGCTTGCGGGGAAACTGTAATGATCGGGTAACTGTACAGCAAGACGGTATCAAATTTGTCCCGCCACCGCACTTAGGTGGCTTGAACATGAACACGAGGTATGGTTCTTGACTCAGACGTCAGGACCCACGATTCACTGCAGACAAGCCTCAAAACCGCAATCGAACAGGCACTCACACTGGAGACGTGGGTCTCCAGTTCCCGCGAGCGGATTGCCTCGAAATCGTTCATCAGTCGCCACACGCAGTTTGGTTCGGTGGACGAGTTCTATGTGGCCAGCCCGTGTGACGATGACACTATTGGCGGCGTCCAACAGCTCTCGGCCGATGAACGCGACGCGTTCGTAGCGCGGACAACTGATTTCGAGACATGGGCAGAAATGAAGGAAAGCGCAGCTGTCGAAGATCTCGTCACGCTTCAGAATATCTAACTACCCGAGTCCCGGAAGCGCAGCGAGTGTGTGATAGAGCGCGAAGCTAATTACGGCCCCGCCGACCATCGAGCCGACCCACGCCCCGACAGTGTAGACCGTCTTTGTGGTCGATACCCCGGCGGAGTCCGACGACCCGCCAACAAGTCCGGCCCCGACAATACTAGAAATCATCACTTTGTTGAACGAGATGGGATAGCCGAGCGCGATTGCTGCTTGCGCGACGAGAAATGCAGGAATGAATGCCGCAATCGACCGCTTCGGCCCGAGTGAGGCATACTCGCGGGCCACAGCCTGGATGAGGCGTGGCGAACGGAACCATCCCCCGAGGAGAATTCCAAGGCCCCCGAGCGCGAGCAGGTACAGCGAGGGAAGGCCGAGCGACGATTCAAAGACGGCTTCCAGTGGCCCGGTGGCCAGTCCGACCTGCGACCCACCGCTGGTGAACACGACGACGAGGGCGAGCGCGACCAGCATTCTGTTGATTCCGGTCCTCACGTCACGCCGGAGTTGCCAGTAGACCACTGCGAGCGTGAGAAGTCCGAGTACAACCCCAACGAGTACGGTTCCGGCCTCGCCGAGCCCTATCGATGCGACGTTAAATTGACGGGTGATGACGCCCGCGATCGATCCTTGCTCGCTCTGGGGGGCCGGGAGAAACGATAGCTGGACGTTGGCGAGTGTGTAGCCGACGCCGCCAGCGAGCAGCGGAATACTTAGCGTATCCGAGACCGTCTCATCCAGTAACAGCCACGCGAGACCATACGCGAGGACGCCCTCGACGACCGGAATCGCAAACCAAAATCCCAGAATCCTGGCGTACGTCACGACTGCAAAGCCACCGCCGAGAGCGACACCCGCACCGATCGCTGCACCGGTGACCGTGAACGCTGAGGGAATAGGGTAGCCGCGGGAGTTCCCGATCGTGATGAGTGTGGCTGCCGTGAGCAGCGTCGCAGTGGCTGCTAGTGGCGTGATCGTCACGCCGGTCACCAGCCCGTGACCAATCGTCTCGGAGATACTGCCACCCTGTGCAATGGCACCGAGACCGGCGACGAGGCCGACCAGTAGTGCCCCCCGAAGGGTGGACAACGCGTTCGCTCCGACGGCTGGCGCAATCGGGGCGGAGTTGCTGTTTGCCCCGACGGTAAATGACATAAAAAGCGACGCAACGAGCGCGACAGAGACGATTCCGATTACTGAGGACATAGGTGTCCAGATTCAGACGGTGCTGTGACTCGGAGTAGGACCCCGATACGCCACACTCCTAAACAGACACGTATGACTCTGTTGGTAGCGTTCGCGCGTCTCGTGGAACTGATCACAGACCCCGTCTAGTTGACTCTCCTCATCGTTCGACCCGAGTCTGCTACCTCGCCGCCTGGTCGATGAATACCCACGGATCCCGGTGAAACCTGATACGGAATGCGGAAGTAGGAATATTATGGATCTGAGGTTCCTTAGAAGGGGATAACACATTCACCGAGCCTACTAGTAGTTTCTCGCCCGGTAGTGTTCCGGGCGTACATCTCAGTCCTACGTAGTCAGCAGTATGTTTTTGTTGGAGTAACAGCAATACGGAACTACGTCTGAGAGAGGTGTCCGACGGATCGCACGCGATCTCATGTAGTGAACCGCACGTACGCGACCGTCGAATCAGTGTCCGTCAGGTGTACGCCCTCGTTGAAGAGCGTGGGAAAGATCCCGAAGCAGTTGCCGATCGCTACGATCTCGACGTGGCCGACGTGTACCACGCGCTGGCATACTATCACGATCACCCGCGAGAGATGCGCACCGTAGAACAGGAACGCGAAGTCGCCATGGAAGAGTTCAGTGAATCGATCGATCGTCCCGAAGGCGTCGATCCAGACGCTGCCTGAGATGAGCGGGTGTCGCTTTCTACTGGACGAAAATATCGACCCAAAGGCGGCGACGTATTTGGCGAAGGAAGAACTCTACACTGAGCACGTCCGTGACGCGCTCTAGCAGGGAGCAGATGTCTTTCCGTATGCCCGAGACCACGATCTGGTTATCGTAACGAGCGACGTGAAAGATTTCGGTGGATTACCATCCGGGGATCACGCTGGTATTGTTCTGCTTCACGATGATACGATGCCGGCGTATCAGGTTGCGGCAGGTCTCATTACGATGACCGACGCATACCAGAATCGAGATCCGTTTGGTGGCCGTGAGGTACTCGACCCATGGGTTTGACAGATATGTTATTTCCATCTATTTGAATTATTAAAATAGACGATACACTTCTACTGTATAGTAGATCTTCGCCCGGAATACTTCCGGGCGACACACTCACTACCGTTACCGAACCTGTCGGTGAATACCTCCACAGAGACTGTTTCAGGCACAGTCACTGCTTACGAGTTCTATCCCGCTATCGCCGTGTTGGCGGTTTGTAGAAATTACGAGGGGAAACCTACGACGGGAGCCGCGGGACGGTCAGCCGTGTACAGCCAACCGCTCGACGGACTGCTTGAGTTGTGAGACGCCGGCACGCCAGAGTGCGAACCCGGAGCGGACCCGGTCGCGGCTGTGGTCCCAGGCGTCGGCTGGGGCCTCGGCTGGGCGTCGGGTGACGAGAGCGAAACAGCGAGGACACCGCTTGTGGCGCTGATCCGAGAGCGTGTACTCCAGCCACCCACTCGGGGCGGGACTCTCGTATCCGCAGTCCGAACAGAACAGCGTCGATTTCTGTCGCGGTGCGTCTGGCTGGCTCATAGTCGAAGCGAACAGGTACCCATATAAATCCCTTCTGGCTCGGGTGGCTAGTCACTGTACAACCGTTAGTATCCATTAATCGTCCTAGGGTTCTGCTGGGGCCGGCTGTCACGACTATCCCGGCAACAGACCACCGTCGCGACGCTGCTATCGATGGTCCGGGCCTGCTCTCAATGTTTGAACTGGGGCCGAGAGGTTCATACGACTCGATGTGATTTACTGTCCCATGGCGAGGGGAAGCTCCCCCGTGACGGTCCTTTGCCTGGTCGTACTCCTGGCTGTGGCACCGGCACAGGGAACCGCGTTCAGCGGAGCGGGACAGCAGAGTGCGGACGACCAACCGACCGGTTCGGTAGCGGACGCCCTGGAGACAGCAGCCGCATCGTCTGAGGATGCGGCTGGCGAGCGCGTCCGTGTCGTCGTCCGGTTCGTGAGCGACGATGCCCGCGACGACGCGTCGTTGGGGGAGACCCACCCTGGAGTCGATATCACGGGTGGGAGATCGGTCGATTTCATGCCGGTACTGTTCGTCGAGGTACCCCGGTCAGCACTACCGGGACTCCGTGCGCGTCCGGATGTCGAGTCCGTGGTCATCGACACCAAAATCGAAGGACCTGAACCCGTAACTCCGGCGAGTACGGTCGATACTCAGTCGGGGACGACGCAAAGTCAGACGACACCCTGGGGAGTGGACCGAATCGGTGCCCCCACCGCCCAACAGCAGATCGACGACGAGGCCGTTGCAGACGTGGACGTGGCTGTCCTCGACAGCGGGATCGACTACCAACACCCCGACCTCGACGACAACGTCGTCTGGGGAGCGAACTTCTCCGGGTGGGCGAACGAACGGACGCTTGCGAGCGCCGACGACGATAACGGACACGGAACGCGTGCAGCCGGTATCGTCGCTGCCGAAGACAACAACCGGGACGTCGTCGGCGTCGCCCCGAACGCTGATCTCTACGCGATCAAGGTGATGAATTCGAGCGGTGTCGGCTACTACAGCTGGTGGGTCAGCGGAATCGACGCGGCACTGAAAGGGCCAGACGGGACGATAGGGACTGCCGACGACGCCGACGTACTCTCGATGAGTATCGGCGGCAGGAGCGACGCGAGTACCCTCCGGAACGCGATCGCGGACGCCAGCAGCCATACGATCGTCGTTGCGGCCGCCGGCAACAACGGCGACGGCGACCCGTCGACCAACGAGGTTATGTACCCGGCGAAGTACGACGATGCAATCGCGGTCGCGGCGACCGACCGCGACGACCGGACGATGGAGTTCAGCGCTGAAGGCTCGGAGATCGAACTCGCCGCACCTGGTTCCGGACAGTACACCACGGACATCGGCGGCGGGACCTCCTACTTCGGCGGGACTTCCGCGGCAGCGCCCCACGTCGCCGGCGCGGCGGCGCTGATAATCGGTGAAGACGTAGAAGACGGTACCAGGGATCTCTCGGACGACGATGTCCGTCAGCGTCTCCGGGAGACGGCGACCGACATCGAGGCGCCGGGACGGGACAACAAGGCCGGGTACGGACTCGTTCAGGTCGATATGGCGCTATCGAGCCCGAACGCGGCCCCGACGGCAGATGCCGGATCGGACACGTCGGTGACTGCTGGGGCCACGGTGACCCTGGACGCGACCGGTTCGACAGATCCGGACGGGGATACGCTGGAGTACTCCTGGGACCAGATCGATAGCACCTCGGTATCACTGCGTGACGCGAACACGGCGACGCCGGAGTTTACCGCGCCCACCGTCGACAGCCAAACGACGCTGACGTTCGAGCTGAAAGTCGACGACGGAAACGGCGGCTCGGCGACGGATACGGTGGACGTGACGGTCTCGCCGTCGAACTCGGCACCGACTGCCGACGCCGGCCCGGATTCCTCGGTGGCCAGTGAGGCGACGGTCACACTGGACGCGACCGGTTCGACCGATCCGGACGGGGACAGTTTAGCGTATGCCTGGAGCCAGACCGGCGGGCCGGCGGTTTCGTTGTCGGGAGCGGCGACTGCACAGCCCACGTTCACGGCCCCGAGTGTTCGCAATCAGACAACGTTGACCTTCGAGGTCACGGTTCAGGACGGATCGGCGGCCAGCACCGATACGGTCGCGATCACTGTCGAACCGCCAGCGAACAGCAGTCGGTTCGATGTCGACGGTGACGGAACCGTCGACAGGGAGGACGCGATGGCGGTCATTTCCGCGTACAACTCCGGCTCGTCGATCGGCGGGAAACCCGTCGACGTAACCGATGTCATGACGGCCATCTCCGAGTTAAACTCCTGAGTTCGAGACCGCGAGCGCAACTCGAACGCTCTTGTACGCCTATCACATACCGATCCATATGATCCGTGACCGGGAGCTGGCAGCGGAGGAGCCGGCGACGACTGTCGCACTCGACTGTCTCGAACGTGGGATCGAGAGTGCTCGACCTGGGACCGTGATACCGTCCGTGGTCTCCGTCGATGGGACGACGATCACGGTCGCCGGCGAACAGTTCGACCGTCGCGCGTACGACGAGGTGGTCGTCCTGGGTGGGGGAAACGGCGGCGGGCACATCGCGGCAGCACTCGAACGCGAACTCGGATCGGCGCTAGACGGCGGTGTCGTCGTGACCGACGCTTCGGTCGACACCGACCGAGTTCGTGTCCTGCCAGCGGATCACCCGCTGCCAAGCGAGCGCGGCGTCGAGTCGACACGGGAGTTGCTCGCAGCGGCCGACGACGTCGACGAACGGACCCTCGTTCTCGCAGTGGTAACCGGTGGCGGGAGCGCCTGCATGGTCGCCCCCGACGGAATCCCGCTGGCAGACCTGCGGTCGACGACGACAGCGCTGCTCGACAGCGGCGTTCCCATCGAGTCGATCAACGCCGTCCGCAAGCACCTCTCGGCGGTCAAAGGCGGGCACCTGGCACGGCGACTGGCGCCGGCCCGTGTCTGTGGAATCGTTTTCAGCGACGTCGTCGGCGACGATCTGTCGGTGATCGCCAGTGGCCCGCTCACACCGGACGATTCGACGTTTCAGGACGCGTTGGACGTTCTCGACGGGATCGACGCGGCCGTCCCCGACAGCGTCCGTCGTCGGCTGGACCGCGGCGCTCGTGGCGAGGTGGCCGAGACCCCGCAGGCGGGCGATCCGGCCTTCGACCGGGTCTCGACGCACGTCGTCGCTACCAACATGACGGCGCTGCGTGCGGCGAGCGACCGAGCGGCGGCGGCCGGCTACGAGTCGGTGATCCTCTCGTCGCGCGTTCGCGGCGAGGCACGGACTGCAGCGGGGACACACGCGGCTATCGCCGCCGAGATCCGTGCGACCGGCACGCCGATCGAACCACCCGCCGTCCTCCTCTCGGGTGGCGAAACGACGGTTACGGTTTCGGGTGACGGCCACGGTGGGCCGAACCAGGAGTTCGTCCTCGGTGGCCTCGCGGACCTGCCCGAAGACAGCGTCCTCGCGGCTGTCGACACCGACGGTATCGACGGAGCGACCGACGCAGCCGGGGCGATCCTCGGGGCGGGGAACCGTCCGGATCGAGAAGCGGTCCGTGGGGCGCTGGACCGAAACGACGCCTATCCGCTGGTGGCCGACTACGGTGGGCTCGTCGAGACGGGACCGACCGGGACGAACGTCAACGACCTTCGCGTACTGGTCGTTCCGTAGCTCACAGCGCGAGCAGCGCGCTCTGGACAGTCTGGTCGGCGTAGACCACGGAGAAATAGAGACCGGTGAACAGCGTCGCGTTGTAGAAGCCGTGGATCAGCGAGGGGACCACGATGTTGTCGGTGTACTCGTAGCTGACACCGAAGACCAGCGCCGGCAGGACCAGCAGGCTCACGACGAAGAGGTTCCCCGCGGTCGAGCCACCCGAGAGCGCGAACCAGTGGAGGCCGGCGAACGCGACGCTGGGGACGAGAATCCCGACGACGGGGTTGAACACCGTCCGGATTCGGCCCTGGACGACGCCGCGGAAGAGCAGTTCCTCGCCGGGGCCGACGAGCAACAGCGAGGCGGGGATCAACAGGAGGATGATCTCCGGGTTCTCCATGCCGACCTCCGCCGCGGAGTTGGTTCCGGTATCGACCGCTAGTTGCGAGGCCAGTAGCGAGCCACCGATCGCGGCGGCGAGCGCGAGGAAATAGCCCACGACGACGACGGCTACGTCTCTGAACGACGGCACCGACGCGGGGATGTCGAACTCGACGAACGGGCCATCGATACCTAAGAGGTCCCGGATCCCCGACGCGATCCGGGGTCTGAACCGGACGTACGCGAGTGCGACGCCGGCACAGCCGACACCTTGGACGAAGATGAGACCGAGGACGAGGATGTGGGTCGTCGTCAGGTTCAACCCCACTCCGAACTGGAGGATTACGAGCGTGAGGACTGTCAGTGCCGTTCCGAAGAGGAGACCACCGGCGCCGATTCCCAGTGCCGAGACGACGGCGACGACGGTCTGCAGGAGGGACTGTTGGCGTTCGTCGGCTGCACGTGCCATGATACTCACGGCTAGTGGCGTGGGCCTGATAACAGTTCGTCTACGGGAGACCTACCGCGACCGTTCGCCGGCTTCGACGGCGATCTCCAGCCAGTTATCCTCGGGCGGGAGCGGACAGGAGAAGGTCTCGCTGTATGCACAGAAGGGCGCGTACGCCAGGTTGAAATCCAGCGGGATCTCCTGACCGTCTGTCAGCGAATCGCCGAGTTCGAGTTCGATGTAGCGGCCGTTGTCGTAGCTCTGTTGCCCGGTCGTCTTGTCTCTGAAGGGGACAAACAGCGTCGCCGTATCCTCGTCGGGCTGTCGGTAGCCCGCCAGTTCGCAGTCGGTTCCGTTGAGGGTGAACGAGAGTGTCGCGACGCGCTCGTAGCGGCTCGGTGGCCCGTTCGTCGTCTCCAGATCGAGTGTCTCCGGATCGTCGTGGACAGTGACCGTCGCCGTGACGCGATACGTCGGGTCCGGGTCGAAGTACGCCAGGCCGTCGAACTCGTCGCGTTCGGCCGGCGGGATCGGCGATTGGCGGTGGTCGGCGAAGAATCGATCCTTCTCGGCGCGGTTCTCACGTACTTGCTCGGCCCACCCGTCAGGGACATCGTTCATACCACTGCTTGGCCGAGCGACCGTTTCAGTCCGGCGACTCGGACCTGGAGCGGGAGCCCTCGCTGGACAGGCGCGGAGTCACAACCCGAGATGACGCCGGAAAACGGGACCAAACTTGACAGCGGTTTCTTCACCGTGAAACAGCCCGTACAATTATATATTCGGCCACAAGATTAATATACCAATGGGGTCCCCCGAGGCGAAGACGTTCTACAGTATCTTGGGTGTGGGTCCGGACGACGACGCCGCCCAGATCCGTGAGGCGTACCGAGACCAGGTCAAACAACACCATCCGGATGTCAGCGAGGCCGCCGACGCACCCAGGCAGTTCAAGCGGCTCACGACGGCGAAGGAGGTCCTCACCGACGAGGACGAACGGGCGCGATACGACCGGCTGGGTCACGAGTCCTATCTGCGCCGTCAGCCCACCACAGCGGGCTGGGAGATCGAGACCGAGAACGCCCGTACTGCCAGCGAGGCCGCCGGCGAGTACGCTGACGGCTCACCCGATCGGAGTGGTCCGACTGCACGGACCGAGACACCGAACCAACAGACCAGAGGGGGGACGACGGCCTACGGAACCGCAGCGAGCTACTACACGCCGGGGCAGCGTCTCGGCGCGGATCAGTCGGGCGGCGTCCGCTCGCTTCTGGGAAGTCTCCGACGATCCGACACTGCGCTGCTGGTCCACGCGCTGTTGCTCGTCAGTTCAATCGTCATCGGGTCGATCCTCCTGACCGCCGGCGTCGTCGGTGCCGTCTCGCCGTTCGTGAGCGCGGTCCTCGGCGTGTCGATGGTCGGAATCACGGTCTTCGTCGCCGGACTCCACGTCGTCTCGCGACTGTAGCCCCGGCTCGAAGGGAAACCCGTTTTCCGTCCCGTCCCGAACGCGGGGTATGAACGTACGTTCCGTCCAAGATCTCGGTCCGGACGAGCGCGCGGCACTGTTCGACCGGGACGCGGGTGTCGATGCCGTCCGTGACGACGTCAGCGATATCGTCGCACAGGTCCGCCAGGAAGGCGACGTGGCACTCCGCCGGTTCGCCAGCGAGTTCGACGACGTGGAGGTCGGCAACGTCGACATCACCGACGCCGCCGAACGCGCTTACGAGGAGTTAGACGAAGACGTCCGTGACGCCATCAAACACGCGGCCGACAACATCCGGTCGTTCCACGGGCGCCAGGTCCCCGAAGACTGGCGCGAGACCGTCGGCGGGCGGGAACTGGGCCGTCGGTTCAGACCCCTGGACAGCGCCGGCGTCTACGCGCCCGGTGGGACCGCCGCGTACCCGTCGAGCGCCCTGATGGGTGTGATCCCGGCCAAGGTCGCCGGTGTCGACCACGTGGCCGTCGCCACGCCGCCCGCCGAGACGATCAATCCTGTTACGCTGGCCGCTATCCACGTCGCTGGGGCCGACGCGGTCTATCAGGTCGGGGGCGCACAGGCCATCGCGGCGCTGGCCTACGGAACCGAGACGGTCAGCGCCACCGACATCGTCGTCGGGCCGGGAAATCAGTGGGTGACCGCCGCCAAAGCCGAGGTCAGGGGCGATGTCGCGATCGACTTCCTGGCCGGTCCCTCCGAAATCCTCGTCGTCGCCGACGGGACAGCCGACCCGGACCTCGTCGCGGCCGACCTCGTCGCCCAGGCCGAACACGACGAGAACGCCTCCGTCGTCGCCGTGACCGACGACGAGAATCTGGCCGAAGCCGTCGTCGAGGCCGTCGACGAACAGGCCGCTGGAAGGGAGCGGGAGGCGGTCGTCCGGTCGGCGCTGGACAACGACGCGTCGGCGGTCCTGCACGCCCGTTCGATGAGTGAGGCCGTCCTCTTCGCAGAGGAATACGCCGCCGAACACCTCTCGATCCAGGCCGACGACGACGAGGAACTGCTCGAACGGATTCCGTCGGCTGGCTCCGTGTTTCTGGGGCCGGACAGCCCCGTCGCCGCCGGCGACTACGCGACCGGGACGAACCACGTGTTGCCAACCGGCGGCGGTGCCCGCGTGACCGGAGGGCTCTCCGTCGACACGTTCGTCCGGTCGACGACCGTCCAGCGACTCTCCCACGACGCACTCGCCGATCTCTCGGAGACGATCACGACGTTAGCCGAGGCGGAAGGGCTCGAAGCTCACGCCGAGAGCGTCCGCAAGCGCTTCGAGGACTGAAACTCCCGCGCCGTCAGGGTTAACAGGATCGGGCGCGCAACTGGTTGTATGAGCAGCACAGCCGAGGACGGCGAGCCGGAACCGAACCCGGACCGGACGGCGGTCGCCGTCAGCGAGCACGCAGCCGAGGAGGCACTGGACCTGCTGGCCAGCGAAGGGATGGATACCGACATCGCTGGACTCAGACTGTTCGTCCAGCAAGGGGGGTGCGCGGGGCTCTCCTACGGGATGCGCTTCGAACACGAACCCGAAGACGACGATACGGTCTACGAACGCAACGGACTCCGGGTGTTCGTCGACGGGGCCAGTCTGGACTACATCTCGGGGTCGGTCCTCGACTACGAGGGCGGGCTTCAGGGGGCTGGCTTCCACGTCGAGAATCCGAACATCGTCAGCGAGTGTGGCTGCGGCGAGTCGTTCCGGACGTAGGGTTCTATTCTGCGAAACGAGTGGTGTATTCACCCGGAACAGCTGTGATTGGCAGCGTTGGGCAACGCTGTCCAACACGGCTGTCGGTAGACTGGTACGGGAGCGACAGCCGGACCCAGTCGTGGGGTTATTCTTCGAGTTCGAACGCGACGACGACCTCGGCCTGATACTCCCGGCCCTCGACGCTGCCGATCTCGACGCCTAACTCCTCGACTTCGACCCATTTGAGATTGTCGAGTGTCCGTTCTGCACGCTCGATAGCGTCGTCGGCGGCGGCGTCGAAGCTCTCCGAACTGGTTCCGATCAGCGTGATTTTCTTGAACACCATGGCATGGTACCATGCCACACGGTAGGGGATAAAACTACGGAAAGGGGTGGTTTGGGTGGGCGCGGTTCAGGAGTCCTCTTGTCGTGCCTTCCGGTCGAGCCACCCCTCCACGTGTCCGACGACATCGGTGAGGTGAGCTGTGCCCCACGTGGCGACGACGATGGCGCCGATGGTGTCGAACACGAGATCGAGCATCGTGTCTTCGAGTCCGAACTGGGTGAGGATGTTATCGTTGCCCGTCGCAGTCGCCAGCAGGCCCAGCGAGAACTCGATGACCTCCCACAACACGCCGAAGGCCATCACGAACAGCAGGATGAACACGAACGTAAATCGCGGCGGGAGAACGAGGTCCGGGGAGTGCTCTTCGAGTGCTCTGACGGTCGTGTAGCCGACGGCGGCGACCACCGACGACGAGAGTGTGTGTGTGATGTGGTCCCATCCCGGGACCGTGGCGTAGAAGTTCTGCTCAGCCCCCGGGAGTCCGACGACCCCGACGGCGTGAAGGAACACGGCTGCGGAGATCCACAGCGTCAACGCGGGGTCGAGTGTGATGTTGTAGTCCCGTTCCAGCACCGACGGGAGTTGTGCGACGAGTAGGCCGATGCCCGTGTTGACGATGATTCCGGTACTCCCCCGCTCGATCCCGATGGCGAACAGGCCGACCATCGCGAAGATCATCCCCCGCGAGATCCGTGTCTGCCACCGCTCGCTGATCCCGATACGGTCGCGTAGTCTCATTGTTGGACCCTCACGTCTTCGGGGACGCGGTTCAGGCCGACCTGTCGGCTGACGTAGACCGCGAAGACGAGTCCGGCGCCGACGCCCGCGGCCGTCGAGGCGACGAACTCCCACATCAGTGCCTCTTCGATAGCGTGTCCGGAGAGCGCGGGATCGAGCAGGAACGTCGTCCCCAGCAGCAGGTCCGCCCCCCACCGGACGACCGCCCAGATGCCCGCCGTGGCCATGGTGGTGACGACGACGAACGCGGCGGCGAACCGGGGGGTCATACGGACCGGCGTGAACACGTGGAGTTCGACGGCGACGATGAGTGCGACCGCCGCCACGGAGAGGTACTTCGCGAGGTTTCCGGTCATCTGCACGGTGGCGAACATCCGGCCGACGACCGGCAGCGCGGCGAGCAGGAGCACCTCCCAGGGGAGCATCGCGTTCCGGTGGCGTAACAAAACGGGCGGTAACACGGCGAGAGCGACGAGCCCTGCCGCGAACCCCGCCCACAGGAGATCACCGCTGAGAAAACTCGTTACAACGACAGCGGCGACGACGGCGACGACGGCCCAGGCCGCGAGGGCGTTGGTTCGCTGGTCCCGGAGCAACCGACGGACGTCGCGGTTCATATCAGGGGGTGCGGTCGGACGAGGAAAGGTCTATCGCAAACGGGAGTCCTCAGAGCGCACCCAGGGCGAGGGCGTACGCGAGCGCCGCGATCGTCACTGCAGTGAGTCCGGTAACGAGCGTCGAGAGCCAGTCCACTTCCCGACTGAACGGTCTGACCGGCGTCGCGACGGCGCCCAGCGCGAGGACGCTGAACACGAAGTGGGCCGACTGTTCCAGCGTCGGCGCCGGGATGACGAGCGCGGCGGCCGCGTACCCGACTCCCAGCGAGGCACGGGGGTGGACGAGTCGCGTGAGCGACTGGCCCTGGCTGTGGACGTAGGCGTATACCGCCAGCCAAACCGTTCCCAGTTCGATGGCGAACGCTCCGAGGAGATGCACCGTCGGGTCGGGATGCAGCACCACCAGGTCGGTGATCAACTGTACGTCGAACGGGAACAGTAACGGTGGCGGCGATCCGGTAAACAGGTCACCGAAGGGGTGTGAGAGCAAGCCGGCGAGCGCCAGCGGCAGGAGCGTCCACGGCTCGATGTCCAGGCGCCCGGCGACTATCGCGACGGCGATCCCGCTCGTGACGAACACGAGCGTGACGATACCGCCGACAGGCCCGCTGAACAGCGTCGCGACGACGATCAACGCTGTGGCGATTCCAACGGCAACCGGCCGCCCCGGCCACGCCGACAGTCGCCAGCAGACGGCTGCGACGGCCAGGGCGGCCCCCATGACGAGCGAGTGTGTCGGCCCGCGGTGGATGACGTTGGCCGTCTCCCAGAACACGTCTGGCCCGACAGTCTCGGCCGACTGCAAGAGCAGTCCGACCGGTGCGTAGACGACGTCGACGTCCGGAACAGCGGCGAACAGACCGGCCACCGCACCGAACTGCAGCGCTCGTCGTGGTGCCACCCCGAGTCGCTGGGCGACCAGGACGACGACGGCAAACGCTAGCAGCGCGTGACCGACGAACATACTACACAGTTCTCGGTCCAGTAGCTTAACTGTCGCGTGTCAGACGATATCAGGGGAACCACCCGTCGATAGTCGGGAGCTACCGAGACAGCGGCACCGAACCCGCCGGGAACGCGTCACTCGCCCCGCAAATCTCCGTCTGTTCCGGTGCGTTATTTAGGCACGACTCCCGAACGGCCTACAACAGATGGCTATCGCAGAGTCGGTCAGAGACCGAGGACGCCTTGTCGTCGAGCGACCCGGTGGAATCGCCGTCGGCGCGGTCATCGGGTACCTCTTGCTCGATCTCCTCGTGAAACTGAGTGGGACGAACCTCTATTTCGGGGGAATCAAACTGATCGGTGGATCGCTCACCATCCCCTCGCTGGGGACGATGGTGTTAGACGGAATTCTGGTCGGGCTGGCCGTCGGGTTGGCCGGAATCGGTCTCTCGATGACGTACAGTATCCTCGATTTCGCGAACTTCGCACACGGGGATACCGTTACCGCCGGCGCATTTTTCGGCTGGGTCGTCGCCTATATCCTCGCCGGCGTCGGGACGGGCGCATCGCTCGATCAACTGTTCCTGTTCAACTCCGGCGAGCAACTGAGTGCCGTCACGACGCTCCTTCCGGTCTTGGTCGGTCTCGTCGTGGCCGGCGTTGGCTCGATCGCACTCGTCTTGCTCCTCGATCGGTTGACCTACCGACCGATGCGTGACTCGGGGAGCATCTCCCTGCTGATCGCGTCGATCGGGGTCGCGCTCGCGCTCCGGTACGGGATCGCGTTCGTCTTCGGCACACAGACCAGCGGTGTCGCGACCAGTGGCCTCCAGATCACGCTGTTGGCGCTCCCAAGCGGGACCGTCACGATCACGGACAACGAACTGACGCTGCTGGTGGTCTCGCTCGTCGCGATGCTGGGCGTCCACGTCTTGCTCCAGCGGACCAAACTCGGGAAGGCCATGCGTGCGATGGCCGACAACGAGGATCTGGCTCGCGTGACGGGCATCCCGACCGAGCGAGTCGTTCGCCTGACCTGGATTCTCGGCGGCGGGCTCGCGGGGATGAGCGGCTATCTCCTGGTCCTGGAGAGCGGGACCATCTCCTTCAACTTCGGCTGGCTCCTCCTGTTGCTCATCTTCTCGGCGGTCATCCTCGGGGGGATCGGTTCGATCTACGGGGCGATGGCCGGGGGCGTTGTCATCGGCCTGGTCGACAGCATGGCGCTGATCTGGCTCCCTTCGGGACTGACGAAGGCCGCCGCGTTCTTCGTGCTCATCGTCGTGCTCCTGTTGCGGCCGTCCGGGATTTTCTCGGGGGTGACGACTGCATGAGCACGGCTGGCGTCCGGGCACGCATGGACGGCCTGCCCGATGCGGTGCTGGTCGTCGGCTTCCTGGCCGGGATCTGGCTGCTGTTGACCGCCCTCGCGTTCCTCGTGGGCGGCCAGCAGTGGCCGAACCTCGCAGCCGGCTTCATCGGCAGCGTCACCATCCTCGTCGCGGCCTACGCGATCCTCGTGTTGGCGCTGAACCTCCAGTGGGGGTACACCGGGCTGTTCAACATCGGCGTCGCCGGGTTCATGGCAGTCGGAGCCTACACCACGGCGATCCTGACCGCACCGGTCGACCCCGGTGCCGGCGGGGTTCCCGGGTTCGGCCTCCCGCTGTGGGTCGGGCTGCTGGGTGGGATGGTGATGGCCGCCGTCGTCGGCGCGGTCGCCGCGTTGCCGGCACTGCGACTCAAGGCCGACTACCTCGCTATCGTCACGGTCGCGCTCTCGGAGATCATCCGGCTGTTCGTCAACTGGGGCGGGGTCGCCGAGATCCAGCTGTTCGGTGCCCGCTTCGGGACCGGCGGTGGGACCGGAATTTCCTTTGCCTCTCCGAGTGGTGTCGTCTCCGGACTGATCAACGGACCGGGCCAGCCCCTGGTCGCTGCGGCCGAGAGCGTCGGCGTCTCCGGCCCGAACGTGGCCAACATCGCGTACGGGCTTGTCCTGCTCGCGGTGGTCGGCGGGTCCTACTGGGTGCTCGCCCGCGTGGCGAACTCGCCGTTCGGTCGCGTCCTGAAGGCGATCCGGGAAGACGAGACGGTCACCCAGTCGCTGGGCAAGGACACCCGGCTGTTCAAGATCAAGGCGTTCATGATCGGCTGTGCGCTGATGGGGCTGGCCGGTGCCCTGTTCCGCGGGCAGGCCGGCTACATCAGCCCACAGCAGTTCCGGCCGGCGATCACGTTCTACGTCTTCGCCGCGCTCATCATCGGCGGCTCGGGGTCGAACACGGGGAGCATTCTCGGTGCGGCGACCTTCTCCGCCCTGCTGTTCTACGTGCCGGCCCGTCTCGGCGAGTACGCGCCCGTGGCTGGCAGCGGGACGCCGGGTAACATTGTCGAAGCGGTCGCGGCGTTGTCGTCGCTCGATCCGGTCCCGCTGGTCGCCTATACGGCAGCCAACATCTCGACGCTGCGGTTCGTCCTCATCGGTGTCGTCCTGGTCCTCATCATCCAGCGCCAGCCCGAGGGGTTGCTGGGCCACCGGAACGAACCGGCAAGCAGCGTCCCGCTGGACCGACCCGAGGGAGGTGAGACCGATGAGTGAGACCGTCCCCGACACCGAGGAGGGACCGGCCGTCGAGAGTGCGGCGATCGACGCGCCGCTGCTGGAGGTCGACGGACTGCGCAAGGAGTTCGGCGGGGTGACCGCCGTCGACGGTGCCAGTTTCGCCGTCGGGCCGGGCGCACTGACCGGTCTCATCGGACCCAACGGCGCCGGCAAGTCGACGACGTTCAACTGTATCACCGGCGCACACACGCCGACCGACGGCACGGTCCGCTTCGACGGCCAGGACATCACGGGTCTCCCGCCGTATGCCATCGCCCAGCGCGGCCTCGTCCGGACCTTCCAGATCGCCCGCGAACTCTCCGAGATGACCGTCCTGGAGAACGTCATGCTCGCCCCACCCGATCAGGCCGGCGAGTCCGCGCTACGGGCGGTGTTGCCGGGACTTCGTGACGGCGTCAGACGCGACGAGACCGAGGTCGTCGAACGGGCCTGGGAGACCCTGGAGTTCTTCGAGATCGACCACCTCGCACACGAGAACGCCGGGAACCTCTCGGGCGGCCAGCGGAAACTGCTGGAGATGGCCCGCGTACTGATGACCGAACCCGACATGGTCCTGCTGGACGAACCGCTGGCCGGCGTCAACCCGACGCTGGAGGAGAAACTGCTCGAACGCATCCACGACCTCCGTGAGGACGGGCTGACCTTCCTGCTGGTCGAACACGACATGGACGTCATCATGAACCACTGTGAACACATCATCGTCATGCACCAGGGGAGCGTGCTGGCCGAGGGCGACGCCGAGACGATCCGCAACGACGACCGTGTTCTCGATGCCTACCTGGGGGGTGACGTATGAGCCCGACCGCACAGCGCTCGGCGGAGGTCGAGCTACCCGATCCGGCCGAGAGCCTGCTCTCGGTCCGTGATCTCGACGCCGGCTACGGCGACCTCCAGGTCCTCTCGGACGTGGACATGGACGTCGCCGACGACGAGTACGTCGTCATCGTCGGCCCCAACGGCGCCGGCAAGTCGACGGTGATGAAATCGGTGTTCGGGCTCACGACCTACATGGGGGGACAGGTCGTCTTCGACGGGCTCAATATCGAGCAACTTCGCCCCGACCAGATCATCCACGAAGGGATCGGCTACGTCCCACAGAGCGACAACGTCTTCGAGACCCTCTCGATCCGCGAGAACCTGGAGATGGGCGCGTACATTCTCGATTCGGTTCCCGAGGACCGAATCCAGGCGGTCTACGACCGGTTCCCGATCCTGCGGGAACGCTCGGGGAAGAAGGCGGGGACGCTCTCGGGCGGCCAGCGACAGATGCTCGCGATGGGGCGGGCGCTGATGCTCGACCCGGATCTGCTCCTGTTGGACGAGCCGTCGGCCGGGCTGGCGCCCGACCTCGTCGAGGAGATGTTCGACCGCATCGACGAGATCAACGCCGATGGAACGTCGGTGTTGATGGTCGAACAGAACGCGAAGGAGGCGCTGCGCCGCTGTGACCGGGGGTACGTTCTCGTACAGGGGCAGAACCGGTATCAGGACACCGGCGAGACGCTGTTGAACGACCAGCAGGTCCGCCGGGAGTTCCTCGGTGGCTGATCGGCGGGGCAAAAACGGCTGCGTGTGGAGCTACTGGCTCAGCGCTTCGTTGAGCTGGGAGGTGTAGGAGGACTGCTGGGACTCGAAGCCGACCTGGCTGACGATCGAACCGCCGGCCTCCTCGAACGCGGAGACGAAGCTCTCCTGGAGCGCCTGGCCGTAGCTGTTGTTGAGATACAGCGTCGAGGCCGTCGAGGCGCCGAGTTCCTCGGTGGAGACCTGGGCGAGCACCTGGCCCTGGAGCGCGTCGCTCGGCGGCGTCCGGAAGAGGTAGTCGTCGTCCTCCAGGGAGGTGATCGCCGGCGAGGTCGAAGCCGGCGAGCAGGCGACGACGCCGTTGTTCGTCAGGACGTTGTTGGCGACCTGGATCGTCGACTCGGAACTCGCTGCTCCGGTGATCATCGGGTAGCCGGCGCTGACTAGCGAGTTCGCCGCGTCGATGGCGGCCTGAGCCTGTGACTGGGTGTCACCGACCTGCGTGTCGAAGGTGAAGTCGACCTCACCTTCGAGCTGGCGGGCCGGCAGGAGCGCGGCGTCCCGGATGGCGACGCCGAGCGGACCGAGGTCGCCGGTTTCGGGCTGGAGGACGCCCAGCCGGACCGTTCGACCGCTGTCGGAGCCACTCGCCGAGGGCTCGGGCTCCGGGATGCTCCCGGAGGCGCCGAAGTCGATGGTCTGTTGGGTCTCGTAGCCGTCGCTGTTGAACCCGAAGACCTGGTAGCGCGCGGAGGTGATGTCACCGTTCCCGTCGAAGTTGACGTTGCTGGAGGCACCCTGGTAGTTGATGTTCTCGCCCGCTGCGGCGGCCTCGACGGCCTCGGGGAGTTCCGAGGGGCCGTAGCTGGTCCCGCCGGGGTTGGCGACGACGCGCATGTGGTCACGGATGGCCTCGCCGTCGTTCTCGCCGGCCATGACGTTCGCGAGGATCTGGACCGCGCTGGCGTCGTAGGCCTGGGAGGTGAACACGCCGGGCTCGTCGTAGTCGAACTCGGAGGTGAACAGGTCGGCGAACGTCTCCCGGCCGGGGCCGGAGGAGGTCGGCGCCGTCCCCATCACGTTGGACATGTCGTTGCCGACGTTGCCCGGCAGATCCGAGGACTGGAGGCCGTCGGTGACGAGGATGTCGACATCGTCATCGCTGTAGTCCGAGTAGTAGTCCTTGAACAGTTGGACGCCGCTCTGTGGGTAGCCGACCACGATGAGGACGTCGGGACCGACGGAGCTACCGCCGTCACTACTGCCACCGTCGCCGCCGTCCCCGCTGCCGCCGTCGCCGCCGTCACCGCCGTCACCGCTCCCACCATCACTGCCGCCGTCACCACTTCCCCCGTCGGCCTGTTCGGTCGTACAACCCGACAGCCCCACGATACCGAGGGAACTGAGTGCGCCGGTTCGCTTCAGAAACGTTCGTCGACTGCTGTCACGAGACATAGTCACCCGTGATTGAACCCCAACGTAAAAATATGTTGTCTGTCGACCAACGGTGTCCCACGGCCGTACAACTCAGCACTCCCGGAGGTGGGTCCTCAGGGAGCCAGCCGGTTCTTCCGGTTTTTCATGTGTTCCTCGTAGTGAGCGAACGTGATCGGACACCAGTCGGCCGCGAGGTCGAGCAACCCCTCAGTCAGATTGCGAATTTCCCACTGGGCATCGGCCGCCGCGCGCATGTCGGCGACGTGCATCAACATCCGCGCGTTCATCGACATGACGATGTTGACCTTCGTCCCGATCGGGAGGACGAAGCGGGCGTCCTCGGGGGGCATCCCCAGATCGAGGAGTTCCTGGTAGGACTCGACGGCGTGTTCGATGGTGTCGTTGAACACTTCGGTCCGTCGCTCGACCGTCTCCTCGTCGACATCGCCGGTCTTCTGATTGCGGCCAACCCAGTCGGGGTCGGTCGCCGACGGCGGCGTGACGACGAGTTCACCCTCCCGAACGTCCGCGGGATCGATGTCGTCGAAGGCGACGTACCGCATCGACTGGACGTCGAAGGAGACGTGTCGGTGACGCGTGATCTGAGCCATACACGAGCGGGAGACGCCTTTCACCGCGAAGGTGATCTGTGGGTGTTCGAACGGGCCGAAGTGGCCGTGTTCGAGCAGGTGACCGATGAGCGTCTCCTTCTTTTCCTCCATGTCCTCACCCTCGACGGTCTCCATCGTCGCGTCGAAGGACTGACCGCCCACGAACTCCCCGCTGTAGTCGTTCCGGGCCGCCTTGCAGATGAGTTCCTCCGGGTCCGAAGTCGCTTCCAGTAACGTGACTTCCATACCGGAGGGGTACACCCGAGCGGGATAATTCTTTCCGGGTGGACTTTCGGGATGGGGCGTCTGGTGTCGGTATGGACACATCGACGCTGTCGAGTTTGGGTACTATCGTCGTCTTGCTGGCTGCGAGTGCGTTCTTCTCCAGCAGCGAGACGGCGCTGTTTACGGTCTCGCGAGAGTCACTGACTGCTGCTGCCGAGTCCGATCCCCGCGGGGCGGCGGCCCTCGAAGTGCTTGCTGATCCACATCGCCTGTTGGTCACGATCCTGGTCGGGAACAACGTCGTCAACATCGCGATCTCCAGCCTACTGACGGCGCTGTTGGTCGATCACGTGCAGTCGAGTGTCGCGGTTCTGGTCACGACAGTCGTCGCAAGCAGTGTCATCCTCGTCGCGGGCGAGATCGTCCCGAAATCCTACGGTCTCGGGCACGCCAACTCGTACGCGCTCCGGGTCGTCCGGCCGCTTCGGTACGTCGAACTGCTCCTCTATCCGGCCGTCGTCGCGTTCGATCTGCTGACCAGACAGATAACCAGACGGATCGGCGGCCAGCAGGCCATCGAGCGCCCCTACGAGGACGAGGAGTGAACGCGGTCAGTGGAACCCGACGTTCGTCCGAGGATGCTGTGAAGTCCTTGGCCCGTTCGTCGGGGCTGCCCGCGTGTCGGCCGCGGAGACGAGTCTCGTGGTGGTTCATACGAGTGGCTGATCGAGACGACTACACGGGAGCACGGAGCGGAAAAACGCATGGACCATCCGGCGTCGACGGCTCGTCTACGCAATCGAACAGAGATCCACAGAACAGGCGTTCTGTCGCCCGGAAACGCGATCGGACCGTCTCACTCCCCGTCCCAGTCGGAACGACACTGTTCGTCACAGAAGTGGGCAGTCTGGACGGCTCCCTCTTCGATCCAGGTCAGGACGCGATGAGTGGTCTCGTTCGCGATGGGGTCGCCACACGTCGCACAGTTCGGCGCCTCGTCCTCGTCGATATCCTCGTGGTGATCCGATGTCGGGTCGACCATCGTATCTGAGCGTCGGTGTCACCCTACTTAATCCCACATATCCGTCCCGAACCGATCACCGATCTCTGGTGACAGATTCGCCGGGCGTCGTCGTCGCCCCCGTCGAGAGCACGACGCCGGCGTTGAGGCTCGTGTTGATCGCTGTCTTGACCCGGTCGCCGGCGACCACACCGAACTTCCGACGCCCGGTCGAGACCCGGTCACCCTTCACCGTCATGCGCACGTCCTCCCCGTCGTGACGGAGGTTCGCCACCTGCGTGCTGGCACCGAAGTTGACTTCCGACCCCAGGACGCTGTCGCCCACGTAGGAGACGTGTGGGACGTTCGAGTCCCGTCCGACGACGGAGTTTTTGATCTCGACGCCGTGGCCGACGTGGGCGTCTTCCCCGAGTAGCGTCGCGCCGCGGACGTAGGCGTTGGGACCGACCGTCGCACCCGACCGGACGAGTGCCGGCCCTTCGATCACGACGCCGGGTTCGACGACGGCCCCCTCCTCGACGACGACGGTTCCCCGGAGGTCGGCGTCCCCGCGGACGTCGCCGTCGAGTCGGCGGTCCATCTCGGCCAGTTTCCACTCGTTGGCTTCGAGCAGTTCCCACGGCCGGCCCACGTCGAGCCAGCGGTCGACTTCGACGGCGGTGACGGTCTGTTCCGCGATTACTCTCGCGAGTACGTCGGTGATCTCCCGCTCGCCGCGATCGCTGAGTGGCACACTCAGCCACTCCCGGGCCGCCGCCGGGAACACGTACGCGCCGGCGTTGGCGAGTTCCGTCGGCGGGTCGGCGGGTTTCTCGACGATGTCGGTGACGGTATCGCCATCCGTCGAGAGCACGCCATAGTTGCTCGGGTCCTCGACGCGGTAGGCTGCGACCGACGGTGCGGCCTCGAACAGCGCGGTCAGGCTCGCCTCGTCGTAGAGGTTGTCGCCGTTGAGGACGGCGAAGGGACCGTCGATGTACTCGCTGGCCGCGTCGACGGCGTCGGCCGTCCCGAGTTGCTCGGCCTGGACGGCAAACGAGACCGGGACACCCCCGTAGCTGTCGCCGAAGTACGACCGGACGTCGTCGGCTTCGTATCCGACGACGAAGATCAGTTCCTCGGCACCGGCGGCAATGGCCGTGTCGGCGGTGTGTGCCACGAGCGGCCGGTCAGCGACCGGGAGCATCGGCTTCGGTGTGTTGGCCGTCAGCGGTCGCATCCGTGTTCCTTCGCCCGCCGCCAGAATCACTGCTTGCATGGGCGGCCAGTCGTCCGGTCACCGAAAATAGCTGTCGCTCCCGGATCGATCGGTGATGACGGTCGGGCGCAACGCTCTCCGGTCGACGCCTCGTGAGAATGTGCTCGGTAGGGGATTTGAACCCCTGTCCTCGGCTGTCTTCCTCGCGGAGGGTGACTCCGTGAGCCGAAAGGCCAAGATGATTGGCCGGACTACACCAACCGAGCGCATCCTACTTTATCGGGTGCTCCGTTTTAATCCCATCGAAACGCCGGCTCCCTGTGGCGTTGTCTCACCCCAATCGGGGGCGGCAGCCGTCGATCAACGCCACTCGACGCCGAGGACGTCGATGCGGGCGCCCCCCTCGTCGCTCTGTCGTGCCCGGACGGTCCAGCCGTGAGCCTCGGCGACGCTCTGGACGATCGCGAGTCCGAACCCCGTTCCCGTCTCACTCGTCGTAAATCCCTCCTCGAACACCTCGTCGGGGTCGACATCCTCGAACCCGACGCCGTCGTCGGCGACGAAGAACCCACCGACCGACCCCTCGGGGTCGAACCGCTCGACGGTGATCGTGATATCCGCGCCGTCGACGCGGCCGTGTTCCACGGCGTCATCGGAGGCTGTCGGATTGCCCGTCGAACCGTGTTCGACGGCGTTGCGAAACAGGTTCTCGAACAGTCGTTGGAGCCGACTCGCGTCGGCCTGGACCTCCCCCAGTTCCCCGACAGAGAGCGTCGCTTGCTGGGTTCCGACGGTCTTCCAGGCAGTCTCGGCGACCTGTGCGAGCGCGACCTGCTGTGGGTCCGTGATCTCCCTGCCCTCGCGTGCGAGCGTGAGCACGTCGCTGATGAGTTCGTCCATCCGGTCCAGCGCTCCCGAGATCGCCGTCAGGTGCTCGCTGTCACACTCCTCACTGAGGACCGTTGTCCGCCCCATCGCCACGTCGAGTGGGTTCCGGAGGTCGTGGCTGATCACGTTGGCGAACTGTTCGAGTCGCTCGTTCTGGCGTTCGAGTTCAGTCCGATCGGCTAGCCGATCGCTGATGTCGGTTATCGTTCCGACGTGGTATCGACGGTCGCCGACGGTGATCGCCGTGGTATGTGTCTCGACCGGGACCACCGTTCCGTTCGACCGCCGGTGTGTCGTCTCCGCACGGCGTGTCTCGCCCACGTCGAACGACTCCCAGTACTCCTCGAACCGATCGGGATCGATCTCCGGGTTGATCTCCCATATCGGCGTGTCGACGAGAGACTGGCGGGAGCGGTCGAGCATCTCGACGTAGTTCGGGTTGACGTAGCGGTACCGACCGTCTGCAGCGTACAGCGCGACGCCGACGCCGACACCGTCGACGATCTTCGAAAACAGTGGCCCGCCCTCGCCCGCGTCGGGATTCTGTAGCTCACCGACTCGCTCGCGGAGTCGGCGCTCGTATTCGAGAAGATCCTGCGGGAGAAAGGCAGTCACGTCCGCGTCGACAGCACGACTGGCGATCTCGCTGTCGCCGGTCTCGGGGACGAGCACGAACGAGACCGTGGGTCGTCGGTCCCGGACGGCATCGAGCAGTTCGAGTCCGTCGCTCTCGCCGAGGTCGTACTCGCTGACGATACAATCGACTCCATCGAGTGCTGAAAGCGCCTCGTCGAGTGACCCGACAGTTGCCACGTCTTCACCTAGTGTCGTGGCCGTCTCGTGATCGCGCCCGACGTACAGGACCGGCGGTTCAGTCACGTATCAACCCACACGCTAACGGCTAGGGAGTTATCGGTTATAAAGAACCGGTGCCGGCGTCTCGCTCCACCCGGGTCGTTACTTCCCTTCGAACTCCGGTTCGCCGTCGCCCATGAACGCG
Organism: Haloarcula montana; assembly: GCF_035666295.1. Taxonomy (NCBI): domain Archaea; kingdom Methanobacteriati; phylum Methanobacteriota; class Halobacteria; order Halobacteriales; family Haloarculaceae; genus Haloarcula; species Haloarcula montana. Next base: position 2,804,709 of record NZ_CP142027.1, read on the forward strand.
GTGATCCCCTCCATCACGTCGTCGGTGCCGATGAGGTGACCGAAGGCCTGGGATTCGACCTCCAGACCCGCCTCGGTGTCGTCGCGGCCCGCGTGCATCGCGCGTTTGGTGAACCGCTGTGCGACCGGCGGGCCGGCGGCGAGATCGGCGGCCAGTTCGAACGCGCGGTCGTCGAGTTCGTCGTTGCCGACGACTTCGTTGACGAAGCCGTAATCGGCCATCTCCGCGGCGTCGTAGCGCTCGGCGGTGAAGATGATCTCTTTCGCGCGGCCCTCGCCGACGATGTTAGCCAGCCGCTGGGTCCCGCCCCATCCCGGCAGGAGGCCGAGATTGTGTTCGGGTTGGCCCAGTTCCGAGCGCTCGGAGGCCACTCGCAGGTCCGCACAGGTCGCCAGTTCCATCCCGCCACCCAGCGCGTAGCCGTCGATCCCCGCGACGACCGGCATCGGGCACTCCTCCAGTTTCCCGAAGGTCTCCTGACCCTTCTTCGAGAGTTCGACCGCCTCCAGCGGGGTCGCGTTCGAGGCCATCGACTGGACGTCGGCCCCGGCGGAGAACGCCTTGTCGCCGGCACCCGTCAGCAGGATCGCACGCACGTCGTCGTCCTCGGCCAGCAGGTCGATCGCCTCGCTCAGTTCGTCCATCAGGTCGGGGCTGACCGTGTTCATCCGGTGGGGTCGGTCGAGTTCGATGTGGCCGACCATCTCGCCCGGGTAGTCGACAGCGATGTTCTCGAACTCGGTCGTCCCCTCGTCGTCGCTCCCGTAGAAGCCACCCTCCGTAGTCGCGTTCCGGAGCCCCTCGGAGACGGCGAAGCGTTCCGCGCCGGTCTCCTCGTGGGCCGTCTCCAGCGTCTCGACGAGCGTCTCCAGTCCGGCCTTGTCGGCCAGCTTCGCGGGACCTTCGGGGAAGCCACCGCCCAGCATCACGGCGTCGTCGATGTCGCCAACCGGTGCGACATCGTTCTCGACGAGTTTGCCGACCTCGTTCGCCATCACGGCCAGCAGGCGGTTCTCGACGTGGTCGCTCCCGGCGTCGGTCGGGATGTCGACACCGCCGTTCTCGTAGTCGTAGAAGCCCTTGCCTGACTTCTTTCCGAGTTCCTCGTTCTCGACTTTCTCTTCGAGGAGGGGACATGGCGCGTAGGGCTCGCCCAGGACCTCGTGCATGTACTCAAGGACGTGCAGCCCCACGTCGTTGCCCACCTGGTCGGAGAGTTCGAACGACCCCATTGGGAGGCCGATGTCGAACTTCGTCGTCGAGTCGACTTCGGCGATGGTGGCCTCGTCGTCGTGGACGAGCCAGCAGGCCTCGTTCATCAGCGGGACGAGGATGCGGTTGACGATGAAGCCGGGGGAGTCCTTGCGGACGCGGACCGGCGACTTGTCGAAGGCCTCGGCCAGTTGCTCGATGGTATCGAGGGTCTCCTCGCTGCTGTGGGCGCCGGAGATGACCTCGACCAACTGCATGCGGACCGGCGGGTTGAAGAAGTGCATCCCGCAGAACTGTTCGGGCCGCTCTGTCACTTCCGAGAGTTCGGTGATCGAGAGACTGGAGGTGTTCGTCGCGAAGATGGCCGTCTCGGGAGCGTACTCCTCGACCTCCTCGTAGACGTCTTTCTTGATCTCCATTTTCTCCGGGACCGCCTCGATGACCACGTCGGCGTCATCGACCGCTTCCTCGACGTCGACCAGCGGGGTGATCCGGTCGAGTGTCGCGTCGGCCTCGTCCTGTGAGAGTTGCTCTTTCTCGGCGAGTTTGTTCACCGACCACTCGATGTTGTCGTAGCCGTCCTGGACGAACTCGTCTTTGATGTCCCGCATCCGCACGTCGTAGCCGGCCAGCGCTGCGACTTCTGCGATGCCGTGGCCCATATTTCCGGCTCCCAGTACCGTGATCGTCTCGATCTCCTCGAAATCCATGACGTGTACTCAGACTGTCGGCCCACGTTTCAACGTTTCTCTCGTTCAGGAACTCCAGGGGAGTTCATTCGACCCTAACCGCGTCATTTAACCGGTCGTCGCCGTTAGGCCTGGATATGATGGGTGCCGTACTCCCGTCGCCCGAAGGCTCGGCGGTCGAACCACTCGCCCGCGGTTCAGTGGCGTGTCGCTGTTGTCGGTAGCGCCAGCGACAGTTGTTCTCCCACGCACGGCATCCAAGCGACCGTCCCGACACGACACACGCCACACCATGTTCGAGACACTCCGAGACGACGTTCGCACCGCACTCGCCAAAGACCCCGCTGCCAGGAACACCGTCGAGGTCGTCCTCACGTATCCGGGGCTCCACGCCGTCTGGCTCTTCAGAGTCGCCCACGCGCTCTTCGAAGGAGGGTTCCCGTTCGCCGCACGGCTCCTCTCGCACGTGATCCGGCTGCTCACCGGCGTCGAGATCCACCCCGCCGCCGATGTCGGTGACCGGCTGTTTATCGATCACGGAATGGGAACGGTCGTCGGTGAGACCGCCGAGATCGGAGACGACGTCCTGTTGTACCACGGCGTCACGCTTGGCGGTGCATCGATGCGCCGCGAGAAGCGCCATCCGACGCTGGGCGACGACGTGACCGTCGGCGCGGACGCGACGCTTCTGGGGCCGATCACCGTCGGCGACGGCGCGACGGTCGGCGCCGGCTCCGTGGTCGTCGAGGACGTTCCACCGGGAACGACCGTCGCCGGGTACCCGGCGAAACCGATCGACGACCGCGCGACCGACGACACCTCTCGTCGGGCGGCTGACTGCTGAGCAGTCAGGTTCATCACCATCGACCTACTACGCCGAGACCATGACCGAACCACCCCACGAGCAGTTGCGCTCGGACGAGTACCTCGGCCCGCTCGTCGACCATCACGGCGATCTCACGCTGGACCCGGCCAACGATCTCTTCCAGCGGTTGGTGACGTCGATCCTGCGCCAGCAGGTATCGATGGCGTCGGCAGCGGCGACCAGAGAGCGGCTCTTCGAGGCCATCGAGGTGACCCCGGAGGGGGTACAGGCAGCCGACGATCAGCTACTGAAAGACGCCGGGCTCTCCCGGCAGAAGACCCGGTACGTCAACGCCGTCGCCGACGCCTTTCTGGAAGAGGGGTACTCGCGGGAATCATTCGCCGAGATGGACGACGATGCGGTCCGGGCGGAACTGACTGCGATCACCGGCGTCGGCGAGTGGACGGCGAACATGCAACTCCTCTTCTCGCTCGGGCGACCCGACATCTTTCCCGTGGGGGATCTCGGGATCAGAAAGGGATTCGAAACCGTCGTCGGCGAGGGGTACGACCGTGCGGAGATGGCGACGTTCGCCCAGCGATGGGCACCCTACCGGAGCTACGCGAGCCTCTACCTCTGGCGCGCCGAAGAGGACATCGCCGACGGCGTCGCCGAGGTCGTCGAGGAGTAACTACTCCTCGGCTGTCTCTTCCTCTTCCTCCGTGTCGGGGTCCGCTTCGTCGTCGGCTCGACGGGTCACGTCGACCTGGTAGTGTTTGAGGATGTCTCGACCGAGCAACAGCGGGTAGTCCATGTGTGAGCGGTCCTCGACGCTGGCCGTGACCGTGTGTTGTGTCCCGCCGACCCCGACCACGAGGTCGACGACCGGGCGCGAGCGGCCGCCCTTGACGCTACCGGATTTGACGTTGACGATGTCGAGGATGGGGCCGGTCCCGATCTCGGCGGCCAGCCGCGTGTCGATGCTGGTCCGGGTCGCGCCGGTGTCGGACTTCGCGAGGATGGTCTTCGTCCCGCGAGTGCCGGTGACGACGACCTCCTCGATGTAGCCGACGACGATCGTCTCGGAACTGCGCTCGGTCGTCTCCCGGGGCATACAGGTCGGCCTGGAGTCGTCCAGCGTCCCCTGAAGCCGTTGGACTTCGCTCTCGGGGACGCTCCCACCGGCCCGCTCGATCGCCAGCTTGGCGATGTACGGCGCCGGACTGACGCCGGTGGCCTTGAACAACCCCCGGAACCCGGCAGTCGGGTTGACCTCCAGCACGTAGTAGCCGTCGTCGCCTTCGACGATATCGACACCGGCGTAGTCGAGGCCGACCGCGTCGGTGGCCCGCCGGGCGATCGATCGGACCGCCTCGGGGAGCTGTCCAGTCATGTCCTCGACCGAGCCACCGAGCGCCACGTTCGTCCGCCACTCCCCGTCGGGTGCGTACCGGTTCATCGCGCCGACGATCTCGTCGCCGACGACGTAGACGCGGAGGTCGTGGTGGCGCTCGGCGTCGTGGTCGACGAACTGCTGGAGGAAGGCGTGGCGGTTCCCGATCTTCGCGTTGACGGGGTCGTCCAACTCGACCATCCACGTTCCGCCGCCGTGGGTCCCGATCGCGGTCTTGTAGACCGCTCGGTCGCCGAACCGCGTGCGCGCTCTGTTGAGGTTGTCGTTCGACAGCGCCATCACGGCGTCGGGGACCGGGACCCCAGATTCGGCCAGCGCCGCGGCGCTTGCGAACTTGTGGAGCGCCGTCGTCGCCGCGGTGGGTTCGTTCAGCATCGGCGCCTGCTTTGCGAGCGTCAGTGCGAGACCGATCCCTTCGGCCGGGTCCTCGTTGCTTGAGAGCAACAGTCGGTTCGCGATGACGTCGACCGACGGGGTGAGTTCCATCGCACCGTCGGTGACGCTGAGCGTCGTGTTCTCGGCCCGGAGCCACTCCGTCCCGTATCCCAGCTCCTCGGTCGCGTTCAGGATCGCCTTCGTCTCCTTGCTCGAATGAAGACTCAGTACCCCGAGCGTGATGTCCGTATTCATAGTGACAGTTCTCGTCCCGCGGAGAAAGCGTTGGTGGTCAGGTCGCTCGGTTGCCAGGTCCAGGCGGTGCCGGACACGCTTTTGTCACCGGCCACTCTCCGTAGTGGTATGGACGAAGCCGAGCCGTTCACCTACGACGGTGGCCGGGTCGACCCGGGCGAGACACAGAACGTCCGCTACACGGTCAGTGAGACGTACATGGGTGACCCGGTTCGGCTCCCGGTGACGATCGTCAACGGGCCACGTCCCGGTCCGACCGTCTTCCTCTCGGCAGCGGCCCACGGGGACGAACTCAACGGGATCGAGGTCGTGCGGGAAGTCGCCCACGAGTGGAACCACGACGACCTCGCGGGGACGCTGGTCTGTCTCCCCGTGTTGAACGTTCCCGCCTTCCTCGCACAGGAGCGGTACCTCCCGATCTACGACCGCGACCTCAACCGGTCGTTTCCCGGCAACCCGGACTCGACGAGCGCCAAGCGGATGGCCCACGAAGTGTTCCGGAACTTCCTGGCGCCGTGTGATCTGGGATTGGACTTCCATACCTCGACCCGTGGCCGAACAAACATGCTCCACGTACGGGCGGACATGACCGACTCGACTGTCGCCCGCGTCGCGAACGCCTTCGCGTCGAACCTGATCATCTCCTCGGAGGGGCCGTCCGGGTCGCTGCGCCGGGAGGCCAGCGCCGCTGGCGTCCCGTCGGTCACGATCGAGATGGGCGAGGCCCACCGGTTCCAGCGTTCGCTGATCGACAACGCCCTCGACAGTGTCCGATCGGTGCTGGCGGAGTTCGGCCTCCTTGAGAGCGAGGTCGTCCGGTGGCCGGGGTGGCGGACCGTCGTCGAGAACGGAAGCGACGACAAGACCTGGATTCGTGCGGACGCCGGCGGTCTGGTCGACATGCACCACGAGCGAGGTGGCCTGGTCCACGCCGGCGAGACGATCTGTACGATCACGAACCCGTTCAAGACCGACGCGATCGAAGTGAGCGCACCGTTTACCGGGTTGTTGGTCGGCGTCCTGGAGAACCCGCTGGTCTACCCGGGCAATCCACTGTGTCACCTCGTGAGTCTGGACCAGCGGACCCGCCGAGCGATCGAACAGTCCGAGCGGGCGGAGCGGACGGCTCGGTGACCGCGGCCCGGACTGAACAGTCAGCCAGTTCGTCTCCGATATCGTCAATACGCGAACGTCTTCGGCACGACAGCCGGCGACCTGCGCGTGGGGTAGTAACTACTATTTGTCCCCGGACTAACCCCCCAGTGTATGAGTCAGTCTTACAATCGCGGCACCGTCGAGGACTTCGGACGGTGGCGGGAGTTCACAGCCGGGATGTGGGCGTGGATCTTCCACAAGTTCACCGGCTGGGTGCTCGTCGGGTACCTCTTTACCCACATCGCCGTCTTGAGCACCTCCCTGGGAGGGGCAGAACTCTATACGAACACGCTCCAGGGGCTAGAGGCCCTGCTCGTCGTTCGCTTCCTAGAGATCGGATTGCTCGCCGTCGCCGTCTTCCACATCCTCAACGGCATCCGCCTGTTGATGGTCGATCTCGGCGTCGGACTAGAGGCACAGGACAAGAGCTTCTATCTCTCGCTGGTGTTGACGGGTGCGATCGTCGTCGCCAGCGTGCCGACCTTCCTCGGGGGGCCACTCGCATAATGGCCGAACACTACTCCTCGTTCGAGCGCGGTGGCCGCCGCTGGCTCTTCCAGCGGCTCACGGCGGTGTTCCTGGTCGGTGTCCTGGCGTTTCACTTCATGCTGTTGCACTTCGTCAACCACGCCGCAAACATCACCTTCGCCGGGACGCAGGTCCGGATGAGTCAGGTGGGCTACTTCGCGACGATGTGGCTGTTCCTCGTGACCGCGACGTTCCACGGCGTCAACGGCGTCTACAACGCACTCGTCAACCAGGGGCTCAAAGGCACCCAGCAGACCGCGATCAAGTACCTGCTCGCAGTTGCCGGCCTCCTGTTGATCGCACAGGGGACCCGCGTCGCAGTCGCTATGACAAACCTCGTCTAACCTATGAGTACACAGATCGAACAACAAGAGACCGAGTCAGAGAGCGAACAAGAGGCCGAATCGGCCGTCGAGTCACCCGGTGACCGGCGCCGTGCGGAGAAACAGCAACGCCTCGACGAACAGAAACAGGCCGAACGCGAGGAGTCGACCCTCGACGACGAGGAGACGATCCGTCTGAAGGTGTTCCGCTACGACCCTGAGGTCGAGGGGAAACAGGAGCCTCGCTTCGACGACTTCCTCGTCCCGTTCCACAAGGGGATGACCATCCTGGACGCGCTCATCTACGCGCGCGACCAGTACGATTCCTCGCTGACGTTCCGACACTCCTGTCGGCAGGCCGTCTGTGGCTCCGACGCGCTGTTCGTCAACGGCCGCCAGCGGCTGGGGTGTAAGACCCAGATCGCCGACCTGGAGACGCCGGTTCGGATCGAACCGCTCCCACACCAGGAGGTCGTCAAGGACCTCGTGGTCGATATGGAGCACTTCTACGATCAGATGGAAGCCGTCGAGCCGTACTTCGACGCCGACGAACTGCCCGAGAACGAACTCGAAGAACAGCGCCAGAGCCGGGAGAACCGCGAGAAGGTCAAGATGTCCACGCGGTGTATCTGGTGTGGCGCCTGCATGTCCTCGTGTAACATCGCGGCGGGCGACAACGAGTACCTGGGGCCGGCGGCGATCAACAAGGCCTACCGGTTTGCCATGGACGAACGCGAAGGCGCCGACCGCAAACAGGAACGACTCCGGATTATCGAACAGGAACACGGCGTCTGGCGGTGCCAGACGATGTTCTCCTGTACCGAGGTGTGTCCGAAGGACATCCCGCTGACCGAGCACATCCAGGAACTCAAACGCGAGGCAGTGAAGAACAACCTCAAGTTCTGGTAGTCCTAAGCACGCCTACGACACTACTTCCCATACTATGTACGAACACGACGTCATCGTGGTCGGCGCCGGCGGCGCCGGCCTCAGAGCGGCTATCGCAGCACACGAGGAAGGCGCAGATGTCGCCCTCGTGACGAAACTCCACCCGGTCCGGAGCCACACGGGCGCGGCCGAGGGTGGCATCAACGCGGCACTCCGGGAGGGCGACTCCTGGGACCTGCACGCCTACGACACCATGAAGGGGTCGGACTATCTTGGGGACGCCCCGGCGATCGACACCTTCGCCAAGGACGCTCCCGAGGAGGTCGTCCAGATCGAACACTGGGGGATGCCCTTCTCCCGCGAGGACGACGGCCGGGTCTCCCAGCGACCGTTCGGCGGGATGTCGTTCCCGCGGACGACCTACGCCGGCGCCGAGACTGGCCACCACCTGCTGCATACGATGTACGAGCAGGCGGTCAAACGCGGTATCGAGGTCTACGACGAGTGGTACGTCACGAACCTCGCAGTCACCGACCACGAGGACCCCGAGGACCGTGTCTGTCACGGCTGTGTCGCCTACGACATCAAGTCGGGCGAGATCCACGGCTTCCGGGCGAAAAACGGCGTGATCCTGGCGACTGGTGGACTCGGACAGGCGTTCGATCACACCACCAACGCCGTCGCCAACACTGGCGACGGCTGTGCGATGGCCTACCGCGCCGGTGCCCCGATGGAGGACATGGAGATGATCCAGTTCCACCCGACGACGCTGCCGTCGACGGGTGTGCTCATCTCCGAGGGTGTCCGTGGCGAAGGTGGCATCCTCTACAACGAGGACGAGGAGCGGTTCATGTTCGAGCACGGCTACGCGAACAACGACGGCGAACTCGCCTCCCGTGACGTGGTCTCGCGTGCCGAACTGACCGAAGTCAACGAAGGCCGCGGGATCGAGGACGAGTTCGTCCACCTGGACATGCGTCACCTCGGCGAGGAGCGCATCCTCGACCGCCTGGAGAACATCCTCCACCTCGCGGAGGACTTCGAGGGCGTCGACGGGCTCGACGAACCGATGCCGGTCAAACCCGGCCAACACTACGCCATGGGTGGCATCGAGTGCGACGAGAACGGCGAGACCTGTATCGACGGCCTCTACGCGGCCGGCGAGACGGCCTGTGTCTCCCTCCACGGTGCGAACCGCCTTGGCGGGAACGCGCTACCGGAACTCCTCGTGTTCGGCGCCCGCGCCGGCCACCACGCGGCCGGCAAGGACATGAAAGTCGCGGAGATCCAGACCGGCCCGTCGGCCAAAAGCGAGGACGGCGCCGTCGAGCCGCCGGTCGACCCCGGCGCGGTCGACGCTGGCACCGACGACGTCGTCGCCGACGGCGGGGCGGCAGCCACACCCAAAAGCGTCGTCAAGGGAGCCGTCGAGGAGGAGCGCCAGCGCATCGAGGAACTGCTGGAGGCCGACGGCATCAACCACGCCGAGGTCCGTGCGGACGTCCAGGAGACGATGACCCAGCGCGTCAACGTCTTCCGGGAGGAAGAGGGCCTCCAGCAGGCGCTGCGGGAACTCAAGGACGCACGCAGAGAGTACCAGAACGTCGCCGTCTCGGACCCCTCTCGCACCTACAACACCGATCTGATCCACACCATCGAGACTCGTAACATCCTCGACGTGGCCGAGGCCATCACCATCGGCGCGCTGGCCCGCGAGGAGTTTCGCGGTGCCCACTGGCGCGCGGAACACCAGGAGCGGAAAGACGACGAGTGGATCAAGCACACGATGCTCGCCTGGAACGGCGGCGATCCGGAACTGTACTACAAACCCGTCGAACTCGACGGCGACGAGGAAACCTACGAGCCCAAAGAGCGGTCGTACTGAAACCACACAATAGCACTGCGAATCGGGTCCCACCGAGACTGACTCTTCTCGTCCCCGAAACCGTCGGTCTGTTCGCGGTCGAACTCCCGGGATGGTTCGTTTTGGTCGTGAATCTCACACTGAGCAGGAACTCCGTTCTCACGGAGTGAGCGACTAATGCAGTCGCTACGCGTCGGAATTCACCGAAAGCAAGATTGGGGGTGGGTGGGGGGTGATGGCACCAGAATGGTGCCTATCACGATGTAGGGAGTTTTCGATAATAAATCTGGCGTCGCAGTTATCATCTCCGAGAACGTTTTCGGTCCGAACTGCTGGCGGTCGCTCCGTTCGTTTCAGGGTTCGAATCCGCACTTCTGCAAAGCAGTTGCTCGCAGGTCAGCTCGCAACAGAATATGCGTGGGACCGGATTCGAACTGATCGGAGACGGTCGCTCACTGCGTTCGCGCTGCGACTCCCAGAGTTCGACTCCGCTCCAATCACTATTCGTTCTCACTATCGTTCGAACAGAATATGCGTGGGACCGGATTCGAACCGCCTGAACTCGCTCACTGTGTTCGCTCGTTCCGTGCTTCGAATCCGTCAGACGATTTTGTCACTCACGGATTCGTTCGTGACAAAAATGCGTGGGACCGGATTCGAACCGGCGGACCCCTACGGGACAGCGCCCTCAACGCTGCGCCGTTGGCCTGGCTTGGCTACCCACGCGCTCGCTGTCTTACTGCACTCATTCGTACCCGACGGCCCAATAAAAGCGCTTTCGTTTCGTCGTCGGCTGCGGGAGAGAGTCCCATCCGTCCGAACCGGACGTTTCAAATACGACGAGGCAGCTACCTGCCTCATGGCCAAATACTCGACCGGCAGCGGGGGGAGCGACGCCGGCGGGAGCTGTGAGCTCTGCGGTGCCGACGGTGGCGACCTCCAGACGGCGAGTGTCGCCGGCGCGACGTTGCAGGTCTGTGACGACTGCGCACGCGACCACGGCGAGAACGAACGGACCTCCACAGGCGACAGCTCTCCCGACGAGCGCGACCGACGCAAGCGCGCGGCACAGAACGTCGCACGCGCCCACGACGCACAGCAAGCCGACCCATCCCACTGGGAGGACGGCGCGGACTACGACGACGACCAACTTCCGTATCTCGTCAGCGGTTACGGCGACATGGTCGTCACTGCCCGTCAGGAAGAAGGCCTCCAGACTGCCGAACTCGCCGAGGAACTCGGACTCGACGAAGCCGACGTACTGGCCGTCGAACAGGGCCGTGCGACCCAGGCCAACGTCGGTGGCTCCGTCATCGCCGCCCTCGAACAGTTCCTCGACATCGAGCTGGTCGAGGCGAACTGACCGAGTCGACTCCCGAAGTCTCTTTCCATGCCGGCGTGCAACTGTGTAGCGTGACACACGACGCTGTCGTCTATGATCTGGACGGGACCCTCGTCCGCCTGGCCGTCGACTGGGACGCTGTCGCGACGGAGGTCGCGACCGTCCTCCGAGAGCGTGATGTCGACCCCGGAACGGGCGATCTCTGGTCGATGCTGGAACTGTCCGACGAGGTCGGCCACCGGTCTACCGTCGAGGAGACGATCACCCGACACGAACGCGACGGGGCCGACCGCTCCGAGCGACTCCCGCTGGCTGAGGGACTCCCGCACGGCGTTCCGGTCGGTGTCTGTTCGCTCAACGCCGAGGTCGCGGTCCGCGATGCTCTCGACGTTCACGGGATCGATCCACACGTCCAGTCGGTCGTCGGGCGGGATACCGTCGGGTCGTCCAAACCCGATCCCGAAGGGTTGCTCCGGGTGATCGACGATCTGGACGCGTCTCCGGAGGCGACCGTGTTCGTCGGGGACTCCGAGAGCGACGCCGAGACCGCCCGGCGAGCGGGCACGGACTTCGAGTGGGCTCGGGCGTTCGATCAGCGCCGGTACCGGGCGTAGAGGTAGACGCCGATCGCTGTCAGGAACCAGACGACTGCACCGACTCTGACGGCGAACAGTGCGCGGGCGGTCCACGTCGACAAGGTGAGCGGGATCGACGCCACGGCGACGATCGGCGAGCCGACCAGGATCGTCGTGACGAACGTCACCTGCATCACCCACCCGAAGTCGACGCCGTCCGGATCGGTGTGTTCGACTGCTGGCACGAGTGGTGGTTCGCGTGGACCCGGCAAGCCGCTTCCGGTTCGGCGAGGACGAAACACGAAGACGTAAGCCCCAGGCGCGCCCGCTCACGGACATGACCACCGTCCGTGACCTCCAGACGATGGCGGGCGAAGAACCGATCACGATGCTGACGGCATACGACGCCGCGACCGCCGAGATCGTCGACGAGAGCGGGGTCGATGTCGTCCTGGTGGGCGACAGCATGGGAAACGCCGTGTTGGGCCACGAGAACACGCTTCCGGTGACAGTCGACGAGGTGGCGTCCCACGTGGGGGCCGTCGCGCGCGGGACCGAGGACGCGCTCGTCGTCGCCGACATGCCCTTCCTCTCCTTTGGCGCTGACGAGAGCGAGAGCGTCAAGAACTGCGGACGGATGCTCAAAGAGGAAGGCGCAAACGCCGTGAAACTCGAATCCGGGCCGCACACGATCGAGTTGACCGAACGGTTGGCCGATCTCGGAATCCCGGTGATGGCGCACCTCGGGCTCACCCCACAGAGCGTCAACCAGACGGGTTACACCCAGCAGGCCGACGGCCGTGAGGAGGCCGAGACGATCCTGGATCTGGCGCGCGAACACGAGGCCGCGGGCGCGTTCGCGCTCGTCCTCGAACACGTCCCAGCGAACCTCGCTGCACAGGTGACCGAAGCCATCGACATCCCGACCATCGGAATCGGTGCCGGCGGGCAGTGCGACGGTCAGGTGCTCGTCTTCACTGATGTCGTTGGCATGGCCGAACGGAGCCCTCCCTTTGCCGAGCAGTTCGGTGACGTTCGCAGCGAGATGCGCGAGGCCGTCTCGGAGTACGTCGACGCCGTCGAGTCCGGATCGTTCCCGACAGCGGACCACGCGAGCCGTTCCGAGGAACTGGACGACCTGTACTGAGGCCCTCGACCGCTCGCTTTCCGCCGCTTCGTCGTTTACTGTCGTCGGTGGCTGATCCGATAGTGGTCACAGCTACCATACCGCTATTAGATCTGAAATTTGGGCAGATATCTTGATAACCCGTCTTACTAGTCGTGTAGCCACATGGTATCGCGAAGGGGATTTCTAAGGGGTGTCGCTTCGGCGAGCGCCCTCGCCGGCGGTGCCGGTTGCTCGGGCCTCCCGTCAGGATCCGGTGACTCGGCGACCACGTCCGGAACTATCGTGGTCGGGTCGAAGACGTTCACCGAGAACCGGATCCTCGGCTACATGGCGTACGAGGCACTGAACGAACTGACCGATCTCCAGGTGGTCGACGAGATGGGGTACGGAGCGACATCGACGGTCTGGAGCGGGCTGACCGGCGGCGCGCTAGACCTGTACTGGGAGTACACCGGGACGCTCCGGCTACTCACCCGCCACAACAGGATTCACTGATAGCCGATCCGGAAGAACAGTACCAGCAGGCGAGCCAGACGATCGCATCGGAGTACGATCTCCGGGTGTTGAACCGCGCGCCGTTTAATAACACTTACACGATCGTGACCCGTCCGGAGTGGGTCCAGCAGACCGGGATCGATTCGGTCGGTGCCCTTGCTGAGCACGTCAACGACGGCAACACCGATGTGACGATCGCACTCGGCCCCTCGTTCTACGACCGGGCGGACGGATGGCCGGGACTGCTAGACCACTACGGGTTCGAGGAGTCTGCCGTCGAGGCCTGGTCCGACAACGTCGAAGTGGTGTCGCTGGGGCTCACGTACGAGTTCCTGGGGACTGGCGACGCGGACCTGGCCATGGGATTCCTCACCGACGGGCAGATCGGTGTCCAGAACTTCCAGCCACTGGCCGACGATCAGAACTTCTGGCCGATCTACAGCCCCTGCCCCTGTGTCTCGGCGTCGGTCGTCGAGGAAAACCCAGCGGTCGCGGAGGCGTTGAACCCTATCGGACCCAGCATCGGCGACGAAGCGACGATCCGGGAGCTGAACGCGGCCGTGACCAACGACGGGAAGTCCCCGCAGGCAGTGGCCCGAACCCATCTGGAATCTAACGGGGTCCTGTGACAATGTCGGGACAGAACACGGGTCTCTCCGCGCTCGTTCCGGACCGGATCCGCGGATCGTACTTTCTCAAGTTCGCGATCGCAACCGGGCTGGTCCTCCTCGCGATCGGCCTCATCGGCTACGGCGTTCAGGCACAGACATCCGAAACACTCAGGGAGGACGTCCAGACGTCGTTGACACAGCAGACGGTCTCGGAGGCCGGGAGCCTCTCGGAGTTCATCGAGAGCCGGCGGGGACCGGCCCGGTTCATCTCCGACGCACCGGTGTTCGAGAACGGGTCGAACGCGGAGATCCGCTCGTATCTCCAGGAGCAGCGTGAATCGAAACTCTCCGGTTCCGTAACCGGGATCCACTATATCGACACGCGCGAGGAGCGCATCGTCGCGAGCACTGCGTCGGGACGTGCCGGCGAGGACATCAGCGACGTGTCGTGGTACGGTAGCTACGCGTTCGGTGATTTCGACGACGTGATCGTCAGTGAACCGTACGAGGGGCCAGATGGACGAACCCAGATCGCGTTCATCAGCCCAGTCAACGGCGTGTTCAACGGCGGACTCGTGGTGACCTACACCGCGGACGAGGTCGGCACGCGGTTCCAGAGTCCCATCAGTGGCACCTTCACCAGGGTCGTCGATTCCAGCGGGAAAGTCCTGTTCGCCAACGAAAACGCCACGACGCTCCAGCCGTATCTCGACGACGAGAACGCGACCTCCGTCGCGGTCGCCCGGGGATCCGAGGGCGAGGCGGGCTTCGTCAGCGACCCCGCCATCGACTCACAGCAGTCACAGAATCTCGTGGTGTCGTACGCTCCGGTCGCTGGAACGGACTGGGTCGTCCTCAAACACGTGCCGGCGGCGAACGCCTATCAACTGGCCCGAAACGTCGGCAACGGGGTATTGCTGTTGGTCGGGGTGGCACTCGTCGGTGTCGTGGCCATCGGGGCGACCATCGGCCGGAACACCGCTATCGCCGTCCGCGAGCTGTCGGATCGCGCCTCGGCCATCGAACAGGGGGAGTACGACGTGACGCTCTCGTCGGGCCGGATCGACGACGTCGGCCAGCTGTTCGACTCCATTGCAGGGATGCGGGACAGTCTCGTCGACCGGATCGAGGAGGCCGAGCGGGCCGTTGAGGAGGCCGACGAGGCCCGCACGACCGCCGAGGAGGCGAAGGCCAGTGCGGAGCAAGCCCGTGAGGAAGCCGAGGCACTGAGCGAGCAGCTCGAAGCCACTGCGAGCGAGTACGGGGACGTGATGACTGCCTGCGCCGGGGGTGATCTCTCCCGTCGGCTCGACACGGACGCCCAGAGCGAGGCCATGCGTGACATTGCGGTCTCGTTCAACGCGATGCTCGAAGAGTGGGAGGAGACAATCGTCAGTATCCAGACGTTCACTGACACCGTAGAGGGGGCGAGCCAGGAGAGCGCGACCAGCGTCCGGGAGATCGAATCGGCGAGCCAGGACGTGAGTGAATCTGCCCAGCGCATCACAGAGTCGACCCAGGAACAGCGTGAACAGGTCGAACGCGTCTCAAGCGAGATGTCGGATCTCTCGGCGACCGTCGAAGAGATTACGTCGACCGCCGAGACGGTCGCTGCGACCTCCGAGGAGACCGCCCGGACCGGCGAGGAAGGGCAGTCAGCCGCGACCGAGGCCGTCGATGAACTGGATGCGATCCGGAACCAGACCGAGCGAGCCATCGCGTCGGTTGAACAGCTCGACGAGCAGATGGCCGCTATCGGCGAGGTCGCTCAGGTCATCGGTGACATCGCGGAGGAGACGAACATGCTGGCGCTGAACGCCAACATCGAGGCCGCCCGTGCGGGCGATGGCAGCGGCAGCGGTGAGGGGTTCGCCGTGGTGGCCGACGAGGTAAAGGCCCTGGCCGAGGAGACCAAGGAGTCCGCCGAGCAGATCGGCTCGCTCATCGAGGAGGTGACGGAACAGACCGAGCAGACCGTCGACGAGATGCAGGACGTCGGCGAGCGGGTCGACAGCGGCAGTGAGACCGTCGAGAGCGCGCTCGACGCGCTCGACACGATCGCCGAACAGGCCCGGGAGACCAACGCTGGCGTGCAGGAGATCTCCCAGGCGACGGACGAGCAGGCCGACGCCGCCCAGCAAGTGGCTTCGATGACCGACGAAGTGGCCGACATCGCCGACGAGACCTCGGCCGAGACCGAACGAGTGGCCGCTGCTGCCGAGGAACAGGCGGCACAGGTACAGGAAGTCAGCCAGCGGATCGAGGCACTCTCCGACCAGGTGGCGGAACTCCGGACGGAACTCGATGCGTTCGAGACCAGCGACGCAGCGACGACGAGCGTCACGCCGGCGAGCGCCGACGGTGGCTACCCGGACGAGCGCACCGACTGAGACGAATCGTCCTCGGCGCTCCCCGTCAGCGCCTGGCCACACCGGCGGACGTGACGGGACCGTTCGACATCGACCACCCGAACGTTTAATTATCTGTCAACCCCCGATTCGGGTGTGGTTTACGAGACGGGCAACCGCACGGTCGACGACGCAGTCGCGCGCGTCCTCGACGGCGAGCGACTGGACCGCACGGACGGAATGGCACTCATCGCACAACCGGTCGATGCGCTCGCAGCGGGCGCGGACTACGTCCGGAGCCAGTTGGGCGACGGGTCCGTCGACGCGTGTTCGATCGTGAACGCGAAGGCGGGCAACTGCGCGGAGGACTGCGGGTTCTGTGCCCAGTCGGTCCACTTCGATACCGGCATCGACAACTACGGGTTCCTGGGTCCTGAGACGGTCCTCGAAGCCGCGAAACGGGCCGAACGTGACGGCTCCCAGCGGTTCGGGATCGTCGTCGCCGAGAAGGGCGTCTCCAAGGAACAGCGCCCGGAAGAGTGGGAGGACGTCCTGGAGGCGATCCGACTGGTTCGGGACGAGACAGACGTGGAAGTCGATGCCAGCCTCGGTATCCTCACCGAGGAGGAAGCCACGATCCTCGCCGAAGAGGGGCTCAACCACTACAATCACAACATCGAGACCTCGCCGCGGTACTTCCCCGAGATCGTCGACACCCACTCCTTCGAGGACCGGGTCCACACCCTGGAAGTGGCCAAGGAGGCCGGGATGGACCTCTGTGCTGGCGTCATCCTGGGGATGGGCGAGACGCCGACCGACCGCGTGGAAGCCGCGATCGCCTTACAGGAGATCGGCGTCTCCTCGCTGCCGGTCAACATTCTCAATCCGGTCGAAGGGACACCGCTCGCAGCGCGTGGGTTGCCAGACATCACGACCGAAGAGGTCATCAAGACCATCGCGGTCTACCGATTGCTCCACCCCGAGGCCCGCGTTCGGCTGACCGGCGGGCGCGAAGTGAATCTGGACACCGAGGGCCAGGTGGCCGCTCTGGAGGCCGGCGCCGACGGTATCCTCACCGGCGACTACCTCACGACCGAGGGCCAGTCCGCCGCCGACGATCTGGAGATCGTCGAGGCTGCGGGACTGGAACCCAACACCGAGACCAACGAGTTCGACCCCGAGGACGTGAAGGCACGCGCCGAGGAGGGGACCGACACCGAGACGGCCGCCGGCACCGCACAGACGAAATCAGAACTCCAATCCGACGACTGACTGACCGTCGACGACCGCTGGTGGCAATCGAGAGCAGACGGCAGTGGACTTCGAGACGGCCCGGACGACGATGGCGAGACTGGCGGCAGCGTAGACCAGCCAGTCCCGTTTCGGCGAACCGCGTTCGGACAAAGGGTCGAATGGGGGTGGATAGCCCCCAGCGTGTGACACTACGGAGCCTTGCGGCTCCAGACTGGATTATGACGGGCGATCGTATAAGTATCTGGTACGTTTCACGTGGAGATTGGTGGTAGACACCACCATACTACCCCAGCAGCGAGCGGGGGATGCGCAGCCGAAACGGGGGATCACTCCAGTGAGAGGAGCTTGTCGATATCGACGCCGTCAGTCAGTAGTTCCGCCATCCGCTCGACTGTGGCCTCGTTGCGGGTTCGTCCGGACCGAAGAACGTCTTCCAGTCGGTCGATCGTCCGTCGGGTGTCTGATTGGACCAGCAACACCGGGATGTCTTCTTCCTCGGCCCGACCGAGGACGGCGCTGGCCGGCCGGAACCCGCCGGTCAGTAACAGCGCCTTGATCCCCGAGGCCTCCAAGGCGGCCGTCTGGACCTCCGAGCGGTCGCCGCCGGTGACCATCACCGCGTCGCGGGTCCGCCGGAACTGGTCGAGCGCACTGTTGCCGCCCATCGCACCGACCGAGAACCGTTCGACGTGTGCGTCCATCGAGGCGCCCGTCGTGAGCACGTCGGCACCCACGCTCCGGGCGAGATCCTCGACGGTGACCCCCGCCAGTTCCTGTACCCGTGGGAGCGAGCCATACACCGGGACGCCCTTGCCTTCGAGGAACGGCAACACGTCGTCGACGAGTTCGCCCATCGCGGTGTCGGTGACGCCGTTGAAGAGGACGCCGGCCAGACGGTCACCGATGGTTTCTGCCGCTGCCAGCACCTCGTCGGCGTCGCCGGGGGTGGCGTAGCCACAGACCAGCAGGACGCGGGCGTCCATCGCCTCGGCGATGTCGACATCGGTCAGGTCGACGATGCCGCCGGTGTCGAGGCGGTCGCTCCCCTCGACGACCATCAGGTCGGTCTCGGCCGAGAGCGACTCGAAGTTGTCGAGGACGCGAGTCCGGAGTTCCTCGGGGTCTTCACGGCCCCGGATCGCCTCCTGGATGAACGTCGGCGAGTAGACGATCGGCTCCATCTCGTGCATCTCCGCGTCCAGGTCCAGCAGGCTGCGCGCGAGCATCGGGTCCTCGTCCCGGGTCTTCCCGACGGCGCTCTGGAGCCGCGTCCCCTTCGGTTTCATGTAGCCGACCTCGTGGCCGGCGTCGTGTGCGTGTTTCGCGAGCGCGAGCGTGATCGCGGTCTTGCCGATACCTTCCTCCGTAGACGTGACGAGCAGCGTGTTCTGGTCGGTCATAGTTCGTCCTGGTCGATGGTGAGTCGCAGGTCGACCGCCTGCACCCCGTCGGGGGTCGCGACGAGTGGGTTGATGTCCAGTTCGACGATGGCCGGGAAGTCAGTGACGAGCTGTGAGAGCCGCTGGACGGTCTCGACGAGGGCGTCCTCGTCGACGGGCTCCCGTCCGCGTGCGCCACGCAACAGCGGCGCCGATTCGATGTCGTCGAGCATCTCACGTGCCTCGGGTTCGCTCACCGGTGCGACCCGCACGGTGTTGTCTTCGAGTACCTCCACGAAAATACCACCGAGGCCGAAGAGGAGCAGCGGGCCGAACTGCGGGTCCCGGTTCATGCCAAGGATGGTTTCGGTGCCGGAGTCGAGATCGACCATCTCCTGGACCTGGACGCCCAGCACGGTCGCGTCCCGCTGGTAGTTGCGGGCACGGACCACGAGGTCCTCGAAGGTGTCCCGCACGTTCTCGGGGGAGACACCGACCTCGACGCCGCCGATGTCCGATTTGTGGAGGATGTCCGGGCTGACGATCTTCATGACCACGTCATCGCCGATCTCCTCGGCGATGGCCTGGGCCTCGGAAGGCGTCGTGACCACGTCACCCTGTGGCGTCGGGATACCGTAGGCGTCCAGCAGGTCCATCGCCTCGACGCCCAGCCGGTTGGTGTCCCGGCGCGTGGCGGATTCGAGAATCTCACGTGCGCGCTCGCGGTCCACGTCGAAGGCCGCCGGCTCCTCGAACTCCCGGGCCTGGATTCCTCGGTACTCCCGGAGGACGTCGAGGCTGTCGACGGCCCGTGCAGGGTCGAAGTAGTTCGGGATACCGGCCTCGCTTAGCACGTCTTGACCCGCGCCGACGGATTTCCCGCCCATCAGCGTCGTCGCGATGGGGACGCCCGACTCCTGTTGTTGTTCGACGACAACGCTTGCAAGTTCCTCGAACGACAACACCGCGGTCGGACAGGCGACGACGACGGCCATCGAGACGTTGTCGTCGGAAAGTACCGTCTCCAGCGCGATCTCGAAGCGCTCTGCGGGAGCGTCGCCGATGATGTCGACGGGGTTGTAGATGTTGGCCTCGTCGGGCATCACCTCGCCCAGGCGGTCCAGGGTGGCGTCCTCGAACTCCGCCAGCGAGAGCTCCGAATCGCCGACGGCGTCGGTCGTCATCACGCCCGGGCCACCGGCGTTCGTGACGATCGCGATCTCGTCGCCCTCCGGGAGCGGCTGGCCCGAGAGGATCTGCGCGTAGTCGAACAGTTGCTGGACGGATTCGACACGCACCGTGCCGGCCTGTTCGAGCCCGGCTTCGTAGGCGCGCTCGGAGCCGGCCATCGCCCCGGTGTGTGAGGCGGCGGCGGTCGCTCCGGCGTCAGTCCGGCCGGACTTGACGAGCACGATCGGCGTGTCCTGTGTCACCTCCCGGGCCGTCTCGATGAACTCCGTCCCGTCGCTGATGTCTTCGAGATAGCCCAGGATCACGTCGGTCTCGGGGTCCTCACCCCACTCGGCGATGAAATCGCCCTCGTCGAGGATCGCCTTGTTCCCCAGCGAGACGATATCCTTGAACCCCACGTCGCGTTCTGCGGCCCAGTCCAGGACGGCAGTGACGAAGGCCCCCGACTGGCTCATAAACGAGATGTCCCCTTCGGTGGCCATCTCGTTGCCGAAGGTCGCGTTCAGGCCGACGGGCGTCGACATCACGCCGAGACTATTGGGGCCGACGAGGTTGAGATCGTACTTCTCGGCAGCCGCTCTGAGTTCCCGCTCGCGAGCGGCCCCCTCGCTGCCAGTCTCTCCGAACCCTGCGGTGATGACGACCACGTTCTCGATGCCGGCCGCACCGGCGGTTTCGATGGCATCGACGGCGACGTCCGGCGGTACGACGACGACGGCGACGTCGACGGTCTCGGGCGACTCGACCGACGTGACCTCGTCGTAGCAGTGCAACCCCAGAGCGGACTCCTTGTAGGGGTTGACCGCGATGACCTCGCCGTCGAACGATTCGAGCAGGTTCGACGTGATCGCACGGCCCACCGACCCTTCCGAGTCTGTGGCGCCAATCACGGCGACTCGTTCCGGCGCAAACAGCGTCGATAGTCGTCCCATTCCTCTAGGTGGGGGTACCGGTGCCTCGTGGAAATAACTGCCGAGGTGTCCCACGTGTTGGGAACTATACTGGTAAATTCTGTACGTTTCGAGTCCGCAAGCGTCAGTCTCGTCGACGACGGGGACCTTTTGAGGGCGCTGTACGTACGGACCGCTATGACGGACGAAGGCCTGTTGGACCCGTTCCACCTCGCGGTCATCCGGAGCGTGGCGAACGAATCGGACGTTCCCGAACCGACCCTCCGTGACGCGCTCGAAGCACACCAACAGACGATGCGGGACGCTCCTGGTATCGACGAACTGGTCTACGAGTGGCGAAAGCGATTCGACGCGCCGGTGCTCGCACAATCGGAGTCAGTTTACATCGTCGCGGTCCGTCCGGGCGTCTGGGAGGAGTACGGGGAGTACCTCGATCTGGAGGAGGCCGTCCTCGGCGCGGTCGCGGCCGTCCATCAGGAACAGACGCTTCGAGACGACCGTGTCGCGTTCGAAGACATCGACCCCGACGCCGTTCCGTTGATCGTCGCTCGGCCAGCGTGAGTGGGCCACTCGACTCCAGTACTGGAAAGTATTATTATTGATACGCAAAATCTATTTTTCTCGTTCGCAAACGCTTAAGTGGTTGCCGGTCATACTTCAAATCGAACATGGCGACACAAGAACACGTCCGTCGAGAGTTCGGTGCTGTCGAAGAGAACGAACTCCGGCTCGACAAGGAGAAGTCCGAGCAGATCATCACCGCGCTCAACCAGGATCTCGCGGACACGTACACGCTGTACCACCAGCTCAAGAAACACCACTGGAACGTCGAGGGTGCCGAGTTCCGCGACCTCCATCTGTTCCTGGGCGATGCGGCCATGAACGCCGAGGGAGCCGCCGACGAACTCGCGGAACGCGCCCAGGCTCTCGGCGGCACGCCGATCGCCGGCGGCAAGGCCCAGGAGGAACACGCGACAGTCGAACCCGAGGGCGAGGATGTCTACGACATCCGGACGTCCCTGAAGAACGATCTGGAGCTGTTCGGCGACGTGATCGAGTCGCTGCGGGACCACATCGAACTGGCCGAGAACCTCGGCGACCACGCGACCGCTCAGATCCTCCGGGAGATCATCGTCCAGACTGAGGAAGACGCACACCACATCGAACACTACCTCGAAGACGACACGCTGGTCCAGTAAGCGCGATCCGGCGGACGGTTCGGTATCCACTGACCGGTTTTTCGGGAGACAGGGAGAAACGAGGAGCGCTATTGCCGGAGGTCGACGGTGAGGTCCGTCGCGATCCAGCCGTCGGTGTTTCCATCTTCGGTGAACACTGTGCGCTCTTGCCCGCAGTCCAGGGCTGTCACCAGCGGGTTCTCCGCCTCGTCGTCCTCGGATACGACGTCGTCCGTCTGTGGTGCCATTACCGGGATTAGGCAACCCTAAAGACATAAGGGTTTTGGTACACCTAGTCAGTCCCCGAGTACCGACAGGCGAACTTTTGTATTCGACCCTGTTAGGGCGACACATGAGTACCAGTCCGGACGAGGACATTACCGCCCTATTGACCGACCTCGTTTCGACGCTCCGGGAACTCGAGACGGAGGTCGAACCGACCACGGAGAGCGGTGTCCCGCGACCGCCGACGCCGGAGGAACTGCTGCGGTTCACGAGCGACGTGACTATTCCGGCCGCGATCCTCATCCTGAAGACGAACATCCAGGCGCTGAAACTCCTCCGTCGCGCCCTTCGGATGGCCGAGGGGCGACCCACCTCGACCGGCTCTGCCTCCACCGAGGTGAAAGACCGGGCGACGAAACTGAGCAAGGCGACACTCTCGCGTCTCGACGAGGCGCTCACCGACATCCAGAGCGCCGTCGAGGGTCGACCCGAGGACGAGGACGCGCGCGAACTACTGGAGGAGGCCCGTCAACTCCGTTCGGACCTCGAAGAGCGCCTCGACGAGGAGGCCCCGGAGACGAACGGTGGCGTTCCTGCGGACGACGAGACCGACGACGTCGCCGTCGATGTCGATGCGGAACTGCGCTCGATCAAGGACGACCTCGACGATCTCGACGACCCTGGCCGTGGCGAATCTACCGATGGTAACGACGACGAGGACGACGAAGCGGGTTCGTAAAGCCGGATTCTGGCGACTGCCTAAATATAATATAAAAAACATAATGTTTTATTATTATGGGACGTGACATACAGGTACCGATGCCGGAAACAGAGTGTCCTCCAACACGGCGTGTCGAACTGTTCGTCAGAGCCTCGCTGCCGACACCGTCCTGTGAGCGTCGGACGGCGATCGAGGCAGAACTCGAAGCGTTGGCACGGACCGACGCCGTCGACGAGACGGACACGACTGTCTGGGAGAAACGCGTTCCCGTCGAGGACTGTGAGGAACGGATCGAACGGGACCGCTACAACGAGTTCGCGGCGTGGGCGCGCGAGGAAGGCGTTCGGCTCGCGCCGTTTTTCGACACCCGGACGTGTTACAGCCTGCAGACCGGACGGAAACGCGAGGAACTGGTCATGCCGGTGATGTGTGTCGCGGTCTACGAGGACGGCGACCTCCGACAGGTCGCGCCCGTGGCCGGCGACGACGGTCCGATCTCGGTCGAGGACTGTCTCACCGACCTCACTGCCCACACGGAGACCAGGCGGCCGAACACGAGAACCGTCTCGACGGCCGACTGAGCATGCCTGGAGCGTACACCGATACGGCTATGCTCTCACCTGCCGTAGGACACTCAGGAATTGGTGTACGATACCATGACATATACTCGCCGAGCAGCGGTGTACATTCGCTCGCCCGCTCCGGCGGCCACTGAACAGCGCCAGGAGACAGTTCTCGCTCGGTTGCAGTCGCTCCGTACGGCCGGCGTACTCGAGGATTTCTCGGTAACCGACTGGGTCCGACAGGCTATCGACGGTGATCCGGCGCTCCCTACCGTGACGGCCCTCCAAGCGTGGGCAGACGACCACGGCGTCTCGCTGGCCCCTGCCTTCGACAGCCACGACCGCCACAACTGGTACACCGGGATCGACGATGCCGTGACTGCGCTCCCGGTCGTCTGTCTAGCTCTCTACGAGGACGACGAACTGACGGCGGTGTACCCACACGTCTGTGACGACGGCCCCCGCAGCGTCGCCGACGGGATGGAGCAACTCGAAGCGGAGGCAGCACCGGAGGATCGTGACCGAGTCGATCAGACCGGGTCCCAGCGGTAGCCGTCCCAGGGTTGGCTCTCGGGATTCGGACTCTTGAGGCCGACCTCGGGGTCGCGCAACTCTTCGACGTAGACCGGCTCGACGGTGTCACCGGTCTCGACCTCGTCGGTGGTGACCTGCCCGAGCGCGCGGACGAACTCGTCGTCGGTGTCCAGATCGGAGATGTCGAACTCGACGAACGCCAGCGTGTTTGGCTCCCGGACGCCCGGCGGCGTCGCCGTCGATTTCGTCCAGGTGACGACCTCGGCGGTCCGGTCCGAGAGGTCGAGGCTGTCGTCCTGTGGTTCGCCACAGTCGGGACAGCGCGGATGGGTCGGATACGACACGTGACCGTTCGGACAGATACCGGCTTCCAGGGTCATTCTGCGGCCTCCATGATGGTGGTGATGACACAGTTCCCGAAGCCGCCGACGTTACAGGCCAGCCCGGTCTCCGCGTCGACCTGGCGCGGGCCGGCCTCGCCGACGAGCTGTTCGTAGATCTCGACACCCTGTGCGACGCCGCTGGCACCCAGCGGGTGGCCCTTGGACTTAAGTCCGCCGGAGGTGTTGATCGGCAACTCGCCGTCTTTCGCCGTCGAGCCGTCCATGGCCATCTCCCAGGCGGTCCCCTGGTCGGCGACGCCGATCCCCTCCAGCTGGAGGAACTCAAGAATGGTGAACATGTCGTGGAGTTCGGCCACGTCGAGATCGTCGGGGCCGAGGTCGGCCATCTCGTAGGCCTCCTTGCTCGACTCGACGACCCCGCCCATGATCGTCGGATCGTCGCGTTCGTGGACGACGTGGGTGTCGGTTGCCCCGCCGATCCCGGAGACGACCGCGTACTCGTCGGCGATCTCCGCGGCCCGTTCTTCGGTCGTGAACATCATCGCCGCGCTCCCGTCCGTGATCGGACAGAAGTCGTACAGTCGGAGCGGGTCGGCGATGATCGGCGACTCCAGGGCCGTCTCGACGGTAATCTCTTTCTGGAACTGTGCGTTCGGGTTGTCGACGCCGTTCTCGTGGTTCTTGACGGCGACCCGGGCGAGTGACTCCCGGGGCGCGTCGAACCGTTCGAGGTAGTGGCGCGCGGTCAGACCCGCAAACGACGGCAGGGTGATCCCGTGTTTGTACTCGTCGGGGTGGGTGATCGAGGCGATGATATCCGTCGCCTCGCCCGTGGTCTTGTGGGTCATCTTCTCGCCGCCGACCAGCAGCGTCATCTCACTGGCGCCGGAGGCGATCGACTGCCAGGCCTCGTAGATCCCGGCCCCGCCTGAGGAGGAGGTCTGATCCACCCGTTCGCTGTACGCCGGCAGCAGCCCCAGATCGTGGGCGAGCGCATTCATGACGCCCGTCTTGCCCTCGAACTCGCCGCTTGCCATGTTCGAGACGTACAGGTGCTCTACTTCGTCGGATGTGACGCCGGCATCGTCCAGACACTCCTCGCCTGCCTGCGTGAGGAGTTCCTGGAGCCAGGCGTCACGCTGCCCGAACTTCGTCATCGACGCGCCGATTACTGCGACTCCCATGGCTACGTCCACTCAGGGGTCTGGTGTATTCGTTACGGTCCCTTCGGTGGTCATCCCGACGGGACGACGGCCAGCGGCCCCTCGGGTGTCTCCGCTCCAGATCTGAGGTGAACTGTCCACCCGTCTCTGGTCCGGGCGACGTGGCCAAACTGCGGCGGTGGCGACTGTCGACGGAGGAGTTCGACGGCGACGGGCAGGACGATACAGTCCCCGTCCCGGTCGTCGACGCGGTAGCCGTGCAGCGTCACGCGGTGCCCGTCGTCGGGGACCGGGTTGAGTTCGAACGAGCGGAGTATGTCCGTCGAGCGCAACACGGAGAGGGTGTCTCGAAGCGGTGTCTCCGTCCCGGGCGACCGCGGTAACCGGTCCGCGGTCGCCCGAAGCAAGTCGTACTGCTGTCTGGCCGTGTAGTGTGCGTCGATGGCTTCGGCGAGACTCTCGATCAGGAGCAAGGAGAGTCGGTCCCTGTCGGGGGTGTTCTCCGCGGCGTCCAGATACCGGTCCATGACGCTGCGCTGGACGCGGCCGTCCCGTCGGGACAGGATCTCTAGTAACGCGGCCGTGACCGAGTGACAGTACTCGGGGAGGTCCTCGGCCGGGAACTGCTCTTCGGTGGGGGACAGTCCCTGATCACAGACGATCAGATCTTGCACGTGGACCGCCGGATCGTACCGCCTGAGCGCGGTCCGGTAGGCGGTCGCGACACTGGCTGCCTCTGCTGCTGTTGCCCTCGTCGGGAACTGGAGCCCGCTGACGGGGATGGGGGAGTGGCCCGTCTTCGCACTGACGACTCGATAGGGACCGACGGCCACACTCAACTCCTCCAGTCGCGTCCGAATGTCCAACAGTGTGTGTCCGACCATCGCTACAGGACAAGTCCGTCCGACATATGCGCTGTTGCTCTGGCGCTGTCCGTCGTTCTCTCGGCGTCGGTACCAGCCGTCGGCGAGTCGGAGCAGTTCATCGGATATCACCCAGTTGGTTTCGCGTGTCCAGCAAAGCGGGTCCACTGAACACTCCCGCTCCCGTGGGAACAGTTCACTACCGATCCTGACAGTCCACTCCCGCTTGATCGAACGAAGCCACGGAGACCCATATTGTTTTAGGCTCACCTAACTATCTTAAGCTTTCTCAATCTTAGGCGTGCCTAATTCTCGGCCGTGACGGTCTCGGGAGACGGGAACCCACACAAGATTCTTTACCGACTGTCTGTCACTCACAGGCATGCAGGAAGCATGGGTCACTCTGCAGTGTCCCGATTGCGAGGCGAACTGGGAAGCTCAGGTCGGCGATCTCGCGGCGCCCGACGCCGACTTCGACTGTCACGGCTGTGAGACGGCCGCCCCGCTCGCGGAGTTCATGCAGACGACGAGAGATCTCGAAGTGCTTCAGGAGTTTCACTGATCAGCCGGTCGACCCCTGTGGAAACGATCGGCAACTGATTCTCGCGGTTCGACCGGTTACAGCGGGATGTTCCCGTGGTCCTTTGGCGGGGTCTCCTCGCGCTTGCGCTGGAGCAGGTCCAGATCCTCGATGAGTCGCTTCCGGGTGTCTTTCGGTTCGATGACGTCGTCGAGGTAGCCGCGCTTTGCCGGCCCATAGGGGTGGGCGAACTCCTCGCGGAACTCGTCCATCAGTTCCTGACGCTTGGCGTCGGGGTTGTCGGCGTTGGCGATCTCCTTCCGATAGAGGATGTTGACCGCACCACGGGGACCGAGCACTGCCATCTCCGACCCGGGCCAGGCGTAGTTGACATCGCTGCCCAGGAACTTCGAGGACATGACGATGTAGGCACCGCCGTAGGCCTTCCGGACGACCACCGAGAGCAGCGGCACCGTCGCCTCGGCGTAGGCGTAGATGAGTTTCGCGCCACGGCGGATGATCCCGTTGTGCTCCTGGTCGGTCCCGGGCATGAATCCAGGGACGTCGACGAAGGTGAGGATCGGGATGTTAAAGGAGTCACAGAACCGGACGAAGCGGGCGGCCTTCTCCGCGGCGTCGATGTCCAGGGTGCCGGCGCTGACCCGGGGCTGGTTGGCAACGACGCCGACAGCCTTGCCGTCCATCCGCGAAAATCCCGTGATGACGTTGCGCGCCCAGTTGTCGTGGACCTCGAAAAACGATCCCTCGTCGACGATGCTGTCGACGACCTGAGTCATGTCGTAGGGTTTCCGGGGAGCCGAGGGGACGATGTCGGTGACCTCGGGCACTTCGCGGTCGGGTTCGTCCCACGGGGTGACCGAGGGCGGGTCCTCCATGTTGTTCTGGGGGAGATACGAGAGCAACCGGCGGATGTTCTCTAAGACCTCCTCCTCGGAGGGGTACGAGAAGTGGGCCACGCCGGATTTCGTTGAGTGGGAACTGGCCCCACCGAGTTCCTCCTTCGAGACCTGCTCGCCGGTGACGGTCTCGATGACGTCGGGGCCGGTGATGAACATGTGGCTCGTGTCCTGGACCATGAACGTGAAGTCCGTCAGCGCGGGGCTGTAGGTCGCACCGCCGGCACACGGCCCCATGATCGCCGAGATCTGGGGAATGAGTCCGCTGGCCTTTGTGTTGCGCTCGAAGATTTTGGCGAAGCCGACGAGCGAGTCGACCCCCTCCTGGATGCGTGCGCCGCCGGAGTCGTTCAGGCCGATGACCGGGACGCCGTTCTGGATGGCCTTGTCCATCACCTTGCAGATCTTGTCGGCGACGACCTCGCCGACGGACCCCCCGAGGACGGTGAAGTCGTGGGCGAATAGGAACACCTTCCGGCCGTCGACCTCGCCGTAGCCGGTGACGACGGCGTCGCCGGGGTAGCGTTTGTCCTCCATCCCGAAGTTCGTTGAGCGGTGTTCGACGAAGGGATCGACCTCGTTGAACGTCCCCTCGTCGACGAGGAAATCGATCCGCTCGCGGGCGGTCATCTTGCCTTTCCCGTGTTGGGCCTCGATGCGAGCCTCTCCGCCCCCCAGGCGTGCCTCCTCTCGTTTCTCTCGGAGCTCTTCGACCGGATCTGTCGCTTCTTCGTCGTCTGGTTCTTCCTGTTGACTCATGTTACCACTCCATGCCGCCGTTGACCCCGAGTACTTGGCCTGTCATGTAACTGGACTCCTCGCTGGCGACGAACCGGACGATCCCACTGATATCCTCGACGCGGGCGAACCGGTCGAGCGGGATCTCCCGGAGGATCTTCTCCTGGACGCGCTGGGGGACCTCTTCGAGCATATCGGTCTTGACGAAGCCTGGTGCGACGCAGTTGGCGGTCGACCCCGTGTGTGCCAACTCCAGGGCGAGCGTCCGGGTAAAGCCAAAGAGTCCGGACTTCGTAGTCGCGTAGTTCGCCTGGCCGATGTTGCCCTGCTGACCGACGACACTGGAGATGTTGATAAGACGGCCGTGGTCGGCGTCACGGATATCGTCGTAGAACGCCTTCGTACAGTTGAACACGCCGCCGAGGTTCACGTCGATGACCGTCTCCCAGTCCTCGCGGGTCATGTTCTCGAACTTCTTGTCGATAGTGATGCCGGCGTTGTTGACGAGTACGTCCGCGCCGCCGAACTCGTCGGCCACGGCCGCTTGCATCGCCCGGACTTCCTCCAACTTCGAGACGTCGGCCTGGGCGGCGACGGCGGTGCCGCCGTCCTCGCGGATCTCGTCGACGACTGCCTCCGCCTCCCGCTCGGAAGATCGATAGTTCACCACGACGTTCGCGCCGTGGGCGCCGAGGTCCTTTGCGATGCCCCGGCCGATCCCCCGTGAGGAGCCCGTAACGACACAGGTCTGGTTGTCCAGATTCATAGCAGACTCGTCCGTCCTCGTTCGGTTCCCGTACTCATCTCTTACGTCTACAGGCAGAGCACAGCCAAATAATAGTTCGCCTCGAAAAGTATAGATTGTTGATAGTTTCGGCTGGGGACGATCGGAGGGGTACACACGTGGGCACCGATTCGATTGCGACAGACATTTTAGGGTTGCCTAAAGAGGTGGTACTACCGATGGATTCGGACATCTGTGTCGTCATCCCGACGATACGAAACCCCGACTGTTTGCGCACCTACGTACAGAACGCCCGCGATCACGGATTCGAGACCGATCGGCTCTTCTTCGTGCTCGTCACGGAGGAGTTCTGTGACACAGAGGGCATGGAAGCGATGCTCGACGAGGAAGGCGTCGACGGTGCTATCTTCGACGGTGCCGCCCGCGACGAGTGGTTCGCGGACCACGGCGCCGCCGAGTACGCGGATCTGATCCCCGAGGCCAGTCACGCACAGACCTCTTTCGGACTGCTGTATCTCTGGGCCAACAAGTTCGAGTACGGCGTGTTCATCGACGACGACACGGCTCCACACGAGGACGTGGACTTCTTCGGTACCCACATGGAAAACCTCGCGTTCGAGGGCCAGATCGAGACGGTCAGTTCCGACGAGCGCTGGGTCAACGTCCTCTACCAGAACGAGGACGAACACGGCCTCTACCCGCGTGGCTACCCCTACGCGGCGATGGACGAGACCGTCGAGACCGAGTCCACCTACGTCGACGACGTGGTCGCTTCCCAGGGGCTGTGGACCAACGTTCCCGACCTCGACGCCGTCCGTATCCTGATGGACGGCGACCTCCAGGGACAGGCCCAGACCCGGACCGAGGCGAGTGACTTCGGCACCGATTTCGTGGCCGCCGAGGGCAACTACCTCACCGTCTGCTCGATGAACCTGGCCTTCCGTCGGGAAATCGTTCCGGCGTTCTATCAACTGCCGATGGACGACAACGAGTGGGACGTGGGCCGGTTCGACGACATCTGGTCCGGACTGTTCCTCAAACGGGCCTGTGACGTGTTGGGCAAGCAGATATACAACGGCGATCCGCTCTGTGAACACAACAAGGCCCCGCGATCGACGTTCTCGGACCTGACAAACGAGGTCCACGGGCTGGAACTCAACGAACACGTCTGGGAGATCATCGACGCGGTCGGCGACGACGCCGATTCCTACGCCGAGGTGTTCGAAGCGATGGGTACCGCGATGGCCACCGGCGATTTCAGCGACTGGGAAAACGGTGCCTTCCTTAACTACTGCGGGGAGTTCATGCTCGACTGGCTGGACTGTCTCGACGTGGTCGAATCCACCGAAGCGGGCCGGGTCCCGGCGGCAGCGGACGACTAAAACACAAACCATTTAGGCAAACCTAAAGAAATATCGACAGATCATGACCGACAACACTCATCTCGATACGTCCCGGCGACGGTTCCTCGTCGCCAGCGGTGCGGCGGCGACGACCGCGCTGGCCGGTTGTTCGAGCATCTTCGGAAGCGAGACCAGCGGCTCTGACGGCGGAAGCGGCTCCGACGGTGGGAGCGGCTCCGGCGGTGGCTCCAGCAGTACCGACACCCCCGGCGGCGAAGTCACGCTCGCCAACTTCCGTGGCTCCGGTCCGCTCGTCGACCAGCGCGCGGCACCCGGCGGGACATCCATCGACGACCTTCCGGATCTGGATGGTGAACTGACGCTGTATCTCGGCGGGGGCGAAGGCGGTCTCTACGTCGAGCTGATCGACCTCTTCGAGCAGAAATATGACGGATTCACGGCGAATCATCGACTGGAACCCTCTAGCGATCTGGCGAACACGATCATCCAGGAGACGGAGGCAAACGCCAGCCCGGCCGACGTGTTCATGGCGGTCGACGCCGGTTCGCTCGGTGCCGTCGCCAACGCTGGGGCGACCGCACAACTCCCCTCCGAAGCGCTCTCGGCCGTCCGTGACGAGTTCAAGGACGACCAGGGACGGTGGGTCGGTATCGCCGGCCGTGCCCGTGCGATCCCCTACAACACCAACCAGCTCTCCGAGTCGGACATCCCGTCGACGGTCCAGGAGTTCCCGGAGACGGCCGCCCTCGAAGGAGCGATGGGCTGGGGTCCCAGTTACAGCGCGTTCCAGTCGTTCATCACGGCGATGCAACTGTTACGGGGCGAGGACGCGACCCGCTCGTGGCTCCAGGCGATGCAGGACCACGGGATCAGCCAGTACCCCGACGAGTTCCGGGTCTCGAACGCCGTCGCGGACGGCGAACTGGCCGCCGGGTTCGCCAACCACTACTACTCGCTTCGGGTCCGATCGGCCCGCCAGAACGCGCCGCTCTCGCTCGCGTTCACGGAGGGCGACGCGGGCGCGCTCGTCAACGTCTCGGGACTTGAGATCGTCGACGGGACCGACAACGCCGAACTCGCGGCGAACTTCGTCCGGCACGTCCTCTCGGCGGAGGCCCAGGAGTTCTTCGCCACGCGGACGTTCGCCTACCCGATGATCGACGGCGTCGCGCCGGTCGGGGACCTTCCGCGAGTCGACGACCTGAACCCCCCGGACATCGACCTGACGGAACTGGCCGACGTGGCGGGGACCGTCGATCTCCTGCGGGACGCGGGCGTCCTCTAAGCGATGGGAACGAGTGATCGATACGAACGGTTGAAAGAGCAAGCGAGCGCGACCGACAGCGACGGGACCGCCCCGACTCTGCTGTCGGTCGTCGCGCTCGCTATCTCGCTCGTCGTCCTCTCGCCGCTGGTGTGGCTCTTCCTCCAGGCCGGCGAGATCGAGTTCGCGCGAGCGGTCGAGTTGCTGACGAGCGAGACAACCGTCTCGGTCACTCTCAACACTGTGGCCCTCGTCGGCGGTGTCACCCTCTTCGCGATCGCACTCGGGGTGCCGCTGGCGATCCTGACCGTCCAGACCGACCTCCCGTTCAAACGGTTCTGGACGATCACGTCCGCGCTTCCGCTGGTCGTTCCCAGCTACATCGGCGCGTTCGCGTTCGTCTCGGCGTTCGGGCCACACGGGGAACTGGCCGATCTGCTGGCACCGCTGGGGATCGAGCAGATCCCGACGATCTACGGGCTCCACGGGGCGATCCTCGTGTTGACCCTGTTTACGTACCCCTACGTCTTTCTGACCACCCGCGCCTCGCTGCTGTCGTTCGACGGCACCGTCGTCGAGGCCGCCCGCTCGCTGAACCACACACGCTGGCAGGCGTTCCGGCGGGTGACGTTCCCACAGATCGCGCCCGGAATCGCCGCCGGGGCGCTGCTCGTCGCGCTGTATACCCTCTCGGACTTCGGGACGCCGGCGATCATGCAGTACGACGTGTTCACCCGGATGATCTACAACGAGTTCGGCGCCCGCCGGCTGGACTACGCCTCGGTGCTGTCGATGCTGTTGCTCGTGATGGCACTGGGGATCCTCGCCGTCGAATCTCGGCTCAGCGCCGACCGTGACGGCGCCTACGTCAACAGCGGCGGCCGGCGGCCCGGGGAGATCAAACTCGGGATCTGGAAGGTCCCCGCGGTGTTGTTCTGTGCCGGCATCGCCGCGCTGTGTCTGGCGCTACCGGTCGGTATCCTGCTGCAGTGGCTCGTCCGCTCCGGAACCGGCTACAGCGGTGGCGGATTCAGTTTCCAGGTGACCTACGCCTGGAACTCGCTGTGGCTTGCCGCTGCGGCCGCCGGCGTCTGTGTCGTCGCCGCGCTCCCGCTGGCATACCTCTCTGCCCGGGGTAGCGGTGCCAGTTCGGCCCTGCCCGAGCGCGCGAGCTACGTCGGCTACGCGGTTCCGGGTGTCGTCCTCGGTCTGGCGCTGGTGTATCTGGGACTCCGGTACGTCCCCTTCCTCTACCAGAGTGTCATCCTGCTGGTGTTTGCCTACGTCGTCCGGTTCCTCCCCCAGGCGGTCGGGTCGACCGAATCGTCGATCCTCCAGGTGGACCCCAGTTACATCGAGGCGGCCCGCTCGCTGGGGTACAACCCGCTGTCGGCGTTCCGGAAGGTCGTCTTGCCGCTGGTCGCGCCCGGAATCGCCGCCGGCGCGGCGCTCGTGTTCCTGACGACGATGAAGGAATTGCCGGCAACGCTGATGTTACGCCCGACCGGGTTCGAAACGTTCGTCACGTACATCTGGCTCGTCCAGGGGGCAGGCTACTACGGACAGGCGGCGGTCCCGGCGCTGGTTCTGGTCGCCGTCTCCGGGCTCTCGATGCTGGTCATCCTCAGACAGGAGGGAAGCTAACTATGTCCAACCACTCTACCCAACAGCTCTCCGAGTTCGAGAGCGTCGAAGCGGCGGTCGAAGACCCCGACAGAACGGTCCTACAGATCGACGACGTCACCAAGGACTACGGCGCCGAGATCGCCGTCGAGGACCTCTCGCTGTCGGTCAAAGACGGCGAACTGCTCACGCTCCTGGGTCCGTCCGGCTGTGGGAAGACGACGACGCTGCGGATGATCGCCGGCCTCGAACGACCGACCGCGGGGACGATCGACATTGCCGGTGAGACGGCGGCCGACTCCTCGACGTTCGAGAAGCCCGAGGATCGGAACGTCGGCATCGTCTTCCAGGACTACGCGCTGTTCCCGCATCTGACCGTCGCCGAGAACATCGCGTTCGGGCTGACCGACCTGGACGAGACGGCGACCGACCAGCGGGTGTCAGAACTGCTGGAACTGGTCGATCTGGAGGCTCACCACGACAAGATGCCCAGCCAGCTCTCGGGCGGGCAACAACAGCGGGTCGCACTGGCGCGGTCGCTGGCTCCGGAGCCGGACGTCTTGCTACTGGACGAACCCTTCTCGAACCTCGACGTGCGTCTCCGCGTGGAGATGCGCGAGGAGGTTCGCCGTATCCTCAAGCGGGCCGGCGTCACTGCGATCTCCGTGACCCACGACCAGGAGGAAGCCCTCTCGATCAGCGACCGGGTCGCGATCATGAACGACGGCCAGATCGCCCAGATCGGCGACCCGGCCGAGGTGTTCGAGAACCCCGAAAGCCGCTTCGTCGCGAGTTTCCTCGGCCAGGCGAGTTTCCTCTCGGCACGCGTCGTCGAGGGCAAGATCGAGACGGGACTCGGATCGTTCGAGACGACCCTGCTGAACGGACCGGTCGAGGCCTACGACGGCGCGATGGTCGACGTGTTGGTCCGGCCGGACGACCTCAAGGCGGTGCCGACCAGCGAGGCGAAGGCGGACGGCTACGTCGTCCACCGCCAGTACAACGGCCCGTCGTTCGTCTATCGCGTCGAGTTGCACTCGGGCGACGTGGTCCACTGTATGCACAATCACGTCGAGACGTTCGAGGCCGGCCAGCCCGTCGAGATCGACCTCGCAGCCGATCACGAACTGGCCTGGTATCCCACGGAATGAGCCGACTGCGGAACCCGCGCGTCCAGGCGATGCTCCTGGCCGCCGCCGGCGGTCTCCTGGTCTTCCTGCTCGCGACGGTCGTCTTCCCGTATCACACGTCGAACCACGACGAGGCGGTCTATCTCCAGCAGGCGGCGATGTTGCTGGAGGGGAAGCTGTATCTCCATCCACCGGTCGAGGAGACGTTTCGCCCGTGGTTCTTCGTCGAGGACGGGGACCGCCTCTACTCGAAGTACGCACCCGTGCCGGCGGCGATGTTCGCCGTGGGGAAACTGCTCGGCGGCTATCGCGTCGCGCTCGGCCTGATCGCGACGGGTGTGCTGGCGTTGACCTACCAGACGACACGCGAGGTGTTCGACGGCCGGACCGGCGTCCTTGCGACCGGGTTCGTGCTCGGGTCGCCACTCTTTCTGGTGAACGCGTCGGTGTTTCTCTCCTACATCCCGACGACGTTCTGGAACGTGGCTTTCGCCGCGGCGTACCTCCACGCCGATCGGACGGGGAGCCGACGGACCGGGGCGATCGCGGGGGCGGCTATCGGGATCGCCTTCTTCGCCAGGCCGTACACGTCGGTGCTGTTCGCTGCGCCCTTCATCTGTCACGCACTGTGGTCGCTGCGGACGCTGGAGCGCCCCGTCGTCGAACGCGTCGGGCTCACCGGCGTTTTCGGCCTGGCCGGTGTCGCCGTCGCGTTGGGCTACAACGCCGTCGTCACCGGATCGCCGTTCGTGTTCCCCTACCAGGCCTTCGCCCCGCAGGACGGTCTGGGGTTCGGCTACCACGAGATCGCGGGCTACTCCCGGGAGTTCACGCCGGCGTTGTCACTGCAGGCGAACGCCGAACTCCTCTCGAAACTGTTCACCCGGTGGCTCGTCGCCGGCCCGCTCGGGACGCTCGCGGCCGCGCTCGGGCTCGGCGTCGCCTACAGGCGGGGAACTGACGCGCGGACGATCGCGCTCGCGGGCGTGCTGGTGACGGTCACGCTCGGGAACTTCTACTTTTGGGGGACGATGAACATGCTCGGGGACGTGGCGGACCCGACGGACGGCCTCGTGGGCTTCCTGGGACCGTTCTACCACGTCGATCTGCTCGTCCCGCTGTCGGCGTTTGGCGCGGTTGGAGTGCGGGCCACGTGGGACTGGTCCCGAGCGGCGATCAGCGATCGCGTCGCACCGGCCCGACGCCGCGGTGCGGTCGCGGCCCTTCTCCTCGTCCTCGCAGCCGTCGTCGGTCCCGTGAGCGTCGCCGCAGCGAACGAGCCCCTGAGCGACAACTACGAGGTGACCCAGCAGTACGAGGTCGCCTACGAGCCCTTCGAGGAACGTGATTTCACCGACAGCGTCGTCTTCCTCCCGACCACCTACGGCGACTGGCTCAACCACCCGTTCCAACCGTTGCGCAACGATCCCGGGTTCGACGGCGAGACGGTGTACGCGATGCAACACCGGCAGTTCGCCGTCGTCGACGCCTATCCCGATCGACAGTACCATCGATACGTTTACCGTGGCGAATGGGTTCCGTTCCTGGGCCGGTCAGTCGAACCCCGGGTCCAGCGTGTCCGCGTGGCCGAGGGAAGCGCCGTGACGACGAGCCTCTCCGCGACGCTCCCGCCACAGACGGAACTGGTCTCGATGCGCCTCTCGGCGGACGGAGAGAGCGACTACGCGACCGTGGCGGGCAACGAGTCGGTCTCGCTGTCGCTCCGGACCGACGAGAACTTGACGACGCTGACCGGCCCGCGCGTCCAGCGACCGATCGGGATTCCGACGCCGGAGCGTGGGTCCGTCGAGCTATACATGTTCGTCGACTACGGCTCCGGTGTCGGCGTGACCTACAGAGTCGACCTCCCGGTCGACCGGACGGGGGAGGGGGTCCGGACGCTCACACCGAAACTGGAGGTCTGTTACAACGAGTTCCGCTGTGGCGGGGAAGCGGCCTATATCCCTGGCAGCTACCGACAGCCGATCAGTCTGAACGCGACGATGGAGACAGCATGACTGAACTCACCCGACGCGACGCGTTGGCAGCACTGACCGCGGCCGGAATCACGGTCGGCGGCGGCGCAGCGGCGCTCTCGTGGGCGGGCGACGACGGTGACGGTACTGAAACCGACGGAGAACCCGACGACTCACCGGTCGGTCCCCACGAACGCGCGACGATCAGGGCGGTCGCCCACGTCGTCTACCCCTCGGAACTCTCCGGCATCGACGGCTTCGTCGACGACTATCTCGCGGGTCGCGTGGCCGACGATGCCGAACGCGCCGGGGCAATCGCCGACGCTGTCGACGCGCTCGATGCCTACACGCGCGATTGGGAGGAAAAGCCGTTCACGGAACTCGATCGGCCGACACAGGACGAGATGCTCCGGGCGATGGGTGTCCAGATCGCTGAACCGGACCCGGGCGGCGAACCCCGACAGCGGGTCCGGTACTATCTGGTCAACGACCTACTGTTCGCGCTGTATGCCTCCCCGACCGGCGGGAAACTGGTGGGGATCGAGAACCCGCAAGGGTATCCGGGCGGGACAGAGAGCTACCGGCGACCGCCCGAATGAGTTATCGGAGTCGCTCTTCGACTGCGACCCGGACGATCGACCCGGCGATCTCGGCGCCACCCGAGAACGGGTCGAGTTTCGTCTCACCTTTCCGTTCGTCGTACTCGATCGGTATCTCGCGGACGTCGTAGCCACGCATCAGGGGTCGCATGAGCAGTTCCGCCGAGAGACCGGTGTTCTCCGTCCAGCGGATCTTCTGGACGATTTCACGCCGGTAGGCCCGCATCCCGGTCGTCATGTCGTGTGCCCGCTTGCCCATCAGGACGCTCCCGGCGAGTGCGAACAGTTCGTTGCCCAGGCGGTTCATCGCCGGCATCTCCTCGGCGCCGTGATAGAGCCGATCGCCGCTGACCACGTCGGCCCCGTCGTTGATCTCGTCCAGGAAATCGGGAAGTCGCTCCATCGGGTAGGTGTCGTCACAGTCGGTCGTGATGACGACGGGCCGATCCGGCGTCAGGACGGCCTCGCGGACCGCGACACCGTATCCCTGTGGCTCCTGTTCGATGACCGTCGCACCGTGGTCCCGTGCGATCTCCGGGGTCCGGTCGCTGGAGCCGTCGACACAGACCACGTCCGCCTTGCCGTCGGTTACGCTCTCGATGTCCGAGAGGACCGTCCCGATCGCGTCGGCCTCGTTGTACGTCCCCATTACGACTGCCAGATCGTCGAACGTGTACTCCGCTGGCGCTGTCCGATGGCGCTGTTGGCTCATTGAGTGACTGTGTGGACTATGCAGCCTTGAATGTTTAGGTTCGCCGAAATTCTAGTCAACGAAATGACTTTCTTCCGGCGGGGTGGCGTCGGCCCACACCGTCTCGAAGAGGTCCTGTCCCCACTGGATCGCCGCGTCGTCCTCCGAGACCAGCGTCGCTCGCGCCCACTGCCCGTTCCGTTCGGGCAGTGTGAGGATCGTCCACTCCTCGGAGACTCCCAGTGCGAACGGTACGTCGGCGATACGGACAGCGGTCGATTCCCATGACGAGTGGGGGTGTCGTTCGGGACTGGGTCCCTCGACGAGGTCCGTACTCAAGACGAGCCGTGCGTCCTCGTGGTCCGGCATCGCATCGCCGTAAGCTTCGTGGTAGACTGGCGAGACGATATCACAGGCCTCGACGGCGTCGATCCGGCTGGCGATCTGTCTGACCTGTCTGTTGAGGTCCGACTCGTGGGCCCGCAGGATCTCGTAGTCGCCCAACTCCGGCAGCCGACAGCGGTACACCTGCGGGAGCACCCTCGTATCGTGGTCGTTCCAGTAGTCCTCGTCGTCTGCCAGCAGCGACTCGGTGTCACGTATCCGACCGAGTGCGTCCGCGACGAGTTGGCCGCCACCTGTCAGCCTCCAGCCGTCCCGGTGGGAATCGACGAGCCCCTTCTCTTCCAGGTTCGACAGCGCGTCGTACACCGCGGACTCACTGGCATCGAGCGTTTCGAGCAACTCGCCTGTCGTCCTCGACATCTCACCGAGTGCACAGACGAGATCCTCACGAACCGACGACGTACAGACGTACCGTATCGGCCGCTGTCCGGACATAGCCACGTCGTCGTTTACGTCGATCCGACAGTACATATCACTTTCCACTCAGGTCGGAATCCCTCGTGCTGGATCGACTGTTCCCCGCTGAGATACTGTGGGATTTTTCACCGATCGCTGTGCAGCCACGGTTGCTGTCCGGAGCCACGCCGGGTCCCTGCTGTCGTATGCGACCGCTGTCGGTGTGGTCCCAGACAGCCTGACATCCCCACACGATGCCTCTGACCGAGGCTCGCTTCGAGCCTCGTCGTGGGCCTCCCACCCCCACGTCCGTTTCAAGCCCGATAGCCGATGTGTTACTTTCCGGGTGGTTCGTCACGACCGATACGGATCTCGTAGGCCTCGATGTCCTCGTAGGCGGCCACCTGTCCACCAACGTCGACCGGGCCGTCCGCCGTCTCGACGACCATCGTCGCGATTTCCCTGTTCGAGCCGAACGACGCTTCGGTGACGCGGCCGCTGATAACCCAGTGATCCCCCGTCTCGACGTCCCGTCCCTCGATCGTCGCGTAGAACTCGCCTTCGATCGAAGTCACATCGGAGATCGCACGACGGATGGTCCCATACCGGCGCGGGAACGGGATGTCGCTGTCGTCGGTTGCGATGATCTCACCGGTCGTCCACAGCACGGTATTGAGGAAGCCGGAGACCAGAAAGCCCAGTTCCGAGCGGTTGAAAACGACGCCGTAGCGGTCCGTGTTCCCGCTAATGCTCTCCCGTGTCGCATACATCGAGTAGTTTCCGTCGGCGACCGCGACGACCGGCGTCGTGACACCGCGACGACCCATGGCGGTCGTCGCGACCGACGTGTAATCGAACTCGTCCGGGTCCGGGGCCTGATCCGCCGGCGAGATGAGGATTTCCGTCGCGATACCGGAGTCGCGTTTGGCGGCCAGTCGCTCCTCGAAGCGACCGAGGAGCGACGGCGTCAGCGACAACAGGAGTTCGTACTCGGCCGCGTCGATGATGTCTTCGAGGTACCGGAGAATCGTCGGGCGGGATTTCACGAGTGAGACTGCCTCTGGTTCACGAGCCGGTGCCGTGTACCGATCCGCGAGGTCGTCGACGAGCGAATCGAGCGACTCCTGGATATCACCGAACGCCTCACGGGGGTCGATCGCACGGACCTTCATCGGACGTGACTCTTCCAGTTCGACGAGGCCGACAGCGCTCAGACTTCGAGCGGTATCGTACACCCGTGGCTGTGGGATATCGGTGTGTTCGGCGATCTCGGAAGCTGTGAGCTCGCCGTGTTCGAGAACACAGATGTAGGCGGCCATCTCGTATTCGCCCAGATCGAACCGTGTGATAACACGTTCGAGCGCAGCTTCGAGACTGTCGTCGGGCATATCCGAGGGTTCACCGGAAAGCTACAAAGAAGTTCTCACCTGCTACTGAATCCGGGGCGACTCCGCGGCGTCGAGTTCACGGTTCCGAAGCGCTTTGCCGCTGGACGCCTCGAAGACGTGGATCGCGTCTTCCGGGAACCCGACGACGATCCGCTGACCCGCGTTGACGCTTTTCATTCCGTCGATGACTGCCTTGAACGTCCCGTTTTCGGGGTCGTTCCCCTCGAACACGAGGTGAACGACGTTCTCGTCGCCCTTCGGTTCGACGACATCGACGATCGCGTGGTAGTCGGTGTCCGACTCAACGCTGGATTTGAGCACGACGTCTTCCGGCCGGATACCCAGTGTCAGATCCGTGGTGTTGCCCAGTTTCGAGACAGTCGTATCCGAGAGCGGGTACTCGAAGTCGTCGGCGACCAGGATCGAGCCGTGGCGCTCGATGTCGAAGAAGTTCATCGACGGTTCGCCGATGAATCCGGCGACAAAGAGGTTGTTCGGCTGGTGGTAACACTCCAGTGGGGTGCCACACTGCTGGAGGATACCCTCGTCGAGGATAGCGATCCGATCGGACATCGTCATCGCTTCGACCTGGTCGTGAGTGACGTACACCGTCGTCGTCCCGAGGTTGTTCTGGATCTGCTGGAGCTCGGTCCGCATCTCTGCCCGGAGCTTCGCATCCAGGTTCGCCAGGGGCTCGTCCATCAGGAACACTTCGGGTTCGCGCACGATCGCCCGACCCAGTGCGACTCGCTGTTGTTGGCCTCCGGAGAGTTCGGAGGGTTCGCGGTTGAGGAGATCGCCGATCCCCAGTAGCTCCGCGGTCTCCTCGACCCGGCGGCTGATCTCGTCGTCGGGCATGTCCGTCGCCTCTTCCAGTCCGAACGCCATGTTCCCCTTGACGCTCATGTGTGGGTACAGCGCGTAGGACTGGAACACCATCGCGATGTCTCGGTCGGTCGCCGGGATATCGTTGAGGACCGTCTCACCCAGCCGAATTTCGCCGTCAGAGATGTCTTCCAGGCCCGCGATCATCCGGAGTGTCGTGGATTTCCCACAGCCGGACGGGCCGACCAGTACCAGAAACTCACCGTCGCCGATCTCTACTGAGACGTCGTCGACAGCGACGATCCGCTCGCCGTCGTCGTCGAATACTTTCGTTACCTTATCGAGTGTCAAGCGTGCCATCGCTTACCTCCCCAGTTACCGTACCGCGTATTTGATATTTCGGGACCGTCCCGAGCGCGTTCGTCTACAAGGCTCTCTGGACACCGTATAATGCTACCGCTCTCCGATCGAGCGATAAAAAGTCCGGTGAACGAGGTGCCGTCGTTAGCTCCAGGCGTTGACCATCTGGTTGAGGACCTCTTCGTTCGAGGCACCACTGATGAACGAGGAGACGGCCGAGTTCGCGCCGGAGGCGACTTCGGGCGGTGCCGCCAGACCGTGTGCCAGCGACCGGGGCTGTGCGTCGCTGTTCTGGAAGTCTTCGATCTGGTCGGCCGAGAAGTCGTTGAACGGCTCGGTCGAGGCGTCGCCACGGGGCGGAATCGCACCCTTACCGGGGCAGAAGATCTCCTGTGCCTCTGTCGTCCCGACGAACCGGCACCACAGCGTCGTCGCTTCCGGTGACGGGTTGTCGACCGGGTACGGGAACGAGTCCATGTTCAGCGAGTAGTAGCCTTCCGTACCGGGGTACGGGATGTAGTCCCAGTCCTCGCCGTAGTTGAACCCGTCAGTCGTGACGTAGGTCCCTGCCGCCCAGTCACCCTGGTGGATAAAGCCGGCGTTACCGTTGATGATCTCGGAGTTCCCTTCGGTCCAGGAGATCGAACCGGCGTCGCTGGGGTAGAATTCGCTGTAGTCCCGAACGATGTCGAGTGCCTCCGCGAGCGAGTCGCGGTTGGCCTCGATCTGGCCCTCCTCGAAGGTCTGGGCGTACGTCTCGGCGTCGGTGACACCGAGGTACACCGTCGCGAACAGCTGGACGGTCGACCACGGCGCGTTGGTTTGGTGGGCCATCCCCGTGTAGCCTGCTTCCGAAACGGCCTGGAGCGCGTCGGTAACGTCCGACGGTGAACTCAGACTGGACGGATCGACACCAGCGTCCTCGATGACGCTGACGTTGTAGAACAGGTTGTTGATCCGGTGGATGTTCAACGGCACCGTCACGTAGTTCCCGGCCGGCTGTGCCGCGGCCTGGGGACCCGCGAGGTACCCATCCTTCATGCTGTTCTCGTTCCAGACGGACTCCTCGATATCTTCGAGCAGGTTGGCATCGGTATACGGCGTCAGTGCCGCACCGGGCCAGTTCTGCCAGGTACTCGGGTGGTTGCCGTTCTGGATCCGGGTCCGGATGTTCGACTGGAGGTTCTGCCCGGCACCGCCGGCGATGAGGTTGTCGTCGAAGTCGACGTACGGATACTTCTCGGTGAAGGCGTCCATCACCGATTGGATGGCCTCCAGACCGTCGCCCTCTCCCCACCAGTGGGCGACTTCCAACGCGTTTGTCTGTGTCTGCTCGTCTCCGCCGGAGTCACCGTCGCCGGAGCTGCCATCTCCGGAGCCACCGTCACCGGAACTCCCGTCTCCTGAGCTGCCGTCACCGGAGCCACCGTCCCCACCGGAGCCACCGTCACCACCACAGCCAGCCAGTGATGCAGCGCCAGCAGCACCCGCGATGCGCAGCGCGTTTCGTCTCGAAATCCGCTTGTCAGAGTTGTCGTCAGTCATGGTTGCACCAATACCTCACGATTTCATATTGAGGAATTTCACTTAATACTTCTGTATGACAACAACAGCCGTTTGACTTACAGAAATGACCACCAGATACCGCTGCCATCTTGCGGTTTTAATTGGTATTCGGTATCGAAATAATCCTTCTTCGCCGTGTCCTGGAATCGGCCCGAATCGATAATTCCACTTCGAAAAACACCGAATTATCTGCCTGGATAGGGGTATCCTGCTCGCGCGCGTTCACAACGAGTCGAACTCAACGACCGCCTTGATCTGGTCGTCGTCGTTCTCGAAAGCGGGTGCGACATCGGTCGGCTCCGCGACCGTCGTTATCAGGTCGTCGAGCAACCAGTTCGGTGCCTCGGAGAGCGTCTCCACGGCGTCCTCGAAGTGGGTGATGTGTGAGTTGACAGTCCCGATGAGACACTTGTTGTGCAGGACGATCTCGTTGTGAAGCGACCCGCCGTCGATCTCGAAGTCCCACGGTTCGGGGATACCGAGCAGGGCACCGACCCCGTTCGGCGCGAGTGCCTGCACGGTCTGGACGGAGTGGGGGGCGAACCCGGTCGCCTCGTAGATATAGTCGACCGACTCGTGGGCCTCCGGAATCTCGTCGACAGCCGTCTCCCGGGAATCGATGTAGGTCGAACCGAGTTCGTCGATGATCTCGATTGTCGGGTCCGGCCGATCGCGCCGGCCGACACAGTAGGTTCGGTCGAACTTCTGTTGGAGCATCCAGAGCGTGAGCAGTCCCAGCGACCCGTTGCCGAGGACACACGCCGACTCCGGTCGCCACTCGAACGGTTCCCGCGTCGAGAACGCGTGTTCGTTGGCCTTCTCGGTGATCGAGACCGGTTCGACGAACAGGCCGTACTCGGCCAACTCCGCCGGGATCGGAACGAGAAAGTCCGCGGGCGACGTGAAATACTCGGCCATGTACCCGTGTTCCCCGACGATTCCGCGTTCGAAATACTCGCCTTCGGGTGCCATATCCGGTTCCCCACGCCGGAAGTACTCGTTGGTCTCGCCGTTCGGTTTGCGTCGCACGGTCGGGACGACGACCTGTCCTTCGTCGAATCCCGTTCCGTTTGGCTCTTCGACGACGCCGACCGCCTCGTGGCCCAGCACCATGTGGTCTTCCCCATCCGGATACCCACCGTGAGAGCCACCGATGACTTCGTGATCTGTTCCGTCGACACCGACCCGTAGCGTCCGGACGAGCGCCTCACCCTTCTCTGGTGTTGGCCGTTCCTTCTCGAGCAGTACGGGTTGGTCCCCGTCCCGCCGAACACCGATTGCCTTCATAATACACCGGATTGTGAGAGCATGAGGGATTAAGTCTTTCTTCAGCGTTTGTTATTCGATCCGAACGGCCTCGCCGGCCTCGCTGGAGCGGTAGATCCCGTCGATGACTTTCTGGACAGTGAGGGCCTCCTCGACGGTGTTTCGCTCGGGGGCTTGCCCCTCCGCGACGGCCTCGACGAACCGGGTCGTCTCGGCGACGTGTGCCCCGCCGTCTCGTGTCTCGATCTCTGTGGTCCTGTGATGGTCT
Source organism: Haloarcula montana (assembly GCF_035666295.1). Lineage (NCBI taxonomy): Archaea > Methanobacteriati > Methanobacteriota > Halobacteria > Halobacteriales > Haloarculaceae > Haloarcula > Haloarcula montana. The sequence goes on from NZ_CP142027.1 coordinate 2,849,084, forward strand.
CCCCCCTGGCTGCTGCTCTCGTAGAGCGTCAGCTCACCCGATGCCAGATCGAGGCCGGCACCTGCCTCGTCGCCACGAACGTAGTACTGCTGGCTGTTCGGTCGGTTGCTCGCCCAGGCGACCTCTAGCGAGATCGTTGTGCCGTCCGCACACCGGACGAGTGCGCTAACGGAGTCATCGACGTCGAAGCCACTCGCTCCCTGGTCCTCGCCCCACATCTTGACGTACGAGTAGTCGTCGTCGGTGCCGAAGTTCGCCCGCGTGACCCCGGAAACCTCGGTGACTTCGGGATACCCCGACAGATAGAGCGAGAGATCGAGTGCGTGGACACCGATATCGATGAGCGAGCCACCACCCGACACCGACTTCTGGGTGAACCACGAGCCTCGGGCGGGGATCCCCCGACGGCGGATGTAGTCCGCTTCCACGTGGTTCACGTCGCCGAGTTCGCCTCGGCGGCGGTAGCCGTCGAGTACCTCGACCGGTTCCGCGAACCGTTTGTGGAACCCGACCATACAGAACCCCTCGGCGTCTTCGGCGGCCTCCGCGATACGGGTCGCACTCTCCAAGGTGTGGGCCAGTGGTTTCTCGACGAGTACGTCGAGTCCGGCGGCGAGCGCGTCGACGACGTATTCCTCGTGAAACCGGTTCGGTGTCGTCACGAGGACGGCGTCGATCTCCGCGAACATCTCCTCGTGGTCCTCGTAGACGTCTACGCCGTACGTGTCGGCGAACGCGGCTCGGGCGTCCGGATCGATATCGACGCCGGCGACGAGCGTCTCTTCGAGCCCACTCGCTTCGAGCGCGTCACAGTGGATATTCGCGATGTTTCCGAGACCGACGATTCCGAGTCGAACTGAAGACGGGTCACTCATGTCTGGACGGTGGTTGTGTGGACTAGGTTGGGAAAGCGCTACCGGGTCAGTACAGCTGTCGTTCCTTTTCCTCTCGTTCCTCGTCGTGCTGTTGCTGTGCCTTCTGACGGCGGCGGCCACGTCTGTATTGGATGACGCCCGGGATGATCGTGTTTTTCAGATCCAGAACGAACGACACGAAGCCGTACGCCCAGAAGAAAAACAGGACCAGCATCAGGCTCCACCAGAGGGTACCAGGCATTGTGTGTTAGTCGTCGGATTCCGCCTCGCTGCCGGCTGTCGCGCCGCCGGCTCCGATCGGTTCGAGCTTGTGGACGATCGCCTCACCCGAGGCCGAGTCGAACAGGTGGACGTTCCGCCTGTCGATGACGACCTCGACGTTTTCGTCCTCGGCGATCTCCGAATCGGGGTCGATGCTCATCAACAACTGGTCGTCGGTCGTCCGCTCCTGGTCCATCGAGGTCTCCCCTTCGCCCAACAGCAGGTAGGCGAAGATCTCGTCGCCCATCGGTTCCAGGATGTCCGTCCGTGTGGGGATCGCCGTCGACGGGTCGGGAACCTCGCTTCTTTCGGTGGCCGGATAGATGTCTTCCGGTCGGATGCCGATCGTCAGATCGTCACCGACACCGACGCCCTCGACGGTCGTCGGATCGAACTCTAGCGTAAAGTTCGGCGTTTCCAGCGCGTTCTCCGAGGCCGTCGCCGAGACGAAGTTCATCGACGGCGAGCCGATGAACCCGGCCACGAACAGGTTGTCGGGCTCGTTGTAACAGGTCAGCGGCGGCGCGATCTGCTGGAGACTCCCCGCGTTGAGGACGGCGATGCGGTCCGAGAGCGTCATCGCCTCCTCCTGGTCGTGGGTGACGTAGATGATCGTGGTGTCCAGTTCCTTGTGCAGGCGCTGGAGTTCCGTCCGCATGTGGACTTTCAGCTTCGCGTCTAAGTTCGCCAGTGGCTCGTCCATCAGGAACACGTCCGGTTCGCGGACGATCGCCCGGGCGATCGCGACACGCTGGCGCTGGCCGCCGGACATCTCTTCGGGCATCCGCCCGAGCATCCCCTCTAACTGGACGATGTCGGCCGCTCGCTCGACGCGGCGATCGATCTCGTCCTGTGGGTAGTCTCGGAGTCGGAGTCCGAAGCTGATGTTGTCGTAGACGTCCATGTGGGGAAACAGCGCGATGTTCTGGAACACCATCGCGATGCCCCGGTCTTTGGGCGGGAGGTTCGTCACCTCCCGATCGCCGATGAATATCTGCCCCTCGGAGGGGATGGTCAGCCCGGCGATCGTTTCCATGGTCGTCGATTTCCCACAGCCGGATGGACCGACGAAACAGATGAACTCGCCGTGGTCGATGTCGAGGTTCATGTCGTCGACCGCGGTGACTACTTCACCTTGATCGTCGTAGCGTTTCGTGACGTGTTCGAGTTTGACTCGTGCCATTGTGTTACTCCTTGAGTGCTCCTGAGGTCAGTCCGCTGACGATGCGTTCCTGTGCGACGACGACGAGGATGACGACGGGGAGGACCCCGACGATACTCGCGGCCGCCATGAGGTTGTACTGGGTGGTGTACTGGGTCTGGTAGCTGAGTATCCCACCGACGATCGGTGACCACTTCGCCGCCTCGGGAGAGGTGGCCATGATCGAACTGAAGAAATACTCGTTGTACACCGCGATGAAGGTCAGCACGGACGCCGTCGCCACACCCGGCGCCGACAGCGGCATGATGACCCGGAACAGCGCGCCGAGTCGCGTCGTTCCTTCGACGCGTGCTGCGTCCTCTAACCCGTCGGGAATCTGTCCGTAGAAGGTCGTGAGGATGAAGATCGACAGCGGCATGAACAGTGCGCTGAAGGGAAGGATCATCGATCCCGGTGTGTTCAACAGTCTTGGCGGCGTGAACAGCGGGATCTGCGTGAACGGCACCAACAGCGGTTCGTTGCCGGCGAAGGCCTTGAACAGCGGGATGACGAACGCCGCCGGCGGGAAGTAGCTGATCGCCAGGATACCCAGCATCAGGAGCGCACGGCCGGGGAAGCGGAGTCGGCCGAAGACGTATCCCGCGAGACTCGCGACGATCAAGACGATGATGGTCGTGGTGACCGCCAGGGCGAAGCTGTTCAACATATACAGGTGGAACGGTACCTGCTCGAAGACCGAGATGAACGCTTCGGGATTGAACCCCTTCGGCGTCGGCAGGGGGATGGTGAACCCACCGATCTGGGGCAGGAAACTCCCGGCCAGGAGGTTCCCTTCGGGCGTGACTGCCAGGACGGCGAGCCAGTAGAAGGGGAACAGCGTCGTCACGAGGAAAAACACCATCGCGGCGTAGAACAGCGACCTGTAGAGGCCGTCTGGGTTGGCTATCGTTCGCTTGGCCCAGCCACTGATCCCGCCTTCGTCACTCGCGTCGGTGTTGCCAGTTGTCGTTGCCATGTTAGATCGCGTCCTCCCCTTGCCAGAGGATAATTCCCATCACAACTATTCCGATAATCGCCGCAGTGACGAACGCGATGGAGGCGGACACGCCCTCACGGGTCGTGAACGTCGCGACGACCATACAGGACAGCGACGGAACGACGGTACAACTCGATACGGTATCGATGATACCGTAGACCCGCATCGCCTGCACGGAGCGGAACAGCACGGCGATCCCGATAGTGGGCAGGATGAGCGGGAAGGTGATGTACTTGAACTGCTGCCACTTGGTCGCGCCCGCGACCTTCGCGACGTTGTAGAGCCCGCGGTCGATGCTTTGGAGCCCGGCGAGTATCAGTAGCGCCATGAACGCCGAGGTCTTCCAGATGTCGGCGACGATGATGATAAACACCGCACTGGCGGTGTCGTTGAGCGTGTTCGTCGGCGCGAGTAGCCCCAGATCCGCGAGGAACGGCGTCGCGAACCCGATGTTGGAGTTGAACATCAGGAAGAAGATCATCCCCTGAATGACGACCGGGACGGCCCACGGGATGATGATGGCCGCACGAATCCACCGACGCCCGTAGAAGTCCTGGTCGAGGATGAGCGCCTGTCCTAGCCCGATGAGGGTCTCGAAGAGGACGCTCACCACGGCGAAGATGATCGTGACGACCAGGGCGCTGTTGAGCATCCCGGTCAGTGTTAGCTCGGTCGGGAGGAACGAGGTCCCACCGGGGAGGTACCGATCCAGCCCACCGGTGAACAGGTCGACGTAGTTCCCGACGCCGACGAAGGTCGTCGACGAGAAGTCCGTCGAGAGACGGAACAGCGACAGCTCGAACGTCCTGAGCAGTGGGTATAGCGCGACGATACCCAACAGGACGAACACTGGGACCAGTAAGAGGTAGGCGTACTGCGTGTCGCTCAAGTTTTCCATCCAACGCATCACTTGCACTAACGCGCCGGAACGCCGGGACTCACGCCCCGTGTCGGCAGTATCAGTGCTCATTTCCGTGTATCCCTCCTATAGGTTCCATAATCAATAATAACGCAGTATTGGTTTAAAGCTAGGCGAGGCCCCAGTGGTTACGACTCGGTCTCCACGAGGCTCTCACGTAGCGTGTCCATCGCCGACTGTGAGTCGGTCTCCTGACCGACCGCGCGGTTGGCCTGCTGGGCGATGTTGCTCGACTGGTCGCTCCAGACGGCGGTCACGGGACGTGGCATCGTGTTGTTCCCGGCGACCTGCAGCGTGTCCATGTACCGACCGACGACAGGGACGTTCCGTGCTTCGTCGGAGTTGAACAGCTCCGGCCGCGGGGGCAGCCAGCCCTGGATGGACAGCAGCCTGAGCTGGAAGTCCGGCTGCATCGCGGTACGGATGACCTCCGTGACCGCAGAGTCCTTGCTGCTGTTGGGATTGACCGTCATGTGCCAGCCACCCAGCGCGGAGGTCGTGCCACCGGTCCCGGGCTGTGCGGCCTCGGATTCGGACACGGCGTACGGGATCGGCATCGCACCCAGGTCCTCGCCAAGTGCCGGGTCTTCCGTCTCTTCCGGGTTCCGACCACAGAGCGCGAGCGAGTACGGCCAGTTACGGTGGAAGACGGCGTTGCCGCTCGCGAACGGCGCACGGGACGGCTCCTCGTTCCATCCGAGGATCTCCGTCGGGGTGAACCCGCCGCCGTACCCCTCGAAGTCGCCGCCGAAGTCCTCGTCGTGGACGAACTTCCGCATCATGTTGAGCGAGTTGACGACCTCGGGCTCGTTGACCGTGATCGGCCGGTCGCCGATCGGCCCGAAGAGGTTGTCCCGGCCGCCGAAGTAGGCGCCGCCCCACGAGGACATGACCTCGTTGAACGTACAGCAGGAGGTTCCCTCGTAGATGTCCCACTGTGTGGTGAATCCGAAGTCCACGTCGGCATTGTCGAAGGTGTCGGCCGCGATGTTGGACCACTCCTCCCAGGTCATCGGCTCGGTCGCCCAGTTGTTCGATTCGGGACTGTAGCCGGCGTCCTCGACGAGGTCCTTGCGGTACTGCATCGTCGGGAAGTCGGGGAACACCGGGACACCGAAGAGGTTCCCGTTGCTCGGGTTCCGCGCCGTATCGGTGAACGCCGAGAAGTAGTTGTCCTGGACATCCGTCAGGAGTTCCTCGGGCAGGGTCTCGGTGAGGTTCTGGAGTTGTCCCCGCTGGATGAAGATGTTCGTCCAGCCGTTGTCCATCAGGAACATGTCCGGCGACGTCTCGCCGGCGCTCAGGAGGCGATTGTAGTTCGACCGTGCCGCACCGGTGTCCTGGTCACGCGGGACGAACTCGATCTCGACGTTGTCCGGAAGGCCGTTGTCCCGCAGTGCCTGCTTGATGGCGTCGCCGTTGTTCTGGACTGCGACGGGGTCGAAACCCCACTCGACCGTCGTCGTTTCGTTGCCACCGCTGCCGCCGCTGCTGCCGCCGTCACCGCCGTCCCCGCCAGAACCTCCGTCTCCACCGTCTCCGCCGGAGCCCCCGTCACTCGCACAGCCAGCCAGTCCTGCGACCACACCGGTTGCCCCAGCCGCTTGGACAAACCGTCGTCGCGAAATACCGTTCGTTCCACTGTCACCTGTTGTGCCGTTGTCCGACATGTCTATCCTGGTTCTTACTGGGTTAGCACTTAAAGGTTATCCATAATTAACCACAGGTGTTGTTAATCGACTGTGAACGGACCATCAAACATGAATATATCTGATAGATACACCCCGATCTCAACTATCAGTATATAAAAACTCGGTAATGCACAACGATCGTTTGGGATAGAATCCCGCTCAAACGCGTAAACTGTGGGAGCGTTTTTCGGTCGTCCTACTCGTACTGTATATCCGTGACCGTGATGTTGGTCGCCTCGATCTCTTCGATCACGGCCCCCCAGCCACCGATCTCGTATGTCCGATCGTCGGTGACGACCGTCGCCGCGACACGGCCCGCTAACTGTGCCAGCGGGACCGGTTCGACTCGGCCCATGTTCTTCCCGGTGTAGTCGACGTCTGTGATGATCCCGGTGATCTCGACCGATTCGTTGGTCTGGGTCTTGTACCCCGCGACGACGACTTCGATCCGAGCACCTTCGTCCAGTAACGGTTCGATATCCCGAACCGCGTGGCGGAGATCGACGTACGTCGTCGGCGTCTCCGGGCTCCGGCGTGTGTAGATCGTATCCCAGATCTCCCAGAGACACGTCAGGAAGAACCAGTGGAAGACGTACGTATGAGTTCGATCGTTGACGAGGACACCGTAGTTGCTGATCGAGTGTCGGTGTGGAGCGAAACACGTCCACGCCCGGTCGACCAGGACCAGAAACGGTGCGGGGATCGAGCGATGGCGGGCCTCGGTACAGACACCCTCTAGTTCCTCGTGTGTCGGAATCTCCGCATCCGGTTTGGTACAGATACTGAGTTTGATGTCGACGCCGCGTTCGCTGGCCTCCCTGAGGGCCGGTTCGAGTTCGTAGAACTGCTGGGTATTGACCCCTATCTGGATCTGGTTCTCCGCCCCCTCGATCAGTTCACGGGCACGGTTGAGAACCGTCTCGAACCGTTTGACGATACTGACTTCGTGATCGCTGATCTCGGGTTGGTCCCACCGCTCCTCGATGGTTTCGGCGGCGTCGAGGTACTTGTTCGAGCGCGAGCGCAGGTCTTCGAGTACTTCCTTTGGGTCTCTGGCACGCGCCGTCAGACTGTCCTGCTGGAACGTCTCGATATAGCCTTTCGATTCGAGGTCCCGGAGCACGTCGTAGATCCGTGGGTCCGGAACGTCACACGATTCCGCGACGTCTGTCGCGGACGCCGTTCCCAATTCGAGCAAGGCGACGTACGCCTCGGCCTGGTAAGGGGAGAGTCCAGCGTCTTCCAGTACGTCGGTGAGTTCGTCGTCGTTCATCTGTGTGTCATCTGCGTAGTGTCCTGTTGCGAACGCGAATCGCTCTCAGTCTTTCCCTGGGACCGGCCATTGCGGGTATTTCGGTTCCGCGATGCGGGCACACTCCTCGTCGCTCAGCGACAGCGTGACCGCATCGATGTCTTCCTCCAGGTGATCGATCGTTCGAGGGCCGATGATCGGCGCGTCGACCACGTCCTGTTCGAGGAGCCAGGCGAGACTTACCTGTGCCGGTGTAGCGTCGTTCTCGGCTGCGATATCCCGAACCGCGTCGAGCACTGCCCAGTTTTCCTCGGTGAACCGGTCCGCGGTGTAGTCGTCGTCGGTGGCACGTCCTGCGGTCGGCTCGTCGCCACGGTCGTACTTGCCTGCCAGGAACCCCCCACCGAGCGGCGACCAGGGGATCACACCGATCTCCTCGCTCTCACAGACCGGCAGGAGGTTCGCCTCCTCGTGTCGGTCGACGGCGTTGTACTCCGGTTGCATACAGACGAACCGCTCGTAGCCCTCGATATCCGCGGTGTACAGCGCCTTCTGGAACTGCCAGTTGGCCATCGTACTGGCGCCGATGTACCGGACGTACCCCTCGTCGACGAGATACGTAAGCGCCTCTAGCGTCTCCTCGATCGGCGTCTCCTCGTCCCAGCGGTGGATCTGGTAGAGGTCGAGGTACTCCACGCCGAGCCGATCGAGGCTGGCGTGGCACTGGTCGATGATGTGTTTCTTCGAGAGGCCGCCGCCGTTCGGGCCGTCGTGCATGTCGAAAAAGACCTTGGTGGCGACGACCAGTTCGTCCCGGCGATACGAATCGAGGACCGAGCCGACGATCTCCTCGCTCTCGCCGGCCGAGTAGGCGTTTGCGGTATCGACGAAATTGATCCCGAGATCCAGTGCTCGCCGGAGAAGCTCCCGGCTCGCCTCGGCGTCGTTCATCATCCAGGGTTCGCTGCTTCCGAAGTTCATCGTCCCCAGACAGAGTGTAGACACCTCTAGGCCCGTCGAACCGAGAGTCGTATACCTCATCTCCGAATCCGGCATGAGAGCATGTAACAACACCTGTTGTTAAAAAGTTTGGTGAGTTCGTCACTAGCTGCTTGTGTGGGGAGATTGATAAGGGACGTGTTGTAAGTGCAGGACACGATGGCATTTCTCGATTCGGTACGCGACGAGACACATACCGGGAAGAACAGATGCTGGCCGTGTACGATCGTCAACGTCGCTATTCTTGGGTTACTAATACTATTTCTGGCGGTTCGTCGACGGCGATTGGTGGCTGCTGTCGTGGCGACGCTGGGGCTCGGTGTGATCGCTCTGCGGGGTTATCTCGTCCCGTACACCCCTGTGTTCGCTCCCCGTCTGGTCGCGGCCTCACCACTGCCCGACGAGTGGTTCCACGACGACTACAGCGTACCTGTCCACGAACCGGAGGCTATCGCTGAACAGTCTCCCGACGATACGACAGACGACCGAGAGCCCACCGAAGACACGTCGCTCGTGGCCGCTGTCGACCTGGACGGTGAAACGGTGATGGCGGCACTGGCCGAGGCAGGCGTCCTAGACGCGGACGGAGAGATGCTGTTTCTCGCTGACGATATCGAGACCGCCTGGCACGAGCGGATGGCCGATCTGTCGACGCTTTCGCTGGACGCCCTCGCAGACGATGTCCGAGAGACCTTTCCCCACATCCAACACGCCGAAGGACTCCACACCAACGGGCGGGAATGGGTCGTCGTCGGTGAGGGACAGGGTACCCTCGTCGGGAAACCGGTCGTTGTCGCGGAACTCGCCGCGTACCGAGTGCTGTCGGATGTCGTCGACGACGACCGGATTCGAACCGCCGCCGCCGAAACGTTCCGGATGTTTCTCGACGACTGCCCGGTCTGTGGGTCGTCCCTCGTCGAATCGACGGAGGTCGGCTGCTGTGGGAGCTACACGACCCCACGCGAGTCGCCCGACGAGACCCTCGTCTGTCCGTCGTGTAAACAGCGGATATACCGGTTCCCGACCGAGTGAGTACGGGAGTATCGCGTACGAACAGACCAAACGGAGTGCGGGAAGGGTCCCGCCGGCCGGATTGGTGGCAACCATGCGCGACGGCCTGGCAGACCCGTCGCGGATACGTCGGTCGATCGTTGGCCGGGCGTGCGACAGTATGGGGGGAAGAGTCCTGGCATAGGGGGATGACGATGGCACGTCGCCGGACTCGTTGGGGCCATCAGTGTCGTCCGAGCACGCGGACGACGGGACACGACCCAGCCACTATCGAGTAACAACGGGTGTTGTAAATAGTTTGTGGGGAACGGTTAGCCGATAGCACATGCTATTAAACCCTCCCACACGCAGGAGGGCATATGAAGAACACGGACGACCTCGTCGCGAGCGCGGCCGACCTCGCGGAACGAGGGCTCTCCAAAGGTGAGATCGCAGACGAACTCAACGTCTCGCGTGAGACCGCTAGCTGGCTGGTGGAACGCAGCGGAACGGGTACGGAGCCGACCTCGTCGCCGTCGGGTGGCCCCCACGACATCCACGTCGACTGGTCCGCGCTAGGACGGGACTCCTCGCGGCTGTATCACGCCGGTGCCGCCATGGCTGACCTGGCCGCCAAGCAGGGCCAAGACGTCGACTTGACCATCGGAATCGAGAAGGCGGGCGCTCCCTTGGCGACCACCGTCGCACACGAACTCGACACCGATCTGGGGACCTATGCGCCGACCAAACACCAGTGGGACGACGACGACAGCGAGGCCGCAGACGGCTCGTTCTCGCGGAACTTCGCCGAGATTCGCAACCGAGACTGCTACATCGTCGACGACACCATCACCAGCGGGAAGACGATGTCCGAGACCATCAGCGCCATCCGCCAGCAGGGGGGCAATCCGGTCGCCTGCGTCGTCCTGGCCGACAAACGCGGCGTCGAGGATATCCAGGGCGTCCCCGTCTACTCGCTGTTGCAGGTCATCCGTGTCGGTAGCGACGACGGCGCGGAGTGATCGGCGAACGCCACCTGAGGGTGACGGCGGTCTCCCCGGAGACGTGTTTTCGCGGTCCCCAGCGGTATCAGCCGGACTGACAGCGCTTACAGTGTCGCGGTTTCGTCGGCGACGGCATGGACGCCAATTACACGCCAGCAGTTGCCGCGGGCGAGGACCCGTTCGATGTCGACGTCGACGACCGACCCCTCCGGGAGCGAGTTGATCAGTTCCCGGACGACGGGCGAGGCATATTCGACGAGTTGATACGTAGAGCCGATGTCCTCGACGATCGCGACCGCCGAATCGCTCTCGGCCGGTTGCTTGGTGATCGTAATGCGGACCGACTGCCGCTTCCGTCGACTGCTTCCGGTCACACGTACTCCCTGACGGGTCGGCCCCGGATTCCCCGTCGGGCTGCTACTCTCGGTGTCACGTCGCCGGCCGTCCGTGTCCGCCGAGCGATCCCGGCTCTCTCCCGGCCGTGCCGTCGACCCGAATAGCCGTGCCATGGTTGACTGGGATGTGAGGCCGGACTTCCTTCGTTATGGACTCCCTACGCCCGTGGTATGACCGCCGTACCGCCAGTACTGGGAACGAGAACGGGCAGGTCACCGTTGTCCGACCCTACACCTCGAAGACGGTCGCTTCGAAGGGTGCCAGCGTGAGCGTCGGTAGGTCGGTCGCGGGGTCGTCGTAGTTCGAGACGAGGAGCCGACCGTCGGACTCACCGAGATCGACGGTCCGGGGCTCGTCGCTGAAGTTCAACACGACGAGGACGCGTTCGTCGTCTAGGCTCTGGGTAAAGGCAAAGACGTGTTCGTGGTCGGGCAGGAACATCTCGAACTCGCCGTAGACGAACACGTCCCGCTCGTTCCGGAGGTCAACGAGGTCACGGTAGTACTCGAAAACCGAATCGTCGGCCGTTCGGTCGGCTGCGACGTTGATCTCGGTGTAGTTGTCGTTGACCTTGAGCCACGGTTTGCCGTCGGTGAAGCCGGCGGAGTCGCTGTCGTCCCACTGGACCGGCGTTCGTGCGTTGTCGCGGGATCGAGCGTTGACGAACCCACGGAGTTCTTGGTAGTCGTCGATGTCGTGTTCCGCCATTAGCAGTTCGACGTGGTTGATCGTGTCCACGTCGACGACTTCTCCCAGGTGTTGCCAGTCGACGTTGGTCATCCCGATCTCGTCGCCCTGGTAGACGTAGGGCGTCCCCGAGAGCGTCAGGAGGAAGGTACCCAACAGTTTCGCGGACTCGACGCGGTACTGGCCGTCGTCGCCGAAACGGGAGACGATCCGGGGCTGGTCGTGGTTCCCCAGGTAGTTGCTGTTCCACCCCTCCTCGGCGAGGCCACGTTGCCAGCGGCCGACGAACTCCTTGAGGTCGCGCAGGTCCCACGCCTCGTAGTCCTCGTGGAGGTCCCACCGGCCGCCGTCGTGGTCGAGGTTCATATGCTCGAAGGTGAATATCATCCCGAGTCCGTCGCCGTCCGCACCGGTGTACTGCTTGGCCTCCTCGATGTCGACGCCGGGCATCTCCCCGACGGTCATCACGTCGCGGCCGGCCAGCACCTCGTCGTACATCTCCTGCAGGAACTCGTGGATGCGCGGGCCGTTCATGAAGTGTTCGACGCCGGTCTGCCAGTCACCCTCCTCGCCGTCAGGGAGCCCACGAGTCTTCGAGATGAGGTTGATGACGTCCATGCGGAAGCCGTCGACGCCCTTCTCCAGCCACCAGTTCATCATCTCGTAGACGTCTTCCCGGACCTGGGGGTTCTCCCAGTTGAGGTCCGGTTGCTTCTCGTCGAAGAGATGGAGGTAGTACTGCTGGCGCTCCTCGTCCCAGGACCACGTTTGGCCGCCGAAGAAGGACTCCCAGTTGTTCGGCGGGCCGCCGTCCTCGGCTGGATCGCGCCAGTAGTAGTAGTCCTCGTAGCCGTCCTCGCGGCGGCGGGACTTCTCGAACCACTCGTGTTCGTCGCTGGTGTGGTTGACCACCAGGTCCATCACGACTTTGATGTCCCGGGCGTGGAGTTCGTCCCGCAGGCGCTCCCAGTCGCTCATGTCGCCGAACCTGTCGTCGATTGCTCGGTAGTCGCTGATGTCGTAGCCGTTGTCGGCGTGTGGCGACGCGTAGACTGGCGAGAGCCAGACCACGTCGATCCCCAGGTCGTCGAGGTGGTCGACCCGATCGATGATCCCCTGGATGTCGCCGACGCCGTCGCCGTCGCTGTCGTTGAAACTCTTGGGGTAGATCTGGTAGACGACCGCCTCCTTCCACCAGGTCCGGTCCTCGCTCGTCCTGTCGGGCGTCTGGGCACTCTCGTTCATAGCACCCGGTCTTGCACCGTGGACGGTAAAAGTATATCGAGTCTGATATTTATTGGACTATTCGAACAAACGACTGATACTGCTTATTGTAGATTATTTCCGGATCGCGCCGACACCGGGGACGGCGCGTACCGGTAAATCGCTACAATACTCACTATCAGCCCCTCACCGAGAGAGCACGCCGTGACGTGACAGTGTCAGATCGTATCCGACGGCCTCGACGGTTCGGGTGGGCCACTCCCCGGTCGTCGAGAGCGTCTCGACGCCGTCAGCGGTGACCAGATGCGTGTCCTCACTCTTTGCGCCCTGAACGGTCGGGTTCCAGGCGTATCCCTGCGGGAGGACGACGGGGGCGTCGTTCGACGGTGTCGCGATCCACTCCCGGCCGGCGAAGCCGGCGGCACCGCCCTGGTGGTGGTTTCGCCACTCGCCGCCCCAGCCGACGGCGTCGTAGGCCGCCTGGACGGCCTCGAAGACATCGGCCGCGGTGCCCCCTTCTCGCCCGACTTCGCGCGTCGCGGCCAGCGCGGTCGCCTCGACGCGCATCGCCGCCTCCGTCCGGTCGGCGAGCCAGTCGGGTGCGTCGAACGCGACTGTCCGGGTACAACTGGTGTACAGTCCTTCGCGGGTGGCGGTCACCGACAGGAGAGCGTAGTCGCCCAGGGGTTCGTCTTTGGGCGTGTAGTGGCGGTACGACTGTGCGCGCTCGCTCCCGCCGACGAGGACGACCGGGGTCGCGATCCCCTCGCGTTCGAGTTCCCGCCGGAGGGCGGCAGTCACGTCTAGTTCGGTGTCGCCCGGCTCGGTCCCGCGGGCGACGGACTCGACCGCCGCAGCCACGTCGGCACTCAGTTTCCGGTAGGTCTCGGCCTGCTGATCGGTCAGTGGCTGCCGGAGTACCCCCGCATCGACGGATTCGAACCCCTCGACGTCGAAGTCGGCCGCCGCCGGTGTCGGGCTGACGCTCTCGACGACCTCGGCCAGCCCCCGAGCGTGCCAGTCGAAGGTCTCGATCGGGACGCCGTCGGCTAGTTCCTCGTCGCGCAGGCGCGGTGCCTCGATGTTGTCCGTGACGACCTGGACCTCGTCGCCGTCGTAGCCGGCCGCGGCGACGCCGACGTCGCCCCCTCGGTCGACGACGTTGTCCCCGCCGTCAGTCAGCCAGGCGAAGGAGTTCGGTCGCGCGAACCAGACCGCTTCCAGCCCGTTGTCGTCGAGATACGCGTCCAGTCGGTCGGTGAGTGACATACCACCGCTATCAGAAAGACCGGTAATAAAGACTGCCGACGACTACAGGTCGAAGCTCTCGTCGCCGTCCAGGACGACGACCTCGGTGTTGCTGCCGACCCCTTTGACCTCCTTGACGAAGTCCTCGGTCTCGATTTCGATGGGCGGGAACGTGTCGTAGTGCATCGGGAACGCGTAGTCGAGATCGAGCCAGTCGACGGCGATAGCGGCCTGCATCGGCCCCATCGTGAAGTGGTCGCCGACCGGGAGCGCGGCCGCGTCGGGTTCGAGGAACGGGCCGATGACGTCGCGCATCTCGGTCATCAGGCCGGTGTCACCGGCGTGGTAGAAGGTGGTCGACTCCTCGTCGCTGACCTGCGTGGGTTTGGTATCGGAGATGACGAAGCCGCCGGGCATCCCACCCGTCGCCCCGTAGCCGGTCTCCATCCCGTTGGTGTGGTCGGCCCGGTGCATCGTCACGAAGGCGTCGCCGATCTCGACGGTACCGCCGAGGTTCATCCCCATGCCGCCGACGGCGTCGAACTCGCCGAAGGTGTCCTGGCAGTAGCCGACGACCTCCGGCGTGGCGACGAGCGTCGTCCCCTCGTAGCGGTCCACGTCACCGATGTGGTCGGCGTGGCCGTGTGTCAACAGGACGTAATCGGGGTCCAGTTCCTCGGGGTCCGTGTCGGTCTTGGGGTTGTCGAAAAAGGGATCGATGAGCAGGTCCGTCTCGTCTACCGTCACGTGCCAGGTCGAGTGGCCGTACCAGGTTAGTTCCATGAGCGGACGGACGTACTCCCGGCTGACACTTAAGACTGTACCGCAACCAGGTGGGCACCGGTGGGTTCTTCGCCCGGGCGCCGGACGTACGCCCATGAAGCTCGATTCGCCGTCTCGCAGGAGGTTTCTCGGTGCGTTGGGGGCCGCCGCGGCCGGTATCGCGGGCTGTCAGTCCCCTGGCCGTTCGGACCCAGATCCGGACCCGGGTTCGACGGGAGCGGACGATCAGACGGGCTCGGCCGGTGAGAGCGCGGTTTCAGAGGCTTACGGGTCGGCCGCCGACGCCGTCGCGTCGATCAGGGTCTACGCGGACGACGGCGGCGGCTCACAGGGCAGCGGCTTCCTCGTCGACGACCGACACCTGGTTACCAACGAACACGTCGTCGCCGGCGGGAGCGACTACCACGTCCGGTTCGCGGACACCGGCTGGCGGGAGGTCTCGCTGGTCGGGGCAGACGTCTACAGCGACCTCGCGGTCCTCCGGATCGACGACTCTCCGTCGGGGACCGCACCGCTGTCGTTCGTCGACAGCGACCCGCCGGTCGGGACGCAGGTCGTCGCTATCGGCAACCCCTTCGGGCTGGCCGGCTCTGTCTCGGCCGGCATCGTCAGCGGCGTCGATCGGACCTTAGAGAGCGCGAACAACTTCTCGATCGCCGACGCCGTCCAGACCGACGCCGCGGTCAACCCCGGCAACAGCGGCGGCCCGCTCGTCACAGTTGACGGGGATGTCGTCGGCGTCATCAGCGCCGGTGGCGGAGACAACGTCGCCTTCGCCGTCTCGGCCGCACTGACCCAGCGAGTCGTCCCGACACTCGTCGGCGGGGACGAGTACGAACACTCCTACATGGGTGTCGTGCTCCAGGACGTGACCCCCCGACTGGCCGAAGCCGGTCGTATCGACCCGGAAGCGGGCGTCTATATCGACCAGGTCGTCGAGGGCGGCCCGTCCGACGGCGTGTTACAGGGGAGCGACCGGCGTGTCGACCAGTCCGGCGTCGAGGTCGGGGTCGGCGGGGACGTGATCAGGCGCCTGAACGACACCCGAACGCCGACGCGCCAGGAACTGTCGACCTTCCTGGCGCTGGAGACCAGTCCCGGGGACACGATCGATGTCACGCTCGACCGGGACGGCCAGCGTCAGAGGGTCCAGTTACCGCTCGGAACGCGGCCCGACCCCTGAGTGCGGGTCGCAACGCTTACGACAACCGGCTTGTATCACTAGTTAATAAATGCCGAACGACAGACGCCAGACCGTCCTGTGGGCCAGCTTTCTGATCCTGTTTGCCGTCTTCGTCGGTGCTGTCGGTCTCCCGACGGCTCCGATCGTCGGCGTCGTGCCGGCGTGGGCGGTCGTCGTCGTCGCCGCGATCGTGGCGATGGCGGCCGTCGCGGCGGCCGTCGCACGGGCCGGCTGGCCGGCACAACCGGGTGAGTCACCGCGATGAGTGCCGTCGCACTGGCGCTGATGGGTGTCTATCTCCTCGTGACGCTCGGAATCGGCGTCTACGGCTACCGGCGTACCGGTGGCTCCCCGCAGGAGTATTTCCTCGCCGGCGGCTCGCTTGGCCGGGTCGTCTTCCCGCTGACGATGTTCGCGACGCTGATGAGCGCGTTCGTCTTCCTCGGTAGCGCCGGCTTCGGGTACCGACACGGGCTGGGGTGGCTGGCGCTGTTGGGTGTCGAGGCGCTGGCCGTCGTCCCGCTGGCGGTCGTCGGGCTGCGGGCGTTCCGGCTCTCACGCCGAGAGGGGTATATCACGCCGACCGAGATGCTCGGCGATCTCCTCGACAGCGACGCGGTGAAACTGCTCGTCGTCGTCGTCCAGTTCGCCTGGGCGGTCCCCTACGTAGCGATCCAGGCGATGGGCGGCGGGCTGATCTTCCGGACGATCTCGGGCGGTACCGTCCCCTTTACCGCCGGCGCGGCGATCGTCACCGTCGTCACCGCCGTCTACCTCGGGATGGGTGGACTCCGCAGCGTCGCCTGGTCGGATGTCCTCCAGGGCGTCACCGTCGTCGTCTTGCTCGTGGCGGCGTTCGTCTTCGTGGTCCCCGCGGTCGAACCGCTCGCGCTTACCCGGCGGATCGCCACGGAGACCGACCGACTCACGCAGGCCGGCCAGGTCGGCTTCTTCACCCCGCGCGTGTGGTTCTCGTTCCTGCTGATGAACACGATGGCGGTCGTCGCCTACCCGCAACTGTTCCAGCGGTTTTTCGCGGCCACCGACGAGCGGTCGTTCCGCGCGCTGCTGGCGTGGTGGCCCGTGATGGTGCTGATCGCGGCCGTCGTCCCGGTCCTGTTGGGCGTCTGGGGTGGAACTGTCCTCCCCGATCTGGGGACCCCGGATCAGGTCGTCCCGGCGCTCCTCCAGGCGTACGCGCCGCCGGTCGTGGTCGGCGTCGTCATGGGCGGCGCGCTGGCGGCGATGATGAGCACGGCCGACTCGCTCGTGTTGACCCTGTCGTCGCTGGTGACCCGGGACATCTACCACGACCACCTGGCCGGCCCTGACGCCGACGAGCGGACGGAACTGTGGGTGAGCCGCGGGGCAGCCGCCGTGTTGCTTGCCGGCGGGTTCGTCCTGGCTCACGCCGCGACCGGCAGGCTCCCCGGTATCGCCGCGGTGGGGACCATCGTCGACCTCTCGGTCTACTTCATCCAGGGGAACGCCCTGCTGTTGCCGGTGTTCCTGGCGGCGCTCTACTGGCGGCAGGCGACGGCGGCCGGCGCCGTCGCGGCCGTGCTCGTCGGTCAGGGGTACTTCCTGGGTGCGACCTTCGCCGGGCTCCCGACCTTTCGGTTCCTGCCGTTCGTCCCCGCCCTCGTCGTGACCGTGCTGGCGCTGGGCGTCGGATCGCTGGCGACCGACCGAACCCGAACCCTACACTCCGAGCCCGAGGCATGAACCCACACGTCCCGACCGAGATGGACCGAGACGAGTGGACCCGACACGTCGTCGAGACGCACTTCGATCCCGAGAGCGGGACGCCGTATTGGCTGGAGTGGGCGGCCGACCGGGGGATCGACGTGCGATCGGCCGTCGACGGGTTCGCCGACCTTGAAGCGGTCTTCGGATCGTTCGACGAGGACATCCTCCGATCGCTCCCGGTCGAGCGGTTCCATCCGCAGTCGCTGTCCGGCCCCCGCCGGGTGTACGAGACCGGCGGGACGACCGGCCCGCCAAAGCGGATCGTGATGGCCGACTACTGGCGCCAGCAGGCGGCGTGGGCCGACCGGGTCCTCCCCGAGGCGTTTCCCCGCGGGAACCTCCTGATGCTCGGACCGCCCGGCGGCGCGAACAACGCCGGCGTGTTCGTCGAACACCTGGCAGACCTGTGGGGGACGCTGCCCTTCTTCGTCAACATGGACCCGCGGTGGGCCAAGCGACTCGCCGACGACCCGCGTCGGTTCGACGAGTACGTCGACCACCTTCTTGAACAGGCCCGGGGCGTCGTCTCGACCCAGGACGTGACAGTGCTGTTTACGACCGCACGACTGCTCGAACGGCCTGCCGTCCGTGACCTGGTCGCCGATTCGGGGATCGACGCGGTCTACCACGGCGGGACGGCGCTCGATCCCGACACTCACGAGGTCTTCCGGGAGGAGTGGTACGCCGACGTGGCCGTCGCCGGCGAGTACGGCAACACGCTGATGGGCGTTGCACAGGAGGCACCGCCGCGGCTCCGTCCCCCGGCCGACCGGCACTACAGCCTGGATTACGTCCCCTGCGAGCCGTATTTCGTCCCCGAGGTGGTCGACGACGACGGCGGCCCCGTTGCCTACGGCGAGCGTGGTCGCGTCCGGTTGACCGTCCTCAGCGATGAGCTGTTCCTCCCGAAGCTCCTCGAACGGGACAGTGCCGTCCGAGTCCGCGGCGAGGCCCCACTGGAGTGGGACTGGCTCCGGAACCCCGGCACCGCACAGGCGGCCACAGCCGAGACGACCGAGGGCGTCTACTGATGGCCGAACTGACCGTCCCGGTCGTCTCCGGTGGCGAGCGAACGACACGCCGGACCCGGACGCTCACCGGCGTCGGTGGCGATCTGGCGGCGGTCGCACAGGCCCCGCGCGTCCGGGTCCACGACGCGGTCGAGACCGCTCGGGAGTCGGGCTTCGACGACCTCCGGGCGATCCCGGTCCGGGAGTTGCTCGATCGTCTGGCCGACGCCGGTCGCCGGTTCGCCGGACACGGACCGACCGGCGACCTGGCGCCAGTCGGGGAGTACGCGGCGCGGGTCGCCCGAGCGAGCGGGCTCCCGGTCGGCTGGGTCCGGACGAGCGTCCACTGGCTCGCCCACGGGCTCCGACACGCCGCCGAAAGCCTCCGGGCACAGTCGCCGACCGGCGACCTCGCGGTGTACGACGACCCGTCGTACGTCCGTGAACGGGACGTCGGTCTGGCCTTCGCCCCGCGAATCCGTGTCCTCGGTGGCGTCATGCCGGCGAACGATCCAGCGGTCTACGCCTGGCCGGCGCTGGCGGTGGGAATGAAGATCCCGATCGTCCTTCGGCCCTCGCGTCGGGACCCGTTCACGGCCGTCCGTCTCGCCCGGGCGCTGCTGGCTGCGGGGGTCCCGGAGACGGCCGTCCACGTTCTCCCGGGCGACCGCTCGGTCGGCGAGACGGTCGCCACGCGGTCCGACCACGCACTCGTCTTCGGTAGCCAGGCGGTGACGGACCGATACCACGACGACCCGGCGGTCGAGACGTACGGTCCCGGACAGTCGGTCGCAGTCCTCGCTCGCCGGCCCACCGACCGGGAACTCGACAGCCTCGCCCGCGGGATCGTCCGGGCCGGCGGCCGGACCTGCTTCAACCTGACACGGATCGTCGCCGTCGAGGCGTGTGACGCCGACGAACTCGCGGCTGCGCTGGCCGAGCGCGTCGTCGGGGCCACCGACGGGCCGGTCACCGACCCCGCGACCGACGTGCCCTCGTTCACCGACGGCGATCGGGCAGGACGGGTCGACGACCTGGCCGAGGACGCGGGTCGGGACGTGACGGCACCGCTTCGGAACGGCCCGCGATTACGCGACTACGGTGATCACGCACGCTTGGCCCCGACCGTCGTCCGAAGCGACGAGTTCGTCGAGGAGCTTCCCTTCCAGTTCGCCGGCGTCACCGACCGGTCGCCGTCGTCGCCGGCCGACCTCCTCGCGTCGCTCGACAGCGCGTATCTCGGTGTCGCCGTCGGCGACGACTACGAGGCGGCCATGGCCCGCTCACCGCACGTCCGGAAGGTCTACGGCGGCGGCTATCCGTCGAGTGTCGATCTCCGCGAGACCCACGAGACGTTCCTGGCTGCGTTCTGTTACGAGACGACGACCTACGATCCGTCCTGAGACCGTCGGTACGTCCGCTGATCCCTCGCGCTCGCCATCGTGGCCTCAGTTGACGACGACGAACTGGTAGTTCAGCACGACCGCGAAGCTCACCCACAGGAGATACGGGACGAGCAACCCGCCCGCGCGGCGGTCGATCCGCCAGAACGCCCACAGCGTCGGGACCAACACCAGCCACAGTCCGCCGACGACGGCGAGGGCGACGGTGAGGTCCTGTGCCGTGAAGAACGTCGGCGACCAGGCGACGTTGACCGCCATCTGGGCGACGAACAGCCTGATCGCGACCGCGCCCCGGTGTGTCGCCCGGGCGTCACGCCAGACGAGATACAGCGCCACGCCGAGCAGCGTGAACAACAGCGGCCAGACCACGCCGAACACCCATGATGGCGGGTACAGTGCCGGTTTGGCGATCGACTGGAACCACGCCGAATCCGGTCCGCCGAGTGCCGCCGGGAGCGCGCCGACGGCATTGACGAGGACGACGGCGGCGACAACACCCGGCAGATCCTCCCTGCTCAGCGCCGTCCGACGCCCACCGGCCTCGCTGTGGTCACTCATGGGCAGGGTACGTGACGGCCCCGGATAGGGGTTCTCTCTCGTCAGTCCAGCGCCATCCCGCCGTCGACGTGCAGGACTTCGCCGGTGATGAACTCGTGGCCGAGCAGGAACCGAACGGCGCGTGCGACCTCTGCGGGCTGGGCAGCGTACCGATCCAGCAGCGTCTCGACCGTCTCGTGGCCGCGGAACCGCCGCTCCTCCAGCGATTCGACGATGGCGTCGTTCATCGGCGTCTCCACCGGTCCGGGTGCGACGACGCTCGCTCGGACTCCCTCGGGGCCGAGTTCCCGAGCTAGCCCCCTGATATACCCCTCCAGCCCGCTCTTCGAGGCGGCGTAGGCCGTATCGACCGTCCCCAGCGACGCCGCGACGCTGGAGACGGCGACGACGGCGCCACCGTCGCTTTCCCCACTGTCGGTCCCGGTCCGCATCCGCTCGACGGCCGGCCCGAGGACGTTCGCGGCACCGGCGACGTTGACAGCCAGGTGCCGATCCAGGTCCGCGGCGCTCTGGTCCTCGATCGCGCCGGGATCGGTGTACCCGGCACAGGTGACGACCGCACAGAGCGGCCCCAGTTCCGCCCCGGCGTCGATGAGGTCGCCGGCGGCGGACGGGTCGGTCACGTCCGCGGCCAGGGCACGGGCCGTCACGCCGTGGGACTCGGCACGGTCGACCGCGTCGGTCGCACCGTCCCGGTCCGTGTGATACCCGACTACGACGTTCGCACCGGCGCGGGCCAGTTCCTCGACGACAGCACGACCGATCGCCCCCGAGCCGCCCGAGACAACCGCGACGCTGTCTGTCAGGTCCATGGCGGCCATCGGGAACGCGCCACAAAAGCGGTTGCGTTCACTCCAGCGGTTCGGCCGCGTCCTGTTCGACGAGTGGATCGGCGTTGTCGGCCGGCAGCGTCACGACGTCGTCGGCCGAGAGGTCGTACTCGCGCTGGTCGACGCCGAAGATCTCGCCCACGTCGGCCGTGATCCGGACCGTCCGTCGGTCGACGGTCGTCTCGCCACCGTCCGGCTCGGGCCGCGGATCGCCCTCGGATTGTGGGTCGGACTCCGGAGAGGAAGCGTCTTCGGCGTCCCCCTCGTCGGCGACGACCGCAGCCTCGTGTGGGGGCCGATCGGCTCCGTCGTCGGCCGTCGAGGGAGCACCGGTCCCGTCGTCGGACTGACCTGGTCCTCCCCCCATCAGATCGGCCGCGTCGACGCCGGGCTCCGAGTCGGCCGGCTCCGTCGGGTCCGGCTCGGGCGTGTCACGGTCAGCCGGTGTCTGCTTTGGTGGCTCGTTACTCACGTCGACAGTCGCGTTCGCCTCGGACTGTTGTCCGTCGACCGCGCCGGTGGGAGCCTCCCCGGCGATGACATCCAGCACGTGCTGGCGGTTGTCTTCGATCGCCGTCACGAGCGTCTCGAACAGTCCCCGTTCCTCCTGGGTCAGTCCGCCGTCCTCGGTCGGCATATCGGCCGCCGCCAGCGATGCCATCTTGACGATCTTGCCCACGCGACGCTCGTAGATCGCTTCGACGGTCTGTTCGGCGGTCTTGATGTCGTCGGTGAGGCGGTTGACCTCCGGGGAGTCGAAGGGGTCGTCGGCCCGGTCGGCCGCGCGTTCGCGCTCCTCGCGCAGTTGGTTGACGAACTGGCCAGCCTCCTCGTAGAACGTCGGGCGGAGCTGCTGGAGCTGGTCGGTCTGGCGCTCGCGGGACTGGACTGACTGGAGTTCGTCGAGATTCATTCCTGGCTCTTTTCAGCGCGCCCGCGGGCCATCAGGAAGACGCCCACGGCCTCTGGTACCGTTACCTCTCTTTCCTCCAGTGTAAAACTATCGCCGTCGAGCTCGACCAGGCCGCCGTCTGTCACTTCGACGGTGATCTCGTGGCCGCGGAACGTCTCCGGGACGGCGTCGACCAGCGGGTCGAAGTCGCCGAGTTCGTCGCGTTCGATCCGTCTGACGGCCAGTCCGCTCCCGCCGTGGAGCGATCCCGGGAGCCTGATGAGCCGGTTCGTATCCGTCGTCACCGGCTCGTCGATCGGCGCGTTGTCGGCCGCGACCGCCTCGTGGACGACCAGTTTCGCGATCTGGAACACCGCCGGGTGAACGTCGATGTTCCCGGCTTCGAGTTCGTCGTAGTTGGTACGGGCTGCGGTCAGCGCAGCCTTCGCTTTCCCCTCGCCGATCCGGTCGTACTCCCGGAGCCGGGCGACGGCGTCGTCTTCGTCCATCGCGAGTAGGTCGTCGAACAGCGAGAGGAGCTGGCGGTGTGCCCGTGCGCTCCACCCGCCGCTCGTATCGAGCAGCCGTTTTTGGGCTGGACTGGACCGCCCCGCAGTCCCGGCGACGGCCTCGGCGGAAACGAGTTCGTCGAACTCCAGCCCGATCCCGCGGACGTAGTCGACGATCTCCCGGCGAGCGTTCCGTTCCAGCGTCTGGATCCCCTCGTCCCGGACGTGGACGTGGTACCCACGACCCCCCGAGAAGACGATAGTCAGGTCCTCGAAGCCGAAGTCGTCTTCGAGAAAGTCCAGCAGCCGACGGAGCGCGTCCTGGCACTTCGCGAGCATCTCGGCGTAGCTGTCCTCTCCCAGCGTGACCGACGGGAGGTGGTCGGCGTCCAGATCGAACACGAGGTCCGAGGAGCGCCACCCCTTCTCGCTCATCTGTGAGGCGCCGGGGTCGTCGTACCGACCCGCCGAGAAGTAGACGTGCCGTGGACGGTCCCGCCCCAGGAACCCCTCGATGTCGCCCAGGTCCAGCAGCGACTCGTGGCGGATCATCGTCTCCCCTGGTCCCTCCGTCCAGGGGATGTACCCCCACTCGCGCTCGTTTGCGGCCGGCGGCGGCGTCACCGACGCCTGTCGGTAGTGGTCGCCGAAGCGGCCTTTGAGATAGGTGCGCGTCCGCTGTTCCATCGGCTACCGGGTTGGGGTGGTCGATTCAAAAGGGTTCCCTTACCTTCGCAGCAGGCTGGTCAGTTTCTCCGTGATGGAGTCCTCGCCGAGTTTCAGGTAGTAGGCGTCGCCGCCGTCCTCGTAGTAGTCGTCGATCCGCCGGCGGATCTCGAAGCCGATGTGGGTGTAGAACTCGATAGCCTCGCGGTTGGTCGTCCGCGCGTGACAGGTCACGCTCCCGTAGTCCTCGGCGACGCGGGCGACCAGGCGTTTCCCGAAGCCGTGGCCTCGGTACTCGCTGTCGACGGCCAGAAAGAGGATGTATCCGTCGCGCCGGACCGACGCGAAACCGACGAGGCGGTCCTCCGAGCGGTCGATGTAGAGATACACGCGCGACCGTCGGTAGGCGCTCTGGAAGAAGCCCCGCCGCTGTCTGAGGACACCTTCGGACTCACGGATCGACTCCTTGAGGCGCCAGGCTGCACCGACGTAGTCGTCGTCTCCCCTGTCGACGACCTGTGTTTCGACGTTGACGCTCACTGCCACGTCTGTAACGGTGGCACGAATATAATTCCACCGACGACGCCTCAGACACGGGATTTCACAGCGCTGTCGGAACGACATCGCTCACCGATACCTGGCGGTCAGACAGGGTTAGGTGTCTCCGGCACGACGATCGAGTATGTCTACTGTGCAGTCTACCGGTGATCTCGACCCGGTGAGTCTGTGGCTGGCACTCGCCCGGAGCCACCCCGCACACGTCGACTACGTCACTGACGGCCCGGGAGCCGCGATCGACGCCATCCAGTTCGTTATCGGCGTGCTCTCGAACCCGTTCAACGCGGCCCTGCTCGCCCTCTCGGCGCTGGCGGTGACCGGCGGGCTGGCGGCCTATCTCTGGGTGCGGCCGACGATCACCGATATCGTCATCCTCCGGGAGAAACTCGCCGGCTACACGGACCTCGTCCCCTGGATGATCCGACTGAGCGTCGGGCTCCCGCTGGTCGGTGCAGGGTTTCAGGGCTACCTGTTCGCGCCCACGGTCGCTTTCGATACGGGCGCGAATCCCCTCGTCAGGCTGTTGTTTATCGGGGTCGGGTTCCTCCTCCTGTTCGGGCTGGCGACCCGGATCGTCGCTACCATCGGCCTCGGAACCTACGGTTCTGCGCTGCTTGTCGACCCTGGGGTCGTCCTCGCGATGGAGTTCGTCCCCGCGTTCCTCGCGCTGGTGATCCTCGGCGGCGGGCGGCCCAGCGCCGACGACATGCTTCAAGCCGTCGCCAGCACCGAGGGGACCTACTACGGTCGTGTCGACCCGGTGCATCTCCTCAAAGGATATCTCGACGGTGCGACACGACCCTACCGACGCTACGTCCCGACGATCGTTCGGGTCGGGATGGGCGTGTCGTTTATCTACCTCGGCCTGATCCAGAAACTCGCCCAACCGGGGAGCGGCCTGCTCGTGGTCGCGAAGTACGACCTCACGGCGGTCGTCCCGGTCGATCCGGGACTGTGGGTGGTCGGCGCCGGGCTGACCGAGATCGCTGTCGGAGCGGCACTGATCGTCGGCCTGTTCACCCGCGGGGCCGCTGCGGCGTCGTTCGTCCTGTTCACGACGACCCTCTTCGGACTCCCCGACGACCCGGTATTGGCACACGTCGCCCTCTTCGGTCTCGCCTCGGCCGTGTTCACCATGGGGTCGGGACCGCTCTCGCTCGACTACGCGATCGGACGCCCGGCGGAGGACCCCGAGAACAGGAGCGGGTTCGCGGCCGACTGATCGGCTCAGCCACCGGACCACTCGTCGAGCTGTGTTCGGTTTTCGCTCGTGTTGTAGTAGATCGTCACCGTATCTTGCTGGGCCACGCCCGCGCCATAGGCGTTGCCCGAACTCAGTTGGGCGATATCCCCCGGACCGATGCGTGCCGACTCGTTGGTGTTTGCGACCTCGGCCCAACTGACGCTGTTCTGTGGCCCCTCGATTTCGAGATTCCCGGCTTCGAGTTCGTCACCTTGGGTGTGTGTGATAAGCAGGAGGCTGCTGTCCTCAACGTGGTCGAACGAGAAGTTCGCCTGGGGGCCGGCATCTGCCTGTGTGTCGAATACCAGCACGCTCAGGCCGACCGTGGCGGTCATCACGATCGTCATGCCGATGAGCACCGCGACACCGATCGATTCCGACATCCCGACCGAGTCACGCCAGAACTGGCCTCCCATTGGTGGTGTCGAGTACGTGAGCCCACGTAAAGTCTGTTCGGTCCAGGGGGGAAGACACATATCGGTCCGGGACACAGCCATCCACATGATAGACGAGACCGTCGAGCAGATCGAGGAGATGCAGACACACAGCTCATCGGTCGTCGCCGTCAAAGCCGCGGAGGCCCTGGAGACGCTCACCCAGCGTGACTATCCGACTGTCGACGAGTACCTCCGGGCGCTGGAGCGAAACAGCAGCGCGCTCCGCCGTGCTAACCCCTCGCACGCCTCACTGTACACGACACAGCGACGGATCGTCCGGGAAGTGACGGAGGCCGACCCCGGGGACATCGAGACCGCCAAGGACCTGACCCGGAAGGCAGTCGACGCCGTCGTCGAGGACGTCGAGACGGCCAAGGAGGAGGCGGCCGCGCGTGCGGCCGACCTCATCGCCGACCACGACGTGTTGTTCACCCACGAGTACTCCACAACTGTCCTCGACGCCATCGACGTGGCGCTTTCCGACGGGGCGTCCTTCGAAGTGTACGTCACCGAGTCACGACCGCGGTATATCGGCCGGAAGGCGGCCCGAAAGCTCGCCGACCGGGACGGCGTCGACGTAACGCTCATCGTCGACAGTGCCGCCGGCCACTACCTCTCGGAGGCCGACCGCGTCCTCGTAGGCATGGACTGTATCGTCGACGAGACACTGTACAACCGGGTCGGAACGTACCCGATCGCGGCGACGGCGGCCGACGTGGGCGTGCCGGTCACCGTGATCGGTGCTGCCGCGAAGTTCGCGGACGGCGCGTTCGCGTTCGAGAACGATTTCCGCTCGCCGACGGAAGTCATGCGGGAACCGGCAGAAGGGTTCGATATCGCCAATCCCGCCTACGACGCGACACCGACGCGGTTGCTCGACTCGGTTGTCACCGACGAGGGGATCATCGAGTACTGAGTTACCGGTCTGTCACGACCGCGTCACAGTTCGGACAGTATCGCCGCTCGTGGCTCCCCTGCTGACTGATCTCCCAGTCACCACCCACCGGATTCTCGTACCCACACTCCGTACAGAACAGCACGCTCTTGGAGCGAGCGCGGGACGGGCGCCTCGTCTGAGCCCGGTCGATCGAGTAGGTATCGGTGGCAGTCATCAATGAAGTACAGGGGCTCTACGGGGAAATACCTGTTGGATAATTGTTTAATTATTCACTCGGTTGTGGCCCAATCATAGAATAATATTCCTGATGAACCGAGCTACATGGAGTTACATATACATTCGGTCGTCGGGTACCCCGGTATCCCGTTCCGAATCGAGCCGTTCGGCGAGTGCTTGGTAGTGTGATTCGACACTCGCGGCGAACGTCTTCAGCGGTCCGGTGTCGATATCGATGTCGTGGACGGCCGACAGCACGTCGAGCAGGCGAAGCGCCGCCGCGGCGTCGGGTGTTTGTGCGTGGACAGGTGTCGTGAACACGCCCACGTCGAGACCCGCACCCTCGATCCCGCGATCGAGTAGTTCGGCCGGGAGCCCGTCGATGTACCCGTTCCCCATCGGGCGGATGTCGGCGTCTTCCAGGAACGACGATCTGTACCCCTCCGTTGCGATGTAGAACGGGACGTGGTCGTCCGGCCCGTGTGCGACCGGGACGCCCGAGAGAATCACGACCGTCTCGGTCTCGGTCCGCTCACAGAGCGTCTCGATCGCGTCGGCGACCCCGGTCGCCGCTTCGACGGTCACCATTCGTTCGCCGACGACGACGCCGATCGATCGCTCG
Organism: Haloarcula montana; assembly: GCF_035666295.1. NCBI lineage: Archaea > Methanobacteriati > Methanobacteriota > Halobacteria > Halobacteriales > Haloarculaceae > Haloarcula > Haloarcula montana. The sequence goes on from NZ_CP142027.1 coordinate 2,876,385, forward strand.
GTATCGACGGACAGCCGGGTGTGATGGCGTGGACTGCCGTCCTGAAACGGCGTAATCACCGGCTGGTCGCCGCCGGTCAGGTAGCCCACCTGCTCCATCGGGCGCTCGTCCGTAAGGTAGTCGACGGCGGTCAGCCCCGCTAACCCGTACGTCGAGACGCCGACGATGAGTGTCTCGACGGGTTCGGGCGAGGCGGTCAGTTCGAACCGCGGGTGGTCGGCCATACTGTCCCTGTCTGTCGGCGTGTGGTAATCAGTTGCGGAGGGGGAACGCTTTTCTCGGGGGGTCGTACACTGGTAGACATGGGTGCTGTCTCGTTGTTGCTGCAGACGTCGACTCCGTCGCCGACCCCCGATCCGTCCACGACGACGTTCGGTGGTCTCTTGCCGGTCGCGATTCCGGTGTGGCTCGGCCAGATCTTCCAGACGCTCGTCGTGTTGATCGGTGCGTATCTGGCGTCACGGATCGTCGTCCAACTCCTCGGACGGCGGGTCGCACAGCGGTTCAAGCGGCCGAGTCTGACCCGAACCGTCCTCCGTGGGATTCGTGCGGGCGTCTTCCTGCTCGCGCTGCTGTCGATCATGAACATCTGGGGGCTCGCAATCGGCGAGATCGGACTCTCCGTCGCAGTCTTCTCGGCGGTCATCGGTGTCATCGTCGCTCCGATCGTCGGGAGTTTTGTCTCCGGCGTGTTCCTGCTGGCCGACCAGCCCTACGAGATCGGTGATATGATCGAACTCGCCGACTCGGACAAGCGGGGGTTCGTCGAGGACATCACGCTCCGGCACACGAAGATGTTCACGCTCGACAATACGTTCCTGGTCATCCCGAACGGTTCGATGCGGGAACGTGACGTGGTGAACTACTCCGCCGAGGACTCGCGGACACGCCTCTCACTCGACGTTCTGGTCACCTACGAGAGCGACATCGAGGCGGCACGTCGACTGATCGAGGAAGCAGCACGCGAGGTCGACAACGTCATCGGCGGCGGGCCGAACATCCGGGTCGGCGCGGCCCGATACCCCTCTGCGCCGACGGCTTACATCAACGAGTTCGGCGACCACGGCGTCCTCCTGACACTGCGGTACTGGGTGACCGAACCCTACAAACTGCTGGCGGCCCGCTCGAAGGTCCAGACGAACGTCTGGACTCGGCTGGAGGACGCCGATGTGGAGATCGCCTACCCCCACTCGCACCTGTACTTCGACGACACCAGCGGGCAACTCCAGGTCTCGATGGACGGCCAGGATGGGACGGCGGTCGACCCCGCTCAGTTCTCGGAGGACGCAGAGTACTGAGCGGGCTGACCGTCGGGGCTAACGGTGACGATGTCACAGTCCAGTTCCTCCCGCAGGAACTGTTCGATGTTCGGATCGTCGACGAGTCGTCGGATCATCTGGCGCCAGCGACTGACCTGTTTGTCCCCGATGACGACCACGTCGGCCTCCTGGGCGGCCACCTCGTCTAAGATCGTCTCTTCGACGAGCATCCCCGACCGGACGATATAGCGTGACCGGGGGAGATGGCCGAACTCCTCCTCGACCGTGGCCTTGAGTTCCGCACGCGAGACGTTCTGTCCGTTCTGGTAGAGATTGACGTGGAGAACCGTGAGATCCGCGTCGGTAGAGTCGGCGATCCGGATTCCCTCCGCGAGTGTCGCCCGCGAGTTCGCCGAGAGCGGATACCGGACCGGGACGACGACCTGTGTCATTGACCGTGCGTTCGATTGCGGGGGGTAAAACCCTAGCGGCGCAGGACTCGTCCCTCGACGGACGGGTCGATACCGATCGTCCGGGCGTAGTCAGCCAACACCTCGTACTGGAGTTTCGTCTTCTCGACCCGATTGGCGTCGGTCAGGACCGGGAACTCCATGGCGGACGTGAGTACGTAGTCCGTCGTCGCGAGGGTGTACGTCCGGTCGTCCTCGACCGGTTCCCCGCCGACGGTGAGTCGATCGACTCTGCGGTGGTCCCGGTTCCAGACGACTTCCAGGCCACTGACGTGTGCGTGCCACCACGCCGAATCGCCGTAGTCGACGACCTGGCCGCTGGCCTGTCGGCATAGCCGACGGAGTTCCGCCCCGGTGACCCTGGCGACGGCGACCGGTTCCTCGAAGGGGACGACCGAGACGAGATCCGCCACGGTCACCGCGCCCGACAGCGGCGTCTCGTCGGTCCTGACACCGCCGGCGTTCTGCAATCCGATGTCCGCCCCCGTCTGCCAGCGATAGGCGTCGGCGACGAGGTTCCCGATCCGACTCTCCCCACCCTTGGTCGCCTGCCGGGACCGGGAGATCGGTTCGTCGACGTGGGCGACCGTCTCCGTCAGACCCGACCGGTCGAGTCGCCGTTCGATCGCCCGGGTGACGGACGGTTCGACGGTGCCCGTTTCGTCGACCGTCCGAAACGCGGCAGTCGGCTTCGAACCGCCGAGATCGACCTCGACGACGGTGTGGCCGTTCGATTCGGGACGAGCGAGGAGGGTGTCGTCGATCCGTGTCACCCGTCGCTCGTGGACGTGGCCCCCGAGGATCACGTCCACGTCACAGCGCCGGGCGAGTTCGTCGTCGCCCCGGCCGAGATGTGAGAGGACGACGACCTGCTCGGCCCCGCGAGCCGTCAGCGCGTCCACGGCGTCGGCGACGGCCGGGACGGGGTCGGTGACTGCAAGCGGTGCCGCACCCGGACTCGTCGCCTCGGTATCGGGGGTTGTCACGCCCACCAGACCGATCCGGACCCCGTCGACCGTTCGGAGCGCCCGGGATTCGGTCTCGGCGGCCGCGAACCGGTCTCCGTCCTCGCGGACGTTCGCCGTGAGCCACGTCTGTGGCGATTCCCCGACGATGTCCCTGATGGCTTCGACACCGTGATCGAAATCGTGGTTCCCGAAGGTCTCGAAGGCCGGCTTGACCGCGTCGAACAGTTCCAGGGATTGCCGTCCGTCGGTCACGAGCGAGAGAACGCCGGGACCGGTGTTGTCGCCGGTCCCGACGACCAGCGCGCCGGGGCCATCGAGGGCGTTCAGTGTCCCGGCCAGGCGGGCCAGGCGCTCGGGGTCGTCGTGGGCGTTTTCCACGTCGGAGTAGTGGACGAGCCGCGGACTCATCGGGCTGATATGGGTGGCCGAGCCGGATAGCCGTTCCGCAGTCGTTTAGCCGTTGGCCCGCGACTGTCCGGTATGGAACAGCGAGAGGGACCCGACGGCGAGACGCTGTTCGTCGACCGCGAGGACGACGATATCGGCACCAAAGCACCGTTTTTCGTCGTCTACGTGGACGCCGACCGCGAGCGCCGCTGGGGATTCTTCTGTGGCAACTGCGAGACGTTCAACAACGCGATGGACTCGATGGGCCGTATCCAGTGCAACGACTGTAGTAACCTCCGCAAGGCCGAGGAGTGGGACGCCGCCCACGAGTGAGCGCTCAGACCGAGCCAAGCGCCGTCGCCTCCGGCGCTTCGAACAACTCCGCGACCGCCGCCGAGGTGTCGGTCCGTTCGCTGGCGTTCTCAAGCAGGACCGTCTCGCTGGGGAACAGCCGCTCGCCCAGTTCGAGCCCGTGGTCGTGGGCCGTCGATCCGGTCACCGTGAGGTAGACGCCGATCCCGGTAGCGGCGATGCCGGCCTCCTCCTCGACGCCCTCCGCGGGGTAGGTGAAGCTGATCCCGTCGAGTGCTGCCGTCCCCAGGATCGCTTCGACCAGACGCTCGTACCGCGGCGAGATACAGAACTCCCCCTCGTAGTTGGCGACGAACTCCCGGTCGAGCGCTCCGTCCTGGCTGTCGATGACCTCCGGTGTCGCGAGCAGCGTGTGATACACCGTATCGCCGAGGCCAGTCACGACCCGAACGTCGGTGTCCAGCGGATCGATGCGGTCGTTGATCTCCGCGATGGTCGTCAGCGCCTCGTCGCGCAACTGGACGACCTCTTCGAGGACCAGGTCGGCGCTGTCGAACCCGAGCGCGAACTCGTGGGTCCGCAGCGCACGGAACGGCTCTTCCCGGCCGATCAACTGGACCTCGCCCGCCGCGGTCGGGACGGTGACGCTGTCGAAGACGATCCGGCGGGGCATCCCGTCCCGGTCGTCCCGCAACATCGAGAACTCCGGCTCGGTCGGGTCAGACAGCGTCGAGTACGACGAGAGACGATCGTAGACGTCCCGGTCGGCCGACTGGTTGCCCTTGGTGACGGCCTTCTCGTAGCGCAGTGTCGAGATGATGTCGTCCGCCAGTTCGGTCGTCCCGGTCCGGGCGGCGAGCCGTTCGAGGACCGCTTCGAGAGGCCGTCCCTTACGTGGAACGGCCACTCTAGTCGTCGTCATTGTCGGTAGGCAAGACAGGGATCGGTAAAACGAGTTCGATTAGTTGCCGCCGCCGATGACCGAGGAGAGCTGTTCGCGCCACTCGTTGAGCTCGACGATCTCGTTTTCGAGTTCGGTGAGCCGCTCGTCGATCTCACCGTCGCCCATCTCCTCGCGCACCTGCTCGACTTCGGACTCCATGTCGGAGAGTTGCTCGTCGAGTTCGGCGATCTGGGCGTCGAACTCGTCGACGTCGTCCTCGACGGTTCGGAGGCTGTTGCCTATGGAGTTGACCTCGGACCCGACCTCCTCGACGTCTTCTTCGACCAGCGATACCTCCTTTTCGAGGCTCTCGACGCCGGAGTTGGCCGACTGGGCGGTCGAGCGAGCGCTCTCGATCTCGGACTCGAAGGAGTTCAGTTCCGTCTCGAACTCCTCGAGACGTTGGCTGAACTCCTCGATCATCTCGTCGCCGGTCCCGTTTTCTTCGAGGAACTCTTCGAGGGCGTCGGTGTAGGCGCGTAGATCCGCGATATCCCCCTGAAGCCGTTCGATCTTGGCCTGTGTGGCACCGTCTGTATCGCTTCCGCTGTCACTCTCCTCGTCCGAGACCGCGTCCAGCGCCCGCTGAAGCAGTTTCACGTCGTCCGGCGAGACGTTGCTGTTACGGATCTCGTCGGCCATCGCGGCGATGACGGTCCCCTCACCGACTTCGCCGTTCGTCTCCGCGTCCCCGCTTTCGGGTTCGCCGCCGTCGTCCGCCGACGTGGACGTGCCGGCGGCCTCCGGTGTCCCGGTTCCGTTCGGGTCTTTCAGATCGAGGGTCTCGATGTCCTCGTCCTCCTCGTCCTCTTCTAGCCCCGGAACGCTGTCCGCGTCGCCGGCAATGACGTCCTTGACGGCGTTGTCGCCGCCGCCGACGAGGGTTTCTTCGTCATCGTCGAGTGGCGGACTGACCGATTCGATCTCGGGTTCGGTGAGGAACTTCTCGACGTCGTCGGTTCCCGTCGCACGGATTCCGTACACCGTGGTGTACTCGGAGTCGGCCTGGATCTCCTTCTCGAAGGCGATGCGGTCCTCGTTGATATCCCAGTATTCGCTCCCGTACTCCGGGTGGAAGCCCAGATCCTCGACGGCGACGTCCTCTGGAACCGTATCCACCAGACGAATGGTCACCGGCTCGGAGCGTTTCGACACGACGTTGAACGCGATCGCCGGGACGGGAAACTCGTCGGCTTCGAACCGCTTCGTGACGATTACCCCATCCGAGCTAACCGTGACTTCTTCGTATGTTTGTGCATCACTCATGTATTCTACTGCGTGACCCTACAGTAATAAATATGCATTGTATAGGCAATCCGACACCACCGACGTGAGGGAAGGGCCGCTTACAGGTCCACTCGGTCGCCGATCTTGGCGATGCGTAACGAGTCGGGATAGGCGAAGCTACTGGCGTGGTTGTGCAAGACAGTGGGTTCGGTCGTCATCCCCTTCCACATGTCCCAGTGGCTCGGCAACAGCGTATCGAGTCGGAGTTCGTTGGCCGCCTCGACGATCATGTTCTCGTCGTTGTACCACTTGGTACGGACCGGTTCGCCGGTCTCCGAATCGTCGATGTTCCCGATCGCGCCGAACGCCAGGACACCCAGGTCGATGTCGTAGGACTCGCCCACGGACTCGAACTCGCCCGGCCTGGCGTCGCCGCCGTGGAAGAACGTCCCGGCGTCGTGTTCGAAGACGTACGAGACTGGGTGGGCGGCGTCGGGGTCGTTGGCCGGTTCGACGTGGATCGTGAGGTCGCCGATCTCGATCGTGTCTCCCTCCGTGATCTCGTGGAGTTGGTCGTCGGTCACCGACCAGTTGTCCGTCCAGCCTTCCTCGTGGATCACGTCGTGGCCGCTGTCGGTCGTGTAGTAGTCCGCACCCGTCCCCGCCAGGATCGGTGCCTGCGAGGGACCGTGGACGTGGTCCGTATGCTCGTGTGTTCCCAGGACGGCGTCCGCTTCGGAGACGTCCTCGGGGTTGAACGGCACCGGTACCATTCGCACGGTCCGTGGCGGGTCGCCGATCCCCAGATACGGGTCGATGAACACCGTCGTGTCGCCGCTGGATTTGACGATGAAACCGTTACAGCCGAGATACCAGATCGCGAGTCCGCCGGGGTCGGCCGCTTCTACCTCGCGCAAGAGCCAGTCGTCCCAGTCAGAATCGACCGTCATGGGGCTCACTGCACGTGGGGGCGATTAAACCGTTACGGGTCGGCTGGCCCGTCGACACCGCCCTTCTCGGTCGGCGAACCGCTTCATCCGGTCGTCCGCGCTCGACCGCTTCTACCGGTGGAAACAACCGCAGTCGGCCCGACGAAGATCGGACGCAGGGCCACCGGACCGACGACTGCGACGGTCTGTCTCACACCCCAACGGAACGGCGTTACGCCAGCGCGTCGGCCAGCCGTTCGACGGGGTGGGGCGGTTCCTTGCCGTCACCGAGCGGGCGGTCGGCCAGTTGCGTCCGGCAGGAGGCGCCGGGGGCGACCACCGTCTCGCCGTCGCTCTCGGCGGTCTGCTCGTAGAGGATGCCGGCGATAGCCTTGCTCATGGAGTAATGTTCGGCCTCGTAGCCGAAACTGCCGGCCATCCCACAACAGCCCGAGTCCAGCGGGTCGACCTCGTAGCCGGCCCGCCGGAGGACGCCGACGGCGTGGTGGTCTTTCTTCGTCGCCTTCTGGTGACAGTGGCCGTGGTAAGTCAACGACTCCTCCGGGGCCGTCCAGTCGACGCCGCTGTCCAGCGCGAACCGGTCGAGGTACTCACAGACGCCGAAACTGCTGGCCGCGACCGCCGTCGCCGCGTCGTCGTCGTGACCCAGCAGGTCCAGGTAGTCGGACTGGAACATCACGGCGTCGGAGGGCTCGACGACCACGACGTCCCAGCCGTCCGCGACGCGGCCAGACAGGGCCTCGACGTTCGTCCGCGCCCTGGCCCGTGCGTTGTCGATAAAGCCCTTCGAGTGGGCGGCCCGACCCGAGGCAGTGACGTCGTCGGGCACCTGGACGTGGACGCCGGCGGCCTCCAGCACCTCGACGGCCGCTCGCAGCACTTCGGGGTGGCTGTAGTTGTTGTACGTATCCGGGAAGAGGAGCGCACGACGCTCGGCTTCGTCGGCCGGGACCGCCGGCTCACGGCCCGCCCACCAGTCCTCGAAGGACTGCCGCTGGAACGTCGGCAGGTCCCGTTCGCCGGCGATGCCCAGCACTTTCTCGGTCACGAGGTCGCTGCCCGGGAGCCGCTGCGCCCAGTTCGACACCGGCGCGAGCGCGCTGCCGACCTTCGAGAGCGTCTCGACGTTGGCGAAGACCTTGTCACGGAGGCTCGCGCCGTGTTCCTGGTGGTGGGCGTGTTCGACTTCGGTCTTGAGTTTCGCCATGTCGACCTCGCTGGGGCAGTCCCGCGCACACCCCTTACAGCCGATACAGAGGTCCATCACCTCCGAGACGAACGCCTCGTCGGTCGGGTCCGCGGGGAGATCCCCGCTCATCGCCGACCGGAGCATGTTCGCCCGGCCGCGCGTCGCTGTCACTTCCTCGTCGGCGGCCCGGTAGGTCGGACACATCACGCCGCCGGTCGTCTCCTGTGGACCGCGACAGCCCCCACAGCCGTGACAGAGTTCGACCATCCCCTGCATGCCGTTCTCGTTGGTCCAGTCAAGCGCCGGATCGAAGTCGTACTCGAACTCGTAGTCGGGCGAGAACCGCAGGTTCTCGGTCATGTCGACGGTTCGTGCCCGCGGGGGTGCCTCGCCGGCCTCGACGGCCGCCTCGTCGGCGCCGACGACCTGGCCGGGGTTCAACAGCCAGTCGGGATCGAAGGCGGTCTTGAGGGCCTGGAACACCTCCCAGACGTGGTCGCCGTAGAGTTTGTGGTTCCACTGGGTCCGGGCGCGGCCGTCGCCGTGCTCCCCGGAGACACTGCCTCCGTACTCCCGGACGAGGTCGGTCGCGCCGTCGGCAATCGCTTCCATCTGTTCGACGCCCTCGACGGTCTTTGTGTTCACCAGCGGGCGGATGTGCAGACAGCCCGGACCGGCGTGGGCGTAGAAGGAGGCGAAGGTGCCCTCGTCTTCCAGGAGGTCCTGGAAGTCGCTGACGTACTCCGGGAGGTTCTCGGGTGGCACCGCGGTGTCCTCGATGAAACTGATGTGTTTGGCGTCGCTGGTCCGGGACAGCAGGATCGGGAGGCCGGACTTCCGGAGCTTCCAGAACCGCTCGCGCTCGGCCTCGTCGTGGGCCTCGCGACCGTGGAACGCGCCGACCGATGGGGCGGTCAACTCCTCTGCGCCTTCCTGTGGGACTCCCGCGGTGGAGACGTCACCTACGCGGTCGGCCAGCAGGTCCGCGACCTTCTGTTTGCCCGCCGCCGTGCTGTCGGCGTAGAACTCCACGAGCAGGACCGCGCCGGTTCCCTCGGGGACGATGTCTGCGACGAGGTCGCCGAACTCCTCGGTGTCGCCCGCCAGATCCAACAATACGTCGTCGAGTACCTCGACGGCGGCCGGGTCGTGTTCGAGGATCGGCGCAACGTCCTTCATCGCCGTCACGAGGTCCTCGAAGGCAAGCAACGCCAGGGACTTCGTCTCCGGGATCGGTTCCAGCGAGATCGTCGCCTCGGTGACGATCGCCAGGGTCCCCTCGCTGCCGGCCAGCAGACGCGCGACGTTGACCGTGTCGGGGTCGCCGTACTCACCCTCGACCTCGGCGATCAGCCGGTCGAGGTTGTACCCCGAGACGTTGCGTTTCAGGTCGGGGAAGGCGGCGTCGATCTCGTCGCGCTCCTCGTCCAGTATCCGGACCAGTTCGGCGTAGATGCGCGCTTCGAGGTTGCCGTCCGGATCGGCGGCCGCTCGCAGTTCGTCGAGAGTCATCTCGCCGAACTTCGTCACCGCCCCGTCCGCGAGGACGGCCTCGCATTCCTCGACGTAGTGGTCTGTCTTGCCGTACTGCAGCGAGTGTGCGCCCGTCGAGTTGTTGCCGATGGCACCGCCCAGCGCGGACTTGTCGCCCCAGGCGGGGTCCGGGGCGAACTTCAGGTCGTGTGTCGCGAGTTCGGCGTTCAGATCGCCCAGCGTCGTCCCCACCTCGGCGACGGCCCGCCGTTCGTCCGGGTCCACCTCAAGCAGCGAGTCCATGTATCGCGTGAAATCGAGCACGACGGCCTCGTTGACGGCCTGGCCGGCGAGGCTCGTCCCGCCACCCCGCGGGAGGACGGGGATCTCCCGCTGTGCGCAGTAGGCGACGACCGCGGCCACGTCGTCGGTCGACCGCGGGTAGACCACACCGACGGGCGTCATCTCGTAGGCGCTGGCGTCTGTCGCGTACAGCTCCCGCGAGTAGTCGTCGAACCGAACGGTCCCTTCGATGCGTTCCGTGAGGTCCGCGACGAGCGCCGGCCGGGCGACGTTGTCGGACTGGTGGTCGTAGTCGGCCCGTTCGTCGTCGGCCGGCTCACCGCGTGGCCCCTGCTCGGTTGCGCCCATGCACTGGCCTTCGGACGGGACGACGTTATACTGTCGGCTACCGTTACTGGATGTAGGAGGGGTCCTCGTCGTCGCAGTTGGACTCGTGTTGCCGGGCGTCGTCCTGGTCGTCGAACATGAGTCCACAGGATTCACACTCGTACCAGGTCATCCCGTCGCGTTCGGTAGCGACTACCATACGTGACGCTCCGGCGGCCTGTGGTATAGTGTTTTCCCGTGACACGAGCGACGTGTGTCGCTGTCGAAACCAGCAAGATAGCCGACCGGCAGGCATTGTTGAAACACTCAGACGGTGACACATTTCGTACCGGTTCCGGTCAGTAAAGGGAACACGGATAACAGACAGTTCAGGTGGAGGCAGAACGTCCGTTAGCAGCGTGTACTCCGATACGGTAGATGAAGATACCAACAAATTCGACGACGACGACTCCGACGACAGTGCTGAATACGAACGCAAGCCCCACTCCCAGTAGGAAGACGGATACTCCTGCGACTAACGGGGAGCGTGAGCCAGACTCTTTTGCCTCAGAGTAAACGAACGACGAGATGAAGGCTTGTACGACGAGAAATACGAGGAATCCGAGACCGAACGCGGGCATAGAAATTCGTTTTTTCTGATCCTATAAGTATTTTCGGCGACAATTGATGCGACACCTGACGAAGAGATACCCGGTAATTTCGCAACTTTCATCGAGCGGCTATTTATATGGCTAACTATCTGAAAAATGGGGGTTCAACGGAGTCTACTGGCAGTATCAGTCGTCGGCGGGAGCCGACCCAGTGCTCGGTTCGCGCTGTGTCGTGGCGACGGTCCGCTCGTTGGCGGCGACCCACCGCAACAGGAGGAAGGCGAACACGTACTTCGCGAGGATGTCCAGCGCGGAGTAGCCCCACGAGGTGACCCCGACGGACTGGACCAGCGCGAGTCCCTCGACGCCGACCGCCCAGATGATCGGGTACCCCAGCCACAACACGACCGTCAGGACCCGGAGGGTACCGAAGATCTCGCCCGTCCCGGCGTCGGCGGCGGCCGTCGGCCACTCCGTCAGAAGGGCGTAGAGGACGACGACGAAGAACGCACAGCTGACGGCGTAGAACAGCCACCGGAACAGATACGAGGAGGTGACCAGTGCCGCCGCGAGCCCGGTCACACACATCCCGATGTCGGCAGTGATGACGGTAAAGAGACTGCTCCGGTCGACGTCCGCGAGCAGTCCCAGCGCGAGCAGGATCATCGGCGTCGAGAGCGCCCAGGTGAGATACCGGCCCCACTGGCTCATGACCTCCTCGCCGGCCAGGGCGTGGCCGGCCGGCATCTCGATGAATCCGACCGTCAGCCCCGAGAGCAGGCCCAGGTAACTGGAGATCGAGACCAGCGGGATCAACAGCGTTGCGGCCCAGATAAACCGGGCGCGGTCGTTGGTGACGTTCCGGCCCATGTATACGAACAGGAGAATCGATACCCCCGCGAGGGCGATGTTGACCCACAACGACGAACTCAGCAACGCATCGTTCTGTATCTGTGTGAACGCTTCCCCCTGTGTCGCCTGTAACAGGATGCTGCCTGCGTCTACTGTGTTCATGAGTGGCACACTCACGTTACTTCACATCTCAGACGTATAAAGTCAGAAGCTAATTGATGGGGGTCGACCGGACACGCTGGGGATTCGACCGCCTGTCGAGGGAGCAGTCCTCGGGCGGCCCACCCTTCGAGTTCCGCACCGGAAACGGCGTGCCGTCCTGCCGACACAACGGGAACGCTGAAGAGCCTCGACCGGCTACGCGGCGGCATGAACGGGTCCCCAGACGGCGGTATCGAACTCACGGTCGAGGGAGCGAACAAGCGCGACGCCGGGCGTGGCATCGCGCGGCTCCCCGAATCCGTACGAAGCAGGCTCGGCGTACTGAGCGGCGATCCCGTCATCGTCGAGGGCAACAAGATGACTGTGGTGAAGGTGTGGCCGGCCGACGACGGCGGCCAGTTCGTCCGGATCGACTCCGATACCCGGGCGAACGCCGGCGTCAACATCGGCGACACCGTCAGCGTCCGGCAGGGATCGGTCACGGAGGCGGTCGACATCACGGTTCAACCGGCCGACCCCCTCCCCGGGACGGAGGAGTACGAACACACCGTCCGCTCGCGGCTCGTCGACCGGATGGTCCGGGCCGGCGAGCGGGTCCACGTCGACGGGCTCGGAACCTTCCTCGTGCGGTCGACGACGCCCGACGAGTCCGTCCGGGTCACCGACCGGACGACCGTCACGGTCCTCCCACGGACGGACGACGCCGGCGGCTCCGGCGCGACCGAACAGCCCGACTCGGCGCCCGCCTCACAGGCCGAGTCCGACACCGGTGTCAGCTACGAGGACATCGGCGGACTCGACGACGAACTGGATCGCATCCGCGAGATGATCGAGATGCCCCTCTCGGAACCCGAGCAGTTCCGTCGGCTGGGCATCGATCCGCCGAAGGGCGTCCTCCTGCACGGCCCGCCCGGGACCGGGAAGACGCTGATCGCCCGCGCGGTCGCCAACGAGGTCGACGCCTACTTCGACACCATCTCCGGGCCGGAGATCGTCTCGAAGTACAAAGGCGAGAGCGAGGAACGGCTTCGGGAGGCGTTCGACCGGGCGACCGCCAACGCTCCCTCGATCCTGTTCGTCGACGAGATCGACTCCATCGCCGGCTCCCGGGACGAGGACGCCGACATGGAGAACCGCGTGGTCGCCCAACTCTTGACCCTGATGGACGGCCTCGAAGACCGGGGTCGCGTGGTCGTCATCGGGGCGACCAACCGCGTCGACGCAGTCGATCCGGCGCTCCGGCGGGGCGGCCGCTTCGACCGCGAGATCGAGGTCGGCGTCCCCGACGAACCGGGCCGACGGGAGATCCTGGACGTCCATACCCGCGGGATGCCGATGGCCGACGACGTGGACCTCGACCGCCTGGCCGCACAGACCCACGGCTTCGTCGGTGCCGATCTCGCCTCACTGACGACGGAGGCGGCGATGGCAGCCCTGCGCCGGGAACACGACGACCCGGATGTCACTGGGGCCGACTTCGATACCGCGATGGCGACGGTCGAACCCAGCGCCATGCGGGAGTACGTCGCGGAGTCGCCGACGGTCACCTACGACGACGTGGGTGGCCTCGACGACGTCAAACAGACGCTCACCGAGGCCATCGAGTGGCCGCTGTCCTACGGCGAACTGTTCGCGGCGACCAACACCGACCCGCCCAGCGGGATTCTCCTCTTTGGCCCGCCGGGGACCGGGAAGACGCTGCTGGCCCGGGCAGTCGCGGGCGAGAGCGGGGTCAACTTCATCCACGTCGCCGGCCCGGAGATCATGGACCGCTACGTCGGCGAGAGCGAGGAGGCCGTCAGGGAACTGTTCGAACGCGCCCGCCAGACCGCGCCCAGCATCATCTTCCTGGACGAGATCGACGCCATCGCCAGCCACCGCGGGGACGGCAACGAGGTGACCGAACGGGTCGTCTCCCAGTTGCTGGCTGAACTCGACGGGATCACCGAGAACCCGAACGTCGTCGTCCTCGCGGCGACCAACCGCCGGGACATGATCGACGACGCCCTCCTGCGCCCGGGGCGACTCGAACAACACGTCGAGGTGCCGAACCCCGACCAGACCGCCCGCGAGGAGATCCTGGCGGTCCACGCCGCGGGCAAACCGATCGCCGAAGACGTCTCGCTGTCCGAGATCGCCGAAGAGACCGGCGACCTCTCCGGGGCCGAACTGGAGGCCGTCGTCCGCGAGGCGTCGATGCTGGCGATCCGCGAGACCGCCGCGGAACTGGGTCCTGAAGAGGCCACCGAGCGGGCCGACGAGGTCGAGATCACTCCCGACCACTTCCAGCGGGCGCTGGACCGCGAGCGCTGACCCGTCCCCCAGTCGTCTTTGTGGGGTGTGTTGACGCATCTCTTTTATCGCTGGCACGCCAACTAGTCGGTATGACAGGTCAGTCAACCAGTTCGTTGCACCACTACGTCGACGGCGAGTGGGTGGCAAGCGACGAGGGGGAGACCTTCGAGACCGTCGACCCGGCCACCGCCGAGACCGTGGCGACGGTCCAGATGGGGTCCCCGACGGAGATCGACAGGGCGGTGACGGCTGCCCGCGAGGCCGCCGACGAGTGGCGCGCGCTGTCGTACATCGACCGTGCGGAGTTCCTCTGGGAGATCTACCACGAACTCCGCGAGCGGACCGACGAACTCGGCGAGATGGTCTCCAGGGAGTGCGGGAAAGAGATCAGCGAGGGGCGGGCCGATGTCGTCGAGGCCGCCCACATGGTCGAACTGGCCGCGGGCAACGCCCGCCACCCCCATGGCGACGTGGTCCCCTCGGAGGTGGCCAGCAAGGACTCGTACATGCGCCGGCGCCCGCGTGGCGTCGTCGGCTGTATCACCCCCTGGAACTTCCCGGTCGCGATCCCGTTCTGGCACATGGCAACGGCGCTGGTCGAGGGCAACACGGTCGTCTGGAAGCCCGCCGAACAGACCCCCTACTGCGGCCAGATCGTCGCGGAGATGTTCGACGACACCTCGATCCCCGACGGCGTGTTCAACATGGTCCAGGGGTACGGCGACGCCGGCAACGCTATCGTCGAGGACGACCGCGTCGACACGGTGCTGTTCACCGGCAGCGCAGAGGTCGGCCACAGTATCGACGAGAAGATCGGCGGCCGCCCGGGCCGAAACGCCTGCTGTGAGATGGGCGGGAAAAACGCCATCGTCGTCACCGAACAGGCCGACATCGACATCGCCGTCCACTCCGCGGTGATGTCCAGTTTCAAGACGACTGGCCAGCGATGCGTCTCCAGCGAGCGACTGATCGTCCACACCGACGTCTACGAGGCGTTCAAAACGCGGTTCGTCGATCTGGCACAGCGCGTGACCGTCGGGGACCCGCTGGAGGAGGAGACGTTCATGGGGCCGCTCGTCGACCGCGAGCAGGTCGAGAAGTTCGCCCGCCACAACGACGCCGTCCGCGAGTCGGCGGCGACGGTCCTCGTCGACCGTGAGGAACTCCCGGGAGCGGAACTCCCCGAAGGTCAGGAAGCGGGGTTCTGGGTCGGCCCGTTCGTCTACGAAGTCTCGCCGGAGACCGACCTCTCGGCGTACCACCAGGAGGTGTTCGGGCCACACGTCGCCCTGGTCGAGTACGACGGCGGGGTCGAGCGAGGGGTTGCGCTCCAGAACGACACCGAATACGGACTCGCCGGCGCGATCATCTCCGAGGACTACCGCCAACTGAACTACTACCGCGACAACGCGGCGGTCGGCCTCGCCTACGGGAACCTCCCGTGTATCGGCGCCGAGGTACAGTTGCCGTTCGGCGGCGTCAAACAGTCCGGCAGCGGCCCGCCACACGGCCGGGAGGTCATCGAGGCCGTCACCGAGCGGACGGCCTGGACGGTGAACAACTCCAAGGAGATCCGGATGGCTCAGGGTCTTTCGGCCGATATCACGACTGACGAGGAGTGAGAGAAAGGCTGTCCGGACAGCCTTTGGCGGACGAGCGACGCCGGGTGGCCGAGCAGCGAGACGGGCTGTGTTGTTGCCGGGTACGACGTGAAAAGCGTCTCACCGGCAAACAACAGTACTGGACCGAACGTAAAAAAAGGTCCGGTGTCGGGAAGACGGCGGGTTACTCCGCCGCTTCGTCCTCGGCCGTCTCGGAGGTTTCTTCGTCCGCCTGCTCAGCAGAGGGTTCGTCCGCCGCGGACGTCTCACTACTGCCCCCGCCGAGCAGCGGGACCGAGCGCCCGCGCAGCAGTCGGCGGAGCCCCAGCGCCGGCACCACGGCGACGGCGAGCCACGGAAGCGCCCCGGCGATGGTCACGAGCGAGGCCTGTGCGAAGACGATCACGTCGTTGACCGAGCCCACGAAGACCGCGACGAGTGACTGCTCGTGGTACTGGGTCCGGATCTGGTCGATCCCCGGTTCGGGCTCTTGGAGCTCGATCCGGACCGTCGAGTACGCGACCCGTTGCTCTAACGACTGCTTTTGGGCTTCCAGCCGTTCGATCTGTTGTTGGACATCGGAGAGTTCCTCCTCGATTCGCAGCAGTTCCTCCGTGCTGTTGGCCTGATCGTAGAACTCCCGGAGCCGGTCCCGCCGGCTCCGGAGGTTCTCCAGTCGCGCCTCCAGGTCGACCAACTGGTCGGTGACGTCCTCCGTTGACGTCTCCTCCGAGAGAACCGTCCCCTGATCGGCCGCCAGGGCCTGGGTATCCTCGTAGGTGTCACTGGGGACCCGGACGACGATATAGCCGGTCTGCCACGTCTCGTTGCCGCTGCGGTGGAGTCGCTGGTCCGAGCCGCTGACGTAGCCACCGCGCTCCCGGACCCGGTCGGCGATAGTCGAGCGCGCCGCGGAGAAGTTGTCGACTTCGACCACCATCGATCCGGTCTTGATGATCGCCCGCTGCGTGGAATCAGGGACGCTCCCGTCGCCAGCGCCGCCGGCACCGCTGCTTCCGTCACCACCGTCGCCGGCGCCGCCCGACGCGTCGCCCGCGGCGTCGTTCTGTGCGCCGCTCGCGGCCTGCTGGCTGGCACTCAACTCCGCGCTCTCGCCGCCGTCGCCACTGCCGGCCTGTGGCCCGACGCCGGTACAGCCCGCCAGGAGGAGGCAGGCCGCCACCGCCAGGATCGCTGCTCTGTTGGACATGACGACTTACGCTGCTCGCCAACAGGGGTTAATAACAACGTAGGCTCAAAACGGGTTTTCTGTGAAAGAGGGGCTGTAGCTATCCCCAGTCCGTCCGTCGGTCGGCCAGCGCCGGGAACCCCTCGCGGACCCGCTCGACTCGGTCCGGGTCGAGTTCCGCGGTCACGAGCGCGGGTTCGTCCGCGGAACTCGCGAGCACCGTCCCCCACGGGTCGTACACCGTCGATCGTCCCAGCAGTTCGGCGTCCTCGAAGCTCCCGACACCGTTGGCGGCGGCCACGTACAGTTGGTTCTCGACGGCCCTGGCCTGTCCGAACAGCTCCCAGTGTTCGACCCGGGGGTACGGCCAGGCGCTCGGGACACAGACCAGCGTCGCCCCCTCGTCGACGAGTCGGCGGTACAGCTCCGGGAACCGCAGGTCGTAGCAGGTGGTCATTCCGACCGTGAACCCGCCGAACTCGACGGTGTCGACCCGTTCGCCGGGCTCCAGCAGTGAGGATTCGGCGGAATCGTAACCGAAGAGGTGGTGTTTCCGGTAGGTCCCACGCCGGTCGCCCTCGGGCCCGAGAAACACCGAGGCGTTCGCCAGTCCCGAGGACTGTGGCACGTCGATGCCGTCCGCGGCGCTTGCGGCGAGGTCCTCGACGATACTGCCGGCCAGCACCGCCGTATCGGTGTCCCGTGCCGCGTTGGCGAGTCGGCCGATGGTCTCGCCCGCGACGCTCTCGGCGTGGCGTGCGTACAGGTCGAACGCGAAGTAGCCGACGGTGAACAGCTCCGGGAGGACGACCAGATCGGCGCTGTCCGAGCCCGCACGCCGGATCGCCTCGATGGCACTGTCGACGTTGTGCTCGACGGCGCCGGCCTCGATCTCCAGTTGGGCCAGCGCGATTCTCATACTTCCATTCCGAGGTCCTCGCGCAGCGCCGTCTCCAGGTTGTCGATCTCGCCGCCGAGGTTCCGTTTGAAGAACCGCTCGACGCCGGGGAACCGACCGTCGACGACGAAGCGGTTGTGCAGGGCCGTTCCGCCGTCCTCGGTCGCCTCCAGTTCGTGTTCGCCCTGGACGCGCATCACCTTCGACTTCCCGACGAACCGGACGTACTCGGGGGGTCGTCGCTCGACGTCCTCCGTGTCGACCTGGACGGTCCTGTCGATGACGGGGATCGGAAGCCGCAGGAACCACGTCGAGGTCCCGTCACCGCGGTCTTCCCAGTCGGTAACGACGCTGATCGAACGGGCACGTTTCTCCGGGTCGGCGATGAACTCCCAGACGCGTTCGGGGGGCGCCGACACTCTGATGGTCTGCTCGACCCGGACGGTCATACAGGGACTCCGACCTACTCCCGAATGAATCCACCGACTAACTGGTGGTCACGCGCCAGGTCGTCGACCGGGCGCGGCCCCACTTCTCGATGTCGACTTCGTCGGCCTCTTCCGCGAGCCGCGGCAGTCGTGCACCGACCTGTTTGGCGGAGAGACCGATCGACTCAGCGATGTTCTTGGCGCGGAAGTAACTCTCACCCCGCGAGACGCTGTCCCGGAGATGCTCGAGGATGCGTCGGTCCTCTTCGCTGAAATCGGTCATACACGAACTACGTGACGGATCGATTTAACGATTCCTTTCTCCGTATCGTCTACGAGAACAGCTGTCGTCGGCTTGCTCGTCAGCCGTCGAAGACGTGGACGGCGACGATAGCGATCCCGGCAGCGAGCATGGCGACACCGAAGGCGACGCCACTGGAGACCTGGAGCCCTGTCGCTTCGAGCCCCTGCGCGGTTCGTGTGGCGTACGTGTACCCGTTGACTGTCGTCAGCAACGCTGCACCGACCGCGACGAGCCCGAAGACGAGTCCGAGCCCGAGTCCCATGTCGGTCTCTGCGTCCGTTGAAGCCATACCGGAGCATTCGCCGTCGGCCACTTAGTTCATTCGGGCCGGGCCACAGGACATATGTCGACCGCCACGAGAGGAGTGGACGATGAGACGGACACGTGCGGTCGCGGTCGTCGGTGTCGGGTTGGTCGTGGTGCTAGCGGTTGGAGTGGTGCTCGGCGTCCTCGGCGCACCTTCCGTCACAGCCGTCGAGAATCGATTTGCGGGGGTTTCCGAGGAGACAACGACCATCGAGACGGACTTGGTGGTACAGAACCCGAACCCGATCGGTGTCCGACTGGGCGGGGCGTCGGTCGACTACTCGGTCCGGATGAACGGCGTCCCGATCGCCGCGGGCGGACGTGAGGGGCTGCAACTCGGTACGGGCCGGTCGACGCTCGCGTTTACCACGGAGATGGACAACGGGCAGGTCCCCGCGTGGTGGTACACCCACGTCCAGAACGGTGAACGGACCCAGGTCGAGATCGACGGCGAAGTCCGGTCCTCGACCCTGGGTCGATCGCTGTCGGTCACACAGGGGGATTCTATCGAGACCGACATCATCGGGCAGTTCAACAGCACGGAGACCCGGCCGGTCGACGCGAACGTACCGCTGGTCTCCGATCCAGTCCTCTATATCAACGAGACCCGTGGCACCTGGGACCGACCCAACCTGACCCGCCAACAGTCGCCGATGGACCTCGCTTTCACCGTCCACAACCCCAAGTCGCTCCCCTACACCGTCTCGCGGATCGGCTACACCGTCTCGATGAACGACGTCGAGGTCGGGTCCGGTGAGACGACCGCCGGGCACGTTATCCGCCCCGGCGAGACCGAAACCATCGACGCTCGGGCCGCTATCGAGAACGAGAACTTAGACGAATGGTGGGTCACGCATCTCCAGCGCAACCAGCAGACACAGCTCCGGATCGACTTCTATCTGGTTCTGGAGGCCAGGGGAACCCAGATCCGGATTCCGCTGGACCCAGTCGACTACGAGAAGTCGATCGAGACGGACATCTTCGGGAACAAAGCCGAGTATCCGACCGGAGGCGGATCGAGTCAGGGAGAGACCGGTGATCAGGAGCCGAGGACGGCGACGCCGACCGGGACGCCGGACGACGGCGTCCTCGCTATCTGAACGTGAGTAGCACCGTTCACGGGAGCTTCGGCGACTGTCAGATCGGCGTTACGTGTAGCCTCTTCTAGCAGTCTCTCGAGTCACCCAGTCTGCGACAGTCGATGGACGACCGCTTCGTACGGCCGGAACTCGTGTCCTGACGGGTCCACAGGCGCATCGTCGTAGTTACCCAGTAGTAGTTCAGTATCACCGGTATCGACACCGTCAGCGTCGAACGTCGCGGGGATGTCCGACCAGTTGAGAACGACGAGCACGGTTTCGTCGCCGAGCGTTCGCGTGTAGACGTATAGTTGCTCGTGGTCCGGGAGCAGAAGCTCGTACTCCCCGTAGACGACTGTGTCCTCGTCGTGTCGGAGATCGATGAGTTTTCGGTAGTAGTGCCAGATCGATCCCTCATCGGCCCGGGCCGACTCGACGTTGATATCTGGATAGTTCTGGTTGAGCGCAAGCCACGGGTCGCCGGTAGTAAACCCCGCGTTCGCCGTGTCGGACCAGTGCATCGGTGTCCGTGCGTGGTCCCGGCTCACGTAGTTCACGAACTCACGCAGTTCCTCGTAGGACTCGGCTCGATCAGCGTCGAGGAGGTCTTCGATCGCTCCGATCGTCATCGGATCGTCGAGTTCATCCATCCGCCGGAAGTCGTCGTTCGTCATTCCGATCTCCTCGCCCTGATAGACGAACGGCGTCCCGCGTGCCGTCAGCAGGAAGGTAGCCAGCAGTTTCGCGCTCTCGATCCGGTACGTGTCGTCGTCACCGAATCGTGAGACGATCCGAGGCTGATCGTGGTTGCCCAGGTACTGCGCGGTCCAGGCATCCGCACCGAGTTCCGTCTGCCAGCGGCTCATGATCTCTTTGAATTCAGGCAGGCTCCACTCGCCCCACCGCTCGGGATCGAACCTCCCCCGTGAACTGACATCGAGATGCATATGCTCGAAGTGGGAGATCATGTCCAGTCCGTCGCCGCTCTGGCCGAGGTAGTCGTCAGCCATCTCCACGGTGGTGTCCGACATCTCGGCGACGGTCATCGCGTCGTAGTTCGAGAAGGTGCGTTCGTACAGTTCGCGGAGGTACTCGTGAATACGTGGGCCGTGGCTGAACACCTCGACCCCCTTCGGTTCCCGGTCAACAGTCCCGTCTGGAAGCCCGTCCGGTTTCGAGATGTAGTTGATTGCGTCGAGACGGAAGCCGTCGATCCCCTTCCGTAGCCACCAGTCGGCCAGTGACGCGATTTCGTCTCGCACGGTCGGATTCCGCCAGTTCAGATCGGGCTGCTTCTCGTCGAAGAGGTGGAGATACCACTGGTTCCGGCTCTCGTCGTACGTCCAGGCTGACCCGCCCATGAACGACTCCCAGTTGTTCGGTGGGACCGGATCGCCGTTCTCGTCCACACCGCCATCTCGCCAGTAATAGTACTCCTCGTAGCCATCTTCCCGGTGCCTCGACCGCTGGAACCACTCGTGTTCGTCGGAGGTGTGGTTGACCACGAGGTCCATGAGCAGGCGCATGTCGTGTGCGTGCAGTTCTGTGAGGAGGTCCTCCCAGTCGGCCATCGTCCCGAACTGGTCCGCGATGGAGCGGTAGTCGCTGATGTCGTAGCCGTTGTCGGCGTTCGGCGATTCGTACACCGGGCAGATCCAGACGACATCGACGCCCAGGTCGTCGAGATACCCGACCTTCTGCGTAATCCCGGGCAGATCACCGACGCCGTCGCCGTCGCTGTCGTTGAAACTGCGTGGATAGATCTGGTAGACGACCGACTCTTTCCACCACTGACGGTCCGGTATCTCGGCACCACTCATGTGAGTATCACGTCGGGACTGGATCAGAAGTATTTCGGTAGATACCAGGGTGTAGTGAGCCCCGCTCGGCCAGGCGGAATCAAACGGAACGGCGCCCGAACCAGCTTCGAACACTCCGCCACTACAGTCGAATACCGACGACGACACCGAGGCCCCCGCCGGTCCAGGCACCGAGAAGAACTCTCAATCGAGCGGTGAGTACCGCGACCCTGTGTAGCGTCCTACCTACTCGATCGTGGTGTGTTCGGACTCCTCGTTGAGCGCGAGGTTCGTCGCGATTTCGGCGTTTCGGACGGCGTACTCGGCGGTCTGTCGGAGGCTGACCAGCACCTCTCGAATCTGGAGCAGCGATTCGTTGTCCATCTCCGGGAGATCGTCGAGGATCTCGTGTTCCCGGTCGCCGATCTTGGCGTACTCCTCACGGACCTTGATCGCCGTGTCGTAGTCCCGTTCGACGGCGGCCTGGACCGCGAGTTCACTGATCTCGTTGACTTTGTCGGTGAACTCTCGGATGCGTCGCATCGTCGAGGACTCGACGTTCAGCGAGTGGTCGGTCGCCTCCAGTGCGATCTCCGCGATGTCTTCGGCGTTGTCGGCGGTCAACTCCAGGTTCTTGGCGATCGAGCGGTAGCCGATCAGCGGGAACCCGTCGTCGAGACCGATCGCTCGGGCGAGGTTGGGGTTCTGGTAGGCCGTAAAGATGAGCCGAAGCAGGAGGACGAAGATCTTGTTGGCCTGGCGCTCGCGGTTCAGCGCCCGTTGTGCGAGGTCGGGGTTCCCGTGGGCCAGGGACTTGATCGCCTCGTTGCGCATCGTCGACCCGGTCGACTCCAGCCGTTCCAGCAGATTGTTCAGCGTGAAATCCTCGGGATCGACGGAACACCGGATCGCGATCCGTTCGGGCGTCTCCTCGATGACGCCCAGACCCATCAACTGCGTCTCGGCGTTGTAGACGGCGTTGATGTGTGCCGAATCGAGCGTGCCCCCTTCCGGGGCTTCGACGTGGATGATCCGACGGCCGAGTACGTACTGTGCGACGATGGCCCGCTCGACCGCGTCGGCGTTGAGGTCCGCGGCGTGGATCGTCGCTTGCGATTCTTCCGACTGGACCGACTCGGGCAGTACCGTCAGCGTGCCCTTGCCACCCATCCGTAGCGACACCTCGTCGCCCTTCTCGACGTTGTGTTTCGACGCCCATTCCGCGGGAAGCGTCATCGCGAGCGTCGATGGCCCCAGACGTTGGACTTTCCGCGTTTCCATATACCCTTTGTTGACTGCCGCCCACCTTAATCTTGACTATACACCCACTTATCTCGATATCAATATACAAACACGCAAGTCGAGACAGCGAGACCTATACGTTCGTCAGGCGACGACCTCGACGAGTCGCTGTTGGTACCGACCGACGCGGACGCGGAACCACCCGGAAAGCGACTCGTCGAGCTCTGTGTCACCGGTGTCGACCCTGAGACGCCCGATCTCGTCTAACTTCCGGTTCGACGCGACGATCTGGATGCTCGACCGGCGTATCACCGCCGGGGAGAGCTGTTGGTTCCCGCGGCCGAAGACGAACCCCTGGCCGCCGATCGGCGAGACGACGATGACGTTTTCCTCACCCAGCACGTCCAGAATCGCCTGCTCGCTGGCGTCCGCGACCAGCACCTCGCCGTCACGCCAGACATCGACGCCCAGCGCCGTCCCGTCGAAGCCCAGCCGCGATTTGATCTCGCCGACGGTACTGCCCGGGCCGAGCACGTAGGTGACGCCCGGCTCGGCCTCCTCGGCGACGGCCGACGCCAGTGTCTCGGTCGATCCGCCGCCGCGTTGCTTGGCCGACTGGCGCTGGTCGGCGACCGGGACGGTCGCAACTGCCCGCAGTTCGGTCACTACCTCGCCGCCCCGGAAGGCGTCTTCGTCGATGTCGTTGACCTCGGCACGCTCGGTATCGGCGAACGTCGCGACGATGTGTCCGGCCGCTCGGGGCGTCACCCCGAACACGGAGGAGTAGACTTTCACTCCCGCCGGCACGCCGAGCATCGGTGTCTCGGCACCAGCGCCGTCGATCGCAGTCGCCACGTCGACGGCAGTTCCGTCGCCTCCGACGAACAGGACCACGTCGACACCGGCATCGACGAATGCCCGGACGGCACTCCGCGTGTCCTCGCCGGTCGTCGCGTCCGGATCAACGGGTTCGCCGAGGACGGTTGGATCGAATCCGGCCTCGCTGGCAACCGTCTCGCCCATCGGGTCTCCGTAGGTCAGCAGGTCCACGGCGGCGTCCGTGTCGCCGATCGCTTCGAGTGCTTCGCGTGCCCGGTCGGGCGCGCGCGGCTCGGCCCCGCGGCGCTGTGCCGCCGCGACTTTCCCGTCTGTCCCCTTGAGTCCGACGCGGCCGCCCATCCCGGCGATCGGGTTGACCACGACACCGATCCGTCGCATCGTATGGCGGTAGGAGGCCCCGCGGCAAAAGGCGACCGGGAGCGTGTGATTCAAGCCACCGGGCCTGGTTGGTCCAGCTATGCTCCCAGTGTTGGCAAGCGGCGTACAAGCGGGGATAATCAACGGCGCCGGCGCGGTCGTCACCGTCGGTGGACTGCTGTTGACTGCCTTCTGGCTCCAGTACCTCTATCGGTAGCTCCGACGCGCCTTACTGGTCGACGCGCTCACGGAGCCACGCAGCGGCTTCCTCGACGGCCGTCTCGTCGGTCCCCTTGAACCGGATCGTCACGTTCTCGCCGGGGTAGCTCCCGACGCCGACCGTGGGGAACTGTTCGCGGACGCCTGCGAGCCGATCGAGAAGTGCACTCTCCGGTTCGCTGGTCTCGACGGCGACCACGTGTTCGGGATCGCCGCTGAACTCCTCGGCGACCTCCTCGAACATCCGTTTCATCTCCGCCGGCACGCCCGGGAGGACGTAACAGCGCTCGAGGACACAGCCCGGGGCGACGCCCTCGTGGTTCGGCAGGACCCGCGCACCCTCGGGGACCTCACCGGTCCCGTCGGTCAGATCGTCGCGGGTGTAGCCGCCGTGTTCCGCCAGCCAGGCTAGGGCCTCCTCGCTCTCGACGACCTCCCGCCCGAACGCCGCGGCGACCCCCTCGATCGTCACGTCGTCGTGGGTCGGGCCTAGCCCGCCGGTGACGACGACCGCGTCGTAGTCAGCGTGGTACTCGTTGATGACTCGGGCGATATCTGCGGTCCTGTCGGGAACGACCGTCGCCCGCTCGACGGTGACGCCCCGCTGTGCGAGTTGCTGTCCGAGCCAGGCGGCGTTCGTGTTGACCGTGTCTCCGGCCAGCAGTTCGTCCCCGACGGTGACCACGGCGACGCGCATACCCTCCGGTACGATCGGGTGACACAAATACTGTCGGACAGCGCGCTCCCCGAGGGGTTACCCCATCCCCGGCGGCGGTCCACGGTCCCGCGGGTCGTCGTCCTCTTCGATATCGATTCCGGCCTCCTCACGGCGACGCTTGACCGCCTGGAGCTGGCGGTAGTAGTAGACGGAGCCGACGATCGCGACGACGATCCCACCGGCGGTCAGACCGCCGAACAACAGCAGATCACGCTGGAGGTAGTACCGGACGCTGAGCATCTGTGCGTCGACAGCGCCCCACGAGACGGTCATCCGGTCGCTGGTCGGGGGGACAGTCGTGTTGGCGTTGCCCGGACTGACTTGTGAGAGGAGCGGGATGCCGACCCGGGCGTTCGGTGGGAGCGTGACGGCGTAACTCCCACCGTCGACGTACGTCGGCGTCGTGAACTGTTTGCCGGACCGCGGCGCTGAAAAGGCGACCTCGCCGGAGACGTTCCCCCCGAACTGGATCTCCGTCCGCTGGCTGCCTTCGGTGGCGCTCAGCGACGAGTTCGCCGGTTCGATCACGGTCCCGTTCTCGTAGCGGAACCGCAGCCCACGGATCGGGACACTCCGCTCCCGACCCAGTCCGTCCCGCGTGTACACTTCGAAGGTCGACCGGTTCTCGACATCGTAGACGGCCGTGTACGACGACCGGTTGACGACGATGGTCGCGTCCTCGGGTGTCTCCCAGTCGTAGCTCGCGTTCTGGTTCAGTCGGTCGGGATCGGACGGTTCCGGTCCAAACAGGCCGGTACAGCCCGACAGCGCGAGCGTCGCGAGGA
Source organism: Haloarcula montana (assembly GCF_035666295.1). Classification (NCBI taxonomy): domain Archaea; kingdom Methanobacteriati; phylum Methanobacteriota; class Halobacteria; order Halobacteriales; family Haloarculaceae; genus Haloarcula; species Haloarcula montana. The sequence continues at coordinate 2,901,857 of NZ_CP142027.1, forward strand.
CGGCGACCAGTGCGAGGTGGCGGCGATTCATTGTCTCAGGGGACGACTGCGAGCAACTCCGAGGGCATGTACTGCCCGATATCCGACAGCAGCCCCGGTGCGTCAGTGTCCGGGTTACAGATGATACTCTGTTCGAGTAGCCCGATGCGTTCGACGGTCACGATGTCCTGTGCGTGGCCCGCCCGGTTGACGGTCGCGCGGGCTTCCGACCGAGTGACGCTGTTGGCGTTGACCCGGCCGTTGCCCCGGGACCAGTCGTAGAGCCGATCGACGGTCTCGTCGGCCAGTCGGGGCTCCTCGCCGGCGACGAACTGCAGCGGCATGTGCTGGACGATCCCGAACCGTTTGCGGATCTGGGCGGGTGAGCCCTGGCCGAGGTTCAGTCCCTCGGTCGGGATACGGACCGTCTGGCCGAAGCCGACGTCAAGCACGAACCCGTCGTCGTCCCACTGTTCGAGGGTCCCGACGTAGGTCTCGCCGTCCTCGTGGGTCGTGACGAGTTCGCCGAACTCCTCGCGGAGCAGGTTCCGCGCGACAGTCGCGTCGGGACCGTCGACGGTCACCGTCGGAAACTCGTCGTCCCGGAGGCCCACGTCGAAGGACACGTCGAGTTCGCCGAACCGGTCCTGAACGATGCCACGCAGTCCATCGAGCGTGCGGTCGCGGGCGTCGCCGGCGACGTACACTTTCGTTCCGAGGACGACCATCAGGCTTCCACGTGTTCGACGTTCAGTTCGTCACGCAGTTCCTCGATCCGCGTCTCCATGGCGTCGACGAGCCGGGTGTTCTCCATGGACTCGACCTGGTTCCCACACTCGGGACACTGGAAGCCGAACTCCATGGCCTCGCCGAACTCGAACCGGATGCCACAGTTCTCACAGAGGTAGAACTCGTTGTCACGCTCGTACTGCCGGCGCTCTTCGAGCCCGTCGAGCAGCCGGTGCATCTCCTCTTCGAGTTTCTCGGGGATCTCGTCGTACTCGAAGGTCCAGAGATAGGTGAGCCACCCCGAATCCTCGTCGCGGAGCCGTCGGTACGACGCCAGGTCGTTCTCGTAGAGGATAAACAGCGCCCGGCGCACGTCGTTCAGTTCCAGGCCCAACTCCTCGGCCAGTTCCTCGTCGGTCACTTCGCCGTCCGGCGGCGCGGCGGCGACCGGCATCCCTTTCGGTCCGACAAGCTCGTGGAGGTATTTCTGTATGACAGGGTCCTCCAAGAGGTCCTCAAAAGCCATTACCCGTCTGTCGGGGGGTCACGTGGTTAAAACCTCCGGCTCAGGGCGTGGGTCGTTGGCGCCGCCGGGTGGTACGCGGGCCGAGCGTCCGTCTCGGCGCCGCTCAGCTCTCGGCGTCGGCCCACGGCCCGATTCCGGCGTACCGGCCAAGGAACCACCCGAGAGCGAACGGCGACAGGACCGCCAGACAGCCCAGGCCGACCCACCGGGCGGGCGGTGGCTGGGTCGCCAGATAGCCGAGGTACAGCGTCCCGAGGACGGGAACGACCCGCGAGGTCGGCGACGTGAGTCGGTCGAGCACTGGCAGGGAATTCGTGACGGGTCTACTTTGCTGGCCCGGTCCGGTGGCGTCACCACACTGCGACGGCCAGATGGAACAGCCCGAGCAGCGTGAACCCGCCGGCGACCAGCCAATCGCCCGGTCGCGAGCCCATATGGCGCTGTGTCACCGCCCTGAGGAACCACCAGCCGGCGATCCACACGAGGAGGAACGGGGCGAACCGCGTCCCGAGCCAGATGCCCGCCAGCAGGTCCAGCACACCGATGGTCACCAGCGTGTAACTGGCAGCGTGGTTCATGATCTGGGCGATTCCGCGGATGTCCGAGCGTTTGGTCTGGTAGGTAACCACACCGAGATGCAGCGGCTTCAACGGGCCGCCGTCGGTCGGGATCGCGCCGTCGAAATCCAGCAACCGGGGCATGACGAAGTGGACGAGTCCGAGCACGAGAGTGAACGTCCCGCAGACGGCGAATCCGACTGTTCGGAGGGAGTCGAGGAGCATCGACGGAGTGCTCTCACAACCGCCACGGGAGGTGAAAAGTATTCCGTCCCGCTCACTCGTCGTCGGCATCGTCGGGCTCGACGACTTTCTTCCCGGTCGCTTTGGGGACGACGACGCGGTCGGGGTCCTCCCACTCGCGGTCGAGTTCCCGGCCCTCGAACAGCCGGTCGAGGAAGACGGCCAGCGAGGCCACCTCGGAGTGGGGTTGGTTGGTCACACCGACGTTGTAGTCGGCGTGTTCGTACACCTCGAAGGGAACCTTCTCGGCGCCGACGACCACCAAGAGCGGACCGGTCCCGTGGTCGGCTCGCACGTCGTCGACGACGTCCTGGATCGGTTCGCCGTACATCGTCAGATGGACGACCCGCCCCTCGAAATCGCGGATGGTCCGTTTGGGTTCCTCTGTCGTCTCGACGGCGAAGGGGCCGCCGAATCGCTCGGTGATGTCGACGATGGTATCCGTCCGACCGCGGGCAGCGCCGGCCATGATGACACGGTCGGCGCCAAGCGCGCGAGCGGTCAACCCGACGTGGGTCGTCATCCGCTCGTCCCGGCCGGGGCGGTGGCCCAGCCGGAGGACCGTCACGTCGTGGTCGCCGGTCATCCGTTCAGCGCCGCGTCGATCGCCTCTTGGACGGGGCCGAAGGCGACCTCGCTCCACTGGATGGACTCGCCGTTGACGAAGACGGTCGGCGTCCCGCTGACGCCGCGTTCGCGGCCCGCGGACCTGTCGTCGGAGACTGTCGGTCGGTAGGCCTCGCCGACGCCCTCCTCCCGGATCGTCTCGCCGTCGACGTCGAGACCCTCGGCCAACTCCGCGTACACCGACGGCCCGAGGCGGTCCTGGTTCTCGAACAGCCGTTTGTTGTAAGTGAAGAAGGCCTCGTCCCCGGCGCGGTCCTGGACTGCCCGGGCCGCGCTCGCTGCCTTCCAGGAGACCGCATCGTCGACGGGAATCGGGAAGTCGTTGAAGACGTACTCGATCGACCCGTCCGAGATGTAGTTCGTCTGGATCTGTGGATAGACGTCGAGCGAGAACGTCCGGCAGTGTGGGCAGGCGTAGTCCTCGTAGACTTCGACGGTCACGTCCGCGTCGGCGTCGCCAGCTACCGGGGCCGGGAGGGGTTGGCCCTCGGCGGTCGGCACTGACGGGGAGCCGCCGGAGTCCGAGAGACACCCGGCAGTCAGCCCAACGACGCCGACGCTAGCGGCCAGAAAACCGCGTCGTGTCGACCTGTTCATACCCATCCTCTCTCCGGAAGCCATAAAACCATTCTGTCACGCCCTCCGCCGAGACCGGAATCTTATTTCCGTAGTGCGGTCTGGCGTCGGTATGGACCTCTCTGATGCCCGGATCGTCGTCACTGGCGGCGCGGGATTCATCGGCTCACACCTCGTGGAACGACTCCTCGAAGACAACGCCGTCATTGTCGTCGACGACGGCTCGAACGGGAACTTCGGGTGGGTCGCCGACGGGGCGACCGTCGTCGAGGGATCGCTCACCGACGAGTCGGTCGTCGCCGAAGCGATCGCCCCCGACACTGATCTCGTCGTCCATCTGGCCGCGTCGAAACTGGTCGACACCGACACGCCCCGAAAGCAGTTCACCGACAACAGCGAGATGACCTACAACGTCCTCGAACGGATGGACGCGGTCGGCGTCGAACGGCTGGTGTTCACCTCCTCCTCGACAGTCTACGGCGAGGCGCCGCGGCCGACGCCGGAGGACTACGCCCCGCTGGAACCGATCAGCGTCTACGGCGCGACGAAACTCGCCGAGGAGTCGCTCATCTCGACGTACGCACACAGCCACGACATCCAGTCGTGGGTGTTCCGCTTCGCCAACATTGTCGGGCCGCGGCTCCGTGGGGCTGTTATCCCGGATTTCGTCGAGAAGCTCCGCGAGGACCCCACGTCGCTGACGATCCTGGGCGACGGCCGACAAGAGAAGTCCTACATGCACGTCTCGGAGTGTCTCGACGCGATGGTGTACGCTGTCGAACACGCCGAGGCGGCACACAACGTCTTCAACCTCGGGACCCGGACCACCACGTCGGTCGATCGGATCGCCGACATCGTCGCCGACGGGATGGGCATCGACCCCGGCCGGGAGTACACCGGCGGGGACCGTGGCTGGACGGGGGACGTGCCGCGGATGCGTCTCTCGGTGGAGAAACTCGCCGGCCTGGGGTGGGAACCGGCCCAATCCAGCGACGACGCGGTCCGGCAGGCGACGGCGGAGCTACTCGACGAGTTGTAGCTCAGGGCGCGTAGGTGCCGTGGAGTTTGGCCTTGTCGAGCACGTGGCCGCCGGCTGCATCGTAGAGGTCGTCTTTCGTGGCGTTCGGTGACAGTCCGAGCTTCGCGTCCAGGGCGTACAGCAGGAACCGGTAGGTGTGTTCCCGCTCCGGTGGGTTGGGGCCGCCCCAGCCGGTCTCGCCGTAATCGTTCTGGCCCTCGCTCACGCTATCGGCCGACCAGCCTTCGGGGATGTGTTCGGTGTCGGGTGCGACGTTCCAGACGACCCAGTGATCCCACACCTTCCCTGCCGGCTCCTCCGCGTCGGGATCGTCGACGACCAACGCGAGCGAGAGGGTGGCCTCGGGGACTCCACCGATATCCAGCGGCGGGTTCGTGTTCGCCTCGCTGTATCCGTGTTCGCGGGGGATTCGCTCACCGTCCTCGAAGGCCGGGCTCGTCAACGAGAGCTCTGTCATGTGTGAGCATATATTTCTCCACCGACAAAAGACTCGTCCCGGTACGCCTTTGAGCGGGTATCCCCAACCCGCTCCCGTGCAAGTCGTCGGCTATCGGCCCCGTGACACCGACCCGGCAGCGCTCGTTCTCGCCGAGGAGCGCACCGTCGAACTGCGCCCGCTCGTTCCCGGGACAGAACTCTCCTACACCCTCGGGTCACGCCACTGTGCCGGCGCCGTCGATGGCGAGGTCCACTACCGGTGTGACAACGACACCGCACCGTACTGTCCGGAACACACCGACCGGTGGCCCTGTGCGCGGTGTACCGGCGACTGCGACAAGCCACTGGACGCCTGCGAGGAGGAACACGCGGTCTACCTGGCGGCGTTCGCGCCGGACGTCGTGAAAGTCGGCGTGACGCGCTCCTGGCGGCTGGAGACCCGACTCAGAGAGCAGGGGGCCGACCGCGCCGCCCATCTCCGGACGGTGGCCGACGGACGCATCGCCAGACAGGTCGAAGCCGACATCGCGACGGATCTCGGCGACCGCGTTCGGGTCCCGACGAAGATCGACGGGCTCGCGGACAGCGTCGACGAGCGGTGGTGGGCGGAACTGTTAGCACGGTTCGCGCCCATCGAAACGTACGACTTCGACTACGGTCTCGACCTGGCGGACCGCCCGCTCGCCGAGACGCTCGCGACGGGGACGGTCCGCGGGACGAAAGGCCGGGTCGCCGTCCTCTCGAACAACGGGAGCACGTACGCGGTGGACCTCCGGGATCTGGTCGGCTACGAACTCGACGAGGGGGGTGCCGACAGGGACCTCCAGTCGAGCCTCGGCGCGTTCTGATCCGTCATCTCAGTCATAAGATACTTACCACACCCCTGTGGCAGTTCCGCTGTGCGACGCGAACTCACATTGGCCGCCCTCGCCCTCCTGCTGTCGCTCGTGATCCTGGGTTCGCTGCTTGCGATCCCCGGTGCCTTCTCGGAGCCGGAAGAGGACATCCGGCCGTCCAGGCTGGACCTCCGGGAGACGACGATCGACGCCCGGAACGTGGGCGGTGAGACTGTCACGCTCTCGCTCGATTCGCGACTCGAACACCGTGGTGGAACCGCGAGCAACGTCACCGTCGAGACGCGAGCGATCGATGCCGACACCGGCCTGGTCGCCACGCGGACGCGGCAGTCGCTGGGCAACGTCAGCGGCGACCGCGAGATCCAGGTCCTGACGAACCTCACGGTCGAACGACAGGGCGACTACCGCATCGAGACGATCGTCTACGCCGACGAACAGCGCCGGACGTTCGGCCGGACAACCGTCCGCAACGTCGACGCGCTGACCCCGTCGTACGCGAAGAGTACCGTCTCCTTCCAGGAGTTCGAGAACGCCGATGTCCCGCTGCGGGCGATCTCCTACCGGATCGAGTCGGTCGAGGACAACCGCACGACGATGAACGTCTCGGTGTTCCTGACCAACACCGGCGACGAACCGGCCGGGGACCTCCAGTTGCGCCTGCGCGCTCGCCAGGCCGAGTCCAACGTCATCGCCGACGAATCGACGATTCGGGTTGGGCAGATCAGGCCCGGACGGACGACGACCGTCAGTACCGAACTGACGGTCCCCGACGGCTACAACTACTGGCTCGACGGCATCCTCCAGTCCGACGGCGTCATCATCGCCACCGAGAGTGCGCCGGCGAACCTCGACCCGACGGAGGTCCTCGAAGAGAACGTCACCCGCCGTGACACCGGCTTCCAGTCCGGCGACTTCGAGGAGCAACAGACGGGGATGCCACGAGCGACGGACGAACCGACGTTCACGTCCGGTGGCGGCCCCGGCTTCACCGCGGTCGCGGCGCTTGCCGCGGCCCTCGTCGTGGCGCTCGCTCTCGCACGGAGGAACGCATGACCGACACCTCATCCGACACTGACGACACGACCGAACCGCCCGCCAGCCCCGAGACCCCCGAACCGTCGCCGGACCACACCCCGGAGACTGACGACGGCGGCCGATCGATCGCTGTCTACGCGCAGTGGGCCGCGTTCGGGATACTCGTCCTCATCGCGCTCGTCGCCTCGTTGCAGTTCTACTTCGCGGCCTCGGCCGCGGTCAACGAGTTCGTCACCCGGCGGTACCGACCGCTGTTCCGGGCCGGCTTCAATCTCGTGGTGGTGCTGGTCGCCGCGACCGGCATCTCGCTGCTCGTCCGTCGCCTCGCCTGAGGACGGAGACGACAACCCTTTTCCGCGGCCCTACCGAACCCGCGTCCATGGCAGACGACGATCACGAGGAGACTACGGAATCGGACGCATCAGGCGACGACGGCGAAGAGAAGTCCTTCCGGGAGCGCGTCGAGGAGATCCGCCAGCAGCGCGCCGAAGAGCGCGAGGAAGGCGAGGAGGGCGAGATGAGCCGTGAAGAGCGCATGGAAGAGATGATGGGCGGCGGCGGCGGTGGCGGTCCGGGCGGGATGGGCGGCAACCCCTTCGCACAGATGATGGGCGGTATGATGGGCGGTGGCGGCCCCGGTGCGGGCGGTCCCGGCGGGATGGGCGGCGGGCCGCGAGGCCCCGGCGGCGAGGAAGAGAGCAGCGACAACGAGGAACTCACCCGCGAGATCCGCAAGCTCCGTGACGAGGTCCACGATGTCCGGCGCTCGCTGGACCGGATCGCCGACGCGCTCGAAGACTGATCGGCGCTGAAGCTGTCTTTCTCCTATCGAAACTCCGGTCAGCGCCAGCTGTCGGTACGGGGTCGCTCCCTCAGTCCTCGTAGGCCAGGGTCATGATCCACTGTGAGAACGTATCGTCGTGTGGATCGACTTCCTCGTCGCCGATAAACGGCGAGAGCTGATCGCCGGCCATCAGCAGGGAGAACTCGAGGTCTTTCGCGGCCGGCGTGAGGAAGTACGTGTTGTGGCCGTCGTAGACCGTCTCCTCGCGCTGGATGAGCCCCTTCTCGAAGAGGGACTCGACGATCCGGCTCCCCTTCCGGGAGGAGACGTCCAGTTCCTTCCAGAACTCGCTCTGGTGGATGCCGCCCGACTCTCGGATAAGCTCCAGGCCGGCGCGTTCGTCCTCGGAGAGGTCCGCTTCCGCGGTCGCAGAACTCATGTTGTCCTACACCAGAACGGTCGGGCGGTTAAATCTGACCTTCGACCGGCCGGTACTCCGTCCGGCACGGCGGCCCGTCGGCGTACCGAAACGTCGCGGACTCACCGAGGGATACGAGCGACGAGGACCGCGTTCCAAAGCCATCGCCGTGGACGCAGACGCCGTAATCGTGGTCGCTGATGACCGACGCGGCCCTGTCGAGCCACGCGTCGGCGTCCTCACCGGGTTCGACCTGGACTGTCTCCCGGACGCGGTCGGCGTTGCGGGCCTGCCGTTCGCCGGCGTCGGGGCGGCCACCGGGAATCCGGTAGTCGCCGTCGGCGCCGACGTTGACCACCACGTGGACGCCCGGTTCCAGCGTCCGGACGGCCAGTTGGCCGTCCCACTCCAGCAGGACGGCGGCGTTCTCGTCGGCGAGCACCAGGTTGAACCCCTCGTACTCGGCCTCGCGGACGGCACCTTCGACGGCGCGGGCGGCCGACTCGGCGCTCTCGTGGCCTAGCGCGTCACGGACCAGCAGGCCACGGGAGCGCTCGCCGGCCAGTTCGGTATCGACCCAGCGGTTCGTGACCGCCGCGAAGACGCCGTGTTCGTTGTACCCGAGCCAGGTCCCGCCGGCGTCGGCGTCGCTCGGAGCGACGACGCGTGCGCCCCAGTGTCGCCGTTTCGGTGGCTCCGACTCGCGGTCCAGCGACTCGTCTCGGTTCGTGGCCGCGACGACAGGCGTGTCTTCGAACACCTGCCACGCGAGGACGATGGTACACACGGACGCCCGTAGGTGCTCCGACAGGAAAAACGGTTGGCGCCGCTCACTCGCTCCCCTCGACGAGCGTACGTGCCGCCTCGCGGTCGACGGTCCCCGAGGCCGTCCGCGGCAGCGCCTTGACGACGCGGATCGTCTTCGGGACTTCGTACGGCGCGAGCCTGCCCTCGCAGTAGTCCCGGACAGCCCCGGGGGCCACCGTACCAGTGACCAGTGCCGCGACACGCTGGCCCCACTCCTCGTCAGGGACGCCGACGACGACGGCGTCTGTCACGCCCTCGCTCTCCCGAATCGTCGCGGCCACGTCGCCGGCGACGACGTTCTCGCCGCCGGTGACGATCCGGTCGTCGGCCCGGCCGACGACCCAGAGACGGCCGTCCTCGTCCCGGTACCCCAGGTCGCCGGTGTGGAAGCCGTGGCTCCCGAACGCGGCAGCCGTCCGCTCGCCGTCGAGATAGCCCGGCGTGACTGTCGGTCCGTCGACGACGAGTTCGCCGCGCTCGCCGGGCTCACAGGGAGAGCCGTCGTCGACGACGGTCACCTCCGTGAACACGAGCGGCTGGCCGACCGTTCCGGGGTAGTCGAAGGCCGTCTGTGGCCGGGCCGTCGCGATCTGGGACGCGGTCTCGGTCATCCCGTAGGTCGGGTGGACCGGCACGCTCGCTTCCCGGCAGCGGTCGACGAGGGCCTGGTCGGCCGGCCCGCCGCCCAGCAGGACGGTCTGCAGGGAGTCAGGCGGCGTCCACCCCTCGTCCAGCAACCGCGAGAGCATCGTCGGGACCAGGGAGACGCCTGTCACGTCGGTCTCGTTCATGACTACCGCCGTCTCGCTCGGGTCGAACGAGCGCTGGACGACGACCGTCGTCCCGTACAGCGCCCCACGGAGGAACGGTGCCAGCCCGCCCATGTGGTAGGTCGGGAGGGCGACGAGCCACCGATCGTCGGGCCTGACGCCCAGCCGGAACGCCGAGGCGGTGGCGCTGGCGACCAGGTTCCCGACGGTGAGCCTGACCCCCTTCGGATCGCTCGTCGTGCCGGACGTGAACAGGACGACTTGCTCGTCAGTCCGGGAGAGCGCCACTGGGTCCGGCGGTTCTCGATCGATCGCCAGGGGTACGACACCGTCGACGCTCGGCTCGTCGACCGACACGACCGGACAGTCGGCGATATCGCGGGCCATCCGCTCGGTTTCGCGCTCGCAGACGAGCAGCGCCGGGTCGACGCGGGCCAGTTGCGCGCCGAGAGTCGCGGGTACCAGGTCGACGTTCAGTGGGACCAGCGTCACTCCGGCACGCATCGCGCCGAACAGCAGCGGCGCTATCTCGGGGCGCGTATCGACCAACGCGGCGACAAGCTCGTCCTCGCCGCCGGCAGAGTCGGTCTCGGCGGCGAAGCGAGCGGCGACGGTGTCGACTCGGTCGTCGAGGTCGCGGTAGCTCCAGGTCCGGTCGCCGTCCGCGTCGACGACGGCCGGCCGCTCGGGCGTGCTCGCGACGCGGTGGCTCACCAGATCCCGGGTCGGCCAGTCGACGGGTTCACGCATCGGCGGACACCTCTCCGGGATCGACGCCCAGCCCGTCGGTCTGCGGGACCGACAGCGTGCCGTCCGCCAGCGTCGTCGGGTCCGTCGCGAGATCGCCGGCGAGTCGGCCGCCAGTTGCCAGGCCACAGGGGGCGATCCCGGGAATCGCCGCCGCGACGTGGAGCGCGGCGAGTCTTGCGACGACGCCGTCGATGGTGGTCGTGACGACGGGTTCGATCCCGCGTTCCCGTGCCCGCAACGCGAGCGTGTGAGCGTTACCGGGGCCGCCGACGACCATCGGTTTCAGGATCAACACGTCGGCCGCGTCGGCGTCGATGACGGTGTCGACGCGGTGTTCGATCAGGCTCTCGTCGAGGGCGATCCCGACCGGTCCGCCCCGGAGGTCGGCGTGGCCAGCTAAGTCCTCGGCCGGGAGCGGTTGTTCGACGTACGCGACGCCGTACTCCCCGAAGGCCTCGATCGCCTCGGCAGCCGTCTCGCGGTCCCAGGCGCCGTTTGCGTCCGCCCGGAGTGTCACGCCGTCGCCGACCCGATCGCGGACCGCCCGCAGGCGATCGAGGTCCGCCGAAAGCGTCCGTGCGCCGACCTTGAGCTTACAGCAGTCGAAGCCGCCGTCGACTGCCTCGCCGACGGCACGGGCGGTCTCGGTCGGCCCGGCGTCGCCGACCGTCGCGTTGACCGGGACCGAACGACAGTCCCGCTCCTCGTTGAACCAGCGGTACAGCGGGACGCCGTCGGCCCGCGCGTCGGCATCGAGTAGCGCCGTCGCGAAGCCGTGGCGGGCCGCCGGCACCTCGTCGGCCGCGAGCGCGAGCAAGGCACCGGTGTGGCCGCCATCGGGTTCGGCTGCCGCGGCGGCCGCCAGTCCGTCCTCACAAGCCGATAGCGTCTCCGTCCAGCCCGGTAGCGGCGTCGCCTCGCCGACTCCGGTGTGCCCGCGGTGGTCGTACCGGACGACGTACCCGCTCCGGTCCGTGATCGCCCCCTGTGACGTTCCCAGCGGCTCGGCCAGCGGCAGCGAGAACCGCTCGGAGGTGAGTCCAGTCATACTCCAGCGGCTCCCAGCCCGACCGCGAACAGCAGCGAGTGGAGAAACAGCGTCTTGCCGACCCGCTCTAACGCGGGGTTCAGCGCCTCGCCGTCGGATCGCGTGAGGACAGTCCTGCTCACCGCGGCTGCCAGCGGTAGCGAGAGCAGTGGGGCCAGCGCCGGAAGTCCGTAGGCCGGATCGAGGGCGAAGAACACGGGGACGACGTAGGCCATCCCGACGAGCGCGAGATACTCCACACGACTCCACGCGTAGCCCAGGTAGACCACGAGCGTCTTCTTGCCGGCCGCGGCGTCGGTCTCGCGGTCGCGGATGTTGTTGACCACGAGGATCGCCGTCGAGAGGCCGGCGGCTGGCAGGCTCGCCACGACGACGGCCGGCGGGACGCTGCCGGCTGGAAGCCCGGCCGGGAACAGGCCGATGCTCTCCATGCTGGCGACCGCCTGGACGTAGTAAGTGCCTGTCACGGCGACTACCCCGAAGTAGACGAACACGAACAGATCGCCCAGCCCACGGTAGCCGTAGGGCAGCGGCCCGCCGGTGTAGAGAACGCCCGCGGCGATCCCCGAGAGGCCGACGACGACGATGGGGACGCCCCCGACGGCGACCAGATAGCTCCCGACGAGGACGGCCAGCGCGTAGGTGGCGATCATCGCACGCTTGACCTCGCTGGGTTCGATGAGCCCGCCGGCGGTCACTCTGGTGAACCCCTCGCGCTCGTCGGTGTCCGCGCCCTTTACGGCGTCGTAGTAGTCGTTCGCGAAGTTCGTCCCGACCTGGAGGAGTAAGGCCCCGACGAGCGCGGCGACTGCCGGCAAGGGAGCCGCGACGTCGGCGTGGACGGCCATCCCGACACCGACGACGACCGGCGCGGCGCCGGCGGGCAGCGTCTGGGGTCGTGCGGCCATCACCCACGCCTTCCGCTTCGAGATGTCTGCCGTCGCTGTACTCATTGTGATCGTGTCGGGCCGCGACGTTCAAAGCGACTGTGGTTCCGGGGGTCAGTTCTCGGTGCAGCCGGCCACCGCCGCCCCACCAGACCGGTCGACGACGCTAGAGATCAGGACAGAAGCGGATTCGGCAATCGCTGTCGGGAAGCGACGCACCCAACGGCTCGGTCAGTAGTGCCAGGGGATGTCGTCGAACGCCGGCTCCCGTCCCTCGTTGAACGCGTCTCGGCCCTCCTGGGCCTCGTCGGTCATGTACGCGAGTCTGGTCGCTTCGCCGGCGAACACCTGTTGGCCGACCATCCCGTCCGAATCCAGATTGAACGCGTACTTCAGCATCCGCATGGCCGTCGGCGACTTGCTGTTGATCGCTTCGGCCCACTCGATGGCGGTCGCCTCCAGGTCCTCGTGTGGGACCGCCTCGTTGACCATTCCCATGTCGGCGGCCTCCTCGGCGCTGTAGGTCTTCCCCAGGAAAAACACCTCGCGGGCCTTCTTCTGGCCGATCTGACGGGCGAGATACGCCGAGCCGAACCCGCCGTCGAAGCTCCCCACGTCGGGATCGGTCTGGAGGAACTTCGCGTGGTCGGCGCTGGCGAGCGTCAGATCACAGACCACGTGCAGGGAGTGACCACCGCCGACGGCCCATCCGGGGACGACGGCGACGACGACCTTCGGGATGTGACGGATCTGGCGCTGGACTTCGAGGATGTGGAGCCGACCGACGTTCTCCGGGGCGTCGTCGGCTTCCGTCGGGGCCTCGTCGGCTCGCGGTTCGCTGTGCGCTGCGCTCTCCGTCTCCGAGTCGCGTGACGACTCGCTGTACTCGTAGCCGCTCTCGCCGCGGATGCTCTGGTCGCCGCCGGAGCAGAACGCCCACCCCCCGTCCTTCGGAGAGGGACCGTTTCCGGTGATGATGACACAGCCCACGTCTGTCAACCGCTTGGCGTGGTCCAGGGCCGTCGCCAGTTCGTCGACCGTCTCCGGCCGGAACGCGTTTCGTTTCTCCGGACGGTCGAACCCGATCCGGACGGCACCGGTCTCGGTCGCGCGGTGGTAGGTGATGTCGGTGAACTCGAATCGATCGACCGGTTCCCAGCGGTCCGGGTCGAACAGCTCAGAGACCATACCGCCCGTGGGGACGGGCGTCGCAAAAAGATTCACTTGTGGCGAAACACTTTCGACTGCGGCAGTCCAGCGTGGATGCGTATGCCCTCCGACTCGACCGATCGCACGATCAAGACTCTACTGGCCGTCGGGAGTGTGCTGGTCCTGGCGTACAGCCTGGTCATCGCACAGCAGATTCTCCTCGGGGTTCTCGCCGCCGTCGTCCTCTGGGGTATCTACCTCGTCTGGCGACTGATCAGCGTCCTCGAACGGATCGCGGGCTCGCTGGAGTACCGCATCGCCCAGTCCGAGCGGGAGCCTGACGAACGGACGGCCAGAGAAAGTGAGTTCGACGGCGGCCGGGAGCGAGAACGGGAGCCCGAACACGAACGCTGAGAACCGGGCGCAAGGATTTATACCGACCTGTTACTCATCAAGAACTAACTGGCCGTCAATGACCGAGACGTACTACGACGTACTGGGGATCGCCGAGGACGCTTCGGTAGACGAAGTTGAGACGGCGTACCGCGAGCGCCTCAAGGAGACACATCCCGATGTCAGTGACGACGACGACGCACAGACGGCCACCCAGCGGATTGTCGAGGCCCGCGACGTACTGGTCGACGAAGACGAACGAGAGACCTACGACCGCGTGGGACACACCGCGTACGTCGAGGGTGAATCGACGGCGACGACCCCCGAAAGCGACGCCTCCGCCGCGGCACGCCAGGCGGGATACGGTGAGGAGACCGACGGGTCGGCCAGCGAGTCGTCCACGACGCAGTCCCACGACTCGGGGAGCGGCGGTCGCGGGCGTACCGACCGGGAACGTCGTGCCCGTGAACGCGTCTCCCAGGACGCCGGCCGGTCCCGGCGTCGCCGGAGGACCGACAATACGGGGCCGACAGCCAATGCGTCGGCCGCCGGCGCGACCATGGGGGCGTCGGCGTCCGGATCGCCGAGTGCGAGCGGTTCCTCGACCGACTACGCCGTCAGACAGGACCACAACCCCGTCAGAAAGCCCGAAGACCTGATTCCCAGCGGTCGCGAACTCACGGTTCTCGGGCTGTCGTTCGCGTTCTACCCCGTATTGCTCGCCAGCGCGGTGTTCCCACCGTTCCCGCTGTGGGTGAACGTGTTGGTCGGCCTCTGTGCGGTGTTCGTCTTCGGCTACCTCCAGTCGATGCCCCGGATCGCCGTCGCGGTGTTCGGCGGCTGGAGCCTGCTCGCACCGCTGATCCTGCTCGGGTTGCCGTTCGGCATCTTCTCGATCGTCGGCATCTTCACCCTCTGTGGGACCTGGCTCCCCTTCGCGTTCTCGGTGTTGACGCTCTCGATACTCCGATAAGGTCAGTCCAGGACGCCGATCTTCTCCGCAGTGTACCCGAAGACGTGTTCGTACCCCTCCGGGGAGAGCAACACGGGGTGGAACGGCTCGTCGGCGACGACGGTTTCGCCGTCCGCAGCAGCGATCGGTTCGCCCTCCGGAACCTCCTCGAAGTTCCGGGCGAACACCTCGTAGCTGTCCGCCGCGTCTTTCGGGATCGGCTCGCCGAGCTGGAACACCGGAAGTGGGTCCGTTCGAGTCGTCGATGCAGCGTCGGTGACGCCGGTCGCTGCGAGGAACTCACGGATCACTTTCGCCGCGTTCGTCGCGGCTGTCGACGATCCCTGATAGCCACATTCGACTTCGATGGTGGAGGGGACCGCCGAGAAGATACGGCCCTCGTTTGCTCCCGCTGTTCGGACGACGGCGTTGACGGAGAGTTGCGGGCAGATCTCTCGTGCCAACGGTGTCACGTCGTCGACCAGGGCAAAGAGGTCGTCGTAGGACTGCGTGGAGTGCAGTGCAAGCACCGTACATCCCTCCAGTTCGGCAGTGAGTTCGGCCGCCAGTCGCTCCTCGTGGACGTCCGATTCCGCCGAACCCGGGAACAACCGGTTGAGGTCGGCGTCGACGTACCGGGTGCCCGCCGCGAGCGCTCGTTCGTTCGCGACGACGAACTTCACCGGCCGCGAGACTTCGGGCGGGTCCGCGAGCACTGCCTCGATACCGGCCGGACCGCACGGTTCGTCACCGTGGATTCCGCCGACGACTGCGACTTCGGGCTCCCCCTCGCCCAGTTGCTCGACTCGCATTATCTACTGGTACGGCCCAGGACATTTAGCGACTACGGAGTCGGTCAGTGGTCCAGTTCCTCCGCATAGGCTACGTCCTCGGGGCCTGCTTCGGGATAGCCGTCGTCGAGACGGATCTGCCATCCCTCGAGCGCCGCGGGGTCCGAGAGCGCGTTCGTGACTGTCGTGCGAACGTCCAGCAGGTCGACTCCGTAGAAGTCACCGGGGAGGCCCTGGAAGTACTGTAGCGACGTCCGAAAGAGCGATCGCATCCCTTCGTCGTTCTCGAAGTCGAAGTGTTTGTACGCGCCGGCGGCGACCTGGACCATCCCGTGGAGGAACTTGCTCTCGGCGGTCCCGCGGCCGTAGTTGTACCATTCGTCCTCGAAACAGTCGTGTGACTCGTGGAACTCGCCGGAGTTGTACAGACGCACGCCGTGGACTACGGCCTGCCGGAGCGTCGCGTGCTCCCACTGCCCGTCGGCCCGCCATCCCGTCGGGTTTCCGACTGGCGGATCGACCGACGGGTCGCGCGTGTGGTCGTCCATACCACGTGTAGGCCGCCGGCTCGGGTCAATCCTCCGGTCGACCTACAGGTCGTAGCCACACTCCGGGCAGGTCCCGGTCGCTCCGTCGGCCGAGTGCTGACAGCGGGGACAGACCACCTCGTCTTCGACCCCACCCGTGTTCTGGTAGCTGGCCTCGTCCCGGAGCGCGAACGCGACGACAGCGACGAGAATCAACAGGAGTAAGACACTCACGACGGGCAAGGCGCCGTCGAACTGGAGCGCCATGCCAGCGACACTCATGCCCCCATCGTCACTAGGGAGGCCTATATACGTTCTGCCGAGCGTAATCAGTTCTCTGCCTGCAACCGACACCCAGCGATGCCCCGTGTTCGTGTAACCTTTATATCAGCGACCACTGAAACCCAAGTGCGGAATTCCAAAACTCGAAAACGGCACGCGAGAGGCTGTAAACGGTACCGTGCCATCGATGTGCGAGGGTAGCCAAGCCTGGAAACGGCGGCGGACTCAAGATCCGCTCCCGTAGGGGTCCAAGGGTTCAAATCCCTTCCCTCGCACTGTTGGACCCACGCGGTCCCTCGCATAACAGTGCGGAAGACTGCAACGGAGCGGTCTTCCCTCGCAATTCCTACGGACGACCTGTTCGGCAGCGACGCGTCGAACCCCCAGCGACGACTAAATTCACGATAGCGG
The DNA here is from genome assembly GCF_035666295.1 of Haloarcula montana. NCBI lineage: Archaea > Methanobacteriati > Methanobacteriota > Halobacteria > Halobacteriales > Haloarculaceae > Haloarcula > Haloarcula montana. The sequence goes on from NZ_CP142027.1 coordinate 2,918,432, forward strand.
TTCCGCTGTTGAGTCGGTCCCTCACCCCTCTACCGGGGCGTAGATTTATGCCGATAGAATTGGTACGTTGTGGCATGGCAACCGACCACTCCGACGGGTCGCGTCTGCGAGTGCCACCGTTCGAGAACACGGCGTTGTTCTCCATCGAGACGGACGATGGGTACGTCCGCATCGAGCAGTCCCTCGGGAACCAGGTACGCTACACTCCCGAAGAAGCGAGAGAGATCGCACACGAGATCCTCGATACGATCGACACTGCCGAGAGCGAGAACTAACTGGTTTTGCTGCATACCGAGGTGGTTTGAAGCCGGGGGTGCCAGCGCAAGGCATGACCGACAGACACCACAGAGCAGCGGTGGCCGAGCGCGCTGCGAGAGCGGGCGGAGCCGTCGCCCGCGAACGGTTCCGTGGGGCGCTGACCGTCGAGACGAAAGCCAACAAGAACGACGTGGTGACCGAGGCAGACAGGGACGCCCAACAGCAGGTACTCGCGACGATCCGGGCGGAGTTTCCGGGCGATACGTTCGTCTGCGAGGAGGATATCGGCTCCGTCCCGGGGACGGACAGCGAGGGGCTCGTCGACAGCGTTCCCGACGCTGGACCCACCTGGATCGTCGACCCTATCGACGGAACGGCGAACTTCGTTCGCGGGATGCCGCTGTGGACGACCTCCGTAGCGGCGGTCGTCGATGGTGAACCGGTCGGGTCCGCAACGTACGTGCCGGCACAGGGCGATCTCTACGCGGCGGGAGAGAGCGCAACCCGGGACGGGGCGGGGCTCACAGTCAGCGACCGAACCGATCCGGAGACCTTCGCCGTCGCGGCTGTGGGGTGGTGGGATCGGGACGACCGCAAGGAGTTCGGTCGGCTCTGTACCGCCGTCGTCGAGCGGTTCGGGGACATGCGCCGGTTGGGGTCGTTCCAGTTGACGCTGGCGACGGTCGCCGACGGTGGGTTGGAGGGGGCGATCTGTACGCGCCCGATGAACTCGTGGGATACCGTCGCCGGCGTCCATCTGGTTCGGAAAGCGGGCGGGACTGTGACGGATATCGACGGGAACCGATGGAGGCACGACAGTGACTCGCTGGTCGCCTCGAACGGCGAGGACCACGAGAAACTGCTGGCCGCGGCGAACCAGGCGCTGACCTGATCGAGACGGCGATGCGGAGCGCGCACACTGGACCGGAAGCCTGAAACCGACTGCCGCCGGTCACTCCGCCATGAGCACGCTCGATCGGGTCGTCGACGAGTACGGGGCCGAGCGGCTGTGGATCGCCTCGTTCGTCGGGTTCGTCCTCGCCGGTGTCGGTGCCGTCCTGGTCGCTCCCGTTCAGGTCTGGGACCGGTTCCTCTGGCACTACTTCTGGGGGCCAGTCTACGCTGACGCGAAGGCGGCAAGCTGTGCGGTCATGACCGACCAGGGTCCACAGGCGCTGTATCAGGGCTGTACCGACGCGATCGCTGCCGGTCGGATCGTCGCGGAACCGGGCTATACGATCGTCTCCGAGGTCGGCTACATGCTCATCCTCGTCTACATGCTCGTCGGGGTCTACCTACTCCTCGAGAACCTCGACGTGGCCGAGGACCTAGAGCTGTACTTCGCGCTCGTCCCGTTCATGCTGCTTGGCGGGGCGCTCCGGACTGTCGAGGACCTCGGCGACCGCGCCCTCGAAGCCGGGGTCGATCCGCTGATCACGTACCCGCTGAACTCGCTGATCATCAGCCCGGTCATCTACGGGAGCGTCTTCCTCCTGACGCTCGTGTCCCTGATCGCCTGTGTCTGGCTCGACGCCAACGGCTACGTCGACAGCTACTACCGGGCGACAGCGGCGCTCGGGGGAACCTTCGTCACGGTAACGCTCGCGTACCTCACCATCGCCGGTCTCACAAGGGAGTACGCGACGCTGTACCCGTCGGTCCTGCTGGTGACTGTCGTGTTGGCGTCGGCCCTCTCGTACGGGCTCTATCGGCTGTACGACGCCGTCTGGCCGGCGGTCAACGTCGGGACCGGTGCGGTCGGGCTGTTGGTCATCTGGGGCCACGCCATCGATGGCGTCGCCAACGTCGTCCTCGCTGACTGGCTCGACGTCCTCGGTGTCCCACTGACCTATTATCCGAAACACCCGGCTAACGCGTTCATCATCTCGGTCACCGAGTCGCTCCAGCCGGCCGGACTGACCGCCGCCGTTGGGACGTCCTGGCCGTTCCTGATCATCAAACTCGCAGTCGCGTCGCTGGTGGTATCGCTGTTCAACGACGAGTTCCTCGAAGAGAGTCCCCGCTACGGGCTGTTGTTGCTCGTCGCCGTTACGGCGGTCGGTCTCGGTCCGGGGACGCGTGATATGCTCCGGGCGACGTTCGGAGTCTGACTCGTTTTCAGGGATACGGGTGGTGTGCCCGGTCCAGTCGCGGTTCGAAGCCCAGTTCCGCCGGGACGGACCGCGCCCGATCGCCGAAGTAGCTGTTCCCGAAGAACAGCGGTTGTGCGCTCGGACAGACGACACGGACGGCTTCGAACCCCATAGCTTCGAGGTCCCGCTGTGTCAATCGGACGCCGTAGGGCTCGATGCCGGCTTCTGTAACTCGCTCGATCAGCGTTTCGAGTTCGGTCTGGGGATCGCCAACCCGATTCGGGCCGAGACTGCCGACCGGGACCGCCGTCTCCGTGTCGGTCAGCGACTGGACCGACCGGGGCCGATCCGCGTAGCGTCCGATGGCGCCGTCGGCGTTCTGCGCCTCCGACCGCCCCATCCCGCGCAGTTCCATCCAGTTCTGGAGCGCTTCGGCGAACGCACCGGCGGCGGCCTGACCCGGATCGAGGTTCGCGTCCATCCCCAGGGCGAACTCCGGCCAGGTCTCACCCTCGACCGCGACGGCGACGACCGGAACGTCCACGTCCTGGGTCAGCAACAGCGGCGTCACGGACAACCCCTCGGCGCTTGCCCGTCGACGCAGCGTCTCGAACTCCTCGTGGTCGTCGACACGCACGGCCAGGGGCTCGTAGGTGGAGTACCACGCCAGGATCGCCGCATCGCGTTCGACGATCTCGTACAAACCCGCAAGCAGCGCGTCGGTCCCCGAGCTTCCCAGTCCCAGCCCGGTCGTGGTCGCGGGTCTGACCCGTTCGGACGGCGGCGGATAGACCACCGTCTCGACTGGGAGGCTCGTCTCGGAACCGGTAGCCAGGTGCTCGCCGGGAACCCAGCCAACGGGCGGATCGGTCGTATCTGCTTCTGGTGTGACGAACGCGTCCGGGCCGACGTGGTCGGCCGGCGGTCGCTCGGTGAAGGTCGCGGTTCGATAGACGCCGGCGGCGTACCGCTCGTAGCTCTCGCCGAGGGCCTTCATGAACGCGGTGTCCCAGTCGACGGCGACGCCCGCGGCTTGCCGAGGCGCCGTGACATCGCTGAACCCGCTCGTGTCACACACGGTCGAGAGATAGTACGGAGCGGGGAACGACTCCGCTTCCCCGACTTCGGTGACGATACCCGTCCGCTCGTCGACCCCACGCTCCGCACGCGTCAGCGCCTCAATATCGTCGTCGTCGGTCCCGCGCCGAAGCTGCCAGTCCCGCTCGCTATCACAGTGACAGCCCGGGACCGGGAGGAACTCCCGCTCTGTGTGTGGGACTTCGACGATGGTGCCCGCCAACTCCCCCGGGCTATCGAGCGTCCGCGCGATCCGGTGGCCGGCCACGGCACCGGCGTAGTGCTGTGTCACGGCGTCCGGGAGTTCGGCCCCCTCAGCGGGCTGTTCGGTCGCGGCCCCGATGCGTGTCTTGAGACAGTCGTAACAGCCACTTTCCGGCCCGAACCCACTGACTGCGGCGTCGACGACCGGGTAGCCACCGATGCCGCCGAGTTCGACGGCGACCCAGTGACGTCCGTCGGCACGCGCACGCTCGGCGACCGTCTCGACGGCGTCGGCACCTGTCCGGTCCACGACGACGACGAACGCAGCCTCGACGGCGTCGGGGTCCTGCTGGTGCTCGACGGTCGTTCCTGTCTCGGAAAGCGCGGCAGTGAGTGCGTCTGCTGCCGGCCCGCTGCCGACAACGGCGACAGGTGTCATACCTGCCGACTCACGGAGGGCGGTCAAAAGCCTGTATGTCTCGGTTCAGGCCGCGAGGATGCTTTGAGCGACTGTCGCGAGTTCGTCGGCATCGGCGTTTTCGAGCCGTTCGTCCCCCAGCAGCAGGCGGAGTCGCGGACGACCGACGTCGATCGGAACCTTCTCGGTGTCGATCAGCCCCATCTCTTCGAGCTTGGTCTTCGTCCGGGAGAACGTCGCCTTGCTCGCTAGCCCGATGTCCTCACCCCACTTACTGATGTCATAGAGGAGTTCACCGTTCCGGGCGGCGACGAGGAGACTGATCGTGACCTCGTCGAGTCCATCACCGTCGCCACGGGCCGTGGTCAGGGAGTCGAGGACGCTGTCGAAGTCCGTCGCCGTCTCCGGCCCGATGTCGGACTCGAGCGTCGACTGGACGCGCGAGAGCGGAGGCGTCCGGAGCGAATACTCCTCCGCATCGGACCACTCGGCGCTGTACTGGTCGTAGGCTTGTTCGACGAACTCGTCGTCCTCGGTTCCCAGGCCGCTTGCCGTATCGCCGATCTCGACGATCGCGTGGACCGTCTCGGGTGTTACGGCGATGGAATGGTTCGGAACGTCGTCGAGTACCCGCAGCGAGAGCTGCCCGGTCTCGATCAGATCGGCGGCCGTACTCGCGACGAGGAAATCGTCCATGACGTCTTTCAGCGCCCGTTCGTCCGCGAGCATACGGACCGTCGGGGCGTCTTCGACTCGCTGAAGGGTCGAGACGAGTTCCGAGATCGTCTCCCGTGACGGGTTGACGATGTACAACGGCTCTGCTGCCTCCGTGAGTATCGTTGACAGCATCGAGCGGCTGTCGTCGTGCAGTAGCGCAGCACTCATGGTATAACTAAGTATATAGAAGCCTATCGTATTTAATTTTATTTTCTCGAACTCATTGAATTCTCGTCAGTACTGTAAACACCCAGTTACGTGTTACCATAAATATATTCTCTCAGAAGCATTAACTGACTGCAATTTGCTCCCGTATCAACAGATACCAAGACGGTTCCCGGGCGAAATCGATTGTCGAACGGCGCTGTTCGGTTACTGCCCGAGTGTGTCTGCGAGTTCCTCCGACCAGTGGAACTCGCCACCGTAGATTACTGGGAGCGACCGCTCTTTGAGGACATCGACGAGTTCGCTGGCGGTGACTGTGTACTCTCGGGTACGACCGTTGATAGCTTCGGTCCCGCCGTCGAACGGGAGTTGGTAGCGTTCGCCCGCGCGTCGCGGTGAGACGACATCGTACGTGAGGTTGTACCCGTCGTCGCCGTCAGAGAGCCAGAGGACGGCCGGTTCACCCGGGCTGGGGAGAATCGCGTACGTCCCGTCGCCGACGACCGCGTAGTCTTTCCCCATCACGATCCGGCGCCGTGCAAGCTGGAGCGCACGGTCGATACTAAACCCGTGGACCAGCAGCCGTGCAAACGCGGTTCCGACTGTGGCCGCGTGTTTGTCCAGTACGTCGGTGAACGTCACGGCTCCCGCAACCGCTCCCCGTCTAACGAAGTCCAGTCCCTCGTCGTACGAGCCACAGGCGTTCAGGAAGAACGTCGGCGTTTGCACCTCGGTGAGTTCACAGGCCGAGAAGGACCCGTCGGGACAGCGGAGCCCGTCTTCGTCACAGTGGCCGATGTAGTGGACGAAGTCGTTGTTCGCCTCGAAGACACTTCCCAGACAGTCGGTCGGGAGCTGTTCGTGGACGGTCACGTCCATCGGGAGGCCGTCTGCCCGCTCGCGATAGATCTCCGCGACGGCACTGTGTTCGTCGCCCATCTCGCGGTCGTTGAGGACGACTGCGACCTGGAGCCGGTCGTTGTCTCGGTCCCGGAACCGGTATCGGTTCTCGTAGGCCGCCGGGATCGTCTTGTGTGCGTCGATCGGTGTCCCCGGTGCGAGCCAGGCGTGAATCCGACCGGCCTGCAGGTTGGGGGCGAGGACCGACGATCGGTCGGCGCGCGCACCCCGGGTCGGGTATGCGTCCGAGAGCGTCCGCTCTAGCAGGTCGCTCCGGTCGAGTTCGGTCCCATCCGGCAGGTAGATCAGGCTGAGCTTGTCGAGCAGGAAGGGGAGACAGCGAACGCGTCCGGCCGACGGGCGTGCGTACGTCGACAGATGCCAGTCCGGCAGAGACTCAGCCACTCTGCCGGCCGGGATATCGAGATACCGATCGAGGCGACCGGCGGGCGAGAGTTCCTGTACCGTTGCGGGATCGATGTCGATATCGGCAAGCAGGTTCGCGTTGGCGCGGTTGGGATCGACCCGTCTGACAAGACAGTCGAGATAGAAGACGTGCCGCAACAGCGCCGCGACATCCTGCTGGAACGCAGGCAGCGGGTCGAACTCGTGGTGGACGGCGCCGTCAGCCGTAGTCAACACAGGCGTGTTTCGGTCGGCGATACTCATCTCCGCCCCGAGATAGTACGCCAGCGGTGCTGCCACGAACACTGACGGGAGTTCCGCGGGGAGTCGGAGTTCGATGCCGGTCTCCGTGCGGTCGCTCTGCACACCGTCCGGAACCGACAGCGACTCGCCGACTGTCAACAGGGGTGGATGATCCCGGAGTCCCGGATGGGACCGCGACGGTGCGATGGTGTGGTGCGCAACGCTCAGCGCGGAGACACCGGCTGCGATACCCGCCGGAGAATCCGGGACCGTGATTCGACCCGGCGTCGTGCGTGCGACCTCCCGGTAGCCAACGGTAACGGGTTTCCGGTCCCAAAGTGAGAGGACGACGCCGTCGTCGGTCGGTCGGAGCGATGCAGGTCCCTCGAAGCGGACGAATACCCGGCAGGCACGGCCAGTCAGCGGATCGGTCGTGTCGCCGCCAGCCGTTCGCACCGTCGTCGTGACGAGGAACCCACCGTCGGGGAGTTCGGACGCGGTTGTCAGCTGGTACTGGGCGTCACACGAGAGCGACGTTACCGTCGTTTCGCTCCCCGGGAGGACTAGTCGTGCCGTCTCGCCGGCGAAGCTTCCGTCGGTTCGACGGGGGATCGGGCGGTCAGTCGTCTCGTTGCACTGCCCGAGCTGTGCGCGGATAGCTGCTGGGACATCCTCGTCAGAGACGCCACCAGCTACTGTCGAGGCGGACTCGTCTGCCGGGTCTGTCACCCCCCAGGTGACCATATGTGCTATCGTGTGTCTTTCTGGGATATATACATGCTGGTCGACAGATCGACCCGCCGGAGCACAGGAGGGGATCTGCTGGTCCCCGTGATGGTTCTGTGACACTCTGACATGCCCCGCACCCAAAGGGTAGATTATTGACGGGGCCGTCCCGAGTGGAGAATATGACCTACGAGACAGTACGGGAGGCGGACCCGGCGGTCGCAGACGCCTTGGAGGGCGAGCGACAGCGACAGAACGAGACGCTGGCGATGATCGCCAGCGAGAACCACGTTTCGGAGGCGGTCATGGAGGCCCAGAGTTCCGAGTTGACGAACAAGTACGCGGAGGGGTATCCGGGTGAGCGCTATTACGGCGGTTGTGAGTTCGCTGACGATGTCGAGGAGTTGGCGATCGAGCGCGCCAAAGAGCTGTGGGGTGCCGAGCACGTCAACGTCCAGCCCCACTCGGGTTCCCAGGCCAACATGGGCGTCTACCTCGCCGTTCTGGACCCGGGCGACAAGATCCTCTCGCTGGATCTGACCCACGGCGGCCACCTCAGTCACGGTCACCCGGCAAACTTCGCCGGCCAGGTCTACGAGGTCGAGCAGTACGAGGTCGACGAGGAGACGGGCTACATCGACTACGAGGCGTTGGCCGCGACGGCGGAGTCCTTCGAGCCGGATATCATCGTCTCGGGGTACTCGGCGTACCCGCGGGAGGTCGAGTTCGAGCGGATTCAGGAAGCGGCTGATTCCGTCGGCGCCTACCATCTGGCGGATATCGCACACATCACGGGCCTGGTGGCCGCCGGAGTGCACCAGTCGCCGGTCGGGATCGCGGACTTCGTGACGGGGTCGACCCACAAGACGATCCGGGCGGGCCGGGGTGGGATCATCATGTGCGACGAGGAGTACGCGGACGACATCGACAACGCGGTGTTCCCTGGCTCCCAGGGCGGGCCGCTGATGCACAACGTCGCGGGCAAGGCGGTTGGCTTCGGGGAGGCACTGAACCCCGAGTTCGAGGCCTACGCCGACCAGACCGTCCAGAACGCGAAAGCGCTGGGCGACCAACTCCAGGACCACGGGCTGGAACTGGTTTCGGGGGGCACGGACAACCACCTCGTCCTGATCGACCTGCGACCCTCTCATCCGGACACGACGGGCAAAGAGGTCGAAGAAGCACTGGAAGAAGCCGGGATCGTCCTGAACGCGAACACGGTGCCAGGCGAGACGCGCTCGGCGTTCAACCCCTCGGGTATCCGGGCAGGCACGCCCGCGCTGACGACGCGTGGCTTCGACGAGGCCGCCTGCCGCGAAGTCGCGGACCTGATCGCCGAAGTCGTCGACGCGCCCCACGACGAGAGCGTCGTCGCCGAGGTCAGCCACCGCGTCGACGAACTCACTGACGACTACCCGCTCTACGACTGAGTCGTCTTCCCCGACGGTTTTTATCGCCTGAGTCCTCCGAGCAGCCGATGCCAGGCGGGGCTCCGACCGCGATGTACCGCGAGCGGATCGGCGCGCTGTCGACTGTCTCGGGCGATGGCCCGCCGGTCCTCTGTCTCCACGGGACGCTGATGGACCGGACGATGTTCGATCCCCAGCGCCGAGCGCTGTCCGACGACTACCGCGTGGCTGCCTACGATCTCCGTGCGCGGACCGAACACGCCGTCGACCCGTACGACCTCGACGACCTCGCGGCCGACTGCCTCGCGGCGATAGACGCACTGGCGATGGACAGGCCGGTTCTGGTCGGCATGTCGATGGGCGGGTTCGTCGCCCTGCGGACGGCGCTGGCTGCGCCCGACCGCGTCGCCGGGCTCGTCTTGCTGGACAGCACCGCCCTGCCCCACTCACCGACACAACGGGAGCAGTACGGCGCGCTGGTCGAGCCGCTGGCGGGCCAGTCGACGGTCCCGTCGCCGATGGCTGACGGGATCGCGGAGTCGCTGTTCGGCGAGACCACCCGCACCGAACGGCCCGCACTCGTCGACGACTGGATCGCTCGCTGGAAAACCTACCGCGGTGGGGCCGTCTACAACGAGGTTCACTCCTGGCTCGATCGGCCCGGAACGGTCGACCGACTTACGGCGATCGACTGCCCGGCACTCGTGGTCCACGGTGCCGAAGATGCGGCGATCCCCCCGGACCTCGGCAGACAGACCGCGGACGCGTTACCGCTCGCCCAGTTCGAGACGGTTGAGGATGCGGGACACACTGTGAACCTGGAGCGGCCCGCGGCCGTGAACGACCACATCCGTCGGTTCCTCGATGGTGTCGTCGACACACATTGACCGGGGACTTTTCTCTCGTCCTGACGAGCGGACCGGCATGGACACGCCGACACGACGCCGGCTTCTCGGGCTCGTCGGCGGCGGCGGCCTCGTCACAGTTGCCGGCTGTAACGAGTCGTCGGAAGGCGACGAGGGCGGACCGACGGCCACGTCGGCCAAGCAGACGACGACCGAAGGCGATACGCCGACGGATCGCCGGACGGAGGCGGACGGTACCGCGACTCCCGAACTCGATCTGCGTGAGGCTAACGTCGTCGGTGTCGCGGTCGAGTCCACCGACGATGACCAGTACCGGTTCGACGTGGCGCTCTACCACGACGACGACGGCGAGGACGGCTACGCCGACTGGTGGCAGGTCGAGACGCTCGACGGGGAACAACTCGGTCGACGCGAGCTGCTGCACGCACACTCGACGGCCCCGTTCACGCGGTCGGAGACCGTCTCGATCCCCGACTCGGTCTCCTGTGTCGTCGTCCGCGGCCACGACCAGACCCACGGCTACGGCGGGCAGGCGATGCTCGTCGGGCTTCCGGACGGGGCGACGAGCCCCCGGCAGCAAGGGGGCGACCGTCGGGAGTTCACCGTCGAGGCGTGCCCGTAGCCAGCCACGCGTGACTGTGACACCGTTACCGACAGTGTCATAGTGACGTTTTTGCCTCGTGGGAGTCCCACTCCAGGTGATGACAGAGATTATCGACGGGAACGCGGTCGCCCAGTCGGTGCGGGACGACCTCGCGACGGCTATCGACCAACTCGCAGACGAGGGCGTCCAGCCGTCGCTGGCGACGGTACTGATGAGCGACGACCCCGCAAGCGAGACGTACGTCTCGATGAAACAGGACGACTGTGCGGAGGTCGGCATCGAGGCCATCGACATCGAGATCGACCCCGAAGCCGACGCCGACGAGTTGTACGACACTATCGACGACCTCAACGCCGACGGGAACGTCAACGGCATTCTCGTCCAGATGCCCGTCCCCGACCACGTCGACGATCGGGCGGTCCTGCGGGCGATCGACCCCGAGAAGGACGTCGACGGGTTCCACCCCGAGAACGTCGGCCGCCTGGTCGCGGGCGACGCCCGGTACAAACCCTGTACCCCCCACGGCATCCAGAAACTGATCGAAGCAGCCGGCGTCGACACCGAGGGGAAAGACGCCGTCGTCGTCGGCCGATCGGACATCGTCGGCAAGCCGATGGCGAACCTGCTCGTCCAGAAAGCGCCCGGCGGCAACGCGACGACGACGGTCTGTCACTCCCGGACAGAGGACCTCGCCGCGAAGACGGGCGCGGCGGACATCGTGATCGCGGCCGCCGGCGTCCCGGAGATGATCGACGGCGAGATGCTCAAGGAGGGTGCGACGGTCATCGACGTGGGGATCAACCGCGTCGACGCCGACACCGAGAAAGGGAGCGAACTGGTCGGTGACGTCGACTTCGAGAGCGCCAAGGAGGTCGCCGGCGCGATCACGCCGGTCCCCGGCGGCGTCGGGCCGATGACCCGCGCGATGTTGCTGTACAACACCGTCAAAGCCGCGAGCCGCCAGCACGGGATCGACGTCGACCTCCCCTGAACGATGTCCCTGGAGGCGTTTACCGACCGGGATGTGGTGACGCGCCGAGTCACGCGAGAGACCGACGCCGCGAGCTTCGAATCGATCCAGCGTCGGATCGAGGACGGCCTGGAGTGGGGCGTCGGCGGACTCGTCGAGGATGACGACGGCCGTGTCCTGTTCGTCCGTGAGGGCGACAGCTACGAGGACGCGACCTGGAAGCTCCCCGGCGGTGGCGTCGAGGCGGGCGAGAGCCGTGCCGAGGCACTCGTCCGAGAGATCCGGGAGGAGACCGGCGTCACGGTCGCCGTCGAGGAGTTGCTGGCCGTGAGCGAGGTCACCGTCGCCCACGGGGATCGCTCGTCCCAGTTCCACTTCGGGACCTATCGGGCGACTCCCGAGACCACGACGCTGACAGCGGACCCGGGCCTCGCCGACGAGGGGATCGTCGAGGTCGCCTGGACCGACGCGATCCCGGAATCCGCCCTCGACGCGGCGTTGCTCCGTCGGGTCCGGTGAGCTACGAGCCGTCCTCGATCCCGGCGAGCCAGTTGTCGGCGGTGACGTAGGCGTTCTCGTCGCCCTCGCTCGCGAACCGTCCGAGGTCGCGGGCCGCGCTGACCAGCCGGTCTGCGTCGGCGGGCTCGATGTCGCCGTCGAGCGCCTCGATCCGTTTGCGGTGATCGCGAATACGTCCGGAGAGCCGTCGCGCCTGCTCGCTCGGATGGTCGTCGAGGTACGTCCGGAGGTCGCGCTGGTAGTCCTCGACGGCAGCGGTCATCGCCAGTCCGTAGGGAGATCGCAGTGTCGACGGTACCTCGTCCGGCGCCGGCCGCTCGCCCGCGTCGGCACCGCTCAGCAGGTCGTAGAAGTACAATTCCACGTCGTCCTCGACCCGGAGACCGCGTCCGATCTCGTCGCCCACTGCCTGGAGTTCCCGCGCAGCAACGAACGTCTCGTCGAGGGGTCGAAGCTCGCCGGCGTCGATGAACCCCCGCTTGCGGGCGTAGCTCCGACAGCGCTCCGCCGCTTGCGTCGCGAGTTCCTCGACCGTATCCCGTTCGATCCGGTTCCGGACCGGCGTCAGGTCGAGCGTCGCAGGGGCGTCCGTGTGACGCGTCCGATCGTCGATCCCCACGCTGTGGACGCTCCCGCACTCCGGACAGGCGATACTTCCGGTCTCGTAGTAGGACCAGCGGGTCCCACAGTCCTGACACTCCCGCTCACCGCGGACTCTCATGCGGTACTCTCGACGCCGAGGACTCAAGTGCGTTCCGCGCTCACTCCCTTACGTGGAACCCGGTCCCCGACAATTTGATTCTCGGACAACCACTTCGAAAGATAACACGCTCTCACCGGTGCCGGTACATTTAAGTTCCTCACTCTCCTTCGCCTAAGTGACGCTTCGCTTGGAGGGCCGAAGCGTCAGCGGGGACCAATTCAGGGCGGCAAGCGGTCGTGTTTTCTCACGACCGCTTTCCACTTACTTCGCTTGATCGACACCGAACAGCGGTAGTGCTGTCGTTCCGTCTCGTTGCCCGTCACTGTTCGAGGAGCCTGTCGGCCGCGGACCGCAGGCGGGACGGATTTATTCGGACCGACCAAGTGTGTGCCCTCGGTGTATCGTTCCAGTACAAGTAATACCTCATCGTCATCTTCCGGGGAGTGAAGAATTCCTGACTCGAAACCCATCGTTCGTGATTCGTCCCTTCCGGGCTCTTTCCAGGCGGTCTTATCCGGTGTACGGATCTCCAGACTGACCGGAAACCCTCTGTTCCGACATATTTAAAAGATTTAGACAGTAATGTGTGAGCAGGAGAACCCTATGCACGACCTGACCGGCTTCCAGCGCGACCTCCTCTATGTCATCTCCGGATTAGAGGAACCCCACGGGCTGGCGATCAAGGACGAACTCGAAGAGTACTACGAGAAGGAGATCCACCACGGACGCCTCTATCCGAATCTCGACACGCTCGTCGACAAAGGACTCGTCGAGAAAGGACAGCGTGACCGGCGGACGAACTTCTATACGCTGACACGCAGGGGGCGTCGCGAGATCGAGGCTCGACGCGACTGGGAAGCGCAGTATATGGAAGAGTAACGGCGCCATCCCGCGGGGTCTCGGCACTCGCTAGTCCGTCTCCGGAACGACCTCGTAACTCCGTTCGCCGAGTTCGTCCTCTTCGAAGACGAAGATCCGACCGTCAGCGACGTCGAAGTCCACGTCGACGACGACACGCATCTGTTCGTCCCGAACGGTGATCCCGGGAAACAACTCGTCGTCGTCGCCGTCGTCGAGAATGACGCGGCCGACGCCGGTCTCTTCGAGGATGTCGTCGTGGGTCCGGAGGTCGTTGACGTAGACCAGGATGCCCGTGGTCTCGCTCCGGTCGGTCACCAGCACGTGGGTGTCTTTTCCGGGCGGCGTGCGGACGCTGCCCTCGACGGTTTCGGGGACGCCGTAGTAGTAGACGCGCCTGCCGTCGAGATACTCGACGACGACGCCGTCTTCGGTGAGTTCGACGGACAGCGTATCCGGCGGAATGTCCGAACGGTTGCTCATACGCGACGTTTCATCCGGGTAGGCAAAAGCCACGCGCTGTCGATCCGACCGCTGGTTCCACAGGTGGTAAGTACTCCCGGACGGGAGTAGCGGTCGATGGAAGGTAAGGCAGTGGCACCGGCGGCGGGCACCGTCCTCAACGCCCTCGCGACCGGGCGCGGATCGGCGTTCGCCATCGACGAGTACACGACTGCGACAGTCGAGGTGACCACGGAGACGGGCGTCACCGGCGCGATCGACGGCGCGCCCGAGGCGGATACGCGACTGATCGAACGCTGTGTCGAATACGTCATCGATGCCCACGGCGACCAGGACGCTAGCGGCGGGCACGTCTATACGGAGAGTGAGGTCCCGATGGCCTCCGGGTTGAAAAGCTCCAGCGCGGCCGCCAACGCCACGGTGATGGCGACGCTGGAGGCCCTCGACGCGACCGACCAGATGTCGCGTGCGGATATGGCTCGACTCGGCGTGATGGCAGCCCGCGACGTCGGCGTGACGATCACCGGCGCGTTCGACGACGCCTCGGCCTCGATGCTGGGCGGGGTCACCGTCACCGACAACGAGACCGACGACCTGCTGTCCCGCGAGGCCGTCGAGTGGGACGTGTTGGTCTGGTCCCCACCCGAACAGTCCTTCTCTGCGGACGCCGATGTCGAGCGCTGCAAACAGATCGCTCCGATGGCCCGACTGGTCGAGGACCTCGCACTGGACGGGGAGTACCAGCGGGCGATGACGGTCAACGGCCTGGCGTTCTGTGCCGCGCTGGGCTACGACACCGATCCGCTCGTCGAGGGGATGGCAGCCGTCGAGGGCGTCTCCCTCTCGGGAACCGGCCCCTCGTTTACCGCCGTCGGCGACCGTGAGGCACTCGAAACCGTCAAGAGCTACTGGGACCGCCGAGACGGAGAGACACTACTGACGACCACACAGACAGCGGGAACACAGACAGCATGAGTTCAGAGCCAACCCCCGAAGACATGTCCCTGGAGGAACTGCGCGACGAGATCCGGACTATCGACCGCGAGATCGTCGAGAAGATCGCACAGCGGACCTACGTCGCCGACACGATCGCGCAAGTCAAAGACGAACAGGGCCTGCCGACGACCGACGAGCAACAGGAACAGGCCGTGATGGACCGCGCCGGCGAGAACGCCCAACAGTTCGACGTTGACGCGAACCTCGTGAAAGCGATGTTCCGGTTGCTCATCGAGTTGAACAAGGTCGAACAACGAGAGAACCGGTGAGAGCGGCAGCTAACCGATACTGTTCGGGAGATCCGTTCCTCATGACTCTTGACGCACTGGGGAGTTCGGATCGAAGCGTCGGCTGCTGACAGCACGTACCGTATCGACGCGTCACAGAACTGGCGCCCTCGCAGCACTGCCCGCTCAGTACTCCCAGAGGCGATCGATCCGATCCCCGATCTCGGGGTACCGCTCACGGAGCGTGTCGACGCTCGTCTCGCCGTCGACGTTGACGACCTGGAGTTCGCCACGGCGGTCGCTGTACACGTCCTGGAAGTCGTAGACGACGCCGATGACGTCGACGTCGTCAGCCACGTCGTCGCTTTCGCGGAGGAACTCCACCTGCCGATCGACGTTGTACTCGACGAGCCGGTTGATCGCGCCCGCGCGATCGATGTCGTCGGGAAGCGCGTCGACACCGGCTTCGAGGTGTGGTTTGAGCAGGCCGAGACAGTGTTCGATTCCCGGGGGCTCCGAGAGGCCCTCGGTCAGATCGTCGTACGTCGCAGTGACGGCCCCACAGCCGGTGTGACCGACGACCACGGCGGTCTTCGTGCCGGTGTGTGCCAGCGGATAGAGCACGTCGCCGGAGACGGCCTCGCCCGACGTGGTCTGCTGGACGACGCGGTTCCCGATGTTGCTACAGGTGAACAGATGGCCGGGGTCGTCGTTGCCGAAGATGTGGTCTTGCAGGACACGGGAGTCAGCACAACAGACAGTGACGGCTTCGGGATGTTGTGCGTCCTGCACGTCGCCGAACCGGGATCGAAACGAGTCGGCGTGTTCGGCGTTATGGGCGAGTAAATCGGCGACCACCTGGTTCATACGGAATCCACGGTTTGGAGGGATATAGCAGTTGGTGGTCGGGGTGTCACCGAACAGTCCACACACCGCGTTATCCGCCTACTCAGATTGGTCTAATTTCCACCACATCCTAACAAGTAGGGCATTTCTTTTTATATTCTGTCACTTCAACCCACGATATGGTCCGCTCCCTGATCCCGGCAATCACAGAGGCCGTCGCCGATAGCAAAGGCGTGGAACCGGACGAATTGGAGATTACACTCGGCGAGTATATCGACCTGGACGCCGTGGACCAGCTTGTAGAACACAGTACCAGTCCGTGGACACTCAGGTTCGAACTGCCAGACCAAACTGTGACTGTGGCGAGCGACGGAACGATCTTCGTCGATAGTCAGCCGGAACACGACTGTATGACTGCCTGAGCAGTACACACACTGGCTTCGAAGGTGGTTCGATTCTGCTACAGCGCTGCGCTGTGTAGACCGTGCTCTCCTGCTCGATAGCCCCCTCAGAGCGAAATCTCGTCCGTTCCGGTCGCCAGAGCCGACACCTTTCGATCCTGGACCAGCGAATCGAGCGGAGTGGGTTCAGAGGGAGCTTCATCGTCGTCTCGGAGCGTGCGCCCCCACCACTCCACGTCGTGCCACTCGCCGTGTTTGTAGCCGACGTTCTCGTAGGTCCCGACCCGATCGAACCCCATGGCTTCGTGGAAGGCTCGACTGGGTTGGTTCGGAACGGTGATCCCGGCGTAGACGGTCCGGTACCCCTGTCGTTCCAGGACGGCAAACAGGGACCTGTAAAGCCCGCGAGCGACACCGCTGCGGCGGGCGCCCTCGGCGACGTAGACCGACGACTCGACTGCCCACTTGTACGCGTCCCGGTTCCGGTGTGGGCTGGCGTAGGCGTATCCGAGCACCTGCCCGTCGTGTTCACAGACGAGCCAGGGGCGGTGCTCCAGGGTCTCGGTGAGACGTTCGGTGAACGCCGCCTCGCTCGGGAGGTCGGTCTCGAAGGTGATCGCGCTATCCCGGACGAACGGTGCGTAGATCTCACGACAGGCCGGCGCGTCGGCCGGTCTGGCGAGCCGAATCTCGACCATCTGTCCGGGGTAACGCGGGAACGAATATAAGTCGACAGAACTCGCCGCCGAGTCCTCCGAGCTGTTAACCCACCGCTGTGTCTATCGGAGGTATGCCAACCGAGAAGGAGAAGATGCTCGCCGGCGAGCGATACGACCCGAGCGATCCCGAACTGGTCGCCGAGCGCGAACGGGCGCGTGAACTGACCCGCGCGTACAACCGGACCGATCCCGGCGCAGACGGTCGGCGGCGGGAGCTACTCGACACGCTCTTCGGATCGATCGGCGAGTCGATCGTCGTCGAACCACCGGTTCGCTGTGACTACGGCGAACAGATCCACGTCGGCGACGACTTCTTCGCGAACTTCGGCTGCGTGTTTCTCGACATCTGTCGGATCGAGTTCGGCGACCGGTGTCTGCTGGGGCCGGGCGTCCAGGTCTATGCGGCGACACACTCGCTGGACCCGGCCGAACGCGCAGCGGGTATCGAGTACGGCAAGCCCGTGACGGTCGGTGACGACGTCTGGATGGGCGGCCAGGCCGTCCTGAATCCGGGCGTGACAGTCGGCGACCGTAGCGTCGTCGCGTCGGGCGCGGTCGTCACCGAGGACGTTCCCGCGGGCGTGGTGGTCCAGGGGAACCCGGCGACGGTGGTCCGTGAAATCGACGAGTAGCTGTCAGTCATCGTCGCGTATCATCATCACCTTGACGCGGCCGACGGCGTCGAAATCACGGAGTCTGTTGGTCAATGCACGGACTCGCTGGGCCGGTCCGCGACAGAACAGCGACTCCAGACACCACTCGCCCTGGTGGGTGTGGCTCGTGTTCAGGATCACGTCCTGGTAGTCGTGCTGGACGGTGTGGAGCGACTCGATGACGTCGTGGTGGCGGTAATCGAAGCCCACGAGCGCGACGATTTCGCCGGATCGCTCCTCGAACCGGGAGTGGGCTTCGATGTACTCCCGCATCGCTTCCCGGACCGCTCGCGAGCGGTTGTCGAGGCCCTGGTCTTCCCAGACTCGGTCGAACGATCCGACCAGATCGTCGGGGATGTTGAAACTCGTTCGCATCGTCGAACTCTGCTCGCGCGGGACACATGAACACCGCCGGCTCACCTGCGATCGTATGACGATCCCCCCGAACGGGTATTAACTACTCTTAACGGGCCGTTGGTGCTACGTTCGCTCGTGATGATTGAGCGCGAACTGGCCGGCCTCCTCGCCGGTGCCGTCGCCCTCGGAGCGGTCCACGGAATGGAACCCGGCCACGGCTGGCCGGTCGCGGCCGCCTACGCGATGGAGCAGTCAAACGAGTGGGTCTCCGGCATCGCCGCGAGCACCATCCTCGGGCTGGGCCATCTCGTGAGCAGCCTGGCGATGGTGGGCGTGTTCTTCTACGCGAAGTCGTACTTCTCGCTGACGCAGGTCAACGAGCCACTGACTGTCGCCGGTCTCCAGATCGGCGGCCCGGTGAGCGTCGTCGCCGGTGTCCTCCTGATCGTGCTCGGCATCCGGGAGTCCACTGGGGGCCACAGTCACGGGATCAGCGACGGCGACACGCACGACCACGCCGACAGTCACACCCGGTCCGGCGGGCACCACGATCACGGTCATTCCCACGACGGTCACGCCCACGCACACGGCGACGACCGTACCGAACGAAACCACGTCGACGGACTCCGTACCCGACTCGGCGACCTCCTCCCGTTCGTCGGTGGGCACGAACACGATCACGGATCGCTCTCGACGGCTGCCGACCGCGGACTGCTCAGCATCGCTTGGGCCGCGTTCCTGTTGGGGTTTGCCCACGAGGAGGAGTTCGAGATCATCGCGCTCTGTGCGGGATCGAACTACTGTCTGGAACTGATGAGCGCGTACGCAGTCACCGTGATCGCCGGGATCGTCGGGCTGACGGCGCTGCTGCTGGCCGGCTACGACCGCTACGAAGACGAAGTCGAGCGGATCACGCCGTATCTCCCCCTGTTCTCGGCGACCGTGCTGATACTGATGGGTGTCGGCTTCATCACGGGGTTGTTCTGAACGCTCAGTGGTCCCCCTTTGTGGGCCGTTCCGTCCCGATCAGTTCCGCTCTGATCGCGTCCCGTTTCAGCAGGACGAACCCCGCGAAGATGAGCGCGAAGCCGGCGACGGTCGCCGCCGTCAACTCTTCGGGTAGGAACAGGACGCCGGTGATCGCGGCGACGATGGGCGCGGCGTAGGAGACCAGGTTGATCTCGATGGGGCCGAGTCGCTCCAGCAGATCGAAGTAGACCAGAAAGCCCAGCGCGCTCGCGACGACCACGAGATACCCCAGCGCGAACAGCCCCCGGGGCTCCCAGCGGACCGCCGCGAACGACTCCCCGATGGCGGCGCTTGCACCGTGCATGATGACAGCGCCCAGTAGCATCGACCACGCCTCCATCGTCTCGATCGGGAGATCGGCGTCGACGCGGCGGGTGAGGACGCTCCCGAGCGCGAACGCGGTCGCAGCCAGGAAGACGAGAAACAGCGAGACGGTTCGGCTCGTGACGATCGCGCCCTGCTCAGGGTTGCTCAACACGGCGACGCCGACGAAGCCGACGAGCAGGCCGACAACACCCAGTGCGGTGAGTCGCTCGTCGGGGAGGAACACACGAGCGAAGGCGGTCGTCAGGACCGGCGAGAGACTCACGACGATCGCGGCGACGGCGCTGGTGACGCCCAACTCGCCGACAAAGAGGAACGCATGGTAGGCGGCGATCATGAACAGCCCGCCGATCCCGACCAGCGTCCACTCCGGTCGGGTCCGGGGGCGCCAGCGGTCGGTCGTGTAGACGGCGTAGCCAAGCATCAGGAGTCCGGCGAGGTCGTACCGGAACGCGGCAAAGAGGACCGGCGGGAAGTAGTCCAGGCCGGCTTTGATCGCGGTGAACGCGCTGCCCCAGGCGACAGCTAACGCGACGAACAGTAGTGCGTTCCTGAAGCGCATCGGCTCGGTGTCTCCCAGTTCGTGTCCGGCGGTATAACCCTGACCATCGTCGGGCCTCCCGATCAATCCAGTGCGTGCCAGACCGACGCCGAGAGGTACACACTCGCCAGGCCACCGATCGTCAGGACAAGCCAGTACGTCGCCAGACGATACAGGAGCACCCCGGCAGCAGCCTGTTCCAGCGACGCGCCCGTCAGCAGCGTGAACACGGCCGTGAGCCCAACCTCCGAGCTTCCGAGCCCGCCCGGTGTCGGGAGGAGTGTCGCCAGCCCGCTCGCGGGGGCGAGAAACAGCGCCAGTCCGAGCGGGAGCGAGATGTCGACGGCGACGAGGCCGTAGTACAGCGCCAGGCCGAACGCGAGCCACCCGGCGACTCCGAACAGCGCTGCGACCGCGACCCGACGCCTGTCGGCCGTCGCCGCTTCGAATCCCGTGAGAAACGACTCGACGGCAGTCCTGACCCGCGCTGGCTCGACGAGCCGTGCGACACGCTCGGAGAACGGCGAGAGCGCCCAGTGAACGCCAGCAGCAGTGGCGACGACGAGCGTCCCGACGGCGCCACGACGGTACGCGACGAGCGCACTGCCAACGACGAGGACAGCCAGTATCGCTACAGACCCTCCCAGGACCACCGGTCCGTCGAACCCCGGACGGGGCCACAGGACCAGTTCGAAGAGCCCGAGGGCGGCGACGCCCAACGACCCGGCGAAGATGACCAACTCGCTTGCAGTGACCGCCGCGAAGACGTCCCTGAACCGCTGTCCCAAGTCCTCGGAGATGACGTACGCGAGGATGGCCGTCCCGCCGACGTTCCCCAGCGGGAGGATCTGTTTGCCGAAGGTCCCCGAGAGATACCCCAACTGAACGCGGTGGCGGGGAAGCGAGCCGTTCGTCCCCGCCAACAGCGTCGCCGTCGTCAGGCTCCAGCACAACTGGGCGGCCAGTGAGGTCACCAAAGCGAGGACTACGAGCGTCGGATCGGCACCGGCGAGGGTGTCGACGATAGCCCCGGTATCGAGCCCGAATACCAGGAGTGCGATCAGCGCAACCGCCAGCACGATACCGGCCACCTGTCTGAACTGGAGCGAGTGGCCTTCGGTGGCGGTCGCCATCGTACTACAGGCGGCGTCGGCGAGAGTCTTGAACGTATCGGCGGTCAGGCGTCCGGATCGTAGGTCTCGGCCAGTGCGTCGAGCGCCTCGTGATGTTCGGTGGTATGTGGTGCAGTCAGTGGCGAAACGCTGACGTTTCCGTCGACGACGGCACGCCGGTCGGTCCCCTCGGGGTCGGGGATATCGCCGTCGGCCATGTGCTCCCAGATCCGGTCGTGCAGCGTCACCGCGTCGCCGTTGTGGACGGCGTCCATCTCGTAGAGCTGTGAGGGACGCGTGATCTCGATGTCCGCGGGTCCCCACTCGGCGACCGGCGCGTTGACGTTGAGGTAGTCACACTGCTCGAAGACGCCGGCGCCGAGGGCGTGATCGGCCAGGTAGGTAGTCGCACGCGCTGCTTCGCCGTAGCTGTCGCCGTTGGCCTCGATATCGGAGAAGGCGGCGTCTTCTCTGACGGGGATGTACATCGAGACGGCGATCGCGGGAACGTCGAAGAACGTCGCCTCGACGGCGGCGCTGACGGTTCCGGAGCGTCCCAGCACGTACGCCCCGAGGTTGGCCCCGCGGTTACAGCCCGCGATCACCAGGTCGGTCCCGGGGACGAGTGCCTCCAGCCCTGCCACGACACAGTCGGTCGGCGTCCCCTCGACGACGTAGCCGAGTTCGTGGTCGCGGACCTCGACCTCGTGGGAGATCGCTCGGCCGACGGCGCTCTGGTCTTCGGCCGGAGCCACGACAGTCACGTCACCGACCGCCGAGAGTCCCTCGTATAACGCCTGCAGCCCGGCGCTGTCGATGCCGTCGTCGTTCGTCAACAGGATCGCCGGTTCGTCCTCGTTCATACCCTTCGTCGGGCTGTCCGGGAGAAAAGCCCACCGCTCAGCGTGCCCGGTCGACGACCGTCTCGCCGTCGACGACGACGTTGTAGGCCGCCTCGTCGTCGTTCCAGAGGACCAGCCCGTTCTGGATCGAGAGGAGGTCCCCGTAGTCCGCTTCGACCAGGTCGGCGTTGAGCATCGAGGCATCGGTCCGGACCGCGAAGTGGTCGGTGGCCTCGCTGCCGTCGCCGATCAGGAACAGCGGGTTCCCTCCCTCGGAGAGGTCCGGACTCAACTTGATCGCCAGGAGGTTCACCCGGTCGGTGACGAACTCCTCGGCGTCGGCCATCGGCGCGTGGACGCCGCGATCGGGAGTCATATCGATGCGTGTTTGCCCGTCGGTCCGGAGGACGCTGTAGGCGTACTGGACGTCGGTGTTGACGAACTCGCCGGTCCCGCCCCCGGCGTCGTCCAGGCGGCGCTGGAGGTCCGGAACGTCGATGTCGGGCTTGCGGTCGAACGACCAGCAGTCTCCCTTCGGACGCTGGTGGGGCCAGAGCCGCACCGTCGGTGCGTACACGGTCGCGGGACCGTCGTCGGCGACGGCCCGTTCTGTCCGCCGGAGGTCGGTCGCGGTGTTGCGGTCGGCCGGAGCGATCGCCAGCATCGTCCCGTCGTCTTCGAGGAAGCCGAGATACCGGCGGACAGTCGCTTCCGGACCGTCGAGTTCGCTGAGGACGTTGCCGAAGAGGATCAGGTCGAACGGTCCTTCGGGGTCGAACTGTTCTGCCTGCTCACGGTGGATCGTCGTCCCGACGTGTGGCGGCGCCGACTCCAGGAGGTGGTCCAGCACGTCCGCCGCCGCGCTCGGTTCGACGGCGTGGTAGTCGAGCAGTCCGTCCTCGGGCAGGAGATCGAGCAGACCAAGCGCCGGGCCGCCGACGCCGGCCCCGACGTCTAGCACCCGGATTCTGGACGGGAGCAGGCTCTCACGAGCGAGGTCGGCCAGCAGGTACTGGGCCGTCGCGTAGTAGTCCGGGAGGTGATAGATCGCGTACCCCAGCGCGGTGAGCCGGTCGTACTCGACGGGCGCGCCCTGGAGGTACCGCTCTTTGATGTCCCGAATGCGCTCGCGGAGTCGGTCGCCGCTGGCCCCGCGGTGCCAGTCGGGGCCGAACTCCTCGACGAGCAGGTCTTCGACGGCGCGGGCGTACGGCGTCGGGAACGAGTCGACGCCGTGGAACGGGACCGACAGCGGTTCCTCCGGGGCCGGCACGAAGGTCCCGTCCTCGCGCTCGACGATGGCGAGGTCGAACGCCTCTTCCCGGAGGACTTGCCGGACGACCGCGGGATGGGGGCGGTCCTCGACGTACTCGTGGATCTCCTCGGGGTCGAGCGGACGGACGCTCCGGAGGTACTGGGCGTTCTCGCGGATCTGTCGGCGTGTGTCGGCGTTCATAGCTCCTCGTAGATGCGAGCGAACTCATCGGGGTCGGCGTCGGCCAGGCGGCGGGCGGCGTTGGCCACCGTGTCGGCCCCGTCGAAGGCCCGCTGGATGTCGGCGTAGACCCGGGAGTCACCGCCGGTGACGGTTTCGACGAGGTCGGCCAATCCGGCCGATATCGGCGTGTGGAACGACTCGGGCACGTCCTCGGTGGCCAGCGCGAACGCCAGGACGGCAGTGTGGGCGGCCGCCTGGACGGTCTCCATCGCGGTGTCGTGCTCCTCGACGGTCGTCTCGAACAGCGCGTTTCCGGCCGCCGATAGCGCCTCCCTGAGCCGCTGAACGGTCGGTCCCCCGGCGTCTATCACGACGGCGACGTTTCCGGGGGCGTTGTCCGGGGCGAAAAGCGGGTGGAGGCTCATCCGCTCGATTCCAGGTGCGACCGCCCGCATGGCCTCGACTGGCTCCCGCATGCTCCCGGTCACGTCGACGACAGCCTCGGTCGCCAGGGGCGCGTACTCCTCGATGGCAACACGTGCGACCGGCATCGGGACGGCCAGACAGACCACGTCGAAGCGCTCGTCGGTGTCGGTCTCGACGGCGCGGCCGCCGACGGCCCCGGCAGCGGCGTCGGCAGCGCTCGGGTCGGTGTCGGTGAAGGCGACCGTCGCGTCGGCGTGATCCCGGAGCGTCCCGGCGACCCACCGCCCCATCGCGCCCGCACCGACGACGAGAACGTTCATCGACCGGGCGTAGCCCGCCCCGTCTCAAAAGGCGTTCGGTCACCCGTGGGACGGGCGGCGAACTACCCATTGGTTCCCACTCTGACGATACCGACGTAGACGCCCGTCGAAATCGACAGATGGCGTCCGGACACACCCTCCTAAACGCTTATCCGTCACCAGAGAGTGGAGCAAGCCATGAAGCGCGTTCGATTCCGTGACTCCGGGGGGAACGTCCGAGGCGGCCGCTGGACCGTCGAGGACGGTGAGCCTGTCGTCACTGCTGCGGCCGGCCCCTACGGCCGCATCGCCTTCGGGGACGAGAGCTACGACCCCGACGAGGTGGACATCCTCCCTCCCTGCGAGCCTACGAAAGTCGTCTGTATCGGCCGTAACTACGCTGAGCACGCCGACGAGATGGAAGAGGAACTGCCCGATCGGCCGATGTTGTTCCTGAAAGCTCCCAACGCCATCGCCTCTCACGGCAACACGCTCACGCTGCCCTCGGGCAAGGAACGGATCGATCACGAGGCGGAACTGGGCGTCGTCATCGGCGAACAGTGCAAGAACGTCTCTGAATCCGGCGCGATGGACGTGGTCGCCGGCTACACCTGCGTCAACGACATCTCGAACCGCGACGATCAGAACCGCGAACAGAACTGGGTCCGCGGGAAGGCCTTCGACAACGCCTGTCCGATCGGTCCGCTGGTCGCGACGCCGGAACACGTCCCCGAGGACGCGACCATCGAGTGTCGGGTCAACGGCGAGACCCGCCAGTCGTCCTCCCGTGAACACCTCATCTTCTCTATCCCGGAACTCATCGCGGAGATCACCGAGTACCTGACCCTGGAACCGGGTGACGTCATCGCCACCGGAACGCCCGAGGGCGTCGGCCCGCTCTCGGACGGCGACACCGTCGAGATCGAGATCGAGGGCGTCGGCACGCTCGAACACTCGGTCAAGATCCCGTAATCGCGCATAGCAACGCATAAGTTTAGGATTGCCTAATCCAGCGACGAGATGGAGCAGCGCGAGCCGTCAGACCGCGCGGATGTCTGTGTCGTCGGCGCCGGCCCCGCGGGTTCGCTCGTCGCCAGCCGACTCGCCAGCGACGGCCACGACGTGGTGGTCCTGGAGGCCGGCCCGCGATTCGCGTTCGACTCCCGCCAGGAGCGGATGGAACGGGCCATCAGACCGGGCGACGGCCGGGATGTCTGGGAGATGGGGG
Source organism: Haloarcula montana (assembly GCF_035666295.1). Classification (NCBI taxonomy): domain Archaea; kingdom Methanobacteriati; phylum Methanobacteriota; class Halobacteria; order Halobacteriales; family Haloarculaceae; genus Haloarcula; species Haloarcula montana. Next base: position 2,943,467 of record NZ_CP142027.1, read on the forward strand.
GAGAGCGAGACGCCTACAGCGCCAGTGGTGAGCGACACTACCCGCTCAACATCTCCCGCGTGAAAGGCGTCGGCGGGTCGACGTTACACTGGCAGGGGATGGTGATGCGGCTCCACCCGACGGATTTCGAGGGAGGCCACGACACGGACGATCCGGCCTGGCCGATCGGCTACGACGACCTCCGACCGTACTACGCCGAGGCCGAGCAAGCGATGGGCGTCGCCGGCGACGCCGACAACCCCTTCGCGCCGCCCCGGGAGACCCCCTATCCCATGCCGGGGTTCTCGCCCTCCTACAGCGACTCGCTGTTCGCCGACGCCTGCGAGTCGCTCGGGATCGCCACCCACTCGGTGCCGAACGCACGCAACTCGGAGACCTACGACGGTCGGAGCCAGTGTGTGGGCTACGGGACCTGTCAGCCGGTCTGTCCCTCCGGTGCGAAGTACGACGCCAGCGTCCACGCCCGGGACGCCGAGGCGGCCGGCGCACGGATCGTCGATCGTGCCCCTGTCCAGCGCCTGGAGACCGACGGCGAGGGCGGGGTCACCGCCGCCGTCTACGCGACACCGGACGGGACCGAACATCGACAGCCCGCCCGGCAGTTCGTCCTGGCAGCCGGCGGCATCGAGATCCCCCGCCTGTTGCTGTTGTCACAGTCCGAACAGCATCCCGACGGCCTCGCGAACTCCTCGGGATTGGTGGGGCAGTACTTCATGGAGCACCTCTACGCCGGGGCCGACGGCGTCTTAGACCAGGAGACCCGCCAGAACCATATCGGGTTCATCACGAGCGAGAGCCACCAGTTCTACGACGACCCTGGCCAGGCCGTCGAGCGTGCCGACACCGGTGAGACGGTCGTCGACTCCACCGACGAGTCGCTCTCGCCGATCAAACTGGAGTTCCTGAACTACGCCGGTCCCTCCCCGGTCGAACTCGCGCTGGGTGGTGAGTCCTGGGGTGACGAACTGCTCGCCGATCTCCGGGCGGCCTACGGAACCCATATCGCAATGGGCGGACTCGTCGGGCAGCCACCCAGGAAGGAGAACCGCGTGACGCTGGACACCTCCCGGACCGACGACCACGGCAACCCGGTCCCCGATATCCAGTGGTCACTCGGCCCCCGCGTCGAGCGCTCGCTCCGGCGGGCCAACGAGATCCAGCGGGCGATCCTGTCGGAACTCGGCGCGGAGATCGGCGGCACCATCGGGCCGGACGCGACCGGTCCCGCCTATCACCACATGGGGACCACCCGGATGGGGACCGATCCCGCCGAGAGCGTCGTCACGCCGACGCTGCGGACCCACGATCTGGCGAACCTCTCGATCGCCTCCTCGTCGGTGTTCGTGACTGCGGGATCGCTGAACCCGACGCTCACGATCGGTGCGCTGGCGCTGAAATGTGCCGACCACGTCGACGAGCGTCTCTAGTAGTACAGCCCGAGGATGGCGCCGGCGTCGAGCAACAGGAGGACAGCAACGACGGCGGCACCGAGCAGGAACGGCCGGGCCTCGCGGGCCGGTTCCCCGACCTTCTTCTGTTCGAACCCGTCGGAGAGTTTCGACGCGCCGACCTCGACGAGGCCGGCCAGCAGGAACCACAGCGCGACCATCGTCAGCACGAGGTGCCCCCGACCGCTCCCGGTCAGTGACGCCGCCGTGTATCGCGTCGCGGCCATGTGGCCGCCGGTCAACAACAGTACCAGCGCGCTCGTTCGCGAGACGATCTTGAGCTTTCCCACGACGGGTTCGAGCGCCCGTACCCGGGCGTCGCCGTCCATCGCGACCGGTAACACGGCGTACACAGTAAACAGGACACTCCCCGACCAGAGCCCCGCGAACACGAGGTGGGTTCCGAAGATCGCGGCATCGACGATGCTCATGGACGGTGGTTGGACGGGACCGTCTTGAACGTCCTGCTTTCGCCCGCCTGACGGCCAGGACCGTCGCCGACGCTGTCGACCGTCGCGGTGTCGTTCCACCGTCCCGGTATGTGAAAAGTTTTCACTGCCGGCGCTACCACGGAGAGATATGCCAGGTGACATCGACAACACGGCCGATGCGCTCTCCCGTGTTCGGACGAACGGGAACCTCGATACGGTCGAGATCACGGACGTGACCGAGGAAGGACACGAGGTCTGTCTCCACATGGAACTGCCCGGCGGCGCGTCCCTGGAGCAGTGTTTCAAACGCCCGCCGGTCTGGGGCGCGAACTGCGATCTCAAGCGGTTTCTGGACGCCTACGGGCTGGCACCGGACGAAGTCGACGAACTGACCGGCAAGCGGGTTCCGGTCGATCGCGAGGTCGTCGACGGGACGCTCCAGTTCGAGATCGACATCGGGGCGCTCCCGCTCGAGTGACTACGGGGAAAGGGATAACCACGAGCCGTCCCCCGATAGTGTATGGACGTTCTCGTTACTGGCGCACACGGAACCGTCGGGACGGCGATCACCGACCATCTCGGTGACGACGATCGGTACACGTTCACTCTTCTAGATATCGAGGACGTTCCGAGCCCCCACGAGACGGTCGTGGCCGATATCGGGGAGTACGACGAGATCCGCCCCCACTTCGAGGGGCAGGACGCTGTCGTCCATCTGGCGTTGATTCCGGGCACGGGCGGCCCCGACTCCCGAGCGCTGACCTGGAACACGGCACAGGCCGACAACCTCGAAGCGCTCCACAACGTCTACGAGGCGGCGATCGACGCCGGCTTGGACAGCATCGTCTTCGCCTCCTCGAACCACGCCGTCGGGATGGTCGAGGCCAAGAACGCTCCCGAGGTCTACCACGACCGGGGCATCGTCGCCGGCCACGACGAACCACACCGGCCCGATTCCCCGTACGCTCTCACGAAGAGCTACGGGGAGAATCTCGGTCGTCTCGCCGCCGAAGCCCACGGGATCAGGGTCTACGGTCTCCGTCTCGGTACGATCCGGGAACCGGAGTACGACCATCCGTACGGCGACGCGGAATACGGCGTCGACGAGGGTCGCTGGGAACGGGGAAGTGATGCCTACGAGAAGTGGGTCGCACGCATGAAGGGGCTCTGGCAGTCCCGGCGGGATCTGGCACAGATGGTCGCGTGCTGTCTCGACGACGACTCCGTCGAGTGGGACCACTTCTACGGTGTCAGCGGCAACGAGCGGCGCTGGCTCGACGATCTCGACCACGCCCGTGAGACGATCGGGTACGAACCACAGGACGACGGCGAGCAGTGGGACGGACCGCCCGAGTGAATGTCGTTCCAGGCTGGTTTCGACGAGGTGAAGATTTATTTACCGTTACAAAGTACTATGTTCCATGGCAACAAACCGCAAAGGAGGTGTGTCGCCGTTGGCACGCATCCAGAGCCGCTACGAGGGAACGAGAAAGAAGTGTCCGGAGTGTGGCTTCGTCGACGAGGCCGGCAACTGGGAGAGCCGGACGAACGGCGGGAAGATCGTCTACCGCCACACCTGCCCGAGTTGTGACGCCGAGCGCGAACACACGTTCTCGATCCTCGGGTAGACCGGCCGTTCCGGCGCCCGGAACAGGTGGTCACTCTTAAGCCGCCCCACCCGCTTGGCACATCCATGGAGCCACGCGATCTCTCGTCGCACACGGTCTATCGGGCGGGCCGGGGTATCGAAGAAGTCGCCCGGGAACTCGGGATCGATCCCGGCGACCTCGTGAAACTCGCCTCCAACGAGAACATGTTCGGGCCGAGCCCGGCAGCAGTCGACGCGATCCGGACCTCGGCAGAGGGGATGCATTCGTATCCGAAAGCCTCTCACGCCGATCTCGTGGCGAGGATCGCCGATCACTGGGACTGTGAGACCGAGCAGGTCTGGCTCGGGAACGGCGGTGACGGGGCGCTGGACTGTCTCGCCCGGGCGATGCTGGACCCGGGGCAACGTGTGCTGGTCCCCAACCCCGGGTTCGCCTACTACCCGATGAGCGCGCGCTATCATCACGGGACCGTCGCCGAGTACAGTCTCTCGAAGGCCGACGACTTCGCGCAGACGGCCGAGACAGTCCTGAGCGACTACGACGGCGAGCGGATCGTCTACCTCACGAGTCCACACAACCCAACCGGTGCGGAGTTCTCGACCGACGCAGTCCGGGAGATCGCCGAGGACACTGACGAGCAGACACTCGTCGTCGTCGACGAGGCCTACGGCGAGTTCTCCGACCGGCCGAGCAAACGGTCGTTGCTGGCTGACCGCGACGACGTCGCGATACTCAGGACGTTCTCGAAAGCCTACGGCCTCGCCGGTGTCCGGATCGGCTACGCGATCGTTCCCGAGGCCTGGGCCGACGCCTACGCCCGGATCAACACTCCCTTCTCGGCGAGTGAACTCGCCTGCCGGGCCGCGCTGGCGGCGATGGACGACGACGAACACGTTCGCAAATCCGTCGAGACGGCCGCGTGGTCCCGGGAGTACATCTGCGACGAACTCGCCGCCGACACCTGGGAGAGCGCGGGCAACTTCGTCCTCGCCGAGGTCGGGGACGCCGAGGCTGTCACCGACGCCGCACAGGAACACGGCGTCATTCTCCGGGATTGCTCCTCGTTTGGCCTCCCCGACTGCGTTCGGATCACCTGTGGGACCCGCGAGGACACGCGCCGGGCCGTCGACACACTCAACGGGATCGTCGAGGTGACAGAGGCGTGAGAATCGCTGTGACCGGGACACCGGGGACGGGCAAGACGACGGCGACCGAGCGACTCGACACCGACCTCGACGTGGTCCATCTCAACGACGTTGTCACCTCCGAGGGGTTCTCGACTGGCGTCGACGAGGAACGCGGGAGTCTCGTCGCCGACCTCGACGCGGTGGCCGACTGGCTCGACGGTCACGAGAACGTCGTCTTCGAGTCACACCTGGCACACCACTTCGACGCCGACCGTGTGGTCGTCCTCCGGGCTCACCCCGAGACCGTCGCGAGCCGGTTGCGCGGCCGCGGCGACGAGGAGGCCAAGGCCGCCGAGAACGCCGAATCGGAGGCCCTGGACGTGATCCTCTCGGAAGCCGTCGACCGCCACGGGACCGATGCCGTCTACGAGGTCGTCACGACCGACAGCGACCCCGACGAGGTGGCGGCGGCCATCGAATCCGTGATCGAGGGCGAGCGCGAACCGAGTGCGGGAACCGTCTCGTACGTCGACTGGCTATGACGCTGGACCGGTTCAGACCCCTCGCCGACCGTGCGCTGGGGCCGTTCGTCAGCGCTGCCCGCATGACCGGCCTCTCGCCCAACGGCGTGAGCGTCATCGCCTTCCTGCTGGCGGTGGCTGCGGGCGGCGTCTACGGCGTGGCGACGCGAGACCCCCTGTTGTACCTGCTCGGTGCCGTACTGGTCTTCGCGAACGGCTGGCTCGACCTCGTCGACGGTGCCCTCGCCCGCGAACTCGACGTGGCTTCCTCGGGCGGTGACCTGCTCGATCACGTGCTGGATCGCTACGCCGATATCGCGATCATCGTCGGCCTTGCCGCCGGAATCGACCGGTGGGCGCTCGGTATCGCGGCCGTCACGGGCGTCCTGATGACCTCGTATCTCGGGACACAGGCCCAGGCTGTCGGACTGGACCGCGTCTACGGTGGGGTGCTCGGCCGGGCCGACCGGCTGGCGCTCGTCGGTGTCGTCACCGGCATCGCTGCGTTCGTCCAGGCCCAGCCCGCCGGCCTCTCGCTCGTCGGCTGGCTCCTCGTGGTCTTCGCACTGGTCGGACATCTCACCGCTGTCCAGCGGTTCTATCACTCGATGCGGGCGTTGGACTGACACGACTGCCGGCACACCATTTATACACTCCCCTCTCCAACCCGGCAGTATGGTCCAGTGCGAGATGTGCGGCAAGGAGGTCTCGTCTCCGAACCGCGTCAAGATCGAGGGTGCTGAACTCGACGTCTGCGACGAGTGTACCGACTTCGGCACGGAGGTCACGACCGAGGACTCCTCCACGACGTCGACGAAGTACTCGACGTCCTCCAGTGGGTCGGACAGTTCGTCTTCGTCCGCTTCGAGCGCGAGTTCGTCTAGTTCCGGCGGTGGCCGTCGCCGTGACATGTTCGACGAGATGGACGAGGTGGCCCAGGACTACGACCAGCGGATCCGGAACGCCCGTGAATCCGAGGGGATGAGCCAGGAGGACCTCGCACGGAAGCTCAACGAGAAGGCGAGTCTCATCCGGAAACTCGAACGCGGTGATACGCTCCCGACCGACGAGATCCAGACGAAACTCGAACGCGAACTGGGAATCTCACTGAGCGAGGGGGGAAGCAGTGAGGAGAACGAGTGGTCGAGTGGCGAGAGCCAGGGGAGCTACACCCTCGGGGACATGGTCGAACGCAAAGACTAGAGTCTGAGGTCTTCTTCCTCGACGTCGAGTTCGTCGGCGAGTGCATCCACGCTCGTTTCGATCTCGTCGATATCCGATTGGAGTTGGGTGTACTGGTCGCTCTCACGGAGTTCCGATTCGGTTTTCTCCAGTTGGAGGACGTTCCGTTTGAGTTTCTTCGTCGTTAGCCGACGGAGCTGGTCGTTGTACTCCGCGATCTTCTCCAGGCGCTCGACCACCTCGACCAACTCGTCGCGCGTGACCGGCTTCACGATGTAGTCGTCGACGCCCATCTCGATGATCTCGAAGTCCGGGTTCACCGCTGTGACCATCGCGATCTGACAGTCGACATTACTCTCTTCGATCTCGGCCAGGACCTCGTTGCCGGAGACGACGGGCATCCGTCGGTCTAAGAGCACGATATCCGGCTCGCGGTCGAGGAGTTCGATCGCCTCTTCACCACCGTAAGCGGTCACCACGTCGTACTCCGCTGTCGCGAGATAGTCGGTGTAGAGGTCGGCGAGATGCTGTTCGTCTTCGACGATCAGGACCGTCTGTGTTCCCCCAGCGCCACGGTTCACGGTTCAGTTGTCGATGAGGGCGTAATCCGTCTTAATACCCCCAGCTTTCGTGTGGTACCGGGACCCGCACAATCTATTTGCCCGTCGGGTGAGGTGGTAGTCGTATGTTCGTTCTCGTCAATCTGAAGGCGTACCCGTGTGATCCGATCGAGGTCGCAACTGCCGCAGCGGATGTCAGCGACGACGCCGGCGTCCGCGTCGCCGTCGCACCCCAGGCAGCACACATCGAGTCCGTCGCCGAGACGGGCGTCGAGACGTGGGCACAGCACGTCAGCCCGGTCGAACACGGCAGCCACACCGGCAGCACACTCGCCGAGGCCGCCGCCGACGCCGGCGCCGTCGGGACGCTGCTCAACCACTCTGAGAACCGGCTCAAACTGGCAGACATCGACGGCTCCCTGGACGCTGCCGACCGAGTCGGGCTGGAGACGATCGTCTGTGCGAACAACCCGGCACAGATCGGTGCCGCGGCCGCGCTCGGCCCGGACGCCGTCGCCGTCGAACCGCCGGAACTCATCGGAACCGGGACGCCGGTCAGCAAGGCCGACCCCGATATCGTCACCCGCGCTGTTGACGCGGCCGCTCGGGTCGACGGTGACGTGGACGTGCTGTGTGGCGCAGGGATCTCCACCGGCGAGGACCTCGTCTCGGCGAGTGATCTCGGCGCGACCGGCGTCCTGCTGGCGAGCGGCGTCGCGAAGGCGGACGATCCGCGGGCCGCACTCGAAGACCTCGTCGAACCGCTGGTCTGAGCCTACTCCTCGGTGTCGACGATCTGTCCTTCGAGTCTGTCGGCGTACTCCTCGCGCTGTTCGGCGGGGAGATCCGTCGCCGTCTCCTCGTCGAGGAGCTGGTCCAGTCGCACGTCGTAAGAGCCACGCCCGACGTGTTCGACGAGTCCACGGAGTCTGAGGGTCCGGTTCCGGGCGTAGGCTGCAGTTCGGTCCCCCGAGCCACCGGCCGAGAAGTGTGCGTTCAACGGCGTCCCGGGGCCTTGTTCGACGTAGAAAGAAAGCATCCGCCGTGTCTTCCCCTCCAGATCGGCGATGTCGGCAGCGAGATCCGCGACAGCCTCCGGGACCGAGCCGTCGATCGGATCGATCGGTGCGGCCGCGTCGCCGGCGGGAGCCGTGGTCCCGCTCTGGGTGGTCGCACCGCCGGCGTCAGCCTGCTCGCTGGCTTTTGGGGACCCGCCGCCAACCGACGCCATCGCCGCGGCGAAAGCGGACTCGGCATCGTCGCCGTCCCCGTGGCCGTTGGCTGACACCGTGTCGGCTCCGGACGATTCGCCGTTTGCGTCGGCGGTCGCCGGGCTGTCCATCCCCTCGTCGGGTGCGAAGTCGCCGAACGCGTCGCCGAAACCGCCGCCGGAGGGAGCCTCCGGTGTATCGTCCTCGGCGGCCGCGTCGTCCCCGGCGTCCTGTCCGTCGGCGGCATCGGTGAACCGGTCCTGGCGTCTCCGTTCCTCTTCTTTCGCGGTCCGTCCGGGGTTGTAATCGTCGACGTGGTCGACCAGTGCTTCGGTGAACTGCTCGGCCATCCGCGAGAGGTCCCGTGCGTCCTGGAGTTCCCGTTCCAGTTCCGCGATCCGTGAGTTCTTGTCGTCGAGTTCCTCCCGGAGTTCCTGGATGCGGTTCTCGGTAGCCTGTTGCTCCTCGCTGATCGTCTCCAGTTCCGAGACGAGATCCTCGCTGACCGACTTCAGTTCCGGGCGCTCGAAGTCGTCGAGGCCGGGCGTCGCGCCCGCGTCGAAGGTCTGTTTGCGCCGAAACTGGACCCGGTGGACGGCTTCGGCCCAATCAGTCATCAGGAACGCTTCCCCATCTGCGAGGTCTTCGACGGCGTCGGCGTATGTGGTATCGAGGATCCGCCCGACGACCTTGGTGTCGTTGTTCCAGGTCAGCCGGTGCCAGACGAGCCAGTCACACTGGGTGATGTAGTCTTTCTTGACATCGGCCGGCCGCTGGCTGATACCGACGATCCCCAGCCCGTGTTTCCGGCCGCGTTTGCCGATCTTGATGAGCATCTTCCCGACCTCGCCCATCGACCCTTTTTCCGGCATCCACTCGTGGCACTCCTCGACAAGCATCAGAAACGGCTGTTTCTGCTTTTTCGCCTTGGCGAACAGTTGCTTGGCGACTTCTGTCAGCAGCGTCTCGGCCGCTTCCTCGTCGAGAAACGACGAGATATCGAGGATGATCGGGACGTTCTGTTCCAGTGCGAGCGACGCGATTTTGCCCGCGTGGTCCTCGGTGACCTGGATGTCACACTCCTCGTCGCCGCCGACGTGGAGGATCTCGTACTCCTCTTTGAGCCCGTAGTACTCCCCGTCGATGTCGACGATGAGCAACCCGAACCCGTTGTCGAGCAGTTTCTCCGCGATGACGCTCGCGGAGTTGCTCTTCCCGCTCCCGCTCTTGCCGGTGATGAACCCGCGCCCGGTGAGCAGTTCCACGACCGGGAGGTTCACCGGTCGACCGGGATCGGTGTTCCCGCCGACGCCGTCGCTCGTGTCGGCGACGGTTATCTGTTCGGTCTCTGCCATTCGTACTGTGTCGAAGACACCCACAGCCCATAACTATCCGTCAGACAGGCGTCTTTCGTCCGTTGACGCCACTGATCCGGGAAATCCCTAATGCCGTGGGAGCCGAACCCCCATGTGATCTGGTGAGTAATGGCACGGTACGAGACAGTCGTCCAAGACGGGACTGTCTACGTCGGGACCGCCGAGGGGCGGATCGAGATCGGTCCGCTTGAGGCCATCGTCGAGGCCGTCGGCGGGCCGGCCTGGACGATCGAGTACACCGACGCCTACAGGGAGCAGTTCCCCGAGGTCGACACCTCCGACGAGGGGTTGACCGTCGACGTGGTCGACATGCTCCGGGCGATGACGCACGGCGAGCAGTTCGTCCGGACGCTCGCGGCCCACCCGACGACGGTCCCGCCGGAGGACTCGCTCTCGCCACGGGCGGGGTTGTTCGTCGGGAAACTCCTAGAGAACCTGGAACACGGCGTGGACTGACTCAGCGGAACTCGTCGAGCGTGGTCTGGCCGTTCATCGTGTCGAGTCGGGTCGCGCCATCGGCCGCAGTCGATCCGTCGAACGTACCGAGATCTGTCTGTCCCTCCGTATCCGGACTATCGGTCGGTTCCGCGCTCTCCTCGCCGGCGGACTCGAACCCGTCGAGACTGGCCTGCTGGCCGGCCGAGAAGTCGAGGTTGGAGACGCGTACGCCGACCTTCCGGATCTCGGTCTCGGCGAACTCTTCGAGGAGGTCCAGTGCGACCGATTCGACGAGTTCCGGGTCTTCGACCGGTCCCGGTAACGAACGGGCGCGCGTGTTGCGCTCGAACGGCGGGGTGACAACCTTGATCCCGATTGTCTGATACCTGGCCTCCTGGCGCTGTGCGCGGTCCGCGACGGCCTCGGCGAGCGTCCGGACGCGGCGTCGAACCGTCTCGCCGTCGTCCGTCGCCTCGGTGAACGCGGACTCCCGTGAGAGGCTCTTGGGGTCCCCTTTCGGGGTCACGTCGCGGTCGTCCTCGCCGCGGGCGAACCGGCGGATCTCCCGGCCGCGCTCGCCGAACGCGTCCGCGAGCAGTTCCGGATCGGCGTCGGCCAACTCGCCCGCTGTCTCGATCCCCATCGTCGCGAGTTCCCTGGCAGTCACCGGACCGACGCCGTGGACGTCTTCGACGGGTAACGGCGCGAAAAACTCCCGGACTTCGCCGGGTTCGACGACGACCAGCCCGTCCGGTTTGTCGTAGTCGCTGGCGACTTTCGCCGCGCTCATCGTCGGTGCCAGCCCGACGCTTGCGACCACCCCGACCGACGCCTCGATTCTGTCTTTGAGCGTGGCCGCCCACTCCCGTGCGCCGTCCCACTCGACCACGTCGGTGACGTCGAGGTAGGCTTCGTCGATGCTCACTTCGCGGACGGTCTCGGCGGTCTCCTGGAGGATCGTCTTCACCTCCCCGGCGACGCTCTCGTAGTAGTCCAGGTCGACCGGGCGGTAGAAGCCGGCGTCGGAGATATCCAGGTCGGGGGCCTCCGCGGCCTCGACGTTCCGGGGGAGCAGGTCCAGCGCCTCGGAGATGGGCATGGCCGACTCGACGCCGTACTCGCGGGCCTCGTAGCTGGCCGTCGCCACTGCACCGTGTGACTCGTCGGGTTCGTAGCCCATCCCGACGACCAGTGGCTCGCCGCGGAGCGCCGGTTCGCGCCGCCGCTCGCAGGCCGCATAGAAACAGTCCATGTCGACGTGGGCGACGACCCGCTCGCGTCGGCTCGTCCCGGGCAGTCGCTGCCCGTCCATGACTGTCCATCCGTGGTCGCTCGCAAAGTCGGTGTCGTTGTCAGTCACTGTCGGCTGTGTAGACCGCTGTGGTGCCGTCGAGTCGATCGAGGTTCGCACGGAGTCCCTCCCGCTGGCGCTCGCTCGCGCCCGGCAAGAGCGTCACGGTTGCGACGCCGTCGAACGGGTGTGCCTCCAGTTGGCTCCGCCCCTCGAAGAGCCGCCCGTAGCCGTCGCTTCCCCACTCCACGTCGGTCGTGAACACCATCGCCTCGAAGGACTGGTCGTAGTTCGCTTCGGCTTTCGTCGAGAGGGTATCGAGGCGCTGTCCGACCGAGGAGAGTCCACGGGTCTCCGGGAACGCGAGGAGCAGATCAGTCACCGGATAGGCGGGGTCGGCGTCGAAATCCGCCGCGTACGCGCCTGGAACCCGTTCGAGTTCCGGTCCGTCGGTGACCCGGAAGGCGACGAACCTCGCCAGCCCGTCCCCGTAGAGGTGAGCCTCTACCAGCGGGACCACTCCCTCACCGAGTGGCTGGTGTTCGCCGAACCGGACGACAGCGCGCAACGCGGTCATGGACGCTACGCACTGCTACTGGACGAGTCAATATAAGGGTGAAGTAGTCAGCGGGGTGGCCGTCCCCCGCTGCATCGGTTGGCCGTCGGTGCCAATCCCGGAATGATACGACGGTGGTTCCCGCCGGGAGTCGTGCGCTCCATGTTAGCGTATGACAGGAATGGACTTCAATCTTTCCCCGACCGGTCAGTCAGTTGTCGGAACCCGCGTTCCCGCTGTCGCTGCGAGCGAGGTCGTCGTCTCGACTCGGTGGTCTCCCCGGGTCGGGTCCTCGGCTGACTCGCCCGCGACGACACTGACCATCCGCCCACAGGCCATCTCACGGAGCTGGTTTCGGGCCCGGACGAGCGGCTCGACGACATCGTTTGATCGGTCACCGAGGGCGGAGGTATCCGTGACGAGCGTGAATCCCGTATCGAGATGTCGTGCCGAGGTGACCGCTTCGACGGCGAGCCGGTTGGCCTCCTCGGGAGTCGGCCGTCCCCGGAGGACGAGATGAAGCGTGTTCTCCCCCTGATCGGCGACCACCTCGGACCGTGCTTGCGTCAGTTCCATACCGTCCCTGACAACGGCGGGGGGCCTCACTCGCCCCCCTTACTGGTGAGGGACGATCCCGGGGCATGACGGTCACACTGTGAGCCGCCTGACGGTCGTTCCAGCGGACTCGATGTCGCGCTCGGCCGCAGCGGCCACTAGGATATCGTTCTCTCCGTACTGGATCGCCAACCGCTCCTCGAACGCCCCGTCGTCGGGTTCGACCAGCGCGGTGTCTGTCGGCGTCTTGATCGCGACGACCGCAGCGGTGGTCTCCCCGGTGACGACGACCTGGTTGCCCTCGAAACTGGTATCGACGTGGAGTCCGGGACTCCGATCCGGGTCGTGGCGCCCGTTCTCGCTGTATCGTTCACGGACGAACGCCGGTGTTTCCGCAGGTCGTCCCTCGTCGATCCCGTGTGCGAGCCTGATGAACTGTGCCATCGCCCAGGCGAGCGGCGTTGCCGATCCCGTCCCTTCGCCGTACTCCCAGTCGTACTCCGTGCTGTACTCCCTGTCCCAGACCTGTTCCGCGATCATCCGTCCGGAGTTCGCGAACCGCTGCATCGTCCGGAGGAGTTCGGTCGGTTCCAGGGCGTCCTCGTCGGCGTCGGCCAGCAACTCGTACTCACCGCGCTCGCCGGTCAGCAACGGCCAGAGCCGGCCCTTCCCGCTGTTCTCGATGGCCCACGGTGCGCCGCTGTTCTCGCGATCGCGTTCGCCGTAGCTGTCGCCGTTGTACCGGTAGAAGGCCGCCCCGGCGGGCAGATCGACGCGGATCGTATCGTCGACCTCGGCGACCGAGTTCCGGACCGTCTCGTCGTCCCAGGGGACGACCCCCAATCGCACCAGTTCGAGGAACCCGGCGTCGATGATGTCCCGTTCGTCCAGTTGTGGGCCGCCGTTGGCCAGCCGCCGTCGGAAGCCCGTCTCCGGGTTGCCGTCACGGGTGATCCGGACGAAATACGGCGTTCGGGTATGCCTGTCGGTTCCGGTGTGTGTCGCCGTCCAGTTCTCGACCATGTTGGCCCAGCGGTCCGCGAGCGAGAGCCAGACCAGCGCGTCGGCGTCCCGGTCGGTTTCCAGGGCGATCTGTGCCGCGGCGGCCAGCCCGGCGATCTCGGCCGCGATGGTCGACGGCGAGTAACCCGACTCCTCTTCCCAGCGCTCCTGGCCCGTCGCGGGGCCGTTGCGGACCACGTAGTCGGCCGACCGGCGGACGTGCTCGTAGTCGTACGCCACGTCCGCGAACCCGTATCCCCGTTCCAGCAAACGGGCCGCCATCACCTGCGGGAGCGAGATGTTGTCCATCTGTTCGCCGCCCCAGCGGGTGTTCCCGTTGAGGTACGTGTTCTGCGGGATGAAGCCGTTCTCGTCCTGCTGGTACCGGTAGATGTACTCCAGTTGAGTGACGGCGGTGTCCAGGTCGTCGACGAGTTCGAACGCGGTAAACACCTGATAGAGATCCCGCGCCCAGACGAAGTTGTAGCCGTACCCCTTGGGTTCCTCGGCCGTGACGGCCTCGCCCCACGGGACCGACGGCGACGCGATCGAGCCCCCGAGGAACGTCTTGTCCTCGACCGCGAGCAGCGTCATCAGCGCGGTCCGATACTGGGCCGTCAGTTCGGGGTCGCTGGCCACCGACTCCGGAAGCGGACGGTCCTCGATGAACGACTGCCAGGACTCGACGTATCCGTCCCTGACAGCGTCGTAGCCGGCCGCGAGAGCGCCTTCGGCCTCCCCCAATGCCGCGGCAGTGTCGGCCTGTCGGGCGAAGCCAAGCGCCAGCGTCTCCGAGAGGCGCTCGCCGGCTCCCAGTTGTCCGACGAGGACGACGCTCTCGTTCGAGATCGACTCTCTGGGCTCGGGCCGTCTGCCGTCCGCGAACAGTTCGCTGATCGGTTGGCTCCCGCTGGTGCCGACGGTCGCCCAGTCGAAGCGGTCGGCCGCGACCATCGCGAGGGCGACCGAGTATCCCTCCCCGTCCTCGTCGACCAACCGTGGCTCGGTGGAGGACCCGGTGTAGGCACTCGCGTCCCTCGCTGCGAGGTGGTACCGACCGGGTTGGCCCAGTCGGAGGCCGCGGTCCTGCGTCCCGCTGTTTGCCAGCGCCACGTCGGCTGCCGCGAACAGGTCGTACTGTTTCCCGTCCCGCGCCTCGAACTCGACATCGGCGACGACCGCGTCGTGGTCGGGATCGGCGGCGTACTCGACCGTGAGCCGCCACTCGTGGCCCTGTCCGTCGCCGGTTTCGGTGACGACGTGGCGGAAACAGAGCGCGTCCTCCGCCGTCGGCTCGACCCACCGCTCGACGGACCCCTCGGCCCGGCTGGCCCCTTCGACGTGGGTCCTGACCGTGTAGTCGTCCGTCCGACAGGAGACGATGAAATCCACTGTCCGGAGGTTCATCAGGTCCACTCGCGGGAACCGGACTTCTGTCAGTGCACCGGCGGTGAGCGTGAACCAGACCCGAGAGGAGTCCGCCGTTCGGTGGTCGGCGACAGTTCCGACCCCGAACTTCTCACCGGTCGTCCAGCGGGGTCTGTCCGGCGGCCCGGAGGGTGAGGGCGCGGCGCTGGGCAGCGCATCGTGGGCCGCGAGGATTGCAGTCGCCTGCAACCGATAGCCGTGTGCGAACCCGAGGGGCGTCCCGCTGTCGGCTCGCCCGTCGTCGTAGAGCTGTTCGGGCAGGTATCCCAGATCCGTCACCAGCGGCCCGTCGTGTTCGAGCAGTCCGTAGAGTCCGGCCGCACGCTCGAAGAACGCCGTCCCGTCGCGACCGTTCGCTTCCAGCAACGCACCGAGTCGCGCGGCCGCGGCGGCGCCCATCGCGGTCGTCAACCCCCAGATCTTCTCGCCGTCCTGGCCGTCGGTCCGCCAGGTGTCCCCCTCGTACCGGATCAATCCGGCTACCGGCTCGCCGGCCGGGTTCCGGTAGAGTTCGTCGAGACACGCGCCGACGTGGTCGGTGAGCCGCTCGGCCGTCTCGGCATCCACCTCGACACCGTCGAGCGCCGTGTACGCCGCGAACGCATCGACGAGCGCGAACGTCGCGGCGTCGAGCCGCAGGTCCAGTCCCCCGTCGGTCAGCCGAAGCGCGTATGTCCGGGTCGCGTCCTCCCAGAGTCGATCGAGTCCGTCCGCGACTGCCGCTGCGCCACTGCGGGCTCGCTCGCGGAGGTCGTCGGCGACCGGTGCGCCTGCGACAGTCGCGAACGCTTCGAGGTACGTCGCCGCCGTGTGGGTGAACTGGCCGACCATGTCCTCCCAGAGATTCTGACACGGACCGGGGAGGCCGCCGTCGTCGAGATGCCGCTCCATCGCTCCCACCGCGGCTTCGATGGTCTCCCGGATCTCGCTGGTGATCTCGGGGGACAGCAGGTCCCGCCGTTCCCGGAGCAGCGCCGCCAGGAACGCGGCCACCGTCGCCGTCTGGTCGGCCTGGTACTCCAGGGAGTCGTCGTCGCCCTCGACGTGTGCGTGCGCCCAGCCGGGTGCCAGCGATCCGTCGCGCGCCCAGACACGGTGCGGCCAGGTCCCGTCGGGCAACTGTGTTCGACAGTACAACTGTGCGCTCTCGACGAGTTCGTCGTCGACAGCCAATCCCAACTCGGCGGTCGCAGTCAGCAGCGACTGCGAGATCCGTGCGTCGTCTCGGAACCACGTGTAGCCGTATCCGCCCGAGTTGCGGTAGAACGGATCGAACTCCGGTGCTGCGATCCGGCCGCCACTGGGCGCTCGCAAGAGATCGAGTGCCCGGAGGTCGCTCTGTACGACGCGTTCGCGGGCGATGTCCTCCGGGACAGTGATCTCCGTCCGGTCCCGCGCGGCCGCTTTGATGTCCTGGGCGCTCTGGAACCGCTCCGTACACGACTGGAGATCGCGGATCGCCGTCTCGCGGTCGATATCCCCGTGATCCGAGAGCTGTGTCACGATCGTGGTTCGGAGTCCCCGCCCTTCCCGTTCGAGCGGTGCCTGGACGACCACGTCGCCACTTAGGTGTGTATCCTCGTATCGCTCGCGCGCCTTTTCCCGGGGAAACTCGACTGGGTCGTCGGCTACTAGTTCGGGGAACGTCTCGGGAACTTGCCCACGAACACTGGCCAGGCCTGTCGTGGCCGAGACGTAGTCGTGTTCGTCGTGGTGAAACACCTCGACGACGGTCCCGTCGTCGGGGCCTTTCTCGGGGTGGACGAGCCGACCGACCTGTGTCTCTCGTCCCTCGGGTGCCAACGTGAGAAAGGCGAGCAACGACGCGTTCGGAGGGACTGCCCCACGGAGTTCCACGTGCGTGAGATGGGCACGGCCCAGCGTCAGGTCGTACTGGTGGACGGTGAACTCCCCGGCGTCGTACTCCGTCTCGATCAACGTCGTCTCCCGGTAGTAGTGTTGTCTGACCGTCTCTACCTCGTCCAGCCAGACCGTCCGGCGCGGCGTCTCGATGCCGAACCGCGAGCGATCGATCCCGTACAGCCCGGAGATCGCGCTGGAGTAGTCACGGACGCTCCCCGACGGCGCGACGTGGACGAGTCGGTCCCCGTGCCCGGAGAACGCACCCGTCGACGCCTCGGCGTCTCCCCCACGCTTGTAGTCGTTAAGTGCCGTTCGCAACCGCATCTTCCTGCCTACAACAGCCCACGAGATATATGTCTCATGGTGTGTGTTGACAACCGGATGTCGAAGTGTCGACTGACTTACTTGTTCTCCACTGGCGAACCCTCGGATGGGGAAACAGTATAAGTGAGTTCGCGGTCAGGGTCCGGTATGAGCGATCCAGAAGCGGACTCCGGAAGCCAGTCGATCCCGATCTCGGTCGAGATGGATATCGACAACGGCCGGACAGTCATCACTGCGACCGGTGACCGAGACGCCGCTGTCGTCGTCGAGTCCCGCTCGGGCGAGCGGATCTACCTCCCACCCGAGGACTTCGAGCGGCCACCGGACTCGGCCGGCGACGGTACGCCCCACTCGGACAGTCCGTACCAGTCCGCGGAGTCGGACAGCCCGTACCAATCAGTCGACGAGTCCGACAGTCCGTATCAGTCCGCCGACGGCTCCGACAGCCCCTATCAGTCGGGCGGTGAGGGAGCCCAGCGTACCGGACTGTCACCGACGGCCGACGGGTTCCGCATCGTCCATCCGGAACCGGTCACGGACCTCAGAATCCTTCGCTGATCAGTTCTCGATGTCGTCTTCGCCGTCCTGTGGATCGGTATCGCCAGCTCCGGCGATCTTCTTGTACAACGTCGCGTGGTCTTCGGCCACTTCGTCCCAGGTCCTGACGTCGTACTCGATGGGTGTGTCCAGCGTCAGTGCGTACTCGATCCCGTCCGCGATCGAGTCCGACTGCGGTTCGACCTCGATGAGGCAGTCCTCCGGGAGTACTTCCGCCGCGCCGGCGTTGCTCGCGACGACGCGCGTCCCGACGGAGAGCGCCTCGGTAAAGGTGATCCCGAACGGCTCCGAGAGCGACGGCGAGACGAACAGATCCGCACTGGCGTAGTAGTCGCCCAGTTCCTCCTCGGGCAGGTAGCCCACGAACTCGACCTGGTCGTCGATCCCGAGCAGATCGGTGAACCGTTCGAGCTGTGCGGTGAGGTGACCGGACCCACCTAACACGAGCGTCAGGTCGTCGCGACGGAGCTTCGAGAGGGCATAGAGGAGATACGAGATCCCCTTCTGGTCCGTGTGCCGGCCGAGGAAAAAGAGCATCTCGCCGTCGATCCCCAGTTCGGATTTGAGATCACGGCCGGTGGTTTCCACCGACGAGAACCCGTTGTAGATGACCGTGGACTCGCGGCCGTACTCTCGCCGGACCTTCCCCGCAGTGTACTCGCTGACAGCGACGAGGTGGTCGGCGCGGTTGACGACCCGCTGTTCGGTCTGGACCTCCCGGTCCGGGGGTTCCATGTTGCGATCCGAGGACAGTGAGTGAAACGTCGTCACCCACTCGACGTCGTGTGTCGACTGAGCCCGCGATCCCGGATTGTAGCCGAACCAGTCGTTCGTGTGGACGATATCCGCATCGGCCGCTCGGTCGACGAACTCCCCTGAGAGCCGGCCGATCCGGGTGATGATATCTCCTTGTCCGGTCGGGACGCCGTGGATGTTGTCGTACCCGTCGGGGGCGTACTCCGCTGGCAACACGAGTTCGATGTCGATGTCGTCTCTGGTGGTGAGTCGCTCGAACAACTCCCCGACCGCCGTGTCCAGTCCCCCGGTCACGTTCGGCGGGAATCCCCACGCCAGCATCAGGACCTGTGTAGCCATCACCTACATGATTGACGGAGGGATACTTATACTGTTTCCCGGAACGCGGCGCCAGTATCACTCGCCTACTGTACAGCTGTGTCACTCTCACATATCATGTCAGAAGGAAAAAAGAGATACCCTCCCCCTGAGAGAACCCCCGTATGGACGCAATAGTTCTAGCAGGTGGGTACGCGACTCGACTCTGGCCGATCACGCGGAACCGTCCGAAGATGCTGCTTCCTGTCGGGGACGAGACCATTATCGACGGTATCCTCTCGGATCTCGAAGCCGACGACCGCGTCTCGGACGTGTACATCTCCACGAACGAGTACTTCGCTGACGAGTTCCGGAGTCACATTGAGGACAGCGACTTCGAGAAGCCACAGCTCTCCATCGAGGATACGGCCGACGAGGATTCGAAGTTCGGCGTCGTCGGTGCGCTGGCTCAGCTTATCGAGCGTGAGGGCATCGACGACGACATGCTGGTCGTCGCCGGGGACAACCTCATGGGGTTCGATATTGGCGAGTTCGCCTCCTTCTTCGAGGAAGCCGGAACGCCGTGTATCGCCGCCTACGACGTGGGTTCGAAGGAGCGAGCGACCTCCTACGGCGTGGTGGAACTCGACGGCACGCAGGTCATCGGCTTCCAGGAGAAGCCGGACAACCCCAAGAGCACGCTCTGTTCGATCGCCTGTTATGCCTTCCCCAGTGAGACGCTCCCGCTGTTCGACGACTACCTCGCCGAGGACAACAACCCCGACGAACCGGGGTGGCTGATGCAGTGGCTCGCCGAGCGGGACGCGGTCAACGCGTTCACCTTCGACAGCTACTGGTACGACGTGGGCGAGGCCGACGCCTACATCGAGGCCGTCCAGTGGGCGCTGGAAAACGAATCGATCGTGGCCGACAGCGCGTCGGTCACCAACAGCAAACTCGGCGACAACGTCCACGTGATGGCCGACGCCACCGTCACCAACGCGATTCTCGAAGACTGTGTCGTGTTCCCGGGCGCTACTGTCGAGGACGCAGCCGTCGAGTGGTCGCTGATCGACCGGGAGTCGATCGTCTCGGACGTGGACCTCCAGGGCGCGCTCGTCGGCGAACACTCGAAGGTCAGATAGCGACCCGATAGTTGAAATCCCTCCCCGGTGAACTGTCGCGTATGCGTTTTAATCGCCGCAGCGGCGTGTTCCTGCATCTCAGTTCGCTCCCGAGCCCACACGGTATCGGCGATCTCGGCGCTGGCGCCCGCTCGTTCGTGGACTTCCTCGACCGGGCCGGGCAGTCGCTCTGGCAGATCTGTCCGCTCGGACCGACCGCCGCGATCCACGGCCACTCGCCGTACCAGACGTTCTCCGGGTTCGCCGGCAACCCGCTGCTCGTCGACCTGGAGTGGTTGGTCGACCGGGGCTACCTCGACAGCGGGACAGCGGTCCCCCCATCGAGTGTCGACGATCACGAGGTGAACTACGAGTCCGTCGCCCAGTTCAAACGCGACTGTCTGCGCGAGGCCTTCGAGACGTTCCAGGACGCGCCCACAGGGTCGGACGGCCAGTCGTTCGCCGAGTTCCGCGAGCGCGAGGCCGACTGGCTCGCCGACTACGCGCTGTTTCGCGCACTCAAACGGGAGTTCGACGGCGCCCTCTGGACGGAGTGGCCCGACGACGTGACGACCCGAGAGCCGGAGACCCTGGGGACCTACCGCGAGGAACTGGCCGACGAGATCGAGTTCCGCGCGTTCTGTCAGTGGGTGTTCGACGAGCAGTGGCGCGAACTGCGGGCGTACGCCAGTGACCACGGGATCGATCTCATCGGCGATCTCCCGATCTACGTCGCCCTGGATTCGGCGGACGTGTGGGCCTCGCCCGAGGCGTTCCGGCTCGACGACGACCACCGACCGAAAGACGTTGCGGGAGTCCCGCCCAACGCCGGCGACACCGGCCAGCGCTGGGGCAATCCCGTCTACGATTGGGACCACCTGGCTGCGACGGGCTACGAGTGGTGGCTGGGGCGCCTCGACAGGCTGTTCGACATGGTCGACATCGCCCGTATCGACCACTTCAAAGGGTTCGACGAGTTCTGGGCGATCCCGGCCGACAGCGACGACCCGGCCGACGGCCGCTGGCTCGCCGGCCCGGGTGCCGCGTTCTTCGAGGCCGTCCGCGACCGGTTCGGGAACCTCCCGTTCATCGCCGAAGACCTGGGCTTCGTCGACCACAGCAGCTACGACCTCCGCAGTCAGTTCGACTTCCCCGGGATGCGGGTCTCCCAGTACGCCGACTGGTGCGAGGAGGGGAACATGTACCAGCCGATGCATTTCCCCGAAAACAGCGTCGGCTACACGTCGACACACGACACCGATACGATCGTCGGCTACTACGAGTCGCTTGGCGAGCGCCAGCGCGACTGTCTCCACTACAATCTCGGCTCGGACGGCGAGGACGTCCACTGGGACATCATCGAGGCGGTCTGGAACGCCGACTCGACGATCGCGATGACGACGATGCAGGACCTCCTCGGGCTGGGGAGCCAGGCCCGGTTCAACACGCCGGGGACGACCGACGGCAACTGGGCCTGGCGCGTGACCGAGCCACAGTTGACTGACGAGACCGCCGACGAGCTACAATTGATCACCGACGCGACGATCCGCTAGGCCCTACTGAGTCGGGCGACGACGTCGTCCAGCCATTCCGGCGTGTCGAGGTCGGCCAGGGTACCGTCCCGTTTCGTCGTGACGATCTCGCTGTCCCCGTTCCGAGTTACGTCCACGCGCCAGGTCCGCCCGTCGTCGGTGCTGAGGTCGAATCGGGCGCCGCCGTCGGGCAGCGTCTCGACGTGTTCGACGGTCACGACGTCGCCAGTGTAGACCTCGATCGTGTCTGGCATCGACGGGTCGTAGTTCCCCCGGTCGTAAAAACGTCCGCGGCCGAGTCGCCGTCTGCGCCCTCGTCGACGACAGGGATCTTGGAGTCGCCTCTCGTGTCCTGTTCGTTCGTTTCGACGGTTCGAGATCGCCGAACCGGGAGATAACCGGGAATTGCTCGGTTGAGAGCATCCGGATCGACGGGGGTGGCATGCTCGATATCGAAGAGTCAGCAACACCTGTTCGTTCTGTTAATTGTTCGGTAACACCGAGATTACCACCCTAAATCATCATAATTCTCCAATTAAACTCGGGTATTTTGAGAACCCCGAAAACAGCCGCTACATGTCTGCTACCTTTAGAAAATGTAAAGATCGAGATGGGGTCGGAGGGATTTGAACCCCCGATCGGCTGATATCTCCGTCCTGTGCCTCGGAACTCCAGAGGGTCATCGTCGCGAACCGGTGATCAGCCGGCCGCTCAGTATATCAGCCCTTAGAGTCTCGTCCCAGGCACGTGGCCTCTGGAGTCAGCCGCCTTCCCGGACTAGGCCACGACCCCGCACTCCGGCGTATGCCCAGTTGTAGTAAAGGGGTTTCGGTTGCTGGACGGCGATCAGTCTCGATCGGTCTCGGCCCAGTCACACTCCTGGCATTTGTACCCCGTGACAAACTCCAGGGCCGAGGGCATGTATCCCACTGTGACGACGTTTTCGCCACAGTCGGGACAGTCTTTTTCGGCGTCTTCGATCGGTTCTGCGTCCATGACACTCTCACCTTCGATGAGTTCGGCGAGGCTCTCGGGTGTCTGCATTCGCCCCTGGATCACGCGGTTGTCGGCCATGTTCGCCCGAGGGGCCGGGACGCGCCTAAACCTTCTCCCTCAGAGCCAGGGAGCGCGTTCGGTGTCGGGTTCGTAGTCGACTGCGGCGCCGTCGTCGGTCCGCTGGTCGCCGGCGACACCCTGGGACGCGCCGCCGTCGGAGAAAGCGGCGGTGAGATCGACCTCGTCCGGGTGGTAATCGGAGTGGCGCTCCCTGGCGTTGCCGGGATCGAACGACAGCAACGCGGTGACTGCGAGGACGCCCAGCGCGACAGGGGCAGTCGTCGGGAGGATGCCCAGAACCGATAGCGAGAGCACACCGAGTGCGATGGCGCTCCCGAAGCGGAACCGGTCGATGTCGACCGCGTTGCGCAGCCACGGGCTGGTCAGCGCGATGGCGAGCGCGAACCCGACGCCGATGCCGGCGGTCCCAGCGGCGCGGGCCAACATCCAGGGGTCGATTGCCGTGACGAGCGTCGCACCCGCCGGGTCGAACCCGGCCAGTAGGCCGAGGCCGATGATGACGGCCGGGCGTGGGAGAAACTCGCTGACGCGCGAACTGGCCGTCTGGGCGGCTATCGCCATGATGACGATGCCGGCGAACCGCTCTAGGACGCTGGTTCGGACGAGGCTGTCGATGGTGGGGGCGAGTGCGGCCTCGATCACCGCAAGCGGGATCAGCAGGCTCCCGATGAGGAGGACGGTCGTGGCCTGTTCGCGTGGACCGCCGTCCATCTCGGCGAGGACGACCGCGACGGTCGCGGACCCGCCGAAGACCAGCAGACCGACTTCGAGCATCCCCGTCCAGGTGGTGAGCGCACCGGCAAGCACCAACACCGGGAAGATGCCGTCGATGAGCGGCAACGCCATGACCGTTCCCAGCAGGCGGCCGCCACGGCCGACCCGCCGCTCGACACGGAGTGCGACTGGATGTCTGGAGCTACTCATCCTGGTTACAGTCCGGGTTCACCCGGTACCCGTCGGGTGGTTACCGCACTGGACGCACACGGAATGGCGGACCAGAGCTGTTTCCCGGTACCGAACCCTGTGAAGAACGGAGTGCCAGCCGCGGTCGAACTCGGTTGCGGGACCGTGTTGGCGCCGGAGGGTTCGGTAGTTCGCATATGTAACATTATCTTTCGTTGGAGTATAAACGTTGTGTGAGAACCGAACACACGAGACGTGAACCAGGGGATAATCCGGGTCTCGTGGACAGATGTCACACTTCGAACGGCGCGATTCGCATGGCAGCGATCCACAGAGTCGGCACGTCTCGCAACGTTTTTGCCCTGCCGTCGTGGACGATTTACATGGCGAACGATCCCGAGCCCTTCTCCGAGAAGCTCCGTGTTCCGGAGGCTCTCACATTTGACGACGTACTGCTGCGACCCAAAGAGTCACGCGTCGAGCCCGACGAAGCCGACACCGCGACCAGCGTCTCCCGCTCGGTCGAACTGAACGTCCCGGTACTGACAGCCGCGATGGACACCGTAACCGAGAGCGACATGGCGATCGCGATGGCTCGCCAGGGTGGACTCGGCGTCCTCCACCGGAACATGAACGCCGAAGAGATGGCCAACGAGATCGAGCGCGTCAAGCGTGCCGACGAGTTGATCATCCGTGATGTCGTGACCGCGAGCCCCGAACAGACTGTCCGGGAGGTCGACGCGATGATGGACCGACAGGGCGTCTCCGGGGCGCCAGTCGTCGACGAGGAAACGGGCAAGGTCCTGGGCATCATCTCCGGGACCGACATCCGTCCGTACCTCGAAGTCGGCGAGTCCGACGCCGTGACCGAGGCCATGACCGACGAGGTCGTCACCGCTCCCGAGGATGTCTCGGCCCGGGAGGCCCTGGAGTTGATGTACGACCACAAAATCGAGCGGGTCCCGATCGTCGACGACGAGAACCGCCTGGCCGGACTCGTGACGATGAAAGGCGTCCTCCAGCGCCGAGAGTACGACGAGGCCGCCCGTGACGAGAACGGCCACCTCCGGGTCGGTGCCGCTGTCGGCCCCTTCGAACTGGACCGCGCACAGGCGGCCGACGAAGCCGGTGCCGACATCCTCTTCATCGATTGTGCCCACGCGCACAACGCAAACGTCATCGACAGCGCCCGGGACATCAAAGGCGAGGTCGAGGCCGATGTCGTCGTCGGGAACATCGGGACCCGGGAGGCAGCGGAGGCCGTCGTCGACTTCGCCGACGGCGTCAAAGTCGGCATCGGTCCGGGCTCGATCTGTACGACCCGTGTGGTGACCGGCGCAGGGATGCCACAGATCACTGCCGTCTCGCAGGTCGCCGACGTCGCCAGCCAGCACGACGTGCCCGTCATCGCCGACGGGGGCATCCGCTACTCCGGGGACGCGATCAAGGCTATCGCCGCCGGTGCCGACGCGGTCATGCTCGGCTCGTACTTCGCCGGAACCGACGAGGCACCGGGCCGCGTCATCACGATGAACGGCAAGAAGTACAAACAGTACCGCGGGATGGGCAGCGTCGGCGCGATGAACGAAGGCGGCGGCGAACGCTACCTCAAAGAGGACGAGGAAGACGAGGATTACGTCCCCGAGGGCGTCGAGGCGGCGACTCCCTACAAGGGCTCGCTCGAATCCGAACTCCACCAGCTCGTCGGTGGGATGCAGTCCGGGATGGGCTACGTCGGTGCCGAGACGATCCCGGAGTTCAAAGAACGAGCCGAGTTCGTCCGCGTCTCGGCGGCTGGCCAGCAGGAGAGCCACCCGCACGACGTGATGATCACGGACGAAGCGCCGAACTACAGTCCGGATAGCTAACCGCCGTCAGTATCACTCTGCCGCGGATTGACACGCGGGGCTGCAGTATCCGGTTTCGGCCGCTCGGGCGCTCGGATGTGCGGCGAACGATTCATCACAGTTCGCACAGTCGTAGCGCTCGAAATCGGACATCGCAGTCCGAGATAGCTGTCCCTGGCTAAAAACCGTTGTGTCAGCCATTCGTAAAAACTGTCGTCGAACGGGGTTCTGCGCTCGTCCCGGTCACAGCTGTGACCGGCGCGGCCAACGACAGTGGCTCGCTGCACTCCGGACAGACGACGGCGACAGCGACGTACAGTTCTCTGTCCTGCGCGTAGCTGTCGACCACGTCGGCGTCGTTCGGGTAGCGATATCCGGACAGTTCGTGGTCCCTGGCGGATTCACCTGACAGACACGTGGGAATATCGGACTCGACAATTTTGGGGTTTCGACAGTCACTGGTGACGGAGATCCGAACGCAAGACTCTCCGACACCACGGCCGTAGCTCCGGCCATGCCATCGTACACGCTGGATGTCGGCGACGACGACGCTGTCGGCGACGAGGCTCGACAGGTCCGCCGGTCGGTGTTCATCGACGAGCAAGGCGTCTCCGAGAGCGAGGAGATGGACGACAAAGACGGCGAGGCGACACATCTCCTCCTCTCCGCCGGGGATCGCCCGGTCGCCACGGCACGCTATCGGTTCGTCGACGAAACGACGGTCAAGATCGAGCGTGTCGCGGTGTTGGCACAGTATCGCGGCGAAGGGCTGGGTGTCCGGATCATGGAGGCTGCCGAGGAGGCGGCTCGCGACGACGGTGCGATGGAGGCAGTCCTGCACGGACAACGCCGTGTCGAGGGGTTCTATACAGGAATCGGGTACGAGATCGTCAGCGACGAGTTCGAAGAGGCGGGCATCCCACACGTCGAGATGCGAAAGGAACTGGCTTGACTGAGCGGGACTCGTAGACTGGAACACCCGGTTCGAGGTCCTGCTCCTCACGAAATGTTCGTCGCAAAAGCGGGCCGGAAGGGATTTGAACCACGGAAAGACGATGGTCTCGCTTCGCTCGACCCTGCGACGGTCCTGCTTCAAATCCTTCCTCGATACGGAATCGACTCCTCACGAAATGTTCGTCGCAAAAGCGGGCCGGAAGGGATTTGAACCACGGAAAGACGATGGTCTCGCTTCGCTCGACCCTGCGACGGTCCTGCTTCAAATCCTTCCTCGATACGGAATCGACTCCTCACGAAATGTTCGTCGCAAAAGCGGGCCGGAAGGGATTTGAACCCTCGACCGACGGCTTAAGAGGCCGTCGCTCTGCCAGACTGAGCTACCGGCCCAGTACACCTGATTCTGTGGGCGGCCCGCTCAAATAGGTTTTCATTCACCGGTCTCGTGTCTGGCGTTCCCACGGTATTGTGGGTCCTGGAGGTAACGAATGGACGTGATTAAAGAGGCTGGCCGCCAAGCGATACAGATACTTATGAGTGCAGCCAGCGGCATCACGATGGCCTCCATGTCCACGTACGCGATTCTGGGGTGTGGGAGCGTTGGGCATGCAGTGGCTGAAGAACTCGTCAACGAGGGCAAAGACGTGCTCATCCTCGATGCCGACGAGGGTCGCGTGGAGGCGCTCCGCGATCAGGACCTCAACGCACAGCAGGCCGACATCGTCGAGGAAGCGGTCGTCGAGATGGTCAGCGACCGCGATGTCGTCCTCATCATGTCCTCCGACGTCTCGGCGAACGCGAACGCCGTCGAGAACATCCGTGCCGCCGACGGTGACCAGTTCATCGTCGCCCGTGCCGACGACCCTGTCTCGGCCGACGAACTGACCGAGCTCGGTGCCGACGTGGTGATCAACCCCTCGGCAGTCATCGCGGACTCGGCACTTCGCGCGCTTGAGACCGGTGAACTAGAGTACAAAGCGACCCAACTGAGTGACGTCATCGATGGGACCGAAGAGCGGATGGCGATCCTCATCCACCGCTCGCCGGACCCGGACTCGATCGCTTCTGCGGCGGCGCTTCGGGCTATTGCGGCCAGCCGTGACGTGGAGGCGGACATCATCTACGAGGGCGAGATCGGCCACCAGGAGAACCGTGCGTTCGTCAATCTCCTGGGGATCGATCTGGAGTCCCAGGACTCGATCGACCTCGACGACTACGACACGCTCGCGCTGGTCGATGTCGCGAAGGGGGGCGAACCGCTCGTGGACCCGGTCGACATCGTCATCGACCACTACGAACACGAACACGAGTACGAACACGACACTGCCTTCTCCGACATCCGACCGAACGTCTCTGCGACCTCGACGATCCTCACGAAGTACATCCAGGAACTGGATCTCACGCTGGACCAGACCGTGGCGACGGCGCTTTTGTACGGAATCCGTGCCGAAACGCTGGACTTCAAACGGGATACGACGCCGGCGGATCTGACCGCCGCCGCGTATCTCTACCCCTTCGCCGACCACGACACGCTCGAACAGGTCGAGTCGCCGTCGATGTCGCCGGAGACGCTCGACGTTCTGGCCGAGGCGATTCGCAACCGCGAAGTCCAGGGGAGCCACCTGGTCTCGAACGCCGGCTTCATCCGGGACAGGGACGCGCTGGCCCAGGCGGCCCAACACCTCCTGAACCTCGAAGGGATCACGACCACAGCGGTGTTTGCCATCGCGGACGATACGATCTACCTGGCTGCACGATCGAAGGACATCCGCATGAACATCGGGAAGGTGCTCTCGGACGCCTTCGGGGAGATGGGCGAGACGGCGGGCCACTCTACCGACGCGAGCGTCGAGATCCCGCTGGGTATCTTCACCGGGTTAGAGACCAACGACGACAACCGTGATACGCTGTTGAAGTTGACAGAAGAGGCAGTCAAACGGAAACTGTTCGAGGCGATGGGCGTCGACAGTTCGAGCAGTGAGAGCGGAAACGGTAACTAAGCCGCGACTTCCTCGCTGTCGCCATCGGAGTCAGCTTTCCGGAGTCGTTCGACGACATCGTTGACAATAACTACGTCACCGACAGCCTGGACCCAGCGGTACGGGATGATGACGCCGCGGGAACTGCGGGCCTGGTCGCTGAACAGTTCGTTGTTGAGTTGGTGAAGCGCCAGCCCCGTCACCGCCTGGCGGTCCAGATCGAGACGGATATCCTCGACCTCTCCGACGAACACACCGTTTTTCGAGTAGACTTCACGCCCGACGAGCGTCGTGATCTCCTGTGGGACAGTTTCTGGGTCCATACGGAGGTGCTTGTCCGGGCACCCCTTAAATGTTCTTTGCGGTGGCGGAACCGCGACAGACAACTGTCGGACGCTGGGATGACGGATTTACCCAGCAGCAGTGATATCGCGGTGGACAGCGGCATCGGCCAGTTCCCCGTATACCGCCGCGCCGTCGTCGGTGAGATCGTACGCTTCGTGATAGTCGTCCAGGTCACGCCCGCGACCACTGGCGAGTCCGACCACGCGGGCGATAGTCTCGTAGTTGTCCCTGACTAGCGAGCCGACGATCCCCGGCATCCCGGCGCGGTCGGCCAGTTCTTCGGCGGCCGACCGGCCGGCGTACACCCGCTCCTCGTCGGTGTCGACCAGAACCATCGCGAAGGGGGTCGCGCCGAACTGGGCGTCGAGAAACCGTTGGGCCGGGTCGTCGTACCACGAGATGGCGCCGACGTCGTCGAGTTCCTCCAGCGCACGCGCAGCTACCGAGCAGTACGGGCACTCACCGTCGTAGATCAGTACGGAGGCGAACGAGGCCATAGTCGAACGGAGGGACTCGACGGTCATATGTCCGTCTCCCGAGCCACGTGTTTTTGCCGATCCAGCGCGTAGATGGGTATCATGCGGGAGCTTTCGGTTTCGGTCGATATTCCGGTCCCGCCCGAGACGGTGTGGCGTGTCCTGACCGATACCAGCGCGTACCCCCAGTGGAACACGTTACTGCGTATCGACGGCGAAATGTCCCCCGGCCAGACTGTCGACGCACAACTGTCGGTCCCCGGGCTACCGACCGTGTCGTTCAGCCCGGAGATCCTGACCGTGGACCCGGGGCGCGAACTCCGCTGGCGCTCGGGCTTCCTCGGCGTCTCCGCGGAACACGCCTTCCTGCTGGAACCGATCGACGGGGGGAGCGGGACGCGGTTCACCCAGTACGAGGAGATCAGCGGGCCGTTGACCGCCCGCGTCGTCGATCGGCTGGCGAGGCGACTCCGTCGTGGGTTCGAGCAGATGAACGTCGGGCTCAGACGGTACGCCGTCACCGTCGCGGGGGACGGCTGAGGTACCGACGGTCAGCGGAGGTCGATCTCGGTGTCGACACACCGTCGCAGCCGTGCGTACGTCGAGTCGTCGACGGCGTCTCGAACGACCCCGTAGCTGCCACAGATCCCGTGTTTTCGGGCCTGTGTCGTCGTATGGTCGAAGAACCTGACGACTCGTTCCTCGGCCGCGTACATCAGGAACACGTTGAGGTTGTCGAAGACGACCCATCCGAGTCCGTCTTCGAGAGCTTCGAACGCCCGTGAGAGCCGCATACTCAGTCCAGTCAGATCGTCGGGGACGAACGGCTCACAGACCCCCATCTCCCCCTGATACGCTGTTTCGGAACCGGAGATCGGAATGTGACCGACCGACGTGAGAGCCACACCGGCCGTGTCCAGCGTTTCGGCGACCTCCTCGGGAGCGGATGCCGAGACGACAAGGAGGTTCTCGTACGCTGTGGGCGGCAGTTCACGGATCGGAGACTGCATCGTCGACACCGAGACGAGCGCCTGGCCGCCGGTGTCGAGGCGGAATTTCTCCTCGGAAGAGCGGCCGACATCGTCGTTACTGCTCACCGTCGGTACACCCCACGTTCTCCGGTTCCCACCCGGTTTCTCCCACCCACTGGATGCATTAGTGTCCTTGAAGCGTATCTGTATAGCCCCGGAAATATAGTTTTCGGCTGCACCGCAACACTCATTTCGTCAGTGTGTAATGGTCACACATGCCGTCGTTAGTGGTCCACTACGCGTTCGTCGGGCTGCTCGCAGCGACGCTTTTGGGTGCGGCGTTCGACAAGCGATCACTCCTGCTCGCACTCGCTGTCGTAACGGTTCCCGATATCGATTCGTTCATCGCGCTGGTCTCGGAAGTCGGCCACCGTGCCGCACTGACGAACCTCGTCATCCCGGCGGTTCTCGGCGGCCTCCTCGCGATCGATCTCTCCGTGCGGAGGGAATCGTTCGTCCGTAGCCGCTGGGGGGCCTACGGCGTCAGAGTGGCGTGGTTCTGTGTCCTCGTCTACGCTGTCGGGCACGTCCTGTTCGACGCCGTCAGCGGCGGGGCGAACCTCTTCTGGCCGATCCACGATCAGTTCTACCAGTTCAGGGGGCGGCTCGAACTCTCCACACAGCGAGGGATCGTCCAGACGTTCTTCGAAACGGGCGGAAACGGTGGTGCTGGCGGAGGCGGTGGCAGTTCCGGGGGCGGCGGTGGACTGCCGACGCCCAATGCGATGGGGAACACGAGCGAGATCCAGATGGACACCGCGGTCGACCCGGACCCGTCGGGAACCCAGGAAGGACCCGTCGACCGGATCTTCCCGGTCGCTCGCGGGGGGTGGCAACTCTACCTCCTCGTCGTCGGGACCGTCGCCACTATCGGTCGGTTCCTCGTCGGTCACGATCTCCCCGAGGAGTGATCGACGTTTCGGACCCTTCATGTGGGTCCTGGGCGAGCAAGCAGTCATGGGCTTCGAGGTGTCTCGACGACTCAGTGTTGCCGACACAGTCACCCTGGTCAACGCTGTCGTCGGATTCGTCGCCGGTGCGGTCGCGTTCGCCGACCTCCACCTCGCGGCGCGGCTGCTCTTGCTGTCGGTGATAACCGACGCACTCGACGGGATTGTCGCCCGGGGAAGCGAGAGTTCGGCGGTCGGACCGCTGCTGGACTCGATCACCGACGTGGTCTCGTTCGGTGCGACGCCGAGCCTCTTCGTCTACGTGCTCCTCGTCGAACGGTTCGGGACCGTCACCGAGACCGGTCTCGCGATGGGAGTCGCTATCACGCTGGTCGCGTCCGCGTACGTGGTCTTCTCTATCGTCAGGACCGCGTTCTACGAGACGTACATCGAAACCGCCGACGGGCGGCCAGGGATGCCCAACTCGCTCGGGGCGATCGTCCTCTCGACGGCGTATCTCGGTGGAATCCACCACCCAGTCGTGCTTGCCGGCGTGATGCTGGTGTTCTCGGTCGCGATGGTCGCACCCTTCGATTACCCCAAGCCCGGCCCGAAACACGTCACGCCCGTCGGTGTCGTCCTCGCGCTTGCCGTTCTTGCACCGGATGCACTCTACCAGTTCGGTCCGAGAGCCGTGTTGGTCATCGCCCTCCTGTTCTTCCTCGCCGGTCCACGGTACTATTGGGCAGACTGATCGGCAGCTACGATCCGCGTCGTCGTCGTCTTTCCGCTGCCACCACACTGATACAGCTCCCGATCGTAGTGTGAACCGCAATCAATCGATTGTTCTCTAACCACCCCACGTCGGAGGGAAATCGACGAAATCTTTATATAGTTGTCTCACTTACCTATGGTTAGGATGAATACAGAACAACAGCTATTCGACGAGACGCCCCTCCGCCGGTTCGAGTACGACGACAGCATCGTGCTCGCGGCGGACGTGGGTGCTGCCGACGACGCTTCTGTCGACGTGGTCGACGGCACGGTCATCGTCGTCGCCGGCGACGAGCAGCATGAGTTCGACGTTCCCGATAAGGACGCACGAGCGTTTATCAACCACGGCGTCCTCACCATCGAAATGTCACTCGACGAGGGAGATAACTG